>NZ_CP045094.1:2589628-2995960 GCF_022870505.1 Burkholderia perseverans
ACACTTCAGCGCAGCGTTTACAACCACTCCTTCCCCAAAACAAAAATGCCGTTCAGTTGCTTAACTGAACGGCATTACCGCCAAGGCGGGGTTTTTCATTGGCACGGCAACCGCGCGCCGAGGCCGGATTCAGTGGACGACGCGATCGAACACGAACTTGCCGTCCTGCACGTCCACCGGGATCACGTCCTTCGGCCCGAAGCGTCCGGCAAGGATCAGCTTCGCGACCGGATTCTCGATCTCCTGCTGGATCGCGCGCTTCAGCGGCCGCGCGCCGAACAGCGGGTCGTAGCCGACCTTGCCGATCTGGTCGAGCGCCGCGTCGGACACGTCGAGCTGCATGTCGAGCTTGGCGAGCCGGTCATGCAGGCGCGCGAGCTGGATCTTCGCGATCGCCTGGATGTTGGCGCGGTCGAGCGCATGGAACACCACGACGTCGTCGATCCGGTTCAGGAACTCGGGCCGGAAGTGCAGCTTGACCTCTTCCCACACGGCATCCTTCACCGCCTCCTGCGGCGAACCGGCCATCGACTGGATCACCTGCGAACCGAGGTTCGAGGTCATCACGATCACGGTGTTCTTGAAGTCGACCGTGCGGCCCTGCCCGTCCGTCATGCGGCCGTCGTCGAGCACCTGCAGCAGCACGTTGAACACGTCCGGGTGCGCCTTCTCGACCTCGTCGAGCAGGATCACGCTGTACGGCTTGCGACGCACGGCCTCGGTCAGGTAGCCGCCTTCCTCGTAGCCGACATAGCCCGGCGGCGCGCCGATCAGCCGCGCCACGCTGTGCTTCTCCATGAACTCGCTCATGTCGATGCGGATCAGGTGGTCCTCCGAATCGAACAGGAACCCGGCCAGCGCCTTGCAGACCTCGGTCTTGCCCACGCCCGTCGGGCCGAGGAACAGGAACGAGCCGTAAGGACGGTTCGGATCGGACAGCCCCGCGCGCGAGCGGCGGATCGCGTCGGCCACCGCGTCGATCGCCTCTTCCTGGCCGATCACGCGCTCGTGCAGCTTCTCCTCGATGTGCAGCAGCTTCTCGCGCTCGCCCTGCATCATCCGCGACACCGGGATGCCGGTCGCGCGCGACACCACTTCCGCGATCTCCTCGGCGCCCACCTGGGTGCGCAGGAGGCGCGGCCGCGACGGGCTCAGCTCCTTCTGCTCCTCGGCCTGCGTGACCTGCTTCAGCTGCGCCTCGAGTTGCGGCAGCTTGCCGTATTGCAGCTCGGCCACCTTCTCGAGCTTGCCTTCGCGCTGCAGGCGCGCGATGTCGGCGCGCACCCTGTCGATGTCTTCCTTCAGCTGCGCGCTGCCCTGCACGGCGGCCTTCTCGGCGGTCCAGATCTCTTCCAGGTCCGCGTACTCGCGGCCGAGCCGCTCGATTTCTTCCTCGATCAGCTGCAGACGCTTCTGCGATGCCTCGTCCTGCTCCTTCTTCACGGCCTCGCGCTCGATCTTCAGCTGGATCAGGCGCCGGTCGAGCCGGTCCATCGATTCGGGCTTCGAATCGATCTCCATCTTGATCTTCGAAGCGGCCTCGTCGATCAGGTCGATCGCCTTGTCGGGCAGGAAGCGGTCGGTGATGTAGCGGTGCGAGAGCTCGGCGGCCGCGACGATCGCCGGGTCGGTGATGTCCACGCCGTGGTGCAGCTCGTATTTCTCCTGCAGGCCGCGCAGGATCGCGATGGTGGCCTCGACGCTCGGCTCGTCGACGATCACCTTCTGGAAGCGGCGCTCGAGCGCGGCATCCTTCTCGATGTACTTGCGGTACTCGTCGAGCGTGGTCGCGCCGATGCAGTGCAGCTCGCCGCGCGACAGCGCGGGCTTGAGCATGTTGCCGGCGTCCATCGCGCCCTCGGCCTTGCCCGCGCCGACCATCGTGTGGATCTCGTCGATGAACACGATGGTGCGGCCTTCGTCCTTCGCGACGTCGCTGAGCACGGCCTTCAGGCGTTCCTCGAACTCGCCGCGATACTTCGCGCCGGCCAGCAGCGCGGCCATGTCGAGCGACAGCACGCGCTTGTTCTTCAGCGTCTCGGGCACCTCGCCGTTGACGATGCGCTGCGCGAGCCCCTCGACGATCGCGGTCTTGCCCACGCCCGGCTCGCCGATCAGCACCGGGTTGTTCTTGGTGCGGCGCTGCAGGATCTGGATCGAGCGGCGGATCTCGTCGTCGCGGCCGATCACCGGATCGAGCTTGCCGGAACGCGCGCGCTCGGTCAGGTCGACCGTGTACTTCTTGAGCGCCTCGCGCTGGCTTTCGGCGTCGGCGCTATGCACCTGCGAGCCGCCGCGCACGGCCGCGATCGCCGCTTCGAGCGACTTGCGCGTGAGGCCGTGCTGGCGCGCGAGCTTGCCCGCGTCGCCGCGGTCGTCGGACACCGCGAGCAGGAACATCTCGCTCGCGATGAAGCTGTCGTTGAGCTTCTGCGCTTCCTTGTCGGCCTGGTTCAGCAGGCCGGCCAGTTCGCGGCCGATCTGGATGTCGCCACCCGTGCCGGTCACCTGCGGCAGCCGCGAGATCGCCTCGTTCAGCGCGCCCTGCAGCGCCTGCACGTGGACGCCCGTGCGCGACATCAGCGAGCGCGCCGAGCCGTCCTGCTGGCCGATCAGCGCGGCCAGCACGTGAACCGGTTCGATGTATTGATTGTCACGGCCCACGGCGAGGCTCTGCGCGTCGGCGAGGGCTTCCTGGAACTTGGTGGTGAGCTTGTCGATTCTCATGAAGAGACCTCCAATTTTCGAATAGCACCAACATGAGGATGGTTATCCGGCTTTCAAGCGGTCCCAAGGCAAGATGTGTGCCGCGCTCCGGCCGGCGCGGGTGGCGGGGCTTCGCGAAGCATGATCGGCGAGGCGCGCGGCAGCAGCAACAGGCGGTGGACAGGGCGCGGGCGGCGTGCGGGCCGGTTGCCCGGCGGCGGGGAGAAAGCGCCGGCGAGAGGAGCGCGGCGGCGGGTGCGGATGCGACGCCCGGAGCGTTTCGCGGCAGGTTCGCGGTGGCGGGAATGACGAGGGTGCGATCGGCGGCGGCAGCGGCGATCGCGGCGGCTCGCGCCGCTCAGACCGGCTCGATCACGATCGGCACGATGCCGAGCGCGGTAGCAAGCTGCGCGCCCTGCCGCGACAGGTCGGCGATCGTGTGGCGGTCGAGTTCGGCGAAAAACGCGTCGCGCGCGGCGGCCAGCACGCCCTTCAGCCGGCAGTGCGGCTCGATCACGCAGGGGCGGTGCGCGATCGCCTCGCCCTCGCCGCCGAAACAGCCGACCAGCGCGAAGTCGCTCTCGCTCGCCCGCACCACCTCGCCGACCGTCAGCGACGCCGAAGCCGGGTTCATCCGCAGCCCGCCGTTGCGTCCGCGCACCGTCTCCACCCAGCCCAGCTCGCCGAGCCGCTGCACGACCTTCATCAGGTGATTCTTGGAGATGCCGTAGGCGTCCGAAATCTCCTGGATCGTCGACAAACCCTCGCCGCGCACCGCCAGAAACAGCATCACGCGCAGCGAATAGTCGGTGTAATCGGTCAGTCTCATGAGCGAAATCGTATCGTTGGAATGCCCCGGCAGGCCCGCGCGCCCCGCACGCGAGACCTTGCCGATCAGGATCGCGGATAATATGCGTCCCGGAAGCACTTTATTAGTGGATGGCCCTGCGACATTGTGCGACAAAATCGCCGATGTGGTCGGCCGACACACCTTTTAGATGATGACGACTTCTGCCACGCCGGCCAGCGCTCCGGCCCCGAATACGCGACCCGATGCGGCGCCGCGCGCCGCCGAACCGACCGTCGAGAACATCGCCGCGCTCGTGGACGCGTTCTACGACCGCGTGCGCGCCGACCCGCTGCTCGGCCCCGTGTTCGGCGCGAAGCTGGACGGCCGCTGGGACCAGCACCTGCCAAAGATGGTGACGTTCTGGTCGAGCCTCGTGCTCGGCACCAAGGACTATCGCGGCAACGTGCAGGCCAGGCACCAGCCGCTCGACGGTCTCGAGCCAGCCCACTTCAGCCGCTGGCTGACGCTGTTCCTGCAGACCGTGGCGGCGCGCTACGAACCGGCCGCAGCGGTGCGCTTCATGGAGCCGGCGCTGCGGATCGCGCAGAGCCTGCAACTGAGCCATTTCGGCTGGGACTACCGGATTCCGGACGAGCAGCAGGCGCTGCTCGACGCGATCGCGCCGAAACGCCCGCGCGTCGGCGACGACACGCATCCGGTGCGCCCGCGCGGCGAGCCGTTCCCGGCGAAGATCATCGGTCGCGGCGTCAACGACGACGACGCGTAAGGGCGCCCGGCGCCGCCGCCCGCGTGGCGCGCGCTCAGGCCTCGAACCCGCGCAGCCAGTCCTTCAGCGAGCCGATGTCGCGAAACGCCAGCAGATCGCGTTCGAGTTCCGCCACCGCCCGCCGCAGCGCGGCGATGTCGCCGGCCAGCGTGCGCAGCGCCGTATCCGGCGCCAGCACGGCCGACGCGCCGATCCCGTAGCCATGACGAAAGTCGGCCTCGACGCGATGCAGCTCGCGGTCGAGCGCGCCGAGCTGGGCCTTCAGGATGCCGTTGTAATGCTGCAACAGCTCGTCGCCGGCGCCGGCGAGCCGGTCCGTATCGGCCCGGTTCAGGTCGCGTTCGAGTTCCAGCAGCTGCAGCAGATCCTGCTTGTCATAAGCGCGATTGAGCCGCTGCATCAGGTCGGTCTTGCGCGCGCGCTCGTCGGGATCGGGCTCGCGGTCGGGATGCAGCGCGCTGGCGAGGCGCCGGTACAACTCGCGCAGCGAGCGGCTGACCTGCACCGGCGGCAGCTCGGGGACGGCCTCGGCGGCGGCGCGCTCGGCTTCGTCGGGGTTCTCCTGCGTGTCCTGCGCGCTGGACTCGTCCGCCGCCTCGGCCGCCTCGGCCGCCTTGCGCTTCGACGCACGCTGGCGCTCGCTGCGCCCCGACTCGCGGGCTTCTGCATCGGCCGCCGCGCGCGCTTCCTGCGCGTCGAGTTCCGCCTGGATGCGGCGCATCATCGCTTCGTCCGATTCTTCATCCGACGCCTCGTCCGGTGCCTCGGGACGCTGCCGCGCTTCGTCATCGGCCGCGCCGCCGGCCGGCCCGGCGCGCTTGCGGTCACGTGCGCGCGGCTTCGCCTCGCCGGCCGCCTCGCCACCGTGCGCCGACCGGTGATGGCGCGCATGGATCTCGCGCAGGCCGCCGGCCGCGTCGCCGCCGAGCAGCGGGCGCGCGAACGCCACGACCAGCTCCGACACCAGCGCGCGTTCGGCCTTCGTCAGCCCCTTCATGTCGAACGCGACGTCGAGCCGACGCACCAGTTCGGCCTCGTGTCCGGTCGCCGCGCGAGCGAGCGGCACCCATTCGTCGACGTAGCGCTGCTGGAACGCCGGCCAGACGGCCTCCCACGCGCGCAGCCGCTCGCGCCGCGCGGCCACCTGCCTGGTCAGCGCGTTGAAGGTGCGTTGCGAGGCAGACAGCCCGGCGGCGCCGGGCGACGGAACCAGCCGGATGGCGCCGGAAAAGGAATCGGTCATGGGTGAAAACGCGGTGGCTGCGGGATGTCGGGGCGGCGGAACGGCTGAACGGCCAGGCGGAGATGAAGCGAAGCGGCGCAGCGCGCCGCTCAGCCCTCGTCGCGCGCGTTGCCGGAGGCGAGGCCCCAGCGCGCGAGCGCGGCGTCGTCGCTGCTGCGCGCATCGACCCAGCGCTCGCCGGCCGGCGTGGTTTCCTTCTTCCAGAACGGCGCCTGGGTCTTCAGGTAGTCCATCACGAACTCGCAGGACGCGAACGCCTCGCCGCGATGGGCGGACACCGTCGCCACGAACACGATCTGGTCGAGCGGCAGCAGCCGGCCGACGCGATGCACGATCGCGACGTCGATGCCGGGCCAGCGCGCGATCGCGTCGGCCGCGATCGCCTCGAGCGCCTTCTCGGTCATGCCCGGATAATGCTCGAGTTCGAGCGCGGCGACCGTGTCGCCTTCGTTGAGGTCGCGCACCGTGCCGACGAAGCACGCCACCGCGCCGATGCGCGGATTGCGCGCGCGCAGCGCGGCCAGCTCCGCGCTCACCTCGAAATCGTCGGTCTGCACCCGGATCGTGGCCATCGCGGCTCCTCAGCCGCCCGTCACGGGCGGGAAAAACGCGACTTCGCAGCCGTCGGTGAGGCGCGTGTCGGCGTCGGTCATCACGTGGTTGCAGGCCATCCGCAGCGCGCGGCCGTCGGCCAGCGTCTCGGCCCAGGCGCCGCCGCGCGCGCGCAGCCAGGCGCGCACGTCGCCCACGGTCGCGATGCCGTCCGGCACCGTCACGGATTCGTTCGCCACGCCGAGCGCCTCGCGCACGCTCGCAAAGAATTTCAGTTCGATCTTCATCGGTCTTGCGTGCCCGGCCTCAGCCGAGCAATTCGGAAAAGGGAAGGAAACGGACCGTCTCGCCGGCGCTGATCGACTGGTTCGGCGGATTGTCGATCAGCCCGTCGCCCCAGACGGTCGAGGTCAGCACCGCGGAACTCTGGTTCGGATAGAGCTCGAGGCCGCCCGCCTCGTTCACGCGCGCGCGCAGGAATTCGTTGCGCCGGTCGCCCTTGGCGAGCGTGAAATCGGCGCGCAGCGACAGCGCGCGCGGCGCAACCTGGGTGGCGCCCGCCAGATGCAGCAGGAACGGCCGCACGAACAGCAGGAACGTGACGAAGCTCGACACCGGGTTGCCCGGCAGGCCGATGAACTGCGCCTCGCCGGCGCCCTCGCCCTGGTTCACGGCGCCGTGGGCGCCGTCCCGCGCCGCGCGCCGCACGGCGCCGTGGGCCAGCGGCTTGCCCGGCTTCATCGCGATCTGCCAGAGCGTGAGTCGCCCCTCGGCCTCGACGGCCGGCTTCACGTGATCCTCGTCGCCCACCGACACGCCGCCGCTCGTCACGATCAGGTCGTGATCGCGCGCGGCCTCGCGCAGCGTGGCGCGCGTCGCGTCGAGCGAATCGGGCACGATGCCGAAATCGGTCACGTCGCAGCCGAAGCGTTCGAGCAGGCCGCGCAGCGTGAAGCGGTTCGAGTTGTAGATCGCGCCCGGCGCGAGCGGCTCGCCCGGCATCGTCAGTTCGTCGCCGGTGAAGAACACCGCCACCTTCACGCGGCGCCGCACCGTCAGATGCGCGCTGCCCACCGAGGCGGCCAGGCCGAGCGCCTGCGGCGCGAGCCGCGTACCGGCCGGCAGGATCACCGTGCCGCGCCGGATATCGGCACCTTGCGCCGTGATCCATTCGCCGGCCTTCGGCGTGTGCAGGATGTCGACCGCCTCGCCCGCGGCCGCAGCCTGCTCCTGCATCACCACGGCGTCGGCGCCGGGCGGCACCGTCGCGCCGGTGAAGATGCGCGCCGCGGTGCCGGCCGCCAGCGGCTCGGCCGCGTGACCGGCGGGAATCCGCTGCGAGACGGGCAGCCGGCGCTCGCCCTGGGTCAGGTCGGCGACGCGCACCGCGTAGCCGTCCATCGCGCTGATCGCCATCGGCGGCACGTCGAGCGGCGACACCACGTCGGCGGCCAGCACCCGGCCGAGCGCGTCGAGCGTCGGCACGGTTTCGGTGTCCGCGAGCGGCACGGCGGCGCCGAGCAGCGCGGCAAGCGCCTCGGCGGTCGACAGCATCGGCGCGCGCGGCGCCTGGGGAGCGGGGGTGGACATCTCGGTAGGAGCGTGGGCAGAGCGGCGAAACCGCTATTGTAGCGAGCGGACCGCGGACACGGGCGATCCGCTGCCGGGCGCGGCGGCATGCGCCCGCTCGCTCGCGGGAGGCTTGCCGGCATGGCGCGCCATGCATGCGCGGTTCATTCGGCTCGCGCGGCCCGGAAACGACACGGCCGCGACGGCACATCCCCCCGTCGCGGCCGTGATCCGGCGCGGTGAGCAGCGGGCGCCGCGGACCGGATCGCCTGCCCCGCCCGCCGCCCCCGCGGACTCAGTCGCCCGTATGCGCGACGATGAAGTCCTTCACCTGCTGCACGTCGGCCTTCACGACCTCGAAGCGCTGCGGCAGCGCCTCGATGCCCTCGAACGCGGCCGGCCGCTCCGCCTCGCGGCCGAGCGCCTCGCGGATCGTCTCGCCGAACTTGATCGGCTGCGCCGTCTCGAGCACGACCATCGGCACGCCCGGCTGCAGGTGTTCGCGCGCGACCTTCACGCCGTCGGCCGTGTGCGTGTCGATCATCGTCGCGTAACGCTGGTAGACGTCGCGGATCGTCGCGAGGCGGTCGTCGTGCGTGCTGCGCCCCGACACGAAGCCGAACTCGGCCACGCGCGCGAAATCGCCGCTCGCCGCCAGGTCGAAGCCACCCTTCTCCTCGACGTCGCGGAACAGCTGCAGCACGCGCGCCGGATCGCGGCCGAGCAGGTCGAACACGAAGCGCTCGAAGTTCGACGCCTTCGAGATGTCCATGCTCGGGCTGCTCGTGTGGTACGTCTGCGCGGCGCCGCGCACGCGGTAGCGGCCGGTGCGGAAGAACTCGTCGAGCACGTCGTTCTCGTTGGTCGCCACCACCAGCTTCTCGATCGGCAGGCCCATCATGCGCGCGATGTGGCCGGCGCAGACGTTGCCGAAGTTGCCGGACGGCACCGTGAACGAGACGCGCTGGTCGTTGCTCGTGGTGGCCGCGAAGTAACCCTTGAAGTAGTAGACGACCTGCGCGACCACGCGCGCCCAGTTGATCGAGTTGACGGTGCCGATCTTGTGCCGTGCCTTGAACGCGTGATCGTTCGAGACCGCCTTGACGATGTCCTGCGCGTCGTCGAACACGCCCTCGACGGCGAGGTTGAAGATGTTCGGATCCTGCAGGCTGTACATCTGCGCGCGCTGGAACGCGCTCATCTTGCCGTGCGGCGAGAGCATGAACACGCGCACGCCGACCTTGCCGCGCATCGCGTATTCGGCCGCGCTGCCGGTGTCGCCCGAAGTCGCGCCGAGGATGTTCAGCGTCTCGCCATGCCTGGCGAGCGTGGCCTCGAACAGGTTGCCGAGCAGCTGCATCGCCATGTCCTTGAACGCGAGCGTCGGCCCGTTGGACAGTTCGAGCAGCGAGACCGGCGCGCCGCCCTCGGTGCCGAGCGGCTTGAGCGGCGTGATGTCGGCCGCGTTCTCGCCGTGCCGCGTGTTGGCGTAGACCTCGGCGCGATAGGTACGGCGCGTGAGCGCGCGCAGCTCGTCGGCGGGGATGTCGTCGCTGAACTTCGAGAGCACCTCGAAGGCGAGATCGGCATACGGCAGCGCGCGCCAGCGCGCCAGCTCGTCATCGCTCACGCGCGGGTACGCGGCGGGCAGGTAGAGCCCGCCGTCCTTCGCGAGGCCGCCGAGCAGGATGTCCGAAAACGTGTGGCGCTCGCCGATGCCGGCGCCGCGCGTCGAAATGTAATTCATGTCGTCCTCAGTTGAGCGCTTCCATGCGCAGCTTCGTGACCTGCGAGCGCACCGTGGAGAGCGCTTCGATACGCGCGATCGCGGCGTTCACGTTGCGCTCGACCGTCACGTGCGTGATCAGGATGATGTCGGTTTCGTCGGCGCCGCAGTCGATCTGGTCCGACTCCTTCTGCAGCAGCGCGTCGATCGAGATGCCCGAATCGGCGAGGATGCGCGTGATGTCGGCCAGCACGCCGGTTTCGTCGGCCACGCGCAGGCGCAGGTAATAGCCGCTCGTGACGTCCTCGATCGGCAGGATCGGCGTGTTCGACAGGCTTTCCGGCTGGAACGCCAGATGCGGCACGCGATGCTCGGGATCGGCCGTGTGCAGGCGCGTGACGTCCACCAGGTCGGCGACCACGGCCGAGGCGGTGGGCTCGGCGCCCGCGCCCTTGCCGTAGTAGAGCGTGGTGCCGACCGCGTCGCCGTGCACCACCACCGCGTTCATCGCGCCCTCGACGTTGGCGAGCAGGCGCTTCTCGGGCACCAGCGTCGGGTGGACCCGCAGCTCGATGCCGGCCTCGGCGCGGCGCGTGATGCCGAGCAGCTTGATGCGATAGCCGAGTTCCTCGGCGTAGCGGATGTCGGTGGCGGCCAGCTTGCTGATGCCCTCCACGTAGGCGCGCTCGAACTGCACCGGCACGCCGAACGCGATCGCGCTCATGATGGTCGCCTTGTGCGCGGCGTCCACGCCCTCGATGTCGAAGGTCGGGTCCGCCTCGGCGTAGCCGAGTGCCTGCGCGCCGGCCAGCGCCGTCGCGAAATCGAGGCCGCGCTCGCGCATCTCGGACAGGATGTAGTTGGTGGTGCCGTTGATGATGCCGGCGATGTACTGGATCCGGTTGGCCGTGAGGCCCTCGCGCAGCGCCTTGATGATCGGGATGCCGCCCGCCACGGCCGCCTCGAACGCCACCATCACGCCCTTCTCGCGCGCGGCCGCGAAGATCTCGCTGCCATGCACGGCGAGCAGCGCCTTGTTGGCGGTCACCACGTGCTTGCCGTTGGCGATCGCGCGCAGCACCAGCTCGCGCGCGATGCCGGTGCCGCCGATCATCTCGGCGACGATCGAGATCGATGGATCGTCCACGGCCGCGTGGAAATCGGTGGTGATATCGATGCCGGCGAGATCGCCGAGCGCGGCCTGCGCCTTCGCCGGGTTGCGGACCGCGATGCGCGTGACCACGATGCCCCGGCCGGCGCGCCGTTTGATTTCTTCCTGGTTGCGGCGCAGCACCTCGAAGGTGCCGCCGCCGACGGTGCCGAAGCCCAACAGGGCGACTTTGATCGGTTCCATGCTGCGTGTCGTCTGGAGTATTTGAAGTGGAAATGAAGGCGATGGCGGGCGGCTCAGGCCGCGTGCTGCTTGCGGTAGCCGTCGAGGAAGCGCGCGATCCGGTTGATCGAATCGGCCAGGTCGTCGACGTTCGGCAGGAACACCACCCGGAAGTGGTCGGGCGTCGGCCAGTTGAAGCCGGTGCCCTGCACCAGCAGCACGCGCTCCTTGAGCAGCAGGTCGAGAATGAACTGCTGGTCGTTCTGGATCGGGTAGAGCTTCGGGTCGAGCCGCGGGAACATGTAGAGCGCGGCGTCCGGCTTCACGCAGGTGACGCCGGGGATCGCGGTCAGCATGTCGTAGGCGAGCTCGCGCTGGCGGTACAGGCGCCCGCCCGGCACCAGCAGCTCGTTGATGCTCTGGTAGCCGCCGAGCGCGGTCTGGATCGCGAACTGGCCCGGCACGTTGGCGCACAGGCGCATCGACGAGAGGATCCCGAGCCCTTCCAGGTAATCCTTCGCGCGGCGCCGGTTCTCGCCCGTCAGGCCGGCCACGAACATCCAGCCGGCGCGGTAGCCGCACGAGCGGTAGCTCTTCGAGAGGCTGTTGAAGGTGACCGAGATCACGTCCTCGGCAAGCGAGGCGAGCGCCGTGTGGGTCTTGCCGTCGTAGAGGATCTTGTCGTAGACCTCGTCGGCGAAGATCACGAGGCCGTGCTCGCGCGCGATCGCGATCAGCTCGCGCAGCAATTCGTCAGAATAAAGCGCGCCGGTGGGATTGTTCGGGTTGATCACGACGAGCGCCTTGGTGTTCGGCGTGATCTTGCGGCGGATGTCGTCGGGGTCCGGCATCCAGCGGTTCGACTCGTCGCAGATGTAGTGGACGGGCGTGCCGCCCGACAGGCTCACGGCCGCGGTCCAGAGCGGATAGTCGGGCGCCGGCAGCAGCACCTCGTCGCCGTCGTTCAGCAGCGCCTGGGTGGCCATCACGATCAGTTCCGAGGCGCCGTTACCGATGGTGATGTCATCGAGCTCGACGCCCTTCACGCCCTTTTGCTGCGTGTAGTGCATCACCGCCTTGCGCGCCGAGAACACGCCCTTCGAATCCGAGTAGCCCGAGGACGCCGGCAGGTTGCGGATCATGTCCTGGATGATCTCGTCCGGGGCCTCGAAGCCGAACGGCGCCAGATTGCCGATGTTCAGCTTGATGATCTTGTGCCCCTCTTCCTCGAGACGCTTCGCATGCTCGAGCACCGGGCCGCGAATGTCGTAGCACACGTTGAGCAGCTTGTTGGATTTCTGAATCGGTTTCACGGCGGGCACGTTCCTGGGCAAGGCCTGCGAAGCTGGAGGATGGGAGTCGAAACTGGAGAGCGGCCGGTCGGTGCGCGCTGTCTAGGAGACGGTCGGGAGCGAGGCCGGACGCGGCTTGTGGCGACGCGCGACGCAAATGCCGCCCGGGGGCGGCGGAAAAGCTATAATTTAGCGGATTTTCACCCGCTTTCGCAATGCACCATTCCGGCCCGCCGGCCGGTGCCGGCCCGTCGCGGGCCGGGCCCGCCCGGCCGTGGCGGCCGCCGCCGGGGCGCCCCGGCAGGCAGGCCGGGCGCCCGGGCCGGAGCGGCTTTCCCGACACCGCGGACAACGATTTGAAACTACATCAGGACCCGAGCGACGCGCTCAACACCGTCACCGGCTACGGCCCCGATTACGTCGACATCAACCTGGCACGCCACGAACACAGCGTGATCGTGCTGCCGGGTGCGCCCGTGGCGCCCTGGCCCGTCGCGTCGTTCGAGGCGCTCACGCCCGACCATTTCGCGATGCTGCTCGATCCGGCCCCGGAAGTGGTGATCTTCGGTAGCGGCGCCAGACTGCGCTTCCCGCACCCGCGCCTGACGGCCGCCCTGACGGCGCGCCGGATCGGCGTCGAGACGATGGATTTCCAGGCCGCCTGCCGCACCTACAACATCCTGATGGCCGAGGGCCGCAAGGTGGCCGCGGCGCTGCTGATCGAGCGCGCCGGCTGAACCGCCGGCATCGCCCGTCGCCCGCCCATCCGCGCGAACCGTGCCGTTGCCGATGATTCACCTTGATCCAGCATCATTGAGCGAACCGTCATCAAGCGAACGTTGACGCGCGATGCGTTACAAATCCGGCGGCGCGGCCGCCACACCAGCGGGTGACTGCTACTTGTTGCCGCACGGCCTTCGGGCCGCGCCGCCTTTCCCGATTCCGATTTCCGTTGTCTGACAGGCTGACCGACTCATGAACGATACGCCATCGAGGCTACCGCTCAACCGTGCCGCATTTATCCTGATCCTGCTTGCGTTCGCCGCGATCTGGTTCGGCCCGCTCGGGCTGCGCCACCTGATCCCGAGCGACGAGGGCCGCTACGCCGAAATGGCGCGCGAGATGTTCGTGACCGGCGACTGGATCACGCCGCGCTACAACGGCTACAAGTATTTCGAAAAACCGCCGCTGCAGACCTGGCTGAACGCGCTGACGTTTGCCTGGTTCGGGATCGGCGAATGGCAGGCGCGGCTCTACACCGCGCTCGCGAGCTTCGCCGGCGTGCTGCTGGTCGGCTATACCGGCGCGCGCGTGTTCAATCCGCTGGCCGGCCTGTGCGCGGCGGTGGTGCTCGCCACCTCGCCGTACTGGAACCTGATGGGCCATTTCAACACGCTCGACATGGGCCTGTCGTTCTGGATGGCCGTCACGCTCTGCGCGTTGCTGCTGGCGCAGCGCCCGGGGCTGCCGGTGCGCGCCACGCGCGGCTGGATGTGGCTGTGCTGGGCCTCGATGGCGCTCGCGGTGCTGTCCAAGGGGTTGATCGGCGTGATCCTGCCCGGCGCGGTGCTGGTGCTCTACACGCTGATCGCGCGCGACTGGGCGCTCTGGCGGCGCCTGCACCTGGTGAGCGGCCTCGCGATCTTCTTCGCGGTCGCCACGCCGTGGTTCGTGCTGGTCCAGCAGCGCAACCCCGAGTTCTTCGACTTCTTCTTCGTGGTCCAGCAGTTCCGCCGCTACCTGACGCCCGACCAGAACCGGCCCGGCCCGGTCTACTACTTCGTCGGCGTGCTGCTGGTGGGCTTCCTGCCGTGGCTGTCGATCGCCGTGCAGAGCGTGCGCCACGCATGGCGGATGCCGCGCCAGCCGAACGGCTTCGCGCCGATGACGGCGCTGCTGGTCTGGAGCGGCTTCATCTTCCTGTTCTTCAGCGCCTCGCACTCGAAGCTGGTGTCGTACGTGCTGCCGGTCGCGCCGTCGCTCGCACTGGTGCTGGGCGCCTACCTGCCGCTCGTCGCGCGCGAGCATTACCGCCGCCACCTGCTCGGCTACCTGGTGTTCCTGATCGCGGCCGCCGGCGGCTCGATCGCGCTCGGCCACCTCGGCGACACGCGCACCCCGAACGCGCTCTACGTCAGCTTCCAGCACTGGGTCTACGCGGCGCTCGCGGTCGCGTTCGCGCTCACGCTGGTCGCGCTGTGGGTGAACCGCCGCGCCCGGGGCGGCATCGCCGCGACCGCGCTGGTGTTCGGCGCCGGCTGGCTGCTGCTCGGCACCATCGGCGGCACCGGCCACGACGCGTTCGGCCGCTACAGCTCGGGCGCGCTGCTCGCGCCGGCGGTGCGCGCCGCATTCGCGAAGCTGCCGCCCGACACGCCGTTCTACTCGGTCGAGATGCTCGACCACACGCTGCCGTTCTACGTCGGCCACACCACCACGCTGGTGGCCTATCAGGACGAACTCGCGTTCGGCATTTCGCAGCAGCCCGAAAAGTGGGTGCCGACCATCGAGGAATGGGAGCGCCGCTGGCGCGCCGAGCCGGCCGCGCTCGCGGTGATGCGCCCCGAGCGCTACGCCGCGCTGGCCGCGCAAGGCCTGCCGATGACGGTGATCGCGCGCGACACGCGCCGCGTGATCGTCGAGAAGCCGATGGCCAAGCCGCAACCCTGAGGACCCCGCTGCCATGAATCCCGTTTCCCTCGTCTGCATCGTCACCGGCGTGCTGCTCAACGCCTGCGCGCAGCTGCTGCTGAAGGCCGGCGTCAACGCCGTCGGCCATTTCGAGTTCACGCGCGCCAACATCATCCCGGTCGGCTTCAAGATCGCCACCCAGCTGCCGATCATCGGCGGGCTCGGCTGCTACGTGCTGAGCGTAGTGGTCTGGATCGTCGGGCTGTCGCGCGTGGACGTCTCGATCGCCTATCCGATGCTCTCGCTCGGCTACGTGGTGAACGCGTTCGCCGCCTGGTACCTGTTCGGCGAGGTGCTGTCGGTGCAGCGCCTGATCGGCATCGGCATCATCCTGGTCGGGGTGCTGGTGCTGGCGCGCAGTTGAGCCCTGCGCCGGCCCCTGCCGTTGCGCCGCGTCGGATCGCGGCGCGATTGCCGGCGCCGCCCCCTTCCCCCAACAAAAAGAGACGTTGTAATCTCGCGAACCAGTGTTTAATGCGCATGGCGGATCGGCCGTGATCCCGCCCCATTCGACACCTACCCAGCCAGCCGCCATGAGCCAGACATCCGTTCCGTTTTTGCCGTTCGTCAAACCCGAGATCGACGAGGAAACCATCCAGGGCGTCGTCGAGGTGCTGCGTTCGGGCTGGATCACCACCGGCCCGCAGAACCAGCGTTTCGAGGCCGCGCTGTCCGAATACTGCGGCGGCCGCCCGGTGCGTACCTTCAATTCCGGCACTGCGACGCTCGAGATCGGCCTGCGCATCGCCGGGGTCGGCCCCGGCGACGAGGTGATCACCACGCCCGCGAGCTGGGTCTCCACCAGCAACGTGATCCTCGAGACGGGCGCCGCGCCGGTGTTCGTCGACATCGATCCGGCCACGCGCAACCTCGATCTCGACGCGCTCGAACGCGCGATCACGCCGCGCACCAAGGCCGTGATCCCGGTCTATCTGAGCGGCCTGCCGGTCGACATGGACCGCCTCTACGCGATTGCGCGCGAGCACCGCCTGCGCGTGATCGAGGATGCCGCGCAGGCGTTCGGCGCGTCGTGGAACGGCAAGCGGATCGGCGCGCTCGGCGATCTGGTCTCGTTCAGCTTCCACGCCAACAAGAACGTCACCTCGATCGAGGGCGGCGCGCTGGTGCTCAACGACGAGGACGAAGCGCTGCTGGCACAGAAATACCGGCTGCAGGGCATCACGCGCACCGGCTTCGACGGGATGGACTGCGACGTGCTTGGCGGCAAGTACAATCTCACCGATGTCGCGGCCCGCGTCGGCCTCGGCCAGCTCGAGAAGGTCGAGCGCTTCACGGCGCAGCGCCGCGCGCTCGCCCGCGCCTACTTCGAGGCGTTCGCCGGCGGCCCGGCGGCGGCGCTCGGCGTCGGGCTGCCGATGGCCGACTTCGCGAACAGCAACTGGCACATGTTCCAGATCACGCTGCCGCTCGAGCGGCTCGCGCTGAGCCGTCCGGAATTCATGGCGCAGCTGAAGGAACGCGGGATCGGCTCGGGCGTGCATTACCCGGCGATCCATCTGTTTACGCTGTACCGCGCGCGCGGCTTCCACGAGGGAATGTTCCCGCACGCCGAGCGCTTCGGCGCCTCGACCGTCACGCTGCCGCTGTTCACGCAGATGAGCGGGGACGACGTGACGCGCGTGGTCGACGCCGTCAACCAGATTTGCGAACGATACGGAAAATAAGCGGAAATGACTCACCCTGAACCACGCGCCACGAACCCGGAAGTCTCGATCGTCATCCCCGTGTACAACGAGGAAGACGGGCTCGCCGCGCTCTTCGCCCGACTCTATCCGGCGCTCGACGCGCTCGATGCGTCGTACGAAGTGATCTTCATCAACGACGGCAGCCGCGACCGCTCGGCCGCCCTGCTCGGCGAGCAGTTCCGCGTCCGTCCCGACGCCACGCGCGTGGTGCTGCTCAACGGCAACTACGGCCAGCACATGGCGATCCTCGCCGGCTTCGAGCAGTCGCGCGGGCAGATCGTCATCACGCTCGACGCCGACCTGCAGAACCCGCCCGAGGAAATCGGCAAGCTGGTCGCGAAGATGCGCGAGGGCTACGACTACGTCGGCACGATCCGCAAGCAGCGCCAGGACAGCCTGTTCCGCCGCAAGGCCTCGGCCGCGATGAACCGGCTGCGCGAGCGCATCACGCGCATCAAGATGACCGACCAGGGCTGCATGCTGCGCGCCTACAGCCGCCAGATCATCGACACCATCAACCGCTGCGGCGAGGTCAACACCTTCATCCCGGCGCTGGCCTACACGTTCGCGCAGAACCCGACCGAAATCGAGGTCGCGCACGAGGAACGCTTCGCCGGCGAATCGAAGTATTCGCTCTACAGCCTGATCCGGCTCAACTTCGACCTCGTGACCGGCTTTTCGGTGGTGCCGCTGCAGTGGCTGTCGTTCGTCGGCGTGATCCTGTCGATCGGCTCGGCCGCGCTGTTCCTGCTGCTGCTGATCCGCCGCTTCGTGGTCGGCGCCGAAGTCCAGGGCGTGTTCACGCTGTTCGCGATCACGTTCTTCCTGCTCGGCGTGATCATCTTCGCGCTCGGCCTGCTCGGCGAATACATCGGACGAATCTACCAGCAGGTGCGCGCGCGGCCACGCTACCTGATCCAGACCGTGCTCGAGGAGCACCCCGAGCGCGCCCACCTGCCGCTGCCGGGCACCGCCGGCGGCACCGCGGAGGCTTCGCGATGAAACCGCGCGCGGTCGTATTCGGCTATCACAACGTCGGCGTGCGCTGCCTGCAGGTGCTGCTCGCGCGCGGCGTGGAGGTCGCGCTGGTCGTCACGCACGAGGACAGCCCGACCGAGAACATCTGGTTCGGCAGCGTCGCCGCGGTGGCGCGCGAGCACGGGATTGCCGTGATCACGCCGGCCGATCCGGCCGGCGCCGAACTGCGCGAGGCCGTCTCGGCCGCGCGGCCCGACTTCATCTTCTCGTTCTACTACCGGCACATGCTGCCGGTGGCACTGCTCGCGCTGGCCGCGCGCGGCGCCTACAACCTGCACGGCTCGCTGCTGCCGAAGTATCGCGGCCGGGTGCCGACCAACTGGGCCGTGCTCAACGGCGAGACCGAGACCGGCGCGACGCTGCACGAGATGGCCGCGAAGCCCGACGCCGGCGCGATCGTCGGCCAGACCGCGGTGCCGATCCTGCCCGACGATACCGCCGCGCAGGTGTTCGACAAGGTCACGGTGGCCGCCGAGCAGACGCTCTGGCGCGTGCTGCCCGCGTTGCTCGCGGGCGAGGCCGCGCACCTGCCGAACGACCTTTCGCAGGGCAGCTACTTCGGCGGGCGCAAGCCCGAGGACGGCCGCATCGACTGGTCGAAGCCGGCCGCCGAGGTCTACAACCTGATTCGCGCGGTCGCGCCGCCCTATCCGGGCGCGTTCACCGAGCTCGCCGGCACGCGCTTCGTGATCGCGCGCGCACGCCTGGCCGCGCCCGGCTCGGCCGCCGCGCAGGCCGCGCGGGATTTGCCCGCGGGCCTGCAGGTGCGCGATAATGCGCTATTCGGCGTGTGCGGCGACAGCCGCGCCGTCACCATCCTCGAGTTGCGCGAAGCGCGCAACGGCGGCCCGGATTCCGGCCCGGTCGTCTCTCCCGCTCAATTCGCGCAGTTCATTGATTCCTCCCGCCAGTCATGAAAGCAAAAAAAGTCCTGATCCTGGGTGTGAACGGCTTCATCGGCCATCACCTGTCCAAACGCATTCTTGAAACCACCGATTGGGAAGTGTTCGGGATGGACATGCAGACCGACCGGCTTGGCGATCTCGTCAACCACGAGCGGATGCACTTCTTCGAAGGCGACATCACGATCAACAAGGAATGGGTGGAGTATCACGTCAAGAAGTGCGACGTGATCCTGCCGCTGGTCGCGATCGCCACGCCCGCCACCTACGTGCAGCAGCCGCTGCGCGTGTTCGAACTCGATTTCGAGGCGAACCTGCCGATCGTGCGTTCGGCCGTGAAGTACGGCAAGCATCTGGTATTTCCGTCGACCTCCGAGGTCTACGGCATGTGCTCGGACGAGCAGTTCGACCCGGACGCCTCGGCGCTGACCTACGGCCCGATCAACAAGCCGCGCTGGATCTACGCCTGCTCGAAGCAGCTGATGGACCGCGTGATCTGGGGCTACGGCATGGAAGGCCTGAACTTCACGCTGTTCCGCCCGTTCAACTGGATCGGCCCGGGCCTCGACTCGATCTACACGCCGAAGGAAGGCAGCTCGCGCGTGGTCACGCAGTTCCTCGGCCATATCGTGCGCGGCGAGAACATCAGCCTCGTCGACGGCGGCTCGCAGAAGCGCGCGTTCACCTATGTCGACGACGGCATCAGCGCGCTGATGAAGATCATCGAGAACCGCGACGGCGTGGCCACCGGCAAGATCTACAACATCGGCAACCCGAGCAACAACTACTCGGTGCGCGAACTCGCGCACAAGATGCTCGAACTGGCCGCCGAATTCCCCGAGTACGCCGATTCGGCGAAGCAGGTGCAGCTGGTCGAGACCACCGCGGGCGCCTACTACGGCAACGGCTACCAGGACGTGCAGAACCGCGTGCCGAAGATCGACAACACGATGCAGGAGCTCGGCTGGGCACCGGAATCGACGTTCGACGACGCGCTGCGCAACATCTTCGAGGCGTATCGCGGCCACGTGGCCGACGCACGCGCGCTGGTCGAGCAGCAAGGCTGACGCGTTGGCCCGCATCGTCCTCAAGATCGACGTCGACACGCTGCGCGGCACGCGCGAGGGCGTGCCGAACCTCGCGCGGATCTTCGATCGCCACGCCGCGCGCGCGACCTTCCTGTTCAGCCTCGGCCCCGATCACACCGGCTGGGCGATGCGCCGCGTGCTGCGGCCGGGCTTCCTGAAGAAGGTCTCGCGCACCTCGGTGGTCGAGCACTACGGCATCCGCCAGCTGATGTACGGCGTGCTGCTGCCGGGGCCGGACATCGGCCGCCGCGCGGCCGCCGAGATGCGCGCGATCCACGAGGCCGGCTTCGAATGCGGCATCCACACCTGGGATCACGTCTACTGGCAGGACAACGTGCGCACGCGCGAACGTGACTGGACCGCGCGCGAGATGGGCAAGAGCCACGCGCGCTTCATCGAGATCTTCGGCGCGCCGCCCGCGACGCACGGCGCGGCCGGCTGGCAGATGAACGACGCCGCGTTCGAGCAGATCGACGCCTGGGGCATGCGCTATGCGTCCGACGGCCGTGGCCACGGGCCGTACCGGCCGGTGGTGGCGGGCCGCACACTCGGCCACGTGCAACTGCCGACCACGCTGCCGACGCTCGACGAGGTGCTCGGCATCGACGGCGTGGACGAGTCGAACGTGGCCGCGCACCTGCTCGCGCGCACCGACGGCAATCCGCACGACCAGGTGTTCACGCTGCATGCCGAGCTCGAAGGCCAGAAGCTCGCGCCGGTGTTCGAGCAGCTGCTCGCCGGCTGGCGCGCGCAGGGCCACACGTTCGCGACCATGGGCGACTATCATGCCGCGCTGGATTTCGACACGCTGCCATCGTACCCTGTTACGTGGGGCGAAATTCCCGGTCGCTCCGGCGAACTGATCGTCCAGCCCGGCTGAGCGGTTCGCCGCGGTTCCCCGTCATGCCCGGCACGGCCCCAGCGCCGCGCCGCCGATAACAACAGGAGAAATCCCGTGTCCGTCGAAATCGACCGCCAAGTTCCCGATTTCACCGCGCCGGCGACAGGTGGCGAGTTCACGCTGTCCTCGCTGAACGGCAAGAAGCTCGTGCTGTATTTCTATCCCAAGGACAACACGCCCGGCTGCACCACCGAAGGGCTGCAGTTCCGCGATCTGTACCCGAAATTCAAGAAGGCCGGCGCCGAGATCGTCGGCGTGTCGCGCGACAGCCTGCGCTCGCACGACAATTTCAAGGCCAAGCTCGAGTTGCCGTTCCCGCTCGTTTCGGACCCCGACGAAACGCTCTGCGCGATGTTCGGCGTCATGAAATTGAAGAAAATGTATGGCAAGGAAGTGCGTGGAATCGAGCGTTCGACCTTCCTGATCGACGGTGACGGCGTGCTGCGTCAGGAGTGGCGCGGCATCAAGGTGCCGGGGCACGTCGACGAGGTGCTCGGTGCTGTACAAGCGCTTTGAGGCAGGTTATATTGGGCCGCAATGAATGCCCGTCAGCCCCATCTTTTTCGCCGCTGCGCAGGCGCACCGCACGAGGCGCTTAGGCCCGTGAGGCGCAGTACGCAGCAGGAAGCCGAGCCGCTTGCCCCTGTTCGGGGGCAGCGGCTTTTTTCATGGTCTTTCGCGGCCCGTGCCGCGTCCGTCCGTCAAGGAGCTGATCGAAAACTAGGCGAACCGGCGTTTTGACACCCATGTGCGCCACCGCGCGCAAACTGCACGCGAGCGCGTGACAGGATGCGAACCGCGGCGCATCCCAAGCGACACGATTCCTCTCGAGGGACACCATGCCTTTGCCTACTCCCCCCAGCAAGCTCGGCAGCCTGCTGCCGCCCGACGAATACAAGGCGAAAGCGCGCCCGAGCCGCAACACCAAGCGCGCCACCGATGGGGACACGGCCACCGCCGCCGCGCCCGTAGCCGAATACACCTCGCCCGCCAACGTCGCCGCCCCGATGGCTCCCGCCGCCAATGCCCCCGCCGCGCTGCACGCGGTCGCGCCGGCCGAGCCCGCGACGACCGCCGGCACGCGATCGCGCAAGTCCCGGCAGACCGCCGCGCTGCTGACGCCGGTGCCGGCTCCGGCGCCCGCGCCGGCCGCGCCCGAGGCACGCGCCGAAGCGCCCGCGGCAACCGCCGCCGCGCCGGCCGCAGCCGCCGGCGACGCCACGCGTAACACGCGCGGACGCAAGAAGGCTCCCACCGTCGAACTGCAGAAGCTGTTCGTGCTCGACACGAACGTGCTGATGCACGATCCGAGCAGCCTGTTCCGTTTCGAGGAACACGACGTCTATCTGCCGATGATGACGCTCGAGGAACTCGACAACCACAAGAAGGGCATGTCGGAAGTGGCGCGCAACGCGCGCCAGGTCAGCCGCACGCTCGACGCGCTGGTGGCCGACGCCGGCCCGATCTCGGCCGGCATCGCGCTGTCGCGCCTGGGCAGCCGCGAGGCGCTCGGCCGGCTCTACTTCCAGACCACGCTGACCGACATCGAGCCGGTGGAAGGCCTGCCGCAGGGCAAGGCCGACAACCAGATCCTCGGCGTGGTGCGCGCGCTGCAGCGCGAGCGCACCGACCGCCTCGTCGTGCTGGTGTCGAAAGACATCAACATGCGCATCAAGGCGCACGCGCTCGGCCTGCCAGCGGAAGATTACTTCAACGACCAGGTGCTCGAGGACAAGGACCTCCTGTACTCGGGCGTGCGCGAGCTGCCGCAGGATTTCTGGACCAAGCATGCCAAGGGCATGGAGAGCTGGCAGGACACCAAGACGGGCACCACGTACTACCGCGTGACCGGCCCGCTGGTGGCCTCGATGCTCGTCAACGAGTTCGTCTATCTCGAGCCGCACAACGGCGAGCCGACCTTCCACGCGATCGTGCGCGAGCTGAACGGCAAGACCGCACTGCTGCAGACGCTGCGCGACTACAGCCACAACAAGAACAACGTGTGGGGCATCACGGCGCGCAACCGCGAGCAGAACTTCGCGCTGAACCTGCTGATGAATCCCGAGATCGACTTCGTCACGCTGCTCGGCCAGGCCGGCACCGGCAAGACGCTGGTCGCGCTCGCGGCCGGCCTCGCGCAGGTGCTCGACGACAAGCGCTACAACGAGATCATCGTCACGCGCGCGACGGTGCCGGTCGGCGAGGACATCGGCTTCCTGCCGGGTACCGAGGAAGAGAAGATGCAGCCGTGGATGGGCGCCTTCGACGACAATCTCGAAGTGCTGCAGAAGACCGACGACGCGGCCGGTGACTGGGGGCGCGCCGCCACCCAGGAGCTGATCCGCTCGCGGCTCAAGGTCAAGAGCATGAACTTCATGCGCGGGCGCACCTTCGTCGACAAGTACGTGATCATCGACGAGGCGCAGAACCTGACGCCGAAGCAGATGAAGACGCTCGTCACGCGCGCCGGCCCCGGCACGAAGATCGTCTGCCTCGGCAATATCGCGCAGATCGACACGCCTTACCTGACCGAGGGCAGCTCGGGCCTGACCTACGTGGTCGACCGGTTCAAGGGCTGGGGGCATAGCGGGCACGTGACGCTGGCTCGGGGCGAGCGCTCGCGGCTGGCCGATTACGCGTCGGATATTCTGTAACGCTGCGGTTGGAAGAAACGCCCCTTCGGGGGCGTTTTTTTTGGTTTGAATCCACGGTCGAAAGCTGCGGCTCGCATCCGGATGCCGGCGCGCCGCCGCCGCCAATAATCCGGCCCCGTTAAAAACCGAAGGCTTTCAGGGCCAGAGTTTTTGCGCAGAAACTTTTCCTCAATTGCTCAAGAATCAGGCAGCTTTTCAAGTCCCGCCTGAAGAGTTCTTGCCGAAGCCCCGCCGGACCGACTACCATCCGCATTACCCGTCGTCATGCGGCGGGCGCCTCGCCGGCGCCCGGCCCTCCTCCCGATGCTGCGAATCTGGCTGTCGATCGTCGTCGTTTCCCTGCTTGCCGCGTGCTCGACCGCACCGCAGCAGCAGTCGGCACGCTCGTCGGCAAGCCCGCGCATCACCACGCCGCGTGCCTTCGCGCCGCCGCCCGGCTTCCCGAACTTCGTCGATCACAGCATCGGCCGCGAGGAAATCCCGATCCAGGCGATGAGCCTGGTCGGCATTCCCTACCGCTGGGGCGGCAACACGCCCGATGCCGGCTTCGACTGCAGCGGCCTCGTGCGCTATATCGTGTCGCGCGCCGCCAACGTGTCGCTGCCGCGCACCACCGCCGAGATGAGCACGCGCGGCGTATCGGTCGAACCCGACGAGATCGCACCCGGCGACCTCGTGTTCTTCAACACCACCGGGCGGCCGCATTCGCACGTCGGGATCTACGTCGGCAAGCTGCGCTTCGTCAACGCGCCCTCGACGGGCGGCACGGTGCGGCTCGACTATCTGACGAACCCCTACTGGGCCAGGCACTTCGACGGCATCCGGCGCGTCGCGCCGCCACGCCATACGCCGACGCCGTTCGACACGCCGACCTACGAAGCCGACAATCGCGCGCCCGAGCCGGTGCTGTCGTCACCGCCGCCGTCGCTGTCGTCAACGCCGCACGCGGCGCCGGCCGCCGTGCCGGCCTACGCGGCCGCGCGGGTCGAGGCGGCACCTGCGGCCGCACCGGCGCCGGCCGCAGTCATGGCCGCGCCGGCAGCAGCACCCGGCACCACCGTCGCCACCAATGGCATGTCGCCGCCGATTCTGAACAGCGCGCCCGCTGGCGATGCGTTCGAGCCGCCGCCCGCCGCGCTGTCGGCCGCGCAGCGCCAAGCCCGCGCCGCGGGGGCGACAACCGCCGTTGCAACGAACCCGGCCGCACCGGTCATGCCGTCCGCTTCCGCGAACGTCGAGACGGCGGCCGCCCCACGCGGCGGCGCCTATGCCGCCGCCCCCGACACCGCGCCGGCGCCCGTGGCGAACGCGACCACCGAGCCCGACGCGATCGACGCCGCCGCCGACGCGTTCGAACCGCCCCCGCCCACGGCACGCGCGGCCGCACGACAGGCGCAGATGGCGTCACCCGACGGCGTGCGGATCATTCGCGCCTCGACGGCACCGCCACCCGCCTCCGGCAACGGCGACGATCCGATCGCCCGTTTCGCGAACGGCAGCGACTGAGTCCGGCCTCGCGTTCACCGCCGAACGGCGGGCCACGACGCACCCACCCGAACCACGCTCCCCTCAAAAAGCAAAACGCCGCGGCCATATCGGCACGCGGCGCTGCTTCACGTTCTCGCGGGTTCCGGCGGCACGACACAAGGCCGCCGCCATCACGCATCAAAACACCCGGTGCCCCACCCACCAGCCGGCCGCGGCGATCAGCGCCGAAGCTGGAATCGTCAGCACCCAGGCCCAGACGATGTTGCCGGCCACGCCCCAGCGCACGGCCGACAGCTTGCGCGTCGCGCCCACGCCGACGATCGCGCCCGTGATGGTGTGCGTGGTCGACACGGGGATGCCGAGCCACGACGCCGAGAACAGCGTGATCGCGCCGCCCAGCTCGGCGCAGAACCCGCCGACCGGCTTGAGCTTGGTGATCTTCTGCCCCATCGTGCGCACGATGCGCCAGCCGCCGAACAGCGTGCCGAGCCCCATCGACAGGTAGCAGGCGCCGATCACCCAGACCGGCGGCGCGTCGGCGCCGGCGGACGCGTAGCCGGTCGCGATCAGCAGCATCCAGATCATGCCGATCGTCTTCTGCGCGTCGTTGCCGCCGTGCCCGAGGCTGTAGAGCCCGGCCGAGACCAGCTGCAGCTTGCGGAAACGCCGGTCCACCTTGCTCGGCGGCGTGCGGAAATAGAACCACGACACCACCAGCATGAACAGCGAGCCGAGCACGAAACCCAGCAGCGGCGAAATGAAGATGAAGGCGACCGTCTTCATCAGCCCGTCGAGGTTCAGCGAGCCCCAGCCCGACTTCGCGACGGCCGCGCCGACCAGCCCGCCGATCAACGCATGCGACGAGCTGGACGGAATCCCGTAATACCAGGTGATGACGTTCCAGCCGATCGCGCCGACCAGCGCGCCGAACACCACGTAGTGGTCGACGATCGCGGGATCGATGGTGCCCTTGCCGACGGTCTGCGCGACCTTCAGGTGGAACACGAAATAGGCGATGACGTTGAACACGGCCGCGAACGCGACCGCCTGCTGCGGCTTCAGCACGCCGGTGGAGACCACCGTGGCGATCGAGTTCGCCGCGTCGTGGAAGCCGTTCATGAAGTCGAACACGAGCGCGACGATCACGAGCGTCGCGACGGCCCAGATGGCGAGTTGTATCGAATGCATCGTCGTCGGCTCAGGCGTTTTCCAGCACGATGCCTTCGATGATGTTCGCCACGTCCTCGCACTTGTCGGTGATTTCCTCGAGCAGTTCGTAGACCGCCTTCAGCTTGATCAGCGTCTTGACGTCGTTCTCCTCGCGGAACAGCTTCGAGATGGCCGAGCGCAGCACGCGATCCGCCTCCGACTCCCAGCGGTCGATCTCCTCGCAGGCCTTGAGGATGCGCGCGGACTGCTTCATGTCCGACAGCAGCGCCACCGCCTGCTGCAGGTGCTGCGCGGTCTGCGTGACGATCCGCGCGAGCTGGCTCGCCTCCGCGGTCACGGCCTGCACGTCGTAGAGCAGCACGGCCGTGGCGACGTCTTCCATCAGGTCGAGGACGTCGTCCATCGTCGTGATCAGCTTGTGGATGTCGTCGCGATCGATCGGCGTGATGAAGGTCTTGTGCAGCAGGTCCAGCGTTTCGTGGGTGAGCTTGTCCGCCGATTTCTCGGCCGACTGGACCTTCTGCTTGTGGATCTCGGCGTCCGCGAGATTGTCGATCAGCAATTCGAGCTCGCGGCCGCCGGCCACGATGAAATTCGCGTGCGAATTGAAGATTTCGAAGAACTTGCCCTCGGTGGGCATGAATCGGCCGAACATGAAGTTTCCGGAAATTGTCAAATGACTGTCACAAAAGCGGCGTCATTGTACCGTCTCCGGGAACCACGGTTGCAGTGAAGCGCACCGCACCACGATCAGATACAACATTTCGTGGCGCGGGCTTTACAAGCGGGCGTCAATCCCCATGGAAGTGCTGCGACCCGGCGAAGTTGTCGAACTTCGTGAATTGCCCCGTGAAAGTCAGGCGCACCGGCCCGATCGGGCCGTTACGCTGCTTGCCGATGATGATCTCGGCGGTGCCCTTGTCGGGGCTGTCGGGGTTGTAGACCTCGTCGCGGTAGATGAACAGGATCACGTCGGCATCCTGTTCGATAGCGCCCGACTCGCGCAGGTCCGACATCACCGGGCGCTTGTTGGGCCGCTGCTCGAGGCCGCGGTTCAGCTGCGAGAGCGCGATCACCGGCACGTCGAGCTCCTTGGCGAGGCTCTTCAGCGAACGCGAGATTTCGGAAATTTCGGTGGCGCGGTTCTCGCCCTGCGACGACCCCGTCATCAGCTGCAGGTAGTCGACGATGATCAGGCCGAGCTTGCCGCACTGCCGCGCGAGCCGGCGCGCGCGCGAACGCAGTTCCATCGGGTTCAGGCCGCCCGTCTCGTCGATGAACAGCTGCGCCTCGCTCATCTTCTGCACCGCGTGCGTCAGTTTCGGCCAGTCCTCGTCGGTCAGGCGCCCGGTACGCATGCGGTGCTGGTCGAGCCGGCCCACCGAGCCGAGCATCCGCATCACGAGCTGGGTGCCCGGCATTTCCATCGAGAACACGGCGACCGGCAGGCCGTATTCGACGGCGACGTATTCGCCGATGTTCATCGAGAACGCGGTCTTCCCCATCGACGGCCGTCCTGCCACGATGATCAGCTCGCCGCCATGCATCCCCGAAGTCATCCGGTCGAGATCGACGAAGCCGGTCGGGGTGCCCGTCACGTCGCTCGGGTTCGCGGTGTGATAGAGCGTATCGATCCGCTCGACCACCTGCGTGAGCAGCGGTCCGATGTCGAGGAAGCCCTGGGTGCCGCGCGCGCCTTCCTCGGCGATCGAGAACACCTTCGACTCGGCTTCGTCGAGCAGCTGGCGCACTTCCTTGCCCTGCGGATTGAACGCGTCGGCTGCGATCTCGTCGGCCACCGACACGAGCCGGCGCAGCACCGCGCGATCGCGCACGATTTCGGCGTAGCGGCGGATGTTCGCGGCGCTCGGCGTGTTCTGCGCAAGCGCGTTCAGGTAGGCCAGCCCGCCCACGTCGTCGGCCTTGCCCGAGGTGACGAGCGCCTCGTACACGGTCACCACGTCGGCCGGCCGCGTCGAGGCGATCAGCCGCCCGATGTGCTCGTAGATCAGCCGGTGATCGTAGCGGTAGAAATCCTGCTGCGACAGGAAGTCGGCGATGCGGTCCCATGCGCTGTTGTCGAGCAGGAGGCCGCCCAGCACCGATTGCTCGGCCTCGACCGAGTGCGGCGGGACTTTCAGCGATTCGATTTGGGGGTCGTGCGGCACGTTCATGGCTTGGGATTATCGCGAAATGGGCCGGGATGCGCCAGCCGCCATCGGGCCGCCGCCGCCATCGGGTCGCTGCTGGATCCCTATCGGATCACGAGCGAAGCGAAAACGAAAAAGGCAGGGCCGGTTTCCCGTGCCCTGCCTCGTGGCCCGGACGGCGGAGCCGCCCGAACCGGACCTGCTTGCGTCAGTGTACGTTAAGCGTGATCGCCGATCACGTTCACCGTCACGTCGACCACGACGTCCGTGTGCAGCGCGACCTGCACGCCGTGCTCGCCGATCATCTTCAGCGGGCCTTCCGGCAGGCGAACCTGCGCCTTCTCGACTTCGTAGCCGGCCTTCTTCAGCACTTCCGCGATGTCCGCGTTCGTGACCGAGCCGAACAGACGGCCGTCCACGCCCGACTTCTGCGTGATCTGGAACGACTGGCCGTTCAGCTTCTCGCCGATTGCCTGGGCGGCCGACAGCTTCTCGGCGGCGACCTTTTCGAGTTCCGCGCGGCGGACTTCGAATTCGGCGATCGCGTCCTTCGTCGCGCGGCGAGCCTTGCGATTCGGGATCAGGAAGTTGCGTGCGTAGCCGTCCTTGACCTTGACGATGTCACCCAGGTTGCCCAGGTTCGCGACTTTTTCCAACAGAATGATTTGCATTCGAATTCTCCTTATTGCGTCGCCGGCTTACGCCTTGTGCTGGTCGGTGTACGGCAGCAGCGCGAGGAAACGCGCGCGCTTGATGGCCGTGTCGAGCTGACGCTGGTAGTGCGCCTTGGTACCCGTCAGGCGCGCCGGCGTGATCTTGCCGTTCTCGCCGATGAAGTCCTTCAGCGTCTCGGTGTCCTTGTAGTCGATCTGCTCGACACCGGCTGCCGTGAAACGGCAGAACTTCTTGCGCTTGAAGAGCGGGTTTTGTTGCTGACGACGCTTGTCGAATTTCTTGCCAGTGGGACGGGGCATGATTCAGTCCTTTCCTATGTCCTGCAATGCTGTGATGTGAAACACCAGGGTGCGCGCGTTGCGGCTTTTTTTTGCCAGGAAGCCGGTGAAGAGCGTCTCGACGCCCATCTCGCAGCGTTCCAGCCTGCCGCTCGCCTCGCCGGCGGCCATCGCCTCGATCGTCATTTCGACCTGTCGGCGGATGCCTGCCTCGACGACCTCCGTGCGGTGCTGCAGCGTGCAACTCGCGATCGGAACGCCTGCCGGCGTGTACCGCACCGGTTGTCGCTCGACGACGCTCGCCGTCAGTTGCAGCCTGTTCACGAAGTGATGCGTACCCTGATGGCTTGACCGATCCGGTCTTAAGCCTGCGCTTCGGCCGGCTGCGCGGCAGCGGCCTTCTTGGCTTCTTCGCGCTGAACTTCCTTCATCATCGGCGACGGGCCGGTCTCGGCCTTCTTCATCTTGACGATGAGGTGACGCAGCACGGCGTCGTTGAACTTGAACGCGTGTTCGAGTTCGTCGAGCGTCGCCTGGTCGCACTCGATGTTCATGCAGACGTAGTGAGCCTTAGCGAGTTTCTCGATCATGTAGGCCAGTTGACGACGGCCCCAGTCCTCGACGCGGTGGATCTGGCCAGCGCGCGTGGTGATCGTGGACTTGTAACGCTCGATCATCGCGGGCACTTGCTCGCTCTGATCGGGATGCACGATGAATACGATTTCGTAATGACGCATACACACTCCTTGTGGATTAAAGCCACCCGGGCGTCGGAACCGGTGTGGCAAGTGAGAAGCCGAAGATTCTAACCCGAACGGCAGGCCCGTGCAATGGTTTCGCTTCGTCCGCCCGCTGAATCGGCCGTGTTTTCAACGACTTGACCGTGGGGCGCGATCGCCCGGGGCAAACCGGCCCGCCGCGGCCTCAGCCCGGGCCGCTCCAGTAGCCCGGCCGCGCATAGGCGTCGCGCAGGTAATCGATGAAATAGCGCACGCGCGCCGGCACGTATCGCTGCTGCGGGTAGACGGCGAGGATGTCGTAATCGGGCAGCGCGTAGTCGTCGAGCACCGTCTCGAGCTCGCCCGTCTCCAGCTGCCGCGCGATCTCCCAGGTCGAGCGCCAGCCGAGCCCGAGCCCTTCCGAGGCCCAGCGGTGCAGCAGCTCGCCGTCGTTGCAGTCGAGGTTGCCGGCCACGCGGATCGTCACGAGCTTCCCGTTGCGGCGGAAATACCAGCCGCGGTTCTGCCCCCCTTGCAGGTTGAAGGCGAGGCAGTTGTGCTTCGGCAGGTCGTCGAGCGACTGCGGCCGGCCGTGCCGGCGGAAATAGTCGGGCGTGCCGCACACCACGCGGCGGTTGTTCGCGAGCTTCACCGCGACGAAGTTCGGATCGACGGCGCCGCCGATCCGGATCGACAGATCGTAGCCCTCGCGGACCAGATCGACGACGCGGTCGGTCAGGTTGAACGACAGCTGCAGGTCCGGCTTGTCGGCGACGAAGGCCGGCGCGAGCGGCGCGACGTGCTTGCGGCCGAACGCGGCCGGCGCCGACACGATCAGGTGCCCGTTCACGGCGCGGCGCCCGGCCGCCAGCTCGTTCTCGGCCTGGTCCCAGTCGCCGAGCAGCCCGCGGCAGCGTTCGAGGAACGCGGCGCCCTCCTCGCTCACCACCAGCCGCCGTGTCGAGCGGTACATCAGCTTCACGCCGAGCCGCTTCTCCAGCGCGTCGATGCGCCGCCCCAGCACGACGGGCGACACCCCCTCCTCGAGCGCGGCGGCGGCCAGGCTGCCCGCGTCGGCCACGCGCACGAACGTCTCGATCTGCTTGAAGCGGTCCATCGGCGGCCTCCCGGTGCCTCGATCGATGCGCCGGACAGCCCGTCCAGGCGGCATTCGATACTTTTAGTTTCGAAATAAGCGACGAGCGCCGATCTTATCAAAGCTTTCACGTCGACCTACAGTGGCGACGACAACGTGATCCGTGATTTCCAAGGAGACATTCATGGCCAAGATGAGAGCCGTCGACGCCGCAGTGCTGGTGCTCGAGAAGGAAGGCATCCAGACCGCCTTCGGCGTGCCGGGCGCCGCGATCAACCCGTTCTACTCCGCGCTGCGCAAGTCGGGCGCGATCGGCCACGTGCTGGCGCGCCACGTCGAGGGCGCCTCGCACATGGCCGAGGGCTACACGCGCGCCGCGCCGGGCAACATCGGCGTGTGCATCGGCACCTCGGGGCCGGCCGGCACCGACATGATCACCGGCCTCTACTCGGCCTGGGCCGATTCGATCCCGATCCTCGCGATCACGGGGCAGGCGCCGCGCGCGCGGCTCTACAAGGAAGACTTCCAGGCCGTCGACATCGAATCGATCGCCAAGCCGGTCACCAAGTGGGCCGTCACGGTGCGCGAGCCGGCCCTGGTGCCGCGCGTGTTCCAGCAGGCCTTCCACCTGATGCGCTCGGGCCGCCCCGGCCCGGTGCTGATCGACCTGCCGATCGACGTGCAGCTGGCCGAGATCGAGTTCGACATCGACACCTACGCGCCGCTGCCGGCCTACAAGCCGGCCGCCACGCGCGCCCAGATCGAGGCCGCGCTCACGATGCTCAACGAGGCCGAGCGGCCGCTGATCGTGTCGGGCGGCGGCGTGCTGAACGCGGCGGCCGAGGATCTGCTGGTCGAGTTCGCGGAAACGCTCGGCGTGCCGGTGATCCCGACGCTGATGTCGTGGGGCGCGATTCCCGACGATCACCCGCTGATGGCCGGCATGGTCGGGCTGCAGACCTCGCACCGCTACGGCAACGCCACGCTGCTCGCCTCGGACTTCGTGCTCGGCATCGGCAACCGCTGGGCCAACCGCCACACCGGCAGCGTCGAGGTCTACACGAAGGGCCGCAAGTTCGTCCACGTCGACATCGAGCCGACCCAGATCGGCCGCGTGTTCGGCCCCGACCTCGGCATCGTGTCCGACGCGAAGGCCGCGCTCGAGCTGTTCGTGGCGGTGGCGCGCGAATGGAAGGCGTCCGGCCGCCTCCAGGATCGCGGCGCCTGGGTGGCCGACTGCCGGCAGCGCAAGCAGACGCTGCAGCGCAAGACCCATTTCGACGACGTGCCGGTCAAGCCGCAGCGCGTCTACGAGGAAATGAACAAGGCGTTCGGCCGCAACACCTGCTACGTCAGCACGATCGGCCTGTCGCAGATCGCCGGCGCGCAGTTCCTGCACGTCTACAAGGCGCGCAACTGGATCAACTGCGGGCAGGCTGGCCCGCTCGGCTGGACCATCCCGGCCGCGCTCGGCGTGCGCGCCGCGGACCCGGGCCGGCCGATCGTCGCGCTGTCGGGCGACTACGACTTCCAGTTCATGATCGAGGAACTCGCGGTGGGCGCGCAGTTCAAGCTGCCCTACGTCCACGTGGTGGTGAACAACTCGTACCTGGGCCTGATCCGCCAGGCGCAGCGCGCGTTCGACATGGACTACTGCGTGCAGCTCGCGTTCGAGAACGTCAACGCGCCCGAACTCGGCAGCTACGGCGTGGACCACGTCGCCGTGGCCGAGGGGCTCGGTTGCAAGGCGCTGCGCGTGACCAAACCGGAACAGATCGCGCCCGCCTTCGAGCAGGCCAAGCAGTTGATCGCCGAGTTCAGCGTGCCGGTGGTGGTGGAGGTGATCCTCGAACGCGTGACCAACATCGCGATGGGCGCCGAGATCGACGCGATCAACGAGTTCGAACCGCTCGCCGAGCGGCCCGAACACGCGCCGACCGCGATCTCGCTGCTCGATTGACCCTTGCTTCCTTCTGACCGACCGGAGACACCCGCCATGCCGAAATTCGCCGCGAACCTGACGATGCTGTTCAACGAAGTGCCGTTCCTCGAGCGGTTCAAGGCCGCCGCCGACGCGGGCTTCGACGCCGTCGAGTTCCTGTTCCCGTACCCCTACGCGAAAGAGGAACTGGCCGAGCGGCTCGCCGCCCATCGCCTGAAGCTGGTGCTGCACAACCTGCCGGCCGGCAACTGGGACCAGGGCGAGCGCGGCATCGCCTGCCTGCCCGACCGGCGCGCCGAGTTCCAGGACGGCGTGGGCCGCGCGATCGACTACGCGAAGGCGCTCGGCGTGCCGCAGCTGAACTGCCTGGTCGGCATCGCGTCGGCGAGCGTGCCGCGCGACACCACCCACGTGACGATCGTCGAGAACCTGCGCTTCGCCGCCGAGACCCTCAAGCGCGAAGGGATCCGGCTGCTGGTCGAGCCGTGCAATCACCACGACCTCCCCGGCTTCGCGCTGAACCGTTCGGCCGAAGCGCTCGACGTGATCCGCGCGGTGGGCTCCGACAACCTGTTCCTGCAGTACGACATCTATCACATGCAACGCATGGAGGGCGAACTGGCGGCGACGCTGCGCGCGAACCTGCCGGCGATCGGGCACGTCCAGCTGGCCGACAACCCGGGCCGCCACGAGCCCGGCACCGGCGAGATCCGCTACGCCTACCTGTTCGACCTGCTCGACGAGCTCGGCTACGACGGCTACGTCGGCTGCGAGTACAAGCCGCGCACGACCACCCGCGACGGGCTCGGCTGGCTGCGCGAAGCGAAGCAGCGCAGCGCCGAGCACGCCTGACGCTCCCCTTTCCTCATATCCCCACGGAGACACTCTGACATGGCAACGATCGGTTTCATCGGCCTCGGCATCATGGGCTCGCACATGGCCCGCAACCTGATCAAGGGCGGCCACTCGCTGGTCGTCAACGGCGCCTTCCCGGTGCCCGACGACCTGCGCGGGCAGGCCCGCGTGGTCGCGAACTCGACGGCGGTGGCCGACAGCGCCGAGATCATCATCTCGATGGTGCCGGACACGCCCGACGTGCGCAGCGTGCTGTTCGCCGACGACGGCGTCGCGAAGGGCCTGACGGCCGGCAAGCTGGTGATCGACATGAGCTCGATCTCGCCGCTCGACACGCAGGAATTCGCCAGGCAGATCAATGCGCTCGGCTGCGACTACCTCGACGCGCCGGTGTCGGGCGGCGAGGTCGGCGCGCGCGACGCGACGCTGACGATCATGGTGGGCGGCCCCGAGCAGGCGTTCGAACGGGCCCGGCCGCTGTTCGAGCTGATGGGCAGGAACATCTCGCTGGTGGGCAACAACGGCGCCGGCCAGACCACCAAGGTGGCGAACCAGATCATCGTCGCGCTGAACCTGGAGGCGGTGGCCGAGGCGCTGCTGTTCGCGGCCCGCTCGGGCGCCGATCCGGAGCGCGTGCGGCGCGCGCTGATGGGCGGCTTCGCGTCGTCGCGGATCCTCGAGCTGCACGGCGAGCGGATGACGAAGCGCACGTTCGAGCCGGGTTTCCGCATCGAGCTGCACCAGAAGGACCTGAACCTCGCGCTCGACGGCGCGCGCCGCCTCGGCCTCGCGCTGCCCCATACCGCGAGCGCGCAGCAGCTGTTCAGCGTGTGCGCCGCGCACGGCGGCAAGGCCTGGGATCACTCGGGCATCGTCCGCGCGCTCGAGATCATGTCGAACCTCGAGATCGCCGAGCCGAAGTGAGCGCGGGCGCGGCGCGCCGGCCACGCGCCGCGCCGCACGGTGGGGCGCCCGCCGGGTCTTCGGGTCCGGCGGGCGGTTGAAGGCCGCTCTGGGCTGAGAGCGGCTGGTGGGGTCCGCAGCGGCACCCGGCGGCGCCGGGGAAGCCTTGGTCGGTCAGACGTCGTCGTCGGGTGTCCGCTTGTCGGATTCGTCAGCGATCCTCATCATTTCCCTGCTTCTCACGCCGGCCGCTTCGATCGGAAGCGGCCATGAAAAAACGGACCGCTGGGTCCGTTTTTCACATGCGTCGACGCGAGGCGCCGCGCCTCAGTAGGTATCGAACACCGTCTGCAGTTCGGCCGGGTCGCTCACGCCGGCCGCGAGCGCGAGCATCAGCAGCACGCGCGCCTTGAACGGGTTCAGCGAGCCGGCGCTGACGAAGCGCAGCGCGTCGTCGTTGGCCGCGCCGTTGCGCATCACGTGCCCCGAGCCGACGCGCGAGGCGCGCACCACCGCCACGCCGCGCCGCGCGGCCTCGACGAGCGCTTCCTGCAGCCGCGCGTGGATCGAGCCGTTGCCGGTGCCGGCCACCACGATGCCCTTCACGCCGGCGGCCACCAGCGCATCGACGCCAAGCCGCGACACGCCCGCGTAGCTCGTGACGACCTCCACGGCCGGCCAGTCGGTACCGATCGAGAAACGCGTGGCCGCCGTATGTGGGCGCGTGACGCCGCGCGCGAACTCGACGCGGCCGTCCTGCACCCAGCCCAGCACGCCCAGCTCCGGCGACTGGAACGCGTCGACGGCATAGGTGCTGGTCTTCACGACGTCGCGCCCGCTGTGGATCTTGTTGTTGAACGCGACCAGCACGCCCTGCCCGTGCGCAGCGCGGTGCGCGGCGACGGTCACCGCGTTGAGCAGGTTCAGCGGGCCGTCCGGGGACAGCGCCGTGGCGGGCCGCATCGCGGCCGTCAGCACCACCGGCTTGCGGGTCTTGACGGTCAGGTGCAGCAGGCAGGCGGTTTCTTCGAGCGTGTCGGTGCCGTGCGTGATCACGATGCCGTCGATCCCGTCGTCGGCCGCGAGCGCGTCGATGCGCGCGGCCAGCGCGCTCCAGAGCGCCGGCTCGAGATCCTTGCTGTCGATGCTGGCGATCTGCTCGCCTTCGATCCGCGCGACGCGCGCGAGCGCCGGCACCGCGTCGAGCAGCGAGGCGATGCCGAGCGCGCCGGCCTGGTAGCCGGCCGTGTTGGTGGCGTCGGGAGCGGCGCCGGCGATCGTGCCGCCGGTGGCGAGGACCGCGATGCGCGGCAGCGCCGGCGCGGCGCCGGCCAAGTTCGGGTGGGGAGTCGAATAGGTCATGGCCGCGATTGTAATCGCTGTCCGCCGCGCGTCGGCAATCCTTCGCGCCCGGTGCCGGAAGCACTCGCCACGACGGCCTCCGGCGCCGGCGCGCCGCGCGCTCGCCCGCGCCGGGCCTCGCGTTTGCCCATTTTGGTATTTTCGGGATGATTTGCCATAATGGCCTCGCGTTGCGCGCAGCCGCGCGTGACGTCCGGTGTCACGAGAACGCCAATTACCCAACGGGAGTGTCCAATGAAAATCCGATCGCTGATGGCCGCGCTGCTCGTCGGCGGCATGCTGGCTTCGCCCGCGTTTGCCGCCAACAGCCAGCAGGACAAGATGAAGGCGTGCAACGCGCAGGCGGCCGGCAAGTCGGGCGACGAGCGCAAGGCCTTCATGAAGGACTGTCTGTCCGCGAAACCGAAGATGTCCCAGCAGGACAAGATGAAGGCCTGCAACACGCAGGCGGCCGGCAAGAAGGGCGACGATCGCAAGGCGTTCATGAAGAGCTGCCTGTCGAACCAGCCCGCGGCCTGACGCTCCCGCGCCCGCTCGATGCCGCGCCCCGCTCACGCGGGCGCGGCATTTTTCATGGCGGCCCCGCCCGCTTCCGTTCGCTCCCGTCGCCCCAATCCGCCCCGTGCCGCGCCGCGTTTTCTCCTATGATGGATGAGCCGCGCGCGTGAAACCGATCCGCCTGCCGTCACCCGAGGGCCGGCCATGCCCGCGCCACGCCACGCCACGCCACAAGCATCGCCCCGCACGAGAACGGAGGCAGCAATGACAACGAGACGCCGTCGCTGGTTACGCCGCTGGCTGCTGGTCGTGGCCTGCTGGGCCATCCCGGTCGCGATCGTCGCGGTCCGCGAGGTCCGGGACGAATCCGCCTACAACCGCGCCGACCTGCAGCGCGAACTGAGCAGCTGGCAGTTCAGCGACGCGCAGCAGGCCGCCGGTTTCGCCGCGCGCTGCCGCGGCACGCCCGAGGCCGCGCGCGCGGCCGGCTGCCCCGACGCGGTGCTGGCCGCCAACGCGCCGCGCCAGCACGAGGCCGAGGTCGAATACGCGCTGCGCCGGCGCACGCTCGCGACCTATCTGCTCCACGCGCTGATCGGCTACTGGATCGCGCCCGCCGCGCTGCTGTTCGCGTTCGGCGCGGCGATCGGGCTGCTGCGGCGCGCGCTGCGGCATGCCCCGGTGCCGCCCGTCGATCCGCCCGCCGCCGCCTGATCGGGCGCGCCGCATGACATCGAGCCGTGGCGCGTCCGACGCGGAGCCGCCGTGTTCGCGACAGCGGCCTGGCCGTGCGCCGGAGCAGGCATCGAAACGGACGCCCCACGATCGTTTTGCGGCGCGTTTTCCGGCTCGCTTCAGACCGATTTCCGGACGATTTTCGCACCCGGTCCCTGCCCTCTCTCCGCTCCGTCAATTCAGAAATTTAGTCTCAAAAACAAAGGTTTAACCAAACTTAACGATTTGACGCTTTTTTTACGTGAGGGAGAAAAAAAGATACGGATCGCTGTGATATAACTCGGGACGCATTGCCCTGTTTTGGCGGGACAACCCGCGAAACCACACCTGATGGAGAAAAACGATGCAAAAACGCAATCTCGTGTTGAAAGCCGCCGCCGCGCTCATCGTCGGCAGCCTCGCGCTCGCCGGCTGCACCACCACGCCCGACAAGCCCGCGACCGCCTCGACCAACGCATCGAAGCGCCAGGCCATCGACGCCAGCGTGAACGCCACGCTCTCGCGCCTCTATTCCACGGTGCCCGGCTCGCGCGAACTGGCGGCGAAGTCGCGCGGCATGCTGGTGTTCCCGGAAGTGCTGCAGGCCGGCTTCATCGTCGGCGCGCAATCGGGTAACGGTGCGCTGCGCGTGGGCGGCAGCACCATCGGGTACTTCAACACCTCGTCGCTGTCGGTGGGCCTGCAGGCCGGCGCGCAGTCGAAGGCCGTCATCTTCCTGTTCATGACGCAGGATTCGCTCGACAAATTCCGCGCCTCGAACGGCTGGGCCGCCGGTGCCGACGCCTCGGTCGCGCTGGTCAAGATGGGCGCCAACGGCGCGGTCGATTCGAACACGGCCACGGCGCCGGTCGAAGTGGTGGTGCTGACCAACGCCGGCCTGATGGGCGACGTGTCGATCAACGGCACCAAGGTGACGAAGCTGGATCTGTGATCGCGCGGGCGGCGGGGGCCGCTCTGGATTTCGAGGCCCCGCCGCTGCGAGGAACCAAAAAAATGGCGCCCGCGAAGGGCGCCATTTTTCGTCCGGCATGCCGGATCAGGAGGCCGAATCGATCACCTTGAAGCGCGAACGCTTCTGCGCGCGGATCAGCGCCTGATAGACGTCCACGTACTGCTGCGCCATGCGGCGCGACGTGAAGCGCTCCTCGAAGCGCTGCCGCACGCGCGTGCGCGACAGCAGCGGCAGGCGGTTTACGGCGGCCACCGCGCCGATCTCGTCCTCGACGATGAAGCCCGTCAGCCCTTCCTCGATCACCTCGGGCACCGCGCCGCGGTTGAAGCCGATCACCGGCGTGCCGCAGGCCATCGCCTCGATCATCACGAGCCCGAACGGCTCGGGCCAGTCGATCGGGAACAGCAGCGCATGCGCGCCGGACAGGAACGCGGCCTTGTCGCCGTCGGCGATCTCGCCGATGTACTCGACATGCGGCAGCGCGAACAGCGGCTTGATCTTGCGTTCGAAGTATTCCTCGTCGGCCGCGTCGATCTTCGCGGCGATGCGGATCGGCAGGCCGCAGCGCTCGGCGATCCGGATCGCGCGGTCCACGCGCTTCTCGGGCGAGATCCGGCCCAGGAACGCGAGATAGCGCGGCTCGACCGGCTGCGGCGTGTAGAGCGTGTCGGGCAGGCCGTGCTGCACCGTCTTCAGCCAGTTCGCGCGCGGCAGCGGCTGGCGCTGCGCGTTCGAGATCGAGACCACCGGCGCGGTGTCGAACAGGTCGAAGATCGGCTGCTGTTCGAGCAGGTCCAGGCGGCCGTGCAGCGTCGTGAGGAACGGCACCGGCTGGCGCTTGAACACCGAGAACGAGTAATAGTCCATGTGGAAATGCAGCACGTCGAACTCGCTCGCGCGACGCGCGACGCGCTCCATCAGCAGCATGTGCGGCGCCACGCGGTCACGGATCGACACGTCGAGCCGCATCGCGCGCGGCCATACCGCATCCAGCTTCGCGCTGGTGTGCGAGTCCCCGCTCGCGAACAGCGTCACGTCGTGGCCGAGTTCGACCAGCGCCTCCGTGATGTAGGAGACGACGCGTTCGGTGCCGCCGTAGAGCTTCGGCGGCACGGATTCGGTCAATGGCGCGATCTGAGCAATCTTCATCGTTTTATCTCCGGGATGCCCGTCGGCGGTGCCGCAACAGCGGGGCACCGTCTCCCGATATTATTCGCGATCGCCGTGGCCGGCGGCAGCGGGATTGCATTTTCTGGACCTTGTTACAGCACGGATACATTCGCGTCGGTCATTTTTTCCGCTCTCGGGGGTCGACCGATGCGGGCTCGCCGGCCCGGCACCGGGCGCTCAACGCGATGGCCACTTCCAGGCGGGCCGGTCGAGCGCCTCGTCGTCGACGCGGGTCTCGCCGAGCCGCTTGTCCAGCACCAGCGACAGGCTGTCGGCCTCGCGTTCGAGCGTGGCGACGAGCCGTGCCGCGTGCGAGACCACGATCACCTGCGAGCGCGCCGCGGCCAGCGCGATCAGCCGGCCGAGCGCCGGCAGCAGGTCCGGATGCAGGCTCGTCTCGGGTTCGTTCAGCACCAGCAGGGCCGGCGGGCGCGGCGTGAGCAGCGCGGCGGCCAGCAGCAGGTAGCGCAGCGTGCCGTCCGACAGCTCGGCCGCGCCGAGCGGGCGCAGCAGCCCGGGCTGGCGCATCGTCACCTCGAAACGGCCGCGCCCGGCCGCGTCGTCCACCGCGAGCCGCGCGCCGGGGAACGCGTCGTCGATGGTCGCGTCGAGCGCCTCGGCGTCGCCGATCTCGCGGATCGTCTGCAGCGCGGCGGCCAGGTCGGCGCCGTCGTCGGCCAGCACCGGCGTGTGGGTGCCGATCTGCGCGCGCCGCGCGGGTGCGTCGGCGTCGGTGCGGAAATGGTCGTAGAAGCGCCACGAGCGGATCCGCTCGCGCAGCGCGATCATCTCGGGCGCGCCGGCCGGATCGACGAATTCGGTCAGCATGCTGTCGAACGACGCGACCGGTTGCGGCACGGTGCGCCAGTCGCCCGCCGCGTCGCGCGTGCGGATCTGCGCGCCGCGGCGATCGACGAGCAGCGCGGACGGCCGCAGCAGCGTGCCGCTCCAGACGCACTCGCGCTTGATCACCGGGTCGCGGCCGAACAGCGTGCGTTCGTTCACGATCGGCATGCCGAGATCGATCGCATAGCCGAAATCGGCGCAGGCGAAGCCGAGCCGCAGCGACACCGGCTCCCTGCGCACCAGCGGCTCGACGGGCGCCTCGCCCGCCAGCATCGCGCGCGAGAAGCGCTCGGGGCCGGCCCACAGCGTCGAGGCCAGCCCGCCCTCGCGCGCCAGCGACGGGATCGCGCGGCCCTGCGCGGTGTCGGCCAGCAGCCGCAGCGCGCGGTAGACGCTCGACTTGCCGCTGCCGTTCGGCCCCGTCACGACGTTGAGCCCGGCCAGCGGCACGATGAAGTCGCGCAGCGAGCGGTAGTTGGCGATCGCGAGCGCGCTCAGCGGCGGCAGCGGCGCGGCGGAATCGGGCATCGGCATGGGGCGTTCGCGGCAGGGAAGCGGGCTGGCGCGGCCGTCAGCGCACCGACACCGTCTCGGTGGCGGTCGGATCGGCCGGCGTGTTCGCGGCGGTGCTCGACGCAGGCTCGCCCGGCAGCCACGACGGCAGGTTCGGCGTGTCGTTGCTGCCCGGCGTGGCAAGCTCCATGCGGCCGCGCGGCAGGCTGTCCGGATAATGCGTCTGCAGGAACGCGATCAGCCCTTCGCGCACGCGGCAGCGCAAGTCCCAAGACAGCGACGAGTCGGGCGAGCTGACCAGCGCGCGCAGCTGGATCGAGCGCTCGGTCGCGTCGGTCACCTGCAGCACCTGCACGCGGCCGTCCCATTCGGGCGCCGAGGTGACGATCCTCGCCAGCTCGTCGCGCAGCGGCGCGAGCGGCGTGCGGTAGTCGACGAACAGAAACACGGTGCCGATGATCTCGGCGCTGTTGCGCGTCCAGTTCTGGAACGGGTTCTCGATGAACCACTGCAGCGGCACCACCAGCCGCCGCTGGTCCCAGAGCCGCACCGACACGTAGGTGCCGGTGATCTCCTCGATGCGCCCCCACTCGCCCTGGATCACCACCACGTCGTCGAGCCGGATCGGCTGCGACAGGCCGATCTGCAGGCCCGCGATCAGGTTGCCGAGCACCGGCCGCGCGGCGATACCGGCGACCAGCCCGGCCACGCCCGCCGAGGCCAGCAGGCTGGCGCCGATCTGGCGCACGTTCGGGAACGTCATCAGCGCGGCGCCGGTGCCGATGATCACGATCACCACCATCACCGAGCGCGCCAGCACGCGCGCCTGGGTGTGGATCCGGCGCGCCTCCAGGTTGTTCGGCGTGTCGACCGGGTGGGCCAGCACGATCGCCTCGCCGGTCGCCGCGGCCAGCCGCATCAGCAGCCAGGTCAGCGAGACGATCAGCCCGACCGCCGACAGCGTGCGCAGGCCGCCCGCGTGCGACAGCTCGTCGGCGACCTGCAGCGAGAGGAATTCGAGCGCGAGAAAGGCCAGCACCGCTAGCGCGGGCCGGTCGATGTAGCGCACGATCACGCTCATGAACGGATAGGGCCGCGCAAGCGGGATCACCACGCGCGCGCCGAGCCAGTGGATGCCGGTCACGGCGGCCAGCAGCAGCACGGCGACCAGCAGCGTACCCGGCCAGGAGTGGAGCGGCGCATCGGCGATGGCCGCGAGTTGATCGAGCGTCGTCGTCATCGCGCGGTGGCTGCATCGTCAGGGGCGGGAACCGGGATTCCCGCGCGGGGTGGTCGGATGGCGCGGCGGGCCAAAGGCAGCCCCGCTCGCGCCGGGGCGCAGCGGCCGGGTGCCGGCGGCACGCCAGCCGTCGCGCAACGGTGGGCTCGGGAGGGCTCAGGCGCGCTTGGGCAAGCTCAGGCAGCCGCGCGCCCGGCGCTCAGTTCACGTTGCGGCACGGAAACGCCTTGCCGAGCCCGAGCGACACCGCCGTGCTGGCGTTGTAGTCGACGATCTTCGGGTTCTCGGCGACGTACTTGCGGATCGCGTCCGTCATCTGCTGCGCCTTGATGTCGGGCGGCAGGCAGAAATACTGGCCGACGCGCGGCCCGGTGGTGCCGCCGATCGCGTCGATCGTGTTGTAGACGCCGTCGGCGGCGCCCTCGATATACGCGCCGCACGACGCGCGAGACTTCACGTCGGTCTTCGCACAGAGCTTGTCGAGATCACCGGCCGTGAAGGCGTGCGCCGAGAGCGGCACGACGAACGCGGCGGTAAAAAACAGAGCCCGCAACATTGGATGTTCCTTTATGTCAGGTCGGCGGCGTCAGGCCGGCACGACAAAAACGGCGCGGCAAGCGCCGCGCCCAAAACCGCTATTTTGCACTGTTTTGACCATTGGCCGCATTCGCGGGCCGCGCATCGCCGATCCGCACCGTGCGCTTCGACAAAATCGCGACCGCGTCGGGCGCCTGATAGTGCTTCGCGAACTCGAGCGCGGTCACGCCGACCTGGTTCTTGATGGCCGGATCGGCGCCTTGGTCGAGCAGCAGCGTGACGGTGGTGTCGTGGTTGCCGCGCGCGGCCATCATCAGCGGCGTGGTGCCGTTCGGCGAGCCGGCGTCGATGTAGGCGGACTTGTCGAGCAGGTAGCTGACCACGTCGTCGTGGCCGTTGGTGGCCGCGTAGTGCAGCGCCGTCCAGCCCTTCTTGCTGACCTCGGCGCCCTTGTCCACCAGGTACTTGACGAGCGGCAGGTCGCCGTTGAGCGAGGCCATCATCAGGCCGTTCTCGCCGGCCGGATCGGTCTTTTCCAGATCGACGTTCGGCGCGGCGGCGAGCGCCTCGGCGACCTTGTCGGACTTCTCGCGCGCGGCGATCACGAGCAGCGGGTTGCCGCGGTCGTCGGTCAGGTTCGGGTCGAGGCCGTGCTTCAGCTGTTTCGCGATGTCGTCGATGTCGTCGAACTTGACGGCCTTGACGATCGCGTCGCGCGATTCGGCCTGCGCGAGCGGCGCGGCGAGGCCCGCGGCCACGCCGGCGGCGACGACGAGCGCGCGCAGCGCGGCGCCGGGGCGAATCGTGGATGCACCGTGGATCGTTTTCATTGATTTTGGCTCCTTCCCTGGGTTGTTCCGGGCCGGCACCGCGTCAGGCGGCGATGCCGAACAGCCGGAAAAAGTTCTGCGAGGTCGCGGCGGCCAGCGCTTCGTCGCTGATGCCGCGCTGTGCCGCGATAAAGCGTCCGACATAACTGACGTACGCAGGTTCATTCGGCTTGCCGCGATACGGCACCGGCGCGAGGTACGGCGAGTCGGTTTCGATCAGCAGCCGCTCGAGCGGCACGCGCCGCGCCACGTCCTGCACGTCCTCGGCTTTCTTGAACGTGACGATGCCCGACAGCGAGATGTGGAAGTTCTGCGCGAGCGCGGCCTCGGCCACCGGCCACGGCTCGGTGAAGCAGTGCATCACGCCGCCGGCCTCCGAGGCGCCCTCCTCGGCCATCAGCCGCAGCGTGTCGTCGGCCGAGGCGCGGGTGTGGATGATGAGCGGCTTCATGGTCTCGCGCGCGGCGCGGATGTGGGTGCGAAACCGCTCGCGCTGCCACTCCATGTCGGCAAGCGTGCGCTCGCCGAGCCGGTAGTAGTCGAGCCCGGTCTCGCCGATCGCGACCACCTTCGGGTGCGCGGCCAGCTCGACGAGTTCGGCGAGCGTCGGCTCCTTCACGTCCTCGTGGTCCGGATGCACGCCCACCGAGGCGAACACGTTGTCATGGCGCTCGGCGATGTCGAGCACCGCCGGCAGCGTCTCCAGGTCGACCGACACGCAAAGCGCGTGCGTGACCTGCTGCTCGCGCATGTTGGCGAGCACCTCGGGCAGGCGCTCGGCGAGGCCTTCGAAATTGATGTGGCAATGGGAATCGACGAACATCTGCGCTTCCTGTCTGGGTTCGGGGTGGGCCGGCGGCCGGGTTCAGGCGTAGAGCGCGCGGTAGCCGAGGAACAGTTCCTCGAACACGAGCCGCGCGTTGAGCGGGTGGTTCTCCACCATGCGCTGCCGCGTGACGGTCTTCATGAAGCGCGTGAACGCGTCGGCGTCGAGCGCGGCCGCGCAGCGCGCGAGCGCCTCGCGCTGCGCCGGGAAATAGCGCGGCCGGCCGGCGCTGCGCTCGGCCAGCAGGTCGTAGAGCCAGCGCTGCAGCCAGCCGAGCACGAGCGGCATCGGCAGCTTCTGCAGCGACTCCCCGCAGGCGAACGGATCGCAGCGCGCGCCGGCCGCCAGCTGCGCGAGCGTCCAGTCGCGCAGCGGCCGGTGCTCGTCGCTCGCCAGCGCGAGCGCGGCGAGCGGCGCGCCGCCGGCCTCGGCCAGCAGCGCGGCCGCGTCGTCCACGTGCTCGGCGGCGAGCCAGGCCACCGCCGCCGCGTGCGAGGGCACCGTCATCGGCCATTGCCGGCAGCGGCTGATGATGGTCGGCAGCAGCCGGTCGAGCCGCGCCGAGACGAGCAGGAACACCACGCCCGCGGGCGGCTCCTCGAGTGTCTTCAGCAGCGCGTTGGCGGCCGCCACGTTGAGCGCCTCGGCCGGATACAGCACCACCACGCGCGCGCCGCCGCGATGCGAGCCGACCCCGACGAAGTCGAGCAAGCCGCGCACCTGCTCGATCTTGATCTCCTTGCTCGGCGTGCGGGTTTTCTTGCCGCCCTCGTCGGCGTCGGCCTTCGGCTCCTCGGCCACGGCGCCGGGCGCCTCGCCGGCCAGCGCCTCGGGCAGCACGATCCGGTAGTCGGGATGGTTGCCCTGCCCGAACCAGGTGCAGGCCGGGCACGTGCCGCACGGCTCGCCGTTGCCTCGCGGCGACTCGCAAAGCAGGCCCTGCGCCAGATGCTGGGCGAAGCGCAGCTTGCCGATGCCGGCCTGGCCGTGCAGCAGCAGCGCATGCGGCCAGTGCGCGCGCAGCGCCTGCAGCCGGTCCCAGTCGTCGGTTTGCCACGGATAGATCATCGGTATCTCGGCCTCTGGTCGGATGAGCGGGTCGTAGGAGCGGCGGGCGGCATCAGAGCGCGGCCAGCACGCCTTCGAGCTGCCGCTGGATCTGCGCGATCGACTGCGTCGCGTCGACGATCAGGAAGCGGTACGGCGCTTCCTCGGCGCGGCGCAGGTATTCGGCGCGCGTGCGCTGGAAGAACGCCTCGCTCTCGCTCTCGAACTTGTCGGGCGCGCGCACCGCGCCGCGCCGCTCGCTCGCCACCTCGGGCGGCACGTCGAACAGGATCGTCAGGTCGGGCTGGAAGCCGCCCTGCACCCAGCGTTCGAGCGCCTCGAGCTTGTCGCGCGGCAGCCCGCGGCCGCCGCCCTGGTAGGCGAACGTCGCGTCGGTGAAGCGGTCCGAGACCACCCAGTCGCCGCGCGTGACGGCCGGCTCGATCACGCGCGCGAGATGCTCGCGGCGGCTCGCGAACATCAGCAGCGCCTCGGTCTCGAGGTCCATCGGCTGCTCCAGCAGCACCGCGCGCAGCGCCTCGCCCAGCGCCGTGCCGCCCGGCTCGCGAGTCTGCACGACCTGCCGGCCGGTCGGCGCGACCTTCGCGCGCAGATGTTCGCAGAACCAGGCGAGGTGCGTCGTCTTGCCCGCGCCGTCGATCCCTTCGAACGTGATGAATTTTCCACGCGCCATCATTGACCTCGAATGTATTTGTCCACGGCCTTGTTGTGATCGCCCAGCGTGTCCGAGAACACGCTGGTCCCGTCGCCCTTCGCAACGAAGTAGAGTGCCGCGGTCGGGGCGGGGTTCACGGCGGCCTGCAGCGACGCCACGCCCGGCAGGGCGATCGGCGTCGGCGGCAGGCCACGGCGCGTGTAGGTATTGTAAGGAGTGTCCATCTGCAAATCCCGCTTGCGCAGGTGTCCGTCGTAGGCGTCGCCGAGGCCGTAGATCACCGACGGGTCGGTCTGCAGCGGCATGCCGATGCGCAGCCGGTTCGCGAACACGGCCGACACGTAGGCGCGGTCGGCCGCGTGGCCGGTTTCCTTCTCGATCAGCGACGCCACCGTCAGCATTTCGTAAGGCGAACGATAGGGTAGCCCCGGCGCGCGCATGCTCCATGCCTCGTCGACGCGTTCCTGCATCAGCCGGTAGGCGCGACGGTAGACGTTGAGATCGCTCGTCCCCTTGTCGAACAGATAGGTGTCGGGAAAGAACAGCCCCTCGCCGCTGCCGCGCGCGACCGCCGCCGCCGGCGCGCCGATCGCGCGCAGCAGCTCGGTGTCGCTCAGCCGCGCCGTGTCGTGGACGAGCGCCGGACTGGCGTCGAGTTCGGCGCGCATGCGCTTGAAGGTCCAGCCTTCGATGACCGTGGCGACATATTCGTTCACGTCGCCGCGCGCGAGCTTCTGCAACACGTCGTATGACGTCACACCGGACTTGAATTCGTAGTTGCCCGACTTGAGCCGGCCCGACAGGCCGAGCGCGCGCGTCATCGCCTCGAACAGCACCGGCTGCAACGGCACGCCGCCGCGCACCAACTGCTGGGCGACGCTCCGGACGCTGCTGTGGGGCTTGATCGTGACATCGAGCGTCGGCGTCGCGAGCGTGAGCGGCCGGGTCGACCAGTAATAGCCACCGCCCGCAAGCGCAGCGGCCAGAACGACGGCCGCTGCCGCGAGCGCGGCGCATTTCGAGAGTAGGGACACCACGGTAGGCTAGTATCTCAACAGCATTAACAGGTTGATTTTAAACGAAAAAGTCTCTATCCGGTCAGCACGGAGAGTTCGCCGTTGATAGCCGCTTCGGAGCGCTAGGTCACGTATTGTAAATGTGCGGGCGCAATAAAGGGCACCGTCCGTCGTGCCTGGCGACGATGGTGGCATGCAGCACCGTCGGGGCTGGCCGGCCAGCTTGACGCGGGTCGGTGCAACGGCGCGGTCGCCCGACGAGGCTGGATCGATGCGAGTTCCGCGGAGCGCATCGGCCCGGCGGTGGAGCCGGGCCGTTTTTCCTGTCGGCGCCGGCGCACCGGACGTCGCCGATCTCGTGCATCCGGCGCGGCGTCGGGCCGGCGACGGGCGGCTGCAAGGCCGCGCGCCACGCATCGCGACCGGTCGGCCGCCATGATGCCGCGCGAAATCAGAACCCCGGCAGCATGGCGGTTCGTGGTGCGTCCTCCCGGGATGCGATGGCTTTCTCGTGCTCCAGCAGCCAACGCTTGCGGTGCAGCCCCCAGGCATAACCCTTGAGGTCGCCGTTGCCGGCGATGACGCGATGGCACGGCACGATGATGGCGATCGGGTTGGCACCATTGGCCGCGCCGATATCGATGGCCGCGCGCGGATCGTCGAACCCCAGCGACCTGGCCAGCTGGCCATAGCTCGTCGTCGTGCCCACCGGGATGCGGCGCAATGCGGCCCAGACCCGGCGCTGCAACCCGGTGCCGGCCGCCTGCGCGCGCAGTCCGTCCACGGCGGCCCATTCCCCGGCGAAGTATCGGGACAAGGCATCGGCGACGTCGGCCGGCGCCTCGCTCCCGGCCCACGCGACCTCGCCGTGGCGTTCGCGCAGACCGCGGTGCAGGCGCGCCCGGCGATCGGCGAAATCGAGCGCATGCACGGCCTGCTGCGCATCGGTCACGAGCAGCATGGCGCCGAGCGGCGAATCCAGTTGGCTCAGGAACAGTTTCATGACGCACTCCTCGTTGGATCGTCGCGGGCCGAAGCCCGCTCGCTTCGAGCGCCTCACGCCCGTCTCATCACTGGCAGCCGGCCTCGCGACGCCGCCGTGCCCCGCCCTTCGTGCCGTGACCGCCACGCCATGCCCGGCCGCCTCTTCGGTCAGCAACGCGCGCCTGGCGCTCCACGCCCCGGCGCTAGCCGGACGGCGAGCCGGCGCGGCGCGGCGCACCACGCGATGGCACGGGATACGGGATCGATGGGAACGGCCCGCAAAAATGCGGGCCCGCCGGGTGAATCAGGCGTCGCCATTCACGGCGGTGGCCTCGATCAGCCCGAGCTGGGTCAGCGCGGCCACGCCGTCGTCCAGTCCACGCTCTTCCACGATCCTGCCGTCGATCACTTTCAGCACCGTGGTGCCGGTGAAATGCATCCTGCGCCCGGTCGCCGCCGGCAGGCCGCCGATCAGGAAGTCGTCGTGCGCCGGGCCGGTGTGGGTCCCGCCACCTTCCCACTGGCCCACCACGTAATCGCCCTCGGCGATCAGATCGGCCGTCCCCCAGAAATTGAGATCGGGGAACGCCGCGCGGAAGTCGGTCATGAACGCACGGATCTGCGCGCGACCGCGACGCGGCTCGTGCAGTGAATAGTGGAGCAGCATGTCGGGCGCGGCGATTTCGTCGATGACCGCCAGATTGGGATCCTTGCCCCAGAATTCGCTAAACCAACGGCCGACGATGGCCTTGTTTTGCTCTTCCTTTCTCATTTCGGTTTCCTTATCAATCGTTTCGGGAGGGTCAACGACACCGCTCGATGACCTGGAAACGAAGATAACTGTCCGGTCGAAATCGCGAACTCCGGTTCTTGCTGCCTGATCGAGCCGAAACCCGGCGGCGTGCCCATCGCCTGCGGGTTCCCGCCAGGCCGGCGCCTGGCAGCGGTATTCGTCGTGCGAGGCCTTCACGAGCGCGGCCAGGCGCTCCAATTCGGCATCGCGGATGCCGCTGGCGCGCAGACCGTCACGGGTCTTGAAAAGGTAGTCGGCAGCGCTTCCCAGCCCGCCCGACGCCGTCGCCAGCCGATCCACCACGGTGTCTTCATCGAGATCGCCCGCATACCGAGGATCGTCCGCGTCGATCGTGAACGCGACGGCCCAACCGAAGGGTTCCCCATCGGCATGCTTCAGTTCGACCCATCGAGGCACATATGCGCCGCACACCATTTCTCTGCGCCACAGCAGACGCAGCTCGCGTTCCACCGCGTCCTCCGCGAGCCGGTACGCGGCCCCATGGCAGGCGCCGCCGCGATCCAGCGCAAGCATCAGTCCGGGACGCTCCGCGGTGGCGCGCAGCGCGGTGATGGAGAGACAAAACGAACGATGCCAGCCTTCGATCCTGGCGATGCGTCTTTCGACGGCCCGGATCGCCGAATTCCAGATCAGCGAGCCGTAACCGAACACCCACACGTCGCCCGGCGGGCGAATCGCCAGCGTCTGCCGCAGCGAGGCCAGCCGCTCGGCTTCGGTGAGGATGACCAGATCCGGTGCATCGATGGCGGCGAGCGCGTCGATATCGCCGTGTTCAAGATGTTGCCGGGTCAGGACGGGGGACCGGCTCGTTGCAATTCGATGCGCCGCTTCCGGCGGCAAGATCGTGCTGACGCTCATGATTTCCTCGTGGGCAGGTGGCGGTGCGCGTCGACTGCGATTCGCGCCTGACGTCACTTTGCCGGCGAGGTCCCGGCGGGCAACTCCGATTCTTGCGGTGAAGGCACGAAGCTCCCGGCCGCTTGCCGTTGCGCCCTCGCCCGGCGTTTCATGCGGCCGACATGCCAGCGCGCCGCGCGATGGATCCCCCTGCGCTCGCGCCGGGATCGCTCATGCACATTTCACGCGGTGGAAAATGCGGGCACGTCATGCGGCACGCGAAGGCCGCGACGCATTCGGGCCCGCCGCTCGAAGCAGGCGCACGAACCCGCGCCGCATAAGCCCCTACTGGAAACATGGCTCCAGTAGGGGCACGCAAAACGAGACGGCGACAACATCAATATAATGATTGCTTGTCTTCGCCAAAGTCAGTTTTGACTGCTCCCAGCCCCATGAACTCACCGATTGCCAACGGCACACCGGCCACGGCCGCTCCCGCTTCATCGGCCTCCACGCCGCCCGCCCCGCCCGAATTCGCGCGTCCGCAGGATGCCGAATTCGAGGCCGTCCGGACGCGCGGCGCCTATACGCCCCTGCCCCAGCTCGGCCTGATCGACGTGGCCGGCGACGACGCCGCCACCTTCCTGCACAGCCAGCTGACCAACGACATCGAGCATCTCGACGCGGCCAGCGTGAAGCTGGCCGGCTACTGCTCGCCGAAAGGCCGGCTGCTCGCCTCGTTCCTGGTCTGGCGCACGTCCGGCGGCGTGCAGCTGCTGCTGTCGAAGGAACTCCAGCCCACCGTGCAGAAGCGCCTGTCGATGTTCGTGCTGCGCGCCAAGGCCAAGCTCAGCGACGCGGGTGCCGAATCGGTCGCGCTCGGTTTCGCGGGCGACGTCCGCGAGGCGCTCTCGGGCCTGTTCGACGCGCTGCCCGACGGCGTGCATACCAAGCTCGACGGCCCGGCCGGCACGCTGATCCGGCTGCCCGACGCGGCCGGCCAGCCGCGCTATCTGTGGATCGCGCGCCGCGCGGACGTCGAGGCGCGCGCCGAGGAACTCGACGCGAAGCTCGCGCGCGTGTCGCCGGCGGTCTGGAACTGGCTCGAGATCCGCGCCGCCGAGCCGCGCATCACGCAGCCGGTGGTCGAGCAATTCGTGCCGCAGATGGTCAACTACGACGTGATCGGCGCCGTCAATTTCCGCAAGGGCTGCTATCCGGGCCAGGAAATCGTCGCGCGCAGCCAGTATCGCGGCACCATCAAGCGTCGCACCGCGCTCGCGCACGTCGACGGCGACACCGCCGAGGTGCGGGCCGGCGTCGAGTTGTTCCACAGCGCCGACCCGGGCCAGCCGTGCGGGCTGATCGTCAACGCGGCGGCCGCGCCGGGTGGCGGCGTCGACCTGCTGGCCGAGGTCAAGCTCGCCGCGCAGGAAGGCGGCAGCGTCCACCTCGGCAGCGCCGACGGCGCGCCGCTCGCGTTCCTGCCGCTGCCCTACGCATTGCCCACCGAAGTCTGAGCACCCGTGCTATCGTGGCGCGCGAAGCCGGCGCGCCGCGCGCGGGTGCCGGCTTCGCGCACCCCGATCCCAGCGAGGGAATCTCCCGATGTGCCTGATCGTATTCGACTGGCAGCCCGAGGCCGACGACGGCCCGGTGCTGACGCTCACCGCGAACCGTGACGAATTCCTGCGCCGCACCAGCGCGCCGCTCGCCTGGTGGGAAGATCTGCCCGGCGTGCTGGCCGGCCGCGACCTCGAAGGCGGCGGCACCTGGCTCGGCGTGTCGCGCGACGGCCGCTTCGCCGCGCTGACCAACTACCGCGCGCCGTTCGACATCCGTGCCGGCGCGCCCACGCGCGGCCGGCTCGTGTCCGACTTCCTCGGCGGACGCAACCTCGCACCGCTCGATTACCTGCAGCAGCTCGCCGGCACCGCCGCGCTCTACAACGGCTTCAACCTGCTGGTCGGCGACTGCCGGCGGCGCGAGCTGGCCTGGTTCTGCAACCGGCCGGCCGAGCCCGACACCGCGCTCGACGCGCCGCTCCTGATCGAGGCCGGCATCCACGGGCTGTCGAACGCGCGGCTCGACACGCCGTGGCCGAAGCTCGTCCACAAACGCAGCGAACTCGGCACGCTGCTGACCTACGAGGCCGCGCCGTCGCTCGACGCGCTGATCGAGATCATGCGCGACACGCGCACGGCCGACGACGACGCGCTGCCGCGCACCGGCATCCCGCTCGAACGCGAGCGCGCGCTGTCGGCCGCCTTCATCGAGACGCCCGAGTACGGCACGCGCGGCACCACCGCGCTGCGCGTGACGCTGAAGGAAGGCTCGCGGCTGTCGGTCGAGATCAAGGAGCGCTGCGACGACGACGGCTCGCACCGGATCGTGCGGCCCGGCGCGTTCGAGCGGGCGATGAATTTCGACGTCGCGTTAGGCGGCGCGCGCTAGGCGAGCGGATTTTGCGGCGCGCGTCGGCGCTGCATGCGCATGGCGCTTGCCTTGCGCGGCACCGAACCGGCTAAGCCAGCTACGCAGGTGCCGTCGCGGCCCACGCCTGCCGCGGCGCGCGTCGTTGCCATGCCGCTCACCGGCGCGATGCAGGGCAACCTGATCGCGCCGATCATGCGGCCGCCCACGCCGCTCGCCGTCCGCGTTCCCCCCATCCGCCCCTTCCCCACCCCGCCGTTCAAACCGCGTCGAACGCCGCGCGCAACGCACTCGCCGCATCGGCATGCGCCTGCCGGACCTCGGGCACGTAGCCGCCCATCTTGAAGAATTCGTGGATCATGCCCGCGTAGCGGATCAGCGTGACGGCATTGCCGGCCGCGCGCAGCTTGTCCGCGTAGGCGACGCCCTCGTCCGAGAGCGGATCGTATTCGGCCACCGCGATCCAGGCCGGCGCGACGCCCGCGAACGACGGCGCGCCGCGCTGGCCGTCGAGCGGCGCGAACCGCCAGTCCTCGCGATCGGCCGGATCGCGCACGTAGTGCGAGAAGAACCACTGGATCGTGTCAGCCGTCAGCAGATAGCCGCTGGCGAGCCGCGCGTGCGAGTCGGTCTGCTGGTGCGCGGTCACGCCGGGATAGATCAGCAGCTGCAGCGCGAGCGCGATGCCGCGATCGCGCGCGAGTACCGCCACCGCCGCGGCGAGCGTGCCGCCCGCGCTGTCGCCGCCCACCGCGAAGCGCGCCGCGTCGAGGCCGAACTCGCTCGCATGCGCATGCAGCCAGACCAGCGCGTCCTCGGCATCGTCGTGCGCGGTCGGGAACGTCGCCTCGGGCGCGAGCCGGTAGTCCACCGCCAGCACCGCGCAATGCGCGTCGCGCGCGAACATCCGGCACAGCGCGTCGTGCGTGTCGAGGCTGCCGATCATGAAACCGCCGCCGTGATAGTAGACGAGCGTCGCCAGCGGCTCGGCGAGGCTCGGCGCCACCGGCAGATAGAGCCGCGCGCCGATCGTCGTGCCGTCGCGCACCGGCACGCGCAGGTCTTCGACCTCGGCCATCGGCGCGGACGCGATCTCGAGGATCGGCGCGCTGCGTTCGTAGGCGGCGCGCGCGGCCTGCGGCGTCTGGGATTCGTAGGACGGGCGCCGGGCGCGCTCGATCATCTCGAGCACCTGCGCAATGACGGGATTGAGCGGCATCGGTCGGAGGGACAGTGGCGACAGCGGACAATGATGCCATCGCGCGCGCGGCGCCGCGCGGCTCGGGGTGATATCGAAATGCCGGCGGTGCGGGACGCGGCGCCCGCGCATGCTCCAGCCGCCGCGAGTCGCGCGACGCCGCCGGCGCTGCGCTCAGCCGGGAACGGCCGTCCGGCTTGCCGCGAACAGAATGAAGCCCGTGGCGAGACCGGTGATCGACAGCCGCGCCTCAGACGTCGCTCGGCCCCGGCGTCGCGCCCGGATCGGTGCGCGTGCGCTGGCGCGCGACGTCGCGGCCCACCGCGAGCCGCTTCATGTACTTGAAGGTGCCGAGCGCCTTGGCGACGAAATTGCCCGCGCTGTCGCGCACCTCGCCCTCGCAGTAGGCCATGGTGGTGGAGCGGTGCATCACGCGGCCGTAGGCGCGCAGCTCGCCGCGGCCCGGCTGCATGAAGTTGACCTTCATCTCCACCGTGACCACGCCGACGCCGTCGTCGGTCAGGCTGCGCGCGGCCATCGCGAGCGCCACGTCGGCCAGCGTCATCGTCACGCCGCCGTGCGCGATGCTCCAGGTGTTCAGGTGCTGTTCGTCGAGCGACAGCGCGATCTCGCTCGCGCCGTCCCTGGCCGAGACGAGCCGCACGCCGAGCATGTCGACGAACGGGCTTTCGATGGTGGGCGGCGTCTGGCGCGGGGTGCCGGTGGTCGTCATGGCGCTCACCGTGCCGGCCGGGACAGGGATGAGGACAGCGACGAGGGCTGGGCATGACCGGCAACGCGCGTTGCCGGTTCCTTCAACTTCCACCTGACGATCTGACGAATCATGATGCCTTCTTGCGTAACGGGTCCGAGGGGCCACCAGGGCCGGGCGCGCGGCGCCCGGCGGGTCCAGAGGCGAAGCCTACCAAACTTGCCGCCGCCGCGAAGCGCAGCATCAAGCGCCCCGCCACCCGATCGCCACCCACCCCGCCGCGCCTCAGGCGATCTCGAACAGCCCCGCCGCGCCCTGCCCGCCGCCGATGCACATCGTCACGACCACGCGCTTCGCGCCGCGCCGCTTGCCTTCGATCAGCGCGTGGCCGGTCAACCGCGCGCCCGACACGCCGTAGGGATGGCCGACCGCGATCGCGCCGCCGTTCACGTTGAGCCGCTCGTTCGGGATGCCGAGCGTGTCGCGGCAGTAGAGTACCTGCACCGCGAACGCCTCGTTCAGCTCCCACAGATCGATGTCGTCCACCGTCAGGCCGGCCTGCTTCAGCAGCTTCGGCACCGCGAACACGGGGCCGATGCCCATCTCGTCGGGCTCGCAGCCGGCCACCGCGAAGCCGCGGAAGATGCCGAGCGGCTGCAGCCCCTCGCGCTCGGCCAGCTTCGCGTTCATCACCACGCAGGCCGACGCGCCGTCCGAGAACTGGCTCGCGTTGCCGGCCGTGATCACGCCGCCCGGCAGCGCCGAGCGGATCTTCGAGACGCCTTCGAGAGTGGTGTCGGGGCGAATCCCCTCGTCGGCCGCGAGCGTGACCTCGCGCGTCGAGAGCCGCCCGCTCGCCTTGTCGGCCACGCCGGCCAGCACCGTGATCGGCACGATCTCGTCGTCGAACCGGCCGGCCGCCTGCGCGGCGGCGGCGCGCTGCTGCGATTGCACGCCGTACTCGTCCTGGCGCTCCTTGGCGATGCCATAGCGCTTCGTGACGTTCTCGGCGGTCTGCAGCATGCTCCAGTAGATCTCCGGCTTGTGCTCCATCAGCCAGCCTTCCTGCAGCATGTGGTGGTTCATCTCGTTCTGCACGCACGAGATCGATTCCACGCCGCCCGCCACGAACACGTCGCCCTCGCCCGCGATCACGCGCTGCGCGGCGAGCGCGATGGTCTGCAGCCCCGACGAGCAGAAGCGGTTGATCGTCATGCCCGGCACCGACACCGGCAGGCCGGCGCGCAGCGCAACCTGCCGCGCGATGTTGGCGCCCGTGGCGCCCTCGGGGTTCGCGCAGCCCATCAGCACGTCCTCGACGCGGGCCGGGTCGAGCTTCGCGCGCGCCACCGCCGCGGCGACCACGTGGCCGCCGAGCGTCGCGCCGTGCGTCATGTTGAGCGAACCGCGCCACGATTTGGCAAGCGCGGTGCGGGCAGTGGATACGATTACGGCTTCGGTCATGCCAGTCTCCTGGTTCGAATTGCTTGTAGACGGAACGCGGCGCGCGCCATGCCGCTCAGAGCGGCACCGCGTCCGCATGCACGCGGGCGACGCCCGCGCCGTGAAGCGCCTGCCAGGCGCGCGCGAGCGAGCCGTCCAGGTCGATCGCGCGGCACGCGTCGTCGATCACGGCGGCCTCGAAGCCGGCCGCGCGCGCATCGAGCGCGGACCACGCGACGCAATAGTCGGTGGCGAGCCCGCAGCACCAGACGCGCTTCGCGCCGAGCGCCCGCAGATAGGCGGCGAGGCCCGTGGAGGTCGCGCGATCGGCCTCGACGAAGGCCGAATAGCTGTCGACGGCCGCGTCGAGCCCCTTGCGCAGCACGAGCCGCGCGTGCGGGACGTCGAGATCGCGATGCAGCGCGGCGCCGTCGGTGTCCTGCACGCAATGCACGGGCCACAGCACCTGCTCGCCGTAGGGCAGCGTCAGCATCGAGAACGGCTCGCGGCCCGCGTGATTGGCGGCGAACGAGACGTGCGCGCGCGGGTGCCAGTCCTGCGTGAGCACCACCTGGTCGAAGCGCCGCGCGAGCCGGTTGATCACCGGCACCACCGCGTCGCCGTCGGCCACCGCGAGCGCGCCGCCCGGCATGAAATCGTTCTGCACGTCGATCACGAGCAGCACGTCGTCGGTCCGCATCATCGTGTGTTCTCCGCGCGTCAGCCGTTGAAACCCTTGCCGCTCGCCGCCAGCTCGACGATCGACGGCGCGATTCGCCACGCGTCGCCGTTCGCGCCGGCCGCATGGCGCCGCATCGCGCGCTCGACGTTGTAGAGCCCGACCACGTCGGCGTGCAGCATCGGGCCGCCGCGCCAGAGCGGGAAGCCGTAGCCGGTCAGGTAGACCATGTCGATGTCGGAGGCCTTCGACGCGATGCCTTCCTCGAGGATCTTCGCGCCTTCGTTGACGAGCGCGTAGACGAGCCGCTCGACGATCTCGTCGTCGCCGATCGCGCGCCGCTCGATGCCGGCTTCCTTCGAATAGGCCAGCACCATCTCGTCGACCAGCTTCGACGGCTTCGCGCGCCGCTCGCCCGGCTGGTAGTCGTACCAGCCGCCGCCCGTCTTCTGGCCGAAGCGGCCCAGTTCGCAGAGGCGGTCGGCGATCTTCGAGTAATGCAGGTCGGGCTGCTCGACGTAGCGGCGCTTGCGGATCGCCCAGCCGATGTCGTTGCCGGCCAGATCGCTCATGCGGAACGGCCCCATCGCGAAGCCGAACGCCTCGATCGCGCGGTCGACCTGCGCCGGCAGCGCGCCTTCCTCGAGCATGAACAGCGCCTGGCGGATGTACTGCTCGACCATCCGGTTGCCGATGAAGCCGTCGCAGACGCCCGACACCACGGCCGTCTTGCGGATCTTTCTGGCGACCTGCATCACGGTCGCGAGCACGTCCTTCGCGGTCTTCGCGCCGCGCACCACTTCCAGCAGCTTCATCACGTTCGCGGGGCTGAAGAAGTGCATGCCGACCACGTCCTGCGGGCGCTGCGTGAACGCGGCGATGCGGTCGACGTCGAGCGTCGAGGTGTTCGACGCGAGGATCGCGCCCGGCTTCGCCACCTCGTCGAGCCGGCGGAACACCTGCTCCTTCACGCCGAGTTCCTCGAAAACGGCCTCGATGATCAGGTCGGCCGATTTCAGGTCGTCGTAGGACAGCGTCGGCGTGATCAGCGCGAGCCGCGCCTCGAGCTTCTCGGCCGTCAGCTTGCCCTTCCTGACCTGCGCCTCGTAGTTCTTGCGGATCGTCGCGAGGCCGCGGTCGAGCGCCTCCTGCTTCGTTTCGAGCAGCACCACCGGCAGCCCGGCGTTGACGAAGTTCATCGCGATGCCGCCGCCCATGGTGCCCGCGCCGATCACGGCGACCTGGCGGATCTCGCGCACCGGCGTGTCGGCCGGCACGTCGGGGATCTTGCTCGCGGCGCGCTCGGCGAAGAACGCATGGCGCAGCGCGCGGCTCTCGGGCGTCTGCACCAGCGCGACGAAGCCCTCGCGCTCGTCGATCAGTCCCTGGTCGAAGCCGTGCAGCACGCCCGACTCGATCGCGTCGATGCACTTGTGCGGCGCCGGATAGTTCGGCGCGGCGGCCTTCGCGCTGTTGCGCGCGAACTGGATGAAGCCGGCCGCGTTCGGATGCGCGATCGCGCGGTCGCGCACGCGCGGATGCGGCCCGGATTGCGCGCCCACGCGCCGGCCGAACGCCACCGCCGCGTCGAGCAGGTCGCCCTCGGCGATCTCGTCGAACAGGCCGCTCGCGGCCAGCTGCTCGGCGGGCACCGACGCGCCCGAGACGATCATGTTCAGCGCCGTCTCCAGCCCCACCGCGCGCGGCAGCCGCTGGGTGCCGCCGGCGCCGGGCAGCAGCCCGATCTTCACCTCGGGCAGCGCCACCTGCGTGCCGGGCGCCGCGATCCGGTAATGCGCGCCGAGCGCGAGTTCCAGCCCGCCGCCCATCACCACGGCATGCACCGCCGCGATCACCGGCTTCGGGCTCGCCTCGACGGCCGCGATCAGCGTGTGCAGGTTCGGTTCCTGCAGCGCCTTAGGCGTGTTGAATTCGGTGATGTCGGCGCCGCCCGAGAACGCGCGGCCGGCGCCGGTCAACACGATCGCCGTGACCGAGGCGTCGGCCAGCGCGCGGTCGAGCCCCGCCATCAGCGCGGCGCGCGTCGAATAGCCGAGCCCGTTGACGGGCGGATTGTCAAGCGTGAGGACGGCCACGCCGTCGCGAATCGTGTAAGCCACTGCCATCTTGTCTGCCTCCATGCGGTTGCGCGAGCCCGGGGCGGCGGCGCGTCGTCAGCGTTGTCGGTCATTGTGTTCGCACGACGAGTGCGTCGCACGCAATCGAACCGGGGCAGCATACCCAAAAAAGAACGACCGTTCAATTCACATCGACCCGAAAAAACGGGGCGCGGCCAACCTGGCGGTCGACCGGCGGCAGGGATCCGGTGAAGCCGGCGAATCCGGTGCCGCCTGGCTCGGCACACTCCGGCGCCGCGCGGTATCGCGATGGCACCCGCGCGCGGCCCCCGCCCTCAGACCGGCCCGACCGATCCCGCCGGCCGAAGCGGCGCGCCTTCGAGCGGACAGTCGCCGGCCACGACGGTCGGCAATACATGCTCGCGGAACATCTCGCGCAGCTTGAGCTTCTGCAGCTTGCCGGTGGCCGTGTGCGGCAGCGCCTCGACGAACACCACGTCGTCGGGCACCCACCACTTCGCGACCTTGCCGTCGTAGAACGCGAGCAGCGCCTCGCGCGTCACCTCGCTGCCGGGCCGGCGCACCACCACGAGCAAGGGCCGTTCCGTCCATTTCGGATGCGCGCAGGCGATGCAGGCCGCCTCGGCCACGCCCGGATGCGCGACGGCGACGTTTTCCAGATCGATCGAGCTGATCCATTCGCCGCCCGACTTGATCACGTCCTTGCTGCGGTCGGTGATCTGCAGGAAGCCATCGCGATCGATGGTGGCGACGTCGCCGGTCGGGAACCAGCCGTCGGCGAGCGGCGAGCCCTCGCCCTGGAAATAGCGGTCGATCACCCACGGCCCGCGCACCTGCAGCTCGCCGAACGCGACGCCGTCCCACGGCAGCTCGCCGCCGTCGTCGCCGACGATCCGCATGTCGATGCCGCAGATCACGCGGCCCTGTTTTTCGAGCGACTGGCGGCGCTCGGCCTCGGGCCGCTGCATCTGCGCCCAGGTGGGCCGCGCCAGCGTGCCGAGCGGCGACAGCTCGGTCATGCCCCAGGCGTGGATCACCTGCACGCCGTAATCGTCCTCGAACGCGCGCAGCATGCTGGGCGGGCACGCGGAGCCGCCGATCACGGTGCGCCCGAGCGTCGAGAAGCGCACGCCGGCCTCGCGCATGTAGTTGAGCAGGCCGAGCCAGACGGTGGGCACGCCGGCCGAGCAGGTCACGCGCTCGGCCTCCATCAGCTCGTAGAGCGACTTGCCGTCGAGATCCTTGCCGGGCAGCACCAGCTTTGCGCCGGTGAGCGGCACCGCGTAGGGCAGCCCCCAGGCGTTGACGTGGAACATCGGCACGACCGGCAGCACCGCGTCGAGCATCGACAGCGCCATCGCGTCGGGCAGCGCGGCCGCGTAGGCGTGCAGCACCGTCGAGCGGTGCGAGTAGAGCGCGCCCTTCGGATGACCGGTGGTGCCCGACGTGTAGCAGAGCGACGAGGCCTGGCGCTCGTCGAAGAGCGGCCAGTCGTAGTTGCCGTCCTCGGCGTCGAGCAGCGTTTCATACGCGATCAGCGGCGTGGCGGCCGCCGGCAGGTGCGCCGCGTCGGTCAGCGCGATCCAGCCGCGCACGTTCGGGCACTGCGGCGCGATCTGGTCGATCAGCGGCGCGAAGTTGAGATCGAACAGGATGAAACGATCGTCCGCATGGTTGACGATATAGACGAGCTGCTCGAGGAACAGGCGCGGATTGATCGTATGACTGACGGCACCCATCCCGGCGATGCCGAAATACGCCTCCAGATGGCGGTAGCCGTTCCAGGCCAGCGTGCCGACGCGCTCGCCCGCGCCGACGCCGGCCCGCGTGAGCGCCTGCGCGAGCTGCCTGGCGCGCCGCTCGCAGTCGCGGTAGGTGTAGCGGTGGATGTCGCCCTCGATCCGGCGCGACACGATCTCCACGTCGCCGGCGTGCCGCGCCGCGTGCGTGATCAGCGACGACACGAGCAGCGGTACCTCCATCATCTGGCCCAGCAACGGCGAATTCATCGTCATGCTCATCGTCCAGCTCTCCCGGTTGGATTGTCTCGAGGCCCGACCTCGGTCGGGTCCGCAACCGCAAGCGGCCCGTGCGGCGCGGATTTACAATATCGGCTTGTGCCCCGTTGTTCAACTCGTTGTTTTCAGGAAACGAACCCGCCTTGGCCGCCTCCTTTCCCGCTGCTCACGCCGCTCCCGCCCTTCCCGACCTGGCCGCCTCGCTCGCCGCGCCGCGCGACGACGCGTTCGTCCGGCTCGGCCCGGCGTTCCTGACCCGGCTGCCCGCGGCGCCGCTCCCGGCGCCCTACGTGATCGGCTTCTCCGACGAACTCGCGCGCGAACTCGGCCTCGATCCGTCGATCCGCGCGCTGCCCGGCTTCGCCGAGCTGTTCTGCGGCAACCCCACGCGCGAGTGGCCCGCCGACGCGCTGCCCTACGCGGCCGTCTATTCGGGCCACCAGTTCGGCGTCTGGGCCGGCCAGCTCGGCGACGGCCGCGCGCTGACGATCGGCGAGCTCGAACACGCGGGCCGCCGCGTCGAATTCCAGCTGAAGGGCGCGGGCCGCACGCCGTATTCGCGGATGGGCGACGGCCGCGCGGTGCTGCGCTCGTCGATCCGCGAATTCCTCTGCTCGGAGGCGATGCATCACCTCGGCATCCCGACCACGCGCGCGCTGGCCCTGGTCGGCTCGGACCAGCCCGTCACGCGCGAGGAGATCGAAACGGCGGCGGTGGTCACGCGCGTGGCCGACAGCTTCGTGCGCTTCGGCCATTTCGAGCATTTCTTCGCCAACGACCGGCCCGACCTGCTCCAGCAGCTCGCCGATCACGTCATCGCGCGCTTCCATCCGGCCTGCCGCGACGCGGAAGATCCGTACCTCGCGCTGCTCGAGGCCGTGATGCAGCGCACCGCGCGGATGGTCGCCCAGTGGCAGGCGGTGGGCTTCTGCCACGGCGTGATGAACACCGACAACATGTCGATCCTCGGCCTCACGCTCGACTACGGCCCGTTCGGCTTCATCGACGGCTTCGACGCCTCGCACATCTGCAACCACACCGATACGCAGGGCCGCTACGCGTACCGCATGCAGCCGCGCATCGCGCACTGGAACTGCTTCTGCCTCGCGCAGGCGCTGCTGCCGCTGATCGGCCGGCAACGCACCGATCTCGACGACAATCCGCGCACCGAGCGCGCCGTGGAAGACGCCCAGGCCGTGCTCGGGCGCTTCCCCGAGACGTTCGGCCCCGCGCTCGAAGGCGCGATGCGCGCGAAGCTCGGCCTCGCGCTCGAACTGGAAGGCGATGCCGCGCTCGCGAACCGGCTGCTGGAAATCATGAACGGCAGCCATGCCGACTTCACGCTGACGTTCCGCCATCTGGCGCGCCTGTCGAAGCACGACGCGAGCGCGGACGCGCCGGTGCGCGACCTGTTCATCGACCGCGAGGCGTTCGACGGCTGGGCCGCGCAATATCGCGAGCGCCTGGCCGCCGAGCCGCGCGACGACGCCGCGCGCGCCGAGGCGATGAACCGCGTGAACCCGAAATACGTGCTGCGCAACCATCTGGCCGAGACCGCGATCCGGCGCGCGGCCGAGAAGGATTTTTCCGAACTCGAACGGCTCGCGCGGATCCTGCGCCGGCCGTTCGACGAACAGCCCGAACACGAGGCCTACGCCGCGCTGCCGCCCGACTGGGCGAGCACGCTGGAAGTCAGCTGCTCGTCGTAACGAACGAACGCGCCGCATTCCCCAGGAGAACCCCACCATGCCCCACGATCAGGACGATCGCAGCTATCCGTACCAGGCCGACGACGCCGAACTGCGCGAACGGCTCACGCCGATGCAGTACGAGGTCACGCAGCACGCGGCCACCGAGCGCGCCTTCACCGGCGAATACACCGACACCGAGGACGCCGGCATCTACCACTGCGTGGTCTGCGACACGCCGCTGTTCGAATCGGGCGCGAAGTACCACTCGGGCTGCGGCTGGCCCAGCTACTTCAAGCCGCTCGACGGCGAGGTGATCGACGAGAAGATCGACCGCACGCACGGCATGGTGCGCGTCGAGGTGCGCTGCAACCATTGCGGCGCGCATCTGGGCCACGTATTCGAGGACGGCCCGCGCGACAAAACCGGGCTGCGCTACTGCATCAATTCGGCTGCGTTAAACTTCGAGCCTGACGCCGGCCGCTGAGCCCCAGCCCAGCACCGGCGGATGCCCGCCGCACGAGGTCGCCCCGGCCCGTGCGGCCCCGTAACGATGGCGGCCCGGGAGCCCCAGCCCCGGCGCGCGCCACGCAGCCCCGATCACCATGAAATTTCTGTTCGATCTGTTTCCGATCATCCTGTTTTTCGCCGCCTTCAAGCTCTGGGGCATCTTCACCGCGACGGCGGTCGCGATCGTCGCCACGCTGCTGCAGGTCGCCTGGGTGGCCTGGCGCCACAAGAAGGTCGACACCATGCTGTGGGTCAGCCTCGGCGTGATCGTCGTGTTCGGCGGCGCCACGCTGGTGCTGCACGACGAGAAATTCATCCAGTGGAAGCCCACCGTGCTGTACTGGCTGTTCGCGGTGGTGCTGATCGGCGCGCGCTACCTGTTCGGCAAGAACCTGATCGCGAAGATGATGGGCAAGCAGCTGTCGCTGCCCATCGCGATCTGGGACAAGCTCAACGTGGCGTGGGGGCTGTTCTTCGTCGTGCTCGGCGTGGCGAACCTCTACGTCGTCAATCACTACACGCCGTCGCAGTGGGTGAACTTCAAACTGTTCGGCACCACCGGCGCGATGTTCGTGTTCATCATCCTGCAGAGCCTCTGGCTCGCGAAATACCTCAAAGACGAATGACGATGTCCGACGATTTCCTGAACGCGGCGCCCGACGCGCGCATCGCGCTGATCGAGGCACGCCTCGCCGCCGCGCTCGCGCCCGAGGCGCTGCATGTCAGCGACGATAGCGCGCAGCACGCCGGTCATGCCGGTGCCTCGGCGGGCGGGCATTATTCGGTAACGATCGTGTCCGCCGCGTTTGCCGGCAAGTCGCGCGTGGCCCGCCATCGGCTGGTGTATGATGCGCTCGCCGATGCGATGCAGCGCGGTATTCACGCGCTCGCGATCGTGGCTTACACGCCCGATGAATTCAATGTGTCTTCCCAATAAAGTTTCGTTTCGCTAGGAATTCCCGATGATCCTGAAATCTCCCCGCCTGTGGGTCGCGGCTGCCGCATTGGTCGCCGCACCGGCATTTGCCCAGAACGTTGCCGTCGTCAACGGCACGCCGATCCCGAAGTCGCGCGTCGACGCGATGGTGGCGCAGCTCGTCCAGCAAGGCCAGCAGGACAGCGACCAACTGCGCAAGATGGTGAGCCAGGAGCTCGTCAATCGCGAGATCCTGATGCAGGAAGCGGTGAAGGAAGGCGTGCCGAACCGCCCCGAGGTGAAGCAGCAGGTCGCGATCGCGCAGCAGACCGTGGTGCTGCGCGCGCTGATCGAGGACTTCGTGAAGAAGAACACGCCGAGCGACGCCGACATCAAGGCACGTTACGACGAGCTGACGAAGTCGGCGGCCGGCAACGAATATCACCTGCACCACATCCTCGTCGACAACGAGCAGCAGGCCAAGGATCTGATCGCGAAGATCAAGGGCGGCGCGAAGTTCGAGGATCTGGCCAAGCAGTATTCGAAGGATCCGGGCTCGGCGAAGAACGGCGGCGATCTGGACTGGGCCGATCCGAAGTCGTTCGTGCCGGAATTCGCGAACGCGGCGACGCACCTGCAGAAGGGCCAAATGACCGATACGCCGGTCAAGACGCAATTCGGCTGGCACATCATCCGCGTCGACGACGTGCGCCCGGTGGCCCCGCCGCCGCTCGAGCAGGTCAAGGCGCAGATCTCGCAACAGCTGGTGCAGCAGAAGCTGCAGGCGTTCGAAGAAAAGCTGCGCGCGCAGGCGAAGATCCAGTAAGGATCGGGCTTGCCGAGGCGGCCCACTGCGGGCCGCCCTGATGAAAAAAGCCGCTCCCGAGGGAGCGGCTTTTTTCATGGCGCGTCGAAACCGTCAGTGGGAATAGGATCGAATCGCCGCATTCATCTTGTCCAGCGTCGCCTTGGTCGCCTTTACCGCCTCGGACGGATCGAGGTGCTCGGCAATTGTAATGCGCCGGTAATCGGAGTTCGCGAAATGCTTCAAGCCCGGAAAATCTTTGTCGAAGTGCTCGCGCAGTGAAGGCTCATCGCACACCGAGGCATTGAATTCGCCTCTCGCCCAGAACAGGTTCAAGTTGAATTTGGGCGCATCGGGGCGCGAGACCTTGCTGGCCTGACGCAAAATGAGGTACATCGGCCAGTATCCGTCCTCACGATCGCGCATGAGCTCCAAAGCGTCCGTGGGTGCTACGCTCACCCAGATCCGCCCTCGTTCAATTTGCTCCTGCTTCAGCTCCGGCATGACCTTCATCAACTGCTGGATGATGGTAGCCACCCCGCGAATCTCAACCAGCTTTTCGCAAACCAGCCGGTGCTGGGCATCGAACAAGGTCAGCTCGCCGCTCGCCCCTTCCAGCGTCTTCAGCCGCCAGTCGAGCACCGACTGCCTTCTCAGTCCTCGCAATGCCTCGATCACGCTAGGGTGGGCGATCGCCAGGTCCGCCGCGAGCTCCGAGGTCCGTTTCTCGGCAGGGCTCTCCCATTCCGTCTGTCGCTGGCAGTAGGCCACCAGCAGCTGCGCGGCATTCTTGTCGCGAGCCAGCTGGAAGCGCGCGCGCTTCGCGGAGGCTTCCAGCCAATTGTAATCGAGTAGCGTCCAGCGCTTGCCCAGCGCATCGAGCTGGGGCTGCGAATAGTCCTTCAGATCGCGATCGAGCACGACGAAGGCGAGATCGTAGTCGGCAAATACCTTGTTGGACGAGACTTCCGCTTTTACGGCCTGGACGTATTTTTCCAGCTGCTCTGCCGTCAACGAGGCACCGGCCTTGTTTTCGATCGTCACCAGGATCTTGTTCTGCGGGTCCATCAGGAACAGATCGAGCCGCCCCTTCTTGCCGCCGCGTTCCACCTCGATGCTCAATTCGCGCGTCACGAACGCCGCGCCGAAACTGCTGGTGCGAATTTTCCCTGGCGTCCATTTCGCGAAAAACTTCTTGTTATCCCAGATCGTGCCGCCGCTCACCGCGTAGCCGGCCTCGAGAAAATCCTTGATGACGGCATCGCCCTGGGAATGCCCTTCGTTGGGATTCATGCACCAGGCAAGCAGATTGGAGTGTTGGTTTTCCGTCAGATCGAAGACGTCGAAAAAATCGTCGGTGACCTTGTTCTGCTCGATCAGCTCAACCAGATTCGGATCGCTGAGAAACGCATATAAATCTTCAGACTCCATCTCGCCGGCCCCGTTTTATTGTCAGAGTGAATGGCGCTTCCATCGAGCGCGCGGAGATCATATCCCGATCATTCGCCGATCGGTGGACAAAAAAAACCGCCCTCGCGGGCGGCATTCTTTTCAAGCATCGGCGCCGGCCAGTGCTCACCGCTTCAAGCGGCAAGCCGGCCCGCTCGGTCTCAGTCGTCGAGCAACGACAGATCGCGCACCGCGCCCTTGTCGGCCGACATCACCAGCTTCGCATAGGCCTTCAGCGCCGCCGACACCTTGCGCGGGCGCGGCTCGACCGGCTTCCAGCCCTTCGCGTCCTGCTCGGCGCGGCGCGTGGCCAGCTCCTCGTCGGACACCAGCACGTCGATGGTGCGGTTCGGGATGTCGATGCGGATCCTGTCGCCGTTGCGCACCAGGCCGATCGCGCCGCCGGCCGCCGCTTCCGGCGAGCAGTGGCCGATCGACAGCCCCGAGGTGCCGCCCGAGAAGCGCCCGTCGGTCAAGAGCGCGCACGACTTGCCGAGCCCCTTCGACTTGATGTAGCTGGTCGGGTACAGCATTTCCTGCATGCCCGGCCCGCCCTTCGGCCCTTCGTAGCGCACGATCACCACGTCGCCGGCCTTCACCTCGTCGGCGAGGATGTGCTCGACCGCCTCGTCCTGCGACTCGACCACGTGCGCCGGACCTTCGAACACGAGGATCGAATCGTCCACGCCGGCCGTCTTCACGACGCAGCCGTCCTTCGCGATGTTGCCGGTCAGCACGGCGAGGCCGCCTTCCTTGCTGAACGCGTGCTCATACGAGCGGATGCAGCCCTCGGCGCGATCGAGGTCGAGGCTTGGCCAGCGTGCGTTCTGGCTGAACGCGACCTGGGTCGGAATCCCGCCCGGGCCGGCCAGGTAGAACGTATGGACCGACTCGTCATCGGTGCGCACGATGTCCCACTGGTCGAGCGCGGCGCCGAGCGACGGCGCATGCACGGTCGGCACGTCGGTGTGCAGCTTGCCGGCGCGCTCGAGTTCGCCGAGGATCGCCATGATCCCGCCCGCGCGATGCACGTCCTCGATGTGGTACTTGTTGGTGTTCGGCGCGACCTTGCAGAGCTGCGGCACGGTGCGCGACAGGCGGTCGATGTCCGACATCGAGAAATCGATTTCGGCTTCCTGCGCGATCGCGAGCAGGTGCAGGATCGTGTTGGTCGAGCCGCCCATCGCGATGTCGAGCGTCATCGCGTTCTCGAACGCCTTGAAGCCGACCGAGCGCGGCAGCACCTTGTCGTCTTCCTGCTCGTAGTACTGGCGCGCGAGTTCGACGATGCGGCGGCCGGCGCGCTTGAACAGCAGTTCACGGTCCGCGTGGGTCGCGACGATCGTGCCGTTGCCGGGCAGCGAGAGCCCGAGCGCCTCGGTCAGGCAGTTCATCGAGTTCGCGGTGAACATGCCCGAGCACGAGCCGCAGGTCGGGCAGGCCGAGCGCTCGACTTCGGCCACGTCGGCGTCGCTCACCTTGCTGTCGGCGGCCATCACCATCGCGTCGATCAGGTCGAGCTTCTTGATCTGGATGGTGTTGGTGCCGGGCACGGCCAGCTGCGCCTTGCCCGCTTCCATCGGGCCGCCCGAGACGAAGATCACCGGGATGTTCAGGCGCATCGCGGCCATCAGCATCCCCGGCGTGATCTTGTCGCAATTCGAGATGCAGACCATCGCGTCGGCGCAGTGCGCGTTCACCATGTACTCGACCGAGTCGGCGATGATGTCGCGGCTCGGCAGCGAATAGAGCATGCCGTCGTGGCCCATCGCGATGCCGTCGTCGACGGCGATCGTGTTGAACTCCTTGGCGACGCCGCCGGCGGCCTCGATCTCGCGCGCCACCAGCTGGCCCAGGTCCTTCAGGTGGACGTGGCCGGGCACGAACTGGGTGAACGAATTGACGACGGCGATGATGGGCTTGGAGAAATCCTCGTCCTTCATGCCGGTGGCGCGCCAGAGCGAACGCGCCCCCGCCATGTTGCGGCCGGCGGTGGAGGTTTTGGAACGGTATGCGGGCATTGTTGTGGTCGCGAAAATAAGAATGACGGAAACCAGCGGCGGTCTCGCCGTCGAACGGCTTGCGGGGCCGGCCAGACGCGCCGATACGCACCACAACAGGCGCCTCTTGAGCGCCCGCCGATGCAAACCAGCCGATTATGCCGCAGCGCGCGATGGTATGCGCGCGGCGGCGGGGCATGCGGCGCGGCTTAGCCGAGCCAGCGGCGCGCGTTGCGGAACACGCGCATCCAGGGACCTTCGTCGCTCCAGCCTTCCGGATGCCAGCTCATCTGCACGGTGCGATGCACGCGCTCCATGTGCGGCATCAGCACGGTGAAACGGCCGTCGGCGGTGCTCACCGAGGTGATCCCGGCGGGCGAGCCGTTCGGGTTGAACGGATAGCGTTCGGTGGCCTGGCCGCGATGATCGACGAAGCGCATCGCGACGGTGACGCGGCTCGCGTCGCCCTGCTGCGAGAAGTCGGCGAAGCCTTCGCCGTGCGCGACCGCCACCGGGATCCGCGAGCCTTCCATGCCGGCGAAGAAGATCGACGGCGAAGGCTGCACCTCGACCAGCGAGAAGCGCGCCTCGAACTGCTCGGACTTGTTGCGCGTGAACTTCGGCCACGCTTCGGCGCCGGGGATCATCGAGGCGAGGCTCGACAGCATCTGGCAGCCGTTGCAGATGCCGAGCGCGAAGGTGTCCTCACGCGCGAAGAAGGTCGAGAACATCTCGGCCAGCTGGGCGTTGAAGCGGATCGTCTTGGCCCAGCCCTCGCCGGCGCCGAGCACGTCGCCATACGAGAAGCCGCCGCAGGCCACCGCGCCGGCGAAATCGGCCAGGTTGGCGCGGCCGGCCAGCAGGTCGCTCATGTGGACGTCGTGCGCGTCGAAGCCGGCGCGATCGAACGCGTAGGCGGTCTCGAGATGCGAGTTCACGCCCTGCTCGCGCAGGATCGCCACGCGCGGACGCGCGCCGGTGGCGATGAACGGCGCGGCGACGTCGTCGGCCGCGTCGAACGTCAGCACCGGCTGCAGGCCCGGATCGGCCGCGTCGAGCAGCGTGTCGTATTCGGCGTCGGCGCAGGCCGGGTTGTCGCGCAGGCGCGCGATGCGCCAGCTAACCTCGGCCCAGGCGCGATGCAGCTCGGCGCGCGGCGCGTCGTAGATCTTCTTCGCGTCGCGGAACACCTCGATCACGTCGCGATCGTTGACGGTGCCGACCACGTGCGAGCAGGTCGACAGCCCGTGCTCGCGCAGCAGGCCGAGCACGGCGTCGCGATCGGCCGCGCGCACCTGCACCACGGCGCCGAGTTCCTCGCTGAAGAGCGCGCGGATCGTGCGGTCCTCGCGGCGGCCGCTGGTCTGCCTGGCCCAGTCCTTGGCGTCGCCGTAGTCCGATTCGTTGGCGTCGAGCGTCAGCATGTCGACGTTCAGCGACACGCCGGCGTGGCCCGCGAACGCCATTTCGCAGACGGTCGCCCACAGGCCGCCGTCCGAACGGTCGTGGTAGGCCAGCAGCCGGCCCTGCTCGTTCAGCGTCTGGATCGCGCCGAAGAAGCGCTTGAGGTCCTGCGCGTCGTCGACGTCGGGCACCGCGTCGCCGACCTGCTGCGTGACCTGCGCGAGGATGCTGCCGCCGAGGCGGTTCCTGCCGCGGCCGAGGTCGATCAGGATCAGCACGCTGTCGCCGGCATCGGCCACGCGGCGCAGCTGCGGCGTCAGGTGGCGGCGCACGTCCTCGACCGGCGCGAACGCCGAGATGATCAGCGAGACCGGCGCGACCACTTCCTTGGCCACGCCTGCGTCGCTCCACTTGGTCTTCATCGACAGCGAATCCTTGCCGACCGGGATGCCGATGCCGAGTGCCGGGCACAGCTCCATGCCGATCGCGCGGACCGTGTCGTAGAGCGCGGCGTCCTCGCCGGCGGTGCCGCAGGCGGCCATCCAGTTCGCCGAGAGCTTGAGCTTGTCGAGCGAGGCGATCGGCGCCGCGGCGATGTTGGTGATCGCCTCGCCGACCGCCATGCGGCCCGAGGCCGGCGCGTCGATCACGGCGAGCGGCGTGCGCTCGGCCATCGTCATCGCCTCGCCGCCGAAGCCGGCGTAGTCGAGCGCGGTGATCGCGCAATCGGCCACCGGCACCTGCCACGGGCCGACCATCTGGTCGCGCACCGAGGTGCCGCCCACCGAGCGGTCGCCGATCGTGATCAGGAACGACTTGCTGGCGACGGTCGGATGCTTCAGCACGCTGACGGCGGCCTCGGCCAGCACCACGTTCGTGACGTCCACCGGCACGCGCTCGACCGCCACGCGCGTCACCTCGCGGTGCATCTTCGGCGGCTTGCCGAGCAGCACGTCCATCGGCATGTCGACCGGGAACGCGTCGCTGCCGTCGGCCAGTTCGTCGACGAGCTTCAGCTCGCGTTCCTCGGTGGCCACGCCGATCACGGCGAACGGGCAACGCTCGCGCGTGCAGATCGCCTCGAAGCGCGGCAGGTCGGCCGGCGCGATCGCGAGGACATAGCGCTCCTGCGATTCGTTCGACCAGATCTCGCGCGGCGACAGCCCGCTTTCCTCGAGCTGGATCTTGCGCAGTTCGAAGCGCGCGCCCTTGTCGGCGCCGTCGACGAGTTCGGGGAACGCGTTCGACAGGCCGCCCGCGCCGACGTCGTGGATCGACAGGATCGGGTTGGCCTCGCCGAGCTGCCAGCAGCCGTTGATGACTTCCTGCGCGCGCCGCTCGATCTCGGGGTTACCGCGCTGCACGGAGTCGAAGTCGAGTTCGGCCGTGTTCGCGCCGGTCGCCATCGAGCTGGCCGCGCCGCCGCCCATGCCGATCCGCATGCCGGGGCCGCCGATCTGGATCAGCAGCGTGCCGGCCGGCAGGTCGTGCTTGTGGGTATGCGCGTCGGACACGTTGCCGATGCCGCCCGCGATCATGATCGGCTTGTGATAGCCGCGCACCTGGCCGCCGACGTTCTGCTCGTAGACGCGGAAGTAGCCGCCCAGGTTCGGCCGGCCGAATTCGTTGTTGAACGCGGCGCCGCCGAGCGGGCCGTCGATCATGATCTGCAGCGGCGAGGCGATCCGCTCGGGGCGGCCATACGGCCCGTGGGCGTCGGCCGGGTTGCGCTCGCCCACCGGCTGCGCGGCGTCGCGCGCGTTTTCCCAGGCCTCGCGCGCGCCGGGCAGGTCGAGGTTCGAGACCGTGAAGCCGGTCAGGCCGGCCTTCGGCCGCGCGCCGCGGCCGGTCGCGCCTTCGTCGCGGATCTCGCCGCCCGCGCCCGTCGCGGCGCCGGCGAACGGCGAGATCGCGGTCGGGTGGTTGTGCGTCTCGACCTTCATCAGCGTATGGGTCAGCTCGACGTGGCGGCCGTACTGCTCGGCCGGCTGGCCGTCGGTGCCGGCGCCGCGCGGGAACCAGCGCTCGGCCGGCGCGCCGCGCATGATCGAGGAGTTGTCCGAGTACGCGACGATGGTGCCCTGCGGGCTCAGCTTCTCGGTGTTGCGGATCATCGCGAACAGCGACATGTCCTGCTTCGCGCCGTCGATGGTCCAGTCGGCGTTGAAGATCTTGTGGCGGCAGTGCTCGCTGTTGGCCTGCGCGAACATCATCAGCTCGACGTCGGTCGGGTTGCGCTCCAGCTTCGTGAACGCGTCCACCAGGTAGTCGATCTCGTCGTCGGCGAGCGCGAGGCCCAGCTCGACGTTGGCCGTCTCGAGCGCGGCGCGGCCGTTCGCCAGCACGTCGACGCGGCCGAGCGGCCGGGCCGGCAGCTCGTCGAACAGGTGATGCGCGTCCTCGCGCGCGGCCACCACGCTCTCCGTCATGCGGTCGTGCAGCGCCGCGGCCACCGCCGCGCGCGCCTCGGCCGACAGCGCCTTCTTGCCGCCCAGGCCGAGCAGGCCCGCCTTCAGCGTGACCGTGAACTCGACGCCGCGCTCGATGCGGCGCACCGCGGCAAGCCCGCAGTGCAGCGCGATGTCGGTCGCCTTGCTGGCCCACGGCGAGACCGTGCCGAGCCGCGGCAGCACGATGAAGGTCTCGGTCGCGCCCTTCTCGGCGGCGGGCTCGAACGGCGCGCCGTAGTGCATCAGCGCGTCGATGCGCGCCGCGTCATCGGCCGACAGCGCGTCGGACGCGTTGACGAAGTGCAGGTACTGACCACGCACCGCGACGATGTCGCCGTCGATCTGCTTGAGCACGTCGAGCAGGCGGGTCTGGCGGAAATCGGACAGGGCGGCGGCGCCGGGAAAACACGAGAAGTGAGCCATGGGCTGGACGGACATCGATGAGTCGCGCGAAACGGCGACATTGGGGCGAAAGGAAGGCCGTAATTATACCCGGAAGTGCGACCGCCGAAGGCGCCGGGCGCAGCGCGCGCGGGTGCCGTCGACGCCGGCAGGCCCGCGCCGCGCCCCTGCCGCGCCTCTGCCGCGCTCCCCGCCGCGCCCGGCCGCGACGGCCCGCACCCGGCCGCCGGCGTCGACCGCGGGCACCCCGGCGCGGCGCCCGGAATCCGCGCCGGCCCGGTTTGGCGCTATCATTCGCGGTTCACCGGGCGCCACACGGCCCGTCACGAACGACCAGACCCGGGCCGCGCCGCGCGGCCCGTCATCGAAGCACACCATGGATGTCATCGTCATTGGCGGCGGTATCGGCGGCGTCGCCACCGCCTACCAGTTGCGTGCCGCCGGCCACCGCGTCTGCGTGGTCGAGCGCCACGCGACCGTCGCCCAGGGCGCGACCTACGGCCATGGCGGCCTCGTGCTGCCGACCCCGCTCGATGTCTGGTTCGGCCCGACCTTCATGCATCACCGGCGCGCGCTCAAGAGCGGCGTGGTCTACAAGCCGGGCCTGAACCGCGCGCTGCGCCAGTTCACGCGCGAGCTCGCGACGCTGCGCGAGCCCGCGGCCTTCACCGCGCAGTACGCGCGCCTGAAGCCGCTCGTCGACCTGTCGCGCGAGGCGATCGCCGACATCGAGCGGCGCTTCGCGCTCGAGTTCGAGCAGCGCGCCGGCGTGCTGCACGTGATCCGCGACCGCCAGGAATGGGCGCAGGCCCAGCCCGCGCTCGACCTGCTGCGCGCCAACGAGGTGCCGCACCAGCTGCTGTCGGCCCGGGAATGCGCGGCGCTCGAACATTCGGTGCCGACCGATCCGCCGTTCGCGGGCGGCGTGCTGCTCGAATACGAGCGCACCGCGAACTGTCCCCTCTTCGCGAAGCTCGTCAAGCAGACGCTCGACGAGCACGGCGTGCAGTTCCGCTTCGGCCGCGCCGTCACGGCGATCCGCGTCGAGGCGAACCGCGCGGCCGTCGATCTCGCGCCCGAGCCCGGCGACCGGCTCGGCGCGCGCGGCAAGGAAGTGGACGTGATCTCGGCCGACGCGATCGTGATCGCCGCCGGCACCGGCAGCGTGCCGCTGCTCGAACGGCTCGGCGTGACGCTGCCGCTGCGCCCGGTGCGCGTCAACGCGCTGACCGCGCCGCTCGCCTACGAGGAACACGCGCCGCACCTGACCGTGGTCGATTCGATCAAGCGCATCACCATGACGCGCATGCACCAGCGCGTGCGCATCTGCGGCGCGCCGGTGCTGCAAAGCGACAAGGACACGGCGCAGCCGCTGCCCGAGGCGCTCGGCGAAAGCGCGCTCGCGCTGCTCGGCCAGGCCACCCACGACTGGATTCCCGGCGCGGCGAAGATCTCGGCCGCGCTGCCGTGGCAGGGCCTGCGGCTGCTCTCGCCGGACGGCCTGCCGGTGGTCGGCCCGACCCGCCATCCGCGCGTGTTCGTCAATCTCGGCCACGGGCCGGCCGGCTGGGGCCTTGCCTGCGGCTCTGCTAAAGTGGTGACCGATTACGTCGGCGGCAGCGAGCACCATGTGCCGGCCGATACGCTCGCCGCGCTCCACGTGGATCGCTTCGCCACCTGACGCCGCCCGCGGGCGGCGCATCGACCCGGCCGCCGCGCCCCGGCGGCCCTCCGCCATGACGCCGCTCGCCACGCTCACCGCTGCCTCGCCCTCCCCGTCCGGGCCGCCCGCCGATCCGTTCGCCGCGCCGCTCGCGCACCAGCCGCTGCCGCTCGCCACCGTCGCCGACCTGCGCGCGGCCGAAGCCGCCGCGCTGCAACCACCCGATGTACTGCCGCCGCACACGCTGATGGCGCGGGCCGGCGCCGCCGCCGCGCGCTGGCTCGCCGCGCGCGCCGAACCCGACGCGCGCCCGGTCTGGCTCGCCGCCGGCCCCGGCAACAACGGCGGCGACGCGCTGGTGGCCGCCGCCGAGCTGCTGCGGCTCGGCGTGCAGGTGGAGGTCTGCCTGCCGATCGAACCGAAACCCGAGGACGCGCGCTGGGCGCTCGCGCTCGCGCGCGAGGCCGGCGTGCCGATCTCGGCCGAGCCGCCGGCCGCGTTCGACGGCTACGGCTGGCTCGTCGACGGGCTGTTCGGGATCGGCCTCGCGAGAGCGCTCGACGGCCCGTTCGCGAGGCTCGCGGCGGCGCTCTCGGCGCGCGCCCGCACCCATGGCCGCGTGCTCGCGCTCGACATGCCGAGCGGCATCGACGCCGACAGCGGCGCGCGCGTCGGCGACGGCCCGGCGGTACTCGCCACCCACACACTGTCGTTCCTCGCCGCGAAGCCGGGCCTCTACCTCGGCGAGGGCCGCGACCACGCCGGCGAGATCGCGATCGAGACGCTCGACGCGCCGGCCCGCGCCTCGGCCACGCTGAACGCCGCCGCGCTGTTCGCGCCGCACTGGCCCGCACGCGCGTCGGCCTCGCACAAGGGCAGCTTCGGCAGCGTCGCGATCGTCGGCGGCGACACCGGCATGTGCGGCGCGCCGATCCTGGCCGCGCGCGCCGCGCTGCACGCGGGCGCCGGCAAGGTCCACGTCGGCTTCATCGGCGAGGACGCGCCGCCCTACGATCCGCCGTTCCCCGAGCTGATGCTGCATCCGGCGCAAACGCTGCCGACCGACGGGCTCAGCGCGATCGGCATCGGCTGCGGGCTCGGCACGCGCGAGCGCTCAGGCGACACGCTGCGCGCGATGCTCGCGCTCGACCTGCCGGTCGTGGTGGACGCCGACGCGCTGAACCTCGTTGCCGGCGACGCCGGCCTCGCCTCGGCGCTCACGGCACGCGGCGCGCGCGGCGCCGCGTCGATCCTGACGCCGCATCCGCTCGAAGCGGCGCGCCTGCTCGGCAGCGACACGCGGGCGGTCCAGGCCGACCGGCTCGCCGCCGCGCGCGGGCTGGCCACGCGCTATGCGGCGATCGCCGTGCTGAAGGGTTCGGGCACGATGATTGCCCATCCCGACGGACGCGTCGCCGTCAATCCGACCGGCAACGCGGCGCTCGCCACCGGCGGCACCGGCGACGTACTCGGCGGCCTGATCGCCGCGTTCCTCGCGCAGCGCATCCCCGCCTACGAGGCTGCGCTTGGCGGCGTCTACCTGCACGGCCTCGCGGCCGACTGCCTGACCGCGCTCGGCGACGGCCCGGCCGGCCTCGCCGCCGGCGAACTGGCCGGCGCGGTGCGGCGCCTAGTGAACCGGCACTTTTATTCGCGCGTCATGTCGTCCGCCGTTTGACGCCGCTATACTGATTCCCCGCGCCCGATCCGAGACATCTCGCGCGCGGTTTCCGCGGTCCGCCGGCGCCCGGCGCCGGTCGCGACACCGTCCTCGCCCCCGAGTCACGCTAGTTTCGCCAGAACCGATATGACGCTGAATTCGCTCCCCGCTTGGCCTGCCCTCCAATCGCACTACGACGAGATCCGCGACGCGCAGCTGCGCGACTGGTTCGCCGCCGGCAACGATCCGGCCCCGACGCGCGCCGAACGCTTCACGTTCGGCGGCGGCGGCCTCGCGATCGACTTCTCGAAGAACCGCATCACCGACGCCACGCTGGCGCTGCTCGTGCAGCTCGCGCGCGAGGCCGGCGTCGAGGCGCGCCGCGACGCGATGTTCGCCGGCGAGGTGGTGAACCCGACCGAAGGCCGCGCCGCGCTGCACACCGCGCTGCGCGCGAGCGCGCCCGACGCGCCGTTCCACGCGCAGGTGCTGGCCGAACGCAGGAAGATGGCCGCCTTCGCCGAGCAGGTGCGCGACGGTCGCTGGACCGGCTACACCGGCAAGCGGATCCGCCACGTGATCAACATCGGCATCGGCGGCTCCGATCTCGGGCCGAAGATGGTGGTCCACGCGCTCGACCACCTCGCCACGCGCGAGCTGTCGTGCGCGTTCGTCTCGAACGTGGACGGCGCCGACCTGTCGCGCGCGCTCGAATTCTGCCATCCCGAGGAAACGCTCGTGATCGTCGTGTCGAAGACCTTCACGACGCTCGAAACGATGACCAACGCGCGCTCGGCGCGCGACTGGCTGACCGCCCACGGCTGCCCCGAGAACGCGCTCGCGAAGCACTTCGTGGGCGTCTCGGCGAACCCCGAGGAAGTGGTGAAGTTCGGCATCGACGCCCACAACGTGTTCGAGATGTGGGACTGGGTCGGCGGCCGCTACTCGCTGTGGTCGGCGGTGGGCCTGTCGATCATGATCGCGATCGGGCCACAGCAGTTCGACGAGCTGCTGGCCGGCGCGAACGAGATGGACACGCACTTCCGCGAGGCGCCGCTCGACTCGAACCTGCCGGTGCTGCTCGGCCTGATCGGCATCTGGTATCGCAACTTCTTCGGCTCGCAGAGCTACCTGGTGGCGCCGTATTCCGAGGCGCTGCACTTCCTGCCCTCGTACCTGCAGCAGCTCGAAATGGAGAGCAACGGCAAGTCGGCGCGGCTCGACGGCGCGTTCGTCGACTACCCGACCTCGGCCGTGACCTGGGGCGAGCCCGGCACCAACGGCCAGCACGCGTTCTTCCAGATGCTGCACCAGGGCCCGACGATCGTGCCGATCGACTTCATCGCGGTGCTCACGCCCGAGCACGCGCTGGCGAGCCATCATCCGAAGCTGCTCGCGAACTGTTTCGCGCAGAGCGAGGCGCTGATGCTCGGCCGCACGCTCGAGGAAGCGCGCAAGATCGCCGGCCCGGACAAGCCCGAACTCGCGCCGCACCTGACGTTCCCCGGCAACCGGCCGACCTCGACGATCCTCGTCGAGGCGCTCACGGCGCGCTCGCTCGGCGCGCTGATCGCGCTCTACGAACACAAGGTGCTGGTGCAGGCCTCGGTCTGGAACATCAACCCGTTCGACCAGTGGGGCGTGGAGCTCGGCAAGATTCTCGGCAAGGTGGTCGAGGCCGACCTGACCGCCGCGAGCGTGGATGCGGGCAAGCACGATTCGTCGACCTCGGCGCTGATCGCACGGGCACGCGCGGCGCTCAAGCGCTGAGCGGCGCGCAGGGAACCACAACGGCCGGATCACCGGCCGTTTTGTTTCGTCGTTGCGTGATTGCGTTGCGTGGTTCGGTGGCGCCGTTCGCCACCGTCGTGAGGCGTAAGTCGTCAGGCGCGATGCATCGCGCTCAGCTCGCGCTGCGCTCGGTCTGGTCGGCCACGATGCGGCCGCCGTCGAGCGTGATGGTGGTGTCGCAGCGGCGCGCGAGCGCCGCGTCGTGCGTGACCAGTACCAGCGTGGCGCCCTGCGCGCGGTTCAGCTCGAACATCAGGTCGATCACGGCGTGGCCGGTGGCGGCGTCGAGGCTGCCGGTCGGCTCGTCGGCGAACAGCACGGCCGGGTCGGTGACGAACGCGCGCGCGAGCGCGACGCGCTGCTGCTCGCCGCCCGACAGCAGCTTCGGATAGTGGCCGGTGCGTGCGCCGAGACCGACGCGTTCGAGCAGGCGCCGCGCGCGTTCGGCCGCCCCGCGCGCCGTGATGCCGCCGCGCAGTTCGAGCGGCAGCATCACGTTCTCGAGCGCCGTCAGGTGCGGCATCAGCTGGAACGACTGGAACACGAAACCGACCGCGCCGCTGCGCAGCGCCGCGCGTTCGTCCTCGCCGAGCCCGTTCAGTTCGCGGCCGAGCAGGCGAACCGTGCCGTCGGTCGCGCTGTCCAACCCGGCAAGCAGGCCGAGCAGCGTCGACTTGCCCGAGCCCGACGCGCCGACGATCGCGACGCTGCTGCCCGCCTGCACGGCCAGGTCGATGCCGTCGAGAATCGTCAGTTCGCCGGCCGCATCGGCGACGCGCTTCGAGACTTGTCGAACTTCAATGATCGGATCCGTCATCTTGATGAGCATGAAGCACATTCGTTTCTGGAAAAACGGCGCACGCGCCGTCGTGATCGCGCTGGCCGCCACCGCCTGGCTCGGCGCGCCGCCCGCCCATGCAGCCGGCCCGGTACCGGCGGCGAGCGCCACGGGCATGGCCACCAAACCGGCCATCGTCGTGCTCGGCGACAGCCTCTCGGCCGAATACGGCCTGCCCCGCGATACCGGCTGGGTCGCCCTGATGCGGGCCCGCATCGCCAGCCAGCGAATCGATTATAGCGTTGCGAACGCAAGCGTCAGCGGCGACACCACCAGCGACGGGCGCGCCCGCCTGCCCGCCCTGCTCGCGCGGCTCAAGCCCGCGATCGTGATCGTCGAGCTCGGCGCGAACGACGCGCTGCGCGGCGTGCCGCTCGCCACCACCGAGCAGAACCTGCGCGCGATCGTGGCCGGGGCCCGGCAGGCGAACGCGAAGGTCGTGCTGATCGGCATGTACGTGCCGCCGAACTACGGCCTCGACTACACGCAGAAGTTCCACGCGATGTACGGCGCGCTCGCGAAGGAGCTGCACCTGCCGCTGGTGCCGTTCCTGCTGGCCGGCATCGAGAACCGCCCGGAGCTGTTCCAGGAAGACCAGAACCATCCGGTCCAGCAAGCGCAGCCGAAGCTGCTCGACAACGTCTGGCCGGTGGTGCGGCCGCTGCTCGGCGCCGGGGCGCACTGAACCTCGATCGAACGCACCACGCGACGCGGCGGGCCGCGGCCCCATAAGCAAACAGCCCCGCTCGGCATCGAGCGGGGCTGTTTTCATTGCTGGTTGCCGCCAGTCGTTGCGGACGGCGCCACGCGGCTGCGTGGCGGGCCGATCAGTTGTCGTCGCTGTTGCTGTTGCTGTTACTGTCGGCCACCGAGCCGTACAGCTTGACCTTGGCACGCTCGCGCAGCGCCTTCATGAACGCTTCGCTCTCGCTTTGCGCATAGACCTGCGCGAGCTGCTGCTGGGCCGCCGCGAGCTGCTGCGGATCGGACGGCGCCGGCGCGACGATCGCGTTCACGCGGAAGATCGCATAGCCGCCGTTCGTGCCGAGATCGACGCCGACGTAGGCCGGCAGTGACTTCGGATCGACCTTGTAGACCGCCGCGACCGCGTCCGGCGGCAGGCCGAGCGTCTGCGTGCGCGAGATCTTCTCGGTCGGCAGGAAGCCGTCGGTCGCCTTCGACTTCTGCAGCGCCGCGAGCTTCGCCGTGCCGTCCTGCTTGGCGAGCTTCGCGCTCTCGTCGGCGATGAACTTCTGGCGCACGGCGTCCTTGATCGTGTCGAGCGGCGGCACCGCGGCCGGCTTGTCGCTCATCACGTGCGCGGCGATCAGCGTGTTGTTGCCGACGTCGATCGCCTGCGTGTTGTTGCCGTTCTTCACCGAGTCGGCCGCGAACACGGCGCTCAGGAACTTCGCGTTGTTGAGCGGGCTGTCGGGCGCCAGCGCCGGATTCGGCTGCGGCGTGACGGTGGCGGTCTGGATCGTCAGCTTGTACTTGTCGGCGGTCGGCTGCAGGCTCTTGGCCTTCTCGTAGACACTCGACGTGAAGCCTTCCGAGTTGTCCGAGAACGCCTTGGCCGCGTACTGCTGCTTCAGTTCCGCCGCGATCGACTCCTTGACCTCGTCGAACGGCTTGACGACGGCCGGCTTCACGTCGGTCGCTTTCAGGATGTGATAGCCGAGATCCGATTCGACCACCTTGCTGACCTCGCCCGGCTTCAGCGCGAAGGCCGCGTCGTCGAACGCCGGGCCGCCCGCCGTCGAGCCGCGCGTGACGTAGCCGAGGTCGCCGCCCTTGGCCGCCGACGGTGCGTCCTGCGAGTTCTTCTCGGCGATCTGCGCGAACTGGTCCGGATGCGCCGTCACGTCGGCCAGCAGCTGGTCGGCCTTGGCCTTCGCGGCGGCCTTGTCGGCCGCGCTCGCGCCGCGCGCGGCGGCGATGAAGATGTGGCTCACGCGTACCTGCGCTTCGCTGCGATAGCGCGCGGTGTTCTCGTCGTAGTACTTGCGGAGGTCCGCGTCGGTGGGCGGCGTGGTCGAGGCCGCGGCCGTGACCGGCGTGAACACGAGGTACTGGATGATGGCCGTCTCGGGCGTCGCGAACGCCTGCTTGTGCGCGTCGTAGTAGGCCGAGATCTGCGCGTCGGTCGGCTGCACCTTCGCGGCGTAGTCGGCCGGCTTCAGCACCAGCGCCTGGATTTCACGCTGCTGCTGCGCGAGATCGGTCAGGCCCTGCGCGACGCTTTTCGGCGTGAACGCGCTGTTGATCAGGTTGCTCGGCAACTGCTGCTGCGTGAGCTGGTAGCGAATGCTTTCCTGATACTGGTCCGGCGTCATGCCCTGCATCGCCAGCAGCTGCGTGTAGCGCTCGGCGTCGATCGAGCCGTCCGGCTTGCGCATCGCGGCGACCAGCGGGTTGCTGAGCAGCGCCTCGCGCACCGCGGCGTCGGAGGCCGTCAGGTGCAGGCGGCGCACCTCGTCGGTCAGCGCGCGCTGCTCGATCATGCCGTCGAGCAGCTGCTGGCGGCGCTCCGGCGTGTCGATCACCTTGGCGTCGTACTTGGCGCCGAGCGCCTGGCGCGCCTGGTCGATCTGCTGGCGGTAGGCGCCGTCGAATTCGGCGCGCGTGATCTTGCGCCCGTCGACCGATGCCACGTTCGCGCTGTCATCGAAGAAGTCGCGGAAACCCTGAACCCCGACGAACCCGAGCCCCGGCAGCACGATCAGGAGCAGGAGGAACATCATCAAGCGCTGGTGATTGCGGAAGAAATCGAGCATGCGGAGCGAAAGTGGCTGGACAAAACGGCTGATATTACATCAGCGGAGTGAAAAATAGGCGAAACGGGCCGCGACGGACCGACCTTCGCTTCGGATGCGCCGGTGACGGGAGCCGGTGGGTGGGGATGGTGTACTGCCGTTACCGGACAGGAGCGGACGGGACTCGCCCACATTCCGCGGGCCGCGGTTGCGCATGCATGCGCAACCCTTCGACTCCCGCCGGAAGCCGCGCAGGCGGCTTCCTCCACTCCGCATACGGACGAAAAAATACCCGCTGGCGCGGGCATTTTCTTAAAACTGGCGGAGCGGACGGGACTCGCCCACATTCCGCGGGCCGCGGTTGCGCATACATGCGCAACCCTTCGACTCCCGCCGGAAGCCGCGCAGGCGGCTTCCTCCACTCCGCATACAGACGAAAAAATACCCGCTGGCGCGGGCATTTTTTCAAAACTGGCGGAGCGGACGGGACTCGAACCCGCGACCCCCGGCGTGACAGGCCGGTATTCTAACCAACTGAACTACCGCTCCAGATCGGTGCTGCCAGCGAACCACGAGCCCGTGAATGTTCTCGGCTCCGGTCGCTGCGTCGCGGCCAAAACCCGCAACGGAGCGAGATTGTGCCCTGAATACCGGCACCGCGCAACCACATTGCGTCCGATCGATGAACGATGCGGCCCCAGCTCCCGCACCCTCCCCACGCCCCCCGAAAAAACCGGCGCCGGCATCGCACATCCGCCTTCCCCTGCGCGATTACAATCCGATCCGTGTTCCCCCGTTGACGGACCCCCGATCTTGGATCGACTCGAAGCCATGTCGATGCTGCTGTCCGCCGTCGAGAAAGGCAGCCTCTCTGCGGCGGCGCGCGACCTGCATATCCCCGTTTCCACGCTCACGCGCAAGGTGAGCGATCTCGAGACCCGGCTCGGCACACGCCTGCTGATCCGCACCACGCGCAAGCTGACGCTGACCGATACCGGCCTCGCCTACGTGGCGGCCGCGCGCCGTATCCTCGACCAGGTCCACGAACAGGAGCGCGAGGCCAGCGGCGAATTCACGATGCCGCGCGGCGAGCTGGTGATCGCCACGCCCGTGCAGTTCGGGCGGCAGCACGTGCTGCCGGTCGTCAACGCGTTCCTCGCGCAGTTCCCCGAGATCAAGGTCCGGCTGCTGCAGTCGGACCGCAACGTCGATCTGATCGACGCGCATGCCGACGCCGCGGTCCGGATCGGCCGGCTGCCCGACAGCAGCCTGGTGGCGACGCGCGTCGGCGCGCTGCGGGCCGTCGTCTGCGCGAGCCCCGCGCTGCTCGCGCGCCATGGCGTGCCGCGCACGCCCGACGATCTCGCGCGCCTGCCCTGCGTGGTCTTCAACAGTCCCTACCTGTCCCCGTGGCGGTTTCGCAGGCCGGGCACCGACGACCTGACGAGCCTCGCGGTCGACCCGCGCCTGCACGTCTCGGCGCCCGACTCCGCGGCCGACGCGGCCGTGCAGGGCATCGGCGCGACGCTGCTGCTCGAGCACGACGTCGATCACGCGGTGCGCGCCGGCCTGCTCGACATCGTCCTGTCCGAGTACGAGGTCGAGCCGGTGCCCGTCCACGTGATTCACGTATCGCGCAACCTGATGCCGCTGAAGCTGCGCAGCTTCATCGACTTCGCGGTGCCGCGCCTGCGCGAGTCGCTCGCGCATCTGGGGCAGCGGCCCGAGGGCGGGCGCGCTCGGTAAGCGCAGGCCGGCGGCGCAACGGAGTGCGGCGAGCAAGCCGCCCGTCTGCCCCGCAACGCTTCGCCATCGCACGCAGCGCCCCCGGTCACAGCCGCGCCGCAACCCGAAATCAGGCAGACGGCGGCCCCTGCCGCGCGGCGTACACCACGAACGCGATTGCCGACGAGGCGGAACCTCGCTATGGTCGAAGCTTTCCGCCTGCTCCGAGACGCGCCGCATGCCCCGCCCCTTGCCGCCCCTGCTGTCCCTGCGCGCGTTCGAAGCCGCCGCGCGGCGGCTCAGCTTCAGCCTGGCCGCCCAGGAACTGTTCGTCACGCAGGGCGCCGTCAGCCATCAGATCCACAAGCTGGAGACGGATCTCGGCGTGGCGCTATTCGACCGGCGCGCGCGGGGCGTCGAGCTGACGCCCGAGGGCCACGCCTATTACGCGAGGGTCCACGACGCGTTCACGCTGCTGCGGCTCGGCACCGAGGAATTGCGCGGCCGCGCGCCGGGACGGACCACGCTCAGCGTCGGCGTCCTGGCCTCGTTCGCGACGCACTGGCTAGCGCCGCGCCTCGCGGCCTTCTCGGCCGCCCATCCGCAGATCGACCTGCAGCTGCGCTCGTCGATCGCGCTCGCCGATCTCGGCGCCGGCGAGATCGATCTCGCGATCCGCTACGGCCGCGGCGGCTGGCCCGACGTCGAGGCACGCAAACTGATGCCCGAGCGGCTTGCGCCCGTCTGCGCGCCGGCGCTGCTCGCGAGCGGGCCGCTGCCCCACACGCCGCGCGAGCTGTTGCGCTTCCCGCTGCTGAGTTCGTACTCGCAGACCACCTTCGAATGGGACGCGTGGGCCGCGCACGCGGGCCTCGACCTCGGCAACACGAAGCGGGTCCAGCTGCATGACTACAACATCGTCGTGGAAGCCGCGATCGCGGGACAAGGCGTCGCCATCGGCCGTCATCGGCTGATCGCGCGCCAGCTGGCGAGGGGCGCGCTGGTGCGGCCGCTGCCCGGCCTCGTGCAGGACCACCCCGAGATCGGCTGGTGGCTCGTCACGCCGCGGCGCCGGCCGGGCGAGGCCGCAGCGGCGTTCATCGACTGGCTCGTCGCCGCCGCCGCGCGCGATTCACTCGACACGCTCGATGCGCCCGACGGCGCCACGACGCAAGACGAAGTCGCCACCACCATCGCGACGCATGAATCCGGCTCATGCGTGGCCGGCAAAGATTGATTGGTCGCCGGACGACGCGGCAACTAGCATCGGAGATCCCGAATCACGAACGCCAAACCATCATGACTTCAACGATCTCCGGCCGCGTCGCGGCCCTCGGCCTCACGCTCCCGTCCGCGCCGCCCGCCGTCGCGAACTACCTGCCGTTCGTGCGGCACGGCGACCTGCTGCACGTCGCCGGGCAGATCTCGCGCCGCGACGGCCAGCCCGCCTGCCTCGGGCGGCTCGGCAGCACGCTCTCGATCGAGGAAGGCGTCGAGGCGGCGCGGCTGGCCGCGCTCGGCGTGATCGCGCAGATCGCCGCCGCCACCGACGACCAGCTGGCACGCGTCGCCCGCATCGTGCGGCTGAACGTATTCGTTGCGTGTACACCCGATTTCGATCGCCATCCGCTGGTCGCCAACGGCGCCTCCGATCTCGTCGTCGAGGTCTTCGGCGAGGCCGGCCGCCACGTGCGCAGCGCGGTCGGCGTCGCGTCGCTGCCCGCCGGGGTCGCGATCGAGGTGGACGCCGTCATCGCGCTGGCCGCCTCCTCGTCACCCGAACCGAACGCCCCTCACAAGGACCGCTCATGACTTCCGCCCTGTCTCCCGCCGCCGTCGATGCGCTGCGCGCCGCCACGCCGGGCATCGCCCACACCACCCACTTCAACCACGGCGGCGCCTCGCTGCCGTCGGCCCGCACGCTGGAGGCCGTCCAGACGCAGCTCACGCGTGAAGCCGCGATGGGGCCGATGGAAGCCGGCGCGGCCGGCGTCGAGCAGAGCGAGCGTGCCCGCGGGCTCGCCGCGCGCCTGCTCAACGCGCAGCCCGCCGAGATCGCGCTGACCACCAGCAGCACGCACGGCTGGGGCCTCGCGTTCGATGCGCTGGGCCGCTGGCGCGCCGGCGACCGGATTCTCGTCGCGCGACAGGAATGGGGCAGCAATCTCGCCACGCTGCGCATCGCGGCACAGCGCGACGGCGTGTCGATCGAGACGATTCCGTGCGACGCGACGGGCGCGGCCGACCCCGAGGCGCTGGCCGCGCTGCTCGACGAGCGCGTGCGGCTGATCGTGCTGACCTGGATGCCGGCCAACGGCGGCCTGATCAACCCGGCCGCCGCGATCGGGCGCATCGCGCGCCGTCACGGCATCCCGTATTTCGTCGACGCGGCGCAGACGGTCGGCCAGTTGCCGATCGACGTCGCCGAGCTGGGCGCCGACGTGCTGGTCGGCACCGGCCGCAAGGCGCTGCGCGGGCCGCGCGGCACCGGCCTGCTCTACATCCGGCAGGATTTCCTGCCGCGCCTGACGCCGTCGTTCGTCGACGTCTGGTCCGCGCCGTTCGACGCCGACGGCAACCCGGTGCTGCGCCGCGACGCCGCGCGCTTCGAGACCGGCGACACGGCCTATGCGCTGCGCTGCGGCCTCGCGAACGCGCTCGACGAGGCGCTGACGCTCGGCATCGACGTGATCCGCGCGAGCATCGACGCGGTCGCCACGACGCTGCGCGAGCGGCTCGCGGCGCTGCCCGGCGTCAGCGTACTGGACCTCGGCGCGGAACGCTCCGGACTGGTGTCGTTCGAGGTGGCCGGCATCGAGCCGGCCGAGGTGCGACGCCGGCTCGCGGAAAAGCAGATTTCGATCGCCAGCAACGGGCTCGACTACACACCGCTCGACATGGAGGCGCGCGGCCTGCGCGAAGTCGCGCGCGCCTCGGTCAGCTACCTGACCACCGAGGGCGAGATCGACACGCTGCTGGCAGGACTCGACGCGATCCGGCACGCGTGATCAACCGGCGCCGGGCGGCATTGGCATCTGCATTGATGACGACAACGACGCACTTCACGGTGGCGCCGCGCCGGTGTTAGCGTTAGGCTCTCGCGCGGTGCCGTCCGATGGCGGCACCGCTCTCTCCCTACGCCACGGAACGACCATGCGCCCCGTCGACACCCTCGAAATCGAAACCGCCGCCGATCCCCGCTACGCGGTGATCCTCATGCACGGCCTCGGCGCCGATGCCAACGACTTCGTGCCGCTGATCCCCGAATTGCGCCTGGCCGACGCGCCCGGCGTGCGCTTCGTGTTCCCGAACGCGCCGGAGATGCCCGTCACCGCCAACAACGGCTACGTGATGCGCGCCTGGTACGACATCCTGTCGTTCAACGGCGGCCTGAACCGCGAGGTCGACGAAGCGGGCATCGAGGCATCGCGCGAGACGATCCGCGCGCTGATCGCGGCGCAGAACAACCGCGGCATCCCGACCTCGCGGATCTTCGTGGCCGGCTTCTCGCAGGGCGGCGCGATGACGTGGACCGTGGGCCTCACGCATCCGGACGCGCTGGCCGGGCTGATCGTGCTGTCCGGCTACCTGCCGTCGCCGGCGCTGATCGCACGCGATTTCCAGGCGGCCAACCGCGACACGCCGATCTTCGCCGCGCACGGCAGCTTCGACGACGTACTGCCGCCGCAGCTCGGTGAAGCCGCTCGCGATTTCGCGCTCGATCGGGGATGCAAGGTGGACTGGCACGCCTATCCGATGCCGCACTCGACCTGCATGGAGGAGGTCGTCGCGCTGCGCGCGTGGCTGCTCGAGCGGCTCGTCTGACGTCGCGGACCATGGCGCCGAACCAGTCGCCAATCAAGGAACGCAGGCAAGAAAAAACCCGCAGGGCCATCGGCCATGCGGGTTTCGGGATTTCGTTCAGGCGGCTTCGGAGCCGAACTCCGTGCACCCTGCGAAGCGGAATGGTGGGTGCTGAGAGGCTCGAACTCCCGACCTACGCCTTGTAAGGGCGCCGCTCTACCAACTGAGCTAAGCACCCGCTTCGCTTGCCGCCTGCCTGATACGCGGTCCCGTCCAATGACGTGACACCCATCAGGCAGCGAGCCGGCTAGTTTAATGCATCCTTCAGCGCTTTACCAGCCCTGAATTTCGCGACGCGTGCTGCCTCGATCCGGATCGTTTCGCCGGTTTGCGGATTGCGCCCATTGCGCGCGATCCGTTCGCCGACCTCGAACGTGCCGAAGCCCGCCAGCGTCACGCTGCCGCCGCCTTCGAGCGCCTGCATCACACCGCCGATCAGTGCGTCGAGCGCACGTCCCGCCGATGCCTTCGATAAATCCGCTTCGCGTGCAATGTGGTCGATCAAATCCGTCTTGTTCATCTGCCGTCCCCTTCCGTGAGTGGTTCAGTCTCAGGACAGCCGCCCCGTGCCGGCCGTCGCCCGGTTCACGCCGGGTCGATCATTAAATGAAGCCGAAACGGTCATGTCAAGTGATACGGATGAGGCAACGCAATGCTCGGCGAAATCCTACGCCGACGGGTAAAAAAAACCCGCGGACAGGCCGCGGGTTCGGTTCCGAAACGGGTTCGGATCAGTGCTTGACGACTTCCGTCGAAGCGTCCTTGGCCGCTTCGGCAACCGGGGCCGCGGCCTTGGCTTCCTCTTCCGGCAGCGCGTCGGGCACGCGTTCGAGCGCCAGCTCGAGCACCTTGTCGATCCAGCGGACCGGCACGATCTCGATCGCGTTCTTCACGTTATCCGGGATGTCGGCGAGATCCTTCACGTTCTCTTCCGGAATCAGCACGAGCTTGATGCCGCCGCGATGCGCCGCGAGCAGCTTCTCCTTCAGCCCGCCGATCGGCAGTACTTCGCCGCGCAGCGTGATCTCCCCCGTCATGGCGACATCGGCACGCACCGGAATGCCCGTCAGCACCGACACCAGCGCCGTCGTCATCGCGATGCCGGCGGACGGACCGTCCTTCGGCGTCGCGCCTTCCGGCACGTGGATGTGGATATCCTGCTTCTCGAACGCCTCGTCCTTCACGCCGAGACGACGCGAGCGCGAACGCACCACCGAGCGCGCGGCCTCGACCGATTCCTTCATCACGTCGCCGAGCGAACCGGTGCGGATCACGTTGCCCTTGCCCGGCATCACGGCGGCTTCGATCGTCAGCAGGTCGCCGCCGACTTCCGTCCACGCGAGACCGGTGACCTGACCGACCTGGTTCTCCTTCGCGGCAAGGCCGAAGTCGTACTTGCGCACGCCGAGGAACGTGTCGAGGTTGCCCGCGTCGACCTTGACCGGGCTGGCTGCCTTCTTCAGCAGCAGCATCTTCACGACCTTGCGGCAGATCTTCGACACTTCGCGTTCGAGCGAGCGCACGCCGGCTTCACGCGTGTAATAGCGGATGATGTCGCGGATCGCCTCTTCGGCCACCTCGATCTCGCCGTCCTTGAGCCCGTTGTTCTTCTTCTGCTTCGGCAGCAGGTAACGCTGGGCGATGCTGACCTTCTCGTCTTCCGTATAGCCGGACAGGCGGATCACTTCCATCCGGTCGAGCAGCGGCGGCGGGATGTTCAGCGAATTCGACGTGGCCACGAACATCACGTCGGACAGGTCGAAATCGACCTCGACGTAGTGATCGGCGAACGTGTGGTTCTGTTCCGGATCGAGCACTTCGAGCAGCGCCGACGACGGATCGCCGCGGAAATCCATGCCCATCTTGTCGACTTCGTCGAGCAGGAAGAGCGGATTGCGCACGCCGACCTTGGTCAGGCTCTGCAGGATCTTGCCCGGCATCGAGCCGATGTAGGTGCGGCGGTGGCCGCGGATCTCGGCCTCGTCACGCACGCCGCCCAACGCCATGCGCACGAACTTGCGGTTCGTCGCGCGGGCGATCGACTGGCCGAGCGAGGTCTTGCCGACGCCCGGGGGCCCGACGAGGCACAGGATCGGCGCCTTGACCTTGTCGACGCGCTGTTGCACCGCGAGATACTCGAGGATCCGTTCCTTGACCTTCTCGAGGCCGTAGTGATCCTCGTCGAGCACCTGCTCGGCGTTCGACAGGTCGTTGTTGACCTTGCTCTTCTTGCGCCACGGCAGGCCGATCAGCGTGTCGATGTAGTTGCGCACGACGGTGGCCTCGGCCGACATCGGCGACATCAGCTTGAGCTTCTTGAGCTCGGCGTCGGCCTTCTTCTTGGCTTCCTTCGGCATGCGCGCGGCGTTGATGCGCTTCTCGAGCTCCTCGAGATCGGCGCCTTCCTCGCCCTCGCCCAGTTCCTTCTGGATCGCCTTGACCTGTTCGTTCAGGTAGTACTCGCGCTGGCTCTTCTCCATCTGGCGCTTGACGCGCCCGCGGATGCGCTTCTCGACCTGCAGGATGTCGATCTCGGCTTCGAGCTGCGCGAGCAGGTGCTCGAGGCGCTCGATCACCGGAAACATCTCGAGGATGTGCTGCTTCTGGTCGAGCTTGAGCGGCAGGTGCGCCGCGATCGTGTCGGCCAGACGCCCGGCCTCGTCGATGCCCGACAGCGAGGTCAGGATCTCCGGCGGGATCTTCTTGTTCAGCTTCACGTACTGGTCGAACTGCGACACGATTGCGCGGCGCAGTGCTTCCGTTTCGGCGCTGTCGGCATGGTCCGGTTCGAGCGGCAGCACTTCGCACGAGAACTGGGTTTCCTGTTCCTCGATCGACAGCGCCTGGGCGCGCTGCAGGCCCTCGACCAGCACCTTCACGGTGCCGTCCGGCAGCTTCAGCATCTGCAGGATGTTGGCGATGCAGCCAACCTCGTACATGTCCTTTTCGGTCGGCTCGTCCTTCGCGGCGGTCTTCTGCGCGACGAGCATGATGTGCTTGCCGCCTTCCATCGCGGCTTCGAGCGCCTTGATCGATTTCGGCCGCCCCACGAAGAGCGGGATCACCATATGCGGGAAAACGACGACATCCCGCAGCGGCAGCAACGGGAGCGTAATGCGTTCCGGCGGGAGAAGTTGGGTGCCTGACATTTTCATTTCCCCATGAGTGGAATCAATTGTTCGGTAATTGAGGCCGGCACAGCAGATTGCAAGCCTTCAGCGCGTGGGAAATATTCGGTAAAAAATTCGCCGTGAAACGGGAAGTCAGTGTTACCCACAAGACTAAACGAAAAAAGCCGCTCATGACGCCATGAACGGCTTTTTTGCTCCTTCAGACAGTCAAGCCGCTCAATTCGAACCCGCCACTTTCGGGGCGTCTTCGTAGATCAGCAGTGGCTTGCCGTCGCCGTCGATCACGTTGTCGTCGATGATCACCTTGCTCACGCCCTTCAGCGTCGGCAATTCGTACATCACGTCGAGCAACGCCTGTTCGATGATCGAACGCAGCCCACGCGCACCGGTCTTGCGGCGGATCGCCTTGCGGGCCACCGCCTGCAGCGCGTCCGGACGCAGTTCGAGTTCGACCCGCTCCATCGCGAACAGCTTCTGGTACTGCTTGACGAGCGCGTTCTTCGGCTCGACCAGGATCTTCATCAGCGCGATTTCGTCGAGCTTGCCGAGCGTGGCGACCACCGGCAGCCGGCCGATCAGCTCGGGAATCAACCCGAATTTGATCAGGTCTTCCGGCTCGACCTCGCGCAGCACCTCGCCCGAATCGCGTTCCTGCTTGCTCTTCACCGTCGCGCCGAAGCCGATGCCGGTCTTCTCGGTGCGATCCGTGATGACCTTCTCGAGCCCGTCGAACGCGCCGCCGCAGATGAACAGGATGTTGGTGGTGTCGACCTGGATGAAATCCTGGTTCGGATGCTTGCGCCCGCCCTGCGGCGGCACCGACGCCATCGTGCCCTCGACGAGCTTGAGCAGCGCCTGCTGCACGCCCTCGCCCGACACGTCGCGCGTGATCGACGGGTTGTCCGACTTGCGGCTGATCTTGTCGATCTCATCGATGTAGACGATGCCGCGCTGCGCCTTCTCGACTTCGTAGTTGCAGTTCTGCAGCAGCTTCTGGATGATGTTCTCGACGTCCTCGCCGACGTAGCCGGCTTCCGTCAGCGTGGTCGCGTCGGCGATCACGAACGGCACGTTCAGCAGCCGTGCCAGCGTCTGCGCGAGCAGCGTCTTGCCGGAGCCGGTCGGGCCGATCAGCAGGATGTTGCTCTTCGAGAGCTCGACCTCGTCCTTCTTGTCGAGATGCTTGAGACGCTTGTAATGGTTGTAGACGGCCACCGCGAGGATCTTCTTCGCGCGCTCCTGGCCGATCACGTACTGATCGAGGATTTCGCGGATTTCCTGCGGGCTCGGCAAGTCCGATTTCGACAGACTGGCTTCGACCCCGGATGCGGCTGCTTCGTCGCGAATGATCTCGTTGCAGAGGTCGATGCATTCATCGCAGATGAACACCGACGGGCCGGCGATGAGTTTTTTCACCTCATGCTGGCTTTTCCCGCAGAACGAGCAATACAACAGCTTTTCGCTGTTCGAACCTTTTTTGTCCGCCATGGATGTATGAGCCTCCGGACACACGAGTTACATGATACGCCGTCTGGCCGGCCGCCCATGACATCGACATGGGTATTGGCCGGCCGTGCTGGTCTAGCCGCAGATGCTCGGGGCGCGGGCACCGCTCCCATTGGGGCGGCACCCCGTTTGCTTCATTACGGACGCTTCGCCGATACGTGATCGATCAGGCCATACGCCTTCGCATCGTCGCTGGACATGAAATTATCACGATCCGTGTCGCGTGCGATGCGCTCGACATCCTGGCCCGTATTCTCGGCCAGGATCTTGTTCAGGCGTTCGCGCAGATACAGGATCTCGCGCGCCTGGATCTCGATGTCCGAGGCCTGGCCGCGCGCGCCGCCAAGCGGCTGGTGAATCATCACGCGCGCGTTCGGCAGCGCGTAGCGCTTGCCCTTCGCGCCCGACGACAGCAGGAACGCGCCCATGCTGGCCGCGAGGCCCATGCAGAGCGTCGACACGTCCGGCTTGATGAACTGCATCGTGTCGTAGATCGCGAGGCCCGCGGAGACCGAACCGCCCGGGCTGTTGATGTAGAGGCTGATGTCCTTGTCCGGATTCTCGCTCTCGAGGAACAGCAACTGGGCCACCACGAGGTTCGCGGTCTGGTCGTTCACTTCGCCGACCATGAACACGATCCGCTCCTTCAGCAGGCGCGAGTAGATGTCGTAGGAACGCTCGCCGCGACCGCTCGTCTCGACGACGATCGGCACCAGCCCGAGCGCCTTCGTCTCGAAATCCTGCGGTGCATGGGAAGCCAGCGTGTCCAGCAATTCAGCGCGATTGATCATGCAATGAGCCTTGTCCGAAATGAATGTTGAACGGGGGAAGCGCCGCCGGCGCGAATCCGCCGGCCGCCCGGACACCGACGCAAAAACGGCGTGCGGGCCGTCGCTCCGACAGCCGGCACGCCGCTGAAACGACGCTTAAGCCTGCGCCGATGCGCTTGCCAGTGCCTCGAAGCTCACTTCCTTGTCCGTCACCTTCGCCTTGCCGAGCACGAAGTCGACGACGTTGCTCTCAACGACGAACGCTTCCATTTCGGCCAGGCGCTGCTGGTTCGAATAATACCAGCGGACCACTTCCTTCGGGTCTTCGTAGCTCTTCGCAAACTCGTCGACTTCGGCACGGATCTGCTCGGGCTTCGCCTCGAGGCCGTTGGCCTTCACCAGCTCGGCGATCACGAGGCCCAGCTTGACGCGGCGCTCGGCCTGCTCCTTGAACATCTCGACCGGAATCGGCGCGGTGGCCGCGTTCGGCACGCCGCGCTGCGCGAGGTCCTGGCGCGCCATTTCGACGAGGCGCTCCTGATCCTGCGCGACGAGCGCGTTCGGCACGTCGAGTTCGGAAATCTTCAGGACCGCGTCCATCACCTGGTTCTTCACCAGCGACTGCGTGCGGCGCTTCGCTTCACGCTCGAGGTTTTCCTTGATCTCGCCGCGCATCTTGGCCAGATCGCCATCTTCGATGCCGAGCGTCTTCGCGAATTCGGCGTCGATTTCCGGCAGATGCGGCCATTCGACCTTCTTCATCGTGACCGTGAACTTCGCGGTCTTGCCGGCGACATCCTTGCCGTGATAATCCTCGGGGAACGTCAGGTCGAATTCGCGTGCCTCGCCGACCTTCAGGCCCAGTGCGGCCTGTTCGAATTCCGGCAGCATCCGGCCTTCGCCGAGCACGAACGGGAAGTCTTCGGCCGTGCCGCCCTGGAATGCGACGTCGTCGATCTTGCCGACGAAGTCCACCGTCACGCGGTCGCCGTTCTGGGCAGCCTGCTCCGCGCCGCCGTCGCCATGCTCGCCGCCTTCGCCGCGCGCGTGGAAATGCACGCGCTGCTTGCGCAGGATGTCGAGCGTGCGGTCGATTTCGGCTTCGCTGATGGTGGTGGTCGAGCGCTCGACTTCAGCCGTGGCCAGATCACCGATCTTGACCTCCGGGTAAACCTCGAACGTCGCGTCGAACGCGTAAGCGTCGGCCGCGGCGTCCTGCTTCGGCGCAAAGCTCGGCTGCCCCGCCACGCGCAGGCTTTCCGCGCGGCTGACTTCGAAGAATTCCTGGCCGATCTTGTCGCTCAGCACTTCTGCCTCGACCTGGCCCGCGTATTGTTGCGCGACCATCTTGAGCGGCACCTTGCCCGGGCGGAAACCCGGCATGCGCACGTTCTTCGCGAGTTTCTGGATACGGGCGTCGATCTCCTTCTGCACGACTTCCTTCGGCAGGGAAATCGTCACACGGCGTTCGAGCTTGCCGAGGTTTTCAACAACGTTAGCCATGGCTTCAATCGTCCTAAAATTATTCGAGCGAATCGGTTTTCCTTGCCGTGCCTGCCTCACGACGCCGGTGCGTCGCGCGCCGCCGTTCCCATACGTTCGGCGCGAGCGCCGCCGGTTGCGGAGCGCGGCGCCTGCGGCTTGAAAAGCACGGCTTTGGCCGGAAGAATCGACTATTCTAGCAAACTATTGTCGCCATACTGCCAGATCGCGCGGCATCATCCAGCGGCTCGCGCCCGCGCTCGCCTGCCTGCGCGTCGAACCCGGCGCCCAGCCCCGCATGCAACCCCGCATGCCGCCCGCTCATCCCCACCCGCCCGGTTCGCGGCGCGCCGCGATCCCGGCCATACCGCATTGCCTATTCGCCAGCCGCCACGGGCCTGTTAAGCTCGCATCTCGCCGTCGCGCATGCGCCGGGCCCGCGCGCCGGCCGGCCCCGGCCCGCGCCGCGAATCCAGCCCAGAATCCAACCCGATATCCACCGGAGACACCATGCAGCCCTTCCCGTCCGCGCCCGTCATCGTCATCGCGCCCGATTCGTTCAAGGGATCGTTGTCCGCGCAGCAGGTGACCGACGCGATCGCGGCCGGAATCGCGCGCGCGCGCCCCGACGCGATCGTGCGCGGCTGCCCGATGGCCGACGGCGGCGAAGGCACGCTCGACGCGATGCTCGCGCACGGCGGCACGCGCCGCACGCTGAGCGTGGCGGGCGCGGCGCTCGCGCCGCGCGAGGCGGCGGCAGGGCTGGTGGACGCGCGCACCGCGATCGTCGAGACGGCCGAGATCGTCGGCATCACCGATCCGGTCGGCATGGCCGTGCCGGTCGAGGCGCGCGGCACGCGCGGCATGGGCGAGGCGATCCGGCAGCTGCTCGACGAGGGCGTGCGTATCTTCTTCGTCGCGCTCGGCGGCAGCAGCACCAACGACGCGGGCGCGGGCCTGCTGGCCGCGCTCGGCCTGCGCGCGCTCGACGCCGACGGCCGCGAGTTCGAGCCGGTGCCGGCCCGGCTCGGCGAGATCGCGCGCCTCGACGCGTCGGGGCTCGATCCGCGGCTGGCCGAAACGCAGTTCGTCGCGATGTCCGACGTCGACAACCCGCTGACGGGCGAACACGGCGCCACCGCGATCTTCGGCCCGCAGAAGGGCGTGCGCCCCGAGCAGGTCGCGACGCTCGACGCCGCGCTCGCGCGCTACGCCGAACTGGCCGAGGCGGCGCTCGGCCGCCAGGTGCGCGACCAGCCCGGCGCCGGCGCGGCCGGCGGCCTCGGCTTCGCGCTGCATCTGCTCGGCGCGCGCTTCGAGCCGGGCGCGGAAGTGGTGGCGCGCCAGATCGGCCTCGACGCGGCGCTCGACGGCGCGCACTGGCTGATCACTGGCGAGGGCCGCTCGGACGGCCAGACCCTGCACGGCAAGGCGCCGTTCATCGCGTGCCGGCACGCGGCCGCGGCGGGCGTGCCGGCGAGCCTGCTGTCGGGCGCCGTCGACGCCGCCGCGCTGCCCCAATTATCAGAACATTTTGACGGCTGCTTTTCGCCGGCGCCGGGACCGATTACGCTCGAGGTCGCGATCCGCGATGCCGCCCGGCTGCTCGCCAACGAGGCCGAACAGCTGGCCCGGCTGCGCTTCGGCCGTTTATCGCCCCGTTGACCGCACGCGGCGATACGGGAACAATCGGGCCGCCGCCCTACTTCAGGAACCGCCATGAAAGGCAGCCAAGCCGGACTCGACCAGTTTCTGACCCACCGCCTGCACACCATGAACAAGCTCACCGACCGCGCGCTCGGCGAGCTTTACCGCGACAAGCTCGGCATCACGCTGCCCGAGGCGCGCGTGATCAACGCGGTCGGCGCGTTCGGGCCGTTCTCGATCATGGAACTCGCGCGCCGCACGCATCTCGACAAGAGCCAGGCGAGCCGCGCCGCCGAGGCGTTGATCCATCAGGGCCTGCTGTCGCGAGCCGCCAGCGACGAGGACGGCCGCATCGTGGTGGTCGCGCTGACGCGCGACGGCGCCGCGCTGAACCGCAAGATCATGACGCTCGCGCGGCGCTGGAACGGCGATCTGGCCGAACGGCTCAGCGACAGCGAACGCGCGGCGCTGGAGCGCGCGCTCGACAAGCTGATCGCATATACGCGCGAGCGAATCGAATAAGGAGGCGCGCGGGCGCCGAATCGGCAATCGGGCGGCAATCGGGTGGCAATCGGGCGCTTCGCTTCGGCGAACTTGCCTTCGGCCCGATCCGCCGCGTGCCGCGATACATGCGCGAGCGGCGCGCCGACGGACGGCCCCGCTGACGGACGGCCCGATTCACCGGACGGTTCAATTCGTCGCGCGCCGCCTTGCAGGACAGCCGACTGCGCACCGGGTGCGCCCGCACCATCCAACTTCCGACGCCCGGACATCGACCGGCACCGGCCTTCCCCTCCTCCCGCGCCACCAGCTGCCGGCAGTCCCTGCCGATCGATGCATCCGCGTCGAAGCTTCCGCGATCCCGTCGAACCGCCCGGCACCTGACCGCGCGAGCCAGCCGCTGCGGCGCGACTCGCCCCGAACGGGCGCGACCCGACTCGACGCTCGACTCCCCTGGAACCGGTACGCCCGCACCACGTCCATCCGCCCCGGTGCACGACTTCGCTGATCGTTGCGCACGCAACTTGATCGAACGATCGCGTCGTTTCCCGCTCAACCAGACAGGACGGGCGTTTCCGGCGTTTCGAAAGTCGTATCACGGCGTGTCAAAAGTAACAAAACGTGACCAGCCGAACCGGGGCAAACGCACTAGAAAGCCCCATGCATTTGAGCCTGTTGGCGCAGCCGCCGAATCCGTAATCTGAACGAACTGCGACTCCGAGTGAAGGAGACAGGTCATGAAACTGCATCAAACGCCCGATCCGACGCCGATCGAGCCAAGGCCGCCGCCGGGCGATCCGCTGCCCGGCCACGATCTGCCAGGCCAGCCGCAACCGGACATCCCGGTGCCGCCGCCGGGCCTGCCGCCCGTGACGCCCATACCGGATCCGCCGCGCGCCTGACGCGCCGCAATCCGATTTACCCAGTCATTGACGACACCATTTATTACGGAGAACGACACCATGAACAAGACGAACAAGATCGCCCTGAAGTCGCTGCTGGCCGCGAGTGCCGCCCTGATGCTCGGTACGGCGCTGGTGCCCGCCGCCTACGCCCAGACGTCGACCACCGACGACAACGGTGCCGCAATGAAGTCGGACCAGCCGGTGTCCGATACCTGGATCACGACCAAGGTGAAGGCCGAACTCGCCACCACCAAGGGGGTGAAGAGCACCGACATCGACGTGAAGACGGTGGACGGCGTGGTGACGCTGACCGGCGTGCTGCCGTCGAAGACGGCTGTCCATAAGGCGGTGGCGGTGACCAAGGCGATCAAGGGCGTCAAGCAGGTCGACGACTCGGCGCTGAAGGCGAAGAGCTAACCGCGCGCCGCGCAGGCAACGCGCGCGCGGGCAGCACGTGTTATCTGGCGGCGCCGCGCGCCGCCCCCTCATCACGGACCATCCGGAGGACACCATGAACGAAGACAGGATCAAGGGCCAGTGGAAGCAGCTGGCCGGCAAGCTCAAGGCCAAGTGGGGCAAGCTGACCGACGACGATCTGGCGGTACTCGACGGCAACCGCGAATACCTGGCCGGCCGTATCCAGGAGCGTTACGGCATTGCACGCGACGAAGTGGAAAAGCAGTTGAACGACTTCGACCGGACGCTATAACCAACGCCGCCGCGCCGCGATCTTCCCGGCTCGCGTCGCGGGCAAAGGAGGTCCAATGGGCAAGTATTTGATCGCATGGTTGCTGGGCGTGCCGATCGGGTTGCTGGTGGTGATTTACCTGATCGCGCACATCTTCTGATGGACGCAGCACGTGCAATACGTGCAATACGTGACACGCGGCGCATCGCTCGAGCGGTGCGCCGCGTTTTTTTTGCCCTGCGCCTACCCCGGCCGCCGTTCGTTCCGTCGCGCCTCGGCGGCGCGAAGCCCGGCCCGTTCAGTCGTCCCACGCCGGCAGCCACGTCACCGTCGCCGCCACCGATTCCCCGGGTGCGAGCACACAGCCGCCGCGCTCGCCTGCCGGCAGGTCGAGGTTGAGCCAGTCGGTGGTGTTGCTGACCGGTTCCGCGCAGAAGAACGGCTCCCCGGCCGGCGAATACAGCACGAAATGATCGAGCGGCGAATCGGCGCGCATCGTCAGCCGGCGCCGCGACTCGGGCCAATGGATCACCGCTTCGCGGCTCCAGCCCGTGAAGTTGTTGTCGAGCGCGAACGCGTCGAGCACGAGGCCGTCCGCCAGCGCGTCCACGGCCGGATGTGCGCCGAGCGCGGTCGGCAGCAGCTCGCCGTCGCTGCGCCAGATCGCCCGCACGCGCGTCTCGATCCGCGTGCGCGGCGTGCGCGGGTAATAGGGATGCAGGCCGAAGCCGAACGGCATCGGCCGGCTGTCGAGGTTGCGCGCGCTCAGGCGCAGCACCAGCCCCGCTTCGCCCAGCTCGAAGCGCTGTCGCGCCTCGTAGCGAAACGGCCAGCCCGGCGCGGCCGCGCTGCCCGCGCCCGCCGGCGGCGTCCAGCCGAACCGCAGTTCCGCCGACGAACCGTCGCGCGCGACGGTCTCCCACGGCAGCCGCCAGGCGTGGCCATGCAGCGCGTGCCGCAGCGGCCCGCTGCCCATCGGCAGGTGCCATTCGCGGCCGTCGAAGCGGAATCGCCCGTCGCGGATGCGATTGCAATACGGCAGCAGCGGAAAGCTCGCCATCTGCAGCGGGTCGCCCCCGTCGAGCGCGGCGCGCCCGGTCGGGCGAAACCAGTGGACCGGCCCCGAGGCCGCGGCGTCGTAGAACGCCGCGATCGCGCCGCCGAGCGCCGGCGCGAGCACCACGCGCCGGGCACCAGCGCGCAGCACCACCAGCGAGGGATCGTCGAGGATCGCGGGATCGAGGTCCGCGGCAACGGGCGATGACGAGGGCAACGAAGTCGGCCGGCGGCTCAAGGCGATGGGCTCCATGAAAACGAATCGAGACAAGGGCGGGCCGCGGCGCCGGCCCCGGCACACTGCACACGGCCGGGCCGGGCCGGGAATGGCACGACCGCGAATGGCCGTGCCGCGAATGGCCGGACTGCGAATGGCCGGACTGCGAATGGCCGGACTGCGAATGGCCGGGACGAGAGTCCGCCTGCCACCAGCGTCGCACACTCCCCGCGCCGAGGTCAATTTATTAGTAATAATTCATTCAAAACGCCTGAGCGCGGCACCACATGGCGGCCAGACATCGAGGAGATCGCCGATTGCCGGCCGGTAATATTAGTGCTAGGTTGGCCCAAACCAACGACGCACCACGCTTTCCGCTCTCTCGCACCGCATGAAAAAATCGACCCAGCGCCGCCCGACCATGACCGACATCGCCAAGATCACCGGCGTGTCGCAATCCACCGTGTCGCTCGTGCTGAACGGCGCGGTAGGCGCGAAGTTCTCGGACGACACCCGCAACAAGGTGCTGAAGGTCGCCGAGGAACTCGGCTACCAGCTGCCGACGCGCGTGAGCGCGCCGGCCGCGCCCGGCGAACGCAACCAGATCGTCTACATCGCCGACGAAATCTCCACCAGTCCGCATCCAGTCGTCAGCGTCGACGGCGCGCGCGACGCCGCCTGGAACAACGGCTGCCTGCTCGCCGTGTACTCGACCCACGGCAACGCCGAGATCGAGCAGCGCGTGCTGCAGCAGGCGCTGTCGAGCCCGAACCTGCTCGGCGTGATCTACGCGACCGTCTACACGCGCAAGGTCGGCGTACCGGCCGCGCTGCTGAAGGTGCCGACCGTGCTGCTGAACTGCTATTGCAGCGACCAGCCGCTTTCCTCGGTGGTGCCGGCCGAAGTCGCGGGCGGCCACACCGCCACCGAGTACCTGACCGCCGCCGGGCACCGGCGGATCGGCTTCATCAACGGCGAGACCTGGCAGGACGCCGCGAAGGACCGCCTGAAGGGCTATCGCCAGGCGCTCGCCACCGCCGACCTGCTGTTCGATCCGAACCTGGTGCGCGACGGCGACTGGAGCTCGGGCAAGGGCTTCGAGCACACGCTGTCGCTGATGCGCGAGCCGAACCCGCCGAGCGCGATCTTCTGCGCCAACGACCTGACCGCGATCGGCGCGATCGAGGCGCTCAAGCAGCTCGGCCTGCGCGTGCCCGAGGACGTCTCGGTGATGGGCTACGACGATCAGGAAATCGCGCGCCACACGCACCCGCCGCTCACCACGGTGGTGCTGCCGAACTACGAGCTCGGACGCTGGGCCGTGGAAACGCTGCTGCAGGAACACGAGAACCGGATGGCCGGCGCGCCGCTGCGGCACCGGACCATCAAGCTCGACGGTCCGCTGATCGAACGCGGCTCGGTCTGCGCGGCCGCCGCCGCCGATATGACCACCGATGCGGCCGCCGACCCCGGGGATACCCGAAGTAATATTTTCAATTCATGACTGTTAATATTAATTGAAGCACCGTGGCCGCCGTCTCGTTCTCGAGCGCGGCGGCTGCGGTACGCGGCGCGGATCCGGCCGTCGCGAGGTTCGCCTCGCGGCATGCCGGCCGGCGCCGCGCCCTCGGTCCGAAGGCGGCGCTACGGGCAGCCTCGCGGATGCGGTCGGGCCATAGCAGCAAGCGCCGGCAAGCCGGCATCGCCATCCGGTCGTGCAACGTGTTGGGTCAACAATAATTGGAGACAGGCATGTCAACAGCATCGCTCAATCGCAACCTCGCCACGCTCGCGCTCTGCCTCGCCGGCGCGTGGTCCACCGCCGCGCTCGCGCAGGACACCGCCGAGCAGAAGGTCGGCAACGCTTCGTCCGAAGCCTGCACCAACCCGAAACCGGGCGGCGTCAAGCTGGCCAACCTGGTGGTGGGCTTCTCGCAATCGGAGAACGAACAGAATCCGTTCCGCGCCACCGAGACCGCCTCGGTGCGCGCGGCGGCGAAGGCGGCGGGCGTCAAGCGGCTGCTCTACACCAACGCGAACAACAACCCGGCCAAGCAGGTCTCCGACATCGAAAGCATGATCAATCAGGGCGCGCAGGCCCTGATCGTCGCGCCGAACAACTCCACCGGCCTGCAGCCGGCGTTCGCGCAGGCCAAGGCCAAGGGCATCCCGGTCGTGACGATCGACCGCCAGACGGCCGGCACGTTCTGCGAAGACTTCATCACGTTCCTCGGCTCCGACTTCTTCGACCAGGGCAAGCGCGCCGCGAAGGCGCTCGCCGACGCGACGGGCGGCAAGGCCGTGATCGCCGAGATCCAGGGCGGCTACGGCAACACCGTGGAGAGCCAGCGCACCGACGGCTTCGCCGAAGGCCTCAAGGCGTATCCGAACATGAAGATCGCCGCCGCGCAGACGGCGAACTGGTCCACCACCGAGGCGCAGAAGGTAATGGAGCAGATACTGCTCTCGCATCCGGACGTCAACGCCGTCTACACGCACGCCGACGTGATGACGCTCGGCGCGATCACCGCGCTGCGCCAGGCCGGCAAGCTCAAGGGCGTGACGATCGTCTCGATCGACGGCACCAAGGACGTGGTGCGCGACATCTCGGCCGGCGTGGTGGCGGCCGACGTCGAGACCAACCCGCGCTTCGGCCCGCTCGCGATGCAGTCGCTCTCGGACTGGTTCGCCGGCAAGCCGGTGCCGCAGAAGCAGATCATGAAGGACGCGCTGTACGACAAGCGCAACGCGAAGCAGTCGCTCGACGCCGGCTCGGTCTATTGAGCGCGCCTTCGGGTTCCCGTCCCGCAACCGACTTGCAGGTTCACGCATGAACGATCCGATGCATGCCCTGCCCGACTCCGGTCCGGACGCGCACGGCGCGCCCGGCCGGGTCGTGCTCGAAACCCGTCACGCCTCGAAGACGTTCGGCGTGGTGCGCGCGCTGCGCGACGTTTCGCTGACGCTGCGCGCCGGCGAGGTGCATGGCCTGATCGGCGAGAACGGCGCCGGCAAGTCCACGCTGATCAAGATCCTCACCGGCTTCCATCCGCTCGACGAGGGCGCCGTGCATCTCGACGGGCAGCCGGTGGCGTTCGATTCGCCGCGCGCCGCGCAGCGGCTCGGGGTGTCCGCGGTGTATCAGGAGATCAACCTGATTCCCGAGCGCAGCGTGGCCGAGAACATCTTCATCGGCCACGAGCCGCGACGTTTCGGATGGCTGATCGACCGGCGCCGGATGAACGCGATGGCGGGCGAGATCGTGCGGCGCTACGGGCTGTCCGTCGACCCGGCTGCGAAGCTGAGCGCGCTCGGGCTCGGCGAGCAGCAGATGGTGTCGATCGCGCGCGGCGTGTCGCTCGGCGCGCGCGTGCTGATCCTCGACGAGCCGACCTCCGCGCTGTCGGGCGCCGAGGTCGAGGTGCTGTTCCGGGTGGTCGAGCGGCTGCGCGCCGACGGCATCGCGCTGCTGTTCGTGAGCCACCGGCTGTCCGAGTGCTATCGGCTCTGCGACCGCTTCACGGTGATGCGCGACGGCGCGATCGTGAAGACCGGCACGCCCGACGAGCTGCCGCGCGCCGCGCTGATCGCCGCGATGCTGGGCCGTGAAGGCAAGGGGCTCGGCGGCCATGGCGGCCAGCGCGAGACCGGCGCCGCCGCCGATGCCGCGCCGGCGCTGCAGGTCGACGCGCTGCGCTGGCGCACGCGCGTGCGCGACGTGTCGCTGCGCATCGCGCCGAAGGAGATCATCGGGCTGGCCGGGCTGCTCGGCTCGGGCCGCACCGAAACCTTCAAGGCCGTGTTCGGCGCGCAGAAGGCCGAAGGCGGCGAGGTGCGGATCGGCGGCGCCGCGCTGCGCGACGCGGCGCCCGCGCGCTCGATCGAGCGCGGGCTCGCGTTCCTGTCCGAGGACCGCCGCTCCGAGGGCATCTTCCCGCGCCTGTCGGTGCGCGACAACCTGGTGGCCTCGGTGCTGCCGCGCCTGTCGCGCTTCGGCTTCATCTCGACGCGCCGCCAGGACGCGCTGGTCGCGCGCTACATCGAACAGCTCGGCATCAAGACCGCCGGCCCCGGCGCGCCGATCTCGACGCTCTCGGGCGGCAACCAGCAGAAGGTGCTGATCGCGCGCTGCCTGTCCACCCATCCGGGCGTGCTGCTGCTCGACGATCCGACGCGCGGCATCGACGTCGGCGCGAAGGAGGAAGTGCATCGCGTCGTGCAGAGGCTCGCCGACGACGGGCTCGCCGTGGTCGTCACGTCCTCCGAGATGGAGGAACTGCTCGAGCTGACGGACCGGCTCGTGGTGCTCAACGAGGGCGTGACGACCGGCACGCTGGCGACGCGCGGCGCGAGTCCCGACGACGTGCTCGCGATTCTTGCGCGCGGCGGCGACGATGCTCGCCGCGACGAGCTCGACGGCACGCCCAATGGCGGCACGCCCGGAGGCACCGCGCCCGATGACGACACGCCTCCCGCATCCGGAGCCGCCGATGCGCCGCGCGAGCGCTGACCGGCCCGCCGCGGGCCGCGCGTGCGCGACGCCCTGCCCGGCCGCCCCCCTGCCGTCCGGCCGCGCCCCGCGGCGCGGCCGCCCGACCGACCCTGCGAGGACAGCTTGAACCTTTCGAACACTCCCGTGCAGCGCCCGCCCGCCGACGCGGCGCGCGCGATCCCCGGCCGTGCCGCGTTGCTCTGGGCGCGCGACAACAGCGTCTACGTCGCGCTGGCCCTGCTGGTCGCGCTGAATCTCGCGATCACGCCCGGCTTCTCCAATCCGCTCGCCGCGCGCAGCCTGCTGTTCGAAGCCGCGCCCGTGATCCTGATCGCGCTGGGCCAGAACCTCGCGATTGCCACGCGCGGCATCGACCTGTCGGTCGGCTCGGTGATGGCGCTCGCCAGCGCCACGCTGGCCGTCTGCCTCGACTACGGCACCGGCACCGCGATCGCGGCCGGCATCGCGGCCGGGCTGGTGGCGGGTCTCTTCAACGGCGCGCTGGTGTCGATCGTGCGGATCGATCCGCTGATCTCCGGCCTCGCGCTGCTGGTGGCCGCGCGCGGCCTCGCGCAGGCGCTGGTCGGCGGCTCGCGCGTGAGCCTGCCGCCGTCGGACGCGTTCGACCTGCTCGGCACCGGCGCGCTCGGCCCGCTGCCGGTGGTGATGGCGATCGCGCTCGTACTCGCGCTGCTGACCATGCTGGTGGTGCGCCGGACCACTTTCGGCCGCTACACGATCCTGATCGGCGCGAGCCGCGGCGCCGCCTACCTGGCCGGCATCCCGGTGCGCCGCACGCTGTTCCTCGTCTATGCCGCGAGCGGCGTGCTCGCGGGGCTGGCCGGCGTGTTCGCGTCGGCGCGGCTCGGCGCGTCCGATCCGAACTACGTCGGCGTCAATTTCGAACTCGACGCGATCGCCGCCTCGGTAATCGGCGGCACGCCGCTCTCGGGCGGGCGCATCTCGGTGGTCGGCACCGTGTTCGGCGTGCTGCTGCTGCAGGTGCTCGATGCGAGCTTCATCATGAACAACGTCAGCTTCACCTACGCGCAGATCCTGAAGGCCGTGTTCATCGTCGTTGCGCTGTACCTGCAACGGCAGGGAGGCTGAGATGCGCGCGAACACGAAGCTCGGCGCGACCCATGGCGAGCCGCTCACCGCGCGTCAGGCGGCGCCCGGCTCCGGCGCCATCGGTCCCACCCAAAGCACGCGCCGGGACGGCACGCCCGGCACGCCGCCCTCGGCCATGCCGCCGCGCGCACGCACCGAGCGCCGCAACCGGATCGTCGGGCTGATCCAGTCGCGCGGCGCGATCGGCATCCTGATCCTCGTCTGCGCCGTGGCCGGCGCGATCTTTCCGGACTTCCTGCACGTCGCCAATCTCGCCGACATCGTCTCGGCGGGCTCGTTCCTCGGCCTGATCGCGATCGGCCAGAGCCTCGTGATCATCATGGGCGGATTCGACCTGTCGGTCGGCTCGATGGTCGGCCTCGGCACCGTGATCGCGGCCTACGCGGCGCCCTACGGATGGGGCGCGGCGCTGCTCGCGCCGATCGCCGCCGGCCTCGTGGTCGGCCTCGCGAACGGCGTGCTGATCGCACGGGCGCGGATGGCGCCGTTCATCGTCACGCTCGCCGCGCTGCTCGGCCTGAAGGGCGTCGCGCTCGTGCTCGCGAGCCAGGACCTGCTGATCGAGAATCCCGGCTTCTTCGCGCAGATCGCCAACGGCTCGATCCTCGGCATCAACGACACGATCTGGCTGCTGGTGGGCGCCTACGCGCTCGGCGCGCTGGTGCTGAACGCGACGCCCTACGGCGCGGCGATCTTCGCGATCGGCGGCAACGAGGAGGCCGCGCGCATGCTCGGCGTGCGCGTGGAGCGCGTGAAGATCCTCACCTACGGCGCGAGCGGCGCGCTCGCGGGGCTGGCCGGCGCGCTGCTCGCGTCGCATCTCGACTCGGGCCTGTCGGCCGCGGGCACCGGCTACGAACTGCAGTCGATCGCCGCGGCGGTGATCGGCGGCGTGCTGCTCACGGGCGGCGTCGGCACCATGTCGGGCCCGCTCGCCGGCGTGCTGCTGCTCGGCGTGATCCAGAACGTGATCAACCAGGTCGGCACGCTGAGCCCGTATTACCAGAACCTCGCGAGCGGCGTGTTCCTGCTGATCGCCGTGATCGTGCAGACCGTGCTGACGAGTTCGCGCAGGCGCTGAGGGGGGCTTGAGGGTGTGGCGCGGCGCGGCGGCAGCCGTTGCCTGCGCGCCAGCCATCCGCCGGCCATCATTACGCCGGCCGCGCCGCGATGCCGGCGCGAGCGCGCTGCCCGCGCCGCTACCGTCGCGCCGGGAAGCCCTGCTGGTCGAGGAACGCGGCGACGACGGGCTCCCAGATGTCGGTGCCGCGCGCAAACAGCAGGTGGCCGTTGTCGCCGAACGGCGGCAGCAACCGGTAGTCCGCATTGCCGCCGGCATGGACGAACGCGGCATGCCAGGCGCGGCTGTAGGTCGGGCCGAAGTACTGGTCGTTCTCGGTATAGATCCACAGCATCGGCACGCGCGCCGTCTTGCCGAAGCGCTCGTACATCGCCTCCAGCCGCTCGCCCTGGCACGGCACGCCGGGATGCTCGACGGGATCGCCCCCCGAGCCGCCGGCGAAGTTGACCGCGGCCACCACGCCGTCGGGGTTCCCGGCCGCCACGCCGGTCGTGACGAAGCCGCCGACCGATTGCCCGACGATCACGATCCGGTGCGGATCGACGCGCGGCTGCTGCCTCGCGTAGTCCAGCACGGCGCGCTCCTCGATGCGGGCCGCGTCGATCATCGGCCGGTAATCCTTCTGGCTACACTTGCCGCTGTATTCGGGATCGAACTGCGTGCCGAAGCGGCCGTAGCCGATCCGCGTCGGCTCGAACACCGCGAAGCCGCGTTTGACGAAAAAGGCGGCTTGCCGCGTGTAGCGGAAGCGCGGCGGCGTGCCCCGATCCGTGCCGCTGCGTCCGTGATTGAGGATCAGGATCGGGAACGGGCCGTCGCCGTCCGGCGTGAACTGCGTGACGGCGAGCTTGCCGGCCTCTTCCCTGCCGTAGAAATCCTTGACCGCCACGTCGAGCGTGGTGACGGACTCGTGCAGATCCGCCCTGAGCGGCTCGGCGTGGGCCAGGGAGAGGCACGGGATCAGGAGCGGCAGCGAGGTCCGCAACAGGCGAATGGCGACGGTCATGGGTGGCTCGGCGTAGCGTGAGGGGGTTGCCGTCGATGGTTGTTCCGCGCGACGGGCGCGGCGGCCGGTCGAACCACCCGCTTGCGGTGATTCGAAGAAGCCGGCGGGCTTGCGCGTCGGCGCGGTTCTGTCGTTGCGGATTCGGCGTCGAGATATTACCTGCAATGCCGTCGCCGGGCATCTGGTGTCCCTGGCCGGCTCGCGTCGAATCGCGTGGCGCCGGTCGAGCGCGAGCCAAGGCGCCGCGTGCGGAGCGGATCTCGCGGCCGGGCATTGGAACGGGAGGACGCGCTGCCGCGCAGCGCGCAGATCATGCGCCTGCCGCGACGCGCGGCGGCCGGCTCAATCGTCCGGTTCGGACCCGGACCGCGCACCCGGCCCCCCCCTTCGTCGTCGCTCGCCCCGAACGGCCACCTCAGCCGCGACAGCCGCATCGACAACGCGCCGAGATCGAGCGTCGACGGCGGCTGGCCTGCCGGCGTCGCGGGCTGCGCGCTCGCCGGCGAGCGCGGTGAAGTCGCCCCCGAGACCGTCTCCGGAGCCGGCTTCGCTTCGGGCATGCGGGGCCACGAATGCGTCGTCTCGTGCGGACGATATCGCGCCCACTGACCGTGGTCGCGTTCCCACGGCGCGTCGGTCGCCTGCAGGCGTCGTGTCGCTTTCGATAATGGGTCGCTCAGTGACGGTATGCGTATTCGGCCGGCACTGTGGCGCGGATCGGAGTCCGGCGAGTGAGGAAGGCGCAGTTCGGCCCGAAAAAACGAAGGCTCTCGATCCTGTCTACGCACCCTGGGCGACAGCGAAATGGCACGGCGGGAAGCACGCGCCACGTATCGTGGACGCGCTGCCTGCGACTCGCTACGGCAGGCTGGAGCGGAAGGAGTCGCGCGAACCCGATCGCGGCACCGGTGCCTCGGGCATGCCGTCAATCCAGTATCGTCAACTGGACGGGGTTTTCCGCGGGCAGGATGAAATCGTCGATGCGACCGGCGCGAAGCGCGATGAGCAGACGCCGGCATTCGGCAGCCCGGGCCTGCATCTCGGGAGGCAGCGTGGCGTTCACGACGTCGAGCGCGTTGATTTCCGAGATCAACATGGCGATTGCGCTGCGACGTGCAACAAAGAAGTGATTCATGACCGCTCCAAACGATACAGCGAGGGCGTGCCAGAGCGACTTCAAGCTTCGCGCGGTGGGAGGGACATGATACTTCAGGCTTCGCCTGCGCATGGGCCGCCGGCGCGCGTGCCGGACGCGCGATGAAACGCGGGCTCGCGGGCAGCTGCCGTCGCTGCGCCGGCAGGCTCGCGGGATTCGCATCCCGCGTTGCGGGCCGGCATCGGCGCCATCAATTCGGCGCGACGAGCGCTGGTGGTGGCCACGCCGGGGCACGCCGCATGCGCGGACTCATTCGCGTGGCGATGCATCGTCCGACGGCGCGATATCGAGAAATCGGATCGACGGGCGCAGACCGGGCGACATCGTAAATCGTTGCGTTACGTGTCGCCGGCGTCTTGCTGAAAGGGGGATGGTGCGTGAGGCCGGACTCGAACCGGCACACCCTTGCGGGCGTCAGGACCTAAACCTGGTGCGTCTACCAATTTCGCCACTCACGCACATCGATGTTCGGGAACGCGGCCGCGGTGGGCCCGGCGTCCCGCGAGCACGCCGCCGACGTGGAGTCGGGCGGCCGCCGGAAAGCGCGAAGCGCGAGATTCTAACCGATCTCCCCACGCTTGTCTCTAGGCACCGCACCGATCGGGCGACGATGCTAGAATCGCCGCGCACTCGCCACCCCACGCGGCATCCGGTCCGCTTTGCGCGCCCGATCCGTCCACTCGTAGCCGCCGTCCGTGAATTTCGACGAATACTGCCAGCAAAAGGCCGCCCCACCGGGCTCCAGCGTCTACTACGCGCTCCGTCAGGCGCCGTTCGCCAGCCAGGCGGCGCTGACCGCGCTGTTCGCGCTGCATCGCGAACTCGACGACACGGTGCGCGAGACGAGCGACCCGACCATCGGCCAGACCAAGCTCGCCTGGTGGCGCAACGAGCTGGCCGCGCTCGCCGCGGGCCAGCCTTCGCATCCGGTGTCGCTGGCGCTCGCGAAACATGCCGCTGCGATCGCACGCGACGGCGCCGCGCTGCAGGCGCTCGCCGACGGCTTCGCGATGGATCTCGAGCAGGCACGCTACCTGGATTTCGCGAACCTGCGCCGCTACGTCGAGCGCGTCGGCGGCGCGTTCGCGCGGCTCGTCGCGCAAGCCAGCGCGGGCACGCCCGATGCGGCGCCGGACTGGGCCACCGCGCTCGGCAACGCGCTCACGCTCGCGCGCTTCGTCGAGGACGTCGGCCACGACGCGCGCCACGGCCGCGTCTATCTGCCGATCGACGAACTGCAGCGCTACGAGGTGACGGCCGCGGACCTCATGCATCGCCGCTACGGCCCCGCGTTCACCGAGCTGATGCGCTTCCAGACCGCGCGCGCGCGCGCGGCGCTGCACGAGGCGCTCGACGCGATTCCACCGGCCGAACGCCGCGCGCAACGCACGCTGCGCGCACTCGGCGCGCTCGCGCTCGCGACGCTCGACGAGATCGAGCGCGACGAGTATCAGGTGCTGCACCAGCGCATCGCGCTGACGCCGATCCGCAAGCTCTGGGTGGCGTGGCGCGCGGCCCGGCGGCGCTGATACCCGATACGAAACGGCAGCCCTTGTCAGCCGTTCCGGCCGCACCGACGAGGCAAGCCCCCGTCGCTGTCGACCGCCGCCAAACTCAGGCGCGCAGCAGCGGCAGCGGCGCGAACCGGCCGCGCAGCACCGACGCCGCGTCGATCCCCCACCACGGCCCCAGCACGGTCGCATAGAGCTGCCGGAAATCGACGGCCACCGGCAAATTGCCGTTGCCGTCGAGCCGCGCGAGCGCGGGCGGCTCGCCGTACAGCCCGCCGCGCACGCGCCCGCCCGTCACGAAATGCGGCGCGGCCGTGCCGTGATCGGTGCCGCCGCTCGCGTTCTCGCGCACGCGCCGCCCGAACTCCGCATAGGTCATCACCAGCGTGTCGTTCCAGCGTCCCAGCTCGACGAGCGCCGAACGCATCGCCGCGAGCCCGTCGGCAAGCTGCTTGAGCAGCGCGGCCTGCTGGACCGCCTGATTCTGGTGCGTGTCGAAGCCGTTCAGCGTGAGCCGCATCACGGCCACGCCCTGACCGGTTGCAGGCTGGCGCTGCGGCGTCTCGCACGATGCCAGCACCTGCATCGCGGTCTTCACCGCGGTGCCGAACGGCCCGGCGGGAAACGCGGTGGCGAACGCGAACCCGCCGTCGCGCGGCCGCAGCCGCGCCGCCGCGTTGACGATCTCGTTCTCGACGTCGATCAGGTGCGCGAGCGCGGGGTTGCGCTCGCGCAGCGACACCGGATGGGCGAGCCGCGACGCGCCGAGGAACTGCGCGGGATTGACGAGCACGATCGCGCGCGCGCCGTTGGCGAGCGGCCCCATCTCGGCGCTGCCGAGCACGAGCCCGTCGGCAGCGAAGCCGGGCGGCACCGGCGCCTGCTCGAACGCGCGCGTGAGCCATCCCTCGCCGAGATATTCGTCGGCGCGCGAGGCCGTGTCCCAGATCTCGATCGAGCGGAAGTGCGAGAGGTTCGGCTGCGGATACGAGACGCCCTGCACCACGGCCAGCTCGCGCGCGCGCCAGAGCGGCAGCAGCGCCGCGAGCGACGGATGCAGCGCCGCGTGTTCGTCGAGCGTCAGCAGCGTCTCGCGACGCAGCCCGAGCGTGGGCCGCAGCGTGCGATAGAGCGGATCGGCGTAGGGCACCACGGTGTTCAGGCCGTCGTTGCCGCCCTTCAGCTCGACGAGGATCAGCAGCCGCCTGTCGTCTGCGCTCGCGAGCGGCCCGCCGGCGAACGCCGGCCGCGGCATCCACAGCGAGACGCCGGCGGCGCTTGCCGCGCCGGCCAAGGTCAGGAAATCGCGTCGTTTCATCGTGCCACCCTCGTCACCGTCTGCTGCGTTCGCTTCTCGTTCCGTCGCCTGATCCCGCTCAGCTCAACTGATAGACCGGGTCCATCAGCAGCGCACGCAGATACGCGGCGCCGTTCGCGTCGGCCTCGATCGCGGCGACCGGCAAAATCGGCAGCACCGCGTGCTGCAGCTGCAACTCGGCCGACAGCGTCGGCCGCGCCTGCGGCGTCGTGCCGAACCGCGCGAGCCAGCCGTCGAGATCGAAGCGCATCGCGCCGTTCGCGAGCGGCGCGGCGGCCGGCATGCCCGCCTTGCCCGTGGCCCTCGCCATGGCTGCCGCAGGCGGCTTCGCATGATAGCCGGCGGCGGTCGAGCGAAACATGCGCTCCACGAACTGCTTGCGCGCGAGCAAGGTCGAGCTGTTGATCCAGAGCGGGCCGCCCGGCCAGCCCTTCACGTTCGGCGGCGCGAACAGCCGCTCGCCGAGCGCGTTCAGCACCGGCACGAACTGCGCCGCGTCGCCGTAGTCGAGTTCGAACAGGCGGACCGTGCCCGCCACGAATTCGGTCGGCGCCTTCACATGCACGCCGCGCACCGCATCGCTCCAGAACGCGTCGGTGGCAAACAGCGCCGCGAGCGCCGCGCCGATCTCGTAGCCGCTGTCGCGAAAGCGTGCGGCGACGGTGTCGAGCGCGGCCGGCTCCGGCGTATCGGACACGAACTCGCGCCACAGCTTCGCGGCGACGAAGCGGGCCGTCCCGGGCTGCGCGAGCAGGATGTCGAGCACGCGAGCGGTGTCGAGCGGACCGGTCTCGCCGAGCACGGTCTTGATGCCGTCGTCGTGAAGATTCGGATGCCAAACGGTTTCGAGCGTATCGGCGTCGAGCCCCCAGCCGGTCAGCGCACGGGCCGCGTCGGTCACGTCGTGCTGCGTGTAATGGCCTTCGCCGAGCGTGAACAGCTCCATCACCTCGCGCGCGAAGTTTTCGTTGGGGCGCCCCTTGCGATTGCTCGCGCCGTCGAGATACTGCAGCATCGCCGGGTCGATCGCGACCGCGTGCAGCATCGTGCCGAAATTGCCGAGCGCCTGCGCGCGCAGCAGCCGATGCTGCGCAGCCATGGTGCGCGGATACGGCACCTTGTCCTGCCCCGAGGTGAAATGGCGATGCCAGAACAGCGTCATGCGCTCGGCGAGCGGCGACGGCGTGGCCAGCATCTCGCCGAGCCACCAGGCGCGCAGCGCGTCGTAGCGTTGAGCCTGCAGACGCTGGTCGGCGCGGCGCTGGTCGGGGGTCCAGGCGTTGCGCACCGCGCGCGGCGGCAGCGGCGCGTCGGCCCAGTCGGGCAGCGGCGTCATTGGAGCCTGCCGCGCGGCGGCCAGCAGTGAGTCGACGGCCGCCGCGCGCGTCATGCCGACATAGGGCGCCAGCTCGGCCGGCGTCGGCGAGAAGCCGGTGCGGCCGAGCAGGAAACGCGCGTCGTCCGCATCGAGCGGCACGAGCATCGCGGCTGGCGGGCGCGCACCGGCGAGCGCGCCGGCAGGGTTCGCAACGGTTCCGGATCGATGCATCGTGTGTCCCTCCCCAGTCGATCGGCGATCGACGTTTCGACCGCGATGCCAGTATCGGCAGCGCGCCACTCGTTGCTCAACGGGCCGCCCGGCGACCTCGTTGACGCATCGTGCGCGGGTCAGTGCCGCAAACGTGTAACCAGGCGTCGCAAACGTAACCGCGCCGTCGTGGCGAACACACGGCATCGGCCACGCGGCATGCCGATCGATGTGGAAATGCGCGCAATCAGGCACCGCGCGATGTCACGCGCAGGTAATCGATTGAAATGAGGGACGACGACACGGCGGAGAAACGACGGTGAAACGGCGGAGTGACGACTCACGCCACACAACGAGAACCCAGCCGATGAAGTCAGCGCTTGTACAGTTCGCGCACCGCGTCTTCAATATGCTGTCGGAGCAGATGCCGTTCCTCGGGCGTCATGTGGCCGTCGCGGCGACGCTCGTCGAGATCGGGAGAGACGGCGGAACGGCCGGGCGGATCGTCGAAGCGGTCGAGCTGCGAATCACGCGGCGGCGTCGGTACGTGCGGGCGCGGTGCCCGATGCGACGGCGCGTTGCGCTCGGGGCGCTGCGCGCAGGCAAGGTTCGATGCAAAGAGACCGGCGAACGCGAACGCCAGTGCCCATGCGATCCGGCTCGATCGCATCACCGTGCTCGCTTCTCTGGTCGATTTGTTCCCTTCCTCACGCGGCAACCGTTTACCTCTGGTACTTGAACGAACCCGGCGAATATCGGGCGAACGAACTACGAAAAATCGAGTGGGTGGAGTATCCACTGAATTTCCGCGCCAAGTAAAGGAGTGTCTAACGAGTGGCTTTACTCAACATCGCAGCACGGGTAAATTTTGTAACTGACTGTTACTCGTAAAATCCCGCGCCCGTGCGCCCCTTCGTAATCGCGATAAGATGCCGCCCATGGAAACCAAAAATCCCTCGAAAATCCTCGTCGTGGACGACGATCCCCGCCTGCGCGATCTGCTGCGCCGCTATCTGGGCGAGCAGGGCTTCAACGTCTACGTCGCGGAAAACGCGACCGCCATGAACAAGCTCTGGGTCCGCGAGCGCTTCGACCTGCTCGTGCTCGACCTGATGCTGCCCGGCGAGGACGGCCTGTCGATCTGCCGCCGGCTGCGCGGCAGCAACGACCGCACGCCGATCATCATGCTCACGGCCAAGGGCGAGGACGTCGATCGCATCGTCGGCCTCGAAATGGGCGCGGACGATTACCTGCCGAAGCCGTTCAATCCGCGCGAGCTGGTCGCGCGCATCCACGCGGTGCTGCGCCGCCAGGCGCCGGCCGAACTGCCGGGCGCGCCGTCGGAAACCACCGAGGTGTTCGAGTTCGGCGAGTTCTCGCTGAATCTCGCCACGCGCACGCTGACCAAGTCGGGCCAGGAAATTCCGCTGACCACCGGCGAATTCTCGGTGCTGAAGGTGTTCGCGCGCCATCCGCGCCAGCCGCTGTCGCGCGAGAAGCTGATGGAACTGGCGCGCGGGCGCGAATACGAAGTGTTCGATCGCAGCCTCGACGTGCAGATCTCGCGGCTGCGCAAGCTGATCGAACCTGATCCGGGCAGCCCGCGCTTCATCCAGACCGTCTGGGGCCTCGGCTACGTCTTCATTCCCGACGGCGCCGCCTGATGCCGCCACGCGGGCGCGCTGACTGCGCGTCCGCGGGCTTCCCTTCGCCCAGCCACCGAGACAGTCCGCTCCTATGCGTATTGACCGGCGCCTCCTGACGCTCGTTTTCGGCGGGTTGTTCTGGCGCACCTTCCTGCTGATCGCGCTGCTGATCGCGGTGAGCCTCGCCGCGTGGTTCCAGAGCTTCCGCGTGATCGAGCGCGAGCCGCGCGCGCAGCGCGTGGCGCTGCAGCTCGTCGCCGTGGTGAAGCTCACGCGCACCGCCCTGCTCTACTCCGATCCCGATCTGCGCCGCGCGCTGCTGCAGGATCTGGAAAGCAACGAGGGCGTGCGCGTCTATCCGCGCGAGACCACCGACAAGTTCAAGCTGCAGCCCGACGAGTCGCTCAATCGCCTGATCGAACACGACATCCGCAGCCGGCTCGGCGACGACACCGTGATCGCGCAGTCGGTCAACGACATCCCCGGCGTCTGGATCAGCTTCAAGATCGACGACGACGACTACTGGGTCGCGCTCGACCGCGACCAGCTCGACACCGTCACGGGCCTGCAGTGGGCCGGCTGGGGGCTGTTCGCGCTGGCGCTGTCGCTGCTCGGCTCGGCGTTCATCACGAGCCTCGTGAACCAGCCGTTCTCGCGGCTCGCGCATGCGGCGCGCAAGGTCGGCGCGGGGCAGATGCCCGAGCCGCTGCCCGAGCGCGGCATGGGCGTGGCGGCCGAGACGAACCGCAGCTTCAACCAGATGGTGCGCGACCTCGAACAGCTCGACGCCGATCGCGCGCTGATGCTCGCGGGCATCTCGCACGACCTGCGCACGCCGCTCGCGCGGCTGCGGCTCGAGACCGAGATGAGCCCGTCCGACCAGGCCACCAAGGACGCGATGGTGGACGACATCGAGCAGATGGACCGCATCATCGCCGCGTTCATCGACTACGCGCGGCCGCTCCAGCAGCGCACGCTGGAGCCGGTGGACCTGTCGCTGATCGCGCACGACGTGGGCGCGCGCCTCGCCAACGAGGACGGCGTGCAGATCACCACGCGGCTCGCGCCGGCCGCCGTGGTGGAGGCCGACGAGACCGACATGCGCCGCGTGATCGGCAACCTGGTCGAGAACGCGCGCAAGTACGGCCTGAGCCAGGCCGACGGCATCGCCCGCATCACGATCGAGACGCGCGCCTCGCATGCGCGCGTGGAGGTGGTGGTGCGCGACGAGGGCCCCGGCATTCCCGACGACCAGCTGCCGCTCGTGATGCGGCCGTTCTATCGCGTCGACGCCGCGCGCAGCAACGCGGACGGCACCGGCCTCGGCATGGCGATCGTGCTGCGGCTGGTGGGCCGCTATCGCGGCACGCTGAAGCTGCGCAACCGCGCGCCGGAGCCGGGCCTCGAGGTGTCGCTCGACTTCCCGACCGGCAAGGCCGCCCGCACGCCGGCCTGAGCCGCGCCATCCGGCCACCGCGCCCGTGCTTGATGGCGCCCCTGAAATGCCGGCGCGAACCATCTATAGTCGTGGTACCCGCTGCCGCCGCGCCGGCAGCCCGACTCCCCCTCACCGGAACGAGCGCCCATGAAAACCGTCGGCGACCTGCTCGACACCTTCACCGTCACGGCCGCGAAGCCGGGCTTCAACGATCCCGAGGAAAACGGCCAGTCGGCCTTCGAGACGATCACCGAAGCCTCGTTTCCGGGCAAGTGGAAGGTGTTCTACTTCTATTCGAAGGATTTCTCGCCGGTCTGCGCCGCCGAGATCGTCGAATTCGGCCGGCTGCGCGACGCGTTCGAGCAGCGCGACGCCGTGCTGCTCGGCGGCAGCGCCGACAACGAACTCGTGAAGCTCGCCTGGCGCCGCGCGCATCCGGGCCTCGACCGGCTCAATCACCATGCGTTCGGCGACGTGAAGGGCGAACTGATCGACCAGCTCGGGATTCGCGACCACGATGCCGGCGTCGCGCTGCGCGCGACCTTCATCGTCGATGCCGACAACACGATCCAGCACGTCTCGGTCAACAGCCTCGACGTGGGCCGCAATCCCGCGGAGATCCTGCGCACGCTCGAAGCGCTGCAAACCGGCGAGCCCTGCCCGCCCGTGTCGGCCGCCGGCGACCCGCGGCCGTAGGCGCCGCCGCCCGCGCCGGCCATCAATCCCTCCATCGCAGGCCCCAAACGACGACGCCCCGCGAGCGGTTCGCGGGGCGTCGTGTTTCAGCAGCGCGGGCAGGCAAGCACGAGGCCCGCGTGCCCGGCAGGGCGGAAGGCGGCCTACGCCGCGCCGCGCACCAGCAGTGCGGCGGCCTGCGCCTCGATGCCCTCGCCGCGGCCGAGATAGCCGAGCTTCTCGTTGGTCTTCGCCTTCACGTTGACGCGGTCGAGCGGCAGGCCGAGATCCTCGGCGATGTTCGCGCGCATCGCATCGATGTGCGGCGCGAGCTTCGGCGCCTGCGCGATCACGGTGGTGTCGACATTGCCGATCGTAAAGCCGGCGGCGGCCACGCGCTTCGCGCATTCGCGCAGCAGCACGCGGCTGTCGGCGCCCTTGAACTGCGGGTCGGTGTCCGAGAAGTGGCGGCCGATGTCGCCGAGCGCGGCGGCGCCGAACAGCGCGTCGGTCAGCGCGTGCAGCAGCACGTCGGCGTCCGAGTGGCCGAGCAGGCCGCGTTCGTAGGGGATCGTCACGCCGCCGATGATGAGCGGCCGGCCGGGAACCAGCTGGTGTACGTCGTAGCCTTGTCCGATTCTGATGTCCATGCGGTGTCTGGTTCGTGGTGGAAGGGGTTCAGGAGGCGCGCGCGGGCCGTGACAGGAATGCCTCGGCCAGCTCGAAATCCTCGGGGTACGTGACCTTGAAGTTGCGCAGGTTGCCCTGCACCACGCGCGGCGCGTGGCCGGCCCACTCGATCGCGCTGGCTTCGTCGGTCAGGTCGTGGCCGTCGCGCTGCGCGGCGAGGATCGCCTCGCGCAGCATGCCGATCCGGAACATCTGCGGCGTCTGGGCCTGCCAGAGGCCGTCGCGCGCCTCGGTCCGGGCGATCTCGTCGCCGCCGGCCGGCACGCGCTTCAAGGTATCGGCCACCGGCAGCGCGACGATGCCGCCCACCGGGTCGTCCTTCAGCGTCGCGACCAGCGTGCGGATCAGCGCCGGCGTGATGCCGGGGCGCGCCGCGTCGTGGACCAGCACCCAGTCGGCGTCGGTCGCGCCGAACCCGGCCAGCTCCAGCAGGCCGTTGAGCACCGAGGCCTGGCGCGAGGCGCCGCCGCAGCGGCTGACCGCGAAACGCAGGCCGGCGAAGCGGCGCGCGTCGAAGTGAGCATCGTCGGGCGAGATCACCACCAGCGTCTGCGAGAACTCGCTGAGCGCGTCGAACGCGGCGAGCGTGTAGTGCAGCAGCGCGCGTCCGGCCAGCGTGCGGTACTGCTTGGGCAGGGCCGAGCCGGAGCGGCTGCCGGTGCCGGCGCAGGGAATCAGGGCAAAAAGTCGGGGAGTCACGGGAGCGGAGCGCCGGAAATAGGGAAATCGAGAGACGGATTTTATAATAGGTCTTTCGCCTCGGCCGCCGTGCCGCTCGCCGCCGTACACGGCGCCTGCCATCCAGCCCCGTCCATGCCAGAAAACGCCAGCTTTCCGCCGTCCCCCGTCGCCCTCGTCAAAGCGGGTCAGCGCTTCGCCTTCGACGGCGCGCCCGGCTCCGCCGACGCCCTCGCGATCGCCCGCTACCTCGCCGCGCACAAGGCCCAGGTGCCGCTTCTCGCGGTGATCTGCGCGAACCCGTCCGACGCGCAGCGGCTGTCCCACGAGATCGGCTTCTTCGCGCCCGAGGCGCGCGTGCGGCTGCTGCCCGACTGGGAAACGCTGCCCTACGACACCTTCTCGCCGCACCAGGACCTGGTCTCGGAGCGGCTGGCCACGCTGCACGACCTCGGCGAAGGCCGCTGCGACATCCTGCTCGTGCCGGCCACCACGGCGCTCTACCGGATGCCGCCCGCCTCGTTCCTGGCCGCCTACACGTTCGCGTTCACGCAGGGCGAGCGGCTCGACGAGTCGAAATTCAAGGCGCAGCTGACGCTGGCCGGCTACGAGCACGTGAGCCAGGTGGTTCGCCCCGGCGAATATTGCGTGCGCGGCTCGCTGATCGACCTGTTCCCGATGGGCTCGCCGCTGCCCTACCGGATCGACCTGTTCGACGACCAGATCGATTCGATCCGCGCGTTCGACCCGGACACGCAGCGCAGTCTCTATCCGGTGCGCGACGTGCGCCTGCTGCCGGGCCGCGAATTCCCGTTCGACGAGGCCGCGCGCACCGCATTCCGCAGCCGCTGGCGCGAGACCTTCGAGGGCGACCCGAGCCGCGCGCCGATCTATCGCGACATCGGCAACGGCGTGCCGTCGGCCGGCATCGAGTACTACCTGCCGCTGTTCTTCGACGACACGGCCACGCTGTTCCACTACCTGCCCGAGCATGCGCAGCTGGTATTCACGGGCGACCTCGACACGGCGATCCGCCGCTTCACGGCCGACACGAAACAGCGCTACACGTTCCTCTCGCACGACCGCGAGCGGCCGATCCTCGAGCCGCAGCGGCTGTTCCTCAGCGACGACGATTTCTACACGCTCGCCAAGCCGTTCGCGCGCGTGGTGCTGCCCGCGCAGGCCGCCGGCGGCTGGGCCACCACGCTGCCGCCGCTCGCGCTCGAACGGCAGGCCGACGACCCGGTGGCCAGCTTCCGCCGCTATCTGCAGACCACCCCGAACCGCGTGCTGTTCACCGTTGAATCGGCGGGCCGCCGCGAAACGCTCGCGCAGCTGTTCGCCGAAAACGGCCTGAAGCCGGCCGGCAACGACAGCTATGCGTCGTGGCTGGCCAGCGACGAACGCTTCGCGCTCGGCGTGGCGCCGCTCACGAGCGGCTTCGCGGTGCCGGGCGAAGGCTACGCGATCGTCACCGAGACCGAGCTGTACGGCTCGACCGGCCGCCGCTCGGGGCGCCGCCGCCAGGAGCAGGCCAGCAACGTCGACGCGATGGTGCGCGACCTCTCGGAGCTGAAGGTGGGCGACCCGGTGGTCCACACGCAGCACGGCATCGGCCGCTACATGGGGCTGGTCTCGATGGATCTCGGCGAGGGCGAGACCGAGTTCCTGCATCTCGAGTACGCGGGCGACAGCAAGCTCTACGTGCCGGTCGCGCAGCTGCACGTGATCTCGCGCTACAGCGGCGCCGATCCCGACAGCGCGCCGCTGCACCAGCTCGGCTCGGGCCAGTGGGAGCGCGCCAAGCGCAAGGCGGCCCAGCAGATCCGCGACACCGCCGCCGAGCTGCTGAACCTCTACGCGCGGCGCGCCGCGCGCGAGGGCCATGCGTTCGCGCTCGAACCGCGCGACTACGTGAAGTTCGCCGAGAGCTTCGGCTTCGAGGAAACGCCCGACCAGGCCGCCGCGATCGCGGCCGTGATCGGCGACATGACGAGCGGCAAGCCGATGGACCGCCTGGTGTGCGGCGACGTCGGCTTCGGCAAGACCGAGGTGGCGCTGCGCGCCGCGTTCATCGCCGTGATGGGCGGCAAGCAGGTGGCGCTGCTCTCGCCCACCACGCTGCTCGCCGAACAGCACACCCAGACCTTCATCGACCGCTTCGCCGACTGGCCGGTGCGGGTGGCCGAGCTGTCGCGCTTCAAGTCCACCAAGGAAGTCAACGCGGCGATCCAGCAGATCAACGAGGGCAGCGTCGACATCGTGATCGGCACCCACAAGCTGCTGTCCTCGGACGTGCAGTTCAAGCGGCTCGGGCTCGTCATCATCGACGAGGAACATCGCTTCGGGGTGCGCCAGAAGGAGGCGCTGAAGGCGCTGCGCGCCGAGGTGGACGTGCTGACGCTGACCGCCACGCCGATCCCGCGCACGCTCGGCATGGCGCTGGAAGGCCTGCGCGATTTCTCGGTGATCGCCACCGCGCCGCAGAAGCGGCTCGCGATCAAGACCTTCGTGCGGCGCGAGGAGGAAAGCGTGATCCGCGAGGCGATGCTGCGCGAGCTCAAGCGTGGCGGCCAGGTGTACTTCCTGCACAACGAGGTCGAGACGATCGAGAACCGCAAGACGATGCTGGAGGCGCTGGTGCCCGAGGCGCGCATCTCGATCGCGCACGGCCAGATGCACGAGCGCGAACTCGAACGCGTGATGCGCGAGTTCGTCGGCCAGCGCACCAACGTGCTGCTCTGCACGACCATCATCGAGACCGGCATCGACGTGCCGAGCGCGAACACCATCATCATGCATCGCGCCGACAAGTTCGGCCTCGCGCAGCTGCACCAGCTGCGCGGTCGCGTCGGGCGCTCGCACCACCAGGCCTACGCCTACCTGCTGGTGCATGATCCGCAGGCGCTCACCAAGCAGGCGCAGCGGCGGCTCGAGGCGATCCAGCAGATGGAGGAACTCGGTTCGGGCTTCTACCTCGCGATGCACGACCTCGAGATCCGCGGCACCGGCGAGGTGCTCGGCGACAAGCAGTCGGGCGAGATCCACGAGATTGGCTTCCAGCTCTACACCGAGATGCTCAACGACGCGGTGAAGGCGCTCAAGAACGGCCGCGAGCCGGACCTGCTCGCGCCGCTCGCGGCCACCACCGAGATCAACCTGCACACGCCGGCGATCCTGCCCGCCGACTATTGCGGCGACGTGCAGGAACGGCTCTCGCTGTACAAGCGGCTCGCCAACTGCGAGGAAGGCGACGCGATCGACGCGATCCAGGAGGAGCTGATCGACCGCTTCGGCAAGCTGCCGCCGCAGGCTCACGCGCTGGTCGAGACGCACCGGCTGCGGCTCGCGGCCAAGCCGCTCGGCATCAGCAAGATCGACGCGAGCGAGGCCGCGATCGGCATGCAGTTCGTGCCGAACCCGCCGATCGACCCGATGCGCATCATCGAGATGGTGCAGAAGCACCGCCATGTGAAGCTGGCCGGCCAGGACAAGCTGCGCATCGAGACGCGCACGCCGGACCTGGCGATCCGCGTGTCGACGGTCAAGGAAACGCTGCGCGCGCTGGGGCAGCCGTCCACGGGGCGCGCCGCCGCGCCGGCGCGCTGAGGCACCGGCCAGCTGGCACGCGGCGAGCGGGACGCGCCGGGCCCTGGGCGGGACCGGCGGCGGACGCCGCAGCGGCGCATCCGTCGCCGCCACGCCGCCTTGCGCCGCTCGCGCGCCGCCCGACGGTGAGAAAACACCCCGTGCTGCGCCGCAAGGCGCCGCGCGAGCGCGGGCCGGCGCGTTTTTGAGTATGATTTTCGTATCGCCATCCGGAGTTTCACCATGCCTCCCGTCGACGCCGCCGTGCCGTCCGCCCACGCCCTCCCCGCCGTCGAATCGCCCGTCAGCCTGCCGTGGGTCCGCGACCTCGTCGCGATGGACACCACCAGCCGCGTGCCGAACCTGGGTCTCATCGAGACCGTGCGCGACGCGCTCGCCGCGCGCGGCATCGAATCGACGCTGACGCACGACAAGCGCGACGGCTGGGCCAACCTGTTCGCGACGATTCCCGCGCACGACGGCGCCACCGACGGCGGCGTGGTGCTGTCGGGGCACACCGACGTGGTGCCGGTGGACGGCCAGCAGTGGGACAGCGACCCGTTCACGCCCACCATCCGCGACGGCCGGCTCTACGGGCGCGGCACCTGCGACATGAAGGGTTTCATCGGCGCGGCGCTCGCGCTGGTGCCGGAGATGCAGGCGGCGAAGCTGGCCCGGCCGATCCATCTCGCGCTGTCCTACGACGAGGAAATCGGCTGCGCGGGCGCGCCGCTGATGCTGGCCGAGCTGAAGCGCCGCGGCCTGCAGCCGGGCGGCTGCATCGTGGGCGAGCCCACCAGCATGCGCCCGATCATCGCGCACAAGGGCATCAATACCTATCGCTGCTGCGTGCGCGGCCACGCCGCCCATTCGTCGCTGACGCCGAAGGGGCTCAACGCGATCGAGTACGCGGCGCGGCTGATCTGCCACATCCGCGACATCGCCGACGAGTTCCGCGCCAACGGGCCGTTCGACGAGCTCTACGACGTGCCGTTCACGACCGCGCAGACGAGCCTGATCGAAGGCGGCAACGCGATCAACACGGTGCCGGCCGAGTGCCGCTTCTCGTTCGAATTCCGCAACCTGCCGACGCTCGATCCCGACACGATCTTCGCGCGCATCGACGCCTACGCGCGCGACACGCTGCTGCCGAAGATGCGCCGCGAGCATCCGGACGCGGCCATCGAGATCTCGAAGATCGCCGCCGCGCCGGGCCTCGACGCCGACGAGCAGGCCGCGATCACCGAACTGGTGCGCGCGCTGACGGCCGACCGCTCGCAGCGCAAGGTCGCCTACGGCACCGAGGCGGGGCTGTTCGCGAACGCCGGCATTCCGAGCGTGGTCTGCGGGCCGGGCGACATCGAGCAGGCGCACAAGGCCAACGAGTACGTCGAGCTAGCGCAGCTCGACGCCTGCGAGCACTTCCTGCGCAAGTTCATCTACAGCATGACGCTCGCCTGACACCCGCCGGGGGCGGTCCGCCTGCGCGGCGCGCCCCGGCTCTCCGCCATGTCGACCCTCTCCCCGCCCCCCGTTCATTCGTCCATCAACGGCGAGCCGATCCCCACGCTCGACGACATCGCCGCCGAGCACTTCGCGCTCACGCCCTGGGTCTCGCGCACGCCGGTGTTCGAGCGCGCCGGGTTGCCCTCGCTCGACGCCACCCACGTCAACCTGAAGTTCGAGCTGCTGCAGGCGAGTGGCAGCTTCAAGGTGCGCAGCGCGTTCGCGAACCTGCTCGCGCTCGGCGAGCCGCAGCGGCGCTGCGGCGTGACCTGCGTGTCGTCGGGCAATCACGCGGCGGCGCTCGCCTACGCGGCGATGCGGCTCGGCATCGGCGCGAAAGTGGTGCTGCTCGACACGGCCGACGCCGCGCCGCTCGCGCTGTGCCGGCAGTACGGCGCCGAAGTCGTGATGGCGGCCGGGCAGGCCGATGCGTTCGAACGGGTGCGGCGCATCGAGATCGAGGAAGGCCGGCAGTTCGTGCATGCGTTCAACGGCTATCGCACGATCCTCGGCACCGCCACGCTCGGCTACGAATGGGCCACCCAGGCGCCCGACCTCGACGCCGTGATCGTGCCGGTCGGCGGCGGCGGGCTGGCCGCCGGCATCGCGACGGCGCTGCGGCTCGCGAGCCCGCGGATCCGCGTGTACGGCGTCGAGCCCGAGGGCGCCGACGTGATGAGCCGCAGCTTCGCGGCGAACCGGCCGGTCGAGTTGCGCTCGGCGCACACCATCGCCGGCGCGCTGGCCGCCACCCACGCCGAGGAATACGGCTACGAGCTGTGCCGGCGGCACGTCGAGCGCCTCGTCTGCGTCGACGACGACGCGCTACGCGTGGCGATGCGCTATCTGCACACCACCCTGAAGGTGGCCGTCGAGCCCGCCTGCGCGGCGCCGATGGCGGCGCTGCTCGGCCCGCTGCGCGAGACGCTGCAGGGCCGGCGGGTGGGCGTGCTGCTGCCGGGCTCGAACCTCGATCCGGCCGCGTTCGCGGCGCACCTCGCCACGCCCGCTGGCGCGCACCGCGCGAGCTGAACCCGCGGCACGCGTGCGGCACGCCCGCGACGATATCCCCAGATTGTGTTGAAGAGCCTGTGGACAAGCACCTGACAAGCCATCCAAATGCTTGATTGCACGGGCTTTCGCGGCGGCGCCTCGAATCGGGCAGCGACCCGCCGCGATCGTTTGCGAAGCCGGCCGCAAGCCCGCTGCTGCCCACGCCGCGCCCCACGTCGAAAAGCCGTGCCCACTCAAGGGTTTGCGGCGCATTCCCCGAGCTTATCAACAAGCCTTTCAACATAAACTGTGGACAACTCGCGCGTCGCGCGACCGTCTGGATAGGAGACGGCGGCGGCCCCGGGTTCGCACCGAATGCGTACCGCATACGCCGGGATCGTCGCTCCCGGCGCCGCCGCCATTTGCCGTGCCGCGGCCGGTGCGATTCGCCACCAAGCCTTCGTCGAAGAAAGGAGTCACGCGATGCCCGCCACACCGATCCAGCCCCCGCTGCCATCATCCCGCTCACCGCGCCGGCCACGGCGCCCTGCCGTGCCGCTACGCGGCGCCCTCGCCGGCCTCGGCGCGGCCCTCTGGCTGGCCGGCTGCGCGCCGCTGCCGGCCACGCAACCCGCCGCCGCGCCGCCGGCCTGCACGGGTGCCGGCAGCCAGCCCGCCGAGCAGGCCGACCTGCTGTTCGGCCGCGATATCGAGGGCCACGGCACGGTGACCGACGCCGAACGCCAGGCCTTCGTCGCCGAGGTCGTCACGCCGCGCTTCCCCGACGGCCTGACGCTGTGGGACACGCAGGGCCAATGGCGCGACCGCGACACCGGCGCGGTCGTGCGCGAGGCCTCGTTCGTGATTCGCCTCGTCGCGCCGCCGACGCCGGCCACGCGGCGCGCGATCGACGAGATCCGCACCGCCTGGCAGCAGCGCTTCCATCAGCAGGCGGTCGGGCTGCTCGTCACGCGCGTCTGCGCCTCGTTCTGAGGCCGCCAAGGCCGGCGCCACAAAGAAAAACGGCGCGGCGAAATTCGCCGCGCCGTCGTCGCGCATCGGGTTGCCCGCCCGCACGGATCAGGGCTTGTCGAACATGTCCATGATCTGCTGCTTCTCCTGCGGCGTCACGGGCGGCGGCGTCAGGCCCGCCGCGCCGGCCGAGCCGAGTGCGTCGTTGGCGTTGATCGGGTTCGCCGCGTCGCCCATGTCGACGTTCGCGATGAAGCCGTTGCCCGGCGTGTGATCGGCGAAGTACAGCTCGCCGTCGATCGTGGTCAGGCCGTCGGGCATCGCCATCGGCTGATCGGGCACGCCGCGCAGCGCCGTGCGCATGTAGTTGATCCAGATCGGCAGGCCGAGCTGCGCGCCGAACTCGCGGCTGCCGAGGCTCTTCGGCTGGTCGAAGCCCATCCAGGCCACCGCCACCAGCGACTGCTGGTAGCCGGCGAACCAGCCGTCCTTCGCGTCGTTGGTGGTACCGGTCTTGCCCTGCAGGTCCGAGCGGCCCAGCACGTTCGAGCCGGCGCCGGTGCCGGCGGTGGCCACCGTGTGCAGCAGGCTGTTCATCACGTAGGCGTTGCGCGCCTCGACGGTGCGCTGCGCGTTGCTGCCCGCGATCGCCGGCTGCGCCTTCTGCAGCGGCTGGCCGTGCGCGTCGTCGACTTCCGCGATCAGGTACGGATCGACACGATAGCCGCCGTTGGCGAACACCGAATACGCGCCCGCCAGCTGCAGCGGCGTGACGAGCCCGGCGCCGAGCGCCATCGGCAGGTACGGCGGCGTCTTGGCCGGATCGAAGCCGAAGCGCTGGGTCACGTAATCCTGCGCGTACTTGGTGCCGATCGAGGCGAGGATCCGGATCGACACGAGGTTCTTCGACTTGCGCAGCGCGTCGCGCATCGTCATCGGACCTTCCGGCTGGTCGTCGTCCTTCGGCTCCCAGGCGGTGCCGCCCGGCGTGCTCGGCGGGAAGTACAGCGGCGCGTCGTTGATGATGGTGGCCGGCCCGAGGCCCTTCTCGAGCGAGGCCGAATAGATGAACGGCTTGAAGCTCGAACCGGGCTGGCGCCACGCCTGCGTGACGTGGTTGAACTTGCTCTGGTTGAAGTCGAAGCCGCCGATCAGCGAACGGATCGCGCCGTCCTGCGGCGTGAGCGCGACCAGCGCGCCCTGCACCTGCGGCAGCTGGCTGATCTGCCAGCTGTCGCGCGTGTCCTTGATCACGCGCACGATCGAGCCGGGCTTGATGCGCAGCGCGTCGGACGCGCGCGGGCTCAGCGCGGCCGCCACGAAGCGCAGGTTGGCCGCGCCGATCTTCGCGGTCGCGCCGCCCACGAACTGCACGTCCACGGCCGCGGGCGTCGCGCCCACCACCACCGCCGACTGCAGGTCGCCGTTGTCGGGGTGATCGGCGAGCGCGTCATCGATCGCCTCGTCGCGCGCATCGCCGGCGGCCGGCAGCGCGATGAAGCCTTCCGGCCCGCGGTAGCCGTGGCGGCGCTCGTAGTCGAGAATCCCGCGCCGCACCGCCTGGTAGGCCGCTTCCTGGTCCGCCGAGTTGATCGTGGTGGTCACGCTCAGGCCGCGCGTGTAGGTCTCGTCCTTGTACTGCGCGTACATCATCTGCCGCACCATCTCGGCGATGTACTCCGCATGCACGGCGTACTGGTTGCCCGGCGTGCGCGTATGGATCTCTTCCTTCACGGCCGCGTCGTACTGCGGCTGCGTGATGTAGCCGAGCTCGAACATGCGCCTCAGGATGTATTCCTGGCGCACCTTGGCGCGCTTCGGATTGACCACCGGGTTATAGGCCGACGGCGCCTTCGGCAGGCCCGCGAGCATGGCCGCCTCGGCCAGCGTGATGTCCTTCAGGTCCTTGCCGAAGTACACGCGCGCGGCGGCCGCGAAGCCGTAGGCGCGCTGCCCCAGATAGATCTGGTTCATGTACAGCTCGAGAATCTGGTCCTTCGTCAGCGCGCGCTCGATCTTGTAGGCGAGCAGCATTTCGTAGATCTTGCGCGTGTAGGTCTTCTCGCTCGACAGGAAGAAGTTGCGCGCGACCTGCATCGTGATCGTGCTCGCGCCCTGCCGCGCGCCGCCGTGCATCAGGTCGGCCACGCCGGCGCGCAGGATGCCGACGAAGTCGACGCCGCCGTGTTCGTAGAAGCGGTAGTCCTCGATCGCGAGCACCGCCTTCTTCATCACGTCGGGAATGTCCTGGAAGCGCACCAGGCTGCGGCGCTCCTCGCCGAACTCGCCGATCAGCACGTGATCGGCCGTGTAGACGCGCAGCGGCACCTTCGGCTGGTAGTTCGTCAGCGCGTCGAGCGACGGCAGCTGCGGCGCCATCACCACCAGCGCGTAGCCGACGATCAGCGCGCCGACCACGCCGGCCACCGCGATCAGGCCGGCGAACCACAGCGCGATGCGCGCGCCGATCGAGCGCCGGCCGCCGCGGTCGCGGTCGTCGTCGCGATCGCGGCGATGATCGTCACCGCCGTGGCGGTCGGATTCGTCCGCGTAGAACGCACCGGAAGGCGAGCGGCGTAACTTGTAGTTGGGTTCGGAGTCGGACGGGCGTTTGATGATCGGCATGTCGGAATGGCGGGCGCGGCGGCGACACCGTGGGCGCGCGTGGCGCGCGTGTGCGTGTGGACGTTACGTGTTAGGGCTTGACGCGATGCGCATGGAGCGTAGCACATCGCCGGATCACGGCACGCGGTGATCCGTTCCCGCGACGCGACAGCGCATTTTAATGAAATCGTCCGGCCGCCCGCGCGATTTTTTGTAAAAATTTCCGCTGCCTGCCCCAGCGCGGGGCACGCGCGGCGGGCACGCGCGGCGCCGTCCAGGCGCATCGCCGGCGCACCATCGTCACGCGCGCCGACTATCATCGAGAGCGCAGACGGCGCGCGCGGCCACGCAGGCTTTCAACGCGGAAAGCTTTGTATCGGTCTGTTTTCGCCCCTGGAAATCCGCGCGCGGCGCCCGCATGTCCGGATCGCGCGAACCGCGTGCGAAAGCCGCCTGCGAAGCGGTTCGCCAACCGCACGCGCGAGCGCCGCCGGAACCCGCCGCCGCCCCTGTTTAAGCGGCGTTTAAGCGATCCGGTGGTGTAATATCCGCCGGCATCACGGGCGCGCCGCGCCGTGCCACCGAGGTGGTCGCCGATCACCTCGACATTCATCCATGGAGGGTTTCATGTCGCTTTTCGACTCTATCTCGCGCACGCTCAAAGGCCTGCTGAACGACGCGGCCGATTCGGTGCAGGACCCGTCGCGCGACGCACGGCAGATCGTGCGGGAGCTCGACGACAGCATTGCCAGGGCCGAGAACTCGCTGATCGAGATCGAGGCCCAGGTCGCGACCCAGCGCAGCAAGCGCGACGCCGCCGCCGACAAGGCGAAGAAGTACGAGGACGGCGCCAAGCGCGCGCTGCAGTCGGGCGACGAGTCGCTCGCGCGCGAGGCGCTGACCGCGCAATCGAACGCCGAGGTCGAGCGCGACGCGCTCGCCCACGAACTCGACGCGCTCGAGCCGTCGGTCGACAAGCTGAAGGCGCAGATCGCCGACATGCGCCAGCGCCGCAACGACCTGAACACGCGCTCGAACATCCTGCAGGCCAAGCAGGAAATCGCGCAGGCCAAGGACGTCGCGGCCACCGCGCTGGGCGGCATCGGCGGCAAGGATCTGTCGGCCGATTTCCAGAAGCTCGAGGACAAGGTCGCGCTGTCGAACGCGCGCTCGGACGCACGCCTGAACTCGGCCGACACGAACAGCGGCAAGGCGCTCGACGACAAGCTCGCGGCGCTGAACCGCGGCCCGTCGGTCGACGATCGCCTCGAGGCGCTGAAGAAGCAACTGAACACGCCGGCGCAGTAAGTAATCCATGCACCGGCACCGCGCGGCGGGCATGCCGCATCCGGCCCGCCGCGCGGCACCGTCGAAGGAGGCAGGCTCGCCGCCTGAATACTGATGAACAAATTCGTTGCCGCCGCCGCCATCTCGCTGCTCGCCGTCTCGGCGAGCGTGTTCGCGGCCGTGCCGTCGCTGGCGCAGGTCGAACAGTCGGTCAACCAGCACAACTGGCAACGCGCCGACGCGCAGCTCTCGCAGGTCATCGAGGCGCATCCGGACAGCGCGCGCGCGCATTACCTGTACGGCCAGGTGCTCGATCGCGAGGGCCGTTCGGCCGACGCGCTCGCGCAGATCGAACGCGCGAAGTCGCTCGATCCGTCGATCCATTTCACCAACCCGTCCGCGTTCGCGCAGACCGAATCGCGCGTGCGCGCCGACGCGAACCGCGCCGGCGAACGCCGCTCGGCCACCGCCGGCGGCGCGCTGCAGCCCACCGCCCAGCCGCAGGCCTCGACGCAGTCGGCCACGCCGTTCGCGCCGGCCACGCCGGCCCGCCACGGCCCGTCGATCGGCATGTGGATCGGCCTCCTGCTGCTGGTGGTGGTGATCGCGCTGGTGCTGCGCTGGACGCTTCGCCGCGCGCGCTCGGGCGAGGACAAGCAGGCCGACGACGAACGCCGCGCGCAACTGAAACGCGCCACCGAACTGTTGAACGAAGTGCGTCCGCTCAAGCTCGACGCGCGGCTGTCGACGGCGCCCGGCGCCGCCGCGCTGACGAGCGACATCGAGGGCGTGGAAACCGACGCGCGCACGCTCGTCGAGACGCTGTCGACCGGCAAGAACCCGGTGCCGCCGTACCAGCTCGAGGATCTCGAACACCGCTTCGCGAGCCTGAAGGCGCGCGTCGAGGGCCGCCCCGATCCGAACGCCGCCCCGGCCGCGCCGGCGGCCGGCACGGGATCGGTGTTTGCTCAGGAGGCCGATCGATTGACGGGCGCGCAGACCCAGCCGCCGTACCCGTCCCAGTACCCGCAACAGCAGCCGCCGTATCCGCCTTACCCGCCCTATCCGCAGCAACAGCCCCCCGTGATCGTGCAGCAGGGCGGCGGCTTCGGCAGCGGCATGGGCGGCCTGCTCACCGGCGTGCTGCTCGGCGAGGCGATGTCGGGCGGCCGCGAGCGCGTGGTCGAGCGCGACGTGATCGTCGACGACCAACGGCACCGCCAGCCTGACGACTTCGGCCGCAACGACGGCAACGGCAGCGGGAACGATGCTGGCTTCGACTTCGGTCAGGGCGACAGCTGGGACAGCGGCGGCAACGACGGCGGCGTCGACATGGGCAGCAGCGACGACGACTGGAACAACAGCTGAACGCCCGGGCCGGCCTGCCGGCCCGCTCCGCCGAAGCGGCGCCCGGGCGGCGCGGCGGCTTCGGACCTCATGCGAAACGGGCCGGCAACGGCCCGTTTTTCATGGCGCACCGTCCGGCGCCGAGTTTGTTAGCATCTGCTGGACGAACTATGAGTGTCCGATCGCCTTCGCTATCATGTGCGCGATCAATCGTGCGGGCCGGCCTGCCGCACATTCCCTTTCCCTTCCCTGGAGAAACCTGCTTATGAGCATCATGAAGGAATTCAAGGAGTTCGCCGTCAAGGGCAACGTGATGGATCTGGCCGTCGGTGTGATCATCGGCGGCGCGTTTTCGAAGATCGTCGATTCCATCGTCAAGGACCTCATCATGCCGGTGATCGGCGTGATCACCGGGGGCCTCGATTTCTCGAACAAGTTCATCCAGCTCGGGCCGATCCCCGCGACCTTCAAGGGCAATCCCGACTCGTACAAGGATCTGCAGGCCGCGGGCGTCGCCCTGTTCGGCTACGGTTCGTTCATCACCGTGCTGATCAACTTCATCATCCTCGCGTTCATCATCTTTCTGATGGTGCGTTTCATCAACCGGCTGCGCCGTCCGGTCGAAACCGCACCGGCCGCGCCGGCCGAACCGCCGCCGCCGCCCGAGGACGTGATGCTGCTGCGCGAGATCCGCGATTCGCTGAAGAACCGCGGCTGAGCAACCCCGCCGCGATCGGACCGGCCCCCCACGCGCCGGTCCCGAGCCCGCCTCGCGCGGGCTTTTTTGCGGGCGTTTTTTGTGCGGCGCGATCGATCGGACCACGGCTCGCCCACGGGAAAACACTCATCCCCGCGCCCCCAAAAACACGGCTTTTTTATGAATCGGGCCTGCACGCGCCGCGTGCGCCGGTCTATCATGAAAAAGCAACGACATTACACAAGGCGCATCAGCGCAGACATGACGATCGTGGACATTCACGCGTCCGGCCCTCCGCGGCGTGGCCGGATACTCAGTGAAGACGGCATTTTCGTATGCTATAAAAGATCGACATGCGGGCGCGCTAGCCGGTTTGGGGGTGGGTCGCATGACAAAGCCACAAATCTTGCAATCGTTTTTGACGCGAGTGTTTATGTCCTTTCCGAAAAAACGCCGACGCGCGCCATCGGACGGCCAGGAATCGTTCCTCGCCGTGCTGCGCCACGCGAAGCCCTTCGCCCAGCTCGATACCAAGATCGCGCGGGCCCGCGCGCAGGACGAGCCGGTGCTGTACGCGCACGTGCTGCCCGGGCTGGACGTGCTGCTCTGCACCGTGCGCGGCGCGCATCCGCCGTATCCGGCGATCGCCGACCTGCGCAAGCGCTGCATCGAATCGATCACCAACGCGCTCGAACAGCCGCTTGAAGGGCTCGAGAACGGCGGCTACTGGTACGAGGCGAACGGTTTCGGCTTCCTCGTGTTCGCGAGCCGCGCGCGGGCGCGAATCCTGCCCGAGTTCGGCGGCGCGAGTGCCGGCGAGCGCAGCGCGGGCCGGCAGAACGCCGGCGATACCACGCCGCGATCGCTGTGAGCCGGACGGGTTGAACGGACCGCGAACGGCGGTCCTTCCACCCGCGCGTTCGACCCACCTCGTATCGCCGCGCCATGCCGGCTGCATCGATGTTCGTCGGTGTCGTCGTCGATGGCGCCGGTGCCGACAGGCTTGCCGACCGGCATCGATATCGCGCACCGCCCACCGGTTGCGCGGCGTCGCGGGCGACGAGCGCCGGCCGCCGGCGTCGCCCCGTTCAGGCGCGCTCGTTGCTGCTTCCGCGCCGCGCGACCTCCCGCCTCCATCCGGCGCGACATCCGATTGAACTTGTCCCCCCGCGCGTGGATCACTCCTTGACGGGCTGCGCGCCGACAGCATGCCGGCCGCCGCATCGTTCCATCCATCGTTCCGGAGGCATCATGAGTGACCACGTCTACAAGCAGATCGAACTGACCGGCTCGTCGCAGGCATCGAGCGACGATGCGGTCCGCGTCGCCATCGCGAAGGCAGCGAAGACGCTGCATAACCTGGAGTGGTTCGAGGTCATCGAGACACGTGGCCATATCGAGGGCGGCAAGGTCGCCCACTGGCAGGTGACGCTGAAGGTCGGCCTGCGCCTCGACGACTGATCCCCGGCGGTTTCCACCGCCGCGAACGCCACGCCTCGCGCCGCGAGGCGTGTCTCCCCTCTCTGCCTCCTGCCGCCCTCGCCGCGCTTCGGATCGCTCCCGGAACCGCTGCCCGACTGTGGTTTACGCCGCCTTGACGGTCATTTCTGTCCATATTAAAAACAATATACTCAGCCGATTCCGATATCAGCCGAGACATATATAACCTGGAGAGAAAATGAGTCAACAACGCGAGGCGATCGACACTTACCTGCTGCGCGTCCTGCATACGCTGCTGATGGAACGCAGCGTGACGCGCGCGGCGGTCAAGCTGAATCAGTCGCAGCCCGCGATCAGCGCCGCGCTGCGGCGCCTGCGCGACATCACCGGCGATCCGCTGCTGGTGCGCGGCAAGTCGGGCATGGTGCCCACCGAATACGGGCTGCGCCTGCTCGAACCGGTGCAGAACGCCTTGCGCGAAATCGAGCGCATCAAGTTCCAGCAGCACAACTTCGATCCCGCCACCTCGATCCGCTGCTACCGGATCGGCTGCCCCGACTACCTGAACGTGCTGTTCGTGCCCACCGTGGTGGAACGCTTCCGGCAGGCGGCGCCGAACGCGACGCTCGAATTCCATTCGCTCGGCCCGGCCTTCGACTACGAGCTCGCGCTCGAGGACGGCAAGCTCGACATCGTGGTCGGCAACTGGCCCGAGCCGCCCGAGCAGCTGCATCTGTCGAACCTGTTCGTCGACAAGATCGTCTGCCTGATGAGCAACACGCATCCGTTCGCCAAGCGCGGCGGCCTCACGCTCGACCAGTACCTGAACGCCCCGCACCTCGCGCCCACGCCGTATTCGGTCGGCCAGCGCGGCGCGATCGACGTGCATCTGGCGCGCGAGCGGCTCAAGCGCCACGTGGTGGTGACGCTGCCGTACTTCAATCTCGCGCCCTACGTGCTGGTGAAGTCGGACCTGATCTTCACCACCACGCGGCTGTTCGCCGACCACTACGCGAAGTTCCTGCCGCTGTCGGTGGTGCCGGCGCCGCTCGACTTCCCGCCGATGCAGTACTACCAGCTCTGGCACGAACGCAGCCATTACTCGGACGAGGTGCGCTGGCTGCGCAGCCTGGTGGCCGAGGCCACCCGCACGCTGATCAACGCCTGAGCCCTGAGCCCGCCACGGCGGGCTCTGCATCTTCAGCACCTTCAGCGCGACGCTTCGACAAGCTCGCGCGCGAGCGCATTGTGGCGCTCGACGAGCGGCCCGGTGTCGAGGCTCGCGAGCCGCCCTTCCCGCACCACCACGCGCCCGTTCACGACGCTCCACGCCACCTGCGACGGCGCGCAGAACACCAGCGCCGCGACCGGATCGTGCAGCGCGCCGGCGAAGCCGGGCTGGGCCAGATCGAACGCGATGAAATCGGCGGCCATCCCCGGCGTGAGCGCGCCGATGTCGTCGCGGTTCAGCACCCGCGCGCCGCCCAGCGTCGCGATCTCGAGCGCCTCGCGCGCCGTCATCGCGTCGGGCCCGAAGCCGACCCGCTGCAACAGCAGCGCCTGGCGCGCCTCGGCGACCATCTGCGCGCCGTCGTTGGAGGCCGATCCGTCCACGCCGAGCCCCACCGGCACGCCCGCGAGCCGCATGCGCCGGACCGGCGCGATCCCCGAGGCGAGCCGCATGTTCGAGCACGGGCAATGCGCGACGCCGGTGCCGGTCCGCGCGAACAGCGCGATGCCGGCCTCGTCGAGCTGCACGCAGTGCGCATGCCAGACGTCGGGGCCGACCCAGCCGAGATCCTCGGCGTACTGCGCCGGCGTCATGCCGAAGCGCTCGCGGCTGTAGGCCACGTCGCGCGCGTTCTCGGCCAGATGCGTGTGCAGCGAGACGCCGTGGGCGCGCGCGAGCCGCGCCGAGTCGCGCATCAGCTCGCGGCTCACCGAGAACGGCGAACACGGCGCGACCGCCACCCGCAGCATCGCGTAGCGTCCGGCGTCGTGGTAGGTCTCGATCAGGCGCTGCGTGTCGGCGAGGATCGCGGCCTCGCGCTCGACCAGCGCATCGGGCGGCAGGCCGCCGTCGCGCTGCCCCACGCTCATGCTGCCGCGGCTCGCGTGGAAGCGCATGCCGATCCGGCGCGCGGCCTCGATGCTGTGATCGAGCCGCACGCCGTTCGGATAGAGGTAGAGATGGTCGCTCGAGGTGGTGCAGCCCGACAGCAGCAGCTCGGCCATCGCGGTCAGCGTCGACACCTCGATCATCTCGGGCGTCAGGTGCCGCCAGATCCGGTACAGGCCGGTGAGCCAGTCGAACAGCTCGGCGTTCTGCGCGGCCGGAACCGCGCGCGTCAGGCTCTGGTACATGTGGTGATGCGTGTTGACGAGGCCCGGCAGCAGCAGATGGCCGCGCAGGTCGAGGATCTCGTCGGCCGTGTCGGGCAGCGTGTCGCTCGGGCCGACCGCGACGATCCGGTTGTCCTCGATGTAGAGGCCCGCGTCGCGCAGCTCGCGGCGCTGCGCGTCCATCGTGACCAGCACCTCGGCGTGGCGCACCAGCAGCGTGCGGCCGCGCGCGGCCGGGTCGGTCGGGAGGGAAAAGACGGATGCGGCTTGGCGCAGGTTTGATTCGTCAGGCATGGCGGTTCGTGCTCCGTTCGGTGATGCCGCGTAGCTGAGCAGCGGCGAGCGTGGCGTTCGAACCGTGAGGCGGCGCATCAACCGTGCCGCCGCGTCCGTTCGAACGCCCTGGCCCGGTTACCCGGCGTCCCCGCCGTCTTCGGGGTCCGCGGCGCGGCTAAAGCCGTGCGCGAACCGGCCGAGCATCGCGCAGCCGCGGCCGGCTGGCAAGCGTGCCCGCCGCATGCTCGCCTTCACACCGGCAATATGGTCGGATACGTTGTCCGGGATGCCTTGGACAAAAATCCGCGCCGCCGCTCATGCATGCGGGCTTATCTTCGCTATCGCGCGGCGGATCGCGCCGCAAGCTTTCTTAGAATGGCGGCTCGGCGCTCGCTTCGATCCGCCGACGGGTATGTAGCCACAGCCGTGGAGCCTCGATCCGCCGCCGCAACACCGGATCGAGGCGCCGTGATTCTTCGCATTCACACAAGGACACAAGCGAATGGGAAAGCTGACTACCCACGTACTCGACACCGCCCACGGCCGGCCGGGTGCCGGCATCCGGATCGAACTCCATGCCATCGACGGCGAGGCACGCCGCTTGCTGAAGCAGGCGACGACCAACGACGACGGCCGCTGTGACGCGCCGCTGCTCGAAGGCGACGCGCTCGCGGCCGGCGAATACGAACTCGTCTTCCACGCCGGCGACTATTTCTCCGCGCTTGGCGTCGCGCTGCCCGAGCCGCGTTTCGTCGATCGCGTCGTGCTGCGCTTCGGCGTGGCCGACGCGGGCTCGCACTACCACGTGCCGCTGCTGGTCTCGCCGTGGTCGTACAGCACCTATCGCGGCAGCTGACAGCGTATCGGCCCGCCGCCCGTCCGACGAGGACGCGACAACAATGCCCCGAGTTTGTCTGGAGGAGTTTCATGGAAGGCTTCATCAACGACTGGCTGAATCTCGCGATTCGCTGGTTGCACGTCATCGCCGCGATCGCCTGGATCGGTGAATCGTTCTACTTCGTCGCCCTCGACAACAGCCTGACCCCGCCGAAGGACCCGAACCAGCGCCAGCGCGGCGTGTTCGGCGAGCTGTGGCACGTCCACGGCGGCGGCTTCTACAACATGCAGAAGTACACGGTCGCGCCGGCCGCCATGCCGGACGACCTGCACTGGTCGAAATGGCCGTCGTACACCACCTGGATGTCGGGCTTCGGGCTGTTCTTCGTGCTCTACCTGCTCGCGCCGAACACCTACCTGATCGATCGCAACGTGCTGGACATGGGGCCGGTGGTGGCGGTGTCGTCCGCGCTCGGCTTCCTGATGGCCGGCTGGATCGTCTACGACTGCGCGTGCCGCCTGCTCGGCAACCGCGACCGCCTGCTCGGCGTGTTCGTGGGCCTCTACGTGGTGCTCGCCGCCTACCTGGCCTGCCACGTCTTCTCGGGGCGCGCGGCCTACCTGATCGTCGGCGCGATGCTGGCGACCATCATGTCGGCCAACGTGTTCTTCGTGATCATCCCGGGCCAGCGCAAGATGGTCGACAAGATGCTCAAGGGCGAGACGCCGGATCCGATCTACGGCAAGCGCGGCAAGCAGCGTTCGGTCCACAACACCTATTTCACGCTGCCGGTGGTGTTCGCGATGCTGTCGAACCACTACGCGATGACGTACACCAACCGCTACAACTGGGTCGTGCTCGTGATCATCATGCTGGCCGGCGCGCTGATCCGCCAGTTCTTCGTGATGCGCCACCGCGGCCAGCAGCTCTGGTACCTGCCGCTCGGCGGCGTGGCGCTGATGCTGCTCGCGCTGGTCTGGACCGCGCCGCGCCCGGTGGCGTCGGAAGCGCAGGCGGCGAACCTGCCGAAGCTCGCGATCAAGGACATCCAGCCGGTGCTCGAGCAGCGCTGCGTGGCCTGCCACTCGGCCAAGCCGACGATGATGGGCAGCGCGCCGGCCGGCGTGATGTTCGACACGCCCGAGGAAATCGCGCAGAACGCGCAGCGCATCTACCAGCAGGCGGTGCAGCTGAAGGCGATGCCGATCGGCAACGTCACGCACATGACCGATGACGAGCGCATGAAAGTGGCCGCCTGGTTCGAGGCGGGCGCGGCGAAGTAGGCACGCGCTCGACCGGACATGACGAGACGGGCTCGCGATGGTGCGAGCCCGTCTCGTTTTCGCGGCGCCGGCATCGCGAGGCGGATGCGCCGCGAACAACGGGACCGGTGGAGAACCCGGCCCGGGCCTGCCCGGTGTCACCGGCTATTCACGCAGCGCCACCGGGCGCCACCCGCGATGGCCCGGTGCAACCACGCCGCATGCCGCCGCGACGCGCTTTCCCCCTCCCCGCATCGCGCCACGGCGGTGCGCACGCACCACGCCGACGCATCCGCGCGCCGCCGCGCCGATTCCGCACGCTCGCGCTAAAGCACGCACGCGCCGCTGCCGTTAGTCAGGGAGCGAGCGCACGCGGACCCCGCGGCGACGCTTCCGGACACGCCGGTTCCCGGTCGGGAACATGGCGTCAACCCTCGGTGTCATCCTGGCGCGTGCGATGCAACACAACCTGTTCTTTCGACTGCTCGGGCGCTTGCGGGTCGGCCGCAAGCTGCTGCTGATCTACCTGCTCGACCTGAGCGCGGTGGTCTACATCAGCAGCATCCTGATCCACGAGAAAACCATGTCGATCGATTTCTCGCAGAAGGAGATCGTCGGCAGCGCCTACCTGGCCACCGTGCGCGAGGCGCTCGTCGAAGTCGCCACGCTCGGCGCCGACGGACGCCTCGGCACGCACGAGGTCGCGCGCACCGAAACCGCGCTGTCCGCGGCCGAACAGCAGTACGGCGCGGAACTGCAAAGCGGCGAACTGAACGCGCGCGTGCGCGCCGCGCTCGAGGCGCTCGCCCATGCGCCGCAAGCCGACCGCGCCGGGGCCGTGCGCGACGCGTTCACGGCCTGCCGCGACCTGATCACGCGAGTCGGCAACCAGTCGAACCTGATCCTCGATCCCGATCTCGACAGCTACTACTCGATGTCGCTGTCGGTCCTGCGCTATCCCGCGCTGCTCGACGCGGTGGACGGCATCGGCCAGCGCCTGCACGAAGGCGCCGACAACCCCAGGCTCCGGCGCGAACTGAGCACGCGCTATCTCGTGCTCGAAGGCCAGCTCGACGCCGTCGCGCAGGGGCTGCGCTCCGATTTCGCCGAGGCCGGCGCGGCCAACGCCGGCGTGCAGCGCGTGCTGGCCGCGCCGGTCGGGCAGCTGCTCGCGTCGATCGAGACCTACCGCGACGCCGCGCGCCTGGCGGTGGCCGCCGGTGGCACCGACGCCGTCTCGCGCGCGGCCGCCGACGCGGCCCAGCAGGCGCTGGTGGCCCGCGCGGGCGACGCCTGGCGCGCCACCGGCGCCGAGCTCGACATGCTGCTGCGCTCGCGCGTGAGCGCGCTGTTCTCGCGCATGTGGCTGCATCTCGGCACCGCGCTGTTCCTGCTCTGCGGGATTCTCTCGATGGTCTACCTGGTGGCGCAGCAGATCTCGCGGCCGCTGCGCCAGCTCGCGCGCGTGATGGACACCGTGCGCCGCACCGGCGACCATCGCCAGCGCGCCGCGTGGCACAGCCAGGACGAGATCGGCCAGCTCGTCAACGGCTTCAACGAGATGCTCGCGCAGCTCGATCACGAGCGCGACGTGCAGAAGGAGCTCGCCGCCAGCGCGCGCGCCGCGCAGGCGCAGCACGCGCTGGTGGAGGCCACGCCGGTGCCGATGATGGTCACGGCCGTGCCCGGCCACGAGGTGCTGCACGCCAACCACCCGGCGCTCTACTGGCTCAACGGCTGCACCTCGGACCCGTGGGCCTCGGGGCTCGACTCGGCGGTGCGCGCGCGCTTCTTCCAGCAGCTCTCCGACCGCAATGCCGTCGACCAGTTCGAGGTGCGCTGGATGGCGAGCGAGGAACCGACCTGGGCCATGCTCTCGGCGCGCCGCCTCGAATTCCAGGGGCGCGACGCGGTGCTCACCGCGTTCACGCCGATCAACCAGATCAAGCTGATGGAGCAGCGCCTCGAACTGTGGGCGAAGGTGTTCGAGGCGTCGTCGGAGGCGATCCTGATCCTCGACGGCGAGCGCCGCCTGCTGACCGCGAACGCCTCGTTCTATCGCGCCACCGGCTATCGCGCCGAGCAGATCGGCGGCACGCTGCCCGAGTTCATCGTGGCGAGCGGCGGCGACCAGCCGCTGATGCCGCGGCTCACGGCGCTGGTGGACATCTCGAGCGTCTGGAACGGCGAAGCCGTGGTGCGCCGGCGCGCGGGCGGCGACTATCCGGCCTGGCTCATGATCAGCGCGGTGCGCGACAAGCACGGCGCGGTCTCGCACTACATCTGCACGCTGATCGACATCACCGACCGCAAGAAGAGCGAGGCGCGCATCCGCTTCCTCGCCGAGCACGACGTGCTCACCGAACTGCCGAACCGCGCGCTGTTCACCCGGCGGCTCGGCGCCGCGATCGAGCAGGCGCGGCAGGGCAACAGCCGGGTGGCGGTGCTGTTCATCGATCTCGATCGCTTCAAGGACATCAACGACACGTTCGGCCATCACGCCGGCGACGGGCTGCTGCGCTCGGTCTCGCAGCGGCTGCTGCAGTCGGTGCGCGCGGGCGACACCGTGAGCCGGCTCGGCGGCGACGAATTCACGGTCCTGCTCGGCGGCGCCGGCAGCGCGGCCGACGTGGCGCACCTGATCGAGGAACGGCTGCTGCCACCCATGCAGGAGCCACACCAGATCGGCGGCATGACGCTGCAGGTGGCGTGCAGCATCGGCATCGCGCTGTATCCGGAGGATGGCGAGGACATCGAGACGCTGATGCAGAACGCCGATGCCGCGATGTACCGCGCGAAATCGGGCGGCCGCAATCTCGTCAAGTTCTTCTCGCCCGAGATGGCCGAAAGCGCGCGCCACCGCCTCGAACTCGAAACCCATCTGCGCACCTCGGTGGAGCGCCGCGAGCTGTGGCTCGAATACCAGCCCTGCGTGCAGGCCGAGACGGGCCAGCTGCTGAGCGTGGAGGCGCTGCTGCGCTGGCAGCATCCGCATCTGGGCATGGTGCCGCCCTCGCAGTTCATCCCGATCGCCGAGGAAACGCGCCTCATCGTGCCGATCGGCGCCTGGGTGATCGACGAGGCCTGCCGCCAGATCGCGCGCTGGCGCGCCGCGGGCTTGCCCGAGATCCGCGTGTCGATCAATCTCTCGGTGGTGCAGCTGCGCGACGACGCGCAACTGGTCGACAAGCTGCGCGACAGCCTGATGACCCATGACGTCAAGCCGGACAGCCTCGAACTCGAAATCACCGAGACCGTGCTGATGGAGAGCGTCGATCACTATCTGGACACCGTCAACGAGATCCGCGCGCTCGGCGTGAAGCTCTCGCTCGACGATTTCGGCACCGGCTATTCCAGCCTCAGCTATCTGCACCGCTTCCCGCTCGACCGGCTCAAGATCGACCGCGCGTTCGTGAACGGCCGGCTCGAGGCGCTCGCCGATCTCGCCGTGATCCGCGCCATCGTCGAACTCGGCCACGAGCTGGGCCTGCGCGTGGTGGCCGAGGGCGTCGAGCAGGCGCACGAGGCGAACGCGCTCAAGCGCATCGGCTGCGACGAGTTGCAGGGCTTCTACTACGCCCGGCCGATGTCGAACGAGGCGCTCGAACAATGGCTCAAGACGCGTGCCGCGCCGCGCGTCAGCGAAGCGGTCTGAGCGGGCGATGCCGGGAACGGCAGCGGGAACGACGAACCTGAAAAAAACCCCGCGAACCGCGGTTCGCGAGGCCAGGGACGGGACGGCCGTGACGGGGACAATCAGGCCGTCGCGTGATGCAGGGCCGCGTCGGTGAGCCAGAGCGATTCGTCGAGCGTCGTCTCGTTCAGGTTCACGCCCTCGCCGCCGCGATCGACGACGATGAAATCGCTCGTTTCGCCGAGCGCGATCAGCGGATGATGCCAGACGCCCTTCGCGTAGTTCACGCCCTGCCAGCCGCGCGTGACGAACGCGCGAATCCTGGCGGGATCGAGCTCGCCGGCCGGCGCGACCACCACCAGATAGGGCCGCGTGTCGAGCGGCAGGAACGCCTGGCTGCCGAGCGGATGGCGTTCGAGCATCGTCACCTCGAACGGCAGCGCGCGCGGCTGGCCGCGAAACAGGTTGACGAGCGGCTGGCCGCCGCCGTCGGCGACGTCGATCCTGGCGAGATCGTGGAAGCGGATCGTGGTGCCGAGATTGATCGGGATCTGCTTCGCGCCGGCGGTCTCGATCACGTCGCCGAACGGCGCGAACGCGGCGCGCGTCAGCGCCTCGATGGCAAGCGTCTTCATTGCTCGAGCGTGCCCCAGATGCGCAGACGCGAGACGCCGCCGTCCGGGATGATGTTGAGCCGCACGTGCGTGACGGCGCCGAGCGCGGCCAGCTCCGCCTCGAAGTGATGCTGCTTGTCCATCTGCAGCTTCTGCTCGCCGAGCAGCTCGGGCCAGAACATCGCCTGCGTGACGAGCGAGCTGTCGGTGCCGCCGCGCACATAGGCGGCCTGGATCGAGCAGCGGTCCGGATAGTTGCCCTTGAAGTGCGCGGTGTCGACCTCGATCTTGCGGATCACGCCCGGCTGCGCGAGCGCGACGATCGCCCAGTCGTTGCCGGGCTCGCGGCGGCGCCGCGTCTCCCAGCCGTCGCCCATGTTCACGCCGCGGCCCGGCAGCAGGATCGTCGAGGCGAGGCCGAAGTGCTGGTTGTTGGCGGCCACCAGGTAGCCGCCGTTCTCCATCGCGGCCAGGTCGAACAGCTCGCCGCGGCCCGCGCCGCTCCAGTCGAGCTGCGGCTGGCCGTACACGCGCAGCCGCGCGATGCCGCCGTCCGGATAGAGGTTGAGGCGCAGGTGCGTGTACGGCGCGGCGTCGGCCACTTCGACGTAGTGATGGTGGTTGCCCTGCAGCGTCGTCGACGGCACGATCTCGACCCAGCGCGTGTCCTGGTTCGGCGCGCCCTCGGCCACATGGCAGGCCTCGACCGAGGCGGCCGGCGGGAAGTTGCCGGTGAAGTGGCTGGTGTCGAGGTCGAGTCCCTTGATCACGCCGGGCCGCGCGAGCTTGACCACGCACCAGTCGTAGCCGGTGGTGCGCTTGCGGCGCGTTTCCCAGCCGTCCATCCACTTGCCGTGATCGTCGTACTTGCCGGCGATGAACACGGCCGGCTTCGGATTCAGCATGCGCTCCTTCGGCGCGAAGAAGTCGTCGCTCGCCTCGAGCGCCTGCGCCCCGAGACGCGGATCGGCGAGATTCACATAGCGGCGCGTGAATTCGGGAGCGTTGGGATCGAGCAGCGGAATGGCCATGATGAGGTCCTTGTACTGGGTTCGTGAAAAGCGCCGCGCCCGCGTTCGCGCGGACACGGCGGGCGCCGCGACGGCGCCGAAGGCCGTCGCGCGCCGGAGGGAGGCGCCGCTCAGGCGCCGATCAGGTCGTCGAGCCGGAAGCGCGCGATCCGGTAGATCTGCGCCAGGCTCGCGCGCAGCTCCTCGTCGCGCGTGTTGGCCACGCGCGCCTCGAAGTTCGCGATGATGCCGTGCCGGTCGTAGCCGCGCACGGCGAGGATGAACGGGAAACCGAACTTCTCGCGATAGGCGAGATTGAGTTGCTGCAGCCGGTCGAACTCGGCCTGCGAGCACTGGTCGAGCCCGGCGCCGCTCTGCTCTCGCGTCGATTCGGCGGTCAGCTCGCCGCGCACGGCGGCCTTGCCGGCCAGCTCCGGGTGGGCGTTCACGAGCGCGAGCCGGCGCGCCTCGCCGGCCTGCTCGACGATCGCCGACATCGCCGCGTGCAGCGCGTCGATGCTGGCGTAGGGGCGCCCGGCCGCGGCCGCCTCGGCGACCCACGGCGAATGCTCGAAGATGCCCGACAGCGCGGCGACGAATGCCTCGTTCGCCATGTCGTTCAGTTCTGCCAACGTGTAGTGCATCGCCTTCATGCCGCCCCTTCGCCTTGGTGATTGGTGGAATACGGATGGTGCTCGCGCCAGTGGCGCGCGATGTCGACGCGGCGCGTGATCCACACGCGGTCGTGCCGCTCGAGGTGATCGAGAAAGCGTTGCAGCGCGCGGAACCGCCCCGGCCGGCCGAGCAGCCGGCAGTGCATGCCGATCGACAGCATCTTCGGCGCCTCGTCGCCCTCTTCGTAGAGCACGTCGAACGCGTCGCGCAGGTACTGGAAGAAGTGATCGGCGGTGTTGAAGCCTTGCGGCGTCGCGAACCGCATGTCGTTGGTGTCGAGCGTGTACGGCACGATCAGTTGCGGCACGTTCGCGCCGCCCGTGACGGCGACGTCCATCCAGAACGGCAGGTCGTCGCCGTAGTAGTCGGCGTCGTACAGGAAGCCGCCGTGTTCGGCCACCAGGCGGTGCGTGTTCGGGCTGTCGCGGCCCGTGTACCAGCCGAGCGGACGCACGCCCGTGACACGTTCGATCGCCTCCATGCCGAGCCGCATGTGCTCGGCCTCGCGCTCGGGCGTGGCGTCCTGATAGTGGATCCAGCGCCAGCCGTGGCAGGCGATCTCGTGACCCAGCTCGACGAACGCGCGCGCGAGCTCGGGATGCCGCTCGATCGCCATGCCGACGCCGAACACCGTGAGCGGCAGCGCGCGCTTCTCGAACTCGCGCAGGATCCGCCAGACGCCCGCGCGCGAGCCGTATTCGTAGATCGACTCCATGCTCATGTGGCGCGCCGGATAGGCCGCCGCGCCGACGATCTCGGACAGGAACTGCTCGGAGGCCGGGTCGCCATGCAGCACGCAGGTCTCGCCGCCTTCCTCGTAATTGAGCACGAACTGCACGGCGACGCGCGCGCGGCCCGGCCAGTTCGCCTGCACCGGATGCCGGCCGTAGCCGATCAGGTCGCGCGGATAGTGGGAATCGTGGGACATGGTTGGATGCGAAGAGGGACCCGTATCAATGGGGCTCGCATCGGCGTCGTCAGCGGCGGCGGTGAGGCCGGCGGCGCGCCGGGTGGCGCCGATGCGAGGGTTGGGCCAGTGTAGCGAAAAGGGTTCGGGGCGCCCATACAGCGGGGCCGATAGTGCGTGTCACACCGGGTGTATATGCACCGGCGGCGAGGCCGGTCCGGCGGCGGCGCCGGTGGCGATTTGCGCGGTCGTTTGCGCGGCCGCTTCCGCCATCGGCTCTGTCCCCGCCGCGCCGCCCGGCAGGCCGTCGGCGCCGGGGCCGAAGCGCGCGAGTTCGCCGTCGTAGCGCTTCGCGAGCGGTCGCGCGTAGTCGCCGCGCTTGGCCGTGGCGAGCCGCAGCGCGACCAGCGCCTCCACCCACTTGACGGCCGCGGTCACGCCCTCCACCACCGGTGCGCCGATGGTCTGCTCGATCTCGCGCGCGAACTCGACCATCCCCGCGCAGCCGAGCACGATCGCCTCGGCGCCGTCCTCGTCGAGCGCGCGGCGGCATTCGTCGACGATCCGGCCTCGCGCCGGCGAGCCGGGCCGGTCGAGTTCCAGCACCGGCACGTCGGTGGCGCGCACGTTGCGGCAGAAGCGGCGCATGCCGTAGCGCTCGGCCAGCTCCCAGGCCATGCCGCGCGTGCGCGCGAGCGTCGTCACCACCGAGAAGCCGGGCGCGAGCACGCTCGCCGCGTGCATCGCGGCCTCGGCGATGCCGACCACCGGGCCGCGCGCGAGCTCGCGCGCCGCGTAGAGGCCCGGGTCGCCGAAGCAGGCGATCACGTAGCCGTCGAAGCCGTCGCGCTCGCCGGCGGCGATCTCGGCGAGCAGCCCCGGCACGGCGAGCGCGTCGTCGTAATGGCTCTCGATCGAGGGCGGCCCCGATGGCGGGCTCGCCGCCACCACCGCGGTCCCCGCGTTCGCCACCCCGCGCGCGCAGCGCCCCATCGCGTCGGTCATGCGCTGCGTGGTGTTCGGGTTGATCAGCTTGATCTTCATGGTCTCGTCCTCGTTCAGGGCCGCGCCACGATCCGGTAGAACAGGCCGCCCAGCAGCGCGCCGACGAACCACGAGAAGTTCGCGAGGCCGGCGAGCGCCGGCACCATCACGCAGGCCACGGCCAGCGCGGCGGCCGGCAGCAGCGCCAGCACCGCGCGCCGGTTCACGCCGCCGCGATACCAGTAGGCGCCCGTCTCCGACAGCGTGTAGAGGTCGTCGCGCAGCAGCCGGCCGCGCTTGACCAGATAGAAATCGACGATCAGCACGCCGTACAGCGGCCCGATGAAACTGCCGAGTACGTCGAGCGTGTCGTGGATCACCGCCGGGTTGTTGAACAGGTTCCAGGGCGTGATGAACACCGAGGCGACCGCGGCCAGCATGCCGCCCGCGCGCCAGCTGATGCGCTGCGGCGCGACGTTCGAGAAGTCGAAGGCCGGCGACACGAAGTTCGCGACGATGTTGATGCCGATGGTGGCGACCGTGAAGGTCAGCGCGCCGAGGATCACGGCGGTCGGGTGATCGATGCGCGCGACGGTGGCGACCGGATCGGTCAGCAGCTCGCCGAACACCGGCAGCGTGGCGGCCGTGGTGACCACGGTGACCAGCGAAAAGGCCAGGAAATTGACCGGCAGGCCCCAGAAATTGCCGCGCCGCACGGCGCGGAAGCTGCCGCAATAGCGCGAGAAATCGCCGAAATTGAGCATCGGCCCGGAGAAGTACGAGACCACCAGCGCGATCGCCGTGAGCATCACCGGGATCACCGCGGCGCCGTGGTAGCGCACGCCGCCCAGGTTGATGCCGATGTTGCGCCAGCCGGCGCGCCAGACCATGTAGCCGGCCAGCACGAACATCACCACGTAGACGGCCGGCCCCGCGAAGTCGATGAACTTCTTGATGGTCTCCATGCCGTTCCAGAACACCAGCGCCTGCAGCACCCAGAGCAGCATGAAGCCGGCCCAGCCGAGCGCGGACAGCCCGAGCAGGCCGTGCTGATGGACGTCCGCGTAGGGCATCCACTGCGGCACGAACTTCAGCACCACCACCACCAGCGCGCTCGAGGCGAGATAGGTCTGGATCCCGTACCAGGCCACCGCGATCAGCCCGCGGATCACGGCCGGCACGTTCGCGCCGAGCACGCCGAAGGTGGCGCGGCAGGCCACCGGATACGGCACGCCGAGCTGCTGGCTCGGCCGGGCGATCAGGTTGCAGAGCAGGTTGACGATGCCGATCCCGACCAGCAGCGACACCAGCACCTGCCAGCTCGTCAGGCCGAGCGCGAACAGGCTGCCCGCGAACACGTAGCCGCCCACGCTGTGGACGTCCGACATCCAGAACGCGAAGATGTTGTAGGCGCCCCAGCCCTGCCGCGCGAGCGGCGCGAGATCGGCGTTGTAGAGCCGCTCGCTGTAGCCGCCCGGCGCACCGGGGCCGCCGGCGCCGGGATCCGCGCGGTTCGTCGGGTCCGGATGATAGGGAGGACTTTCCGGCGCAATGCTGAACTGAGCCATGACATCTCCTTGCCTGCCGCGGACGGGCCGCGCGATCGTCGTTGAAATCGCGGCCCGCCTCGTGTCGGGCCGCGCCAGCGTGCGGCAACGCGAGGCTGCCGCCAGCATCCGGTCAATCCGTCCGTTCGGCGCGGGCGCGACGCGCGGGACGTCAGCCCGTGCCGCCGAACACGTCGCGCAGGTCGACCGCGCCCGGTGCGGGGCGGTCCAGCATTCTCAGTTCCACCAGTTGCAGGTGATGTGCCATCCGTTGCGCGGCCTCGCGCGCGTCGCCGGCCTCCAGCGCCTGCGCGATCCGCGCATGCTCGTCGAACGAGCAGGAACCGCGGCCATGCGATTCGTAGAGCGAGGACATCAGCGTCGAGCGCGCGACCAGCCCGTTCAGGCAATCGCAGAGCACGGTGTTGCCGGTCAGCGCCGCGAGCGCGGTGTGGAACTCGCCCGACAGGCGCACGCAGGCCGCGAAATCGCGCCGCTCGAACGCGCCGCGCTCGCGCTCGATGATCGCCGTCACGCCGCGCAGGCGCTTCGCGCCCGGCCCCGCCGCGAGACGCTCGACCACCGCCTGCTCGATGATGCGGCGCATCTCGAACACCTCGTGGACGTCCTGCAGCGTCGGGCTCGCCACGAACGCGCCGCGGTTCGGCTCCAGGTCGACGAGCCGGTCGGTCGCGAGCAGCGCGAGCGCCTGCCGGATCGTGCCGCGCTTCACGCCGAACACGTCGCAGAGCTGCGCTTCGGTCAGCTTCGCGCCCGGCGCGAGCCGGTGCTCGAGGATCGCCGCGCGGATGCGCTCGGCGATCGCCTCCGGCGCGCTCACGGGTGCCGCGGTTTCCTTCTTCGTCATGTTTGCCATCTCGTTATGTTCAGCATCCTAGGATGGACATAAATATTGTCAACAATTTATCTGGCCCAGCTTGCACCGTATCCAGGCATGGCTTGGCCCCGATCGAGTGCGAACGCGTGCCAACTGGATGCAGCGGCGACACTACCGCTGACTGTGCAAGCGTTTCCGATGAAAACATGCGCTCTTTTTGTCAACAAAACTGGCGCCGGATTGGTGCAAACGACAGCTGACGGTGCCAGTCGAGGTAGCCCGTTAGTTGCTTATTCGGACGCAAAAAAAGGCGGTCGCCCGCCTCGTTTCGTGCGTGCCGGCCGACAGTCAGCCGGCCAGTACCGGATAGTCCGACAACGTCAGGCGGAAGCCGTGTTCGTTCGCGACGAGCCGCGCCTGCCCGCCCACCGGCAGCGTCAGCATGTCCGGCACATGGCCGAACTGCAGGCCCGTGATGATCGGGATGCCGATCACCTCGCGCATCTGGTCGATCACGGACTGCATGTCGTAGCCGTTGTCGTAGTCGAACGCGCGCGCGCCGGTGAACTGGCCCAGCACCAGCGCCTGCTGGCGCGCCAGGATGCCGGCGAAATGCAGCGTGTAGATCATCCGCTCGATCCGGAACGGCTGCTCGTTGACGTCCTCGATGAACAGGATGCCTCCCTCGATCTGCGGCAGGTACGGCGTGCCGACCAGCGACGCGAGGATCGCGAGGTTGCCGCCCCAGAGCGTGCCCGCCACATCCGCCGACTGCTGCTGCGGCACCTCGGCCACGATCGTCGTGGACGGCTGCGTCAGCGTCGACCAGAACTGCGCCATGGTGAATTCGCTCGGCGTTTCGGCGCCAAAATCGGCCGACAGCATCGGGCCGCCGAACGTCTTCACGCGCGACTTCGCGAGCAGCGCGAGCTGGATCGCCGTGAAATCGCTGTGGCCGCACAGCGCGATCGGCTGGTCGCGCAGGCGGCTTTCGAGCCCGCGGTAGTCGAGCCCGTGCAGGATGCGCGCGGCGCCGTAGCCGCCGCGCACCGCGAGTCCGATGTCGGGCAGCGGCTGCGACGGATCGGCGAGATGGTTGAGGTCGGCCGCGCGCTCGCCGTCGGTGCCGGCGAACCGCAGGTAGCGCCGCTCCACCGCGATCAGGTTCTGCAGCACGTGCTGCGCGTTGCTGAGGCGTTCGAGCGCGCGCTGCACGGCGAGCGGATCATGCGGGTAGCCGGACGGCGCCAGCAGGCGGATCGTGCGTGGCAGGGAGGAAGGATTCGTCATCGGCTCGCGGAGGGAAAAGGGGTCAGCCCGGCTGGGATTGCCCGATTAGAGCCGCGCCGCCGCGACTGGTTCAGTCGGCGCCGGGCGCGGGCGCATCGGGCAGATCGGGCGCGGCAACGGCCGGCCCGGCGCCGTCGCACGGGCCGGCGGACGCGGCCCGCGCGGCCGCGGCGGCTTGCGCGCGGCGCGCCTCGCGCGAGGCGCGGCGGCGTTCGGCAAAGAACGCGCGCAGCGTGTCGCCGCATTCGTCGGCCAGCACGCCGCCCGTCACGCTCGTGTGATGGTTCAGCTGCGGATTCGCGAACGCGTCGACCACGCTGCCGCAGGCGCCCGTCTTCGGATCGGCCGCGCCGTACACCACGCGCGCGATCCGCGCATGCATGATCGCACCGGAGCACATCAGGCACGGTTCGAGCGTGACGTAGAGTTCGCAGCCGGGCAGCCGGTAGTTGCCGAGCGTTCGCGCGGCCGCGCGCAGGGCGGCCATTTCGGCATGCGCGGACGGGTCGTGGCCGCTGATGGGATGGTTGAAGCCGCGCGCGATCACCTCGTCGCCGCGCACCAGCACGGCGCCCACCGGCACCTCGCCGGCGGCCCGCGCCTCGTCGGCCGCGGCCAGCGCGAGCCGCATGAAGCGGCGGTCGCGTTCGGCGGCCGGATCAGGCGGCGGCGCCGCGCAGGCGGTGGGATCGGGCGTGGCGGACGGGAGCAGCGAATCGACGGATTCGGCGTTCATGCGACCCCCGCTTCACCGGCACCGTCGTCGAGCACGCGCTCGGACAGGCGTTCGGCAATGCGGCGGCAGTATTCGCGGGGCACGACGAGCGGGCCGCCACGCAGGGATTCGAGGGCCATGTCGAGCGCAAGCATCTTCGCCTGCAGACGGCAACGGGTGGCGCGATCGCTGACCGCGCGCATTTCATCCTGCAGATTGCGCAGCGCCCGCAGTTGCTCGACCGCGGGCGGCACGAAGCCCGCGTTCTTCAGGATCCGGTTCGCCATCCGCACCTCGGCCGGGACGAGCAGGTCGTCGTCCAGTTCCATCGGTGCGCCGGCTCCCGGCAAGTCGTCGAACTCGCCACGCGCCGCAGCAGCGGCGATGCGTTGTTCGACCAGGGCATCAAGCAGTCTCATTCGGACAAGTCAGGGGCAATACGTCCTAGCGATTCTAACAGGGGATCGGGCAAGTGCCAGCCCTGTCGAGCAAATGCTCGACTCAGGTCATGGTGCGTGGCCGAAAGCCGCTATGCTAGTTCGGGAAGCGCGGACGCGCGTGCCGATGTCCGCGTCGGCGGCGCTTTTCAAGGGAGCGATGACAGTGAGGCAAACGATCAAACGACGCGTTTTCCTGCTGGCGTGCGTCGCGCTAACGCTTGCGCTTGGCGGTTGCGGCGTGTTCTGCAACGGTGCCGGCACCCATGGCTGGGTCGGCGGCGCCTGCGGCACCACGGTGCATTTCTGATCCGGTCGGCCGGCCGCGAATGAGGTTGCGTGTCAAATTGACGCACAACCTCGCCGCATGGCGCCCGGATTCATGAGGCCCGGCTGCATGGGGCCCGCTTCAAGGCGCCCAGTGCGGCAGGTGGTGGCCCGGCCGCGCTCGTTGTCGCGCGCGGGACGCACCGGTTCATCGCTCAGGCGAACCGCCGCCCCGCGGCTCCCCGCGACAGGCAGGAGCGCGCGACGCGGCGGCCGGCGATCAACGCAGGCCCAGGTAGTCGAGCTTGCCGAGCGGCACGCCGTTGTGGCGCAGGATGCCGTAGGCCGTCGTCACGTGGAAATAGAAGTTCGGCAGCACGAATTCCGTCAGGTAGACCCGGCCCTCGAATTCGCGCGGGCCGCTGCGCAGCGGCAGCGTGACCGTCCGCGTCGCGCCGTCGGCGAACTGCTCGGCGCCGATCGATTCCGCGAACGCAATCGTCTTCGCGACGCGCGCCTGCAGGTCGGCGAAGGTCTTCTCGGTGTCTTCGAACGACGGGACCGCGACGCCGGCCAGCCGCGCCACGCAACCCTTGGCCGCGTCGCTCGCCAGTTGCACCTGGCCCGTGAGCGGCAGCATGTCGTCGAACAGGCGCGCCGTGGTCAGCGTGTCGGGATCGATGCCTTTCTCGCGCGCATGGGTCTCGCCGATCTCGAGGATCTTCGACAGATTGCGCAGGCCGCGGACCAGCACGGGGATCGAAACGTCATAGAAGGAAACAGACATGAGGGCTCCTTGGGATGGGAAGAATCCGCCGGCTTCGCGGCGTTCGGCCGACAGCATAATGGGATTCGGCGAACGCCGCTGAGGCGCCCGCATCGATGCGAATAGAGAAGGAATCAGCGAGCCGGCACGCTGAACGGCGCAACAATGAAGCATCGTGATCGGCGCCCGGCGCGGCGCGTCCGGCAGGCCCGCGGTGCGCTCAGCGGTGCGTCAGCAGGCCCAGCGCAAGCAGGCTCTCGGCGCTCGCGAGCACGGCCTCCTCGGCCGGACGCGGCGTCCAGCCCAGCTGCCGGCGCGCCTTCCCGGCGCTCGCGTGCCGCACGATGCCGAGCTGCGGCGCCATCGCGCGCAGCGCGGGAGAGACGCGGCCGAGTCCGCGCACGACCGCATCGGGCATCGGCAGGCGCGGCACCCGGCGCGCCGCGGCGCCGAGCCGGCGGCGCAGCAGCCGCGCCAGCTCGCGCAGCGACAACGCCGGGCCCGCCGTCGCGATGAAGCGTTCGCCGTTCGCGCGCGGATCGCTCATCGCGCGCAGATGCAGGTCCGCCACGTCGCGCACGTCGACCACGCCGAAGGCGAGCCGCGGCACGGCCGGCAGCGCGCCGTCCAGCAGCGCCTTCACGAGCCCGATCGAACTCGCATAATCCGGCCCCAGCACCGGCCCGAAAATCCCGACCGGATTCACGACGGCCAGTTCGAGACCGCCCCCCTGCTCTTCGATGAACGCCCACGCGGCGCGCTCGGCCAGCGTCTTCGAACGGACATAGGCATCCACGCCGGCGCCGGCCGGATCGGTCCAGTCGGCCTCGGTAAACGGCGCGTCGCGCGATGCGGGTGCGCCATGGCCGTAGCCGATCGCCGCGAACGACGAGGTCGCGACCACGCGCCTGACGCCCGCGTCGCGGGCCGCGCGCAACACCCGCAGCGTGCCCTCGCGGGCCGGCACGATCAGTTCGTCGTCGTGCCGGGGCACGCCGCCGGGAAACGGCGAGGCGACATGCAGCACGTAATCGCAACCGCGCACGGCCTCGGCCCAGCCCGGGTCGCGCAGCAGATCGGCAATGCGAAACTCGAGCTCCGCATCGGCATGCACGCCACCGCGTTCGAGCATCGCCCAGACCTCACGCCGGCGATCAGGATGCCGAATCGTCGTCCTGACCGCATGCCCCGCCTGCAGCAATTGAATGATCACGTGGCTGCCCACGAAACCCGATCCACCCGTCACCAGCACCCGGCTCATCTCGCTCCCCGTCATTTCATGCCGCGCCGCCCGGCACCCCGCCCGCGGCCTGCTAGCATGCATTTTCGACGTCCGGCGGATTTCGACAAGCAGGATCATTCAACCTACCGAGTATGCAAAAAGATACCCATGGCGAGACCGACACGAGCGCTCACCCCGACGCCTGTCCCGACACCTGCGTTCCCGAACCGCGGGCGATCGCACGCTTCCACGCGGCGATCGATGCCGTGGCCGGCAAGTGGAAGATCGAGATCCTTTGCGTGCTGCTGGACGGCACGCTGCGCTTCGGCGACTTGCGCCGCGCGCTGCCGGGCGTCACGCAGCACACGCTGACGGCACAGCTGCGCGACCTGGAAGCGAACGGGCTGCTGACGCGCACCGTGCATGCGCAGGTACCGCCGCGCGTCGAATACGAACTGACGGCGGCCTCGCTCGCGCTGCTGCCGATGTTCCGCGCGCTGCACGACTGGGCCGACCGCCACGGCGAGGCCCTGCTCGCGCGGCGCGCCCGGCCGAAGCCGCCGCGCAGGAACGCGGCCGCGGCCAGGCGCGCGCCGGACACCGCGGGTACGCGCCGGCCCGACTGAGCGGCCGGGACAGCGGCAGCGGGCTTCGACGCCCGCCGCCCCGGCGCATCCCGCCCGCTCCCCGCCGTCACGGTTCGTTCCCCTGCAAACGGGCCACGATGCCCGCGGGCGCGTCCGGCGCGATCATCAGATCCTGCGCGGCCAGCGTTTCCTCGATGGCGCCGCGCATTCGCGCCAGCATCGCGGTCTCGTAAGCCGAGATGGCCGCATCGAGCGTGTCGAAGCGGCCCGCGCTCAGGCAGTGCGCGAGTTCCAGCGCGTCGAGCATCGCGAGATTCACGCCGCGGCCCGTAAACGGCGGCATGATGTGCGCCGCGTCGCCGAGCAGCGTCACGCCGGCGGCCGGCATCCAGCATTGCCGCGCCGGCACGTGATGGAGCGGCCACGGTTCGAAGCCGGGCTCGGCCCGTGCCAGCAGCTCGGTCAGCGCGGCGGACCAGCCGGCGAAGCGATCGAGCAGGGCCGACCGTGCGCGTTCGGCGTCGTTCCAGTCGAAGCCGCATCGCGCATGCCAGCCTTCCGCCACGCGCAGCACCGCATACACGCGAATCAACGCGTTGCCGTTGCGCTGCGCCATCAGCGCGCGATCGTCGCCAAGCGCCATCAGGCTGCCCGGCCCCACCCGCGCCGCGATTTCGGGGTGCCGCCGATCGACGTCCGACAGCCACGCCTGCACGAAGGTGACGCCGCTGTAGACCGGCATCACGGCGGTACGCAACGGCCGCACCCGCGACCCGCCACCGTCGCAGCCGAACAGCAGGTCGGCGCCCACCGCCTCGCGGCGCCGCGCGAACGCGAGCCGCCAGCCGCCCGCCGGGTCCGGGCTCGCCTGTTCGAGCCGTGCGTCCCAGACCACGGTGCCCGGCGCCAGTGAATCGAGCAGCAATTCCCGCAGCGCGCCGCGATCGATTTCCGGCCGTGTCCGCGTCTCGTGATCGGCGCGCAGTTCGGCCCGCTCGATGCCGTGCCGGTCAACGATCCGCGACAGCTGCCCCTCGAATCGCGCCTGCGCCCGAAAGCGCTCGATCAGGCCGGCCCGCCGCAGCGCGAGCTGGCCGGAATCCTCGTGCAGGTCGAGCGAGCCGCCCTGCCCGCGCGCCGCGCGCGAGGCGTCGCGTTCGTAGACGGTCACGTCCGCCCCCTGCATCTGCAACAGCCGTGCGAGCGTGAGCCCGGCCGGGCCGCCGCCGACGATCGCAATGCGCCGGTGCCGCAGTAGCGCCGGGACGGCGGGACCGGTCGGCGCGCCAGCCGGCTGGCAGGTCGTTTCAGACATGCGCCATGCCTCCGTCGACGGTCAGGTCGGCGCCCGTCGTGAAGCTCGCGGCCGGCGACAGCAGGAAGCGCACCGCCTCGGCGACCTCGTCGGCCCGCCCCCAGCGTCCCATCGGCACCAGCGTCTCGACGTGACGGCGCACCGCGGCATCGGCGGTGGCCGCCGCGGTCAGCGGCGTCTCGATCGGCCCCGGCGACACGACGTTGACGCGGATGCGCCGCGCCATCAGCGCCGGCGCGGTGCCGAGCGTGCGCGCGTAGGCGCGGATGAAACCCTTGCTGCCGGCGTACAGCGCGTCGCCCGGCTGCCCGCGGCGCCCCGCGACGGATCCCACGAACACGACCGACGCGCCGTCGGCGAGCCGCGGCAGCGCATGGACGAAGGTGAACACGGCGCCCTTCACGTTCACGTCCATCAGCGCGTCGTAGCCGGCCACGTCGGGCGAGTCGATCTCGCCGCCGTCGGAGCGGCCGGCATTGACGACGAGACCGTGCAGCCGGCCGTGGCGCGTCTCGATATCGGCCATCAGCGCGGCGATCGCAGCGGGACGCGTCACGTCGAGCGGGCGGCATTCGCCGCGGCCGCCCAGCGCCTCGGCGAGCCGCGCCAGCCGCGCCGCGTCCCGCCCGGTCGCGATCACGCGGGCGCCTGCCGTGGCCAGCCGCAGCGCGACGGCGCGGCCAATGCCGCTGGACGCGCCGGTCACGAGCATGAGCCGGTTCGAAAAATCGGCGGGAAAGTCTGGTGTCATGGTCGAACCCGTGTTATCAACAAGTGTTGATATCCTGGAGGGCCCGACACAAAATGTCAACGAGTGTTGATAAAAAATCACGCGCCCCGCGTTTGAGCGCCGCACAGAGTCGCGAGCGGATTGCCGCCGCGGCGCGGCTCGCGTTCACGCGGGCCGGCTACGACACGATCGGCGTGCGCGAGATCGCGGCGGAAGCCGGCATCGATGCGGCAATGGTGCCGCGGCTGTTCGGTTCGAAGGAATTGCTGTTCACGCAGATCGCGGCCGACGCGTTCGCGCTCGAGCCGGTGTTCGAGGGGCCGTCGGACGGCCTCGGCGAACGCGTCGCGCGCTATCTGCTCGGGCCGATCGAGCCGGCCGAGCCCGACAGCTTCGACGCGTTCGCGTTCCTGCTGCGCTCGGTCGGCAGCCCGGTGGCCGCGCCGATCCTGGCGGCCGCGCTGCACGCGGACTTCATCGAGGCGCTGGCCGCGCGGCTGGACGGCCCGGCCGCCGCGGCGCGCGCGGCGATGATCACCGCCTACGTGCTCGGCTTCGCGGTGCTGCGGGCCGCGCTCGGCTCGCCCGCGCTCGACGCGGCCGAGCCGGCGTGGATCGTCGGGAAGCTCGGCGCGGCGATCCAGGCCTGCGTGGACGTGTGACGGCTGTCCGTGCGGCCCGCGTCCGTCGGACGCGTCACGCCGCTGTTCCGGTTGCGGCGCGCACGAGCCGCGCCGCCGTGTGGACGATCACCTCGCGCTCGTGCGCGTCGAGATGCGCGAGAATCCGCCCACGAATCGCCCACGAATCGCCCGCGCATGCACCGGGCGCGCCGCCGCGATCCGCTCGCGCCCGTGCGCGCTGATCACCGCCACGCCGCGCGTGGCGAGAGACTTGCCCGCGCTCGGCGCCGGCTCGGCCGGCCGCGTGCGGGCCGTCCATCCCGCCATCTCCATCTCGCTATGTCGCCGCTCACCGCGTCGGCCAATGCACGCCCGTCAGCGCTTCGCACTCGGTCCACAGCCGCGCGGCCACCGCCTCGTCGCGCGCGGCCTCGCCGACCTTCGCGGGCCCCACCGGCCCGACCAGCTCGAAGCGCCGCTGCGGCCCGTAATAGCCGCCCGGCCGCGCCTCGGGCGACACCGCGGCGAACAGCGTCGGCAGCGCGCCCTCGGCCGCCGATTGCGACATCAGCGGCGTGAGCATCCGCATCACGGCCTCGCCGATCACGCCGCGCCGCGACCCGCCCAGATTCGGGCCGGCGCTCTGCAGGCCGGTGCGCGCGAAGCCCGGATGCGCGGCGGTCACGCGCAGGCCCCAGCCGAGCGCGTCGCTGCGGCGCTGCAGCTCGAACCCGAACATCAGGATCGCCAGCTTCGACTGCGCGTAGGCGCGCCACGGATGGTAGCGGCGCGTCCACTGCAGGTCGTCGAAATGGATCGCCGCGAGCAGGCGGTGCGCGCCGCTGCTGACGATCGTCACGCGCGGCGCCGGCGCGCGGCGCAGCGCCGGCAGCAACAGTCCGGTCAGCGCGAAATGGGACAGATGGTTCGTGCCGAACTGCAGCTCGAAGCCGTCCTCCGTCTCGTGCCGCACGGGCGGCGTCATCACGCCGGCGTTGTCGATCAGCAGATCGATGCGCGGGTAGCGCGCCGTCAACTCGGCGGCGAACCGCCGCACCGAGGCCAGGCTCGCCAGATCGACCTGCGCGTAGTCGACCGCCGCCTGCGGATGCGCGGCGCGGATCGCCCGCAGCGCGGCGGCGCCCTTCGCGTCGTTGCGGCCCGCCAGCACCACGTGCGCGCCCGCGCCGGCCAGCGCGAGCGCGGCTTCGTAGCCGATGCCGCCCGTCGCGCCCGTCACCACGGCGAGCTGCCCGCGCTGGTCGGGCATGTCCCGCACGCCCCAGCTCACTGAAGCCCCTTCAGCGCGTCGAGCCCTGCCGGCAGCTTCGCGTCGGGGAATTGCGTCGACAGCGTGGTCGAGCGCCAGCGCGCCGCTTCGTCGGCACGCTGCGCCTCGGCCTGCTCGCAGACGTAGAGCGCGTCGCCGCCGAGCAGCAGGCGCTTCGGCACGTCGTCGCGCCGCGACAGCTCGACGATCAGCGCCGCGATCCGCGCCGGATCGCTCACTTCGTGGCCGCCGTAGGTGTTCAGCAATTCGAGGATGCGCCCGACCGACGGTTCGTACTCGGGCAGCATCGCGTCGACGCCCTGCCTCGCCTGCGCGGCCCAGTCGGTACGCATGCCGCCCGGTTCGAGCGTGCAGACGCGCACGCCGAACGGCGCGACCTCCATGCCGACCACGTCGCTGAAGCCGCCCACTGCCCACTTCGCCGCCTGGTACGCCGACAGCCCCGCCGTGGCGGTGCGCCCGCCGACCGACGAGACCTGGAAGATATGCCCCGCGCGCTGCCCGCGCATGACCGGCAACGCGGCGCGCGTCAGGTTGATCACACCGAACAGGTTGGTCTCGATCTGGGCGCGGAACGCGTCGGGTGCGGTCTGCTCGAACGGCGCGGTATGGCCGTAGCCGGCGTTGTTGACGAGCACGTCGAGCCGGCCGAACGCCTCGCGCGCGACCGCCACCGCCCGCGCGGCCGCCGCTTCGTCGGTCACGTCGAGCTCGACCGCGCGCAGCCGCTCACCATGGCTTGCCGCCAGGTCCGCGAGCCGCGCCGGATCGCGCGCGCCCGCCACCAGGCTGTCCCCCGCTTCCAGCACCGCCTGCGCGATCGCGCGCCCGAGGCCGCGCGCGGCCCCCGTTACCAGCCAGACTTTCGACATCGTTTGCTCCTTTCATGAAATGAATGATTGCTCACTCATTAATATGCGCGAGGCAGGAAGGGATGGACTTCCCATCTCGCGCCCGTCATGGCGATGATCGGCCGGCACGGCAAGTTCACGCCACTGCCCGCCTTTCACCGCCTTGCCACCCGGTCGCTAGGGCGTTCAATGCGCCTGCAACGCCGCCCAGATCGACCGAAACCCCGCTTCGCGATACTGCGCCTCCAGCTCAGGCGTGTTCGCGATGAAATCCATGGTCGCTTCCGCCATCGACGAGAACAGCGCGCCGCAGAACGTCAGCGCCTGATCCGTGTCGAGCCCGCTCGTACCCGACAGGCGTTCGCGGAACACGTCGCGGATCGCGCCGAAGCCGGCCGAACCGGCCGCGCGGCTCGCCGGCTCGATGCGGCCGCCGACGTCGAGCTGGCGCATCGCGCTGCGTCCGTCCGGATTCGACACGCCCCACGACACGTAAGCGTTCCAGGCATGGCGCGCGCGCTGCTCGGCGCTGGCCTGATGGGGGAAGCCGGTCATCAGCGCGGCGCGCAGCCCGTCCTTCAGATGCAGGTAGAGCGCGTTCAGCAGCGCGTCCTTCGTTTCGAAATAGGTGAACACGGTGCCTTCGGCCACCCCCGCGAGCCGCGCGATGCGGGCCGTGGTGGCGGCCGCGCCGTGCTGCGCGAGCGCCGCGGCGGCCGCGTCGAGAATCGCTTCGTGCTTGTCGGAACTGCGGGGACGTGCCAAGACCGGCGCCCTGTTAAATGAGTAAGTGCTCAATCATATTCGAGAACGGATCGCCCGCACAAGCGAAAAATACGAAGCCGACGCAGATCGCCCCGATGGGGGCAGCCCGCGTCGGCGGTGACAACGGTGCAGCGTGTCGGATCGCAGCCGGCAAGTACCCGCCGCAATCAGTCGGCGGCCAGGCAGTCGTGATGGGTACGCAGCGCGCGGCGCGCGTAATAGTCGAACGCGACGGCGTGGCGCTTCGGCGTCGAGATCCAGTCGTGCGCCTCGGTGGCGAGCGCCTCGGGGATCGGGCGGATCGTGCCGGCCGCCATCGCCGCGAGCTGCATGCGCGCGGCGCGCTCCATCAGCAGCGCGAGCGAGCAGGCTTCCTCGACGGTCTTGCCGGTCACCAGCATGCCGTGATGCGCGAGCAGCACCGCGCGCTTGCTGCCGAGCGCGGCCGAGATGATCTCGCCCTCCTCGTTGCCGACCGGCACGCCGGGCCATTTTTCGAGGAACGCGCAGTCGTCGTAGAGCGGACAGGTGTCCATGTGCGAGACCGCCAGCGGCACCTCCAGCATCGACAGCGCCGAGACGTGCAGCGGATGCGTGTGGATGATGCAGTTCACGTCGGGACGCGCGCGGTAGACCCAGGTGTGGAAGCGGTTCGCCGGATTCGGCATGCCGCGGCCGTCCACCGTCTTCAAGTCCTGGTCGACCACCAGCAGGTTCGTCTCGGTGATCTCGTCGAAGCCATGGCCGAACGGCTGGGTGTAGTAGGTGTCCGGGTCCTCGGCGCGCGCCGTGATCTGGCCGGCGAGGCCCGAATCGTGGCCGCCGTCGAATAGAATGCGGCACGTCAGGGCCAGCTTCTGGCGCGTCGTCCAGTGGCGCACCGACAGCGTGGTGTCCAGTTGCGCCTGCGAACGGGCAACCAGCTCGGACTTCGACAGACTCAGCGTTTCGGCCATTTCGGCATCTCCAGGTGGGGCGGCGGATGTCGAGTCGACCGACATCGCGATCATGAGTACACGTCGGGTAGTATATGACACGATGTGTCATTTCACGATAAATCAATGAAGGGGGAAGCCTTGGGGGCGATTCGTCTGAAGCTGCTGAGAAAACAGCTCGGCTTGAGCCTGCAGGACCTGGCCGAGCGCGCGGGCCTGACGAAAAGCTATCTGTCGAAGGTCGAGCGCGGCCTCAGCACGCCGTCGGTGGCGGTCGCGATGCAGCTCGCGCAGGCGCTGCACGTCGAGGTCGGGCAGCTGTTCTCGGCCGACGGCGACGAGAAGGCGATCACCATCGTGCGGGCCGGCGAGCGGCTGCGCATGGGCAGCGGGCCCGACGACGCGCAGGGCGGCTACGAGGTGATCGCGGCCGAGGCCGGGCGCAAGCGGCTGCTGCCGTTCATGATCCGTCCGGCGCACGATTTCGCCTCGTCCGAATTCAAGGAACATGCGGGCGAGGAGTTCCTGTTCGTCCACAGCGGCAGGATCGAGATCGATTTCGCGTCGCAGAAGGTCACGCTCGCGACCGGCGACGCGGTCTACTTCAACGCGCAGGTACCGCACCGGATCCGCTCGCTCGGCGCGAAGACGGCGCAGGTGCTGCTCGTGATCAGCGGCGACGAACCGGCCGCCGGCGCGGCGGCGTCCTGAGCGCGAGCATGCCGCGCGCGGCGGCGGGAGGCACCGCGCCGCGCCGCGCGCGCTTGGGCAAATTTCTATCGAGTTCATCATTCGCATTCCTGATCGACCGGATCGCGCGCGTGAAGCCGGGCGGCGGGACACCGCCTCGCGTCCGCGCCGCCGTCATCGCCGTGGCATGTCATGCCGCCGTGCTTTCACGCGGCGCGCCGGCATCACATCGCGGCACTGCATCATGGCGCCCGGAGCCGGCACGCCCGGCCGGCACCAGCCTCGGCACCGGCATCGCCAAAACTCCCCGGCCGGCGTCGATCCGGCGTCGCCCTCGCCCGCCGCCCGACGCCGCGCCATGTTTAGTCGCGATCCGCGCAACACGCCGCGCGCCGGCCGTTCGCGGGCGCGCCGCCCCCTTCCCGGCGCGCGAAAGCGAAGCCGGACCGCACGAAGTCATGCAAAACCGTGCAAACTAGGACTTTCCGCCGCACTGCGGCATGCTACACCGCCTTCCGTTCAACGCTCATCGATCTTGACCCGCGAACCACCCATGACGAACCAGCCCAACCCGACCGCATCCGAACAGCCCGTCGACATGATCATCTTCGGCGGCGGCGGCGACCTCGCCGCCCGCAAGCTGCTGCCCGCGCTCTACATGGCGCACCTGCACCGCAACCTGCCGCCCGAGACGCGCATCATCGCGGTCGGCCGCCGCGACTGGGGCATCGACGGCTACCGCAAGTTCATGGAGGAACAGTCGCGCCCGTTCATCGATGCGAAGGCGTTCGACGCGCAGGCCTGGGACCGCTTCCTCGACCTGTTCCAGTACACGCTGATCGACGTCAACGAGCCGGCCGACTACCGGCGCCTCGCCGAGGCGTCGCGCCGCGAGGCGATCCGCGTGTTCTACCTGTCCACCTCGCCCGAGCTGTTCACGACGATCTGCGACAACCTCTCGTCGGCCGATCTCGTCGACGCGCATTCGCGCGTGGTGCTGGAAAAGCCGCTCGGCCACGACCTGGCCTCGGCGCAGGCGATCAACAACGCGGTCGGCAAGCACTTCGCCGAATCGCAGATCTACCGGATCGACCATTACCTCGGCAAGGAAACGGTGCAGAACCTGATGGTGCTGCGCTTCGGCAACCCGATCTTCGGGCCGCTGTGGCAGGCGCCGTACATCCGCAGCGTGCAGATCACGGTAGCCGAGACGGTTGGCGTGGGCAGCCGCGCGGGCTTCTACGATCACACCGGCGCGCTGCGCGACATGGTGCAGAACCACCTGCTGCAGCTGCTCTGCATCGTCGCGATGGAGCCGCCCGTCTCGCTCGACCCCGACGCGGTGCGCGACGAGAAACTGAAGGTGCTGCGCTCGCTGCGGCCGATGACGCCCGCCGACATCGCGCGCGACACGGTGCGCGGCCAGTACTCGGCCGGCGCCGTGGACGGCCAGCCCGTGAAGGGCTACCTGGAAGAGGACAACGTGCCGGCCGACAGCCGCGCGGAGACCTTCGTCGCGCTGCGCGCGCACATCAACAACTGGCGCTGGGCCAACGTGCCGTTCTTCCTGCGCACCGGCAAGCGGCTGCAGAAGCGCCAGTCGGAGATCGTCATCGAGTTCGCCGACCTGCCGTTCTCGATCATCCCGAACGGCCCGCGCCACTACAGCAACCGGCTCGTGATCCAGCTGCAGCCCGAGGAATCGATCCAGCTGCAGATGCTCGCGAAGGAACCCGGCAGCGGCATGAACATGGTGCCCGTGAGCCTCAACCTCGACCTGCAGCAGGCGATCCCCGAGCGGCGCGCCGAAGCCTACGAACGGCTGCTGATCGACGTGATCCGCGGCCGCCTCACGCACTTCATGCGCCGCGACGAGCTGGAAGCGGCCTGGACCTGGATCGAGCCGATCCTCGACGGCTGGCACCAGCCCGGCGACCGGCCGCGCCTCTACACGGCGGGCACCTTCGGGCCGGCCGCGTCGTCGGCGCTGCTCGCACGCGACAACATGGCCTGGGCCGAGGAAGCATAAGCCACGCCCCGCACGGCGGCGGGCCGGCGCCGGCCGCCGTCGCCCGCGACGCGGGGTTCGTCGTCCCGCCGCGTCGCAGCACTTCCCGTCGCGGGCGGCGCGCGGCCATCATCGCCGCGCCGCCCGCCGCGCCTCGCGCTCACAGCGCCATGCCGCCGTCGATCGTCAGGCTCGATCCCGTCATGTAACTCGATTCGGCGCTCGCGAGCCACGCGACCAGCGCCGCGATCTCGTCCGCGTCGGCCGCGCGCTGCAGCGGGATCAGCGGGCGCACCGCCTCGATGTGCACGGCCGTCATGTCGGTCACGGTCGGCCCCGGCTGCACGTTGTTGATGGTGATGCCGCGCGGCGCGAGATCGACGGCCACGCCCTTCACCATCACCGCCACCGCCGCCTTCGTCATCGAGTAGACGCTCGAGCCGGGATAGTTGCTGCGCACCGCCGTGTTGCTGCCGATCGTCACGATCCGCCCGCCGCGCGGCAGGTGCGCGACGGCCGCCTGGATCGCGAGGAACACGCCGCGCACGTTGACGGCCAGCATCGCGTCCAGGTCCTCGACGCCGAACGCGGCGACGTCGCCGAGCTTCAGGATGCCCGCATTGACCACCGCGATGTCGAGCCCGCCGAAATGCGCGGCCGCCTGATCGGCCGCCGCGCGAATGGCGTCGGCGTGCGCGCTGTCGGCGCGGATCGCGAGCGCCCGGCGCCCGAGCGCGGCAATGTCGGCCGCCACCTCGGCGGCGCTGTCGGGTGCCGAGACGTAGGTCAGCGCGACGTCGGCGCCGTGCCGCGCGAGCCGGCGCGCGATCGCCGCGCCGATGCCGCGCGAACCGCCGAACACGATGGCCCTGCGTTGCTGCAATGAATCCGGAACCATGTCATCTCCTTTATGGATTGATCAGTCAAAAACTGGCGATAAAAAACCGGCCGCCCTGGCCGGTACGTTTTCAAACTGCGAGGCGCGAGAGAGTCGAGCGGCCCGGCGGACCGGGAACGGCCGCCTTCATGCCTTCATGCCCGCAGCCGCTCGACCGTGAAACTCGCGATGCCATGCAGCGCTTCGGCCGCGGTGCCGGCCCGCGCCGCCACCTGCAGGCCCTGCATCGCGATCTGCACGAAGCCGGCCGCCGCGCGCGCATCGAGCGCCGGATCGATCTCGCCGCGTTGCTGGCCGTCGCCGATCGCCTCGGCCAGCGCGCGCTCGAGCACGGGCGCCACGCGCTCGCCAAGCGCGCGCAACCCGGCGTCGCTGGTGCCGAATTCGCAGATCGCGTTCACGCCGAGGCAGCCGAGCGCCTGCCCGCCGCAACCGTCCTCGATCAGGCCGGACAGCAGCGCCTCGATGCCGGCCAGCGGCGAAGCCGCGCCGCGCAGGCGCGCGATGTGCGTGGACACGCTGTTCAGCGAATAACGCTGCAGCGCCTCGAGGTAGAGCCCGCGCTTGTCGCCGAACGTGTTGTAGAGGCTCTGCCGGCCGATGTTCATCGCACCGAGCAGATCGTCCGTCGACGTCGCCGCATAGCCCTTCTCCCAGAACACGCGCAGCGCGCGGTCCAGTACCTCGTCGCGATCGAATTCCCTGGGTCTGACCATGACGCGCACGATACCGATTCTGGATCGATCAGTCAACAACCTTGCGCCCGCCCCGTGCCTCTGCTCACTCGCGGCCACCCGGCATCTCGGCGGGCAGGATCAGGCGCTCGGGAATCCTGCGCGCGGCGGCACGCGCGCAGGCGTAATAGAGCAGCGCCGGCACCACCAGGCCGAGGATCCACGAGATGTCGGTGCCGCCGAGCGCGTCGACGAGCGGGCCGGTGTAGAAGCTCGTCGAGACGAACGGCAGCTGCACGGCGATGCCGATCGCGTAGACGGCGATCGCGGTGCGGTTCCAGCGGCCGTAGCGGCCATCCGGGTCGGACAGCGCCGGCACGTCGTAGCGCGAGCGCGTGAAGCCGTAGTAGTCGACCAGGTTGATCGCGCTCCACGGCGTGAAGAACGCGAGCAGGAACAGGATGAACGCCGTGAATGCCTTCAGGAACGAATCGCGGCCCGCGATCGCGAGCGCCGTCGAGAGCGCCACCATCGCGAGGATCGCCGCGAGCCGGGCGCGATGCGAAATCGTGCGCTGGCCGCCGAAACCGCTGACGATGGTGGCCATCGACATGAAGCTGCCGTAGGCGTTGAGCGTCGTCACCGTGAGCTTGCCGAACGCGATGCTGAAATACAGCAGCGCCGCCATGGCGCCCGACGACCCGAGCCCGACGATGAACGCGACCTCGTGATGCGCGAACTGCCTGCCCGCGAGCGCCGCCGCGAACACGCCGAACACCATCGCCGCCTGCGCGCCGAGCACCGAGCCGAGCCCGACCGCGAGGAAGGTGCCGAGCGGCGAGGTGGTGCGCGGCAGGTAGCGCGAATAGTCGGCCACATACGGGCCGAACGCGATCTGCCACGACGCCGACAGCGACATCGACAGCAGGAAGCTCGCGATCGAGAAATGGCGGTTGGCGAGCAGCAGGCCGACGTCGTGCTGCGAGAACAGCCGTGCGAACATGAACGCGAACGCGATCACGCCGATCACGCTTGCGACGCGGCCGATCAGGTGGATCGTGCGATAGCCGAGTATCGTCAGGACCACGATGCAGGCCGAGAAGATCGCGATGCCGGCCACGTCGCCCACGCCGAGCAGCCGCGCGAGCGCCGAGCCCGCGAGCACCGAGCCGCTCGCCGAGAAGCCGACGTACATCAGGCAGACCAGCACGATCGGGATCGTCGCGCCGTGGACGCCGAACTGCACGCGGCTCGAGATCATCTGCGGCAGGCCCAGCTGCGGGCCCTGCGCGCCGTGCAGGGCCATCACCGCGCCGCCCACCAGCTGGCCGAGCAGCAGCGCCACGAGCGACCAGAACACGTCGCCGCCGAGTACCACCGCCAGCGCGCCGGTGACGATCGCCGTGATCTGCAGGTTCGCCGACAGCCACAGCGTGAACTGGCTGCCGAGCCGGCCGTGACGCTCCGCGTCGGGGATGAAGTCGATCGTCCGCGATTCGATCAGTTCGCCGCCTGCGCGGCCCGCGCTCTCGTCGTTGTTTTCGCTCGTCACGGGAAACGCTCCAGTTCCGGTTGGGGTAGCCGCGCGGCGCCGCCCGTCTCCGTCCGGCGGCGCTGCGCGGTCGAATCTATTTGTCTAGACATCCCGGCGAAAAATCGGGAGTTACCCGATGGAAACGACCCGATCCGCGCCGCGCACCGGCCGCCCATGGATCACCCGATGATCCGGCTCCGCGCGCCTTGCATCTGAACCGGCCAAATTTGAATAGTCAACTGCCCGCCGCGCGCCGGCGATTCATCCGCAAATCGCATGACTGATAGTCGCTTTCCTGGCGTTCCGCCGTGCGCCGCATCCCGTTGGATTCGCCGGATCCCTTTCTTCCGGATCCGACCACATGAGGCTTCTCGAACCCTTTCAGCTCGGCCCGAGCCGCCTGTCCAACCGCATCGTGATGGCGTCGATGACGCGCGGGCGCGCCCGGCCACGTGCCGACCGAGCTGCATATCGCCTATTACCGGCAGCGCGCGAGCGCCGGGCTGATCGTGACCGAGGCCATCTGGATCAGCCGCGAGGCGATCGGCTTCGTCAACGTGCCGGGCCTGTTCAGCGCGGCGCAGGCCGACGGCTGGCGCCGCGTGACCGACGCGGTCCACGCCGCGGGCGGGCGGATCTTCGCGCAGCTCGCGCATTCGGGCGCCGTCTCGCATCCCGACTTCTTCGACGGCGCCGCGCCGCTCGCACCATCGGCAATCAATCCTGCGCTGCGCGCGTACACGCCGGACGGCTTCCAGGACACCGTCACGCCGCGCGCGATGACGGTGGCCGAGATCGGCCGGACCGTCGCCGACTACGGCGCCGCCGCGCGCCACGCGCGCGCGGCCGGCTTCGACGGCGTCGAACTGCACTGCGCGACCCCCTACCTGCTGCCCGAATTCCTCAACAGCGCGCTGAACCGGCGCGACGACGCCTATGGCGGCAGCGCCGAACGGCGCGGCCGGATCGTGATCGAGGTGCTCGATGCGCTGATCGCCGAATGGGGGCCGGGGCGCGTCGGCGTGAAGATCGCGCCGGCCTTCGAGACGGGCGGCTTCCGGCAGACCGATGAAACGGTCGCGACCTACGACCGGCTGCTGCAGGCGTGCAACCGGCTGCCACTCGCCTACGTGCAGGTGGTGCGCGCGCTGGAGGACTTGAGCGGCACGTCGATCGCCGCGCTGCAGGACACGATCGGCTACGTCCGGCAGCGCTACGACGGCACGCTGATCGCGAACGGCAACTTCGACCGGGACGCGGCCGGGCGTTTGATCGAGCGCGGCGGCGCCGATCTCGTCTCGTTCGGCAAGCCGTTCATCGGCAATCCCGATCTGGTGCGGCGCTTCGAGCGCGGGCTGGCGCTGGCGGCGGCGGACCCTCAGACGTTCCACCAGGGCGGCGCGCAAGGCTATGTCGATTACGCCGAAGCGGGCTGAGGCGGTCGGGCGACGCGGCAGGTCGCTTGCCGTATGATCGCCGATGCGTTCAGATTGACGGGTTCGCGAGCGAGGTTGATCGGATCGGCTGATCCGGGGGCGCGGCAGCCGCCTACACTGTGGTCATGGCTCGCGCGACCGCGCCGGCCCCGCCCCCCCACACTTCATCGACCCGCCCATGCAACTCACCAGCCAGAGCTTCCAGGATGGCCAGCCGATTCCCGGCGAATTCGCGTTCGCCGTCGCCGATCCGGCCGCGCACGTCGCGCTGTCGTCGAACCGCAATCCGCATCTCGCCTGGACCGGCGCGCCGGCCGGCACGCAATCGTTCGTCGTGGTCTGCCGCGATCCCGACGTACCGAGCCGTGGCGACGACGTGAACCAGGAAGGACGCGAGGTACCCGCCTCGCTCGCGCGCGTCGACTTCTTCCACTGGCTGCTGCTCGACCTCCCCGCCGCGACGACCGCAATCGCCGCGGGCAGCCACTCCGCCGCCGTCACGCCGCGCGGCAAGCCCGGACCGGATGCACCCGAGGGGTTGCGTCACGGCATCAACGACTACACCGGCTGGTTTGCCGGCGACGGGCAGATGAGCGGCGACTACTACGGCTATGACGGCCCCTGCCCGCCCTGGAACGACACGATCGTCCATCACTACGTGTTCACGGTCTACGCGCTCGCTGTGCCAAAACTCGCGGTGAACGGCGCGCTGACGGGCGCCAACGTGCGGGCCGCGCTCGCCGGGGCGCCGGTGCTGGCGACGGCGAGCCTCACCGGGACCTACAGCCTCAATCCGCGCGTCGCCGCGGCCTGACGATGCGGCGCGGTTCGAAGGTTTCCTGGAACGGGTGAATCTCATGTCGGTCGAGCCTTGTGTTGCGTCGTCAGCCTGGCGCGCCGCACCGGATGGCGAGCGACCGCGGATGCATGACGGCGGGCGATCGTCGGAGTCGGTGGACGGGTCGCCGGCCTCGACCGCGCGGCTCGTGGCGCGCCGCGATCTTTGCGGGCTGGCCCGGCCGTCGCTGGTGCTGCCGCAGCACACGCGGCGCTTCCGGTTCTTCGAAACGACGCTCGTGCAAATCCTGTGCGGCCGCTTGAACCTCGACGACGGCCACACGCGGCTCGACCTCGACGCCGGTTCGCCGCTGCTGCTCGTCGATGCGCATGCCTGCGCCGATCTGCGCAAGACGCCCGGCGGCGACGCGCGGCGCTTTCAGTCGATGTTCCTGACGTTCCCGCCGGCGCTGGTCGCCGCGTTTCAGCGCGAGACGGCGCCGGCTGACCTCTCCGGGACGACGGGTGCCGACCGGTCGCGCCCGCCGTTCCAGACCGTTGCACTCGACGCCGACCTGCTCGCGTCGCTGCAGCACGTGTTGCAGGGCGTCGAGCAGGCGGGGCTCAGCGATGCGCGGTTGCGGTATCGGCTCATGGATCTGCTGCACGCGCTCGCGGAGCGCGGCTTCCGGCTGCCGCCGCCGCTCGCGCCGACCACCTCCGGGCGGCTGCGCGCGCTGTTCGGCGACGCGCCCGGCCATCACTGGACCGCGCAGGCGGCCGGACGCGAACTGGCGATGAGCGAGGCCACGCTCAGACGGCGACTCGCGGCGGAACAGGCCGAGTTCGAGAGCTTGCTGGTGGAGGTCCGCATGCACCACGCGATGATGCTGCTGCAGACCACCGGGTGGAATCTGGCGAGGATCGCCGAGGCTTGCGGGTACCGGTCGCGGGCGAGGTTCGCGGAGCGGTTCAAGGAGCGGTTCGGGACCGTGCCGTCCCGGGTGCGGTAGCGGATCGACGCGATGGTGGGCGGTGCCGGGCGCGTGCGGAACGGCCCGTTTCAGCGATGCGCCTCTTGCAGTTTTTCCATCAGCGCCAGCGCGTTGGGAATCGCCTCGCCGCGTGCGGTATTGTCGAACAGGCACCAGGCCTCGGAGCCGGCGCGGCCGGCTTCGATCAGCCGCGCCGCCAGCGCTTCGATGAATGGCTCGTCGTATGCCGAGTAATACATCTGCGGCGAGCCATGCAGGCGGAAGTAGGCAATACGCGGATCGCCGATCGGCTCGGCATTGGCGACGGGTGGCGGGTCGGCCCGCACGCAGCCGATCCCGGCCTGTTTCAGGATGGTCGCGCCGGCCTCGGAAAACCACGTCGCGTGGCGGGGTTCGCAGACGACGGGCGTTTGCGTGGCGCTTCGCAGCCGCGCAAAGAAGCGCCGGGCCGTGGCGTCGTCCAGCACCAGGCCGGGCGGCAGTTGAAGCAGCAGACACCCCAACTTTTCCTTCAGCGGTTCGACCTGGGCCAGGAATTCGCTCAAGGCGGCGTCGGCGTCGCGTAATCCCAGTTCATGCGAAATCCGTCGCGGCATCTTGACCGAGAACCGGAACGCGTCGGGCGTGCTCGCAGCCCAGCGCGCGTAAGTCTTCGGCTGATGAGGGCGGTAGAACGACGAGTTGATTTCCACCGAGGAGAAAACTCGCGCGTAACGCTCGAGATGGCTGCCTTCGGTGGGGAACCGGCCCGCCACGCGCGACGACAGCGCCCATCCGGCACAGCCGATGTAGGTCGGGCAGGCTTGGGAATGACGCTCGGGGGACGTGCTGGAAGTCATGAAGTTTCGGCGTGCATCGGCCGGACGAGGTGGTGCCGTCAGCCTAGCACGCCGCGCTTCGCCCGCCGATCCTGCGGGCCGCATCGGGTGCGGCCGAGGGCGATGCGGGAAGGCCGATAACGATGCTTCGTCGATCGGCCCTCGCGGGCCTGTCCGAACCGTGGCGTGCGAGGCCAGGGAGCATGGACCGTTCCGCCTCAGAAATCGTGGTTCATCCCGAACGAGACGCCCGTCTGCTTGCTGTGCAGGGACGGATTCAGCGTCGCATTGGTGACGTAGCCCCCCGTGAAGTGCGTGTAGTCGACATCGGCGTAGAGCAGCGTGCTCTTCGACAGCGAATAGGTGATGCCCACGATGGCGACGTCCTTTCTGCCGTCCACGCCGGACGTCGAGTTGGCGTTGTCGTAATAGGCGGCCGTCACGTTGAAGTACGGCGACGCCTGATAGCGGAAGCCGCCCCACAGGTACTGGTTGCGCGTCTCGCCATGCGCCGTCGAGGGAACCCCTTGCGTGGCGAGCGAATAGCCGCCCATCACGTCGACCGGACCGAGCGAGACGGCGCCGCCGGCCGTATATTGATCGTTCGCGAAAAACGCGGTGTTGGCGGCGTTGGTCGACAGCGCGTTCGAGCGATGCGTGTAGCCGGCGCCGAACTTGATCATTTTCGTGTGGTAGTTCAGGCCGCCCGCGAGCACGGTGCCGCTGGCCAGACTGCCCGCGATGCCGCCCGGCGCGTACACCGCGCGCGCCGTCCACGGACCGAAGTCCCCGTGGTAGTGGATCGCATTGTCGTCGCGACCGCTGGTGCCGCCCGATACCGCCGCCGCCTCGGTAATGCCCAGATAACGCAGGTTGAACGGCTCGAAGTCGCGGATCAGCCGGTGCTGCAGCGTGAACTGGTGGCCGATGTCGACCTGGCCGAACGGGCCGGACAGGCCGACCGTCGAGTTGCGCTGGAATATCTGGTTGGTGGTGCTGCTGTTCGCGCCGGTCGACAGGACGTAGCCCGCCTCCAGATCGAAGCGCGCATAGTAGCCGCCGCCCAGGTCCTCCTTGCCCTCGAAGCCGAGGCGATTCGACCGGAACACGCCGTTCGATGCCATCGACAGCGCCGCCCCGCCGGCGCTCGTGCCGTTCACGAGATTGCGCAGGCCGCCGTCGAGCGAGCCGTACAAGGTCACGCTGCTTTGCGCGCATGCGACGCCGCTCGACAACCCCAACATGGTCACGGCGGCCAACGATCGCCGACGGCCGAACCGGCGTGCGCCGCGGCCTGCAGTTCCAGTTACTGACATGTCTCCTCCATCGATATCATTAAATTAATCAGCCACGGGACGCAATGCGGACCGCCCCTGCCTGGCCTTCAACCCTGGATCGCACGAAGCTCGCGCTCGAACCGCGTGCGCCCCCTCACCCCTGCCGTTGTATTCGCATGCCCGCGCGTCCCTCGTGGAGACGCATCCGCCGGACACGCATCGGCGCCGGCCACCGATCAGAACTGCGTGCGAATCCCTCCGCCGGCCGTGATGCCGCTCGACATCCGGTTCGCGCGATCGCCCAGCACCGCCGCGTAGATATCGGTGCGTTTCGAGAGCGGATAGTCATAAGCGAGCGCCCAGGTGTTGCGATACGCCGAGCTGTGGCCGGTGCTCTTCGAATAGGCATCCGAACCAAGGATGCGGCCGACACCGACCGGGATCGAGAAGCCGATCTGGCCGGTATCGATGCCGACGTTGCCGCTCGACACCGCATCCCGTACATGCTGGTACTGGCCATACAGCTTCACGAAATGCAGGTCATATGACGCGCCGACGTTCAACACCGACTGCGTCGTCAATCCCGGCAGCACGGTGTCGAGGTCGCCGGCGTTCAGGCTGTACTTGATCTGCTGATACACGGCCGAGGCCGCGAAGCCGCCATGGCTGTACGCGACCTGGCCCGTCCACTTGTTCTGCCCGAGGTGGCCCGGCTCGTTGCCGAACGCATACATCGCCCGCCCGATCAGGCCGTTGAACGACGGCGTGGCGTAGAACACCGCGTTCCACCACTCGCCGGCGTTGCCGAACACGCCCTGGCCGTTCACGCCGACATAGCTGTGCAGCACGATCGGCGCGAACACGAAGGAATTCCCGAACGGGTTGAACGTGATCGTCGAGAACCACAGCAGCGGCGGAATCAGGCCGGCGGTCAGCGTGCCGTAGCGGCCGCTCAGGCCGACGTAGGCATTCCGCGAGAACAGGCCGTCGTGCGGGAACCCCGTGCGGCCCATCGCGCCGGTCTGGACGTTGAAATAACCCTCGAGATCGAAGACGACGCTCGTGCCGCCTCCGATGTCCTCCGTTCCGCGCAGACCAAAATACGGCGCCGTCATGCCGCCGTTGCCGGCGATCACGCTCGACTGCCCGTTCATCGGCTTCTTGTAGGCGACGAACGCGTCGACCAGGCCGTACAGTTCCACGCTCGATTGCGCATGGGCCGTCCCGGCGAGCAGTGCCGCCGCCGAAACCAGCAGCGTCATCCCCAACCCTGTTTTCATCCGTGTCTCCTCCCTGCCCGAACCCGGGTTGACGCCCGTGAGGCGTTCCCGCTCATCTGTTGGTCCGCGCCGCATCGCGCGTCGGCATCCCGCATGCCTCATTGATCTGCATTGCTAAATAAAAACCCTGATTTCCGGGCGCCCGACGATACCCGGTCGCGCCTCGACCACGGCGGCGCGCCGCCACCGCCGCGGCCGGCCGGGCCCGCCCTACTGCCTGACCCGAACCGGCTGCCGCGCACCGGCCCCCGCGGCCGGTGAGATGTCCGACGGCTGCGGCTTCGCGCACAGCAGGGTATGCAACACGACGAGCGTGAGGCCACCGGAGATCACCGGCTGCTGCAGCACGAGCTGGAGCATCAGCGGCATCGCATGGATCACCTCCGGCTCGATGAACAGCCCGCCGAGGCCCACCAGAAACGCGAGCCCCGCCGCGATCAGGCGGCGATCGTCCCACTCGACCTGCGCGAGAATATGGACGCCGTGCATGAAGACGATGCCGAACAGCAGCGTCGCGGCGGCCGAGATCACCGGGATCGGCACGATCACGAGCAGCATGTCGAACTTCACGCAGCCGCCGAGGGCGATCAGCAGGATGCCCGCGGCGAGCGTGACGAAGCGCGAGCCGACGCGCGTCGCGCGCAGAATCCCGATGTTGTCCGGATACGCGATCGTGCTGAAGCCGCCCCACATCGCCGCGACCACCGAGCCGAGCGCGACGCCGAACAGCCCTTCGGACATGCGGCCCGGGCTCAACGTCTCATTGCCCCATTCGGCGACGGTCTGGTAAAGCGCCATCGATCCCATGCCGGCCGGAATCAGCACCAGCAGGAACACCGCGACCAGATCCGGACGCACCCCGAAGCCGAACGGGAAGATGCGCGGCTCGACGAGCAGCGGCGCCGCGGCCACCGCCGCGAACGACACCGGCTGCCACAGCGTGTAGGCCAGCGTGCCGAGCGCGAGACCGAGCAGGATCGCGACGCGGCGCAGCCGGCGGCCGCCCCACAGCATCGCGAATACGATGCCGGCCACGGCGATCGCGCCCGACAGCAGGTTGACGACCGGGAAGCCCGGCGTGCGGGGGTGGCCGATCCAGGTCGGCAGCGCGACGCTCGCGATCTGCACCATGATCAGCATCACGATCATCCCGGAAATGATCGGCAGGCGCAGGTGCCGCGCAAACATGCCGGCCACGCTGCGCCCGCGGACCGGCACCGTGAGCAGGCACCAGATCAGCGAGGCGGCGAAGAACGACCCGAATGCCATGCCGAGGCCACCCGACTGCAGATGGCCGACCGCCAGCAGCGCGCCGAAGCTGCCCGCATAAGGCCCCTGCGCCACCGGCAGGCGCAGCAGCAGCACCGATTGCAGGATCGTGATGACGCCGCACGCGATGAAGGTCATCCCGTACAGGTACGCGATCTGCGGATCGGATAGATGGAAGGCTCGGCCGAGCAGCCCGGGGAACACGAACATGCCCGTCATGCCGAACACGTTCTGCAGCGCGAGCACGGCCAGCTGCGGCAGCGGCAGGCGCTCGTTGATGCCGACATCGAAGATGCGCGCGGGCGAGGCTTCGGCAGTGGCGTCCCGGCTTGACGCGCCGGAATCCGGCATTTCCTGGCTCACGATGTGTTCCGTTCAATAAAAAAGGAGTCCTGCCTAACGACGCAGCCCGCGGCCGTGTCGCACTGATTGCCCTCGGGCAGCGGCGCGCCATGGCGAGCCGGCCTCCCCGCTGCGAGCGACCCAAACGATACGAACGCGCCACCCGCCCGGCGTGATGCGACGGCGCTCAATCGTCGAGCGGAATGCCGCGCGTCTCCGGGCCGAACCAGATCGACACCATGCCGACGACGAACAGCAGCGACACCGCGGCCGATGCCGCCGGAAACGAACCGAACCTCGCGACCACCGCATTGCCGGCGATCGGCCCGATGCTGGTCAGCGCCCGCGCCATGTTCCAGCAGAAGCCCTGCCCGGTGGCGCGCACGCGGGTCGGGAACAGCTCGGGCAGATAGGCGGCGAAGGTGCCGAACGCGCCGATCACGAAGTAGCCGTACACCGGCATCAGCCACAGCACGCGGCCGATGTCATGCACCGTCATGAACAGCACGAGCGAGACCACGAGCGAACCCACGGAGAAGATGAAGTACGACATCCGGCGGCCGAGCGCGTCGAGCATCCAGATCAACGACAGGTAGCCGAGCGACGCGCCGATCATCATGAGGATGAACGCGTAGCTGACCGTCGTGCCGACGTCGCGGTGATCGGCGGCCGCCACCGACAACTGATGGATCCAGCTCGGCAGGAACGTGAGGCCGCCCCAGCAGCCGAGCATGGCGGCCGACGACACGACCACGCCGATGATCGTCTTGCGGCGCAGTCCCGGCGCGAAGATCGCACTGAAGGTCTGCAGCGCCGACTCGGCGATCACGCTGTCGCGCACCTGCACCCAGCGCTGCGGCTCGGGGACGAAGCGGCGCACCAGAATCGTGGCGAGCGCCGGCGCGGCGCCCACGCCGAGCACGACGCGCCAGCCGAAGCGGCCCAGCAGCAGGTTGTCGAGCGCCGCCGCGAGAAAGCCGAACGCGAACGCCATCTGCATGATCTGCATGGCGCGGGCGCGCTGCTTGCCGGGCCATGATTCGGCCACCAGCGCGGCGCCGGCCGCCCACTCGCCGCCGATCCCGAAGCCGGCCAGCGCCTGTGCGATCGCAAGCTGCGGCCAGGTCTTCGCGAATGCGCTGAGCAGCGTGAACGCCGCGTAGATGAGGATGGTCAGGCCCATCACGCGCGAGCGGCCGAACCGGTCGGCGGCGACGCCGAACAGCACGCCGCCGATGCCCCAGGTGAGCAGCTTGCCCGCGATGATGAAGCTGCCGATCCGGCTGATTTCGGTGGCGTCGGTGCTGTGCAGCAGCTGGCTCACGCTCGGCACGAGCACGAGCGTGAAGAGATTCAGGTCCATCGAATCGAACATCCAGCCGAGGAACGCCGAGATCAGCGCCAGCCACTGGTAGCGCGACAGCCTGAATCCGTGTGTCTCGGCCGGGGCCATGGTGGCCGCGCGGGCGCCCTGCGTAGTGCGCATCGTCTCCGTCTCCTGATCTCTCGCCGCCAAGGCGAACGACTTGCCCGGGTCGCCTGCCCGGTCCGTCGGTTGACGCAGTATAACGTAATGCAATTAGATTGCAATATAGAATATTGTATTACGTCATACATGCAGTCCGACGGCGTGCACGGACGGGCAGTTCGGGATCGCAGGAGAGAATCGGTACGCGTGCGGGATCGCCTGGCCGCCACGCATGGCGCCAGCGACGAAGACACACGGAGACGCGGAACAAGGCGCAGAACGTCGCGCCGGATACCGGCCGGCGAGCCGACCGCCGGCCACGCTCGGCAGGCAGCAGGCAGCCGGGGCCGGGGGCTTTCGCCCCGGCCCCGGCGCATCGAACCGGGAAGCCGCGGAAAGCCGCGGCGGGACGCCGACTCAGTCGACCGTCTCGGAGAGCACCTGGACCGCCAGCCGCTCCGCCTGCTCGACATGGCGCTTGCAGGCAGCCGCGGCGGCGTCGGCATCGTTGCGCAGGACGGCATCGACGATCGCCGAGATTTCCTCATAGCTTTGCGGCAAGCGCCCTTCCTGCGACAGCGTCGTCGCGCGCAGCATCATCACGCGCGTATGGACGAGCCGCAGCATTTCCGTGAGCACCGGATTGTTGGCGCCTTCGAGCATCACGTCATAGAACTGCGCCTTCTGTTTCAGGAACTGCATGATGCCGTCCTGGCCCTGCGCGTCCTGGATCGTCGCGAGTTCCGTCAGCGCCTGCTTCAGCGCGACGCGCTGCTCGTCGTTCGCCCGCTCGGTGAACTGGCGGCCCGCCAGCGCCTCGAGAACCGCGCGCACCTCGTAGAGCCCCCTCGCCTCGTCCCCCGTCATCAGCGAGACGATCGGCCCCTTGTGCGGAATGATCTGCACGAGCCCCTCGGCCACCAGCTGGCTCAACGCCTCGCGCACGAGCGTGCGGCTCACGCCCAGCATTTCGCAGAGCTCGCGCTCGATCAGCCGGTCGCCGGGCTTGAAGGTCAGATCGCTGATACATGCGCGCAAACCGTCGATCACCTGCTGGCGCAGCGTTGCCACCGGCCTCACTACCAATCTGTTGGTATTCATTCCACCTCTTTGCATAGGGATTGATGGGAGCGACGCTCAATACAGTAATACAATCATATTGACTTTTGACGGCGGCGCTCCGATACTGCGTCTGATTATACAATCCTACAACCGTTCGATAAACCGGAAGGGTACTCATGGAAGACATCACGCTGTCCCAACGCCGCGCCATCGGCGCGAAGATCCGCACGGAAGTGCTGGGTGCGAGCCACACGCAGAGCAACGCCACCCCCAATCTGTTCGATGCCACCTTCCTCGAGTACACGGAGGACGTCTGCTGGGGAAACATCTGGAATCGCGACGGCCTGACGCGCAAGACGCGCAGCATGCTGAACCTCGCGATGCTGGCCTCGCTCGGCCGCTGGCATGAATTCGAAGTGCACACGCGCGGCGCGGTGAACAACGGCGTGACGGAGCAGGAAATCGCCGAGGTGGTGCTGCAAGCCGGCGTCTATGCGGGCATTCCGGTCGCCGCCGAAGGGCTGCGCCGCGCGAAGGCCGTCGTGCTCGAACTGAAGGCGAAGGCCGAGGCGGCCTGAAGGCGGCGCGCGGCCGGCGCAAGGCGCGCCGCGATCCGTCATCCCGTTGCCGGGCGCGCCTGCCTCGAAGCCCAGGGTGGCCGCGGGCGCCGCGCCCCCGGATCGCCGGCCCGGCGCTCCTTTTCATCGTGTCCCAGTCGCGCTCCGCGCCTTACCGAGTCAGTCATGTCCGAAGCAACTTTCTGCGAAATTCCAGCCGGCCGCATCGCCTACACGCGTCGCGGCACCGGGCGGCCGCTGGTCCTGCTCCATCCGATCGGCGTCGACCGCGGCTGGTGGGACGAATACGTCGAGCATTGGGCCGCCTCCTACGATGTCGTCGCGATCGACATCCGCGGCCATGGGGCGTCGAGCGCCGTCACCGCGCCCGTCACGCTGGCCGAACACGCGGCGGACGTCGCCGCGGTGCTGCGCCAGGCGCGCCTCAGCGGCGCCACGCTGATCGGCGTGTCGATGGGCGGCATGATCGCGCAGCACGTGGCGATCCAGTTCCCCGAGCTGGCCGGCGCGCTGGTTCTGTGCGCCACGGCCGGCGGCTTCCCCGACGAGGTGCGCCCGCGCATCCTCGCGCGCGGCGACATGAACCGGCAGGGCTCGATGTCGGAAGTGATCGACGACACCATCACGCGCTGGTTCGCCGCCAACCCGCCGCGTCCCGAGCTGATCCCGAAGTGCCGCGCGCGGCTCGCCGCGGACGACTGGCATAGCTGGAGCGCGAACTGGCGCGCCATCTCGTTGCTCGACACGCTCGACGAACTGCCGGCAGTGACGGTGCCGGCGCTGGTCGTCGCCGGCGAGGCCGACGCGAGCATCCCGCCGGCGGTCTCGCAGAAGATCGCCGACGCGCTGCCGAACGCCCGCTTCGTCGTGGTGCCGGGCGCCTCGCACTTCGGCGCGTTCGAGATGCGCGAAATCTTCACCGCGGTGTTCGACGATTTCCTGTCGGCCCTCGGCCGATGAAATAAGGCAGATGGCCGCCCGCGCGCCGGAACGGTTTCGACGCGCGGCGCGGCCCGGTAGTCATCAATAAACGGAGCAACCCAGGCACGGGCCGATTGCTCTCAGGAGGCAGCATGGCAATCACTATCCGTTCATCCTTCACGGTCGAAGCACCGCCGTCCGCCGTCTGGACGACCATGATCGACATCGAACGGTCCGCACCGTGTTTTCCCGGCGCGGAACTCAAGGAACAGCAGCCCGACGGCAGCTACAAGGGCGGCTTCACCGTCAAGCTCGGCCCGCTCACGCTGAAGTTCGCGGGCAAGTTCAGGATCGCCGGACAGAACGACGCCGACCGCACGGTCGTGGTGTCGGCAAGCGGCACCGACACGAAGGGCCGCGGCGGCGCCGATGCGCAGATCAACGCGGCCGTCAGCGACGCGGGCGGCGGCAAGACCCGCGTCGAGGTGGTCTCGGACGTGAACCTGTCGGGCACGGTCGCGCAGTACGGGCGCGGCGCCGGGATGATCGAGGCGCTCTCGCAGCAGCTGCTGAACCAGTTCGCGAAGAACCTGGCCGCGCTGATCGAGGCGGACGCCGCGCATGCCGCCGAAACCGCTCCGGCTGCATCGGCCGCCCCCACCGCGGGCGAGCCCGACGCGTCGAACCCGTCCGCCGCCGCGGACGCACCGCCGCCCGCCGCCGCAACGCGCCGCCCGCCGCCCGCTCCCGCGCCGGTCGTGCCGCTCGATGCCGGCGCGCTGATGCGCAAGGCCATGTGGCAGTCGGTGCGGAATTTCTTCGCGCGGCTCTTCGGCATCAAACAGCATCACTGACACGAAGCCGCCACCGCCGCCCTATCGGAGCACGCATGAAACCCAGTGAATTCCAGTATCACGCGCCAACCACCGTCGACGAGGCCGCGCGACTGCTCGGCACGCTCGAGGACGCCCGCGTGCTCGCCGGCGGCCAGTCGCTGATGCCGATGATGAACTTCCGGTATCTGATGACGAGCCACCTGGTCGACCTGAACGGCGTCGAGGCGCTGACCCGCATCGAGGAACGCGACGGCCGCCTGCACATCGGCGCCGTGGCGCGGCAGCGCGACATCGAGCTGTCGCCGCTCGTCACCCGGCGCGCGCCACTGATCCGCGAGGCGTATCAGCTGGTGAGCCACAAGCAGATCCGCAACCGCGGCACGCTCGGCGGCAGCCTGTGCCAGCTCGATCCGTCGTCGGAGCAGCCGTGCTTCACCGCCGCGCTCGACGGCATCCTGACGATCGCGCGCTACGACGACGGCGCCGTCACCACGCGCGAACTGCCGATCTCGGAGTGGGCGCTGATGTACATGACGCCCGCGATCGAGGAAGGCGAGCTGCTCGCGGGCATCTCGCTCGAAATCTGGCCCGAAGGCCACGGCTACGCGTTCGAGGAGTTCGCGCGGCGCCATGGCGACTACGCGATCGTCGGCGTCGCCGCGCTCTGCACCGCCGACGCGCGCGGCTGCCTCGACCGCGTGTCGCTGACGGTCTGCGGCGTCGCGCCCGGCCCGGTGCGGATGCACGAGGTCGAGACCGCGCTGCGCGGCCTGCCGATGGGCGACAGCGCGCTGCGCATCGCGAGCGACGCCGCGCGCGAGCTCGACGTGATGACCGACGCCCACGTCAGCACCGACTACCGCCAGCATCTCGCCGGCGTCCTGACCGAAAGAGCGCTGAAGACGGCGTTCTCGCGCGTCGCAAGACAATCCTAGAGTGACAGAGGAGATGGACATGGAGACTCGTACCGTCAGGGTCATCGTCAACGGCGCCGCCTATGAGCGCGAAGTCGAGCCGCGCCGCATGCTCGGCGACTTCCTGCGTCACGACCTCGAACTCACCGGCACGCACTACGGCTGCGAGCACGGCGTCTGCGGCGCCTGCACGGTGCTGATCGAAGGCCGCACCGCGCGCGCCTGCCTCACGCTCGCCGCCCAGGTGGACGGCCGCTCGCTGACCACGGTCGAAGGGCTGGCCCACGCGGACGGCACGCTCAACGCGCTGCAGAAGGCCTTTTCCGAGGCTCATGCGCTGCAATGCGGCTTCTGCACGCCCGGCATGCTGATGACGCTGACCGAACTGCTGAACGAAACCGACTCGCCGACCGAGGCCGAGATCCGCGAGGCGATCACCGGCAATCTGTGCCGCTGCACCGGCTACCAGCCGATCGTGGCGGCCGCCCTGCTCGCCGCCCAGCGCATCCGCGATCAGCGTGCCGGCGCGCCGGCCGCGCAAGCCACGGAGTGACACGATGGAAATTTCCGACCTGAAGGGCGCGCCCACCGACCAGCGCTACATCGGCAAGCGCGTCGCGCGCACCGAGGACAAGAAGCTGCTGCAGGGCCAGGGCACCTACGTCGACGACCTGCATCTGCCGAACATGCTGCAGGCCGCGGTGCTGCGCAGCCCGCACGCGCACGCGAAGATCGTCTCGATCGACTGCACGGCCGCCCGCGAGCTGAAGGGCGTGCATGCCGTCTACACGCACGCGGACCTGAGCGGCCGCGCCCGCGCCCGCGTGCCGTCGATGCTGCCGAACCCGGCGATCCGCTTCGAGCGCACCCAGGAGCTGCTCGCCTCGACCGAGGTGACGTTCGCGGGCGAGGCGGTCGCGTTCGTGGTCGCCGACAACCGCTATATCGCGGAAGACGCCTGCGGCCTGATCGAAATCGAATACGACATCCTGCCCGCCGTCGCCGACTGCCGCGACGGCCTGCGTGCCGACTCGCCGCTCTGCCACACCGACGCGAAGGACAACGTGGTCGCCCACATCGAGATGGCGTTCGGCGATCTCGACGCGGCGTTCCAGGACGCGCCGCACGTGGTCGAGGAAACCTACTGGCAGAACCGCGGCTCCGCGCATCCGATGGAGACGCGCGGCTACCTCGCCGAGTATCACGCGACCCAGGGCGAGTTGACCGTCTGGTCGTCGGGCCAGGCGCCGCACCACGAGAAGAAGAACCTCGTCGAACTGCTCGAATGGGACGCCGAGAAGCTGCGGGTGCTGATGCACGACGTCGGCGGCGGCTTCGGGCCGAAGCTGCCGTTCTATCCGGAAGAGGCGCTGGTGGCGATCGCGGCGGTCGCGCTGAAGCGTCCCGTCAAGTGGATCGAGGACCGGCGCGAGCACTTCCTGTCGGTCACGCAGGAGCGCGACCAGTGGTGGACCATGCGCATGGCGCTCGGCACCGACGGCAAGATCCGCGGCGTCAGGCTGGAGATGGTGCATGACAACGGCGCGTTCCTGCCGTGGGGCATCATCACGCCGTACATCTCGATCACGACCACGCCCGGCCCCTACGTGATCCCGGCGATGGGCGCGAAGCTCGACGTGGTCTACACCAACAAGTGCGCGACCTCGCCGGTGCGCGGCGCCGGCCGCCCGCAGGCGGTGTTCGCGATGGAGCGGATCCTCGACAAGGCCGCGCGCACGCTCGGCATGGATCGCGCGGAACTGCGCTGGCGCAACCTGATCCAGCCGGAACAGATGCCCTACGACGCGGGCTTCATCTATCGCGACGGCAGCCCGCTGCGCTACGACAGCGGCGACTATCCGGCCTGCCAGCAGGCTGCGCTCGAACGCGCCGGCTACGCGGGCTTCGCGGCGCGCAAGGCCGCGGCGCGCAGCCAGGGCCGCTTCATCGGCATCGGCATGGCGAGCTTCGTGGAAGGCACCGGGATGGGCCCGTTCGAGGGCGCCACGGTGCGGGTGCAGGCCAACGGCCGGGTGGTCGTGATCACCGGCGCGTCGCCGCAGGGCCAGGGCCACAAGACCACCTTCGCGCAGATCTGCGCCGAGCAGCTGAACCTGCCGCTCGAGACGATCGACGTCATCACCGGCGACACCGGCGGCATCTCGATGGGCGTCGGCACGTTCGCGAGCCGCGCGACCGTCAACGCCGGCAACTCGGTCTACATCGCCGCGCAGGCGGTGGGCGAGAAGATGCTGACGCTGGCCGCCCACCTGTGGAAGTGCGAACCCGGTGAACTGGTGCTGATCGAGGGGCACGTGGCGCGCCGCTCGGGCATCGAGCAGCGCATGAGCTACGGCCAGCTCGCGAAGATCTCGCAGGGCATGCCCGGCTTCACGATGCCGACGGGCCTCACCGCCGGCCTGGAGGAGACCAGGTACTTCTCGCCCGCGCAGTCGACCTACTGCAACGGCACCGCCGTCGTCGAACTCGAGGTCGATCGCGAGACCGGCCACATCACGATCCTCAACTACGTGATGGCGCACGATTCGGGCAAGCTGATCAACCCGTTGCTCGTCGACGGCCAGGTGATCGGCTCGGTGGCGCACGGCATCGGCAACGCGACGCTCGAATGGATGCAGTACGACGAGAACGCGCAGCCAACCACCACCAACTTCGGCGAGTACCTGCTGCCGATGGCCACCGACGTGCCGAACATCGACATCGTGCATCTCGAAACGCCGTCGCCGCTCAATCCGCTCGGCGTCAAGGGCGCCGGCGAAGGCGGCACGATCCCGGCCGCGGCGGCGATCATCTCGGCGATGGAGGACGCGCTGTCGGAATACGGCGTCACGTTCACCGAGGCGCCGCTGGTGCCCCAGCGCGTGTTCCAGAAACTCAAGGAGGCCGGCGCCTACGCGCGCTGACCTGCGCCGGCGCCCGCCCGGCGCGGGCGCCCTTCCCTGCTTTCATTGTTCGGACTTTTTTTCCATGACGACCGAATTCACCGCCGCACTGCACGACTCCGAATACCGGATCACCCTGGCCCAGCCCGAGCTGGGCAACACGCTGACGCTCGAGGCGATGCGCGCGCTCGCCGCCGAGATCCGCCAGGCCGGCCGCGACAGCGCGGTGAAGATCATCCGGATCCGCGCGTCGGGGCCCGCGTTCTGCCGCGGCCGCGCGGTCGGCGCGCCGCCGGCCGCGCCGCCGAGCGCCGAGCAGTTCCGCCGCAACGTGGCCGATCCGATCCTCGACGTCTACCGCGCGATGCACGAAAGCCAGGTGCCGCTGCTGGCCGAGGTGCAGGGCGACGCCGAAGGCTTCGGCTGCGCGCTCGTCACCGCATGCGACCTGGCGGTGGCCGCCGACAGCGTGCGCTTCAACCTGCCCGAGCTGCAGAAGAACCTGCCGCCGACGCTGGTGCTGTCGGTGCTGCGCCACAAGGTGCCGCCGAAGGCGTCCGCGCACCTGGTCTACCTGACCGAGACGATCGACGCCGCGAATGCGCGCGAATGGGGCATCGTGGCCGAAGTCGTGCCGGCCGCGAGCCTGAGCGAGCGCGCGGACGCGATGGTCGCCTCGATCTGCACGCGCGACCGGATCGCCATCGCGACGCTGAAGACCTACTTCCGCGAGATCACGATCCCCGACTTCTCGCTCGCGAGCGAAACGGCGGGCGCCGCGCTCGCGAACGCGATGACCTCGATGCGCCGCTGATCCGCCGCGAGCCGCGAGACGGCTCGGAGCCGCAACACCCCGCCCGGGTCGGGCAACACTTCAAGCAATGAGGGCGCCGCGCAACGCGGCGCTCCACGGGACTCAAGCCATGGCTGATCAAGACACCTCCTCCGCGTCCGCCGCGAAAACCGGTTACGCGGACCTGCACGACCACATCGCACGCCTCGACGCGGCGGGCCTGCTGTACCGGATCGACGAGCCGGTCAACAAGGACACCGAAATGCACCCGCTGGTGCGCTGGCAGTTCCGCGGCGGCATTCCCGAAGCCGAACGCAAGGCCTTCCTGTTCACCAACATCGTCGACAGCAAGGGCCGCAAGTACGACATGCCGGTGATCGTCGGCGGGATCGCCGCCAATCCGGAGATCTACCGGATCGGCATGAACGTGCCGTCGCTCGACGACATCGGCGACGCCTGGAACCGCGCGATCGACAATCCGGTGCCGCCGGTGGTGGTCGAAAGCGGCCCCGTGCATGACATCGTGATCGAGGGCAAGGATCTCGAAGGCCCGGGCAACGGCCTCGAATCGCTGCCGCTGCCGATCTCGACGCCGGGCTTCGACGCCGCGCCGTACATGACGATGACCGGCGTGATCTCGCGCGACCCGGAAACCGGCGTGCAGAACATGGGCACCTACCGCGGCCACCTGAAGTCGCCGACCCGGCTCGGCATGATGATGCTCGTGAACCTGCGCGCGGGCGGCCTCGACCACTGGCGCAAGTTCGCGGCCAGGGGCGAGAAGATGCCGGTGGCGATCGTGCTCGGCGCGCCGCCGCTGGTGGCGTTCCAGGGCCCGCAGAAGCTGCGCCCGAACACCGACGAACTGAGCGTGGCGGGCGCCCTCGCCGGCGAGCCGATCCGCGTCGTCAAGGGCCGCACCGTCGACCTGCTGGTGCCGGCCGAGGCGGAAGTCGTGGTCGAGGGCTACGTCGACCCGACCTACCTCGAACCGGAAGGCCCGTTCGGCGAGAGCCACGGCTACGTCGCGCTCGAGGACTACAACGTCTCGATCGAGGTCACCGCGATCACGCGCCGCAAGGACGCCGTGCTGACCTCGATCATCTCGCAGGTCACGCCGTCCGAATCGAGCGTCATCAAGCGGCTCGCCTACGAGCCGATGTTCCTGCGCCATCTGCGCGACCACCTCGGCATTCGCGGCATCAGGAAGGTGTTCCTGCACGAGCCGCTGACGAACCTGCGCCGCTTCGTGTTCCTGCAGTTCGAGCGCGGCTCGAAGAAGACCGAGGTCTGGCGCGCGCTGTACGGCACGATGTCGCTGCAGGCCGCGATCGGCAAGTTCGTGATCGCCGTCGACGACGACATCGATCCGGACAACGCCGACGCCGTGTTCTGGGCGATGGGCTACCGCTGCAACCCGGTCGAGGACGTCAAGCTGATTCCGTTCCGCGAGCACGGCCACGGCCCGCGCTCGGATCACGACACGGGGCTCGATTCGGCGATGCTGGTGGACGCGACGATGAAGGCGCCGATGCCGCCGCTCGCGCTGCCCAAGAAGGAATACATGGAAAACGCGAAGGCGCTGTGGGAACGTCTCGACCTGCCGAAGCTGAAGCCCGAGTCGCCGTGGTACGGCTACTCGCTCGGCGACTGGACCGAGGAATGGGACCGCAACGCCGAGCAGGCGACGCGCGGCGAGTGGATGCAGCGCGACGCGTCCTACCAGGCACGCCGCCGCGCCGGCGTGGAGCCGAACTCCCCGGTGCGCGGCTACGAGAACGATCATGAGTAACGGCACCCCGGAACGCATCATCGTCGGCATCACCGGCGCATCGGGCGTGATCTACGGGATCCGCGCGCTCGAACTGCTCGCCGAGGCGGGCGTCGAGACCCATCTCGTGATCAGCAAGGCCGCCGAGCTGACGATGACCTACGAGACCGATATCCGCGCGGCCGACCTGCGCGCGCGGGCCTCGTGCTGGTATGCGCCCGGCGACATCGGCGCGGCGATCTCCTCCGGCTCGTTCAAGACCCGGGGCATGCTGGTGGTGCCGTGCTCGGTGCGCTCGATGAGCGAGATCGCCACCGGCATCACCAGCTCGCTGGTCAGCCGCGCGGCCGACGTGGTGCTCAAGGAGCGCCGGCGCCTGGTGCTCGGCGTGCGCGAGACGCCGCTGCACGGCGGCCACCTGCGCACGCTGGTGCAGCTCTCCGACATGGGCGCGGTGATCGCGCCGATCGTGCCGGCGTTCTACCAGAAGCCGCAGTCGATCGACGACATCGTCAACCACACGGTCGGCCGCCTGCTCGACCTGTTCGACATCGAGACCGGCGTGGTGAAGCGCTGGAAAGAACAGCGGCAGGACGACGAGTAAGGCCGCCGCGGCGCGTTTCACCCTCTCCCCAGGCTCGCCGCGCGACCCGTGCCGGCGGGCCGCCCTTTGCGACCATCATGACTGAATCCAACCTGCTTTCCCGGCTCGCGGACCCGAGCCTGCTGCGCACGCTCGCGTATCTCGACGGCGCATGGTGCGGTGCCGACGACGCGCGCACGTTCGCCGTCGACGATCCCGCCACCGGCGAGACGCTCGCCGAGGTGCCGCTGATGACGGGCGCCGAGACGCGCCGCGCGATCGAGGCCGGCGAGCGCGCGCAGCGCGGCTGGCGCGCGCTCACGGCGGCGCAGCGCGCGGCGGTGCTGAAGCGCTGGCATGCGCTGATGATCGCCAACGCCGACGATCTCGCGACCATCATGTCGGCCGAGCAAGGCAAGCCGCTCGCCGAGGCGAAGGGCGAGATCGGCTACGCGGCCTCGTTCATCGAATGGTTCGCCGAGCAGGCCAGACGCGTGGACGGCGACGTGCTCGCCTCGCCCGCCGCCGACAAGCGGATGCTGGTGACGAAGGAGCCGATCGGCGTGTGCGCCGCGATCACGCCGTGGAACTTCCCGGCCGCGATGATCACGCGCAAGGCCGCGCCCGCGCTCGCCGCCGGCTGCGCGATGATCGTCAAGCCGGCCGAGGCCACGCCGCTGTCGGCGCTCGCGCTCGCCGAACTCGCGCATCGCGCGGGCGTGCCGGCCGGCGTGTTCAGCGTCGTGGTCGGCGATCCGCGCGCGATCGGCGCGGAGCTGACCAGCAACCCGATCGTGCGCAAGCTCTCGTTTACGGGCTCGACGCCGGTCGGCCGCCTGCTGATGAACCAGTGCGCGCCGACCGTCAAGAAGCTCTCGCTCGAACTGGGCGGCAACGCGCCGTTCATCGTGTTCGACGACGCCGATCTCGACGCGGCGGTGGAAGGCGCGCTCGCCTCGAAGTACCGCAATGCCGGCCAGACCTGCGTCTGCACCAACCGCTTCTACGTGCAGGACGGCGTGTACGACGCGTTCGCCGAAAAATTCACGGCGGCGGTCGCGCGCATCCGGGTCGGCAACGGCTTCGAGAGCGGCGTCACGCAGGGGCCGCTGATCAACGAGGCCGCGGTCCGGAAGGTCGAGGCACATCTGGCCGACGCGCTCGAACACGGCGCGCGGCTGCTCACGGGCGGCGCGCGCCACGCGGCCGGCACGCTGTTCTTCGAGCCGACCGTGGTGGCCGACGTCACCGCGTCGATGCGCTTCGCGACCGAGGAGACCTTCGGCCCGGTCGCCCCGCTGTTCCGCTTTCACGACGAGCAGGAAGCCGTCGCCGCCGCCAACGCGACCGAGTCCGGCCTCGCCGCGTACTTCTACAGCCGCGACATCGGCCGGGTCTGGCGCGTGTCCGAAGCGCTCGAATACGGCATGGTCGGCATCAACACCGGCCTGATCTCGAACGAAGTCGCGCCGTTCGGCGGCATCAAGCAATCCGGCCTCGGCCGCGAAGGCTCGAAATACGGCATCGAGGAATATCTCGAGACCAAATACCTGTGCATGGGCGGGCTCTGAACGCGCGAGGCGTCGGGCGTCGAACCTGGCGCCGCCGCGACCGATGAACGGCCGCGGCGCCGACTGTCGGACGAGGCGCGCCGCCGGCTTCGTCCAGTCGGGACCGACGCACGGCGAGCGTTCGACGGCGGGACCCGCGCCACCGGCGCCGGGCGCGTGTCGGCGGGAAAGCCCGCGTTGACACTCGTAACATTGCCATGCAATCATACAATCACACCGAATACCCCTCTGCTGGGTCTCACATCTAGGAGACAACATGTCGTCGTCATCTCAGGATCTCGCGCAAACGGCCACCGCCGACGGTGCCCCGCGCGACTTGCAGGAACACATCGCCCGGCTCGAGGCCAAGGGGCTGCTGACCCGCATCGACCGGCCGATCAACAAGGACACGGAGCTGCATCCGCTCGCGCGCTGGCAGTTCCAGGGCGGCCTGCATGAAGACCAGCGCCGCGCGTTCCTGTTCACCAACGTGGTCGACGGCGACGGCCAGCGCTACGACATCCCGGTGCTGATCGGCGGCCTCGCCGCTTCGCCGGAAATCTATGCCACCGGCCTCGGCCTGCCGGTCGAGCAGATCGGCCGGGCGTGGACGGACGCGATCGCCGAGCCGGTCGCGCCCGTGATGGTGGGCGACGCGCCGTGCCAGGAAGTGGTGATCAGCGGCGACGCGCTGAAGGAACGGGGCCTGTCGCGCCTGCCGGTGCCGGTCTCGACGCCCGGCTTCGACGCCGCGCCCTACCTGACCGCGACGCTGTGCGTGACCAGGGACCCCGAAAGCGGCGTGCAGAACATGGGCACCTACCGCGCCGCCCTGAAGTCGGAGAACCGGCTCGGCGTGCGCATGGCGAGCCGCCTGTCGGGCGCCGGCGGCTACCTGCACTGGGAAAAGTACCGCGCGCAGGGCCGGCAGATGCCGTGCGCGATCGTGCTCGGCTGCGCGCCCGCCGTGCTGTTCACCGGACCGCAGAAGCTGCAGATCGACCAGGACGAGATGGCCGTCGCCGGCGGCCTGATGCGCGCGCCGGTCGAGGTGGTGCGCTGCAAGACCATCGACCTGGTGGTCCCCGCCGACGCGGAAATCGTCATCGAAGGCCTGATCGACACCGACGCGCTGGAGCCCGAAGGCCCGTTCGGCGAGAGCCACGGCCACATCGCGCTCGAGGACTACAACATGTCCATGCACGTCACCGCGATCACGATGAAGAAGCAGCCCGTGTTCGTCTCGATCATCAGCCAGGTCACGCCCAGCGAAAGCTCGGTGCTGAAGAAGGTGGCCTACGAGCCGCTGTTCCTCGAGCATCTGCAGAAGGTGATGGGCGTGCGCGGCGTCAAGCGCGTGGTGATGCACGAGCCGCTCACCAACCTGCGCAAGGTGATCTTCGTGCAGTTCGCGCGCGGCACGCCGCAGGCCGAGGTCTGGCGCGGCCTGCAGGGCGCGGCCACGCTGCAGGCGCAGTGCGGCAAGCTGGTGATCGCCGTCTCCGAGGACATCAATCCGGAAAACGCCGACGCCGTGTTCTGGTCGCTCGCCTATCGCTCCGACTTCACGCACGACGTCCACGTCACGCCCTACCGCACCAGCGGCCACGGTCCGAAGTCCGGCCGCGCGCCGCTCGAAAGCACGCTGCTGATCGACGCGACGCTGAAGCACGCGATGCCGCCGCTCGCGCTGCCGACCGAGCCGTACATGAGCGCCGCGCGCAGGATCTGGGAAGAACTCGACCTGCCGTCGCTGACACCGCAGCCGCCGTGGCACGGCTACCACCTCGGCGACTGGGACAAGCGCTGGGACGAATACGCCGAGGCGGCCACCTCCGGCGGCTGGCGCGAGACGGGCGAGCGCACCTGGGCCAACCGGCGCGGCGGCGTGAAACCGGAAACGCCGGTGCGCGACGCTGCGGGCGGTCACGGCGAATGAGCGCCCACGCGCCAGCCGAACTGAATCAACCTGGAGCAGAGGCCGGAGACGCCATGACTCAAAGAAATACCGTCGATATCGCCCAAGTCGTCGAGACGCAGGAGCGCAGCGGGTTCACCGTGATGCTGTTCGTCCTGTGCGCGCTCGTCATGCTGGCGGACGGCTTCGACAATCAGGCCTTGAACTACGCCGCCCCGGGCATCATCCGGGAATGGGGTATCAACCGGGCCTTGATGACACCCGTGTTCAACATCAGCATCGTCGGCTGGATGGCCGGCTCGGTGGTGTTCGCGATGCTGGCCGATCGCATCGGCCGGCGGCGCGCGATCCTGCTCGCTACCGCGCTGTTCGGCGTCTTCACGTTCGCCGTGCCGTTCGCCCACAACCTGGTCGACCTGTCGGTGCTGCGCTTCTGCGCCGCGCTCGGCATCGGCGGCGGCATGCCGATGGCGGTCTCGCTGATCACCGACTACGCGCGCTCGGGCAACCGGGGGCTGATCATCACGCTGCTCTATCTCGGCTACACCGCCGGCTCGTCCGGCGGCGGCCTGCTCGCCGCGGAGATCATCCCGGCCTACGGCTGGCGCTCGGTGTTCTACGTCGGCGGCGCCGGTGCCGTGGTGGCGGGCATCGTGCTGTTCATCGGCCTGCCCGAATCGATCCGCTACCTGACGCTGCGCAATCCCGGCAGCCGGCGGATCCTCGCCTACGCCCGCAAGCTCAAGCCGAGCGCGCATTTCGCGGACGACACGCGCTTCACGATCCAGGAGCAGGTGCGCACCGGCGTGCCGGTGACCCACCTGTTCACCGAGGGCCGTTCGGCCATGACGGCGTTCCTGTGGCTCGCGCTCGGCCTGTCGTTCGTCACGCACTTCTTCCTGTCGCAGTGGATGACGACGCTCCTGACCGACCAGATCGGCTTCGCCAACGCGGCCCGCAGCCAGGCCCTGTTCCAGCTCGGCGCCGGCTTCAGCTGGTTCTTCGGCTGGATGATCGATCGCAAGGGCGTGTCGGTGATGACGCTGACGATGATCGTCGGCGCCATTCCGGTGGCGGCCATCGGGCTGGCGGTCGGCAGCGGCGCCGGCCTGACCATGACGATGGCGCTGGTCGCCGGCCTGCTGGTGCTGGGCGGCAACATCGGCCTGAACGCGATCTCGAGCATGATCTACCCGACCTTCATCCGCTCGACCGCCACCGGCGCCTCGTTCGCGGTGGCCCGCATCGGCGCCATCATCGGCCCGCTGCTGGCCGGCGTGCTGATCGCGATCGGCACGCCGATCGCGACGATCTTCCTGCTCGGCGCCCTGCCGCTGGTGGCCTCCGGGGTCGCCTGCTTCATGCTGAACCGGGCCATCACGCCGGAAGCCGCGCGCGAGATGTCGTTGCGCTCGGCGCTGTCGCGGCATTGACGGCCATGTTTCGACGCCCGCGCCGCGGGCCAACCATTCGGTGCGTTCATGGATAGCGTCAATCTCGAAGTGCTGAAGGCGAGCGTTCGCTGGATCGAGGCCGGCCGCGCCGTGCTGCTCGTCACGGTCGTCAAGACCTGGGGCTCGTCGCCGCGGCCTGAAGGGTCGATGCTGGCCATCCGCGAGGACGGCGCGGTGGTCGGCTCGGTATCGGGCGGCTGCATCGAGGACGACCTGATCGACCGCGTGCGCCGGCTCGGCATCGAGCAGACGCGGCCGCAGGCGCTGAAGTACGGCATCTCCGCCGACGAGGCGCACCGCTTCGGCCTGCCGTGCGGCGGCACGATCGAACTGGTGCTCGAGCCGCTGACGCGCGCGAGCGGCATCGGCGAGCTGTGCCGCCGCGTGGCGGCCGGCGAACTCGTCGCGCGTTCGCTCGACATGCAAAGCGGCGCGGCGCGGCTGCTGCCGGCGCACGGCGCCGACGCCACCGAATTCGACGGACGCCGGCTGCTGACCGTCCACGGCCCGCGCTACCGGATGCTCGTGATCGGCGCCGGCCAGCTGTCGAGCTATCTGTGCCGGATCGCGGCCGGGCTCGATTACCAGGTGACCGTCTGCGACCCGCGCGAAGGCTACGCCGACACCTGGCGCGTGCCCGGCACGACGCTCGTGCGCTCGATGCCGGACGATACCGTCCACGCCATGCAACTCGACGCGCGCTGCGCCGTCATCGCGCTGACGCACGACCCGAAGCTCGACGACCTCGCGCTGATGGAGGCCGTCAAGACGCCCGCCTTCTACGTCGGCGCGCTCGGCTCGCGCCGCAACAACGCCGCGCGGCGCGAGCGACTCGGGACTCACTTCGACCTGAACCCGGATGAACTCGGCCGCCTGCGCGGGCCGGTGGGCATCTATATCGGCAGCCGGACGCCGCCCGAAATCGCGGTGTCGATCCTGGCCGAGGTGACGGCGGTCAAGAACGGGGTCGCGCTGCCGCGTGAATTCCGCGTCGGGCAGGCCAAGACGATGCTCGACATCGCGATGGACGAACAGACCTCCTGCGCCGGCGCGATCCGCCACTGAACGGCATCGGCATCAAGATCGACATCGGCAGTCCCCACCCGCGCGGGCATCGCCTCGCAGCGCCAGGCCCGCGTCCCCGGCCGGGCCACCCGCCCGGATGGTTCGTTATACGAATAAAACTTCATAGACCAGACAAAGGGGGAGCAGCATGTTTTCTCGTCTTTCCATTGCCGGCAAACTGTCGGCCGTGATGGCCCTCTTGGGCCTGCTCATCATCGTGGTCGGCCTGCTCGGGCAACTCGCCATCCAGCGTTCGAACGACGAACTCGACTACGCGTACTCGAACCAGCTGGCGGCCTCGATCGCCGTCGGGCGCGCCAATCTGGAACTGCAGATCGCGCGCGTGGTGCTCGATCGCGCGATGATGCATCCCGAGGCCGCCGATTCGCCGGCGGCCGTCGGCAAGGCACTCGGCCATCTCTCGGACTCCGATCGCGCGTGGCACATCTACCGCGCGCTGAAGCTCGCGCCCGACGAGCAGACGCTTGCCGACCGCGTGGACGAGGCTCGCTCCGCGCTGGTCAGGAACGGCATCGTGCCGCTCGCCAATGCGCTCAAGCAACGCGACAGCGCAGCGGCGGACCACATCATCTCGTCGAAGACCATGTCGCAGCTCTCGACGGTGCTCTCGACCAACGCCGATGCGCTCGACCGCTGGAAGAACCGGCACGGCAAGCAGGCGTTCGACGCCGCGGAGCATTTCAACGGGCAGTTGCGCCTCACCGGCCTGGCGTTGATCGTGATCGGGCTCGGCATCTGCGCGATCTGCGCCGCCGGGTTGCGCCGCTCGATCGCGACGCCGCTCGCCGGCCTGCTGGCGGCGCTGCAGCGCATCGCGCGCGGCGACCTGACCGCGCAGCTCGACACGCACGCGCGCGACGAGATGGGGCAGCTCGTGGCCGGGCTCGCGCAGATGCAGGGCGGCCTCGCGCAGACCGTGCGGCAGGTCACGCACGGCGCCGAATCGATCGCCACCACGACGCGGCAGATCGCGGCCGGCAACAACGATCTCTCGCAGCGCACCGAGGAGCAGGCCGCCTCGCTGCAGCAAACCGCCGCCAGCATGGAACAGCTCACGTCGACGGTCCGCCAGAACGCCGACAACGCGCGCACCGCGCAGAGCCTGACCGAAGCGGCACACGGCGTGACCGAGCGCGGCTCGCGCGTGGTCAGCGACGTGGTCGGCACGATGACGGAAATCGATCGCAGCTCGCAGCAGATTGCCGACATCACCGGCGTGATCGAAGGCATCGCGTTCCAGACCAACATCCTCGCGCTCAACGCCGCCGTGGAAGCCGCCCGCGCCGGCGACCACGGACGCGGCTTCGCCGTGGTCGCGGCCGAGGTGCGCTCGCTCGCGCAGCGCGCCGGCACGGCCGCCAAGGAGATCAAGACGCTGATCGACGACTCGGTGCAGCGCGTCGCGTCGGGCTCGCAGCTCGTCAACGCGGCCGGCGCAACGATGCGGGAGATCAGCGACTCGATCGCGCGCGTCACGACTATCATGCGGGAAATCGCGACCGCCTCCGACGAGCAGCGCGACGGCATCGAGCAGGTGTGCCTGGCGGTGTCGCAGATGGACCAGGTCTCGCAGCAGAACGCCGCGCTGGTCGAGGAAGCCGCGGCGGCCGCCGCGTCGCTCGACAATCAGGCGCATGGGCTGCGCGATGCCGTGTCGGTGTTCCGGCTGAAATAGCCGGCGCTCGGGCGCGTCGGCCCGCAGTCACGCTGCGCGGCCGGTGACGGCACGCGCGGCGGATCGGCACGCGCGGCCTCCACGTGTTCTGCCGCGCCGCCGCGCCAGGCTCGCCAACCCTCACGAGCCGCCCCGGTCTCCCCTGCGCCCCTCGCACCCTTCATGGGCTCGCGACACCCGCTACCGCCTGCGGAGCGAGCGCCTCGACCCGCTCGTGTACCGGCGCCAGCAGCGGGTCGGGCGGACGCGACAACCGCCTCCGCGCGCGGTGCTCAAGGCGAATCGAGATATACTGCGATGGCGCGCAAACTGGGACTGCCAAAGTCAGGCGCCGCAAGCCGGATGCGTGTGGCGCTGCCCTTGCAATCCCTATCGCCCAGCCTATGAGATGACGCTGCCAGCAACAACCCAAGCCGATCTGTTTCGCCACGTCAGTGCGGAAAAGGCTACTTTGTATCGCTGCATCATGGATTGCTTCGCCGCTGCCAAGCGGCAGTTCCGACTACATCTTCGCCCCGACGAGGTACTGGAAGACAGCGACTGGTCCACGTTGGCCAACCCGGCGCCGCCCCGGATGGAAGAGATCCAGGCGGCGCTGGCGCAATTGGCCGAATGGGGCAACCTCGAATCCCAGCCGGACACCGCCCGTGTCGCCAGCATCAGCGACTTCTATCGCGCGCGCTTCGTCTACCGGCTCTCGCTGGGCGGCGAGGCGGTGGAAGCCGCGCTTGCAGCCTTTAGCCGCACGATGCGCCGGCGAGCCGAGTTGCAGAGCGTCGCCCTTGAAGACATCGCCCTGCGCCTGAAGGCGTTGCTGGTCCTGGCCGACAGCGCCGAACCCGATGCCATCAAGGTGCATGAAACCCTGCGCGACCTGGTGCGCGTGTTCGAGAGTCTGGCCGACAACGCGCAGGCCTTCATGGCGGGCGTCGGCCGCGGCATCGAATTGCAGCAGGCCGACGCCGCAGCCGTGCTCGCCTACAAGAAGCGGCTGATCGACTACCTGGAGCGTTTCATCGGCGATCTGGTCGCGCGTTCCGGCGGCATCGCCCAGCACATCCTCGCACTGCAGCCGCGCATCGACTCGCTGCTGTGGCTGACCGCCCGGCGCCAGGCCCGCGACAGCGCGCCGGGCGATGAAGCCGAACAACTCGATGCAGCCACGCGCGGCTGGCAGGCCTGGCGCGAACGCTGGACGGGGCTGCGCCGCTGGTTCCTGTCCAGCGGTCATGCACCAGCGCAGTCCGAGCTGCTGCGCGCCAAGGCGCGCGCGGCAATCCCGCAGCTGCTATCGGCCGTGGCCACGATCAACGAGCGCCGCAGCGGCCGCAGCGACCGCTCTGCGGACTTCCGCACGCTGGCCGGTTGGTTTGCCGCCTGTGAGGATGATGCCCAGGCCCATCGACTGGCACGCGCGGCATTCGCGCTCAATCCGGCCCGCCACTTCTCGTTGAACCCCGAACTGGCGCCCGGGGCGCAGGACCTGCCTGCCAGCACGCCGTGGGCCGATGCGCCGCCGCTGCGCATCCATCCGCGCCTGCGCGAATACGGCCAGGCATCGCCACGCGGGGCGCTGCCGCGTGTGCAGGCGCGCGATGCCGAGCGTCAACTGCTGGCTGCCCGGCTGCATGAGGAACATGCGCAAATCGAAGCCGCTCGCCAGCGACTGGTCAACGGCCGCAGCACGCGCCTCTCCGAATTCGGCACGCTCGACCCGCATGCGTTCGCCCTGTTCCTCGGGCTGCTGGGCGAAGCGCTGACCGCACAATCCTCGCCCGGCGCCGAAGTGGAGGTGCCCAGCGGCGACGGCCTGCTGCGCGTCCGCCTTCAACCGTTGGCCGAGGACAGCCGAGCCACCATCCACACCGCCACCGGAGCATTCAGCGGCCGCGACCACCTGATCACCATCACCCGCACGGACATCGCCCCATGAGCCGCAGCGACAGCCGTGCGAACAGCCACAGCATCGGTCGCCAGCAGGCCTGCCACCGCGACGATGAACGCACCCAGGCGCTGCGCGCCCTGCTGATGGCGCCGCTGATGACCCCGGCACACCAGGACTTCGCCGCCGTGCGGCGCCACGCCGACGAGTTGCGCGCCTGGTTCGCACGCGAGACGGGCTGGACGCTGCACATCGAACGCGACTGCGCCCGCCTGTACAAGCGGCCGGCCGACCTGCGCGACGCCAGCCGCGGCCTGCCCGGCTACGAGCGCAGGCACTATGTGCTGCTGTGCCTGGCGTGCGCGGTGCTCGAACGTGCCAATCCGCAGATCACCCTGCGCATCCTGGGCGAGCGGCTGCTGGCGCTGGCCGCCGACCCGATGCTGGAATCGCGCGGCTTTCGCTTCACCCTCGGCACCGCGCACGAGCGCCGCGAACTGGTCGCCGTCTGCCGCAGCCTGCTGGAACTCGGTGTGCTGCAGCGCGTGGCCGGCGACGAAGAAGGCTACGTACGCAACAGCGGCGATGCAGCCGAGGGCTCCGACGCCCTGTACGACGTGCGCCGCCGGGTACTGGCCGGCGTACTCGCCGCGGTCCGCGGCCCGTCCACCTGGCCCGCCGAGCAAGCTCCGGTGGATCTGGAAGCGCGCCTGGCCTCGCTGGTCGTTGAACACCAGCCCGACAGCGAGGAGGGCCGGCGCACGGCCCTGCGCCATTACCTCGCACGCCGCCTGCTGGATGACCCCGTGGTCTACCTGGAGACTCTCGACGCCGAATTGCGCGCCTATTTCGTCAACCAGCGCGGCGCAATGGCCAGCCGCCTGTGCGAGGCCGCCGCGCTGGTCGCCGAGCAGCGTGCCGAAGGCCTGGCCCTGGCCGACGAGGACGGCGAACTGACCGACATTGCCATGCCCGCCGAAGGCACCGAAGCCCACGTCACCCTGCTGGTCGCCGAGTTCCTCTCCCGGCCGTGCGACGCCAACGAGGCGATCGACCACGACGACGTCGTCGGCTTCCTCGCCACCGCCCGTGAAGAATATGGCCGCTACTGGCGCAAATCGGCGCGCGAAGCCGGTGCCGAGCGCGAACTCGCCAGCCTCGCGCTGGAGCGCCTGCAGAAACTGCAACTCGTGGCATGCAACCCGGACCACATCCAGCCCCTGCCCGCGCTGGCGCGCTTCGCTCTCGGCGCGGTCGATATCCGCCAGCCCGCCGCACCCGCGCCCACCTCTTCGTCCCTGTTCGAATGACCGACATTCCCTCCCCGCCCTTGCCTGTCCCGACCCTCGCGCGCTGGCAGCCGCTGCGGCTGGGGCTGGTCGAGCTGTTCCACTACGACAGCGAGGAGTTCTGGTTCCGCGACGGCCACCTGCTACTGCGCGGCAACAACGGCACCGGCAAGTCCAAGGTGCTCTCGCTGACCTTGCCGTTCCTGTTCGACGCCCAGCTCAAGCCCTCGCGCATCGAACCCGATGGCGACGCCAGCAAGAAGATGGCCTGGAATCTGCTGATGGGACGCCGCGACCGCCGCATGGGTTACACCTGGCTGGAGCTTGGCCGGGTTGGCCCCGACGGCCAGCCGCACTATCTCACGCTGGGCTGCGGACTGCTGGCCGTGGCCGCGCGCCCCCAGGTCGACAGCTGGTTCTTCGTGCTCGAGCAACAACGCATCGGCCACGACCTCTGGCTGATGAGCCCGTCGCGCGTGGTGCTCACACGCGAGCGATTGCGCGACGCGCTGCAGGAACATGGGCAGGTGTTCGACACCGCGACCGCTTACCGGCGCGCGGTCGACGAGCGCCTGTTCCACCTCGGGCTGCAGCGCTACACCGCGCTGATGGACACGCTGATCCAGCTGCGCCAGCCGCAGCTCTCCAAGAAGCCGGACGAAACCAACCTCTCGAACGCCCTGACCGAGGCGCTGCCGCCGATCTCCAGCGACCTGCTCGCCGACGTCGCCGACGCCCTGAACCAGCTCGAGGAATACCGCCGCGAGCTGGAGGAGTACGAAGCGTTGGAGCGCGCCGTCGGCCAGTTCAATCAGCGTTACCAGCGGTATGCCGCCACGCAGGCTCGACGCCGCGCGCGCAGCCTGCGCAGCGCACAGACCGGTTTCGACAACGCCAGCCGCGAACTCAACGAAGCCCGCCTCGCCCTGGACGCCGCGCGCGCCGCCGAAACCGGCGCCACGCAAGCGCAACAGCGAGCGGAAACCGCGCTGGCCGCCCATCGCACCCGGCTCGACGAGTTGCAGAACGACCCGGCGATGGCCGATGCCAAAACCCTCGACAAGGCCGTCGCTGATGCCAGCCAGCGCCAGCACGAGGCCGACGCCGCCCGCGGCGATCACCGACACCGGCAGACCCGCCTGGAGCAGGAGCAGCAGGCCACCGAGCGGCGCGCCCAGCGCGCCGAGGGCGCGAGCCGCGCACTGGCCGACACCCGCATCCAGGCCGGCGAGGACGCGGATGCGGCCGGCCTGGCGTCCGACTATGGCGCCAGCCCGCTGGCCCACCAGGATGCGGCCTCCTTGACGCTGTCGGCGCTGGCATCGGCACAGCAGGATCTGCGCCTTACCACCACCGGCCGCCGCGAACAGGTCGCCCATCTGCAGCGCCGCTACGACGAAGTCGAGCAGGCAGCCCAGATCCGGGCACGCGCGCAGGACCTGCGCGACGACCGCGCCGCCGAAACCGAGGACGCCGCCGCCCGCCGCGAAGAAGCCGACGAAGCGGTCGAACGGCAAGGTCAGCATCTGCTCGAAGCCTGGCAATCCCATCTGGATGATGCGCGGCAGCTGCAGGTGCCTGACAGCGATGGCGTCCTCGAAGCGCTTGCCGTCTGGACCGCGAGTCTGCACGGCGACAATCCCGCGCGCGCCGCCCTGCACCGCGCCCAGCAGACCGCCAGCCTGCGCCTCGCCCAGCGCGAAGCCACCTTGCAGACCGAACAACTGGCCCTGGAGCAGGAACAAGCCACGCTGCACGCGGAGCGCACGCGCCTGCAATCCGGCGAAGACGCCCTGCCCCCGCCACCGGCATGGCGCGCGCCCGGCGCGCGCGAAGGCCGCGCCGGCGCGCCGCTATGGCAACTGGTCGAATTCGCGCCGGCAGTGCCGGCCGATCTGCAGCCCGGCCTCGAAGCCGCGCTGCTGGCCTCGGGCCTGCTCGACGCCTGGGTGACGCCCGACGGACAGTTGCAGGATTGCGGCGGCGCGCCGCTACCGCACGATGCCCAGTGGCTTGGCCGGCCAGCGCGCCCGGATTCGCTGGCAGCGTGGCTGCAGCCGGCTGCCCTGGCCGAAGCCACGCCGATGGTCGCCCCCGCCGTGCTGCAACGCCTGCTTGAGGGCGTCGCCTGCGGCGAGGAGGACGACCCGGGCGCCGAAACCTGAATCGGCCTCGGCGGCCGCTTCAGGCTGGGCACATTGGCCGGTGCCTGGCACAAGCCCCGCGCCGAGTTCATCGGTTACGCGGCACGCGCCGCCGCCCGTGCGCGCCGCCTGACCGAGATCGCCCAGCGACTGGAGGAACTCGACCTAGCGCTCGCGCGGCTGCAAGCCGGCTTCGCACAACTCGCCGCCGACCAGCGCCAAGCTGCCAATGAATGGCAGTCCGCGCCCACCGACGACGCCCTGCGCGCCGCGCACCTGCAAGCCAGCACGCGCGTGCGCGAGCTCGATGCGGCCAGGCTGCGCCTGAACCAGGCAGAGCACGCCTTGCGCAGCGCCATCCAGCAATGGGAAGCTGCCAGCCAGACCCTGGAGCAGGACGCCCGGGATCTTGCGCTGCCGCCGGCGCGCGACGCCCTGCGCACCATCGATCACGCGCTGCTCGCCTTCGGCGATCGGCTGCATGCCCTGGCCAGTGCCGCGCGCGCCTGCCACGACACCTTGGCCGAACACCGCCAACAAGTCGAACGCGAACAGCAAGCGCGGACAGATGCTGAACACGCGGCGGAGCAAGCAGCCGAACGCGATCGCCTGGCCGAAGAAGCCCGCATCCGCCTGCAGACGCTGCGTGAATCCGTCGGTGCCAAGGTCGAGGAACTGCAGCAGCGCATCCGCGATGCCCGACAGGCCGTCAGCAGTGCAGATCTGGAACTCAAATCGAGCAACGAAGCGCTTCGCCTTGCAGGCGAAACGCGGGCCCGGGCCGAACAGAAAGTCGAGGCCGCCGACGCCATCCTGAGCGAACGCATCGCCTCGCGCCAGCAAGCCATCGAGCACTGGCAGGGCTTCGCCGCCACCGGCCTGCTCGAAATCGCGCTGCCCGATGCCGAACTGCCGCCGCAGGCTGCGCCCTGGACCATCGAATCCGCCCTGGCCCTGGCACGCCGCGCCGAACAGGGGCTACTGCAGGTCAAGGACGACGACGACGCCTGGAGCCGCGTGCAGAACCAGGTGTCGCAGGACTATACCGAGCTCGGCCGTGCGCTGGCCGCGCTCAGCCACCGCGCCCAGGCTGAAACCAGCGATTTCGGCCTGATCGTCAGCATCGTCTACCAGAACCGGCCCGAGCGTCCCGATCAACTAGGCACGCGCCTGGCCGGCGAAATCGCCCAACGCCGAGAGCTGCTGACCGCTGGCGAACGCCAGGTGCTGGAGAATCACTTGCAGGCCGAGATCGCCAGCGCGATCCACAAGCTGCTGCACGACGCCGAGCAGCAAGTGCTGGCGATCAACGAAGAACTGACCAGACGCCCGACCTCCACCGGCGTGCGTTTCCGGCTGCTGTGGGAGACCCTGTCCGAGAACGGCGATGGCGGCGCCCCGGTCGGCCTCAAGGCCGCTCGCCAGCGCCTGCTCAACACCAGCACCGATTTGTGGAGCGCCGACGACCGCCGCGTGGTCGGCGAAATGCTGCAACAACGCATCGCCGCCGAGCGCAGCCGCGCCGACGCCGACCAAGGCGGCAGCCTGCATGAACAACTGGCGCGCGCACTCGACTACCGCCGCTGGCACCGCTTCCGCGTCCAGCGTTGGGATGGGCAATGGCGCCCGCTGTCGGGCCCGGCTTCCAGCGGCGAGCGCGCCCTGGGGCTCACCGTACCGCTGTTCGCCGCCGTCTCCAGCTACTACTCCCAGGCCGGCTACGCGCATGCGCCGAGGCTAGTGCTGCTGGACGAGGTCTTCGCCGGCATCGACGACGCCGCGCGCCATCACTGCTGGGCGCTGATCCGCGAATTCGACCTCGACTTCGTGGTCACCAGCGAACGCGAATGGGCCTGCTCGGCCGAATTGCCCGGAGTGGCGATCGCGCAATTGCAACGCCACGAAGGCATCGACGCCGTGCATGTCTCGCGGTGGACCTGGGATGGCCGCGCCAAGCGCCAGGAACCCGATCCCGACCGCCGGTTCCCACCTGCCGCCTGACCGCCCGCTTGAACCCAACCCGCATGTCCACCGACGCCACGCTACCAACCGCCCCACCGGACCCACGCCTGCAACGTCTGCTGGGCGGCGACGCCCTCGCTCCGCTGCGTCGGCGGTTGCGCCGGCACTTCGAGCGCATCGGTTCCGATACCATCGCATCGACGCTGCGTCTGGACAAACTCGCCCCCGCCGCGCATCAAGCGCTCTGCCAAATGACCGGCAGGCCCGCGCGACCGGCGCGCTCCATGACCCTGGACATCCGCCAGCTGGACAGGGCGTTGCGCGAAGCCGGCCTCGCGGACTCGCTGCGTGACGCACTGGAACGCCTGGACGGCCCCATCGTCGACAAGACGCGGCAGCGCCTGCAACTGCAGGCACGCTGGGCCGCCGAAGTCGACTCGGTCGACGCGTGCCCGCTGTTGCAGGATTGGCTGAAGGCCCCCTCGGCCGCGCCGCTACTGAAGCGCCTGGGTCGTACCCCGGACGGTGCCACGCCACTGTTGAACGCCGCCGACAGCGTGCTGCGCGCGCTTCCAGCGCAGGGACAGCCCCGCTCGCAGCTGGCGGCCAGCCTGCTCGGCGACGCCCATGCCCTCGACGCCGGGCGACCGGTGGCCACCCTCGTGCTCGCCGTTTGGCGGCATCACGAACGGCAGCCCCCGACCAACCACGAAACCGGGGACGGTCCCGAAAATGCTCCCAAGGGAGAAGGCACGGAGGAACGTCAACGCGATGTCTGGGCACGCGCCGGTATCCTGGTCAACGAATTGGCAAGGCCCGCACTTTTCCTTAATCTGCCGGTGGCCGCCTCTCAAGGAGCGCAGGGGCATCCAGGCGAGCCGTCGTACATTTCACTGCGGCAATTACTTCGAGCCAGCCCGACCTGGTCCGTCGCCGATCGCGTCGTCCATGTCTGCGAGAACCCCAACTTCCTCGCCATCGCAGCCGACCAGTTGGGCGCCCGATGCGCTCCCCTCGTCTGCACGGACGGCATGCCATCGGCCGCGCAACGCATCCTGCTCGATCAATTGCAGGCCGCCGGCGCAAAGCTGCACTATCACGGGGACTTCGACTGGCCCGGCATCGGCATCGCGAATTTCGTGATCCGCACCTGGAATACAGCGCCTTGGCGAATGAGTACCCAGGACTACGAAGCCGCCGCAAGTTCCACACGCGTGCGGCATGAGCTTGGCGCCATGCCTGTCAACGCCGACTGGGATATTCATCTCGCAACCGCAATGCAGAACCATGGCACTGCCATCGCGGAGGAGGCCGTCGCAACCATTCTGATTGAAGATCTGCGCGTTCCGGGTCCAGCAAAAAAATGATTGGCCTCCACCGGGCTGCATTTTTTCGCGGTGGCAAACAATCGGAGGGCCTGATGTCGCGCTCGAGGTTGTCATCAAGTGGCGGGCCGTGCCGTCGTCAACGTATCGAATCAGCTACTGCCATTGCCGACGGCGGCACGCTCTGCTGCTGCCGCGGGCAATACCGGTAATCGGTCAGCGTTTCGCTTCCACGAACCGTCTGCTTCCCCGGCGCCTCGACCCGACGCCACGCCAGGAAGGAACTCGAGGGCTTTCATGATGCCCGGGCTCGGCTTGTCCTTCTGGCACTCGAGCGCGTCCGTCAACCGCCTCCTCGTGGACGAGGCATCCGGGATGCGTCGCCGCCTTGATCGTGCATCGGGCAGGCCAGCCGCCCGTCATCCGCGTTCCCGCGTAGCCACCAAGGCAGGCTCGCGGATCGACGAGCCGCCAGTTCCGCCCAAGCGGAATCAGAGCTTGTAGCCGCCACTCGCTTCGATCACCTGGGCCGTCACCCAACGGCCTTCATCGGAGGCCAGGAAAGCCACGACTGCGGCGATGTCCGAGGTTTCGCCAAAGCGTCCCAGCGCGGTTGCGGCTTCGATCGCCTTCACCATGTCGGTGTTTTCGCGGACAGCGGCGTTCATGTCCGTTCGCGTCCAGCCTGGCGCTACGGCGTTCACCGTGATTCCGCGCGGCCCCAGCTCCATCGCCAGCGCATGGGTCAGGTTGTTGATGGCCGCCTTGGCCATCGAGTAGATGGGGACAGCCGGCAATGGGCGCGTGGCCAGGCCGGAGGACGTATTGATAATCCGCCCCCCCTCGGAAAGACGGCTCAGCGCGGATTGAACGATGAAGAACGGTGCGCGGGCGTGAACCGCGAACATCGTGTTCCAGGCGTCCGGCGTCGCATCGGCAAGGCCGCCCCAGCCGGAATTGCCGGCGTTATTGACCAGGATGTCGAGCGCCTTGCTGCCCTTCCTTGCAATGAGCTCGCGGTCGAGCGCATCAAACAATGCCGGGATCGCCGCGGCATCGACCAGGTCGGCGTGAAGTGCGAACGCGGTGCCGCCGGCTTTTTCGATGGTCGCAACCACTTCTTCCGCGCCTGCATTGCTTGCGTTGTAGGTGATGGCGACGGTCGCACCGTCGGCCGCGAGCCGTTCGGCAATCGCGCGACCGATGCCGCGCGATCCGCCAGTGACGAGAGCGGTTTTGCCCTTGAGGGGCTGGGACATGAGATTTTCCTGGGTAATAAACGAAATGCGGTTTCAGTGGCCTTGCGAGTCGGATTGCGAGGTGGCTCAGGTGATCCGTTCGCGTGCGATCGGGCCGGGGCTTGCCTCGATGACCGACAGCGCCAACCGGACAAGACCCTCCGCGTCCCCGGCATATTCATGCTCGGCAATGTGGTGCAACAGGATGCCGGCCTGCTCCAGTTGCCGGGCGCCATTGAGGGGGCCGGCGTTGATGGGCTTGAAGCCGGCATCAGCGATCAGGCCGCGCGTCATCTGCCCGGCCGACGCGTCGTCGCTGACATAGAAAACGTTGGGCCGCACCGGCGACTTCGACCACGCCGCGGCCTCGAGCAATGGCGATCCGAGCAGATTGAACGCCTTGACTATTCGAGCCTTCGGGAGGCGTTGTTGCAGAAACTCGGAGGTCGAGTTGTCACGCATGAAGTCCAGCTCGTGGAAATGCTGAAATTCCGCAGTGACGCCGAGCGGGTTCATGGTCTCGATGACGATTTTGCCATTGAGCGCACCGCCCACTTCGCTCACGATCGCGTCGACTCTCGGCCAGTAGACGGAGAACAGAACGGCCTCGCCGAATTCGGCGGCCTCGCGGATCGTGCCGAGCCGGGCCCTGTCGCCCAGTTCTGCGAGCAACGGTGCGATCTTGCGATCCTCGCCGTCCTTCGCAATGACGAGCTCATGGCCTGCGGCTGCCCAGGCTCGCGCCAGGCGACTGCCGACATTGCCGGCATTCAAAATTCCAATCTTCATTTGCTTTCGCGCTTCCCGGTAGTGTGTTGAAAGCATGACTCTAGGTATGATCTAGGAATCGATAAATAGCAAAGAAAACCACATACCGTTGTCTATAACTACATCAGTAGACCGGCTGGGAAAAGGACACGCGAGTGGCAAGCATCGGCTCGACGGGATAGGCCGGCTGCATGCTGCCCGTGTCCGCCGGGACGGGCGCACCCTGTCGGCGACAGGCTGCAAACCGTCATCGGGCGCCCGCACCGGCGCCCCCGACGCGCAAGCCTTACCGCTTGACCGTGCCGGCGCTGGCCTGCTCGAAGAACAGGGTCACGTGAATCTGCGGCATGCCTTCGAAAGTCCCGCCGATCGGCGACGGACGCACGGCACCGTCGACGAGCTTGCGCGCCTCTTCGCGCGACAGCTGCTTACCCGGCCGCAGATACTTGCGGCGGGTCTCCTCGTCGGTGGCGTCGAGCGGCACCTCGGGGGCGTAGCGCCAGAAGTACGTGTTCGTGCCGGGCTCGATGCGCCAGCTGTCAGCGAGCGAGCCGGCGTCGACCGCGTCGTAGCCGATGTCGTCAAGGAAGGCGGTCACGGCCTGCTTGGCGCCCGCATCGTCGCCGGCAACCGGCAGCGTGGTGCGGTTCGCATCGCCCTTGGGCGTGGCGTTCGCCTGCATGTGGATCCAGCTGAGGTTGTGAAGGCCCTTGACGACCTTGGCGCCCTTGAGATGACGCGCAATGAGTTCGCTCGAGGTGAGTTCGCCCCGATCCAGTTCATCGCGGCGGAAATCACCGAAGCCGGGATAGTAGTTCGTCTGGTCGAGGACGACCTTGCCGGCGAACTTGTCGCCCGGCAACTGCGCGAATACAGCGATCGGAATCGAGAGCGTGACGATATCGCCGGCGGCGATCGCGTCTTCGACGGTTCCGGCACGGGCGCGTGGACCAAGGCCCCTGACCAGTTTCCAAAGTGTGTCGGGACCACGCGAATTGCTGATCACGACGTTGTACCCCGCCGCGACGGCCAGGCGCGCAACGGCTTTGCCTACGAGGCCGGTGCCAATAATTCCGATTGTTTGCGTCATCTACACATGCCTTCTATGGAAGAACGGCGGGAACCCGCCGACAGGTTTCACGGGACGCACGCCCAGGCGCGCCCTGATGCAAGCAAGTCGTTCGAACGACAGGGCGGTGCGCGTCTCGCTCACCGTGACGCTTACGACCGCAGCAGGTCAGTGCCACCGCTGTATTCGGTGCGACGCGTTGCATGAATCGCACTATGGACTTAACCTCTTGATTCATAAATATCGGCACATCTCACATACTGTTGTCCATGAATACATCAATCGATTTGCCGGAGATGCGCGTCTTCGTGGCGGTTGTGACCGATGGCTCCTTCACGACGGCTGCGGATCGGCTGGGCACCGACAAGGCGCGCATCAGCCGCATCGTCAGTCGCATGGAGCAGAAGCTCGGTGCACGACTCCTCACCCGCTCGACACGTCGCCTCAGCGTGACCGAGGTCGGACGCGATTACTTCGAGCGCGCCATGTGCATCCTGACCGCCGCCGAAGCCGCGGAGGCGGCGGTGGCGCAGCAGTCCAGGGAGCCCAAAGGGCTGCTCAAGCTCACGGCTGGATCCGAGTTCGGGACGATGGTCGTGGACGAATGGATCGCGGCGTTTCTGCGAATGTCCCCGAAGGTGAGGGTGGAAGCGGAATACACCAATCGCCTGGTCGATATCATCCATGAAGGCTTCGACGTCGCCATCCGTGTCGGCGCGCTCGAGGATTCGGGGCTCTCGGCGCGCAAACTCGGCGAGGTGTCTTACGGGCTGTATGCTGCCCCTGGCTATCTGAAGCGCGGGCCGGCGCTTTCCGTCGTCGGCGACCTGAAGCGCCACAACCTGATCATGAAGACGACGCGGGGACGCGCCAATTGGGCTCTGGCAAACGGCGAGGACATCGAGAAAGTTACCGTGTCGCCGCGCTGTGCCGTCAACAGCACGATCGCGGCGAAGAACCTCGCGCTCGCGGGACTCGGGATCACGCACTTGCCGCGTTTCATGGCCAAACCCTATTTGGCGGCTGGCACGCTGTCTTGCGTGCTTCCCGGTTGGGCAGAGGTTCCGGCGCCGGTCCACGCCGTATTCGCATCGAGCCGCTACATGGATCCCAAAGTGCGCGGCTTCGTGGATCTCTGCCTGACTGCGTTTGTGGACGGCGGCGGTTCGGACACGGATTCTTGAGAGAATCGGGCGATGAACAAGAAGGCGAGCAAGTTTTTCCGGGAAGCCCGGGAGCGCGCAGTGCGCCTGATACGTGAGCAGCGTGGCGAACGTGCGTCGAGGTGCCGATCGCCGGGGTTGGCAGGAACGCGACGACGTTCAGTTCCCATTCGCCCGAGCCGACGACGTCTCGTTTCGCGAAATCGAAGATCGGCAGCGCCGTGTCGCCGATCTTCAAGCCGACGTCTTACAACCGCCGTGCCGTTTGAAATACCTCGAAATTCCCCCGCCTCATTCATGAAAAACTGGGGTGGAGATTGGGTTCGATTATTTCAAAGCTCATCCCACGACAACACGTCGGGACGCTTTCTGGTGGAAAAAAACTGCTTTGCTGCTTCGATCGCTTCATCCTTGGCGACTACGCAGCTCTTTGCCAGCTTGACTTCGCCGCCGAGCTTGTTTTCGTAGAATGTCTCGACCGCAACTTCCCGGGATCTTCCTTGTGAAACAAAATTTTCGCCCGCATCCATGTAATACACGACGGCAATCTCGTCTTTCGAAAAAATATTAAGCTGAGGAAAGCCGTCGTCCTCGAACGTCAGCGTGAAGTTGTTGGCATTGAATGCCGGCTTCCTGCCGAGGAACTCGATCAGCTCGTCAAGAGTCGCGACTTCATTTTCGCCATCGAAATCGTCTGCATACATATCAACATGCTCCTTTGACAGGGGACTTCGGAGACTTGCTGTTCCCTGTAAATGTTCTCGTTTCACCCGTCGCGCCCCGCTTGACCGGGATCGAGCCCTCGGGCGGAACGACGGTAAGCTTGGAATTTTCAGGCAAAAGCGTTTCTGTCATATTGACGCAGAATCCGCAAGTACCCTCAGGGTTGTTGTGGAAAACCAGCCCGTCTGAAATTCCGTTGTCCCTCATGAACAGTGCGGATTGGCCTTCCACGTGCCCGGCATTCGCATAATTTGGATAGGGCGTCGGCCCTCCAGACGAGAAGGTCCTCGATTCGAGCCCGCCCGCGTCGCTCACATAGTAGAAGGTCCCGACAGTCTGCCCGTCGTAGGCCGGAAGCTGAGGGGCAGAAATTTGATAGGAGCCGAGCGTATAGCTTCCGGCCAGACCCCACCAGTCGGTCCATGCGATTGAGTTGGGTGCATATTGGTAAAGATTCAGCCCACCCATCAACCCGATCGGATCCTGATTGATGAACCGGCCAACATCCGGATCGTAGAAACGAAACGTGTTGTAGTGCAGCTCGGTACCGTCGTCGGCATATTGCCCGGCGTAGCGGAGCGGCTGATCGATCCGGGCGGGGGCATGCTGGTTCGGTGCCACCTTGCCCCAGGCTGAATATTGGCCGGCCCAGACAATGTCGCCAGCCTCGTTCGTCGCTTCTTGCGGTGCGCCCGACACATCGGTATGAAAGTGATAGATCCGCGCCGCCTGTCTGGCCTTGTCGATCGCGGCGTTCGCGAGCGCTTCGGCCCTCACCGCATCAACCCGCGCCGCAGGCGTGTAAGGCGCATCCGGGCTGTACACGTAGCTGCTCACGCCGGTGTCGCGCACCTCCTGCGCGAGCCGCAGCCCCTCCCATACGAACCGTTTCGTTTCCTCGCGCAGCGTTACGCCGCGCACGTCGAGCGTCGTATCGGTCATGGCGATGCGCCGCCCGAGCGGATCATAGGCGAAACGCGTCTCCACCACCCCGCGCGTGCCCTGCGTGCGCACGGCCACGAGCCGATCCTGCCCGTCGTAGGTGAACTGCTGGCGCTGATTCGCGCCGCGCAGCTTGGTCGCCAGATTGCCGAACGCGTCGTAGTCGAAGCGCAGGTTCTGCCACATGCGCAGCCGGTTGCCTTCGACATGGCCACGGCTGCTGCGTTGCGCATCGTCGAGCAGATTGCCGGCGGCGTCCCAGGCGAACGATTCGAGCTGCCGGTCGGCGGTGTTGACGCGCTGCGTCAGATAGCCGGCCGGGTCGTAGCTGAACTGCGTGCTGCCGCGCAGGCTGTCGTGGCTTTCGGCCAGTTCGCCAGCGGCGTCGTAGCCGTAGTTGCGCCACACCTGCCCCTGCCCGCGCGCAAGCGCGTCGGGCTGGAAGCCGGCCGATTGCCAGATCTTGCGGCCCAGCAGGTCGTACGCGGTGCGTTCGGTCAGGCGGCCCTGCGTGCGCGTCAGCTCGCGATGCAAGGCGTCGCGCTCGAAATCGCTGACCACCTGGTCACCGCAGCGAATCTGATGCACGTGCCCCGAGCCGTAGCGCAGCATCTGCAGCGTCTGTTCGTGCGGAAGGGCGAGCTTCATCACCTTGTCGAGCGCGTCGAGCGTGTATCGGACGCTGCCGTTCGCGCCGTGTTCGGCGCTCAGCCGCCCGGCCTTGTCGTATTCGAACGTCAGCATGCCGGGCGCGATGCCGAGCGCCAGCCCGGCCGCGGTCGGCACGCACGCGACCTCGATCAGGCGTCCGCCGGTGTCGCGCTCGTAGCGCGTCACCTCGGTAGGCGTGTGCTGCACGCACAGGTTGCCCATCCGGTCGCGCTCGAAGCGGATCGTGCGAACCGGGCGATCGTTTGGAGCGCGATCGTCGGCCGTTCCGACGATCTCGAGCGCCGCCAGATCACCGGCCTCGCCGTATTCGAAGCGGCGCAGCACGCCGTCGGGCCGCGTTTCGCTGCTGAGCCGGCCGCCCGCGCTGTACGCGAACGCGTAGCGCGCGTGGGCCTGTTGCAGCTCGCGCAGCCGCCCCTCGGCGTCGTAGTGGTAGCGGGTTCGCCGCCCGGCCGGATCGATCGCCTCCACGATCTGCCCGCGCGCGTTGCGCAGCGAAACCCGCGTCCGGCCGCCCAGCCCGATGTGCCGGATCATCAGCCCGGCGGCGTCGTATTCGTAGCTTTCGGAGCTGCCGTCGGGATAGGTGACGCGGCGCACCTCGCCGGTCGGGCGCAGGTCGAACGACACGCGCTGGCCGAGCGCGTTCTCGCGCGCGAGCGGCAGGCCGAATGCGTCGAAGACATTGCGCGTGGTCTTGCCCGAGCAATCGGTGTAGGCCACCAGCTCGCCGAGCCGGTTCCACTCGAACGTCTTGCGCCCGCCCAGCGCATCGACATGCGCGATCGGCAGCGCGCTCAGTGCCTGCGGATATTCGTAGCGGTTTTCCCGGTCGAGCGGATCGCGGGTGGCGAGCAGCCGGCCCTGCCGGTCGTATTCGGCGTGCCAGGCGCCGCCGTCGGGCACGATGATCTCGACGGGCCGCATGCTGTTGCCGTCGTAGCGCGTTTTCGTGGTGCGGCCGAGCGGATCGGTTTCGGCAACGATGCGGCCGGCGTCGTCGTACTCGAACATCACGGTTCGTTCCCCGGGCAGCGTCAGCATCACGGGCATGCCGGCGGCGTTGTACTTGAGCCCGTAGCGACGGCCGTCGAAATCGAGGTACTCGACGATCTGGAATTGCGCGTCGTAGCGCCATTGCGCGTGGCGGCCGTCGGCATGCCGCACGTGGGTGCGGCGGCCTTCGATGTCGTACTCGAACGCCCAGGCCTCGCCCTCGCTGGTGTGGGTGGCGACCACCCGCGGCGTGCCGTCGATGGCCTTCCACGTATAGCCCGACGTGAAACCGAGCGCGTTCGAATGGCTCGTCATGCGCCCGTCGGCATAGGTGAAGCGGCGCACCACCGCGCCGTTCGCGTCGGTCACGGAGGCCACCTGGCCGCTTTCGTCGTAGCCGTAGGCCACGACGAGGCGGCGCTGATCGCCGCTGACGAGCGACACCTCGGCGAGCCGCTCGTGCTCCGGCTCGTAATCGAGCACGGCCAGCAAGCCGCCGCAGGTCTGGATTTCACGCACGCGGCCACGGCTGTCGCGTTCGAACCGGCACCACTGGCCGGCCTGATCCTCGATCCGGCGCACCCAGCCGATGCGGCCCGAGCCCGGCTCGTAGCGGCCGAAGTCGTAATAGGTTTCGCCGACGTCGTGCAGGATGTAGCGGCCATCCGGCGTGCAGGTCAGATAGCGCTGGTCGGCCTCGCTGAACGCGGCCTGGCCCGGCTTCAGGACCGGGAAGCCGCTCTCGCGCCCCTGCGCGTCGGTGTACCAGAGCCGCCCGTCACGCGCGTGCAGCCGCAGCTCCCACGGCAGCACCCAGCCGCGCCCAAGCGTGCCGACGTAATCGAGGTCGCTCGAATAGAAGCGCCGGATCACCACCGGCATCGGGCTGGGCACGACGTAATCGGTTTCCGATTCGGCCAGCAGGATCTTGCGCCCGGTGGTGACGTCCACCGGATTGCCGAACATCCCGCCGATCGCGCTGTTGATGGCCGGGCCGATCACGTAGCGGCTCGCCGCCTCGCCGAGCACGTAGCCGCCGATGAATTTCGCCGCGCACGGCATCACCGCGCGCGACAGCCCGCCCGCTTCCTTGAGCAGGCCACCGAGCCCGCCCACCAGCCCGGCCAGCGCGAACGCCCAGTCGGTGGCGGTGCGCAGCCACGGCGGCACTTCGTCGTCGATCGGCAGGCAGGTCTGGGTGCCGCCGTGGAAATAGGTGTCGTGCGAGCCGTCCGAGATGGTCGCGCCGCAGGTGATCTTGTCGTCCTTGCGGGCGGCCGGCTTGCCGTTGATGAAGATGTTGGTGGAGCCCTGCGCGACGAGCGGTACCGGGTTGTGCTTGCTGCACGTCACGCTGCTGAGCGTGGCGTAGGCGGCCTGCCTGCCGTTCACGTAGACGTTCGGCGAGCCGAGCGTGATCGCTCCGGATTGCGAACTGAACATCTTCCCGATCGATTCCCCTAGCGACAACAGCACCTGCGCGCCGATGCCGGCGGCCATGCCGGCCAGCAGCGCCACGCCGAACCCGCAGGTGAACGTGGCGAACGCCACGGCGGCAATCAGGGCGATGCCGAGCACGGCGCCCACCAGGAAGCCGGCCAGCGCGCTGGTGTGCTCGATCGGATCGGTGACGCGGGCCGCTTCGTACACGATACGTCTCCTTTGCGCGGGTCAGGCCTGGTCCGGCGCCGGTTCCGGCGCGTCCGGCCGATAGCTGTCGAGCCAGTCGCACCAGAGTGCGTTGTCGGTGTCGCCGAAGCGCTTCGCGCTCGACGCCGTGAAGATCAGCACGCGCCCCGGCGCGACGACGAACGCCGCCTGCCGCTGGAACACGGTTTTCGCGCCATTGCGGTAGGCGGTGTCGATCCGTTCGCCGGCGATGCCGCCGTCTTCCGCGCCGAGCCGCTCGGCCGCGCGCGCGATCAGGCGATAACCCTGCAACCGCGATTTGAGCAACGCGCTCTGGCGATCGACGTAGACGTCGAGCGCTTCGCCGTCCTTCAACCAGTCGCGCGCGACGCTCAAGTTCGGCTGCGCGGCCAGGTCGGCCGGCACGAAGAGATTGGTAGTCCGATCCTCGAAACCGGCCGGCAGCGCGACGCTGCCTTCGTGGATGCGGATACGGCTGTCGGAATCCGTCATGCAAGCTGCCCGTGTCAGAAAAAATCGAATGAAGCGAAGGCCCGCGCGCGACTCAGTGCATTGCGGCGGCGCTCCGGCGCAAACGCAGGCTGCCCAGCAGCAACGCCGCCAGCGCCAGCAGCCACACATAAAAACCGATCCCGAGGCCGGCGATCGGCGTCGCATTGGCCTCGTTGAAATACCAGTGCCTCGTGAAGAACGAGCACAGCGCGCACGCCAGTGCGGCGCCGCCGAACGCCGCGGCCCGGCCGTCGCGACGCCGGGCGAGCTGGACCGCGGCGAACAGGTAAAGCGGATTGGCCAGCCACGACGGATTGAGCGTCAGCAGGCCGAACCAGCCTTGCCCGAGCAGCGCCAGGCCGCTCAGCGCCGGCTCCTTGTCGAAATACATCGCCGGCAGCAGCAGCGACAGCACATAGCCCGCCACGGACGCGCCGAGCACCGCGCGCCGGCCGACGGCCGGCGGCGCCTCGACCGGATCGGCCATCAGTCGGCCTGACCGGCCGGCGTCACGACCTTCTCGCCGCGCGCGCGCATGGCCGCGCGCTGGGCCCTCGGATCGAGCGGCGGCCACGGCGCGCCGGCCGCGACGATCTTGCGGCGGATCTGCTCGATGCTCGCGGCGGCCGGCGAATCGGGCGTGGCGTGATTCTTCAGTTCGTTCTGCAGCACCCAGCCGTAGGAGACGCCCAGTTCGCTCGCGACCTTCGGATCGGCACCGTGCGCGAGCAGGTAATCGACGGTGTCCCACTGCTGGATCATCGTCGCCTGGAACAGCGCCGTCTTGCCGAGCGAATCGCGCGCGTTGACGTTTGCCTTGTGTTCGATCAGCAGCTTCAACTGCGGCAGCAGCTTGTTCTCGGCCACCTCGAACAGCATCGGCGTGTCGCCGTTGTAGAGCCAGTTCGGATCCAGGCCGCCGTCCAGCAGCACGCGCAGCAGGTTCGGCGTATCGGCGCGCAGCGAGAGCTCGGCGACCGAGCCGCCGTCGGGGCCGAGGCTCGCCTTCGGATCGGCGCCGTTCTTCAGCAGCACCGCGATGATTTGGTAGCGCGGGCTGGACGCGTCGTTCTTGACCGGCACGATTTCCTGCACGGCGTACGACAGCAGCGTGACGTGCTTCGCGCCGGGCGTGTTCAGGTCCGTCTTCGGCGCGAGCTGCTGCACGCTGCCGAGGTTGCCGTCGTGGATGGCCTGGGCCAGCGTGAGCTGCTGCCCCGAAAAGAATTCTTCCGGCGCATAGCGTTTGAAGCCAGTCATGGTGATCCCTTGCGCTTGAGTGGGCCAGCCGAGCGGCAGCGCCGCGCCGATCAGCGCGGCGACGGTGCCGGCGGCAATTGCATTCTTGTATCGCATCAGTTCGATGAGTTCAGATGGGAGGCGAGACTCAGCTCGTCCTTGGAAACCTGTTGGCCCAGGCCATTCGACACTTCGCCCATCAAATGGCGGCCGACGGTGGTCACGCTGGTGCCGTCGAGCGTCACCGGCGTGCCGGCTGCCTTCGGCATCAGCGCGGCCGTGCCATCGCTGATCGGGCCGAGGCGGCCTTCCTGCATGCCCGTCAGGATATCGCCGTCGACGCGGTAGGCGGTGATGTTGCTGGCCTGCGCGGTGCCGCCGTATTGGGCGACCGTGCCCGGATCGAGGCCCGCCGCGTTGAACGTGATCGCAGACGAGCCGCTGGCTTCCGAGGCCGCCGAGGCCAGTCCGCCGCCGAGCGAGTGGCCCGTTAGATCGACGCCTGACGCCGCCCCGGAGGCCTGAAGGTCCTTGCCGATCGTGACGGCGTTGCGGTAATACGGCGAATCGTTGCCGAGGCCCTGCGCGAGGTTGTTGGTCATGTCCTCACCGAACAACTGCTGCGTGCCCTTGAACGCGATGGCCGGCTTCATGGTGTCGCCGAACACGGCCGGATCGGGCGCGTACATCTGCGCGCCGAAGTTGCTGCCGGGCTTCTGCAGATCGCTCGGCTTGAGGCCGTAGGCCTTGAGCGCTTCGGGATCGTTGCCGATCGCCTTCCAGCCGGTGGGCGGCGGATCGTTCGGGTGATAGACGTGGTCGGCCAGCTTGGCGAGCTGCTGCGCCTTGAGCGACTCGGCCAGCTTCGAGGCCGCCGCGCGCGTGGCCGGGTCCGAGCTGGCGAGACCCTGCGCGATCATGGCCTGCGCGGCGGCCCATTGCAGCGCCAGCGCCTGCTCGGGCGTCTGCACGCTGCCCTGGTTCAGGTGGATGACCGGGCCGTCGAGATAGATGCCGTTCGCGTTGATCAGGATCGTCGACGGGCCGTGGCTCAGCTTGATGCCGTCGGGCGTCATGGTCACGACGCTTTCGCCCACGCGGTGCTCGATGCCGTCGCTGGCCTGGTGGCTCTGCATGCCGGGGCCGGCCTTGCTGGCGATCGCCTTGGTATTGATGACGTTCGCCGAGGTGTCGCGGGTCAGCGCAATCGTCTCGGTCATGCCGCCTTCGAGGATCCGTTTGGATTCGCTGCCCTTGAGCAGCGAGACGGTGCGCGGGCCGGCCTCGAGGGTATGCGTTTCGGCATCCTTGATGACCGTGTTCATGTCCTTCTGGGCGTGCAGGAACACTTCCTGGCTGCCGTTCACGTCGGAGAAGCGCAGTTCGTTCGAACCTTCGCCCTTGTGCGTCTGGCTCTTGATGCCCATCGTCTGGCCCGCCGCGCCGTGGTACGGGTTGCCCTGCTCGCCATTGAACACGCGGCCGACGATCACCGGGTTGTCCGGGTCGCCCTGATTGAACGCCACCAGCACTTCCTGGCCGATCCGCGGAATCGCGGCCGCGCCCCAGCCGGCGCCGGCCCACGGCTGCGACACCCGGATCCACATCGAATCGGAGCCATCGAGCTTGCCGCGCCGGTCCCACAGGAAATGCAGCTTCACGCAGCTGCCGTTGGTATAGATCTGCTCGCCCTTCGGACCGACCACGATGGCCGATTGGGTGCCCTGGATCAGCGGCTTGGGCGTGACGCGCCGCGCGCGGTAGGAGACCTTCTGCGGCAGCAGCACGAAGCTGTTGCGGTACGGCAGCTTGGCCGCGTGCGCGGTGTAGTCGTTGACCGCCTCGTGGCGCACCTGCAGGATCACGTAGGCCTGATTGTCGGCGGCCACCGGGTGGCCCGTCACGCTGACGCTGCCGGCCGTGGTCATGCGCCATGCGTAGCCCTGGCCCGTGTAGCGCTGTCCCTCGGCCTCCTCGGCCTCGATGGCCTGGAGCGCGTAGCGGTCGCCGTCGGCGGCGTGATCGTAGAGCGATTGATGTTCGAAACGCTCGGTCGTGGCGAGCCGCGCGTATTTGAGCGTCGATTCGATTTCCACCATCATCAGCGGCGACGACGGCGTCTGATGGTTGAAGTCGCGATAGACGATCCTGCCGACGCCGAAATGGCCGCCCTGGTTGAGTTGGTCGATGCCGTTGTATTCGCTCGAGGCGCTGTCGGCGTAGGGCACGCTGGCCAGCCCCTTGATCGGGCGGAACATGGCGTTGCCGTCGCCGATCACGAGGACGTGCTTGTCCTTTTCGTAGCGGTGCGTCCAGATCAGCCCTTCCTGCTCCATCAGCCGGGCGCAGAAGTTGTAATAGGACTCCTGGTACATCACCACGTATTCGAGCGGCTGTTGCTCGGAATGGATGTCGAACGCGAAATCGCTGAAGCCGTGATCGGCAAACACGGTCGACAGGATGGCCTGCGCCGTCTGCTCCTGAAAGATCCGGCAATCGGTCGAGCGCGTCAGGAACCAGAACCACGGCACCACCGACATGTGATACTGGGTCACGCTGCCTGGGTTGCCGACACGGTCGAATGACGCCACGAAACCGTCGAAATACCGCGTCTCGTCGCCGCTCACGGCAGTGGCGGCGGCCAGCAGCGATTGTTGGGATTGCGGGTCGAACCTGAGCCGGACCTGCTGGCCGATCAGGTCGGCTGGCTTCAGATCGTTGCGGTGCGAGAGCAGATCGAGATGCATCTCCGGCAGCCGGTTGACGTGCTCGTCGACCACCGCCACGCTCACCAGCAGCACGTCATCGCCAAGCGGCGTGTCGAGCGTGACGTAGCGGTTCATCTGCGTGAGCTTCGCCGTGCTGCCCACCGCCTGATTGATCGAATCGGCAATCGCGGCCGGCGGCCGCTGCAACAGCGAGAAGCCTGTCTGCGCCAATTGCACCGCGCGCTGCACGGTATCGACGTGACCGGCAAGCGCGGCCACCGGGCCGACCTGGCTAGCGATATGGGTGGCAAGCGAACCCGCCAGTCCGCCGAGTCCCGCCGGTGCTCCCTGCGGGCTCGCAAAGCTGGATAGAACGCCGCCTGACGACGCCGTACTCATGTCTTTCCTTCTTCTCAGGTTCTTCCTCGTAGGGCCATTCTGTTTATGGCACCGCCACTTTAGGGGAAAAATGAAAGAAATGGTAAACGTTGAATTGGCACTTAATCGATTCGGCAATTTTTACTCGATGTCAATCGGTGAGCGGATTATCCAGGTACGATTTTCTGCATAACAGCCGATAAAATCTCCATCGAATCGTCTGGATTTAGTTCGAGGCAGTTGATAATTTCCACGTGATGGCACGCTGCGATGCAACATCGCGATTAACGGAATATCAGCGCCATTGACAAAGATCGATGAAAACCGGATTGCCGGCGGTCTTTCCGTCAAGATATTTCGCCGTCGCCACGATATCCGCCGTACCCGAACGTCATCCCGGCATGACACTGCACGGACGGCTCGTCGCGCAGTTTGACGAGCAGCGCATTGAGAACCCACGTCGTGTTCGGTTGCAACCGGGCCGCTTTTACCTGACGGCCGTACCTGTCAACGCCGCCCGAAAACTAACCCACCTTTCGGTGGGTGGGCCGGTTTTATATTGGCGCTAACATGCTGGAGCTTCCGCCACGAGTTGGGTGACCCGGTTCAAGGTCGCGTTGGACATGCAACGCCGTGGATCGCAACGGGAAGGAAAAACGAATTTCGAGCCGGCTGCGCAGGCATGCAGCTTAACGAAGATGTCGAGCGCCTGGCGCGACAGATAGATCACATGGATTGCGCCCTTTCATCCGATGCGTGGGGATTGCCCAGGTCTTGCTCTAGAAATCGACCTCATCCCATGTGGCTTGGCTCAGTTCGCTTGCGCACCGACGTCAGCAGGATTAGACGCAACGCCAGCTTGATGCCACCGATTCCATCTGCCGGACCATCAGCCGGATTTCCAAGGGCGACAAAGCACGATCCTTTGGCACGACGGTGACGATAGTGGACGACCCCACCCTGTCAGCAGGGTTGTCCACCTTTTCCCCGTGAGCGACGGCGTAGACATAGACCTGCTTCACGCTGCCCCGAATCTGCACCGCGGTGGCTGGCGCCCCGCGTTCCTTGTCCTTGTCCTTGTTGCAAAAGGGCCGCGGGTCTTCAGGTTGAATTTCAGTCAGCAGACGATTCCGAAAAATGGAGCAGGGTTCCGGGTCAATGCTATGTTGACGCGCGCCGCGGGTGGTGTCGGCCCATCGTGTATTGGCCCAATAGGCATCCATCGCCATGCCGAAAGTCTTGATTCAGTCACGTGGCGTTTCACGTGCTACTTTCAAGCGAGGGAAATATGCCATTGATAACGGATTTCCGCGCGTCCAGCAGCAGTTCGCACGCCATCGCCAATCAAATACCGTCAGGACTAGCGTCCGATATTTAATGTTTTGCGGGCGGCCGTTGAGACGGAAACGTAGCGGAAGGTGACAGTACCGCTGGGCGATGCCGTCATCCACATCCCGGACCGGTCAGACGCCTTAAATCTTGGGCTTTGGCTCCAGACAGCGCGGTGCAGGGCCGATGAGCACCGTGATTTTTCTCTTGTTTTTCGACGGCTTTTACCGTCAGAGATCAAAAGACCCGTTGATGCCTGGAAAGCCGCGTAAAACAAGCTTTTCCGAGAAGATCTTTACCGTCAAAGACGGTAAAGATCTGAATAGTGAACGAGAATGTCTTAATCCGGTCTCGATTCGTACCGCCACTTTTATCGTCAGCTTTTTTGCTGACTGGCGGTAGTCCTCGAAGGACCTGATTTCACTCCCACTCAATCGTAGCCGGCGGCTTCCCCGACACGTCATAAACCACCCGATTGATCCCTCGAACCTCGTTGATGATCCGGTTCGAAACCCGCCCCAGCAACGTATACGGTAGATGCGCCCAATGCGCCGTCATGAAGTCGGTCGTCTGCACAGCACGCAGCGCAGTCACGTAGTCGTAAGTCCGTCCATCCCCCATCACGCCCACCGACTTCACCGGCAGGAACACCGCAAACGCCTGGCTCGTCAGGTCGTACCACGACTTCCCGACCTGCGACGCATCGCAGATCCCCGCCGCCAGATCCTGCTCGTTCGCGATCGTGCCGCGCAATTCCTCGATGAAGATCGCATCGGCGCGACGCAGCAACTCCGCGTAATCGCGCTTCACTTCACCCAGAATCCGCACGCCCAAGCCCGGCCCCGGGAACGGATGGCGATACACCATCTCCGGCGGCAGCCCGAGCGCCACGCCCAGCTCACGCACCTCGTCCTTGAACAGGTCGCGCAGCGGTTCGAGCAGCTTCAGCCCCAGCGTCTCCGGCAGCCCACCGACGTTGTGGTGGCTCTTGATCGTCGTCGCCTTCTTCGTCTTCGCGCCGCCCGACTCGATCACGTCCGGATAGATCGTGCCCTGCGCGAGCCACTTCGCGTTGCTGAGCTTCTTCGCCTCGGCCTGGAACACCTCGACGAATTCACGCCCGATGATCTTGCGCTTCGCTTCCGGGTCGGTCACGCCGGCGAGATGGCCGAGGAACTGCTCCGACGCGTCCACATGGACCACCTTCGCATGCAGTCGCCCCGCGAACATGTCGAGCACCATCTGCCCTTCGTTCAGGCGCAGCAGGCCGTGGTCCACGAACACACAGGTCAGCTGGTCGCCGATCGCGCGATGGATCAGCGCGGCGGCCACGCTCGAATCGACGCCGCCCGACAGGCCGAGGATCACCTCCTCGCTGCCTACCTGCTCGCGAATCAGCGCGACGGCTTCCTCGATATGGTCGCGCATCACCCAGTCCGGCTTCGCGGCCGCGATCTCGAGCACGAAGCGCTCGAGCAGCTGGCGGCCCTTCAGGGTATGCGTCACTTCCGGGTGGAACTGCACGGCGTAGTAGCCGCGTTCCTCGTCGGCCATCGCGGCGATCGGGCAGCTCGGCGTCGACGCCATCAGCTTGAAGCCGGGCGGCAGCTCGCCCACCTTGTCGCCGTGGCTCATCCACACCTTCAGCATGCCGTGGCCTTCCTCGGTGCGGAAATCCTCGATGCCGTCGAGCAGGCGCGTGTGGCCATGCGCACGCACTTCGGCGTAGCCGAATTCGCGGTGATCGCTCCACTCCACCTTGCCGCCGAGCTGCACGGCCATGGTCTGCATCCCGTAGCAGATGCCGAGCACCGGCACGCCGAGATCCCAGACGGCCTGCGGCGCGCGCAGTTGGTGGTCCTCGTAGGTGCTCGCGTGGCTGCCCGACAGGATCACGCCCTTCGGCGCAAACTCGCGGACGAATTCGTCGCTGACGTCGTTCGGGTGGATTTCGCAGTAGACGTGCGCTTCGCGAACCCGCCGCGCAATCAGTTGGGTGACTTGCGAACCGAAGTCGAGAATCAGGATTTTGTCGTGCATGGCAGGCTACGAGATGAATACAAACAGGTAAGAAAAGCAGCGCACGCGGCGCTGCATCTGAATCGGAAAACGGTCCGGGCACAAGGCCCGATCAGCGTGCAATGAGTGCCCGGCGAGCGCTCGGTACACGCGAACGCACTGGCGAACGAGGCGCGACCCCGCTCAGCCGCGCGGAGGCGACCGCGTCGGATCGGTGGCGGAACCGGGCGTGGCGGGCGGCGCATACGACGGCGCACCGGTTCCCGCCGGCTCCACGCGCCCGGTCGGGGCCGACGTACCCGCCGCGCCGATGCCGGGCTCGACGCGCGTCGCGGCCGGATGCGGCTGCGGCGGCACCACGACCGGCGCGGGCGCGGGCGCCGGCGCCGGCACGGCATCGGCAGCCACCTCGCGCCGCGTCACGACCTGCTGCGTCTTGGCCTCAGCCGCCAGCACGCGCTCGCGCCGGCGCACCGCCGAGGCCAGCCGCACACCGCCCAATCCGACCACGAACAGCACGACGGCGGTCGCCACCGACACGAGCTGCCCGAACGCGGTCAGCTCGGGTCGGTGCAGGCCGATCAGCCAGACCACCATCAGCACGCCGATCAGCCAGTTCACGTGGCCGACCGCGCGCGCGACGCCGGCGGTCAGGTCACCGTTGAACGAGGCATGGAACGCGAGCCAGGCCAGCCCGAGCAGCGCGATGCCGAACGCCTGGCCGACCATCGCCGGATCGACCGGCACCAGCTGCAGCGCGTCGTACAGCCCCTTCCAGGGCGTCAGCACGAACAGCACACCCCCTGCGAGCAGCAGCAGGGCATCGATGACGAGTACGACGCGCAGCAGTGGTTTCATCGGCGATCAGTCCACGTGGTAGTTGGGGGCTTCCTTGGTGATCTGCACGTCGTGGACGTGCGATTCGCGCATGCCGGCCGCGGTGATCTGGACGAACTCGGCCTTCTCGTGCAGCTCCTCGATGGTGCGGCAGCCGCAGTAGCCCATGCTCGCGCGCACGCCGCCGACGAGCTGGAACAGGATCGCGTTGACCGAACCCTTGTACGCGACGCGCCCTTCGATGCCTTCCGGCACGAGCTTGTCGATGTTCGCGGAGTTGTCCTGGAAGTAGCGGTCGGCGGCGCCGTCCTTCATCGCACCCACCGAGCCCATGCCGCGGTACGACTTGTACTGGCGGCCCTGGTACAGGAACACGTCGCCCGGCGCTTCCTCGGTGCCGGCCAGCATGCTGCCCATCATCACGGCGTTCGCGCCGGCGGCCAGCGCCTTCGACACGTCGCCCGAGAAGCGCACGCCGCCGTCAGCGATGCAGGGCACGCCGGTGCCGCGCAGCGCCTCGGACACGTTGGCGATCGCGCTGATCTGCGGCACGCCCACGCCGGCCACGATCCGCGTCGTGCAGATCGAGCCCGGGCCGATACCGACCTTGACGGCGTCCGCGCCGTACTCGACCAGCGCCTTCGCGGCGGCGGCGGTGGCGATGTTGCCGCCGATCACCTCGACCCGCGGGAAGTTCTGCTTGACCCAGCGCACGCGCTCGAGCACGCCCTTGCTGTGGCCGTGCGCGGTATCGACGACGATCACGTCGACGCCGGCCTGCACCAGCAGCTCGACGCGCTCCTCGTTGTCGGCGCCCACGCCCACGGCCGCGCCCACGCGCAGCTTGCCATGCTCGTCCTTGCAGGCGTCCGGGTGCTCGGTCTGCTTGGTGATGTCCTTCACCGTCATCAGGCCGCGCAGCTCGAACGCATCGTTCACCACCAGCACGCGCTCGAGGCGGTGGCTGTGCATCAGCGCCTTGGCCTCGGCGAGCGGCGTGCCCTCCTTGACCGTCACGAGGCGCTCGCGCGGCGTCATGATCGACTGCACCACGTCATCGAGGCGGCTTTCGAAGCGCAGGTCGCGGTTCGTCACGATGCCGACCAGCTGCGCGCCCTCGACGACCGGGAACCCGGAAATGCCATGCTGGCGCGACAGCGCGATTACATCTCGCACCTTCATCGTCGGCGGCACCGTGATCGGGTCGCGCACCACACCCGATTCGAAGCGCTTGACCTTCGCGACCTCGCGCGCCTGCTCGGCGGGCGTCAGGTTCTTGTGGACGATCCCCACGCCACCCTGCTGCGCCATCGCGATCGCGAGACGGCCTTCCGTCACCGTGTCCATGGCGGCGGACACGAGCGGCATGTTCAGGGCGATGTTGCGGGTGAGTTGGGTCTTGAGGCTGGTGTCGCGCGGCAGGACGTCGGAGAACGCCGGGACGAGGAGCACGTCATCGAACGTGAGTGCTTTTTGGATGAGACGCATGGCAGATCCTATGGGCGCAAAGCCGAATTATACGCGATGCGCGGCAGATTTTCACAACACGAACAACGGCTTAGCGGCTTCCCCGGCAGCCGTTCGCTTTGTGCTTCGTCAGGCGTTCGTCCGGATTTCGCCGCCGCGCCGCGATGTTCGGATCCGAACATCGGGCGGCGGCCGTGCCGTCCCGGATGCTGCCTCGGCCACGTCCACCACCCCTCGCCGTCTCGCGGAACGCGCCGCCCGATTGAAGTAAGCGGCCCGCTAGATCCTCGCCGAGCGCAGGATTCGACAAGACGGCCCGGCCCCGCCCCGCTACGATGCGCTGCCCCTGAATCTCGCCTGGTCGCAAGGAAATTCGTCATGCAGCGCGGCATCATCTACGGCATCCTCGCCGGGGCCCTCTGGGGCATGGTATTTCTGGTCCCGCGGCTGCTCGCCGAGGTCTCGCCGCTGGCGCTGAGCGCGGGCCGCTACACGATGTACGGGCTGGTCTCGGCGCTGGTCGCGCTGCCGGCCGCGCGCTCGCTGCTGGCGCGGCTCACGCGCGAGGATCTGGGCGCGCTCGTGCAGCTCGCGATCGTCGGCAATCTCGGCTACTACATGCTGCTGGCCACGGCCGTCCACCTGATCGGCATCGCGCCGAGCTCGCTGATCGTCGGCGTGCTGCCCGTCACGGTCACGCTCGCCGGGCTGCGCGACGCCGACGCGGTGCCGCTGCGCCGCCTCGTGCTGCCGCTCGTGCTGGTCGCGGCCGGCATCGCCTGCATCAACGTCGACCTGTTCACCTCGAGCGCGGCGCGCGCCACCTCCACCCTCGACAAGCTCGCCGGCGTCGGCTGCGCGGCCGGCGCGCTCGCGAGCTGGACCTGGTACGCGGTCGCCAACGCGCGCTACCTGCGGCGGCACCATCGCTTCGACGGCAACGAATGGTCGGTGTTGTGGGGTGTCGTTACCGGGCTGGTCGGCGCGCTCGGCTGGCTCGCGCTCGCGCTACTGCCGGCCGGCAGCGTCGCGATGCCGGCGCCGGGCCGCTGGCCGGCCTTCTGGCTGCTCAATCTTGGTCTCGCGATCGGCGCGTCGTGGCTCGGCAACTGTCTGTGGAATGCGGCATCCAGGCGCCTGCCGCTCACGCTGACGGGCCAGCTGATCGTGTTCGAAACGGTGTTCGCGATGCTTTACGGCTTCGCGTTCGAGGCGCGGCTGCCGCGGCCGCTGGAGGCCGGCGCGCTGGTGCTGCTGCTGGCGGGCGTCTACGGCGCCGTGCGGCGCCACGGCAACACCGCGCCGCCGCCGGCCGGCCCCGGCAGCCCCGACCTCGAACAGGAGGCCGCGCTCAGGCGGCCGGCGCACTGAGCCGGGCGCCAGCCGGGCAAGCCGGGGCGCCGCTGCATCGATGACCAGATAGGGAAACGGAACGAGGTGGCAGGCAGGAACGGCCGCGCAACGCTACACGGCGCCAGCACCAGCACTCCTGCCCCGGAAAGCACGCGGACGCCGAGGCAGCCGAGTCCGCGGGCAAGACGAACGTCAACGCCTCAGCGCGAATCCTTGTGCTGCCACTTGCGGCCCTCCTCGGACCCTTCGCGGCGCGTCTTGTCCACGCGCCGCTGGCGCGCCGCCTTGGGGTCGACCACCAGCGGCCGGTAGATCTCGACGCGGTCGCCGTCGCGCAGCACGGTGTCGAGCGGCGCGAGCTTGCCGAACACGCCCGTCTTCGCGACGCTCACGTCGATCTCGGGGTGCCGGGCCACGATCCCGCTCGCCTCGATCGCCGCGCGCACGGTGGTGTTCTCCGGCACCGCCAGATCGATCAGCGTCTGCTGCGTGGGCAGCGCGTAGCACACCTGCACGGCCAGCATCGTCAGCCCTTCCCGTAGCGCTGGTCGGCGCGCTTGACGAACGAATCGACGAAGGTGTTCGCGATGTGGCTGAACACCGGGCCGATGATCTTCTCGAGGATCACGTTGGTGAATTCGTAGTGCAGCGAGAACTCGATCTTGCAGGCATCGGCGCGCAGCGGCGTGAAGCGCCAGTAGCCCGTGAACTTCTTGAACGGGCCGTCGGCGAACTCCATGTCGATGCGGTGCGGCCGCTCCTGCGTGTTGCGGGTCGCGAAGTGCTGCCGGATGCCCTTGAAGTTGATGTCGATCCGCGCCTCCATGCCGGTCTCGTCCTGGCGGCGGATTTCGATGCCGCCGCACCACGGCAGGAAGTTCGGGTAGTCGGCCACGTCGGTGACGAGGTCGAACATCTGTTCCGCCGAATGGCGGATCAATACGGTTTTCTGGACATCTGCCATAAATCTCGCGGCATCAAGAGTGGGGGCCGAGCCGGGCCAACCGCGCCCCGCTTTGCTAAAATCGTGATTTTAAACGAGTTGGCCATTTCCTTTCATGAGCATCATAGACAACAGAAAGGCCTTCTTCGACTATCACATCGAGGAACGCTACGAAGCAGGGCTCGTGCTCGAAGGATGGGAGGTCAAGGCGCTGCGCGCGGGCCGTGGCCAGATCAGGGAAGGCTACGTGATCGTCAAGAACGCCGAGATCTTCCTGATCGGCACGCACATCAGCCCGCTGCCCGAAGCTTCGACGCACATCCAGCCCGATCCGGTCCGCACGCGCAAGCTACTGCTGCATCGTGACGAGATCAAGAAGCTGATCGGCAAGGTCGAGCAGCGCGGCTACACGCTCGTGCCGCTGAACTTCCATTACAAGGGCGGGCGCGTCAAGTGCGAGATCGGCCTCGCCAAGGGCAAGAAGCTGCACGACAAGCGCGAATCCGAGAAGAAGCGCGACTGGGAGCGCGAAAAGGCGCGGATCATGCGCGCGGGCGCCGGTTCCGCCTGAAGCGGCTTGCGGCTCACCCGCCCCTAACCCGTCCCTGCCCCCTGAAACGACGACGGCCCGCATCCCGCGGGCCGTTTTCCTTGCTGCGCTTGCCAATAGCGCCGGCATAGCGCCGGGCATCAGCCCTTCGCGGCCCCCGGCACGCCGCGGTTGACGATCGTCAGCGCCGAAGCAATCGACGTGCTCAGGTCAGACAAATTCGACGGCACGATCAGCGTGTTGCCCTGCTTGGCCAGGTTCGCGAACGCGCTCACGTACTGCTCGGCCACCTTCAGGTTCACCGCCTCCATGCCGCCCTGCGACTGGATTGCCTGCGCGATCTTCTGGATCGCCTGCGCGTTGGCCTCGGCCACCGCGAGGATCGCCGCGGCCTCGCCCTGCGCGTGGTTGATGGCCGCCTGCCGCTCGCCCTCGGACTTCTGGATCGCGGCCTCGCGCGCGCCCGAGGCCAGGTTGATCTGCTCCTGCCGGCGCCCTTCCGAGGCCGCCACCAGCGCGCGCTTCTCGCGCTCGGCGGTGATCTGCGCCTGCATCGCGTGCAGGATCTCCTTGGGCGGCGTGAGATCCTTGATCTCGTAGCGCAGCACCTTCACGCCCCAGTTCGACGCGGCGACGTCGAGCGCCGACACGATGCTGTGGTTGATGAAGTCGCGCTCCTCGAAGGTCTTGTCGAGTTCGAGCTTGCCGATCACCGAGCGCAGCATGGTCTGCGACAGCTGCGTGATCGCCAGCACGAAGTTGCTCGAGCCATACGAGGCCTTCATCGGGTCGGTGACCTGGAAATACAGCACGCCGTCCACCTGCAGCTGCGTGTTGTCGCGCGTGATGCAAACCTGGCTCGGCACGTCGAGCGGGATCTCCTTCAGCACGTGGCGGTAGGCGATCCGGTCGATAAACGGCAGCACCACGTTGAGCCCCGGCGACAGCGTCGCGTGAAAGCGCCCGAAGCGTTCGAGCACCCAGGCGTGCTGCTGCGGGACGATCTTCACCGTCTTCGACAGCACCACGAACACGATGACGAGCAGCACCACCCAGAAAATCAGCGCATTCATGAAACCAGCCTCCCTGTGATTGACGGATCGTCGCGGCGCGCCGGGCACTCAGCCCCGCTGCCGCGCCGCGACGATCAGACAGTTTCCCCGTACCGCGCGCACTTCATAGTGCAGCGCGTCGTCGCGCTCGCCCTCGGCGAGTTCGACGTCCCAGTCGGCGCCGCGATACGGCACGCGCGCGCGCCGCTCATGCCAGCGCGCGATATCGAGCGCCGCGCCGATGTCGAGATTGACGTCGGGATTGGCCGACGCGTCGCGCTTCTGGCGGCGCCCGAAGCGCGAGCGACGCAGCGCCACCAGCAGCACCAGCGCGACCAGCGCGGCGGCGGCCACCTGCGCATGCGGCGCGCCGCCGGCCAGGTGGACGAGGCCGCCGGCGACGAAGCCGAGCGCGATCATCAGCAGATAGAACGTGCCCGTCATCAGTTCGGCCACCACCAGCACGCCGACGCCGATCCACCAGATCAGTTCGCCTGACAACATCCCGACCTCCAAACGAAAACACCCCGGTAGCCACCGGGGTGTTTATAGCACAGAGCCGTGCCTGAATCGGGCTCCGGCGGGCGACTCCGGCATATGACGGCAAAACGCCGCCCGCCGGAGCCGGCCTCGCGAAGGCCGCTTACGAAAGCGCCTTACTTCTGCGTCTTCGCGAGCGCCTGCCAGGTCGCGATGACCGTATCCGGGTTCAGCGAGATCGACTCGATGCCCTCTTCGGTCAGCCATTGCGCGAAGTCCGGATGATCGGACGGGCCCTGGCCGCAGATGCCGACGTACTTGCCGAGGCGCCGGCAGGTGTCGATCGCGCGCTTGAGCATGAACTTTACGGCCGGATCGCGCTCGTCGAAATCGACGGCGAGCAGTTCCATGCCCGAGTCGCGATCGAGGCCGAGCGTGAGCTGCGTCAGGTCGTTCGAGCCGATCGAGAAGCCGTCGAAGTGCTCGAGGAACTGTTCGGCCAGGATCGCGTTGGACGGCACCTCGCACATCATGATCAGGCGCAGGCCGTTCTCGCCGCGCTTGAGACCGTACTTGGCGAGCAGGCCCACCACGCGCTCGGCCTGCTTCACGGTCCGCACGAACGGCACCATGATCTCGACGTTGGTCAGGCCCATCTCGTCGCGCACGCGCTTCAACGCCATGCACTCCATCTCGAAGGCCTGCGCGAAGTCGTCGGCGATGTAGCGCGACGCGCCGCGGAAGCCCAGCATCGGGTTTTCCTCGTCCGGCTCGTAGCGCGAGCCGCCGATCAGCTTCTTGTACTCGTTCGACTTGAAGTCGGACAGACGCACGATCACGGGCTTCGGATAGAACGCCGCGCCGATCGTCGCGATGCCTTCGGTCAGCTTGTCGACGTAGAACGCACGCGGCGAGGCATGGCCGCGCGCGACGCTCTCCACGGCCTTCTTGAGGTCCGAATCGACGTTCGGATACTCGAGGATCGCCTTCGGGTGGACGCCGATGTTGTTGTTGATGATGAACTCGAGCCGCGCGAGCCCGACGCCGCCGTTCGGCAGCTGCGAGAAGTCGAACGCGAGCTGCGGGTTGCCGACGTTCATCATGATCTTGACCGGGATGGTCGGCAGGTCGCCGCGCTGCACTTCCGTCACTTCGGTCTCGAGCAGGCCGTCGTAGATCTTGCCTTCGTCGCCTTCCGCGCACGACACGGTCACGAGCGCGCCGTCCTTCAGCACGTCGGTCGCGTCGCCGCAGCCGACCACGGCCGGCACGCCGAGCTCGCGCGCGATGATCGCCGCGTGGCAGGTACGGCCGCCGCGGTTCGTGACGATCGCGGAGGCGCGCTTCATCACCGGCTCCCAGTTCGGGTCGGTCATGTCGGCCACCAGCACGTCACCGGGCTGCACGCGCTCCATTTCCGACGGGTCCTGGATCACGCGCACCGGGCCGGCGCCGATCTTCTGGCCGATCGCACGGCCGGTCGCGAGCACCTGCGACTGGCCTTTCAGCTTGAAGCGCTGCTCGACCTTGCCGTTGGCCTGGCTCTTCACGGTTTCCGGGCGCGCCTGGAGGATGAAGATCTTGCCGTCGCGGCCGTCCTTGCCCCACTCGATGTCCATCGGGCGCTGGTAGTGCTTCTCGATGATCACCGCGTACTTGGCCAGCTCGATCACGTCGGCATCGGTGATCGAGTAGCGGTTGCGCTGCTCGTGCGTGACGTCGACCGTCTTCACGCGGCCCGGCTCGCCCGGCTGCGTGAACTCCATCTTGATCAGCTTCGAGCCGATCGAGCGACGGATGATCGGGTACTTGTCCTGGGCGAGCGTGGTCTTGAACACGTAGAACTCGTCCGGGTTCACGGCGCCCTGCACCACGGTTTCGCCAAGGCCATAGCTCGAGGTGACGAACACGGCATCCTTGAAGCCCGACTCGGTGTCGATCGTGAACATCACGCCGGCCGCGCCGACGTCGGAGCGCACCATGCGCTGCACGCCGGCCGACAGCGCGACCTCGGCGTGCGTGAAGCCCTTGTGGACGCGGTACGAGATCGCGCGGTCGTTGTAGAGCGACGCGAACACGTGCTTCATGCGGTCGAGCACGTCGTCGATGCCGACCACGTTCAGGTAGGACTCCTGCTGGCCGGCGAACGATGCGTCGGGCAGATCCTCGGCCGTGGCCGACGAACGGACCGCGAACGACAGCTCTTCCGGCGAGCTCTGGCAGAGCACCTTGAACTGTTCGCGGATGCCTTCCTCGAGCCGCGGCTGCAGCGGCGCGTCGACGATCCACTTGCGGATCTCGGCGCCCGCGACGGCGAGCGCCTTCACGTCGTCGATATCGAGCGACTCGAGGCGTTTCGCGATGCGGTCGGTGAGGTCGTTGTGAGCGAGGAAGTCGCGGAACGCGAGCGCCGTCGTGGCGAACCCGGTGGGAACGCGCACGCCGGCCTCGGAAAGCTGGCTGATCATCTCGCCGAGGGAGGCATTCTTGCCCCCCACGATCTCGACATCATTCATCCGCAACTGCTCGAACGGGATTACATACGCCTGGTCCTTTGCGACGTTTGCTGCGTTAGTCATACAAGCCCCTAAGTGTGAAAAAAATTCACGATCGCGCGATTGGGCTTGATGCACGACCGCTTGCAAAAAGCGGGGCGTGCATCGCGCGACCTGTTGGATAAGCATTCGCGAAGCGGCGCGGCTTGTAAAAATCCCGGCAGAAAGGCGAACAAGCAGACAAATCGCCCAATTTGCCGGGAACACAAGCCAGCGGCGGTAAAAAAGACGCGATCGTGATGTCTTTTCCGCAACGGCTTATCCAACAGGTTGGTCGCTATTCTACCGTGCCGGCCGCGCGATGTGCGAATGCGGCCCGAGCGCGCGCTCGAACCGGGGCCGCGAGGGCGCCAGCCAACCCCGCGTCGGGCGTCCGGCATGGCCGCGCGCGATCCGCGCGCCACGCCTGCAACGGCGCGGCGGCCCGCCCGCGCGGGCCGGAACGAGGCGCGCCGGCCCTGCTAGAATGGCCGCTTCCGGCCGTCCAGGCCGCCATCGCGCACGCTCGCCATTCATGCTTCCAACCGTTTTCATCGTCTCCGACGGCACCGGGATCACCGCCGAAACCTTCGCGCACTCGATCCTGTCCCAGTTCGACCAGAAGTTCCGGCTCGTGCGCGTGCCGTTCGTCGATTCGCACGACAAGGCATACCTGACGGTGCAGAAGATCAACGACGCGGCGCAGCTCGACGGCCGCCGGCCGATCGTGTTCACGACGCTGGTGGACGGCGAGTCGAACGACATCGTCAAGCGCTCCAACGCGCTGATCCTCGACATGTTCCAGCGCTTCGTCGAGCCGCTCGAGCAGGAGCTGCAGCTGAAATCGACCCACGCGATGGGCCGCGGCCACCAGAACGCGGACACCGAGGAATACAAGACGCGGATCGAGGCCATCAACTTCTCGCTCGCGCACGACGACGGCCAGTCCGACCGCAATCTCGCCGAGGCCGAAGTGATCCTGGTGGGTGTGTCGCGCAGCGGCAAGACGCCGACCAGTCTCTACCTGGCGATGCAGTACGGCGTGAAGGCCGCGAACTATCCGCTGATTCCCGAGGACTTCGAGCGCGGCAAGCTGCCGGGCGAACTGGCCCAGCATCGCGACAAGCTGTTCGGGCTGTCGATCGACGCGCAGCGGCTCTCCGAGATCCGCAACGAGCGGCGCCCCGGCAGCAAGTACGCGTCGCCCGAGAACTGCCGCTTCGAGATCAACGAGGCCGAGGCGATGATGCGTCGCGAAGGGATCAACTGGCTGTCGTCGACGCACAAGTCGATCGAGGAGATCGCCACCACGATCCTGCAGGAGATCAAGCTCGACCGGCAGTCGTACTGAGCGCGGCGGGCCGGCGCGGCAGAACCCGACACGCGTGAAAAAACGGCGGGTGCCTCAGGGGCATCCGCCGTTTTTTTCGACTGAAGCGCCGGGCTCAGCGCCGCCGCTGCTGCCGGCACTGCTCGAACAGGCAGACGGCCGCTGCCGCCGCCACGTTCAGCGATTCCATGCCGCCCGGCTGCGGGATCGTCACGCGCAGCGCCGCCGCCTCGCGCCACGGCGCTGATACACCCGCCCCTTCGTTGCCGAACACCCAGGCCACCGGGCCGCTCAGGTCGCAGTCGTCGATCGCGCGGGCGCCATGCGAATCGGTCAGCGCGACCGGCACGCCGAGCCGCGCGATCAGCCCGGCCGCATCGACGTCCTCATGGATGCTGAGCAGGAAGTGTGCGCCCATTCCCGAGCGCAGCACCTTCGACGACCACGCGTAGGCCGTGCCGCTCACGCAGAACACCTGCGCGACGCCGGCCGCGGCCGCGCTGCGCAGGATCGAGCCGACGTTGCCGGCGTCCTGCACGCCGTCGAGCACCACGGCCGTGCCCGTCACGCGCTCGGGCAGCGGCGCGGCGGGCCGCTCGACCAGCAGCAGCATGCCGACGCCGTTGACGACGCCCGACAGCTGGCCGAACAGCGCGTCGGGCAGCGCCACCACGCGCTGCGGCTCGATGCGCGCGACGATCGCGTGCGTCTCGTCGTGCGCGAGCGCGCCATCGGTGACGACGCAGAGTTCGGGCTGGCCGTTCGCGTCGAGATAGGCCGATGCCAGATGCAGGCCTTCGAGCAGCGCCTGGGCGCCGCGGCGTTGTTGTTGCGTCGAACCCGCCAGCGCCTTCAGGCGCTTGTAGAGCGGGTTGTCGCGCGAGGTGATCGACTTCATCGCGCCGTCTGCTATCGGGTGAGATCGAGCGCGGCGCGTACCGGCGCGAACGAGCGGCGGTGATGCTCGCACGGCCCGTGTTCGCGCAGCGCCGCGAGGTGTTTCGGCGTGCCGTAGCCGGAATGGACGTCGAAGCCGTAGAGCGGGAAGCTCGCGTGCAGATCGACCAGCATCCGGTCGCGCGTGACCTTGGCGAGGATCGAGGCGGCCGAGATGCTCGGCACCAGCGCGTCGCCGCCGATGATCGCCTCGCTGCGGACCGCGAGCGTCGGGCAGCGGTTGCCGTCGATCTTCGCGAGCGTCGGCAGCACCGCGAGCCCCTCCACCGCGCGCTTCATCGCGAGCATGGTGGCGTGCAGGATGTTCAGCGTGTCGATTTCCTCGACGCTGGCCGAGGCCACGCAATAGGCCTGCGCGCGCTCGACGATCTCGATGTAGAGCCGCTCGCGCTTCTTCGCGCTCAGCGCCTTCGAATCGTCGAGGCCGACGATCGGCCGCGCCGGATCGAGGATCACGGCGGCCGCGACCACCGGCCCCGCGAGCGGCCCGCGGCCCGCCTCATCCACGCCGCAGACGATCTCGCCCGGCGCGTCGAAGCTGAAGCCGACCTGCTCGGCGGCGAGCGACGCGGCGGTGCGCTTGGTGCGGACAGCCTTCATGCGCGCGGCTTCCGGCTCGCGATCACGCGCTCGACCGCCTCGGCCGCGCGCGCGGCCGTGTTCTGGCGCAGCGCCAGATGCATCTCGGTGAAGATTTCGGTCAGCGTGCGGCGGTTCGCTTCATCGCGCAGCTGCGTGAGTGTCGCGTCGGCCAGCGCCTGCGGCGTCGCGAAGTGCTGCAGCAGCTCCGGCACCACGAAGCGTCCGGCCAGGATGTTCGGCAGCCCGACGTAGGGCTGGTAGCCCTGCCGACGCATGATCTGCCCGGTCAGCCAGGGCACCTTGTACGAGATCACCATCGGCTTCTTCAGCAGCGCGGCCTCGAGCGTCACGGTGCCGCTCTTGACGAGGATCGCGTCGGCGGCCGTCATCGCCACCTGCGAGCGGCCGTCGGTCAGCGTCAGCGGCAGCTGCGGATGCGCGTCGACGAGCGGCTGCAGCAGCGCGCGCAGCGCCGGCGTCGCGGCCGGCATCACGAAGCGCACGCCGGGCTCGCGCTGGTGCATCAGCGCCATCGCCGCGAAGAAGGTCGGCCCGATCAGCGCGATCTCCGAGCGCCGGCTGCCGGGCAGCACCGCGATCACGGGGCCGCGCTCGGGCAGCCCGAGCGCGATGCGCGCGCCGTGCGTGTCGGGTTCGAGCGGGATCTCGTCGGCGAGCGGATGGCCGACGTAGGTCGAGGCCACGCCCGATTTCTCGAGCAGCGCCGGTTCGAACGGGAACAGGCACAGCATGTGGTCGACCGCCTTCACGATCTTCTTGATGCGCCCGCCACGCCATGCCCAGATCGACGGGCAGACGAAGTGGATGGTCGGAATACCGGCCTCGCGCAGCGACTGCTCGACGCCGAAATTGAAGTCGGGCGCATCGACGCCGATGAACGCATCGGGCGGCTCGGCCAGCAGCTGGCGCTTCAGCTCGCCGCGAATCTTCAGGATCGCCGGGATTTCCTTGAGCGCCTCGACATAGCCGCGCACCGTCAGACGGTCCATCGGCCAGTGCGATTCGAAGCCGGCCGAGATCATGCGCGGGCCGCCGATCCCGTAGTAATGCGACGCCGCCGGCAGCCGCGCGTGAAGGCCGCCCAGCAGCGACGCGGCGAGCAGGTCGCCCGATGGCTCGCCGGCCGCGAGCGCGATTCGCAACGGTTTCGGTTGGAGCGCCATCGCGTCAGCGGATGATGCCGCGCTGCGACGCGTCGATGAAATCGACGAACGCCGTCACCTCGGCCAAATGCTCGCCGCCCGCCGCGATCAGTTCGCGCAGTTCGGCCTTCGCCTCGTCGAGCGTGTTGCCGCTCTTGTAGACGATCCGGTACGCGTTGCGCAGCGCGGCGACCGACTCGGGCGCGAAGCCGCGGCGGCGCAGGCCCTCGACGTTGATGCCGTGCGGCACCGCCTTGTTGCCGGCCGAGATCACGAACGGCGGCACGTCCTGCACCAGCGCCGAGGCGCCCCCCAGCATCGAATGCGCACCGATCCGCACGAACTGGTGGACGCCCGACATGCCGCCCACGATCGCCCAGTTGCCGATCTCGACGTGGCCGGCCATCTGCGCGTTGCTCGACAGGATCACGTGGTTGCCGACGCGGCAGTCGTGGCCGATGTGGACGTAGGCCATGATCCAGTTGTCGTCGCCGAGCGTGGTCACGCCGGCGTCCTGCACGGTGCCGGTGTGGATCGTCGTGAATTCGCGGATCGTGTTGCGGTGGCCGATCACGAGCCGGGTCGGCTCGTCCTGGTACTTCATGTCCTGCGGACGGCCGCCCACCGACGCGTAATGGCCGATGCGGTTGTCCTCGCCGAGCGTCGTGTGTCCCTCGATCACGCTGTGCGAGCCGATCGTGGTGCGCGCGCCGATCGTCACGTGCGGACCGACGATCGCATACGGGCCGATCTCGACGGTCTCGTCGATCTGCGCGCCCGGCTCGATGATCGCCGTGGGATGAATCCTGGTCATGCGCGGTTGCCTCTCAGTAGTCAGTGCGGAGTCGGAAATGCCGCGCGCCGCTCAGGGCGCCGCATCGGCCGACTTCACCGTACACATCAGCTCGGCTTCGGCAGCCACCTTGCCTTCGACCTCGGCCGTGGCCTTGAACTTCCAGATGCCGCGAATGTAGCGCTCGAACTTCACGTTGAGGATCAGCTGGTCGCCCGGCTCGACCACGCGCTTGAAGCGCGCGCCGTCGATGCCGACGAAGTAGTACAGCGTGTTGCCGGGATTCTTCGGCTCTTCCTCGGCGAACGTCAGCAGCGCGGCGGCCTGCGCCAGCGCCTCGATGATCAGCACGCCCGGCATCACCGGACGCTGCGGGAAGTGGCCGGTGAAGAACGGTTCGTTGATCGTGACGTTCTTCAGGGCTTTGATGCTTTCGTGCGGCGTGAGTTCGAGCACGCGATCGACGAGCAGGAACGGATAACGGTGCGGCAGCAGCGTGAGGATCTTGTGAATGTCGAAGTTGATTTGTTCGGTGTTCATGATGGTTCGTCTCACGCAATCGCTGCGCGGTGGTGACTGCAAATGCTGGTACGGGCCGCGGCGAGCGGCCCTCGTGATTGCGGCGGCGGCCGGTCCGGCCGAACCGCCGCGCCCTGGTGACGGTCAGTCCTGCGCGGGGCCCGCGTCGCGCGCGGCGAGCGAGGTCTCGAGCGCACGAATCCGGTCGCGAAGCTTGTCGAGATTGCGCACGAGCGCCGCGCTGCGGTTCCAGTCGCCGTGCTCGACGGCCGGAAACGCGCTCGTGTACATGCCTGCCTTGGGCAGCGATTTCGATACGCCCGATTGCGCCGTGATGATCACGTAGTCGCCGAGCGTCAGGTGCCCGGCGATCCCGACCGCGCCGCCGATCATGCAATGGCGGCCGATCGTGGTGCTGCCGGCGATGCCCGCGCAGCCCGCGATCACGGTGTAGGCGCCGATCCGGCAGTTGTGCGCGATCTGCACGAGGTTGTCGATCTTCACGCACGCCTCGATGACCGTGTCGGCCATCGCGCCGCGGTCGATCGTGGTGTTCGCGCCGATCTCGACGTCGGGGCCGATCTTCACGCCGCCGACCTGCGGGATCTTCACCCAGCTGCCGGTACGCGCCGCGCCGTCGCCAACGAAGTCGGGCGCGAAGCCGAACCCGTCCGAGCCGATCACGGCGCCCGAATGGACGATCGCACGCTCGCCGAGTTCGCAGCCGTGATAGACGACCACGTTCGGGTAAAGATGCGAACCGCTGCCGATCCGCGTGCCGGCGCCGACGAACACGTTCGCGTCGAGCCGCACCTGCTCGCCGATCACGGCGCCCGCCTCGACCGTCACGTTCGGGCCGATCACGGCGCTGGCCGCGACCTGCGCCGAGGCGTCGACGTTCGCGCTCGGATGCACGCCGGCCGGCCGCTGCGGCGCGGCCAGGTCGATGAACATCTGCGCGACGCGCGCGAAATAAGCGTAGGGATTGGGCGTGACGATGAAGTTGCGGCCTTCGGCGGCCGCGCCGAGCTTCTCGAGATCACGCGGCGCGATCAGCACCGCGCCGGCGCGCGTCGTCTCGACCTGCGCCAGATACTTCGGATTGGCGAGGAATGCGAGCTGCTGCGGGCCGGCCTGGTCAAGCGGCGCGAGGCCGCCCACCGTGCATTGCGGATCCCCGGCGATGTCCCCACCGAAACGTTTGGCGAGTGCCTCGAGCGTCAATGCCATGCGTATTCGGCTCCCGTCAGTTCAGCGAACCGGAAGGCGACGCGAGCGCCTTCAGCACCTTGTCGGTGATGTCGATGCGCGGGCTGACGTAGACCGCCTCCTGCACGATCAGATCGTAGTTCTGCTGCTCGGCGATCTGCTTGATCACCTTGTTGGCCTTGTCCAGCACCGCCGCGAGCTCCTCGTTGCGGCGCTGGTTCAGGTCTTCGCGAAACTCGCGCTGCTTGCGCTGGAAGTCGGTGTCGAGCTGCGAGAGATCGCGCTGCTTCTGCGCGCGATCGGCGGCCGACATCGACTGGCCGTTCTTGTCGAGCGAGTCGGACAGGGTCTTCAGGCGTGCCGCCATGTCCTGCAGATCCTTGTCGCGCTTCGCGAACTCGGCTTCGAGCTTGGTCTGCGCGGCCTTGGCCGGCGCCGACTCGCGGAGGATCCGGTCGGAATTGACCGCCGCGATCCGCGCGACGTCCTGCGCCTGCGCGGCCGTCGCGCCGAGCGCGGCGGTCAGCGCCAGCGCGCACATCACCCGTTTCGAATACTTACCGGTTAGCAAAATTACCCTCTCGATGCGTTTGGTGTTGCGGTTCCGATCAGAACGCCGTGCCGATCTGGAACTGGAATTTCTGGTACTGGTCGCCTTCGTGCTTCTGCAGCGGGAAGCCGAGGCTCAGCTTGAGCGGGCCGATCGGCGAGATCCACGCGAGACCCACGCCGTAGCCGTAGCGCAGGCCGTTCGCGCCGGTGCTGTTGCCGCCCGGCACGTTGCCCCAGACGTTGCCGCCGTCGAGGAACGTGAACACGCGCAGCGTGCGGTCATAACCGGTACCCGGCAGCGGGAACGTCAGCTCGATGTTGCCGACCACCATCTTCGAACCGCCGATCGGGTCGTTGGTGGTGGCGTCGCGCGGGCCGAGCGAGCTCGGTTCGTAGCCACGCACCGAGCCGATACCGCCCGCGTAGTAGTTCTTGAAGATCGGGTACGAGTTGCCGATACCGTTGCCGTAGCCGCCCTGCAGATTCAGGCCCAGGATGAAGCCGCGCGCGAACGAGTAGTAGTACTGCGCCTGCACGTCCATCTTGTAGTACTGGATCTTGTCCACCGGCGCGCCGTATTCGGCGTTCGCCTGGGTGAAGTAGCCGCGGCTCGGGATCAGCGCGCTGTCACGCGCGTCGCGCGACCAGCCGATCGTCAGCGGCACCGTGTTCGAGACGCGGCCGAACTGCTGCACGTAGGCCTTGTAGCTGGCCGGCGTGTCGTCGTCGATGTCGAGGCGGTTCTGTTCGAAGCCGACGCCGAAGAACACCGTGTCCGTTTCCGAGAACGGGATGCCGAACTTCAGATCGCCGCCGGCCGTGATGATCCGGAAGCTCGAGTTGGTCGAATAGTAGAGCGGCTGGTAGGTGCGGTAGAACACGTCGGTGATCCGCTTGATGCCGTCCACCGTGAAGTACGGATCGACCTGCGTGACCGTCAGCGTGCGGTAGCTGCGCGCCGTGTTCACGTTCACCGACAGGCTGGTGCCCGAGCCGAACACGTTGTCCTGCGAAATACCGGCCGACAGCACCACCTTGTCGGTCGAGGAGAAGCCCGCGCCGAGCGTGATCGCGCCGGTCGGCTTCTCGGTCACCTTCACGTTCACGTCGACCTGGTCGCTCGTGCCTTCGACCGGCACCGTCGTCACGTCGACGTCGGTGAAGTAGCCGAGACGGTTCACGCGGTCCTTCGACAGCGCGAGGCGGCCCGAATCGAACCACGAGCTTTCGAGCTGGCGCATTTCGCGGCGCACCACTTCGTCGCGCGTGCGCGAGTTGCCGACCACGTTGATGCGGCGCACGTAGACGCGGCGGCCCGGATCGACCATCAGCGTCATGCCGACCTTGTGCGTGGCCTGGTCGATGTTCGGCTGGGCGTTGACGGTCGCGAACGCGTAGCCGTACTCGCCGAGCTTGTCGACGATCGCCTTGGTGGTCTGCTGCAGCTTCTCGGCCGAGAAGCGGTCGCCGGCCTTGATCTTGACGAGCTTCTGCAGCTCGGCCTTGCGGTCGAGCAGGTTGCCCGCCAGGTTCACGCTCGAGATCGTGTACGGCTCGCCCTCGTGCAGCGTGACCGTCAGGTACATGTCCTTCTTGTCCGGCGAGATCGACACCTGGGTCGAATCGATGCTGAACTCGAGGTAACCGCGGTTCAGGTAGTACGAACGCACGTTCTCGAGGTCGCCCGTGAGCTTTTCCTTCGAGTAGAGGTCGTTCTTCGTGTACCACGAGAACCAGTTCGGCGTGGACAGCTGCATCTCGTTGCGCAGCGTGCTGGTGCTGAACGTCTTGTTGCCGATGAAGTTGATCTGGCGGATCTTCGCGCTCGGGCCTTCGGCCACCGAGAACAGGATCGAGACGCGGTTCGCGTCGACCGGCGTGATGGTGGTGGTGACTTCGGCGGCGTAGTAGCCGCGCGTCAGGTACTGGCGCTTGAGCTCCTGCTCGGCCTTGTCCACCAGCGACTTGTCGTAGTAGCGGCCCTGCGACAGCCCCACCGCCTTCAGCGCCTTGTTGAGGTTGTCCTTGTCGAATTCCTTGATGCCGGTGAAGTCGATCGCCGAGATCGCCGGACGTTCCTGCACCTGCACGATCACGACGCTGCCCTGCGTGGCGATCTTCACGTCGTTGAAGAAGCCCGTCGCATAGAGCGCGCGGATTGCTTCGGATGCCTTGTCGTCCGTGAACGTGTCACCCTGCTTGATCGGCAGGTAGGCGAACACGGAACCGGCTTCGACACGCTGCAAGCCCTCGATCTTGATATCCTGCACGACGAACGGTGCCGTCGCGTGGGCTGCGAGTCCGTGCACGGCGAGCGCCGCGGCGGCTACAGTCTTGGGTACGAAGCGATGAGGTTTGAACAACGTGCATCCCCAGTATTTAAGCTTGCATCAGATCCGGCGACGGCCCTCGCAGCCATCGCCCGACGCTTCAAGAATGGATTAAACGAGACAGATCGTTGAACAGCGCGATCGCCGACAGCGCGACGATGCAGATCAACCCCGCTCTTTGCAGAATCAGTTGCCAGCGTTCCGAAACGGCCTTCCCGGTCGCGGCTTCAACCAGATAATATAACAGATGCCCCCCGTCCAAAACCGGAATTGGCAGCAAGTTCAGCACGCCGAGACTGATGCTGACAAGCGCGAGAAACGACAGAAACGCCGATAAACCGAGCCGCGCGCTCTTGCCGGCGTAATCGGCGATCGTCACCGGGCCGGACAGGTTCTTCAGCGAGGCCTCGCCGGTGAGCATGCGCCCGAACATCTTCAACGAATACACCGAAATGCCCCAGGTGCGGCGCACGCCGAGCTGGACGCTTTCGAGCGCGCCGTAACGCACCTCGACCGACGGCGTGTGCATCGCCAGCGCCGCGCCGATCCGGCCGATCTGCGCGCCGCCCGCGCCCGGCGCGGTATCGCGCTCGGCATGCGGGACGATGGTCAGCGTGTGCTCGACGCCCGACCGCGAAATACGCAGCGCGAGCGGACGGCCCGCATGCGACTTGATGGCGTCGATGAAGCGCGTGGAGCCGGACACCGGCTTGCCGTCGAGCGCGACGATCCGGTCGCCCGTAAGCAGCCCGGCCTGCTCCGAGGCGCTGCCCGGCGTGACGGCCGAGATCGACAGCGAACCGCCGCCCGGCTCGAAGCCGAGCTGCGTCATGTAGTCGTCGTCGGCCGTCTGCTCGCCGAGGCGGCGCAGGTCGACCGGGAAATCGTAGGTCGCGCCGCCCGAGCGGGCGGCCAGGATCACCTGCCGGTGGTCGAAGCTCGCGCCGAGCAGCTTCCAGCGCAGGTCGGCCCACGAGCGCACCGGCTCGGGCGCGCCGCCGCGCGCGTCGCGCACCGACACGATGGTCTCGCCGCCGTCGAAGCCGGCGCGCGCCGCAGCCGTGTCGGCGGCCGGCGCGGCCACGATCGCGGCCGGCTCGGTCACGCCGGTCGCGAAGATCGTCGAGAACAGCAGGATCGCGAGCAGGAAGTTGGCGATCGGCCCGGCCGCGACGATCGCGATCCGCTTCCAGACCGACTGCCGGTTGAACGCGCGCGGCAGGTCGGCCGCGGCGATGCCCTCGGGGCCGGGATCGCGCTCGTCGAGCATCTTCACGTAGCCGCCGAGCGGCAGCGCGGACAGCGTCCACTCGGTGCCGGTGCGTCGGCTCGTGCGCCGCAGCAGCGGCGTGCCGAAGCCGATCGAGAAGCGCAGCACCTTCACGCCGCACAGGCGCGCGACGCTGTAATGCCCGTATTCGTGGACGACGACCAGCACGCCGATCGCCACTGCAAACGCTACCAGCTCGATCAGCACGTTCATGCGCCCCTCTCGCTCAGGCTGCGCGCTCCGCGCGCGGAACTGGCAGGCCCGCGATCACCGCGGCTGCCGCGCGACGTGCCTCGGCATCGGCCGCGAGCACGTCGTCGAGGCCGGAGGCCTCGCGATTCGTCAGACTGTTGAGCACCGCGTCCACCGTGTGCGCGATGTCCATGAAGCCGATCCGGCGTTCGAGGAACGCGTCCACGGCCAGCTCGTTCGCCGCGTTGAGCACCGTGCTCGCCACGCCGCCCGCGTCGAGCGCCTGGATCGCCAGCGCGAGGCACGGGAAGCGCTCGAGGTCGGGCCGCTCGAACGTGAGCGTGGCGATCTGCGCCAGGTCGAGCTGCGCGACGCCGGCCTCGACGCGCTCCGGAAACGCCAGCGCATGCGCGATCGGCGTGCGCATGTCGGGGTTGCCGAGCTGCGCGAGCACCGAGCCGTCCTTGTACGAGACCAGCGAGTGGATCACGCTCTGCGGGTGGATCAGCACGTCGATGCGGCTGCTCGGCAGTCCGAAGATCCAGTGCGCCTCGATCACCTCGAGGCCCTTGTTCATCATGGTGGCCGAATCGACCGAGATCTTGCGGCCCATCGACCAGTTCGGGTGCTTGCAGGCCTGCTCCGGCGTCACGTCGACGAGCGTGGCCGGCTCGCGGGTGCGGAACGGGCCGCCCGAGGCCGTCACGATGATCTTCTCGATCCCGCCGTGCTCGGCGATGTCACGCGGCATGCACTGGAAGATCGCGTTGTGCTCGCTGTCCACCGGCAGCAGGATCGCGCCATGGTCGCGCACCGCGTCCATGAAGATCGAGCCCGACATCACCAGCGATTCCTTGTTGGCGAGCAGGATCCGCTTGCCCGCGCGCGCGGCGGCGAGGCTCGACGGCAGGCCCGCCGCGCCGACGATCGCGGCCACCACGGTGTCGCAGCCGTCGGCCTTCGCGACCTCGACGAGCGCGTCTGGTCCGTAGGTCACCTCGGTGCGGCTGCCGGCGGCGCGCAGCTTCGCCTCGACCTGCGCGGCGGTGGCGGCGTCGCCGACCACGGCCACTTCCGGCGTGAACGTCAGGCACTGCGCGACCAGCTTGTCGCCGTTGCGATGCGCGGTCAGCGCATAAACCGAAAAGCGGTCCGGGTGCCGCGCGACGACGTCGAGCGTGCTGTCTCCGATCGAACCCGTCGAACCGAGGATTGTCAGGCGTTTTTGCATAGTGAGGGTCTAGTGTTTAACCGAGCAGCAGCACCGCGAGCGGCAGCACCGGCAGCAGCGCGTCGACGCGGTCGAGCACGCCGCCGTGGCCCGGCAGCAGGCCGCTCGAATCCTTCACGCCGGCCTGACGCTTGAGCAACGATTCGAACAGGTCGCCGATCACGCTGTAGGCCACCAGCAGCGTCAGCGCCACGAGCGCGCCCGCCGCGCCGAAGCGCTGCGCGAGCGCCGAATACAGGGTCGGCGCGAACGCGCCGAGGCCGATCGCGAGGCCCGCCACGATCATCACGGCGAGCCAGCCGCCCAGCGCGCCCTCCCAGGTCTTGCCCGGGCTGATCGACGGGGCCAGCTTGTGCCGGCCGAAAGCCTTGCCCGCGAAGTATGCGCCGATATCGGCGAGCCACACCACCAGCAGCATCGACAGCACGAACGCGATGCCGGCCGCGCGCGCGGCGACCACCGCGTGCCAGCAGGCCGCGAACACCACCAGGCCGGCCGCGAGCAGGAACGGCTTCCAGGCGCCCCCGGCCAGCACCGGCTTGCGCCAGAGCGCGAACGGCCCGGCCAGCAGCCAGAATACCGCGGCGGCCTCGACCAGCGGCCGTGACGGCCCGAAACCGGCATCCGGTCCGGCCCCGAGCCGCATGCTGGCGCCGAGCGCGAGCGCCGCGACGATCGCGTAGAGCACCGAGCCGGTCGCGCCGAGCTTGAGCAGGCGCGCCCATTCCCAGGCCGCGAACACGAGCACGAGCGCGATCAGCGCGCCGAACGCCGCGAGCGGCGCGAACAGCGTGACCGGCAACAACACCGCCAGCAGCACGACCGCCGTGATGACACGGGTCTTCAGCATGAAAGGGAGTCGACGTCCTGCGATTGAGGTTCGAGTTGCGCGCTGGTCCGCCCGAAGCGGCGCTCGCGGTCGGTGTAGGACGCCATCGCATCAGCGAGCGCGGTCGCGTCGAAATCGGGCCAGAACTTGCCCGTGAAATAGAACTCGGTATAGGCGAGCTGCCAGAGCAGGAAGTTGCTCACGCGCTGCTCGCCGCCCGTGCGGATGAACAGGTCCGGCTCGGGCGCGTAGGCCATCGCCAGATGCGGCTCGAACGCGGCTTCGTCGACGGGGATTTCACGCCCCTCGCGCACCGCCTCGGCGATCAGCTTCCTGGTGGCCTGCAGGATGTCCCAGCGGCCGCCGTAGTTCGCGGCGATCGTCAGCGTGAGCCGCGTGTTGCGCGCGGTCTTGGTTTCCGCGCGCCGGATCAGCTCGCGGATGCGCGGCTCGAAACGTTCGAGATCGCCCACCACGCGCAGCCGGATGCCGTTCGCGTGCAGCTTGCCGACCTCGCGTTCGAGCGCGGTGATGAACAGCCGCATCAGGAACGAGACCTCGTCGGTGGGCCGCCGCCAGTTCTCGGAACTGAACGCGAACAGCGTCAGGTATTCGACACCCGCGCGCGCGCACCCTTCCACGACCGACCGGACCGCATCGACGCCGCGCGAGTGCCCCGCAACGCGCGGCAGGCGACGCTCGGTCGCCCACCTGCCGTTGCCGTCCATGATGATCGCGATGTGACGTGGCACGGCGGCAACGTCGGGCACGCGAACGGTAGAGCTGGTATAAGTCATGGCCGCTGAGACTGTAACTGCGGGAAAAAGTGCAACGAACGCGCGAAAAGCCGCGTCAGACCGTCATGATCTCGGCGTCCTTCGTCTGCACCAGCTTGTCGATTTCGGCGACGTGCTTGTCGGTCAGCTTCTGGACTTCGTCGCCGGCGCGGCGCTCGTCGTCTTCCGAGATTTCCTTGTCCTTGACGAGCTTCTTCAACTGCTCGTTGGCGTCGCGGCGCAGGTTGCGCACGGCCACCTTGGCCGTCTCGCCTTCGCTCTTGACCACCTTGGCCAGTTCGCGGCGGCGCTCTTCGGTCAGCGCGGGCATCGGCACGCGGATCAGGTCGCCCGAGGTGGACGGGTTCAGGCCCAGATCCGACTCGCGGATGGCCTTCTCGACCTTCGCGACCATCGGCTTTTCCCAAGGCTGCACGCCGATCGTGCGCGCATCGACCAGCGTCAGGTTCGCGACCTGCGAAATCGGCACCATCGAGCCGTAGTAGTCGACCTGCACGTGATCGAGCATGCCCGTGTGCGCGCGACCCGTGCGGATCTTCGCCAGATCGTTCTTGAACGCTTCGATCGAGCGCTGCATCTTTTGCTCGACGCCCTTCTTCACATCAGCGAGACTCATTTCAACCTCCGAACCTTCGAATCTTCAAAACGACACAGGCCCGCATCCCGCCGGCGGCGTCCTGCCGGGCCTGAATCGGCGTGAGTTTACACGTGGACGAGCGTACCCTCGTCCTCGCCCTGCACGATGCGCTTGAGCGCACCGGGCTTGTTGATCGAGAACACGCGGATCGGCAGCTTCTGGTCGCGGCACAGCGCGAACGCCGTCGCATCCATCACCTGCAGATTGCGGCCGATCGCCTCGTCGAAACTGATCGACGCGTAACGCGTGGCCGACGGATCCTTCTTCGGATCGGCCGTGTAGACGCCATCGACCTTGGTGGCCTTCAGCACGACTTCCGCGCCCACTTCCGAGCCGCGCAGCGCGGCGGCCGTGTCGGTCGTGAAGAACGGGTTGCCGGTACCGGCCGCGAAGATCACCACGCGCCCTTCCTCGAGCTGGCGGATCGCGCGGGGCCGGATGTACGGCTCGACCACCTGGTCCATGCGCAGCGCCGACTGCACGCGTGCCTCGATGCCGGCGTGGCGCATCGCGTCCTGCAGCGCCAGCGCGTTCATCATCGTCGCCAGCATCCCCATGTAGTCCGCCGTCGCGCGGTCCATGCCGGCCGCGCCACCCGCCACGCCGCGGAAAATATTGCCGCCGCCGATCACCACGGCCAGCTGCGTGCCGAGGCGGACGACTTCGGCAATGTCCGCCACCATCCGTTCGATCGTCGCGCGGTTGATGCCGAAGGCATCGTCGCCCATCAGCGCTTCGCCGGAAAGTTTGAGGAGGACGCGTTTATAGGCATTGGGCATAGGGGCTTCCAGGCGACGAGAGGATGACAACCACGAACTGTAGGGGCGAAATACTGATTCGGGCAAGCGCCGCCAAATTCCGCGGCCCGCGAAGGCCGCGGCGTGCGGCGCTGCCGAACCGCGGCGGAGCGAGCGCCCGCCGCGGGTCCAACATTACTGCATGTGACTTACTGCTGCTTGGCCGCCGCGACCTGCGCCGCCACTTCGGCCGCGAAGTCGTCCTGGCGCTTCTCGATGCCTTCGCCGACCACGAACAGCGCGAATTTTTGCACCGCAGCATTGGCGGCCTTCAGCATCTGCTCGATCGTCTGCTTGTCGTTCTTCACGAACGGCTGGTTCAGCAGCGAGACTTCCTTCAGGAACTTCTGGACGCTGCCATCGACCATCTTGGCGACGATCTCGGCCGGCTTGCCCGACTCGGCGGCCTTCTGCTCGGCCACGCGGCGTTCCTTCTCGATCAGGTCGGCCGGCACTTCGTCCGACGACAGCGAGACCGGCTTCATGGCCGCGACGTGCATCGCGACGTCCTTGCCGACCTGCTCGTCCGCGCCGGTGTACTCGACCAGCACGCCGATCCGGGCGCCGTGCAGGTACGAGGCGATCTGGTTCGCGGTCTCGAAGCGCACGAAGCGGCGGATCGAGATGTTTTCGCCGATCTTGCCGACCAGTGCGAGACGCACTTCGTCGACCGTCTTGCCGTCGAGCGGCAGCGCCGACAGCGCGGCCACGTCGGCCGGGTTCTGCGTCGCGATCAGTTCGGCGACGGTCTTCGAGAAGGCGAGGAAATCGTCGTTCTTGGCGACGAAGTCGGTTTCGCAGTTCAGCTCGACGAGCGCGCCGGCGCCGGCGCCGACGAACGACGCGACGACGCCTTCGGCCGTCACGCGCGATGCCGCCTTGCTCGCCTTGTTGCCGAGCTTCACGCGCAGCAGCTCTTCGGCCTTGCCCATGTCGCCATCGGCTTCGGTCAGCGCCTTCTTGCACTCCATCATCGGTGCATCGGTCTTCGCGCGCAGTTCTGCCACCATGCTTGCGGTAATTGCCGCCATCATTCGCTCCTAGGGTCTGTATTCACAACGCCGCCCTTCGACCCGGACGGCGGGGATTCGTTTCCGACGTTTCGCGCCGGCGCGCCACGCGGCGCCCGACACGCTGCCCGGGAACGCGGCTTAAAAAAAGGGGGCTTGTTGAGAGCCCCCTTCTTGTGCCGGCTCGGGACCGGTTACGCGTTCTCTTCGACGTACTCGTCGCCGCCGCGCACCGCCTGGACCACTTCGTTGACCGCGTTCGCACGGCCTTCGAGGATCGCGTCGGCCACGCCTTCGGCGTACAGCGCGACAGCCTTGCTCGAGTCGTCGTTACCCGGGATCACGTAGTCCACGCCTTCCGGCGAGTGGTTCGTATCGACCACGGCGATGACCGGCACGCCCAGCTTGTTCGCTTCCGTGATGGCAATCTTGTGGTAGCCGACGTCGACCACGAAGATCGCGTCCGGAATGCCGCCCATGTCCTTCACGCCGCCGATCGACTTCTGCAGCTTGGCGATCTCGCGTTCGAACAGCAGCGCTTCCTTCTTGCTCATCTTCTCGGTTTCGCCCGATTCGACGGCCGCTTCCATGTCCTTCAGGCGCTTGATCGATACCTTCAGCGTCTTGAAGTTGGTCAGCATGCCGCCGAGCCAGCGTGCGTTCACGAACGGCATGCCCGCGCGTTGTGCTTCCTGAGCGATCGTGTCGCGCGACTGGCGCTTCGTGCCGACGAACAGGATCGTGCCCCGATTTGCCGACAGCTGACGCACGTACTTCTGTGCGTCGTTGAACATCGGCAGCGTCTTTTCGAGGTTGATGATGTGAATCTTGTTACGGTGACCGAAAATGAACGGTGCCATCTTCGGGTTCCAGAAGCGCGTCTGGTGACCGAAGTGGACACCGGCTTCCAGCATTTGGCGCATCGTGACTGCCATGAGCGTGAATCTCCGCTAGGGTTGGGTCTTAAGCCGGCTGCCGTATCGCGGCGAACCTGCGCGCGCGACACCCAAGGGTGCGCCGGCTTGCGATTCGGCACGGGCGGGATGCTCGTGCCGGCAAGGCTGAAACCCGGTTCGGATGCGGCAAAATGTAAACCATCGAGCCGATATCAAAAGGGGATCCAGACTTAGCCAGAGAGTATAGCACGCGAGAATGACGGCTCTCAAGTCACCCATCGCTTTGCCGCGCCGGCTGCCATTCGGGCAAACCCGCGGGCACGCCACGGGCGAACCGGGATGGCGCCCGGGGACCGACCCGTGAAACCGCCTCGCCCGAGCGGCGCCGATCCGGTCCGAAACCCATGCCGGACAAGCCACGCAACGGCTGCGACTACCCCGATTCGGTGCGATAATCCCGGGATTCCAGGCATTCCAGGTCACGAATCATGTCCATCACGATCAAGAACGATCACGATATCGAGCAGATGCGCATCGCGTGCCGGCTCGCGAGCGAGGTGCTCGACTACATCACGCCGTTCGTCGTCGCGGGCACCACGACGGGCGAGATCGACCGACTCTGCCACGAGTACATGACCAACGTGCAGGGCACCGTGCCGGCGCCGCTCAACTACCAGCCGCCCGGCTATCCGCCCTACCCGAAGGCGATCTGCACCTCCGTCAACGACGTGATCTGCCACGGCATTCCCGGCGACAAGGTGCTGAAGAACGGCGACGCGCTCAACATCGACATCACCGTGATCAAGAACGGCTATTTCGGCGACACGAGCCGGATGTTCCTGATCGGCGAGGGGTCGATCATGGCCAAGCGGCTGATCCAGACCACCTACGAATGCATGTGGCTCGGCATCGAGCAGGTCCGGCCCGGCGCGCATCTCGGTGACATCGGCCACGCCATCCAGAAGCACGCGGAAAGCCGCGGCTACAGCGTGGTGCGCGAGTACTGCGGGCACGGCATCGGCACGGTGTTCCACGAGGATCCGCAGGTGGTCCATTACGGCCGCCCCGGCACCGGCATCGAGATCGTGCCGGGCATGATCTTCACGATCGAGCCGATGATCAATGCCGGCAAGCGCGACATCCGCACCATGCCGGACCAGTGGACAGTCAAGACGCGCGACCGCAGCCTCTCGGCGCAATGGGAGCACACCGTGCTCGTCACGCCGACCGGCTACGACGTGCTGACGGTGTCGGCCGGCACGCCGGCGCGGCCGGCGCTCGACGCGGCCGTCGCCTGAGGCGGGCGGCCCTGACGCCGGCACCACGCTCCGGGCCACGCTGCCCGGGCCGATAGCCGGGCAGCGGGCCGCGTCTGGCGCCCGGCCTCGCACTTACCTGCTTCATCGGTTTTCGCCCGCTTCACCGGTTTCATCCGCCTCATCCGTTTCAACCGCGGCCATTTCATCGCCTCACCAGCCTCGTTCGCCATCGCCACCATGAGCGTCCCCGCCGTCTCCGACACCGCAGTGCCCTCGCGCAAGGCCGAATTCCGCGCCGTCAAGGCCGAGCTGATCGCGCGCTTTCGCGCCGCGACCCGCGTCGAGGCGCTGATGCGTGCGCTGTCGCGCGCCACCGACGACGCGCTGCGCCAGATCTGGGACCAGTGCGAGCTGCCCGGCTCGCTCGCGCTGGTCGCCGTCGGCGGCTTCGGGCGCGGCGAGCTGGCGCCGCATTCGGACGTCGACATCCTGGTGCTGCTGCCCGACGCGCACAATGGCGAGTTCGACACGCGCATCGAGCGCTTCATCGGCATGGCCTGGGATCTCGGCCTCGAGATCGGCAGCAGCGTGCGCACCGTCGACGAATGCATCGCCGAGTCCGCGCAGGACGTGACGGTGCAGACCTCGCTGCTGGAGGCGCGCCGCGTGACCGGTAGCGTGACGCTGTTCCGGCGCGCCGTGGCCCGCTACCGCGAGGCGCTCGACCCGCGCGCGTTCTTCCAGGCCAAGGTGCTGGAGCTGCGCCAGCGCCAGGCCAAGTTCCAGGACACGCCGTACAGCCTCGAACCGAACGTGAAGGAAAGCCCGGGCGGGCTGCGCGACCTGCAGACGATTCTCTGGATCGCCCGCGCCGCCGATTTCGGCACCAGCTGGCGCGAACTCGACACGCGCGGGCTGATCACCGCGCGCGAGGCACGCGAGCTGCGCCGCAACGAGGGCTTCCTGAAGGCGCTGCGCGCGCGGCTGCATGTGATCACCGGGCGCCGCCAGGACATCCTCGTATTCGACCTGCAGACCCAGGCGGCCGAGAGCTTCGGCTACGTACCGACGCCGGCCAAGCGCGCCAGCGAACAGCTGATGCGCCGCTACTACTGGGCCGCGAAGGCGGTCACCCAGCTCGCGACGATCCTGATCCAGAACATCGAGGCGCAGCTGTTTCCGGCCACCAGCGGCGTGACGCGCGTGCTCTCGCCGGGCCGCTTCGTCGAGAAGCAGGGCATGCTCGAGATCGCCACCGACGACGTGTTCGAGCGGCATCCCGACGCCGTGCTCGAAGCGTTCCTGCTCTACGAGACGACGCGCGGCGTGAAGGGGCTGTCGGCGCGCACGCTGCGCGCGCTCTACAACTCGCGCGACGTGATGAACGGCGCCTGGCGGCGCGACCCGCGCAACCGCGCGACGTTCATGAAGATCCTGCAGCAGGCCGAGGGCGTCACGCACGCGTTCCGGCTGCTGAACCAGACCAGCGTGCTGGGCCGCTACCTGCTGAACTTCCGGCGCATCGTCGGGCAGATGCAGCACGACCTCTATCACGTCTACACCGTCGATCAGCACATCCTGATGGTGTTGCGCAACATCCGCCGCTTCACGGTGGCCGAGCACGCGCACGAGTATCCGTTCTGCAGCCAGCTGATCGCGAACTTCGAGCGGCCCTGGGTGCTCTACGTGGCGGCGCTGTTCCACGACATCGCCAAGGGCCGCGGCGGCGACCACTCCACGCTCGGCATGGCCGATGCGCGACGCTTCTGCCGCGAGCACGGCATCACCGGCGACGACGCGGCGCTCGTGGTCTGGCTCGTCGAGCATCACCTGACCATGAGCCAGGTCGCGCAGAAGCAGGACATCAGCGACCCCGAGGTGGTCAAGCGCTTCGCGGCCAAGGTCGGCAACGAACGCTGGCTGACCGCGCTCTACCTGCTGACGGTGGCCGACATCCGCGGCACCAGCCCGAAGGTCTGGAACACCTGGAAGGGCAAGCTGCTGGAGGATCTGTACCGCGCCACCAGCGCGGTGCTCGGCGGCGCGCAGCCGGACGCGCACTCGGAGCTGCGCACGCGCCGCGACGAGGCGCTCGCGCTGCTGCGGCTCGAGACCGTGCCCGAGGACGCGCACCGTCCGCTCTGGAGCCAGCTCGACGTCGGCTACTTCCTGCGTCACGACGCGGCCGACATCGCATGGCAGACGCGCGTGCTGTACCGCCACGTGCAGGCCGACACCGCAATCGTGCGGGCGCGGCCCTCGCCCGTCGGCGACGCGCTGCAGGTGCTCGTCTACGTCAAGGACCGTTCGGACCTGTTCGCGGGCATCTGCGCGTACTTCGACCGCAACGGGCTGTCGGTGCTCGACGCGCGCGTGAGCACCACCAAGCACGGCTACGCGCTCGACAACTTCATCGTCACGCAGACCGAGCGCGACGTGCAGTACCGTGACATCGCCAACCTCGTCGAGCAGCAGCTCGCCGACCGGCTGACCAGCGCGGCACCGCTGCCGGAGCCTTCCAAGGGCCGGCTCTCGCGGCTGTCGCGCAGCTTCCCGATCACGCCCCGCGTCGACCTGCGCGCGGACGAGCGTGGTCAGTACTACATCCTGTCCGTGTCCGCCAACGACCGGCCGGGCCTTCTGTATTCGATCGCGCGCGTGCTGGCCGAGCACCGGGTCGGCGTCCACGCGGCGCGGATCAACACGCTCGGCGAACGCGTCGAGGACGTGTTCCTGCTCGACGGCGCCGGCTTGTCCGACAACCGGCTCCAGATCCAGGTCGAAACCGAGCTGCTGCGCGCGATCGCAGCCTGAGTGAAGAAAGACAGCGTTTATGCGCACCAAACTGACCATCAAGAATCCTCGTCCGGCATCGCCGTCCCGCGCCCCGGTTCGCTCAGGCAGCCTCGTCGCGCGCAAGCCGACGCGCACCGCCGCGCCGCCCGAGGGCGCCGTCAAGCCGAAATCGAAGCCGTTCGCGAAAGGCGGGGCGCCGCGTGCGGCCAAGCCAGCAGGCGCCGGCGCCGTGAAGCCGCGTGCGCCGCGTGACGGCGACCGGCCGTTCCGTAGCGAAGGTCGGCCCGCTCGTGATGGCGAGCGGCCGGCGCGTACCGGTGCGCGTCCGCCACGCGATGGGGATCGGCCGTTCCGTGCAGAAGGGCGTCCGCCCCGTGATGGCGATCGACCGTTCCGTTCCGAAGGCCGGCCCGCTCGTGATGGCGATCGGCCGGCGCGTACCGGTGCGCGTCCGCCGCGCGATGGGGATCGGCCGTTTCGCTCCGAAGGCCGCCCGCCGCGCGACGGCGACCGCCCGTTCCGTTCCGAAGGTCGGCCGCCGCGTGATGGTGATCGACCATTCCGTGCCGAAGGTCGGCCCGCTCGTGATGGCGAGCGCCCGTTCCGTGCCGGCACACGCCCCCCGCGTGACGGTGATCGGCCGTTCCGTGCCGAAAGTCGTCCGCCGCGCGACGGTGATCGACCGTTCCGCGCTGAAGAGCGTCCGCCGCGCGATGGCGACCGTCCGTTCCGCGCTGAAGGGCGTCCGCCGCGTGACGGCGACCGCCCGTTCCGTGCCGAGGGCCGCCCGCCGCGCGATGGTGACCGCCCGTTCCGTTCCGAAGGTCGCCCGCCGCGCGACGGCGACCGCCCGTTCCGTTCCGAAGGCCGGCCGCCGCGCAACGGTGATCGACCGTTCCGTGCCGAAGGCCGCCCGCCGCGCGACGGCGACCGCCCGTTCCGTTCCGAAGGTCGGCCGCCGCGCGACGGTGATCGACCGTTCCGTGCCGAGGGTCGCCCGCCCCGCGACGGCGACCGCCCTTTCCGTTCCGAAGGCCGGCCGCCGCGCGACGGTGATCGGCCGTTCCGTGCCGAGGGTCGCCCGCCCCGTGACGGCGACCGCCCTTTCCGCGCCGAATCCCGCCCCACCCGCGACACCGGCCGCCCGGCCCGCAAGCCGCGCGACGCCGCCGAACGCCCCGCGCCCTCGGGCCTGAAGGTCGCGCAACCCGTCAAGGCCCGCCCGTCGTTCGACTCCGACGACGAAGCCGGCATGATGCGTCTGTCGAAGCGGATGTCGGAACTCGGCCTCTGCTCGCGGCGCGAGGCGGATGAGTGGATCGAGAAGGGCTGGGTGCTCGTCGACGGCGAGCGGATCGACACGCTCGGCACCAAGGTGCGCCCGGACCAGAAGATCGAGATCGACGATCAGGCGATCGCCGCCCAGGCCGCGCAGGTCACGATCCTGCTGCACAAGCCGGTCGGCTACGTGTCGGGTCAGGCCGAGGACGGCTACGAGCCGGCCGTGACGCTGATCACGCGCGACAATCACTGGAGCGGCGACCGTTCGCCGCTGCGTCTCTCGCCGCTGCACCTGCGCACGCTGGCGCCGGCCGGGCGCCTCGACATCGATTCGACCGGCCTGCTGGTGCTGACGCAGGACGGCCGCGTCGCCAAGCAGCTGATCGGCGAGCATTCCGACATCGACAAGGAATATCTGGTGCGCGTGCGCTTCGGCGAGCACGTGATCGATATCGACCAGCATTTCCCGGCCGAATCGCTCGCGCAGCTGCGCCACGGCCTCGAACTCGACGGCGCGCCGCTGAAGCCCGCGATGGTGAGCTGGCAGAACAGCGAACAGCTGCGGTTCGTGCTGCGCGAAGGCAAGAAGCGGCAGATCCGCCGCATGTGCGAGCTGGTCGGGCTCGAGGTGGTCGGCCTGAAGCGCGTGCGCATGGGCCACGTGATGCTCGGCGCGCTGCCGCAAGGCCAGTGGCGCTACCTGTCGGCCGACGAGACGTTCTGATCCTGACGGCGGCGCCGCGCAACGACGCGCGGCCCGCCGGACAAATCCAGCGCACGCGGCGGTCACGCCGCGCCGCCAGTCACCTCCCCCGCCCGCTCACGGCGCACGAAGCGCCGCCCGTCCAGCCGCCCGATTCAGTCGTCCGAATTCGGATCGAGCCCCGGGAACAGCACTTCCGTAAAACCGAACTTCGAGAAATCGGTGATCCGCATCGGGTACAGCTTGCCGATCAGGTGATCGTATTCGTGCTGGACCACGCGCGCATGGAAATCCTCGGCGACGCGGTCGATGCGCTTGCCGTACTGGTCGAAGCCCGTGTAATGCACCTTGCGGTAGCGACTCACCACGCCGCGCATGCCCGGCACCGACAGGCAGCCCTCCCAGCCCTCCTCCATGTCCGGCGGCAGGTATTCGACCGTCGGATTGATCAGCACCGTCTCCGGCACGGGCGGCGCGTCGGGATAACGCGCGTTGTTGCCGAAGCCGAAGATGATCAGCTGCAGCCCGACGCCGATCTGCGGCGCGGCGAGGCCGGCGCCGTTCGCGTGATGCATGGTCTCGAACATGTCGGCGACCAGCTCGTGCAGCGCCGGCGTGTCGAACGCGTCGACCGGCTTCGCCACGTCGAGCAGGCGCGGATCGCCCATCCTGAGGATCTCGCGGATCATGATGGTGATTCCCCCTTCAGCAGTTGATGCATCCCGTCCTCGTCGAGCACCGGGATGCCGAGTTCTTCGGCCTTCACGAGCTTGCTGCCCGCCTCCGCGCCGGCCACCACGTAGTCGGTCTTCTTCGAGACCGAGCCCGTCACCTTCGCGCCGGCCGCCTCGAGCAGCGCCTTCGCGTCGTCGCGCGAGAGCGTGGGCAGCGTGCCCGTCAGCACCACGGTCTTGCCGGCCAGCACGCCCTGCGGCTCGCGCGGCGCGGGCGGCCCCTCGGGCCAGTCCACCTTCTCGCGCAGCTGCGCGATCACGGTCCGATTGTGTTCCTCGGCGAAGAACTGGTGCAGCGATTCGGCCACCACGGGGCCGACGTCGTTGACTTCGAGCAGGGCTTCGATCGACGCATCCATGATCGGCTGCAGCGAGCCGAAATGCTTGGCCAGGTCCTTCGCCGTCGATTCGCCGACGTGGCGGATGCCGAGCGCGTAGATGAAGCGCGCGAGCGTGGTGTGGCGCGCCTTGTCGAGCGAATCGAGCAGGTTCTGCGCGGACTTGTCGGCGAAGCGGTCGAGCGCGGCGAGCGTGGCGAAGCCGAGATGGAACAGATCGGCCGGCGTGCGCACGAGGTTCTGCTCGACCAGCTGGTCGATGATCTTCTCGCCGAGCCCGTCGATGTCGAGCGCGCGGCGCTGCGCGAAATGCCAGAGCGCCTGCTTGCGCTGCGCGGGGCAGAACAGGCCGCCCGTGCAGCGCGCGATCGCCTCGTCGGGCAGCCGCTCGATCTTCGAGCCGCAGACCGGGCATTCGGTCGGCATCCTGAACGGTTCCTGCTCGACGAGCTCGAACAGGCTCGGCCGCAGGCAGCCCTGCCGCAGGCGAATGCCGCTGCGATCGCCAGACTTCAGCAGGCGCGGCTTCCACGTCATCGGCTTGCCGGCGGCGCGCTGCCGGTTGCGTCGCGACACCGGCCGCACGCCGCGAAACCGCACCCGCACCTGCAGCGCATGCGGGCCGTCGCGGCCGACCACCTCGGGGATCACGTCGCCGGCGCGCCGCACGATCACCGTGTCGCCGATCCGGATGTCCTTGCGCAGCACTTCATCCTCGTTGTGCAGCGTCGCGTTGGTGACGGTCGCGCCGCCCACGAACACCGGATCGAGCCGCGCGACCGGCGTGATCGCGCCGGTGCGGCCCACCTGCACCTCGATCGCGACGAGCGTCGTGCGCGCCTCCTGGGCCGGGAACTTGTGCGCGAGCGCGAAGCGCGGCGCGCGCGAGACGAAGCCGAGCCGGTCCTGCTCGTCGCGCCGGTTGACCTTGTAGACCACGCCGTCGATGTCATACGGCAGCGCCTCGCGCTTCTCGCCGACCTTGCGGAAGAATTCGAGCAGCCCCTCGGCGCCCTGCACCACGGCGCGCTCGCGATTGACCGGCAGGCCGAGCGACTCGTACCAGTCGAGCAGGCCGCTGTGCGTGTCGGGCATCGGCGCGCCGTCGAGCACGCCGATGCCGTAGGCGAAGAACGACAGCGGGCGCTGCGCGGTGACCTTCGAGTCGAGCTGGCGCAGGCTGCCGGCCGCCGCGTTGCGCGGATTGGCGAACTCGCGCTGCTCGGCCGCGCGCTGGCGCTCGTTGAGGCGCGCGAAATCGCGCTTGTACATCAGCACCTCGCCGCGCACGTCGAGCAGCGCGGGCAGGTTCCTGCCCTTCAGCGTGAGCGGGATCGACTTGATGGTGCGGACGTTCTCGGTCACGTCCTCGCCGGTGGTGCCGTCGCCGCGCGTGGCGGCCTGCGTGAACTTGCCATGCACGTAGCGCAGCGAGATCGCGAGCCCGTCGAACTTCAGCTCGCAGGCGTATTCGACCGGCTCGGCGGTGCCGGCGAGATCGACCGGCTTGTCGAGCGCGTCGGCCACGCGCTTGTCGAACGCGGCGATATCCTCGTCGGAGAAGCCGTTGTTGAGCGACAGCATCGGCGCGTCGTGGAGCACCGGTGTGAAGCCGTCGGCCGCCTCGCCGCCGACGCGCTGGGTCGGCGAATCGGGCGTGATGAAGTCGGGATGCTCGGCCTCGATCTGCTGCAGTTCGCGGAACAGCCGGTCGTACTCGGCATCGAGCAGGTCGGGCTGGTCGAGCACGTAATACGCGTGATTCGCGCGCTCGAGTTCCTGGCGCAGCCACGCCGCGCGTTCGGACGGCTGGCTGGCGGGAGGTTCGGCTGGGGTGGTTCGGGCCATGCTGGCAGCACTCTTCCGGATGACAATCAGGGGACGATTATCTCAGGCGGCGCGCGCTTTGGCGCGCCTGCCGGATGGGAGAAACCCGCGATTTTCAGCCGGGACCGGTCCGCCCGCCGGCGTTCACCGGCGGTTCACTGGCTGAACAGTCGCCGCGTGACCGGCGAGCCGGCTGGAATCCCGGCTTCCTCGAGCTTCGCGTAGAGCTTCATCAGCTGCTGCTCGATCGCGACCAGCGTCGATTCGGGCAGCGGCCGGCGCGAATCGTCGACCACGCGCGCACCGATCCGGTCCGACAGCGATTTCGCGTAATCGCACATCAGCTTGAACGGCAGGATGTCCTCGTCGGCCACCGGCACGTCGAGCACCAGCGTGATCATGTTGCCGCCCTTGTAGGTCAGGTCGTCGCGCAGGAAGTTGGTGTCGCCGAACTGCAGCATGAACACCGGGTTCTGGTTCGCGTCGAGCTTGACGAAGCGCGTGCCGTCGCGCGACAGCAGCAGGCCGTCCTGCGAGGCCACCGCCTGCACGTAGTTCGCCGACCACGGCGCGCCGTCCGACATCACGTTGATCGACAGCTGCGCGTCGCACTGCGCGGCGAACCCGTCGAGCTCGCGCGCCATCGCGACGGTCTCGAGCATGTCGGGGAACTCGGGCGCGCCGTCGATCGCGTCGGCGAACTGGCTGACGCCCGAGACGAATTCCGAGTATTCGAGCTCGTTCAACGGGCCGTTGCGGTTCGCGAGCTGCGCGGCCGCGCGCAGTTCCTCGTAGCGCACGCCGTTCTGCAGCAGCTCCCAGCCGCTGCCGCCCTCGGGCTTGCCTTCGATGTGGACCGGCTTGCTGCCGGCGCGGCGCAGCCGCTGCGCGGCCGGCACGATGCGCTCGCCGACCAGCGGCGCGCCGAGCCGGATCGGCACGATGCAGTCGATGCGGCGATCGACGATGGCGGGCGGCGCGGCCGAGATCGTGGTCGCGGCCGGCAGCACCGGCTCCGCGATCGCCTCGCCGGCATCGGCCGATGGTTCGGCCGGCACGGCGGCGGCGTGCGCGCGGTCCGCCGCGGCGCCCTCGCCCTCGGCAGCGATCCGGCCCGCTTCGGCTGCCCCGTCGGTGGCGGCCGTCAGCGTCTCGTCGGCCTGCAGGTCGGCCGGCGTATCGATCGGGGCCGGCACCGCGGGCGCGCCGCCGAAGGTCGGCTCGACGCGCGTGTCGCGGTCGCCCGGCGCGGCGGCGGCGGCCGGCGGTACCACCGGCTCGACCGGGGCCGCCTCGCGGCGCGTGGGCTGCCGCACCGGCTCGATGAACGGCGCGTCGTCGTCGCGCTCCTGGCGCGCCAGCGTGTCGGCCGCGTCGGCCGGCATCGGCCGCGGCATCCGGCGGCGCACCTTCGCGGCCTGCCACATGTTGTAAATCCAGATGCCGCCGATCACGACCACGCCAGTACCGACCAACCCGAGTGTCAACTCGTCCATGCATGCTCCATCAGGAATGCTGCTTCGAGCGCGCCGCGCCTGGGCGGCCCGCGCCCATCAATTCAAATTCTGTGCAAAACCAGCGGCCGTTTCCATGTCGACCGCCACGATCCGCGACACGCCCTGCTCCTGCATCGTCACGCCGATCAGCTGCTGCGCCATCTCCATCGCGATCTTGTTGTGCGAGATGAACAGGAACTGCGTCTTGTCGGACATCGCGCGCACCAGGTTCGCGAAGCGCTCGGTGTTCGCGTCGTCGAGCGGCGCGTCCACTTCGTCGAGCAGACAGAACGGCGCCGGATTGAGCTGGAACATCGCGAACACGAGCGCGGTGGCGGTCAGCGCCTTCTCGCCGCCCGACAGCAGGTGGATCGTCGCGTTCTTCTTGCCGGGCGGCTGCGCCATCACCTGCACGCCGGCGTCGAGGATCTCGTCGCCGGTCATGATCAGCCTGGCCTGGCCGCCGCCGAACAGCTTCGGGAACAGGTCGCTGAAGTGGTGGTTGACCTCGTCGAAGGTGCCCTGCAGCAGCGTGCGCGTTTCCTGGTCGATCTTGTGGATCGCGTCCTCGAGCGTGGTGATCGCGCTCAGCAGGTCCGCCGACTGCGCGTCGAGGAACACCTTGCGCTCGCTGGCGGCGGCCAGCTCGTCGAGCGCGGCCATGTTGACCGGGCCGAGCGCCGTGATCGCATTGTTCAGGCGCGTGACCTCGCCCTGCAGGTAGGACGGCTTCAGGTCCGGCGTCAGCTTCGGCAGCAGCGCCGCCTCGTCCACGCCGGCCGCGGCAAGCTGCTCGCCGAACTGCTCGGCCGACAGGCGCGCGGCCTGCTCCTTCAGCTGCAGCTCGGTGATGCGGTCGCGCAGCGGCTGCAGCGAGCGCTCGGCCACGAGGCGCTGCTCGTCGGCCGCACGCAGCTTCGCGGTCAGGTCGTCGAGCTCGAGGCGCGCGGCGCCCAGCGCCGCTTCCTTCGCCGCGCGGATTTCCAGTGCGTCCTGCAGGCCGGTGTGCGCGGTCTGCTCGTTGATGGTTTCGAGCTCGGCGCGCGCGTCCTCGAGCGAGGCGGCGACGCGCTCGATCTGGTCGTGCGCGATCTGGATCGTGCGCTTCAGCTCGTCGATGCGGGTCGCCGAATTGCGGGCCGCGAAACGCGCGTCGTTGGCGGCGCGTTCGAGATCGCGCGCGTGCTGGCGCGCGGCGCTCAGCTGCTCGTCGAGCGCCTCGAACGCGAGCTGGTTGTCCTCGAACTTCGCCTGCAGCTCGGCGAGCTCGCCGTCGTGCCGCTCGAAGTTCGCCTCGGACTCGGCGCGCAGCGCGCGCTGCTCGTCGATCTGCGCGCCGATCTCCTCGAGTTCCTCGCGGATCTGCGTGCTGCGCTGCGTGTAGCGCTCATGGGCCTGGGCCAGCTTCAGCACGTCCATCTGCAGCGCGTGGACGCGCTGCGTCGCGCGTTCGGCCGCGCCGCGCAGCTCGCCGAGCGCGGTGGCCGCCTGCGTGTGGGCCGCCTCGGCGCGCACCGCGGCCGTCTTCGCCTCGTCGGCCAGCAGCGCCTGCGCACGCACCTGGCGGCCGAGGTTCTCGATTTCCTGCTGGCGCGCCAGCATGCCGGCCTGCTCGGAATCGGCCGCGTAGAGCTGCACGCCCGAGCGCGTGACCACGTGGCCGGCCTTCACCACGTAGGCGCCGCCGGCCGGCAGCTGCGCGCGCGCGGCCAGCGCCTGGCCGAGATCGTCGGCGATGAACACCGCGCCGAGCCAGTCGTTGAGCACGGCGCGCAGGCCGGCGTCGTCGATCCGCACCAGCGAGAGCAGCGCGCGCAGGCCGGCCGGCGCCGCGAGCGGCTCGCCCGCCGGCGGCGGCGAGAAGAACGCGAGCTTGGCGGGCGGCGCGTCGGTGGCGAACGCCTTGACCCAGTCCAGGTTCGAGACTTCGAGCGCGGCGAGCCGCTCGCGCAGCACCGCCTCGAGCGCGGTTTCCCAGCCGGCCTCGACGTGCAGCTTCTTCCAGAGCCGCGGCAGCGCGCCGAGTTCGTGCTTGTCGAGCCAGGGCTGGACCTTGCCTTCGGTCTGGACGTTGTCCTGCAGCTGCCGCAGCGCGACGAGGCGCGCTTCGAGCTGGTGGATCTGCGCGCTTTCGGCCTGCACGCGCTCCTGCGCGGCGCGGCGCTCGGCGTCGAGGCGCGGCAGCGCTTCCTGCGCGTCGGCGAGGCGCGCCTGCGCGTCGTGCAGGACTTCCTCCTGCTCGGCGAGCTGCATGCGCAGTTCCTCGAGCTGCGCCTCGTCGGGCGCGTCGAGCCCGCCCGCCTCCGACTTCAGCCGCTCGTGACGCTGCTGCAGCTGCATCAGCTGCTGGTCGGCGTTGCGCTGGTGCGCGGCTTCGAGCTTCAGCGCCTGTTCGGTCTGCGAGATCCGCCCGCGCTCGTCGTTGAGCTGCGCCTGCGCATCGCGCCAGCGCGCTTCGAGCGCCGGCAGCGCGTCGTGCTTGGCGGCCGCGTCGTCCTCGGCCATCGCGGCCTTCTCGTCGGCGATCGCGCGCGCTTCCTCGGCTTCTTCGAGATCGTCCTGCGCCTTCTGCGTCTGCGCCTGCCACTGCTCGCGCTGCGCCGTGAGCGCGGCGATCTGCGCCTGCACGCGGTTGCGCGACTCGACGATGAACCTGATCTCGGCCTCGAGCCGGCTGACCTCGGCGTTGGCCTCGTAGAGCGAGCCCTGCGCGCCCTGCATCGCGTCGCTGGCCGCGTAGTTCGCCACCCGCAGCGTTTCGAGCTGGGCCTCGACCTCGCGCAGCTTCGCGGTCTGCGCCTCCAGGTCGATCTGGGCCTGTTCGATGCCGCGCTGCTGCTTCTGCTGCTCGCCCTGCGCCTCGTTCTTGCGCAGCAGCCACAGCAGGCGCTGCTTCTCCTCGCCGTCGGCGAGCAGTTCCTTGTATTTGGTGGCCACCACGGCCTGCGCTTCCAGCTTTTCGAGGTTCGCGCCGAGTTCGCGCACGATGTCCTCCACGCGCGTCAGGTTCTCGCGCGTGTCGTGCAGGCGGTTCTCGGTCTCGCGGCGGCGCTCCTTGTACTTCGAGACGCCCGCGGCTTCCTCCAGGAACACGCGCAGTTCCTCGGGCTTGGCCTCGATGATGCGCGCGATCATGCCCTGCCCGATGATCGCGTAGGCGCGCGGCCCGAGGCCGGTGCCGAGGAAGATGTCCTGGATGTCGCGGCGCCGCGCCGGCAGGTTGTTGATGTAGTAGCTGGAGGTGCCGTCGCGCGTCAGCACGCGCTTGACGGCGATCTCGCCGTACTGGCCCCACTGGCCGGCCGCGCGGCCGTCGGAGTTGTCGAAGATCAGCTCGACGCTGGCGCGGCTGCCGGGCTTGCGCGCCGTCGAGCCGTTGAAGATGACGTCCTGCATCGACTCGCCGCGCAGCTCCGAGGCGCGCGATTCGCCGAGCACCCAGCGCACGGCGTCGATGATGTTGGACTTGCCGCAGCCGTTCGGGCCGACCACGCCGACGAGCTGGCCCGGAACCTGGAAATGCGTGGGATCGACAAAGGATTTGAAGCCTGCGAGTTTGATCGAGCTCAGTCGCACGTCGGTATCGGTATTGAGTGTTGATTGAAGCGGACGGCAGCCGGCGGCACATCGCGCGCGCCGCCCGTTCCGAAGAAAATCGGACCACCAGGCCGCGCCGTGGTGCCGCGGGCCTCGTGAAGCGGGTCAATCATACCATCGCGCGCGCGCCGTCCCGGCCGGCCGCGTCGCCGGCCGGGGCCTTGTGGACACGGCTCGACAGCAGCGTCGCAACCACGATGCAGGCGCCGCCCGCCCACTCGCGCGCGCCCGGCAGCTCGCCCGCGAACAGCCACGCCGACAGCGCGGTCACGACGATCTCGAACAGCATGATGATCGAGGCGCGGTTGGCCGGTACCCGGGCAAGCCCGTATTGAACCAGCACGTTGTTGAGCGCGGTGGCCACCCCGATCGCGGCGGCGATGCCGAGCGCCACGCCGAGCGCGTGCGGCGCCGGCAGCGGCGGCAGGCCCTCGACGAACATCGCGACGCAGCTGAACGCGGCGCCGCCCGCGAACAGCGTGGCGGTGCGCATCTCGGGCCGCAGCCCGGGCAGGTCGCGCGCGATTCGCACCGACAGCACGTTGCCCATCGCGAAACTGAGGCCGGCGGCGAGCCCGGCCCATTCGGCCGGGTTCGACGGCAGCGGCAGGCCGAGCCCCGGCGACCAGAGCATCAGCATCGCGCCCGAGATCGACAGCGCCGCCAGCGCGGCGGTGGCCCAGGTGAGCCGGTCGCGCAGCAGAAAGTGCGCGTAGATCGCGGTCCAGGCCGGGGTCAGATAGAACAGCAGCATCACGCGCAGCACCTGGCCGTGGATCGTGCCCCAGACGAAGCCGAGGTTGGTGATGCCGGAGGCCACGCCGAGCGCGAGCAGCAGCCAGTGCCAGCGCAGCGTGCGCAGCGAGCGGCGGCGCCAGACCACCACGAACAGGCACGAGCAGAGGCAGGTCAGCGCGCCGGCCGCGGTGCCCGTCAGCCCCTGTCCGGCCAGGAGCCGCAGCGGGTACCAGACGACGCCCCACACCGAGGCGCCCACCAGGATCGCGAGGGTCGGCAGCGCCGACCGTTGATTGCCCGTCATTTCCTCTGTTCCGACATGTCCGACCTTCCACGTTGCTGTGCGCCCGCCGGCCCCGCGCCCCGGTGGCGGCACGCTATAATCGTCCGGTTACCGGCCCGGCGCGCCGGGCGCGTCGAGATCCCGGCCAGCGAAGCCCGACGGGCCGGGCCGGGCCCGGCGCCGCGCGCCCGAGGCTGCGATGCCTGCCATGCGTCGCCGGCCGCCGCGACCGGCGTCCGCCCGGCCCGGCCGCAATCCGACCCGATTCGATCCGTCCCCGACGGCCTTCCACCGCCCCGACCCCAAGCCCGTGAATCCACGACTCGATACGCTCCAGCCCTATCCGTTCGAAAAGCTCCGCGCGCTGTTCAAGGACGTCACGCCGTCCGCCGCGTTCCCCGCGATCAGTTTCGGCATCGGCGAGCCCAAGCACCCGACGCCGGCCCTGATCCGCGAGGCCGTGGTCGGCGCGCTCGACGGGCTCGCGTCGTATCCGGCCACGGCCGGCTCGGAGCCGCTGCGCGCCGCGATCGCGCGCTGGGTCGAGCGCCGCTATGGGCTGCCGGCGATCGACGCGGCGAACGAGGTGCTGCCGGTGTCGGGTTCGCGCGAGGCGCTGTTCTCGCTGGCCCAGGCCGTGATCGACGCGACGCCGCGCGCGGACGGCGAGACCGCGATCGTACTCTGTCCCAATCCGTTCTATCAAATCTACGAGGGCGCGGCGCTGCTGGCCGGTGCCGAGCCTTGGTTCGTCAACAGCGATCCGGCACGCAATTTCGCGCCTGATTTCTCGACGGTACCCGACGACGTCTGGGCGCGCACCCAGCTGCTGTTCGTCTGCTCGCCGGGCAACCCGACGGGCGCCGTGCTCACGCTCGACGACTGGCGCGAACTGTTCGCGCTGTCGGACCGCCACGGCTTCGTGATCGCCTCCGACGAGTGCTATTCGGAAATCTACTTCGACGAAGCGGCCCCGCCGCTCGGCGGCCTCGACGCGGCGCGCCGGCTCGGCCGCGGCTTCGAGCGGCTGGTGATGCTGTCGAGCCTGTCCAAGCGCTCGAACGTGCCGGGCATGCGCTCGGGCTTCGTGGCCGGCGACGCGGTGATCCTCAAGCGCTTCCTGCTCTACCGCACCTACCACGGCGCGGCGCTCTCGCCGGTCTGGCAGCGCGCGAGCATCGTCGCCTGGGAGGACGAGACCCACGTGCGCGAGAACCGCGCGCGCTACGCGCAGAAGTTCAACACCGTCACGCCGATGCTGGCCGAGGTGCTCGACGTCGCGCTGCCCGACGCCGCGTTCTACCTGTGGGCCAACGTGGCGCGCACCGGCCTGACCGACACCGAGTTCGCCCGGCGTCTGTACGCCGACTATAATGTGACGGTTTTGCCCGGCTCGTACCTCGCGCGCGACGCGCACGGCACGAATCCGGGCCGCGATTTCGTGCGCATCGCGCTCGTCGCCGGCACCGAAGAGTGCGTCGAGGGTGCGCGGCGCATCGTCGAGTTCTGCCGCGGCCTCGCCCGCTGAGCCTGCCCGTTTTGAGCCTGCCCGTTTCCCCCTTCATCCAACTTCCAGCGAAGCAATCAACCATGTCGCAACAACTTCAGCAAATCATCGATAACGCGTGGGAAAACCGCGCCGACCTGTCGCCGAAGGCGGCCCCCGCCGAAGTCCGCGAAGCCGTCGCCCACGCGATCGAGCAGCTCGATCGCGGCGCGCTGCGCGTGGCCGAGAAGCAGGACGGCGACTGGATCGTCCATCAATGGCTGAAGAAGGCCGTGCTGCTGTCGTTCCGCCTCGAGGACAACGCGCCGATGCCGGCCGGCGGCTACTCGCAGTTCTACGACAAGGTGCCCTCGAAGTTCGCCAACTACACGGCCGAGGACTTCGCCGCGGGCGGCTTCCGCGTGGTGCCGCCGGCCGTCGCGCGCCGCGGCTCGTTCATCGCGAAGAACGTGGTGCTGATGCCGTCGTACACCAACATCGGCGCCTACGTCGACGAAGGCACGATGGTCGACACCTGGGCCACCGTCGGCTCGTGCGCGCAGATCGGCAAGAACGTCCACCTGTCGGGCGGCGTCGGCATCGGCGGCGTGCTGGAGCCGCTGCAGGCGAACCCCGTCATCATCGAGGACAACTGCTTCATCGGCGCGCGCTCGGAAGTGGTGGAAGGGGTGATCGTCGAGGAAAACTCGGTGATCTCGATGGGCGTCTACCTCGGCCAGAGCACCAAGATCTACGACCGCGAGACGGGCGAGATCAGCTACGGCCGGATTCCCGCCGGCTCGGTGGTGGTGGCCGGCAACCTGCCGTCGAAGGACGGCTCGCACAGCCTGTACTGCGCCGTGATCGTCAAGAAGGTCGACGCCAGGACGCGCGCCAAGGTCGGCCTGAACGAACTGCTGCGGGGCGACTGATGACGACCGTCGTCTACGGCATCCCGAACTGCGACACGGTGAAGAAGGCCCGCACCTGGCTCGACGATCACGACGTCGCGTTCGACTTCCATGACTTCAGGAAGGACGGGCTCACCGAGGCCGTCGTGAAGGGCTGGCTGAAGGACGTGCCGCTGGAAGTGCTCGTCAACCGCCGCGGCACCACCTGGCGCGGGCTGCCGGACGACGTCAAGGCCGCCGCCGACAGCGAGGCCGGCGCGATCGCGCTGATGCTCGACAAGCCGGCGGTGATCAAGCGCCCGGTGATCGTCGTCGACGGCCGCGTGAAGACGGTCGGCTTCGTGGCCGACCAGTACGCGGCGCTGTTCGCCGCGTAACGCGCGCGTCGCGGCCACCCGCATCAGACGCGGCCGGGGCATGCGTCGCGGCGTTTCACGACGTCGCGGCCTGCCGGCTCCGCCCCGCCGCCGCCGGCGCGCCGCCCGCGCGCCAACCCGACCTGCCGGCCGTCGCGCCGGCATTTTTCATCGAAAGTGGTCCGAACCATGTCCGCCACCCTTGCCCTTACCGAACAGCTGATCGCCCGTCCGTCCGTGACGCCCGACGACCAGCACTGCCAGCAGATCATGATCGAGCGCCTCGCCGCGATCGGCTTCGACTGCGAGACCCTCGCGTCGAACGGCGTGACGAACCTGTGGGCCGTCAAGCGCGGCACCGACGCGCGCGACGGCAAGCTGCTCGCGTTCGCGGGCCACACCGACGTGGTGCCGACCGGCCCGCTCGAACAGTGGACCTCGCCGCCCTTCATCCCCGCGCATCGCGACGGCAAGCTCTACGGCCGCGGCGCGGCCGACATGAAGACCTCGCTGGCCGGCTTCGTGGTGGCGAGCGAGGAATTCGTCGCCGCGCATCCGAACCACCGCGGCTCGATCGCGATGCTGATCACGAGCGACGAGGAAGGCCCCGCCACCGACGGCACCGTCAAGGTGATCGAGGCGCTGACCGCGCGCGGCGAGCGGCTCGACTACTGCATCGTCGGCGAGCCGACCTCGTCGGCCACGCTCGGCGACATGGTCAAGAACGGCCGGCGCGGCTCGATGTCGGGCGAACTCGTCGTGAAGGGCGTGCAGGGCCATATCGCCTATCCGCACCTGGCGAAGAACCCGATCCACCTGCTCGCGCCGGCGCTGGCCGAGCTGGCCGCCGAACGCTGGGACGACGGCAACGAGTATTTCCCGCCCACCACCTGGCAGGTCTCGAACCTGCACGGCGGCACCGGCGCCACCAACGTGATCCCGGGCCAAGTCACGCTGCTGTTCAACTTCCGCTTCTCGACCGCGAGCACGGTCGAGGGGCTGCAGGCGCGCGTCCACGCGATCCTCGACCGGCACGGCTTCGAGTACGACCTGAACTGGTCGATCAGCGGGCTGCCGTTCCTGACGCCGCGCGGCGAGCTGTCGGGCGCGCTGGAGCAGGCGATCCTCGCCGAGACCGGCGTGGCCACCGAGCTGTCGACCACCGGCGGCACCTCCGACGGCCGCTTCATCGCGCGGATCTGCCCGCAGGTGATCGAGTTCGGCCCGCCGAACGGCTCGATCCACAAGATCGACGAGCACGTCGAGGTGCGCTTCGTCGACCCGCTCAAGAACGTGTACCGCCGCGTGCTCGAACAACTGATTGCCTGACGGAGCCGCCATGACGACCCTCGCGCCCACCATGCCCACCACGCCGTTCCAGACCATCCGCGACCTGGTCCGCTATGCGGTCACGCGCTTCTCGGCCGCGCAGCTCGCGTTCGGCCACGGCTCGGACAACGCCTACGACGAAGCCGTCTATCTGGTGCTGCACACGCTGCACCTGCCGCTCGACACGCTCGAGCCGTTCCTCGACGCGCGCCTGCTGGCCGACGAGATCGACGCGGTGCTGCAGCGCATCGAGCGCCGCACCAGCGAGCGCCTGCCGGCCGCCTACCTGACCAACGAGGCGTGGATGCATGGCCACCGCTTCTACGTCGATGAACGCGTGATCGTGCCGCGCTCGTTCATCGGCGAGCTGCTCGACGACGGCCTGCAGCCCTACGTGGCCGATCCCGAGCACGTCGGCGCCGTGCTCGAGCTCTGCACCGGCTCGGGCTGCCTCGCGGTGCTGGCGGCCGAGGCGTTCCCGAACGCCGACATCGACGCGGTCGACCTGTCCGAGGACGCGCTCGCCGTCGCCGAGATCAACGTGACCGACTACGGGCTCGACCACCGCATCGCGCTGCACCACGGCGACCTCTACGCGCCGCTGCCCGTCGAGCGGCTCGCCGAGCCGGAGCTGCGCTACGACGTGATCCTGAGCAATCCGCCCTACGTGAACGCCGATTCGATGGCCGCGCTGCCGGACGAATACCGTCACGAGCCCGAAATGGCGCTGGCGGGCGGCGACGACGGCATGGACGTGGTACGCCGGATCCTGCGCGACGCGAAGAAGTGGCTGAAGGACGACGGCGTGCTGGTGGTCGAGATCGGCAACGAGCGGCCGCACGTCGAGGCCGCGTTCGGCGGGCTCGACCTGATCTGGCTGCCGACCAGCGCCGGCGACGACTGCGTGTTCCTGATCCACGCGGCCGACCTGCCGCATTCGGCGTAAGGGCGCGCCGGGCGGCTGGGCCGACGGACCGCGTAATCGCCCGGCGAAGGCCGGAAACAAGCCGGGCCGGAGCGGGGCGAAAGCCGGCTGCCTCGGGCGCCCGCCGCGGGCCTCGCGGACCCCGCAACTCGCGCCGGCCGCCCCGCTTCGATAAGATGCAGGACCGGCGGCCGCATCCCGCGGCCCGCCGCGAACCATCGGACCTCCACGCCTCGATGCAACTCGACTGGCTCCATCTCGGCACCTTCGTCGCGCTCGCCCACATCCTCGGGCTGATCGCGGCGTGCCACGCGATCCTCAACACCCGCACCTCGCAGGGTGCGATCGCCTGGGCGGTCTCGCTGACCGCGATGCCGTACCTGACGCTGATTCCCTACCTGTTCCTCGGCCGCAGCAAGTTCTCCGGCTACGTGGACGCGCGCCGCCACGAAACAGCCGCGCTTCGCACGCGCTCGCGGCCCTCGGGCTGGGACACGCACGGCAGCTCGCTCGGCACGCCGGCCGACTCGCTCGGCCTCGCGCCGGTGCGCGCGCTGACCCACCTCGGCGGCATGCCGTTCGTGGGCGGCAACGCGGTGCGGCTGCTGGTGAACGGCGAGGCGACGTTTTCGGCGATCCTCACGGCGATCGAGGCCGCGCGTCATTACGTGATCGTGCAGTTCTTCATCGTGCGCGACGACACGCTCGGCGAGATGCTGCGCGATGCGCTGCTCGCCGGCGCCGCGCGCGGCGTGCGCTGCTACCTGCTGTACGACAGCATCGGCAGCTTCGACCTGCCGCACGCCTACGTGAACCGGCTGCGCGCGGGCGGCGTCGAGGTCCATCCGTTCGCCACCAACAAGCAGTTCGTCAACCGCTTCCAGCTCAACTTCCGCAATCACCGCAAGATCGTGGTGGTGGACGGCGAATCCGCGTTCGTGGGCGGCCACAACGTGGGCGTCGAGTATCTCGGCGCGAACCCGCCGCTCTCGCCGTGGCGCGACACGCACATCGAGCTGCGCGGGCCGGTGGTGGCCAACATCCAGTACGTGTTCGCCGAGGACTGGCACTGGGCCACCCAGTCGCTGCCGGTCGCGCCGCCGCCGCCGCGCGCGGTGCCCGACGAGGACATGCACTGCCTGGTGGTGCCGATGGGGCCGGCCGACAAGCAGGAAACCGGCTCGCTGTTCTTCGTCGAGGCGATCCACGCGGCGCGCGAGCGGGTCTGGATCACCACGCCCTACCTGGTGCCCGACGAGGCCGTGGTCGCGGCGCTCAAGCTCGCGGTGATGCGCGGCGTGGACGTGCGGATCCTGATCCCGATCCGGCGCGATCACTACGTGGTGTTCGAGGCCTCGAAGCTCTATGCGCGCGACCTGGTGGACGCCGGCGTGCGGATCTTCCGCTACCGGCCCGGCTTCCTGCACCAGAAGGTGGTGCTGATCGACGGCACGGCCGCCGCGATCGGCAGCGCGAACCTCGACAACCGTTCGTTCCGCCTCAACTTCGAGATCATGGTGCTGACCGTGGACGCCGGCTTCGCGGCCGACGTCGATGCAATGCTCACGGCCGACTTCGCCTGCGCCGACGAGGTCGATGCCGGCGAGATCGAACGCGCGGGCGCCTGGCGGCGCATGCTGATGCACGTCGCGCGGCTGTTCGCGCCGATCCTCTGAACGGAACCAGTCCCGCGGCTCCGGAACCGGCGCCGCCGGCCGCGCTCACAGCAGCGTTTCGATGTCCTCGGCGATCTCGTCGGGCTTGGTCTGCGGCGCGTAGCGCTTGACGACGTTGCCGCTGCGGTCGACCAGGAATTTCGTGAAGTTCCACTTGATCATCCTGGTGCCAAGCAGGCCCGGCGCCTCGTCGGTCAGGTAGCGGAACAGCGGATGCGCATGCTCGCCCTTCACGTCGATCTTCTCGAACAATGGGAACGTGACGCCGAAGCGCTGCTCGCAGAACGCGCCGATCTGCGCGGCGTCGCCGGGCTCCTGGCCGCCGAACTGGTTGCACGGGAAACCGAGCACGGCGAGCCCGCGCGCGCCGAAGCGCTCGTGCAGCTGCTGCAGGCCTGCGTACTGCGGCGTGAACCCGCATTCGCTCGCGGTGTTGACGATCAACAGCACCTGGCCGCGATAGGCGTCGAGCGAGACCTCGCCGCCGCCGAGCGCGTTCGCGCTGAATGAATAGAGTGTCGACATCGGTGTGCCTCCTGACGGATATGAGCGAAGGGGAACCTGCATGGTGGCGTATCGAAATGCGGCGGCCGGCAAGGCCGAGGCGCCGGGCCTGCCGTGCCGCGAAGCCGGCCGCCGCTTGTCACGCAGTCTATGCGAAACCGGCCGCGCGCGCCGGCCGTCCGAACGGAGCATCGCCCGCGGCGGGCGGCCGGTCTAGAATAGCGGTCTTTCCCGCCTCTTCCCTGCTCCCGTCGTGATCCGTTTCAATCAGTTCAGCCTCGCCCGCGGTACCAAGCCGCTGTTCGAGGGCGCCACGTTCGCGCTCAACCCCGGCGAGAAGGCCGGCCTCGTCGGCGCAAACGGCGCGGGCAAGTCGACACTCTTCTCGGTGCTGCGCAACGAGCTGCACGCCGACGCCGGCGACTTCTCGATGCCGCCGTCGTGGCAGATCGCGCATGTCTCGCAGGAGACGCCCGCCGTCGATCGCAGCGCGCTCGACTACACGCTCGACGGCGACGCCCAGCTGCGCGACATCGAGGCCCGCATCGCCGCGGCCGCGGCCGCCCACGACGGCGCCGCCGAAGCCGAGGCACACGCCGCGTTCGCCGACGCCGACGGCTACACCGCGCCCGCGCGCGCCGAGGCGCTGCTGCTCGGGCTCGGCTTCACGCTCGCGCAGACGCGCGAGCAGGTCGCGAACTTCTCGGGCGGCTGGCGCATGCGCCTGAACCTCGCGCAGGCGCTGATGTGCCGCTCCGACCTGCTGCTGCTCGACGAACCGACCAACCACCTGGATCTCGACGCGATCGTCTGGCTGGAGGACTGGCTGCACCGCTACGCCGGCACGCTGGTCGTGATCTCGCACGACCGCGAGTTCCTCGACGCGATCTGCAACGTCACGCTGCATCTGGAGAACCGCCAGGTGAAGCGCTACGGCGGCAACTACTCGCAGTTCGAAGTGCTGCGCGCGCAGCAGCTGGCGCTGCAGCAGAGCGCCTACGAGAAGCAGCAGAAGACCATCGAGCATCTGCAGAGCTTCATCAACCGCTTCAAGGCCAAGGCCTCGAAGGCCAAGCAGGCGCAGAGCCGCGTCAAGGCGCTCGAACGGATGGAGCGGATCGCGCCGTCGCACGCGGCCTCGGCGTTCACGTTCGAGTTCCGCACGCCCGATTCGGCGCCGAACCCGATGCTGGTGATGGAAGACGTGGTGTGCGGCTATCGCGACGACGCCGGCCAGGCACTGCCGATCGTCGAACGCGTCGCGCTGTCGATCCAGAATGGCCAGCGCATCGGCCTGCTCGGCGCAAACGGCCAGGGCAAGTCGACCATGATCAAGACGCTGGCCGGCACGCTCGCGCCGCTGGCCGGCGAGGTGCGCGGCGGCAAGGGCCTGACGATCGGCTATTTCGCGCAGCACCAGCTCGAAACGCTGCGGCCCGACGATTCGCCGCTCGCGCATCTGGCGCGGCTCGCGCCCGACACGCGCGAGCAGGAACTGCGCGACTTCCTCGGCGGCTTCAATTTCTCGGGCGACATGGCGTCGGCGCCGATCGCGCCGTTCTCGGGCGGCGAGAAGGCGCGCCTCGCGCTGGCGCTGATCATCTGGCGCAAGCCGAACCTGCTGCTGCTCGACGAGCCGACCAACCACCTCGACCTCGAGACGCGCGACGCGCTGACCATGGCGCTCGCGCAGTTCGACGGCACGCTGATCCTCGTCTCGCACGACCGCCACCTGCTGCGCGCCACCACCGACCAGTTCATGCTGGTCGCGAACCACCGGCTGCAGCCGTTCGACGGCGACCTCGACGACTACCGCGACTGGCTGCTGCAGCACGCGGCCGAGCAACGCGCGGCGGCGCGCGGCGAGGCCGGCGACGGCGGCGCCGGCGCGGCGGCCAATCGCAAGGATCTGAAGCGGCAGGAAGCGCAGGAGCGGCAACGTCTGTCGCAGCTCAAGAAGCCGCTGCAGACGAAGCTGACGAAGCTCGAAAAGGAGATGGAGACGCTCAACGCCGAGAAGGCGCGGCTCGATGCGTTCGTCGCCGACGCCGGCAGCTACGCGGCCGAGAAGAAGGCCGAACTGACCGAGGCGATCCGCCGGCTCGGCGAGGTGACGAGCCGGCTCGAATCGCTCGAACTCGACTGGCTCGATCTTCAGGAGCAGCTGGAACAGATCGGCTGAGGGAAAGGCCGCGCGGGCCGGGCTTGGGGGACGATTTCCGGAACCGGCTGCGCGAGATTCAGGCGGCGCGCTCGGCCGTCATGGCGCCGGAGCCGGCGCACCCCGCTGATAACGACGGAATGGCTGTCAATGGCCACCCGGCCGATGCCGCGCCCCGCTCCGACTGCGGCTACCGGCCAAGGCTGACGCGCTTCAACGGCGCGGCAGCGTTTCGCGCGGCATCTGCTCGTCGTCGTGCATCAGGTAGCGGCGCCCGTCGAGCGGCCGGCGCATCGTCGCCACCACCTCGGCCTCGGTCACGTGCTCGGACACCACGCGCCGCGCAATCCGCCCCTCGTCGTCGACCCACTCCACGATCCGGCAGCCCCGGCCGAACGGCGGCCGGATCGGCTCCGACACGCGGCAGCCGCGCAGATTGTAGAGGTGCTGACCGACAGCTTGCTGTGACTGTTTCAAGGTGGGGTTTCCTTTCCTACCGGCCACACCGGCGAGATACGATGCGGCCAAGCATAGGGGAAAACCGCGGCGCGACGAGTTACAGCGGCGGACGGAAACGTTACATGGAGTTACCGCGCGGCGGGCGCCGCGCGGCGTCATTCAAGGCCGCGCACGCGGTCGATGGCCTGCTCGATGCGCTCGACGGCCATCACCGTGAGCCCCTCGATCGGCTGTTTCGGCGCATTGGCCTTGGGAATCAGGGCCATCGTGAAGCCCAGCTTGGCGGCCTCGCGCAGGCGCTCCTGGCCGCGTGGCGACGGCCGGATCTCGCCGGCCAGCCCGACTTCGCCGAACACGATCAGGCCCTTCGGCAACGCTTTGTTACGCATCGACGAATGGATCGCCAGCAGCACGGCCAGATCGGCCGCCGGCTCGGTGATCTTGACGCCGCCCACCGCGTTCAGGAACACGTCCTGGTCGAAGCAGGCGATGCCCGCGTGGCGGTGCAGCACGGCCAGCAGCATGGCCAGCCGGTTCTGCTCGAGCCCCACCGCGAGGCGGCGCGGATTCGGCACGTTGGCGGTGTCGACGAGCGCCTGCACTTCCACCAGCAGCGGCCGCGAGCCCTCCTGCGTGACCAGCACGCAGGAGCCCGGCACCACCTCCTCGTGCTGCGAGAGGAACAGCGCCGACGGGTTCGCCACGCCGCGCAGCCCGCGCTCGGTCATCGCGAACACGCCGAGTTCGTTGACGGCGCCGAAGCGGTTCTTGATCGCGCGCACCAGCCGGTACGACGAATGCGTGTCGCCCTCGAAGTAGAGCACCGTGTCGACGATGTGCTCGAGCACGCGCGGCCCGGCCAGCGCGCCCTCCTTCGTGACGTGGCCGACCATGATGATCGCGGTGCCCGACTGCTTGGCGATGCGCGTGAGCTGCGCCGCGCATTCGCGCACTTGCGCGACCGAGCCCGGCGCCGACGACAGCGCGTCGGAATAGACCGTCTGGATCGAGTCGATCACGGCCACGTCGGGGCGCTCCGCGTCGATCGTGGCCTGGATCTTCTCGAGCTGGATCTCGGCCAGCAGCTTGAGGTCGGCCGCGTCGCCGCCGTGGTCGAGCAGCGCGAGCCGCTGCGCGCGCAGCGCGATCTGCGCGGCCGATTCCTCGCCGCTGATATAGAGCGCGCGCCGTTCGCTCGCGAGCTGCGCGAGCGACTGCAGCAGCAGCGTGGACTTGCCGATCCCGGGGTCGCCGCCGATCAGCACCACGCCGCCCGCCACCAGCCCGCCGCCGAGCACGCGGTCGAACTCGCCGATGCCGGTCGTGAAGCGCGGCACGTCGGCCGCGTCGATGTCGGCCAGGCGCTGCACCGGCGCGCTCTTGGCGAGCGCCTGGAAGCGGTGCGTGGACGGGGTTTCGGCGGCCGATTCGACCAGCGTGTTCCAGGCATGGCAGGACGGGCACTGGCCCTGCCATTTCGGCGACTGGCCGCCGCATTCGGTACAGACGTAAACCGTTTTCTGTTTTGCCACGAATCCGCCCTTATTCCGCGCGAACCGGCACGCGCGGGGCGACCGCGCACATCAGCTCGTAGCCCACCGTCGCGCAGTGCGCGGCCACGTCGTCGACCGGCAGCGTGCGGCCCCAGAGCTCGACGCGCGCGCCGATCCCGGCCTGCGGCACCGGCGTCAGGTCGACCGTGATCATGTCCATCGAGACGCGTCCGACGATCCGCGTGCGCACGCCGTCGACCAGCACCGGCGTGCCTTCCGGCGCGATCCGCGGATAGCCGTCGGCGTAGCCGCAGGCTACCACGCCGATCCGCATCGCCTGCGTGGCGACGAACGCGCCGCCGTAGCCGACCGCGTCGCCCGGCTTGATCGACTGCACCGCGATCAGCTCGGAGGCGAGCGTCATGGCCGGCTGCAGACCCGCGTCGGCGATGTCGGCCGCGCGCCCCGAGGGCGACGCGCCGTACAGCAGGATGCCGGGGCGCACCCAGTCATGGTGGGTCTCGGCGTGCCACATCACGGCGGCCGAGTTCGCCAGGCTGCGCGCGCCGGCGATGCCTTCGGCGCCGCGCTCGAACGCGGCCATCTGCGCGGCCACGCCGCGCTCGCCGTCGGCATCGGCGAAATGCGTCATCAGCGTGATCTGGCCGATCCCGGGGCAGGTCCGCGCACGCTCCCAGGCCGCGCGGTACTTGTCGACCGAGTAGCCGAGCCGGTTCATGCCGCTGTTCATCTTCAGGAGGATGTTGACCGGCTTCGACAGCCGCGCCGTCTCGAGCATCCGCAGCTGATCGTCGTTATGCACCGCGGTGGTGAGGCTGTAGCGGTCGATCACGTCCACGTCGGTCGAGCGGAAGAAGCCCTCGAGCAGCAGGATCGGTCCCGCCCAGCCCAGTTCGCGCAGGCGCACCGCCTCGTCGACGTCGAGCAGGCCGAAGCCGTCGGTGCCGCGCAGCCCGGGGAACGCGCGCGCGAGGCCGTGCCCGTATGCGTTGGCCTTGACGACCGCCCAGACCTTCGACCGGGGGGCGAAACGGCGGGCGGCCGCGAGATTGTTAACGAGTGCGGCGGTGTGAATCGTGGCGGAAATCGGGCGCGGCATAGGGAAATGTCATAAAGACGCAGGCGAATCAGCAGCTTACCGCACCTCGTGGGCTCGGTGCCGCGAGCAGCAAGGAGCGATCGGGGATTCTTGCTAGTCGGATTTGCCGTATTTTCGTGATATAAAGCCGTGCGCACAACCTATTTTGCACGGGATCAGTCCGATTGCACGGCCCCTGCGGCCGAGCCGCAGCGAGGAAAGCATCGCTTCAGATGAAAAAAGGTTTTTACTCCATCATGGCCGCGCAGTTTTTCTCTTCGCTGGCCGACAGTGCGCTTCTCATCGCCGCCATCGCCCTGCTGAAAGATCTGCATGCGCCGAACTGGATGATTCCGCTGCTCAAGCTGTTCTTCGTCCTGTCCTACGTCGTCCTGGCCGCCTTCGTGGGCGCGTTCGCCGATTCGCGTCCGAAGGGGCGCGTGATGTTCATCACCAACTCGATCAAGGTGGTCGGCTGCCTGGTCATGCTGCTCGGCGCGCATCCGCTGATCGCCTACGGCATCGTCGGCTTCGGCGCGGCCGCCTATTCGCCGGCCAAGTACGGGATCCTCACCGAGCTGCTGCCGCCCGACCGGCTGGTGGCCGCCAACGGCTGGATCGAGGGCACCACGGTCGGCTCGATCATCCTCGGCACGGTGCTCGGCGGCGCGCTGATCAGCCCGCACCTCGCCTCGCACGTCATCAAGTACACCCCGCCCTGGGTCAACACGCCGGCCGAGGCCGCGATGCTGGTGATCATGGCGATCTACGTGGTGGCGGCGCTATTCAACCTGCGCATCCCCGACACCGGCGCGCGCTATCCGCGCCAGCAGCACGGCGTGCTGCGCCTCGTCACCGACTTCGCGGACTGTTTCGTGGTGCTGTGGCGCGACAAGCTCGGCCAGATCTCGCTGGCCGTCACCACGCTGTTCTGGGGCGCCGGCGCGACGCTGCAGTTCATCGTACTGAAGTGGGCCGAGGTCTCGCTCGGCATGTCGCTGTCCGAGGGCGCGATCCTGCAGGCCGTGGTGGCGCTCGGCGTGGCCGGCGGCGCGATGGCCGCGGCCAGCAAGATTCCGCTCAAGAAATCGCTGAAGGTGCTGCCGGTCGGCATCATGATGGGCATCGCCGTGATGCTGATGGCGTTCTATACGCGCGACCTGCTGCCGGCCAAATGGGTGCTGCACGTCTGGCACATCCGGATCCCCTGCTACCTGGTGGTCGCCTACGTGTTCCTGATGATCGTCGGCGCGCTGTCCGGCTTCTTCGTGGTGCCGATGAACGCGCTGCTGCAGCACCGCGGCCACGTGCTGCTGTCGGCCGGCCACTCGATCGCGGTGCAGAACTTCAACGAGAACCTGTCGGTGCTCGTGATGCTGTGTCTCTACGCGATGCTGGTCTGGCTCGACGTGCCGGTCGGCATCGTGATCGTGCTGTTCGGCACCTTCGTGTGCCTGACGATGTGGCTCGTGATGCGCCGCCACCTCGCCAACCAGCGGCAGTTCGATTCCGTCGCGCTGATCGGCGAATCCCGCCACTGAGGCGCGGCACCCAGCCCCGGCCGGGCGGCGAGGCCGCGCGCCGGGCCGTCCCGATCCGCCGCTGCCCGGCTCGATCGGCCCGTCCGGACCCCGTCCGGCCTTGTGCGTTTCCGATACGCCGGCCCGCGCGGCCGGCCCCTGCACGATGACCCGATCCATTCCCAATGCGCTGACCATCGCCGGCTCCGACTCGGGCGGCGGCGCCGGCATCCAGGCCGACCTGAAGGCCTTCTCCGCGCTCGGCGCCTACGGCGCGAGCGTGATCACCGCGCTGACCGCGCAGAACACGCGCGGCGTCACGGCCGTGCATGCGCCCGAGGCCGATTTCGTGCGTGCCCAGCTCGACGCCGTGTTCGACGACATCCGGATCGACGCCGTGAAGATCGGCATGCTCGCCAACGCTTCGATCGTGGCCGCGGTGGCGGCGGCGCTCGAACGGTACGCACCGCCGTTCGTCGTGCTCGACACGGTGATGATTTCAAAAAGCCGACACGCGCTGCTCGCGCCCGACGCGGTGGCCGCGCTGCGCGACACGCTGCTGCCGCGCGCGGACCTGGTCACGCCGAACCTGCCCGAGGCGGCCGCCCTGCTCGACTGCGACGAGGCGGCGAACGAGGCCGAGATGGTCGAACAGGGGCGCGCGCTCGTCGCGCGCGGCGCGCGCGCCGTGCTGATGAAGGGCGGCCATCTGGCGGGCGCCGCCGACTGCCCCGACTGGCTGATCCGCGCCGACGGCGAACTGCGCATCGGCGGCGAGCGGATCGCCGTCACGCATACGCACGGCACCGGCTGCACGCTGTCGGCCGCGATCGCGGCGCTGCGGCCGCAGCGCGCCGATCTGGCGACTGCGGTAGCCGACGCGAAACGCTATCTGGCCGAGGCAATCGCCGCGAGCACGCGGCTCGAGGTCGGACACGGCATCGGGCCGGTTCATCATTTCCATCGGTGGTGGTGAGCGGCGCGTGAGGGGGCGGGTCGGTCGACGCGGCATCTACCGGGCCGGTGGCGAACCCGGCGTCAGGCGGGATCGAGCTTTACCGCGCTGCGGCGGAGGAGCGGAATCCATGGCGGCTTGCCAGGCTCGCACCGCCGTTCCCGGCGACCTCCATCACGTCCGGTAGCCCCTCGACCGATGCCCGAGGCGGCCGCGACGGCGACGCCACCTTTACGGTCTCAACGCCCCGGCGCCGCGAACGCGAGCGCACGCGCCGGCCAGTCGTCATCGACGATGAAACCGCGCAGCGTCTCGTGCCAGGCCCCATCCTCGCCTCGCCTGACGGCCGCCACCAGCGATGGCGCCGGGCGCGCCAGCACCGCCTCGGACAGCGCCGCCGCGTCGAGCGGGTCGAGCGCATCGCCCTCGCCTTCGGAGAAGCGCCGCGGCGCGAGCCACGCGAGCCTCGGCAGCACCACCCAGCGCGTGCCGGCCGGCTGCCGAGCCACCAGATTCGGCCAGTCGCCGCACGGGATCCAGAAGCCGCGCGAATGTGCGGGATCGAGCGCGGCGGGCGCCGTCACGGCAGCGCCATCGCGATAGAACAGCCAGCCCTTCACGAGCATGCGCGCGGCCCACGGTCCGGGCTGCCCGGCGAACGCGAACTCGTCGCGCGCGCTCAGGCGCAGCTGGTGATCGACGAGCCGGCGATATTTGAGGTCGAAGCGGTCGGCGAGATTCGGGCCGACGTAGTCGCGCAGTGCGGCCGTGCCGTCCGGCGCGGCGCACAGATAGCATTTGACGGCGAGTTCCCAGTGCAAGCGCTCGCCATCGGGCGCGACCAGCAGGAAGTCGCATTCGCCGAGCGTGCGGCCGCTCACGCGCACCGGCAGGTTCGCGGCGACCAGCGTCCAGGCCGGCGCCTGCGCGGCGAAGAATTCGAGCAGCGTCTCGGCGTAGCGGCCGAGCCGGGTCGGCCGTGCCGCATCGAGGGCGGCGGCCAGCGGCGCCGGATCGGCATCGAGCGCGGCCAGCCATGCGGCGATCCGCGCCGCCTCGTCGGGGCCGCGCCAGGGGCGTGCGAGCGGCGCCTCGGCCGAGGCGGTCAGCAGGTCGGCGCTGGCCAGCAGCCAGCCGAGATCGCGCACCGCCGTGTCGCGCAGCCCGACCCACGGTACGGACTGCGCGACGGCCGTCATGCGTCCCCCGCCGGGTTCCCCTTGCCGCCGAAGGTATCGCGCGCGAGGCACAGATCGGCCCATGCCTTTGCCTTGTCGGGCAGGCTGCGCAGCAGGTAGGCCGGGTGATAGGACACCACCACCGGCACGCCCTCGTAATGGTGGATGCGGCCGCGCATCGAGGCGATGCTGCCGGAGGACTTCAGCAGCGTCTGCGCGGCGAAGCGGCCCATCGCGACGATCAGCTTCGGCTTCACGAGCTCGACCTGACGCTGCAGGTAGGGCTCGCAGCGCGCCACTTCGTCGGGCTCGGGATTGCGGTTGCCGGGCGGGCGGCACTTGATCACGTTCGCGATGTAGACGTTCTCGCCGCGCTTGAGCGACAGCGCGTGCAGCATGCTGTCGAGCAGCTTGCCGGCCTGGCCGACGAACGGCTCGCCCTGCTTGTCCTCGTTCTCGCCGGGCGCCTCGCCGATCAGCATCCAGTCGGCCTCGCGGTCGCCGACGCCGAACACGGTCTGGGTGCGCTTCTCGCAAAGCCGGCAGCGCTGGCATTCGGCGACGCGTGCCTCCAGCTCGTCCCAGCCGAGCCCGGCCACGGGCGAGCGCGCGACGGCAGGCTCCATCGGCTCGAACGCGTGGCCGGCCTCGGACACGGGCACCAGGTCGAACCACGACGGATCGTCGTCGGGCGGCATGTCGCTAGCCGAGTCGACGGGAACGGCGGTGTCGGGGCGGACCTCGTGCTCGCGGGTGGCCGGCGCCAACGCAGCGGCGCGGCCGGCGGCCGGTTCGCGTGCGGCTTGCATCGGCGCGGAATCCGCCTCGCCCGCCGCATCGAATGAGGCGGCACGCGTCCCGGCGTTCGCCGGCTTGCCGCGCGGCGGCCTGGCCTCACGCGCCACCATGCCGGCACCTGCCCGCGCGGCCGGCGGCACCGGCGCCTCGGCCACGCCGCGCCCCGCCGGCGCGACCGGCCGCGCCACGCCGGCATCCGGCATCGGCCCGGCGGCGTCCGCCGTGCTCGCGAGCGCGGCGCCCGACACCGGGCCGGCCGCGGCATGCGCCTCGCCGTCGGCCAGCGCCACCCCGCCCTCGGCCGCCGGCGCGCCGGCGGCAGCGCCACGCCGCACCCACAGCGGCCCCAGGCCCATTTCGTCGAGTGCCGAGTCAAGCCAGCTCATGCGCGCCTCCTTGCAAATTCAGCGACAGCCGCATCACGATCGCGTCCTCGCGCATCCGATGCTTCGCCGGGTAGTAGTTCTTGCGGCGGCCGATGATCTCGAAGCCGAAGCGCTCGTACAGCTCGATCGCGCGCGGGTTCGATGGCCGCACCTCGAGCAGCACGCCCACCAGCCGCTCGGCCTGCGTGAGTCGCACCGCCTCGCGCAGCAGCGCGAGCCCGCAGCCGGTGCGCTGCGCGGCGGGCGCCACGCACAGGTTCAGCAGATGCATCTCGTCGACCACCGGCATCAGCACGCAGTAGCCGATCAGCGTCCCCGTCACGTGCCGCATGCAGACGCCGAAATAGCCGTTGCGCAGCGAATCCTCGAAGTTGCCGCGCGACCACGGAAACTCGTAGGCGACCTTCTCGATCGCGACCACCTCGTCGAGGTCGGCGTCGGTCATCGGCGCGAGATAACGGTCGGTCATCAGCACGCCGCTCATCGGCCGCTCCCCTTGTCCTTCACCGTCTCCCCCGCCTTCTCGGCACCCTTCGCAAGCTCGCGCGCGGCGAGCCGCTCGGCGGTGGTCTGCGCGACCTTGTTGCGGACGTACTCGGGCGCGGCCTGGTCGGCCGGCACGGTGCGCCCGGCGCGAAACGCGCGCAGCGCGACCTGGGCGAGCGGCACGGCATGCGGCAGCGCGGCGGCATCGACGAACGCGGCGCGGGCGGCGGCCGGCAGCCGCTCACCGAACGCGGCGGCGGCGTTGCCGGCCAGCACGAACGCGGCGTCCGGCACCACCAGCGCCGCCGGCGCGTCGAGCGAGGCCGGCTGCAGCACCTGCCAGTCGGCAGCGGCGGCGTCCCATGCATAATCGGCCCAGTAGGCTTCGTCCATACGCGCGTCGAGCGCGGCGAGCACGCGCGCGGGCGGCTCGCGGCCGGCGGCGAGCGCGTTGAGCCGCGCATGCTCGGCGCAGGCGAGCAGCGTGCCGACCGGCACCACCGGCAGGTCGCGGCCGAATGCGAGCCCCTGCGCGACGCCGGTGGCGGTGCGCAGGCCGGTGAACGAGCCGGGGCCGGCGCCGAACGCGATCGCGGCGCAATCGGCGAGCGTGAAGCCGGCTTCGTCGAGCAGCTCGCGCACGGCGGGCAGCACGCGCGTGCTGGAGACGGCGCCCGTCTCGTCGTGGCGGAACCAGACGCGCGGCGCGGCGGAGGAAGAAGCGTCCGCCCCGGCGGACGCGGCAATCAGGGCGACCGAGCAGAATTCGGTCGAGGTATCGATGGCGAGGAGCACGTTTTGCGTCATGGCCGACATTGTAATGCGGCGCCTCGCCGTACCGGATCTTTCCGGCGGCCCGCGTCGCGCGCGGCGCCGGCGCGGTTTGGAAGAAACGCTCGACCCGCCCGGCGGCGGCGCTTGCTACCATCTGCCGACCTGAAAACCCCTCGGAGACACCCGATGAGCGACATCACCGCCCAGTTCAACCAAGCGCAGGAAGACGTCAAGCAACTGTCCGAGCGCCCGGGCAACCTGACGCTGCTGCGCCTCTACGCGCTCTTCAAGCAGGGCACCGAAGGCGACGCACACGGCGACAAGCCCGGCTTCGCCGACATCGTCGGCAAGTACAAGTACGACGCCTGGGCGGCCCTCAAGGGCACCCCGCAGGAAGCCGCGCAGCAGCAGTACGTCGAACTGGTCGAATCGCTGAAGAACGGCACCGCGTCGTGATCCGCCGGGCGCCGCCGCACGCGGCGCCGGTCCGAAACGGCCACCCGAAACGTGACGAAACGTATCGAACCCGCCGGCATTTCGCCGGCATTTCCGCAAAACGATGCGACAAAAAGTGGCGCGGCGCAGCAAATCCCGCTACAATGCCGTTTGCGTCACCGCACCGGCCGGCCAGCAGGCCCCACCGCCTGACGTCTAGTACGTTTCGCTCCAATCCAGTTTAGAACCTGTCCCCTCCTGCCTCTCTGGGTCTTCGCGCCCTTCAAGTATCAGGCTGGCGGCAAGCGTGACCGATAGTCGGTACGCGCCGCATCCGAAACAGCTTCTAACAGCACCCGTGAGTGAGTCCGTGTTTCCAGAACGCGGACGTCTGTCACGTTCCCGATTTGCTCGATGCATCCGTCGACTTGGGCATGCACGATTGGCGCCGACGTTTCACCCACCGTGTTTCAAGGATTGATATGACTTCGAGCCAACCCCAAAGCCCGCTCAACGCGATTGCCGACGAGGCACTCGGTTTGTCCGCCGCCGCCCCCGAGCAGCAAGCTGCTGCCGCCGAGCCGGCCAGCGACGAACCGTCCTTCGCGTCGCTCGGGCTGTCGCCGGAGATCGTCTCCGCGCTGCAGGCCGCCGGCTACGTGAAGCCGACGCCGGTGCAGCAGCGCGCGATCCCCGCCGGCATCGCGGGTCGCGACCTGCTGGTGTCGAGCCCGACCGGTTCGGGCAAGACCGCCGCGTTCATGCTGCCCGCCATCGAGCGCTTCGCCCAGCTGCAGAAGACCCTGGCCCAGCAGCCGCGCGCTCCGCGCGAGCCGCAGTCGGCCGACCGCCGCCAGCGCCGTCCGCAGCCGGTGGCGCGCCCCGGCCTGCTGGTGCTCACGCCCACCCGTGAACTCGCGATGCAGGTCACCACGGCCGCTTCGACCTACGGCAAGCACCTGCGCCGCCTGCGCACGGTCAGCATCCTCGGCGGCGTGGCCTATGGCCAGCAGCTGATGCTGCTCGCGAAGAACCCGGAAATCCTGGTCGCCACGCCGGGCCGCCTGCTCGACCACCTCGAGCGCGGCCGCATCGACCTGTCCGAACTGAAGATGCTGGTGCTCGACGAAGCCGACCGCATGCTCGACATGGGCTTCATCGACGACATCGAGACGATCGTCGCCGCCACGCCCGCGACGCGCCAGACCATGCTGTTCTCGGCCACGCTCGACGGCAAGATCGGTTCGCTGACGAGCCGCCTGCTGAAGGATCCGGAACGCATCGAGATCGTCCAGAAGCTCGAAGCGCGCACCAACATCGCGCAGACCGTGCATTACGTCGACGACCGCGATCACAAGGATCGTCTGCTCGACCATCTGCTGCGCGACGACGCGCTCGATCAGGCGATCATCTTCACCGCCACCAAGATCGACGCCGACCAGCTGGCCGGCCGTCTGGCCGACGCCGGTTTCGAATCGGCCGCGCTGCACGGCGACCTGCCGCAGGGCGCACGCAACCGCACCATCCGCGCGCTGCGCGAGCGCCGCGTGCGCGTGCTGGTGGCCACCGACGTCGCCGCGCGCGGCATCGACATCCCGGGCATCACGCACGTGTTCAACTACGACCTGCCGAAGTTCGCGGAAGACTACGTCCACCGGATCGGCCGTACCGGCCGCGCGGGCCGTTCGGGCATCGCGGTGAGCCTCGTGCATCACGCCGAACAGGGCGCGCTGAAGCGCATCGAGCGTTTCGTGCGCACCCCTCTGCCGGTCAACGTGATCGAAGGCTTCGAGCCGCGCAAGGCGCCGCCGCGTGGCGGTCCGGGCCGTGGCCGTCCGGGTGGCGGCAACGGCGGCGGCCGGCGCTTCGGCAGCGGCAGCGGCAAGCCGGGCGGCAGCCGTGAAGGCGGCTACGGCGGTGGCAACCGCGACGGTAACCGCAGCTATGGCAGCGGCAACGGCAACAGCTGGGGCAACAAGTCGGCCAGCGGCGGCGGCAATCGCGAAGGCGGCTACGGCGGCCGTCGCAGCGACGCGCCGCGCGGCCCGCGCCGCGGCTCGGCTGCCTGATCCGGCTGCCGGATCGCACAAGGATCGCCCGCCGCCGCGCGCGGCCGGCGAATCCAGCAAGAACCGGTGCTTCGGCACCGGTTTTTTTTCGTCCGCCGCCGGCATTTCACGATACGGAAAATTTTTTTGCGTCGTAAAAAATCGTGCTGCGTGGCACAAGGAAGGCGATTGCGAGATGAAAAACCACGTTTCTCATCACGAAACACGCCTCATAAGCCAATGATTTATATCGATTATTTATTTTAGAGTCCCGCCTGAAACACGCTGTCGCACTGCCCGTCGCTTCCCTAGACTCTTCTACAAGAGTTCACGAAACGCAGCGCCGGGCGCCCGGCTCCCCCACGGTTCGTGATTCGCCGATTCGCTTCATCCATCGATTCACGTTCAATCCATCAAGGAGCTCATCATGTCGCGTCAGCAACAGGCGAAGGAACTGCAACAACAGTGGGACAAGGATCCGCGCTGGAACGGCATCAAGCGCAGCTACACGGCCGACGACGTGGTCCGCCTGCGCGGCTCGCTCGCCGTCGAGCACAGCATCGCGAAGCACGGTGCCGAAAAGCTCTGGAAGCTGATCAACACCGAGCCGTTCGTCAACGCGCTCGGGGCGCTGACCGGCAACCAGGCGATGCAGCAGGTCAAGGCGGGCCTCAAGGCGATCTACCTGTCGGGCTGGCAGGTCGCCGGCGATGCCAACGTGGCCGGCGAGATGTATCCGGACCAGTCGCTGTACCCGGCCAACTCGGTGCCGCTCGTCGTCAAGCGCATCAACAACACGCTGACGCGCGCCGACCAGATCCAGTGGTCCGAGGGCAGGAACCCCGGCGACGAGGGCTACGTCGACTACTTCGCGCCGATCGTGGCCGACGCGGAAGCCGGCTTCGGCGGCGTGCTGAACGCGTTCGAGCTGATGAAGGCGATGATCGAGGCCGGCGCCTCGGGCGTGCATTTCGAGGACCAGCTCGCCTCCGTGAAGAAGTGCGGCCACATGGGCGGCAAGGTGCTGGTGCCGACCCGCGAGAACGTCGCGAAGCTGACGGCCGCGCGGCTCGCGGCCGACGTGATGGGCGTGCCGGCCGTGCTGATCGCGCGTACCGACGCCGAGGCGGCCGACCTCATCACCTCCGACATCGACGACAACGACCGGCCGTTCCTGACCGGCGAGCGCACCATCGAAGGCTTCTTCCGCACCAAGCCCGGCATCGAGCAGGCGATCTCGCGCGGCCTCGCCTACGCGCCCTACGCCGACCTCGTCTGGTGCGAGACCGGCAAGCCCGACCTCGAATACGCGAAGCGCTTCGCCGAGGCGATCCACAAGCAGTTCCCGGACAAGCTGCTCTCCTACAACTGCTCGCCGTCGTTCAACTGGAAGAAGAACCTCGACGACGCGACCATCGCGAAGTTCCAGAAGGAGCTCGGCGCGATGGGCTACAAGTTCCAGTTCATCACGCTGGCCGGCTTCCATTCGTTGAACTACTCGATGTTCAACCTCGCGCACGGCTATGCACGCAACCAGATGAGCGCGTTCGTCGAGCTGCAGCAGGCCGAGTTCGCGGCGGCCGAGAAGGGCTTCACCGCCGTCAAGCACCAGCGCGAGGTGGGCACCGGCTACTTCGACGCGGTCACGCAGACCGTCGAGCGCGAAGCGTCGACCACGGCGCTGCACGGCTCGACCGAGGACGAACAGTTCTTCGACGGCAAGAAGGTGGCCTGACGCATCGGGCAGCACGACAGGCACGGCCGCGACGCGGGAATCCGTGCGTCGCGGCCGCGGGGCTCGCCTCGGCCGGTTCGCCGGGGCGCCCTTCAGGGAGCAAAAAGAACGAGCGCGGTGACTGGCACCGCCAGCTCGCGACACAAGCCGGGCGCGCAACGCACGCGTCCGGCATTTCGGCGCCGACGGCGTCCGAAGGCCATTGAATCCACGCGCCGGCCCTGGCGCGCGGTTTTTCCCTCTCGCCGCACCAGCCACGGCGCGACACACCTTCAGCGATAGACGATCACCGGGATTTTCGTGTGCGTGAGCACGCGTTGCGTCTCGCTGCCGATCAGCAGGCTACCGAGCCCGCGCCGGCCGTGCGAGGCCATGAAGATCACGTCGCAGCCGCCGCGCTCGGCCGCCTCGATGATGCCGAGATACGGCGACGGATGCAGGCTCGTGCAGCTGTCGCAGGCCACGCCGGCGCGGCGCGCGGCATCCATGACCTCGTCGAGATGGGCGCGCGCCTCGCGTTCGCTGCGCACGCGGAAATCGGCCGGCGGCTCGATGATCGCCTCGGAGGCGAACGGCGAATAAGGGTATTGCGGCAGGCACGCGTAGGCCGTCACGCGCGCGCCCACGGTTTGGGCGAGATCGATCGCGCCGTCGATCGCCTTCTGCGAGAGTTCCGACCCGTCGGTCGGCACCAGGATGTGCTTGAACATGGCGCCCTCCCTGCCGCCGCGGCGGCGTTGCTTCGCTCGATTCTAGTGCGCGAAACGACGCATGCCGGCGCGGCAAAGGGTTCGCCCTGATATCGGAAACGCGCAAGGCCGCGCGCCGGCTTCAGCCCCAGTAATCGGGCTGATCGTAGGTGTGCTTGAGGAAATCGAGGAACAGCCGCACGCGCAGCGGCAGGTGGCGGCGCTGCGGAAACACGGCGTGGATGCCGATCGGCGGTGCGGCGAACGCGTCGAGCACGCTGACGAGGCGCCCCGCCCGGATATCCGCGCCCACCTCCCACCACGAGCGCCAGGCGAGCCCGTAGCCGTCGAGGCACCATTCGTGCAGCACCGCGCCGTCCGAGCATTCCATGGTGCCGTTGACGCGGATCGAGACGGTCCCGCCCTCGTGCTGGAAGGTCCAGCCGCGCTGCTGGTTCGCGTTCGCGGCGAGCGCGAGGCACTGGTGGCCGGCGAGATCGTCGAGCGTGGCGGGGGTGCCCGCGCGCGCGAGATAGGCCGGCGAGGCCACGCACACGCGCCGGTTCTCGCCGAGCTTCAGCGACACCAGCGACGAATCGGGCAGCTCGCCCAACCGCACCGCGCAGTCGAAACCCTCGTTGACGAGATCGACCATCCGGTCCGACAGGTCGAGCGTGATCGACACGTCGGCATGCGCGGCCGTGAACGCCGGCACGAGCGGCGCGACATGGCGGCGGCCGAAGCCCGCCGGCCCCGACACGCGCAGGTGCCCGCTCGCCTTCACACCACCGGCCGACACGCTGGCCTCGGCGTTCTGCATGTCGTTGACGATGCGCTGGCAATCCTCGAGAAACGCCGAGCCCTCGAAGGTCAGCGACAGCTTGCGCGTGGTGCGCACCAGCAGCTTCACGCCGAGCCGCTCCTCGAGCGCGTCGAGGCGGCGGCCGATGATCGCGGGGGCGACGCCCTCCGCATGTGCGGCAGCGGACAGGCTGCCTTTCAAGGCGACCGCGATGAAGGTCTCGATTTGCTTGAAGCGATCCATGACAGCAGGGCGACGCCGGCGCGCCGGTCGCCAAAAACACAATGCCGGCCAGATTAGGTTGGTGAAAGTAAAAGATCAAGTGATGTAGAACACATTTCCAGCGCCGACACATCACGAATAGAATCGCCTCAACCTGTCCGCCCCGAGTGTCCCCCGATGTCACCCGCCACGTCCGATAGCGCCACCGCCCACTCCGCCCCTGCGGCGTTCCCGAAAGCCATCCTGTTCGATGCCTACGGCACGCTGTTCGACGTCCACTCGGTACACGCCGCCGCGGAGCAGCTGTTTGCCGGCCACGGCGAGGCGCTGTCCCGGCTATGGCGGCGCAAGCAGATCGAATACACGCAGCTGCGCACGCTGGCCGACCCGGCCGGCACGCACTATCGGCCGTTCTGGGACATCACCGGCGACGCGCTGCGCCATGCCTGCCGCGCGCTCGGCCTGCCGCTCGCGGCGGCGGCCGAGAAACGGCTGATGGACGAATACGCGTGCCTGTCGACACATCCCGACACGGTGCCGGCGCTGCGCCGGCTGCGCGAGATGCCCGGCGCGCCGCGTCTTGCGATCCTCTCGAACGGCGACGCGCGGATGCTCGATATCGCCGTCAAGAGCGCGGGCATGGCGGGGCTGTTCGAGCAGGTGCTGTCGGTCGAGGCGGTGCATGCCTACAAGCCCGCCGCCGCCGCGTACCGGCTCGGTACCGAGGCGTTCGACGCGAGCCCGAACGAGCTCGTGTTCGTGTCGTCGAACGGCTGGGACGCGGCCGGCGCCGGCTGGTACGGCTATACCGTGTTCTGGCTCAACCGCACCGGCGCGCCGGCCGAGGAACTCGGCATCACGCCCGCCGGCACCGGCGCGCGGATGGACGATCTGCTTGCGTTCATGGGTACCGCGGGGAGTTCGATGTCGCGTCCCGGCGCGGCGGACTGAGTTTGCGTTCCGTGGCCTCCATGGCCGCGCTCACGTTCGCCGGGGTACGAGTCGTGACATGCGCCGCGCGGAGAAATCCGGCGCCGTCCGCGATTCAGATGCGCGCGAGCCGGTAGCCGACCCAGTCGCCCGACGCGATGCGGGGACGGTCCGCGACCGACTGTTCGTCCACCGGGTAGTACAGGCAATCGTAGTGCCGCCCGGCCAGCTCGACGTGGGTCTGCCGCGCGACGAACAGGCCTTCGACGCCGGGATAGACCTCCTCGATCTCGTCGAGCACCGGCACCAGCCGCTCGTCGATCGCATAGATGTCGCCCCGCACGACGTCGTCGCCGTCGGCCACCACCATCCCCGGATAGGCGCCGAAGTCGTAGAGCCGCCCCTTCAGCACGCCCGGGCCGACCAGCTGCGGCGGCGCGATGCCATGGCGTGCCGCCGCGCGGCCGATATCGTTGATCTCGCCGGCGCGCAGCGTGCCGTAGACGAATACGTGGCGCATCGTGATGTCCTTCTCCGATGGTGTCGTTTGGATGGTGAAACCGCTGACGCGCGAGCACGGACCGCGCCGCCCGTCGCGAATCGACCGGCATCACCGCCGCCGGTTCCGTTCCGGGCCGCCTCGCGCCTTGCCGCGACGACCGCTCCGGGGCGGCATGATCGGCACGGCGCCCCCGCGCCGGCGTCGGCGTCGGCGCCGGCCGCTCATTATCGAAGCAAACGGCCCCGGCGCATGCCTTTTGGCCGACCACCCTACAATACCGGTTCGTCCAGCCGCGCCGCTCACGATGAAACCGTCCGCCGCCACGTCGATCACGATCGACATCCCGCCCGAGTTCTCGCCGACGTCCGAACACCCGGTGCGCGTGCGCTCGCGGCCAATGGCATCGAGCATGCGCATCCCGCAGCACACGCACGCGTGGGGGCAGCTCGCCTACGCCTCGCGCGGCGTGCTGCGGGTGGCGACGGCCGGCACGACCTGGATGGTGCCGCCCTCGCGCGCGATCTGGATTCCGCCGCACACCGCGCATGAGATCGTGGTGGTCGAGGATGCGTTCCTGCGCACGCTCTACATCGACGAATCGACGATCCCGGGCGGCCTCGACGCCTGCCGCGTGGTGGAAGTGTCGGGCCTGCTGCGCGAGCTGATCGTGGCGCTCGACGTGCGCACGCTCGCGCAGACGCGTGAACGGCTGCTCACGCCGCTGATCCTCGACGAGCTCACGCGCAGCGAACCGTTGCCGCTCGCGGTGCCGATGCCGACCGAGAAGCGCCTGCGCGCGCTCTGCGAGGCGGTGCTCGCACATCCGGCGCAGGCCGAGTCGCTCGACCATTGGGCGGCCGGCGTCGGCGCGAGCACGCGGACCATCGCGCGGCTGTTTCGCCAGGAGCTTGGCGTGAGCTTCACGCAATGGCAGCAGCAGGCGCTGCTCGCGCGCGCGATTCCGCTGCTGAACCAGGGGCGGCCGATGTCGCATGTCGCGCACGAACTCGGCTACCAGAGCCAGAGCGCGTTCTCGGCGATGTTCCGACGCGCGTTCGGCAAGAGCCCGCGCGCGTTCATGCTCGGCGACGCGGGCGCCGCGACGGCCGATCCCGCCGAGCCGACCGACTCTGCCTCGAGCGAGCCGGCCGCCGCGTCCTCCTCCGCCGCCGGGTCGGCCACGAGCGACGAAGCCGCATTGCGCTGAGCCCGGCAGCACGCCGCCGGCTGCTTCAGTCGACCGGCCGCACCATGTGGCGGATCGAGCCCAGTTGCGCGAGCCGCGGCCCGGCGAGCCGATAGCCCAGGCGCAGATAGAGCCGCGCGGCAGGATTGTCGACGAACACGCGCAACTGCGTCTCGCGCAGGCCGCGCGCCTGCGCCCAGCGATGCGCGGTGTCGAGCAGATAGCCGCCGGCCCCGAGCCCGCGATGGCCTTCGCGGATCTGCACGTCGCGGATATGCAGCGAGTCGCGTTCCTCGGTCAGCCGCATCACGCCGATCCGTTCGCCGTCGCGTTCGAGGATGAAGTTCTCCGATTCGCACCAGCTCAGATAGAACAGGTCGGAACGCCATTGCAGGCCGTGGCGCAGATAGTAGCTGCCCATGTTGCCGTGCGTCAGCGTCTCGGCAAATTCGAAATCGTCCGGCTCGGCCGGGCGCAGCTGGAACAGCAATCGGACTTCGGTGGGATCGAGCATGGCGTCGACAGAGATCCTCGGATCCCCGTCACGATAGCGCAGCGGGCCGCCGATGCAATGGCAAATTGCACGCATTCGCCACCCGGACAATACGATGCATTACCGCGGCATGATTGATGAGAGGGCCCGGCATCGACGCAATCGGGCAAACAGCGCGCCCGCGCGAGCGTGAACGGACTTCGGTCGCGCAGGACAGACGAAACAATACCCGCTGGCGCGGGCATTTTTCAAACCTGGCGGAGCGGACGGGACTCGTCCACATTCCGCGGGCCGCGGTTGCGCATGCATGCGCAACCCTTCGACTCCCGCCGGAAGCCGCGCAGGCGGCTTCCTCCGCTCCGCATACGGACGAAAAAATACCCGCTGGCGCGGGCATTTTTCAAAACTGGCGGAGCGGACGGGACTCGAACCCGCGACCCCCGGCGTGACAGGCCGGTATTCTAACCAACTGAACTACCGCTCCAGCTTTCCTTGCTAACCGGTGGGCCATCGGCTCCACCACTACATCGCCCGAATCTCGAACGACGCCGAAACCTTGGCGTCCCCTAGGGGATTCGAACCCCTGTACTCACCGTGAAAGGGTGATGTCCTAGGCCTCTAGACGAAGGGGACAAAATCTTTTCAGATTTGTCTTACTGCTGGAATTTGCTGCTTGTCGCATTCAGCAAAGACCGAGATTCTTACCTGTTTTTCGCATTTTGTGAAGCATTTTTTTCAAAATTACTTCAACATCTGCTCAAACATAAAACTACCAAAACCGCTGAGACCGTTTTGATGGTGGAGGTAAGCGGGATCGAACCGCTGACCTCTTGCATGCCATGCAAGCGCTCTCCCAGCTGAGCTATACCCCCTTTTCGCACCAGGCAAATTTTTTTTGAATTTGCCCGACTGCTGGCCTTCGCTGCTCATCAACTTCAGCGGAGCCCAAAATTTTTACCTGCTTTTCGTGCCTCGTGAAGTATTTTTCAAACCTCTTCACGCGGCCCGCTCAAACGAAAACTGCCAAAATCGCTGAGACCGTTCTGATGGTGGAGGTAAGCGGGATCGAACCGCTGACCTCTTGCATGCCATGCAAGCGCTCTCCCAGCTGAGCTATACCCCCTTGCAGAACAGAAATGCGATTTTAGAGGGCTTTTCGCGGCTTGTAAATACCCCTTTTCTCAAACCCGCATACTTTTTTGCGAAGCGCCGGCCAGCCCCGGCGTGCAAGGCGCGCGGCCGCTTTCGCCGGCCGTGCGCCCTCTCCGTTCCTACCGGTCAGACGGTCAGACGGTCAGACGCTCAGACGCTCAGACGCTCAGACGCTCAGACGCGAGATCACCACGTCACGCTCGAACAGCGCGAGCACGGCGTCGATCGACGGCGTATGCGTGGTGCCCGCCACCAGCAGCCGCACCGGCATCGCCAGCGCCGGCATCTTGAGCCCGTGCGCGGCGAGCGCCGCCTTCAGCGCGGCCGCGATGCCTTCCTTGGTCCACTCGGCCGTCTTCAGCGCCTCGACGAGCGTGGCGAGCGCCGGCCTCACGGCGTCGGTCACGCGCTGCGCGAGTTCGTCCGCGTCGGGCGCCGGCATGCGATAGAACATCGTCGCGCCCTCGGCGATCTCCTTGAGGGTCGAGGCGCGATCCTTCATCAGGCCGATCACGGCGGCCAGCTCCGGGCCGCCCTCGAGCGCGGTGTCGTCGATGCCGAGCGCCGCGAAGAACGGCTTGGCGAGCGCCGCGAGGCGCGTGTTGTCGGCTTCCTTGATGTAGTGGTTGTTGAGCCAGTTCAGCTTCGCCAGGTCGTACTGCGCCGGCGACTTGCCGAGATGCTCGAGGTCGAACCACGCCACGAACTGCTCGCGCGTGAAGATCTCGGCGTCGCCGTGCGACCAGCCGAGCCGCGCGAGATAGTTGAGCACCGCCTCGGGCAGATAGCCCGAGTCGCGGTAGCCCATCACGCTCATCGCGCCGTGGCGCTTGCTCATCTTCTCGCCCTGCTCGTTGAGCACGGTGGGCAGGTGCGCGTAGACCGGCACCTCGCCGCCGAGCGCGCGCAGGATGTTGATCTGGCGCGGCGTGTTGTTGACGTGATCGTCGCCTCGGATCACGTGCGTGATGTCCATGTCGAGATCGTCGACGACGACGCAGAAGTTGTAGGTGGGCGTGCCGTCCGGGCGCGCGATCACGAGATCGTCGAGTTCCTCGTTCGAGATCTCGACGCGGCCCTTCACGGCGTCGTCCCAGACCACCGAGCCCGTCAGCGGGTTACGGAAACGCAGCACCGGCTGCACGCCCGCGGGCGGCTGCGGCAGCACCTTGCCCTCCTCCGGGCGCCAGGTGCCGTCGTAGCGCGGCTTCTCGCCGGCCTCGCGCTGGCGCTCGCGCAGCGCGTCGAGTTCCTCGGTCGACATGTAGCACGGGTACGCGAGCCCCTTCTCGACCATCTGCGCGAGCACCTCGCGGTAACGGTCCATGCGCTGCATCTGGTAGAACGGGCCTTCGTCGAAATCGAGGTCGAGCCACTTCATGCCCTCGAGGATCGCGTCGACCGAGGCGTCCGACGAACGCTCCACGTCCGTGTCCTCGATGCGCAGCACGAACACGCCGTTGGTGCTGCGGGCGAAGGCCCACGGATAGAGGGCGGAACGGATGTTGCCGAGATGGATGAAGCCGGTCGGGCTCGGCGCGAAACGGGTACGGACTTGACGGGTCATGGACGATAACTCGATGGCCGCGCGCGGCGGCCCGATGAATGACGGTTCGGTAACGGCGCGCGACGCGAGCGACTGCGCGACACCGCCGGCACCGGAACGGAAAGGGACAAATTATACCCGCCGGCCGCGCGATTCCCGATGCGGCCGGGGGGCGGGATACCGCACGGAGGCCGGGCCGGGCGAGAAATCCGGCACACCGAAAGGCCCGCATGCGAAATCGCCGGCAACGCTCAGCTTAGTGATTGGCCGCCGGCCGCCCTTGACTCGCCACAAGGCACGGACCGGCCACTACGGGCACACCGCGGGCGGCATGACGGGCGACAAGCGTGATCGGGTTGCACGGTCAAATCTGTCTTCGCCTCGATGGGCGCCATCAGCGTTGCCGTGGTGGGTGGCGAGACTACCTCATCGATTCGGAAGCCAGATCGTCATCGATACCTCAACGGCCAGAAATGATGGCCTATGACTTCGCACCTCGTAAGCCGCGGATGGCAAGCGCGTCGGCCGCCGGGAACCGCAGCTTGCCAAACCGAGCGGTCGCGAAACCGGTTCACTACCGCCGCACGCCGGCCCGCCCGCTCGCGCCGCGCCCTTTTCGCCGGCGCCACCGCGCTTGCTTTATGATGTGCGCGCCGCGGCGCATGGGCCGCGCGCGAGGCCGCGCCGGCCGTCGGGCGCCGTGCCGCCTCGCTGTCGGTCGCGCCCGTCCCGCGCGACGATCGCCTGCCGGAGAATTCGTCGATGTCGTCGTCCCCTCGCCTGTCCCGCCGCCATTTTTCACTCGCCGCGATGTCCGCCTCGCTGGCCGCCTGCACCTCGTTCGGCGGCAAGCCGGATGCCGGTAAAACCGCGCCGCCCGTGGCCGCCGCCACGCGCCGGCCGCTGAAGATCGGCATCGCGCTCGGCGGCGGCGCCGCGCGCGGCTTCGCACACATCGGCGTGCTGAAGGCGCTCGAGGCGCGCAACATCGCGATCGACATCGTGGCCGGCACCAGCGCGGGCTCGGTGGTAGGCGCGCTTTACGCCTCGGGCATGAACGCGTTCGAGATCAACAAGCTCGCGCTGACCATGGACGAGGCCTCGATCAGCGACTGGGCGCTGCCGTGGCGCTCGCGCGGGCTGCTGATGGGCGTGGCGCTGCAGAACTACATCAACAAGACGCTGAACAACCGGCCGATCGAGAAGATGGCCAAGCCGCTCGGCATCGTCGCCACCGACCTGCAGAACGGCCAGCCGATCCTGTTCCAGCGCGGCAACACGGGCCTCGCGGTGCGCGCGTCGAGCAGCGTGCCGTCGGTGTTCGAGCCGGTGCGGATCGGCACGCGCGAATACGTGGACGGCGGCCTCGTGAGCCCGGTGCCGGCCGCGTTCGCGCGCAAGATGGGCGCTGATTTCGTGATCGCCGTGGACATCTCGGCCCGCCCCGAGGGCGCGCCGACGCAGAATCCGATCGAGCTGCTGCTGCAGACCTTCACGATCATGGGCCAGACCATCAAGGCCTACGAACTCGACAAATACGCCGACGTGGTGATCCGCCCGAACCTGGCCGAGATGAGCGCGAGCGATTTCACGCAGCGCAACGCGGCGATCCTGGCCGGCGAGGAAGCGGGCGCGAAGATCATGGCGGAGCTGCAGAGCAAGCTTGCGGCGGCGGCCGCGCGTGCCGCGGCTTGAAGCGGGCCGCAGCGGCGCGGCGTGCCTGGAACGCGGGGCTGAGCCGGGCCTGAAAAGCGGGTTGGAAAGCGGGTTGAGAAGCGAGCTTAGGGCGGGCTTGGGCAAGCTCGAGGCAAGCTGAAGCGAGCCCAACCTGGGCCGCCACACGGCAGCAACGCAAGCGGCGAATCGTGCGCCGGCCGCCACCGCGGAGTCATTCGCCGCGGCGCCGCGTTGAGCCGGGCGCCCGCGGCCGGCCACCGGCCGCAGGCAATGGCGCATCCGCCATACCTGGCACACGGCGCACACCACACCCTCGCCCAGTCGCCCGCCCGGGCGAGCCGCCGCCCTGGCGCTCCCCTCACATCGCCGCGCCAAAGAAAAAACCCCGGCCTCCTTGCGGAAACCGGGGTCATTCGACCGATTGCTACCTGAACGTGACGCGGGGCGGCGTCAAGCGGGCGCGGCCCGCCCGCGCTCAGTTGCCGGGGTTGAAATCGGCCGGGTTGCCGCCGATCGTCGCGCTCACGCGCTGGCGCAGATCGTCGGGCTTGGTCGGGAACTCCGACTCGAGCCGGCGCGCGCCGGTAAAACGCTTTTCCCAATAGCTGCTTTCGAGATCGTCGACGCGGATCGTGCTGCCGGTGGACGGCGAATGCACGAACTTGTTGTCGCCGATGTAGATGCCGACGTGCGAGAAGGTGCGGCGCATCGTGTTGAAGAACACCAGATCGCCCGGCTTCAACTCGCTCATGCGGACCTTCTCGCCGACGCGGCTCATTTCCTCGGCACGGCGCGGCAGCGACATGCCGAGCGTGTCCTGGAACACGTAGCGCACGAAGCCGCTGCAGTCGAGCCCCGAATCGGGCGAGTTGCCGCCCCAGCGATAACGGACCCCGATCATGTTCAGCGCGCCGACCACGACGTCGCCCGCCTTGCCGGCCATGCCGGACAGGAACGAGCGTGCGCCGCCTTCGCTCGGGGCGCTCGACTGGGCATTCACGGGGGAAGAATTCGAACCGGATTGTGTCGAAAATGCGACGTTCTGGTTAAAGCTGCCGGCTTCGTCGGCGAACGCGCCGGGAGCCGCTGCGATCAGAACGCCAAAAAACAACCCGGCTACGGCGCGCCTGCAAACCTGAGTGATAGTTCGGTGCTGCATCGGTCGGTAATATTGTGCTTAAAAATCAGCTGATTGGCGGAAATTTCGGTCGATACTAGCCAGACGGTATTTGTTTGTCAAAATGAATTGAAAAATTCAATCAAATTCTGCACATCATTGGGGCAGGTTCCGCCCCTCAAGTGCCGTGAGCAATTTGCGCGTGTACGCGTGTGACGGTTCCGTGAAAATTTTCTCCACATCGCCGGTCTCGACGATCACCCCGCCCTGCATCACCGCCACCCGGTGCGCCATCGCGCCGATCACCTCGAGATCGTGGCTGATGAACACGTAGCCGAGGTTGTACTTGCGCTGCAGGCCGGCAAGCAGCTTCAGCACCTGCTGCTGGATCGACACGTCGAGCGCGCTGGTGGGCTCGTCGAGCACCAGCACGCGCGGCTCCAGCACCAGCGCGCGCGCAATCGCGACACGCTGCCGCTGACCGCCCGAGAACTCGTGCGGATAGCGATGCAGCACCGTGCGGTCGAGCCCGACCTCGCGCAGCACCGCGATCACGCGCTCGCGGCGCGCCTCGGCCGACAGCTCGGGCCGATGCAGTTCGAGCCCCTCGCCGACGATGCGTTCGATGGTATGGCGCGGCGACAGCGAGCCGAACGGGTCCTGGAACACCACCTGCAGCCGCGAACGCAGCGTGCGCGCCTCGGCGCCGCGCCAGCTCGCGAGCGGCCGGCCGTCGAATTCGATGCTGCCGCCGGCGATCCGCTGCAGGCCCAGCAGCGCCATCGCCAGCGTCGATTTGCCCGAACCCGATTCGCCGACCACGCCGAGCGTCTCGCCCTGCCGCACCGACACGCTGGCGCGCTCGACCGCGATGAACTGCCCGCTGCGGAACCAGCCGCCGATACCCGGCAGCTTTTGCCGATAGGTCACGGTCACCTCGCGCGCGTCGAGCACCACCGGCGCGATCGGCAGCACCGGCGCGGCCGTGCGCCGCGGCCGGCTGTCGAGCAGCCGGCGCGTGTAGGGATGGTCGGGCTCGCTGAAGATCCGTTCGACCGGCCCGCTCTCGACCAGGCGCCCCTTCTCCATCACGGCGACGCGTTGCGCGAAACGCCGCACCAGGTTCAGGTCGTGCGTGATCAGCAGGATCGCCATGCCGCGGCCGTGCCCGGCGTCGCGCTGCAGGTCGAGCAGCAGCTCGACGATCTGGGCGCGGATCGTCACGTCGAGCGCCGTGGTGGGCTCGTCGGCGACCAGCAGGCGCGGCCGGCAGGCCAGCGCCATCGCGATCATCGCGCGCTGCCGCTGGCCGCCCGAGAGCTGGTGCGGATAGCTGTCGACGCGGCGCTCGGCCTCCGCGATGCCGGTGCGGCCCAGCAGCGCGATCGCGCGCGCCCGCGCCTCGCGCTTCGAGACGCCGTCGTGCAGCACGATGGTCTCCATGATCTGGTCGCCGATCGTGTAGAGCGGGTTCAGCGCGCTCATCGGCTCCTGGAAGATCATCGCGATCTCGGCGCCGCGCAGGCCGCGCATCGCGCGTTCGCTTTTCGCGCCGAGTTCGGCGCCGTCGAAGCGGATCGTGCCGCCCTGTTCGGCGTCGCGCAGCAGCCGCAGGATCGCGAGCGCCGTGACGCTCTTGCCCGAGCCCGATTCGCCGACCAGCGCCACGCGTTCGCCGCGGCCGATCGTCAGCGAGACGTCGTCGACGGCCAGCGTTTCGCCGAATGCGACGCGCAGGTGCTCGATCGACAGCAACGGCGCGGCGGCGGCGTCATGGGTGGACGCGGGACCACCGGCCGTCGACGGCACGGCATCGGCCGGAGCACGTCCCGCCGGGCGCGGCGGATGGGCAGACGAGTTCGGCGGCGGCGTCATCGCACGCCTCCCGCCGCGCGCGACGTATCGGCGATACGCGAATCGAGCGCGTTGCGCAGCGCGTCGCCCATGAAGGTCAGCAGCAGCAGCGTGAAGACCAGCACCGCGAACGTCGCGAGCGAGATCCACCACGCGTCGAGGTTCGCCTTGCCCTGCGCGAGCAGCTCGCCCAGGCTCGGCGTGGGCGGCGGCACGCCGAGCCCGAGGAAGTCGAGGCTGGTCAGCGCGAGGATCGAGCCGCTCATGCGGAACGGCAGGAACGTGATGACGGGCGTGAGGCTGTTGGGCAGTACGTGGCGCCAGATGATCTGCCAGTTGGAGAGGCCCATCGCGCGCGCGGCGCGCACGTAGTCCTGGGTGCGGTTGCGCAGGAACTCGGCGCGCACGTAGTCGGCAAGGCCGAGCCAGCCGAACAGCGACAGCAGCACGATCAGCAGCACGAAGCTCGGCTCGAAGATCGACGCGAAGATGATCAGCAGGTACAGCTCGGGCATCGAGCTCCAGATCTCGATCAGACGCTGCCCGACGATGTCGATGCGCCCGCCGTAGAAGCCCTGCACGGCGCCGGCCGCGATGCCGAGCACGGTGCCGATCAGCGTCAGCACCAGCGCGAACTCCACCGATACGGCGAAGCCGTAGACCAGCCGCGCGAGCAGGTCGCGGCCCTGCGCGTCGGTGCCGAGCCAGTTGTCGCGCGAAGGCGGCGCCGGGTTCGGCAGCGCCGAGAAATAGTTGAGCGTGGTGGCCGAATAGTGGTTCGGCGGATACAGCACGAAATTGCCGGGCGCCTCGAGCTTGCCGCGCACGTAGGGGTCGAGATAGTCGGCCGGGGTCGGGAAATCGCCGCCGAAGGTGGTCTCGGCGTAGTCCTTCACGATCGGAAAATAGGTGTGCCCGTCGTAGCGCACCACCAGCGGCCGGTCGTTCGACCAGAGCGGCGCGGCCAGCGCGACGGCGAACGCCACCACGAACACCACGAAGCTCCAGTAGCCGAGGCGCTGGCCGCGAAAACGCCGCCAGACGCGGCGCGCCGGCGACGGCGAGACGCGCGCGCGGGCGGCGTCGATCCGGGAGGAAACGGCGGCTCGGCTCACGTCAGCGCTCCAGTTGGTCGAATTGAATTCGCGGGTCGACCCAGACGTAGCAGAGGTCGGAGACCAGCTTCGTGACGAGGCCGATCAGCGTGAACAGGTAGAGCGTGCCGAGCACCACCGGGTAGTCGCGGCGCACCACCGATTCGTAGGACAGCAGCCCCAGCCCGTCGAGCGAGAACAGCGTCTCGATCAGCAGGCTGCCGGTGAAGAACGCGGCGACGAACGCGCCCGGGAAGCCGACCACGAGCGGCAGCAGCGCGTTGCGGAACACATGCTTCCAGAGCACGCGCCGCTCGCTGAGCCCCTTGGCGCGCGCGGTCAGCACGTATTGCTTGCGGATCTCGTCGAGGAACGCGTTCTTGGTCAGCATGGTGATCACGGCGAAGCTGCCCACCACGGAGGCCGTGATCGGCAGCACCAGATGCCAGAGATAGTCGGTGAGCTTGCCGAGCAGGCTCAGCTGCGCGAAGTTGTCCGAGGTCAGGCCGCGCAACGGGAACAGCTGCCAGAACGAGCCGCCGCCGAACAGCACCAGCAGCAGCACGCCGAGCACGAAGCCCGGGATCGCGTAGCCGACCAGCACCACCAGGCTCGTCACGAGATCGAACGACGAGCCGTTGTAGACGGCTTTCGCGATGCCGAGCGGGATCGAGATCAGGTAGGTCAGCAGGAAGGTCCAGACGCCGATGCTGATCGACACCGGCAGCTTCGAGACCACCAGCGACCAGACGCTCTGGTGATGGAAATAGCTCTGGCCCAGGTCGAAGCGCGCGAAGCGCTCGAGCATCAGCCCGTAGCGCGCGAGGGGCGGCTTGTCGAAGCCGTACAGCGTCTTGAGCTGCGCGAGCTGCTGGGCGTCGACGCCTGAATAGTTGCGCAGCCCGAACGGCGCGCGGCCCTGCTCGGCGCCCTTGCGCAGTTCCTGCACGGCCTGTTCCACCGGGCCGCCCGGCACGAACTGGATCACCGCGAACGTGATCGTCAGCACGCCGAGCAGGGTCGGGATCATCAGCAGCAGGCGTTTGAGGATGTAGCTCCACATAGGCGAGGTCGGCATGCGGCGCGCGCGGCGCGGTTGGAGAAACGGCGGCCGGCCCGGCCACCGCGTGCGGAATGCGGCGATGCGCTCAAGGTGCCGGGCGCGCCGCCGCGTCGGGTTTCGCCCACCACATCGACGCCACCCAGTCATCGGCCGAATAGTACAGCGGCAGCGTGGACGGATAGGCGAGCGTGTGCTTGTAGGCGACGCGGTGCATCGCGCTGTACCACTGCGGCACCACGTAATAGCCATGCATCAGCACGCGGTCGAGCGCATGGGTGGCGTCGAGCAGCTGCTCGCGCGTCTGCGCCTGCACCAGCGTCTTCAGGATCGCGTCAACGGCCGGCGACTTCAGCCCGATCAGGTTGCTCGAACCGGGCTGGTCCGCGTAGCGGCTCGCGAAGCGCGTGGCCTGCTCGGCGCCGGGCACCTGCACGCCCGGGTAGCGCACCGTCGTCATGTCGTAGTCGAACGCGTCGAGGCGCTTTTGCAGCAGCGCGAAATCGGCCGTGCGAAAGCGCGCCTCGATGCCGAGCTTGGCGAGATTGCGCTGATAGGCGGTGACCACCGGCTCCATGCCGCCGCCCGAATCGTCGAGGATCTCGAAGCGGAACGGCTCGCCCTTCGCGTTGCGCAGCGCGCCGTCGCGATAGGTCCAGCCGGCCTCGGCCAGCAGCGCGCGCGCCTTGAGCAGGTTGGCGCGCAGCGAGCCGGGCGGATTCGTGTCGGGCTGCTCGGGCATCGGGCCGAACACGGCCGGGTCGAGCTGCCTGCGCAGCGGCTCGAGGATCGCGAGTTCGCCCTGGTCCGGCGTGCCGCGCGCCTGCAGTTCAGTGTCGGCGAAATAGCTGTTCAGGCGCGTGTAGCCGCCGTAGAACAGCTGCCGGTTCAGCCACTGGAAATCGAACGCGAGATCGAGCGCCTCGCGCACGCGCACGTCCTGGAACAGCGGCCGGCGCAGGTTCATCAGGAAGCCCTGCATGCCCGCGCCGTTGTGCTGGCGGAACTCGTGCTTGATCAGCTCGCCGTCGTCGAAGCGCTTGCCCACGTCGCGGCGCACCCAGTTGCGCGCGATGTATTCGACCAGCACGTCGTACTCGCCGGCCTTGAAGGCCTCGAGCCGCGCGACGCTGTCGCCGTAGAGCTTGTAGACGATGCGATCGAAGTTGTTGGTGCCGACCCGAACCGGCAGCGCGGCGCCCCAGTAGTGCGGATCGCGCCGGTAGGTGATGGTGCGCCCGCTGTCGTAGTGGTCGATCAGGTAGGGGCCGCTGCCGATCGGCGGCTGGAACGCGAGCTGGTCGAACGGCACGCGCGTGCCGTCCGGCTTCATCCCCCACTTGCGCGAGAACACCGGCACGGCGCCCGCGATCAGCGGCAGCTCGCGGTCGGTGCGCGTGAACTCGAAGCGCACCGTGGCCGGATCGACCGCCACCACGCGCGCGATCTCGGAGAAATAGGCGGCGTACTGCGGCGCCGCCTGCGGGCTCTTCAGCGTGTCGAACGAATACTTGACGTCGGCCGCCGTGACCGGGTCGCCGTTCGAGAAGCGCGCGCGCGGGTTCAGGTGGAACGTCACCGAGAGCTGGTCGGGGGCGATCGCGATGTCGTCGGCGAGCAGCCCGTAGGCGCTCGCGGGCTCGTCGGCGCTGCCGGTGGTCAGGCTTTCGAAGATCGCGTCGAGGCCCGGCGCCGGGTTGCCGCGCAGCGTGAACGGATTGAACTTGTCGAAGGTCGTGAGCCGGTTCGGGTTCGCGAGCACCAGCGTGCCGCCCTTCGGCGCAGCGGGATTCACGTAGTCGAAGTGCCGGAAGCCGGGCGGATATTTCGGCTCGCCGTATTGCGCGATCGCGTAGACCGCGTGGGCGGGAAACGACGCGGCGGCGCTCCACAGCAGCGCCAGCAGCATGAACGGCAGGCGCCACGCGGCGGACCGCCGGCCATCCGGCGCACGGACATCGGAAACACGACGAGGCGCGGCGGCCCGGAACGGCGGAATCGGCATGAAGGCGGAATCGCTCGATGGTCAATGACGATGCCGGGCATTCTACCGAGTCCGCCGTGCCAGCGGGCGACAGCGGCGACGCCATGCGCCGCCGGGCGCAAACGGCTGCGCGATGGCGGCCGCCGTCGCGACGTGCGTCGCATCGACGGCTTCGCACCGGCCGGCCGGCACGATCGCGACGCACAAAAGAAAACCGCCCGAATCCGGGCGGTTTCCAGATGAAGCGTGAAGCGCGGCAGACCTCCGCCCGCGCGGCCCCGGCACGGGTGGATCAGCTGCCGGCCCCCGTCGCGACGGCGGAGTGCATACCGGCTTCAGTGACGCCAGCCGCCGTGATCGCCGTGCCAGCCCGGGCCGCCATGGCCGCCGTGCCAACCCGGGCCGCCGCCGTGCCAGCCGCCGTGGCGGCGATTCCATTCATCGCGGCCCCAGTAGCGGCGGCCGTCCCAGTAACGATCGCCGTGCCAGCCGATCACGATGGCGGGCGGCGGCGCATAGACCGGTGCCGGCTGATAGACGACGGGCGGCGGCGGCGCGTAGACCGGTGCCGGCGCAACGTAGGCCGGCGCGCCGAGATTGATGCCGACATGGACGCCCGCCATTGCGGCGCCGGACACGAACAACGCTGCCAGACCAGTCACGAGCGAGGCAATACGCAAGCTTTTCATGAAGTCCCCTTACGGTGGTTTGATTGGGTGATTCGACTATAACGACTCGCGCCCCCCACGCATATTTCCACTTTGTAAGAACTGATGCGTGGCGTCGCGCGGCGTCCGTCCGGCTAACGTCTTGTTACATTTGACGAGCGTGAGGGAGGCGGATACCGACGCATGCGGGGCGTATGGTTCGATCGTTTGCCGATCGTTTGCCTTGCGGCGCGCGTATTGTAGCGGCGGTGTCGTGAATCTGCGCTTGCAAACGTATCAATACCAGGAATCGGGTTGCGTGCGGATGGTGAAGCGGCGCGTCGGGCGCGGGCGGGCCGATCGTTCGAAGCGGCGCGACCGGCATGACGGCCGGCATCGGGATCCGCCTCACGGCTCGTCACGACCGTCACGGCCGCCGACGAACCGCGCTGGTCGCGCTTGCCCGCCACTCGACGGGTCACTCGACGGGTCACTCGACGGGTCAATCGACGGGCCGCGACGCCGGCCCGGGCCAGCCCGCACGCCGGCTCAGGCGCCGGCCACGAGCGCGTCGATCTCGGCGCGCGACGGCGCCGTGGCCGGCCCGAAGCGCGTGACCGCGAGCGCCGCGGCCGCGTTTGCGCGGTGCGCGGCGGCGGCCGGCGCGGTGCCTTCGGCGAGCGCGGCGAGCAGCACGCCGGTATGCGCGTCGCCGGCGCCATTGCTGTCGACGGCCGTCACCGCGAAGCCGTCCACGCGCGTGACCTGCCCCTCGCACGCCAGCAGGCAGCCGTGCTCGCCGTCGCGCACCAGCGTCAGCGCGTCGGCCGGCAGCCGTGCCGCGATCGCGGCGAGCGCCGCCTCGGCCGTGTCGCACCGCGCCTCGCGCAGCGCTTCCTCGCGGTTGCCGGTCCAGATCCGCGTGCATCGCATCACGCGCGCGAGCAGCGCCGGCTCGATCGTGGCGACGAGCGGCCCCGGATCGAAGGCAACGCGCGTGTCGCGCGGCAGCGCTTCCAGCCAGTCCACCAGCACCGCCGCCTTGTCGGGAACGCAGAGGCTGTAGCCGCTCACATAGACGATATCGCGCGGCGTCACGGCCAGCGCGTCGAGCACGCCGCGCTCCAGCCGCGCCTCGGCGCCGAGGTGCGTGACGAAGGTACGCTCGGCGGTGGCGTCGACCAGCGCCACGCAGATGCCGGTGTCGTGCCCGGCCACGCGCGGCGCGGCCGGCGTCACGCCCTCGGCCGCCAGCGTGGCGCGCACCATCTCGCCGAAGCGGCCGCTGCCGTGGCCGCCCGCGTAGACCACCGTCATGCCGCTGCGCCGCGCGGCGGCCATCACGTTGAAGCCGCCGCCCACCTCGAAGCGCGCGTCGTCGGCCAGCACGTCGCCGCCCGGCGGCGGCAGCGCGCCGACGCGCATGATCAGGTCCACCAGCACCTGCCCGGTATGGATCAGACGGGGCTGCGCGCTCATGCCGTGCCCTCCCGCAGTCCGCGCGCGCGCCGCGCGCCGCCGAGCAGCGCGTAGAGCCCGCCGCCGACCACGAACGTAACGATCCAGCCGAGCCCGTTGCGGCCGAGCCAGGTGTCGGCGAACGGCCCGTGGAAGCCGTGCGCGCCGATCGACAGGAAGCAGAAGCCGAGCACGATCGCGATCGCCCAGGCGCCGAACGCGCGCCATTCGATGCCGCCGCGATACCAGTAGGCGCTGCGCGGGCTCACGTCGAGCAGCGCGGCGGCGTCGTAGGTCTCGCGCCCGAACAGGTCGACGATGAAGATCCCGACCCAGGCCGTGATCGGCACCGCGAGCAGCGAGATGAAGCCGATGAACGGACCGTAGAAGCTGCCCTCGATCAGCATGAAGTAGACCGAGCCGGTGCTGATCGCGACGATGTCCACCACCACCGCCTGCACGCGCCGCACCTTGAGGCCCAGCGTCAGCGTGGTGAGCCCGGCCGAATAGACCGACAGATAGTTCGACAGCAGCAGCCCGCCGAACGCGGCGATCAGGTACGGGATCGCCATCCAGTGCGGCAGCAGATCGCGAATCGCGGCGATCGGATCGGTGGCCGAGGCAAGCCGGTCGTTGCCCACCGACAACAGCGCGCCGAGCGTGACGAGCAGCACCAGCGGGATGCCGGCGCCGAACGCGGCCGAGGCCACCAGCGCGCCGCCCTTCACGTCGCGCGCCTGGTAGCGCGACATGTCCGCGCCGGCGTTGGCCCAGCCGATGCCGGTGCCGGCCGCGATCGTGCCGATCCCGATGATCACCGCGCTGGCCGGCGCCGGCGCCGCGGCGAAAACGGCCTGCCAGTCGATCGACTCGGCGAGGAACGCGGCCACCACCAGGTTCAGCGCGCCGAAGATCCAGGTCGACCACTTCTGGATCACCAGCAGCGTGGCGTGGCCGAGCCCCGAAACCACCAGCGTGGCCGCCACGAAGATCGCGATGAACACGAGCGTGAGCAGCGGCGCGGCCTTCGCGTCGGCCGGGCTGCCGAACACGATCGAGCCGAGCGAGAGCAGCACGTAGGCGCCGGTGGTGGTGTTGACGGTCTCCCAGCCGAGCCGCGAGAGCAGCGAGACGATGGTCGGGCCGATGTTGCCGCGCATGCCGAACACGGCGCGCGAGAGCGTCAGGCTCGGCGCGTGGCCGCGCCGTCCCGCGATCGAGATCACCCCGACCAGCGCGAACGAGCCGGCCGCGCCGAGCACCGCCACCAGCGCCGCCTGCCAGATCGCGAGATGCTGGAACGCCACCAGCGTCGCGCCGAGCGGCAGCCCCAGGATGCTGATGTTCGCGGCGAACCAGACCCAGAACAGTTGCAGCGGATGGCCGCGGCATTCGTCGGCGGGCACGGGTTCGATGCCGCGCGCCTCGATCTTGCCGGCGTGGGCGGGTGGGCGGGTCGATGCCATCTACAGTCTCCTGGGGCGGGTTGGGCGGTCGCCTAGCCGCGCGCGGTGCGCAGCGCGAGCAACTGCCGGGTCAGGGCATCGAGATCGAGCGCGCTGACGCGGCGCACGGTCTCGACGGATTCGCGCGGCAGCGCGTCGTAGCCGGCGCAGGCGCCGAGCATCGCGCCGAGCATCGCGGCAATGGTGTCGGTGTCGCCGCCGAGGCTCGCGGCGGTGGCGAGCGAGTCGGCGATGCGGGTGGCGCGGCGCGCGGCGTCGTGCGCGAGCGCGAAGGCGGCCACCACCGATTCCTGCGAGGCGACCGAGGTGCCGACCACGTCGACGAGCCAGCCCGCGAGCGCCTCGCCCGTGTGCTGCGCGGCCAGCTCGGCGGCCCAGCGGATCCGTGCGCCGATCCGCGCGCCGGCCACCCAGTAGCCGCGCCGCTCGCCGAGCTCGGCGAACACGGCGCCGGCCTCGAGCGCCTCGGCGAGCGGCGCGCCGTCGATGCCGGCCGATACCGCGGCCGCCACCGCGGCCGCGCCGGCGATGCCGAGCGTGGTGTTGTGCGTGACGAGGCACGAGCCGACCACCGCGTCGACGAACGCCTCGGGCGCGTCGAGCGGCGTGGCGATGCCCACCGGCGTCACGCGCATCGCCGCGCCGTTGGTGGTGCCGAAGCGGCCCGCGCGCGTCACGTCCTCGCCGTCGACGATCGCCTGGGTGGCGCGCCGCGTGGACGGCCCGAGCAGGTCGAGCGAGCCGCGCGCCTTCATGTCCGCTTCCCAGGCGATCAGCCGGCGCGCGAATTCGAGCGGCGCGATCGTGCCGCGGCCGTCCACCAGCAGCTGCGCGACCAGCACGGCCTGCTCGGTGTCGTCGGTGATCGAGCCGGCGCGCAGGTTCGGCGCGATCGGCTGGTCCGGGCCGGCATCGACGAGCTGCGTGATGCGGCCGAACCGCGCGCGGATCGCCTCGCGGCTCAGCGACTGGGTGGGCATGCCGAACGCGTCGCCGAGCGCGAGGCCGTAGAACGCGCCGCGCGCGCGGTCGAAGCGGGCGGCGTCGGCGGTCGTGGAAGGAGAATCGGTGCGGGGGTTCGACATCAGAATTCCAGGTGCAGGGCAAAGTGGGCGGGATCGAGCAGGCTCACGACGTACTCCATGATCCGGTCGTCGCGATCGCGCGTGAGGCGCCGCGAGCGCAGGAACGGCGTGCCGGCGCGGCGCTTGAGCCGCTTCGCGTCGTCGGCCTCGAGCGCGACCACCTCGGCCCACTGCTCGCCGTGGTCGGCGACGATGCCGTGCTGCGCGAGCGTGCGGTACAGCGAGCCGCCCACCAGCCCTTCAAGCGGCAGCGCGGCGAGTTCGTCCGAGAACGGCAGGCGGCTGCGTTCGAGCGAGATCGCGGCGCCCTCGCCCATCAGCCGCATCCGGTCGATCGCGACGAAGCGCGGCGAGGCGAGACCGAGCTCGTGCGCGAGCGCCTCGTCGTCGACGATCGCGAGCTGCAGCAGCTTGGTCTGCGTGCTGCCGCCCGCGCGTTCGAGCGCGGTGCTCCAGCCGAGCGAACCGTCGATGGTCTGCCCGTGGAACGTGACGAACGAGCCGATGCCGCCGCGCCGCGTGATGAGGCCGCTCGTCGTCAGCAGGTCGAGGCCCTTGCGGACCGTGTTGCGGCTCACCGCGAAGCGCTCCACCAGCTCGCTCTCGCTTTCCAGCTGGCCGCCGTGCGGCAGCCGTCCGCTCAGGATGTCGCGCTCGAGCGCCGCCGCGACCATGTGTGCCTTCGAACGCCCGACGTCGGACGCCCTGGCCGGTTTGCGAACCATCTTCTGTCTCCTGTCAGCCATCGGCGCGCGGCCGCGCCGGCTCGTACCGGCGCGCGCGCCGCGCGTCGCAAAAGGTACAAGTATGCACAGGTTTGCCGACAGGTGGCGTCCGGGCGTGGTTCGGATGAGGGACATCAGGTTCGGGCGATGGCTGGCGCGTGGCGGAGCGGGTTCGGGTACGGGTACGACTCGGGTGCGGGCGCGGGCGCGGGTGCGGGTGCGGCGCGTCAGAAGCGATGCACGATGCCGAGCTGGAAGCCGCGCGCGTCCGAGCCCGGATAGGCGAGCGGCAGGCCCGCGTTGGCCGAGCCGGCGAGCCGATACGAGGCGGTGCCGCGGTTCTGCAGGAACGACACCGTGCCGTACACCGAGGTGCGCTTCGACAGCGTGTAGGTGTAGAGCGCGGCGAGCTGCTTCGCGTTGGCGCCCTGCCCGGTTTCGTCGTGCAGGTAGGTGCCGCCGAACGACAGCGCCTGCGCGGACGTGAGCTGGTAGAGCGCCGAGACGCCGTAGATGTTCACGTCGAGGCCGAGGTCGGCCCACTTCGCGCCGCTCCAGCCGAGATAGACGGTGGTCTTGCCGATCTGGTAGCCGGCGCCCACTTCGGCGGTGCGGTCGAGCGTGCCGCTGTCGGCGCTGCGCACCGCCTGGGCGGCGGCCACCGCCGAGAACGGACCGTGCGCGTAGGTCACGTCGGCCTGGTAGCTCGAGCCGCCCGAGCGCAGCCCGCCCGCGTCGCCGAAGCCGACGTAGACGCTGAACTGCAGGCCGGCCAGCGTCGGCGAGGTGTACGACAGCGTGTTGCTGGTGCGCACCACGAACGTCATCATGTTGCTGAAGCCCGAGGCCTGGGTGGACGCGCCGAACGCGTCGAGCCCGCCCTGGTCGTTGAACAGCGGCGAGTTCTGGCGGCCGATGCGCGCCTCGCCCCAGTTGCCGCCGATGCCGACCCAGGCCTGCCGGTTGAACATCGAGCCCGGCGTGGCGAAGCTGCCGTCGTTCGGATTGAAGCCGTTCTGCAGATCGAAGCCGACGTAATTGCCGGCGCCCAGATCCTCGTGGCCGCGCAGGCCGATGCGACTCGCCCACTGGCCCGACGAGCCGACGCCGGCCGTATAGCCGCTGCCCGTGTTCACGTACTGGAAGAACTCGTCGACGATGCCGTACAACGTGACGCTCGAATCGGCGTGGGCGACGAGCGGCAACGCACCGAAGGCGAGCGCTAACGTGACACGCGGCAGACGCAGGGACATCGTGAATCCTTGTGGCCGATTGGATGGAGGCCGCCTGGCGACCCGCCTGTTCCTCATAAAAGTACATGTAGGAACAGGCGCAAAATTAAGGTTCCAATTTGCACAAGTCAAGGCTGACGTGCCTAGGGAAAACCTCAGGACGAGGCGACGCGCGACGACCGGGGGACCGGCGTCAGAGAGAGGGAACGGGTCGTGAGAAGACGGACGCGGCGGGGTTGTCGGCGCGGATACCGCGGGAGCGGCGGCGGAGTTTTACGCTCGCCCGCGGCGGAGCTGGCAGATGGATGAAGCGGCGGCCAGCCGGAAGATCGACGGCCACGGGTCGGGCGCGACGCGCCCGTTCAGTTCGTCAGACCGTTTCGGTCATGCGCCGCAGCGCGACCTGTCGGGCCTCGTCGGGCGAGGCAACCACGTCGACGGGCACGCCGAACGCCTTCTCGATGCCGGGCGCGGTGGCCTGCGCGGCCGCGCGCTCGGCCGCGTCGGGCTCGATCGTGATCAGCGCGCGGCACACCGCGGCCAGCACGTCGCGGTTCTCCTTGAGCCAGAGGCCGCGCTGCTTGCGATCCTCGTGCGTTTCCTCGGGGCGGCCCGCCGGGAAGATCATCACGAACGGCGTGCCGATGCGCAGCAGCATCTGCATGTTGTCGATCCAGCGCGGCGCGTAGCCGCTGACGATCGCCTCGTTGCGCACGACGACGAACGGAAATTCGGTCACGTCGAACACGGACAGCGTGGGTTGGCTCAGCATCGCTGACACTCCTTCGGATTGGGCGGGTATACTCGATATTGTTGGCCGGCCGCGACCCAAGCTGATAATGTTGTTTGGTCAAAAAATAATGAATTCCGGCCATGACCTCATCCCGTTCCGTGCCCGCTTCGCCGGCCTCGCCCGCACGCGTCCGATCCCGTTCGCGCGCGGTCGCGGGGGCGGGGGCTGCCGCGACGTCAGCGGCAACTTCGGCGACGGCGTCCGCGAGCCGCCCCGCGCCGCTCGTCACGCTGCCCGATCCGAGCGAGCGCGAGGACGGCCCCGCGCTGATCGCGCTGCGCGGCGGCGAGCGGCACGGCGACGCCTACCGGCTCGGCACGCACGAGATCGACTGGCACGAGCATCGGCGCGGCCAGGTGTTCTGCATCGAGAGCGGCTGCGCGCATGTGCGCACGCCGCACGGCTCGTGGCTGCTGCCGCCCAATCGCGCGGGCTGGATTCCGCCCGGCGTACCGCACAAGGTGGCGATCAGCGGCGTGCTGAGCGGCTGGAGCGTGGTGATCTCGCCGGCCGCGAGCCGCGCGCTGCCGCAGCGGCCCTGCGTGATCGCGATCACCGAACTGATGGGCGCGCTGGTGCGGCGCGCCGTGACCTGGAGCGAACGCGACGCGCTGACGGCCGAGGAGACGCGCATCGGCCGCGTGCTGCTCGACGAGATGCGGCGCGCGCCGCACGAGCCGCTGCATCTGCCGATGCCGGCCGACCGGCGCCTGGTGAGGATCACGAAGCGCATCCTCGCGCAGCCGCACGACGGCCGCACGCTGGAGCAGTGGGCCGACTGGGGCGGGCTGTCGGCGCGCACGCTGAGCCGGCTGTTCGCGGCCGAGACCGGCACGAGCTTCGCGCAATGGCGGCAGCAGGCGCGCCTGACGCTCGCGCTCGAACGCCTCGCCAACGGCGAGAGCGTGGCGAACGTGTCCGACGCGCTCGGCTACGCCACGCCGAGCAACTTCATCGCGATGTTCCGGCGCGCGTTCGGCGATTCGCCGGCGCATTACTTCGCGCGGCGCGAGCGCTGAGTCGGCGGGCGTGGCCGGACCTGGCGCGACGTTTCAAAAAACAGAACGAAGACCGATTTCTGTCGGGCCGTCGCGAATGCGATACTGGCGCGGGGCCTGCCCCGCCTCACGCACGTCCTCCCTCATCCCGCCACTCGACCGACTCCCTTCATGATCATCAAACCGGGCGACTTCGACCATCCGCAGGTGACGGCCCTGCTGCGCCTGCATCTGCAGGGCATGCAGGCGGACTCGCCGCCGGGCAGCGTGTTCGCGCTCGACCTGTCCGGCCTGCAGCGGCCCGACATCGCGTTCTTCACGGCATGGGACGGCGACGCGCTGCTCGGCTGCGGCGCGCTGCGCGAACTCTCGCCGACGCACGGCGAGATCAAGTCGATGCGCACCGCTGCCGCGCATCTGCGGCGCGGCGTCGGCTCGCGGCTGCTCGGGCATCTGCTCGCGCTGGCCCGTGAGCGCGGCTACGCGCGCGTGAGCCTCGAAACCGGCTCGGGGGCGGCGTTCGAGCCGGCCTTGGCGATGTACCGGCGCCATGGCTTCGTCGGCGGCGAAGGCTTCGGCGATTACACGGCGAGCGATTTCAACCAGTTCCTCCATCTCGATCTGGCCGCGCGCTGAGCGCGTGCGCGGGTCGGCGCGAGGTCATACGCCGCCGCCCCGCCCTCGCCTCAAATCGCCTCGCCATACAACGGCAGGATGCGCGCCTCGAGCATCGCGATCGCCTCCACCGCCAGTTGCGACAGCGTGTGCTTCGTGCTCGTGGCGATCGCGAGGCGCGTGAACAGCGACGGCTCGGTGATGCGCTGCGAGCGGAAGCGGCGGCGCAGCGGGTCGCTCGCGAGCGCGCGGCGCGGCAGCACCGCATAGCCGATCCCCTCGTCGACCAGGTCGAGGATCGAGGCGACCGCGTCCACCTCCAGCTCGATGCGCAGGCGCACGCCCTGCTCGGCCGCCGCCGCCTCGACCATGCGCCGGATCGCATGCATGCGCCCCGGGATCACGAGCGGGTAGCGCGTGATCTCGCGCAGCGGCACGGCCGCCGGTGCCGCGCCGATCGCGAGGCCCGCGCCGTCCGCGCTGGTCGAGACACCGGCTTCGGCCTCCCCATCACCGCCCGGTCCGATCAGGAACAGTTCCTCCGTGAACACCGTGCGCTTCTCGACGAGCGGCGTGTCGAACGTGTCGTAGAGCACGGCGACGTCGATGCGCCCCATCATCAGCCATTCGATCAGGTGCGTGGACAGGCCCTGCGCCACCGAGATCGTGGCGCCCGGAAACGCCGCGCGAAAGCCGTGTACCAGCCCGTGCGTGGCGACCTTCGCGAAGCTCGGCGTGATGCCGATCGCGAACTGCCCGCCCGACTCGCCGCGCAGTGCGTCGAGATCCTGCCGCGCGCGCTGCACCTGCTGCAGGATGCCCTTGGCGTGTTCGAGCATGCGCTGCCCGGCCTGCGTCGGCGTCACGCCGCGGCCGTTGCGTTCGAGCAGCGTATGGCGCAATTCCACCTCGAGCTGGCGCACCAGCCGGCTCAGCGCGGGCTGGTTGGTGTCGAGCGTGATCGCCGCGCGCGTGAAGCTGCCAAGCTCGGCGACGTGGACGAAGGCCTCGAACTGCTTGAGATCCATGGCGGCCTTGGTATGTGAAATTCACATAGCAGATAGTTGGGTATGGCGATTGTAGCCAGATACCCGCGCCATCACAATTTGACTGCCGGATTCGTCCGCCATGGCCGGCCCCACGCCACGCGCGGGCCGGCTCACCATACCGAAGCCACGAGACGCCGTTTGATGAAATCCTGCCTGCCCCCCGATCCCCATCCCGTCAAGCCGGCCCACGCGCTGCCCGCCGGCGCCTGCGACGCGCACTGCCACGTGTTCGGCCCGGCCGCCACCTTCCCGTATGCCGACGACCGCAGCTACACGCCGCCCGACGCGCCGTTCGAACAGCTGGTGGCGCTGCACGACCATCTCGGCCTCGAACGTGGCGTGATCGTGCAGGCGAGCTGCCACGGCACCGACAACCGCGCGATGCTCGACGCGATCGCGCGCGGCCAGGGCCGCTATCGCGGCGTGGCGATCGTGGACGGCGACGTGACCGACGCGCAACTGGCCGAACTCGACGCCAACGGCGTGCGCGGCGTGCGCTTCAACTTCGTCGCGCATCTGGGCGGCGCGCCCGACCTCGACGTGTTCGACCGCGTGCTCGGCCGCATCCAGCAGCTCGGCTGGCACGTGGTGCTGCACCTCGACGCGCAGGACATCGTGCAGTACGCCGAGCGCATCGCTCGCATCGAGGTGCCGTTCGTGATCGACCACATGGGCCGCGTGCGCGCCGAGGCCGGTCTCGACCAGGAGCCGTTCCGGCAGCTGCTCGAGCTGATGCGCAACCCGCTCGCCTGGGTCAAGGTGTGCGGCTCGGAACGCGTCTCGGCCGGCAAGCGGCCGTTCGACGACGCCGCGCCGTTCGCGAGCGCGCTGATCGAGGCCGCGCCGGATCGCGTGCTGTGGGGCACCGACTGGCCGCATCCGAACATCAGCAAGGACATGCCGAACGACGGCGAACTGGTCGACCTGCTGTTCCGCTTCTGCCCCGACGCCGGCCTGCGCGAGCAGCTGCTGGTGACGAACCCGGCGCGCCTCTACGGTTTCTGAGCCGCGCGCGGCAGGCCCGGCAGGCGGCTCCCAAGCCGCCATGCCGGGGCGCCCCGAAGAATTGCGACCGAATTGCGACAATACACACGAGCCGCCGGATCAGGCGGCCGCCTCGCCGGACGGCGGCATGCAAGCCGCCGCCCGCGCGATCTACCCGATCAGGAGACGACGATGCACCCCAACGCCCCCCTCATCCTCGCGCGAGCGGCGTCATGAACGACAGCGCAGCCATCACCCCGCCGCGGCGACAGGCGAAGACGCCGTTCTACCGCAAGCTCTACGTCCACGTGCTGGTGGCGATCGTGCTCGGCGTGCTGCTCGGCCATCTGGCGCCGGAGCTGGCCGTCAAGATGAAGCCGCTCGGCGACGCGTTCATCAAGCTGATCAAGATGGTGATCGGCCCGATCATCTTCTGCACCGTGGTGACCGGCATCGCCGGCATGGGCGACATGAAGAAGGTCGGGCGCGTGGGCGGCAAGGCGCTGCTCTACTTCGAGGTGGTCTCCACCATCTCGCTCGTGATCGGCCTCGTGGCCGGCCACCTGTTCCACCCGGGGCGCGGCTTCAACCTCGATCCGGCGACCATCGACACCAAGGCGCTGGCCGGCTATGCCACCGCCGCGCACGCGCAGAACACGGTCGAGTTCCTGATGCACATCATCCCCGAGACGATGACGAGCGCGTTCACCACCGGCAACGTGCTGCAGATCCTGCTGATCTCGGTGCTGTTCGGCGCGGCGCTGGCCGCCGCCGGTGAACGCGGCCGGCCGCTCGTGACGATGATCGACCAGTTCGCGCAGACCTGCTTCGGCATCGTCCACATCATCATGAAGGTGGCGGCGATCGGCGCGTTCGGCTCGATCGCGTTCACCATCGGCACCTACGGGATCGGCGCGGTGGTGCCGCTGCTCAAGCTGATCGGCGCGTTCTATGCCACGCTGGTGATCTTCGTGGTGGTGGTGCTCGGCGCGATCGCGCGGCTGCTCGGCTTCAGCATCCTGCGCTTCATGAGCTACATCCGCGAGGAGATCCTGATCGTGCTCGGCACCAGCTCGTCGGAGGCGGCGCTGCCGCAGATGCTCGAGAAGCTCGAACGGCTCGGCTGCTCGAAATCGGTGGTGGGCCTCGTGATCCCGGCCGGCTATTCGTTCAACCTCGACGGCACCAACATCTACCTGACGATGGCCGTGCTGTTCATCGCCCAGGCCTTCAACGTCGACCTCACGCTGACCCAGCAGCTCACGCTGGTGGGCGTCGCGATGCTGACCTCGAAGGGCGCAAGCGGCGTGGCCGGCGCGGCCTTCGTGATGCTGACCTCCACGCTGCTGGTGTTCCCGATCATCCCGGTCTCGGGGATGGTGCTGATCCTCGGCATCCATCGTTTCATGGGCACCGGCCTCGCGATCGCCAACACCATCGGCAACGGCGTGGCCACGCTGGTCGTCTCGGCCTGGGAACGCGAACTCGACCGCGAGCGGCTGAACGAGGAAATGTCGCGCCGCCGCGGCGGCTGAGCCCGTCCCCCGGCCCCGGCCCGCCCGACAGCCGCCCTCCCTTTTTCTCTCGCATCCGGCGACCCGCTCACGGCGGGCGCCTACCTGCCCGCGCCTGCCACGGCACGCGCGGCGGGGACGCCTGCGTACGTCGCCAGCACGGCGACGACGCGGCGCGATCACCGCAGTTCCATAACAACGTCTGGAGACAATCATGCAACGCACCCCCTCGGCCCTCGCCCGCCGCGCGCGGCGCTTCACGCCTGCCTGCGCCACCTGCGCCGCCACCGTCGTCTGGCTCGCAGGCGGCGCCGGCGCGGCTCACGCCGATCCCTCGCAGATCAACGCCGGCGCCGCGCAGCTGAGCACCTCGACCGTGCAGATGTACGGCCTGATCGGCATGTACCTCGACAGCTCGAAGCTGAGCACGGCGCGCGCCAGCACCGTGCAGGAAGGCGGCGGCGGCCTGACCACCTCGTTCTGGGGGATTCGCGGCCGCGAGGATCTGGGCGGCGGCTACGCGGCCGTCTTCAGCCTCGAGAGCTTCTTCCGGCCGAACACCGGCCAGATGGGCCGCAACACCACCGACGGCCTGTTCTCGCGCAACGCCTACGTCGGCCTGACGGGCGGCTTCGGCACGCTGAAGTTCGGCGAGCAGACCAACCCCACCTACCTGAACCAGCAGCTCGTCAATCCGTTCGGCTCGTCGGTGGTGTTCTCGCCGCTGATCGTGCAGTCCTACACGGCGAGCTACAACAACACGCAGATCGGCGACACGGTCTGGCAGAACGCCGTCGAATACGTCACGCCGAGCTACGGCGGCCTGACCGGCACCGCGATCTACAGCGTGAGCAGCACCACGGGACACCAGGGCAAGGACGACGTCGGCCTGCACCTGACCTACGTGCGCGGGCCGTGGACGGCGGTGTTCTCGGCACAGCGCGACCGCACCGCGGCGGTCGCGCCGATGACGGGGCAGACGCTCTACCTCGCCGGCGCGGCCTACGACGCGAAGTTCGTGAAGCTCTATGGCGCCGCGCAGATCACCAGCAACGCCGGCGTCGAAACCGGCTCGCACACCTACGAACTCGGCCTCACCGTGCCGCTGTCGCCCGCCGCGCGGATCCTCGCCGAGTGGGCGCGCACGCGCCACAGCGCGCCGCGCTCGGCCAGCGACACGCGCAACACGGCCAGCATCGCCTACGACTACACGCTGTCGAAGCGCTCGCAGGTCTACGTCGTCTACTCGTATGACCGGCTCTCGGGCAACCCGTCGGGCAGCACCTACGGCGTGGGCATGCAGCACACGTTCTAGCCGCGGGTTCCAGCCGCAGGTTCCAGCGATGGCGGCTCAGTCGCGGTCCTCGGCGCAAATCGCGATGAACCACTTGCAGAACGCCTGCGTGGCGTGGCTGCTTTCCCGGTCGTAGACAAGGTAGTAGCCGTGATCGTCGAGCGTGGACACGTCCGAGAGCACCACCAGCTCGCCGCGCGCGAGCTCGCGGCGGAACACCTCCACGGGGCACAGCGCCACGCCGTGCCCGGCGATCACGGCCGTCGCGAGCAGGTTGAAGTCCTGGTACACGGGGCCATGGACCAGCCCCTCGGGATGCAGGCCGGCTTCCTCGAACCAGGCCTCCCAGGCCGAGACGAACTCGTCGTGCAGCAGCGTGGCGTGGTTCAGCTGCGCGTCGCAGCGCTTTTGCGCCAGATACTGCGGGCTCGCCACCGGCTTGTTGGTGCGCGAGAACAGCATCGCGTGCGCGATGTTCTTCGACGGGATGTGCTGGTGCGTGATCAGCACGTCGTGCCGCTCGGGATCGAACAGCTCGTGCGCGCGCGAATACGACACCTCGATCGCGATGTCGGGATAGAGCGCGGTGAAACGCGGCAGCGCCGGAATCAGCCAGCGCGCGGCGACCGACGGGATGCAGGCCACCGAGATGCCCTTGCGGTGGCGGTTGATGCTCAGCGACTGCGACACCGCCGAGATCGCCGTCAGCGCCGGCTGGATCGTGTGGAAATACTGCTCGCCGGCCGAGGTCAGCACGGCGCCGCGCCCGGTGCGCTCGAACAGGCGCCGGCCGAGCCAGGTCTCGAGCTTCTTGATCTGGCCGCTCACGGCGGCGTGCGTCACGTGCAGTTCCTCGCCCGCGCGCGACAGGCTCTTCAGGCGCGCGGTGGCCTCGAAGGCACGCAGGGCGTTCAGCGGCGGCAGGATCATGGCCGGGCGGCTCCATTCGGCAACGGTCGGGACGATCGGGATAATCGAAACGTTCGGCGCCGGGCCGGCGCGCCGGGTGCGGCTGCGATCCGCGCGCTCATTCCAGGTGCGCGCGGGCCACGCGCTCGAAGATGCGCACCGACGCTTCCAGCTTGTCGAGCTCGACGTATTCGTCGATCGCGCCGCTCATGCCTACCTCGCCCGGGCCGATGATCACCATCGGCAGCCCCAGCGCGGGCGCGATCACGGCGCCGTCCGAGTAATAGGCGACGCCGGCCGGCCCCGGCTCGGCCACGCCCTGCGCGCGGCAGGCCGCGACGCACTGCGTCACGAACGGATGATCGTCGGGCGTGTCCACCGGCGGCTTGAAATCGAGCAGCTCGATCGTGATGTGCGGTCCGGCAATCGCACGAAACGCCGCCACCACCGATTCGGGCGACTGGCCCGGCACCAGCCGCACGTCGATGTCGGCCGACGCCTCGGGCGGCACCAGCGGCGTCGCCAGCCCGCCGCGGATCGTGCCGACGTTGATGGTGGGCGCGCCGACGTGGCGATGCGCGGGCGCCGCGAGTGGCAGGTCGTGCGCGCGGTCGAGATAGCGCGCGAGCCGCACGATCGCGTTGCCGCGATCGCCCGTGCGGTCCTCCGAGAACGCGTTGTGCCCGTAGTCGCCGCACGCGCTCGCGCGCAGCCACAGCGCGCCCTTCTCGGTGACGAACGCGCGATTGCCGGTGGGCTCCGAGATCAGCAGCGCGCCGACGCCCTCGAAGTGGCCGCCGTCGAGCAGGCGGCGCGCGCCGAGGCAGTTCGAGTTCTCGGCCGCCGAGAACGTCAGCAGCAGGTCGCCCCGCGGCCGCCAGCCGGTCCGGCACAGGTTCAGCGCGGCCACCGTCATCGCCGCCATCCCGCCTTTCATGTCGGCGGCGCCGCGGCCATACAGCCGCCCGGCGCGGATCTCGCCCGCGAACGGGTCGACGCGCCACTGCTCGCGCGCCACGCCGATCGTGTCGAAATGCGCCGAGAACGCCAGCGCGGCACGCTGGCCGGCGCCGCGAATCCGCGCGACCAGGTTGGTGCGGCCCGGCGCGATCTCCTCGATCAGCGGCTCGATGCCGGCCGCGCGCAGCGCCTCGGCGACGACGCGCGCCGCGCGATGCTCGTTGCCGGGCGGATCGATGGTGTCCTGCGCGATCAGCGCGCGGGTCAGTTCGACGGTCTCGCTCATGATTGCACTCATGGTTGTCACCTGGGTTCGCTGAGCAGGCGGCCGTGGCCCGAGATCGGGGCGCGCCAGCCGGTGAGGCGCAGGGCGTGCCAGAAGGCCGCCTGGTTGCTGACCACCACCGGCAGCCCGGTGCGCGCCTCAATCTCGTCGATCACGTTCAGCGCCCGGGTGCCGGTGCAGGAAATGAAGATCGCATCGGCGCCGTCGAGCCGCGACGCCAGCGCGGCCTCGACGAAGAACGCCTCCGGCAGCGAGCCGATCGCGTGGTCGGTATCGTAGCCGGCGATGCGCACTGAGGTCGGCTCGATGCCGCCGTCGGCGAGAAAGCGCATCACGTTGCGCGTCATCGCCGCCGTGTAGGGCGTGACGAGCGCGACGCGCCGCGCGTTCAGGGCGTTCAGCGCCGCCAGCGCGGCCGTGGCAGGGTTCGTGACGGGTACGCCCGGCCGGCCGCGCTGCACCAGCTCCGCCACGCGCCGCGGCCCGATCAGCGTGGAAGCCGAGGTGCAGCCGAACACCACCGCGTCGAGCCGCGAATCGGGGATCAGCAGCCGCGCCGCGCCCTCCAGCTCGTCGGCCAGCGCGAGGAACGTGCGGTCGCTGTTCGGTGTCTCCAGCGGGATGCGCGTCGAGAACACGCCCACCCGGTCGTCCGGCACGAGGCGATGGAAATCGCGCTCGATGACGGGGTCGGTCGACAGCACGATCAGGCCGATGCGGGCCGCGGCGCCATACGGTTCGCCGAGCCTGACGTCGGGGTCGTGGATCACGGGCGCGACTGCTTCCATCCTGCACCTTCCTTTTTCAATTCCGATGAGCACCGCGACCGGCGCCGCGAAGTGCTCCGATTCTGCTCCGATTCTGCTCCGACTACTGCGCGGACTCCCGCAGGAACGCCGCCACGCGCGCATGGCCGCCGCCGAACAGCGTCGCCGGCGCCTCGTCGGCCACCACGCGGCCGTCCTCCATGAACACGATGCGATCCGAGATGCGCCGCGCGAAGCGCATTTCGTGCGTGACGATCACCATCGTCATGCCGCTCTCGGCGAGCGCCTCGATGGTGCGCAGCACCTCGTTGACGAGTTCCGGATCGAGCGCCGAGGTCGGTTCGTCGAACAGCATCACGCGCGGCGCCATCGCCAGCGCGCGCGCGATCGCCACGCGCTGCTGCTGGCCGCCCGATAGCTGGTGCGGATACTTGTGCGCATGCGCCTGCATCTCGACGCGCGCGAGCGCCGCCATGCCCAGCTCGCGCGCCGCGGCGCCGCGCGCACGACCGTGATGGCGCACCGCCAGCGTCACGTTCTGCAGCACGCTCAGATGCGGGAACAGGTTGAAGCTCTGGAACAGCATGCCGATCCCGGTGATGCGGCGGCGGAAATCCGGCGCGATGCGATTGCGGCCCGGGTTGCCGTCTGAATTGCCGTCTGAATTGCCGCCCACCTCGCCAGGCCCCGTCGCGTCGATCCACGGCCGGCCGTCGAACGAGATGCGGCCCGCGTCGATGTCCTGCAGGCCGTTGAAGGTGCGAAACAGCGTGGTCTTGCCGGAGCCCGACGGCCCGATGATCGACACCACCTCGCCCTGCCGGACCCGCAGCGACACGTCGTCGAGCACGCGGCGCGCGCCGAGCCGCTTCGAGACGCCGTCCACTTCGATCAGCACCGGGCTGTCGGGCGCGAGCGCGCGGCGCGGCGGCGCCTCGGGCCGCGCCGGCCGCGGCGCATCCGGCGGCGGCGGCTCCGCGCGTTCGCGCGCGCGCGTGACGTCGAGCCGGCGCTCCAGCGCGCCGACCAGCGCGTTGAACACCGTCACGATTCCCACGTAGAACGCGGCCACCACGATCAGCGTGTCGAGTACCTTGAAATTCTGCGTGTAGAGGCGCTGCCCGACGAGCAGGATCTCGGCCAGCGAGATGACCGAGACCAGCGAGGTCAGCTTGACGATCGTGATGAATTCATTGGCGAGGCTTGGCAGCGCGAGGCGGAACGCCTGCGGCACCACGATCAGCCGCAGCCGCCCGACGAAGCCGATGCCGAGCGCGCGGCCGGCCTCGTGCTGCCCGGCCGGCACGCCGAGCAGGCCGCCGCGCAGGATTTCCGCGAGATAGGCCGATTCGCTCGCGACCAGCGCGACGAGGCCGGCGCGGAACGGATCGGACAGCACGCCCGAAGCCGCCGGCACCAGCTGCGGCAGGTTGTAGACGAAGATCAGCAGCACCAGCAGCGGCAGGCTGCGGAAGAACCAGACGTAGGCACGTGCGCCGAGCCGCAGCGGCGCGAAACGCGACGCCTTGCCGAGCGCGAGGCCCAGCCCGAAGCCGATCCCGAGGCACCAGGTCAGCGCCGACAGCAGCACCACCGTGCCGGCGGCACGCCAGAAATCGCCGTCCGCGAACAGGCCCAGCACGTAGCGCCAGTCGATCTCGGTCACGCCCGCCCTCCCCGCGCCGCGCCGCTGGCCACCTTGCGGGCAACATTGGAGACAACGGCGCGCCGCCGGCGCGCCACCGTCGGGCCGACCGTTCTCGCGGCGCGCACCACCCGCGGCATCGCGTTACTGCGCGCCGATGGCGGCCTGGTATTGCGCCTCGGTCGGCACGCCCATGCTGTAGCGCCGCACCAGCTTGTCGTAGACGCCGTTGGCACGGATCTTCGCGAGCGCGGCCTCGAGCGCCGCCTTGATCTCGGGATGCTGCTTCGACACGCCGAGGCCGAGCACCACCGGGTAGAGGATTTCCGGCGTGCTGATCTTCAGGCGGCCGCCGGTCTTGCCGACCGCGACCTTCAGCACCGCGACGTCGTCGGCCTGCGCGTCGACGTTGCCCGACATCACGGCCTGGGTGCCTTCCGCCGAGGTCGGGAATTCGTGGATGTCGACGCTCTTGCCGTCGGCCGCGCAGGCCTTGCGGATCGTGTCGATGTAGGCCGCGCCCTTGATGATGCCGACCCGCTTGCCGCACAGCGCCGTCGCCGTCGCGGGGCTGAACGTGCCATGGGCCGGCACGATGAAGCCGAGCCCCGCGGTGGCGTAGGGAATGAAGTCGATCTGTCTGGCGCGTGCCGGATTGACGAACATCGACGAAGCGATCACGTCGAATTTGTCCGCCTCGATGCCGAGAATCAGGCTTTCGAAACGCGTGTCGAGAAACTGCAGCTTGAAACCACCGGCCGTGGCCAATGCGTTCATCAGGTCCGCGTCGAAACCGGCCGGCTGTTTCGCGTCATTGAAATAGATATACGGCGGAGACGTAATATCGCTGCCGACCCGCAAGGTCTTGCCGGTCAGGCTCTGCGCATGCGCCACGGTAATCGTCAAAAGCAGAATGCCTACAGCTTTGAAAACAGCCTTCACTTGGACTCCTCGTTCTTCATCAGAATCTTTGCGGGGAAGCGCCCCCCCTGCGTGCGGCATGACTGCGCCCGCCCGGGCCCGCCATTGCCGGGCCATTCAGCCGGATCGGCATGATTGACGATAGAAAGTTACGGCACAAGCGAGGAAAACTATTCGACCATTAGAAAAACTTAATACACTGCAATCACTCTTTATCGAAAATCATATCAGAATAAAAAAGAGACGAACGGTATCACGATGTCAGAAATAGTGACATCGCAGTAAGAAAATCCAGCTTTTATTTTCCCGGCAGTCGCCCGTACCATCTGGGAATGCGGGCCGAGGTCGGGCATCGATCACGAAATCGGCAAAACGTCGAATCCTTACAGGTCCCGAGACGGGTCGGAACCCTGCTGAAACGGGAGTCGGCGCATGACCCGGCACGCGCACCAATAACTCGCGCCATGGCCACGAACGGCCCGCAAACTGTCACGATTCGGTAATAAAGCCGCGGGTAGCGGTAGATTAATTGAAGCGATGAATGCCGGCGCAATATGCACGGCATCCATTCGAATAGAAATAAATCGATTCGAGAAAGCCCCGTGATCGGGGACATGAATATTGCCGCACCGATTATGGCGAGGCCACGCATCACGAAATGCGCGAGCGGCTCGCCCGATGTGTCGTGATTCGTTCTGGCTTTCTCGGCGGCATATATGCATGACCGGCGGCATTGCGATTCCTGCATGCCGCCGCGCCCATGGCCATCGGCATGGCGCGAGGCGACCACCTGTTTTTTACTGACGGCTTTTCGCGCGCATGCGCGTGCTCTCTCGGCGCGAGCCTCTCTCTCTCGCGTCCCGCCTGGACCCTATATGCTCTCGATGCTCGGAAGCAGGCGGTCTCGTAGCGTGCAACTTCGACCACGCACGCTACTTTTTTATTCCTGCCGCCGCCGGTGAGGGTCACCGGCGGCGACTCCCTCCCCTCGCGCATCGCTCCCTCGCGCCTTGCGTGCAAGCGGGTGCCGCCGTCAATGGTTGCGCGGAAATCGCAAGTTCATCGAAATGTTCTGATTGCGGGTGCGCGACCGGAATCGGCATCCTCACACGCGATGACGGCTGCCCCGATGACGGCTTCCCGTTTCGCTCGTGCCACGACGGTATCGGTCTCGGGGCTCGGCGGTTAACGGCACGCCGCCCCAAGGCACGCCGTCCCAACGCCGCGAAGGCCAGCGCCTCACGTCTCACGCAGCCGGTCGTCAGTTTCCGCATTTTCAGCCTGCCGAATGGCCAGCCGCATCGCGCCGGCATTCTCCACCGGTGCTCCCGATACGCGGCGACCGCGAGGAATCCATGTCCAGCATTGCATTTATCGAGGTGGAAGGCCGGTTCACGATGCCGCCGTCGCGCTCGTCCGCGCCATCCTCCTATGGTCACGAATGGGCGCTGCTGCCGCCCGAGATGGTGCCGCGCACGGGCATCCGTTCGCTCTATGCGGCGATCGTGCATACCGCCTGCCTCGACGTCGACGCATTTCTCACCTTGTATCGTTGGGATAGCGAACGAAACGGCTTTTCTGTCCCGGCCACGATTGCCGCGGCAGTTCATGCGATCCCGGCTGCGGAGGCGCCGCACGAAATCAATCCCCGGGAGGCCGTGTGCGCGGCGGCGGAACCCTTCCCTCAGACGGCGCGCCCGATCGGCATATCCGAGGCACCACGGTATCGCGCCGCGCGACGCCCCTCACGTTCGTTCCGGCGTCTCGTGGGCGGAATCGGCATCGTGGGGGCGGCCATGCTGCTCGGCTGGATCGTGATCGATCATCTGCCGTCGCGTCCGGAAGGAAAGGCGACGATCAACACCTGGCCGGATGCTGCCGATGGCTCGAGTTCCCGTGGAGCAGCATCGAACGCGCCGTTGCAGGGGCGTGCCGGCGTCGCACCTGGGCGTGATCTTGCCGATATCGTGACAAGTCCGCGCCGCACGCCGATCTCCAGGCATGCCGACGCGGACGCACGCTTTCACGATGATTCGATGACCGAGCCTCTGCGCGCCGATTCACGCCGCCTCGCGCCTTCACGCACCGTTGCGATAGCCCGTGAATCCGCCCGACCGGGCGCGATGATCGGCAGCGACAAGCCGGCTCGCCGCGCCTCCCGTCCCGTGATCCACCGTGGCGCCAAAGCCCGTCCCGCCACGATTGCGTCGGATGATTTCGACATCGACGACTACGCCGCTCTCGCCGACGAGTTGCGGCAACGCGACTCGATGCCCCCGCGAGACGGCATGGTGCCTGCCGGCACCGAATGGGCCGAGCAGATCTCGCAGCGTCGCCTTACCGACATTCCGGAGCAGTTTTCGAAGTAAGCGATGCGTGGCGGCGGATGGCCTGCTCGTGATCGAGATGTCGCCATGCATGAAGCGCACCGGCCGCGGACCGACACATCGGCCCCGGAAAATCCACCTGAAGCCGCAGAGACCCGAATCCAGCCTGCAACGCCGAAAAGAACCGCGAAAGAAAAAGCCCCGTAAGTCCGAGAACTTGCGGGGCTTTGTCACCGCTTTTGGCGGAGACGGAGGGATTCGAACCCTCGATCCAGGTTTTGGCCCAGATGCTCCCTTAGCAGGGGAGTGCCTTCGACCTCTCGGCCACGTCTCCCAAACTTTCGCTCGCGCCAGGGAGGCAGCGCGACGAGAACAAGATTTTATCTGGCCACGGCACGAAGGTCAAATGTTTCGGCACGCTTTTTTCGTGCCGTCGCGGCCCGAATCCGGCGGTGGTTCACGGCGCCGTCATCGAACGATGGATGCCGGTGCCGCGCGTTCGCGCCGCTTACGCCTGGTCGAGTTCGAACGCCTTGTGCAGCGCGCGCACGGCGAGCTCCATGTACTTCTCGTCGATCAGGATCGAGATCTTGATTTCGGAGGTCGAGATCATCTGGATGTTGATGCCCTCTTCCGACAGCGTGCGGAACGCCGTGCTCGCCACGCCGACGTGCGAGCGCATGCCGACGCCGACCACCGACACCTTCGACACCTTCGGATCGCCAAGCACCTGCTCGGCGTTGACGTGGCCCTTGACCTGGTTGGTCAGGATCTCCATCGCGCGCTGGTAGTCGCCACGGCCGACCGTGAACGTGAAGTCGGTCTTGCCGGCCACGCTCTGGTTCTGGATGATCATGTCGACATCGATGTTCGCGTCGGCCACCGGGCCGAGGATCTGGTAGGCGATACCGGGCTTGTCGGGCACGCCCATCACCACGATGCGCGCTTCGTCGCGCTGAAATGCGATGCCGGAAATGACTGCCTTTTCCATGGTCTCGTCTTCTTCAAAAGTAATCAGGGTGCCCGACTTCATTTCTTCGTCGAGGGCGATGAGAGGATCGGTCAGGCTCGACAGCACGCGCGTCTTCACGCGGTACTTGCCGGCGAATTCGACCGAGCGGATCTGCAGCACCTTCGAGCCGAGGCTGGCCATTTCCAGCATCTCCTCGAAGGTCACGCGGTCGAGGCGGCGCGCGCCGTCCACCACGCGCGGGTCGGTCGTGTAGACGCCGTCGACGTCGGTATAGATCAGGCATTCCTCGGCCTGCAGCGCCGCGGCCACCGCCACCGCCGAGGTGTCCGAGCCGCCGCGGCCGAGCGTCGTGATGTTGCCGGCCGGATCCACGCCCTGGAAGCCGGTGATCATCACCACCTTGCCCGCCGCGAGGTCGCGCTTCACGCGTTCGTCGTCGATCGACTGGATGCGCGCCTTCGTGTACGCGTTGTCGGTCTTGATCGGCACCTGCCAACCCGCGTAGCTGACGGCCGGAATGCCGATCTCCTGCAACGCGATCGACAGCAGACCGACGCTGACCTGCTCGCCCGTCGACGCGATCATGTCGAGTTCGCGCGGATCGGGCCGGCTCGAGATCTCTTTCGCGAGACCGAGCAGGCGGTTCGTTTCGCCGGACATCGCCGACGGCACGACCACCATCTGGTGACCGGCCTGATGCCATTTCGCGACGCGTTTCGCGACGTTCTTGATGCGCTCGACCGAGCCCATCGAAGTGCCGCCGTATTTATGTACGATGAGTGCCATTGTCGTTCTGAACTGGAAATTGACCGCGCGGGTACACTGCGCCGGAAGCCGCGCCACCGTTCGGTCTCGCGGCTTGTGGCAGGGGACGACGGGAAAGGCGACGGGGAAAACAGTGTGCTGGCGTGGCGGATTTGCCCGGTCGGCGGATCAGGCCGCGCAAACCGGGTACGTCACGCGGAAAACCTGCACAAAACGCTCGAAAAATCGAGCCGAGCAAACGTCCGAGCGTACTCTATCGAGGTTCGCTTGACAAGTTGCCGGGATTGGTCTGGCACTTTTTGTTATTCAAATCGGCGATTGATCTCGATTTCGTCGATCAATCCGGCCCTTTTTCTGGTCAGCGATCGGCATTCAGGCGATCAGCAGATCGGGGCGCCATTCGATGCGGCGGCATGGGCCGGTACCGCCCGCCGCCGCCCCACCCGCCTCGGGGGCGCGATTGACGCCGAGCTGCGGCACGAACAGCAGCGTCTCGCCGGCATGCAGCAGCGGCACGTCGCGCTGCCACGCCGGCACGCCGCGCTCCTGGAACAGGTTCTTGAGCGTGCGTGACGGCCCGCCCGGCGCCATCCGCATCCGTTCGCCGCCGGCCCGCGCGCGCACCACGAGCGGCGCGCCAGACAGCACGGCCTCGGCGATCACGTGCTCGGCACCGGGGCCGGCCATCGCCTCGTCCACGTCGTCGACCGGCCGGAACACGAAACTGCCGCGCCACGCCGGCAGATGCCAGACCTCCTGCCCTGCCCACTCGAGCCGCGCGAGCGGACGCTCGCGCGCGCTGCCGTCGTCGGCCGGATCGGCGCTGTCGCCGGCCTCCCAATAGACGTCGTCGCGATAGAGTCGCAGGCACTGCCCCGCGTGATCGATGCGCAAGGCGTGCGAGACCCGGGTGGCGCGCAGTTGCTTGATCATCTCGGCAAGCCGCGCGGCCGAGGCGCCGGGCAGGCCGAGCGTGCGCATCCAGTGACGCAGCAGGTTCGCGCCGCGTTCGTCGTCGAAGCCGAGCAGGCGCTCGCGCGACAGCACGCGGCCGTCGTCGCGCGCCACGCCGGCCAGATCGTCGGCCGCGAGCACGTCGAGCAGCCGCTGCGCGGCGGCCGCATGCTGGGCGGTGCGTGCCAGCGCGTCGCGGAATCCGGGAAAGTGCACGGCGAGCTCGGGCAGCACCTGCGCGCGCAGCGCGTTGCGCGCATAGCGCGTGTCGGCGTTCGATTCGTCGTCGATCCAGCGCAGCGCGCGCGCCTCGGCATAGCGTTCGAGCTGCGCGCGCAGCAGCGACAGCAGCGGGCGCATGCGCACGATCGTCGCCCCGTCGGGCAGATAGCGCGGCGCCATCGCGGCGATGCCGGCCAGCCCCGCGCCGCGCAACAGCTGCAGCAGCACCGTTTCGGCCTGGTCGTCGGCGTGCTGCGCGATCCACAACGCCTGCGCGCCACGGCGCTCGCCCAGCGCGTCGAGCGCGCGGTAGCGGACCTCGCGCGCGCTCGCCTCGACGCCGAGCCCGCTCTCGCGCGGCACCTCGACGCGTTGCGCGTCGAACGACACGCCGAGCGCGGCGGCACTTGCCTCGGCATGCGCGAGCCAGGCGTCGGCGTTCGGGCTCAGCCCGTGGTGGACGTGCAGCGCGACGCAGCGCGCGGCACCGGCCACGCGCACCGTCGCGTCGAGCAGCACCGACGAGTCGAGCCCGCCGCTGTACGCAATCGCGATCGTGGCCGCCTCGGGCAGCGCGCCCAAAGCGACGCGGACCGCGTCGAGCACGACGCGGTCCGCGGCAGTTTCATTCGGGGGAATCATCGGCGGCACGCTCATGCGCGGCTCGCGAAAACGACGGCGGCGCTCAGACGCCCGGCGTCGTTTCCTTGAACTTGCCGTAGGCAAGCAGGCGCTCGACGCGGCGCTCGCGCAGCGCATCGATGCTCATGCCCTGGAACTGGCGCAGCGTATCGGCGAGCGCGCGGCGCAGCAGCGCGGCCATGCCCTTCGGATCGCGGTGCGCGCCGCCGAGCGGCTCGTTGACGATCTTGTCGATCAGGCCCAGCGCCTTCAGGCGGTGCGCGGTCAGGCCCAGCGCCTCGGCGGCCTCGGGCGCCTTCGCCGCGCTCTTCCAGAGGATCGAGGCGCAGCCTTCGGGCGAGATCACCGAATAGGTGGAGAACTGCAGCATCAGCACGCTGTCGGCCACGGCGATCGCGAGCGCGCCGCCCGAACCGCCTTCGCCGATGATGGTGGTGATGATCGGCGTCTTCAGCTCGGCCATCACGTAGAGATTGCGGCCGATCGCCTCCGACTGGCCACGCTCCTCGGCGCCGATGCCCGGGTACGCGCCCGGCGTGTCGACGAACGTGAAGATCGGCAGGCCGAACTTCTCGGCCAGGCGCATCAGGCGCTCGGCCTTGCGATAGCCCTCGGGGCGCGGCATGCCGAAGTTGCGCGCGGCGCGCTCCTTGGTGTCGCGGCCCTTCTGGTGGCCGATGATCATGCACGGGGTGCCGCTGAAGCGCGCGAGACCGCCGATGATCGATTGATCGTCGGCAAACGCGCGGTCGCCATGCAGTTCGTGGAAATCGGTAAACAGCTCGTTCACGTAATCGAGCGTGTACGGGCGCTGCGGATGGCGCGCGATCTGCGAGACCTGCCACGGCGAGAGGTTCGCGTAGAGGTCCTTCGTCAGTTGCTGGCTCTTCTTCGACAGGCGCTCGATTTCTTCCGAAATGTCGACGGCCGAATCGTCCTGCACGAATCGCAGTTCCTCGATCTTGCCTTCCAGTTCGGCGATCGGCTGTTCGAAATCCAGAAACGTGGTCTTCATGTATGGGAGTCCTAGGTCGTGCGGCAGCGCGTATTCTAACCGCGCTCACCCACGTCAAAACCGGGTCAAAACTATCAACCCAAGCAAAACAATAGCCAAAGCGGGTTACGCGTCAGCGGATTCGGGGTCGAGGCTGCGCCACATGTACCAGGTCGCGACGGTTCGCCACGGCTCCCAGTTCGCCGCGACCTCGCGCGCCTCGCTGCGCGTGACGGGCTCGCCGCTGAAGTAGTTGACGCTGATCGCGCGGATCAGGCCGAGATCGTCGAGCGGCATCACGTCCGGGCGCGACAGGTTGAAGATCAGGAACATCTCGGCGGTCCAGCGGCCGATGCCGCGGATCTGCGTGAGCTCGGCGATCACGGCCTCGTCTTCCATCGAGGTCCATTTGTCGACGTGCAGCGCGCCCGACACGAAATGCTGGGCGAGATCGAGGATGTAGTCGGACTTGCGCTTCGACAGGCCGCAGGCGGCGAGCTTCTCCTGGCCGAGCCGGATCACCTGCTGCGGCGCGAGTTTCGGGCAGGCGGCCTCGATCGCGGCCCACACGGCCTGCGCCGAGGCAACCGAGATCTGCTGGCCGACCACCGAGCGCGCGAGCGTGACGAACGGGTCGCCGCGCTTGACGAGATGCGCGGGGCCGAACTTCGGAATCAGTTTCTTGAGGATCCGGTCGCGCTTGACGAGGTCGGCGCACGCCTTGTCCCAATACGGCGGGCGCACCACCACGTCCGCGTCGGCAAGCTGCACCGGCACGGCCGCCTCGGCCGCGCGCACACGCCGCGCGCCGCTGTCGGCGGCATCGACCGCGAGCTCGCGACGCTCGGCCGCGTCGGCGCGCGCGGGCTTCGTCGCGCCGCGTGCGACCGGCTTGTGCGCGACGCCGTTGGCGCCCGCGGCGGGAGCGGCCGCGCGCTTCGCGGCGACCTTCCCGGCCGGCGCGCGCTTCGCGGCCGCCGACGAACCCGTCGTCGCGCGCGCCGCCCGCTTTGCCGGCACTTTCCTGCCCGTTGCCATCCTGCCTCCTGCCTGACGAGTCGATCAGCGGAACGGACGACGTGCGATCAAACGCGACGCCATTCGGTCAACCCGCCCGGTTTGTCTTCAAGCGCGACGCCGGCTTCGAGCAGCGCTGCCCGGATCCGGTCCGCTTCGGCATAATGCTTCGCCTGCTTGGCGGCCACGCGCGCGGCGATCTGCGCCTCGATCGCCTCGGCATCGAGCGCGCCCGAGGCGGCGCCCGCGGCCTGTTGCAGATAGGCGCGCGGCTCGCGGCCGAGCAGGCCGAGCAGCGCGCCGAGTTGCTTCAACTGGCGCGCGAGCGCCGGCTCGCGCGTGCGGTTCACCTCACCCGCGAGTTCGAACAGCACCGACACGGCCAGCGCCGTGTTGAAGTCGTCGTTCATCGCCGCAGCGAAACGCTGCGCGTAGGGCTCGTCGCGATCGAGCGGCGCGGCGTCGGGTGTCGCGTCCTTGAGCGCCGTGTAGAGCCGAGTGAGCGAGGCGCGCGCATCATCGAGATGCACCTCGCTGTAGTTGAGCGGCGAGCGGTAGTGGGTGCGCACGATGAAGAAGCGCATCACCTCGGCGTCGTAGCGCTCCAGCACCTCGCGGATCGTGAAGAAATTGCCGAGTGACTTCGACATCTTCTCGCTGTCCACCTGCACGAAGCCGTTGTGCATCCAGTAATTGACAAACGTTTCACCGGTTGCGCCTTCGCTTTGCGCGATTTCGTTCTCGTGATGCGGGAATTGCAGATCCTGGCCGCCGCCGTGGATGTCGAAGTGATGACCGAGCAGCGTGCAGCCCATCGCCGAGCACTCGATGTGCCAGCCGGGGCGGCCGCGCCCGTACTTCGAATCCCAGCTCGTGTCGGCCGGCTCGTCGGGCTTGGCGCTTTTCCACAGCACGAAATCGAGCGGGTCCTGCTTCGCGTCGTTGGCGGCCACGCGCTCGCCGGCGCGCAGGTCGTCGAGCGACTTGCCCGACAGGCGGCCGTAGTTCGCGAACTTGCGCACGGCGTAGTTGACGTCGCCGTCGCTCGCCTGATACGCGTAGCCGTTTGCCTCGAGCGTCTCGATCATGCCGAGCATCTGCGGGATGAAATCGGTCGCGCGCGGCTCGTGCTCGGGCCGCTCGACGCCGAGCGCATCGAGATCCTCGTGCATCGCCGCGATGAAGCGCGAGGTCAGCGAGGCGATCGTCTCGCCGTTCTCGACCGCGCGGCGGATGATCTTGTCATCGATGTCGGTGATGTTGCGCACATACGTGACGCGATAGCCGAGCGTGCGCAGCCAGCGCTGCACGACGTCGAACACGACCATCATTCGCGCATGCCCGATGTGACAGTAGTCGTATACGGTGATGCCGCAGACGTACATCCGGACTTCGCCGGGATGCCGTGGCACGAAGACTTGCTTGTCACGCGCGAGCGTGTTGTAGATGCGCAGTGATTCCATAGAGATGAAACGAGAGCCGAAGGATGCCGCCCTGGCGACGGGCGCCTGCATGAGAACCCGCTCGGTGCGTCCGCCGCGATCGGAAGCGACACCGTCGGTGAACGAGGCGTCGGTCGAACGACGGGCGAAGCGGTAACGGCGCGAGAGGCAAAAGACAGTCCGCAGCTCGCCGGAATGCGCGGACGATTTGCTAGAATGGCTCGGAGTATAACATTGCGATTTGAGCCTATGAAATCTTCCCGCGGCCGCGCGCCGAGCGCTGCGACCCTCGTTGCGACCGCTGTCCTCGGTCTCGCGTTGGCGCTTCCGGCCTTTGCACAGAAGGCACCCGCCACCGCCGACGGCACGCCGGAGATCGACACGTCGATCACCAACCGCGACTGGTCGGCGGCGCTGTCGCAACTCGACTCGCGCATCGCGGCGAACCCGCACGACGTGCAGGCGCAGTTCAAGCGCGGCACCGTGCTGGCCCGGCTGAACCGCGACGACGATGCGATCGAGCAGTTCGTCGCGATCACGCAGGCCTACCCCGAGTTGCCCGAGCCGTACAACAATCTCGCCGCGCTGTATGCGAAACACGGCCGCTATGACGAGGCGCGCGCCGCGCTCGTCACGGCGACCAAGGCGAACCCCGACTACGGCCTCGCCTACGAGAATCTCGGCGACCTGTACCTGCGGCTCGCGGCGGAATCGTACAAGCGCGCGCAGTCGCTCGGCCACACGAGCGGCGCCACCGCGCAGCGGCTCGCCGACCTGCAGCGCATCGTCTCGCCGCCGGCCGGCAAGCGCGCCGCGGCGCCCGCGCCGGCGAGCCGGACCCGCGCGCTGACCGACCAGGCCGCCTCGAACGTGTCCACCACCACGCTGCCGCTGTCGCCGTCGTTCCAGTTCGGCGTCTCGGGCGGCTCGCTCGCGGCGCCGCCCTACGTGGCGCCGTCGAACTGACGCGGGCGCCCGGCGCGCCTCGGCGCGGCGTCCCAACCCATTCACTCACCCAGAGGATCGTCATGAAACGTCTGTTGTTGGCGCTCGGCAGCGCCGCCCTCGTCGCGACCGCGCCCGCCTATGCGCAAACGGCCGCCGCGCATCCGGTCGTACAGCTGAAGACCACGCAGGGCGACATCCGCGTCGAGCTGTATCCCGAGAAAGCGCCGAAGACGGTGGCGAACTTCCTCGACTACGTGAAGGCCGGCCAGTACAGCGGCACGATCTTCCACCGCGTGATCCCGGGCTTCATGATCCAGGGCGGCGGCTACAAGGAGAATTTCGACGAGAAGCCGACGCGCGCGCCGATCCCGCTCGAAAGCCGCAACGGCCTGAAGAACCTGACGGGCACCATCGCCATGGCGCGCACCAGCGATCCGAATTCCGCAACGGCGCAGTTCTTCATCAACACGGTCGATAACGCCGGGCTCGACTATCCGAACCCGGACGGCAACGGCTACGCGGTATTCGGCAAGGTGGTCTCGGGCATGGACGTCGTGAAGAAGATCGAGGCGACGCCCACCACGGTGCGCGGCCCGATGCGCGACGTCCCGCAGAAGCCGGTCGTGATCGAATCGGCGAGCATCGTCAGCAAGTAAGCCCGGGCGCGCTGCGCCCTTCCACGCGGCCGCGTCGTCCCGACCGGCCGCGTGCCGTTTCACCCACCTCTAAAGAAGGAACCATCATGGTTGAACTGCATACGAACCACGGCGTGATCAAGCTCGAACTCGACGACGCCAAGGCACCGAAGACGGTGGAGAACTTCCTCAACTACGTGAAGGCCGGCCACTACGACGGCACGGTGTTCCATCGCGTCATCAACGGCTTCATGATCCAGGGCGGCGGTTTCGAGCCCGGCATGAAGCAGAAGCCGACCGAAGCGCCGATCGACAACGAAGCGAACAACGGCCTGAAGAACGACAACTACACGGTCGCGATGGCGCGCACCAACGATCCGCATTCGGCGACCGCGCAATTCTTCATCAACGTCAACGACAACGACTTCCTGAACCACTCGTCGCCGACGCCGCAAGGCTGGGGCTACGCCGTGTTCGGCAAGGTCGTCGAAGGCCAGGACGTGGTGGACAAGATCAAGGGCGTCAAGACGGGCAGCAAGGGCTTCCATCAGGACGTGCCGAACGACGACGTCGTGATCGAAAAGGCCGTGGTGGTCTGACGCGTTACGGGGACGCATTCCGATGCTGCAGGAAGCACCGCCGCGAAGCGTCTCCGGGGGCGTGCCGGGCGAGCATGGGCTCGCGCACGCGGCACGCCCGTTTCTGTTCGTCTCCGATCTGCACCTGGGCGAGGCGATCCCCCGCACCGTGGCCGCGTTCGAGCACTTCGTGCGCGTCACGGCCGACAGCGCCGACTCGGTGTTCATCCTCGGCGACCTGTTCGAATACTGGATCGGCGACGACATCCTCGCGGTCGATCCGTTCGCACAGCGCATCGCCGCGCTGCTGCACACCTTTTCGGAGCGCGGCATCGCGCTCTACGTGATGCACGGCAATCGCGACTTCCTGCTCGGCCGGCGTTTCATGAAGGCCGCGGGCGCGATGCTGGTGCCCGACCCGTCGGTGGTGCTCGCGTTCGGCCGGCGCATCGTGCTCGCGCACGGCGACGCGCAATGCACGGCCGATCGCGGTTATCAATGGTTTCGCGGCTTCGCGCGCAATCGCGCCGCGCAGTGGCTGTTCCTCGCGCGCCCGCTCGGCTGGCGCCGCGCGCTCGCCGAGCGCATGCGCGCGAAGAGCGAGGCCGGCCGCGAGCGGCCGATGCTGCCGCGCTACGACGTCACGCGGCGCGGCATCGCCGAACTGTTCGAGCGCAGCGGCGCCGACACGATGATCCACGGCCACACGCATCGCCCGGCGCGGCATGTCGAGCCTGAAGGCGCGCGCTGGGTGCTGCCCGACTGGGATCTCGATCACGGTACGCCGCGCGGCGGCTATCTGCGAATCGACGCGGACGGCGTGCAGGCGCTGCCGCTCGGCGACTGAGTCGCGCGCGGGCGCTGTGCCTGCGTGAGCGCGCGAGGCCGGCCGGTGCGCCAGTCTCTTTTTCTCATCATCCCGTCGTCTAGGGAGTTGCCGTGCCGCGGCGGCCGTTCGGCTGCCGGCACTGACTGACCTGGCTGGCGCCGTTGGCGCCGCTCGCCGATGTGGCGGTAGAGCACGGCGGGCAACTGCCGCAAAACACGAGCATGGCTATCGCGCCGCGGCGGCCGGTCAGCCTGGACTGCGGCGCGACTCGCCGCTGCCCGGCACCGCTCAGCGCGGCTCGCCGACGCGGCCGTCGAGCACGGCCGACAGCCGTCGCAGGTCGAGCCGGCCGTCGGCCTGCAGGGCCTCGAATCGTTCACCAAGCCGCTCCAGCGCCGCGACGATCTCGTCGACGCGCTGCGCTTCCCGGGCCGCATGATCGACGAGGCCGTGAATCGCCAGCGACATCGGATCGTCGGCGTTCGGCGTGATGCCGTAGGCGCTGAACGTGGTGCGCGTCGGCGCGGGCTTGGCCTCGGCCGGCAGCACCACGCGCGCGGGATTGCCGACCGCCGTGCCGCCCGCCGGCACCGGCTTGACGACCACCGCGTTCGAACCGATCTTGGCCCCCTCGCCCACCGTGAAGCCGCCGAGCACCTTCGCGCCCGCGCCGACGATCACGCCGCGCTCGAGCGTGGGATGGCGCTTCGCGCCGCGCGTGAGCGAGGTGCCACCGAGCGTCACGCCCTGGTAGATCGTGCAGTCGTCGCCGATGATCGCGGTCTCGCCGATCACCACGCCCATGCCGTGATCGATGAACACGCGCCGCCCGAGCGTGGCGCCCGGATGGATCTCGATGCCGGTCATGAAGCGCCCGACCTGCGAGATGAAACGCCCGAGCCAGCGCTGTTCGCGCCGCCAGCAGGCGTGCGCGACGCGGTGGAAGATCAGCGCGTGGATGCCGGGGTAGCAGGTCAGCACTTCCCAGGCGCTGCGAGCAGCGGGATCGCGCTCGCGAATCGTCGCGATGTCTTCTCGAAGTCTCGTGAACATGGCGTGTCTTGACCGGGAGGGGGATCGTCGCCGCGTGCCGCGCGGCCCTTATACGCAATCGCTATTTGCTTATCACGTGCAGCGATTGTAGGGGCACTCGCGCGGGCGCGCTGGCGCCGCCGCGTTGTCCCCAACGGCGCCGGGGTTTTTGGGCGGTACGCGGGCTGGCCAGCGTGTGTCCCGCGGGCCGGCTGGCGGCGCAACGCTGCTCGTGCGTCCGTCTCGCTTCGCGCCCCTTCTCGCCATTTCCGCCCGACCGGCTTGCCTCATCGGGCTCGCCCTGGCAACCGGGCGGGCCGGACCGCCGGGCCGCTCAGCGCTCGCCGCCCCCCGTCTTCAGCACGATGTGCTTGGCGATGCCGCGCAGGATGTTGACCTCCTCGCGCTCGAGCCCCGCGCGCGAGAACAGCCGCCGCAGCCGCGGCATCAGCTTCTTCGGGTTGCGCGGATCGAGGAAATCGAGCGCGACGAGCGCCTGCTCCAGATGCGCGAACATCCCTTCGATCTCGTCGGCCTGCGCGAGCGTGCCGGCCGCGCCGTCGTGCATTTCGCCGGGCTGGCCCGCCAGCAGCGCGACGCGCAGCTCGTAGGCCAGCACCTGGATCGCCTGGGACAGGTTCAGCGAGCTGTATTCGGGGTTCGCCGGGATGTGCGCGATCGCGCTGCAGCGCTCGACGTGCTCGTTCGACAACCCGACGCGCTCGTTGCCGAACACGAACGCGATCTCGCCGCTGGCGAGCTGCGCGCGCGCCGTCTCGGCGGCCGCGCGCGGTGCGAGGCGCGGCGGCCCGTACTCGCGGCTGCGTGCGGTCAGCGCGACCGACCACTGCACGCTCGCCAGCGCATCGGCCAGCGTCGGCACGATCTGCGTGGCGGCGAGCACGTCGTCGGCGCCGCTTGACATCGCGATCGCCTCGGGATCGGCCAGCACGCCGGCCACGCGCGGCGCGACCAGCACGAGACGCGAGAAGCCCATCGTCTTCAGCGCGCGCGCCGCCGCGCCGACGTTGCCGGGATGGCTCGGCTCGACCAGCACGAAGCGCGCCGACGCGAAGCCGCCCGCGGCAGGAAGCGGCGCGGACGAGGGGCCGGCGGGCGCCGCCGGCGGGGTGTGCGAGGTTTCCAACGTGATTCGGCCCGACTGAAAGAATTGCCGGTATGGTATCGCCAACGCCGCGCCAATCCCACTCGGCCGAACGGCCAGCGCCCTCAATCACGCTCGATCGCCGTCGATCACATGCCGGCGAACCGCGCCGCGACGGCGCGTATCGGCCCTCGGCGGCACGATTTCGGAAAAACGGTCCGACTCGGGTAAAATGCCGGTTTCGCGCTCGCCGGCTTTCGGATAAGCCCATCCGCTCCCGATTGGCCGGCCGATACACCAGGCCGCCCGTGCGGCCAGCGCCCCGCTCTTTGCCAATTCGCGTCTTCCGTCGACGAAACGTCCGCCCTGCCTTGCCGGGCGTCGCTTCGCCGGTTCGATCCACCTCGTGGCGGCCCGTGCCGCCGGCTTCAGGATTCAGCTCATGCATCCCATGCTCAACATCGCTGTCAAGGCTGCGCGCCGCGCCGGACAGATCATCAACCGCGCGTCGCTCGACCTCGACATGATCGAGATCCGCAAGAAACAGCAGAACGATTTCGTGACGGAAGTCGACAAGGCCTCCGAGGAAGCGATCATCGAGACGCTGAAGACGGCCTACCCCGACCACGCGATCCTCGCCGAGGAATCGGGCAAGTCGGACAACGAATCCGAATACGTCTGGATCATCGATCCGCTCGACGGCACCACCAACTTCATCCACGGCTTCCCGTACTACTGCGTGTCGATCGCGCTCGCGCATCGCGGCGTGGTGCAGCAGGCCGTCGTCTACGATCCGAACAACAACGACCTGTTCACGGCCACGCGCGGCCGCGGCGCGTTCCTGAACGACCGCCGCATCCGCGTCGGCCGCCGCGACCGCCTGTCGGACGCGCTGGTCGGCACCGGTTTCCCGTTCCGCGAGAAGGACGGCCTCGAGAACTACATGAAGCTGTTCGTGGAGATGACGCAGTCGTGTACCGGGCTGCGTCGCCCGGGCGCGGCGGCGCTCGACCTCGCGAACGTCGCGGCGGGCCGGCTCGATGCGTTCTTCGAGCAGGGCATCCACGCCTGGGACATGGCCGCGGGCAGTCTGCTGATCACCGAGGCGGGCGGCCTCGTCGGCAACTATCACGGCGATGCCGACTTCCTGCACCGCCACGAGATCGTCGCGGCGAATCCGAAGATCTACGCGCAGATGATCCCGATCCTGAACCGCTATTCGCGCATCGGCGGCGACGCCGCGCAGGCCGCGCAGCAGCAGTGACGGCGCGCGTGCCGCGCCCGGACGAGGCGCGGCACGGCACCAGATGGACCAACGGCCCGCTTCGTTACCGAAGCGGGCCGTTTGCGTTGACGGGCAAGCGCGGCGAGCCGGAGTCGTGATCGCGCCGTTCAGCCGTCGATCGCCGCCATCGGCCCCTTGCCGCGAATCCAGGCCCGATCGGCGCGCTCGGCCATCTCCTTGTCACCGCGGCTGTCGCCGTAAGCATAGAGCGTCGCGGGCGGCTGCGCGCCCCACCATGCGTTCAGCCGCACGACCTTCTGCGGCCCCCAGCAGTTCTCGCCGTCGAACCGGCCGGTGAACACGCCGCGCTCGAACCGCAGCCGCGTCGCCAGCACCGCCTCGAAGCCGAGCGGCGCCGCCCACTTCTCCAGATAGATCGACGGCGACGCGCTGACCAGCACCACCAGATGCCCGCGCGCCTGATGCTCGCGCACGCGCGCCAGCATCTCGGGGCGCACCAGACGCGGCAGGTCGGTGGCCACGAAGCGCGTCGCGAGCGCGTCGAGTTCGCGCTCGCCGATCGGCCCGAACGCGAACCAGGCGAACTTCGCCTTCGCGGCACCGCGCGAGATCCATCCCGCCTTCATCGCGACGATCCACGGCAGCGCGCGCAGCCCCGCCCAGGCGAAACGGCGCGTGCCCACGGCCTGCTGCACGAAATGGCGAAAGCTGTCGGAGGTGGTGATGGTGCCGTCGAAATCGAAGGCGGCGACGATGCGGTCGGTCATGGCGGGTTCTGCCGGGAAGGAAACGGGCGAGCCCGGAAGATAGCAAATTTGCGCGGCCTCGCGCGAGTCGCACGGCGTCTGACCGGGGCCTGAATGCCGGCAAGAAGCCTGCATACACCGGCACACACCGGCACCGAACGGCGGCCATCACGCGCCGGCCACGATGCCCCGGCCGCGAGCGGCGTCATCGAACGACCGGCGACGGCCGCCGCCGGGCCTCGCCACCGCGCTTGCCCCACCGCTTCGAAACCGCATCAAGACCATCGCGTGAAATCGCGCCGGCGCCCCTCGCCCTGCGACACCCGATCGCCAAAAAAGAAAGCGGCGACCGCTGCCCGCGGCGCCGCTTTCCCTTGCCGACGCGCCGATCCCCTCGGCGCGCGGCGCGAGTCGCATCAACGAATCAGATGTGCCCCTGATGTCCGTGAACCCCCACCTCCGGCAGCCCCGCCGCCGGGTTCGTGTCGCCGGCGGCCGTCGCGCCCGCTTTCGCGAAGCGGCGCGACCACATCGCAGTGAGGATCGGCACGAGGATCGCCGTGATCAGGCAGGCCGTCGCGACGGTGGCCGTCGCGGCCGGCACGAGCGGCTTCAGCTTCGGCACCATCTCGCCGATGATGGCCGGGTTCGCGACCGCGGCGCCCGCCGTGGACGAGGCGGCCAGCCCGGCCGTGCCGTTGCCGCCGCCGACCAGGCGGTCGGCCAGGATCAGCGGCACGCCCGTCACGACGATCACGGCGAGGCCGAGCAGCAGGCCCGGAATCCCGCTGCGGGCGATCACGTGCAGATCGATGCCGTTGCCGAGCGCGAAGCCGAAGAACGGGATCAACGGATGGACGCAGCGGCCGAACAGGTCGCGCAGCTCGCGGTCCAGGTTGCCGAGCGCGAAGCCGATCAGGAACGGCAGCACGGCGCCCACGAACAGCCTCGGCTCGAACACCGCCACTCCGGTGGCGCCGAGGATCGTCATGCTGACGAGCGGCCCCGATTCGAGCGACATCAGCACGAACGCGCCGGCTTCCTCGCGCGTGCCGTACTGCTGCATCACGGCCGCATAGAGGCCGCCGTTGGTCATGTCCATCGAGGCCACGATCGCGAGCAGCGACAGCCCGGCCAGCACCCCGCTCTTGATCCCGTCGTCGGGAATGAACTGCGCGCAGATCAGCGTCACGAGCCACGCCACCAGCGTCTTGGTGATCACCAGCGTGCCCGACTTGCGCAGCACCACGCCGGTGGCGCGCAGGTCGATGGTCGCGCCCATGCAGAAGAACCAGACCGCGAGGATCGGCACCGTGCCCGAGATCAGCCCGTTCGTGAACGAGCCGAAATACTTGCCCGCATCGGGCGCGAAGGTATGCACGCAGGCGCCCAGCACCATCGGCACCAGCATCAACCCGCCCGGCACGCGGTCGATCACTCTTTTGATATTCACAGGCTTCTCCATGCGTGGACGTGCGCGTCCGTTATCGTTCCCGCCGTCTCCTCGGCGATTTCGGAACGTTATTCCATTCTCAGAGCGCCTTACATCGCGGTTAACCCTGTAATTTTCCTCGGCACGACAACGCGCCCGTGGGCGGCTTTGGCCGACGCGCAAAAATAGTCGGAACATCGTTCCGATTATTTTCATCCTGTGATCTAATGCGGAACATCAGCGGAACATCAACGCATCGAGCGGGCGCGCCACGCCCCGCCGCCCCGATCCCCACGGAGACAGCAGATGGAAGTCAGGCAGGCCATTCACAGCGAGCACGCGAAAACCCTCGACACCGCCGGGCTGCGGCGCCATTTCCTGATCGAGCAGGTGTTCGAACCGGACGCGCTGAAGCTGACCTACAGCCACATCGACCGGATCATCGTGGGCGGCGTCTGGCCGGCCACGCACGCGGTGGAGGTGCCGGCCTCGCTCGGCAGCGCGATCGGCGTCGGCTACCTGCTCGAACGCCGCGAACTCGGCGCGATCAACATCGGCGGCGACGGCTGGGTGGAGGTGGACGGCCAGCGCCACGCGGTGCGCTTCGAGGAGGCGATCTACATCGGCCAGGGCGCGCGGTCGGTCACGTTCGGCAGCGACGACGCCGCGAAGCCGGCCAGGTTCTACCTGAACTGCGCGCCGGCCCACACGGCCTACCCGACGCGCGTGATCACGCTCGAACAGGCCTCGCCCGAGACGCTCGGCGATCCGTCCACCAGCAACCACCGCACCATCTACAAGTTCATCGTCCCGGAGGTCGTGCAGACCTGCCAGCTGTCGATGGGCATGACCAAGCTCGAACCCGGCAACCTCTGGAACACCATGCCGTGCCACACGCACGAGCGGCGCATGGAGGTGTACTTCTACTTCGGCATGCAGGACGACGCGGCGGTGTTCCACATGCTCGGCGAGCCGCAGGAGACGCGCCACCTCCTCGTGCATAACGAGCAGGCCGTGATCTCGCCGAGCTGGTCGATCCATTCGGGCGTGGGCACGCGGGCCTACACGTTCATCTGGGGCATGGTCGGCGAGAACCAGGTGTTCAAGGACATGGACCACGTCGCCGTGGCCGATCTGCGCTGAGCCGCGTCCCCATTCCTGGTTATCGAGAGGAACCTGCATGTCCGCCCCACTTTTCGACCTGACCGGCAAGGTCGCGATCGTCACCGGCTGCAACACCGGGCTCGGCGCCGGGATGGCGCTCGCGCTCGCGGCGGCCGGCTGCGACATCGTCGGCGTCAATCGCGGCGCGCCGGCCGAGACCCTGGCGCGCGTCGAGGCGCTCGGCCGCCGCTTTCTCGACCTGCGCGCGGACCTGTCGACCACGCGGCCGATCGACGACATCGTCAACGCGGCCTGCGAGGGCTGCGGGCGCATCGACATCCTCGTCAACAACGCCGGCATCATCCGCCGCAACGACGCGCTCGCGTTCACCGAGGACGACTGGGACGCCGTGATCGACACCAACCTGAAGACCGTGTTCTTCCTCGCGCAGGCGGTAGCCAGGCAGTTCGTCAGGCAGGACAGCGCGGGCAAGATCATCAACGTCGCCTCGATGCTGTCGTTCCAGGGCGGCATCCGCGTGCCGTCCTACACGGCCTCGAAGAGCGGCGTGCTGGGCCTGACAAGGCTGCTCGCCAACGAATGGGCCGCGCGGCGCATCAACGTCAACGCGATCGCGCCCGGCTACATGGCGACCAACAACACCACGCAGCTGCGTCACGACGCGCAGCGCAGCGAGGAAATCGTCGGGCGGATCCCGGCCGCGCGCTGGGGCGAGCCCGAGGATCTGGCCGGGCCGGTGGTGTTCCTCGCCTCGTCGGCCTCCGACTACGTCCACGGGCACACGCTCGCCGTCGACGGCGGCTGGCTCGCCCGCTGATTCAACTCCATGCCGGGACGCGCTATGCTCACGCCTGAATCCACATCGACGGATGTTTTGCACATGGAAGCGATGCTCGGGCGGCGCAAGGAAGACGCGCCGCAGGCGCAGGCCGAAGGCGGCGCCGAGAAAGCGGAATCGGCCTCGGCCGCGGGCAAGGTGTTCGCCGTGCTCGAGGCGCTCGGCGCGCACGGGCCGAGCGGCATCAGCGAACTGTCGCACCGGCTCGGCATGTCGAAGACCACCGTCCACCGGTTCCTGCAGACGCTGAAGACGCTCGGCTTCGTCGCGCAGGAGGACGAGACAGAGCGCTATCGCCTGACGATCCGGCTGTTCGAACTCGGCTCGCAGGCGCTCGAGAGCGTGGACCTGGTGCGCGAGGCCGACGTCGAGATGCGCCGCATCGGCCGGCTCACGCGCGAGGCGCTGCACCTCGGCGCGTTCGACGAAGACCACATCATCTACATCCACAAGATCGACGCCGACTATGGGCTGCGCATGCACTCGCGGATCGGCCGCACCAACCCGCTCTACAGCACCGCGATCGGCAAGGTGCTGCTGGCCTGGATGGCGCCCGAGGAGGCGCGCGAAGCGCTCTCGCGAATCGAGTTCAGGAAGTCGACGCAGAAGACGCTGGCCTCGGCCGAGGCGGTCTGGAGCATTCTTCCGCACGTGCGCGAGCAGGGTTACGGCGAGGACAACGAGGAGCAGGAAGATGGGCTCGTGTGCCTCGCGGTGCCGGTGTTCGACCGCTTCGGCCGCGTGATCGCGGGGCTGTCGATCTCGTTTCCGACCATGCGCTGCGGCGCCGACACGAAGGCGCACTACGTCGCGCTGCTGAAGCAGGCCGGGCGGGCCATTTCGGGCCGGCTCGGCTATCGCGGCACGGGGGGCTGAAGCGAGAGGGGCGCAAGGCACGCCTCGACGGCCTGCCCTCACCCCTTCAATGCTTCAACGCCTCGACGCGTCGCCATCACGGCCGCCGTGCCGGCCATCATCGTCGCGCTCGTGCGATTCGCGATCCGCACCGCGCGGCGGCTGCGCAACAGCCGGCGCGCACGCACGGCCAGCAGCGCCCAGCCGAAATCGACGGCCAGCAGCACCATCAGCATCACCAGCATCGTCAGCGTCAGCTCGAACCACGCGAGCGGGCCGGTCCGCGAGAGATCGACGAGGGTCGGCAGCAGCGCGAGAGAGAACACCATGAACTTCGGATTGCCGGGCGTGACCGTCAGGCCCGCCGCGAACCTCCGCAGCGGCGACTGCCCGCGCGGCAGCGCGCGGTCCTGCACGACCACCGGCGCGAACCACATCCGCACGGCGAGCCACAGCAGATAGGCGATGCCGGCGAACTTCAGCACGAGGAACGCCAGCGCGAAGGTCCGCGCCAGCACCGACAGCCCGGCCACCGCGCAGGTCAGCCGGAGCGCCTCGCCGAGCCACATCGCGGCGAGGAACGGCAGCACCTCGCGCAGCCCCTCGGTCATCACGCGCGCGACCAGCGCGGCCACGCTCGGCCCGGGCGAACCGGTCGTGACGACGAGCGCGACGGCCAACACCAGCAGACTCGACACGCCCATGCGACGCCTCCGTGCGATCGGTCCGGCGCCGCCGCCGGGCGGTCGGGCGAACCGTGACCTTCGCACGGGCGCGGGCCGGGTCCGCGTCGGCCACCCGGGTTCTACATGGACTCAGCCCGCGTGCTCCCCTTCGCCCGGCGTGTGCGGAATCCCCTCGACCGGGCACTCCGGCGTGCCCGGCATCGGCCGCGTGAGCGCCTCGACGGCCGCGCGCGTCTTCTGCGGATCGGCCACCCAGTCGCGATAGAACGCGAACGGGCACTCGGCCACGCCATGCATGCCGTCGCCCGAATGGATCGTGCCGGTGTAGCCGCGGTGCAGCAGCTTGTAGAGATGGTTCTGCGACTGCATGTTGCGCCGCGCGTCGCGAATCAGCGGCAGCGACAGCTCGGCGTACTGGATGCCCATCTCCTCCTCGCCGCATTCGCCGAGCGTGCGGCCGTCGAAGCCGATGATCGCGGAATGGCCGAAGTAGGAATAGACGCCGTCGAAGCCGGCCGCGTTGGCCACCGCCACGTAGGTGTTGTTCATCCACGCCATCGCCTTCGACACCAGCACCTGCTGCTCCTTGGCCGGGTACATGTAGCCCTGGCAGCGCACGATCAGCTCGGCGCCGCGCATCGCGCAGTCGCGCCAGATCTCGGGGTAGTTGCCGTCGTCGCAGATGATCAGGCTGATCTTCATGCCCTTGGGGCCGTCGGTCACGTAGGTGCGGTCGCCCGGATACCAGCCCTCCACCGGCGTCCACGGCATGATCTTGCGGTACTTCTGGACGATCTCGCCGTGGTTGTCGATCAGGATCAGCGTGTTGTACGGCGCCTTGGCCGGGTGCTGCTCGTGGCGCTCGCCGGTGATCGAGAACACGCCCCAGACGTTGGCCTGCCGGCAGGCCGCCGAGAACACCTCGGTCTCGGCGCCGGGAACGGTCGAGGCGGTCTCGAGCATCTCGGCCTCGTCGTACATGATGCCGTGCGTCGAATACTCGGGGAAGATCACGAGATCCATCCCCGGCAGGCCGCGCTTCATGCCGATCAGCATCTCGCCGATCGCGCGCGCGTTGTCGAGGACTTCGGCGCGCGTGTGCTGGCGCGGCATCCGGTAGTTGACCACCGCCACGCCCACGCTGTCGCGGCTGCTCGAAATATCTCCATGTCGCATGCTGTGCTCCGTTGCTCGGTTCGCTTCGCCCGGCGCCGATGGCCGGCGCCGCGCGTTCGGCCGGCCGCGTCCGGCATGCGCCGGGGCGGCCGGGTTTCTCGCTTCAGTGGCTGATCATCCAGGGGCGCCCGGCCGGCCGCTTCAGGCCGCCGCCCGCCGCGCCGCCCGGGCTACCACCTGCCCCACCGCTGGGTCCACTGTCCAGCCCGCTGCCGCCGCTCGCCCCGGCCAGCGACACGCGCCGCCCCGAACAGCAGCCGCAGCCGGCGCCGTGCCGCCCCGCGCCCGGCTCGCCGGACTGGCGCGGGGCGTGCGCGGCGCGCTCGTTGGTGGCGTGCGCGATGCGCCGCTCGCCCGACATCAGCGCGAGCGACGGCGCGCTCACCAACCGCGAGGCCGCCGTGCCGCAGGCGGGGCACAGCGCGGGCCGGTCGCGCTCGGCGATCGGGCGCAGGGCCGCGAACGGCCCGCAGGTGTCGCAGTGGAAGTCGTAGATCGGCATGCTGGCTCCTTCGGCTCGGCCGGTGCGGATGGACTGGGCTCGCGCGCTCAGGCTTTCGCGAGGTCGTAGGAGATCGGCAGGTCGACCTCGCCCGTCACGTGGCGGATCGGCCCCTCGGCGTTCGGACGGATGTCGAAATCGAAGATGCCGGTGGGCAGCCACAGCGTGGCGCAGGCGTTCGGGATGTCGACCACGCCGCTGATGTGCCCCTGCACCGGCGCGCAGCCGAGCAGCGAGTAGGCCTGCGCGCCCGAATAACCGAACTTCTTCAGATACTCGATCGCGTTCAGGCAGGCCTGCCGGTAGGCCACCGTGACGTCGAGGTAGTGCTGGCCGCCCGACTCGTCCACCGAGATGCCCTCGAAGATCAGGTAGTCGTGGTAGGCCGGCGTGATCGGGCTCGGCTGGAACACCGGGTTGCGGATCCCGTACTTCGCCATGCCGCCCTTGATCAGGTTCACGCGCATGTGGACCCAGCCCGCCATCTCGATCGCGCCGCAGAACGTGATCTCGCCGTCGCCCTGGCTGAAGTGCAGGTCACCCACCGACAGCCCCGCGCCGTCCACGTAGACCGGGAAGAACACCTTCGAGCCGCGCGACAGATCCTTGATGTCGCAATTGCCGCCATGCTCGCGCGGCGGCACGGTACGCGCGCCCTCGGCCGCGGCCTTCGCCCTGGCGTCGCCGCTGAGGCTGCCCATGTGCGCGGTGGCCGCGAACGGCGGGTTCGCGAGCGGCGGCACGCGCGCCGGATCGGTCGCGATCAGCCCGGTCTCGCGCGCGTTCCAGGTTTCGAGCAGCTTCGGATCGGGCAGGCAGCCGATCAGCCCGGGATGGATCAGCCCGGCGAAGTTCACGCCCGGGATATGGCGCGAGCTCGTGTAGAGGCCGTGGAAATCCCAGATCGATTTCTGCGCGGACGGGAAATGGTCGGTCAGGAAGCCGCCGCCGTTGGTCTTCGAGAAGAAGCCGTTGAAACCCCACTGGCTGTCGGCCTTCGCGCCGATGTCGAGCATGTCCACCACCAGCAGGTCGCCGGGCTCGGCACCCTTCACGCCCACCGGGCCGGACAGGAAATGGACGATCGACAGATCGATGTCGCGCACGTCGTCGGCGCTGTCGTCGTTCTTGATGAAGCCGCCGGTCCAGTCGTAGGTTTCGAGCACGAAGTCGTCGCCGGGATTCACCCAGCACGCCATCGGGATGTCGGGGTGCCAGCGGTTGTGGACTTGCGCGTTCTCGTAGGCGGACTGGTTCAGGTCGACCTGGATCAGGGTGTCGGGCATCTCGCACGCTCCTCGGTTGTCGGGTGCAGTCAAGCGGTTGGAAATGGGTTGAAAAGCGGGGGCAACGCCGCTGGAATCCGACGCACGGCGCCGGCCCGCGGCCTCAGACGGACAGGTACTCGCGAATCCGCCCCGTGTCGCCGGCCTCGCGCGTACTCTGGTGGACGAAGCGGCCGCCCTCGATCACGAACAGGCGGTCGGCCACCTCCAGCGCGAAGCTCAGCACCTGCTCGGACACCACGATCGCGATGTCGCGCGTGGCGCGGATCTGGTTCAGCGCCTTCGCGATGTCCTTGATCACCGACGGCTGGATGCCCTCGGTGGGCTCGTCGAGCAGCAGCACCTTCGGATCGGTGGCAAGCGCGCGCGCGATCGCGAGCTGTTGCTGCTGGCCGCCAGAAAGATTGCCGCCGCGCCGCCGGCGCATGTCGAACAGCACCGGGAACAGCGCATAGAGATCGTCGGGCACGCTCTGCGATTTCGCGTTCTCGAGGCCGGTGCGGATGTTCTCCTCCACCGTCAGCGAGGCGAAGATCTGCCGGCCCTGCGGCACGTAGCCGATGCCCTTCGCGACGCGCCGGTAGCTCTCGTCCTTCGAGACGTCGGCGCCGCCCACCTTCACGGTGCCGCGGCTGGCCGGCAGCATGCCGATCAGCGCCTTGAACAGCGTGGTCTTGCCCATCCCGTTGCGCCCCATCACCGCGACGCTTTCACGGTTCGCGACCGAGAAGCCGATGCCGTGCAGCACCTCGCTCTGGCCATAACTGACGACGAGATCGTCGACTTCGAGCATGTTGGTTTCCTCCTGCGTGGCCGAACCGGCGTGCCGGTTCAATGGCCGAGATAGACGTCGATCACGCGCGGGTCGGCCTGCACCTTCGCCATCGGCCCCTCGGCGAGAATCCTTCCCTGGTGCATCACCGTGACCTTGTGCGCGATGCGCTCGACGAACGCCATGTCGTGCTCGATCACGATCATCGAGCGCTGCCGGCAGATGCGCGCCAGCAGCTCGGCGGTGATCTCGCGCTCCTTCACGCTCATGCCGGCGATCGGCTCGTCGAGCATCAGCAGCTCCGGGTCCTGCATCAGCAGCATGCCGATCTCGAGCCACTGCTTCTGGCCGTGCGAGAGCAGCCCCGCCTCGAGATCGAGCGCGGCGCCGAGCCCGATCTCGTCGGCCACCGCCCGCACGCGGTCGGTCACCTCGCTGTCGAGCCGGAACGCCAGCGCGCCGAACACGCCGCGCCCGCGCGGGAACGACACTTCCAGGTTCTGCGCGACCGAGAGGTTTTCGTAGATCGACGGCGTCTGGAACTTGCGGCCGATACCCTTGCGCACGCGCCGGAATTCGGCCAGACGCGTGATCTCCTCGTTGCGGAACTTGATGCTGCCGGCGGTTTCGCGAGTGCGGCCGCAGATCAGGTCGAGCAGCGTGGTCTTGCCGGCGCCGTTCGGGCCGATCACCACGCGCAGCTCGCCGCGCTCCAGATAGAGGTTCAGCGCGTCGATCGCCTTGAAGCCGTCGAACGAGACGGTCAGGTCCTCGACCGCGAGCAGGAAGTCGGTATTGCTCATCGTCATGCCTCCCGTTCGACGGAAGCGGTCGCGTCGGACGCGAGCGCTGCCTGGTCCGCCACGTTGTCCGCGCCCGCCAGCCAGCGGCGCAGACGCCCGCGCAGGTGAGCCTCGTAGAGCCCGGCGATACCGTTCGGGAACGCCATCACCACGCCGATGAACATCGCCGCCATCAGGAACAGCCAGAGGTTCGGCAGGCTCTCCGAGAACCAGGTCTTGCCGAGATTGACGAGGATCGTGCCGAGCACCGCGCCCGCCACCGACATGCGCCCGCCCACCGCCGCGTAGATCACCATTTCGATCGACGGCACGATGCCGACGAACGACGGCGACATGAAGCCCACCTGCAGCGTGAACATCGCGCCGCCCACCGCCGCGAGCAGCGCCGCGACGCAGAACGCGAACACCTTGAACATCGCGACGTCGTAGCCCGAGAAGCGCACCCGGTCCTCCTTGTCGCGCATCGCCAGCAGCAGCGTGCCGAGCCTGCCGCGCTGGATCCAGCGGCAGCCCAGCATGGCCGCGATCAGGAGCGCCGCGTTGACGAAATACAGCACGTATTTCGCCTGGTTCGACTGGATGCTCCAGCCGAGCAGCGTGCGCAGATCGGTGATGCCGTTCACGCCGCCCGTGAAGCCCTGCTGGCCGATGATCAGCACCGACAGGATCAGCGCCACCGCCTGCGTGATGATCGCGAAGTAGACGCCGCCCACGCGCCGCTTGAACATCGCGAAGCCGATCACGAACGCGAGCGCGGTGGGCACCACCAGCACCGCGAGGATCGCGAACGGCAGCGAGTGGAACGGCTTCCACCAGAACGGCAGCGCCGTGAGCTGGTTCCAGTCCATGAAGTCGGGGATGCCGGGCGTGGTCTGGGTCTTCGTCGAGACCGGATCGGACGCCTCCAGCTTCAGGAACATCGCCATCGCGTAGCCGCCCAGGCCGAAGAACACGCCCTGCCCGAGACTCAGCACGCCGCCGTAGCCCCAGGCGATCACCAGCCCGATCGCGACGAACGCATAGGTCAGGTACTTGCCCATCATGCCGAGCCGGAACGGATCGAGCGCGAGCGGAAACACCACGACGATCACGAGCGCGAGCAGCGCGATGCCGGCATAGCCGGAGTGCTCGGCGCGCCGTGCCAGCGCGCGCCAGCCGCCCGGCGAACGCGCGCCAGCGGGCACGACACCTCCGCCCGCGGCGGATTGGATGGGTTCCATGGTCCTCTCCGTAGAAACGATTGAACGAGTGCCGGCACGGCACGCCTCAGGCACGGCGCACCTTCGAGGCGAACAGCCCCTGCGGGCGCAGCATCAGGATGATCACGACGGTCAAGAGCGTCAGCACGCGCGCCGTCGAGCCCGACAGGAAGAACTCGCTGACCGACTGCATCTGCGCGATGCCGAACGCCGAGGCGACCGTGCCGAGCAGGCTCGCCGCGCCGCCGAACGTGACCACCAGGAACGAGTCGACGATGTAGAGCGAGCCGCTGGTCGGCCCGGTCGAGCCGATCGCCGTGAACGCGGCGCCGGCCACGCCGGCCACGCCGCAGCCGATCGCGAACGTCATGCGGTCGGTGAGCCGCGTGTTGATGCCGGCCGCGTTCGCCATCGACCGGTTCGCGACGGTGGCCCGCACCCGCAGCCCCCAGCGCGAGCGATAGAGCGCGAGCAGCAGGCCGCCCGTCATCACCAGCGCGAGCCCCATCACGAACAGGCCGCTGACGGGAATGTCGAGCCCCTGCGACGGCTCCCACGAGCCCATCAGCCAGTCCGGCAGCGCCGGGCTGACCTCCTTCGGCCCGAAGGTCGAGCGAAACACCTGCTGCATGCCGAGGCTCAGGCCCCAGGTGGCGAGCAGCGTGTCGAGCGGGCGCCGGTACAGATGGCGGATCAGTGCCCATTCGGCGAGCCAGCCCGCCGCGAACGCGAGGCCGAACGCGGCCGCGATCGCGATGAAGAAGTAGACCGGCGTGAGCGCGTGCCAGACGTTCTGCGCGAACCACGAGAACAGGTAGACGGTATAGGCGCCGATCGTCATGAACTCGCCGTGCGCCATGTTGATCACGCCCATCTGGCCGAAGATCACGGCCAGGCCGAGGCCCATCAGCAGCAGGACGCTGAACAGGCTCAGGCCGGCGAAGCCCTGCATCAGCGTGATATTGAAAATGTCGGTGGCGGACATCGCTTGCCTCCTCGGGCGGATGACGGTGGGAGCACACGCGGCGGCGCATCGCCTCGGGTCACGAAGCGATGCCGGCGCGCGCTTACATGTAGCCCTTCGGGAACGGGTTCGGCTGGATCGGCTCGTTCGACTGCGCGACCACCTTGAACTGCCCGTCCGGCTGCCCCTCGCCGATCAGCGAGCGGCTCCAGAGGTGATGGTTCGCGTCCACCTTCGCGTAGCCCTGCGGCGCGTTCTTCAGCTCGATGCCGGCCGAGGCGGCCACCACCTTGTCCACGTCGAAGCTGCCGGCGCGCTCGCAGGCGGCCTTCCAGATCCACGGGCCGAGGTAGGCGGCCTGCGTGACGTCGCCGATCACGGCCTTCTGCCCGTAGCGCGCCTTGAACGCCTTCACGAAGCTCTGGTTGGTGTCGTTCGCCAGCGATTCGAAATACTTCATCGACGAATAGAAGCCCGCGAAATTCTCGCCGCCGATGCCGAGCACCTCGTCCTCGGTAACCGACAGCGTCAGCAGGAACTGCTTGGCCGGCGTGATCCCGGCCGCCTTCAGCTGCTTGTAGAACGCCACGTTCGAGCCGCCTACCACGGTCGCGAAGATGCAGTCCGGGCGCGCCAGCTTGATCTTGTTCATCAGCGAATAGAAATCGGTGGTGCCGAGCGGGTAGTACTCCTCGCCCACCACCTTCGCGTGCAGGTGCTGCTCGATGTGGCGGCGCGCGATCTTGTTCGAGGTGCGCGGCCAGATGTAGTCGGAGCCGACCAGGAAGAACGTCTTCGCCTTCTTCGTGTTCGAGGCCCAGTCGAGCGCCCAGAGGATCTGCTGGGTCGCTTCCTGGCCGGTGTAGAACACGTTCTTCGACTGCTCCAGCCCCTCGTAGAAGGTCGGGTAATAGAGCAGCCCGTTGTCCTTCTCGAAGATCGGCAGCACCGCCTTGCGCGAGGCCGAGGTCCAGCAGCCGAACACGGCGGCCACGTGGTCGTTCTCGAGCAGCTTGCGCGACTTCTCGGCGAAGGTCGGCCAGTCGGAGGCGCCGTCCTCCTGGATGATCTGGATCTTGCGGCCGAGCACGCCGCCCATCGCGTTGATCTGTTCGATCGCGAGGCGCTCGGCCTGGATCGAGCCCGTCTCCGAGATCGCCATGGTGCCGGTGGCCGAGTGCAGCTGGCCGACCGTCACCGTGGTGTCGGTCACGGCCAGCCTGGTGGTGTTGACCTTCGCCGTGGGCGGGGTCTGCGCGAACGACGCGCGCGGCAGGCCCAGCGCCATCAGCGGCGCGGCGGCGAGGCCGCCGATCAGGCGCCGGCGCAGCGACGACGGCGCGCCGTCGTCATCGAATCGATCGTCTACGGGCATCACATTCTCCTTGTCGTGTCGGTGGCCGGCGGACGGGGCCGGCGTGTGAGGCGAAATGTAGGAAACCAAATAAACGACCGGAATACGTCGATTGACGTATGGCCCGGCGCGCGCCTGGAATGTAATTTGCATGACGCATCCCGCCCGCCCCGCGCGCACCAATCTGGATCACCCGAGATGGCACCGATGCCCCAGCCCGTCGCTTCCCAAGCCGCGTCGGAAGCGACTTCCCGAGCCGCTTGTGCACCGCATGCGCCCGACGCGCCGCCCAGCACGCAGCGCATCGTCAAGGTGCGCCGCGACTACAACGCCTGGGTCGGCGACGAGACGCTAGAGGACTACGCGCTGCGCTACACGCCGAGTTCGTTTCGCCGCTGGTCCGAGTTCCGCGTCGCCAACACCGCGATCGGCGCCGTCTCGTTCCTCGTGCTGGAGGCGATCGGCGGCAGCCTCGTGATCGACTACGGTTTCACCAACGCGGTCTGCGCGATCGCCGCCGTCTCGCTGCTGATCTGGCTGACGAGCCTGCCGATCAGCTATTACGCCGCGCGCCACGGCGTCGACATGGATCTGCTCACGCGCGGCGCGGGCTTCGGCTACATCGGCTCGACCGTCACCTCGCTGCTCTACGCGAGCTTCACGTTCATCTTCTTCGCGCTCGAGGCGGCCATCATGTCGCTCGCGCTGCAGCTGGTGTTTCCGATCTCGATCGGCCTTGCCTACGTGATCAGTTCGCTGGTGGTGATCCCGATCGTGATGTTCGGCATCACGCTGATCAACCGGCTGCAGAGCTGGACCCAGCCGCTGTGGCTGGTGCTGTTCGTGCTGCCCTACGGCGCCGTGCTCTGGCATCAGCCGTCGCTGCTGCGCGAATGGACCACCTTCTCGGGCTTCGCGCACGACGGCCACGCGTTCAGCGCGATCGCGTTCGGGCAGGCCGCCACCGTGGTGTTCGCGCTGATCGTGCAGGTCGGCGAGCAGGTGGACTACCTGCGCTTCCTGCCGCCGCTCACCTCGCGCAACCGGCGGCGCTGGTGGATCGCGCTGCTCGCGGCCGGCCCCGGCTGGATCGTGCCCGGCGCGCTGAAGATGCTGGGCGGCGCGTTCCTCGCGTTCGTCGCGATCCAGCACGAGATCGATCCGGCGCATGCCGCGCAGCCCACCCAGATGTACCTGGTCGCCTATCACCTGCTGTTCGATCCGCTCGGGCTCGCCGCCTGGGCGCTGCCGGCGATGACGCTGTTCGTGCTGGTCTCGCAGTTGAAGATCAACGTGACCAATGCCTACGCCGGCTCGCTCGCCTGGTCGAACTTCTTCGCGCGGCTCACGCACAGCCACCCGGGCCGCGTGGTCTGGCTCGTGTTCAACGTGCTGATCGCGCTGCTGCTGGTGGAGATGGGCGTGTTCGAGGCGATCGGCAAGGTGCTGTCGATGTACGCGAACGTGGCGATCGCCTGGGTCGGCGCGCTGTTCGCCGATCTCGTCGTCAACAAGCCGCTCGGCTACAGCCCGCGCGACATCGAGTTCAAGCGCGCGCACCTGTACGACATCAATCCGGTCGGCGTCGGCGCGATGGGGATCGCCACCGTGGTGGCGATGCTCGCGCACGGCGGCGCGTTCGGCGAACTGGCGCGCGCGCTGTCGCCGTTCATCGCGCTCGGCGTCGCGTTCGTCTGCGCGCCGGCCATCGCGATCGCCACGCGCGGGCGCTACTACCTCGCGCGCCAGGCCGAGCCCGGCGTGGCCGGCGCGCTGCGCCGCTGCGCGATCTGCGAGAACGAATTCGAGCACGACGACACCGCCTATTGCCCCGCCTACGGCGGCACCATCTGCTCGCTCTGCTGCTCGCTCGATTCGCGCTGCAACGACCGCTGCAAACCGCACGCGCGGATCACCGCGCAGCTCGACCGCGCGCTGCACCGGCTGTTCCCGCGCGCGCGGCTCGGCGCGACCGGCGTGCGGCTGGTCCACTATGCGAGCCTCGTGCTCGCCACCATGCTGCTGCTCGCCACCGTGCTCTACCTGATCTGGTCGCAGAGCGCCGATTCGCTCGCCGCGCCCGGCTCGCCCGCCTGGCGCGAGGTGGCCAACGGCTACGTGAAGGTGTTCGTCGCGCTGTCGCTGATCGGCGGCATCGCCGCCTGGTGGCTCGTGCTCGAACGCGAGAACCGGCGCGTCACGCAGGAGGAATCGCAGCGCCAGACCGAGCTGCTGATGCACGAGATCGAGGCGCACCGCAAGACCGACGCCGCGCTCAAGCACGCGCGCGCCGCGGCCGAGGCTGCCAACAGCGCCAAGAGCCGCTACGTGACGGGGCTCAGCCACGAGCTGCGCACGCCGCTCAACAGCATCCTCGGCTACGCGCAACTGCTGCTGCTCGCGCAGGACGAGATCGCGCCCGCGCGCCTCAACGCGATCCGCACCATCCACCGCAGCGGCGAGCACCTGCTCGCGCTCGTCGACGGGCTGCTCGACGTGGCGCGCATCGAGGCCGGCAAGCTGCAGTTGAACGTCACGCGCATCGCGCTGCCCGAGTTCCTCGCGCAGATGACCTCGATGCTGCGCCCGCAGGCCGTGGAGAAGGCGCTCGCGTTCGTCGTGCAGCCCTCGGGGCGGCTGCCCGCCACCGTCAAGTCGGACCAGAAGTGCCTGAGCCAGATCCTCACCAACCTGATCGGCAACGCGATCCGCTTCACGCGCGCCGGCGGCGTGACGCTGCGCGTGGGCCACGCGCTCGACACGCTGACCTTCGAGGTCGTCGATACCGGCCCCGGCATCCCGGCCGACGCGATGGAGCGGCTGTTCCTGCCGTTCGAGCGCGGCGAGGCCGCGAGCCTGCACGACCACGGCGCCGGGCTCGGGCTCACCATCTGCCGGCTGCTCACGCACGCGCTCGGCGGCAGCCTGGAAGTGGACAGCGTGGTCGGACACGGCACGCGCTTCATCGTCAAGGTCTACGCGCCCGCCGTGCATGCCGCCGCGCCCGCGCGCACCGGGCCGGCCGAGATCCGCGGCTATCGCGGGCCGCGCCGCACGCTGCTGATCGTCGACGACCTGCCGGACCAGCGCGCCATCGTCGTGCAGATGCTCGCGCCGCTCGGCTTCGAGATCGCCGAGGCCGACAACGGGCCGGACGCGCTGCGCTGGCTCGGCACGCGCGCCGCCGACGCGATCCTGATGGACATCTCGATGCCGGAGATGGACGGCTACGAGACCAGCCGGCTGATTCGCGAGCGCCGCATCTCGGACGCGCCGATCATGCTGCTGTCGGCGAACGCGTTCGCCGACGACCGTGAACGCGCGATCGCGATCGGCTGCGACGACTACCTCGTGAAGCCGGTGCAGATGCCGGTGCTGCTCGACAAGCTGGCGGCGCTGCTGCGCGTGACGTGGGTGACGGCGGCATCGATGGAGACGGCGGAGCGCGTTGTGGAGGCAAGCGATGCGGCCGATGCCGTGGCTCCGCTCTCGCCGGCTACCGTGACGCCGGTCGCCTCGCCCGACGAGGCCACGTCAAGCGCATCGAATATGTCTCGGTACGCGCCGGCCGCACTCGTGGCGGCACCGCCGTCCCGCCTCGCCACCGACCTGTCATCCGCGGCGCAAACCGGATCATCGCCCGCCACGCTGCCGCGTCCGCTGCACGCGCAACTGAAGTCGCTGCTCGACGTCGGCTACGTGCAGGGCATCATCGAGGCGCTCGACGCGGCCGCGCCGCATCACCCCGGGCTCGCCGCGCCGCTCGCGTCGCTGCGCGCGCGCGCCGAACTCTTCCAGCTGAAGGATTTCGAGCATGAGCTTGACCGCATTGCGCCCGGCGCCGGCGACTGAGGCCGCGCTGCCCGGCGCGCTCGGCAATCGTCCGGTGGTGCTGATCGTCGACGATACGCCCGACAACCTCGCGCTGCTGTCCGACACGCTGCGCACGGACGGCTATGCCGTGCTCGTCGCGCTGAGCGGCGACGACGCGCTGAAGTGCCTCGCACGCGTGACGCCCGACGTCGTGCTGCTCGACGCGATGATGCCCGGGCTCGACGGCTTCGAGACCTGCCGGCGCCTGAAGCTCGAACGGCGCCACGAACATCTGCCGGTGATCTTCATGACCGCGCTGGCCGAGAGCGAACACGTCGTGCAGGGCTTCCGGGTGGGCGGCATCGACTACGTGACCAAGCCGGTGCGGCCCGAGGAAGTGTGCGCGCGGATCGCCGCGCACGTGCAGCGCTCGCGCGCCCAGCGCTACGCCGACGCCGTGCTCGGGCTCGAGGCGCGCGCGGCCGTGATTGTCGACGGTGGCGGCGCGATCCGCTGGCAGAGTCCGCAGGCGGCGGTGCGACTGGCGGGTTATGGCGACGACGACGATGCGGACCACGCCATCAGCATGGCAAGCGGTGAACCGGGCGCGACGCCGCTCGCGCGCGCGGCGCTGCCCGCCCGGCTGCGCCACTGGTTCATGCAATGGCGGGAGCAAGGCTGCCCCGAGGACGCCGTCCACGAGACGATCGACGGCGGCGTGCGGCGCTCGGCCCGCGTGACGGGTGCGCCGGCGCAGGGCGAATGGGTGGTGGTGCTGGAGGCGTCCGACGACGGCGCGCTGGTGGTGACGCTGCTCGACCGCTTCGGGCTGACCACGCGCGAGGCCGAGGTGCTGCTGTGGGTCTCGCGTGGCAAGACCAATCGCGATATCGGCGACATCCTCGACATGGCGCCGCGCACCGTCAACAAGCATCTCGAACACCTGTTCCGCAAGCTGCATGTGGAGACGCGCTCGGCGGCCGCGGCGCTGGCGGTGAAGGCGGTGGGACGCGGATAGACGTTGCGGGCGACGGCGCGGAACACCGCCGCGCCGATGCCGGATCAACGAATCGAGCAATCGGCCGACACCGCGCCGCACGCGGTGTCACGCAACGAAACATGATTTCCCGTGCCGCGCTTCCGTTTCCCGCTCCTCGATTCGTGCCTTGGCAGTGGGCCGGCCGCGAGACGTTTTATGTTCGGCACGCAGATGCTGCGGGGACGGATCGCACGACACGGCACCGATCCGAGGCCGGAAGCGCCGCACCGATCCCGCGGCCCTCGCTCCTCTCATCACTGCCGAGCCCATGAAACCGACTCTCCCGCGCGCCGACCGCATTGGCCCGACCAATCTCGACCGGAGCGACGCCACGCACCACCCGACGCAGGCCGAGCCGCGAGCCGCCGCGCCCGCGTGCGCCGCCAGCAATCCGCTGCTGAGCAGCCTGCCCGCCCGCGCGACCCGTGCCTCGCACGGCGCGGCCCGCTCGACGGCAGCCGAGCAAACGCCCGAGCCCGACGGCGCCGAGGCGCATGCGATGGCGCACTTCGCGAGCCTCGCGATCATCGACGACGTCCAGCCCGCCCCGCCCGCCCCTGAGGCTGCCGATACATCGAACGCCACGCCGAACGCCGGCCCGTCGCTCGACCATATGCCGGTCGAACTGATCCACAACATGGATCTCGACGCGCGGCAGATGCAGTTCGCCAGCCGGCGCTACGCGCACCTCTTCCACGGCGAGGCCGTGGGCCAGTCGCTCGCCGAGGCGCCCGCGAAGGCGCGCAGCTTCGCCGCGATCGACGCGGCGGTCGCTCAGCTGAGGCGGCTCGTCCCCGTGCGCCGGCAAGGCGGCGCACTGGCCCAGCTTGCCGCGCGGCTCGAAAGGGTGCCGATGCGCGAGCGGCAGGCCAGCTTCGACACGCTGCTGGCCGCGGCGCGGCAGTGTCCGCCGCATTTCGAATTGCTGACCGAGCTGTTCCGCCAGACCAACGACTGGGCGCCGGCCCAGCGCGATGCCTGCCAGGTCCGGCTCGCCGACATGGAGGGCGCCGACGCCGCGCGCGTTGCCGCGTCCGCGAACAACATCCTCGACGTCGACGACATCCCCGCCCTGCTCCAGCGCACCGACGGCATGCCCGAAGCGCGGCGCAGCGACGTGCTCGGCGCGCTGGCGAAGCAACTGTTCGGCCTGCACTATCTCCGCGCGCACGATTTCGCGCGGATCTGCGAACGCTTCCACGCCGAGCCGTGGCCGCCCGCCGCCGCGGCCGGCCTGCTGCGCCGGATCGGCTGGATCACGGACGAGGCGCGTCGCGATTTGACCGCGCGCAGCGAAGCGCCGGGCTGACGGCGGGTCGACGACGGGCGGACACGGACGGGGGCGGCCCGGCGACGCGTCGCTTCAGGCCCGTGCCGCCGCCTCGCCGTTCACCTCCCTGAGCACGTCGATGAACGCCCGCAACCCCGCCGGCACATGCCGATGCCCCGGGTAATACAGATGCAGCCCGGGAATCAACGGGCACCAGTCATCGAGCACGGTCACGAGCCGCCCGCCGTCGAGCGCCGCGCGCGCCGACGGCTCCGGCACGTAGGCGAGCCCGAGCCCGTCGGCCGCGGCCTCCACCATCACGCCGTTGTGGTCGAGCGTGAGCACGCCCGGCACGTCGATCGCCATCTCCTGCCCGCGCTTCTGGAACTCCCAGCGGTAGCGCTTGCCGCTTGGCAGCCGCTGGCGGATACAGGCGTGCCGCGCCAGATCCTCGGGCGTGACGGGCGCCCCGCGCGCCGCCAGATACGACGGCGCCGCCACCACCACGAAGCGCAGGTCAGCGCCGATGCGCACCGCCACCATGTCGCGCGGAATCGCCTCGCCGAGCCGCACGCCGGCATCGAACCCCTGCTCGACGATGTCGACGAAACGCCCATCCGCGACGAGGTCGAGCGCCATGCCGGGAAAGCGCGCGAGGAAACGCGGCACCACCGTCTTCATCAGCAGCCGCGCCGCGTTTTCGTTCGCGTTGATCCGGAGCGTGCCGCTCGGCTCGCCGCGCGCCTCCGCCACCGCGTCGAGCGCCGCGTCGAGATCGCGCAGCACCGGCGCGAGCCGCGCGAGCAGGGCCTCGCCCGCCTCGGTCGGCGCGACGCTGCGCGTGGTGCGGTTCAGCAGGCGCACGCCGAGCCGCTGCTCCAGCGCCAGCACCGTGTGGCTCAGCGAGGAACGCGAGACGCCCAGCGCGTCGGCGGCACGGCGAAAGCTCCGGTGCGCCGCGACCGCGGAGAACGCACTGAGATCGGCAAGGGTCGGCTTGGACATGGAGATTGGTGGGGAATTTTCACGGGGTCATCCGCACTATAGCGGCTTCCCCGACCAATCATCGATGCCTAGACTGAAGCCGTGTCGTTCACTTCAGGGAGATCCGCATCATGACGAAGACTTGGCTCATCACCGGCACCTCGACGGGCCTTGGCCGGCTGCTGGCCGAACGCCTGCTGCAACGCGGCGACCGGGTCGTGGCGACGCTGCGGCGCGAGGGGCCGCTCGACGATCTGAAACGGCAGCACGGCGAGGCCCTGCAGGTGCTGACGCTCGACCTTACCGACGTCGGCGCGGTGCGGGCCGGCATCGACGCCGCGTTCAAGGCGAACGAGCGCATCGACGTGGTCGTGAGCAACGCCGGCTACGGCCTGTTCGGCGCGGCCGAGGAACTGACCGACGCGCAGATCGACCGGCAGATCGCCACCAATCTGGTCGGCTCGATCCAGCTGATCCGCGCCGCGCTGCCCCACCTGCGCCGCCAGGGCGGCGGGCGGATCGTGCAGGTGTCGTCGGAGGGCGGGCAGATCGCGTATCCGAACTTCAGCCTCTATCACGCAACGAAATGGGGCATCGAGGGTTTCGTCGAATCGGTGGCGCAGGAGGTGACGCCGTTCGGCATCGACTTCGTGATCGTCGAGCCGGGGCCGACCAGCACGAAGTTCGGCGCCGGGCTCGATCACGCCGCGCCGATGCCCGACTACGATGCCACGCCGGCCGGCGAGGTGCGGCGCGCGATTGCGTCCGGCACGTTCGCGATTCGCGGCGATGCCGGCCGGACCGTGGCCGCGATGATCGCGGCAGCCGACGCGCCCGAGCCGCCGCTGCGACTCACGCTCGGCGGCACCGCCTACCAGTCGATCAGCACCGCGCTGGCGAAACGCCTGCATGCGCTCGAAGCGCAGAAGGCGGTGGCGTTTTCGGCCGACGCGGACGCCTGAGCCGATTGCCGGCCGCGTGACGTGGCGCGCGCGTCACGCCCGGCTTCATCGCCGATGCGCCATGTAGCCGAGGTAGGTGATGATCAGATCGATCTCGCGGTCGCTCAACTGGTCCGACGAAAAGGCCGGCATGGCGCGGCCGGGCCAGTCGCGCAGCGAAGCGGGATTGCGGATGTAGCGATGCAGCGCGGCGCGCTGGAAGTAATCGACCGGGTTGGCCGGCCTGCCGAGATCGGGGCCGGTGTCCGAGCTGCCCGCGCCGTCGAAGCGATGGCAGGCCAGGCACTGCGTGATGAACAGGCGCTGCCCGGCACGGACCGGATCGGTGGCCGGCAGCGTCGGATCGACCGCGAGCGCGGGCCAGCGCGCGGCCGGCGAGCGCTCGACGGCAAACTGCGCGACCTGATACGGCCACTGCTCGCTGCGCACCGACGCCGCCTGCGCACCCACCCAGACCAGATAGAACGGCCCGGCGCTCACCGGCTTGCCCGGCAGTTTCGGCCAGGGCCGGGCCGGGTCCTCCACCGCGAGATACGCCACGGCGCGCGCGGGATCGCGGTTGCGGACCAGATCCATCGGCAGCTGCGCGGCGAAACCGTCGGTGGCGCGCGTCTCGATCACGGTGTCGGGCGGCAGCGATGTGCCGTCGATCAGGTCGGCCAGCGGCACGGCGCGGTAGGTCATCGGCTTGCCGTAGGAGACGTCTCGGGCGACGTGGATATCCGCCGCATCGGGGCGCGCCAGCAGGGCCTGGGCGGTGAACGTCAGCAGCTTGCCGTTGGTCGCGATCGTGATCGCGGGTTGGGCCGGCGCGCCGTGGGCGAGCGCGCCGAGCAGCAGCAGCCAGAGCGAAAGTAACACGTTCATCACTTCCTGCCTGGTGTTGGTCAAAAACACGGTCTTATGCCTATCCGCTAGTTTAAGTGAGGGACTGTACCCGGTGTTTCAGGGGACTGCTCCACGGCTTTCTTTCTCAAACGATGCGACAAGACGACGGTGGAAATGAAAAAGCCCGCGAAGCTTCCACCTAGCGGGCTTTTCTTTGGGCGAGCGAACACCCCACGGACGACTGATTAGCAAAACGTTTGGGGCGTTGCAATTCCTCCTCGAATTCACCGCGAATTTTCTTTCACCTTCAGCCATTCGCGCAACGCGTCATTCATGCGCGTCTGCCAGCCGTCGCCAGTCGCTTTGAATGCATCAACAATGTCCGCGTCGTAACGCATCGACATCAGCACCTTTGGCGAACTGAGGCGCGGCCGACCACGCGCGCCGACCCGCTTCATCTTCTTGAAGTCCTCGGCCGACACATCGTGCGTGTCAGGATCCGCAGCAATGCCTTGGTTGATCGCCGCGTCCTCTTCGTCCGTCGGCATGATGATCTTAGTCTTGCTCGACATAGTTTTTCACCTCGCGCTTGTTTGCCTTTCGCATGCTGATGATATGCATGCTGTCGCCGCGCGTGAACACCACGCAGTAAAGGCGCTGATCGATGACGCCGAACCCGATTTCCCGCACTTCCTTGTAGTCGGTGCGGTCGTCGGCGCAGGCCATCACGTTCGGCCAGTCCAATTGACCTGCCAGCGCCAGCGAGACGCCATGCTTGGCGATGTTCGCTTCGTTTTTCGTGCTGTCGTACCTGATGTCCATTTGGATAAATGTAGCTACACTTATTGATGCGTGCAAGAATTATCTGTAGCTACAATCTACCGCGATCAGATCAGGTTTTTTGCCGCCAGCGCGGGGCGCATCAGCGCCTTGGCTTCCGCATAGCCGTGGTCTTGGGTCGCGAGGCTGCGAGGGTTCGTGAACACGGGAACACCCGCCGCAAAGTTGCGAACGGCAGTCATGACCGCAATGCGATGCGGAAGGGACAGCTTTTGAGTACTCTGCTCGACCGCCTCACCGGTTGCCACCCGCAGCTGATGGTCGATAACGTCGTAGCTCATCCATTGGCGACTGCTGCGGCAATCGCGGAATGGCGCTCGCACGCCGATATAGCGTGAGCCCGTCGCCGATCGTCCGACTGAAATTCGGCAACCAGGCGAGCAACTGCGCGACCTCGGCGTCCGTCAGCACCCGCTTTGTCGTTCCGATAGACTCGCCGCCAGTTCGCCGTCGTATCAGACAGCAACTGCGCGTCGAGCGCATATTCCCAAGCAGCACCCAGCTCCCGGCGTAGCTTTTGCGCCTGGACGGGAATATGGGCGTAGGTTTCGAGCAGGGCGAACGCCTGGCCGCGCGACACCTCGTCGGCCGGCCGATCGGCGAACTCGCCAAGCATCGTATCGAACGTGCGCTTCACTTCCGCGGCGCCCTTCGATTTCCGGCTCCGCTCCACATGCCCTTCGATATAGGCCCGACAGACATCACGCACGGTCGGCGGCCGGTCCTGCGGTACCATACTGGCAACCTTGGAACCGGCCTGTAGCCGCTTCGCGAGAGCCGGGTCTGCCTGCCTCGCGGTCCGTGCGCAGCCGTTCCCGCTCGCTGGCGGCAGCGGCAAGCGATAGTGCTGGCCATTCGCCAATTTTCGTTTGCCGCATGCGGCCATCGACCGGCGACTTGTATCGATAAATCCACGATCGGCGCGTGGTCGAGGCCTCCAGACGCAGGCCAGGACAGCCGTCGATCGTTACGTGTGTGCCAGGCTGCATCTGCTTCGCAGCGCGAGCGTCGAATCGCATTTCGTACTCGGCGTAGGTTTCTGACGCACCGACACCCGCACCAGCGTAGGTTTCGGTACTCGGAAGGAAAAAAAACTACGCTGGGCTGCGATATTTGCCAAGATGCCGAGGCGCGCAGAAAGGTTCTAACCGAACGCGCGAAATGACGGGAATGCCTTGATGGAAAAGGAAGTGCAGGAAATTACGGAAGCGAAACAGCAGGTTGCGGAACGCGATCTTTCATCGCATACGCCAATGATGCAGCAATACCTGCGCATCAAAAGCGAGCACCCCGACACGCTCGTCTTCTACCGGATGGGCGACTTCTACGAGCTGTTCTACGACGACGCCGAGAAGGCCGCGCGCCTGCTCGACCTGACGCTGACGCAGCGCGGCGCGTCGGGCGGCAATCCGATCCGGATGGCCGGCGTGCCGCATCACGCGGTCGAGCAATATCTGGCGAAGCTCGTGAAGTTCGGCGAGTCGGTGGCGATCTGCGAACAGATCGGCGACCCGGCCACCTCGAAAGGCCCGGTCGAGCGCAAGGTGGTGCGCGTCGTCACGCCCGGCACGCTGACCGACGCGGCACTGCTGTCCGACAAGGCCGACGTGTTCCTGCTCGCGCTGAGCCTCGGCCACAACAAGCGCGGCGTGGTCACCAACATCGGCCTGGCCTGGCTGAACCTCGCGAGCGGCGCGCTGCGGCTCGCCGAGATCGCGCCGGACGAACTCGGCGCGGCGCTCGAACGGATCCGCCCGGCCGAAATCCTCGCGGCCGACGGCGCGATCGAGGCGGTGCCGCCCGGCGCCGGCGCGGTCACGCGCGTGCCGGTCTGGCATTTCGACGTCGCCTCGGGCACCCAGCGGCTCTGCAGCCAGCTCGACGTCGCCAGCCTCGAAGGCTTCGGCGCGCACTCGCTGACGAGCGCCTGCGGCTCGGCCGGCGCGCTGCTGCTCTACGCGGCGTCCACGCAGGGCCAGCAGCTGCGCCACGTGCGCAGTCTCAAGGTCGAGACGGAATCGGAATACATCGGCCTCGATCCGGCCACGCGCCGCAATCTCGAACTGACCGAAACGCTGCGCGGTACCGAGTCGCCCACGCTCTACTCGCTGCTCGACACCTGCTGCTCGACGATGGGCAGCCGCCTGCTGCGCCACTGGCTCCACCATCCGCCGCGCGCCTCGGTGGCAGCGCAGGGCCGCCAGCAGGCGATCGGCGCACTGCTCGAAGCAGCCGGCGAAGCGAGCCTCGACAACCTGCGCCGCGCGCTGCGCCAGATCGCCGACGTCGAACGCATCACGGGCCGCCTCGCGCTGCTGTCGGCGCGCCCGCGCGACCTGTCGAGCCTGCGCGACACGTTCGCCGCGCTGCCGGCGCTGCGCGAGCTGGTCGCCCCGATCACGCAGCACGCCGCCACGCTCGCGCGCCTCGAAGCGGCGCTGGAGCCGCCCGCCGGCTGCGCGGGCCTGCTCACGCGCGCGATCGCGCCGGAGCCGGCCGCGATGGTGCGCGACGGCGGCGTGATCGCGCGCGGCTACGACGCCGAACTCGACGAGCTGCGCGACATCTCCGAGAACTGCGGCCAGTTCCTGATCGATCTCGAAGCGCGCGAGCGCGCGCGCACCGGCATTCCGAACCTGCGCGTCGAGTTCAACCGCGTCCACGGCTTCTACATCGAGGTCACGCGCGGCCAGACCGACAAGGTGCCCGACGACTATCGTCGCCGCCAGACGCTGAAGAACGCCGAACGCTACATCACGCCCGAGCTGAAGACTTTCGAGGACAAGGCGCTGTCGGCGCAGGAACGCGCGCTGTCGCGCGAAAAGGCGCTCTACGACGCGCTGCTGCAATCGCTGCTGCCGTTCATCGAGGACTGCCAGCGCGTCGCCGGCGCGCTCGCCGAACTCGACGTGCTGGGCGCGTTCGCCGAACGCGCGCGCGAGCTCGACTGGGTCGCGCCGCGCTTCTCCGACGAGATCGGCATCGACATCGAGCAGGGCCGCCATCCGGTGGTCGAGGCCCAGGTCGAGCAGTTCATCGCGAACGACTGCCGGCTCGGCAACGATCGCAAGCTGCTGCTGATCACCGGCCCGAACATGGGCGGTAAGTCGACCTTCATGCGGCAGACGGCGCTGATCGCGATGATGGCCTACGTCGGCAGCTACGTGCCGGCGAAGTCGGCCACGTTCGGCCCGATCGACCGGATCTTCACGCGCATCGGCGCTGCCGACGATCTGGCCGGCGGCCGTTCGACGTTCATGGTGGAAATGACCGAGGCCGCGGCGATCCTCAACGACGCCACGCCGCAAAGCCTCGTGCTGATGGACGAGATCGGCCGCGGCACCTCGACCTTCGACGGCCTCGCGCTGGCCTGGGCGATCGCGCGCCATCTGCTGTCGCACAACGGCTGCTACACGCTGTTCGCGACGCACTACTTCGAACTCACGCAGCTGCCGGCTGAATTCCCGCATGCGGCCAACGTCCACCTGTCGGCGGTCGAGCACGGCCACGGCATCGTGTTCCTGCACGCGGTCGACGAAGGCCCGGCGAACCAGAGCTACGGCCTGCAGGTGGCGCAGCTCGCCGGCGTGCCGCCCGCGGTGATCCGCGCGGCGCGCAAGCACCTCGCCCATCTCGAACAACAGTCGGCGGGCCAGCCCACGCCGCAGCTCGACCTGTTCGCGGCGCCGCCGCCCGTCTACGACGACGAGCCGGACTACGGCCGCCCCGCCGCCGAGCTCCACGAGGCGCCGCCGGCCGAACCGCATCCAGCGCTCACGCGCCTGCGCGGCATCGATCCCGACGACCTGAAGCCGCGCGAGGCGCTCGACCTGCTCTATGAACTGCACGCGCTTGCCGGCCGGCAAGCCGACGATGAGACGGCGCACTGACGTGCCGCCACGCCGCCCGCGCGCCACGCCGGCCGTGGCGGCGCTGCTGCTCGCGGCGGCGATGGCCACCGCTGCGGTCACCGCGAGGGCGGCGCCGGCCGCGGTCGCACGCGATCGCGTCGAGCCCGGCTACGCGTTCGCGGTGCTGTCCGGCGTGCTGGTCGGCCCGGCCGACGAACCGGCCGCGCAACGCGTGCTCGACGCGATCTCGCGCGACCGCGGGGTGGCCTTCGTCGTCTACGACGGCAACCTGAAAGGCCCGCGCGAAGTCTGTCGAGACGCGGTCTACGACGCGCGCTTCGCGATCCTGAAGGCCTCGCGCGTGCCGGTGTTCTACGTCCCCGGGCAGGCCGACTGGGCCGCCTGCGCGGCGCGCGAGAACGGCGGCTACGACGCGGTGGAGCGGCTCGACTACCTGCGCCAGACGTTCCTCCCGGATGCCGAATCGTTTGGCGTGACGCCGCAGCCGCTGACGCGCGAGAGCGAGGTCGCGCGCTTTCGCCCGTTCCGCGAGAACATTCGCTGGACGCAGGGCGACACGGTGTTCGTCGCGATGAACGCGCCCTCGCCGAACAATCGTTACCTGACGGCGGGCGGGCGCAACGGGGAATTCGAGGATCGCGCGATCGCCAACGCGTTCTGGATCGACCACTCGGCCGAGTTCGCGAAGCGCCGCAACGCGCGCGCGCTAGTGATCCTGATCGAGGGCGACCCGCAGTTCGAACACTACGAGCGCGAGCGGTTCGCGTGGCTGCGGTTCGGGCACACGCGCCGTGACGGCTTTCTGGAGTTCAAGCGCGCGCTGGTGAAGGCGGCCGCGACGTTCCACGGCACGATCCTGGTGATCCACGCGAACGACGAGCCGCTGCGCGGCGGCTTTCGCATCGACCAGCCCTTGCACGACGAAAAAGGGGATCGCATCAACAACCTGACGCGCATCGCGATCGCGCCGCGCGAGCGGCTCGTGCAATGGATCAGGATCACGGTGAATCCGGCCCGGCGGCCGATGTTCGGGGTGAGCGTGCAGGACGTGCCGAGCAACCTGCCGGTGCCGCCCGCGCTGCCGCTGACACCGCACGACGACACGCCGTTGCCGCCGATGCCGGAGATCCCCGCGCTGCCCGAGATTCCGGACTCGGCCGCGAGCGGCACGTTGCCGCCGCAGCCGGCCTCGAGCGGCGCATCGCTCGGTGCGTCGGCGGGCGTATCGACCGCCGCTTCGATTGGTGCGTCGGCCGGCTCGGGCAACCTCCCCGCTTCCATGCCGGGCAGCCTGCCGGAAGGCGACGACTGGCGGACTTCCCGCCCGGCCACCACCCCGCATTGAATCGTGATCGGCGCGCGCCGGTCAATCCGCGGCCGGCGCAGCCCGCGACTCAGTGAAGCGTGCGGCCTTGCGCCGACGCGTCGTCCTCGTCGTCATCCTCTTCGTCTTCATCGACGATCTCGAGACCTTCCGCGCCATGCGCGTGCTCGTGTTCGATCTCGTCCTCGGTGGCCGCGCGCACCTCCTTGACCGACAGCGCGAAACGCAGCGCCATGCCGGCGAGCGGATGGTTGCCGTCGAGCACGACCTTGTCCTCGGCGATGTCGGTGACGGTATAGATCAGCGAATCGACTTCCTCGTCGCCGTCCTCCGGCGTGCCTTCGAACTGCATGCCGACTTCGAGCGGCTCGGGGAAACGGTCGCGCGACTCGATCTTCACGAGCTCCGGATCGTAATCGCCGAACGCATCCTGCGGTTCCAACTGAACCTGCGTCTCGAAGCCCGCTTCCTGCCCGTCGAGCTGTTCCTCGATCTTGGGGAACGTGCCATCATAGCCGCCGTGCAGATAGACCATCGGCTCGTCGCTTTCTTCGATCAGGTTGCCTTGAGTGTCAGACAGCTTGTATGCAACCGACACGACGGTGTTTTTTGCGATTTTCATCCAAATCTCCCAATTACCAGCCGCATTATACGATGTCCCAACGGTCCGAAACCGAACCGACGGGCGCTGCCCGAGCCCCGTCCGGCGCGCCCCAGCCCGATACCGCCACGCCGCTGCTCGGCAACCTGACGCCGTCGCAATTCATGCGCCGCTACTGGCAGAAAAAGCCGCTGCTGATCCGCCAGGCGATCCCCGGCGTGGTCCCGCCGCTCTCGCGCGACGCGCTGTTCGAGCTGGCCGCCGATTACGACGCCGAATCGCGACTCATCACCCATTTTCGTAACAGATGGCAACTGGCGCAGGGGCCGTTCGAGCCCGATGCGCTGCCGTCCGTGAAGAAGCGTGAATGGACGCTGTTGGTGCAAGGCGCGGACCTGCACGACGATGCCGCGCGCGCGCTGCTCGAACGGTTCCGCTTCATTCCCGACGCGCGCCTCGACGACCTGATGATCTCCTATGCGACCGACGGCGGCGGCGTGGGCCCGCACTTCGATTCCTACGACGTGTTCCTGCTGCAGGTGCATGGCCGGCGACGCTGGCACATCGGTGCGCAGAAGGATCTGACGCTGCGCGAGGATCTGCCGCTGAAGGTGCTCGAGCATTTCGAGCCGACCGACGAGTGGGTGCTCGAGCCCGGCGACATGCTGTACCTGCCGCCGCACATCGCCCATGACGGCATCGCCGAGGGCGAATGCATGACCTGCTCGATCGGCTTTCGCGCCCCGTCCGCGGGGGAATTGACGGGACAGTTCCTCTATTACCTGGCGGAACGTGGTGCGCTGCGGCAAAGCGCGCGTGCCGGCGAACTCTATCGCGATCCCGCGCAGCCGCCCGTCGCCGATCCGGCGCGACTGCCGGCCGCGCTGGTCGAGCGCGTCGAGACGATTCTGAAGGGGATCCGCTGGACCACGCGCGACGTCGAGAATTTCCTCGGCAGCTACCTCAGCGAGCCGAAGTCGAACGTGGTATTCGACGCCCCAGACAAGCCGCTCGGCGAGGCCGCGTTCATCGTCGAGGCCGGCCGCCGCGGCGTGCGCCTCGACAGAAAAGCGGCGTTGCTGTATAACGCGCGATCGTACTTCATCAATGGCGAAGAAAATCCGCTCGCCGGCAACGCGAAATGGCTGCCGGAATTGGCCGATCGACGTCATCTGGGGGCGAAACGCTTTGTAACACACTCCCGCCACCCCCTCATGACAGCCTTGCTGCACGAGTGGTATTGTGCGGGCTGGATCAGGCTGGGCGACCTGTCGTAAGGTTGCCTTCGCAGGAGCCCATACGAGTCAAACTTGTATGGGAAAGACAACGTATTGACCCCGCATTTGTCGACGGTCGATACGAAAGTGCATATAATTTCCGCCCAAGCCGTAGGGAAGATTCACGCTCTGGCAGTGCATCTCCACCAGCGGCCCAGGTCGGTGTTGGAGCACATTACCGGTATTGTTTCGCGCTGTTGCTTACCTTTAACCATAAAAGGACGTGATCATGAAGAAATCCCTCCTCGTAGCTTCCCTGTTGGCCGCCGTTGCACTCGCTGCGTGCAACAAGAGCTCGGACCAAGCCGCTTCGTCGGCTGCTAGCGACGCATCGGCAGCAGCTTCGGCTGCTTCGTCGGCGGCTACGGCTGCTTCGGACGCAGCGTCGAGCACGGCTGCTGCTGCGAGCGACGCCGCTTCGGCATCCGCTGCTGCTGCTCCGGCATCGGACGCTGGCGCATCGGCTGCAGCTCCGGCTTCGGGCGCGAGCCAGTAAGCGCTCATCAGCTCACGCTGATACGAAAAACCGGCCCCTTGGGCCGGTTTTTTTTCGTCCCTGCGTCTTGAAGTTTTGAAGCGGGAACGAGACGCCGCAGGCGGCGTCGATCAGAGGCTCAGCCAGTCGAAGCCGTCGTCCTGCGAGGCCACCGTGACGTCGCCTGGCGCGCCACCCAGCGCCGCCGCCAGGGCGGCCTGCGCGAGCTCGGGCAGGTTGTTCTGCTGACTCAGGTGCGCGGCCACCAGGTGCCGCAGGCGGGCCCGGTCGAGCGAGGCGAGGATCGCGGCCGCGGCGTCATTGCTAAGGTGTCCGTGCGAACCGCCGATGCGCGCCTTCAGCGAGGCCGGATAGCGGCTGCCGGCCAGCATCGCGACGTCGTGGTTGGCCTCCAGCACGAGCGCGTCGCAGCCGCTCAGTACGGCGCACAGATACGGCGTGGACATGCCCGCGTCGGTCAGCACGCCGAGCCGCGCCGCGCCGTCCGAGAACACGAACTGGAGCGGCTCGCGCGCGTCGTGCGGCACCGTATACGGATGAATCGCCAGGTCGCCGATCGGCGTCGTTTCGTCGCCCCACATCACGTGCAGGTCGACGTCGGCCGCATCGGCGCCCACCGCGCGCGCGGTGCCCCAGCTCATGAACAACGGGAGTCCGAAACGTCGGGCCAGCGTCAGCGCGCTGCCGATGTGATCGCTGTGCTCATGTGTGATCAGGATCGCGTCGAGCTCGTCGGAGGCGAGCCCGACGCGCGTCAGGCGACGGTCGATTTCCTTGGCGGAGAAACCGCAGTCGAGCAGCACGCGCGTGGTCGTGGTGCCCGACGCGGCCTCGACGACGAGCGCGTTGCCCTCGCTGCCGCTGCCGAGGCTCGTGAATCTCACGCGCTCAGTTCAGCTGCGCGTGCAGCAGCTTGATGATGCGCTGCGCATCGGCCGAATTGTCGACCTGGCCGTTCTCGTCCACCACGGCGACCTGCGTTTGCGCGTCACCGTTGGCGCGCACGCTGACGAAGAACTCCTTGCCCGGCTTGGCCGCGCTCGGGCCGCCGAAGAACAGCTTGCCGAACACGCCTTCGCGCTTCAGCTCCTCGGCCGAATTCGCGTAGCGGACCATGTAGACGCCCTTGGTGCGGTCGCGGTTGTCGACGGCGAAGTTGGTGCGGTCGAGCGCGAGGCCCACGCGCAGCCAGGCGCGCTCGAACGACTCGGCCAGATCGAGCGTGGTCGCGCCCGAGCTCGTGTCGACCACCTTCGCCGGCGCCGTGGCGGGGCGTGCGTCGGTCAGCAGCTGCTTGGCCTGGGCGTCGGTCAGCCCGAACTTCTCCATCAGCTTGGCGAGGAACACGGCCTCGAGCACCGGATTGCGCGGCCGTTCGACCCAGCGCGAGGCGTCGCCGCCCTGCGGCCCAGTCAGCACTTCCTCCATCGCGCTGTGCGTGATCGAGATGTCGGTCGAGCCGTCCGACGCGCGCGTGACGAGCGTGCGGAAGCTGTCGCGCGTGCCCGACGAATACGCGAAATCGATCACGCGGCCGATCGTGCGGCGGAACCAGTCGTCGGGGATGTTGGCGCGGTTCTCGGCCCAGTCGGTCGCCATGATGCCCGTCTGCGGCGCATCGGTCTTCAGCGCGAAGCCGTTGTCGGCCCAGAAGTCCTTCAGCTGCGGCCAGAGCTGCTCCGGCGTGCGGCCGTCGACGACGAGCCAGCGGCGGTCGCCGTCACGCTCGACGTGCATGCCGAACGGGTCCTGCGCGCTCGGCTGCCCTTCCGTCGCATTGCCGGCCGCGGTGACCGCGCGCTGCGGCAGCGAGCCGAGGCCGGCGTTGGTCGGCGGCGCGATGTAGGACGGGTTGACCGGCACCGAGGTCAGATCCTTCGGCACCTCCAGCGGCGGCGCCGAGCCGGTCGCCTTGTAGTTGACCCGGTCCGGCGCGAGGTAGTCGTTCAGCGTATCGCAGCCGGCCAGCGCGCCGAGCGCGAGCGCCATCACGGACGCCTGGAAGGCGCGAGAGGAAAAGGCGAAATGTTTCATGAAATCCTTCGTCTTGCTAAAGGCGTGTGACGCGCGATGCCGGCGGGCCGGACAGGAGTCGGAGTGGATCGAAAGTCCGGGCGGCGCGGCCGCCCGGATCGGTTAAACGATGCCGGCTTCGCGCAGCGCACCGCGCACGACATCGTGATAGCGCTCGTCGAGCGGCGTCAGCGGCAGGCGGATGCCGCCGCGGATCTTGCCCATTTCCTGCAGCGCCCACTTCACCGGAATCGGGTTCGCCTCGGCGAACAGGTGCTTGTGCAGCGACAGCAGCTTCAGATGGATCTCGCGCGCCGTTTTCGCGTCGGCCGCGATCGCCGCGCGGCACAGCTCGCTCATCGCGCGCGGCGCGACGTTGGCCGTGACCGAGATGTTGCCGTGGCCGCCCAGCAGCATCAGCGCGATCGCGGTCGGATCGTCGCCGCTATAGATGCCGAAGCCGGCCGGCGCGGCCTTGATCAGCTGCGCGGCACGGTCGATGTTGCCGGTCGCGTCCTTCACGCCGACGATGCCCGGCACCTCGGCGAGGCGCAGGATCGTCTCGTTGGCCATGTCGGCCACGGTGCGGCCCGGCACGTTGTAGAGGATCACCGGCAGGTCCACCGCCTCGGCGATCGCCTGGAAATGGCGGAACATGCCTTCCTGCGTCGGCTTGTTGTAATACGGCACGACCTGCAGCGTGGCGTCGGCGCCGACCGACTTCGCCTGGCGCGCCAGCTCGATCGCTTCCGAGGTCGAATTGCCGCCCGCGCCCGCGATGATCGGGATCCGCCTGGCCGTGTGCTCCACCGCCGTCTTGATCGTCAGCACGTGCTCGTCGACCGACAGCGTCGCCGATTCGCCGCTCGTGCCCACCACGACGAGCCCGTTGGTCCCCTCCTCGATGTGCCAGTCGATCAGCTTGCGAAACGCCGGCAGATCGAGGCTGCCGTCTTCGAGCATCGGGGTCACGATCGCGGGAATGCTGCCGCGGAATTGAATACCGTCTTGAGTGCCGTTAGCCATGAAACGCAATGAAAGTAAACTCAATAAACGTCGATTGTAGCGGATTACCCGAGCAGTCCGTAACGCGGAAATCCCGCCCCTTGTTGCGCGGCGTGCTCCCGCACCGCGCAGATTCGTTGCACGAACGCCGGCCGCGGACGGTCGACGTAACCGTCCTCGAACGCGATCGTGCGCAACTCGCCGCGCACCGCGTCGAGCAGTTCGCCGGGCGTGAGCAGGAACGCCGGGTTGGACGGTTTGCCGAGCGTTTCGTTGCCGCGCGCGAAGGTTTCGTAGAGCAGCACGCCGCCCGGCGCGACCGCTTCGACGAGCCGCGGCAGCAGCGGGCGATGCAGGTAGTTCGTGACCACTACGGCGGAAAACCGCACCCCGGCCGGCAGCGGCCACGGCGTGCCTTCGAGGTCGGCCGCGTGGGCCTCGACACCGTCGAGCGCGGCCAGCGTCGCGAGCGCGGCCGGATCGCGATCGAGCGCCCGCACCGGATGGCCGCGCGAGGCGAACCAGCGCGCATGCCGGCCCTGGCCGGCGGCGACGTCGAGCACCGCGCCGCCCGGCGCGACCAGATGCGACCACGCGGCGATCCAGCGCGACGGCGCGGCGGCCGCATCCACCGCAGTAGCCGCAGCCGCCGCGCCGGGTGCGGCCTGCGAAGCCGCGGCGTCGCCGGGAACGGACATCGTCATCGGAACGTCCCGCCCGCTCAGTTGTAGGACAGGCCCATCGCGTCACGCACGTCGCGCATCGTCTCGACCGCGTGCTTGCGTGCCTTGTCGCAGCCATCGGCCACGATCGCGCGCAGCAGCGACGGATCGTCCATGTACTTCTGCGCGCGTTCGAGCATCGGCTGCTGTTCGCGCAGGATGCCTTCGACGACGGGCTGCTTGCAGTCGAGGCAGCCGATGCCGGCCGACTTGCAGCCCTGCGTCACCCACTCGCGCGTGGTGTCGTCCGAATAGACGAGATGGAACTGCCAGACCGGGCACTTCTCGGGATCGCCCGGATCGGTGCGGCGCACGCGGGCCGGATCGGTCGGCATGGTGCGGACCTTCTTCGTGATGGTCTCGGCGTCCTCGCGCAGCCCGATCGTGTTGCCGTAGGACTTCGACATCTTGCCGCCGTCGAGCCCCGGCATCCGCGACGCCTCGGTCAACAGCGCCTGCGGCTCGACCAGGATGATCTTGCGCGCGCCTTCGAGATAGCCGAACAGCCGCTCGCGGTCGCTCATCGACAGGCTCTGCGATTCCTGCAACATCGCACGCGCCTGTTCGAGCGCCTCGTCGTCGCCTTCCTGCTGATAGGCGTTGCGCAGCTCGTGATAGAGCTTCGCGCGCTTGCCGCCGAGCTTCTTCGCGGCCTCGAGCGCCTTCTCCTCGAAGCCCTTCTCGCGGCCGTACAGGTAGTTGAAGCGGCGCGCGATCTCGCGCGTCATCTCGACGTGCGGCACCTGATCCTCGCCGACCGGCACCAGCGAGCCGCGGTAGAGCAGGATGTCGGCCGCCATCAGCACCGGATAGCCGAGGAAGCCGTAGGTGGACAGATCCTTGTCGCGCAGCTTCTCGATCTGTTCCTTGTAGGTCGGCACGCGTTCGAGCCAGCCGAGCGGCGTGCTCATGCCGAGCAGCAGCGCCAGTTCGGCGTGCTCCGGCACCTTGCTCTGGATGAACAGCGTGGCCTGGGTCGGGTCGATGCCGGACGCGATCCAGTCGATCAGCACTTCCCAGACGTTCTTCTCGATCACCTCGGGCGTTTCGTAGTGCGTGGTCAGCGCATGCCAGTCGACCACGCAGAAGAAGCACGGATACTCGGACTGCAGCTTCGCCCAGTTCTTCAACACACCGTGGTAATGGCCGAGGTGGAGCGACCCGGTGGGACGCATGCCGGAAAAGATACGATCGGGGAACATGATTATGTTTTAGAAGAAAAGCGAAGCAAGGGGATTCAGGATGGCCGCCAGCACGGTTTGACCGAGGCCGACCAGCGGACGCAGCCAGATCTTCGTCAGCAGGCCCGTCGAGACGAGGATCAGCACGATGAAGAAGCCGTAGGGCTCGAGCTTCGAGAGCGCGATCGACGGGCGCGGCGGCAGCAGCGCCGCGAGCACGCGCCCGCCGTCGAGCGGCGGCAGCGGAAACAGGTTCAGCGCGGCCAGCACGAGATTGGTGCCGACGCCGGCCGCGGCCATCCGCGTGAAGAACGGTTCGTCGATCTGCGCCACCGCGAGACCGACCGCCACGAAGCCCCACAGCAGTGCCTGCACGAGATTGCAGGCCGGGCCGGCGGCCGCCACCAGCAGGCTGCCCCAGCGCGGGTTGCGCAGGTTGCGGAACGCTACCGGCACCGGCTTCGCGTAGCCGAACAGGAACGCGCCGCTCGTCAGGAAATACAGCACCAGCGGCATCGCGATCGTGCCGATCGGATCGATGTGGCGCATCGGATTGAAGGACACGCGGCCGAGCGCGTAGGCGGTGTTGTCGCCGAGCAGGCGCGCGGCATAGCCGTGCGCGGCCTCATGCAGCGTGATCGCGAAGATCACGGGCAATGCGTAGACGGCAATCGTCTGAATCAGGTTGTCCATAGCGCGGTATTGTAACAAGCAGGAAAAGTCGAACGCCGAAACGCGGACACCGAAATAGCGGGCTCGCGTTACGGCGTGTAAGCAGGCGCGCGCTCAGGCGTCGGCGCTGAGTCCGAACGGCTCGAGCGGGCCGCGCCCGGCGCGCACCAGCACCGGCTCGGCGCCCGTCAGGTCGACAATCGTGGACGGCTCGCGCGGGCACGCGCCGCCGTCGATCACGAGATCGACCTGTTTCTCGAGGCGTTCGCGAATCTCCTCCGGATCGTTGAGCGGATCGGTGTCGGGCGGCAGGATCAGCGTGGTGCCGAGCAGCGGCTCGCCGAGCGCCTCCAGCACCGCCAGCGTGATCGCATGATCCGGCACGCGCAGCCCGATCGTCTTGCGCGACGGATGCGAGAGCCGGCGCGGCACCTCCTTGGTGGCCTGCAGCACGAACACGTAGGGGCCGGGCGTGACCGACTTGATCAGCCGGTACTGGTGGTTGTCGACCATCGCGAAGTTCGCGAGCTCGGACAGGTCGCGCACCAGCAGCGACAGCAGTTGTTTCTCGTCGAGGCCGCGGATGCGGCGCACGCGTTCGACGGCCGCGCGGTCATCGAGCTGGCAGGCGAGCGCGTAGCTCGAATCGGTCGGCATGGCGATCACGCCGCCCTGCTTCACGATCTCGACCGCCTGGCGTACCAGCCGCGGCTGCGGGTTTTCCGGATGAATCCTGAAGAACTGGGACATGGGGACTGTGCTGAGGAGGAGCGCCGCCCGTGCGCCTCATGCGCCGGGGACGCGCCGCGCCGAACGTGACGCGGTCTTGGATCGGGTCAGAGCCAGCGCTCCCAGACCGGTGTCAGGTCCGGCGGCAGCGGCGGCAGGCTGCCGAGCTCGACGACGCTCTCGCCGGGCGCGTGGAAATCGGAACCGCGCGACGCCTCGAAGCCGTAGCGCCGCGCCACGTCCGCGTATTCCCGGTATTGATCGGGCGTATGGCTGCCCGTGACGACTTCGATCGCGCGGCCGCCCAGGTCGATGAACTCGCCGAACAGCGCGCCGAACTCGACCGGCGTGTACGGATAGCGGCCCGGGTGCGCGATCACGGCCTCGCCGCCCGCCGCGCGGATCCAGCCGACCGCGTCGGCCAGCGTGGCCCAGCGGTGCGGCACGAAGCCGGGCTTGCCGTCGCCGAGATAGCGCGCGAACACCTCCGAGGTCGAGGCCGCGTAACCGGCCTCGACGAGGAAGCGTGCGAAATGGGTGCGGGAAATCAGGTCCGGATTCGATACGTGGCGCAGCGCGCCCTCGTAGGCGCCGGGAATGCCGATCGCCGCGAGTTGCTCGGCCATTTCCTTCGCGCGCCCGGCGCGGCCATTGCGGGTCTGGTGAAGGCCGTCGACGAGCGCCGGATCGAGCGGATCGATATTCAGGCCGACCACATGCACGGTCCGCGAGGCCCAGGTCACCGACACCTCGACGCCGCTCAGATAACGCATGCCGAACGCCTCGGCCGCCTCGCGCGCGGCCGCCTGGCCGCCGACCTCGTCGTGATCGGTCAGCGCCCAGAGCGTCACGCCGGCCGCATGGGCGCGCCGGGCAACCTCGGCGGGCGCGAAATGGCCGTCGGAAACGTTGGAATGGCAGTGCAGATCGGCGTTCATGGTCGGTGTCGGGCGCATCCGGCCATTCTACTGCAAGGTCGCGCGATCGCCGCGACGCCCCGTTGCCGGCTTCCGGTCGGCCGGTCTGGCGTCAGGCGCAGAACGCCTCGATCAGGGCGGCGATCTGCTCCGGCTGGTCGTGGTGGACCATGTGGCCGGCATCCTCGACGTGTTTCTCGCGCCAGTCCGGAAACGCGGCGAAGCGTGCCCTGAATTCGTCGAGCGGAATGCCGCCGGCCAGGCGCCGCAGCATCGGCGAATCGACGGCTTCGACATGCAGCACGCGCGCGCTCACCTGCGACCAGATCGCCATCACCTCGTCGAGCCGGTACAGCAGCGGGCCGATCTGCTTGTGCGCCGAATCGGCGAGCAGATGGTAGCGGCCGTCCGCCTCGCGGCGAGACCAGTGGTGGGCGAGGAACGTGGCGCGTTCCGGCGCGAGCCGCGGATTGGTCTTGATCAGGCGCCCGGCCACCTCGGCGAGCGAGGCATAGCTCATCAGCCGCGGCGGTTCGCGCAGGTCGTCGAGCCAGCCGCGCAGCCTCACCGGCGCGAGCGAGGCCGGCGGCGGCGCGAGCCCGAAGCCCTCCAGGTCGACCACGCGGCGCACGCGCTCGGGCCGCGCGCCCGCGTACAGGCACACCACGTTCGCCCCCATGCTGTGGCCGACCAGATTGACCTCGCCGGCCAGCGTGTAGTGGTCGATCAGCGCGTCGAGGTCGCCGAGATAGTCGCTGAACCAGTAGTGGCCGCCGCCCTGCGCGGCCACCGGCCAGTCGGACAGCCCGAAGCCGCGCGCATCCGGGGCGATCACCTGCCAGTCGCCAGCCAGCGCGTCGACCACGAACTGGAACGAGGCCGCTACGTCCATCCAGCCGTGCAGCATGTAGAGCGTCGGGGCGTCCGGACGGCCCCAGCGGCGCACGTGCAGCCGCACACCGCGCACGGTCACGAATTCGGAAATGGAATCGGATTGGGTTCGGATCATTGCGGCCGCCAAAAAAGAATGACCGTTCGATTATATCGATACCCGCCGAACGATGCGCCCCGGCAGGCGCAAGCTGCGTGCGTGTCGAGGCACTTCTCTAGCCGGCGAGGCGCGCCGGCCCGGCGCCGGGGCCGACGCTCACGCCGTGGCGGGCGGCGACGCGTCGCGGTCCTGGGCGACCAGTGCGGCCAGTTCGGTCTCGTCGAAACCGGCGTCGCGGCGCGCGTCGAAGTTGAACGGCCCGCGCAGGCGCGGCGCGTGGTATTGCGCGGCAAGCCGCAGATAGGTTGGATGCGCGTCGAGCCCCGCTTGCCCGCATAGGTAGCGGAACCAGCGGTTGCCGATCGCGACGTGACCGATCTCGTCGCGCAGGATCACGTCGAGGATCGCCGCCGAGGCGTCGTCGCCGGCCTGCGCGAGCCGCGCGCGGATCGGCGGCGACGCGTCGAGCCCGCGCGCCTCGAGCGTGCGCGGCACGAGCGCCATGCGCGCCAGCACGTCGCCGGCGGTTCGCTCGCACATCTCCCAGAGGCCGTCGTGGGCCGGGAAATCGCCGTAGGCGTGGCCGTAGTCGCGCAGGCGCCCGGCCAGCAGTCCGTAGTGACAGGCCTCCTCGGCCGCCACCTTGAGCCAGTCCGCATAGAACGCCTCGGGCATGCCGGCGAAGCGCCAGACCGCGTCGAGCGCGAGATTGATCGCGTTGAATTCGATATGGGCGAGCGCGTGCAGCAGCGTGGCGCGCCCTTCCGGCGAACGCATCGAGCGGCGCCGCAGCAGGCGCGGCTCGACCAGCTCAGGCCGTGCCGGGCGCCCCGGCAGCGCCGGCGGCGCCTCGAAACGGGCCGCGGCGTCGAGCCGGACGTGCCCGGCGAGCAGCGCTGCATGCAGCGCGCGTGTCTGCCCGGCCTTGGCGGCGGGATCGGTCTCCAGCAGCGCGGCCAGCGCGGCGGCACGGGCGCAGGAAGCGGGTTCGGACAGGGAATTCGGGTCGGACATGAAAACAGCGCCGGAACGGCGTGCGCGGCCAAACCACGCAAGCATTTACAATGACGGATCACGGCGTGCGCAACCCGCGCATGACCCCTCGCAACACGGTGGCGGCCCGGCGGCAACCGGCGCGCCACGCACATTGTACCGACGCGCGATACCGGCCCGGCAGCAAACCCAGGAGACAACGTGACCATCTACAAGCTCGGCGACGACGCCCCGACCATTCATGAAAGCGTGTTCGTCGCGGATACCGCGGCGATCATCGGCAAGGTGGTGCTCGAGGAGAACGCGAGCGTCTGGTTCGGCGCGACGATCCGCGGCGACAACGAGCCGATCGTGATCGGCGAGGGCAGCAACGTGCAGGAAGGCGCGGTGCTGCATACCGACCCGGGCTGCCCGCTGACGGTCGCGCGCGACGTGACGATCGGGCACCAGGCGATGCTGCACGGCTGCACGATCGGCGAGGGTTCGCTGATCGGAATCCAGGCGGTGGTCTTGAATCGCGCGGTGATCGGCCGCAACTGTCTGGTCGGCGCGGGCGCGGTGGTGACCGAGGGCAAGACCTTTCCGGACAATTCGCTGATTCTGGGGGCGCCCGCCAAGGTGGTTCGCACGCTGACCGACGAGGACATCGCGCGGATGCGCACCAACACGCAAAATTACGCGCAGCGACGCGTGTATTTCAAGGAACAGCTCGTGCGGATCGGCTGAACGCCGCGCCGCCGCTGTCCGACAATCGAGGAACCGAAGTGAGCGACCAGTTACAGAAATTCATGTTCAACACGGCGCCGGTGCGCGGCGAGATCGTCTCGCTGCGCAACACCTGGCAGGAAGTCCTGACGCGCCGTGCCTATCCGGCGCCCGTGCGCAACGTGCTCGGCGAGATGATGGCCGCCTGCGCGCTGCTGTCCGCGAACCTGAAGTTCAACGGCACGCTCATCATGCAGATCTACGGCGACGGGCCGGTGAAGATGCTGGTCGTGCAGTGCGGCTCGGACCTGTCGATCCGTGCCACCGCGAAGCTCTCGGAAGGCGCCGAGCAGACGCTCGGCGACGAGATGCCGTTCGCCGAACTCGTCAACGCGAGCGGCCACGGCCGCTGCGTGATCACGCTCGATCCGGCCGACAAGCAGCCGGGCCAGCAGCCCTACCAGGGCATCGTGCCGCTCAACGACCACGACGGCCCGCTCGAATCGGTCGCGCGCGTGCTCGAACACTACATGCACCACTCGGAGCAGCTCGACACGCGGCTCTGGCTCGCGGCCAACGGCGAGCGCGCGGTCGGCATGCTGCTGCAGAAGCTGCCCGGTGACGGCGGCATCGTGCCGCGCGCTGACGCGCCCGACGCCGACACCTGGGAGCGCGTCTGCACGCTCGGCAGCACGCTGTCGTCGAAGGAACTGCTCGAGGTGGAACCGGAGACGGTGTTCCGGCGTCTGTTCTGGCAGGAGAACGTGAGCCACTTCGAGCCGGCCGGCACGCGCTTCCAGTGCACCTGCTCGCGCGAGAAGGTGGGCGGGATGCTGCGCATGCTGGGCCGCGAGGAAGTGGACAGCGTGATCGAGGAGCGCGGCCACGTCGAAATCCACTGCGAGTTCTGCAACCAGCGCTACGAGTTCGATCCGGTCGACGTCGAGCAGCTGTTCGTGACGCCGGAACTCGGCGCCGGCGTCGCGCCGGCGAGCGAACAGCGCCACTGAGCAGCATGCGGCGCGCGCCGCCTCACGGCTCGCGCGCCGAAGGAGAAGCCAGCATGAAGTCCAAGTTCCGCTTTGTCCGCCACGGCGCCGCGCGCGCCACGGCCGTGGTCCGGCCGTCGCCGGGCACCGCCGCGCTGGCCGTCGCGCTCGCCGCGACGCTCGCCGGCTGCGTGGTGCCGCCCACCTCGACGGTGCTGAGCCGGCTGCCCGAGGGCCAACCCGGCGCGGCGGCCGCGCCCGGTACGGTGCTCACGCCCGCCGAACGCAAGCGCTACGACGCGATCGACAAGCAGGTGCTGCGCGAGCAGAACGAGGCAATCGCGGCCGATGCGCTCGCGCGCACCTATTACTACGCGCCCACGCCCGTCTACTATGGCGGTTACTACGGTGGCTATTACGGCGGCTGGAATTCGGGCTACGGGTATGGCTACGGCTATCCCGGCTGGGGTTGGGGCTGGTGAGGCGCGCGGCCCGGCGGCGCGGGCTTCAGGCATCCATTCACGCATAAAAAACGCGACCTTCGGGTCGCGTTTTTTTATCCTGCCGGGTGCTCAATGCGCAGCGCCGTGGCCGTGGTGGCGCTCCGGCTTCGCCCGTGAGACGGGATTCGGCACGACCCGCACCGGCGAGCCGGTGGTGTCGCCGTGGTTCGTCAGCGAGGCCGTCGAATTGTCGGCCGGCGTCGCGGGCGCCGGCGAATTCGGCGAGACGAACTGCACGAACACCTCGCCGTCCTTGACCATCCCCATCTCGTAGCGCGCACGCTCCTCGATGGCCGCGGTGCCGTTCTGCAGGTCCTGCACCTCGCCCGCGATCCTCTCGTTGCGCAGCTTCTCGTCGGCGTTCTTCTGCGTCTGGTCCAGCAGCTGCTGGCGCAGCTCGTGAACACGCAGCCAGCCGCCATGCCCCCACCACAGTGGGTACTGAATCAACACCAGCAAGGCGATCAGGACGACAGTGACGAGCCGCATTTACGAGCCGCAGATATAAGAAGCGCCGCTTCACGACAGACGCGAAGCGGCGACAGGGATGACAAGTCCGGATAGTAGCGCGTTAGCGCAGGTTGTAGAACGCCGACTTGCCCGGGTAGCTGGCGATGTCACCGAGATCTTCCTCGATGCGCAGCAGCTGGTTGTACTTCGAGATGCGGTCGCTGCGCGACAGCGAGCCGGTCTTGATCTGGCCGGCGTTCAGGCCCACGGCGATGTCGGCGATCGTCGAATCTTCCGTTTCGCCCGAGCGGTGCGAGATCACGGCCGTGTAGCCGGCGCGCTTGGCCATCTCGATCGCCGCGAAGGTTTCCGTCAGCGTGCCGATCTGGTTGATCTTGATGAGGATCGAGTTCGCGATGCCCTTCTCGATGCCTTCCTTCAGGATCCGCGTGTTGGTGACGAACAGGTCGTCGCCCACCAGCTGCACCTTCTTGCCGAGACGCTCGGTCAGGATCTTCCAGCCGTCCCAGTCGCTTTCGTGCATGCCGTCCTCGATCGAGACGATCGGGAACTTGTCGGCCAGCGCGGCCAGGTAGTCGGCGAATTCGGACGACGACAGTTGCAGGCCTTCGCCCGCGAGCTGGTACTTGCCGTCGTGGTAGAACTCGGAGGCCGCGCAGTCGAGCGCAAGCAGCACGTCTTCGCCGGCGCGGTAGCCGGCCTTCTCGATCGCCTGCAGGATGGTGGACAGGCACTCGTCGTTGCTGCCGAAGTTCGGCGCGAAACCGCCTTCGTCACCGACCGCCGTGCTCATGCCGCGATCCGACAGGATCTTCTTCAGCGCATGGAACACCTCGGCGCCGCAGCGCAGCGCTTCGCGGAAGCTCGGCTGGCTGACCGGGACGATCATGAATTCCTGGATGTCCAGGCTGTTGTTGGCGTGCGCGCCGCCGTTGACGATGTTCATCATCGGCACCGGCAGCTGCATCGCGCCCGACCCGCCGAAGTAGCGGTACAGCGGCAGGCCGGCCTCTTCGGCGGCGGCCTTCGCGACGGCCATCGAGACGGCCAGCATCGCGTTCGCGCCGAGACGCGACTTGTTGTCGGTGCCGTCGAGTTCGAGCAGCGTCTTGTCGAGGAATGCCTGCTCCGAGGCGTCGAGGCCCATGATCGCTTCGGAAATTTCCGTATTGATATGCTCGACCGCCTTCAGCACGCCCTTGCCGTTGTAGCGGCCGGCTTCGCCGTCGCGCAGCTCGATCGCTTCGCGCGAACCGGTCGAGGCGCCCGACGGAACCGCCGCGCGGCCCATCGTGCCCGACTCCAGCAGCACGTCGCACTCGACAGTGGGATTACCGCGCGAATCCAGAATCTCGCGGCCGATGATATCTACGATTGCACTCATGATTTCCTCTGAGGATGACGATGGATTCCGTCTTGATGGCTGTGACGGCGAAGCGGACCCTTGCTACAGACGCCCGCACCCGCCGTCAAGTTCATGCATTAGTTGAAATCGTTTTCCAGGAACGGCGTGCGCTTGACCGCCGCGTCGAGCGTGACGAGCGTCTCGAGCAGCGCGGCCATGCGGTTCAGCGGCACCGCGTTCGGGCCGTCGGACTTCGCTTCGGCCGGATTCGGGTGAGTCTCCATGAACAGCCCGGCCACGCCGGTGGCCACCGCCGCGCGCGCGAGCACCGGCACGAATTCGCGCTGGCCGCCCGAGCTGGTGCCCTGCCCGCCCGGCAGCTGCACCGAATGGGTCGCGTCGAACACGACCGGCGCGCCCGTCTCGCGCATGATCGCGAGCGAGCGCATGTCCGACACGAGATTGTTGTAGCCGAACGAGACGCCGCGCTCGCAGGCGAAGAAGCGGTCTTCCGAGAGCCCCGCTTCGCGCGCCGCGTCACGGGCCTTGTCGATCACGTTCTTCATGTCGTGCGGCGCGAGGAACTGGCCCTTCTTGATGTTGACGGGCTTGCCCGAGCGCGCGCAGGCCTGGATGAAATCGGTCTGGCGGCAGAGGAACGCCGGCGTCTGCAGCACGTCGACGACCGACGCGACCGCGTCGATCTCCTCGATCGCATGGACGTCGGTCAGCACCGGCAGGCCGAGCTGGCGCTTGACCTCGGACAGGATGCGCAGCCCCTCGTCCATGCCGAGCCCGCGGAACGACTTGCCGGAGCTGCGGTTCGCCTTGTCGTAGGACGACTTGTAGATGAACGGCACGTTCAGCTTCGCGCAGATTTCCTTGAGCCGGCCCGCCGTGTCGATCGTCATCTGCTCCGATTCGACCACGCAGGTGCCGGCAATCAGGAAGAACGGCCGGTCGAGGCCGACTTCGAAATCGCCCAGTTTCATGCTTGCACTCCGGCACGCGCCTGCTGGCCAGCCAGCGCGGCTTCGACGAACGACTTGAAGAGCGGATGGCCGTCACGCGGCGTGGACGTGAATTCCGGGTGGAACTGCACGCCGACGAACCACGGGTGCATCGAACGCGGCAGCTCCATCATTTCCGGCAGATCCTCGCTCGGCGTGCGCGCACTGATCACGAGGCCGCCCGCTTCCAGCTGCGGCACGAAGCGGTTGTTCACTTCGTAGCGGTGGCGGTGACGCTCGTTGACGTCGGTGCCGTAGATTTCCTGCGCGAGCGTGCCGGCCTTGATCGGGCAGCGCTGCGAACCGAGCCGCATGGTGCCGCCCAGATCCGATTCCTCGGTACGCTTCTCGACCTTGCCTTCGCGGTCGTACCACTCGGTGATCAGCGCGACCACGCGGTTCGGCGTGTTCGGATCGAACTCGGTGCTGTTCGCGTCGGCCAGGCCGACCACGTCGCGCGCGAATTCGATCACCGCCAGCTGCATGCCGAGGCAGATGCCGAGATACGGCACCTTTGCCTCGCGCGCATGGCGGATCGCCGCGATCTTGCCTTCCGTGCCGCGCCGGCCGAAGCCGCCCGGCACCAGCACCGCGTCGAGATGCTTGAGGCTGTCGACGCCGTTCGCCTCGATCTCCTCGGAGTCGAGGTACTGGATGTTGACCTTCGTCGAGGTGTGGATCGACGCGTGGCGCAGCGCCTCGATCAGCGACTTGTACGATTCGGTCAGCTCGACGTACTTGCCGACCATGCCGATCGTCACTTCGTGGCGCGGATTCTCGAGCTTGTCGACGAGGCCCGCCCACATGCTCAGGTCCGCGTCCTTCGGCGAGAGCTTCAGCTCCTCGCAGATGATCTTGTCGAGGCCCTGGTCGTGCAGCATCTGCGGAATCTTGTAGATGCTGTCGACGTCCCACACCGAGATCACGGCGTCTTCGGGCACGTTCGAGAACAGCGAGATCTTCTTCGATTCGTCGTCCGGGATGCGGCGGTCCGCACGGCACAGCAGCACGTGCGGCAGGATGCCGATCTCGCGCAGCTTCTGCACGCTGTGCTGGGTCGGCTTGGTCTTCAGTTCGCCGGCGGTGGCGATATACGGCACCAGCGTCAGGTGGACGAAGCAGGCGCTGTTGCGGCCCATGCGCAGGCTCATCTGGCGCGCGGCCTCGAGGAACGGCAGCGATTCGATGTCACCGACCGTGCCGCCGATCTCGACGATCGCCACGTCGGGCTCGCCGCAGGTCGCCGACGCGGCGCCGCGTTCGATGAACGCCTGGATCTCGTTCGTGATGTGCGGAATCACCTGGACCGTCTTGCCCAGGTAGTCGCCACGGCGCTCCTTGCGGATCACCGACTCGTAGATCTGACCGGTCGTGAAGTTGTTGGCCTTGCGCATCTTCGTGCTGATGAAGCGCTCATAGTGGCCGAGGTCGAGGTCCGTCTCCGCGCCGTCTTCCGTCACGAACACTTCGCCGTGCTGGAACGGGCTCATCGTGCCGGGGTCGACATTGATGTACGGATCGAGCTTGAGGAGGGTGACTTTGAGACCGCGCGATTCGAGGATCGCGGCGAGAGAAGCGGCGGCAATACCCTTGCCGAGTGAAGACACTACGCCGCCGGTGACGAAAACATATTTGGTCATCGCTGGATGCTCGCGGGAAAAACGGATTATACCGTAAAGGCCGCCCATCCCTCAGCAATTGTGGGTCGATCCCACCCTATCCACGCGCGCCGTCGGTGCAGCGTTCAATGCGTCGCGCGGGGCGCCGGGTGGCTTGCCGGCGCGGCGGTGGCGGCACCGGTTTGCCGCCGGGTTTGCCGCCGGGTTTGCCGCCGGGTTTGCCGCTAATCATGCCGGTATCGTGCCAGCGCTGCCGTGTCCGGGCATGTCTTGCGCAGGAGCCTCACTGGTGCCGCTGGCAGGGCCGGTGGATGCCGGCCGCTTCCCTGCGCTTGCCGCGCGCCATGTCCGTGTCATCGCCGCGTCACCGCGCGCGGCTCACGCGCCGCCATGCACGGCGCGCAACGTATTCAGCATCCGCTGCAAGGCGCGGACCGTCTCGATCGGCCGCTCCATCGGAAACAGATGCGAGCCTTCGAGCCATTCGATGCGGCCGTGGGTGACGCGGCGCGTGGCGTCGAGGCCGACCTGCCGCACTTCGCGCGACCGCGTGCCGGCCAGGAACCCGACCGGCACCGGCGCGCCGTGCGCGAGCCGCGCACCGAGCGTATGCGGCAGCGTCCGGTAGATCATGTATTCGATGTCGCGTTCGAACGCGAGGCGCCGCTCGCCCGACGGACCGGTCTGCGGAATGCCGTAGTCGATGTAGTCGGCCAGCATGCGTTCGTCCCAGCGCGCGAAGGCCGGCTTCTCGCGGAAGTGCTTCCAGGCGGCGTCGCGGCTCGGCCAGTGGGTGCGCCGCGTGCGCGTGGCGGCGGCCGGCGAGAGTCGTTCGTCGAGCCCCGTCCACTGGCTCACGCGCAGCAGGCTGCTGCGCCAGCCCGCGATCACCGGCGAGTCCAGCATCACCACGCCCTTCACCCACTGCGGCTTCTTCAGCGCCGCCATCAGCGACAGGTAACCGCCGAGCGAATGGCCGACCAGCCAGACCGGGTGCGTGTACTGGCGACCGACCTCGGCAAGCAGTTCCTCGACCAGATGCGGCCAGTCGCGCGTGACCGGGTAGCGGCGGTCGTGGCCGATCCGTTCGAGATGGCGGATCTCGTAGTGATCGGCGAGTTCGGCGAACAGCGTGCGGTAGGTCGACGCGGGAAAGCCGTTCGCGTGCGAGAAATGGAGGATGTCCTTCAAGACGGCGGGGTCTCCTGTTTCCGTGGCCGTGCGCATGGGGCCGCACGAGCCGTTGCCAGCGAGCATAGCGCGTCCCGGCGGCCCGGTCGTCGCATGGGCCGCCGATTCGCGCCGGATGCCGTGCCCGGCTTTCGAAATGGCCCGGTAAGCGATTGATTTATATCGATTCGCCGCCACCGACGACGCTTCGATGGTTCCCTCTACTCGGGTGCCGTCGCGGCCCGGGCGGGGCGTCAGCGTTCCATCCAGTAACGGCGATGCGTGGTTCGATAGCGCTCGATGCGCGGCTCGCCGCCTGCCCTCCCCTCCGTGCCGGTCTCGCCGAGCATCGTGCTGACCTCGCCGTCGCGGTCGCTGCGCGCGAGCGGGATGCCGCGCGCGACGAAGCGCGCCCAGACGGTCCGATGCGGATGCCCGAACGGGTTCGCGTAGCCGAGCGGGAACCACGCGCTGCGCGGCGCGACCGCGTCGACGAACGGCTCCGACGACGAGGTCCGGCTGCCGTGGTGCGGCACCACCAGCACGTCGGCCGAGAGACTCGCGCGAGCGCCGGCCAGCAGCGCCTGCTCGGCGCCGCGCTCGATGTCGCCGGTCAGGAGCGCCGCCTGGCCGCCGGCCGAGACGCGCAGCACGCAGGACTGCGCGTTCGACGGCCCCGACCGCGGGCCGCCGCGCGGCCACAGCACCGCGAACGTGACGCCGTCCCAGCGCCAGCGCTGCCCGGCCGCGCAGACCAGACGGTCGCGCACGCCGCGTTCGCGCGCGAGCCGCCACAGGCCGTTGTCGCGCGGCAGGCCGCCGGTCAGCTGGCGCACCCGCAGCGCCTCGAGCACGGCAACCGCGCCGCCGGCGTGATCGGCGTCCGGATGGCTGATCATCAGCGTGTCGAGCGTGCGGATGCCGCGCGCGCGCAGGTATGGCACGACCACGCGCTCGCCTGCGTGCGTCGACTCGGCACCGGGTCCGGCATCGAACACGAGTACGTGACGCGCCGTCTCGACCACCGCGGACAAGCCCTGCCCGACATCGAGCAGGGTCAGCCGGAACGCACCGGGCGGCGGCGCCTGCGACGGCGGCAACACGAACGGCAAGCAGGCCAGCGGCGCGGCGCAGCGCAGCGGCCAGCCGCGCGGCATCAGCGCCCAGCCTGCGCCGACGCAAGCCGCCGCGAGTGCGGGCCAGCCCGGCGCCGGCATCCACAGCATCGCGCGCCCGTCCATGCCGGCCGCGTCGAAACCGGCGAACAGCACGGCGAGCAGCGCCCGCGCGGCATGGAACGCCAACGCATCGAGCGGCGCCGGCACGATCACCCCGATCAGCACGAGCGGCGTGACGAGCGAACTTACCCAGGGAATCGCGATGGCGTTCGCCGGCGCGCCGCCGAGCGGAATCTGGCCGAACCAGACGACCGTCAACGGCGCGAGTCCGAGCGTCACCGCATACTGGACGCGCGCGCCCTCGACGAGGCGATGGCCGGCGCGGCGCAGGCGTTCGAACAGCGCGCGTCTCCCGGCCCGCACGGCGGCAGCCAATGCCGGACCGACGCGCGACGCAGCCGGCATCGGCGCTGCCGTCGTCGTCGCCATATTCGCCGCGCTAGCCGCCCTCGCGGCGCATCTTGCACCCGTTGTCGCCCTCTCCGCCTCGCTCGCACCGTTCGGCCCCGCCTGCCGCGGCACCTCGCCGGCGTCATCGAGATCGGACTCGTCGCGTCGTGCCCGCCGCCCCCGCCGCCCCGACACCGCGAACAGGATCACTCCCACCGCGCCGAACGACAGCCAGAAGCCCGGCGCGAGGACGGCCCACGGGTCCGCGATCAGCACGCAGCCGAGCGCGAACGCGAGCGTCGTGGACGGCGCGATGGTCCGCCCGCTCAGATAGGCGACGCAGGCCGCCGCCAGCATCCACCACGCGCGCTGCGCCGGCACGTTGAACCCGGCCAGTGCGGCATAGGCTCCCGCCGCGCAGACGGCCACGCAGGCGCCCGCGTACTGCGCCGGCAGCACGAGCGGCAACGCGCGTCCGCGCAGCGAGGCGCGCCGCCACAGCGCCGCCGCGAACCAGCCCGCGAGGCCGCCGACAAGGCTGATGTGCAGCCCCGAGATCGCGACCAGATGGCTCGTGCCGGTGGCGCGCAGCACTTGCCAGTCGGCTTCGGGGATGTCGTCCTGCGCGCCGATCGCGAGCGCGACGACGATCCCCGCGTGCGGCGCGCCGCCGAGCACCGCGCGAATCCGCTCGCGCAGCGCGAAGCGCAACCGGTCGATGGCCGCGCGCGGCATATGTCGCCCCACATGCAGCCGCGTATCGAGGCGCGTCGCAAGACGTGGCGCCGACACATAGCCGAGCGCGCGAATGCCGTTCGCGAGCCAGCCCGCCTCCGCGTCGCGCCCGCCCTGGTTCGCGTACCCGTGCGGACGCTTCAGCCGCACCGTCAGGCGCCAGCGCTCGCCGGGCCGCATCACGGGCGGCGCCGGCTGCCGGCCGCGCGCGATCCACGACAAGCGCAGCCGCGCCGGAAACCGCGCGAGCCCGGCATCGTTGCCGTCGACGTCGAACCGGAAGCGCAGGCCCGCTTCATCACGCGCCGGCAGGCCATGCACGACGCCCGTCACGACGATGTCGCGCCGCTCCCATTCGAGCGGCAGCGAATCGGCAAGCCGCCAGTGCGCGCGCACGGCGGCATACGCAAATCCGATCAGCAGCGCGAGCGCCAGCGTCGCTACGCCCGAGGCCCATCTCGCGCGCCGGTCCGCGGCGCGGCGCCAGCGCCACGACACGGCGGCCAGCAGCACGCAGCCCGCCACCACGGCCGCCATCCCGAACGCATCCGGCAGCACGGGCCGCCGCTGCAACAGCACGACGCCGAGCGCGAACGCGATCCAGCCTTCCCGCATCGCGCCTCCCGTCCCGCGCGCCGCGAAGGCGACGCATCGTGCGAATCATTATGCGGACGATCGGGCGCGCGGGGCCGGCATCGCCCACGCGTTAGCCGAACGGGATAACGAGCGACAGCGTAGTGCGGCGTCGCCGCCGCATCGCGCGACGACACAACGGCTCAACGACGCAACGAGAACGCGACGCCCGAAACAGCAAGCAGGAAGAAGGAAGAAGAAAAAAGCAGCAACAGCCCGGCAAGCGCCCCGCTCAGCCCGGCACGCCACCCAGACGCGGCAGCGCCGCGTGCGCGTTCGCCGAAGTCGCACGCGCAATCGCCTCGATATCACTACCGCGCAGCGCGGCGATCGTCTCACCGATACGCGGCACCTGATCGGGCGTGTTGCGCTGCTTGTAGCGCCACTCTGGAGCGATGTCGGGCGCATCGGTCTCCATCACCAGCGCCTCCAGCGGCAGTTGTTCCGCGAGCCGCCGGATCTGCCGCGCACGCTCGAACGTCACGTTGCCGCCGAAGCCCAGATGCAGCCCGTGCGCGATGAACGCCTCGGCCTGCTGGAAGCTGCCGTTGAACGCGTGCGCGATGCCGCGCTGCACGCCAAAGCGGCGCAGCCCGGCCAGCACACGGTCCTGCGACTTGCGCACGTGGCAGAGCACCGGCAGGTCGAACTCGCGCGCGAGCTTCAACTGCTCGTAATAGAAATGTTCCTGGCGTGGATTGTCGAGCCCGTCGACGAAGTAATCGAGGCCGATCTCGCCGATCGCGACGAAACGCGGATCGTCGAGGCTCGCCTCGATCTCCATGCGCAGCCGGTCGAGATCCTCGTCGCGCGCGGCGGGCGTGAACAACGGATGGATGCCGAGCGCGTAGCTGCCGCCCGCGGTGCGATGCGCGAGTTCGCGCACCACCTCGAAATTGCCGCGCCCGACGCTCGGGATCACGATGCCCGACACGCCCGCCGCCCGCGCCGCGCCCGCCACCGCGTCGCGGTCGGCGTCGAATTCACCGGCGTCGAGATGGCAGTGCGTATCGATCCACATGGCCTCAGGCCGGCACGGCCGGCTCCTCGTGCAGCACGCCGTCGCGCAGCCGCAGGATGCGGTCGCAGCGCCCGGCCAGTTCCGGATCGTGCGTGACGATCACGAAGCTCGTGTCGAGCGTGCGCGACAGTTCGAGCATCAGGTTGAACACGTGATCGGCGGTGCTGCCGTCGAGGTTGCCGGTCGGCTCGTCGGCCAGCACGCAGGCCGGCTTCGTGACGAGCGCGCGCGCCACCGCCACGCGCTGCCGCTCGCCGCCCGACAGCTCGCCGGGACGATGCTTCGCGCGATGGCCGAGGCCCACGCGCTCGAGCATGTCCTGCGCGTGATGGCGCGCCTCGGCCGTGGTCAGCCGGCGGATCCGCAGCGGCATCGCGACGTTGTCGAGCGCCGAGAATTCCGGCAGCAGATGGTGGAACTGATAGACGAAGCCGAGCGCGCGATTGCGCAGCTCGTTGCGCTCGCGCTCGGCGAGCCGCGTGAACGGCTTGCCGAGCAGCGACACCTCGCCCGTGCCCGGCTCGTCGAGCCCGCCCAGCACGTGCAACAGCGTGCTCTTGCCGGAGCCCGAGGCGCCCACGATCGCGAGCTTCTCGCCGCGATGCACGGTGACCGAGGCGCTCGCCAGCACGCTCACGTCGAGGCCGCCCTGGCCGAACGACTTGGTGATGCCGCTTGCCGCGAGCACGACTTCGCGCGCGCCGGGCCGATGGTTGTTCTGGTTCATTGCCGGTTCCACGATTCGGTCATTCATAGCGCAGCGCCTCCGCCGGACGCACCTTCGCGGCGCGCCAGCTCGGATAGAGCGTGGCCACGGCCGACAGCACGAACGCGATCACGCCGATCCGGATCACGTCGCCCGCGACGAGTTCCGACGGCAGCTCGCTGATGAAGTAGACCGACGGCGGCAGGAACTGCACGCCGAACGCGTGCTCGACCATCGGGATCAGCCACGGGATGCTCCAGGCGATCAGGCTGCCGAGCGCGACGCCCGAGAGCGTGCCGACGAAGCCCACCGTCACGCCCTGCACCACGAAGATCTTCATGATCGAGCCCGGCTGCGCGCCGAGCGTGCGCAGGATCGCGATGTCGGCCTGCTTGTTGGTGACCGTCATCACCAGCGACGAGACGAGATTGAACGCGGCCACCGCGATGATCAGCGTCAGGATGATGAACATCATGCGCTTCTCGATCTTCACGGCCGAGAACCAGGTCTTGTTCTGCTGGGTCCAGTCGCGGATGTAAAGCTCGCCCGACAGCGAATGCGAGAGCTCCACCGCCACCTGCGGCGCGCGCTGCATGTCCTTCAGGCGCAGCCGCACGCCGGTCGGCGCGGGCAGGCGGAACAGCGTCTGCGCGTCCTGGATGTCGATCATCGCGAGCGTGCTGTCGTATTCGTAATGCCCCGATTCGAACACGCCCACCACCGTGAACTGCTTCAGGCGCGGCAGCATGCCGGCCGGCGTGATGGTGCCTTCGGGCGCGACCAGCGTGACCTTGTCGCCGACCGATACGCCGAGATTGCCGGCGAGCGCGGTGCCGAGCACGATGCCGAAGCCGCCCGGCTGCAGCGCCGCGAGCGAGCCGGCCCGCATGTCCTTGCCGACGTCCGACACCTGCGGCTCGAGGGTGGGCTCGACGCCGCGCAGCAGCACGCCGCTCACGGCGTCCTGCCGCGTCAGCAACGCCTGTGCCTCGACGTAGGGCGCGCTGCCGATCACCTCGGGATTGCGGCGTGCCTCGCTGGCGGTCAGCTGCCAGTCGGGCATCGAGCCGGTCGGCGAGAAGATCTCGACGTGCGCGAGCACCGACAGCATGCGATCGCGCACCTGGGTCTGGAAGCCGTTCATCACCGACAGCACGACGATCAGCGCCGCGACGCCGAGCGCGATGCCGAGCATCGACACGGCCGCGATGAACGAGATGAAACCGTTGCCGGTCGTGCGTTTGCCGGCACGCGTATAGCGCCAGCCGATCTGCCATTCATACGGGAGTTTCAAGCGGGTCCTTTTCACTGGTTGCGGCGGCCGCGGAAGGCCGGCGGCATGTTCCGGCACGCGGCGATGCGCCGGGGCGGCACCGGCGCGCGGCATCACCGATCACGCGCGAAGTTTGCCACACATTGCTTAACCATCTCTGAAAAAGCGCCGTGTCGGCGAGGTGCATCGGAGGCACGCCGATACGCCGGACAGAAGACCGGACGTCAGGCCGGGCAGCGCGCCGCCGCGCCTCGCCCGGTGGCCGTTCCCTCCCGTCCTCCGGGGCCGCGCCGTGGAGGCGCGGCGCGCGATCGGCGCCGCCCGGCCCAGCCGTTTGGCCTACAATGCGCACCATCATGCGTGCCCACCCTCCCCCCCGTCGCCTCCATTTCCTGCTGCCGTTCGCCCTGCCGTCCGCCGCCGACGCGGCCACCTCGCTGCGCGACCTGGCGAGCCCCGCGCTGGCCGCGCTGCTGGCCCGCGCGCGCCTCGTCGAGCGGATGCCCGGCGAGGATTTCCAGCGCACGCTGCCGCACGAGCGCTGGCTCGCGGCGCGCTTCGGCGCAATCGATAGCCACGCGGCCGACGAAGCGCCGCTCGCCCCCTACATGCTGCTCGCCGACAGCGGGACGCCCGGCGACACGCCATGGGCCTGCGTGCAGCCGGTCCACGTGCAGATCGCGACCGACCATCTGGTGCTGATCGACCCGACCTCGCTGGCACTGCCCGAAGCCGAGGCGGCGACGCTGCTCGCGATCGCGCGGCCGCTCGTCGAGGAACTCGGGGTACGGCTGCAGGCGCCGGACCCGCGCCGCTGGTATCTGTCGAGCGAGGCGCTCGCGGCGCTGGCCGGCGCCGCGCCGCTGCGCGCGAGCGGCCGCAACATCGAGATCTGGCTGCCGCACGAGGCGAAGACGGGCGAACGCTCGCGCCTCTGGATGAAACTGCAGAACGAGGTGCAGATGGCCTGGTTCGGCCATCCCGTCAACGAGGCCCGCGAAGCGCGCGGCCAGTTCAGCGCGAACTCGATCTGGTTCCACGGGCAGGGCACGCTGCGGCCCGTCACGAGCCCGTTCGCGCGCGTGCTGTCGAGCGCCTGCGCGACGCGCGGGCTCGCGCTCGCGGCGCGCGTGCCGGCCGCCGCGCCGCCGGCCGCGTTCGGCGCGTTCGGCGCGCTCGATGCGTCCGCCGCAGCCGATGCCGCGTCCGGCAACGCCGGCGACGACGAACGCGCCACGCTGATCGAGCTCGATCCGCTCACCGTGCCGTTCATCCAGCAGGACTGGTACGGCTGGCGCGCGGCGCTCGACGCGCTCGAGCGCGACTGGTTCGCGCCCGCGCTCGACGCGCTGCGCACGGGCGAGCTGCGCGAACTCACGCTCACGCTCTGCGGCGACACCGGCTCGACCACGCTCGCCGTGACGCGCGGCGAGCTCCGCAAATTCTGGCGGCGCCGCGCGCTCGCCTCCCTGTTCGAATAACGACATCGCATGACCCGAATCGTCACCCGCCGCGCCTCCCCCGCCGACGCCGAAGCGCTCGCGCGCCACGGCCTGCATCCCGTGCTCGCCCGCCTCTACGCGGCGCGCGGCGTCACCTGCCCCGAGGACATCGAGACCACGCTCGCGCGGCTCGTGCCGCCCAGCGGCCTGAAGGGCTGCGACGCCGCCGCCGCGCTGCTGGCCGACGCGCTCGCCGCCGGCAAGCGGATGCTGGTGGTGGCCGACTACGACTGCGACGGCGCGACCGCCTGCGCGGTGGCCGTGCGCGGGCTGCGCATGCTCGGCGCGACGATCGACTATCTGGTGCCGAACCGCTTCGAGTACGGCTACGGCCTCACGCCCGAGATCGTCGAGCTCGCCGCGGCGCGCAAGCCCGAGCTGCTGATCACGGTCGACAACGGCATCGCCAGCGTCGACGGCGTGGCCGCCGCCAACGCGCTCGGCATCGACGTGCTGGTGACCGACCACCATCTGCCCGGCAGCACGCTGCCGGCCGCGCGCGCGATCGTCAACCCGAACCAGCCCGGCTGCACGTTCCCGAGCAAGCACATCGCCGGCGTCGGCGTGATGTTCTACGTGCTGCTCGCGCTGCGCGCCGAGCTGCGCCGCCGCAACGCGTTCGACGCCGCGCGCCCCGAGCCGCGCCTCGACGGCCTGCTCGACCTGGTCGCGCTCGGTACCGTGGCCGACGTGGTGCGCCTCGACGGCAACAACCGCGTGCTGGTCGCGCAGGGCCTGCAGCGGATCCGCAACGGCCGCATGCAGCCCGGCATCGCCGCGCTGTTCCGCGCCGCCGCGCGCGAGGCGCGCACCGCCTCGGGGTTCGACCTCGGCTTCGGCCTCGGGCCGCGCCTGAACGCGGCGGGCCGGCTCTCGGACATGTCGCTCGGCATCGAATGCCTGACCACCGACGACGCCGGCCGCGCCTGGGATCTGGCCCAGCAACTCGACACCATGAACCGCGAGCGCCGCGAGATCGAGGCCGGCATGCAGCAGCAGGCGCTGGCCGACCTGGCCAGCGTCGATCCGGCCGAGGCGGCCACCATCACGCTGTTCAATCCCGACTGGCACCAGGGCGTGATCGGCATCGTCGCGGGCCGGCTCAAGGAGAAGTTCCACCGGCCGTCGTTCACGTTCGCGCACGCCGACGACAGCGGCGCGCGCGTGAAGGGCTCGGGCCGCTCGATTCCGGGCTTCCACCTGCGCGACGCGCTCGACCTTGTCTCGAAGCGCGAGCCGGACCTGCTCGTCACGTTCGGCGGCCACGCGATGGCGGCCGGCGTCACGCTCGACACGCACAAGGTGCCGCGCTTCGCGGCCGCGTTCGAGGCGGTCGCGCGCGAATGGCTGTCCGCCGACGCGCTCGCGCGCGTGGTCGAAACCGACGGCGACCTCGAGGACGCCTATTTCACGCCGCAGTTCGTCGAGCTGATCGACGCGGCCGTCTGGGGCCAGGGCTTTCCGGCCCCGCTGTTCTCGGGCGAGTTCGAGGTCGCCTCGCAGGCGCTCGTCAAGGACAAGCACCTGAAGCTGCAACTGACGCGCGGCCGCCAGCGCTTCGGCGCGATCTGGTTCAACCACACCGAGCCGCTGCCGGCGCGCGCGACCGTCGCCTACCGGCTCTCGGCCGACACCTGGAACGGCGTCACGCGCGTGCAGCTGATCGTCGAACACGCGGCCTGAGCGGGCGCGAAAGCGGCGGGCGTACCGACGAAGCACGGCCGGCAACACGGCGTTTCGGGCAAAAGAACGCCCCGCTCCCGCGAAGCGCGGGCCGAAACGCACGCGCCTGCCCTCGCGCCCCGGCGGCCACCGCGCCCGGGACATCAACCAGGGGCCGCCAACGCGGTTCGTACCCGATTTCCCTGCACGCCAACCCCATCGCGCAGCGCGCCCGCCCGGCCGGGCGCACCGGCCGGCGCCCCCGATCGGCTATAATTTCGCCTTTTCACGAAGCCGGAAAAGCGATCAACATCATGGAAGCGGAACGCCTCAACGCGATCGAAAGCTCTCTCTCGGACCTGCGCCGGCGCGCGGGCGAGCTACGGGGGTATCTTTGACTACGACGCCAAGTCCGCGCGTCTAGCCGAAGTCAACAAGGAACTCGAAGACCCGAACGTCTGGAACGATTCGAAGAACGCCCAGGCGCTCGGCCGCGAGAAGAAGTCGCTGGAAGGCGTCGTGCTGACGCTGAGCGCGCTCGACGACGATCTGCGCGACGCGCGCGACCTGTTCGACCTGGCGCGTGAAGAGGACGACGAGGACACGCTCGTCGCGAGCGAGAGCGATGCCGCCGCGCTGGAAAAACGCGTGGCCGACATCGAGTTCCGCCGGATGTTCTCGAACCCGGCCGATCCGAACAACTGCTTCATCGACATCCAGGCCGGCGCGGGCGGCACCGAAGCCTGCGACTGGGCGTCGATGCTGCTGCGCCAGTACCTGCGCTACTGCGAGCGCAAGGGCTTCAAGGCCGAGGTGCTCGAAGAATCCGACGGCGACGTGGCCGGCATCAAGAACGCGACGATCAAGGTCAGCGGCGACTACGCCTACGGCTTCCTGCGCACCGAGACCGGCATCCACCGCCTCGTGCGCAAGTCGCCGTTCGACTCGTCGGGCGGCCGCCACACCTCGTTCTCGTCGGTGTTCGTCTATCCGGAGATCGACGATTCGATCGAGGTCGAGGTGAACCCGGCCGACCTGCGCATCGACACCTATCGCGCCTCGGGCGCGGGCGGCCAGCACATCAACAAGACCGATTCGGCGGTGCGGATCACGCACATGCCGACCGGCATCGTGGTGCAGTGCCAGAACGACCGCTCGCAGCACCGCAACCGCGCCGAGGCGATGGCGATGCTGAAGTCGCGCCTCTACGAGGCCGAGATGCGCAAGCGCCAGGCCGAGCAGGACAAGCTCGAATCGAGCAAGACGGACGTGGGCTGGGGCCATCAGATCCGCTCCTACGTGCTCGACCAGAGCCGCGTGAAGGATCTGCGCACCAACGTCGAAATGAGCAACACCAAAGCCGTGCTCGACGGCGATCTCGACGACTTCATCGGCGCGAGCCTGAAACAGGGCGTCTGAGCGCGGGCGGCGCCGCGCGCCGCCCGATCCGCCAAGTCCGCCGCGGCGGCACCGCGCCCCGCGCGGACGCCGCGGGCGAGCCGGCGCCGCGAGCGCGCCCCGCGCGTGGCGACGGCCCGGGCCGCCACGCTCGTTGCAAGCCGCACCCGAGTTACCCATCGAATTCCGACCATCATGACCGAACCGACCCAACCGCAGGCCGCGCCCGCGACCGACGAAAACCAGATCATCGCCGAGCGCCGCGAGAAGCTGCGCGCGCTGCGCGAGCAAGGCATCGCGTACCCGAACGACTTCCAGCCCACGCACCACGCGGCCGACCTGCAGTCGACCTACGCGGATGCCGACAAGGACGCGCTCGAGGCGCAGACGCTCGAGGTCCGGCTCGCCGGCCGGATGATGCTCAAGCGCGTGATGGGCAAGGCGAGCTTCGCGACCGTGCAGGACGGCTCGGGCCAGATCCAGTTCTTCGTGACGCCGGCCGACGTCGGCGCCGAGACCTACGACGCGTTCAAGAAGTGGGACCTCGGCGACATCGTCGCCGCGCGCGGCGTGCTGTTCCGCACCAACAAGGGCGAGCTGTCGGTCAAGTGCAGCGAGCTGCGGCTGCTGTCGAAGGCGCTGCGTCCGCTGCCGGACAAGTTCCACGGCCTCGCCGACCAGGAGATGCGCTATCGCCAGCGCTACGTCGACCTGATCGTCACGCCCGAGACGCGCAGCACGTTCCGCGCGCGCACCAAGGCGATCTCGTCGATCCGCAAGTTCATGAGCGACGCCGAGTTCATGGAAGTCGAGACGCCGATGCTGCACCCGATCCCGGGCGGCGCGGCGGCCAAGCCGTTCGTCACGCACCACAACGCGCTCGACATGCAGATGTTCCTGCGCATCGCGCCGGAGCTGTACCTGAAGCGCCTGATCGTCGGCGGCTTCGAGCGCGTGTTCGAGATCAACCGGAATTTCCGTAACGAGGGCGTCTCGCCGCGTCACAACCCGGAATTCACGATGATGGAGTTCTACGCCGCGTACACCGACTACCGCTGGCTGATGGACTTCACCGAACAGCTGATCCGCCAGGCCGCGATCGACGCGCTCGGCACCGCGACGATCCAGTATCAGGGCCGCGAACTCGATCTCGCCAAGCCGTTCCACCGCCTCACGATCACGCAGGCGATCCAGAAGTACGCGCCTGACTACAGCGACGCGCAGCTCGCCGATCCGGCGTTCCTGCGCACCGAGCTGAAGCGCTTCGGCGTGGACGTGAACCAGCCCGCGTTCCTGAACGCCGGCCTCGGTTCGCTGCAGCTCGCGCTGTTCGAGGAAACCGCCGAGTCGCAGCTGTGGGAGCCGACCTACATCATCGACTACCCGGTCGAGGTCTCGCCGCTCGCGCGCGCCTCCGACACGGTGCCCGGCATCACCGAGCGCTTCGAGCTGTTCATGACGGGCCGCGAGATCGCCAACGGCTTCTCGGAGCTCAACGATCCGGAAGACCAGGCCGCACGCTTCAGGAAGCAGGTCGAGCAGAAGGACGCCGGCGACGAGGAAGCGATGTTCTTCGACGCCGACTACATCCGCGCGCTCGAGTACGGCATGCCCCCGACGGGTGGCTGCGGGATCGGCATCGACCGCCTCGTGATGCTGCTGACCGACAGCCCGACGATCCGCGACGTGCTGCTGTTCCCGCATCTGCGCCGCGAGGACTGATGCCCGCATACCGGATCGCTCGCACGGATCATCCATCCGCGTGAACGATCCGGCCGCCGCGCTTTTGCCGGGCGGCCCGTGCGGCAGCTTTGTAACGGCACGTAAAATTTCCCGCTCCCGCGGCACGGCGGTTGCTGACGCGCACCCCGCGCCGGGCCGGCCGCGCCACCCTCCTCCCGCCTTCCCGCCCCGTTTGCTCAGCGCCCGGGCGCGGCAATCGTTACAACTTGATACCGCGCCCTGCGTCCGGTTGATCGACACTTTCCGATAGAAAAAACGCACATCGAGTGCGCAGGAGAGTCGACATGGACAACCCGGACAACGCTACGAATTCCACCGCATCCGCGCCGCGCAAGCGCCTTCATCCGCTCGTGGCCACGGCCGCCGGCGCCGTGATCGTCGCGAGCCTCGCGGCCACCGCCGCGATCACCGGCGTATTCCCGAAGGCCGGCGGCACGCCGGCCGCCGACACGCCGCCCGCCACCATCGATACGGCCGCGCCGGCCAACGGCACGGCCAGCCCGGCGACGCTGCAGGCCCAACAGCCGCAGCAGCCGGCTCCGACGCAGGCTGCCGAGCCGGCGCCCGCGCCCGCCCCCGTCGTCGTGGCCCGCGCGCCGGCGCAGAGCGCCGCGCCCGCCACGCCGCAGCCGCCGCAATACGCGCAGCAGCCGGCCGAGCCGCAAGCCTCGGTCTGCCACACCTGCGGCACCGTGGTGGCCATCACCGAGACGCGCACCGAGGGCCATGGCACCGGGCTCGGCGCGGTCGGCGGCGCGGCCGCCGGTGGGCTCGTCGGCAACCAGTTCGGGCGCGGCGGCGGCCGCACCGCGATGACGATCATCGGCGCGCTCGGCGGCGGCCTGGCCGGCAACTCGGTCGAGAAGCATCTGCGCAGCGAAACCGACTACCACGTGCGCGTCCACATGGAAAACGGCACGACCCGCACGTTCACCTATCGCAAGCCTCCGCCGTTCGGCCAGGGCCAGCGCGTCCACATCGAGCGCGGCACGCTGGTGGCGGGCTGACCGCCGCGGCAACGCCAGCGCCGCAAAGCAAAACGCCTCGCGATCATCGGATCGCGAGGCGTTTTTGCATGGAGGGACGCCGAGGCGACTCAGAATCAAACGTCGTCGTAGTCGGCTTCGTCGATCCAGAGCAGCTGGATTGCCTCCAGGATCTTCTCGCCCGAACGGTCCGGCGCATCGTCGAAACCGTCGAGTCCGAGCACCCATTGATGCAGGTCCGTGAAGCGGATCGTCCTCGGATCCACGTCGGGATACTTGTCGGCGAGCGCGATCGCGATCTCGCGCGAATCGGTCCATTTCATCGTCGCACCTCGTGACGGGTTGGGGATCAGTGGTTTTCTTTCGCGTGGTTGATCGTGTACTTCGGAATCTCGACGACGAGCTCCGAATCGTCCTTCACGATCGCCTGGCACGACAGGCGCGACTGCGGTTCGAGCCCCCAGGCGCGATCGAGCAGATCGTCCTCGTCATCGTCGGACGGATCGAGCGAGTTGAAGCCTTCGCGCACGATCACGTGGCAGGTCGTACAGGCGCACGACTTCTCGCACGCGTGCTCGATCTCGATGCCGTTGTCGAGCAGGTTGTCGCAGATGCTCTTGCCGGGCGTCGCGTCGATCACCGCGCCGTCCGGACAGAGTTCCACGTGAGGCAGCACTACGAGTTGAGGCATGTTGGTTCCGTGATTCATCGATGGCGCATCGCGCCACATCGCATCGCGCCCGGGCGCGATGCCGGTTTCAGATTTCGTCGAGCCTGCGCCCCGCGAGCGCGCGCCGGATGTTCTTGTCCATGCGCCGCGCCGCGAATTCGTCGGTGCCCTCGGCGAGCGCCTTGGTGGCCGCCTCGATCGCGTCGGCGTCGTCGCCGCCCGCGAGCGCGCGCACCTTCGCGATCAGCGCGTCCACCGCCGCGCGTTCGTCCGCGTCGAGCAGGTCGGCGTCGATCGCGAGCGCCGCGTCGGTCGCCTCGACGATGCGCTGCGCCTCGACCTGCGCTTCGCGCAGCGCGCGGGCGCGCATGTCGACCTCGGCGGTCTTGAAGCTGTCCTCGAGCATCTTCGCGATGTCGTCGTCGGCGAGGCCGTAGGACGGCTTCACCACCACCGACGCCTCGACGCCCGAATGCTGCTCGCGCGCGAACACCGACAGCAACCCGTCCGCGTCCACCTGATAGGTCACGCGAATCCGCGCCGCGCCGGCCGTCATCGGCGGGATGCCGCGCAGCTCGAAGCGCGCGAGCGAACGGCAATCGGCCACCAGTTCGCGCTCGCCCTGCACGACGTGGATCGCCATCGCGGTCTGGCCGTCCTTGAAGGTCGTGAATTCCTGCGCGCGCGCGACCGGGATCGTCGAGTTGCGCGGGATGATCTTCTCGACCAGGCCGCCCATGGTTTCGACGCCGAGCGACAGCGGGATCACGTCGAGCAGCAACCAGTCGTCGCCGTTGGCGCGGTTGCCGGCCAGCAGGTCGGCCTGCACCGCCGCGCCGAGCGCGACGACCTGGTCCGGATCGAGATTGACGAGCGGCGGCTGGCCGAAGAAGCGCTCGACCGCCGCGCGAATCACCGGCATGCGCGTCGCGCCGCCCACCAGCACCACGCCCTTGATCTCGGCCGTGGTCACCTGCGCGTCGCGCAGCGCCTTGCGCGTCGGCGCCAGCGTGCGCGCCACCAGCGGCTCGACCAGCGCGGCAAACGCCTCGGCCGTGAGGGTCTGCGCGATCGCCACGCCGTTCGACAGCGTCAGTTCGAACGCCACCTGCGGTTGATCGGTGAGCGCTTCCTTGACCGCGCGCGCGCGGTCGAGCAGCGCGCGCACGTCCTCGGCCGACAGCGTGGCCGCCTCGATGCCGGCCGTCGCGAGCACCTGCGCGAACAGCGCGTGGTCGAAATCGTCGCCGCCGAGCGCCGAATCGCCGCCCGCCGCGAGCACTTCGAACACGCCCTTGGTCAGCTTCAGGATCGACAGGTCGAAGGTGCCGCCGCCGAGGTCGTAGACGGCATAGAGCCCTTCCGCGCCGTTGTCGAGGCCATAGGCGATCGCGGCCGCGGTCGGTTCGTTCAGGAGGCGCAGCACGTTCAGGCCGGCGAGCCGCGCGGCGTCCTTGGTCGCCTGGCGCTGCGCGTCGTCGAAATAGGCGGGCACGGTGATCACCGCGCCGACCAGATCGTCGCCGAGCGTATCCTCGGCGCGCTGGCGCAGCGTCGCGAGGATTTCGGCCGACACCTCGACCGGGCTTTTCACGCCGTCGACGGTGCGGATCTGCACCATGCCCGGCGCGTCGACGAAGTCGTAGGGCGCGTTCGCCGCGTGTTCGACTTCGGCCTTGCCGCGGCCCATGAAGCGCTTGACCGAGACGATCGTGTTGCGCGGATCGCTGGCCGCCGCGTCCTTGGCGGCGTGGCCGATCCGGCGGCCGCCCTTCTCGAGGTAGCGGACCACGGACGGCAGCAGCGCGCGGCCTTCGTCGTCGGGCAGCACTTCGGGCACGCTGTTGCGCACCGACGCGACGAGCGAGTTCGTCGTGCCGAGATCGATGCCGACGGCGAGGCGCCGCTGATGCGGCGCGGGCGCCATGCCGGGTTCGGAGATTTGCAGTAAAGCCATCGGTATCTTCGGTGAGGGGCCTGCGGCCCCGCTTGCATCGCGCGCCGTGTGCGAGACACGGCGAAGCGCGGTTAATCTTCGAGACGTTCGATCTGCACGGCCACTTCGGCGGCCACGCGCTCGATGAACATCAGCTGCCGCACGGCCTCGGCCGCGCCCTGATCCGAACCGCTGTCGAGCAGGGCCGCGAGCTTGTCGAAGCGCGCACGTTTCTCGTCGCGCAGTTCGGCGAGCAGCGCATCGAGCGCCGGCACGTTCTTCGCGCCCGCCGCATCCTCGATCGCCTCGCGCCATTCCATCTGCTGCATCAGGAACGCCGGCTCCATCGCGGTGTTGTTTTCCGCGCCGACGTCCACGCTGCGCAGCGACAACAGATAGATCGCGCGCTTCAACGGATCGCGCAGCGTCTGGTACGCCTCATTGGCGCGCGTCGCCCACTGCATCGCGATGCGCTTCTGCGCGTCGCCGGCCGCGGCGAAGCGGTCCGGATGCACTTGCGACTGCACGGCGCGATAAGCCGTGTCGAGCGCGCCGGCATCGAGCGCGAACTGCGCCGGCAGGTGAAAGAGTTCGAAATAGCTGTCTTTCAGCGAATTCATCGCGTGGCGTCCAACCAGGGGCATGAGGGAGTGCATGGGCGCGGCGCGTGCCGCACAAGAAAAAGGCGGCCAGTGCCGCCTGTCGCCCGCATCGCGCGGTTCGCCCTCAGATGCGGAACGACTCGCCGCAGCCGCATTCGTCCTTCACGTTCGGATTGTTGAACTTGAAGCCTTCGTTCAACCCTTCGCGCGCGAAGTCGAGTTCGGTGCCGTCGATGTAGGCGAGGCTCTTCGGATCGACCACGACCTTCACGCCATGGCTCTCGAACACCTGATCCTCGGTCGCGACGTCGTCGACATACTCGAGCTTGTAGGCGAGCCCCGAGCAACCGGTCGTGCGCACGCCGAGCCGCAGGCCCAGCCCCTTGCCGCGTCGCGTCAGGTACTTCTGTACGTGTTGCGCTGCTTTTTCGGTCAGTGTGATTGCCATGATGTTCCTGGTCGCACGCGTCTTGCGCGTGCGTCTTCCTCGATAAACCTCGCCACCGGCCGTGCCGGCGGCGCACCGCACCTGCTGCCGGCGCTCAGGCCGCCTGGCCGTCTTCCGCCGTCGCGTCGTGACGCTTGCGATAGTCGGCCACGGCCGCCTTGATCGCGTCCTCGGCAAGGATCGAGCAGTGGATCTTCACCGGCGGCAGCGCGAGTTCCTCGGCGATCTGCGTGTTCTTGATGGCCAGCGCCTGGTCGAGCGTCTTGCCCTTCACCCATTCGGTGACGAGCGAGCTCGAGGCGATCGCCGAACCGCAGCCGTAGGTCTTGAACTTCGCGTCTTCGATCACGCCGTCGGTGCCGACGCGAATCTGCAGCTTCATCACGTCGCCGCAGGCCGGCGCGCCGACCATGCCGGTACCGACCGCGTCGTCGTCCTTCGAGAACGAACCGACGTTGCGCGGGTTTTCGTAGTGATCCAGAACCTTGTTGCTGTAAGACATGTTCGACTCCTGTGCGTTACGTGTACGCGGCGCCGGGCCGCGCGAACTTCATTCAGTGTGCGGCCCACTCGATCGTCGAGAGGTCGATGCCGTCCTTGTGCATTTCCCAGAGCGGCGACAGGTCGCGCAGCTTCGCGATCTTGCCCTGCAGCAGGTTGATCACGTAGTCGACGTCCTGCTCGGTCGTGAAGCGGCCGACCGTGAAGCGGATCGAGCTGTGGGCGAGTTCGTCGTTGCGGCCGAGCGCGCGCAGCACGTAGGACGGCTCCAGCGACGCCGAGGTGCAGGCCGAACCGGACGATACCGCCACGTCCTTGATCGCCATGATCAGCGACTCGCCTTCGACGAAGTTGAAGCTGATGTTCAGGTTGTGCGGGACACGCTGCTCCATGTCGCCGTTCACGTAGGTTTCCTCGATCTGCGAGAGGCCGCGCAGCAGCTTGTCGCGCAGCGCGCGCACGCGCTCGTTCTCGACCGCCATTTCCTCGCGCGCGAGGCGGAAGGCCTCGCCCATACCGACGATCTGGTGCGTCGCCAGCGTGCCCGAACGCATGCCGCGCTCGTGGCCGCCGCCATGCATCTGCGCCTCGATCCGCACGCGCGGCTTGCGGCGCACGTAGAGCGCGCCGATGCCCTTCGGGCCGTAGGTCTTGTGCGCCGAGAACGACATCAGGTCGACCTTCAGCTTCGCGAGATCGATCGGCGCCTTGCCGGTCGACTGCGCCGCGTCGACGTGGAACACGATGCCCTTCTCGCGGCAGATCTCGCCGATCGTCTCGATGTCCTGGATCACGCCGATCTCGTTGTTCACATGCATCACCGAGACCAGGATCGTGTCGGGGCGCAGCGCGGCCTTGAATACCTCGAGATCGATCAGGCCGTCGTCCTTCACGTCGAGGTAGGTGACCTCGAAGCCTTCGCGCTCGAGCTCGCGGCAGGTATCGAGCACGGCCTTGTGCTCGGTCTTCACCGTGATGATGTGCTTGCCCTTGCCTTGGTAGAAGTGCGCCGCGCCCTTGATCGCGAGGTTGTCCGATTCGGTCGCGCCGGACGTCCAGATGATCTCGCGCGGGTCCGCGTTCACGAGTGCCGCCACCTGCTCGCGCGCCTCTTCGACCGCGCGCTCCGCATCCCAGCCGTAAGCGTGGCTGCGCGATGCCGGGTTGCCGAACTGCTCGCGCAGATACGGCACCATCTTGTCGACGACGCGCGGATCGACCGGGGTCGTCGCGCTGTAGTCCATATAGATGGGCAGGTGAGGAATATCGTTGTTCATCTGTCGCTCCGGGTATTCATTCAATGCAGGGACGATTCTTTTTTGTGTAGACAATCGATGCGCGCGGCCTGCCGCGCGTCACGAACTCGCGATGTTGAACACCGAGTTCGGCCCGAGCGGCATCGCCCGCACAGGCTCCACGGGGGCGGCCGGCTCCGGCGCGCGGCGATCGCGCAGCACGGCGGGCGCCCCCTCTTTGGCACGCTGCTGATCGACGAGATCCTGCAGCGACACCGAGTCGAGGTATTCGACCATCTTCTGGTTGAGCGTCGACCAGAGCTCGTGCGTCATGCAATGCCCGTCGGGTTGCTTGGTCCCTTCACAGGTCCCCTTCCCGCCGCATTGCGTCGCATCGAGCGGCTCATCGACCGCGATGATGATGTCCGCCACCGTCACGTCGGCGGCGCGGCGCGCGAGATTGTAGCCGCCGCCCGGCCCGCGGACCGATTCGACGATCTCGTGCCGGCGCAGCTTTCCAAACAACTGCTCCAGGTACGAGAGCGAGATGCGCTGGCGCTGGCTGATGCCTGCAAGCGTCACCGGCCCCTGCTCCTGGCGCAGTGCCAAGTCAATCATCGCCGTGACGGCGAAACGGCCTTTCGTGGTGAGTCTCATAGTCGTAGGGGACAGCAATCTTGACGATTTTGGTCAAGTATAAATATCTGACGTTTTTAGTCAAGTATCCCTGCCCGTAAAAGGGGATTCAGCGAACGCTGCATTGCCTCGCAGCGGCCCGGATCAGTCGGTGCGGCGCGCCTGCAACGAGGCGAGCAGGCCCGCGCAGGCGGCCTCGCACTGGTCGAGCACCTGCTCGAAACCGTGCGCGCCGCCGAAATAGGGATCGGCCACTTCACGCGCGGTGCCGTCGCCGGCGAACTCCATCAGCAGGCGCAGCTTGTGGTGATGTTCGGCCGGCGCGCGGCGGCGCAGTTCGGCCAGGTTCGCGTCGTCCATCGCCAGCAGCAGGTCGAAGCGCGCGAAATCGGCTGCCTCGACCTGGCGCGCGCGCAGCGCCGAGAGATCGTAGCCACGTGCGCGCGCCGCCTGCTGGGCGCGCGGATCGGGCGGCGCGCCGACATGCCAGTCGCCGGTGCCGGCCGAGTCGATCTCGATTGCATGCGCAAGCCCGGCCGCGTCGACCTGGGCGCGCATCACGCCCTCCGCGGTCGGCGACCGGCAGATGTTGCCGAGACAGACGAAGCAGATGGAGGCGCGTTTCATCGTGCGGCCGGGTGGCGGCCAGCGGCCGCGAAAAAGGGAAGCGCGCCATTATACAGGCGCGCCCCGTTTGTCGCGGCCGGCCGGCGCGACATCAGAGTGCCTTGGTGGCGACGATCGGCGTGGCCGACGCGGCGTCGGGCGACTCGCCGACGAGCCCGAACGACACCGTGCGGGCCAGTTCCGCCGAAGCCTGCCGGATCGCCAGCGGCTCGCTCGGGCGCGCGGCGGCCGAGGCGTGCAGATAGGCGGCAGCGGCAAGCGGGACGACGATCGCGAGCGGCCAGTACATCGATATTGTCTTTTTCATGATGCGACCTCCTGGTGACTGCGCATCGGAACCATGACCGATGCTGACAGACGCCATTCTATAGATCGCATCTATTAAGAAAAACCATCAAATAGCGAACGCAGTGTTGTCGTGCGGCGAACAGTCGCCAAATTCGCGGCGGCGCCACTGCGGAAAATCAACACCGATTCGACACGTTGCCTTTTGGTACCCCGCCCTCACCCCAAGTGAGTCTGCGAGGCCGCGTAGAGTTCGCGAAACGTGCGCCCGGTGGGCGTCGGCAGGTCGCGCGTATCGATCCAGCCGGCCGCGAGCGGCAGGCGCCGGATGCCGCGGCCCGAATCGCGCGCGCCGCCGACGCGCTCGAGAATCCGCACGGCCAGCTTGGTGACGAGGCCATACAGCATCGGCCGGCGCGCCGCGAAGCCCCAGACGGCCAGCGCCGCCCGCTCGCGCCAAGGCCGCAGGCGCCGCTCGACCTGCTTCTCGCGCAGGCGGCGCAGCAGGCCCGACAGCGGGATGCCGACCGGACAGACGCTGTCGCATTCGCCGCAGAGCGTGGCCGCCTGCGGCAGGTCGAGCGAGCGGTCGATCCCCACGTAGCTCGGCGTCAGCACCGAGCCCATCGGCCCCGGATAGACCCAGCCGTAGGCGTGGCCGCCAATCTTCTGATAGACGGGACAATGGTTCATGCAGGCGCCGCAGCGGATGCAGCGCAGCATCTCCTGGAATTCGCCGCCGAGCAGGCCGGTGCGACCGCCGTCGACGAGCACCACGTAGTTGTGCTCCGGGCCGTCCTCGTCGCCGGGGCCGCGCGGCCCTGTCAGCAGCGAGAAATAGTTCGAGACCTTCTGTCCGGTCGCCGAGCGCGGCAGCAGCCGCATCGCGGTGGCGAGATCCTCGAGCGTCGGCAGCACCTTCTCGATGCCGGTCACGGCCACGTGGACGCGCGGCATCACGGTACACATGCCCTCGTTGCCCTCGTTGGTCACGAGCACCACCGAGCCGGTCTCGGCCACCACGAAGTTGCCGCCCGTCAGCCCCATGTCGGCGCCGAGGAAGTGCGAGCGCAGCATCTCGCGCGCCTCGCGCGTCATGTCCGGAATCTCGGTGAGCCGCGCGCGCTGGTGCGTGGCGGCGAACAGGTCGGCGATCTCGTCCTTGTCCTTGTGCAGCACCGGCGCAATGATGTGGCTCGGCGCCTCGTTGCCGTTGATCTGCAGGATGTATTCGCCCAGATCGGTCTCCACCGACTCCACGCCGATCTCCGCCAGCACCGCGTTGATGCGCATCTCCTCCGACACCATCGACTTGGTCTTGATCACTTTCTTCACGTCGTGGCGCCTGGCAATGTCGGCGACGAGCGCGGCCGCATCGGCCATCGATTCGGCGAACAGCACCGTCGTGCCGCGCCGCGACGCCTCGCGCTCGAACGCCTCGAGCCAGATGTCGAGATTCGCCAGCGCGCGGTCGCGGCGCGCCTTCAGCGCGGCGCGCGTGGCCGGGAAGTCGATCTGCGCCATCGCGTCGGCGCGCACCGACACGAAATTGGTCGACAGCTTCTTGAGGTTCTGCTGCAGGCGCTGGTCGGCGAGCTTCTGCCCGGCGCGCGCCTTGAACTGCATCGATTGGACTTGCATGGCTGGCTGACCCGGCTGGCGGCAATCGGAAAAGGGAATGCGGCGCGAGCCGCTCAGAGATCACCGGCGAGCACCTGCGCGACGTGCAGCACGCGCGTCTCGCTGTCGCCCAGGCGGCGCAGCCGGCCCTCGATGTTGAGGATGCAGCCGAGATCGCCGAGCACCACGGCGCGCGCACCGCTCGCCTGCACGTTCGCGCACTTCTCGTCGACGATCGCAGTGGAAATGGCGCCGTACTTGACCGCGAACGTGCCGCCGAAGCCGCAGCAGTGCTCGCAATCCTTCATCTCGGTGACCTCGACGCCGCGCTGGGCCAGCAGCGCGCGCGGCTGCGCCTTCACACCGAGTTCGCGCAGGCCGGAGCAGGAATCGTGGTACGCCACCGGCCCGCCGAATTCGCCGGGCGGCAGCTGCACCTTCGCGACGTTGACGAGGAAATCGGTCAGCTCGTAGACGCGCTCGCGCAGGCGCCCGAAGCGCGCCATCAGTTCCGGATCGTCGCGGAACAGGTCGCCGTAATGTGCGCGGATCATGCCGCCGCACGAGCCCGACGGCACCACGACGTAGTCGAACGGCTCGAATTCGCGCAGCGTCTTCTCGGCGAGATCGCGCGCGAGGCGCCGGTCGCCCGAGTTGTAGGCGGGCTGCCCGCAGCAGGTCTGCGCGGGCGGCACGCCCACCTCGAAACCGGCCTCGCGGATCAGCTTCAGCGCGGAAAAACCGATTTCGGGTCGCATCAGGTCAATCAGGCAGGTGACGAACAATCCGACTCGCATGGCGACTCCTTCGAGAAAACGCCGCTCATTATCCGCCGTTTGGCTCGCCGGACCAACGCCGCAGCGCCGCAAACGGCGAAAGGGAATTCCCCGATTCGATCAGAAGGCCTCCTCGAACGGCGTTCGCTTTTTTCACATTACGATATACAATCGCCTCCTCACCGTTTGACAGGTCAACTGATTTTTCACGATGAGCACTCAGAATCCTGACCCGAAGACGTCGATCCAGGTGATCGAACGCATGATGCGACTGCTCGATGCGCTCGCCGACCACACCGACCCGGTCAGCCTGAAGGAGCTCGCCCAGCGCACGGAGCTGCATCCTTCCACCGCGCACCGGATTCTCAACGACATGGTGACCTGCCGCCTCGTCGACCGTTCGGACCCCGGCACCTATCGCCTCGGCATGCGGCTGCTGGAGCTCGGCAATCTCGTCAAGGCGCGGCTGTCGGTGCGCGACGCGGCGCTGATGCCGATGCGCGAACTGCACCGGCTGACGGGGCAGACCGTGAACCTGTCGGTGCGCCAGGGCGACGAGATCGTCTATATCGAGCGCGCCTATTCGGAGCGCTCGGGCATGCAGGTGGTGCGCGCGATCGGCGGACGCGCGCCGCTGCACCTGACCTCGGTCGGCAAGCTGTTCCTGGCCGCCGACGAAACCACGCGCGTGCGCGCCTACGCGACGCGCACCGGTCTGGCCGGCCATACGCAGAACAGCATCACCGACCTGATGAAGCTCGAGCGCGAGCTGACGCTGGTGCGCCAGCAGGCCTGCGCGCGCGATAACGAGGAACTCGAGCTCGGCGTTCGCTGCATCGCGGCCGGCATCTACGACGACTCGGGCAAGCTGGTGGCCGGATTGTCGCTGTCGGCCCCGGCCGACCGGCTGCAGGACGCCTGGCTCGGCCAGATCAGCCACACCGCGCTGACCATCTCCGAGGCGCTCGGCTATCGGCCGCCGCGCGAGATCTCGGGCGAGGCGCTTACCAAGTCGCTCTGAAGCGGGCAGCCGGGCGGCCCGACTGCCGCCAGTCAATCCGGCCCCGCGAATTCCGGCGCGCCAATAAAAAAACCCCGCGATCGCGGGGTTTTTTGTTCGGTGCCACGCGGCGATCAGGTGCCGCCGGCGCCCGTGTTCGCGGCCGTCAGGCGCTCACCGCCGCCGGCGTCGAGCCAGTTGCGCACGCGCGAGGCATCGGCGGTGCGCGAGTACTTGCCGAACGAATCGAGCAGCACCATCACGATCGGCTTGCCGTGGATCGTCGTCTGCATCACGAGGCACTCGCCGGCCTCGTTGATGAAGCCGGTCTTCTGCAGTCCGATGTCCCACGACGGATTGCGCACCAGCGCGTTCGTGCTGTTGTAGACGAGCGAGCGCTTGCCGGTGAACACCGTATAGGTGCGGTCGGTCGAGAAGCGGCGGATCAGCGGGTACTGGTACGCGGCGTCGATCATCTTGACGAGGTCGCGCGCGCTCGACACGTTCAGGCTCGTCAGACCCGTCGAGTTCTCGAAATGCGTGTCGGTCATGCCGAGCGACTTCGCCTTCGCGTTCATCGCCGCGATGAACGCCGGACGGCCGCCCGGGTAGTAGCGCGACAGCGCGGCCGCGGCGCGATTCTCGGAGGCCATCAGCGCGATGTGGAGCATGTCCTCGCGCGACAGGACCGAGCCCACCGACAGGCGCGAACCGGTGCCCTTCTCGTAGTCGCGATCCTCGTCGGTGACGGCGATCTGCTCCTCGAGCGGCGCCTTCGAATCGAGCACGACCATCGCGGTCATCAGCTTCGAGATCGAGGCGATCGGCACGACGGCATGCGAATTCTTGTCGAACAGCGGCTCGGAGGTGGCCTGATCGACGACGTAGGCCACGCTCGAACGCAGCGCGAGCGCGTCGGGCGTGTCATGCAGGCCGAACGCCTGACCGACCGACTGCTGGCGCGGCTGGAACGCGACGCGGCGCACCGCGCCGTGATGGTGGCCCGGGCCGGCCGCGAGCGTGACGTGCCGGCGGCCGCGGTGCGGCGCTTCGGCGGCGGCCACGCGAGCGGCTTTCTTCTCGGCGGCGACGGTCCGCTTCTTGCCCTTGGCGGACGCGGCCGCTTTCGCGGATTTGGTGGATTTGGCGGGCGCGGCAACGGCATCCGCGGGCGCGACGGCGACCGATGCGACGAGCATCGAGACAGCCACCGACACCGCGGTGCCGAGGGCCGCACCGTGCATCATCTTCAACGGCGAGAACAGTGAGGCTTTCATTGGGGTCTGAACAGAGCGGCGGGAGGTTTCCGCAAGTGTAGTAAAACCTGAAAAAATAAGCAATTTTAGGCACTTACCGGCTTTCGTTAAACCGGATTGTAAGAGACGATCGCGCCAGCGCAATCACGCTCCCGTTTTCCATCGAAAAATACGATGACAACGTATGCCCGCAACCCGGCACCCACCGGACATCCGGTATAACGGCGCCGCGGCGACGAATTGCAGCGGGGACCAGCATCAACGGCATCGAAACACGCAAACGAGATGAGTCGGCGGCCGCGTGCCACAGTCGAACGGCGCACAAGCGAATGGCGGTTTTCGACCGGGATCCATCTCAAACGTTCCATCGCGCCAATCGGTTTACCTCGACTGACCGTCGTAAACCCGTGATTCGCCAGGATCACAAATCGTGCGGGAACACCGCGCATCAAGCCGTCCCGCGCAATGCCGGCGGCACCGAAACCGATTCCATCCGGAACGATACAAACCATTGTTTTTCCGGGAAAATAGTGCCATTGTGCAGCGCACCAAAAGCGCTTGACATCCGTTCCGAACGTCCTAGAATGGGAACCGTTGTTGCAATGCACAAGGCATTGCGCAGATGCGGAACACTGTATTGCCCCCTGTCGTGCCCCTTAACTCAAGCGATCGCCGCGAAGCCGGCGATCGTCAATCAGGAGCCAAAACCATGTCCCTGTTGACCCCCGAGCAAATCGCCGCCGCCCAGAAGGCCAACCTCGAAAGCCTGTTCGGCCTGACGACGAAGGCATTCGAAAGCGTCGAGAAGCTGATCGAGCTGAACGTGCAGGTCGTGAAGTCGACGCTCGCGGAAAGCCAGGAAAACGCGCAGCGTGCGCTGTCGGTGAAGGACGCGCAGGAACTGATCGCGCTGCAGGCCAGCTTCGCCCAGCCGGTCGCCGAGAAGGTGCTGGCCTATGGCCGCCACCTGTACGACATCGCCTCGACGACGCAGGCCGAATTCGCCAAGGTTGCCGAAGCCCAGTACCAGGAGCAGAATCTGAAGGTCCAGGCGCTCGTCGACAACGTCGCGAAGAACGCCCCGGCCGGTTCGGAAACGGCCGTCGCCGCGCTGAAGTCGGCGATCAACGCCGCGAACACGACCTACGAAACGGTGCAGAAGGCCACCAAGCAGGCCGTCGAGATCGCCGAATCGAACTTCAACGCCGCCGCCGCCGTCGCGACCAAGGCCGCCAACTCGGCCGCCGCTGCATCGCGCCGCACGGCCGCCGCACCGAAGGCCGTCTGAGCGAAGGGCATCCGCCCGATCGAACCGGATCACGCGCCGCAGTCAGGCGCGCCGCTCCCGAAAAGCCGCGCACTTGCGCTAATGCCGTTCAGTTAAGCAACTGAACGGCATTTTTGTTTTGGGGAAGGAGTGGTTGTAAACGCTGCGCTGAAGTGTTA
>NZ_CP045094.1:2995970-3131774 GCF_022870505.1 Burkholderia perseverans
GCGATCGGGCCGTCAAGTCCCGTCCTGCTCGTTATGCCGTTCGGTTCCTCAGAAAGAACCTTAACTGAACGGCATTAGCGCACTTGCGCGGCTTTTTTCCTGGCCGAACGGTTTTGGTTGGCCGAAGGGATCGAGCGCAGGCACCAAGCGACGGAGCCGAAACCACAGCCCCACCCCACCCGCGCCAATGAAAACGGCCCCGCCGGACCTTCCTCGGTCCGGCGGGGCCGTCGAACATCATCCGGCCGGCGCTACCCGCGCGCCGGCCCGATGACGGTTACTTCTTCCGCTGCGGCGGCAGGTCGGTACAGACGCCTTCGTACAGCTCGGCGGCCATCCCGATCGATTCGCCGAGCGTCGGGTGCGGATGGATCGTCTTGCCGATGTCCTCGGCGTCGGCGCCCATCTCGACCGCCAGGCACACCTCGCTGATCAGGTCGCCCGCATTCAGGCCGACGATCCCGCCGCCGATCACGCGGTGCGTTTCCTCGTCGAACAGCAGCTTCGTGAAGCCCTCGTCGCGGCCGTTGGCGATCGCGCGGCCCGAAGCGACCCACGGGAACACCGCCTTGCCGTATTTGACGCCTTCCGCCTTCAGCTGGTCCTCGGTCTTGCCGGCCCAGGCCACTTCCGGATCGGTGTAGGCCACCGACGGGATCTGCAGCGCGTCGAAGTAGGCCTTCTCGCCATGCGCGGCCTCGGCCGCGACATGGCCTTCATGCACGGCCTTGTGCGCGAGCATCGGCTGGCCGACGAGATCGCCGATCGCGAAGATGTGCGGCACGTTGGTACGCATCTGCTTGTCGACTTCGATGAAGCCGCGATCCGTGACCGCGACGCCTGCCTTGTCGGCACCGATCTTCTTGCCGTTCGGGCTGCGGCCGACGGCTACCAACACGAGGTCGTAGCGCTGCGCTTCCGCCGGCGCCTTCTCGCCCTCGAACTTGACGTAGATGCCGTCTTCCTTCGCCTCGGCGCCCACCGTCTTGGTCTTCAGCATCACGTTGCCGAAGCGCTTGGCGTTGTATTTCTCCCAGACCTTCACGAGATCGCGGTCGGCGCCCATCATCAGGCCGTCCATCATTTCGACCACGTCGATCTCGGCGCCAAGCGTCGAGTAGACGGTGGCCATTTCGAGGCCGATGATGCCGCCGCCGATCACGAGCATGCGCTTGGGCAGCTGCCGCAGTTCGAGCGCGCCGGTCGAATCGATCACGCGCGGATCTTCCGGCATGAACGGCAGCTTCACCGCCTGCGAGCCGGCCGCGATGATCGCCTGCTTGAACTTGACGACGGTCTTGCCGCTCTCGCCCACGACTTCGAGATGGTACGGATCGAGGAAGCCGCCCACGCCCGACACCACCTGGACCTTGCGCGCCTTCGCCATGCCGGCGAGGCCGACCGTGAGCTGCTTGACGACGCTCGACTTGAAGTCGCGCAGCTTGTCGAGATTGACTTCGGGCTTGCCGAACGTGATGCCGTGATCGGCCAGCGCGGCCGCCTCGTCGATCACCAGCGCCGTGTGCAGCAGCGCCTTCGACGGGATGCAGCCGACGTTCAGGCACACGCCGCCGAGCGTCGCGTAACGCTCGACCAGTACCGTCTTCATGCCGAGATCGGCCGAGCGGAACGCGGCCGAGTAACCGCCGGGGCCGGAGCCGAGCACCACCATGTCGCATTCGACGTCGGCCTTGCCCGAGTAGCTGCCGCCCTGCGGCGCGGCGGCCGGCGCGGCCTTCTCGGCGGGCTTGTCGGCCGGCTTCTCAGCCGACTTCTCGGCCTTGGCGGCTGGTGCCTCGGGCGCCTTCCCGGCGGGCTTGGCCGCCTCGGCGCTGCCCTCGAGCACGACGATCAGCGTGCCCTGCGAAACCAGATCGCCGACCTTGACCTTCACTTCCTTGACGACACCGGCTTCCGAACTCGGCACGTCCATCGTTGCCTTGTCCGATTCGAGCGTGACGAGCGACTGCTCCTTCTCGACCGTGTCGCCCGCCTTCACCAGCACCTCGATGACGGGAATATCGTTGTAATCGCCGATGTCCGGCACTTTGACTTCGATGAGACTCATGAACTGTCCCCTACTTGTATGGACTACCGCCGATCGAACGACGCATCCGCGCCGGTACGCACGAGGCCGCCGCCGAGGCGACTCCCGCGCGCGCCGCGCCGGCCGCGCGATGCGCCTCTGACGCAGCACGCGGCCGGACGGCGGATGCCGTCATGCATCAAAGAATCACGCGGCGGAAATCGCCGAGGATCGACGCCAGATACGCATTGAAGCGTGCGGCCGCGGCGCCGTCGATCACGCGGTGATCGTAAGACAGCGACATCGGCAGCGTCAGGCGCGGCACGAACTGCTTGCCGTCCCAGACCGGCTTCATCGCGCTGCGCGACAGACCGAGGATCGCGACTTCCGGTGCGTTGACGATCGGCGTGAAATGCGTACCGCCGATGCCGCCCAGCGACGAGATCGAGAAGCAGCCGCCCTGCATCTGGTCGGGCTTGAGCTTGCCGTCGCGCGCAGCCTTCGACAGGTCGGCCATTTCCCTGGCGATGTCGACGAGACCCTTCTTGTCCGCGTCGCGGATCACCGGCACGACCAGCCCGTTCGGCGTGTCGGCGGCGAAACCGATGTGGAAGTACTGCTTGAGGATCAGGTTGTCGCCGTCGAGGCTCGCGTTGAAGGTCGGAAACTTCTTCAGCGCCGCGACCACGGCCTTGATCACGAACGCGAGCATCGTGAACTTCACGCCCGACTTCTCGTTTTCCTTGTTCAGCTGGACGCGCAGCGCCTCGAGCTCGGTGATGTCCGCCTCGTCGTTGTTCGTGACGTGCGGGATCATGACCCAGTTGCGATGCAGGTTCGCGCCCGAGATCTTCTTGATGCGCGACAGCGGCTGCGCCTCGACCGGACCGAACTTCGTGAAGTCGATCTTCGGCCACGGCAGCAGGTTCAGCTCGCCGCCGCCCGCCGGCGCGGCAGCGCCGGCCGGGGCCGCGGTCTGGCCCGTCATCACGCCCTTCACGAACGCCGTCACGTCTTCCTTCGTGATGCGGCCCTTCGGACCCGAACCGGTCACGCGGCCAACGTCGACGCCGAGTTCGCGCGCGAACTTGCGCACCGACGGCGAAGCGTGGCTGGCCCGGCCCGACGCGGCCGGAGCCGGTGCCGGTGCCGGTGCCGAAGCCTGCGCGGCCGGGGCCGCCTTCTGCTCGGCCTGGGCCGGTGCCGCCTTGGGCGCCTCGGCCTTCGGCGCTTCCGCCTTCGGGGCTGCTGCGGCCGGCGCGGCGTCGCCGCTTTCCAGCACCACGATCAGCGCGCCTTCGGAGACCGTGTCGCCGACCTTGACCTTGATTTCCTTGACGGTACCGGCGGCCGGGCTCGGCACGTCCATCGTCGCCTTGTCCGATTCGAGCGTGACGAGCGACTGCTCCTTCTCGACCTTGTCGCCCACCTTCACGCCGATCTCGATGACCGGGATGTCCTTGTAGTCGCCGATGTCCGGCACCTTGACGTCGACCGTGCCGCCGCCCGCCGCCGGGGCGTCGGCCTTCGGCGTCTCGGCCTTGGCCGGCGCGGCTTCCGCCTTGGGCGCCTCGGCCTTCGGCGTTTCCGCCTTGGCTTCGCCCGAGCCTTCGAACACGACGATCAGCGTGCCTTCCGACACGGTGTCGCCCGCCTTGACCTTCACTTCCTTGACCGTGCCGGCCGACGGGCTCGGCACGTCCATCGTCGCCTTGTCGGACTCGAGCGTGACGAGCGACTGCTCGGCCTCGACCGTGTCGCCCGCCTTCACCAGCACCTCGATGACGGGAATGTCCTTGTAATCGCCGATATCCGGCACCTTGACTTCGATCGCTTGACTCATCTGTAAAAGTCTCCTGGGCCGCGCGCGCCCTGGTCGGGCGGCGCGGCGTGACATGGCACGTAGGCGTTTAAACCGTCATCGGATTGGGTTTCGACGGATCGAGGTCGTACTTCTTGATCGCCTCGGCGACGACCTTGCGGTCGATCGTGCCTTCGTCGGCCAGCGCGTTCAGCGCGGCGACGGTCACCCAGTGGCGGTCCACTTCGAAGAAGTGGCGCAGCGCCTTGCGGGTATCCGAGCGGCCGTAGCCGTCGGTGCCGAGCACCACGTAGCGGTTGTCGATCTGGCCGCGGATCTGGTCGGCCAGCGCGCGCACGTAGTCGGTCGACGCGATCACCGGGCCCTGCGCGTCCTTCAGCAGCGTCTGGACGTGCGACAGGCGGCGTTCCTCGGTCGGGTTCAGCAGGTTCCAGCGCTCGACCTCGTGGCCTTCGCGAGCCAGCTCGGTGAAGCTCGGCACGCTCCAGAGATCGGCGGCGACGCCCCAGTCGTTCTTCAGCAGTTCGGCCGCGGCGATCACTTCGTTGAAGATCGTGCCCGCGCCGAGCAGTTGCACGCGCGGTGCCTTCTGGTCGGCCTCGGCCTTGCGGAACGCGTACATGCCCTTGATGATGTCGGCCGCCACGTGCTCGCCCTGCGGAATCGCCGGGTGCTCGTAGTTCTCGTTCATCACCGTGACGTAGTAGTACACGTCTTCCTGGTCGGCCACCATGCGCTGCAGGCCGTTCTGGATGATCACGGCGAGCTCGTAGCCGAAGGTCGGGTCGTAGCTGACGCAGTTCGGCACCGACGCCGCCCACAGCAGCGAGTGGCCGTCTTCGTGCTGCAGGCCTTCGCCGTTCAGCGTGGTACGGCCGGCGGTGCCGCCCAGCAGGAAGCCGCGCGAACGCATGTCGCCCGCCGCCCAGGCCAGGTCGCCGATGCGCTGGAAGCCGAACATCGAATAGAAGATGTAGAACGGCACCATGATCTCGCCGTGCGTCGAATACGACGTCGCCGCCGCGATCCAGTCGCACATGCCGCCCGCTTCGTTGATGCCTTCCTGCAGGATCTGGCCGGTTTCCGATTCCTTGTAGAACATCAGCTGGTCGGAATCTTCCGGCACGTACTTCTGGCCCTGCTGGTTCCAGATGCCGATCTGGCGGAACAGGCCTTCCATGCCGAAGGTACGCGACTCGTCCGGCACGATCGGCACGACGCGCTTGCCGAGCGCCTTGTCCTTCAGCAGGATGTTCAGGATCCGCACGAACGCCATCGTCGTCGAGATCTCGCGGCCTTCGCCGGTGCCCTTGAGCAGCGGCTCGAACGCGTCGAGCATCGGCACCGGCAGCGATTCCGCCTTCTGGCGGCGCTGCGGCAGGTAGCCGCCGAGCTCCTGGCGGTGCGCGCGCATGTACTCGAGTTCCTTCGAGCCTTCCTCGAACTTCAGGTAGGGGATGTCGCCGATCACGTCGTCGGCGATCGGCAGACGGAACTGGTCGCGGAAGCGCTTGAGCTGTTCCACCGGCAGCTTCTTCTGCTGGTGCGTGATGTTCATCGCCTGGCCGGCTTCGCCCATCCCGTAGCCCTTGATCGTCTTCGCGAGGATCACGGTCGGCGCGCCCTTGGTGTTGCTCGCCTCGTGGAACGCCGCGTAGATCTTGTGCGGATCATGGCCGCCGCGGTTCAGGTTCCAGATGTCGTCGTCGGACCAGTCGGCGACCATCGCCTTCAGTTCCGGCGTGTTGAAGAAGTGCTCGCGCACGAACGCGCCCGACTCCGACTTGTAGGTCTGGTACTCGCCGTCGACGACTTCCATCATCCGGCGCATCAGCGCGCCCGACTTGTCGCGGGCCAGCAGCGAATCCCAGCGGCTGCCCCAGATCACCTTGATGACGTTCCAGCCGGCGCCGCGGAATTCCGATTCGAGTTCCTGGATGATCTTGCCGTTGCCGCGCACCGGGCCGTCCAGGCGCTGCAGGTTGCAGTTGATCACGAACACGAGGTTGTCGAGCCGCTCGCGGCTCGCCATGCCGATCGCGCCGAGCGATTCCGGCTCGTCAGTCTCGCCGTCGCCGAGGAAGGCCCAGACCTTGCGGCCCGCGGTCTTGGCGATGCCGCGCGCTTCCAGGTACTTCATGAAGCGCGCCTGGTAGATCGACATGATCGGGCCGAGGCCCATCGACACCGTCGGGAACTGCCAGAAGTCCGGCATCAGCCACGGGTGCGGGTACGACGAGATGCCGTTGCCGCCGACTTCCTGGCGGAAGTTGTTGAGTTGATCCTCGCTCAGGCGGCCGAGCAGGAACGCGCGCGAGTAGACGCCCGGCGACGAGTGGCCCTGCACGAACACGAGGTCACCGCCGTGCTCGGCGGACGGGGCATGCCAGAAATGGTTGAAGCCGACGTCATAGAGCGTCGCGGCCGACGCGAACGAGGCGATGTGGCCGCCGACGTTGGTGTCCTTGCCGGCGCGCAGCACCATCGCGATCGCGTTCCAGCGCGTGTACGAGCGGATCCGGTGTTCGATGTCCTGATCGCCCGGGATCTTCGCCTGACGCTCGACCGGGATGGTGTTGATGTAGGGGGTGTTCGCGGAAAACGGCAGATGCTCGCCATGCATGCGGGCGAACTCGATCTGCTTTTCGATGAGGTAATGCGCACGGCCCGGACCGACGGACGAGATCACGCCGTCCAGCGCCTCCAGCCATTCGACGGTTTCTTGCGAATCGTCGTCCTGCTCGGCGGCGACGTACTTCATCACTTCGTTGGGTACAGCGGACATGCTCGTCTCCTGGGTCCTGAGGGTGAGATCGCGCTGCGTGCAGACGACCTGATTCCGGCGGCTGCGGCAAGCTCCCGGCGGATTGTAAAGAGGCTCGCCGGACCGATGCAACTAAATTTTCGGGTTATGAGATTGTTTCTCACAATACGAAATAATGCTGCGCTGCACCCTGTCTACAAGGCCTTCGTGCGGCAAATTTCGCTTTCGGTTCAATACTGCGACACCGCGTTTGGCCCGCAATGCCCTGAGCTACAATGCGTGCCATGTTGACCGATCGGCTATTCGCACGCTCGGCGCGAGCCTCCGGTGCCTCGGCGGACTCGCAGCCGTCCCGCTGGCACCACGGCCCGTGGTGGTCCAATTCCTATCTGTTGACGCCACTGCTGTCGATCCTCGTGTTCCTGGTGGTGATGAGCCTGATTCTGTGGAGCCTCAACCGCCGCGAGCAGCAGCAGCAGGAAGACACCCTCTATCGCAACGTCGCCTGGGCGCAGCAGCAGATCCGCCTGTCGATGACGAGCGCCCAGGAACAGCTGCAGGCGTTCGCGCGCGACCTCGCGCTGGGCCGCATCGACGAGCACGGCTTCCAGTCCGCGGTCGGCGACGTGATGCAGGCGCATCCGGAAATCCTCTATCTGAACTGGTACGTCGCGCCCGGCACGGCGCGCTGGCCCGACATGCAGTTGCCGGCGCTGGGCCAGCGGCTCGCACGGCCCAACGACGCCCAGATGGCCGAGATCGTGCGCGGCGCCTGGCGCGACGCGCACGAGTCGCGCCGACAGGCCTACTCGGCGATAGCCTACGACGATTTCGGCAACGGCTTCGTGACGCTGCAGACGCCCGTCACGCGCGACCGCGAGTACCTGGGCTCGATCGCCGCGGTGTTCTCGGTCGAGGGCATCCTCAAGCACGACATCCCGCCCGAGCTGTCGGCCAAGTACAAGATCTCGATCACCGACGTCAACAATCGCGAGCTGGCCTCCACCTCCTCGCGCCCGCGGCTGCCGCGCGACGCCCACTACGACCTGCCGCTCGACCCGCCCGGCCAGGGCCTGACGGTGCGCGTCTATTCGTATCCGCAGATGACGAACCTGACGAACAACACGCTCGTCTGGCTCGTCGCGGGCCTGTCCTGTTTCGTGCTCTGGAGCCTGTGGAGCCTCTGGAAGCACACGCGGCAGCGCTTCGAGGCGCAGCAGGCGCTGTACGCGGAAGCGTTCTTCCGCCGCGCGATGGAGAATTCGGTGCTGATCGGCATGCGCGTGCTCGACATGCACGGCCGCATCACCCACGTGAACCCGGCGTTCTGCCGCATGACGGGCTGGGACGAGGACGACCTGGTCGGCAAGGTCGCGCCGTTCCCGTACTGGCCGCGCGACGCGTATCCGGAGATGCAGCGCCAGCTCGACATGACGCTGCGCGGCAAGGCGCCGTCCTCGGGCTTCGAGCTGCGGGTGCGCCGCAAGGACGCCTCGATGTTCCATGCGCGGCTCTACGTCTCGCCGCTGATCGACAGCTCGGGCCGCCAGACCGGCTGGATGTCGTCGATGACCGACATCACCGAGCCGAAACGCGCGCGCGAGGAACTGGCCGCCGCGCACGAGCGCTTCACCACGGTGCTGGAAAGCCTCGACGCGGCCGTTTCGGTGCTGGCCGCCGACGAAGCCGAGCTGCTGTTCGCCAACCGCTACTACCGCCACCTGTTCGGGATTCGTCCGGACGGCCATCTGGAACTGTCGGGCGGCGGCTTCGACTCGACCCAGGCCTCGTCGGACTCGATCGACATGGTCGACGCGTTCGCCGGGCTGCCCGCCACCGCGCTGACCGAGAGCACGGCCGACGCGCAGGAAGTCTACGTCGAGAGCATCCAGAAGTGGTTCGAGGTGCGCCGCCAGTACATCCAGTGGGTCGACGGCCATCTCGCGCAGATGCAGATCGCCACCGACATCACGACCCGCAAGAAGGCCCAGGAACTCGCGCACCAGCAGGAAGAGAAGCTGCAGTTCACGAGCCGGCTGATGACGATGGGCGAGATGGCCTCGTCGATCGCGCACGAACTGAACCAGCCGCTCGCGGCGATCAACAACTACTGCTCGGGCACCGTCGCGCTCGTCAAGAGCGGACGCGGCACCGCCGAGACGCTGCTGCCCGCGCTAGAGAAAACCGCCCAGCAGGCGCTGCGCGCCGGCATGATCGTCAAGCGGATCCGCGAATTCGTGAAGCGCAGCGAGCCCAAGCGGCAGGCCGCGCGCGTGGCCGACATCGTCGCCGACGCGGTCGGGCTCGCCGAAATCGAGGCCCGCAAGCGGCGCATCCGGATCGTTACCGAGATCCGCGCCAGAATGCCTATCATCTATGTTGACCCGGTGCTGATCGAGCAGGTCCTGATGAACCTGATGAAGAACGCCGCCGAGGCGATGGGCGACGTGAAGGACCCGCAGGCCGACGGCCTGATCCGCGTGGTGGCCGACATCGAGGCCGGCTTCGTCGACATCCGCGTGATCGACCAGGGCCCGGGCGTCGACGAGGCCACCGCCGAGCGTCTGTTCGAACCGTTCTACAGCACCAAGTCCGACGGCATGGGCATGGGGCTCAACATCTGTCGATCGATCATCGAGTCGCACCGCGGGCGGCTCTGGGTCGTCAACAACATCGAGGCGGACGGCCGCGTCTCCGGCGCGACGTTCCATTGCAGCTTGCCCATCGGGGCACCCGAGAACCACGGCCGCGGCAGCGTGGCATCACATACCGTTACGGGAGAGATATGAATAGCCCTGTCACCACCCCTCAGGAAACCGTCTTTGTCGTCGACGATGACGAGGCCGTGCGCGATTCACTGCGCTGGCTGCTGGAGGCGAACGGCTATCGCGTGCAATGCTTCTCGAGCGCGGAACAGTTTCTCGACGCGTACCAGCCGGCCCAGCAGGCCGGCCAGATCGCCTGCCTGATCCTCGACGTGCGGATGTCGGGGATGAGCGGGCTCGAACTGCAGGAGCGCCTGATCGCCGACAACGCCGCGCTGCCGATCATCTTCGTGACGGGCCACGGCGACGTGCCGATGGCGGTCTCGACGATGAAGAAGGGCGCCATGGACTTCATCGAGAAGCCGTTCGACGAAGCCGAACTGCGCAGCCTGGTCGAGCGCATGCTCAACAAGGCGCGCAACGAGAGCAAGAGCGTGCAGGAGCAGCGCGCCGCGAGCGAGCGGCTCTCGAAGCTGACCGCGCGCGAACAGCAGGTGCTCGAACGGATCATCGCCGGCCGCCTCAACAAGCAGATCGCCGACGACCTCGGCATCAGCATCAAGACCGTCGAGGCGCACCGCGCGAACATCATGGAAAAGCTCAACGTCAACACGGTCGCCGACCTGCTGCGTCTGGCGCTGTCCAAGAAGCCGGCGTAAGCGGCTTCCTCCCAACCGTTTCATCGGGCCGCATCGCGCGCCGCCGGGTTTTCCGGCGCGCGTGGCGCCGGCCTGCGGCGCCCGGCGCTGCGCCTCGCGTCATGCGCGGCGATGGAACCGGTACCAATTTCTCGATCTCACTTCCTCGCTCGTGTCTCCCGCCTGACGCCACCACGCCCGACGCCGCCGTGGCGCACGGTACGGCATCGATGTCGGACGCCGACAGGCGATGGGTATAATTCCGTGCTTTGCTGCGGCGGTGTTCCGCCCACCGCCCGCGCCGGTTTCCCCTATTCGGATCGAATCCCACCATGACAGCCACCCTGATCGACGGCAACGCCCTTTCGAAGACCCTGCGCGCGCAAGCCGCCGAACGCGCCGCGGCGCTCACCGCGCGCGGCCATCGTCCCGGCCTCGCGGTCGTGCTGGTCGGCGACAATCCGGCCAGCGAGGTCTACGTCCGCAACAAGATCAAGGCCTGCGAGGACAACGGCTTCTTCTCGCACAAGGACGTGTTCCCGGCGACGCTGTCGGAGGCCGACCTGCTCGCGCGCATCGGCGAGCTGAACCGCGACCCGCGAATCCACGGCATCCTCGTGCAGCTGCCGCTGCCGCCGCACATCGACAGCCACAAGGTGATCGAGGCGATCGCGCCCGAGAAGGACGTGGACGGCTTCCACGTCGCGAACGCCGGCGCGCTGATGACGGGCAAGCCGCTGTTCCGTCCCTGCACGCCCTACGGCGTGATGAAGATGTTCGAGGCGCACGGCATCGAGCTGGCCGGCGCGAACGCGGTGGTGATCGGCCGCTCGAACATCGTCGGCAAGCCGATGGCGATGCTGCTGCTCGAGGCCGGCGCGACGGTCACGATCTGCCACAGCAGGACGCGCGACCTGGCCGCCCACACGCGCAGCGCCGACGTGGTGGTGGCCGCGGTCGGCAAGCGCAACGTGCTGACCGCCGAGATGGTGAAGCCGGGCGCGACGGTGATCGACGTCGGCATGAACCGCAACGACGCGGGCAAGCTGTGCGGCGACATCGATTTCGACGCGATCCGCGAGGTGGCCGGCTTCGTCACGCCGGTGCCGGGCGGCGTCGGCCCGATGACGATCACGATGCTGCTGATCAACACGATCGAGGCCGCCGAACGCGCGGCCGGCGCGGCGGCCTGAGTACGCTGCGCTGCGCTGCGCGCGCATGCACGAGCGGGCGGCACGGCATGCGGCCGTGCGGTCCGCGTAAGCGGCCCTGCGCGGCATGCGCGGACGGCTCCGTTCGGCATCCGTGACGCATGGATGCGCCAGCGCGCAACCGGCACCACGGGTCGCCTCTGATTCCCGCCGCGCCGATCCCGCGCCATCGCCGCCGGCTCGATCACGGCACGCTCCCGCCCCACCGCACCGTGTGCGCCAGCCCCTCGCCCCACCACCGTTTTTCGCGTCCCCACCGCGCCTCCCGCGCCGCGCCAATCGCGTCGTTAGCAACTTCCGATTGGAAACCGGCCAGGCCGCCCCAATAATGTCGACATGCGGCGGTATCGCCGCCGCGTCCGTTCATCGCAATCCGACCCCGCAGGGAGCCCCATGTCCGTCAGCGCCAACGCCAATCCGCTTCTCGATTTCTCCGGCCTGCCCCGCTTCGCGGAGATCCGTCCCGAACACGTGACGCCCGCCCTCGATACGCTGCTCGAACAGGCCGAGGACGCCGTCGCGCGCGCCGCCGATCCGGCCACGCCGGCCACCTGGGCCGAGGTGGTCGAGACGGTCGAGCGCGTGACCGAGCCGCTCGGCCGCGCCTGGGGCGTGATCGGCCACCTGAACGCGGTGGCCGACACGCCCGAGCTGCGCGCCGCCTATGGCGAGAACCTGCCGCGCGTGACCGAGTTCTGGTCGAGCGTGGGCCAGAACCTCGCGCTCTACGAGAAGTACAAGGCGATCGCGGCCGGCGGCGAATACGCGACGCTCTCGGCCGAGCGCCGCAAGATCCTCGACAACTCGCTGCGCGACTTCCGCCTGTCGGGCGCCGAACTGCCGGAGGACCGCAAGCCGCGTTTCGCCGAGCTGCAGGAGCAGCAGGCGGCGCTGTCGAAGGCGTTCTCGGACCACGTGCTCGACGCCACCAACGGCTACGCGTACTACGCGCAGGCCGAGGACGAGCTGCGCGGCCTGCCCGACGACGCGATCGCGGCCGCGCGCGAGGCCGCGCAGCGCGAGGACAAGGCCGGCTGGAAGTTCACGCTGCATTTCCCGTCGTACTTCCCGGTGCTGCAATACGCCGAGAACCGCGCGATGCGCGAGACGCTGTATCGCGCCTACGTGACGCGCGCCTCCGAACTCGGCCCGCAATACGGCGGCGGCAAGGTGGAATGGGACAACACGAAGATCGTCGCCGACACGCTCGCGCTGCGCCGCGAGGAGGCCCGGATGCTCGGCTACGCGAACTTCGCCGAAGTCTCGCTCGCGCCGAAGATGGCCGAATCGCCGGCCCAGGTCACGGCGTTCCTGGAAGACCTCGCGGTGCGCGCGCGTCCGCACGCCGAGCGCGACTGGGACGAGCTGCGCGCGTTCGCGGCCGACACGCTCGGCCTGCGCGAGCTGGCGCCGTGGGACGTGGCCTACGCGGCCGAGAAGCTGCGCCAGCAGCGCTACGCGTTCTCGGAAAACGAGGTGAAGCAGTACTTCCCCGAGCCGGCCGTGCTGCGGGGCCTGTTCACCGTCACCGAGACGCTGTTCGGCGTGAAGATCCGCCGCGACGAGGCGCCGGTCTGGCATCAGGACGTGCGCTTCTTCCGCGTCGAGAATCCGGACGGCACGCTGGTCGCGCAGTTCTACCTCGATCTCTACGCGCGCGAGGGCAAGCGCGGCGGCGCCTGGATGGACGACGCGCGCTCGCGCGCGAAGCGCGGCGCGCAGGTGCAGACGCCGGTGGCCTACCTGACCTGCAACTTCTCCGCGCCGGTCGGCGGCAAGCCCGCCTGCTTCACGCACGATGAAGTGATCACGCTGTTCCACGAGTTCGGCCACGGCCTGCACCACATGCTCACGCGCGTCGAGGAACTCGGCGTGTCGGGCATCAACGGCGTGGAGTGGGACGCCGTGGAGCTGCCGTCGCAGTTCATGGAGAACTTCTGCTGGGAGTGGGACGTGCTGCCGTCGATGTCGTCGCACGTCGAGACGGGCGCTTCGCTGCCGCGCGAGCTGTTCGACAAGATGCTGGCCGCGAAGAATTTCCAGAGCGGACTCGGCACGCTGCGCCAGATCGTGTTCTCGATGTACGACATGCTGCTGCACGTCGATTTCGATCCGGCCGGCGCGCAGAACGCCGTCGAGTTCGCGCGCGAGATCAACGAGCGCTTCCACGTGATCCCGCAGGCGCCGTTCTCGCGCTGGCCGAACACGTTCAGCCACATCTTCGCGGGCGGCTACGCGGCCGGCTACTACAGCTACAAGTGGGCCGAGGTGCTGTCGGCCGACGCCTACGCGGCCTTCGAGGAAGCGGCCAGGGCCGGCGGCACGGTGCTCGACGCCGCCACCGGCACGCGCTACCGCCGCGAGATCCTCGAGGTCGGCGGCAGCCGGCCCGCGATGGATTCGTTCAAGGCGTTCCGCGGCCGCGAGCCGGAAATCGACGCGCTGCTGCGCCATAACGGGATGACGGCCGCCGCGCACTGAGGCTGAGCCAGCGTAGCAGCGCCGCGGGTTCGACAGGCGGGCGCGGGCTGCTGGCCCGCCTGGCTGCACCGAACGGCGCCCGGTAGTACGGGCGCCGTTTTTTCATGCCGCGCCGGATTCGGCGGAGCCGTCGTTCTCGCGGGCGTGGTCGCCTGCATCGGGCACGTTGTCGGTGATGTCCACAGCTGCCTCGCCCTCCTCCACCGCGTCGTCGATGACGTCCGCTTCCACCTCGCTCGCTCCCTTGCCCCCCTCCGCCTCGTCATCGAACAACGCGATCTGGCCATGGCGCTCGGCCGTGTCCTCGTCCACGCGCACGCCCACGCCGAGCAGCCGCACCGCCTGCGGCCGCCGCGCGAGCCCTTTGGCGAGCAGCGTGATGGCGGTCTCCACGTCGGTCGCGTCGGCCACGCACTCCACCGTGGTGCGCTGGAAATCGGCGAAGCGGATCTTCACGTAGAGCTTGCGGACCAGCCGGCGCGCACCGGCCCGCTCGATGCGCGCGTCGAGCTGCGGCACCAGCCGGCGCATTTCCGCGGCGCACTGCTCGAGCGTGGCGAGATCGTGGACGTAGGTGGTCTCGACGCTGACCGACTTGCGCTCGCGGTCGGCGCGCACGCGACGCTCGTCGATGCCGTGCGACAGTTCGTGCAGGCGCCGGCCGAACGCGCCGAACTCGCGATGCAGGTCGAACAGCGACCATTCTCGCAACTGCGCGCAAGTCTCGATGCCGAGCCGCTCGAGCCGCCCCGCGGTGACGCGGCCGACACCGAACAGCTTGCGCACCGGCAGCGCCGCCACGAACGCGTCCACCTCGTGCGGCCGCACCACGAACAGGCCGTCGGGCTTGTTCCAGTCGGAGGCGATCTTGGCGACGAACTTGTTCGGCGCGACCCCGGCCGAGACCGTCACGCCCACCGCGTCGCGCACGCGCGCGCGGATCTCGCGCGCGATCAGCGTCGCGCTGCCCTGGCAGCGCCCGGTGCAGCTGACATCGAGATAGGCCTCGTCGAGCGAGAGCGGCTCGACCTCGGGCGTGTAGTCGCGATAGATCTCCATGATCGCGCGCGAGGCGATCCGGTATTTGTCCATCGACGGCGGCAGGATCAGCAGGTCCGGGCACTTGCGCATCGCCAGCGCCGACGACATCGCCGAATGCACGCCGTAGCGCCGCGCGTCGTAGTTGCAGGTGGCGATCACGCCGCGCCGGTCGGGCCGGCCGCCCACCGCGAGCGGACGACCGCGCAGCGAAGGATCGTCGCGCATCTCGACCGACGCGTAGAAGCAGTCGCAGTCGAGATGGATGATCTTGCGCACGAACGCGTGCGCGCCGGCCGCGGAAACGGCCGGCGCGGGGGAATCCGGAGCGGGCGCGGGGGAACTCACGGTGTCGGTGCGGGGCAAAACGGCATTATCGCGTGAAAGCGCGCGCGGGCCGGACCGAAGGTTGCAGACGCGGAATTTTTCCCGGCGCCTCGATTGAGCAGACGAATACGCGACGCGAATAATCAACCGGACCCAATGGCGATCGGGATTTACCCGCGCTTCGCATTCAATACCGAACCTTATTCAATTCGTCCAATATTGCAGATTCGACGTCTGACAATACATTTATCCATGCATTATTTACTCGATTGTCCTGATTTGTCGGGACAGCTTCATTTCATATTCGTCAAACCAGGCCGGAAGGTAAGCAATCGGAGAAATTTTTCAAGGAAAGGGTTGCCGCGCCCGAAATGGTTGCTTATTCTCTGACGGGCTGCCACGAGCCGCCGCTCACGCCGCAGTCCGCAGTGATTGCGCGTCGAATGTTTCGGATTCACCGGCGGGCGCGCATCACGCGCCGCCGCATCGAGATTCGACCGGATACGGATGAATTCATGCTGAATTACGATTTCGCTCACTGGATCGCTTTTTTGTCGATGGCGATTCTGCTCAATATCTCTCCCGGCCCGGATATCGCATTCATTCTCGGCAATACGCTGAAGAGCGGCCGGCGCCACGGCTTCGCGGCGATGCTGGGGATCTGGGTGGGCGCGCTGTTCCACGTGTCGTGCGCGGCGATCGGGCTGTCGGCGATCCTCTACACGTCGGCCACCATGTTCCTGATCGTCAAGTGGGTGGGCGTGGCCTACCTGACCTGGCTCGGCATCCAGGCGCTGCTGTCGAAGGCCGGCGCGTTCCACATCAACGAGCCGGTCAAGCCGCGCACCATCTCGGAAGTGTTTTTCCAGGGCGCCTTCATCGACATCCTCAACCCGAAGGTCGCGATCTTCTTCCTCGCGCTGCTGCCGCAGTTCGTGGTGGACGGCGCCGGCCCGGTGCCGCTGCAGCTCGCCGTCCACGGCATCCTGATCATCGCGGTGGCGGCGCTGGTGGAGCCGCCGCTGATCCTGCTCGGCGACCGGCTGGCCGCCCGGATTCGCGCCAATCAAAAGGCCGCGACCTGGATCGATCGCACGCTCGGCGTTTTCTTTCTCGGGCTCGCCACCAAACTGGCGGTATTCAGGCAGTAATTCGCGGCAATTGAATCGGGCGCCCCATTGCGATTCACGCCGCCGCCCCGTTTCAAAATAAAAACATAATCAAACCACCCGATCACGCATGCCGCATTGCGGCAGATGACGGCGCGCGCCCGCGGCATGGCGCTTCGGCTTTACCGGCAACGCTCCACGACATTCACGTGGCGCAGATGATTTCATCGCGCGCCGCGATTCTTCAAGGCAATTTCGATGACGACGATCGTATTGGCAGGCGGTGGATTATCGAGCTGGTATGTGACGGGACGGCTGATCGAACTCGATCAGCCCGTCGAAGTATGGTTTGCGGACGTGGATCAGTGCGACGAAGCGCTGGCCGAGCCGTTCGTGCGCTATCTCGAGCAAAACCGGATCCCGTTCGCGCGACAGGACATTCGCGCCGAGCTGGCCGACCTCGGGCTCGAGGCGGCGCGTGCGCAGGCCCGCCACCGCACCGGCTACTGGAACACCACCGGGCTGCTGCGGGCCGGCCTGATCTCGGGCTGCTCGCGCTGGCTCGCCGGCGAGCGCCCCGACGCCACCGCGGTGGCGCACGGCTGCGTCGCGTTCGGCAACGACCAGCGGCGCTTCCAGAACCTGTTCGCCGAGCTGCACCCCGCCGTGTCGGTGCAGGCCAGCCTCGCGCAATGGAACGGCGGCCAGGAAGCCCCCACGCGCCGCTTCATGGTGGACGCGATCGCGCGCTGGACCGGCGAGCGGCCCGCCGCGCTCGAGGACAAGGTGGCGTGGTCGTCGGACGGCTCGCTGCTCGGCATCTCGCACGAGGGCACCGAGATCGAGCGCCACGACAGCGACTGGACCACCGCGCCGTTCGCCATGACGCGCGCGCCGTTCGACGACGCGCAGGCCGAGGATCTCACGCTGCACTTCGAGCACGGCCATCTGGTGCAGGTGGGCGAGACGCGCGGCGACGCGCTCGCGCTGCTCGCGCAGGCCAACGCGCGCGCGGGCGCGCACGGCCTCGGCCGGATCGGCGTGATGGAGACGCGCCTGAAGGGCACCAAGTGCCGCGGCGTGTACGAGGCGCCCGGGCTCACGCTGGTCGGCCTCGCCTGGGCGGCGCTGCAGGAGCTGGCGCTGACCAACGCCGAGCTGGAGCGGATCGACGCGCTGTCGCGCCAGCTCTGCGCCGACGCCTACGCCGGCCTCTGGTACGGCGCACCCGCCGTGGCGCGGCGCGCGGAGTTCGGGCAGGTGTGCGGCGCGCTGTCGGGCGCGGTGACGGTGGCGCTGCGCGGCGGCTTCGGCTTCGTGCGCCGGATCGACGCCGGCACCACGCATACCGGCATCGAGCGCCGCTTCGCCGGCGGCGGCACGCAGTGGAGCGAGTGACGCGGCGGCGCGGCGCCATGAGTCCACCGGGTACACGGCACGACGGCCGCGCGGGCGAAGCGGGCGGCGTGGGTCGCGTGAGTCGACAACGCCCGCACGGCATGGCGCATGCCAGGCGCGGCCGGCCTCACGAGCCGGGCCAACCACGCGCCCGCCACGGCGCAGGCGACGCACCGGCCCGCGCCGCGATCGAGGACGCCCGACACCTGCACCTATAAGAACGCCAAATCCAATCGAGAGAGGGCTTATGCACGAAGACAGCATCCTGATCGGGCCGCGCATCGAGAATGCCGGCCCCGATTCGCTCTACCCGAGCATCGCCGCACAATGCCGCGTGCGCCGCGACGCCGTGGCGATCTCGTATGGCGAGCGCCGGATCTCCTACGCGCAGCTCGACCGGCAAAGCGGCCTGATCCGCGACGCACTGCTCGCCGCCGGCCTCGCGCCCGGCCAGCTGGTGCCGGTGCTCACGCGCGGCGGCCCCGGCATGATCGCCGCGATGATCGGCATCTGGGCCGCGGGCGGGGCCTTCGCGCCGCTCGCGATGGACGGCCCCGAGGCGCGCCGCGACCTCGCGCTCGGGCGCATCGACACCGGCATCCTGGTGGTGGACGAAGCCGGCGACGCGCTCGACGGCTGGCGCTGCGTGCCGATCGCCGAGACGCTGCGGGCCACCGCGCCCACCGCCTCGATCGCGGACGCCGAGCCCTGCCGCGGCGGCTCGCTGGCCTACGGCTTCTTCACCTCGGGCAGCACCGGCGTGCCCAAGTGCTGCCTCAACGTCCACTCCGGCCTCGCCAACCGCGCCGCCACCATGAGCCGCCGCTTCGACCTGCGGCCCGGCGAGGCGGTGCTGCAGAACTCCAGCCACGTGTTCGACAGCTCGCTCTGGCAGATCTTCTGGCCGCTGTCGATCGGTGCCGAGGTGGCGATCCCCGAACGCTTCGGCATCCTCGATTTCGACGCGACGCTCGACACCATCGCGGCGCGGCGCGTGGTGATGACCGACTTCGTGCCGTCGATCCTCGAACAGCTGATCCAGCTGCTGCGCAATTCGCGCGAGCAGCTCGACAAGCTCGCGAGCCTGCGCTACATCCTGGTGGGCGGCGAGAAGCTCAATCCGCACCTGCTGCGCGACCTGCTGAAGCTGCTGCCGGCGGCGCGCATCGTCAACACCTACGGCCCGACCGAAGCGTCGATCGGCATGGTGTTCCATGCCTTCAGCGGCAGCGAGGCCGCCGTGCCGCTCGGCCTGCCGATCGACAACACCGCGCTCGCGGTGGTGGACGAGCAGCTGCGCCCGGTGCCGCGCGGCCAGATCGGCGAGATCGTGATCGGCGGCGCCTGCATGGGCCTCGGCTATCTCGGCGAGCCCGAGCGCACGCAGGCCGTGTTCCGGCGCGATACCGGGCTGCCGCTCGGCTCCGAGGTGATCTACCGGACCGGCGATCTCGGGCGCGTCGAGGCCGACGGCCTGCTCTACTTCGACGGACGCATCGACGACCAGATCAAGATCGCCGGCGTGCGGATCGAACTCGGCGAGATCGAGCATCATCTGTACGATTTCCCGAGCGTCAGCAAGGCCAAGGTGCTGCCCGTCAGGAGCGACGACGGCACCTGGCTCGCCGGCTTCTACACGGCCAGCGCCGAGGTGGCGCCAGCGGAACTGCGCGCGCACCTCGAACGCAAGCTCGGCAGGAGCAGCGTGCCGGCGCTGCTGCGGCAGCTCGATGCGTTCCCGCTGACCGTGTCGGGCAAGATCGACGGCAAGGCGCTGATCGCCGCGCACTGCACGTTCGACCCGCCCGCGGCCGGGGCCGGCCAGCCTGGCCGGACCGGTGACACGCAGCAGGCGCTGCTGGCCGCGCTGCGGCGCATCCTGCCCGGCCAGCAGCCCGGCCCCGACGACGACCTGGTGCTGGCCGGCCTCGATTCGCTGGGCGCGCTGAAGCTGCTGCTCGAAGCCGAGCGCCTGACCGGCAGGCGCCTCGCGCTGGCCGCGTTCCTCACGGCGCCCACGCTCGCCACGCTGCTCTCGCACGATGCGCAGGCCGGCGACGACGCCGGCACGGCGCGCGCCATCGAACACGACATCGCCCGACTCGGCCGGCCGGCGAGCCCGCGCGCGGCCGGGTCCGCGCCGCCGTCCGGCGCGGCCATCGTGCTGACCGGCGCGACCGGCTACGTGGGCCGCGCGCTGCTCGCGGCGCTGCTGCGCCACGGCGCCGGGCCGATCGTCTGCCCGGTGCGCGCCGCCGACGACCGCGCCGCCGCGGCCCGTCTCGCCGCGCTCGTGCCGGGCCTGCCGGCCGGCCGCGTCACGGCGGTCGCGCTCGATCTCTGCGCGCCCGACGCGGCGCGGCATCTGCCGCCGGCGCCGCGCCTCGTGCTGCACGCCGCCGCCGACGTCAACTTCTCGAAGTCGTACCGGCAGCTGCACGAGCCGAACGTGGCCGCCACGGCCGCGCTCGGCGCCTACGCGCTCGCGGCCGGCGCGCGCTTCGTCTACCTGTCGAGCATCGCCGCCGCCACCGGCCAGGAAGTCGTGGACGGCACACCGGGCAGCGCCGGGATCGAGGCCATGCTGGCCGCGCTGCGCAACGGCTACAGCCGCACCAAGTGGGTCTCGGAGCAGATCGTCGCCGGCTTGCGCGCGCACGGGCTCGACGCGCAGGTCCACCGCCTCGGCGAGATGATGCCCGACGCGCTGCACCCGGTCGCCAATCCGCTCGCCAGCTTCAGCATCCTCTGCCGCGTCGTGCAGCTGGCCGGCGTCGCGCCGGAACTCGAGGACACCTCGAACTGCACGCCCACCGGGCTGGTGGCCGACTGGATCGTGCGCCGCGCGCTCGCCGACGACGGCCGGGCCGCCGGCACGGCGCGCCCGACCACGCTCGCGCATCCGACCCAGCTGCGCGTCAATGACATGCTGGCCGCCGTGCTCGGCAGGATCCCGCAGGTCTCGCTGTCGCGCTTTCTCGACACGGTCGGGCGGCACTATGCCGACAGCCAGCATCCCGATCTCGCGCGCTGCCTGATGATCTTCTCGTCCGGCGGCCAGCCCGACGAGCCGGCGCGGCACGGCTTCACGCCGGCGCGCGCCGAGCCGCGCGACGGCGAGCCGGGCTGGACGGCGCTCACGCCGCACGAGCTGGACACGATGTTCGGGGTATTCCGCAGCAGCAGCGTCGCGCCATGAGCTCGGCGCACGACGATTCACGACTTATGCCAGGGAGCATTTCATGACGATGAGACAGCGGCGCTTCGGCCGCCTGGGTTGGCAGGTGGGAGAGGTCGGTTACGGCATGTGGGGCATCGCGGGCGGCGAAGGCGGCTGGTCCGGCGCCGACGACGCGAGCGGGATGCAGTGTCTCGCGCTGGCCGCGAGCCGCGGCTGCAACTTCTACGACACCGCCTGGATCTACGGCCGCGGCCACAGCGAGCAGATGCTGGCGAAACACGCGGCGGCCCACCCGGGCGCGGGTTTCAAGGTGGCCACCAAGATCGCGCCGGCCAATCGCAACTGGCCGAGCCGCCGCGGCGACCGCTTCGACGACATCTACCCGACGCCGTACCTGCGCGAGGCGATGGACCAGAGCCGCCGCAACCTGAACGTCGATCGCATCGACCTGATGCAGTTCCACGTCTGGGAGGACAGCTGGACCGACGATCCCGCGTTTCGCGCGATCGTCGACGAATGGCGCGGCCGCGATCTGGTGGAGGGGATCGGCCTGAGCCTGAACCGCTGGGAGCCCTGGAACGGCCTGCGCGCCGTGCGCTCAGGGCTGATCGATGCGGTCCAGGTGATCCACAACATCTTCGACCAGGCGCCCGAGGACGAGCTGTTCCCGGCCTGCCGCGAGCACGACGTGGCCGTGATCGCGCGCGTGCCGTTCGACGAGGGCTCGCTGACCGGCACGCTCGGCTACGACAGCCGCTGGCCCGACGGGGACTGGCGCAACAGCTACTTCGTGCCGGAGAATCTGCGCGCGAGCGTCGATCGCGCCAATGCGCTGCGCCCGCTGATTCCCGACGGCGAGACCATGGCCGGGCTCGCGCTGCGCTTCATCCTGAGTCATCCGGACGTGGCCGTGGTGATTCCCGGCATGCGCCAGGAACGGCACGTCAGCGCCAATCTGGCGGCCTCCGCCGCCGGGTCGCTGCCGCCGGAACTCGTCACCCACCTCAGAGCCCATCGCTGGGACAGGGAGCCTACCGAATGGTCGCAATAAGCCAACCCGCCCCGGCCGAGGCCGCCCTGCCGGACGCCGGCCTGTGGATTCTGTTCGCGCTGCCTCGCTCGCGCTCGACCGCGTTCTTTCGCGCGATGACGGCGCGCGGCGAGTTCATCTGCATCCACGAGCCGTTCTGCAGCCTCGCCGACACCGGCCGCGCCACGCTGCCGACCCGCACCGGCGGCAGCATCGAACTCGACAGCCGGCCGGCGATCGTCGAGCACATCGCCGCGCTCGCCCGCCACGCACGCGTGTTCCTCAAGGAGACCTCCGACAACCGGCTGGCCGACCTGGTGTGTACGCCGCTCGTGCGCGACGCCACCGACGTGAGCTTCCTGATCCGCGAGCCGGGCGCCGTGATCGCCTCGCACCTGCGCATGCGCCCCGCGGCCGGCGTCGACGATTTCGGCTTCGCCCACCTGCGCGCGCTGATGGAAGCGACGAGCGAGGCCGGCCACGCGTTCCAGTCGTTCAGCGCCGAGCAGCTGGTGGCCGACCCGCGCGCCACGCTCGAACGCTACTGCGCCGGCGCCGGGCTGCCATGGCGCGACACGATGCTGAGCTGGGAGCCCGAGGATCGCCAGGAATGGCAGCGCACGCGCAACTGGCACGGCGCGGCCGCCGAGAGCACCGGCTTTCTCGCCGCCGCGCCGGCGCGCGACGAGGCGGTGCCGGCCGAGTTCCTGGCCGCCGTGCACGACGACTACGAGGCGATCCAGCGGCTGCATCGCAACGCCAGCAACGCCGGCGGCGACGATCTCGCGTTCCTCGCGCAAGAACATCCGGTGATCTGGATGACCGGGCTGCCCGGCGCCGGCAAGAGCACCATCGCGAAGGCGCTGCACGAGACGTTGAAGGCGCGCGGCGTACGCACCATCATCCTCGACGGCGACACGCTGCGCGGCGGCCTCTGCTCGGACCTCGGCTTCAGCGCGGCCGACCGCAACGAGAACATCCGCCGCTTCGCGCACGTGGCGGCGCTGTTCCGCCAGGAGGGCTACGTGGTGATCGTGGCGACGATCTCGCCGATGCAGGCGCACCGCGATCTCGCGCGCGGCATCGTCGGCGACGGCTTCGTCGAAACCTTCATCGCCACGCCGCTCGACATCTGCCGCGAGCGCGACCCGAAGGGCATGTACGCGAAGGCGATGCAGGGCAAGCTCGCGCAGTTCACGGGCGTGTCGGACACCTACGAGCAACCCGGCGCGGCCGACGTCACGGTCGACACCTCGCACGAGGACGTGGCCGCCTCGGTCGAGCGCATCGCCGGACAGCTGCGCCGGCAGCGTCGGACCGCTGCGGTCTGACCGGCGGCGCCGCTCGCGGCCGGCCGGCTTTCGTACCCGGCCACGCCCCCACCTCCTCGCTTACGGCCCGGGGCAACGCAGGCGCCCGGGCCGTGCGCCGACACCGTCACGGTCCGTCCGCGGCATCCGTACCGGTCGTTCCGGGCCGCAACCGTACCGCCGCCCGAGGCATGCGCGGGCCTATACTCGGCGACCCGACACCCCATCGCACGAGGAGCGCAAATGAAGACGATCGGCCTGATCGGCGGGATGAGCTGGGAATCGTCGGCGGAATACTACCGGCTGATCAACCGGCATTCGAAGGCGCTGCACGGCGGCCACCACAACGCGAAGAGCGTACTGGTGACGGTCGATTTCGCCGAGATCGAGGCGCTGCAAAGCGCGCACGACTGGCCCGCGCTCGGCGCCTGCATGGCCGACGCGGCGCGCCGGCTGGAAGCGGCCGGCGCCGATTTCGTGGTGCTCACCACCAACACCATGCATCGCGTGGCGGCCTCGATCGAGGCCGCCGTGACGCTGCCGTTCCTGCACATCGCGGACCCGACCGGCGCGGCGCTGCGCGCGGCCGGCGTGAAGCGCGTCGCGCTGCTCGGCACGCGCTACACGATGGAGCTGCCGTTCTACGCCGAGCGGCTCGCCGCGCGCTTCGGCATCGAGACGCTCACGCCCGACGACGCCGGTCGCGGCACCGTCCACCGCGTCATCTACGACGAACTCTGCCACGGCAGGATCGAGCCGGCCTCGCGCGACGCCTACGCGGCGATCATCGCCGAGCTGGCGGCACGCGGCGCCGAGGCCGTGATCCTCGGCTGCACCGAAATCACGCTGCTGATCGGCGAGCCCGACTCGCCGCTGCCGGTGTACGACACGACCGCGCTGCATGCGCGCGCGGCCGTCGAGCTTGCCGCCGCCTGAAGCTAACCGCACCCGGCACGGGCGCATCCCGTGCCGTGTTCCGGACGTGACGAGCGGTGACGATCAGAGCCCCGTCAGCCCCTGCAGGCTGATCTTCGACTGCGTGTTCGCCGGCTGTTCGCCGAGCTTCGTCAGCGAGCCGTCGGAACCGATCTGGTAGGCGACGATCTTGTCGTCGCCGGCATAGTCCTGATAGAAGAACTTGCCGTCCGGGCTGACCCACGAATCGTTCGCGAACGCCGAGGTCTGGCCCGCCACCGGCGTCTCGGTGGCCGCCACCGCGTTCACCAGCGTGAGCTTGCCGGTGCTGTCGATCGAGAACAGCGAGACGGCGCCGCTGCCGTTGCCGATGTAGGCGAAGCGGTTGTCCGGCGAGAGCGTGATCCAGCACGGCGCGGCTTGCCCCGTCACGGTGCTCGGCGTGCCGAGCGAGGTGAAGGTGCCGGCCGTCGCCGAGAAGTTGAACGACTCGACCGTGCCGCCCGGCGCGTCCGTCACGACGTAGGTGGCGGCCAGCGCGCCGGTGCCGAAGCGGCCGCCGAACGGGCCGGCGCCGGCCGAGGCGCTGTCCACCGGCGTGCCGAGCGTGCCGTCGGCCTGCACCGGGAACGCCAGCAGCGTGTTGAGCGGCACCGTCGGCGAGACCGTCTTCAGGAAGCCGTTGACGATCACGAACTTGCCGTCCGGGCTCAGCGTCACCTGGGTCGGCAGCGCGTCCGGCACCACCACCGGATACTGGCCGATCGAGGTCAGCTGGCCGTTGGTGCCGACCCGGAACGCGCCGAGTTCCTGCGCGCCCTGCTGGTGCGTGACGTAGAGCACGCCGGTGGCCGAGATCGCGAGCGAGGTCGGGCGGATGCCGCCCGTGGGCGACACCGCCAGCAGCGTCAGGTCGCCCGCGCCCGAGATCGAGAACACGCTGACCGTGTTGTCGCCGGCGTTGGCGACGAACAGGCGCGTGCCGTCGGGCGAGACGATCACGCTGTTGTTGCTGGTCAGCGCGTCGGCCGCGACGATGTTGCCCATGAAGTAGTTCACGCCGTTGGTGCCGTGGCCGCCCGTCGCGACGTTCGGCTTCGCCGTCAGCGTACCGTCTGCATTCCGAACGAAATGCAGCACCGCGTTCTGCGTATCGTTGGTCTGCGCGAACAGCTGCGCGGTTTTGGTGGCCGCGGGCGGCGTGACCGGCGCGGTGGGCGTGGTCGGCGCCGTCGGCGTGGTGGGGGCCGGCGCGTCGTCGCCGCCGCCGCAGGCCGCCAGAACCGCCGTCATCGTCAGTGCCGTCACCAGTTTGAGCTTCATCCGTTTCACCTCTTCGTCAGTATTCGAATGGCCGCTTGCACGCCGGCGCGATGGCACGGACAGCGGGCGGTTCAGGCGCGATCGCGATGGCCTTGCATCGATCGCGCGCCACTCAATTCGGCACCGTCGCGGCTTCGGTTACAGTTCCTTGCAGAAAATTTCCATCGGACTGCGAAAAGACAATGCCCGTGGTCCCTCGCGAGACCACGGGCATGGCGGTGATGCGGTGCGCGGCGCGATGAGCGCGCCGCGGCTTCGACGGCGTACCGCTTACTTGGCCATCGCGTCCGAGGCCGAATGCGACATGCCCATCGCGTCGTGCTTCTTCATCTTGCCGCCCTTGCCCATCGCGTCGTGCTTCATCGCGCCGTTGCCCATCGCATCGTGCGACATGGCACCCTTGCTCATCGCGTCGTGCGACATCGCATCGTTGCCCATCGCGCCGCTCGCCTGCGCGAACGCCGCCGACGCGCCGAGACCGAGCGTTGCCACCATGACTGCCGTGATCAGTTGTTTCATGAGATTTCTCCTTGCCGGGTAAAAAAAGTGGATCCGGTGGAACCGGACCGGTTTGCGGTTCGTATCGCGCAGCCGTCAGGCTCCGCCGAACCAGTTGTAGCCCTGGTCGACCCAATAGCCGCCGGGGTAGACATTCGTCACGAAGATTTCGACGATGTGTTTCGGGTTCTTGTAGCCGAGCTTGGTGGGAATCCGCAGCTTCATCGGATAGCCGTATTTCGCCGGCAGCCGCTGGCCGTCGTAGTCGAACGCGAGCAGTGTCTGCGGATGCAGCGCGGTGGCCATGTCGATGCTCTCGTAGTAGTCGTCCGCGCAGCGGAAGCCCACGTATTTCGCGCTCGTGTCGGCGCCCACGCGCCGCAGGAAATCGGCGAACGGCGTGCCGCCCCAGCGGCCGATCGCGCTCCAGCCTTCCACGCAGATGTGCCGCGTGATCTGCTCGGCATGCGGCAGTGCGTAGAGTTCGGGCAGGGTCCAGGCGCGCTGGCCCGTCAAGAGGCCGCCGAGCTTGAGCCGGAAGTCCGCGCCGTTGACCTCGGGTACCTCGTCGATGCCGTAGAACGCGTTGAACGGGAACGGCCGCGTGATCTGCGCCTCGCTATAGGTGGGCGCGAGCGCACGCGGATCGAACAGCGCGGCCTGCACGCGGTCGTTCAGGCGCGACACGGCGGAGAGGAAGCCGTCGACCGAGGCGTCGTCGGTGAGCGTGCAGCCGGTCAGCATCGACAGGCCGCCGAGCGTCAGCAGGCGCTTGCCGAACAGCCGGCGCGACGGCATCGCGAGTTCGCGGCGCGCGTCGGCCAGTACCGTGTCGCGGTCGGCGGTCATCAGCGGTTGAGTCGGTTTCTTCATCTGCAATCCTTGATTCTTCAGCGCGGCCGCCGGTTCGATCCGGCGGTCCGGCGGCTCAGTGGCTCAGTGGCTCAGCGTCCGCGCAACATCGTCAGCAGCGAGCGCGGCACCAGCGCAACCATCGCGACGTGGACCACCACGAACGCGGCCATCGCGGCCATCGCGCAGAAATGCACGACGCGGGCGTTGTCGTAGCCACCGAACAGGTCGCGCAGCAGCGGGAACTGCACCGACTTCCAGATCGCCAGGCCCGACAGCACGAGCACGATCAGGTCGAGCACGACCGCCAGGTACGCGAACTTCTGCACCGCGTTGTAGCGGCGCGGATCGTCGTGCGAGAGCCGGCCGCGCAGCGCCGCGAACAGGTCGCGCAGCACGGCGCGCGGCGACAGCGGCAGGAAGCGCGCCGGAAAGCGGCGGCTCGCGAGGTTCGCCGCCAGATAGACGGCGCCGTTGAGCATCAGCAGCCACATCGCGGCGAAGTGCCATTGCAGCGCGCCGCCGAGCCAGCCGCCGAGCGTCCACGACGGCGGGAACGTCAGGCCCGGGAACACCGGCGAGGCGTCGTAGATGCGCCAGCCGGACAGCATCATCAGCAGTGCCGCCAGCGCGTTGAGCCAGTGCGAGACACGCAGCCAGACCGGGTGGACCGGTCCCGCCGGTGCCGGTGCCGCGGCCGGCCGGATCGAGGAAAGCGCCATGTCGAATACCACGCGAAATCGATTTACCACCATGCATTGCCGGAGCGCGCCGGCCGAAACCGCGCCGCGCCGGGTGCCGAAGGCGGCATGCTGCGCCGCGGCCGGTCACGACCATGAATTCGACGGCGCGGCCGCGCTGGTTACAGCGGCGAGCAAATAAATATCGAAGGGAATTTGTAATGCAAGGAGCGCGGGCCGCGAAGAAAACGACACCGACCCGACGCGAGCCGGTGGCGCGCTTGCGACGGAAAATGCGTTCGGTTATTCTAAAACACTTGTTCTAAAACGCTTGTTCGAAAACTCGAGTCGTCGTACCCAGGCGCGCGGTCCGCGCCGCCCAAGGTCGATGCCAGCCCGGCAAGGTCGCCCATTGCGCGCCGCCGGCGCCCCGCCATCACAGGATGCACCTTGTACGCAGCGGAAGACCGCCTGAAAACGCTGTTCGTCAGCGGACTCGATGGCAACGCCAACGCCTATCACGGCTTTCTGCAGGAGCTGACCCGCCACTTGCGCGGCTACCTGCGCAAGCGCATTCCGCAGATGCAGGACGACGTCGAGGATCTGGTCCAGGAGATCCTGCTCGCGGTCCATCACGCGCGCCACACCTATCGCACCGACGAGCCGCTGACCGCCTGGGTCCATGCCATCGCGCGCTACAAGCTGATGGACTTCTTCCGCTCGCGGTTCCGCCGCGAGGCGCTCAACGTGCCGCTCGACGACGATCACGAAACCCTGTTCGCGGCCCCCGACGACGAGCCCGCGCAGGCGCGCCACGACATCGGCAAGCTGCTCGAGCACCTGCCCGACAAGCAGCGGCTGCCGATCCTGCATGTGAAGCTGCAAGGGCTGTCGGTGACGGAGACGGCCGCGCTCACCGGGCTCTCGGAATCGGCCGTGAAGGTCGGCGTGCATCGCGGGCTGAAGGCGCTGGCCGCGCGGATCCGGGGCGAGCGATGAGAACCGAGGAACTGATCGGCCTGCTCGCCGCCGGGACGCCGCGCGTCGATCGCGGCATCGTCGCGCGCCGCTTCGGCGCCGCGCTGCCGCTCGGCTTCGCCGGCTCGCTGCTGCTGACCTGGCGGCTGTTCGGACTGCGGCCCGACATGCTGCCGGCCGCGCACACGGCGCTGTTCTGGATCAAGCTGGCGTTTCCGCTCGCGGTCGCCGCGCTCGCCTGGCGGCTGGCCGACCGGCTCGGCCGTCCCGGGCTGCGCGGCGGCCATCGATGGGCCGCGCTCGCGCTGCCGTTCCTCGCGCTGTGGGCGGCCGGCGCCGCGCTGCTCGCCGCAGCCGCGCCCGACGCGCGCCTGCCGCTCGCGCTCGGCATCTCGTGGAAGGTATGCGCGCTCAACATCCTGCTGCTGTCGGTGCCGAGCTTCGCCGCCGTGTTCTGGGCCATGCGCAGCCTGGCCGCGACCCGCCCGCGCCTGGCCGGCGCCGTCGCGGGCCTGCTCGCGAGCGCGCTCGCGACGGTGGCCTACTGCCTGCATTGCCCGGAGATGAGCCCGGTGTTCTGGGGGATCTGGTACGTGCTCGGGATGCTGCTGCCCGCGGCGGCGGGGGCGCTGCTGGGGCCGCGCCTGCTGCGCTGGTAGCGGGAAATCGGAGAAGAAACGCGGTGCCGTAGCCGCGTATCGAAGCCGCTCAGGCCGCGCGTCGCGTGCGCGGCTTCGCCGTCGGCAGCGTGGCGCCGATGACCGCCAGCGCGGGGCGCACGGCGCCTTCCAGCAGCGCGCGTTGCGGCCGCACGCGCGCCAGCACGCGCAGCCCCATCAGCATCGTGAACAGCATCTTCGCGACGTCGCCGGCCACGGGCGCGGCCGGAATCGTGCCGTCGGCCTGCCCGGCCTTCACGCAGCGCAGGAAGAACGCCTCGATGTCCTTCAGGATGGTTTCGAGCACGTCGCGAAAGCCGTCGTCGTGCGGCGCCAGTTCCATCGACGCGTTGACGATCAGGCAGCCGCGCCGCTGCGGGTCATGCACCGTCAGGCGGATGATCTCGTCGAAGAACGCGGCGATCGCGTCGCGCGGCGGCAATTGTGTCTCGAAGCGATGTTCGCGCTCGCGAAAACCGCGAGCGACGTAGCGCTCGAAGGCCCGCTCGTAGAGCGCGCGCTTGTCGCCGAACGCGTTGTAGACGCTCGCGCCCGTCATGCCCATCATCGCGGCCAGGTCGCGCACCGAAGTGGATTCATAGCCATGCGACCAGAACTGCGCGATCGCGGCGTCGAGCACGGCTTCCTCGTCGAATTCGCGTGGACGGGCCATCGCTTGATTCCTCCGTGGATTCGTCCCGGCGGCAAACCTGCGCCGGACATCGCATTTTAGTGCAATCGTTCTGGAATACCCAGGCCGCGTCGAGCGTTATCCCTACCGTGCGCCGCGGCCCTTCGCGGCCGCTCTCGATCCGGAGTGCCTGTCGATGTCCCCATCCCCCACCTCGTCCCCGCTGCAACGCCTCGCCGCGCTCGGCGTCACGCTGCCCGCCCCGCTGCGCCCGCTCGGCTCGTATCGCACCGTCTCGATCGTCGGCAACCAGGCCTACGTGTCGGGGCTCGGCCCGTTCGAGCACGGCAAGCCGGTGGTCGGCCTGGTCGGCGCCGACCTGCCGCCCGAGCGCGCGCGGCATGCCGCGCGGCTGACCATGGAGATGATCCTCGCCTGCCTCGACGAGGCCTGCGGGCTCGACCGCGTGCTGCGCTGCACGCGGCTGACCGTCTACGTGCGCGCCGAGGCGTCGTTCACCGCGCATCCGCAGGTTGCCGACGGCGCGAGCGACCTGCTGCGCGACCTGTTCGGCGAGGGCAACCTGCCGGCACGCAGCGCGCTCGGCGTGCCTACGCTGCCGATGGGAATTCCGGTCGAGATCGACAGCATCTTCGAACTCGATATGGGCAGCTTGAAATAGGAACAAGGAAGATGCCAGGCCACGCTGCCGGGCGTGGCCGATCGCGGCGACAAGATGAGGTGATATGAAGTGCGAGGCGTGACGGTACCGAAACACAGGCGCTGGAAAACAAAAAACCCGGCATCGAGCCGGGTTTCTGTCGAACGAATCGCGCAAGGTCGGGGCGCGGCACACGTTCGTTGTGTTTGGTTGCGGGGGTAGGATTTGAACCTACGACCTTCGGGTTATGAGCCCGACGAGCTGCCAGACTGCTCCACCCCGCGTCAGAGAAATGCAAGTATATGGGTGTTAAGCGTTTGTGTCAAACACAATCGCGAAAAATATTTCACGCCCGCGCCGCGGGCGGAGCAAATCTTCTCCGCTGGTACACTCCCGTCGTGCCGCGCGGCCCTCGCCGCCGGCCTCGCCTCAGATCACCACGGACCCGCCGCCCCGATGAAAATCGCCACCTGGAACGTCAACTCCCTGAACGTGCGCAAGCAGCACGTGCTCGACTGGCTCGCCTCGAGCCAAACCGACGTGCTGTGCCTGCAGGAGCTGAAGCTCCCCGACGAAAAATTCCCGAAGGCCGACCTCGAAGCGGCCGGCTATCGCAGCTGGTTCACGGGCCAGAAGACCTACAACGGCGTGGCGATCCTGGTGCGCGACACGCTCGGCGTCGACGAGACCGACATCGTCAAGAACATCCCCGGCTTCGAGGACGCGCAGCAGCGCGTGATCGCGGCGACCGTCAACGGCGTGCGGATCGTCTCCGCGTATTTCCCGAACGGCCAGGCGCCCGGCACCGACAAGTTCGCCTACAAGCTGCAGTGGCTCGACGCGCTGCAGGCCTGGCTCAAGGACGAACTCGCGCGCCATCCGAAGCTCGCGCTGCTCGGCGACTACAACATCGCGCCCGAGGATCGCGACGTCCACGATCCGGCCAAGTGGGAAGGCCAGAACCTGGTGTCGCCGGAGGAGCGCGCGCATTTCGCGGCGCTGCTCGGGATGGGTTTCGTCGACGCGTTCCGCCGCTTCGAGCAGCCCGAGAAGAGCTTCACGTGGTGGGATTACCGGATGCTCGGCTTCCGCCGCAACGCGGGGCTGCGGATCGACCACATCCTGCTGTCGCCGGCGCTGGCCGCGACGCTGAGCGCCTGCGAGGTGGACCGCGAGCCGCGCGGCTGGGAACAGCCGTCCGATCACACGCCCGTGTTCGCGCTCGTCGAATGAGCCGGCCGGCGCGCTGAACACGCGCGCCGACACGTCAACCCGGCACGTCGACATCTCGACGCATCAACCCTTCGCCGGCGCCGGCCCGAGATGGGTCCAGAGAAAGCCGAACTCGGCCGCGTCCGATTCGGCGCGTTCGAGATCGTCGGCGCTGCCGTGGCCGCCGTCGGTGTTCTCCCAGTACCAGACCTGTTCATGCCCGAGCGACTGCATGCGCGCGGCCATCTTGCGCGCGTGCGCCGGGTGGACGCGATCGTCGCGCGTCGAGGTGGTCAGCAGCAGCGGCGGATACAGCACGTCCTCGCGCACGCGCTGGTACGGTGAATAGGCGGCCAGCGCCGCGCCCTGCCGCGGATCGTCGGGGTCGCCGTATTCGTCGATCCAGGCCGCGCCCGCATGCAGCTTCGGATAGCGCCGCATGTCGAGCAGCGGCACCTGGCAGAGCACCGCGCCGAACAGCTCGGGCCGCTGCACCATGCAGGCGGCCACCAGCAGCCCGCCGTTGCTGCCGCCCTCGATGCCGAGCTGCGCGGCGGTGGTCACGCCGCTCGCGATCAGGTCCTCGGCCACCGCGATGAAATCGTCGAACGAGCGCTGCCGGTGCTCGCGCTGCGCGTCGGTATGCCAGCGCGAGCCGAATTCGCCGCCGCCGCGGATGTGCGCGAACGCGGCCACGCCGCCGCGTTCGAGCCAGGCGATGCCGAGCGCGTCGCTGTAGGCCGGCAGGTTCGGAATCGCGAAGCCGCCGTAGCCCGACAGCAGGCACGGCCGCGCCGTGCGCGCCGCCCCCGCGGCCGGCTCGAGCGCGTCGCGCGGGCCGATCAGCGTATAGGGCACCGCGGTGCCGTCGCGCGAGCGCGCCGTGGCACGCCGCACCACGAGCCCGGCCGCGTCGAACTGCACCGGCGGCCGGTCGAGCAGCGCGCGCCGCGCGGCGGCATCGTCGGCGCCATCCGCGAGATCGGCAAGCCAGCATTCGGGCGGATCGAGGAACGTGTCGGCATCGACGAACACCTCGTCGCCGAGCGTCGATTCGACCGGCTCGAGATCGATCTCGGCCTCGTTCGGCCACGCGAACGGCCGCGACGCCCAGCGCCAGCCGCCGTCGTCCTGCGGCACGGGCTGCCAGAGCAGCGTGCGGTTGCGCACGTCGTCGAGCCAGCTCGCGATCAGCAGGCCCCGCGTGTGGGTCCAGGTGCAGGCCGAGGTGGACGGCCCCGGCGCGAACAGCGTCGTGAACGCGCGCGCGCCGGCCAGGAACGCGTCCTCGCGGATCGCCAGCAGCGAGCCGCCGGTATGCAGCACGCCGTCGCAATCCCAGTCGAGGCGCGGCTCCAGCACCAGCCAGCCGCGCCAGAAGCCGACCACCACGTGCGCGGGCACGTCGTAGCGCGCCCAGCCGCCGTCGGCGGCGAGCCGGTAGGTATGGACGTCGAAGAAATCGACGCTGCGCCACGCGGTGTGGCGATCGTCGATCGGATCGTAGCCGGCGCCGGCGCTGATGTCGTCGGGCTCGCCGCGAAACACGATCGGCGCGTCGGCGAGCGCCGTGCCGCGCGTCCAGCGCCGCACTTCGTAGGGATAGCCGGCCTCGGTGACGGACGCCTCGTCGCGCTCCCAGCTGACGTAGACGGTGTCGCGGTCGATCCAGTCGATGGTGTGGTTGCCCGGCTCGTCGATCGTAAAGCCGTCTGCCACGAAGCAGCGCCGCGTCAGGTCGAACTCGCGGATCACGACCGCATCGGCGCCGCCCGGCGACAGCGACAGCAGCGCGCGGTCGCCGTCGGGATAGAGGATCGCATCGTGCTCGAACACCCACGATTCGCGCTCGTGCGCGCCGAGCGCGTCGACGTCGAGCAGTACGTCCCAGCTCGGCCGGCCGGCGCGCCAGTCGTCCCAGCGCGTGCGGCGCCAGAGCCCCTTGGGATGGCGATCGTCCTGCCAGAGATCGTAGGCCCACTCGCGCCAGCGCGCCGGGATCACCGGGCGTTCGCGCGGCAGGTAGGCCTGCGCGAGGCGCGCGACCAGCGCGCGGTAGGCCTCGTCGTCACGCAGCGCGGCGTGCGTGCGTGCGTTCTGCTCGTCGACCCAGGCGCGCGCGCGCCGGCTGTCGAGCGATTCGAGGAACTTGAACGGATCCGGCCCGGCGGGCCAGTGAAGCGAATCGGACATCTCGGGTTCGGCTGGAAGGCAAACCCCGATTATGTCCGATCGTCCGGCAGCCGGCGAAAACGCGGCGAAAGCCGCTGCCGGATGGGTGGTCGCATTGCGCGACGGATGGCTGCGTTCGATCTCGAACCACGCGCCCGCCAGCTACGGACCGGCGCGCGCCGCTCAAGGCTCCAGATGCAGTTCCTGGATCTTGCGCGTGATCGTGTTGCGGCCGATGCCGAGCCGTTCGGCCGCCTCGACCTTGCGCCCGCGCGTGAAGTCGAGCGCCTCGCGGATCACGGCGGCTTCGAAGCGCCGCGCGAGTTCGTCCATCACGTCGGCCGAGTTCTCGCGCAAGAGGCGCGCCACCTCGCTGCGCAAGCCCTGCTCCCAGACCGGGTTGCTCGACGCGACCGGCACCGCGCCGTTCACGGCCGGCGTGGCGGGCATCGGCACCGCGGCCGTCGCGCTGTTGGGCAGCGCGTCGGTGCTGGCGGCCACGGCGGCCGGCGTCACGCCCTCGCCGGGCGCCGCCTGCGCGGGACCGAGGTCGGGCGGCAGGTCCTTGATCTCGACGGTCTGCGCCGGCGCCATCACGGTCAGCCAGTTCGCGAGGTTCTCGAGCTGGCGCACGTTGCCGGGGAACGGCAGCGCGCTCAGGTAGGCGAGCGCGTCGTCGGACACGCGCTTGGGCTCGACGCCGAGATCGCGCGCGCTCTTCTGCAGGAAGTGCTTCGTCAGCAGCGGGATGTCCTCGCTGCGCTCGCGCAGCGGCGGCAGCCGCAGCCGGATCACGTTGAGCCGGTGGTACAAGTCCTCGCGGAACAGGCCCTGGCGCACGCGCGATTCGAGGTTCTGGTGGGTCGCCGCGATCACGCGCACGTTGGCGCGCAGCGGGTTGTGGCCGCCCACGCGGTAGAACTGCCCGTCCGACAGCACGCGCAGCAGGCGCGTCTGCAGGTCGAACGGCATGTCGCCGATTTCGTCGAGGAACAGCGTGCCGTTCTCGGCCTGCTCGAAGCGGCCCTGGCGCGTGGTCTGCGCGCCGGTGAACGCGCCGCGCTCGTGGCCGAACAGCTCCGATTCGAGCAGATCCTTCGGGATCGCCGCCGTGTTCAGCGCGATGAACGGCCCGTTCGCGCGTGGGCTGTGACGGTGCAGCGCGCGCGCGACAAGCTCCTTGCCGGTGCCCGATTCACCGGTGATCAGCACGGTCGCGGCCGAGTGCGAGAGCCGGCCGATGGCGCGGAACATGTCCTGCATGGCGGGCGCCTGGCCGAGCATCTCGGGCGCCTCGGCGAGCTTGTCGTCGTCGGGCACGCCGCCGCGCAGGCTCTCCTCCACCGCGCGCCGGATCAGCTCCACGGCCTTGTCGACGTCGAACGGCTTGGCCAGGTATTCGAACGCGCCGCCCTGGAACGCGGCCACCGCGCTGTCGAGGTCGGAGAACGCGGTCATGATGATGACCGGCAGCCCCGGCATGCGCTCGTGCATGGCCTGCAGCAGCTCGAGCCCCGAGCCGCCCGGCATGCGGATGTCGGACACCAGCACCTGCGGCGATTCATGATCGAGCGCGGCCAGCGCGTCGCGCACGTTCGAAAAGCTGCGGGTCGCGAAGCTGTCGCGTGCGAGCGCCTTTTCGAGCACCCAGCGGATCGATTGGTCGTCGTCTACTATCCAGATCGGCTTCATAGGTCGGTCAGATGTCTCAGTGAGTCGCGGCGCCGTCGCTCAATGATCGAGCGGCAGCAAAATCTGAAATTCGGTGCGGCCCGGGCGGCTTTCCACCTCGATCGTGCCGTCGTGCTGCTGCACGAAGGTCTGCGCGAGCGTGAGGCCCAGGCCGCTGCCGTCCTCGCGCCCCGACACGAGCGGGTAGAAGATCCGGTCGCGGATGTCCTCGGGAATGCCGGGGCCGTTGTCGATCACGTGCAAGTCCAGTGCCAGCTTGAACAGTTTCTTGCCGATCGTGATCTTGCGCGCCACGCGGGTGCGCAGCTCGATGCGCGCGTCGCCCTGCGCGATCCGCTCGCGCAAGGCCTGTGCCGCGTTGCGCACGATGTTGAGCAGCGCCTGGATCAGCTGCTCCTTGTCGCCGCGCAGGTCGGGCACGCTGACGTCGTAGTCGCGTTCGATCGTGAGCCCGCGCGGGAATTCGGCGAGCATCACGGCGCGCACGCGCTCGCACACCTCGTGGACGTTCACGTCGCCGACGATGTGCGGATGCCGGTGCGGTTCGAGCAGCCGGTCGACCAGCGTCTGCAGCCGGTCCGACTCCTTGATGATCACCTGCGTGTATTCGCGCAGCTCGCCGCGCTCGCGCTCGCCCAGCTCGAACTCGAGCAGCTGCGCGGCGCCGCGGATCCCGCCCAGCGGGTTCTTGATCTCGTGCGCGAGATTGCGGATCAGGTGCTTGTTGACCGCGGTCAGATCGTGGATCCGCTCCTCGCGGTCGGTGCGCGACTGCCGTTCGTTCTCGAACAGCTCGACCAGCACGTAGTCGGGCGCGTCTTCCAGGAAGCCGACGATCGCGTGGACGTGCAGCGCCTCGCGGCCCGGCCGCTCGAGCACGGTGTCGAGATGGGTGGCCTGGAAGCGCCCCTCGCCGATCGCGGTGATGGTGGTGGCGAGTTCGGTGGAATTCGGGAACAGGTCGCTCCACGGCATCTGCGCGAGCTGGCGGCGCGAAATGTCGAGCATCGACTCGGCCGACGGATTCGCGAACGCGATGCGCAGCGTGCGGCGGTCGAGCACCAGCACGACCGTGGGCAGCGCCTCGAGCCCCGCGAGCAGCCCCGAGCGCATCAGCCGCTCATCGTCCGACAGCCGTTCCGGCTGCCCTGCCCTGGCCTTGATCAGATTCTTCAGAACCATCTTGCTTGGGAACCCGTTCCTTGCTGGAAAAACCCTGCAACGAAAAAGGGACGGCCGGAGGCCGTCCCCTTCGTGTGTTCGCGGCGCACGGCAGCGCGTTGCTCCCGTGCGCCGGACGGCGGGGCGGCGCTTCGCTCGATGACGTGACGAAGCGCCATCGCCGCTTACAGCGAGTAGTACATCTCGAACTCGACCGGGTGCGTGGTCATGCGGAACTTCGCGAGTTCCTGTTCCTTCAGGCCCAGGTACGCGTCGATCATCGCATCGGTAAACACGCCGCCGCGCGTCAGGAACTCACGGTCCTTGTCGAGCGCTTCGATCGCCTGGTCGAGGCCGGCGCACACGGTCGGGATCTTGGCATCCTCTTCCGGCGGCAGGTCGTACAGGTTCTTGTCGGCGGCCTCGCCCGGATGGATCTTGTTCTGGATCCCGTCCAGACCGGCCATCAGCAGCGCCGAGAAGCACAGGTACGGGTTCGCCATCGGATCCGGGAAACGCGTTTCGATGCGGCGGCCCTTCGGGTTCGACACGTGCGGAATGCGGATCGACGCCGAGCGGTTGCGTGCCGAGTAGGCCAGCTTGACCGGTGCCTCGAAGTGCGGAACCAGGCGCTTGTACGAGTTCGTGGTCGGGTTCGTGATCGCGTTCAGCGCACGGGCGTGCTTGATGATGCCGCCGATGTAGAACAGCGCCGTCTCCGACAGGCCGGCGTAGCCGTTGCCCGCGAACAGGTTCTGGCCGTCCTTCCAGATCGACTGGTGAACGTGCATGCCCGAACCGTTGTCGCCCACCACCGGCTTCGGCATGAACGTGGCCGTCTTGCCATACGAGTGCGCGACGTTGTGGACGATGTACTTCAGCCATTGCGTCCAGTCGGCGCGTTCGACCAGCGTCGAGAACTTCGTGCCGATTTCGTTCTGGCCCTGGCCCGCGACTTCATGGTGATGCACCTCGACCGGGATGCCGATCTGTTCGAGCAGCAGGCACATTTCCGAACGCATGTCCTGGAACGTGTCGACCGGCGCGACCGGGAAGTAGCCGCCCTTGGTGCCCGGACGGTGGCCCGTGTTGCCGCCTTCGAATTCCTTGCCCGACGACCACGGGGCTTCCTCGGAATTGATCTTCACGAAGGTGCCCGACATGTCCGTGTTCCACTGGACCGAGTCGAAAATGAAGAATTCCGGCTCCGGACCGAAGAACGCCGTGTCGCCGATGCCCGTGCTCTTCAGGTAGGCTTCCGCGCGCTTGGCGAGCGAGCGCGGGTCGCGCTCGTAGCCCTTGCCGTCGGCCGGCTCGACCACGTCGCAGGTCAGCACCAGCGTCGATTCCTCGTAGAACGGGTCGACGAACGCCGCCGCCGGATCCGGCATGAGCAGCATGTCCGACGCTTCGATCCCCTTCCAGCCCGCGATCGACGAGCCGTCGAATGCGTGGCCGCTCTCGAACTTGTCTTCGTCAAAGGCCGACACCGGCACCGAGACGTGCTGTTCCTTGCCGCGCGTATCGGTGAAGCGGAAATCGACAAACTTGACGTCCTCGTCCTTCACGAGCTGCATGACGTCGGCGACGGTTTTACTCATAACCTCTTCTCCTGGATTGAACAATTCCGGCGGACTGGGACCGCCTCCGTTAAGCGGATTGCGCCGGCTTCCGCGCCTGAGCGCAGCGGTGGCCGACATGACCGTGACATCTAAAGCAGCTTCCATGCCACCCATGCGCCAGTTCGGCGCGACGCGCCACAACCCGCGCCGCGACGGGGACGCCGCGCGCGCTTTCGGGGCTTCTCGTGCCCGCGCGGGCACGTCTCACGCACCAAATATAGGCAAAACCACGAAAAGCGCACCAAATTAATGCTAATCGCATGACGAAAGGCGATTCTGCACTGTTTTGGTGAAATGGCGCGCCGGCACCCCGCGCGCGCCGTGCGCGGCCGTCGCGCGAGGCCCGCGCACCCTGGCCCCGCAGGCTAGAATGCCGGTTTGATTCGCAACCGGAATGCCCGACATGACCACGCTCGACCAGCTCTACGCGCAAGCCGATCAACGCCGTGCCGAAGGCCGGCTCGCCTACGCCGGCGCGCTGCTGCCCGCCGAAGCCTTCGAACTGCTGCAACTGGACCCGGCCGCGCGGCTGGTGGACGTGCGCACGCGCGCCGAGCTCGACTGGGTCGGCCGTCCGCTGGTCGGCGACAGCCAGTACGTCCACGTCGAGTGGACGCGCTACCCGGGCGGCGTGCCGAATCCCGATTTCATCGCGCAACTGAAGACGCAGGCACTGGCCGGCACCCCGATCGTGTTCCTGTGCCGCAGCGCGGCGCGCTCGAAGCTGGCCGCCGTGGCGGCCGCGCAGGCCGGCTTCACGAAGGCGTTCGACATCCTGGAAGGCTTCGAGGGGACCAAGGACGGACAGGGGCATCGCAAGACGGTCGAGGGCTGGTGCCATCACAAGCTGCCGTGGATCGGCGCTTGAACGTTGCCTGCCATCGTCCGGCCGGGCGATGACACACCGATGACGGGCCGCGCGAGCGGCCCGTGTCGTTTCCGGCGCCGCGGCGGCCGGCCGATCGACCGGGCCGCCGAGGAAGCGGCTGAAATGCAGATTGACCCCGCGGCACGCCCGGGTTCGGCCCGCGCCCGCTCAGCGCGGGGCCGCGTCGGGTTCGACGATGTCGCCGCCGAGGTGGTGGACGCCCTCGCGCAGCTTCACGAACGCGGCGGCCACGGCCTCCGGCTCGCCCTTCACGCCGAGGTCGATGTGGCGCCGCGCATAGACGCCGCCGCGCTCGGCGTCGCCCACGCTCGGCAGGCTGAACACGCGCACGCCCGGGAAATCGCGCTCGATCTGCTCCATCAGCGGCGTCAGCGTCGATTCGGGCAGCTCGAACACCAGCACCGAACGCTCGGCGAACGGCGTGGCGTGATGCAGGTGGGCGTACTTCGTGTCGAGCACCCATTCCATCATCGGCCAGGCCATCACCGGGAAGCCCGGCACGAAGTGGAGGTCGCCGCACGAGAAGCCGGGGATCTTGTTGTAGCCGTTCGGGATGATGCTGGCGCCGGCCGGGAACGTGCCCATCTCGAAGCGATGGCGGTTCTCGGGCGACTCGAAATCGACCGGCGCCGAGGCGTCGGTATGCATCTCGCGGATCCGCTCCGAGATCAGCTGCTTCGCTTCCGGATGCAGTTCGAGCGGCACGCCGAGCGCGGCCGCCGCGCACTGGCGCGTGTGGTCGTCGGGGGTGGCGCCGATGCCGCCCGTCGAGAACACGATGTCGCCGGCCGCGAACGCGCGCTTGAGCGTGGCCGTGATGCGCTCGCGCGAATCGCCGACGTACTCGGCCCAGTCGAGCGCGAGGCCGCGCGCGCCGAGCAGTTCGATGACCTTGGCGAGATGCTTGTCCTGGCGGCGACCGGACAGGATTTCGTCGCCGATGATGATGATGCCGATACTCATTCGTGCCTCGTCGGAACTTGGGGATGCGCGGCGGCGGCCGCGCGCAGGTCCTGCAGCGCGTGCAGGCAATAGAAACCGAACCACAGCGCCGAAAACACGAGGATGAACGCATAGACCCAGATCATCGCCGCCGCGACGAACGGGAACAGCACCATCATCCAGATCGACGATACCCAGACGAACGTCGGCACCGTGCCGAGCAGCCCGCTCGCGATGCCGATGCCGATCAGCGGCCAGCGGTGGCGGCGCAGCAGCGCGCGCCGCTCGTCGGCGCTCGCATGCAGCGCGAGCGCGTCGTAGGTCATCACGCGATAGGTGAGCCAGCCCCAGATCAGCGGCGGCAGCAGCGCGAAGAACGGCGGGATCAGCCACAGCGGCAGCGTGACGACCAGCACCACGATGCTGGCGAGCGCCGCCCACAGCGAATTGAACACGCTGCCGTACCAGCTGCCGCCGCGCTTCGTCTCGAGCTGCGCGAACGGGCGCCGCGACAGGTGGCCAACCACGACCGGCATCGAGATGCCGGCGATCAGCAGCAGCACGGTCAGCACGATCAGCGGAATCGCCACCGCCACCACCACGAACGGCGCCACCACCGCGTGCAGCTGCGGCACGCCGATCGCGCCGAAGAAATGGTAGAGCCAGGCGGTCAGCGCGAAGCCGTCGAGCGCGACGCGCGTGAAACCGACGAGCGGCTGCCACGCGAACCACAGCACGACGCCCCAGCCGAGCGCGGCGACGAAAAACGGCATGAACGTGAGCCAGAGCATCCGCGGGTGCAGCGCGCTTGCGAATGCCCGGCCGAAGGAGCGCAGCAGATCGGTCATGCGGGCCTGGTCGAGGAGAAATCGGGGACGCGCAGCAAGGATAAACCAGGCGGCGCCCGCGCGCCAAAACGGTGAACGGGCCTGGCCGGATGGTCGGGGAAACGGGAAACGGGGGACGGGCGGAACGCGGGAGGCGGTGGACGTCGGGCGAAGCGGGCGCGCGCCGTCAGGGCGATGCGGCCGGCCGGCGTGGATCGGACGCATGGTCGAGCCGATGCGTGCCGCCTTCGCCAATGCAACCGTGATGCGGAAGGAAACATGAACGCGGGGACGCGAAAGGCACCCCCGACAGGTACAAAGGCAAAGCTGCGCAAACGCGCCGCTGCCCCCTGCCCGGCTGGTCGCCGCGAGGCTACGTCAAGCCGTCTCGGCCGACACGCGCGGCTTGCGGCGCGCGAGGCGCCTCGCGATGCGCACCATGGCGAGCCAGTGCTGGGACCAGAAGCCCTCGCCATACGAGACGCCCTGGTATTGCTCGCGGATGCCGGTGGGCTCGAGCGTGCGGTTCCACGAGGCGGTGCGGAACAGCATGTCCCACCACGGGAACAGCACGCCGAAGTTGCAGCCGTAGGCGGTGCCCTCGTGGCCGTAGCCGACCGCGTGGTGGCGCCGGTGGAACGCCGGACTCACCAGCAGGCGCTCGGCGAGCCGGCCGAACGGCAGCACGGCGTTGGTGTGCTGGATGCTCTGCAGGAAGTTCGACACGGCGGTCAGCACCACGAACTGCGACGGCGGCACACCGATCACGAGCGCGATCGCGGCGAAGAAGCAGCCCTGGATCAGGTCGTCGAGCAGGTGGTTGCGGTCGTCGGTCCACAGCGACATCTGGCGCTGGCTGTGATGCACGGCATGCAGCTCCCACCAGACGCCGAAGCGGTGCTGCCAGCGGTGGTACCAGTAGCCGGCGAAATCGAGCACGACGAGGTAGATCGCGAACGCGACGAGCGGCTGCGAGGTCACGCCGGGCCACAGCGTGTCGAGATTGAGGTTCGCCACGCCCTTCACGCGCAGCCAGCCCTGGAAGCTGTCGAAGAACGGCTGCATCACGAAGAAGAAGAACAGCGTGAAGATGCCGAGCTTGGCGATCAGCGTGTAGATCACGTCCACGCGCGTCTCGCGGCGGTTGGCCCAGGGCTCGGCCGGGCGCAGCGCCTCGAGCGGGCGCAGCAGCACGTACATCGCCAGCACCTGCAGCGCGCCCACGATCACCCAGTAGAGCGCGTCGTAGGTGTCCTCGTCGTAGTCCATCAGGTCGAACTTGAACAACGCCGGCTGGACCACGTCGACATAGAGCCAGGTCTGCAGGTTCGACACGAAAGTGTCGAGCATCGAGGCGATCGCATGAAGCATGGGCGAACTCCGGCCGTCAGGCGCCGTTCGGCGCCGTCACCGGCGCGCGGTCGTAGAAATAGATGCCGTGCGGCGAGCGGCCGACCGGAATCGTCTGGATCAGGCGCCGGCTCGCCAGGTCGATCACGCCGACCTTCTTGGCGAAGCGGAACGTCACCCACAGCGTCTTGCGGTCGGCCGACAGCTCCATGTCGTCGGGGCCGGGCAAGAGGCCGGTGATGTCGCCGACGTTGGTGAGCGTGTTCTCGTCGATGATGCTGATGGTGTTCGCGACGCGGTTCGTGACGGCCACGTGGGTGCCGTCGGCGAGCGAGCGGAAATTGTGCGCGCCCTTGCCGGTCGGGATCGTCTTGACGACCTTCTGGTTGCGCCAGTCCACCACCGCCACGTAGTCGGCGCCCGTCATGCCGACCAGCACGTACTTGTTGCCGGGCGTCATCCAGAGGCCGGCCGGCACCTTGCCGACCTTCATCTTCCACTTCACCGTCTGGGTCGGCAGGTCGATCGCGGCCAGCTCGCCCGAGACCTGCAGCGACACCAGCACGGTGCGGCTGTCGTTGGTGAACGCGAGGTGGCTCGGCATCACCGCCAGCGGCACGCGCCTGGCCAGCTTCACGTTGTGGCCGTCATAGCTGTAGATGTCGACGCGGTCGAGCCGCAGGCCGGCCGCCACGAACCACTTGCGGTCGGGCGAGAAGCCGAGCTGGTAAGGATCGTCGATGCCCTCGACGGTGCGCTGCAACGCGCCCGTGCGCGGATCGAGGAACATCAGGCTGTTCGAGACCGAATTCGCGACGATCAGCGAGGAATTGTCGGGCGTCGCCATCAGGTGATGCGGCTCCTTGCCGGTCGGCATGTTGCCGACCACCTGATGCGAATTCTCGTCGATCAGCGAGAGCGTCGCCTCGGCCGAATTCAGCACGATCACGTTGTTGGCGAAGGCGGCCGGAGCGGCCGTGGCGGCCAGGGCGCCGACCAGCAGGGCGGCACGACCGAAAGACAGGAAATTGCGCATGAAGACCCACGTCGAGTGACAACCGTCATTGTAGAACGTTCGGGCGGCCGTCCGGTTGACCGGCGGCCGCCCCGGTTCGTCGGGACGGCCACCGCCGCGCTAGCGCTGCAACGACTCCCAGACCTTGTGCAGCCGCTTGACGGAGACCGGCATCGGCGTGCGGAGTTCCTGCGCGAACAGCGAAATGCGCAATTCCTCCAGCAGCCAGCGGAACTCGGTGAGCCGCCCGTCGGCCGCGCCGCCGCGCTGCGACAGCGCCCGCTGGTAGTGCTGCGCGAGCGGCGCGAACTCGGCGAGCTGGCGCGCGTCGCGGGCCGCGTCGGCCTTGAGCTTGTCGATGCGCAGCGCGATGCCCTTCAGGTAGCGCGGGAAATGCGCGAGCTGCGGGTACGGCGTGTCGATCACGAAGCGCTTGCCGACCAGCGCGCCCAGCTGCGCGACCATGTCCGCGTGGGCGGCGCCGAACGACTTCGCCTGCGCCAGCTTCTTGGCGAGCCCGACGTATTCGGCCAGGATCTGTCCGACCAGCCGCGCGATCTCCTGCGCGAGCAGGTTCAGGCGGCTGCGACCCTCGTCGCGGCGCGTGTGGAAGCTCGCGTCGTCGTCGGGCAGCGGGTCCTGCAGGCAGGCGCGGTCGAGCGCGGTGTCGATCAGCTGGTCGCGAAGCTCGTCCTGCGAGCCGAGCGTCATGTACTGCATCGCCATCTCGCGCAGCCCCGGCAGGTTCTTCTCCAGGTACTTGATCGGCTCCTTCAGCTGCAGCGCGAACAGCCGGCGCAGCCCGGCGCGGTGGATCCGCGCCGCCTCCTCGGGCGAATCGAACACCTCGACGTCGCAGTGCGTGCCGCGATCGACGAGCGCCGGGTAGCCGTACAGCGTCTGGCCGCGCCGCCGGATCTCGAGCAGCTCGGGCAGCTTGCCGAAGTTCCAGGTGGTCAGGTTCTCGTAGAGCGCGGTCGCGCCGCCGCCGGCCGCTTCGGCCGCGGCACCCGCACCCGCACCCGCACCCGCGGCCGTGGCCGGCGCGGTGCGCGGCGGCGCCGAGCGGCCGCCCGGGCGCCGGCCGGCCGCGCCGCCGTTGCCGCCCGCCGCGCCGGTCTGCAGCGGCGCGCCGTCGGCCGCCTCGCCCGCCGGCGCGAGCGTGGCCGCCGCCGCGATCTTCTGGAAGTGCTGCTGCGCCTGCGCGCCCAGTTCGCCGCGCAGTTGCGCGAGGTTGCGGCCCATCGCGAGCTGGCGGCCGTGCTCGTCGATCACCTTGAAGTTCATGAACAGGTGCGCGGGCAGCGTTTCGAGCTTGAAGTCCGGGGTCTTCATCGCGATCTGCGTCTGGCCGCGCACGTCGGCGATCAGCACGTCCAGCAGCGCGCCCGCGCCGAAGCGCTCGGCGCCGGCGCGCCCGACGAAGCCGGCCGCGTAGTCGGGCAGCGGCACGCAGTGGCGCCGCAGCTTCTGCGGCAGCGACTTCAAGAGCAGCTGCACCTTCTCCTTCAGCATGCCCGGCACCAGCCACTCGGCGCGCCGCGCGTCCACCTGGTTCAGCGCGAAGAGCGGCACCTGCAGCGTGACGCCGTCGCGCGGCGAGCCCGGCTCGAAGTGGTAGGACAGCGCCATCTCGACGCCGGCCATGGTCAGCCGCTTCGGGAACAGGTCGGTGGTCACGCCCGCCGCCTCGTGGCGCATCAGGTCGTCACGCGACAGGTACAGCAGCCGCAGCTTGTCCTCGGGCTGGCCGCTCGCCTTCAGCTCGTCGCGATACCAGCGCTCGAACGCGGCGCCGGTATGGATCCCGGCCGGGATCGCCTGGTCGTAGAAGCCGTAGATCAGCTCGTCGTCGACCAGCACGTCCTGGCGGCGCGACTTGTGTTCCAGTTGCTCGATGTCGGCCAGCAGCTTGCGGTTGTGCGCGAAGAACGCGAGCTTCGTGTCGAACTCGCCCTCCACCAGCGCGCCGCGGATGAACAGCTCGCGCGCACGCGCCGGATCCTGCTTGCCGAACGCCACGCGACGGCGATGGTAGATCGTCAGGCCATAGAGCGTGCCGCGCTCGAACGCGCTGACCTGTGCCGGACGCTTCTCCCAGTGCGGCTCGGACAGCGTCGTCTTCAGCAGATGCGCGCCCACCTTCTCGATCCACTCGGGCTCGATCTTCGCGATGCCGCGCGCGTACAGCCGGCTCGTCTCGACCAGCTCGGCCGCCATCACCCAGCGCCCGGCCTTCTTGACGAGCGCCGAGCCCGGCCACAGGTGGAACTTGATGGTGCGCGCGCCGAGGTAGTGCGGCTCGTCGTCGGCCTTCATGCCGATGTTGCCGAGCAGGCCGGTGAGCAGCGACAGGTGGATCTGCTCGAAGGTCGCCTCGACCTCGTTCAAGCGCCAGCCCAGCTCGCGCACCACCGTCAGCAGCTGCGAGTGGACGTCGCGCCACTCGCGCAACCGCAGGTGCGAGAGGAAGTTGGCGCGGCACGCGTCCACCAGCTGCCGGTTCGACTTCTTGTGCGCGACAGCTTCCTCGAACCAGGCCCAGATCTTCGGCCACTGCAGGAATTCGGAGCGCTCGTCGGCGAACCGGCGGTGCGCCTGGTCGGCCTGCTCCTGCGCCTCGATCGGCCGGTCGCGCGGGTCCTGCACCGACAGCGCGCTGGCGATGATCAGCACCTCGCGCAGCGCCTGCTGGTCGCGCGCGGCCAGGATCATGCGGCCCACCCGCGGGTCGAGCGGCAGGCGCGCCAGTTCGCGGCCGAGCGGCGTGAGCGCGTTGTCGTCGTCCACCGCGCCGAGTTCGTTGAGCAGCTGGTAGCCGTCGGCGATCGCGCGGCCCGGCGGCGGCTCGATGAACGGGAACGACTCGATCGAACTGAGGTGCAGCGACTTCATGCGCAGGATCACCGCGGCCAGCGACGAGCGCAGGATCTCGGGATCGGTGAAGCGCGCGCGGCCGGCGTAGTCGGTGTCTTCGTAGAGGCGGATGCAGATGCCGTCGGCCACGCGCCCGCAGCGGCCCGCGCGCTGGTTCGCGGCCGCCTGCGAGATCGACTCGACCTGCAGCTGCTCGACCTTGTTGCGGTACGAATAGCGCTTGACGCGCGCGAGGCCGGTATCGACCACGTAGCGGATGCCCGGCACCGTCAGCGAGGTCTCGGCGACGTTGGTGGCCAGCACGATGCGGCGCGCGTTCGAACCCTTGAACACGCGCTCCTGGTCGGCCGCCGACAGCCGCGCGAACAGCGGCAGGATCTCGGTGTGTGGCGGATGGTGCTTGCGCAGCGCCTCGGCCGCGTCGCGGATCTCGCGCTCGCCGGGCAGGAACACCAGCACGTCGCCGGGGCCTTCGCGGCACAGCTCGTCCACCGCGTCGACGATGCCGTCCATCAGGTCGCGCTCGGCCTCGCGCGCCGTCTTCTGGCGGTCGCGCCCGCTCGCGGCGCCCTCGGCGTTGCGCACCGCCGCCGAGCGCTCGTCGGCGATCGGCCGGTAGCGGATCTCGACCGGATAGAGCCGGCCGCTCACCTCGATCACCGGCGCCGGGCGCGTCTCGCTGCCGAAGTGGCGCGCGAAGCGGTCCGCGTCGATGGTCGCCGAGGTCACGATCAGCTTCAGGTCCGGCCGCTTCGGCAGGATCTGGCGCAGGTAGCCGAGCAGGAAATCGATGTTGAGGCTGCGCTCGTGCGCCTCGTCGATGATCAGCGTGTCATACGCCCGCAACAGCGGGTCGGTCTGCGTCTCGGCCAGCAGGATGCCGTCGGTCATCAGCTTGACCGAGGCGCCCGGCGCGAGATTGTCGGTAAAACGTACCTTGTAGCCGACCACCTCGCCGAACGGCGTGCCGAGTTCCTCGGCGATCCGGCGGCCGGTGGACGACGCGGCCAGCCGGCGCGGCTGGGTATGGCCGATCAGGCCGCGGCCGCCCGCGCCGAGCCCGCGGCCGAGCGCGAGACAGATCTTCGGCAGCTGGGTGGTCTTGCCCGAGCCGGTCTCGCCGCAGACGATCACCACCTGGTTCTCCGCGATCGCGCGCGCGATCTCCTCGCGCTTGCCGGAGACGGGCAGGCTCTCGGGGAACGTGATCGGCGGGATCGGGTTCGGCGTGACGGGCGGGCGGGCGGCGCGCGGCTCACGTGGTTCACGCGGCGGGCGGGCCTCGCGCGGCTCGCGGGCGGGGCGGTCGGGGCGGTCGGGGCGCGCTTCACGCGGCTCGCGCGGCGGCCGGCCTTCGCGGGCTTCGCGCGGGTCTCGGCCTTCACGGCTTTCACCGCCTTCGCGCGGCGAGCGTTCGGCACGCGGCGTGCGCGGCGGCTGCGCGGCTTGCGGCTCGCGCTTCGGGTTCGACGATTCGGGGGGACGGGCCGCTGGCGGCGCCTGACGCGGCTCCGGGCGAGCCGCCGGCTGCGCACCTTGATCCGCCGGTGCATCCGAGCGCTTCGGTGCGGAGCTTTTGGGTACATTCGACATGGGGGCGCATTATAATCCCGCCCATGAATTCCCAAACCGACCTCCCCGCCGTCCCGACACCGTCGCCCATCGACGCGACCGCGATCAGCCACGCCCAGTTCGTCGACTGGATGCGCTCCGTCGCGCCCTATATTCACAAGTTCCGCAACAGCACGTTCGTGATCGGCTTCGGTGGCGAGGTCGTGCAGCAGGGCCTGCTGAACGCGCTGGTCGCCGACATCGCGCTGCTGCAGGCGATGGGCATCCAGATCGTGCTGGTCCACGGCTCGCGCCCGCAGCTGGAAGAGCAGCTGAGCCTGCACGGCGTCGAGTCCGAGTTCTCGCACGGGCTGCGCGTCACCGACGCGCGCGCGCTCGAATCGTCGAAGGAAGCGGCCGGAGAAGTGCGTCTGGACATCGAGGCGGCGGTCAGCCAGGGCTTGCCGAACTCGCCGATGGCGCACGCGCACATCAGCGTGGTGTCGGGCAACTTCGTGACGGCGCGACCGGTCGGTATCCTCGACGGCGTCGATTTCCAGCACACCGGCGTGGTCCGCAAGATCGATGCCGAATCGATCCGCCATTCGCTCGCGAGCCGCAAGCTCGTGCTGCTCTCGCCGCTCGGTTTCTCGCCGACGGGCGAGGCGTTCAACCTGTCGATGGAGGACGTCGCCTCGGCCGCCGCGATCGCGCTGCGCGCCGACAAGCTGATCTTCCTGACCGACGCGCCCGGCCTCGTCGACGAGGAAGGCGAGCTGATCGGTGAAATGTCGCTCGACGCGGCCGCCGAGCTGCTCGACTCCGGCAACCTGCAGGGCGACGAGGCGTTCTACCTGAAGCATGCGATCCGCGGCTGCCGGGGCGGCGTGGCGCGGGGCCACCTGCTGCCCTACTCGCTCGACGGCGGCGTGCTGCTCGAACTGTTCCTGCACGACGGCGTCGGCACCATGATCTCCTACGAGAACCTGGAAAGCCTGCGCGAGGCGACGCCGGACGACGTCGGCGGCATCCTCACGCTGATCGAGCCGCTCGAAAGCGACGGCACGCTGGTACGGCGCGGCCGCCACCAGATCGAGCGCGACATCGACCACTTCTCGGTGATCGAGCACGATGGCGTGCTGTTCGGCTGCGCGGCGCTGTATCCGTATACGCAGGAGAAGATCGGCGAGATGGCCTGCCTGACCGTCGCGCCCGAGGCCCAGGGCTCCGGCGACGGCGAGCGCCTGCTCAAGCGCATCGAGCAGCGCGCGCGTGCTCGCGGCCTCACGCGCATCTTCGTGCTGACGACGCGCACCGAGCACTGGTTCCTCAAGCGCGGCTTCGTCAAGGTCAACGTCGACGACCTGCCCGAAGACCGCCGCAAACTCTATAACTGGCAGCGCAAGTCGCTCGTGCTGATGAAGCAGCTCTGAGCGGCGCCCAAGCGCGCCCCCTCCCCAGTCGATTACAGGAGAAGTCAACGATGTCCCGTATGGTTCAATGCGTAAAGCTCGGCCACGAAGCCGAAGGCCTCGATTTCCCGCCGCTGCCGGGCGAACTCGGCAAGCGAATCTATGAAAACGTGTCGAAGGAAGCGTGGCAGGGCTGGCTCAAGCAGCAGACCATGCTGATCAACGAGAACCGCCTGAACATGGCCGACCCGCGCGCGCGCCAGTATCTCGTCAAGCAGACCGAGAAGTATTTCTTCGGCGAAGGCGCCGACCAGGCGACGGGCTTCGTGCCGCCGACCGAAGGCTGAGCGTTTCGCCTCCGCCGTGCGGCGCGCTCGCGTTGCACGGCGGAGGCGGCGCCTCTGCTGCCCCGGCTTGTTCTCTTCCGCTGTTTCTCCCGCTGCCTCCCCGTTTTTTCCCGGTCCGCGTCCCGCCAGTGCCGCCATCCCGCGACGACGTCGAACCATTTCAGCGTCCGCGAAAAATAACGCTGGATAAAAGTGCGCGATGCCGCTATGATCACGCCTCGATTCGCGCCAAGGCATGGATCGCGTCCCGCCGGACGGAATGAGATGAAAAAAGGCTTGACGCAGTAACAAAGCCCCATCATAATTCAAGGCTCTTTGGGCGGTTAGCTCAGCGGTAGAGCACTGCCTTCACACGGCAGGGGTCACTGGTTCGATCCCAGTACCGCCCACCAAAGAATTCACGGTGCCTCACGGCATCGCAGCAAAAAGCCCCATGATGAAAGTCATGGGGCTTTTTGCTTTCCGGCGCTTCACCGTCGTCGAGATCCGTGATGCCGGCGCGTTCGTCGCCGAGCTTCAGGCCTTCGTCCACGAGCGCGTCGAGGCGGTGGGCACCTATTAGCTCGACCACGTCGTCGACGCCGTGCGCAACGTGCTCGGCCTGCATTGAGCCGGCCGCGCGTGGGGATCGCGTTACCGCCGTTTCCGATCGAGGCCGGCGAACTGCTGCAGCACGTCAGTCGCGTCAGGTATCGCGACGCGACGCTCCGCTTCGGCCGCGACCTTCCCCACGGCACTGATGGAATCGGTGTTTCACAAGCATGAATGGGATCGCGATACGCAGCGCGCGGTCACGCTGACGGAAATCCGCAGCCGGCCGGTGCGCGCGGTCCGCGTGGTGGAGCCTCTGCAACTGGCCGACCTGACCGCGCCCGGCGTGATGGCGGGCCACTTCGGCCTGAACCTCGGCCAGTGGGCGAGCCGCGACTACACGCATACGCAACATATCTCGGCGCAGGTGCATGCGAGGCGCGGGCCGGACCGTCACGCCCGCTTCGACGGCCTGCTCCATCCCTCGCGCAACACCTATCCGGCCGCGAGCGCCGCCCTGTTCGAACACACCGCGCCGAAGATCCGCGTCACCGACGACATCGATCTGGTCGAGCACGTCGACTGGCCCGGCTTCGTCGACGCCTATCGCATCGGTGTCATCATCGCTCCGTGAGCGTCAATGGAAAACGGCCTGAATCCCGAGATCCAGGCCGTTCGTCATGACGAGGCCGGCCGCCCTCACTGCGCCTTCGCCGCCACATGCCGCGCGCCGTTGCCGCCGCCCACGTAACGCAGCATCGACAGTTCCTCGCGCACCTTGGCCGGATCGCTTTCGAGCGACGGTGTGAGCGGCCCCGCCACCAGCGCGAACGGCACCACCATGCGCACGTACTTCGTCTCGCCCTGCATCAGATAGAACGTGAGCGGCCGGTCGGGCGCGCTCGAGGTGGTGACGGTGTACTGCCCGGCCGGCTCGTCGAGATAGAAGAAGCCGCCGCCCGGTATCTCGCCGGCGGGCTGGTCGTTGACCTTGACGTGGTCGCCGCTCGCCATGCCGAGCTTCGCCTGGCTGCGGAAGAACACGATGCGCCCCTGCCCCGCGGCCGGGGCCGGCACCGAGGCCCACATGTCCCGGTAGATCGGCTTCTGCGGCCGGGACGCGCATCCCGCCAACGCGATCGTCGTCGCCAGTACCGTCAACGCAGCGCCCGTGCGCCAGTTCCACCTCATCGTCGTGTCCTCCGGATCGTGACCCTTGTCGCGCCGAAACCGGCGCGCGGCCGGCCTCCCGTCAGTCCAGCATAGACGATTCGACCCGCCGTCGCGACCATCGTCGCCGATACGCGACGCCGCTTTGACAATCCGAAACATTCCTGCGGCACGCCGCAAACTTCCGGTGACGATTCGTGGGCGACTGCACGGCGCGCGATCGACGACACGATCGAACCCGCGCCATGCAGCCCCCAGCGCCTCACACGGCGCCGATCTGCCGCGCCGTCGAGGCGATCGCCTGCGCCGCCTTGCCGACGATCTCGTCGACGTCCTGCGTCGTCACGACGAGCGGCGGCGACAGCAGCATGCGATCGCCGGTCGCGCGCATGATCAGGTTGCCGTTGAAGCAGTAGTCGCGGCAGATCGTGCCGACCTCGCCGCCGTTGGCGAAGCGGCGCCGCGCGCCCGGGTCCTGCGCGAGCTGGATGCCGGCCACGAGCCCGGCGCCCGCCACCTCGCCGACGATCGGGCTGCCCGCCAGCGCCTCGCGCAGGCGCCGCTGGAAATACGGCCCGATTTCGGTCTTCACGCGCTCGACCACGCCGCCCTCGCGCAGCACCCGCAGGTTCGCCACCGCGACGGCCGCCGCCACCGGATGTCCCGAGTAGGTCATGCCGTGGTTGAACTCGCCATGCGCGATCAGCGCGTCGGCGATGCGATCGGACAGCGCCACGGCGCCCATCGGCACGTAGCCGCTCGTCAACCCCTTGGCCAGCGTCATCAGGTCCGGCGTGAAGCCGAAGTACTGGTGCGAGAACCACTCGCCGGTGCGCCCGAAGCCGCCGATCACCTCGTCGGCCACCAGCAGCACGTCGTACTTGCGGCAGATCCGTTCGATCTCGGGCCAGTAGGCCGTGTCGGGAAAGATCACGCCGCCCGCGCCCTGGAACGGCTCGCCGATGAACGCGGCGACGTTCTCGGCGCCGAGTTCGAGGATCTTCGCCTCGAGCTGCCGCGCGCGCTCGAGCGCGAACGCCTCGGGCGTCTGGTCGGCGCGTGCCTCGCCGAAGAAATACGGCTGGTCGATATGCACGACGTGCTCGACCTTCGACGGCATCTGCTCGTGCATGTAGTCCATGCCGCCGAGCGTGCCGCCCGCGATGGTCGAGCCGTGATAGCCGTTGCGCCGCGAGATCACGTACCTGCGCTGCGGCTGCCCTTGCGTGAGCCAGTATTGGTACACGACGCGCAGCACCGTGTCGTTGCCTTCCGAGCCGCTGTTGCAATAGAAGAAACGGTTGAACGCGGGCGGCGCGATCTCGGCGAGCAGCGCCGACAGCTCGATCACGGGTGGATGCGTGGTCTTGAAGAAGGTGTTGTAGAACGGCAGTTCGCGCAGCTGCCGCGCGCCGGCTTCGATCAGTTCCTCGCGGCCGTAGCCGACGTTCACGCACCAGAGCCCGGCCATCCCGTCGACGATGCGGTTGCCGTCGGAATCACGCAGGTGGACGCCGTGCGCGCCGGTGATCACGCGGCTGCCGGCGCGATTGAGCGCGCCCATGTCCGAGAACGGGTGCAGGTGGTGCGCGGCGTCGAGCGCGCGATACTCGGCCGTCGAGCGCGCCTCGGCCGCGGCCGGCGCGCGCACGGCCTGGACGTAGGCCGATTCGCCGATTCGTTGCGTCATGATGGATCCTCCGTTGGGCGGCGCGAACGCCGCGGGTTCGGGTTTCGTCACACGTGCAGCAGCAGATGGCGCCGCTCCCACGAGCTGATCACGCGGAAGAACGCCTCGTATTCGGTTTCCTTCAGCGCCAGATACGCCTTCACGAACTTCTCGCCGAGGATCCCGGCGAGCGGCGTCGAGGCGGCCATCAGCGTGAGCCCTTCCTCGAGGTTGCGCGGCAGCTGGTACGGCAGGCTGTAGCCGTCGGCCGCGAGCGGCGCGGTCGGATTCAGGCCCTGCGTGATGCCGAGATAGCCGGCCGCGAGCGTGCCGGCCAGCGCCAGATACGGGTTGCAGTCCACGCCGGGGATGCGGTTCTCGATGCGCCGCGCGGCCGGCGCCGCGTGCGGAATCCGGAAGCCGACCGTGCGGTTGTCGTAGCCCCACTGCACGTTGATCGGCGCGGCCATGAAGCGCGACAGCCGCCGGTACGAGTTGATGTACGGCGCGAAGATCGGCATCAGCGCCGGCGTGTATTTCTGCAGGCCGGCCAGGTAGCTGCGGAACATGTCGGTCGATTCGCCCCGCGCGTCGACGAACAGGTTGCGCCCGCTCTCCACGTCGACGATGCTCTGGTGGATGTGCATCGCCGAGCCCGGTTCGTTCTCCATCGGCTTGGCCATGAAGGTCGCGTACATGTTGTGGCGCAGCGCGGCCTCGCGCACGGTGCGCTTGAACAGGAACACCTGGTCGGCAAGCGCGAGCGCGTCGCCGTGCTGGAAGTTGATCTCCATCTGCGCGGCGCCAACCTCGTGGATCAGCGTGTCGATGTCGAGCCCCTGCATGTCGCAGTATTCGTAGATGTCCTCGAACAGCGGATCGAATTCGTTGACGGCCTCGATCGAGTACGACTGGCGGCCCGTCTCGGCGCGCCCGGTGCGGCCCACCGGGGGGCGCAGCGGCAGGTCCGGGTCCTTGTTCATCTCCACCAGGTAGAACTCGAGCTCGGGCGCCACCACCGGCCGCCAGCCCTGCTGGCGGTACAGCTCCAGCACGCGGCGCAGCACGTAGCGCGGCGAGATCGCCACCGGCGAGCCGTCGAAGTGGACGCAGTCGTGGATCACCTGCGCGGTCGGATCGACGGCCCATGGGATCAGGCAGATGGTGGACGGATCGGGCACGCAGACCATGTCGGGATCGGTCACGCCGGACAGCGAACCGTCCTCGGGATAGTCGCCGGTGACGGTCTGCACCATCACCGCCTGCGGCAGGCGCATCGATTCGCCCGTTTCGAACTTGTTGCGCGGGATGATCTTGCCGCGCGCGATGCCGGCCATGTCGGGAATGATCGCCTCGACTTCGGTGATCCGGTGCTGCTTCATGAAATCGTCAAGGTCTTGCATGTCAGCCTCGTTGAGATGGTTGCCGCGCGTTCAGACGCGCGGCGTCGCGCCCGCGGCCGCATCAGCCGCCTCGGCCGCGCCGCGCAGGCGGGCCCGGCAGGCGTCGCCGAACGCCGCGAAGATCGCCCGCGACAGCGGATGCTTCGCGAATTGCCATTCCGGATGCCACTGCACGCCGAGCACGAAGCCCGGCGCGGCGCGCACGCTCGCGGCCTCGATCAGCCCGTCGGGCGCGAGCGCCTCGGCCACGAGCCCGTCGCCGAGCCGGTCGATCCCTTGCGCGTGCAACGAATTCACCGGCACCTCGGCCGCGCCGCCGGCCAGCCGCGCGAGCAGCCCGCCCGGCACCAGCCGCACCGGATGCGCGGGGCCGTACTGCGCCTTGAGCGGCGCGGCCTTGTCCTCGCGGTGATCGGCGAAGCCCGGGACGTCGTGCAGGCGCTGGTGCAGCGTGCCGCCGAACATCACGTTGAGTTCCTGCAGGCCGCGGCAGAGTGCGAGCACCGGAATGCCGGCTTCGATCGCCGCGCGCGCGAGCGGCAGCGTGGTGGCGTCGCGGGCCGGGTCGTGCAGCGTGCCGGGCGCGCTGGCGGGGCCGTGGTAGTGCCGCGGCTCGAGGTTCGAATAGCTGCCGGTCAGCAGCAGCCCGTCGATCGCGGCAAGCAGATCGGGGACCGGCTGCCGCTCGCCGAGCGCCGGCAGCACGAACGCGAGCGCGCCGGCACCGTCGACCACGGCATCGAGGTATTTCTCGCCGGCTGAATGGCTCGGATGCGGCCCCGTCATGCCGCGATCGGCGCTGACGGCCACCAACGGGCGGGCGGTTCGGAATCGACTCATGCTGGCTCCGGTTCGACAGGCATGCCGCCCCGCGCCACGCACGACAGGACGCGCGCAAACGCACCGGCCCGCGCGGGCCGGCGGCAGCGGATCGGGTAACGGATCGAAAAAGACGACGGGCGCGGTGAATGCACCGGGAAACGCGCCGGAAAAACGCGCCGACATGCAGCACATGCCGGCGCGACACGGCCCGCGGGCGGGCTCGCCGCCGCGCAACCGGCACGCGCGAGGCAGGCGCTAGGGCAACAGCGAAGCGGCGTGGTACGGCCGCAGCGCGCTGTGCGCGCGAACCGCGCCGAGGTTGAAGCGGCGCACGCCGCGCCGGGACATGGCGGGCGAGGAATTAGGCAGGCTAGGGCTGGCGCGATACTCGCCGCTGCCGGTTTCAGGGAACTCGACGGCGCGCGGCAGAGCCGCGTCGCGCGTTCGATCCCGTTTGACCAGGGGGCCTCGGACTCTCACGATCACACTCGACTGACTGTTTAAAGTATTGAACGCGTCGAGCGCCGTGTTGACAAAACTGGCACGATCGCTCGACACGCCGGCTGGCCGTCGGATCCGATCGGAAGGAGCGCGCATCGCGCGAGCTGGCGTCATTCGGGCCAGAGTGATCGGCATGACGACTTGCTGTCAACCAGCTTAACGGATTTCAAGATAGCGTCAATCGGGTTTCAAAATTCCCGATCCGGTGTTTACCCTGAAGTTCGCGGCGCCCGCGCCGCTTAAAATATTCGACAGCTCCGGCGGCCGCGCGGCCCGCCGCCGACCGGAATCCGCCCTGTCCTGCCGCCCGCCGAGCGCGGGCCGGAGCCGCCCGATGTCCGTCGAAGTCGCCACCCGCCTGCAGTTCGTCCGCAAGAAGCACGGCCTCTCGCAGCGCGAGCTGGCCAAGCGCGCCGGCGTGACCAACGGCACGATCTCGCTGATCGAGCAGAACCGCGTGAGCCCGTCGGTCGGCTCGCTGAAGAAGCTGCTTGAATGCATTCCGATGAGCCTCGCCGAGTTCTTCACGTTCGAATTCGAGGACGACGCGCCGGTGGTCGCGCGCCGCGACGAGATGCCGAATCTCGGCGACGACGCCGCGCCCTGCTTCCTCGCCGGCGCGGCGGTACGCAACCGCGCGATCACGCTGCTGCGCCGCGTCTACGCGCCGCTCGCGGGCTCCGGCGCCGAGCCGCTGCGGCACGCTGGCCAGGCCGGCGGCATCGTCGTGGCGGGGCGGCTGGAGCTGACCGTGGCGGGCCGCACCTGGCAGCTCGATCCCGGCGACAGCTATTATTTCGAGGCCCGCCTGCCCCACCGCTTCCGCAACCCGAGCGCCGACGAGCCCTGCGAGTTCGTCTCGGCCAGCACGCCGCCGGCCGAATGAAGGCCGCCGCGCACCGGCGCACGAGCCAACCCGCGCGCAGCCGGAACCGTCCGGCGCGCCTGTCCGACAGGAGCTTCCGATGAAGTCCACGCTCGCCTACTGGCACGATCTCGCCGCGTCGCTGTCGATCGAGGGACGCGCGTTCATCGACGGCGCGTACCGCGATGCCGCGCACGGCCACCGCTTCGACTGCACGAGCCCGATCGACGCGCGCCCGCTCGCGCAGGTGGCCGACTGCGGCGCCGAGGACGTCGACGCCGCCGTGGCCGCCGCGCGCCGCGCGTTCGACGGCAGCGGCTGGGCCGGCCTCGCGCCGCGCGCGCGCCGCGCCGTGCTGCTGCGCTTCGCGGCGGCGCTGCGCGAGCACGCCGACGAACTCGCGGTGCTGGAAACGCTCGACGCCGGCAAGCCGATCGCCGACACGACCTCGGTCGACATCCCCGGCGCCGCCTACTGCGTCGAATGGTTCGCCGAGGCGATCGACAAGGTCGGCGGCGAGGTCGCGCCGGTCGACCCGAAGCTGGTGGGGCTCGTCACGCGCGAGCCGGTGGGCGTGGTGGCCGCGATCGTGCCATGGAATTTCCCGCTGCTGATGGCGGCCTGGAAGTTCGCGCCGGCGCTGGCGGCCGGCAACAGCGTGGTGCTGAAGCCGTCCGAGAAGTCGCCGCTCACGGCGCTGCGCGTCGCGCGGCTCGCGTTCGAGGCCGGCATACCGGCCGGCGTGTTCAACGTGGTGCCGGGCGGCGGCGAGCCGGGACGGCTGCTCGCGCTGCATCGCGACGTCGATTGCGTGGCGTTCACGGGCTCGACCGCGGTCGGCAAGCAGATCATGCAGTGCGCGGCACAGTCGAACCTGAAGCGCGTCTGGCTCGAACTGGGCGGCAAGTCGCCGAACATCGTGCTGCCCGACTGCCCCGATCTCGACCGCGCGGCCGCGGCGGCGGCCGGCGCGATCTTCTACAACATGGGCGAGATGTGTACGGCCGGCTCGCGGCTGCTCGTGCATCGCGAGATCCGCGACGCGTTCGTGGCGAAGCTGCTCGACGCGGCCAAAGGCTACCGCCCCGGCAATCCGCTCGACCCGGCCACCTCGATGGGCGCGATCATCGACGCGAAGCAGCTCGACCGCGTGCTCGGCTACATCGAGACCGGCCGCGGCGAGGCCAGGCTGCTGGCGGGCGGCCGGCGCGCGGACGCGCATCCGGGCGGCCTCTACGTCGAGCCGACCGTGTTCGAGACCACGGCCGGCGCGCGGATCGCGCGCGAGGAAATCTTCGGGCCGGTGCTGTCGGTGATCGTGTTCGACACGCTCGACGAGGCGATCCGGATCGCCAACGACAGCGACTACGGGCTCGCCGCCGCAGTCTGGACCGGCAACCTGACCACCGCGCACGAGGTGTCGCGGCGGCTGCGCGCGGGCACGGTCTGGGTCAACTGCTACGACGAGGGCGGCGACATGAACTTCCCGTTCGGCGGCTACCGGCAGTCCGGCAACGGCCGGGACAAGTCGCTGCATGCGCTCGAGAAATACACCGAGCTGAAATCGACGCTGATCCGGCTGCGCTGAGGCAGGCGCCGGCGGTTCGCGTGCCGGAAACGACGGCGGCGCGTCGCCGCCAAACGACGACGCGCCGCCGCGTACTCCATCACTCAATAATCGTTCAACGATAAGCGAGCGCCGTCTTCAAGAGCGTTTCGAGCAGCGGGCCGACCACCTCGGCCTTGCGCTCGTCGTAGGCGTAGGGCCGCGTTTCCTCCATGTAGGCGATCTGCGCGAGTTCGAGCTGGACCGCATCGACGTTCGCGTCCGGCGCGCCGTATTGGCGCGTGATGTAGCCGCCCTTGAAGCGGCCGTTCGCCACCGCCGTGTAGCCGCCGTGTTTCGTCACGACCTCGGCCAGCGCCTCGCCGAGGCCCGGCGCCGCGCTCGCGCCGTTCGCGGTGCCGAAGTTGAAGTCGGGCAGACGTCCGTCGAAGAAGCGCGGCACGTGCGAGCGGATCGAATGCGCTTCCCACAGCAGCACGCGGCCGTGCTCGGCGGCCAGCCGCGCGATCTCGCCCTGCAGCGCGTCGTGGTACGGGTGCCAGTAAAGGTCGCGGCGCCGCGCGATCTCGGCCGCGTCGGGCGTGCCGCCTTCCGGATACAGCGCTTCCTTGTCGAACGTGTCGACCGGCACGAGCCCGGTGGTGTCCTGCCCCGGATACAGGTTCGCGTTGTCGGGCGGCCGGTTCAGGTCCACCACGTAGCGCGCGTGCGAAGGCACCAGCACCGAGCCGCCGAGCGCGCGCACGAAGCCGTACAGCCGTTCGAGATGCCAGTCGCAATCGTCGACGTGGCGCGCGACGGGCGTCATGGTGCGCGCGATGTCGTCAGGCAGATGGGTGCCCGCGTGCGGAATCGACACGACGAGCGGCACGCTGCCGCGATGCAGGGTAAAGACGGCCGGTTGGTCCGCGGAGTTCATCGTTCGAGATCCTTTCGAGGGGTCGAGGGTGCCGGTTGGGGGAAGCCCGGGAAGCGCGCCGTTCAGCGCAGCAGTTCCGCGAGCGCGCGGCGGTAGCCCGCGTAGGCCGCCGCTTCGTCGCGATGGCGGCGCGCCTCGACCACCTGCTCGCCGCCGGTGTAGACGTCGAGTACCGGCGTCTCGCCGTGCTCGGCGAACACCGCGCCGGACAGCCAGTACTCGCTGCCGCGCTCGGCCAGCGACGGATGGTCGGGATCGAACACGATCCAGTCGGCGCGGCAGCCGGCGCGCAGCGCGCCGACCGCGCGGCCGCTCGCACGCGCGCCGCCGGCCAGCGAGGCCGCGAACAGCCGGTCGGCCACGCGCGGCTCACGCGTGCCGGCCAGCACGTTGCGCTCGCGTCGCGCGAGCCGTTGGCCGTATTCGAGCAGGCGCAGCTCGGCGCGCCAGTCCACGCTCGCGTGGCTATCCGAGCCGACGCCGATCGCGCCGCCGCGCGCGAGGTAATCGACGGCCGGGAACAGGCCGTCGCCGAGATTCGCCTCGGTGGTCAGGCATAGCCCCGCCACGGCGCCGCTCGCCGCCAGCGCGGCGGTTTCGGCCGCGTCGACGTGGGTGGCGTGGACGAGGCACCAGCGCGCGTCCACCGCGAAGCGATCGAGCAGCAGCTGCACCGGCCGCAGGCCCGTGCTGCGCACGCAGTCGTCCACCTCGGCGGTCTGCTCGGCGACGTGGATGTGGACCGGCGCGTCGGCGGGCAGGCCCGCGAGCAGCTCACGCAGGCCGGGCTCGGACACCGCGCGCAGCGAATGCGGCGCGATCCCGTAGCGCAGGCCGGCGTGCTCGGGCGCCGCCGAGCGCAGCGCATCGAGCAGCGCGAGCAGGCCGTCGGAAGAATGTAGGAAGCGGCGCTGGTCGTCGCGCGGCGGCGTCTCGCCGAAGCCGCTGTACTGATAGGCGACCGGCAGCATCGTGATGCCGATCCCGGCCTCGCCGGCCGCATCGACCACGCGCCGCGCCAGTTCCTCGTGGCGCGGATAGCGCGCGCCGTCCTGCGCGTGATGCACGTAATGGAATTCGCAGACCGAGGTATAGCCACACTTCAGCATCTCGACATAGAGCCAGCGCGCAATCGCGGCCAGCGACTCGGGCGTGATCTTCAGTGCGAAGCGGTACATCAGGTCGCGCCAGCTCCAGAAGCTGTCGGACGGGTTGGCGCGGTACTCGGTGAGCCCCGCCATCGCGCGCTGGAACGCGTGCGAATGCAGGTTCGGCATGCCCGGCGCGAGCGGGCCGCGCGCACGCGCGACACCGGGCGGGCAGTCGGCGCCGGCGCGCACCTCGCTCAGCACGCCATGCTCGTCCCAGCTCAGCAGCACGTCGCGCTGCCAGCCGTCCGGCAGGAACGCATGGTCGGCAAACAGCATGGCCTGTTTCATCGTGTCGGATTCCGTTCGAAATGAGTGGCGGAGGGCGCGCTCGCCGCGCCCGTCAGGCGGCCTCGCGGCGATACACCGTCGCGCCGTGCCTGACCACGCGCGCGCAGAGCGGCCGGCCGAACCAGTAGGCGAGTTCGGCGAGCGAGGCCACCGGCCAGACCGCGAAATCGGCGGCGCGGCCGGCCGCGAGCAGGCCGTGGCGATCGGCGCGGCCGAGCGCGGCCGCCGCGTGCCGCGTCACGCCGAGCAGCACCTCGGGCACCGTCATGCGGAACAGCGTGCAGCCCAGGTTCATGGTCAGCAGCAGCGAGGTGAGCGGCGAGGTGCCGGGGTTGTGGTCGGTCGCGATCGCGATCGGCACCTCGTGCCGGCGCAGCAGTTCGAGCGGCGGCAGTTGCGTCTCGCGGATGAAGTAGTAGGCGCCGGGCAGCAGCACGGCCACCGTGCCGGCCGCCTTCATCGCGATCACGCCGGCCTCGTCGAGGTATTCGAGGTGGTCGGCCGACAGCGCGCGGTAGCTCGCGGCCAGCGCGCTGCCGCCCGCGTTCGACAGCTGCTCGGCATGCATCTTCACCGGCAGCCCGTGGGCCAGCGCCGCGTCGAACACGCGCCGGCTCTGTTCGAGCGAGAAGCCGATCCGCTCGCAGAACACGTCGACGGCATCGACGAGCCCCTCGGCCGCGAGCGCCGGCAGCATGGTGTCGCAGACCAGCGTGATGTAGTCGTCGGCGCGGCCCGCGTATTCGGGCGGCAGCGCGTGCGCGCCGAGGAAGGTGGTGCAGACGTCGACCGGGAACGCCTCGCCGAGCCGGCGCGCGACGCGCAGCATCTTGCGCTCGGCGTCGAGGTCGAGCCCATAGCCGGACTTGATCTCGATCGCGGTCACGCCCTCGGCCAGCAGCGGCCGCAGCCGCGCGGCCGCCTGCTCGAACAGCGCGCCCTCGTCGGCCTCGCGCGTGGCGCGCACCGTCGAGACGATCCCGCCGCCCGCGCGCGCCACTTCCTCGTAGCTGGCGCCGGCCAGCCGCAGCGCGAATTCGTCGGCGCGCTGGCCGCCGTAGACGAGGTGGGTGTGGCAGTCCACCAGGCCCGGCGTGACCCAGGCGCCGCCGAGGCTTTCGCGCGACCAGTTTGCATAGGCGGCCGGCAGGTCGGCCTGCGCGCCGAGCCAGACGATCGTGCCGCTGTCGTCCACGGCGAGCGCCGCGTCGGCCAGCGTCTCGCGCGGGTCGCCCGTGGCGCAGAGATTCAGGTGATGCCAGACGGTAGGAATCATCGGTTCATGCGGCCGCCGCGGCCGTGTTCGGAGTCAGTTCGATACAGAGCAGCGCGCCCTCGCCATGGACCGTGCCGCTGATGCGGCCGGTGCCCTCGCCCGCATTGGCTCCCGCCTCGGTGCCCGCGTCGATCCGCAGCGTGTCGAGCGCGCCGAGCGTGACGGCCCCGGCGCCGTCGATCGCGACGCTCGGCGCCCCGCAGGCGCAGAACAGCAGCAGCGTGGGCGCATGCGAGGCGATCGCGCCGCCGTCGCCGAGCACCGACACGCTGCCGCTCATCGCGGCGCGGCGCGTCATCAGGTTGAAGTCGCGCGTCGGGCCGTTGGCCAGTTCGGCCGCGAGCGGCGTCTCGCCGGCGAACGCGAGACGGTCGAGCGGCGCGGCCAGCACCTGCCGCGCGCCATGCTCGTCCACCAGCGTCATGCCGGCGCCCGACAGCAGCACCAGCGTGCGATCGACGCCGGGAAACCGCGAGAACGGTCCGGGCTGCGCCACGTCGGCCACGCTCACGCGCCAGGCAAACGTGTCGAGCGAGGCGCCGGGCGGCTCGGCCGCGATCTCGCGCGTCACGCCGCCGCCGTTCTTCCACGGCGCGGCGACGAGTTGCTCCGCGCGGATCAGCGACAGGCGCGGTTCGCAAGGCATCGCCATGACGCTCAACGCCCCAGCATCGGCAGTTTGAGCCCGACCTCGCGCGCGGTCTGCTGCGCGAGTTCATAACCGGCATCGGCATGGCGCATCACGCCCGTGGCCGGATCGTTGAACAGCACGCGGCCCAGTCGCTCGCGCGCCGCCTCGCTGCCGTCGGCCACGATCACCACGCCCGCGTGCTGCGAGAAGCCCATCCCCACCCCGCCGCCATGGTGCAGCGACACCCAGGTCGCGCCGCCCGCCGTATTCAGCAGCGCGTTCAACAGCGGCCAGTCGCTGACCGCGTCCGAGCCGTCCTTCATCGCTTCGGTCTCGCGGTTCGGGCTTGCCACCGAGCCCGTGTCGAGGTGGTCGCGGCCGATCACGACCGGCGCCTTCAGCTCGCCGTTCTTGACCATCTCGTTGAACGCCTGGCCCAGCCGATAGCGATCCTTCACGCCCACCCAGCAGATCCGCGCCGGCAGCCCCTGGAACGCGATCCGCTCGCGCGCCATGTCGAGCCAGTTGTGCAGGTGCGGATCGTCGGGGATCAGCTCCTTGACCTTTGCGTCGGTCTTGTAGATGTCCTCCGGGTCGCCCGACAGCGCCACCCAGCGGAACGGCCCCTTGCCCTCGCAGAACAGCGGCCGGATGTAGGCCGGCACGAAGCCCGGGAAATCGAACGCGTTCTGCACGCCCATTTCCAGCGCCATCTGGCGGATGTTGTTGCCGTAGTCGAGCGTGGCCGCGCCGCGCTGCTGCAGCGTCAGCATCGCCTGCACCTGCCTGGCCATCGACTGCTTGGCCGGCGCGACGATGCCTTGCGGATCGACCTTGCGCGCCTCCTGCCACTGCGCCACGCTCCAGCCTTGCGGCAGGTAGCCGTTCACCGGATCGTGCGCGCTGGTCTGGTCCGTCACGCAGTCCGGCGTGATGCCGCGCGCGACCACTTCGGCGAACACGTCGGCCGCGTTGCCGAGCAGGCCGATCGACACCGGCCGGCCGTCGCGCTTCGCTTCGTCGAGCATCGCGAGCGCCTCGTCGAGGCTGGTCGCTTTCTTGTCGACGTAGCGCGTCTTCAGGCGGAAATCGATGCGTGACTCGTCGCATTCCACCGCGATCATCGAGAAGCCGGCCATGGTGGCCGCGAGCGGCTGCGCGCCGCCCATCCCGCCCAGGCCGCCGGTCAGGATCCAGCGGCCCGACGGATCGCCGTTGAAGTGCTGGTTCGCCACCGAGAAGAAGGTTTCGTAGGTGCCCTGCACGATGCCCTGGCTGCCGATGTAGATCCAGCTGCCGGCCGTCATCTGGCCGTACATCATCAGGCCCTGGCGGTCGAGCGCGTTGAAGTGGTCCCAGTTGGCCCAGTGCGGCACGAGGTTCGAGTTCGCGAGCAGCACGCGCGGCGCGTCGGCGTGCGTGCGGAACACGCCGACCGGCTTGCCCGACTGGATCAGCAGCGTTTCGTTGTCCTCGAGATCCTTCAGCGAGGCGAGGATCTGGTCGAAGCATTCCCAGTTGCGCGCGGCACGGCCGATGCCGCCGTACACCACCAGCGCATGCGGATGCTCGGCCACCTCGGCGTCGAGGTTGTTCTGCAGCATCCGGTACGCCGCCTCGGCGAGCCAGGTCTTGCAGGTCTTCTCGGCGCCGCGCGGCGCGCGGATCACGCGCGTCGGGTCCAGACGCGGATCGATGTGGTTCGGATGGTTCATGGTCGACGGCGCTCCAACGGAATAGAGGGGATACGTGACGGCTGACTCGACCGGCGTGCCGCGCGGGCCGCCGGACAGGTGATGTCGGTTCAGAAATGGCCGGTGAAACGATAGCGGCCGCTCGGGTGCCACAGGTTCGCGATCGAGGCGACGACGCCCTGCGACCAGGTACGCCGGTGCAGCACGAGGCACGGCTCGGCGTCGCCCATCGCGAGCCGCTCGCGCATCGCGCGGTCGGGCAGGGCTGCCTCGATCCGGTACTCCACGCGCTGCAGCGGCGCGACGCGCATCAGGTACTGGTTCGGCGTGACGGCCGTGAAGTCCTGCTCGATGTAGCGGGCCGCCACGGCCGGGTTGACCCAGCGCTCCTCGAGCTGCACCGGCTCGTCGTTCTCGTAGTGCAGCATCGTCGAGCGGAACACGCGCGCGCCGGCGGCCAGCTGCATCTCGCCCGCGAGCGCGTCGTCGGCCTCGATCGCCGCGAGGTCGAGCACCTTCGCGTCGTGGCGATGGCCGCGCCCGGTGATCTCGTCCGAGATGCTGCGGATCGCGACCAGCGTCGACTCGTACTTCGTGCGCGCCACGAACGTGCCCGCGCCCTGCACGCGCGTGAGCACCTGCTCGGCGGTCAGCTCGCGCAGCGCGCGGTTGACCGTCATGCGCGCAACCTTGAAGTCGCGCGCGAGCTCGTTCTCGGACGGCACCTGATCGCCCTCGGCCCACTCGCCCGCGTGAATCCGGCCCAGGATGAAATCCTTGATCTCCTGATAGGCGGGCGTACTCATCGCCTTACTGCTCCGAGGCGAACGACAGCGGGCTCAGCGCCGCGAACGCGCCGGCCTGCACCAATTGCGTGATCGACGCGATGTCGGGTGCGAAGTAGCGGTCGAGGTCGTAGTGCGGCACCTGCTCGCGGATCACCCGCATGGCCTTGGCGAGCGCCGGGCTGGTTTCATGCGGCTGGCGCAGGTCCACGCCCTGCGCGGCGGCCAGCAGCTCGATCGCGATGATCGCGGCGACGTTCTCGGCGATGTCGCCGAGCTTGCGCGCCGCGAAGGTCGCCATCGACACGTGGTCTTCCTGGTTCGCCGAGGTGGGCAGCGAATCGACCGAGGCCGGATGCGCGAGCGTCTTGTTCTCGGAGGCCAGCGCGGCAGCCGTGACGTGCGCGATCATGAAGCCCGAATTGACGCCGCCATCCTTGACGAGGAACGGCGGCAGGCCCGACAGCGTGGCGTCGATCAGGAGCGCGATGCGGCGCTCGGCGAGCGCGCCGATTTCGGCGGCGGCCAGCGCGAGGTTGTCGGCCGCGAACGCCACCGGCTCGGCGTGGAAGTTGCCGCCCGACAGCACTTCGAGCGTGTCGGGGAAGATCAGCGGGTTGTCGGACACGGCGTTCGCCTCGATCAGCAGCACCTCGGCCGCGTGGCGCATCTGGTCCAGGCAGGCGCCCATCACCTGCGGCTGGCAGCGCAGGCTGTACGGGTCCTGCACCTTCTCGCAATCCTGGTGCGAGAGGTTGATCTTCGAGCCGTCGAGCAGCGCGCGGTAGGCTGCGGCCGCATCGATCTGGCCGCGATGGCCGCGCAGTTCGTGGATGCGCGCGTCGAACGGCTTGACCGAGCCGGCCGCCGCGTCCACCGACAGCGCGCCCGCCACCAGCGCGCTGCGGTAGAGGTCCTCGATCGCGAACAGGTTGTCGAGCGCGAGCGCCGTGGACGCCTGCGTGCCGTTCAGCAGCGCGAGCCCTTCCTTGGCCTGCAGCGTGAGCGGCGCAAGGCCGACCGAGCGCAGCCCGTCGGCCGCGCTCGCGCGCTCGCCGCGGATGAACACTTCGCCGATGCCGAGCAGCGTGGCCGACATGTGCGCGAGCGGCGCCAGGTCACCCGACGCGCCGACCGAGCCCTTCACCGGGATCAGCGGCAGCACGTCGGCGTTGAACAGCGTCACGAGCGCGTTCATCACCTCGCGGCGGATGCCCGAGTGGCCGCGGCCGAGGCTCGACAGCTTCAGCGCGATCAAGAGGCGCACCACCGCCGGCTTCATCGGCTCGCCCACGCCCACCGCGTGCGACAGCACCAGGTTCTTCTGCAGCAGTTCGAGCTGGTCGTGCGGGATGTGGGTGCTGGCGAGGCGGCCGAAGCCGGTGTTGATGCCGTAGGCCGGCTCGCCCTTCGCCGCGATGTCCGCCACCGCCTGCGCGCCGCGATCGATCGCCGCGAAGCTGGCGGGGTCGAGCTCGATGCGCACCTCCTCGCGAGCGATCGAGCGGAGCTGGGCGAGCGTCAGATGGCCGGGGGTCAACGTGATCATGAAAGGCATCCTGTCTATACAAGTGAGATGCGCATCAGTGTAGATGCGCAGACTTGTATAGACAATTCGTTTTCAATATTCGCCTGTCAGGGATTTCCCTAGCGGCCCGAGCGCGGGCGCGGCCGGCTGGAAACGGTGCCGGAAGCGCGCTCGCGGGGCGGCCGGGAGCGGGGAAACGAGGCGGGATCCGGGCCCGGCAGGCACGGAACGAAGCGGTGCGCGGCGAGGTAAAGCGGCGCGCGGCGGGCCGTATGCGGGGAAGTCGAGCCGCGCCGCGCGGCGATTGATCACGGCGGCGTGGGTGCGGCTCGAGCGCGGCTCTCATGCGGCTCATGTGCGGCCTGGCGCCGGCGGCGGGACCGCAGGTGGCGGCATGGCGCCGGCACGCCCTGGCAGGGATCGCCCGAAAAACCGGCCGGGCTCGCGGCAACCGCCGACCCGGCCGACGGCTCAGCCGCCGACGGGCCGCCAGGCCAGGCAGGCCGCATAACCGGGCGCGGCATCGACCCAGGCCGCCGTATAGGCCGCCACGCCGCTTGCCGGCGCGAGCGGATCGACCACCGCCGGCGCGAGCGTGCCGGGCGCGCGCGGATCGAGCACCGAGAACGCGGTCAGGCCGCCCGTGATGCCGACGCCAAGCACCTTCAGCAGCGCCTCCTTGGCGGTCCAGACGCGGAAGAACGCGTCGCGCCGTGCCTGCGGCGCATGGCCGTGGACGGCGGCCTCGTCGGCCGGCGCGAACACCGACGGCCCCAGCGACGCCCAGTCGAGGCTGCTGCGCGCTGCCTCGATGTCGACGCCGACGCGCGTCGCCGCGCTCCAGGCGATCAGCGCATGGTCGCCCGAATGCGAGACGTTGAAGTCGAGCTGTGCGACGCCGGCATCGGCATCAGCCGCCATCGCATCGTCCGGCGCCAGTTCGGGCCGCCCCGCCTCGCCCGTCACGAAGCGCAGCGACGCGGCCGGCAATTGCAGCGCGAAGCCGAGCAACTGACGCAGCGCGGCCCGTGTGGCCGCATGGCGGATCGCATCCTCGGCGCGCAGGAAGCGCGCGGCCCGCGCGCGCTCGGCCGCGTCGAGCGCGGCGTGGGCCGGCGCGTCGAGCGGCGTGCCGAACGCGAAATCGACGCGCAGCAGCTGCACGCCGGCCCGCGCGGCGGCCTCGGGCACCGCGAGCGGCACCAGCCGGTGCGGCGCGAGCGCGGCGGCGAACGGAACGGACGAAGCGGTCTCGAAGACGGAAGCCATGGGGCGGGGGCGGCGCGCGGCCGGATCGCGAACGGGGAGCGCCGATCTTACCGGATCGCGTCGGATGACAGCGGCGCCGCCGGGGCCGGCCGGCGCAGGATCTCGCCCGGCGCGTCGTCCGGCAGCACCGCCTCGCGCAGCCAGTGCAGCACGAGCGGCCACAGTGCCGACTCGAAGCGGCTGTGGAAAAACGCGAAATGCCCGATCTCGCTCACGCCGATCCGCTCGGGCGCGATGCGCAGATGCGTGACGGGGCTGTGGACGTAGTAGCAGAGCAGCCGCTCGGTGGCCGCGATCGTGCCGAACGGATCGTCGCTGACGCTGATCGCGAGCAGCGGCGCCGTGAGGTTCGCGAAGCGCGCCGCCATCGCGCGCCGCTCGTCGGGCGTCTCGGCGATCGGCGCGCGCCGGTAGGTATCCTCGAAACGCGGCCGGCTGCGGCTCCACGACAGCGCGACGCCCTTCGGCACGTCCTCCATCCAGCCGAGCCGCCGTGCCGGCACGTAGCCGAGCAGATGCGCGAGCAGCGGCATCGCGACGTGCCATTTCCAGAACATGCGCCGGCGCGCCCACGGCGCGTAGTCGGGCCAGTGCGCCGTCTGCGAGCCGACCATCACCGCGCGGCGCACCCGCGCGTTCGAGGCCGCGAGCCCGAACGCGAAGCCGCCGACGCTGTGCGCCACCACGTCCACCGGCTGCCCCGGAAATGCGCGCGCCGCGTATTGCAGCACCGCCTCGCTGTCGAGCCGGCCCCAGTCGAGCCAGTTCGCGCGCAGCGCCCGCAGCGAGGCCGGCCTTGATTCGCCGATGCCGCGGTAGTCGTAGACGAGCGCGTCGAAGCCCTGTGCGAACAGCCAGGCCGCGAAACGGAAGTAGTAGCGGCAGCGCACCGCCGTCGCGCACTGGATCACCACCACCGCGCGGTTCGGATCGGGCGCGCGATGGCTCCACGCGAATCCGTTCAGCGCGAAGCCGTCCGCCGCCGGGGCTGTGAACGGCTCGGGCGGCAGGCTCGGCGTCGGGGCGCTCGTCATCGTGTCTCCTCCGGGGGGCGACGGCGCCGGATGGCGGCGCGCGGCAGGCGTCGGTTGCGGGCCGATGGGTTGCGGGCCGATGGGTCGCGGACGGCCACGAATGCGGCCACTGTGCCACAGCGCGCGGTGCCGCGCATGCCGCGCCGGATGGACCATCCGGAACATTTCGCCGTGCCCGGCGAGGCGCTCGCGCGCGGCGGGCTCGCCTAGCGTTTGGTCGCTTCGAGCGCGCCGAGCGCACGCTTGCGCGCGGCGTCGTGATCGACGATCGGTTCCGGATAAGTGCGGCCGAGCACGACGCCGGCCGCCTCCAGCACCATCGGCTTGGCGCGCCATGGCTCGTGGATCGCGTCGGCCGGCAGGCCCGCGAGTTCGGGCACCCAGCGGCGCACGTAGTCGCCGTCCGGATCGAACTTGCGGCCCTGCATGACCGGATTGAAGATCCGGAAGTACGGCGACGCGTCGGCGCCGCTGCCGGCCACCCACTGCCAGTTCGCCGAGTTGTTGGCGATGTCGGCGTCCACCAGCGTGTCCCAGAACCAGCGCTCGCCGGCGCGCCAGTCGATCAGCAGATGCTTGATCAGGAACGAGGCCGTTACCATCCGCACGCGGTTGTGCATCCAGCCCGTCGCCCACAGCTCGCGCATGCCCGCGTCGACCATCGGATAGCCGGTGCGGCCCCGGCACCACGCTGCGAACGCCGCCTCGTCGCTGCGCCACGGCATCGCGTCGAAGCGGTCGCGATAGTTGCGCATCGGCAGCTCGGGGAAGTGGTAGAGCAGGCTCGTGTTGAACTCGCGCCAGCCCAGCTCGCTGAGGAATTTCTCGATGTCGGCCGCCACCGCCGCGCCGCCCTCGCGCTCGGCGGCCAGCGCCGCGTGCCAGACCTGCCGCGCCGACAGCTGGCCGAAGCGCAGGTACGGCGAGAGCCGGCTGGTGGCCGGGCGGTCGGGCCGGTCGCGCGCATCGCCATAGCCGCGGATCTTCTTGTCGAGGAACGTCTCGAGCAGCGCGAGGCCGCCCTCCTCCGACGGCTGCCACGCCTCGCGCAGGCCGCCCGCCCAGTCGGGACGGGTCGGCAGCAGGCCGAGCGCGTCGATGCGCGTGGCGCGCCGCGCGAGCGCCTCGGACAGCCGGTGAAAGCGCCACGTCACGGGCTCCGCGAGCGGCGGCGGCAGGTCGCCCGCCGCGCGCGCCGCGCGCCAGTAGGCCGTGAACACCTGGAACGCGCCGCCGCTGCCGGTACGGATCTCCCACGGCTCGTGCAGCAGCGCGCCGTTGCAGCTCTCCACGTCGATTCCGGCGTCCTTCAGCGAACGCTTCAGCGCGGCGTCGGTTTCGCGCGCGAGCCCGTCGTAGCGGCGGTTCCAGTAGACCGCGCCGGCGCCGAGTTCGCCGGCCAGCGCGTCGATCGTCTCGCGCTCGCCGCCTTCGAGCACGACGAGGCCGCCGCCATGCGCGGCGAGTTGCACGTCGAGCGAACGCAGCGCGCCGTCGAGCCACCACAGCGCGGCGCCGCCGAGCGGACGCGTGCCGTCGCGCTCGAACACGTAGACGCAGACGAGCGGGCGGCCCGACTCGGCCGCGCGCGCGAGTGCCGGGTTGTCGGTCACGCGCAGATCGTCGCGAAACCAGACGATCGCGGGCTGGGCTTGGGAATCGGCGGACAAGGGCAAGGCTCCGGTGGAAACGGGGTGGATGCAGGGATGAAGGCTGGCGCGATGCATGGCGCGCGGCGTCGGCGGGCCGCGAGAATACCGGCCTCGGGCTTGCGACGAGTGCCCGTATCGGGCTGAATGCGCGCCATTAAACCATGCTCGACCGCCGTCCACCGCAGCCGCGCCACCGGGGCATGCGCTGCCCGGCTCGGCCCGACCGCGTACCCGGCGCGTTTCATGCGTCCGGCTGGCAGGCGCTGCCCATCCACACCGTACCGTCGACGGTGCAGCCGCGACCAACGCCCCGCCCAGGCTGCCACGCGCCAAGGCCCGTTTCACTGCCGGCTCAGCAAGATCCGCGCCGCAGCCGTCCACCTCGCCCGCCACCGCGGCGTGACGCGCGTTTCAATCGTCCGACCGCGCGCCCCACCAAGGCCCGGCGGCGGCGCCCATCCGTTTGAAGTCCGCCACCTACCCGACGGGCTGGCGAAGCGCGCGACCACGTCTTATAAATCAACGACGCACCGCCCGCGCGCGGCGCAGCAGGCCCGCCCCGCATGGCGGCCCGACGAGAACAGGAGGGAGACGATGGCGAATCCGCATCCGGCCGAGGCCGGCTGGACCGACGGCAAGCGTTACTGGTGGCTGCTCGGCGCGCTGACGATCACGCTGCCGATGGTCTCGGCGCAGCTCGCGCTGAGTACGGGCTGGCATCTGTTCTGGTGGTTCGGCCCGCTGTTCGCGTTCGGCGTGATCCCGCTGCTCGACTGGCTGATCGGCGACGACGCCGGCAACCCGCCCGAGGCATCCGTGGCCGTGCTCGAGAACGACCGCTACTACCGCTACGTCGTGTACCTGGCCACCGCAGTCGTCTACCTGTCGTTCGGCGTCGCGCTGTGGGTGCTGCGCCACGTACCGCTCACCGGGTACGACTACGTGGGCTTCGCGATGTCGCTCGGCGCGGCCACCGGCGTGTCGATCAACACCGCGCACGAACTCGGCCACAAGACGCATCGCGGCGAACGCTGGCTCGCCAAGCTCACGCTCGCGCCGGTCGCCTACGGCCACTTCTTCGTCGAGCACAACCGCGGCCACCACGTGCGCGTGGCGACGCCGCCCGACCCGGCCAGCGCGCGTTTCGGCGAATCGTTCTGGGCGTTCCTGCCCCGCACGTTCGCGGGCAGCATCGCCTCGGCCTGGCGACTCGAGGCGCGCCGGCTCAAACAGGACGGGCGCTCCGTCTGGTCGCCGCGCAACGAGGTGCTGCAAGCCTGGGCGATGACCGCCGTGCTGTGGGGCGCCGCGCTCGCCTGGTGCGGGCCGCGCGTGATCCCGTTCCTGCTGATCCAGGCCGTCTACGGCGCGTCGCTGCTGGAAGTGGTCAACTACGTCGAGCACTACGGGCTCGGGCGCCGGCAGCTGCCGGACGGACGCTACGAGCGCTGCTCGCCCGAGCACTCATGGAACAGCAACCATGTCGTGACGAACCTGTTCCTCTACCAGCTCCAGCGCCACGCCGATCACCACGCGCACCCGACGCGCCCGTACCAGGCGCTGCGCCACTTCGATCACTCGCCGCAACTGCCGTCCGGCTACGCGACGATGATCCTGCTCGCCTATCTGCCGCCGCTGTGGTTCCGCGTGATGAACCCGCGCGTGGCCGCCCACTATGGCGGCGACATGCGCCGCTCGAACATCAAGCCGTCGATCCGCGAGCGCGTGATCGCGCGCTACGCGGCGCAGGCGCCGGGCTGAGCGCGGCGTATCGGGACGAGGGTTTGCGGTGGCGGCACGCGTATGGCACGCGTATGGCGCGCGAAGCCGGCGTGACGAGGCCGGGCCTTCATGTGAGGTCCGTCACTTCACGTCGAGATGATCTGCGGAGGGAGATGGGGGGGACGGCGACGCGGCCCTCGCGGGCGCGCGTCGCACGCAGCGGTTCAGAGCAGGCGGCGGTGCGCCGCCGGCATCAGACCGCCGCGACCGTCACCGACTTCGTGACGAGGTACGGCTCGAGCGCTTCCGGGCCGCCTTCCGAGCCGTAGCCCGAATCCTTCACGCCGCCGAACGGCATTTCCGGCCACGGCGTGGCCGGCTGGTTGATCCACAGCATCCCCACTTCGACGCGCTGCGTCAGCAGGTGGACGTTCTTGAACGAACGCGTGAACGCGTAGCCGGCCAGGCCGTAAGGCAGGCGGTTCGCTTCGGTGATCGCGTCGTCGAGCGAATCGAAGCCGCGCACCGCCGCGATCGGGCCGAACGGCTCGTTGTTGAACACGTCGGCGTCGAGCGGCACGTCGGCCAGCACGGTCGGCGCGAAGAAGTTGCCGGCCGAGCCGATCCGCTCGCCGCCCGTGGCCACCGTCGCGCCCGCCTTGCGTGCGTCGGCCACCACCTTTTCCATCGCCGTCAGGCGGCGCGGGTTCGCGAGCGGCCCGAGGCTCGTGCCGGCCGCGAGGCCGTCGCCCACCTTCAGCCCTTCGGCGTGCTTGACCAGCGCCTTCACGAATTCCTCGCGCACGCTGTTGTGGACCAGGAAACGCGTCGGCGAGATGCAGACCTGGCCCGCGTTGCGGAACTTCGCGCCGCCCGAGGCCTTGACCGCGAGTTCGAGGTCGGCGTCCTCGGCGACGATCACCGGCGCGTGGCCGCCCAGCTCCATCGTCGCGCGCTTCATGTGCTGGCCCGCCAGCGCGGCGAGCTGCTTGCCCACCGGCGTCGAGCCCGTGAACGTGACCTTGCGGATCACCGGGTGCGGGATCAGGTAGTTCGAGATCTCGGCCGGGTCGCCGTAGACGAGGCCCACCACGCCGGCCGGCACGCCCGCGTCCACGAACGCGCGCAGCAGCTGCGCCGGCGACGCCGGGGTTTCCTCCGGTGCCTTGACGAGGAACGAGCAGCCGGTGGCGAGCGCCGCGCTGAGCTTGCGCACCACCTGGTTGACCGGGAAGTTCCACGGCGTGAACGCCGCCACCGGGCCGACCGGCTCCTTGACCACCGTCTGCTGCACCGCCAGGTTGCGCGGCGGCACGATCCGGCCGTAGACGCGGCGGCCTTCGTCGGCGAACCACTCGATGATGTCGGCGGCCGACATCACTTCGATCTTCGCCTCGGCGAGCGGCTTGCCCTGCTCCAGCGTCATCAGCTGCGCGATCGAATCCGCGCGCTCGCGTACCAGCGCCGCGGCCTTGCGCATCAGCACCGCGCGCTCGTAGGCGCTGACCTTGCGCCAGGTTTCGAAGCCGCGCTGCGCGGCGTCGAGCGCACGGTCGAGATCGGCGATGCCCGCATGCGCGACCTTGCCGATCACCTGGCCCGTCGCCGGATTCGCGACGTCGATGGTCTTGCCGCTGGCGGCATCGCACCATTCGCCGTTGATGAGGAGCTGCGTGTCGGTGTAGTTCGTATTCGTCATCTGGATATCCACCTGATCGGGAAAAGGAGCGGCCAGCACCGGGGGCCGGCGCCGGCCCGGACGCCCGGGGCTCGGGCGTGGACGGCGCGTGCGGCCCGCGGCATCCGGTTCGGCGGCAGGCGCCGTCGACGACATGGCGGGCCGGACCGGTGCCGTGTCGTCCCGGGCGCGGCCGGCCTGGCGCCGCCGCCGGGCCGGCGCGTGGCCGGGTCCGGCGCGGCGCCTGCCGGCCGCGCAAAGACGTAAGCGTACCGCGTCCGCGAAAAGTCTGCGTGACAGGTCGACGAGGCAGGCCCTCGGCCGGGCGCCGGGCCGGCGCACGGCCACCATGAGACGTTCGGGCATGAAACCGAGACGGGCCGGCGTGGCTGCCGGCCATGCGCGGCGCGAAGATGGCGGACATCGACAGCACGCGTTCCACGGCGTGCTCTCTCTTCCTCTTTCATTGATCGGACGGTCCCATGTCAAACGTCGAAAGTTTCGAATACGTGTTCCTCGGTGGCGGCAAGGGCGGCAAGACGCTCGCGATGGAACTGGCGCGCGCCGGCCGGCGCGTGGCCGTGGTCGAGCGCGGCATGATCGGCGGCTCGTGCATCAACGTCGCCTGCATCCCGAGCAAGGCGCTGATCCACGAGGCCGGCCTCGCCCGGCTCGCGAACCGGCAGGCCGACATGCCGCGCGTGGCGGCCTACGTGCGCTCGGTGGTGGACGGCATGGTGGAGATCAACCACCAGGCGCTGCTCGGCTCGGGCCTCGAACTCGTGATCGGCAGCGGCCGCTTCGTCGGCCCGCGCCGCATCGAGGTAACGACCGCCGACGGCGCGACGCGCACGCTCGAGGGCGAGCACGCGTTCATCAACACCGGCACGGTCGCGCAGATCCCCGCGATCCCGGGCCTGCGGGACGCGCAGCCGCTGACGCACGTCGAGGCGCTGCGCCTCGACACGTTGCCCGACCACCTGATCGTGCTCGGCGGCGGCTACATCGGGCTCGAGATGGCGCAGGCGTTCGCGCGGCTCGGCAGCCGCGTGACGGTGGTGCATGACGGCGCGCGCGTCGCGCTGCGCGAGGACGAGGACGTGAGCGCCGCGATCGAGGCCGCGTTCGCCGCCGAGGGCATCACGATCCGCAAGGGCGCGCGTGCCGCCGGCGTGAGCGGCAACTCGGGCCAGGCGGTGACGCTGCGCCTCGACGACGGCGGCAGCGTGACCGGCAGCCACCTGCTGGTGGCCACCGGGCGCACGCCGCTCACGCACGACATCGGCCTCGCCGCGGCCGGCGTCGAACTCGACGCGCGCGGCTTCGTCAAGGTGGACGAGCGCCTCGCCACCAGCGCGCCGAATACCTGGGCGATCGGCGAGGTGGCCGGCACGCCGATGTTCACGCACGCGTCCTACGACGACTATCGCGTGCTGAAATCGCAGCTGGCGGGCGGCACGCGCACCACGCGAGAACGGACCATTCCCTATGCGCTGTTCATCGAGCCCGAACTCGCGCGGATCGGCCTCAACGAGCAGGACGCGAAGGCGGCCGGCGTCGCCGTGCGCATCGCGAAGCTGCCGATGAGCGCGGTGCCGAAGGCACGCACCGCCGGCGCGACGCAGGGCTTCATGAAGATCGTGGTCGACGCCGCCTCGGACCGGATACTCGGCTTCACGATGCTCGGCCTGCATGCCGGCGACGTGATGACGGCCGTGCAGATGGCCATGCTCGGCGGGCTGCCCTACCCGGCCGTGCGCGACGCGATCATCGCGCATCCGCTGATGTCCGAGGGGCTCAACATCCTGCTCAACGCGGTGCCGGCGCGTGAGGCGCGATAATCGGCGACGGCGACGGGGCGGACCCGTGTTGCCGGTGCTGACGGGCGCGGCGATCGTCGCGATCGTCGCGGTCGGCCTTGCCGGGTTCGCGGGCTCGCCGCGCGCGGCCGGTTCGCTGCCGGTGCCGACGCCAATGCGCGCGGACGCGAATCGCGCGCCGCGCGGCAATCTCGAAGCGGTAACGGAAACGGAAATGAACGCAACCCATGCAACCCGGACCCACGGCGACGCGCTGCGCGCGTGGCAGAGCCGGTTCGACTTCGCGACGACGCTGGAACGGCTGCGCGGCACGCTCGCCGCAAAAGGCATCACGATCTTCGCGGAGATCGATCAGGCCGCTGCCGCCGCAGCGGCCGGCGCGGTCATGCCGCCCACCGTGCTGATCGTGTTCGGCAATCCGCTCGCGGGCACGCCGATCATGGTCCGCCATCCGCAAACCGCCGTCGAACTGCCGCTGAAGCTCGTGGTCCGCCAGGACGGCGAAACGGTGCGCGTCGAGTATCTCGACGCGGCGCGCGTGCTGACGCGTGACTACGGCGTGGACGAAGCGCTCGTCGCGCCGCTGGCCCGCGTGCCGGACCTGCTCGCGGCGGCCGTCGCGACCGCGAACGGCCAGGACGACCACTGAACCGCGCGGCATCGCGAGGGCCGTGCCTTCGCGACGCGTGGCTGGTACGCCTCACGCAGCTTCGTCCTGCATCGCGCGGCGCCCGCGGTCGCGACTGCGCGCGCGCCACTGCGCCGGCGTCACGCCCACCTGCCGCTTGAACACGCGCTGGAACGCGGCATCGGACTGATAGCCGACGCGCTCGCCGATCTCCGCGACCGACAGCGCGCCCTCGCCGAGCAGCTTGCCGGCCACCGTCATGCGGATCTCGGTGAGCAGATCGCTGGCCGAGCGGCCGAGCGCCTCGTCGAAGTGCCGCGCGAACGTGGCGCGCGACATGTGGCACAACTCGGCCAGTTCGGGCAGCGTCCACGGCCGCTCGGGCGCATCGAACATCGCCGCGAGCGCCGGCTGCAGGCGCGGGCGCGCCGCCAGCGCGAGCAGGCCGCGCGGCGGCTCGCCCGACTCGCTCGCGAAACGCATCGCCAGCGCGAACAGCGCGCCCGACAGATGGTTGACCAGCGCCATGCTGCCCGCGCCCAGTTCGGCCGACTCCTCGCGCATCAGCTCGACGAGCCGCGTCAGGCGGTTCGTGCCCGGCGCCCCGCCGCCGGCCTCGTCGCCCGCCGGTGCCGCGGTCCTGACCAGCAGACGGCCCGGCAGATGGTCGCGCAGCAACTGCTGCGGCATCGCCGGCAACAGGAAACGCCCGCACAACACGTCGGCCGGCGCACCGCGCCCCTTGTTCGTCACCACTTCGAGGCCGTCGACGAACTGCGTCGTCGATCCCGCCGGCTTCCTGCCGCTGCCGTCGTGCAGCGTGTGCAGCGCGCCCGACGGCAGCATCACGATGTCGCCGGCCCGCATCGCGAGCGGCGGGCCGTTGCCATCCTCGAATAGCGCCTCGCCGCTCAGCAGTACGTGATAGTGGATCTCATGCTCGGCCGCCGCCGCACTCTGGATGCGCCACGGCGCACCGAACTGACAGCGTGCTTCCAGTTCGCCCGTCACGGGCATCAGGGCCAGCAGGCGGCTCAGCAGATCCATCGGGGGCTCCGGGTCGGGTCGTTGGGGTGGAACGGGAGGGTGTTGGCGATGTTCGGCTGGATGAGATATTAAGGCATCGATACTACAAATAATATGATCGATTGACTCAAATTATTTGCCGTGATGCCGATTACCGGGCCGTGAAACGACAGCGCCCTCCCGCTCACGCGATGCGCGAGCGGGAGGGCGCCGGGAATGTCGCCGGGACGCGTGCGTTCAGGTGGTGGCCAGACCCGACTCCTGCGCGGCCTGCGTGACCTTCTGCACGTAGGTCGGGTCGCCCGTGCCGGCCGGCGTCGAATTCAGATTGCTGAGGTCGACGCCGTTCGGGCCGGAGTTGTAGGCGCGCAGCGCGGCATCCATGTTGCCGCCGAACTGCGTGGCGAGATCCTTCATGTAGTTCGCGCCGGCGCGGATGTTGTCGGCCGGGTTCGAGATGTCGCCGCCGCCGTATTTCTGGAACTCGTCCGGGCCGAGCTGCATCAGGCCGCCGCCCGGCGTGCTGGCAACGCCCTTCGATTCCTGCCAGATCTGGCCGGCCAGAATGCCCGGCGGCACACCCGTGGCCTGCGAGGCGGACATGATCTCGCTGTTGTACTTGCTGGCGACCTGCTGCGGAGTCATGTCGCCGCCCGAGGTGTCGGGCGGCGATTGCACGGCAGGGGCTGAAGCGGGCTGGGGCGTGGTCGTGGCATCGGTGGTTGGGGTGGTTGGTGCGGCCGGGGCGGCTGCGTCGGCACCCGGGATTGCGCTCGGTGTCGCGCCCGTTGCCGGCGTGGCGGCGGGCGTGGCTGCCGCGAGGGTGGACGGCGCGCCGCCCCCCCCACCGCCCAGGCCACCACCGCCGAACGACGGCATGCCACCGCCGCCCCCTCCTCCGCCACCCACGCCGCCGACCGACGGCGACGGGTTGTTGTTCAGGCTGGCAGTCATCTGCAGCGCAGCGATCAGCGCGCGAATCAGCTGTTCGATCTGCTGGAGTTGCTGCAGCGCCTGGCTGACGGCGGAACTTTGCGTCGGGTCGAAACTGCTCGAACCGACCGAACTCACGGACAACGACATGGACGTCTCCCTCTGAGGACGGCGTGACGGATATTCCGGAACTCTAGGCCTGCCGCGCGAACGGTGGCCGGGCGGCGCGAAGACCGCGACGGGGATGCGAAAGCAGATGGCGCGGCGCGGGGGTCATGTCGTCGGCGGATGACGCGCGGGACAGCCAAGGGGGCTGGCGGCCGGCGTGTGGAGTTTGCTATACTCTCGCTCTTGCTGGAGAGATGGATGAGTGGTTTAAGTCGCACGCCTGGAAAGCGTGTATAGGTTTACGCCTATCGGGGGTTCGAATCCCCCTCTCTCCGCCAGAATTCCCAAACCCTTGTAGAATAAGGCTTTTCAAGCAAATTCAAGGGTTTAAGTATGGTGGACAAGGTGGGTGGTACACCGGGACAAATGACAAACCACCTCACACGTCGTGGCGCTCGCTACTACTTCCGCCGCAAAATTCCCAAAGCGCTCCACGCCCACTACGGCAAGCAGGAAATCGTCCGTGCGCTTGAGACCTCTGACTACTCCGAAGCGAAACGCCTTGCGGCCGTGCAAACCGTTATCACAGACGCGGAATGGGCTGCGCTCGCTGCGGCACTGGCTGCACCTCAACACCTTGACGAAGGCATGGCGGATGTAGTCCACCACGAGGTAGAAGGTGAGACCGAATGGGAGGCAGATCTTTCCGCAAATCCGGGGTGGCATGCCGCCGCGGCCGAGGGGCGCAAGCAAGCGCTGGAATCCACGGACACGCTACTTAGCTCCATGGGTCTCCCTACGTCCCAACAACTCGAACACCTGAACGCGTTTGGCGGCTTTGATGGCGACAACATGCCGCCGCTCAACAAGGCTCGGAAGGGGCGACGATTGATGAATGCGCCCGTTTCTTCGCCGGGCGTTCCTGCATCGATCTCCCCGACGCACACGGGAACACCGCCGCCGTCGCAGCTAGATACAGTCAGCCTCGCTGATCTCTGCGACCGATGGGCGACGGAGCGAAAACCCGCAGCACGCTCGGTTGCCAAATACAATAAGGCGGTTGAGCGCTTCTATTCGCTCGTGGGCCGCGTTCCTATCGAACAAATCACACGCCGTCACGTTGTTGAATTTAAAGACAAGTTGGTTGAGACTGGCGTCAGCATTCCCCAAACGAATCACACGCTTGATTGCTTGGGCACGCTATTCAATTTTGGCCTGACCAATGACTTAGTGCAGTCGAACGTGGCCCGTGGAGTCAAGCTGATTGACAACCGCTCTAGCAAGGCCAAGCGACTCCCGTACACACTTGATCACCTCCGCATCATCTGTGCAAATCTACCGAGCCGGCGAGACGATCGTGAGGGGTTCTGGTTGCCGCTGCTCGGCCTCTACACCGGCGCACGTTTAGCTGAATTATGCCAACTCACACCCTCTGATGTACGTGAGGAAACGTATTTCGACGCGGACGGGGAGCGCAGCTCATGGTGCATCTACATCAATAACGACGGCGATGGTAAGCGCGTTAAGACTGCTAGCAGTGTGCGCCGCATCCCGATCCATCCGATCCTGATCGAGCAGGGATTTGTCGATCTCGCCAAATCTCGCTCCGGCAAGCTCCGCATTTTCGATCTTGAGCCTAACAAGGACGGAGAGTTTGGACAGGATTTTTCAAAGGCATACGGGAAGTTTCTGCGCGGCACATGCGGCATTACTGACCCGAAGCGCGTCTTTCACTCGTATAGGCACACATTCAAAGATGTATGCCGTGAATGCGGTATTGGCAAGGAACTAGCGGACGCAATACAGGGGCACGACGACGGCGATAGCTCATCAGATTATGGCGGGGAGTTTTACCCGTTGCGGCCGCTCGTCCAAGCCATTATGACGTATCAAATCAGGGGGCTGACGTTACCTCCTGTGCAACGAAGCCTGCTGCAATGAGATACAGTTCGCTTGATTGGCCATAAGCCGTCGCTTCCTCTCTGTGTCGATTGGACATTCAAGCGTCGACTACTCGCCGCTGCTCTCCGCAGCGAGCTACTGAGTCGTTGAAAGTTCCTAGCGCCAGGAGACATTCGGCAGGGCCAGCGACTATCCTTTCCGTTTGCCTCCGGCTCGGCATCTTAGAATCGCTAACGCAACCTGGACATGAAGCCGTGACCGTCATATCCTCGCGGTATGACGAGACGCAAAATCAGCAAAGAATTGTGGGTGGAACTGGAACCGCTCATTCCGGTTTTCACGCCGTCGCCCAAGGGTGGCCGACGTCGTACGGTGGATGACCGTGCGGCTCTGAACGGCATCCTGTATGTCCTGCAAACCGGTATCCCGTGGGAAGACTTGCCGCAGGGACTTGGCTTCGGCAGCGGCATGACATGTTGGAGACGCTTGCGAGACTGGCAGGCCGCAGGCGTGTGGGAGCGGTTGCATCTTGCAATGCTGCGTCGGCTACGTGAACACGACCAGATCGATTGGGAGCGCGCCAGCCTCGATGGAGCCAGCGTCTCCAGCCCCCGGGGGGCCAGGAAACCGGCCCCAACCCGACGGACCGCGGCAAGCTCGGATCGAAACGACACATCGTCGTAGATGCACGCGGCGTCCCGCTGGCTATCACGATCACGGGAGCCAACCGACACGATTCGATGGCATTCGAGTCCACGCTGGATGCCATTCCTGCCGTGCCTGGGCTGAATGGTCAGCCGCGCAAGCGGCCGACCAAACTGCACGCTGACAAAGGGTATGACTTCGCACGTTGCCGGCGCTATCTGAGACAGCGCGGCATCAAGGCCCGTATCGCGCGTCGCGGTATCGAAAGCAGCGAGCGGCTCGGGAGGTATCGTTGGGTGGTCGAGCGCACGCATGCCTGGTTCGCCGGATTTGGAAAGCTGCGGATTCGTTTCGAGCGCAGACTGGATATTAATGCCGCTTTGCTCGTCCTGGCTGCCGCCATTATCTGCGCGAGGTTCGTGGATGACTTGTGTTAGCGACTCTAAATGCCTTGGCGAACCGCTCTCGCTGGTGCGCGAGTTGGCTTCCGTAGAAAGTTGAGTCGGCGCGCTTCTTGGCTATCTTCGCCGCAACGCGAGTAAGCGTGATTTCGCTTGTCATCGCGCGTCCCCTTTGGCTTCGGCATCTTGCATTCGAGCCGGCTGCCGGGACTCGATCCAGCGAGAAACGTCACATTGAAACCACCCGACGCTACGCTCTCCCAGCCTCACCGGGCCTGGAAAAGCGCCTTTCCGTATCCATCGATACAGCGTTGTCTTTTTAACTCCGATTTGTTCGAGAACACCCTGAAGACGAACGATTTGACGGTCCATTTTTCCATCCAGAAAAATGGCCTACCCGATGAAAGGGTCAGTGACGACGGTCGAAATATTAATTTTTCGGCTGTCGTCGTGCGATGAAATTTCCACCTGAGCGCGCCAAAGTAACTTTACGCGGCGCGCCATCACACTTATGATCTATCCATCAATGGCGATACGTTTCCTAGGCGACTCGTCATTGATGCTCCTTTCGAGGGGCAGGCTTCGTAAGCCACAATTGCCGGGAGTTGTGATTGCGTCGCACTCCCGGCACCCTCCCATCAGCGCCATGAAAGCCTTCCGCCCGTAGCATTAGGGTATTTGGCCTAAAGCATCCAACACACACCATCTTTCCGACAGCGTGTCGTTAAGCGCTGTTTGGTTCCGTAATTATACAAGGCAAAGCGCACTGCCCCCCAAGGCGATCATGTACAGATCGAATTTTCGGGGGTCATGTGCATGCGTCTTTACGTGCCTTTATGTATCTTTTCGTATCTTCCGGGCCTTCATATGGGCATTTTGTCGCAACATCCAGCTTTCGAATTTATCGATATTAGCTTGACATCCGTCCAAAATCACTTCAAAACCACCAAACCTTCATGATGCACTCGGCTATGTTGAAGAGCTAGCGACCGGCCCTCAATTAATTAGAACAGGAATTGCACTCCATTCGAGCCATCATTTCGGGTTATCCAGCCAAATCTTCATCAGAGCTCCAACATATTATCCAGTTATATTTATTTTCTCTTTTTAAATGGCAGGCTACGTTGCCGATCAACAGGGCGGCTCACCACGCAGTCAAACGATGAAAAACTCGAAACACTCGCCTCCAATCTCTCCTTTCTGCCGCCAGCCAACCAATCACGATTTGATTCGATATTTTTCTTCACCATGCAAATTATAGATTCGTAGCCACTCACATAAGAATCTGCGTTGACCACAACGATTTCAACACCGAGCGATGTAAACAATGACATCTTTGCAGCCTCGCGCTCGTATATATTGCGATCAATATCAATACAGTAAAAAAAAGTTTTCCCAGTTTTCGTATCTCTTCGCCGCTTATACACAAGCAGCCACCAAAGATCGATTTCTGTGAAATCGAAACCAAAGCCGACAATATGAAGATGGTCCCTTAAAAACAGATCGACCCACGAAAAAATTGGCCTTCCACCTTGATTTTCTTCTTTTCTTCTAGTCGCAGCGTTCGATAGAACAACTTTGCTTTCAGTGGGCGACATTCCGTTGGTAACGTAGTTCCTAATTTTTTGCAAATATCCAGCATAATGATCATATCCAAGAAGGATACTTTGCGGGCGGGACGCATCACCATGAATATGCCACACCTGACGCGCCCCCACATCGTTCTTTCTAAATAGGCTATATCGCGATTCAGGCATCATCGATTGTTGATAATAAAGTGGCCCTGCCAAGGCATCTTCAATCGAGGCATCATAATTAGTCGTCAATATACTATCAAACTGCACAACCAATGGACGCAGCAATTCATGAGGGGGAAACGAATCCATCAGCAAGGCAATTCTTTTTTTTACCTCGTGTTCAGCAGCACGGACAGTCTTGAAATCGGGCACCCGAACACAAAGCTCTTCGAAAAGTAAGGAGAGCGGTTTCTGATCGTGGTAGGTGATCTGTCCGTCAAGCCCGAGTTCCGCAGTCAGCTTTGACAGTAGTTGCTGCCAACTAAGTTGCATTGATAGGCGGTTAAATCCGTTTCCAATAAGTAAGCAGTGCATGGCGTCTTGATCTCAACAATATAAATAAAATATTCCTATGAACTTAATCAATCACTCCCGCACATTAAGCGACCACTTGCTGAGACGATATACCCCAAAATGTCAGAGCAATGATGATTTTGTCCCTAGAAGCCGCCTGTCGGCGTCCGGTGCCGCTCGATCGACAACGTCCGACCTATATTCTCATTGGCATACGGCCTATCGTAGTCTGGCCTATGGAAGATCATGTAGGTCCCGTTCTCTCAGTCCAAGCCACAGTTCAAGACTTCTATGTAAAGTTCGAAGAGCATCTGTGTGCTGCGGAAATTTGGCTGGATCTATTGCATCGCATCTTGCTTTTGCCGTTTTTATGCCAATAAAATCTTCTATGGTTTCTTTACTAAAAATATTCCGCGGCGTCGAAACTCGATCTCCAGCGGAATACACGGAACTTCGACTCATCAGGCGAGAAGCAACTATTGCGAATCCTTCATCAGGCTGAATTTTTTCTTCTACCCATTTGCGAGGTTCACTCAGCGATCCGGAGTATTTCGCCCAACGATACAGTATGGTCGCGAGATCCGAAGCGTCGATCATTGCTGCGCCGGCCGATCGAATCCTAATTATCTGTAGCCACTCATCCTTTAGTTCTCGCACAGCTTGGTGATTAAGCGTGGGTTCAAATGCACCTTTGTCTTCCTCCGCAATGTCATCAGGATCATTGAGGTGAATCAACATCGCAGCAAGCGAAAGGGCTTCAGTTTTGCGCAACGCCTCAAGCATCAATCCGCCCCGCAAGTCCTCAGGGATCCGCTTCACGAACCGATGTGTAGAGCGCCAAGCTGAGACCCACGGAGAATTAAACGGGCTTGCACTACGTGAGCCGAGTACCTTTTCAGCTATACGAAACAACCCGGGAAGCAGCACGGCAGCATGTTCTATTGGGAGTCGATCCACTGCCTCGTCTAGCCTTGCCACCATTGAGGGTAGAAGTTGATTAACCTCTAGGTCAGCGACAACCATATCTAACGTATTTTCCGCTGCTGCGGCTTCGATGAAACGGACGAAGCGTTGCTCCGAGACTTCGCCGATCGGCGTTTGCAACTCAAAATAACGTGCAAAGAAGCGCGAGGTGCATACTCTTTTTTCCGCTAACCATCTGACATGAAAACCATCACTATATCTCGTGCCACCATATGCCCATTCGATTGGCGGAAAAAGTTCCTTCATGGCGTCCTGAGCAATTAGCTTGCGCTCAGCCGGCACGAGTTCAAGCAGGCGCTCAGCTTCAGCCTGATCGCGTTCGTGGCCTCGATATCTATCGTAGCGGCCCTCCTGAATCAGGAGGTCTCTCTGTGCGAATAGGGCTTTGTGCAAATCCGGCTCAAAAACTCGCAAGGCCTCTAGAAGCAAAAAATCGATAAGATTTACCTCAAAAACGTCGTGATCCACATGCAAAGGCATGTGGACTGAAATTGAAGAGATAAGCCTTCGTGCGTCACGCAGGTTGCGCACCAGAGGGAGAATGCATCCAACAGATGCATTGCCCCATCGCGTCACCGTGAAGCCATTCGCTTCAGTCGCATATGAATCTGCGATAGTTTCCAGTTCAGAGGCAAATATTTGATGCACGGTAGACTTCGACACTTCAGGAAGATCGAAGTTAGCCTGCACCACTTTTTCCAGGAATGCGCGCCCGTCCCCGCCCGCAACCGGATGTAAAGCTTTTTCGACAATGCTTGATTGAAAGATGAGAACAAAAACGATATTGGGTAGATTTGCATTTGCTTTAATCTGCCGCAGGAGCGTTCGGATCTGATCCGGCTCAAGCCTATCAATATCATCTACGAAGACAACCAAAGGGTGATCAAGTTCGCAGAGACGCTTCTCCAGCGCTTCACGCATTTTATCGATCGGATCGGAGCCGTGGTCGCGTCCGAGATACGTAAGAAGCTGGCCTATCAAAGAGATAACAATTGCTACAGTAGCAAGCGCAATGGCGGCCTTTGCTGCATTTGGAAGATTAAATCCGATGGCAGTTGCCAAAGTAGCCAGCGAGGCATTCGTAAGTATTACTGTGATAACGTTGTTTGATTTGCTAGCTTGCTTAAGTGACGAGCTGGCTCCAGTGAGAATTGCACCGTAGCTCCGCAGCGCTTTTGCACGAGCAAGAGCTTTCCTAGAATGTTCGCCACCTAAACGGTCCGCAATTTGACCGAATAAGGCATGGGATATCGCTTCACCATCACCCCATTGCCAAGGATTGAAATCCAGCCAGTCCGCTTGTTTGCAACGAGCGTCCAATCTCTCGGTTATCAGATTTTTTAGAGAGGACTTGCCAAAGCCCCACCCGCCACGAATCGAGAAAACTCGACCTTCGCTGAGAGTGAGCTCCGAAAGAACTGAGGCAATACGGTCGGCAAAATCTGTTCTACGCAACTTGTCTTCGGCAGACGTGCGGATAGGAGCCTCAGCACCAATTCCACCTTCAGACACCTGACTTCTTGCTCCGTGTGCTCCATGCAGTGCATGGAGGTGAGCCAACTTCATAGAAATACGTACCCATAGCGCGATTAAAATTCCCCAAAATCCCTTACTTTTATTCGATTTCATGATCTGTATATTTTTCGTCGAAAAGGTGACAACGATGGTACCTGTCAAGCGCAATGGGCGGATAGAAATCCCACTCTTTTCGCCTTGTTGAGAAATTTCGATGCTCCTTGATTACTGACCACTTCAGGCTAAAGCTGTGTAAAAGCTCCCGCTGAACACACCGCGTCACAAACTCGGCTAGCCAGATCGCCGCGCACGAGCTTCGAAGCAGTTCGGGAAAGGTAAGGCGGCACTTGAAACCGGATAATTTCGAGTTTTTCATACAACCTCGATCAATAGCTGCCAGTGGCGCGCGGCGACAGCCGGTCGAAAAGCAAAATTCAAACATCCTCCTTCGGCCTGCGGCTAGCCTCGGCAGCCAAAGCAATTTTTTGATCGCCTGAGAACCCGATCCATTCGCGCACTTGGCATTGTCGCTTCTATGATGCATTAAATACTGAAAATAAAACCCTCGGTTGAAATATTTTCTTTAGCCACCTGCCCTGGGCAAGCTTCGCTGGGTTATTACGATTTCGCAATACTCTGTCCAAAACCGAACCCTTTCGGACACCCCCAAGACGTAGATCAAAACTACGTCCGAAAGTAAGCATATTTAGATTTGGACATGCTACAGTTTTCGTACATCACTTTTGAACAGATAGTGAGGTACGTATGCCCCGCACGTTTGCTTACGCACGCGTCAGCACCACGGATCAGACGACGGCAAACCAGCTTCGAGAAATTGAAGCCGCCGGCTTCACAATCGACAAGCGCCGCGTGGTCGAAGAAAGCATTTCAGGCAGCGTCGGCGCCGCCCAGCGCCCTGGCTTCGCCAAGTTGCTCGATCATATGGAAGATGGCGACATCCTGGTCGTGACAAAGCTGGATCGTCTCGGCCGCAACGCCATGGATGTGCGGGCAACGGTGGAAGACCTGGCCGGCCGGGGCATCCGAATTCATTGTCTGGCGCTCGGCGGCGTCGATCTGACGAGCGCGGCCGGCCGGATGACGATGCAGGTACTGAACGCCGTTGCTGAATTTGAGCGCGATCTGCTGATCGAGCGGACCCAAGCCGGCATTGCGCGAGCGAGGGCAGAAGGAAAGCCAATGGGCCGGCCGGCTGCCCTAACAAAACAACAGCAGGACGAGGTTCGGCGACAACTGAGCGACGGTGCTAGCGTGTCGAGGGTGGCCAAGCTCTACAGCACCAGCCGCCAGACCATCATGCGGATACGCGACAGCGCGACGAATATCGAGGCCGCAAGCACCTAGCCAAACAAACGGCGCTTCAAGCGCAAAGGCACTTGGCATGGGCCCATGCGGCCCGCTCCCATTCCGAACCAGACCTTGGTGCCAGCGAGCCGGTGTTTTTCAATCGCGCGCGGTCACGGCTGCGTTTCGCTTGCGCTTTCTTCTTCGCCTCTTTTCCGATCGCCGCAGAGATTTATCAAGTTCCGCACACCGCGTGCTCGGAAGGAGAGGTTTTTCATCACCATCCCCCCGAGAGCGACATCTGACATTCCAACCGCGTCGCGATGAAGCAACTCGCTTTTCTATACCGTGATGACGAGATCCGTGTACTTCGAAAGGTGGCCATCGCAGGTCACCAACCGTAACGGCTCATATAGAGCCTGCGCTACCAGAAGGCGGTCGAATGGGTCGCGGTGAATCTCAGGCAAATCACGAACCATGGCAGCGTGAACGGCACGCACCGGAAGCTCTAAAAATCCACTTGCATGAATCTCGGCCACCAGCAAGTTCACATCGACATCGAGTTTGCCAAGCCCCGCTTTGATCGACGCCTCCCAGATAGAGGCGCTACTCACGAATACATCCTCGGCATCCAGTATCAGCTGCCGCGCTTTCGCGCTCAACCTGGGGTCGTCCGCGACCGACCATAGGAAAATGTGTGTATCGAGTAACAGGCGCATCAGCGTCCCTCGAATTCGGCGAGGATGTCGTCGGGAAGCGGCGCGTCGAAATCGTCAGCGATGCGAATCTTATCTTTCAAGCCACCAAACCGCCGCGCCACTTTGGCCTGCGCCATCGGCACCAGACGCGCGGCCGGCTTACCCGCCTTCGCAATCACGATTTCCTCCCCGCCGGCTGCGGCGTCGACCAGGCGCGAAAACTGAGTCTTCGCTTCATGAATGTTAACGGTTTGCATGACTGCTCCTAATGGACTAAGTCCATGTTAGTCCACTTCCTAATACTCGTCAAATGTACGCTTCGAACGAAAATGACGGCGGTCGTCGCGGACGGAAAGCGGCTCGCCTGCAAGGTGAGGTTTTCTATTGACTGTCGCCGTCGTGGCCGCAACCAGTGGCGCCGAGGCGGACGAACTTCGGCGGCCTGCCGGCAGTCTCGGGACCCTTGCTGTCACCAGGAAATTTTGCCGTCGCCCGAGCGCGGCGGCGCCGGGACATTCTTTGCGCGTAGCGTTCCAGGAGGCGGGGCCGATCGACGCAGGATCGAGCGAGACTGCGACAACATGTGCTCATCTCCAGATTTATCTCCAGAAATATGAGTGTTCTGGAGATACACTTGGAGATAGACGGATCCTTATCTGGCGGGACTTTCCGGCCGATTGTCGGGTTTCTCTCCAAATCTCCAGCATTTTTTCGCAGCCGGAAGATACGCTCGTAAGGCTCGATTTTGGCGGGTACTTAATCGGTTACTTTGAGCCGCGAATCGCCGCAGACCCGCTTGCAGCAAGGATGTTTGGCGGAACGATAGGCGGAAAAAGGATGATTAAACCGCCTCAAAGCCTTATGCGACAAAATACTCCTTTTTTCTGGGTACTTTGTCGGGTACTTTTTAAAAAAATTTGGCGCAAACCCTTGATTTATAAGGCGGCCGTACTTCCCCTCTCTCCGCCACGGAATCAATGAATACGGGCCTCTCGGCCCGTTTTTCTTTTCTCCCCCCATCCAACCCACCTTCCGCGAAAGTGTCGTTTCTGGCTTCTCAGCCGGCCCCGATCGGCGCGCACGAGCGACCGTCGCCACTGCCTATTTTTTGAGCACCGGGCGATTTCTTCAACGCTGGAACAACGTAACCGTCTTGCGCAGCGCACGCGCGCCGCTACAATCGAGGTTGATTCCCGGGGGTGAGCCGACTGTCGCAAGGCAGGGGGTGCCTTCTTCAAACGGGAGTCAGATCCGCGGAGGTTCAAACTAGCCCGCCCCGGCAGCGGGAGGCACCTTGCTTAAACGCGGATCACGAGCCCCGGACGTTAAACCACCGCGCCCCCGGTAGCGTGCGAGGTACGTTACTCAAACGGGGCTCCCTCATTCCCGGCAGCACCAATGAGAAAGCCCTCGGCTGAGCCGAGGGCTCTCGCGCTTCAGCAGCGGCCGGTCACGCGACCGGCACCGGCCTGGTTCGGCTGGCCGACTCGCTGTCGGCCAGCGGCTCGCCGCGGATCGGCGTGAGGCTGCTGTCGAGCACCAACGCACGCGTCCGGCGCATCACGACGCCGGTGAAGGCGCCGGGAGCGACTATCCCGCCGCCCTGCAGCGTCACGATCCAGTCGTGGCGGCCGGTGGCCGCAGGCTCGGCGACGAGCACGAGCCTGCCGACGAGATCGAGTCGCGCGCACCGCATCACGATCGCCAGGTCGCCTACCTTGCAACGGAAGTTAGCTTCAGTGGTTCATCAGGCATGCTCGGTCGTCATCGTTCCGGCCCGACGCGGCGTTTCCCGGCCTCTCATTTCGGCCAGTCAATTCAACTCATAAAACTCCAATAAAGATAAGCCGAAAATTTTGATTTTTTCAATCTTTATCTCCCCCATTCCTGCCCGTTCACGCCGAGACGGGCAATCCCTCGTGTTGATCCACGTCACATTCCTCAAGCAAACGCATCGTCTGAAAATAGAAATGATTTACATTCTCGCTCACATCATTTCGCCGCCTTCCTGCGTGCTCATTGATTCGGCATCCGAATTAATCGTCATTTTCTGGCGAACCCAAAAACCGACCATCCAGTCTGCCATTCCGCATGCCTATCGATGTGCCGCCACGTCCCGCATCAATCACGCGGCCGCCAGCCGGGAGGCGCGATGGTGCTTCGACACACCACCGCTCACGGGGAACGTTCCATACCATGTCATTCATCACTTGCCGCGCGGCGCTGCGCGTACTTGCGTCCAGCGCCACCACCGCCAGCCTCGCAATGGGCGCCTCGCTGACGCCACTCGCCGCCCACGCCCAATCGGGCGCCGTCGGCGGCGGCGCAACGCAGAATCCTCTCCCGACAAGTACGGCACTGCCGCGCATCGACATCCACGGCACCACGATCGGCAACACCAACCACGCTCCGGTCGGCATTTCGCGGCTCGGCGACACCGTGCAGGACACACCCAAGACGATCAACGTCATCTCGCACCGGCTGATCGAGCAGCAGCACGTGACTTCGCTGGAACAGGCACTGAAAAATGTCCCCGGCATCACGATGTCGACAGGCGAAGGCAACGGCGGCCAGAACGGCGACCAGTTCAGCATTCGCGGCATGTCGGCGAAGGGCGACATCTACGTGGACGGGCTGCGCGACTTCGGCGCCTACAAGCGCGACAGCTTCGACACCGAGAGCATCGAGGTGGTCAAGGGTCCGTCGGGCGCCGCATTCGGTGTCGGCAACGTAGCCGGCATCATCAACCAGACGACCAAGCGCGCGGTGCTCGACACGGCCACGAGCGTCAATCAGAGCATCGGCTCGGCGTCGACGTTCCGCACCACGGTTGACAGCAACGTCAAGCTCGGCGACACGACAGCCGTGCGCGTCAACGGGATGTTCCAGGATGGCAATGTTCCCGATCGGGACCACGTCCGCGACGACCGGCGTGGCGTCGCGATCGATTTTGGCACCGGGATCGGTACCAGCACCGAATGGCACCTGAACTACGAGTATCTGCATCGCAGGGGCGTGCCGGACTACGGCATCTCGATGGCGCAGGGAGACGACGGCATCTATCGGCCACTGACCGAATACGGCGTGCCGGGACTCTCTCCCTCCACATCCTATGTGCGCGACACCGATCGCGACAGCACCGACACGCACCTCATCACGTCGCTGTTCAAAAAAGCGCTTGGCAACGGCATCACGATCGAGAACGACACGCGTGCGACCGTCTACGAACGCGATTTCTCGGCGACAACACCCAACACGCTGACCAACGCGAACCTGCACACGCTGCTCGACGGCACGAACATCCCGCTTCGCTACGGCGCGGGCGGCGGCGTGGCCTATCGCCAGAGCGGCTGGGCGTTCCAGAACGTGCTGAGCGGCAAGTTCGATTTCCACCTCGGCCAGTTCCGCAATCAGGCCATGCTCGGCCTCGATACGATCTACGAGCGCGACCACCGTGACCTCGGCAAATGGAGCGGGCGCATCAACAACCAGACCGTGATCGATCCGTCCCACGTGATGCCGGGTGATCACTCGATCGCCTACGGCGCGACCACACGCTCGGCGGACGCGACCGACATCGGTGTGTTCGCGAGCGACCGCTTCTGGCTCAACGAACAGATTTCGCTGCTGGGCGCGCTGCGCTGGGACTATTTCCGCAGTTCGTTCGCAACCAATGCCTCATCGATCGGCGGCACCTCGAACACGAACAAGCTGAGCCCGTCGATCAGCGCGATCTGGGAGCCGACCAAGGCCGCGATGTTCTATGCCGCGTTCTCGCGCACCTACCGGCCGATCGGCACCGACATCGCCTACGCCGTGGGCGGCAAGCAAGCCGAAGTACCGAGCAGCGGACCGGCGAGCGAACCCGAACGGTCGGACACGGTGGAAATCGGTTCGAAGCTGGATCTGATGAACGGCCGGCTCGGGCTGACGGGTGCGTTGTTTCAGACGAAGAAAACCCACGCATATTCGATCGATCCGGAGACAGGCGACATTCTGGCCGGCTTCAAGGAGGACGGCGAAGGGCTGCGCGTACGCGGCTTCGAGGTAGGACTGTCCGGCAAGATCACACGTCACTGGTCGGCGAATCTCGCTTATGCCTATCTCGACGGCAAGGTCACGTATTCGAGCATTCCGTTCAGAACCGGCGAAAACGCACCGGACGTGCCACACAACAACCTGACGCTGTGGACCAGCTACGACGTGCCGCAGGTGGCGCTGCCGATCCCCGGTAAGCTCGTCCTCGGCGGTGGCCTGCAGTACGCGTCGTCGTATCTCGCGAACGGGGCCAAGACCGCCAACCCGGGGCACATGCCGCATACGTTCGCGCTCGACGCGATGATCGCCTATCAGTATGGCCGCTACAGCCTCTCGCTGAACGGCTACAACCTGACCGATCATCTGAACTACCAGTCGGCGTTCAGCTCCGCACGCGCGGTGCCGGTGTCGGGCCGCACGGTCACGCTGAACTTCGGCGTCATGCTCTGACGTCGGCGGCGCGGCGCGCGCGATGTCCATAGCCGGCGCGCTTCGCGGTGCCGGCCGCCATGTATCCGCGCGCCCTCGATACCCTTGTCCGTAGCCCCGCCGTGCGGGCCGCTGTTCATCCGAAGGGAGGCTCCCCATGCTCATTCACATCCCGGACGTGCTGACAGGCGACGAAGTCGCCGCGTGCCGGCGCCTGCTGGCCGACGCGCCCTGGCAGGACGGCGGCCTGACGGCCGGCGACCAGGCCGTGCAGGCCAAGCACAACCAGCAGATCCCGGCCGACAGCCAGGTCGCCCGCGAGCTCGGCGAGATCGTGCTGGCCGCGCTCGGCCGCAATAGCGCCTATCACTCGGCCGCGCTGCCGTTGCGCGTGCTGCCGCCGCGTTTCAATCGCTACGGCCCCGGCATGACCTACGGCACGCATGTCGACAACGCAATCCAGGCCATTCCCGGCAGCGGCGGCGCCCGGCTCCGCGGCGACGTGTCCAGCACGTTGTTCCTGTCGGACCCCGACGCTTACGATGGCGGCGAACTCGTGATCGAGACGGGTGCGGGCGTGCAGGCGGTCAAGCTGCCAGCCGGCCATCAGGTCGTCTATCCCGCATCCACGCTGCACCGCGTGGAACCGGTCACGCGCGGCACACGCGAAGCCGCCTTCTTCTGGGCGCAGTCATTGGTCAAGGACGATGGGCAGCGCATGATGCTGCACGAGCTCGATCTCGCGATCATGGCGATTCGGGGCAAGCTCGGCGACGGCGATCACGCGGTGCTGAGCCTCGTGAATCACTACCACAACCTGCTGCGTCGATGGGCGGAACTATGACGCAGACGCCGCTACACGCGGCTGGCGGCGCGCCGCGCACGATCCCCGCCGACACCGTCTCGCTCGCCGATTACGCGCGGCACTTCACGCGCCTCTGCGATCCGGCGGTCGCCGCCTACATCGGCGGCGCGGCGGCCGACGGCATCACCCAGCGCGCCAATCTCGACGCGTTCGCGCGCATCAAGCTGCTGCCGCGCGCGCTGGCCGACCTGTCGGGCGCCAGCGCCGGCAGCGAGCTGTTCGGCGCGCCGCTCGCCTATCCGATCCTGCTCGCGCCCACCGCCTATCACCGTCTCGTGCATCCCGACGGCGAACTCGCCACGGTCGAGGCGGCCTCGCTGACCCGCACCTGGATGACCGTCAGCGCGCAGGCGAGCGTGCCGCTCGAAGCAATCGCACGGCGCGCGAGCTCGCCGCTGTGGTTCCAGCTCTACTGGCTGCCGCGCCGCGACGATACGCTCACGCTGGTCCGCCGCGCCGAGCAGGCCGGCTGCCGCGCGATCGTCGTCACGCTCGATGCGCTCGTGAGCGGCGCGCGCAACGCCGAGCAGCGCGCGGGCTTTCGGCTGCCGCCCGGCATATCGGCCGCCAATCTCGCCGATTTCGAGCTGCCGGCGCCCGCCGTCGCGCGCACCGGCAGCCCGGTATTCAGTCAAATGCTGCAAGGTGCGCCAGGCTGGTCCGACATGGCATGGCTGAGCGAGCGCACCGCGCTGCCGATCGTGTTGAAGGGCCTGCTGAACCCGGCCGATGTGCGGCCCGCCCTGGAGGCCGGCGCGGCCGGGCTGATCGTGTCGAACCACGGTGGCCGCACGCTCGACACGCTGCCGGCCGCGCTCGATGCGTTGCCGGCCGTCGCGCGTGCGGCCGCCGGGCGCGTGCCGGTGCTGCTCGACGGCGGGATCCGCCGCGGCACCGACGTCGTGAAGGCGCTCGCGCTCGGCGCATCGGCCGTGCTGATCGGCCAGCCGGTGCTGCATGCGCTCGCGGTCGGCGGCATGCCCGGCGTCGCCCACATGCTGACACTGCTGCAAACCGAACTCGAGGCGGCAATGGCGCTCGTCGGCCGCGCGCGGATCCGCGACATCGATGCGTCGCTGATCTGGACGCGTTGAACGGCCGGCCCGCGCCGCACGTCACGTTCACCATGGGCAAGGCGAACGCGATGCGCGTGGACGGCATGCCTGACTTAATCAGGCGCCCGGGACCACAGCGGCAAGATCGACGCGCCCGGCGCAATCCCGCTTAACGCAACCGGAACACCCGCACCGCATCCGCCAGCCTGCCCGCCTCGTCGCGCAGCGTCACCGCCTGCCGCTGCGCTTCGTCCACCACCTGCGCGTTCTGCTGCGTCACCTCGCCGATCTGCGTTACCGCCTGATTGACCTGCTCGATGGCCTGCGACTGCTCGCGCGACGCCTGGCTGATCTCGCCCATGATGTCGCGCACCTGGCCCACGCGCTCGACGATCCCCTGCATCGTCGCGCTCGCCTCGCCGGCGATTCGCGCGCCGCTCTCGACGGTGCCCGTCGATTCGGCCACCAGCGCCTCGATCTCCTTGACCGAGGCGGCGCTGCGCTGCGCGAGCGCGCGCACCTCGCTCGCCACCACCGCGAAGCCACGCCCCTGCTCGCCGGCCCGCGCCGCTTCCACGGCCGCGTTCAGCGCCAGGATGTTGGTCTGGAACGCGATGCTCTCGATCACGCTGGTGATGTCGGCGATGCGGCGCGCGGAGCGGCCGATCTCGTCCATCGTCGAGACCACGCGCTGCGCCGCTCGGCCGCCTTCGAGCGCGGCCTCCGAGGCGCCGGACACGAGCTGGTTGGCCTGGATCGCGTTGTCGGCGTTCTGCTGCACGTTCGAGGTGAGCTGTTCCATGCTCGCGGCCGTGCGTTCGAGGTTGCCGGCCTGGCTCGCGATGCGCGTGGCGATGTCGCCGCTGTCGCTGGCGATCTGGCCGGTGCGCTCGGACATCGCGGCGGCTCCTTCACGCACCTGCGCGACGATCCGCGCGAGTCCGTCGCCGATGCCGTCGACGGCGCGAATCAGGCGGCCGATCTCGTCGTCGCGCACCGGCTTGCCGGCGCCGATACGCACGCTCAGGTCACCCGCGGCCAGCCGTTCGGAGGCCTTGGCGGCCTCGTCGAGCGGGCGGCTCACGAGCCGCCGCACGGCCAGCACGAACAGCACGCCGAACGCCACCACCAGCGCCATCCCGACCAGCAGGAAGCGGTCGCGCGTGGCCTTCACGTCGGCCATCACCTCGTCGCGCGGCGCCACGCCGCCCACCAGCCAGTGCCACTCGGGCACGTAGCTGAACGACACGTACTTGTCGCTGGCCGCGCTCTCGCCGAGCGCCGCATCGACGGAGCGATACTCGAGCCGGCCCTGCTTCATCTCCAGCATCCGGCCGTAGGGCGCGCTCGCCTCGTCGGCCGGCTTGCCGACGCTCACCGGATGCACGATGAACTTGCCGCGGTCGGGGCCGTCCGACGCGTCCATCGCGAAGAAATAGCCGTGCTCGCCGATCTTCAGCTGCCGGATGTCGGCCTCGATCGCGCCGATCTCGGCGCCCACGTCGACCCCGACGAACAGCGCGCCGATCACGCGCCCGCTCGCGTCGGTGAGCGGCTTGTACTGCGTGATGTAACGTTTGCCGAACAGCGCGGCCAGGCCCGTGTAGGTGCGCCCGGCCAGCACCGGCCCGTAGGCCGGGCCCTTGCGGTCGAGCAGCGTGCCGATCGCGCGCGTGCCGTCGCCCTTCTTCAGCGAGGTGGTCACGCGCACGAAGTCGTCGCCATTGCGCGCGAACACGGTGGCGATCGCGCCGGTGCGCGCGAGAAACTCGTCGGGGATCGAGAAATCCATGTCGAGCACGCGGTCGCCGGCCTTCAGCGTCGGCGCCGGGGTGCCCTGGATGTCCACCTGCTGCGTCTCGTCGAGCGCCACGCTGGCCGACAGCAGGCTCTCGAACTGCGTCATCGAACGGCCGACCTCGGCGGTCAGCGCCTTGTCGAGCAGCGCGATGGTCTCGGCGATCGACTTGTCCTTCTCGTCGATGCGCATCAGCACCTGCCCGGTGACCTGCTGGCCCGCGGAGCGCGTGAGCGCCAGGGCGAACACGGCCAGGCTCAGCGCGAACAGCAGACACGATAGAACGGCGAGTCGCACGCCGATGCCGGCGCGACGCAAGGGGGAAAAGTCCATAGGGTACGTGTACTCGAAAAACCGTCGGGCTTGCCCGGCACCGCGCGACGGTATTCGCGCATGGCCGGACGGCGGAACTCGGACAGGTTCGCGCGAGCCGCCACCCGCGAACGACTGGATGACAGGGTGACTTGTTATCGGCACCCCGGCATCGATCTTTATATGAATATTTCAAACATATTGCAGCCACCCTGCAAAACGTAAAAATCGGGTGGGATCGATCGGCGGCTGCGGGCGCGGACCAGGCCGGCCTTCGGCACCGCGCTCACTCCCATTCGGCCACGCCGCCGTGGTGCGAACAGGTGCCGGAGCGGTGGCGGCTGAAGCTGTAGCTGCCGTCGCGGCATTTCGCCGTGGCACCCTCGGGCACGCGCCCGTCCTTCGTATGCGCGGGCGAGTGGACCTCGTCGCCGTCGCGGTTGCGGTAGTGGCCGTGTTCCTGAAGCTGCGCCTCGTCGGGCGGCGCGGGCTGGTAGGCGCCGGCCGACGAGGCGGCCAGCAGGCAGGCCGCGAACGCCGCGGCGAGCATCATGCGCATCACGCACTCCGTCCGGCCGCGGCCGGTCGATCGGGTTCGCGGACAGCAACCGGCGGCCGCCGGACAGATCGGGGCCGGGCCGGCCGCCGGCTCATTCGCTGCCGAACGTGGTCAGCGTCGATTGCAGCGTCGCGCCGCAGCTCGTCTTGTGGCCGTCGAACGCCACCGCGCGGCCGCCCACGGTGAACTCCGGATTGCCCTCGACGATCACGCAGGCCTGGTGGCCGGCGATCGGACACACGCAGAGGTCGCCGACACGCGCGACGGGCTTGCCGTCCACCAGCAGGCTCGAATCGCCGGTCTGCACCACGCCGCCGTGGCTCGTCGGATCGCCGACGCGAATCACGTTCTTCATCTGATCTCTTCCCGTCTTCCCGGTACGTTGAACGCGCCCACGGGCGCGCGCCTCGATGCGCTCAGGGGTACTGCAACTCGAGCGTCAGGTCGCCCTGGCGCGGATCGAAGGCGAATTCCGCCTTGCCCCACGGGCACGGCTCGAGCGTGGCCTTGGTCGGATGCGGGCTCGCCACCTGCCGCCCGGACGCCGCCGCCACGGCCTGCACGATCTTCGACTCGGTGATGCTGGCGTCGAAGAAGCGGATCAGCTCGAACAGCACGGTCACGCTCCGCACTCGCCCGCCGGACACGTCGATCACGCAGGCGGCCGCATAGCCGCAGAGCGCGACCTTCTTGGTCACGCGGTAGCGCAGCGCGCCGCTGCGCGTGGTCTCGGGCGCGCCGCACAGCGCCTGCACGTCGGCCGCCAGCGCGCCGCCGGCATCGACGTCGATGCGGACCTGTTCGAGGTGGACCGCGCCCGTGGCCCAGTCGATCTGCAATGCGAGTGTCATTTCGAATAACCGATGATTTTTCCGGTGTCGATCAGGTTGCCCTTGTCCTGGTTCTCGACGAAGTATTGAGTGCCGCCGCCGCCGCCCAGATGCGGGTTCGCGCCGGTCTTGCCCTTCGCCACGCAGGTGTCCTTGGCGACGATGTAGGCATGCAGCTGGGTGCGCATCGGGAACGCGCGCGGGCTGTCCCAGTTGTCCTTGTGCGCGACCTGCACCGAATCGTTGTACTCGCGCGCGGTGGACGAGGCCAGCACGCTGCTGCTGGTCACGAAGTAGTTGCCGGGCGCGGGGCCGTGCGGATAGAGCGTGTACAGCACGGTGCCGCGCTTGACCACCACGTTCTCGTACGAATCGACGCCGCTGTACGGGTCGCTGCCCTGCCAGCTGCGCGCCGTGGCGGTCGGATTGCGCCCCTCGCACGGGTTGCACTTCGGGCAGCGGGCCGGCTTGCCGCCCGCGCCGCCGGCACTGCCCGCCCCGCCGGCCGGCGTCGCGGCGAGGCCGAGCGGATCGATCCACTGCACCGGGTTCGGCACATAGGCCAGCTCGTTCAGGCCGCCGAGCAGTTCGGCCGGATCCTTCGACACGTAGCGCCCGACGTCGGCCGCGTAATAGCGGTGGCGATTGTAGGCCAGCCCGCTTTCGTCGTCGAAGTGCTGGCCCTGGAAGCGCAGCGGGTTGCGCACCAGCTCGCCGGTCGCCTTCGAGACCCGCTCGATCACGTCGAGCGCCTCGCCCCAGGCCTTGTAGCGCGCCTCCCAGACGATCTCGCCGAGTTCGTCGGTGATCATGCGCGGCGTGCCGATCTGGTCGCAGTGATAGAACACGAGCCGCGCCTCGGCACCGCGCTCGGGCACGCGCAGCAGCGGGTCGTCCTCGGGCGTGTAGCGCTCGTGCTCGCGCGGCACGGGGGTCGGCATGCCGGCCACGGGCGCGCCCGTGTACTGCGCGAGCGGCACGAAGGTGCCGGCCTCGTAGAGGTAGTGCCGGCTGTACGCGGGGCCGCTTTCGTAGGCGAGCGTGTCGCCGTCCCAGCCGAACACGGTCGCCTGACCGTCCACCACGCGCGCGATGCGCCGTCCGAACGCATCGTAGAAGTAGCGTGCCTCGGTGCGCGCTGCGGCGGTCTCGGACCGCACGCAGACCAGCCGGTTGAAGCTGTCCCACTCGAAGCGCTGCACGCGGCCGGGCGAGCGCTTCTCGGTCACGTTGCCCTGCGCGTCGTACTCGAAATGGGTCCCCGCGTAGTCGCGCAGCAGGTTGCCGAGCACGCGCGGCAGCGGCGCCGCCGGCGTGGTGCCGGGCGGCACGTAGCCGACCGCGCCGGCGATGCTGCCGGCCGCGGGCATGCCCGGTGCTGCCGCGTCGACGAAGTTGCCGGCCGGATCGAACGCGAAGCGCTCGCCGAGGTTCGGCGTGACCGCCTCGACCAGGCGGCCGACCGGGTCGTAGCGGTAGCCGGTGGGGCCCGCGCGGCTGTCGTCCACCTGCGTGAGCTGGCTCGCCGCGTCGTAGCGATAGTGGCGCGAGGCCAGCGCCGAGGGCGCGTCCTCGCGCTGCACGATCTGCTTCGCGAGCCGCCCGGCCGGATCGCGCGTGGTCTCGCGAACCAGCTTGCCGGGCAGCGCGCGGCGCACCTCGCGATGCAGGTCGTCGCGCTCGAACTGCACGCGCTCGTCGCCGTCGAGCACCATGCCGTGAACGTAGCCCGAGCCGTAGGTGAGCCAGTCCACGCGGTGGCCATCGGGCCGCACGGTGCGCACGCGCGCGCCGAGTTCGTCGTAGGCGTGATGCCAGACCACGCTGCGCGCCTCGCCGAACAGCGCGCTCGCGTGATGCTCGCGCACCAGGTTGCCGACCGGATCGTAGAAGTGCTGCACCCGGCTGTGGGCGTTGCGCGCGTCGATCAGGCGGCCGAGCGCGTCGTAGGCGAACCGCTCGTCGACCTCGCCGCTGACGCGGCGCACGAGGCGCCCGCCGCGATCGTATTCGACCTGCGTGAGGCGCCCCGCGTCGTCGATCGAGGCGAGCTGGCCGCTGTCGGCGTCGTACTCGTAGCGCGTGAGCTTGCCGTCGAAGCCGACCGTCTCGAGCAGGCGGCCGAGCGCGTCGTAGCGGAACTGGAAGCTCGCGTGATTCGCGTCGGTCAGGCGCACCAGCCGGCCGATCCGGTCGTAGCCGTAGCTGAGCGTATGGCCGGCCGCGTCGATGCGCGTGCCGATCCGGCCGGCTGCATCGTAGGCGAAGCGCGTGACGCGCTGCAGCGCGTCGGTGCGCGTCAGCAGCCGGCCTTCGGCGTCGTACTGGAAGCGCTCGACGCCGGCCGCGCCGCTCACTTCCTCGAGCGTACCGTTGGCCGCGTAGCGATAGGCGGTGGTGCCACCGGCCGCGTCGGTGGCCGCGAGCAGCCGTCCCTCGGCGTCGTAGGTCCAGGTGCTGGTCTTGCCCGAGCAGTCGGTGTACGACGCGAGCCGGCCCGCGTCGTCATAGGTCATCACCTTGGTGCCGCCCTTCGCGTCGGTCACCTCGACGGGGCGCCCGGCGCCGTCATAGACATAGCGCGTCTTGTGGCCGAGCGGGTCGATGTCGGTCGACACGTTGCCGTGCTCGTCGTACTCGCGCTGCCACGCGTAGCCTTGCGGATCGACCAGCCGGACCATCTGGTCCTTGGCGTCGTAATGCATCTCGAGCACGCTGCCGTCCACGCGCTGGTGGCGCACCAGGTTGTCGCGCGCGTCGTAGTGCATCCGCTCGACGCCGCCGTCGGCATAGGTGTGCTGCACGAGGTTGTGGTTCGCGTCGCGATACATCCACTCCTCGCCGCCGTCCGGATGGATGATGCGGAACGTGTAGCCGTGGCGGTCGTAGTAATGGCGCGTGACGCTGCCGTGCGCATCGGTGACGCTGACCATCCGGAAGTCCGGATGCCAGGCGAAGCGCGTGTCGAAGCTGCCGTCGTCGGCATACTCGCGCACGCACTTCGCCCGGGCGCCGGTGCCGTTCCATTCGAGGTGCATGCCGCGGCCGGTGCGGTCCGTGTAATGCGTGAGCAGGTGATGGCGGTAGCGGTAGTCGCGGCGGTTGTCGTATTCGTCGAACGCCGTCACCAGATCGCCGTCGCGGTCGTAGGCATAGCGCGCGAGCGTGCCGATGCGCGCGCCTTCGCGATCGTGATGCACGGCCTCGACGATGCGGCCCGCGTCGTCGTGCAGGAACGCCACGATCGCCTGCGGCGCGATCAGCCGCGCGAGCCGCCGGCGCGGGTCGTAGTCGAGCGTGATCTGGTTGCCGGCGCGATCCTTGATGAACGCGAGCCGGAACGCGTCACCGTGCTTCTCGTAGGCTTCCAGCGTGTCGTGCGCGCGCGTGAGCGTGAGCCACGTCTCGTCGAGCCGCAGCAGCGTGAAGCCCTCGCCGCGATCGTCGTGCGCCTCGCCCGGCGCGAGCCGCGGGCACTTCACGCTGCGGCCGGTGGCGTCGTGGTAGATGAAATTCGCGGCGTGGATGTCGATGCGCGTCGTGTACGGCGTGATCCAGCGCGCGCCGGTCTCGCCGATCTCGTCGTTGGCGTCGAAGAACGAGCGGTAGGTACGGCTCCAGACCACCGGCATGGTGCCGGGCAGCGCGAAGTCGGGATGGTCGAGCCGCTCGTCGCCGAGCGCATAGCCGACCGAATGGCGCGTGGCCGACTTGGCCGACGACACCGGGCAGCCGAGCTTGCACTGGTTCGGCCCGGGATGCTCGGCATCCTCGGTATGGCGGATGGTTTCCTGCTTGCCCTCGCCTTCCTCGTGATGAACCTTGGTGGTACCGCTCTCCTTCACGCCGGTGGCGTGGCGGCGCTTGCTCTCGATGATGTCGCGCTTCTTCTCGATGGCGAGCTGGATCAGGTTGATGAGCCAGCCGATGGTGCCGGCATCGACGCCGCCGAGCGCGATGATGCGCTGCTTGACGGTCGGGATCATGCCGCGCAGCAGGTTCGCCATCTTCATCAGCGCTTCGCGGTACGGCAGGTCGAGCGCCTTGGCCACCTGCGTGCCGCTGTTGATCACGTCCTTCGCCTCGATCTTCACGAAGTCGACGATCAAATGGCCGAGGCCGCTGAAGGTCTTGCGCGCGTCGTGCGCCGAGAAGCCGTCGGCGATCTGGCTCGCGTGCTGGTCGGCGGCGCGGTAGTTGTGCGCGGTGCTCAGCTCCTTCTCGCCCGCCACCTCGGCGAACAGGTCGGCGAAGCCGTTCAGGAACTTCTCGATGTAGTCGGCGCAGGTCTTGAGGATGCCGTCGAGCTGGCTCTTCATGCCGTCCACGAAGCTCTGGATCTTGCCCGCGAACTGCTCGCTGAGGCTGTCGATCACGGCCTGCAGCAGCGCCGTCTGCATCACCTGGATGGTGGCCTCGCCGATCGCCTTGCCGCTCTCGAGGATCTTCTGGCGCACCAGCTTCAGCACCGGCCGCGCGCCCATCCGGAACTCGGAGGTGGCGGGCGGGATCGGGATGATGCCGATCAGGTCGAGGCCGAGGTTGATCCAGTCGAACAGGTCCGGCTCCTGGCCCTGCTGGTGATGTTCGATCAGGTCCTTGATGTCGAGCACCAGATCGACGGCCGACATGATGTTCGCGACCACCGGCAGCGCGTTGGCCACCATCTCGAGCCGCTCGATCGTGATGATGTCGTGGCTGATGCTGCGCAGCCACCGATCGCAGGCCTTGATGCCGGCGGACACGTCGACGGTTTCGATCTGCAGCAGCGGGCCGACGTAGACGTCGGTCGGTTTGGGCATCAGCACGCCCGCGGAATCAGCCATGACGGTTCCGGTTCGAAAGAAGAAGCCGTCCGGGACTCGCCCCGGCCGGCGTTGACGACGAATGCGAGAAAGCGGGCTACGCCACTACGCCTTGAGCGAGCCCAGTGCACCGACGGCGCCGCGCGCGCCCTGCGCGAGCGTGCTGACCTGCTTGGCGGCCGCGCCGAGCTGGCTCGCCTGGGCGAGCGCGCCGCCGGCGCCGGCCGGCAAGGCCTTCATGGCGGCGCCCTGCGCGAGCCCGAGCGCCTGGCCCGACAGCGCCTGCGCCGCGCCGCCGTTCGCCACCTGCCCGGCCAGCCCCGCGAGCTTCGAGGCGCCCGAGACGGCCGACATCGCGCCCGAGGCCAGCGACGAACCGCCGGCCGCGCCGGCCAGCCCCGAGAGCCCCGATGCCTGCGAGGCCGCGCCCGCGAGCCCCGACGCGGCACCGCCCAAGCCACCCAGACCGCCGAGGCCGCCCGCGGCACCGGCCGCGCCCGCGCCGCCAGCCGCCGCGCCCGGCAGCAGCCCGCCGAGCTGCGACATCGCGGTGGCCGCCGCGTCGCCGCCCTGCGCGGGCTTGGCGGGCCACGCGGCGGACTTGAACACGCTCGCCGGATCGTACTGGTTGCGCGGATCCTCGCCGAACTGCACCTGCGCGGCGCCGGCCGGCAGGCCGCTCACCACGGTCTTGCCGCTCGCGTCGAGCGCGCCCTGGCGCAGCACGCCGCCGTTCGCGTCGAGTATCGAGAACTGGCCGCCCTTCACGGCCTCGCCGTTCGCATATTTGTGCAGCAGTTCGAGCTGGCCCGGCTGGTCGGGGCGCGGCGACGGCAGCGGGTAGCCCATGCTGGCCGGCCCCGCGAACACGTGCGAGGCACCCTTCACGTCGATCCTGCCCGGCGCGTGGATCTCGATGTTGCCGCCGGCGATGCGGATGTAGGCGCCGCCGCTCGTCAGCAGGATGCCCTGGTCGGCCGCGACCTCGATCCGCTCGGTCGAGGACACGATCTTCACGCCCTTCTGCGCGGTCATCTCGATGTTGTCCGACTGCGCCTGGATCTCGACCTTGCCCTTGGCCGCGAACAGCTTCATGCCCGCGTTCTGCACGAACAGGCTCAGCTTCTCGCCGACGCTCGCCAGCAGCGACTTGCCGGCCGCGATGTGGGTGCTCTCGCCGCTCACCAGGTTCACGTGCTGCGACGCCGACACGTGGATCGACTGCTGCGACGACAGCCCGATCGCGGCCGGGCTGCCGAACACCATCACCGGCTGCTGGAACGCATTGGCGCTGCCGGTGCCGCCGCCCGCGGTGTTGCCGCCCGAGGCGGCGGCGCCCGTCACGGTGTTCTGGGTCGCGTCGGTCAGCGCGCGCATCGCGTCGTGCGCGTCCTGCAGGCTCTCGGCCTGGTGCTGGACGCTCGCCTCCGACATCGCCTCGACCACGCTCTCGGCGTTCACCAGCTGCTGCTGGGTCTCCTTCACGTCGAGCGGCTGACTGCCGGCGGCCTTCGGATAGGTCGTCACGTACAGGCCCTGGCTCGCGCGCACCGCGCCGTAGTCGTCGGTGCGCAGGTCGAAGCCGCTGCCGAGGTAGGCGCCGCGCGAGTTGCCGCTCTGGTCGATCAGGTAGCCCAGATGCAGCAGGCTGTTGGCGCTGCTGCTCATCAGCTGCACGCGGTTCTGGCCGGTGGCGTCGTCCATCACCATCTGGTTGTAGCCGCTGCCGCCGTACTCCTTGGAACGATGGCCGGACAGGATGCCGTTGCTGTGCCACTGCGGCTTGACCGCGCCGTTGTAGACGCGGTGCAGCACGATCGGCCGGTCGCAGTCGCCGCCCACGTGGCCGACGATCACTTCCTCGCCCACGCGCGGCATGTGGACCCCGCCGTAGCCGCCGCCCGTGTCGGACTGCGCCACGCGCATCCAGCACGAGGCGCGCTCGTCGCCGTCGTTCAGGCGGTCCCACACGAAGCGCACCTTCACGCGGTTCAACTCGTCGGTGTAGACCTCCTCGCCCGACGGCCCGACCACGATCGCCGTCTCCAGATGCATCTCGGGCTTGTCGTGCTCGAACGGGCTGCGGTACGGCACCGTCATGCGCTGCGCCTCGAGCTCGGCGACGAAGAAGCCTTCGCTGCCGTCGGCATGGCCGACCGTGTTCGCGGCGCCGCGGTTGGCCGCCTTCGCGGCGTCGATGCGCGCCTTCAGGCTGTGCGGGAAGCTGGTCTCGTGATCCGACAGCGGCAGGTTGTTCTCGATGTAGCGCGCGACGCGGATCGTCGCGAACTCGCGCTCGCCGGCCGCGTCGCGATCGTGGACCGGATGGTCGGCGAGCGTGAAGCGCCGCCCCGCGTCGATCCCGTACACGCCGCCCGCGCCGTGGAAGCGCTTGGCACGCGACTCCCATTCCTCGAGTTTCAGCTGCGAGAGGTGATCGCCGCGGTCCTGGTCGAGGTAGGTATAGGCGCCCGTGTAGTGATAGACCTCGAGCTGCGAAGGCAGGTCGCCCTGGTCGCCGCGCGTGGGCAGCGTCGTGCCCTTCGGGTTCGCGGCCGGCGCGGGCGCCTTGTAGTCGAACGTGCGCGTGGTGTGCGTGACGCTCTGCAGCGTGCGCGAGCCCGACCACTGGGTCAGCGCGTTCGCCTCGCTGGCGGCGCCCGCGCGCCAGAACGTGAGCGTGTCCGGCACCAGCCTGTCGAGTGAATGGAGATCGTCGGTGATCACCAGCGTGTGCGATTTGCCGTCCTGCGCGAAGCGCCAGAAGCCGAACAGCCCTTCCGATTCGAGCAGCCGATGCACGAACTGCCAGTCCGTCTCGCTCTGCCGGCAGTACGAGCGCGGCGGCAGCGGCTTCGACAGCTGGAACAGGAACTGCCCCTGCGCCTGCGGATGCGCGTTGAACACGTCGGTGACGATCTGGTCGGCCGGCTGGTCCTGCCAGATCCGCATGTCGCTGCGAAAGCGCAGGAAGTGCATCCACGACGCGAACGTCACCTGGTAGGTGCTGAGGCTGCCGTCGGCGCCGAGCCGGCGCGCGGTGTGGATGTAGCCGTGGGTCGGCAGGTAGGACTGGTCGGCCTGGCGGATCCACAGCGTCACCGGCTGCGCGATCAGCGTCTTCAGCTCGACGTCGCCCGCGCTCGAGACGAGGTCGAGCGTGACCGAATAGTCGCGACCGAGCTCGGCGTGCGTGAGCGCGCGGCGCGGAATCAGCGTGTTGTCGGGTAACGCCGGGATATCGGCCTTCAGCAATCGATCTTGCTGAATCAGCCCCCCCTGAATGGCCTGAGTCAATTGGTCGAGATTCATACGCGGATCACGTGGTCTTTCACTTCGTATGCGCGACGATCCGCGCGGCAATCGAACGGTTCCGGCGCCTTGCGGATTATTACAAAACATGAAATTTACAACAGAATGGCAATGCGCCGGTAATCCTCGCAAAATTTAACGAGTTTGCTTTCGATTGAAACCGAGGAAAGCCTCGATTTTCCCGCTGTCAATTGGAAAATCGGAAACATTTTCAATCGAGTTACCGATTATCGGCATTTAATACCGGTATAAACGGGCTGCAATCATCGGCGCGGCGGCGCCGGCCAGGCTTCGCGAGCCGCCGGCAGCGTGATCGTGACAGTGGTGCCCCGCCACGCGGCGCTCTGCACCCGGATCTCGCCGCGATGGCGCGTGATCACCGCCTTCACGAAGGCCAGCCCGAGTCCGACGCCGCTGGTTTCCGGCTGGCCTTCCAGGCGAAAGCGCCGATAACGCTCGAACAAATGCCGCTGCGCCTCATCGTCGATGCCATAACCATGATCGCGAATCGTGCAGCGCACCGCCGCGCGATTGTCGAGGATTTCCACCGCGCATTCGACGCGGGTATGCGGCGTGGTGTATTTCACCGCATTGCTCAACAGGTTGATCAAGGCCCGCGACAGCAATGCGGGGTCGCCGTGTACCATCGCGTCGTCGCGGCGCGGCACGTCGTCGATCTCGATCTGCCGGTCGCGCGCGACCGGCCAGATCGTGTCGCGCGCCTCGTTGAGCAGATCGCTGAGATTGACCGGGATCGACTCGAATTCGCTGGCCTCCGCGCGCGACACCTGCACGAAGCCGTCGGCCATCGCGAGCGTGTGGCGCGCGAGCTTTTCCACTTTCTCCAGCCGCTGCCGGGCGTCGTCGCCGCTCGCGGACCCGGTCGTGCCGGCGAGCATGATCAGCGAGGTCAGCGGCGCGCGCATGTCGTGCGAGAACAGCATCAGCATGTCGCTGCGCTGGCGCTCCAGCACTTCGCGGCGCGCCTGGGCCGCGCGCAGCATCTCGAACGCGCGATACACGCGCACGAGTTCGGGGCCGGCCGCGGCGGGCGGGCGGATCACCGAGGCGCTGTCGCCGTCGCCGAGCGCGGCGATGCGCTTGCCGAGCACGCCGAGCGGCTTGAGCAGCGCGTTCTGCGCGCCGCGCGCGAACACCAGCAGGATCACGAAGCTCAGCAGCGTCATGGCCACCGACACCACCACCCTGGCCCGCGCGAGGTCGCGCGACGCCACCGCCTCGCGGCTGGCGATCGCCATCGCGCGGTCGCGCAGCAGCTCGGAGGCGCGCAAATACAGCACCGCCTGCCGCGAGAAATCGGCCGCGCTCATCCCGTAGATGCCGTCGCGGCCCGGTGCGACGATCGAGGCGGCCAGCGGCATCAGCCCGCCGCCCATCGAGCCGCGCAGCTCGCGGAAGTCGCGCGCGAGCGGGGCATCGTCGAGATAGGGCTTGATGGTGCTGGTGATCATCGCGCGCAGTTCGTCGATCTGGCCGCTGAGGTGCGCGATCTCCATCAGCGGCTGGTCGGCGAGCGGCTGCCGCGCGAACAGCGCGGCGACCAGCTTCGAGCCGAGGCGGCCCGAATATTCGCGCAGATTGCCGGCCTGACGCGCCAGGATCACCGCTCCCGCCACGCCGGGGTTGTTGCGCGTGAGGCGGATCAGCAGATCGTCGGTCAGCGGCATCAGCGCATCGACGACGGCGAACATTTCGGCCTGCACGTGCCGCAGTTGCGCCGCCTCGCGTTGCGCGGGCGCGCGCGCGGCCAGCGCGTCGACCTCGCGGCGCGCCCGCGCGAGCCGCAGGCCGACCGCATCGATGATCGCCGGCGCGCGTGCCGCCTGCTGGTCGCCGCGCGCGCCCTGCTGCGCGGCGAGCGTGCGAAAGCGCACCAGTGCCTGGTCGGAGGCGGCCCGCGCCACCGCCAGTTCGTAGCGCTCGCGTGCGTCATCGGGCAGCGGGTTGACCAGCAGGTTGTTCATCGGCCCGCGCTCGCTCGACACGATGCTGGCCGCCTCCATCGCGCTGCGCGCCAGCTCGAAGCCCTGCAGGTCGCCGCTGCTCTTGCGGAACCGGTCGACGTTGCCGGCAATGATCGTGGCGCACAGCAGCGCGATGATCGCCGCGACGATCAGGAACCCGATGCGGATCTTCTGGTAGGTGCCGAGGCGCCGTAGCGCCTTCGTCCGGGACCCTTTCAGCAGCCGCGAGCCGGGCATGACGCCGCCCCCCGACGAACCGGGCGGCGCGCGCCGGTCAAACGGCGCCGGCCGCAGGCATCAGGCGCCGGCAGGCCCGGCCGCGCGCGCCGCGTGCCGCTCATCACGCCAACCGGCACGCCAACCCGTGCGGCACCAGCACGCCGTCCGCGTGCCGCCGCGCGGCGGCTCCGCGGCGGCACCTTCCTGTCGTTTTCGGTCAGCTCGTTCATGAAGCGCTCGGCGAATTGCGGATCGACCGGCTGGGCCGGCGCCAACCGGCGGCTCGATGCGACCGGGCCCGGGCTCGCCATCATGGCCGCATCGGCATCGGCACCGGCACCGGCATCGGCGCCCGAAGCCGGACCAATGCCTGGCCCGATGCAGCCGGCGCGGTCCGCCCCGGCCCGACGCCGCCACCGCGGCCTGCCCCGCCGGGGTGTCATCCATCCTGCCGCGCCGGGGTTCGTTTGGCAATCACGGCCCACCCGGAGCTCCGGCGCGCCGCCCATCATGGATGCCGGATGTAGTCGACCAGCGCGCGGGTGTAGGCGTCGGGCCGCCGGTCCAGCAGGCTCACGCCGATCGCGGCCGCGAAGCCGGCCGGCACGCCGAACACGCCCGAGCTGATCGGCTCGATGCCGAACCAGGTCGGCCCGGCGAAACCGGTCAGCTGCGTGAACAGCGGATAGGTCGAGAGGATGTAGTAGACGCACACGCCGAGCCCGGTGACCATGCCGGCCACCGCGCCGCGCGTGGTGGTGCGTTTCCAGAACACCGCGAGCACCAGCACCGGGAAGAAGCTCGAGGCGGCCAGCGAGAACGCCGCGCCGACCAGGAACAGGATCTTGCCGGTGTTCAGCGACGCGACATAGGACGCGAGCAGCGCGACGCCGAGCAGCAGCACCTTCGAGATCGTCACGCGGCGCTGGGCCGTCGCGTCGGGCGCCACCATGTGGTAGTAGACGTCGTGCGAGAGCGCATTGGCGATCGTCAGCAGCAGCCCGTCGGCCGTCGACAGCGCGGCGGCCAGCGCGCCCGCCGCCACCAGCCCCGACATCACGTAGGGCAGCCCGGCGATCTCGGGCGCGGCCAGCACCACGATGTCGGGCTGCATCTGGATGTCGGACCAGTGGACCACGCCATCGCGGATCACGTCCACCACGCCGATCAGGCCCGGCTCGGAATGCTGCCACTGCGTGACCCACGGTGGCAGCGCCGCGAACGGCTGGCCCACCAGATGCGCGAGGATCTCGAACTTGATCAGCACCGCGAGCACCGGCACGGTCAGATAGAACAGCGCGATGAAGAACAGCGTCCAGCCGACCGAGCGCCGCGCGGAGGCGACCGAGGTGGTGGTGTTGTAGCGCGTGAGGATGTGCGGCAGGCTCGCCGTGCCGAGCGACAGGCACAGCAGCAGCGCGAGGAAGTTGCGTTCGCGCGGGCGCTGCTCGTCGTCGCTCGCGGCGGGGAACGGCACGTGCATCGGCAGCGGTTCGGCCGCGCGCGCGAGCAGTTCGTCGCGCGCCTGCTCCCACACCACGCGCGCGGCCGCCGGGTCGCGCGGGAACGCGGCCAGCTCGCGCTCGCGCTGGCTGATCTCGCGCAACGGGCCGTTGCGGCGGCGCAGCGCGTTCAGCTCGTCGGCCAGATGCGCGCGCGCCGCGCCATACGAGGCCGGCAGCCCGTCGATGCGCACCTGCAGCGCCGCCGCGCGATGCCGGAACGCCTCGCGCACCGCGCGCTCGTCGGGCGAGGCGCGGACCTGCGCCTCGAGCGCCTCGACGCGCGCCATCAGGTGCCCGTAGCTGGCCTGCGGCAGCGGCCCGAGCCCGTTCTTCCACGCGATCAGCGACACCGGGATCAGGAACGCGCTGATCAGGATCACGTACTGCGCGACCTGGGTCCAGGTCACCGCGCGCATCCCGCCCAGGAACGAGCAGACCAGGATCCCCGCGAGCCCGCAGAAGATCCCGATCGCGAAATCGACGCCGATGAAGCGCGTCGCGATCAGCCCGATGCCCTGGATCTGCGCGACCAGATAGACGAACGAGCAGAGGATCGCCGCGCCCGCCGCGAGCGCGCGCACCAGCGTGCTCGAGTAGCGCGTGCCGAGGAAGTCGGGAATCGTGTAGCGCGCGAGCTTGCGCACGTAGGGGGCGAGCAGGAACGCGACGAGGCAGAAGCCGCCGGTCCAGCCCATCAGGTAGGCGAGCGCGTCGTAGCCGGTGGCGTAGAGCGAGCCCGCCAGGCCGATGAACGAGGCGGCCGACAGCCAGTCCGCGGCGGTCGCCATGCCGTTGAACGCCGACGGCACGCGCCGCCCGGCCACGTAGTATTCGACCAGGTCCGAGGTGCGCGAGAGCAGCCCGATCACCGCGTAGACGGCGATCGGCACGAACAGGAACACGTAGCCGATCCAGACGCCGGGGCCGGTGGTGCGCTCGATGCGCCAGAGCAGCAGCACGAAGGCGAGGAAGCCGATCGTGTAGCAGGCGTAGGCGCGGATCAGCCGGTGCGTCATCGGCCGCCGCCCGCCGGGCCACTGCCGGGTATGCCGTCGGCGGCGTTGCCGGGCGCACCGCGGGGCTCGCCGCCGCGTCCGGCGGCGGGCGAGGCATGCGCGGCGTAGGCCGCATAGGCGCGGCGCAGCGTGCGGTCGGCACGCTGCATCAGCACCACGTAGACGGCGATCAGCAGCAGGTAGACTAGGATCGCGCCCTGCGCGCCGAGATAGAACGGCAGGCTGAAGCCGGCGAAGCGCAGCGCGGCGAGCGCCGGCGCGAAGAACGGCACGAGGAACGACACCGCGAAGCCGATCGTCATCAGCACCGCGATCAGCGCGAGATTGAAGCGCCAGTAGCGCGCGTGCGCGCGTGCCAGCTCGTCCGGCACGGGCGGCGGCGCGGTGCGGTGCGAGGAGGTCGAAGTCGGCGTCGGAGCGGCCGTCGACGCCGGGCGGGAGCGTGAGGGAGCGGGCATCCGCTTATCTAACAAAAAAGCCCCCGCGCGGGCAATCGGGATTGCCGCGCAGGGGCGCGCCGCCGGGTGAGCAATGCCGCGCCTGCCGAGCGCGGCGCCGGCTCGCTCAGCGCACTTCGGCGAGCTGCTCGAGGATCGCCGGGTTCTCCAGCGTCGAGGTGTCCTGGGTGACCGCCTCGCCCTTGGCCAGCGAGCGCAGCAGGCGCCGCATGATCTTGCCGGAGCGCGTCTTGGGCAGGTTGTCGCCGAAGCGGATGTCCTTGGGCTTCGCGATCGGACCGATCTCCTTGCCGACCCAGTCGCGCAGCGTCTTCGCGATCTGCTGCGCCTCCTCGCCTTCCGGGCGCGTGCGCTTGAGCACCACGAACGCGACCACCGCTTCGCCCGTCATGTCGTCGGGGCGGCCCACCACGGCCGCCTCGGCCACCAGTTCGTGCGAGACCAGCGCCGATTCGATCTCCATCGTGCCGAGCCGGTGCCCCGACACGTTCAGCACGTCGTCGATGCGGCCCATGATGGTGAAGTAGCCGGTGTCCCTGTCGCGCACCGTGCCGTCGCCGGCCAGATAAAGCCGCCCGCCCAGTTCGTCGGGGAAGTAGCTCTTGCGGAACCGGTCGGGATCGCCCCAGATGGTGCGCGCCATCGCGGGCCACGGCCGCTTGATCACGAGGATCCCGCCCTGCCCGTTCGGCACGTCCTGGCCGGTTTCGTCGACCACCGCCGCCATGATGCCCGGCAGCCCCAGCGTGCAGGAGCCCGGCACGGTCGGCGTGGCGCCCGGCAGCGGCGTGATCATGTGGCCGCCCGTCTCGGTCTGGAACCAGGTATCGACGATCGGGCAACGCTCGCCGCCGACGTTCTTGTGATACCACATCCACGATTCCGGATTGATCGGCTCGCCCACCGTGCCGATGATGCGCAGGCTCGACAGGTCGTATTGCGACGGATGGGCCGCCTCGTCGGCGCCCGAGGCCTTGATCAGCGAGCGGATCGCGGTGGGCGCCGTGTAGAACACGGTGACCTTGTGGTCGGCCACCATCTTCCAGAAGCGGCCCGCGTTCGGATAGGTCGGCACGCCCTCGAACACCACCTGCGTCGAACAGGTCGCGAGCGGCCCGTAGGTGATATAGGTGTGGCCGGTGATCCAGCCGATGTCGGCGGTGCACCAGAACACGTCGTCGGGCTTGCGGTCGAAGGTCCAGTCCATCGTCAGCGCGGCCCACAGCAGGTAGCCGCCGGTGCTGTGCTGCAGCCCCTTCGGCTTGCCGGTCGAGCCCGAGGTGTAGAGGATGAACAGCGGATGCTCGGCGCCGACCCATTCCGGTTCGCAGGTGTCGGGCTGGTTCGCGGTGATCTCGTCCATCCACAGGTCGCGACCTTCGTGCCAGGCGACCTCGCCGCCCGTGCGGCGATAGACGATCACGCTCTTCACGGCCTCGCAGCCGCCCAGCGCGATCGCGTCGTCGGCGATGCTCTTGATCGGCAGCGTCTTGCCGCCGCGCAACTGCTCGTCGGCCGTGATCAGCGCGCAGGCGCCCACGTCCACCAGCCGCTCGTTGAGCGACTTCGCCGAGAAGCCGCCGAACACCACCGAGTGCGTCGCGCCGATCCGCGCGCAGGCCTGCATCGCGACGATGCCCTCGATCGACATCGGGATGTAGATGATCACGCGGTCACCCTTGCCGATGCCGCGCGCCTTCAGCGCGTTGGCGAGGCGGCACACGCGCGCCAGCAGTTCGGTGTAGGTGACGCGCGTGACGGCGCCGTCGTCGGCCTCGAAGATCACGGCGACGCGCTCGCCGCGCCCGGCGGCCACGTGGCGGTCGAGACAGTTGTAGGAGGCGTTCAGCTCGCCGTCCTCGAACCACTTGTAGAACGGCGCGTTCGACTCGTCGAGCACGGTCGAGAACGGCTTGTGCCAGTCGAGCGACTCGCGCGCGAGACGCGCCCAGAAGCCTTCGTAATCGCGGCCGGCCTCGTCGACCAGCGCGCGGTACGCGTCCATGCCGGAAATGTTGGCCGCCTGTTCGACGCTGGCGGGCGGAGCAAACTGACGGCGTTCGTGCAGAACCGATTCAATCGCAGACATCGACTACCCCTTGATGAAGGTGAAACCCACTGCATGACGGCGCGCGGATCGCGCACCGCACACGGCGCGGTGAAGCTCGCGCGCCGTGCCTCCTGAAAGCGCCGCGGCCGGCATCGCGGCGGGCGGCGCATCTTGCGTTGCTGTCTCTTTCTGTTGCATGCCACTCGACGTGCATGCCGCGCGGCGGGCGCTGCGCCTGGCACGCGCCGTCCGCCATGCTGCGGCGCCGCATGAAGCGGTACCCGCGGGCGTGTCGGACACGATAAGCTGCGCAACTTACCCGCCACTTACGCGCACTTGAGCACACTGGCCGGCACGCCCGCCGCGCCGGGGGCCGGCGCCGCGCGGGTCGTTACAATGCTAACTGAACTCAACGCCCGGATTCCAGCTTGAATCGCTACGCTCTCTTTCTGATTCTGTCGATGCTGCTCGTCGGCAGCAACGTCGGTGTCGGCAAGTCCATCGTCGTGGTGATGCCCGTCGCCATCCTCGCCACGCTGCGCTTCGTGATCGCCAACGCGGTGCTCTGGCCGCTCTGGCGGCCCTCGAAGATGCGCGCCGTGAGCCGCGCCGAATGGCTGAACCTGTTCCTGCAGGCGCTGTTCGGCACGTTCCTGTTCACGCTGCTGATGCTCAACGGCGTGCAGCGCACCAGCGCGGTGGCGGCCGGCGTGATCACCAGCACCATCCCCGCCGTAGTCGCGCTGTTCGCCTGGCTGTTCCTGCGCGAGCGTCCCGACGGCCGCGCGCTGCTGTCGATCGCGCTCGCCATCGTCGGCGTGGTCACCATCAACGTGGTCCACGGCCAGGGCGAGCCGGCCGGCGCGACGCCCGGCTCGCTCACCGGCAACCTGCTGATCCTCGGCGCCGTATGCTGCGAATCGTTCTACGTGATCCTGTCGCGCCGGCTCACCAGGACGCTGCGCGCGCTCGACATCTGCGCCTACACGCACCTGTTCGGCATGCTGCTGATGCTGCCGCTCGGGCTGCTGGCGCTGCCGCATTTCGACTACGCGGCGGTGCCGGCCGGCACCTGGGCGCTCGTCGTCTGGTACGCGCTCGCCGCCAGCATCTTCTCGTTCACGCTGTGGATGATCGGCATCCGGCACGTGCCGGGCAGCCTCGCCGGCGTGTTCAGCGCGGTGCTGCCGATCTCGGCCGCGATCTACGGAATCACGTTCCTGGGCGAGCGCCCGACGCTCGCGCACGGCTTCGCGCTGGCCTGCGTCGTCACCGGCATCCTGCTCGCGAGCCTGAAGCCGCGCCGCACGCCGAACCCGCTGTCCTGAACGCGCGGCCGGCAGGCGCCGGCCACGCGCTTGGCCGCCGCCACCTCACGCTGCGGCCCCGTGCCCGGTCGCCGGCACCCGCGGCCGGCCGGGCGCGCCGATGCCGTCCGCCCGGCGGGCACGTTACAATAGCGCGCCTTTCCGGCACGTCCCCCAAGACACAAGCGCTCCAAGCCGCCCGACCATGTCCGCTCCGCAGACCAATCCGCATGCCTCGCCCGTTCGCCGCCGCAAGATGAGGCCGCTCCCGTCCCTCATTTTCATGAGCCGCTGGCTGCAGGTGCCGCTCTATCTGGGCCTGATCGTCGCGCAGGGCATCTACGTCTACCTGTTCCTGAAGGAAGTCTGGCACCTGCTCTCGCACGCGAGCTCGCTCGACGAGACCAACGTGATGCTGGCCGTGCTCGGGCTGATCGACGTGGTGATGATCTCGAACCTGCTGATCATGGTGATCGTGGGCGGCTACGAAACCTTCGTCTCGCGCCTCGGCGTGGAGGGCCACCCCGACGAGCCCGAGTGGCTCGACCACGTGAACGCCGGCGTACTGAAAGTGAAACTGTCGATGGCGCTGATCAGCATTTCATCGATTCATCTGCTGAAAACCTTCATCGATCCGGACCAGCATTCGCAGCACGCCATCATGTGGCAGGTGCTGATCCACCTGTCGTTCCTGGTGTCGGCGCTCGTGATGGCCTGGGTCGACCGCCTCACGACGCATACCCATCCGAAGCATTTCGACGAGGTGCCGCACGCGCCTCGCGAGCCGGCCTGACAAGGCCGGCAAGGGCCGGCACCAGACCGGCCCGATGATTTTTTACACAAATAGTCCCCACTGAGTCACAGCCATGACCGTCATCAAACAGGAAGACCTGATCCAGAGCGTCGCGGATTCGCTCCAGTACATCAGCTATTACCATCCGCTCGACTACATCGAGGCGCTCGGCCGCGCCTACGAAGCCGAACAGAGCCCGGCCGCGAAGGACGCGATCGCGCAGATCCTGACCAACAGCCGGATGTGCGCCGAAGGCCGCCGGCCGATCTGCCAGGACACCGGCATCGTGACGATCTTCGTGAAGGTCGGCATGGACGTGCGCTGGGACGGCGCGACGATGAGCGTGACCGACATGATCAACGAGGGCGTGCGCCGCGGTTACACGCACCCCGACAACGTGCTGCGCGCCTCGATCGTCAACCCGCCCGAAGGCGCCCGCAAGAACACCAGGGACAACACGCCGGCCGTGATCCACTACGAGATCGTGCCGGGCGACAAGGTCGACGTGCAGGTCGCGGCCAAGGGCGGCGGCTCCGAGAACAAGTCGAAGTTCGTGATGCTGAACCCGTCGGACTCGATCGTCGACTGGGTGCTCAAGACCGTGCCGACGATGGGCGCCGGCTGGTGCCCGCCGGGCATGCTCGGGATCGGCATCGGCGGCACCGCCGAGAAGGCGATGCTGATGGCCAAGGAATCGCTGATGGACGCGATCGACATCCAGGACGTCATCAAGCGCGGCCCGAACGACTGGGCCGAGGAACTGCGCGTCGAGCTGTATGAAAAGGTCAACGCGCTCGGCATCGGCGCGCAGGGCCTGGGCGGCCTCGCCACCGTGCTCGACGTCAAGATCCTGGCCGCGCCGACCCACGCGGCCTCGAAGCCGGTCGCGATGATCCCGAACTGCGCGGCCACCCGCCATGCGCACTTCACGCTCGACGGCTCGGGCGTGGCGCGCCTCGACCCGCCGCCGCTCGACGCCTGGCCGAAGGTGCAGTGGGAGCCGAACACCGAGACCAGCAAGCGCGTCGACCTGAACACGCTGACGCCGCAGGAAGTGGCGAGCTGGGCGCCGGGCCAGACGCTGCTGCTGTCGGGCAAGATGCTCACGGGCCGCGACGCCGCGCACAAGCGCATCGCCGACATGCTGGCCAAGGGCGAGCCGCTGCCGGTCGACTTCACGAACCGCGTGATCTACTACGTCGGCCCGGTCGACCCGGTGCGCGACGAGGCGGTCGGCCCCGCCGGCCCGACCACGGCCACCCGCATGGACAAGTTCACCGAGACCATGCTGGCGCAGACCGGCCTGATCTCGATGGTCGGCAAGGCCGAGCGCGGCCCGGTGGCGATCGAGGCGATCAAGAAGCACAAGGCGGCCTACCTGATGGCCGTCGGCGGCGCCGCCTACCTGGTGTCGAAGGCGATCCGCAGCGCCAAGGTGCTGGCGTTCGAGGATCTCGGCATGGAAGCGATCTACGAGTTCGACGTGGTCGACATGCCGGTGACGGTCGCGGTCGATTCGTCGGGCACCTCGGTGCATCAGACCGGCCCGAAGGAATGGCAGGCCAAGATCGGCAAGATTCCGGTCGCCACCGCGTGAACCAGACGCTGAGCGAGACATAATCGCCAATATCATTACCAGCTGAATAAGAATGATTTTCAGGCCGGATTTCAATCCGGCCTGCTTTACCCTTAATCATTCTCATTAACGCGGAAATCTTTGATTTTCCAATAACTTGGGCTTGGCTTTTGTGGTTCGAGCGTTTATCTTTCGTGTCCGGAACACCACGATACAAGGACGGAACGGTCATGCAAGGCGACAAGAAAGTTATCGAATTCCTCAACGCGCAGTTGAAGAACGAACTCACCGCGATTAATCAGTATTTCCTGCATGCGCGCATGTATCGCCACTGGGGCCTCGAGAAACTCGGCAAGCACGAGTACGACGAGTCGATCGGCGAAATGAAGCATGCGGACTGGCTGATCGAACGTGTTTTCATGCTCGACGGCCTGCCGAACCTGCAGGATCTGCACAAGCTGCTGATCGGCGAGGAAACCGAGGAAATCCTGAAGTGCGACCTGAAGCTCGAGTACATCTCGCAGGGCACCTGCAAGGACGCGATCGCCTACTGCGAATCCGTGCGTGACTACGTCTCGCGCGAGCTCTTCCAGAAGATTCTCGACGACACCGAAGAGCACATCGACTGGCTCGAAACGCAGATCGACCTGGTCGGCAAGGTCGGCATCCAGAACTACCAGCAGACCATGATGGGCTCGCCGTCCTGAGTCCGGCGTCGTAATATGGCGGATCGCCATCCGCCGCTTCACCCTCCATGCCCAGCCTGCCCGCTTTCGCGCCAGAATCCGCCGCCGCACCGGTCGGCATCTTCGATTCCGGGCTGGGCGGCCTGTCGGTCCTGCGTGCCGCGCGCGCGCATCTGCCCGACGAGGCCTTCATCTATGTCGCCGATTCGCGCTACGCCCCATATGGCGAGCGCGACGACGCGTTCATCATCGAGCGCACGCTCGCGATCGGCGAATGGCTCGCCGCGCGAGGCGCGAAGGCGCTCGTGGTCGCCTGCAACACCGCCACCGCGCAATCGATCGCCGTGGTGCGCGAGACGCTGGCGATTCCGCTGATCGGCGTCGAGCCCGGCATCAAGCCGGCCACGCTCGTCTCGCAAAGCCGCGTGGCCGGCGTGCTGGCCACCGCCGCGACGCTGCGCAGCGCCCGCTTCGAGGCGCTGATCGCGCGTCACGCCGGCGACTGCCGGTTCCTGCTCCAGCCGGGCCACGGGCTCGTACAGGCCATCGAGCGCGGCGACACCGGCTCCGCCGAGTTGCGCGCGCTGCTGGCCGGCTATCTGGAGCCGATGCTCACCGCCGGCGCTGACACGCTGGTGCTCGGCTGCACCCACTACCCGTTTCTCGACGCCACGATCCGCGAGCTGACGCAAAATCGTCTGACCCTCATCGATACGGGCGAGGCGATCGCGCGACAACTCGCGCGCGTGCTCGACGAGCGCGGCCTGCGCTCGCCGGCCGGCGCCGCTCTGCGGCCGACACGCCTCTACTCCACCGACGACGGCGCCCGCCTGCAGGCGCTGGCTGCCCTGCTGCTCGGCCTCGACGCCGCCGCCGAAACGATTTCGATTCCGTCGCCGCGCGCCGCCGCCACCGCGCTTCCCGCCTGAAAGCGCGCCGGGAGCAGCGCCAAAGCGGTCCGAATACGGCCTCCTGCATGGCCGAGGCGCCTGCCGGGGCACCTGACACGGCGCGGTGACGTTTCTGCAAGCCCCTGCTAAGCACCTGGATTAGTTACAAAAAACCGCGGGATGGGCTTGCCAAGCCACCCGAATATAATGATAATAATTCGCATTAACGTTAGCTATCGCGCTCATCATGATCGTCTGCGTGTGCAAGTCCGTGTCCGACCGAAAGATCCGCGCCTCGCTCGCCGAGGGCGTCGCGTCTTTCGACGAGTTGCAGTTCGAACTCGGCGTCTCCACCTGCTGCGGCAAGTGCGAGGAGTCGGTGCGCGAGCTGATGGCCGAGCACGGCGTCTGCGAGAGCCAGTGCGGCGTCTCGCACCCGCAGGCCGTCCCCGTCACGTTCTTCGAACGCAAGGCGGCCTGATCGGCAACCTCGCTAACACACGCGGCTGACTGCCGCGTTTTCGTTTGACCATTCCGTCAGCGAGCCTGCAATCGCTAGCCAACGGCCAACCGCCTGGGAGCTGTGATGGAATTGCTGATCGGATTCGTAACCACCCTGTGCATTTCGCTGCTGATTTTCCGCAAGTGATGCATGATCACGCGGTCGGCGCCCGGCGCGCCGCCACCTAGACTGGCAGACATGCAGGCTTCGACTCCCGTCCCGACCGGTTCCGTGCCGGTCGCCCCCCGTTTCAATCGTCGCATCGCCATCGCGAGCGCCATCGTCCTCCTCGGACATGCCGCGCTGATCGGCGGCGCGCTGTTGATGCCACGCGACGAATTGCCGCAACCCAAGCTCGAATCGACGATGACGGTGCAATTGCTGTCGGCTCCGGTCGCCCAGCCCGTCTCGCTCGAATCGAAGCCGACTCCACCGCCGCCCAAGCCGGTGCCGAAGCCGAAGGTCGTGCCGAAGCCGGTCGTCAGGCCGACGCCGACGCCGCTGCCGGTATCGCGCGAGCCGTCGAGCAACGTCGTGCAGGCACCCGAGCCGACGCCGCCCGCGCCGCCGGCCCCGGCCGCACCGCCGGCGCCTCCCGCCCCGCCGCCGCCGGTGCGTCCTACCATGGAGATCGTCGCGCCGAAGGAAGGCCCGAAACTGGTCTGCCAGGTGCGCGAGCCCGATTACCCGACGCTGTCGAAGCGGCGCGGCGAGACCGGCACGGCCACCGTGCGCTTCGTGGTCGGCCTGAGCGGCCAGATCGAAAGCGTGAAGGTCGTGCAGAGCAGCGGCTTCCAGCGCCTGGACGACGCCGCGGCCGACGCGATCCGGGCCACGCCGTGCAAGCCGTACATGGAAAACGGCCAGCCGGTGCGCGCCGCCTACACGCAGCCGTTCAAGTTCAACCTGAACGACGACTGATCGAACCGATCGATAACTGATTCAGCCTCACCGGATTCAAACAAAGGAAAGGAAATGCAAAGCTACGGTATCGCGCACGTCTGGGCGCAAGGTGATTTCGTGACGCGCGCCATCGCGATCGTGCTGCTCGTCATGTCGGTGATGTCCTGGCTCGTCATCGTCATCAAGGGCTGGAACGTGATTCGGCTCGGCCGCCTGATGAAGAACGCCGACCAGGCGTTCTGGCATTCCGACGAGTTCGACAAGGGCGTGCAGAAGCTGCGCGACGCGTCGTCGAGCATGCAGGACAACCCGCTGCTCGCGCTCGCGCTGGCCGGCCAGGAAGCGGCCGAGCACCATCAGCAGACGCAGCCGCACCTGCACGACCGCATGGACGTGTCGGAGTGGATCACGCGCTGCCTGAAGGACACCATGGACGGCAGCGTCGCGCGCATGCAGAGCGGCCTCGCGGTGCTCGCCTCGATCGGCAGCACGGCGCCGTTCGTCGGCCTGTTCGGCACGGTGTGGGGCATCTATCACGCGCTGCTGACGATCGGCGCGACCGGCCAGACCTCGATCGACCAGGTCGCCGGCCCGGTCGGCGAATCGCTGATCATGACCGCGTTCGGCCTGTTCGTCGCGATCCCGGCCGTGCTCGGCTACAACGCGCTGACGCGCGCCAACAAGGGCGTCGTCACGAAGCTGCGCCGCTTCGCGCACGGCCTGCACGCCTATTTCGTGACGGGCACGCGCCTCGCCTCGACGAAGGGCCGCGATTCGATCCGCCTCGCGTCCACGCGCGCGCACACCCACTGAGCGGAGTCCCAGCATGGCAATGAACTCCTCGTTCGGCGATGACGACGACGACGGCCTGATGAACGAGATCAACATGACGCCGCTCGTCGACGTCATGCTCGTGCTGCTGATCATCTTCCTCGTCACGCTGCCGGCGATCCACCACGCGGTGAAGATCGACCTGCCCCACGCGAGCAGCCAGAAGGTCGACATCAAGCCGAAGACGATCGATGTGGCGATCCAGGCCGACGGCACGGTGATGTGGAACGACCAGCCCGTCAGCGATGCCGAGCTGCAGGCGAAGATCGCCGAGGCCGCGAAGGTCGATCCGCAGCCGGAACTGCATCTGCGCGCCGATCGCAAGATCGCCTACGAGCGCGTCGCCGACGTGATGTCGGCCGCGCAATCGGGCGGCCTCACGAAGCTCGGTTTCGTGACCGATCCGAAATCGAAATAAGGACTGGCGCGGCGCGTCCGCAAGCAGTTCGGACCAATCGACCGGCAAGATCGGCGCCATAAAGGAAAAGGCCTTCATCGTTCGATGAAGGCCTTTTTTATGCGCACGCGGGCGCCTTCGGGCGGCGGGCTCTTCGGCGGCGTCAGGCGCCTGGAGCAACGCAATGCGGCACGCCGTGGTCTGCACGGACTGGCGCGTTCTGCCCTATCTGGCTCGCAACATATGCGGCCACCGGATTCGCTAGGAACGTCCCTTCGCGATTGGGATTTCAATATAGGCCGCGGCGCGCGGGCATTCAAGCGTGCCCCGATTGAATCTCACGATGGCGCGCGGCGCTTCGATGACAAAACCGATTCATGCCGCCGCGACGCTCCGCTCGGCCCGCTTTTCCTCGCGCTCGGGACAGGAGGGCTCGCGGTAATCGTTGTCGAGCTTCTCGACGAGGAAATCGACGAACGAACGCACCGCGGGCGGCATGCCCTGGCGCGACACGAACACCGCATAGAGCTGCGGCACCGGCAGCGTCCAGCCCGGCATCACCGGCGACAGCTGCCCCGCGCGCAGCGCGTTGCCGTACATCATTTCCGGCAGCGCGGCAATCCCGACCCCGTCGAGCACCGCCTCGCGGATCGTCATCAGGTCAGCCGTCACGAGCCGCGGCTCGTGCTCGTGCTGATGGCGCGTGCCGTCGGGCGCGATCAGCGTGAACACGTGGCGGCCGTCGCCGGACGGCGTGTCGAGCGTCTCGAAGCGTCCCAGGTCACCAGGCGCGAGCGGCGGCGCGTTCTGGCTCAGCAGACTCGGCGAGCCGACCAGCATCTGCTCGGTGCGCCACAGCGGACGCACCACGATGTTGGCGTTCTCGGGCGGCTCGGAGCGCACGCGCAAGGCCACATCGATCGAATCCTCGAACAGGTCGATCACCTGGTTCGTCACGCGCACCTGCACGCGCACCTCGGGGAAGCGATGCAGGAATTCGGGCAGCAGCCGCGACATCATCGTCTGCGACAGCGTAACCGGCACGCTGACGCGCACCGTCCCGCGCGGCGAGGCCCGCAGCTGCTGGACCGCATTCATCGCCGCCTGCGCCTCGGCCAGCATCGCCTGGCAATGCTGGTAGAACAGCTGCCCGGCCTCCGTCAGCGCGAGCTTGCGCGTCGAGCGCTGCAGCAGGCGCACGCCGAGCGTCGCCTCGAGCTCCGTCAAGCGCCGCGAAAGCCGCGACTTCGAGATGCCGAGGACGCGTTCCGCGGCCGAGAAGCCGCCATGTTCGACGACCTGCGAGAAGTACATCAGGTCGTTCAGGTTGTGTGCATCGATATTCATTTCATCGTTCCAATTCCAGAACGATCCATTGCGGATCGCGCCGATTTCAAGCGCTGGCGGGTCCATATAATAGCTTCGACCAGCCAGCCCGATCATTTCAGGACAATATCCGATGCCAGCACCGCGCTCGATCCAGCGCGTCTATCCGTCCCTGCGGGCCACGGAAGGCGCCGGTTTCCAGGTCCATCGCCCGTTCCCCACCCGCCTGCTCGCCGACTTCGATCCGTTCCTGCTGCTCGACGAGATGGGGCCGGTCGATTACGCGCCCGGTGCGGCGAAAGGCGCGCCCGATCATCCGCATCGCGGCTTCGAAACCGTCACCTACCTGCTCGATGGCCACTTCCGCCATCGTGATTCGGCGGGACACACGGGCGAGCTGCGCGCCGGCGACGTGCAATGGATGACGGCCGGTGCGGGGCTGATCCACAGCGAGATGCCCGACCCGGCGTTTGCGGCCGCGGGCGGACGCATCCACGGCTTCCAGCTCTGGGTGAACCTGCGCCGCGGCGACAAGCGGCTCGCGCCGCGCTATCAGGACCTCGCGGCAGCCGACATTCCGCGCGCAACCTCGGCCGACGGCCGCACCAGCGTGAAGGTGATCGCCGGCGAGGCGCTGGGCGTGCGCGCGGCGATCGACACGCAAACGCCGCTGCTGTATCTGCACCTGACGCTGCAGCCGCGCGCACGCATCAGCCTGCCCGTGCTGCGCGATCACCGCGTGTTCGCCTACCCGATCGCCGGCGCCGGCCATTACGGCGCGAGCCGGCAGGTCAGCGGCCCGCGGCAGATGATCGTGTTCGACGACGACGGCGATACCGTCGACCTCGAAGCCGGCGACGCACCGCTCGACGTGCTGCTGCTCGGCGGCCGTCCGATCGCCGAGCCTATCGTCCGCTACGGGCCGTTCGTGATGAATACCGAACAGGAGATTCGCGACGCGGTGGCCGATTACCAGGCCGGCAGGATGGGCGCGATCGAGGCCTGATCGGGGGCCGGACGAGGTTTGCGAATTGCGTCACAATGGTTTCCTCTTGCGGCTCGCCGCCACGTCGACAGAAGGAACCCGTACCCTTGAATTTTGAACACCTGATCCAGATCAATGCGCCGGACAACCCGACGTTGCCGACGCTCACCCGCGACCAACTCTGGGAAGGGCTCGTGCTGCGCGCCGAACAGCCGCAGTTGTTCGTGATCGGCCTCGATCGCTGCGAGATCCGCGAGCGTACCGGCACCACGCTCGAACGTGAACTGCATTTCGGTCAGGCGACGATCCGCGATCGCGTGACGTTCACGACGAACCATCAGGTGCGCTACGACATTCATGCCGCCAATGGCGAGATCGGCGGCTCGCTGACGATGACGATCGAGGAGCGCGCCGACGCCGAACTGTTCCTGCGCTTCGAATACCGCACTACGCTGCCCGACACGGCCGACACCGAAGACGCGCGGCAGACGCAGGGCATCGTCAAGGAGGCCTACCGCACCTCCGACATCGACACGGTCCGCTTGATCCGCGAATACGCTCAGGGCCGCCGGGACCCCGATCCGCTGCACTGAACGCGCTGCATGCCGGCGCTCTTCGGAGCGCTGCCGGCACGGGTTTTACAAAAAACTATCAGCATCTGCGTTTCGATGAAAAAACATCGGTTGTAAATGGGAATAATTATCATTTAGAATTCATTCCATCGACTCGCAACTGATTAAACGTCCTGATGACCGAACTCATGCGCTCCTCCACGCTGACCCTGCGCCGCACCAGCGGCGTCGTACCCGGTGGCCGCACGAAAGTGGCGGCTGTCACGAAGACGGAATCCACGGCCAAGCCGGATTCGAATCAGCGCGTCGTCGCCAGCGATACGCTGCTGCAGGGCCGCACGCATGTCTCGATCATGCATAACGGCGAAACTTACCAGCTGCGCGCTACTCGCCTGGGTAAACTGATTTTGACGAAGTAAGTACCGAGTATTGTGGGGACCACCTCCCTGAGAGGTGTTGGGCACTAGCCAGCCGTAACGGCTTGCACGCGAGATCTAGACCCCTTCGTGCAACCACACTCAAGCAGTCGTTACAGCAAGCCAAGCCATTTTTTTTGGTTCTCATGCAGATGGACAAAAAGCGACGTGCCTGACGGGCACGTCGCTTTTTTTATGCTTCGAGCGGCACGCGCGGGATGCAAAGCGCTATCTGTTCAGACGTCAGAAATGCCAGAACATCAACCACCAGGCGCTATCGACGATCGCGAGTGCCAGCACGAAACCGGCCGTCGCGGCAAGACGACGCGGCAAGCCCGCATAGCGGCCGGTCACGCGCCAGGCCAGCCACGCGCTCCATGTATTCGAGATAACGAGGATCGCAATTCGCACCGGCGACGCCCAATCGAGCGGCACATGCTCGGCGCGCAACAGCGACAACGTGGTTGCCGACAGGCCGAGGAACACGCCTGCCCCCGCGAGCGGAATCAGCGCCTGCGTCAGATGGTGCAGCCGCACGCGCTCGAAGCGGCCGAGCATCGCGACCGACGCCGCCAGCACGATCAGCAGCGCGGTGCCATAGATCAGGCCGGTGCCGACGATATAGCCGACCACGAGACCGCCGTCGAGCCACGAGAACACGTCGTTCTGCTCGGGATAGTGCGTGAGCAGGAACCACGGCGCGTTCGTCTCGAGCGGCCAAGTGATGTCCTGGTCGATCAGCCAGCCCGCGAGCCATTGCTTGATCGCCACGAACCACGGGCTCGCGGTCCAGTGGAACGCGCCGATCGCGATGCCGAGCAGGCCATACAGGATCAGCGCGGTGTCCCAGGCACTCGCCTGTTTATCGCCGAGCTCGACGACTTCCTCGGCCGGTGAACGCAGCGTCAGCGCAATCGCATCGCGGTGGCCACTGCATCGGCCGCACATATGGCAGGCGGCCGCGCCCTTCATGTTGCGCAGCGGGACGAGCGGCGCGCAGTTGATCGGAATCACGCGATGACCATGCTCGCCTTGCGTGTACGAGCGGCGCCAGGCGTCCTCGTCGACCTTGAAACGCAGCGGCGCGAGGCGCGCGAGCAGCGCGAACACGCCGTTGACGGGGCACAGATACTTGCACCAGACGCGCTTCTCGCGGCCGTACAGCAGGCCGATCACCATCGCGGCAAAGGTCGAGCCGCCCAGCACCAGCAGCACCGCGCGCGGATACTGATAGACGCTGACCATCTGCCCGTAGATCGTGGTGATGCCGAACGCGACGAACGGCCAGCCGCCCCAGCGCATCCAGCGCGGGATCGCGCGGCCGCGGCCGAACTTGCTGGCGAACTCGGCGAGCGCGCCCTCGGGGCACAGCACGCCGCACCAGACACGCCCGAGCATCACCATCGACAGCAGCACGAACGGCCACCAGATGCCCCAGAACACGAACTGCGCGGCCAGCGTCAGATTGCTCCACAGGTGCGCCGTGTCGTCGGGCAGCGGCGTGAACGCCGGCACCAGGATCAGGAACGCGTAGACGCCGACCACGACCCACTGGATCCCGCGAATCAAGCCGCCGTGGCGCTGCATCCAGTGGCCGGCCTCGGACAGCCGGCTCCAGCTCCAGCGCGCGCCGCGCACGGCCGTGCTCATGCAGCCCGCCCCGTCGCGGCGACCGGGCGGCGCGCCGTGAGCTTCAGCAGCGCGTAGACGACCACCCAATAGGCCACGTAGGCAACGAGGTTCATCAGCGCCGGATGCGCACGATAGCCGGTCAGCGTCGCGACCAGCGAGCCGAACGTGCTCGAATCATCGAGGATCGCCGAGGTGTCCCACAGCTGCGAAATGCCGAGCGGCAGGATTTCCTTGTCGATCAGCTTGTCGACGCCGGCCTCGAACAGGCCCGCGCCGAGGAACAGCAGCATGATTTCCGTGACGCGGAAGAACAGCCGCCACGAGAACACCTTGCCGCCCAGCTGCAGCACGTAGAACGTCAACAGCGCGAGCGCGAAGCCGATCAGCACCGCGAACACCTGTGCGCCGCCAACATGGCCCGACTGCCCGAACCCGAGGCCGTAGAGGAAGATCACCGTCTCGCTGCCCTCGCGCGCGATCGCGAGCGCGACCAGTACGGCTACGCCCCACCAGTTCGCGGTCTTCGTGGTCTCCTGCAGCGATTGCTCCATCTCGCGCTTGAGCGTGCGCCCGTGCCGCTTCATCCAGATCACCATCTGCACGATCAGCACGCAGGCAACCAGCACCATCGCGGTCTGGAAATAGTCCTGCGCATCGCCGGACAGCACTTCGGTGAACCCGACCAGCGCGGCACCAAGACCGATCGCCAGCAGCAGGCCGGCCGCGACGCCGACCCACAGATACGGCAGCCCGCGACGCGCCTGGGCGTCGCCGTTCCTGAGCCAGGCATAGAGAATGCCCACGACGAGCAGCGCCTCGACGCTCTCGCGCCAGACGATGAAGATGATTTGACCCATTGAAACCTCCGTGTACCCCGGCCGCGGCGGGGCTTCCGCGGCCGCACGATAAATCGGGACTACTTCGCGACGATGACGCCCTGCGCCTGCTGGTGAAAATCGTCGAAGAACTTGTACTCGCCCGGCGACTGCGGCGCGATCACGACGAACGATTCGGCACCGGGCGCGAGCACCTTCTCCTTGCGCAACTGAACGCTTTCGAACTCGACCGCGCCCTTGCCGGTATTGCGGACCTCGATCTTGAAGCGCTGGCCGGCCGGCACCTCAATGCGCGCCGGATTGAGCTTGCCGTCCGCCATCTCGAGCTTGAAGGTCGGCAGATCGGCCGCATGAGCAGCAACGGCGGCCGCGGCGGTGACGAAAGCGACGAGCGAGGCGGCGAAAATCCTGGGGAATCTCATTGTGTTTCTCGTTGAGGGCGGCACCGTGCGACGCCGCCCGGCCGTACCGGACGGCGCGGCGCGGTACGCGACGCGATCAGTAACCACCCTTCTTGCCGATGCCCGCGAACGGGAAATCGTATTCGAGCGTGAACGGCTTGAACCACGGGCCCACGCCCGTTTCCTTGTCGACGTGGCGGCCGAACGCCATGTGGCCCATCTGCATCGGCGGCTTTACCGTCATCGACAGGTGGTACTTGCCCGGGCCGTCGAGCTTGACGTTGTCGCCATAGTGCGGGCCGTCGTTCGCGACCATGCCCATCAGGTCGCCTTCCGCCTTCCACTTCGCGTCACCCTGCTTGGTCAGCTTGTACTCGACCTGCAGATACGGCATCCAGTCGCCCTCGGCGAAGCCGGTCGGGTTGTTCTTCACCGCATGGATGTCCGTCTCGAGATGGATGTCGGAATCCGATGCCTTGCGCATCATGCCTTCCGGTTCCATCGTGATCGGCTGCAGATATACGACGCCGACTTCCATGCCACCCTGGATCTGCTGCTTGCCGATCGGATACTCGGCCGCCGACGCCGACATCGCGACCAGCGCCGCCGCGACTGCAATCCCGCTACGGGCGAGGGATGAAGCGAACATTGAAACTCCTTGTTTTTATCGTCTGGTGAACTGAAACCCCGCCTCGCGAACGCCCACGAAAGCACCTGAGCCGATCGACAGTGCGGGTAACTACGAACGTTAATGCGAACCATTCTCAATAATTCGCGAGTTTAGCACCGAACCCCGCGGCGGACAACGCGGAAAGAAATTCAAACCCTTGATGCAGAAAGGATTTCGGAAGTTTCGTGGGGAGGGCCGCCGGCCGGCGCGCGGGGCCGGCACGACGAAATCGGAGCGCTCAGCGGGCCCCGCCGACGTGATCGCCGACGTTGGCGCCGAACACGCGCTCGCGCAGCAGCGCGAGCTGGTCGCGGGTCTGGGCCGCCTTCTCGAATTCGAGGTTCTTGGCGTAGTCGGCCATCTGTTTTTCGAGCCGTTTGATTTCCTTCGCCAGCTGCTTCTCCGACATGTCCTCGAATTTCGCGCGCTGCTGCGCTTCCTTCAGTTCGGCACGCGCCTCGTCGACGTTGTAGACGCCGTCGATGATGTCCTTGATTCGCTTCACCACGCCGCGCGGCGTAATACCGAGCTTCTCGTTGTGCGCGATCTGCTTGGCACGGCGCCGCTCGGTCTCGTCGATCGCGCGGCGCATCGAATCGGTCATGTTGTCGGCGTAGAGGATCGCCTTGCCGTTCACGTTACGCGCCGCGCGGCCGATCGTCTGGATCAGCGAGCGCTCGGCGCGCAGGAAGCCTTCCTTGTCCGCGTCGAGGATCGCGACGAGCGACACCTCTGGAATGTCGAGCCCCTCGCGCAGCAGGTTGATCCCGACCAGCACGTCGAACGTGCCGAGCCGCAGGTCGCGGATGATTTCAACGCGCTCCACGGTGTCGATGTCGCTGTGCAGATAGCGGACCTTGACGCCGTGATCGGCCAGGAATTCGGTGAGCTGCTCGGCCATGCGCTTGGTCAGCACCGTGATCAGCACGCGTTCGCCAGCCTTCACGCGCTCGTTGATTTCGGCCAGCGCGTCATCGACCTGCGAACTCGCGGGCCGCACCTCGATCTCGGGATCGACGAGCCCCGTCGGCCGCACCACCTGCTCGGCCACCTGCCCCGACACGCGCTGCTCGTAGTCGGCCGGCGTCGCCGACACGAACACGACCTGCCGCATCTTGCGTTCGAACTCGGGAAATTTCAGCGGCCGGTTGTCGAGCGCGGACGGCAGGCGGAACCCATAGTTGACGAGATTCTCCTTGCGCGCGCGGTCGCCGTTGTACATGCCGTTCAGCTGGCCGATCAGCACATGCGATTCGTCGAGCAGCATCAGCGCATCGGACGGCAGGTAGTCGACCAGCGTCGGCGGCGGCTCGCCGGGCGCCGCGCCCGAGAAGTGCCGCGAATAGTTCTCGATGCCCTTGCAGAAGCCGAGTTCCTGCAGCATCTCGAGATCGAAACGGGTGCGCTGCTCGAGCCGCTGCGCCTCGACGAGACGGTTGTCGCCGTAAAAAAATTCGAGCCGCTCGCGCAATTCCTCCTTGATCGTCTCGACCGCGCGCATCACGGTGTCGCGCGGCGTCACGTAGTGCGACGACGGGTAGACGGTGAAGCGCGCAATCTTCTGGCGCACCCGGCCCGTCAGCGGATCGAACAGCTGCAGCGTCTCGACTTCGTCGTCGAACAATTCGACGCGCACCGCCATCTCGGCGTGCTCGGCCGGGAAGATGTCGATCGTGTCGCCGCGCACGCGAAACGTGCCGCGCTGGAAATCCTGCTCGTTGCGCGTGTACTGCATCGCGATCAGCCGCGCGATCACGTCGCGCTGGCCGATCCGGTCGCCGTTGCGCAGCGTCAGGATCATCTGGTGGTACTCGGACGGGTTGCCGATACCGTAGATCGCCGACACGGTCGCGACGATCACCACGTCGCGCCGCTCCATCAGACTCTTGGTCGCCGACAGCCGCATCTGCTCGATGTGCTCGTTGATCGACGAGTCCTTTTCGATGAACAGGTCGCGCTGCGGCACGTAGGCTTCCGGCTGGTAATAGTCGTAGTACGAGACGAAGTACTCGACCGCGTTGCGCGGGAAGAACTCGCGGAACTCCGAATAGAGCTGGGCGGCGAGCGTCTTGTTCGGCGCAAACACGATGGCCGGGCGGCCGAGCCGCGCGATCGTGTTCGCCATCGTGAAGGTCTTGCCGGAACCCGTCACGCCGAGCAGCGTCTGGAACGACAGGCCGTCCTCGACGCCCTCGACGAGCGTATCGATCGCGGTGGGCTGGTCGCCCGCCGGCGGATACGGCTGGTAGAGGTGGAACGGGGAGCCGTCGAACTCGACAAATTTCGATTCGTCGAGTTCTTCGGCAACTTCGGGGGAATGTTCGGACATGGGTCGAAAGCCGGGCCGCGTGCAAACGAGCATTCTAGCGCTTCGGCGTCGGGCGGGCTGAACGCCCGACGCCGCCCGGTTCACGCCCCGATACCTACGACGACGCCCCGGCTTTGGCCGAAATCGCGACGCAATTCGCTACAATAGAAAGATTCGCTCCGGCAGCCGCGGCGGCGTCAGACTGCGCGGCCTCCCGTCTTCGCTCGCACGGGATCCGGCCCCCGATTTCATTCCACTACTTACTGCTGCGAAATCATCATGTCGCTCTTCTCCGCTGTCGAACTCGCGCCCCGCGATCCGATCCTGGGCCTCAACGAAGCATTTAACGCCGATACGCGCCCGACCAAGGTGAACCTCGGCGTCGGCGTGTATACCAACGAGGAAGGCAAGATCCCGCTGCTGCGCGCGGTGCGCGACGCGGAAAAGGCGCGGGTCGAGGCCGGCCTGCCGCGCGGCTATCTGCCGATCGACGGGATCGCCGCCTATGACGCGGCCGTGCAGAAGCAGGTGCTCGGCAACGATTCCCCGCTGATCGCGGCGGGCCGCGTCGTGACCGCGCAGGCAATCGGCGGCACGGGCGCGCTGAAGATCGGAGCCGACTTCCTGCGCATGCTGAACCCGAATGCCCGCGTCGCGATCAGCAACCCGAGCTGGGAAAACCACCGCGCGCTGTTCGAGATGGCCGGCTTCCCGGTCGACGTCTATCCGTACTACGACGCGGCCACGAACGGCGTGAACTTCGACGCCATGCTCGACGCGCTGAACGGCTACGCGGCCGGCACGATCGTCGTGCTGCACGCCTGCTGCCACAACCCGACCGGCGTCGACCTGACGGAAGCTCAGTGGGGCCAGGTGGTCGAAGTGGTCAAGGCACGCCAGCTCGTGCCGTTCCTCGACATGGCCTACCAGGGCTTCGGCGAAAGCCTCGAAGCCGATTCGGCAGCCGTGCGCCTGTTCGCCGCTGCGGACCTGAATGTGTTCGTGTCGTCGTCGTTCTCGAAGTCGTTCTCGCTGTATGGCGAGCGCATCGGCGCGCTGTCGATCATCACCGAGAGCAAGGACGAAGCCACGCGCGTGCTGTCGCAACTGAAGCGCGTGATCCGCACCAACTACTCGAACCCGCCGACGCATGGCGGCGCGCTCGTCTCGGCGGTGCTGGCCTCGCCGGAACTGTATGCCGCCTGGGTCGAGGAACTCGGCGAAATGCGCGACCGCATCCGCGCGATGCGCAACGGCCTCGTCGAGCGCCTGAAGGCAAGTGGCGTCGATCGCGACTTCAGCTTCATCAATGCGCAACGCGGCATGTTCTCGTACTCGGGCCTGACGGCCGCCCAGGTTGATCGCCTGCGCGAAGAGTTCGGCATCTATGCCGTCAGCACGGGCCGCATCTGCGTGGCCGCGCTGAACACGCGCAACCTCGACGCGGTCGCGAACGCAATCGCGGCAGTGCTGAAGTAAACGGCATCGCGGCGCGGACCTCGCACCGCGTTCTACCGAAAACGCGCTCCCGGGAGCGCGTTTTTTTATTCCGGCGCCGATCGGTGCCAATCGCTGGCCGTGGACACGCGCGGCACAACGTGCTCGCTGCCGGCTCGCGCCCGATAGCCGCCTGCGCGACCCGCCAGCGTCACTGCATGAACCAGCCGTGGCTGACGACGAACGACTGGCCCGTGAGCGCCGCGCTCGGGAACGCCGACAGGAACAGCACCGTCTGCGCCACGTCCTCCACGGTCGTGAACACGCCGTCCACCGTATTGCCGAGCATCACCTTCTTGATGACTTCATCCTCGCTGATGCCGAGTTCCTTGGCCTGCTCGGGGATCTGCTTGTCGACCAGCGGCGTGCGCACGAAGCCCGGGCAGACCACGTGCGAGCGCACGTTGTGCTTCGCGCCTTCCTTGGCCAGCACGCGCGCGAGACCGAGCAGACCATGCTTGGCCGTCACGTAGGCCGACTTCAGCGGCGAGGCCTCGTGCGAATGCACCGAGCCCATGTAGATCACCACGCCACCACGGTCGTCCTTGTACATGTACTTGAGCGCGGCCTTGGTGGTCAGGAACGCGCCGTCCACGTGGATCGCCTGCATCTTCTTCCAGTCAGCAAACGAGTAGTTCTCGATCGGGTTGACGATCTGGATGCCGGCGTTCGACACCAGGATGTCGATCGAGCCGAACGCCTGCGCGACCTTGTCGATGCCCTCGTTCACGGCTTCTTCGCTCGTGACGTCCATCGCCACGCCGAGCGCCTTGCCGCCCGCCTGCCGGATCTGCTCGGCCACCGCGTTCGCGCCATCCTGATTCAGGTCGGCGATCGCCACGGCCGCGCCCGCTTTCGCGAGCTCCAGGGCGATTTCCTTGCCGATGCCGCTCGCGGCGCCCGTAACCACGGCGACTTTGCCGTCCAATTTCAAAACCATACCGACGTCTCCCCAATCCAGTTCGATCCATGAAAACATTGCCGCGCCCGCGCCGCAAGCCGGCCGTTCGACCAATGCCGCTGCGCGCGCGGCGCTGCTATTGTGCATGAAGCGGACTGCATGCAGCCGCCAAACGGGCTAAGCTAGCCGCTGTCCCAATTCGAGGAGGTCACATGAATTACAGGCGTTTGGGTCGCTCGGGGCTGCAGGTCAGCGAATTGTCGATCGGCTCGTGGGTGACATACGGCAATCAGGTCGACCAGCACGCCGCGCGCGAATCGCTGGCCGCGGCACGCGATGCCGGCATCAACTTCTTCGACAACGCCGAGGTCTATGCGCACGGCCAATCCGAAGAAATCATGGGCGAGGCGCTGAAGGCGCTCGGCTGGTCGCGCGTCAGCTACGTCGTCTCGACGAAATTCTTCTGGGGCTTGAACGAGGCCCCGAACCAATACCACACGCTGAACCGCAAATACCTGATGGATGCGATCGACGGATCGCTGCGGCGGCTGAAGCTCGACTACGTCGATCTCGTGTTCTGTCATCGCCCCGATCCGAACACGCCGATCGAGGAAACGGTCTGGGCGATGAGCGACATGATCACGCGCGGCAAGGCGCAGTACTGGGGCACGTCGGAGTGGAGCGCCGACGAGATCCGGGCGGCCTACGGCATCGCCGAGCGGCATCACCTGCACAAGCCGGTCATGGAGCAGCCGCAATACAACCTGTTCCACCGGCGCCGTGTCGAGCGTGAATACCGGCGGCTTTATGAAGACATCGGCCTTGGCCTGACGACCTGGAGCCCGCTTGCATCGGGTCTGCTGACCGGCAAGTATCGCAATGGCGTTCCCGAAGGCAGCCGGGCCGCGGTGCAGGGTTACGACTGGCTGCGCGACCAGCTCACGCATCCCGCGAAAAACGAAGCGGTCGCCAAGCTTGCCGCCATCGCCGACGAACTCGGCTGCACCGTCGCCCAACTCGCGATCGCCTGGGTGCTGAAGAATCCGAACGTCAGCACCGTGATCACCGGCGCCTCGCGCGTCGAGCAGATCGGCGAGAACATGAAGGCGGTCGAGGTGGCGGCGCGGATTTCGCCCGAGCTGAAGCAGCGTATCGAAGAGATCGTCGGCGATCAGGCCCAGTAGGCGCCGTCGCGTACAATAGCCGGTCGCGCGACCATCAGGTGTCGATGCCGCCCCTGCGGCGCCGGCATCAAGTCCGCGGCCGATTTCGATTTCATTCGCCTCATCCCCCGCCATGTTCAGTTATCGCCACGCGTTCCATGCCGGCAACCATGCGGATGTGCTCAAGCACACCGTTGTCGTCCAGTTGCTTAACTATTTCAACAAGAAAGACAAGTCTTACTGGTACATCGACACGCATGCGGGCGCGGGGATCTACGCACTGGACGAAGGTTTCGCCGCCAAGACCGCCGAGTACGAAACCGGCATCGCGAAACTGTGGAATGCGGACAAGCTGCCCGAAGCCCTCGAAGCGTATGTCGCCGAGATCCGCGCCTGCAACGATGCCGGCCAATTGCGCTATTACCCGGGCTCGCCCTATCTGGCGTGGCGCCTGCTGCGCGAGCAGGACCGGATGCGATTGTTCGAGATGCACAGTACCGAAATCGGCGTGCTGCGGCACAACTTCCGCGATGCCGGCCGCCGCGCCATGGTTTATGCGGCCGACGGCTTCGAGGGGCTCAAGGCACTGCTGCCTCCGCCGCCGCGCCGGGCCATGGTGCTGATCGATCCGTCGTATGAGGACAAGCGCGACTATGCGCGAACGCTGACCTGTATCGAAGAGGGGCTGAAGCGCTTCGCAACCGGCTGCTACGCTGTCTGGTATCCGCAGGTCAAGCGTCCAGAATCCGAACGCTTCCCCGACCACCTGAAACGCCTGCAGCCGGGCAACTGGTTGCATCTGACGCTGACTGTCAGCCATCCGCCCTCGGACGGCTTCGGGCTCTATGGCAGCGGCATGTTCATCCTGAATCCGCCGTATACGCTGGTGGAATCGATGCGCAACGCCCTGCCGTATCTGGCGGATGCACTTGGGCAGGACAGCGGTGCCAAGTTCGGGATCGAATCACGCAGCGCATGACCCGCCTCGGCCTGCCAGGCCGAGGCCCGCATGGCGTCTATTGCCGATAGGACGGTGTCGGCACCTTGATATAAGGCGCCACGACCATTGGCATCTGGTTGTTCTGTTGCTGCCCCGCCGGCTGCCGAATCTCGGCCGGCGTGACGATTGGCGCCGGATTGAGCGGCGCTGTCTGCAGCACGACACCGGAACGGCCGTCATGAATACCGGTTTGCGTGTCGAGCACAACGGGCGGCCGGTCTTGCGCGGCAATCGCGCCATGGCTCGCAGCCATGCAGATCAGTCCAAGCACTACGAGCTTGGGAGTGCCGGAGCCACGCGTTTGGGAGTCGTCAAGGCGCATACCATCCATCCCTGGTTGAGATCGTTAGCGACACGATAGCGCGGACAGCGTGGCATGTGACCAATTTCGCCGCGCAAAAAACAAAAGCCCCGACAATTTCGGGGCTCGTTCTGCTTCGCATGCTCGACGCATGCTTGAATCCGGTCAGGTCTTACAGCGAGTAGCCGTTCGTTTCGAGGGCGCGGATACGCTGCTCAAGTTGAACGATATCGCTCGATTCGGCCAGATAGGCTTCGCGGCGTTCACGCTCTGCGGATTCGAACCAGTAGCTCAGCTTTTCGACGATGTATGCAACCATGATGCTCTCCAAGGAAGTTTGAGATCCCCCGGTGAATCATTTCAGGGATATCCCGTATAGGGTTATCCCGGATTATAGCGGGAGTGCACCAGGATGCTAATGAAATGCACGAATGAAAGGCATTCCAAGATGGAATGAAATGCTGTCGAACCGGTCAGCGCCTTGATTTATATGAAATTAGGCAGGTCAGGATTGATCTTGCAGTGAACGAAAATGCACAACAAAGGTGCATTCAGGCATCAGCGAGGCGCTCGAGGATCGGGCACTCCGGCCGATCGTCGCCATGGCAGTAGGCCGCGAGCCTGGCCAGTGTATTGCGCATGTCGGTCAGCTCGGCAATGCGCCGGTCCAGTTCGGAGACGTGCTCAAGTGCGATCGACTTGACCTCCGCACTCGCGCGGCCACGATCCTGCCAGAGTGCGAGAAGCTTGCGCACGTCGTCGACCAGGAAGCCAAGCCGGCGCGCCTGCCGAATGAACGTCAACAAATGGATTTCGTTGTCGCCGTACGTGCGGTAGCCGGCATCGGTTCGCTGCGCCGGTTCGATCAAGCCCACGCTTTCGTAGTAACGGATCATCTTCGCACTGACGCCCGAAGCGCGAGCAGCTTCACCGATATTCACGCGATTCTCCCAAAGCAATTTCGGAGATCTTAGCGCGATGTCGCTATCGGCGTGCAAGGGGCCATCACGCGCGCTTTCCGCGTCTGGAAAAGACAAAACCCCCACTGCCTGGGCAGCGGGGGTTTCGAAGGAGGAAGCCTGACGATTACCTACTTTCA
>NZ_CP045094.1:3131784-3572331 GCF_022870505.1 Burkholderia perseverans
TCCACCAAGCTGACCGGACTTGCCGGCTTTCTCAGCGGCGCTGCGTTTTCAGCAGCAGAGAAGCGAGATTATGATCAACGTTTCGCAGCGCGTCAACTACTTTTTTCTCGCTGCGATCAACAACCCGCGTTGATCATTTCCCTTCGACAGAACCAACAAGCAGCCGACTTTCGGCGCTGCGTTCGTCCTGCCTGACTTCCCCTTCCGCGCCGCGTTTCCGTTAGCGCGAAAGAGGCGTGATTCTAAGCACGCTTTCGCCATCGCGCAAGAGGGAAATCGAACAATTTTTCCCGTACATCGCAGCCTGCGTATTTCAACCGCCTCAACCACCGACATCAGCCGCCGCCGGCCATGAATTCATCGGGACTTCCCGGCGATCCGCTGCATACTTCTGGATCGGACTAAAATGACTGGTTCAACGCACCCACCTAATCCATTCAGATATATGCGCCAGCGAACCGCCAAACGCCTTCCCCCCGATGCCGACAAACTGGTCGGCCTGTCGCTCGCGCTGTTCGCGTCCGGCAGCCGTGTCGAGGACCGGTTCTGGGAAGCGAAGCTCGATGCGCTGCTCACCAAGGTGATCCGCAACGGCAACCAGACGACGCTCGATGCCGCGCTCGACCATCTGCAACAGAATCACCCCGACGCCTATGGCGCGCTCGCCGACATGGCGGAAACCCATAGCGAATCGCTGCTGATGGAGCATGAGGAGAAGACGCACGAGGCCTTGCTGGTGGCTGTGCCGATCCTCGCCTGGACGCGCTACATGATCCCGTCGGGTCCGCTCAAGGCGGAAATCGCCGACGTACTGCGCACGCATCTGCAGGCGCACGTGCTCGCCGAGCACACGCACGTAGCGCTCGCGCCGTTCCTCTACAGCATCGACCAACTACCGCGCCATCATGTCGAGGCGTATCGCCTCACGCAGCAATTGGCGCAGGCCGCGCTCGGCGGGCAAACCCCGCGCATCAACTTCGGCGATCTGCCCGAGACCTCGCCGATCCTCGCCGACCCGCGCTTCCTGCTGGCCGTGGTCGCCACGCCCGCCGGCTCGCCGATGTTTCGCTGGCAGGAGGAAGACCAGGGTGCGCGCATCGAACGCAGCCAGTGCCTCGAGCAATGGACGAGCCAGGGCGGCGGCAACCTGTCGAACGCGCTGCCCGGCTGCGAGTTCGAGTGCCTGCTGCCGGACGCCTACTACTCGGCCTGCCGCGACGCCGACGAGCGCGTGCGCCCGCACACGGTCCGTACGGCGATCCGCTATCTGTTCGACACGATCGGCGCCGCACCGCAGGAACTGCGCGCGGTGGTCGCCGGCTTCGGGGAACGCCGCATCGACGAATACCGGATCGGCTTCACCCGCCGCGGTAGCAACGATGTGATCTACGGCGTCGTCTGGCCGCTCTATGGCCGTGAGAACGGCGACATCGCCGCCGAGGAAACCATGCTCGAGGGCGAAACGCCGATCGACGGCCCGGTCGAGGAAATCGCCTCGCTGCTGAAGGACACCGGCGTCACCGACATCCGTCGCCACGCCGGCCGTTTCGAACCGGAATACTGCGACGATTGCGGCGTTCCGCTGTACGCCGACCCACTGGGTGAAATTGTCCATGCGGAAATGCCCGAGGACGCGTCGCCCGCTCAGCCGCATTTTCATTGAGCCGCAGCATCGCCCGCCTCCACCGTCAGTGACAAAGAGCCGCCCGAGGGGCGGCTCTTTTTTTTCGCATACTGACATTTCCGCTTATGTCGTTTGGCCAGGCCGACACCGCGTAAGCACTTTGTCATCATGACCTCAGCATTTCACGTCATCACCGACAAACGCAACGATTAGCGAGGCAAAAAATGCGATTCATGGTGTTGAGTTCCGACGCGGAGCGCCGCGATGGCCTGAGGGCCCTGCTCAGGCAGATCGACCGGCATAGCGGCTACAACGATGCCAAGGACTGGCGGCAGGCCATGCGCCTCGTCCGGCAACAAAGCTTCGACCTGATCGTCGTCGATTTCCGTCCAACCATGCGGCTCGGCGATCTGCGCGCCTTGTGCGAAGCCTGCGCCCCTACGCCGGTGGCGATGCTGGTCGATGCCACCTCGCCTGCCATCGCACCGGACCAGTTCTCGACCGGCGTGCAAGGCGTCGTGCCACGCGGGATGGGCGCCCATCTCGTGATCCGCGCGTTCGAGCTGGTCCTGCTCGGCGGCTACTACGTCCCGCCCGGTGCGCTGAACCTGCTCGACGCCGACGCGGCCGAGCAGCGCGCCACGCGCCGCCTGGGAAGCATCCCGCTACGGCGCCAGCCCACCATCGGCACGCTCTCGCCACGTCAAGCCCAGATCATGCGCTTCGTCCATATGGGCAATACGAACAAAATGATCGCGCGCACGCTCGGCATCAGCGAAGGAACCGTCAAGATCCATCTCGCCAGCATCTTCCAGCAACTGGGCGCCGCCAATCGCGCCGCCGCCGTCGCCATCTACAACGGCTGGCTGCCGCCGCACCTGGAGGTGTTGATCGCCGAGCGCCGGGCGCAGTCGCGGCCAACTCTCGGCGCACCGTGCCCGATCCCGCTGCGCGCCGCCAGTTCTCGCGGCAAGTACCGGCCGATCACGTTCGACGGTCCTGAGCTGCCAATGGCAGCCGAGCCGGAACCGGCGACGCTGAAACGCAACACCTAGCCTCGTGCCCGGCGTCGATTCGATTCCCATTTTTTGGCGTCAACGAGTAAGATTAAACGCATGGGTTTCCTCTACACGCCGCTTCCGCTCTGGGTCGCCGCCGGTGGCTGGGTCGCTGCCGTGGTCGTGCTCGCGCTCGCGTCATGGGGACGTCCGTTCAAACGCCTCCAGGACCCGACGCTGCAGCATGTGTGGTGCGCGCTGATCGCCACCATCACCGTGCTGTGGGCGTCGAATGCATGGCTCGACGACGGGCTCGTCATGCATCTGCTCGGCGCGACGCTGATCGCCACGCTGTTCGACTGGACGCTCGCGCTGATTGCGATGGGCGCCGTCACCGGCATCGCCGCGATCGTGTTCGACGCGACCTGGCTGGGCGTCGGGCTGACCTATCTCGTCTACGGCGCACTGCCGGTGGCCGTCTCGACGCTGCTGCAGCGCGCGACGGTTGCCTGGCTGCCGCATAACCTGTTCGCGTTCATCGTCGGCCAAGGCTTCGCGGCACCGGCGATCACGATCGGCGTGGTCGCCACCGCCGCCGCCGGCGTGCAGCTCGGGCTCGCGGACGGCTCCACGATCGTCATACCGGCCGGCTACGGGCTCAACACGCTGCTGCTCGCGCTGGGCGAAGCCTGGTTCACCGGCATGGCGACGGCGCTGATCGCCATCTATAAACCGGCCTGGGTCACCACCTTCGACGTTCGCCGCTACCGTCTGGGCGGCCCACCCGCCTGATCTCCGCCGCAGGTTCCACGATGGCCGGCCCGTTTCGGACGGCGCCGGTGCCGTTCCCGCTGCTTTCGCCATCATCCGGGAAGGCAGGTCAATAAAATTGCGCTAAGATTGAACTCCTGATCTTCGCCGGGCATCTTACCTGCCCGGTGTCTCCATTCCGCACTTTCGAATCCTGATGGACAGCTTCCCCGCCCAACGTCTTTTCGGCGTGTTCGGCAAGCTGGCAGCCTGTATCGCAGGCCTGTCGCTTGCGCTTTCCGCCCCGGCCTTCGCCGATCTGCTCGATCAGCGCTCCGAACTGATCAACAAATACGTCACCGAGATGCATGCCGATCCGCTCGTCGCCGACTGCGCGGCGCACGGCAACTTCATCGCGAGTACCTCGAGCGCGTTCGACCACGTCGAATTCCCGCCCAGCGCGTTCGACAGCGGCAACTCGACGATCACACCCTGGAACGACTCGTTCGACGAAGGCAAGCAGCGCGTGAAGGTCGACAACATCGTGACGGTCGAGGGCCTCGGCATTCCGCAGAACGGCGGCGATCCGTCGAGCCTGAAGTTCCGCTGCGGCTACGTCGGCAGCCAGATGCTCGCGTTCAGCTGGAACGATCCGGTGCCGCCCGCGAAGCCGCACGTCGAGCGTTCCTCGTCGTCGAAACATCACGCGCATGGACACGCCGTGCGTGGCAAGTCGAAAGCGAAGCCGAGCGGCAAGTCCTCCCGCAAGTCGACGGCCAAGAAATCGAGCGGCACGACGAAGAAGGCCGTGAAGAAGAAGTCGACCTCGAAATAGTCCTGCGACGGGCAAAAGCAAAAGGCCGGAATGCGTCAGCATCCCGGCCTTTTTTGTCTTGAGCGCCCGGCGACGGCGGCTTGCTGCCGCCACGCCTCACGTCATGCGAACCGCTCGATCTGATTCAGGATCGGCAGCAGCATCGCCGCGCCGAGCGCCGCGCTGCGCTCACCGTTCCAGCCCACGCGCTCGTCCGGCAGGTTGGCGTTGTCCTTGAACGGCATCTCGAGCGTCAGCGACAGGCAGCCGAACGCGTTGCCGACGTATTTCGACGCGAGCTTCAGCGCATCCTCGCGATACTTGGCGGCCGGATAGCCATAGCGGTCCTGGAAATCGGGGCTCGCCTGCTTGAACGCGGCGATGAAGGCCTCCTGCGCTTCGCGCTGGCGGTCGGTGAAGCCGGGCAGCATCTCAGAGCCCGCCACGAACACATACGGCAGATCCTCGTCGCCGTGGACGTCGAAGAACATGTCGCAGCCGATCGCATGCAGCGCGTCGCGCACGACATGGACCTCGGGGCTGCGCGCGGCGTCGGGCTCCATCCATTCGCGGTTCAGGTTCGCGCCCACGGCATTGGTGCGCAGGTTGCCGAGCGCGCTGCCGTCCGGGTTCATGTTCGGCACGATGTAGAACGTCGCGTGGTCGTAGAGCTTGCGCGCCACCGCGTCGCCGGCCCAGTCGCCCCAGCCCGCGAGCCGCTTCACGAGCCCCTCGACGAACCATTCGGCCATCGATTCGCCGGGATGCTGGCGCGCGATCACCCACACCTTCTTCTTCGTGCCGGCCTCGTCGGGCGTGCCGAGCACGAGCAGCGACATCGGCCGCCCCTGAACGCTGCGGCCGAGCTCGACCACGTTCGCCTGCGGCATCTGCTGGACCGCGCCGAGGAACTCCGAGCGGCGCTCCTCGCTGTACGGCTCGAAGTAGGCGTAATGGATGGTGTCGAATTCCGGCGTGTGATCGATCGTCATCACGGTCCCGTCGAACCCGGTCGGCACGCGGAACCAGTTCACGCGGTCGTAGCTCGCCACCGCGCGATAGTCGCGCCAGCCGGCCGGATAGGCGCAGGCGTGCGCGTTCTCGAACGCGATCACGCAGCGCTCGCCGCGCGCGCCGGACAGGCGAAAGTAGAACCATTGCGCAAATTCGGACTGGTTGTCGCCGCGAATGCGCAGCCGGATCGCGTCCGGGCGTTCGCAGGCCACGACGTCGATCGCGCCGGCATCGAATTGGCTCGTGATCGAAAGGCTCATCTCATCTCCAGAAAACAGCGCTCTCGCGAGGCGCCGGGTAAAGGCCGAGGTCGGGGCCGAAGCACCGAAGCCAGCGCGCAACGGTCATGGGCAGGCCGGGTTCACGGCCTGCCGCGCGCATCACGCATCGAGCCGGCGGCGGAACACGTAGGTGGAATCGTTCGATGCCTGCGCATCGAATGCATACCCCTCTTCGGCGAAATCCTTGAGCTGCGCGGCCGACGCGACGCGGTTCGTGACCGCGTAACGCGCCATCAGGCCGCGCGCCCGCTTCGCATGGAAGCTGATGATCTTGTAGCGCCCGCCCTTCCAGTCCTCGAACACCGGCGTGATCACCGGCGCTTCGAGCAGCTTCGGCTTGACCGACTTGAAGTACTCGTTCGAGGCGCAGTTCACGAGCACGCGCGCGTCGCCGTCGCGCGAGGCGAGCTGCGTGTTGAGCGCGCGCGTGATGCGCTCGCCCCAGAACGCGTACAGATCCTTGCCGCGCGCATTCTCGAAGCGCGTGCCCATTTCGAGCCGGTACGGCTGCAGCAGGTCGAGCGGACGCAGCAGCCCGTAGAGCCCCGAAAGCACGCGCACGTGCCGCTGCGCGTAATCGAGATCGGCGGCCGACAGCGTGCGGGCGTCGAACCCTTCGTACACGTCGCCGTTGAACGCGAGCACCGCCTGCTTCGCGTTCGCGGTGGTGAAGGTGCGCGACCAGTCCGCATAGCGCCCGTGGTTCAGCCGCGCGAGCGGGTCCGAGATGTCCATCAGCGTCGAGATCTGCTGGGGCGACAATTTCCGCAATCCATCGATCAATTCGGCCGCATCGTCGACGAAATCGGGCAGCGTGTGCGTAGGAACGTGGGGCGCGGTCTCGTAATCGAGCGATTTCGCGGGAGAGAGAACGATTATCATAGAGGCTCGCCGGCACGCGATGCGGTGCCGTCAGACGAAAACCACCGATTGTAACGAATGCCCAGCTCCCACGCTCCACGAGACGGCCGCCGCGTGGTGCTCGACTCGAACGTCTGGATCGACATCCTCGTGTTCGATGATCCCGCCACGCGTCCGATCCGCACCGCGCTCGAACACGGCGCACTGGTCGCGCTGATCGATGCGCGCTGCCTGCACGAACTCGAACGCGTGCTCGACTATCCGCAGTTCGCGCCGCGCCAGATCGACAAGGCCGCCGCGCTCGCCACCGTCGCGCGACTGACCCGGCTCGTCGCCACCGCCGAACCCGATCCCGACGAGGCGCGGCCGCTGCCGAAATGCCGTGACCGCGACGACCAGAAGTTCCTCGAGCTCGCGCGCGCCATCGAGGCCGACTGGCTCGTCTCGAAGGATCGCGCGTTATTGAAGCTGTCGCGCCGCACCGAGCGCGATTTCCTGTTCCGGATCATGCAGCCGGCGCCGTTCGTGGCCGCCTGCGGGCTCGCGCCGGCCGAACCGGCGCCGGCTTGAGCCGCACCTGACAAGCCGCGCCGCCAAGCGACGGCGGCCCTAACTCCACCGCCGAGACACGATGAACGCACCGTCCGCCATGCCAGCCTCCCTGCCCGTCACGCCCGCCGTCGTTTCCCGTCTGCCGCAGGTCGGCACCACGATCTTCACGGTGATGAGCGCGCTCGCCGCCGAAAAGGGCGCGGTGAATCTGGGCCAGGGCTTTCCCGATTTCGACTGCGATCCGGCGATCATCGATGCCGTCGCCGGCGCGATGCGCGAGGGGCACAACCAGTACCCGCCGATGACGGGCGCCGTGCCGCTGCGCGAGGCGATTGCGGAGAAGATCGAGCGGATCTACGGGCGCCGCTACGACGCGGCCAGCGAGATCACGGTCACGGCCGGCGCGACCCAGGCGCTCCTGACGGCGATCCTCTGCACCGTGCATCCGGGTGACGAGGTGATCGTGGTCGAGCCCACCTACGACAGCTACCTGCCGTCGATCGAGCTGGCAGGCGGCAAGCCGGTGTTCGTCACGCTGGAGGCGCCCGACTACGCGATCCCGTTCGACCGGCTCGCGGCCGCGATCACGCCGCGGACACGCCTGCTGCTGATCAACACGCCGCACAACCCGACCGGCACGGTCTGGCGCGAGGCCGACATGCGCCGGCTGGAGGAGATCGTGCGCGGCACCAACGTGCTGATCCTCTCCGACGAGGTCTACGAGCACATGGTGTACGACGGCGAGCGGCACGAAAGCGTGGCGCGTTATCCGGAACTCGCGGCGCGCAGCTTCATCGTGTCGAGCTTCGGCAAGACCTATCACGTGACGGGCTGGAAGGTCGGCTACGTCGCCGCGCCCGCCTCGCTGACTGCCGAGTTCCGCAAGGTCCATCAGTTCAACGTATTCACCGTCAACACGCCGATGCAGGTCGGGCTCGCGAACTATTTGCGCGACCCGCAGCCGTACCTGACGCTGCCCGCGTTCTACCAGAAGAAGCGCGACCTGTTCCGCGACGGGCTCGCCGCGACACGCTTCAAGCTGCTGCCGTGCACGGGCACCTACTTCCAGTGCGTCGACTATTCGGCGATCAGCGGCCTGCCCGAAGCCGAGTTCGCGAAGTGGCTGACGACCGAGATCGGCGTCGCGGCGATCCCCGTCTCGGCGTTCTATCACGAGCCGCACGAATCGGGCGTGGTGCGCTTCTGCTTCGCGAAGCGCGAGGCGACGCTCGCCACCGCGCTCGAACGGCTGGCGCGGCTGTAGGCGAGCGCCGCCATCCGGGCGCGGTGCGCGTCAGCGCTTCGCGCCGTTGGCCTCGAGATGCGCCTTGCGATCGGCCGTCACGCGCTGCGCGGCAGGCCGCTCGCCCACGCGTTTCGAATACGCCTTCCAGTCGATCCCGGCTTCGAGCACCAGGTCGCGGCCGTAGACGGCCTTCGTCGCGAGCCCGACGAGCGGCAGGTGGATGTAGGCGGCCACGTCGGCGATGCCGAAGCGCTCGCCGAGCACGAACGGCTCGAAGCGGGCGAGCCGGCGGAACGCGGCCAGCGCGCTCACGAGCTGCCGTTCGACGCGCTCGCGCGTCTCGTCGCTGGCCGCGCCGCCGAAGAACGCCTGCCCGTACAGGTCGCGCGCCACCCATTCGAGATAGAGTTCGATGAAGATCGTGATCTCGCGGGCCTTGGCCGCTTCGAACGGATCGGCCGGAAACAGCGCCTTGTCCGGATGACGCGCCGCCAGATACTCGACGATCGCCTGCGATTCCGACAGCGCGCCCTGCTCGGTGCGCAGGAACGGCACCTTGCCGAACGGCGAGGCGGCCAGCGCGTCGGCGTCGCGCAACGGTAGCGGCAGCGGTTGCTCCTCGAACGGAATCTCGTATTCGAGCAGCACGAGCTTGACCTTGTTGTAATAGTTCGAAAGCGGGTAACCACAGAGTTGCAGCATCGTCTCTCTCCTGACGGTGAATCGAAGCGTGAGCCATCTTCACGGTGCCGGCGGGCCGTCGCGCCGTGCCAAATAGCACGTTCGTGCTAGTCTAAAGCACTTCGTCGCCGCGGCGACCGGACGCGCCACTCTGAAATGTACCGGAACGCGCCGGCATCGCGCCGCACGCCGTCCACGAGACGGCCCACCAGGAGACCTACCGCATGCGCGCCGAACTGCTCGCGTCCCGCCCCGTCGACAGCGAGTCGACCCTCGTCCTGACGCTGTCCAACCCCGGCGCGCGCAACGCGCTGCATCCCGACATGTATGCGGCCGGCATCGAGGCCATGCACACCGCCGAACGCGACGCCTCGATCGGCGCGGTGGTGCTGACCGGCGCCGACCGCTTCTTCTGCGCGGGCGGCAACCTGAACCGCCTGCTCGAGAACCGCGCCAGGGCCCCCGCCGTGCAGGCCGCGAGCATCGATCTGCTCGGCGAGTGGATCACCGCGATCCGCGGCGCGACGAAGCCGGTGATCGCCGCGGTCGAGGGCGCGGCGGCCGGTGCCGGCTTCTCGCTCGCGCTCGCCTGCGACCTGATCGTTGCCGCCGACGACGCGAAGTTCGTGATGTCCTACGCGCGCGTCGGGCTCACGCCGGACGGCGGCGGCTCGTGGTTCCTCGCGCGGGCCCTGCCGCGGGCGCTCGCGACAGAAATCTTGATCGAGGGCAAGCCGGCCGCCGCGAAGCGCCTGCATGATCTCGGCGTCGTCAACCGCCTCGCGCGCCCCGGCAGCGCGCTCGGCGACGCGCTGGCCTGGGCCGACGAACTCGGCCGCGTCTCGCCGAACGCCGTCGCGCGCGTCAAGGCGCTGCTCGCGCAAGCCCCCGAGCATTCGCTGGCCGCCCACCTGGCCGCCGAACGCGATCACTTCGTGGCCTCGCTGCACCATGCGGACGGGCTCGAGGGCATCACCGCGTTTCTCGAGAAACGCCCGCCCGCCTACACCCGCTGATCGCCCGCCGATCCGCCCATGCCAGCCGATTCCGACATGACCGCCTACACCCTGCCCAAGCGCCGCCGCGTCTACCTGATGCGTCACGGCGACGTGACCTATTTCGACGCCGCCCGCCAGTCGATCGATCCCGATACCGTGCCGCTCAACGAACGCGGCCGCGCCCAGGCACGCGCCGCGGGCCGCGCGTTCGCCTCGCAGTCGATCCGCTTCGACCGCGTCATCACGAGCGGTTTGAACCGCACCGTCGAAACGGCCGCGCTGGTGCTCGCGGAAACCGGCCAGTCGATCGACCTCGAGATCGAGCCGGCCTGGCGCGAGATCCGCGGCGGCCATCTGGCGGACCTGCCGCCCGAGACCGTCGAGGCCGCGTTCCTCGGCGCGCTCGACGGCATCGTGCCCGACCACGTGCCGTTTCTCGGCGGCGAGACCATAGGCGAGCTGATCGACCGGGTCCTGCCGCCGCTCGCCGCGCTGCGCGCCGACGCGAGCTGGGATACCGTGCTGCTGGTGCTGCACGGCGGCGTGAACTGCGCGCTGCTCTCGCACGCGACGCTGCCCGAGCAGCGCCTGTTCATCGGCCGGCTCGCGCAGTCGACCGGCTGCATCAACGTGCTCGACGTCGGCGAGCCCGCGCACGACTGGGTGATCCGGCAGATCAACTACACGCCGCCCGACGCGCTGCACCGCGACGCGCGCAACACCGTGATGGAAGTGCTCTACCAGCAGTTCATCGAGGCGAACGCGGGCCGCTGAGCCCGCGCCGCGCAACCGGAGGCAACGATGACGCACGCGCCGCAGCAACCGGCAGCGAATCCGATCGACACCACCGCGTTCGAGGGCACCGCGCCCGTGAGCGCCGCGCAGCGCATCGACTTGCCCGCGCTCGACGCCTGGCTCGCCGGCCACGTCGACGGCTACGCCGGGCCGCTCTCGATCGAGCAGTTCCGCGGCGGCCAGTCCAATCCGACCTTCAAGCTCGTCACGCCGGCACGACACTACGTGCTGCGCGCGAAGCCGGCGCCGGCGGCGAAGCTGCTGCCGTCGGCGCACGCGATCGAGCGCGAATACCGCGTGATGGCCGCGCTCGACGGCACCGCGGTACCGGTGCCGCGCATGCTCGCGCTCTGCGAGGACGAAACCGTGATCGGCCGCGCGTTCTACGTGATGAGCTGCGTGGAGGGGCGCGTACTCTGGGATCCGGCGCTGCCCGGCATGACGCGCGCCGAGCGCGCCGCGCACTACGACGAGATGAATCGCGTGATCGCCGCGCTGCACGCGCTCGATCCGCAGGCGCTCGGGCTTGCCGACTACGGCAAGCCCGGCAGCTACTTCGCGCGGCAGGTCGGACGCTGGAGCAAGCAGTATCTGGCTTCGGAAACCGAGCCGATCGACGCGATGCACCGGCTGATCGACTGGCTGCCGCGGCACCTGCCGCCCGGCGACGCCGACCGCGAACGCACGTCGATCGTGCATGGCGACTTCCGTCTCGACAACCTGATCTTCGCGCCCGACGCGCCGCGCGTGCTGGCCGTGCTCGACTGGGAGCTGTCGACGCTCGGCGATCCGCTCGCCGATTTCTCGTATCACTGCATGACCTGGCACGTCGAGCCGGGGCGCTTTCGCGGCGTGGCCGGCCTCGACTGGGCCGCGCTCGGGATTCCCGACGAGGCGAGCTACATCGCGCGCTACCGCGAGCGCACGGGCTTCGCGATCGAGGGCGACTGGCACTTCTATCTCGCCTACAACATGTTCCGGATCGCCGCGATCCTGCAGGGCATCATGAAGCGCGTGGCCGACGGCACCGCGTCGAGCGCGCGCGCGCTCGACGCCGGCCGGCAGGCGCGCCCGATGGCCGAACTCGCGTGGCGCTACGCGCAGCGCGTGGCCTGACGATCCGGCGGCCGGCGAAACAACGATCCGGCCACCACGGGCTCGCCATCCCGGCCCGCGCGGTTGCCTCACGCCATCGTGGCGATCCGCCCGCCGTTCCGCTTTCGATCAACGATTCACTTCCAGCGAGGTTGCGATGGATTTCGATTACTCCCCGAAGGTCGACGTGATGCGCGAACGGCTGCTTGCGTTCTTCGACGAGCACATCTACCCGAACGAGCGCGCCTTCCACGACGAGATCGCGCGCAACCGGCGCGACGGCGACGCGTGGCGCCCCGTCGGCCTGCTCGAGACGCTCAAGCGCGAGGCGCGCGCCGCCGGCCTCTGGAATCTGTTCCTGCCGGCCTCCGATCGCGGCGCGGGCCTCTCCAATCTCGACTACGCGCCGCTCTGCGAAATCATGGGGCGCGTGCCGTGGGCGCCCGAGGTGTTCAACTGCAGCGCGCCCGACACCGGCAACATGGAAACGCTCGAGCGCTACGGCGACGACGAGCAGAAGCGGACCTGGCTCGAGCCGCTGCTCGACGGCGCGATCCGCTCGGCGTTCCTGATGACCGAGCCCGAGGTGGCCTCCTCGGACGCGACCAACATCCGCACCCGGATCGAACGCGACGGCGACGAGTACCTGATCAACGGCCACAAGTGGTGGTCGTCGGGCGCGGGCGATCCGCGCTGCAAGCTCTACATCGTGATGGGCAAGTCCGATCCGGAGGCGCCGCGCCACGCGCAGCAGTCGATGATCCTGGTGCCGTCGGACGCGCCCGGCGTCACGGTCCGGCGTCCGCTCAGCGTGTTCGGCTACGACGACGCGCCGCACGGCCATATGGAGATCACGCTCGACAAGGTCCGCGTGCCGGCCGCGAACCTGCTGCTCGGCGAGGGCCGCGGCTTCGAGATCGCGCAGGGCCGGCTCGGGCCGGGCCGGATCCACCACTGCATGCGCCTGATCGGGCTCGCCGAGCGCGCGCTCGAACTGATGTGCCGGCGCGCGCTGCAGCGCGTCGCGTTCGGCAAGCCGATCGCCGAGCAGACGGTGACGCAGGAACGCCTCGCCGAGGCGCGCTGCCTGATCGACCAGGCGCGGCTGCTCACGCTGAAGGCCGCCTACACGATGGACAAGGTCGGCAACAAGGGGGCGCGCGGCGAGATCGCGATGATCAAGGTGGTGGCGCCGAACACCGCCTGCCAGGTGATCGACTGGGCGATCCAGGCGCACGGCGGCGGCGGGGTCAGCGACGACTTCCCGCTCGCCTATGCCTATGCCTCGGCGCGCACGCTGCGTTTCGCCGACGGGCCGGACGAGGTGCATCGCAACGCGATCGCCAAGCTCGAACTGGCACGCCACGCGGCGGCCACCGGCCAGACCGGCTGAGGGCAAACGAGCAGGCAAATCAGGGCGCCAGTGGCGGACAAGGCACGGCGGGGCCGGCGCCCCGCCGCCCGTCAGAACAGATGCAGCGTGATGAACTCGGCCGCGCAGGCGAGCGCCGGCTCGCCGGTCGAATCGACCTGCACCGCGACCGACCACGAGCATTGCAGGCCGCCCTGCTTGCTGTCGGTGGCGGTCTTCACCGAGAACAGCCCGCGCACCTTCGCGCCGACCGGCACCGGCCGCAGGAAGCGCACGCGGTTCAGCCCGTAGTTCACGCCCATCTTCTGCTCGAATTCGATCGCGTCGACCATCAGCGACGGGATCAGCGACAGCGTCAGGAAGCCGTGCGCGATCGGCGCGCCGAACGGCGACTCGCGCGCGGCCCGCTCGGGATCGACGTGAATCCACTGGTGATCGTCGGTCGCGTCGGCGAAGCGGTCCACGCGCGCCTGCTCGATCGTGATCCAGCGGCTCGCGAAGCCATCGGCGCCGACCAGATCGCGCAGGGCCTGCACCGACGCGATGCGCGGCCGCCCGGCGCGCTCGCCCGCAGCCTCGCCGCTCATGCGTTCGCCTGCGGATTGCGCAGCCCGAAGATCACCTTCGACTTCACCGTGATCACGGTGTCGCCGTCCTCGTTCTTGCCGATCCATTCGGTCGTCACGATGCCGCGATCGGGGCGGCTCGCGGACAGCCGCTTGTCGACGATGCTCTGGAACATCGTGATGGTCGCGCCGGCGCGCACCGGCTTCAGCCAGCGGATCTCGTCGATGCCGGGCGAGCCCATGCTGGTCGAGTCGCTCAGCACGTTGCGCACCAGCATGCCCATGAACACCGAGCAGGTGTGCCAGCCGCTCGCCACCAGGCCGCCGAACGGCGAGGCCTTGCCGCCCGCCTCGTCGAGATGGAACGGTTGCGGATCATAGCGCTGCGCGAACTCGACGATGTCCTCGGGCGTGAACGTGTGCTTGCCGATCTCGGTCAGTGCGCCGACTTCCAGATCTTCGTAACCGATCGTCATGCTTCTCTCTCCTGTTGGAATCCTGTTGGGTTTTGACGAAATTGGCACCTCAGACCGCATCGTATTCGAAAAAGGACGGCAGGGCGGCAAACCGGGCCAGGTGATGGTCGACGTCGCCGAGCGTCGTCTCGATGATCGCGAGCCGCTTGAACAGATGCGCGGCCGCGACCTCCTGCGTCATGCCCATGCCGCCGTGCAGCTGGATCGCCTGCTGGCCGACGAAGCGCGCGGCCTGGCCGACGCGCGCCTTCGCGGCCGACACGGCGCGCCGCCGGACGTCGGCATCGTCGTCCGCGTAGCGCACCGCGGCCAGATAGGTCAGCGAGCGGGCCTGCTCGGTATGGATCAGCATGTCGACCATCCGGTGCTGCAGCACCTGGAAGCGCGCGATCGGCGCGCCGAACTGCTCGCGCGTCTTCGTGTAGTCGAGCGTGGCGCGGTTCAGCGCGTCGAGCGCGCCGAGCGCCTCGGCGCACAGCAGCACGATGCCGTAGTCGGCGATCCGCTCCAGCGCGGCGGCGCCGTGCGCGCCGTCCACGATCCGGCGCGCCGGCGTCGCCGCGAAGCGCAGCGTGGCCGCGCGCTGCCCGTCGATGGTCCGATAGTCGTCGGCGGCGGCGCCGGCCGCGCCGCGCTCGACGACGAACAGCGCGATCGCGCCGTCGGGCTGCCTCGCCGGCACGATCCACGCGTGCGCCTGCGCGCCGTGGCGGACCACCGCCTTGGTGCCGTCGAGCCGGAAGCCGTCGCCGTCGGGTTCGGCGCGCGTGTCGATCGCGTCCAGCTCGTAGCGCGCGCCCGGTTCGTCGAACGCGACGGCCAGCACGGCGTCGCCGCCGGCCGCGCGCTCGAGCAGCGCGGCGGCGGCAGTGTTCTCGGCGCTCGCGGCGATCCGCAGCGCTTCGATGCCGACCGCCGTCGCCCAGTACGGCTCGACCACCAGCGCGGCGCCGAGCGCCTGCATGGCGACCAGCATCTCGACCGCGCCACCGCCGAGACCACCGAACGCCTCGGGCACCGGCAGCGCGGTCAGGCCCAGCTCGGCGAACGCGCGCCACTGCCCGGCCGAGACGCCGGCCGCGGAGCCGACGATCGCCTGCCGTGCGTCGAATCCGTAACGCTCGCCCAGGTAACGACGCAGCGCGTCGGCGAACTGCTGTTGCTCTTCGCTGAAAGTGAAGTCCATGCGTCGCTCCTCAAAGGCCGAGAATCATCTGCGCGATGATGTTCTTCTGGATTTCATTCGAGCCGCCGTAGATCGACATCTTGCGGAAGTTGAAATACTGGGCGGCGAGCGGCGCCGCGTCGTCGCTGCCGGCGCTCGCATGCTCGCGTTCGCCGTCGAGGAACGCGGGATCGAACGGCGCGGCGAGCGGCCCGATCGCCTCGACCATCAGCTCGGACAGCGCCTGCTGGATCTCGGAGCCCTTGATCTTCAGCATCGACGCCTCGGGGCCGGGGCCACGCCCGCGGCCCTCCTGGCCGATCACGCGCAGCGCGGTCACTTCGAGCGCGATCAGGTCGATCTCGAGCGAGGCCACGCGCGCGGCGAACACCGGGTCTTCGAGCAGCGGGCGGCCGTGGCGGCGCTGGGCGGCCGCGAGGCGCTTCAGGAATCTCAGCTCGCGCTTCGAGTTGCCGACGCGCGCGATGCTGGTGCGCTCGTGGCCGAGCAGATACTTCGCGTAGGTCCAGCCGCGGTGCGCCTCGCCGACGAGATTCTCCGCCGGCACCTTCACGTCCTCGAAGAACACTTCGTTGACTTCGTGTTCCTCGTCGAGCGTAATGATCGGCCGGACAGTGACGCCGGGCGAAGTCATGTCGATCAGCAGGAACGAAATACCCTCCTGCTTCTTCGCGGCGGGATCGGTGCGCACCAGGCAGAACATCATGTCGGCGTGCTGGCCGAGCGTGGTCCAGGTCTTCTGGCCGTTCACGACGTAGTGATCGCCGTGCCGTTCGGCGCGCGTGCGCAGCGAGGCGAGATCGGAGCCCGAGCCCGGTTCGGAATAGCCCTGGCACCACCAGTCGGTGCCGTCGAGGATGCGCGGCAGCCAGTGGCGCTGCTGCGCCTCGTTGCCGTATTTGATCAGCACCGGGCCGACCATCGAGACGCCGAACGTCAGCGGCGGCGGCGTGCCGGCGCGCGCGCATTCCTCGTCCCAGATGTAGCGGCGCGTCGCGTCCCAGCCCGGGCCGCCGTATTCGGCCGGCCAGCCCGGCGCGGACCAGCCGCGCGTGGCGAGCGTGCGGTGCCAGCCGAGATAGTCGTCTCGGCCAAGGCGCTTGTGATTGTGAACCTTGTCGCGCAGCGAGCGAGGCAGGTGAGCCTCGAGCCACGCGCGGATGTCGGCGCGGAACGCGTCGTCGGCGGGGGAATAATCCAGATCCATGCGCATGTCTCCTGGCCGCGGACCGCGGCGGCCGCCCGGGAGACGCGCGCCGATCAGGATTCGATCATTGCAGCGGCTCTTTCAGCGCGGCCGGCAACGGCAGCGGCATCACGTCGATGCCTTCTTCGGCGAGGGCGCGCGCATCCTCGGGCGAGGTCACGCCGCGGATGCTGCGCGCGGGCGCTTCGTCGTAATGGATGCGTCGCGCTTCCTCGGCGAAGCGCTCGCCCACGTTCTCCGTCTTGTCCAGCACCTCGCGCAGCGCGCGCATCAGCTGCGCCTGCAGCTGGCGCGGATCGGCCTGGCCGGCCGGCGGCCTGGCCTGCGTCGCGCCGGACAGGTTCAGGCGCGGCGCCGACGGCATCCGGCTGATCTCGGTGGCCGCGCAGACCGGGCATTCGACGAGCCTGCGGGCAAGCTGCGATTCGAATTCGTCGGCGGACGCGAACCAGCCTTCGAAGCGATGGCCGTGCGAGCACTGTAAATCGAGGACCTTCATGCGGACTCGGGGCGTCTTGCGAGTGTACGCCCAAATGGAAGATTTAAGAACGGTCGTGCTAAATCACGATCGAGACCGTCCGGGCAGCGGCCCGGGTGCGCGAGATTGTAGCGCGCGGCGCGATTCGCCGCCGGAGCCGGTCGAAAAACCGGAAGAAGGCAGGAAAGACGGCAAGCGAGGCGGCGCCAGCAATGAGCCGGCCGCCGCACTCGCAGCGGGCGGATGGTCAGCCCTGCTCGGCCGCGCCGAGCGGCCAGGTGCCGGCCAGCACCTTTTCGAGCCACATCGTGCCGATGATCGTCTTCACGTCGGTGATCTGGCCGGTGCGGATCCATTCGAGCAGGTCCGGCAGCGTGGCCGTGAAGGTTTCGAGGAATTCGCCCTCGTCGAGTTGGCGTTCGCCGGCCACGAGCCCCTTCGCCAGATAGATGTCGATGAATTCGGTGGAATACGAAATGATCGGGTGGATCCGCGTCAGGTAGACGTACTCGCGCGCGGCATAGCCGGTTTCCTCGCGCAGTTCGCGGATCGCGCAGGCGAGCGGCCCTTCCTGCGGATCGAGCTTGCCGGCCGGATACTCGGCCATCACCTTGCCGATCGGATAGCGGAACTGGCTTTCCATCAGCACGCGGCCGTCGTCGAACAGCGGGATCACCATCACCGCGCCGGGATGGCGAATGTATTCGCGCACCGCGTGCTTGCCGTCGGGCAGCCGCACGGTGTCGCGTGTCACCTTGAGGAAGTGGCCGTCGAGAATGGATTCGCTTTCGACGCAGACTTCGGTCAGCTGTGCGTCGTGATTCGGTAATTCGGCCATCGTCGGCTCCAGGGTTGGACGCGACGGCCGGGACCGTCAGCGTCGTTTGACGAGATACTGAAACGTGAAGCCCGGGAACGCGAACACCACGAACAGGCTGAAGGTGATCGCGTAGAACTGCCAGCCCTGTTCGAAGCGATTGCCGGCGCGCGATTCGAGCCAGAAGCCGAGCACGCCGACCGCGAAATACAGCACGATCATTTCGCCGATCCGCAGCCACGCGCTCTTGCGCGCCGTGCCGGCACGGGCCGGCACGCACGCGAACAGGCGTTGATTCACGAACGGCAGGTTGGCGCCCGCGAGCGCCAGCAGCACGATGAACCAGCCGGCCGCGGACATCAGAGCGGCAGCGTATGGGTGATCGCCTGCAGGCAGATTTCGATCAGCCTGCTGGGCGCGACACCGAGCACCACCACGGCGGCGCCGTTGAGCAGCAGCACGCCGCGGTTCAGCGAGTCGCTCATGATCGGGTTGCTGTCCTGCGGCGCATCGAAGTACATCAGCTTCACGATACGCAGATAATAGAACGCGCCGAACAACGAGGAGATGACACCGAGGATCGCGAGCCAGGTCAGGCCGGCGTTGATGGTGGCCTCGAGCACCGCGAGCTTCGCGTAGAACCCGACCGTCGGCGGGATGCCGGCCAGCGAGAACATCATCACCATCATCACGAACGCGAACACCGGGCTGCGCTTGTTGAGGCCCTTGAAGTCGTCGAGCGTTTCAGCCTCGAAATCGCGGCGGGCGAGCAGCATCACGATACCGAACGCGCCGAGCGTGGTGATCAGGTAGACGATCGAGTAGAACATCGCCGAGCTGTAGGCGGTGGCCGCGAACGTCGGGCTGCCCTTCACGACGCCCGACAGCAGGCCCAGCAGCACGAAGCCCATGTTCGAGATCGCCGAGTAGGCCAGCATCCGCTTGACGTTGCGCTGGACGATACCGGTGATGTTGCCGACGATCAGCGACAGCGCCGCGAGGATCACCAGCATCTGCTGCCAGTCGGCCGCGAGCGGCAGCAGGCCCATCACGAGGAAGCGCAGGCCCCAGGCGAACGCGGCCACCTTCGGGCCGCCGCCCGTGAACAGCGACATCGCCGTCGGCGCGCCTTGGTAGACGTCGGGTACCCACATGTGAAACGGCACCGCGCCGAGCTTGAACGCCACGCCGGCCACCACGAAGATCACGCCGAACAGCAGCACCGCGTCGTTGATGCGGCCCGAGGCGATCGCGTTCAGCACGTCGTGCAGTTCGAGCGAGCCGGACGCGCCGTACAGCATCGAGATGCCGTAGAGCACGAAGCCGGAGGCCAGCGCGCCGAGCACGTAGTACTTCATCGCCGCTTCGCTCGACTGCGCGCCGTCGCGGCGCAGCGCGATCAGCGCGTACAGCGACAGCGACATCAGTTCGAGGCCGAGATACAGCGTCAGGAAGTTGTTGCCCGAGATCATCACGAGCTGGCCGAGCAGCGAGAACATCCCGAGCAGGAACACGTCGCCGCGGAACAGGTCGCGATCGGCGAGATAGCGGCGCGAGTAGATCAGCGAGACGCCGTAGCCGAACGAGACCACCGACTTCATCACGCTCGCGAACGAATCGACGACGATCATGCGCGAGAAGAAGTAGTACTGGTGCGGATCGAAGGCCTGGACCGCAAACCACACGCCGGCGGCGATCGACGAGACGACCGCGATCAGGAACGTGAGACGACGGCCGGATTCACCGGCCAGGGTGTCGTTCAGCCACGCCACGATGATGGCGAACATCACGAGCGCGTCGGGCAACAAGGCATTCATAGGTGCGTTTTGCATGGTCTTGGTTTCCTCCGCCCACACTTACTGCGGGGACAGCGGCAGCTTGGATTGCGCAACGTGAGAGAGGAGGTTTTCTACGGAAACGTGCATCACGTCGGTGAAGGGCTTCGGATACAGGCCCATCAGCAGCGTGAACGCGGCCAGCACGGCGAGCATCGAGAATTCACGAGCGCCGATGTCCTTCAGCCGCGTTACCTTCTCGTTGACCACCTTGCCGAAATAGACGCGTTTGTACATCCACAGCGTGTAGCCCGCGCCCAGAATCAGCGTGAAGCCCGCGCCGAACGCGATCCAGAAATTGAACTTCACGGACGCGAGGATCACCATGAACTCGCCGACGAACCCGGAGGTGCCGGGCAGCCCGCAGTTCGCCATCGCGAACAGCAACGCGAACGTCGCGAACTTCGGCATGACGTTCACGACCCCGCCGTACTCGGCGATATTGCGCGTATGGAGGCGATCGTACAACACGCCGATACAAAGGAACATCGCCCCGGAGACGAAACCGTGCGAAATCATCTGCACGATCGCGCCCTCGACGCCGAGCTGGCTGAAGATGAAGAAGCCGAGCGTGACGAAGCCCATGTGCGCGATCGACGAATACGCGACCAGCTTCTTCATGTCGGTCTGCACCATCGCCACGAGGCCGATGTAGATCACGGCGACGAGCGACAGCGCGATCACCACCGGCGCCAGGTAATGCGAGGCGTCGGGCGTGACCGGCAGCGAGAAGCGCAGGAAGCCATAGGCGCCGAGCTTCAGCATGATCGCGGCCAGCACCACCGAGCCGCCGGTGGGCGCCTCGACGTGCGCGTCGGGCAGCCAGGTGTGGACGGGCCACATCGGCACCTTCACCGCGAACGCGAGGAAGAACGCGGCGAACAGCAGTAGCTGCGGCGTCATCGCGAGCTTCGCGCTCTGCCACGCGGCCAGATCGAAGGTGTGCGTCTCGCGGTACAGGTAGATCAGCGCGACCAGCATCAGCAGCGAACCGGCCAGCGTATAAAGGAAGAACTTGAACGCCGCGTAGACGCGGTTCGGGCCGCCCCAGACGCCGATGATGATGTACATCGGGATCAGCGTGGCCTCGAAGAACACGTAGAACAGCAGGCCGTCGGCCGCCGAGAACACCCCGATCATGATGCCGGACAGGATCAGGAACGCCGCCAGGTACTGCGAGACGTTCTCGGTGATGACTTCCCACGCGGCGACGACGACGATGACGGTGATCAGCGCCGTCAGCACGACGAACCACATCGAGATCCCGTCGACGCCGAGGTGATACGAAACATTGAACCGTTCGATCCAGCTCACGTTCTCCTGGAACTGGAGAGCCGCGGTGCTCGGATCGAAACCGGTGACGAGCGGAATCGTGACAGCAAACCCGAGCAGCGAACCGAGCAGCGCGACCCAACGGATCACGCCGGGCTTCCGGTCCGTGCCGATGGCCAGAATCACGAGGCCAAACACGATTGGAAGCCAGATGGCGGTACTGAGAATCGGAAATGCGGACATGAGTGGGTTCCTCTCCTTTCTTATTTGCCGCCGAGCGTAACAAACAGGGTAAGGAGACCCAACATGCCAATGATCATCGCGAACGCGTAGTGATAGATGTAGCCCGACTGCAGGAAGCGGATCACGCCGGCGAACCAGCTGACGAACCGCGCGCTCCCGTTGACGAGCCCATCGATCACGACGACGTCGCCCTCTTTCCACAGGCCCCGGCCGACTGCGACCGAACCCCTGGCGAACACGACCTCGTTGATCTTGTCCATGTAGTATTTGTTATCGAGCAGCGTATAGATCGGGCCGGCCGCACGACGAATCGCCGCCGACAGGTCCGGGCGCTTCAGATACAGGAACCAGGCAACGACGACGCCCGCCAGTGCGAGCCAGACCGGCAGGCCCGTCACCGACTGCAGGCCCATCGCGGCCCAGCCGTGGAATTCATCGGCCATCTCGGCAACCGCCGGGTGGTTCTGGCCGATGAAGATCACCTTGTCGAACGCGACGCCGTGCTGGAAGAAATCGCCGAACAGCATCGGGCCGACCGCGAACGCGCCGATCACCACCGACGGAATCGCAAGCAGCACGAGCGGCACCCAGACGACCCACGAGGTTTCGTGCGGTTCGTGGACATGGTGGTCATCGTGATGGCCGTGCGCGTCGTGCCCTTGCGCGGCGGCCTTGCCCATCGGCGAATCGGGATGCTTCGGCTTGCGGAAGCGCTCTTCACCGTGGAACACGAGGAAATACATGCGGAACGAATAGAGGGCGGTCACGAATACACTGGCGACCACAGCAAAATACGCGAAACCGGAGCCCGGCAGATGCGACAGTTTCACCGCATCGATGATCGAGTCCTTCGAGTAGAAACCCGAGAAGAACGGCGTGCCGATCAGCGCGAGCGAGCCGATCAGCGAGGTGATCCAGGTGATCGGCATGTACTTGCGCAGGCCGCCCATGTTGCGGATGTCCTGGTCGTGGTGCATGCCGATGATCACCGAACCGGCCGCGAGGAACAGCAGCGCCTTGAAGAACGCGTGCGTCATCAGGTGGAACACGGCGACCGGATACGCCGACACGCCGAGCGCAACCGTCATGTAGCCGAGCTGCGAAAGTGTGGAGTACGCGACCACGCGCTTGATGTCGTTCTGGATCACGCCGAGGAAGCCCATGAACAGCGCCGTGATCGCACCGATCACGGTGATGAACGACAGCGCCGTGTCGGACAGTTCGAACAGCGGCGACATGCGCGTGACCATGAACACGCCGGCCGTCACCATGGTGGCCGCGTGGATCAGCGCCGAGATCGGCGTCGGGCCTTCCATCGAGTCGGGCAGCCAGACGTGCAGCGGGAACTGCGCCGACTTGCCCATCGCGCCGATGAACAGGCAGATGCAGGCCACCGTCAGCAGGCCCCAGCTGGTGCCCGGGAAGTGCATCGCGGCGAGCGCGGTGCTCTTGGCGAACACTTCGCCGTAGTTCATCGAGCCGGCGTAGGCAAGCAGCAGGCCGATGCCGAGCAGGAAGCCGAAGTCGCCGACGCGGTTGACGATGAACGCCTTCATGTTCGCGTAGATCGCGCTTTCCCGCGTGAAGTAGAAGCCGATCAGCAGGTAGGACACGAGGCCGACCGCTTCCCAGCCGAAGAACAGCTGCAGGAAGTTGTTGCTCATCACGAGCATCAGCATCGAGAACGTGAACAGCGAGATGTAGGAGAAGAAGCGCTGGTAGCCGTCCTCCTCCTGCATGTAGCCGATCGTGTAGATATGCACCATCAGCGAGACGAAGGTCACCACGACCATCATCATCGCCGTCAGCGAATCGACGAGGAAGCCGACTTCGAGCTTGAGCGGCCCGACGTGCATCCATTCGTAGACGGTCGCGTTGAAGCTCGCGCCCTGCAGCACCTGCAGGAACACCATCACCGACAGGACGAACGAGATCGTCACGCCGAGGATCGCCACGCGGTGCGCGCCCTTGCGCCCGACCGTGTTGCCGAACAGGCCGGCGATGATCGAGCCGGCGAGCGGCGCGAGCGCAATCGCCAGCAGCAGATTTTCATTGAGTGTGGTCGACATAGCAGACTCGCCTGAGATTAGCCCTTGAGCTGGTCGAGATCCTCGACATTGATGGTGTCGAGTTTGCGGAACAGCGTGACCAGGATTGCCAGGCCGATCGCCGCCTCCGCCGCCGCCACCGTGAGCACGAAGAACACGAAAATCTGTCCATGCACGTCACCGAGATAGTGCGAGAACGCGACGAAGTTCGTATTGACCGCGAGCAGCATCAACTCGATCGCCATCAGGATCACGATGATGTTGCGGCGGTTCAGGAAGATGCCGACGATGCTGATCGCGAACAGGATCGCGCCGAGCACGAGATAGTGGGCCAGGGTCAGGTTCAACATGGTTCGATTCTCCTCGCTCAGCCTTTGGTCGCCGCGGCGGGGTCGGCGTCGGCCGGGGCGGCCTCCGGCGGCTGCGGCTTCTCGGCCGCCATCTTCACGAGGCGCACGCGGTCCTCGCGGCGCACGCGGATCTGCTCGGACACGTTCTGGCGCTTGCGGTACTTGCCCTTGCTCGCCGTCAGCGAGACCGCCGCGATGATCGCCACCAGCAGCACCAGGCCCGCGATTTCGAACGCGAAGATGTAGTCGGTGTAGATCACCTTGCCGATCAGGCGCGTGTTCGACATGTTGGCGAGCGCGCCCGAGGCCACGTCACGCACCGGCGAGGCGGTCGCGCCGTAGCCGCGCCAGAGGATCAGCGCGGTCTCGACCACGATGATCGCGCCCACCACGGTGGCCATCGGCACGAAGCGGCGGAAGTCGCGGCGCAGCACGTCGACGTTGATGTCGAGCATCATCACGACGAACAGGAACAGCACCATCACCGCGCCGACGTAGACCAGCACCAGCAGGATCGCGAGGAATTCGGCCTCGAGCAGCATCCAGATCGCGGCCGCGTTGAAGAACGCCAGCACGAGGAAGAGCGCGGAAGCCACGGGGTTGCGCGCGGTGATCACCTTCAGTGCCGAGATCACCAGCAGCAGCGAGAAGATGTAGAAGAGTACGGTCGTGAAGTCCATGGTTACCGGTTCATCGTTAGGCCTTGGTCAGGCACGGTTCTCGGGCACTGCAACGTGCCGCGCACCGTTGCCGCGGCGCTCTCGGGCCTGCCCTTCCCGGGCCGGCCCGTCCAGCTCATCGATACGGCGCGTCGGCGGCCTTGGCGGCCGCGATGTCCTTCTCGTAGCGATCGCCGACCGCGAGCAGCATTTCCTTCGTGAAATACAGGTCGCCGCGCTTTTCGCCGTGATACTCGAGGATCTGCGTCTCGACGATCGAATCGACCGGGCAGCTCTCCTCGCAGAAACCGCAGAAGATGCACTTGGTCAGGTCGATGTCGTAGCGCGTGGTGCGGCGCGTGTTGTCGGCACGCGTCTGCGACTCGATCGTGATCGCCATCGCGGGGCACACGGCCTCGCAGAGCTTGCAGGCGATGCAGCGCTCCTCGCCGTTCTCGTAGCGGCGCAGCGCGTGCAGGCCGCGAAAGCGCGGCGAGATCGGGGTCTTCTCCTCCGGGAACTGCACCGTGAACTTGCGCTTGAACGTGTAGCGTCCGGTCAGCGCGAGCCCCTTGAGCAACTCGGTCAGGAAGAAGGTCTTAAAGAAATGTTGGATAGCCGTCATGATGGGATCCGCCCTCTCAATTCCAGATATTCAGCGGCGACATCATCCAGAAGCCGACCACCACCACCCAGATCACGCAGATCGGCAGGAAGATCTTCCAGCCGAGACGCATGATCTGGTCGTAACGGAAGCGCGGGAACGTCGCGCGGGCCCAGATGAACACCGACAGCAGGAAGAAGACTTTCGCCACGAGCCAGAAGATGCCCGGGATGAACGACAGGAAGCTGAACGGTGAATCCCAGCCGCCGAGGAACAGCGTGGCGGCCAGCGCCGAGATCACGATCATGTTGATGTACTCGGCGAGGAAGAACAGCGCGAAGCCCATCCCCGAGTAATCGATCATGTGGCCGGCCACGATTTCCGACTCGCCTTCCACCACGTCGAACGGGTGGCGGTTCGTTTCCGCGATGCCCGAGATGAAGTAGATGACGAACACCGGCAGCAGCGGCAGCCAGTTCCACGACATGAAGTTGATGCCGTGATGCGCGAAGTAGCCGTGCTGCTGCGAGGCGACGATCTCGGAGAAGTTCAGGCTGCCGGCCGTCATCAGCACCAGCACCAGCGCGAAGCCCATCGAGATTTCATACGACACCATCTGCGCGGCCGCGCGCATCGCGCCGAGGAACGCGTACTTCGAGTTCGACGCCCAGCCGGCCAGGATCACCGCGTACACGCCGATCGACGAGATCGCCATCGCGTAGAGCAGGCCCGCGTTGATGTTGGCGAGCACCGCGCCGGCCTGGAACGGAATCACCGCCCAGACCGAGAACGCCGGCACCACCGTCATCACCGGCGCGATCAGGTACAGCCAGCGGCTCGCCGCGGTCGGCTGGATCACTTCCTTCAGCAGCAGCTTCAGCACGTCGGCGATCGGCTGCAGCAGGCCGCCGGGGCCCACGCGGTTCGGGCCGAGCCGCACGTGCATCCAGCCGATCAGCTTGCGCTCCCAGAGGATCAGGTACGCGACGCAGAGCAGGATCACCACGGCGACCACGAGGATGCGCACGAGCGCCCATACGGTCGGCCATGCCACGCCGAGCAGCGCGGTACCGCCCGAGTTGATCGTATCGAACAAGCTCATTTACGCCTTCTCCACCACGAGTTCACCGGACTGGCCGCCGAGTACCGCACCGGCGGGCGTGGCGGCCGACACGCGAACCACCGTCTCGGCCAGATTCGCATCGCGCACCGCCGGCAGCTGCACCGAGCGGCCGCCCTGGCTCACGCGCACCGCGTCGCCGTTGGCGAGGCCGAGCTTGTCGAACAGCGCGGCGGGCAGGCCCACCGCATGCGCGGCCTTCGCCGCCACCGTCAGGTGCAGCGCGCCGGCGCGGCGCGCGAGCGGATCGGCATGGTAGATCGGCACGTCGGACAGGCGCTCTAGCGCGCCGCCGGCCGGCTGCGCGACGGCGCGTGCCGGCGCGACCGAGGTCGCGTTCGACAGGCGCGCGCCGATATCGCCGTCGCCGAGCGCGGCGAGCCGCACTTCGTCGGACGTCTCGTATTCGAAGTTCGGCAGGCCGAGCAGGCTGCCGAGCACGCGCAGCACCTTCCAGCCCGGACGCGTGTCGCCGAGCGGGCGCACCACGCCGTTGAACGACTGCGCGCGGCCTTCGGCGTTGACGAAGGTGCCGGCCGTCTCGGTGAACGGCGCGATCGGCAGCAGCACGTCGGCGTAGTCGGTGCCGTACTTGAACGGCGACATCACGACCACCATCTCGGCCTGGTCGAGCGCCGCGCGCGCGGCGATCGGGTCGGCCGTGTCGAATTCGGGCTCGACGTTGACGAGCAGGTAGCCCTTGCGCGGCTGCGCGAACATCTCGCTCGCGTTCAGGCCGCCCTCGCCCGGCAGCACGCCGGCCAGATGCGCGCCGACCGTGTTGGCCGCTTCCGTCAGGAAGCCGAGCGTCGCGCCCGTGTGTTCGGCGATCCACTGCGCGAGCGCATGCAGCTGCGCAAACTGCGGATGGCGCACCGCGCCGTTGCCGAGCAGCACCGCGCGGCGTTCACCGCTCGCGAGCGACTGTGCGACACGCTCCGCCTCGGCCGAGGCCTCGACACCGGCGATCGCATCCGGCAACGTGGCGCCGCTCGCCTTGGCGACCGCCGCGGCGATGCCGGCCAGCGCGTCGAGCCAGCCTGACGGCGCCGCGACGATGCGCCTCGCCGACGGGATCAGCGCGTCGTCGCCGCTCGCGTTGAGCAGGTGGATCTGCGCGCCGGCCTTGGCCGTCTGGCGCAGACGCGCGGCGAACAGCGGATGGTCGCGGCGCAGGATCGAACCGATCACGAACGCCGAATCGAGATTCGACAGATCGGCGATCGGCATGCCGAGCCACGGCGCACCCGACACCGGCGCCGAGAAATCGGTCTGGCGCAGGCGGAAGTCGACGTTCGGCACCTTCAGCTCGCGGGCCAGCTGCTTGACGAGGAACAGTTCCTCGAGCGTGGCGTGCGGGCTCGCCAGCGCGGCCAGCGCGTTTGCGCCGTGCTCGGCCGCGATGCCCTTCAGGCCCTTCGCGACGTACTCGAGCGCGGTCTGCCAGTCGGTCTCGACCCACTCGCCGCCCTGCTTCAGCATCGGCTTGGTGAGACGATCCTCGCTGTTCAGGCCTTCATACGAGAAGCGGTCCTTGTCCGAGATCCAGCACTCGTTGACGGCTTCGTTCTCGAGCGGCAGCACGCGCATCACGCGGTTGTTCTTGACCTGCACCACCAGGTTCGCGCCGACTGAATCGTGCGGACTCACCGACTTGCGGCGCGACAGTTCCCAGGTGCGGGCGCTGAAACGGAACGGCTTGCTCGTCAGCGCGCCCACCGGGCACAGGTCGATCATGTTGCCCGACAGTTCGGAATCGACGGTCTTGCCGACGAACGTGGTGATCTCCGAATGCTCGCCGCGACCCAGCATGCCGAACTCCATCACGCCGGCCACTTCCTCGCCGAAGCGCACGCAGCGCGTGCAGTGGATGCAGCGCGACATCTCTTCCATCGAGATCAGCGGGCCGACGTTCTTGTGGAACACGACGCGCTTCTCCTCGCGATAGCGCGACGACGACTTGCCGTAGCCGACCGCCAGATCCTGCAGCTGGCACTCGCCGCCCTGATCGCAGATCGGGCAGTCGAGCGGGTGGTTGATCAGCAGGAATTCCATCACCGCCTGCTGCGCCTTCACCGCCTTATCCGAGTGCGTGCGCACGATCATCCCGGCGGACACCGGCGTCGCGCAGGCCGGCACGGCCTTCGGCATCTTCTCGACGTCAACGAGACACATGCGGCAGTTAGCCGCAACCGACAGCTTTTTGTGGTAGCAAAAGTGCGGAATATACTTGTCTGCCTTGTGCGCAGCCTGGATCACCATGCTGCCTTCGGGCACCTCGACCTTCTTCCCGTCTATCTCAAGTTCAACCATGATGATGTATGGTCCTTAACCTTTTACGCTCGCTCGCGCTCTCGCCCGCCGGGCGCTGATGTTCCGCAATCGGGTTGGCCGGACTGCGCCGGCTTTCACGTCAGGCCGCGACAGCCGGTGCGTGCGAATGAGTCCCGACCATGCAGTGCTTGTGCTCGATGTGGTACGCGAATTCGTCCCAGTAGTGCTTGAGCATGCCGCGCACCGGCATCGCCGCCGCGTCGCCGAGCGCGCAGATCGTGCGACCCATGATGTTCTCGGCCACCGAGTTCAGCAGGTCCAGGTCTTCCTTGCGACCTTCGCCGTTCTCGATCCGCTTCACCACGCGGTACAGCCAGCCGGTGCCTTCGCGGCACGGCGTACACTGGCCGCACGACTCCTCGTGATAGAAGTACGACAGGCGCAGCAGCGCGCGCACCATGCAGCGCGTCTCGTCCATCACGATCACCGCGCCCGAGCCGAGCATCGAGCCGGCCTTCGCGATCGAGTCGTAGTCCATGTCGATCTGCATCATCGTGTCGCCCGGGATCACCGGCGCCGACGAGCCGCCCGGGATCACCGCCTTCAGCTTGCGGCCGCCGCGCATGCCGCCCGCCAGTTCGAGCAGCGCCGAGAACGGCGTGCCGAGCGGCACCTCGTAGTTGCCGGGACGCTCGACGTCGCCCGACACCGAGAAGATCTTGGTGCCGCCGTTGTTCGGCTTGCCGAGCTCGAGGTAATTCTGCGGGCCGACCGCCAGCAGGAACGGCACGGCCGCGAAGGTCTCGGTGTTGTTGATGGTGGTCGGCTTGCCGTACACGCCAAAGCTCGCCGGGAACGGCGGCTTGAAGCGCGGCTGGCCCTTCTTGCCTTCGAGCGATTCGAGCAGCGCCGTTTCCTCGCCGCAGATATACGCGCCGTAACCATGGTGCGCGTTGAGCTGGAACGAGAACTCCGAGCCGAGGATGTTCGCGCCGAGATATCCGGCTGCGCGTGCTTCCTCGAGCGCGGCCTCGAAGCGTCGATACACTTCGAAGATCTCGCCGTGGATGTAGTTGTAGCCGGCCGTGATGCCCATCGCGTAGGCACCGATCGTCATGCCTTCGATCACGGCATGCGGATTCCAGCGCAGGATGTCGCGATCCTTGAACGTGCCCGGCTCGCCTTCGTCCGAGTTGCAGACCAGATACTTCTGGCCCGGGAACTGGCGCGGCATGAAACTCCACTTCAGGCCGGTCGGGAAACCCGCGCCGCCGCGGCCGCGCAGGCCCGACGCCTTGACGTCGGCGATCACCTGCTCGGGCGGGATCTTTTCCTCGACGATGCGGCGCAGCTGCTGGTAGCCGCCGCGCGCGACGTAGTCTTCGAGATGCCAGTTCTCGCCGTTCAGGTTCGCGAGAATCAGCGGTTTGATGTGACGATCGTGCAGGGACGTCATTTCGAGAGCTCCTCAAGCAGCTGGTCGATCTTCTCGCGGCTCATGAAGCTGCACATCTTGTGATTGTTGAGCAGCAATACCGGCGCGTCGCCACAGGCGCCGAAACATTCGCCTTCCTTCAGCGAGAACCGGCCGTCGGGCGTGGTTTCACCGAAGTCGATACCGAGCTTCTGCTTCAGATAATCGGCCGTCGCCTCGGCGCCGCCATGCGGGCCGAGCTGGCACGGGAGATTCGTGCAGAGCGTGATCTTGTGCTTGCCGACCGGCTTGAGCTCGTACATCGTGTAGAAGGTCGCCACTTCCTGCACGGCGACGGCCGGCATGCCGAGATAGTCCGCCACGAACTGCATCAGTTCAGGCGACAGCCAGCCGTGCTCTTCCTGAGCCACGGCCAGCGCCGACATCACGGCGGACTGTTTCTGATCGGCGGGATACTTGGCCACCACGCGATCGATTTCTTTCAGGCCTTCAGCTGAGATCATTTTCAGACACGACTCATTCAATTCCTACCGAACGAACAACCTGCCGCGGGGATGCGCAGCGGCAGACCTGGCGCTCACTGTTGACTGCCCGCGGCGCGCCGGCACGGCGCGCGTCGCGAAGCCTTGCTGCTCGCCGCCCGCTCGACGCGGACGGCGCGGCGATCAGCGGTCGATTTCGCCGAACACGATGTCCTGCGTACCGATGATCGTGACCGCGTCGGCAATCATGTGGCCATGCGCCATTTCGTTGAGCGCGGAGAGGTGCGCGTAGCCGGGTGCGCGAATCTTCAGCCGGTACGGCTTGTTCGCGCCGTCGGACACGAGATAGATGCCGAATTCGCCCTTCGGGTGCTCGACCGCCGCGTAGGTTTCGCCTTCCGGCACGTGGAAACCTTCGGTGAACAGCTTGAAGTGGTGAATCAGATCTTCCATGTTCGACTTCATGTCGACACGTTTGGGCGGCGCAATCTTGTGATTGTCCGTCATCACCGGGCCCGGATTCTTCCGCAGCCACTCAATACACTGTTTCGCGATGCGGCAGGACTGCCGCATCTCTTCGATACGGACCAGATAACGGTCGTAACAGTCGCCGTTCACGCCGACCGGAATGTCGAAATCGAGGCGATCGTACACTTCGTAGGGCTGCTTCTTGCGCAGGTCCCACTCGATCCCCGAGCCGCGCAGCATCGCGCCCGTCAGGCCGAGCTGCAGCGCGCGTTCGGGACTCACCACGCCGATCCCGACCAGACGCTGCTTCCAGATCCGGTTGTCGGTCAGCAGCGTTTCGTATTCGTCGACGCACTTCGGGAAGCGCGTGAAGAAATCGTCGATGAAGTCGAGCACCGAACCCTGGCGCGCCTCGTTCATCTTCGAGAGTGCCTTCTCGTTGCGAATCTTCGACGCCTTGTATTGCGGCATGACGTCAGGCAAGTCCCGATAAACCCCACCCGGACGATAGTAGGCCGCGTGCATGCGCGCGCCCGACACCGCCTCGTAGACGTCCATCAGGTCCTCGCGCTCGCGGAACGCGTAGAGGAACACCGCCATCGCGCCGACGTCGAGGCCGTGCGAGCCGATCCACATCAGGTGGTTCAGCACGCGCGTGATCTCGTCGAACAGCACGCGGATGTACTGCGCGCGCTCCGGCACGTCGATGCCGAGCAGCTTCTCGATCGCGAGCACGTAGCCGTGTTCGTTCACCATCATCGACACGTAGTCGAGACGGTCCATGTACGGCACGGACTGGATGAAGGTCTTGTTCTCGGCGAGCTTCTCGGTCGCGCGGTGCAGCAGGCCGATGTGCGGATCGGCGCGCTGGATCACTTCGCCGTCGAGTTCGAGCACGAGGCGCAGCACGCCGTGCGCCGCCGGGTGTTGCGGGCCGAAGTTGAGCGTGTAGTTCTTGATGTCAGCCATGTCGTCCTCTCAATGTTTCAGACCGCCGTACCGATCCTCGCGGATCACGCGCGGCGTGATCTCGCGGGGTTCGATCGTCACGGGCTGGTAGACGACGCGCTTCTCTTCCGGGTCATAACGCATTTCGACGTAGCCGGACAACGGGAAGTCCTTGCGGAACGGATGGCCGATGAAGCCGTAGTCGGTCAGGATGCGGCGCAGGTCGGGATGGCCTTCGAACACGATGCCGTACAGGTCGAACGCCTCGCGCTCGTACCAGTTCGCCGAGCTCCAGACGTCGACCATCGACGCGACGATCGGCAGATCGTCGTCAGGCGCGAACACGCGCAGGCGCAGGCGCCAGTTGTTGGTGATCGACAGCAGCTGCAGCACCGCCGCGAAGCGGGGGCCGTCGTAGGCGCCGTCGCCGTAGGTCTGGTAATCGACGCCGCAGAGGTCGATCAACTGCTCGAAGCCGAGCTTGCGATCGTCGCGCAGCAGCGTGGCAACGTCGACATAGTCACGCGCGCGCACCACCAGCGTGAGTTCGCCCACCGCCTCGGTCAGGCTGACCACGCGCTCGCCGAGCGCCGCCTCGAGGTTGGCTTTGAGGGTCTCGATTTTGCTTGCCATATTGTGGGTGCTCGGGACTTTTATTGACGGGCGATGGTGCTGGTCCGGCGGATCTTCGCTTGCAGCTGGATCACGCCGTAGACGAGCGCCTCGGCAGTCGGCGGACACCCCGGCACGTAGACGTCGACGGGCACGATGCGGTCGCAGCCGCGCACGACGGAATAGGAATAGTGGTAATAGCCGCCGCCGTTCGCGCACGATCCCATCGAGATCACCCAGCGCGGCTCGGCCATCTGGTCATAGACGCGCCGCAGGGCGGGCGCCATCTTGTTGCAGAGCGTGCCGGCGACGATCATCACGTCGGACTGGCGCGGACTCGGACGGAACACCACGCCGAACCGGTCGAGATCGTAGCGGGCCGCGCCCGCATGCATCATCTCGACCGCGCAGCAGGCGAGACCGAACGTGACGGGCCACAGCGACCCGGTGCGCGTCCAGTTGATCAGCTTGTCAGCCGTCGTGGTGACAAACCCTTCCTTCAAGACCCCTTCGATACTCATTGCTTTCCACTCCTGACAGGCGGCGGAGAGTGGCCGCCTCACGCAAACCGGTGATTGATCCGCCCATTACTCCCAGTCGAGGCCACCCTTTCGCCAGATGTAAGCGAAGCCCAACAGGAATTCGAGCAGGAAAATCATCATGGCCATGAAGCCAGGCCAGCCGATGTCACGGAGGGCGACACCCCACGGAAACAGGAAAGCGGTCTCGAGATCGAAAATGATGAACAGGATAGCAACCAGGTAGTAGCGCACGTCGAACTTCATGCGCGCATCCTCGAAGGCCTCGAAACCGCACTCGTATGGTGAGTTCTTTTCGTTGTTGGGCTTGCTGGGACCGAGAATCTTGCCGATGCCGACCAACGCCACACCCAATCCAACGCCCACGATGAGGAACAGCAACACGGGGTAATAGGCAGCGAGGTTCAAGGCAATCCTCTATCGGTTAGTTCTGATCGTTCCGGAGCATATCACCTTCCGGAGAAAGGGTCATTTCGGACTGCATGCCATCCCCGGATATCACAAGGACGGGAGCCTGAAATGAAAAATGCCAGCCAGAGAAAGCTGGCTGGCATTGCGTATTCTTGGTGCCGACGGCGAGACTCGAACTCGCACAGCTTTCGCCACTACCCCCTCAAGATAGCGTGTCTACCAATTTCACCACGTCGGCACTACTGCGACCCGGGAAGAACTTCTTGTTTCCTGCGAATCGCTTCAAGAAATAGATTCTAACCCGGGTTTCAAAACTGATCAACTATTCCTCGCGCTTTTTTTGCCTTTTATTTCGGGACGTCCTGACCCGGGGCCGAGGCGGCCGAGCTCGCGGCCGGTGCCGACGCCGCCGCGGGCTGCGAGCCTGCCGCTGCTGGCGCGGATGCGGGCGTGCCCGGCGTGCCGAGCAGGCCGATCGACGGCGACGATTTGTATGAGCCGAGATAGGTCAGCGCGAGCGTGGCGATGAAGAATATCGTTGCGAGGACCGCGGTGGTACGCGACAGGAAATTCGCCGAACCCGTCGCGCCGAACAGGCTGCCCGACGCGCCGCTGCCGAACGCGGCACCCATGTCGGCACCCTTGCCGTGCTGGAGCAGCACGAGGCCGATCACGCCGAGCGCGGACAGGATCTGCACCACGATAATCAAGACTTTCAGAACAGACATCTCACTCACCCGAATAGTGGGAAACCGCGCGCCCCGCGCGCCGCCCCGGATTCAAAAAACCGCCGGCTTCCGCCGCCGCGCTTATTGCGCCGCGCGGCAGATCGCCAGGAAATCGCCGCTCTTCAACGATGCGCCGCCGATCAGGCCGCCGTCGATGTCCGGCTGGCCGAACAACTCGCCCGCATTGTCCGGCTTCACGCTGCCGCCGTACAGCACGGCGACCTGCGCGACGCCCTTTGCCGCGAGACGCGAACGCAGGAACGCATGCACCTGCTGTGCCTGCTCCGAGCTCGCGCTCTTGCCCGTGCCGATCGCCCAGACCGGCTCGTAGGCGACAACGATGCGCGCCGCTTCGTCATCCGACAGCAGCGCGAGCACCGCGTCGAGCTGCGCGCCGACCACCGCCTCGGTCGCGTCCGATTCGCGCTCGGCGAGCGTTTCGCCGACGCAGACCACCGGGGTCAGCCCCGCGGCCAGCGCGCGCTGCGTCTTCACCGCGACCAGATCGCTCGACTCGCCGTGATAAGTGCGGCGCTCGGAATGGCCGACCAGCACGTACTGCGCGCCGAACTCGGCGATCATCGCGCCGGCGACTTCGCCCGTATACGCGCCCTGCTCGTGCGCCGACACGTCCTGCGCGCCGCTCGCGACGCGGCTGCCGGCGAGCAGCTCGCCCACCTGCGCCAGATACGGAAACGGCACGCACACGCCGATCCCGACGGCGGCCGGCACGGCCTGCGCGCCCTCGAGCAGCTCGCCGAGCAGCGCGCGATTGCCGTCGAGACGGCCGTGCATCTTCCAGTTACCGATTACCCGCTTCACTCGTTGTGTCGACATCGTCTCTCGTATCTCGAACTGAATCTCGTCGCGACCGCCCCGCAATCGGCCCCACGCGCGAACGCCAGGGCCTGGATCCGACGAAGCAAACCCGCGATTTTACTTCGACGCACGAGAACCGGTCAAACCGCGAATGTCAAGCGCTCGCGCCCCATTCGAGCACGATCTTGCCGACGTGCTCGCTGCTTTCCATCAGCGCGTGCGCGGCGGCCGCCTCGGCGGCCGGCAGCACGCGGTAGATCACCGGACGCACCGCGCCGTTCTCGATCAGCGGCCAGACCGTTTCCTTCAGGTTCGCGGCGATCTTCGCCTTGAATTCGACCGGGCGCGGACGCAGCGTCGAACCGGTGATCGTGAGCCGGCGGCGCAGGATCTCGTTGAGGCTGACCTCGGCCTTCGCGCCGCCGAGCAGCGCGATCACGACGAGCCGCCCGCCGTCCGCAAGCGCGCTCAGTTCGCGCGGCACGTAGGGGCCGGCCACCATGTCGAGGATCACGTCGACGCCACGGTCGTTGGTCAGCGACTTGACGACGTCGACGAAATCCTCGGTCTTGTAGTTGATCGCGCGCTCCGCGCCGAGCGCCTCGCAGGCGCGGCACTTCTCGTCGGTGCCGGCGGTCGCGAACACGCGATAGCCGAGCGCGTGCGCGATCTGGATCGCCGTCACGCCGATCCCGCTCGAGCCGCCCTGCACGAGCAGGGTCTCCTCGTCGCGACCTTCGCCGCGGCCGAGCTGTGCGCGATCGAACACGTTGCTCCAGACCGTGAAGAACGTCTCCGGCAGCGACGCCGCCTCGACGTCGGAGAGCCCCGCCGGCACCGGCAGGCACTGGGCGAGCGGCGCGGTCGCGTATTCGGCGTAACCGCCGCCGGCGAGCAGCGCGCAGACGCGATCGCCGATCTTCAGGCCGAACGGATTCGCCGCGCCCTCGCCGAGCTCGCCCTCGACGATCTCGCCCGCCACCTCGAGCCCGGGCAGGTCCGAGGCACCCGGCGGCGGCGCGTAGGCACCCTTGCGCTGGAACACGTCGGGCCGGTTGATGCCGAAGGCCGCCACCTTGATGAGCACTTCGCCGCGCTTCGGATCAGGCCGGGGCCGCTCGACGAGCTTCAGGACGTCGGGGGCGCCGAATTCGGTGATTTCGATCGCTTTCATTTGCGTCGCTCCAAGATAGGGACGGGCTTGCGCCGGAATCGGCGCAAGCCCGTCCATCCTGCATGAAAAACGACCGGCCCGTTGAGGGGCCGGCCGCTTTCGTTGCGCTTACTGCTGCGGTGCGTCGTTCTGCTCGTTCAGGAGCGCCTTCGCCGACAGGCGCACGCGGCCCTTCTCGTCGACCTGGATCACCTTGACCTTCACGACCTGGCCTTCCTTCAGGTAGTCGTTGATGTCCTTCACACGCTCGTTGACGATTTCCGAGATGTGCAGCAGGCCATCCTTGCCCGGCAGCAGGTTCACGATCGCGCCGAAGTCGAGGAGCTTCAGCACCGCGCCTTCGTAGACCTGGCCGACTTCGATCTCGGCGGTGATCTGCTCGATGCGCTTCTTCGCCTCGGCCATGCCTTCGCTGCTCGTGCTCGCGATGGTCACGACGCCGTCGTCGGAGATGTCGATCGTCGTGCCGGTTTCTTCCGTCAGCGCGCGGATCACCGAACCACCCTTGCCGATCACGTCGCGGATCTTCTCCGGGTTGATCTTGACGGTGATCATGCGCGGCGCGAATTCGGACAGCGTCGTGTTCGCACCCGACACCGATTCCTTCATCTTGCCGAGGATGTGCATGCGGCCTTCCTTCGCCTGCGCGAGCGCAACCTGCATGATTTCCTTCGTGATGCCCTGGATCTTGATGTCCATCTGCAGGGCGGTCACGCCGGCTTCGGTACCCGCGACCTTGAAGTCCATGTCGCCGAGGTGATCTTCGTCACCGAGGATGTCGGTCAGCACCGCGAACTTGTTGTCCTCGAGGATCAGGCCCATCGCGATGCCGGCGACATGCGCCTTCATCGGCACGCCCGCGTCCATCAGCGCGAGGCAGCCGCCGCAGACCGATGCCATCGACGACGAACCGTTCGACTCGGTGATTTCCGAGACGACGCGGATCGAGTAGCCGAATTCCTCGGCGCTCGGCAGGCAGGCCACCAGCGCGCGCTTGGCGAGGCGGCCGTGGCCGATTTCGCGGCGCTTCGGCGAGCCGACGCGGCCCGTTTCGCCGGTCGCGAACGGGGGCATGTTGTAGTGGAGCATGAAGCGGTCGCGGTATTCGCCTTCGAGCGCGTCGATGATCTGCTCGTCACCCTTGGTGCCGAGCGTCGCCACCACCAGCGCCTGCGTCTCGCCGCGCGTGAACAGCGCCGAGCCGTGGGTGCGCGGCAGCACGCCGGTGCGGATCTCGATCGGGCGCACGGTGCGCGTGTCGCGGCCGTCGATGCGCGGCTCGCCGTTCAGGATCTGCGAACGGACGATCTTCGCCTCGATGTCGAACAGGACGTTGCCGACGGTCGCCTTGTCGGCGGCGGTGGTGCCCGCTGCCGCCGCATCGGCTTCGAGCTTGGCCGAGGTCGATGCGTAGACTTCCTTCAGCTTGGCCGAGCGGGCCTGCTTGTCGCGGATCTGGTAGGCGGCCAGCAGATCGGCCTGCGCCGCCGCCGTGATGTTGGCGATCAGCGCCTCGTCCTTCGGCGCCGGCTGCCAGTTCCATTCCGGCTTGCCGCCTTCGCGGACCAGTTCGTGGATCGCGTCGATCGCGACCTGCATCTGCTCGTGGCCGAACACGACCGCGCCGAGCATCACGTCTTCCGGCAGTTGCTGGGCTTCCGATTCGACCATCAGCACCGCGCGTTCCGTACCGGCGACGACGAGGTCGAGGCTCGAGGCCTTGATCTGGCCACGCGTCGGGTTCAGCACGTACTGGCTGTCGATGTAGGCGACGCGCGCGGCGCCGACCGGGCCGTTGAACGGCAGGCCCGACACGGCCAGCGCAGCCGACGCGCCGATCAGCGCGGGGATGTCGGCCGGCACTTCCGGGTTGATCGACAGCACGTGGATCACGACCTGGACTTCGTTGTAGAAGCCTTCCGGGAACAGCGGGCGCAGCGGACGATCGATCAGGCGCGAGGTCAGCGTCTCGTGCTCCGACGGACGGCCTTCGCGGCGGAAGAAGCCGCCCGGGATCTTGCCGGCCGAGTAGGTCTTCTCGATGTAGTCGACCGTCAGCGGGAAGAAATCCTGGCCCGGCTTCGCGTTCTTCGCGCCGACCACGGTCGCGAGCACCACGGTGTCCTCGACGTCGACGATCACGGCGCCGCTCGCCTGACGGGCGATTTCACCCGTTTCGAGGCGAACCTTGTGCTGGCCCCACTGGAATTCCTTCACGATCTTGTTGAACAGAGACATGGTCGCTCCTTGTTTTGTTCATGGATGGCATGCGCCGCGCGGGAAATCGACTGGCGCGGCGGTGGTGCGACCTGGCGCGGCGGGAAGAGGTGTGTTTTTTATGCCATTCCAGTGCGAGGCCGGCGGCGCCGCGGCGGCGGACATCGCCCTGGAATGACACAAAGCTCCACCCGGCAGCCAGGCCGGTGGGCGGACCGCCCCGATCAGCCGGGCGGGCACCCGCGGTACGCGCTACGGCGAGACGTTGCGTACCGCTGAAAAACAAAATGCCTGCATCAGCGGACTGACACAGGCATTTCCGGGAGGCGAACGCGCCCCGCTTACTTACGCAGACCCAGCTTCTCGATCAGCGCGCGATAGCGGTCGGCATCCTTGCCCTTCAGGTAGTCGAGCAGCTTGCGGCGGCGGCTCACCATGCGCAGCAGGCCGCGGCGGCTGTGGTGATCCTTCGCGTGGGTCTTGAAGTGACCCGTCAGTTCGACGATACGCGCGGTGAGCAGCGCGACCTGGACTTCGGGCGAACCCGTGTCGTTGGCGCCACGCGCGAACTGAGCAACAACATCCGACTTCTTGATATCTGCAACCGACATGTGATTTCCTTTCTAGCTAACAGGCGGACACGGAAGAATGGCCGTGCCGTGATTGACAACCGGCCGGCATTGTAGCACAACTCTCTTTCCCGTCTAAGCCCCTGCCTGCCCCGCCCGCCACATGCCGCGGCGGGCGCGCGATCCACGCCATGCGATGCGGCTCTGGTGCGCGTGGGCGCTGCTGCCGGCGCCATCTGCGACGCCAGCGGCAGCGCGATCGGCGCGCGGCATGCACGCGGTGATTCCGCCGTGATTTGACAGGCAATCGACACGCCTCGGCGCTGCCAGCCATGGTCGGCGCCGCATCATACCGGAACCGCCGCGGCGGCTGGCCGAAGCGGGTCGGACCGGATCATGCCGGCGCGCTGGCGCACCGGTACCGCGCGGCACGAAGCGGCGTCAGCGTATCGTCCCCGGTGGACGAGCACGCCGGTGTGCGACGTGATACAACAGCGGCATCGCATTCCACGGAGACCAGCATGTTTCGACGACTTCCCGTACTGCTTGCCGCGGCGGCCACGCTGCTCGCCGGCTGCGCGCAACCGTGGCAGCGCTATCAGGCGGGAGAGGACCAGTCGGCGCTGGTGGCGCGGCTCGGCCCGCCCGCCGAGGTCTACGACCTGCCCGGCGGCGGCAAGCGGCTGATGTGGCCGACCCAGCCGATGGGCGAGACCACCACCACGGCCGACATCGACGCGGCCGGCAAGGTGCTGAGCATGCGCCAGGCGCTGCAGCCCAACGAGTTCTATCGCGCCGAGATCGGCAAGTGGAAGAAGGCCGACGTGCTCGTCAACTTCGGACGCCCGGAGGAAACCTCCTACTTCCCGCTGATGAAACGCGAGGTATGGACTTACCGGTATCTCGAGGACAACGTCTGGTACATGCTCTACAGCTTCTACTTCGACGACCAAGGCATCCTGAGGCTCACGCAGAAGACGCCCGATCCGCTGCACGATCCCGACCGTCGCTCGGCGTTCTGAGCGCAATTCGACGGCGCGATATCGATTGAATCCGATGGAATCGGACAGCTGTCGGTTTTTACAGGTTTTTATCACTGGCCATTCTCGCTCACGCGGAATGGCCTTTTTCATGATTGCGCCGCGCGGTGAATTCGGTCGAATCCATTTCACGAAAATCACGAAAACAAATCGTTCATTATTTCGTGATAGGGCGCCGGTCCTTCTCCAGCAATCCAATGTGGTCGCCGGTTTTCATCACGCGGCAATGCACCTTGAGCCGGCATGGCATTACCGGAAATGGTGCATCGATTGCGACCGGGCTCGCAAATTGAAACAGAATGTTTCAGCGCCGCCGCACCTCGAGACAAACCCCTAAGATCCCACCGAACAAGCTTTCAATTTAGAAAGAATCGGGAGATTAGCCCGCCACGCGCCGCTGCCTTTTCATTCAATCATCAAGGATTCCTCAATGAATCGCGCCAAAAGCCTGTTAGCCGCCAACGCCGCCTGGGCCAGCGAAACCGCCGAGCGCGCGCCCGGCTTCTTCGACGGCCTCGCGCAGGGCCAGAACCCGCGCGTGCTCTGGATCGGCTGCTCCGACAGCCGCGTACCCGCCGAGGCGATCACCCATAGCGCGCCGGGCGAGCTGTTCGTCCACCGCAACATCGCGAACCTGTTCCAGCCCGGCGACGACAACGGCGCGAGCGTGCTCGAATACGCGGTGCGCGTCCTGAAGGTCGACCACGTCATCGTCTGCGGCCATTACGGCTGCGGCGGGGTGCGCGCGTCGCTGCTGCCGCCGCCGGCCGATCTGCCGCATGTGGCGCGCCGCATCGCGCCGCTCTGCGCGCTCGCGGGCCGCCATCGCGCGGCGCTCGACGGCCTGCCCGCCGAGCGGGCCGCCGATCGCCTCGCCGAGCTGAACGTCCACGAGCAGGTGCGCCTGCTGCGCGAGAGCCCGATCGTGCGGGACAGCGATCCGGCGCCGCTCGTCCACGGCTGGATCTTCTCGCTGTCCGACGGCCTGCTGAAGGTGTTGACGTCAGGTTACCCGGATGCGGGCGGCCGCTCGGCCGATGCCGCGGACACCACCGGGATGCCGCACGGCACGTCGCGCACCGGCGCGCTGCAGGCCGCCTGAGCCACGTCTGCGCCCCGCCCCTCACCTCGCCCAGTCCGATCCCGACCCCATGAATCCACGCCCCCTCCTCTCCACGCTCCCGCGCGACGCCGTCGCCGGCACCGTGGTGTTCCTCGTCGCGCTGCCGCTGTGCCTCGGCATCGCCAACGCCTCCGGCGTCGAGCCGTTCGCGGGGCTCGTCTCCGGCATCGTCGGCGGCCTCGTGGTCGCGCTGCTGAGCGGCTCGTCGCTGTCCGTGAGCGGCCCCGCAGCCGGGCTCGTCGTGATCGTCGTCGACGGCATCGCACAGCTCGGCGGCTTCCCGGCCTTCCTGCTCGCTGTCGCGCTGTCGGGCCTGCTGCAGCTCGGCCTTGGCCTGCTGCGCGCGGGCCGGCTCGCGGCCTACGTGCCGTCGCCGGTGATCAAGGGCATGCTGGCCGCGATCGGCCTGCTGCTGATCGTCAAGCAGGTGCCGTTCGCGCTCGGCCTGCACGGCGGCACCGCGCCGTTCGGCGCGCATGCGCTCGCCGCCGCGGCGCTCGCGCTGGCCTCGCTCGCGCTGCTGATGGCCTGGGATTCCGGCGCGCTGCGCCGCTTCGCGCTGGTCCGCAACCTGCCCGCGCCGCTGGTCGTGGTGGCGCTCGGCATCGCCGCGACGCTCGCGCTCGACACGCTCGCCCCCGCGTTCGCGCCGCCCGCCGAGCACCGCGTCGCGCTGCCGGCGCTCGATTCGCTCGCCGCGCTCGGCGGCGCGCTGACAAACCTCGAACTCGGCCCGCATTTCGCCCAACTCTGGAACCCGGCGGTCTGGCGCGTCGCCGTCACGCTCGCGATCGTCGCCAGCCTCGAGACGCTGCTCTCGCTCGAAGCTGTCGAACAGATCGATCCGAAGCGCCGCGCGCCGCTGCCGGACCGCGAGCTGAAGGCACAGGGCATCGGCAACCTGGTGGCCGGCGCGGTCGGCGGCCTGCCGATCACCTCGGTGATCGTGCGCAGCTCGGTCAACGTCCATGCCGGCGCGCAAAGCCGGATCTCGGCCGTGGTCCACGGCGTGCTGCTGCTCGCCAGCGTGTTCCTGCTGACCGGGCTCATCAACCTGATTCCGCTCGCGACGCTCGCCGCGATCCTGATCCACACCGGCTTCAAGCTCGCGAAGCCGGCGCTGTTCGCGGCCGTCGCCCGCCAGGGGCCGGCCGCGTTCGTGCCGTTCGTGGCGACGATCGCCGGGGTGCTCGCGATCGACCTGCTGGCCGGCATCGGGCTCGGCATCGTCTGCAGCGTGCTGGCCGTCGCGCTCGCGAACCTGCGCAACCCGGCCACGCTCGCGCGGCACGACGACCATTACCTGCTGACGTTCCGCAAGGACGTGTCGTTCCTCGGCAAGGTGCGCGTCAAGCACGACCTGCGGCAGATCCCGGACGGCGCGGTCGTGATCATCGATGCGACGCGCGCCGATTATCTCGATCACGACGTGCGCGAGCTGATCGACGCGTTCGTGGCCGACGCGCCGGCGCGCGGCATCAGCGTGGACTACCGCCAGCCGGTGCGCGCGCGCGACGGACGCTGGCGCTTCGGCGCGCTGCGCAGCCCGGCGCCGCAGTAACACTGCCAAACACGCGCCAAACGACGACGCCCCACGGGCCGCCGGGGCCGCGTGGGGCGTCGTTCTTCATGGCGTTCCGTGCCTGGGGGCGGCAGCCGCCCGGGCCGGCGAACCCTCAGGACAGCTGCGGGTTCAGCTTGTCGACGTTCGAGTGCAGCTTGTTCAGCGCCGACAGATATGCCTTCGCCGAGGCGGCGACGATGTCGGGATCGGTGCCGACGCCGTTGACGATCCGGCCGCTCTTCGACAGCCGCACGGTCACCTCGCCCTGCGCCTGGGTGCCGGTCGTGATCGCGTTGACCGAATACAGCACGAGTTCGGCGCCGCTGCCCACCTCGGTCTCGATCGCGTTGAACGTCGCGTCCACCGGCCCGTTGCCGCGCGCCTCGCCCGTCACCTCGCCGCCGCCGGCCGCGAACACGACCTTCGCTTGCGGCGGCTCGCCCGTCTCCGAACGCTGCGCCAGCGACACGAACTTGTAGTGCTCGTGTTCGTGCGCGAGCGCCGATTCCTCCGAGACGATCGCGATGATGTCCTCGTCGAAGATCTCGGCCTTGCGGTCCGCGAGATCCTTGAAGCGCATGAACGCGGCGTTCAGCTCGCCTTCGCTGTCGAGCGACACGCCGAGCTCCTGCAGGCGCTGCCTGAACGCGTTGCGGCCCGACAGCTTGCCGAGCACGATCTTGTTGGCGGTCCAGCCCACGTCTTCGGCGCGCATGATCTCGTAGGTGTCGCGCGCCTTCAGCACGCCGTCCTGGTGGATGCCCGACGCGTGCGCGAACGCGTTCGCGCCGACCACCGCCTTGTTCGGCTGCACGACGAAGCCGGTGATCTGCGAGACCAGCTTCGAGGCCGGCACGATCTGCGTGGTGTCGAGGCCGACGTCGAGGCCGAAGTAGTCGCGGCGCGTCTTCACCGCCATCACGATCTCTTCGAGCGAGGTGTTGCCGGCGCGCTCGCCGAGCCCGTTGATGGTGCATTCGACCTGGCGCGCGCCGCCGATCTGCACGCCGGCCAGCGAGTTCGCCACCGCCATGCCGAGATCGTTGTGGCAGTGGACCGAGAAGATCGCCTTGTCCGAATTCGGGATCCGCTCGCGCAGCGTCTTCACGAGATTGCCGTACAGCTCGGGCACGCCGTAGCCGACCGTGTCGGCGATGTTGATGGTGGTCGCGCCCTCGGCGATCACGGCTTCCAGCACGCGGCAGAGGAAATCCATGTCGGAGCGGCTGCCGTCCTCGGGCGAGAACTCGACGTTGTCGGTGAACTTGCGCGCGAAGCGCACGGCGAGGCGCGCCTGCTCGAACACCTGGTCCGGCGTCATGCGCAGCTTCTTCTCCATGTGCAGCGGCGAAGTGGCGATGAAGGTGTGGATCCGGAAGCTCTCGGCCGGCTTCAGCGCGTCGGCCGCGCGCTGGATGTCCTTGTCGTTGGCGCGCGCGAGCGAACAGATCGTGCTGTCCTTCACGAGGCCCGCGATGGTGTGGATCGCGTCGAAATCGCCATTCGAGCTGGCCGCGAAACCGGCCTCGATCACGTCCACCTTCATCCGCTCGAGCTGCCTGGCGATACGGATCTTTTCTTCCTTCGTCATCGACGCGCCGGGCGACTGCTCGCCGTCACGCAGGGTCGTGTCGAAAATAATCAGTTTGTCGGTCATGGGGGACTCCGGGGATCTTGTGGGTGCAACGAAACGATGGAGTTCGCGCCACCGCAGGCGACGCTCGACAATCGACGAAGCTCGACGGGGGCGAAGACGCTCAGCGCGGCAGGCGCGCCGATGCCGCGGCACATAGGGGCGCGGCGGCTCGAAGGAAGGAAAGGCGGGAAAACAAAATCATGGCGGGGAATATAGCGGCATTCCCGGACACGTGCAATCGGGCGGCCCGCCGAGCTGGCAGCGGGTAGCAAAACGGCGGCCCGAGGGCCGCCGTCGCGCGGGAAACATCATGTGACCCCGCCTTGCCGGGGACCACGGTCGGGTCGCCCCGGCAGGAACAGAACCGGTGTCAGGACTTGGCCGAGCGCGCCGGGTTGGCACGCCCGCGGATCGCCATGTAGCCCCAGAACACATAGCCTGACAGGCCGTACAGCACGAACAGGCCGAACAGCATCAGCGGCGGATCGGACGAGACGAGCACGAACGCGACCACCACCAGCAGGATCGCCGCGAACGGCACGCGGTGCCGCACGTCGAGCGCCTTGCCGCTGTAGAACGGCGCGTTCGACACCATCGTCACGCCCGCATAGATGGTGAGCACGAACGCCACCCACGGCAGCCAGCCGAGCTTGAGCGGCACGCGGTTGTCGGTGGCGAGCCAGACGAAGCCGGCGATCAGCGCGGCCGCGGCCGGGCTCGGCAGGCCCTGGAAGAAGCGCTTGTCGACCACGCCGATGTTGGTGTTGAAGCGCGCGAGCCGCAGCGCGGCGCCCGAGCAGTAGACGAACGCGGCAAGCCAGCCCCAGCGGCCGAGGTCCTTCAGCACCCACTCGTACATCACGAGCGCCGGCGCGACGCCGAACGACACCATGTCCGACAGGCTGTCGAATTGCTCGCCGAACGCGCTTTGCGTATGCGTCATGCGCGCGACGCGCCCGTCCATGCCGTCGAGCACCATCGCCACGAAGATCGCGATCGCCGCGATCTCGAAGCGCACGTTCATCGCCTGCACCACGGCGAAGAAACCGCAGAACAGCGCGGCCGTGGTGAACGCGTTCGGCAGCAGATAGATGCCGCGCGTGCGCAGGAACCGCTGGCGCGCGGCGCGGCGCGGTTCGGCGCTCGACGTGTCGGCACCGAGCGCCTTGTTATGGCGGAACGACCGCGGCAGGGACTTGCCGTTGCGCGGCCGGCGCGGTTTGAATGCAGCCATCGGGCCTCCCTGCCGCTTACAGCGGCAATTCAGCGAGAATCGTCGACGATGCGGAGACCTTTTCGCCGATCGAGACGCGGGCGCGGCTGCCGACCGGCAGATAGACGTCCACCCGTGAGCCGAAGCGGATGAAGCCGTAGCGCTGGCCGCGCGTGAGCGGCTCGCCCGCACGCACGTAGCAGAGGATCCGGCGCGCCACCAGCCCGGCGATCTGCACCGAGGTGACGATGTGGTCGCTGCCCGTGTGGATCACCACCGCGTTGCGCTCGTTCTCGGTCGAGGCCTTGTCGATCGCCGCGTTCAGGAACGCACCCGGGAAATACTCGACCTTGGTGATGGCGCCATCCACCGGCGAACGCTGCGAGTGGACGTTGAACACGTTCATGAACACGCTGATCTTGAGCGCCTCGCGGTTCGCATACGGATCATGCGCGGTCTCGACCGCGACGATGCGCCCGTCGGCCGGGCACAGCACGGCGTTGGCCTGGGTCGGGATCGGCCGGGCCGGATCCCGGAAGAACTGCACCACGAAGATGAGCAGCAGCCAGAACGGCCAGGCGAGACCGAACCCCGCGACTGCATGGATCAACAGCGCGACGACGGCAGCGATCGCGATGAACGGCCAGCCTTCGCGCGCGATGATCGGATGAGGATAGTTCATGGAGTGGTTCGTTGGATTGCAAAGCCCGTAGCATAACAAAAGCCGCCCGGGGCACTGCGGCCTTCGGGCGGCTTTTCCTGAGCCGGCCCGCGAAAACGGGGCCGGCCATTCAACGGACGCTTAGTTCTTCGACTGGTCGACCAGCTTGTTCTTCGCGATCCACGGCATCATCGCGCGCAGCTTCGCGCCGACCTGCTCGATCTGGTGCTCGGCCGTCAGGCGGCGGCGCGACTGCAGCGTCGGGGCGCCGGCCTTGTTCTCAAGGATGAAGCTCTTCGCGTACTCGCCCGTCTGGATGTCCGTCAGGACCGCCTTCATGGCCTTCTTGGTCTCGGCCGTGACGATGCGCGGGCCCGTCACGTACTCGCCGTACTCGGCGTTGTTCGAGATCGAGTAGTTCATGTTGGCGATGCCGCCTTCATAGATCAGGTCGACGATCAGCTTCAGCTCGTGCAGGCACTCGAAGTACGCCATTTCCGGCGCGTAGCCCGCTTCGACCAGCGTCTCGAAACCGGCCTTGATCAGGTCGACGGTACCGCCGCACAGCACGGCCTGCTCGCCGAACAGATCGGTTTCGGTTTCTTCGCGGAAGTTCGTCTCGATGATGCCGGCACGGCCGCCGCCGTTGGCTGCCGCGTAGGACAGCGCGATGTCGCGCGCCGCGCCCGACTTGTCCTGCGCCACGGCGATCAGGTGCGGCACGCCGCCACCTTGCGAGTAGGTGCCACGCACCGTGTGGCCCGGGGCCTTCGGCGCGATCATGATGACGTCCAGATCCGCGCGCGGGATCACCTGGCCGTAGTGGACGTTGAAGCCGTGCGCGAAGGCCAGCGCGGCGCCTTCCTTGGCGTTGGCGTGGACTTCCTTGGCGTAGACCTCGGCGATCTGCTCGTCCGGCAGCAGCATCATGACGACGTCGGCGCCCTTCACGGCTTCAGCGACTTCCTTGACGGCGAGGCCGGCGTTCTCGGCCTTGCTCCACGACGCGCCGCCCTTGCGCAGGCCGACCGTCACGTTCACACCGCTGTCCTTCAGGTTCAGCGCGTGGGCATGGCCTTGCGAGCCGTAGCCGATGATCGTGACCTGCTTGCCCTTGATGAGGGAGAGGTCGGCGTCCTTGTCGTAGAAAACTTTCATGATGGTTCCTTCGCAGTGCATTAATGTGTTCAATGATTGGGATCACCGGGGCATGACGGCGCCACCGGCTTCGTTCGATACGGCCGCATCAGACCTTCAGGATGCGCTCGCCGCGACCGATGCCCGAGCTGCCGGTGCGCACGGTTTCGAGAATCGCGCCGGCGTCCAGCCCCTGGATGAATGCGTCGAGCTTGTCGCTCGCGCCCGTCAATTCGATTGTGTAGGTTTTTTCGGTCACGTCGATGATGCGGCCGCGGAAGATATCCGCCATCCGCTTCATTTCTTCGCGTTCCTTGCCTACCGCTCGCACCTTGATCAGCATGAGCTCCCGCTCGATGTGGGCACCGTCGGTCAGGTCCACCACTTTCACCACCTCGATCAGGCGGTTCAGATGCTTCGTGATCTGTTCGATCACGTCGTCGGAGCCGATGGAGACGATGGTCAGACGCGACAGCGAATGATCTTCGGTCGGCGCCACCGTCAAGGTTTCGATGTTGTAGCCGCGTGCCGAGAACAGGCCGACGACGCGCGACAGCGCGCCCGGTTCGTTTTCCAGCAGCACGGAAATGATGTGTCTCATGTTCGCTTGTTCCCGATAAGTCTCGACTGATTCAGTTCGAATGCGCGGCGCGCGCCGCCCGGCCCCGCCCGCCCTTCGTGAAGGCGGGGGCGCGGGGCGCGACGCGCGGCGGCGCCGTTACAGATCTTCCGATCCGAGCAGCATCTCCGTGATGCCCTTGCCGGCCTGGACCATCGGCCAGACGTTCTCGGTCGGATCGGTCTGAAAGTCGAGAAATACGGTGCGATCCTTGAGGCGCAGCGCTTCCTTCAGCGCCGGCTCCACATCGGCGGTTTTTTCGATGCGCATCCCGACGTGGCCGAACGCCTCGGCGAGCTTCACGAAATCGGGCAGCGCGTCCATGTACGAATGGGAGTAGCGCTTGCTGTATTCGATCTGCTGCCACTGGCGGACCATGCCGAGGTAGCGGTTGTTCAGCGAGATGATCTTGACGGGCGTGTCGTACTGCTTGCAGGTCGACAGCTCCTGGATGCACATCTGGATCGAGCCCTCGCCGGTGATGCAGACGACGTCGTCGTCCGGATGGGCCATCTTGACGCCCATCGCGGCCGGCAGGCCGAAGCCCATGGTACCGAGGCCGCCCGAGTTGATCCAGCGGCGCGGCTTGTCGAAGCGGTAGAACTGCGCGGCCCACATCTGGTGCTGGCCGACGTCCGAGCAGACGTAGGCGTCGCCGCCCGTCAGCTTCCAGAGCGTCTCGACCACGTACTGCGGCTTGATGATCTCGCTCTCGCGGTCGAACTTCAGGCAGTCCTTCGCGCGCCAGGCCTCGATGTCCTTCCACCATTGCGCGAGCGCCTCGGTGTCGGGGCCGTGCTCGGCCGTCTGCAGCTGCTCGATCAGTTCCTTCAGCACTTCCTTCACGTCGCCGACGATCGGGATGTCGACCTTCACGCGCTTGCTGATCGACGACGGATCGATGTCGATGTGGATGATCTTGCGCGGACGCGACGAGAAGTGCGCCGGATCGCCGATCACGCGGTCGTCGAAGCGCGCGCCGATGGCGATCAGCACGTCGCAGTGCTGCATCGCCATGTTGGCTTCGTAGGTGCCGTGCATGCCGAGCATGCCGAGGAACTTCGGATCGGAGGCGCGATAGCCGCCGAGCCCCATCAGCGTATTGGTGACCGGGTAGCCGAGCAGGTCCGCGAACTGGTTCAGCTCGCGCGCGGCGTCGGCGAGAATCACGCCGCCGCCGGTGTAGATGTACGGGCGCTTGGCCGACAGCAGCAGCGAGACCGCCTTGCGGATCTGGCCCGAGTGGCCCTTGGTGACCGGGTTGTACGAGCGCAGCGAAACGCTCTTGACCGGCACGTACTCGCACGGCATCTTCGACACGTCCTTCGGGATGTCGATCAGCACGGGGCCGGGACGGCCGGTACGGGCGATGAAGAACGCCTTCTTGACGGTTTCGGCCAGCTCGCGCACGTCCTTCACGAGGAAGTTGTGCTTGACGCAGGGGCGCGTGATGCCGACCGTGTCGCATTCCTGGAATGCGTCCTGGCCGATCGCCGCGGTCGGCACCTGGCCGCTGATCACGACGAGCGGCACCGAATCCATGTAGGCCGTGGCGATGCCGGTGACGGCATTGGTCACGCCCGGGCCGGACGTGACGAGGCAGCAGCCGACGTTGCCGGTCGAACGCGCATAGGCGTCCGCCGCATGCACCGCCGCCTGTTCATGGCGCACGAGCACGTGCTGGACCTTGTCCTGCTTGTAGAGTTCGTCGTAGATGTAGAGAACCGAGCCGCCGGGATAGCCCCAGATGAATTCGACGTTCTCGTCGGCCAGTGCCTTCATGAGCACGGTGGCGCCGATCGAGTCGCTCGACGGGGCAGAAACGGGTTCCGACGTGGAGAATTCCGCGCTGGGCATGTTCATATGGACCTTTCGAATTTTCGGCAAAAAATTGATCGGGTGCTCTCTGCCGAACTTGTGGCTCGGGTTCAAGCGGCGCGTCCAGTTGACGAGCTGGCTTCTTGGGCCAGCCTCAAATGTGACCATCACTTATGTTGCGAACCGCCGACAATATCGTGTCGGCGTCAAGTGGTCAAGGAAAAATCTCCCGCCGGCCAGCGCCGGGCCAGGCGCCAGGTTGCCGCGACAACGGTCCGGCGCCACGCGGCGTGCCGGGCGGCGCGAAAATTTGTTAGCATCCGGCCCGTTTACGGAATTTTTCGTCCTACCAGCCCTTCGAGCGCAGACCTTTTCACGGAATGGCATCAGACAAGGAACTCGCCGACTTTCTGGCGGGCGTCGAACGGCGCGCGTTCAAGCAGGCTGCCTACGCGGTGCGCGACGACGACGCGTCGCTCGACATCGTGCAGGACGCGATGATCCGCCTCGCGGAGAAATACGGCGACCGGCCGGCCGCCGAGCTGCCGCTGCTGTTCCAGCGCATCCTGCAGAATGCGATCCACGACTATTTTCGTCGGCAGAAAGTCCGCAACACCTGGGTGAGCCTGTTCTCGTCGCTCGGCAACGCCGACGACGACGAGTTCGATCCGCTCGAAACGCTCGAATCGGCCGACAATGGCAGCGGCGTGGAAAGCAGCGAGACGCGCCTCGAGCGCGAGCAGGTGCTGTCGCTGATCGACGATGAAATTCGCAAGCTGCCGGCGCGTCAACGGGAAGCTTTCCTGATGCGTTATTGGGAAGATATGGACGTCGCCGAAACAGCCGCCGCCATGGGCTGCTCCGAGGGCAGCGTCAAGACGCACTGCTCCCGGGCCACGCACACATTGGCGCAAGCGCTCAAGGCCAAAGGAATCACGCTATGAGCTCCGCTCCCGAACTCAAAGAACTCGAATTCGCCCTGAAGATCCGCCGCGCGCTGGACGAGCGCGCCGCCACGCTGCCGCCGTCGGCCGCCGACCGGCTCGCCGCCGCGCGCCGGGCCGCGCTCGCGCGCAAGAAGCCCGACGCCGGCCTGGTGCTGGTGCCGGCGCTCGCGGGCGCCGGCACCGGCAGCCTCGGCCTCGCGCGCGGCCCGGCGCCGCGGCCCGTCTCGCTGGCGCGCCGGATCGCGCGGGCGCTGCCGCTGGCCGTGCTGCTGGCCGGCATCGCCGGCATCGCCTACTGGGAAAACCTGCAGCACACGGCCGAACTCGCGGACATCGATGCCGCGATGCTGAGCGATGATCTGCCGCTCAACGCCTACCTCGACCACGGCTTCAACGCCTATCTGTCACACACGCGCTGAGCGCGACCACGGAAAAAGGAAGCACGGGGCGATGCAGAAACGGGGACTGGCGATATTTTTCGGGAGCGTGATCGCGCTCGCGATCGCTTACGCGGCCACCTATCCGCGTTTCGAGGAATCGCCCCCGCCCGCCACGCCGGTGCCGACGCCGGCCTCGGCCCCCGCCGGCACCAGCGCGCCGCACGTCACGCAGCCGGCCGCCGGCCTGTCGCTGCCGGGCGGCTTTCCGAGCCTGCCGGCCGCCAGCCCGCTGTCATGGGCGCGCCTGAGCCTGCCGCAACGCGCGGCGCTGGCGCCGTTCGAGCACCTGTGGGACGGTTTCAGCGAGGCCCGCCGGCGCAAATGGCTGAAGATCGCGGCGCGATTCCCGAAAATGTCGCCCGACGAGCAGAAACGGCTGCATGAGCGGATGACGCAATGGGCCGGCATGACGCCCGAGGAACGGCGCGTCGCGCGCGAGAACTACCAGGCCTCGAAAGACCTGCCCGCGCAGGCGCGCGAACGCGCCTGGAGGGACTACCAGAAGCTGCCGCCGGAACAGAAGGCCCGGCTCGCGGCCGCCGAGCGCCACCGGCGCCCGACCGTCGTCAGCGCGCCGCCGTCCGGCAAGAGCGATCGCGACATCAACCGGCTCGTAAACGCGCACGACCGCTCGGCGGTGCCGGCGCTCACCCCGCTCGTGCCGCCCTCGCCGCCGGTCCCCGGTGCCGCCGGCCCCGGCGCGGCGCCGCCCACCACGGCGGCCTCCGGCACACTCCCGCCGCCGGCCGCGCAACCGGTCTCGCCGGCCGATACGCCGTCGATCTACCAGGGATCGTGAGCGCCGCGCCGGCTGCTTCCGCCCGCTCCGGGCCCGGCGCGCCGCCGAGCGTGCGACGCCGGCTCGCCGCCCTCCTTTACGAAGCCGTGCTGCTGTTCGGCGTGGTGTTCTTCGCCGGCCTCGCGTTCGCGCTGGCGCTCGGCCAGCGCAACGGCCTCGTTCATCACCGGTGGCTCGCCGCCTGGATCGCGCTGGTGGTCGGCGCCTATTTCGTCTGGTTCTGGACGCACGGCGGGCAGACCCTGCCGATGAAGACCTGGCGGCTGCGCGTGGTCACCGCCGCCGGCGCGCCGCTCTCGCCGGCGCGCGCGCTGTGGCGCTACCTGCTCGCCTGGCTCTGGTTCGTGCCGCCGCTCACGCTGCATCCGCTGCTCGCGCTGAGCGTGCCGGCAACGCTCGTCGCGAGCACCGTCTGGATCGCGCTGTGGGCGCTCGCCGCGCGGCTCGACCGCGGCCGGCGGTTTCCGCACGACCGGCTGGCCGGCACGCGCATCGAGGCCGTGCCGCGTTGAGGCGCTCGATGCCTCGCGCGTCGCTGACGGACCACCTCCCTCCATCGTCTCTCCACCGTTTCGCGGTTCCCTTTCATCGAGCCTCGCCTGTTGCGGCCGGGAGACAATGCCACCGGCCTGTCATGCCCGCGTAGTGCGATGAATCAAACGCTCCGCGCTCCCGTCAAGACCGCCTCGCCACGCCGTTCCGCCCGCCCCGCGGGTCGTTTCGCAGTCCCCGCGTTACCGCACCTTTCCGTTTGAAAACAATGTAATAAGAACATTTCGTGACTGTCACGGCATGGTCACGTCCACATGGCGGAATGCCGGTTATATCAATCGGCGCGAGTCACGCATGGGCCTCAAAACGTCCGCGACTACCTTCTTTCGAGATCCGGCCGGCGCGCATGCAACGGCCGCGGCGTTCCTGTCCGGCGCATCGGCCGACGAGGCGCTCGCACCGCCGTCGGCAGGCGCCACGGCCGGTCATCACGACGAATCCGACGGCCCGTCGCACCGCTATCGCACCATCTGGCTGTCCGACATCCACCTCGGCACGAGCGGCTGCCAGGCCGAGTACCTGCTCGATTTCCTGCGCCACAACGAGTCGGAATACCTGTATCTGGTCGGCGACATCATCGACGGCTGGCAGCTGCGCAAGGGCTGGTACTGGCCGCAGGCGCACAACGACGTGGTGCAGAAGATCCTGCGCAAGGCGCGCAAGGGCTCGCAGGTCGTCTATATCCCCGGCAACCACGACGAGGCCGCGCGGCAGTTCTGCGACCTCGCGTTCGGCGACATCCAGGTGCGCGGCGAGGCGTTCCACACGACGCTCACGGGCAAGCGGCTCTGGATCGTCCACGGCGACCTGTTCGACGGCGTGATCCAGCACGCGAAGTGGCTCGCCTATCTCGGCGACACGGCCTACACGCTGATCCTCGTGCTGAACCGCTGGTTCAACCGGATCCGCAGCCGGCTCGGCTTCCAGTACTGGTCGCTGTCGCAGTACCTGAAGCACCAGGTCAAGAACGCCGTGAACTTCATTTCGTCGTTCGAGAACGCGATGACCGACGAAGCGCGCCGCCGCGGCTGCGACGGCGTGGTCTGCGGCCACATCCACAAAGCCGAGATCCGCGACATCGACGGCGTGCTGTACTGCAACGACGGCGACTGGGTCGAGAGCCTGTCCGCGCTCGTCGAGACCATGGAAGGCGAGCTGAAGATCGTTTACTGGACGGTGATGCAATCGCCGCCCGCCACCACCTCGCGCAAGGCCAAGGCCACCGCGTGAGCCTGCCGCTGTTCCGCGCCCAGCACCCTACAGGAATGCCTGCATGAAGATCATGATCGTCACCGATGCATGGGAGCCGCAAGTCAACGGCGTCGTGCGCACGCTCAAGAGCACCTCGCGCGAGCTGACCGCGCTCGGCCACCGCGTCGAGCTGCTCACTCCGCTCGAGTTCCGCACGATCCCCTGCCCGACGTATCCCGAAATCCGCCTGTCGCTGTTCCCGTATGCGCGGCTGCGCTCGCGCATCGACGAGTTCGCGCCCGACGCGCTGCACATCGCCACCGAAGGCCCGCTCGGCATGGCTGCGCGCCGCTACGCGCGCAAGCACAAGCTGCCGTTCACGACCGCCTACCACACGCGCTTCCCCGAATACGTGCAGGCGCGCTTCGGCATCCCGCTGTCGGCCACCTACCGCTTCCTGCGCTGGTTCCACGGCGCCTCGCTGGCGGTGATGGCGCCCACCCCGGTGGTCAAGCAGGATCTCGAGACGTTCGGCTTCGACAACGTGGTGCTGTGGACGCGCGGCGTCGACCTCGACATCTTCGAGCCGATGGAATCGAAGGTGCTGAACACGGCGCGGCCGATCTTCCTCTACGTCGGGCGCGTGGCGATCGAGAAGAACGTCGAGGCGTTCCTGAAGCTCGACCTGCCCGGCTCGAAGTGGGTGGCGGGCGAAGGCCCGGCGCTCGCCGAACTGAAATCACGCTATCCTGAGGCGAACTACCTTGGCGTGCTGACGCAGGCGGAGCTCGCCAAGGTGTACGCGGCGGCCGACGTGTTCGTGTTCCCGAGCAAGACCGACACGTTCGGGCTGGTGCTGCTCGAGGCGCTGGCCTGCGGCACGCCGGTGGCGGCCTACCCGGTGACGGGCCCGGTCGACGTGCTCGGCGGCGGCAACGCCGGTGCGATGAACGACGACCTGCGCGAGGCCTGCCTCGAAGCGCTGAAGATCGATCGCGCCGATGCGCGCGCCTGGGCCGAGCGCTTCTCGTGGCGCGCCGCGTCCGAGCAGTTCGCCTCGCACCTGAAGCCGCTGCAGAAAACCGCCAGCTCCCAACCTCAAGGCGCAGCCGTTTGAAACCAGCCATGCGCGCGAAAGCGCCCGCTCCGTCGCCCTCGCCGTTGCGTCGTCCCGCGCTGAACGCCGCCGCGTTCGCGCGCGATCCGCATGCCGAGAGCGACTCCCACGATGCGCACGACGGCCCCGACACGCACGAGCCGCTCGGCACCGACGACCCGCTCGCGCCGCTGCCGCCGAATCCGTACAAGGGCAATCGCGGGCTCACGCGCGCCTGGTACGCGCTCAAGCACTCGGTCAACGGCTTCCAGGTGGCGATCCGCGAGGAGAGCGCGTTTCGCCAGGAACTGACGCTCGCCGCGATCCTGCTGCCGATCGGCGTGCTGGTGCCGGTCGACGCGGTCTCGCATGCGCTGCTGATCGGCTCGGTGCTGCTGGTGCTGATCGTCGAACTGCTGAATTCCAGCGTGGAAGCGGCGATCGACCGGATTTCGCTGGAGCGCCACGAACTGTCCAAGCGCGCCAAGGACCTCGGCAGCGCGGCCGTGACGGTCGCGCTGGGCGCCTGCCTCGCGACCTGGGGCTTCATCCTGTGGCCCGTGGTCGGGCACTGGCTCGGGCGCTGAGCACGCCGCCGGCGACCGTTCCGGCATCGCGCGGCACCGTGATCGCGGCCTGACCGAGGCCCGATCACGGCGCCATTGTTCGTGCCCTGATTGGGATCACGAAATGCGCCTGAAAAGCGAACGACCGTTTATAATCGTCCGATAGTCTCGAAAGAACAGCCAACCGAGCCGGACGAATCCGCAGCATCCTCATGCAGCGCCCGCCAGTCCGGCACACACAGGGCCGGACGACACATGGAAGCGAAACCTCCCCGCCGCACGCGTGAACGGATCCTCGAGCTGTCGTTGAAGCTATTCAACGAGATCGGCGAGCCGAACGTGACGACCACGACGATCGCCGAGGAAATGGAAATCAGTCCAGGCAACCTGTACTACCATTTCCGCAACAAGGACGACATCATCAACAGCATCTTCGCGCAGTTCGAGCAGCAGATCGAACGGCGGCTGCGCTTTCCCGAAGATCACCGTCCGACCATCGACGAGACCTGGTCCTACCTGCAGTACATGGCCGATTTCATGTGGACCTACCGGTTCCTGTATCGCGACCTGAACGACCTGCTGGCCCGCAACCGCACGCTCGAAACCCACTTCAAGCAGATCATCAGCCACAAGGTGCGCTTCGCGCGCGAGATGTGCGAGCTGCTGGTGTCCGACGACGAACTAGTGGCGACGCCGGCCGAGATCGAGGTGATCGCCACCAACATGGGCGTGATCTCGACCTACTGGCTCTCGTATCAATACGTTATGCATCCGCGCAAGTACAATGACCAGGACGCGATCCGCGACGAGTTGCACCAGGTCAGCATGCACGTGATCTCGGTGATGGCGCCGTACCTGCGCGGCCGTTCGCGTCAGATCTTCGACGATCTCGTCTCGGGCAAGCTGCCCAAGCGCGAATTCCACGACTACCTGCCGCCGCGCGGCGCGCAGAAGGACTCCAAGCCATGAAATCGGTCTGCGTCTATTGCGGTTCGTCGCCGGGCGCGCGCGGCGTGTATGCCGAAGCGGCGCGCGGCTTCGGCCGGGCACTGGCCGCGGCCGAACTCACGCTCGTCTACGGCGGCGGCCGCGTCGGGCTGATGGGCATCATCGCCGACGCGGTGCTGGCCGCCGGCGGCCGCGCGATCGGCGTGATCCCGCAGCTGCTGGTCGACAAGGAAGTCGGCCACCAGGGGCTGACCGAGCTGCACGTGGTGCCCGACATGCATCACCGCAAGAAGATGATGGCCGACCTGTCCGACGCGTTCGTCGCCATGCCGGGCGGCGCCGGCACGCTCGAGGAATTCTTCGAGGTATTCACCTGGGCGCAGCTCGGCTATCACCGCAAGCCGGTCGCGCTGCTGAACGTCGAGGGCTTCTACGATCCGCTCGTGGCGATGCTGCGGCACACCGTGGACGAAGGCTTCATGGCCGGCACCTACCTCGACGCGCTCTGCATCGACGCAGCGGCCGACGGCCTGCTCGAACGGCTGCGCCGCTACCAACCGCCCGCGCGCGACAAGTGGCAGCCGGTGGCCGACGCGCCCTGAGGCGCGCCGCGCCTCCCGCCTTGCCTGCCAGGCCCGCGCGCGGACCTGCCCATCTCACCGGTTCAGGAGCCTCGCCCCGATGTCCGCCTCGCTCGACAAGGTCGTCCTCGTCACTGGCGCGAGCCGCGGCATCGGTGCCGCGACCGCGCAACTCGCCGCCGCGCGCGGCTGGGCCGTCGGCATCAACTACGCGCGTGACGCGCAGGCGGCCGAGGCCGTCGCCGGCGCGATCCGCGCCGCCGGCGGCCGCGCCGTCACGATTCGCGGCGACGTGGCCGTCGAGGCCGACGTGATCGCGATGTTCGATGCCGTCGAGGCCGAGCTCGGCCCGCTCGACGCGCTCGTCAACAACGCCGGCATCGTCGCGCCGCCGCAGCCGCTCGCCGAGATGGACCTCGCGCGGCTCACACGCGTGTTCGACGTCAACGTGCTGGGCGCCTACCTGTGCGCCCGCGAGGCCGCGCGGCGGCTGCCCACTGATCGCGGCGGACGCGGCGGCGCGATCGTCAACGTCTCGTCGCTGGCCGCGCGGCTCGGCTCGCCGAACGAATACGTCGACTACGCGGGCGCGAAAGGCGCCGTCGATTCGCTCACGCTCGGCCTGGCCAAGGAGCTCGCGCCGCACGGCGTGCGCGTGAACGCGGTGCGCCCGGGCCTGATCGACACCGAGATCCATGCAAGCGGCGGCCAGCCCGATCGCGCCGCCCGGCTCGGCGCGCTCACGCCGATCGGCCGGCCGGGCCGCGCCGGCGAAGTGGCCGAGGCGATCGTCTGGCTGCTCGGCGATGCCGCCTCGTATGTGACCGGCACGCTCGTCGACGTCGGCGGCGGACGCTAGGCTTCGCGCCCCCAGCGCCAGCACCAGCGCGCCATCGACGGCGGCACGCGAGAGACCCGGCCGGGTCGACGGCACGCAACCGTCGTGTACGTTGTTCCCCTCTGATTCCTGCCCCTGTCGGTCGCTTCGAAGTCCTTAACAGGCCGCCGATTCTTCAGTCGATTTCCCCTCGCCGCCCCCTGCTCTGTCGCACAAAAGCGCCGCGCGCAAACGTGCAATCGACAAATCTGCACACAGCCGAAAAATCCTCACAATGGCACGACAGTTTCACGTAACAAACGGTAATAAAAACGTGCTTTACTAGCGTCTATCGTGGTACCCGCCGCGTTTCCGCCTCCCCACGGCACCTTCCACCAATCGGCCCACGTCGCCGGCTGGGCAACCGACTTCTGAGACGTTCTTCGATGCAGGGACCCGCAACTCCCGGCGGCACGCGCTCGTCCGCGCGTACCCCGTTTCGCCATACCGCCGGCCCCGAGCGCCCACCCGCGGACGAGGCCCGCACCACCGCCCGGGCCGGGCTGCCGCTCGCCGACGGCGCGCGGCCGCGCGTGCAGGCGGCCGCGTTCGCGCCAACCGGCCTGCGCGTCTGGCTGCTGGTCGCCGCGGTGGCCTGCGCCTACCTGCTGCCCGGCATCTTCGGCCACGATCCGTGGAAGCAGGACGAGACCTACACGTTCGGCATCATCCAGCACATGCTCGATACCGGCGATCTGGTCGTGCCGACCAACGCCGGCCAGCCATTCCTCGAAAAGCCGCCGCTCTACGACTGGACCGCCGCGGCACTGGCCTGGCTGGTCGGCCGCTACCTGCCGCTGCACGACGCGGCGCGGCTCGCGAGCGCCCTGTTCGCCGCGCTCGCGTTCGGCTTCACGGCCCGCTCGGCGCGCATCGCGAGCGGCGCGCGGCGCTGGTTCGAACTCGACGTGATCGGCCCGGTTGCGCTCTGCGCGGGGACGCTGGTGGTGGTCAAGCACGTCCACGACATGATGACCGACGTGGCGCTGATGGCCGGTGCCGCGATCGCGTTCTCGTCGCTGCTCGAACTCGTGACGGCCCGCTGCAGCGGACGCCCCGCGAGCCGTTTCGCGGCAGCCGGGTTCGGCGCCGGCGTCGGCATCGCGCTGATGGCCAAGGGCCTGTTCGTGCCGCTCGTGTTCGGCGCGACGCTCGCGGCGCTGCTCGTGCTGTATCCGGCCTGCCGCAGCCGCGCGTTCTTCCGCTCGCTCGGCGTCGCCGCGCTGGTGTTCGCGCCGTTCGCGCTGATCTGGCCGATCGCGCTGCTGCTGCGCTCCGAGACGCTGTTCATGACCTGGTTCTGGGACAACAACGTCGGTCGCTTCTTCGGCTTTTCGGTGCCGCGGCTCGGCGCCGAGAACGACAAGCCGCTGTTCATCTGGCGCGCGCTGCTCACGGTCGGCTTCCCGGTCGGCCCGCTCGCTGCCTGGGCGCTCGCCGCGGGCCGCTGGCGCGCCTGGCGCGTGCCGGCCGTCGCGCTGCCCGCGCTGTTCGCCGGCATCGGCATGATCGTGCTGCAGGTGGCCGCCACTTCGCGCGAGCTCTACATCCTGCCGTTCATCGCGCCGCTCGCGCTGCTGGCCGGCGGCGCCGTCGGCCGCCTGCCGATGCGCGTCGCGCGCGGCTGGGACTACCTGAGCCGCGCGGTGTTCGGCGCGGCCGCCGGCCTCGCCTGGTACATCTGGTCGATCATCACCTCGTACCACGCGTCGCGCGAGCCGATCCGCTGGCTCGGCCGCTGGCTGCCGCTCGACTGGACCACCCCGCTCGAGCTGCCGTTCACGCTCGCCGCGCTGGCGCTGACGATCGGCTGGCTGTGGGTGCTGCCGTCGCTGCGCGCGACCGGCAAATGGCGCGGCGCGCTATCGTGGGCGGCCGGCGTGCTGCTGGTCTGGGGGCTGATCTTCACGCTGCTGCTGCCGTGGCTCGACGCCGCCAAGAGCTATCGCACGGTGTTCGCGAGCCTCAACCGCCAGCTCGAGCTGCAATGGAACGAGGGCGACTGCATGGCGAGCCTCGGGCTCGGCGAGTCGGAAGCGCCGATGCTCTACTATTTCTCGGGGATCCAGCACCGGCCGGTCGCCAATCCCGCCGACACGGCCTGCACCTGGCTGATCGTGCAGGGGCTGCGCGCGGTCACGCCGGACCTCGGCGGCGAATGGGAGCCGGTCTGGGCGGGCGCGCGGCCCGGCGACGACGAGGAACTGCTGCGCGTCTACGTGCGCACGCCGGAAAGCGGCAAGCCGCGCTGAACGCAGCGGCGCGGGCGCCGCGAACGGCGCCGCGCCGCCTCGACGGGCCATCAACCCGGGCGGTTGCGCATCCAGTCGGCGGTGTCGTAGAACGAATGCATGAGCCGCTCGCGCAGCGGCTGCGCGAGCCCGATGTCCTCCATCGCCCAGGCCATGCAGCGCAGCCACTGGTCGCGCTCGGACGAGCCGATCGGGAACGGCAGGTGCCGCGCGCGCAGCCGCGGGTGGCCGAAGCGGCTCACGTAATGGTCGGGGCCGCCCAGCCAGCCGCACAGGAACCAGAAGGTCTTGTCGCGCGAGCCGTCGAGCGAGGCCGGATGCAGCGCGCGGATCCCCGCGAACTCGGGTTCGAGATCCATCAGGTCGTAGAAGCGGTCGATCAGCTCGCGCACGCGCGCCTCGCCGCCCACCAGCTCGAACGCGCTCGGCTGCGAGTGCGCGCCGTCGTCGGTCACATCGTCGGTCATACGGAAAATCGGAATTCGGGAAAAGCGCAACGATACCGCATCGGGCTCCAGGTATCAGGCCAGGTATCAGGCCGCGCGTCAGGTATCAGGCATCGCGCAACGAACGCAGCGCCGGCCGCGCCAGTACGCGGCGCAGGCTCCACCAGCCCGCCGCGCCCGCGCAGACGATGCCCGCGACGATGCCGGCCGGCACCACCCACGGATTGAGCGCGAGCTCGAACCGGAATACCTGGACCGCCAGCACCCAGCCGATCGCGAGCGCGCCGAGCGCCCCGCACACGCCCGCGAGGGTGCCGACGATCACGAACTCGGCACGCTGCACCGCGCCGACCTGCGCGCGCGACGCGCCGAGCGCGCGCAGCAGCGCCGCCTCGCGCACGCGCTCGTCGCGGCTGCCGGCCAGCGCCGTGTAGAGCACCAGCACGCCGGCCGCGAGCGTGAAGCCGAACAGCAGCTGCACGGCACCCACCACCTGCAGCAGCACGCGCTGCACCTGGGCGAGGATCGGCGCGACGTCGATCGCGGTGATGCCGGGCTGGCGCGCGATCAGCCCGTCGATCACGCGCGCGCGCTGCGGCGGCAGATGGAAGCTGGTGATGTACATCGCCGGCATGTCCTCCAGCGCGGCGGGCGGCATCAGCACGAAGAAGTTCACGCGGAACGTGCCCCAGTCGAGCTTGCGGATGCTGGTGACGGGTGCCTCCACGGTGAGCCCGGTCACGTCGAAGCGCAGCGTGTCGCCGAGCTTCACGCCGAGCGTCTTCGCGAGCCCCGCCTCGATCGATACCTGCGGCTTCGACGTGACGCCGAACCAGCGCCCCTCGACGACGCGGTTGTCGTCGGGCAGCTGGGTCGTGTACGACAGGTTGAACTCGCGATCGACGAGCCGGCGCACGTTCGCGTCGGCGTAGCTGTCGGGGTTCACGTCGCGGCCATTGATCGCGATCAGGCGGCCGCGCACCATCGGTTCGAGCGGCGCGTCGTCGATGCCCTGCGAGGCGAGATAGCGGACCACGTCGGGCCGCTGGTCGGGCTGGATGTCGATCAGGAACTGGTTCGGCGCGTCGGGCGGCGTCGACTTGTGCCAGCCGGCCACCAGGTCGTCGCGCGTGATCGAGATCAGCAGCAGGCACATCAGGCCGAGCGCGAGCGCGGTGATCTGCAGCGCGCTGGCCGCGCCGCGCCGATGCAGCGAGGCGATCGCGTAACGCCAGCCGAGCCCGGCGCCGACGCGTGCGTCGCGCACCGCGCGCGCCGCCGCGAACAACACCGCGCGGGCCAGCGTCGCGAACAGCACGAGCCCGCCCGCGAAGCCGCCCGCCACGATCAGGCCGAGCGTCAGGTTGCCGGCCGCCGCGATCAGCAGCGCCGCGAACAGCACCACGCCGAGCCCGTAGCCGAGCCAGGCGGTGCGCCCTTCATCACCCCACTCGCGGCGCAGCACGCGCACCGGCGGCACGCGCGTGAGCGGCATCAGCGGCGGCAGCGCGAAACCGAGCAGCAGCACCAGCCCGGCGCCGACACCGACCAGCGCCGGCGCGATGCCCGGCTGCGGCAGCACCACGTCGATCAGGCTGCCGAGCGCGGCCAGCAGCGCGAGATGGCCGGCGTAGCCGAGCGCCGCGCCAAGCAGGCCCGAGGCGATGCCGATCGCGACGAATTCGAGCGCAAACAGGCCCGCGAGCGTGCGCTGGCGGGTGCCGAGGCAGCGCATCGCGGCGCAGCCGTCGAGATGGCGGCGCATGTAGCGCTGCGCGGCCATCGCGATCGCCACCGCCGAGAGCAGCGCCGTGAGCAGCGACACCAGCGTCAGGAAGTGGCGGGCACGGTCGAGCGTCTCGCGCACCTGCGGCTGGCCTTCCTGCAGCGATTCGAGCACCACGCCGCGCAGCTTGCCGCCGTCCACGCGCTGGTGCGCGAGCGCGGCGAAGCGCGCCACGGCCGCGTCGGGGCCGGCCACCAGCAGCCGATAGGTCACGCGGCTGCCGTAGCCGACCAGGCCGGTGGAGGCGAGTTCGTCCTCGCGCAGCATCAGGCGCGGCGAGAAATTGACGAACGAGAAGCCGCGATCGAGTTCGCGCGTGATCGCCGCGGCGATCGTGAAACTGCGCTGGCCGACCCGCACCGGATCGCCGATCTTCAGATGCAGCGCGTCGAGCAGCGCCGGATCGGCCCACACGGTGCCGGGCGCCGGAATCGCGCCAGCCGGGCGGCCCGGCGCGGTGGCCGCGCCGGCGATCTCCACCTGCCCGCGCAGCGGATAGCCGGCCGAGACGGCCTTGACGGCGGCGAGCCGCGACGGCGCGTTGGCGCCGGTGCCGCCGACCATGCTCGGGAAGATCGCGGTGGTGGCCGTGGCCAGCCCGTCGGCGCGCGCGGCGGCGGCGAACGACGGATCGACGGGGCGGTCGCCGCGTACCACGAAATCGGCGCCGAGCATCTGGCGCGCATCGTGCTCGAGCCCCTGGCGCAGCCGGTCCGACAGGAAGCCGACGCTGGTCAGCGCGGCCACCGCCAGCACCAGCGCGAGCACCAGCAGCGTCAGCTCGCCCGCGCGCCAGTCGCGCATCGTCATCCGGATCGATTGCCGTACCAGTTCGCCCGGCCCCAGACGCGCGCCGCGTGCGGCGCGAACTCCCTCATGCTGCGTCGTCAATCCCGCTTGCCTCCGAGTGAATTGAAGCGCGACACCATCTGGTGCGCCATCCCGCGAAATCCGCCCGACACGCCGCGCCAGAGCCGTGGCAGCACCCACGCGGCAAACGCGACGAAGCCGATCATCAGCAAGAGGAACAGCAGCGGGACGAAGAACGCGAGCGCGAGGCCGGCGCAGACGAGGCCGTCCTCGGTCGCCGAGGCGATCCAGTTCGACACCGGCTCGGGCGACAGGTTGATCAGCGCGCGCGTGCCGGCCTTCGCGACGTGCGCGGAGCCGGCCAGCGTGCCGCCCGCGAGCCCGGCGACCATCAGCATCGCCGGATCGGCATGGCCGAGCGCGCCGGCGGCCAGCACCGCGCCGGCCGGAATCCGGATGAAGGTGTGGATCGCGTCCCAGAGCGAATCGAACGCGGGAATCTTGTCGGCGAGGAATTCGGCGATGGCGAGCACGGCGGCGGCGCCGATCACCCACGGGGAAGTCAGCGCGGCGAGCGTGTCGGGCAGGTGGACGAGGCCGGTGCGCGCGAGCACGCCGGCGATCAGCACCGTCAGATAGAGGCGCAGCCCGCTCGCCCACGCGAGCCCCGCGCCGAGCGAAATGGCCTCGACCATGAGCGGTCTCCTTGCGCGCCGAACGCGCGTGCCGGCGCGGCGGCCGGCGAGGCGGACGCGCCGCCGGTGCCTCGACGGGCGGCCAGCAGCATCGTTCCGGGAAAATGTCGTCCCATTATAGACGCGCCGCAGCACGCACCGCACGGGAAAGCGCCGAGCGGGCGCTCGGGACGCGCGCGGCGGGCCGGGCGGGCTCAGTGGCCCGAAGTCATTTTCAGGCCGAGCAGGCCAAGCACGATCAGCAGCGCGCTCGCGACGCGCATGAACGTGACGGCCTCGCCCATCAGCACGATGCCGACTACGAAGGCGCCGACCACGCCGATGCCGGTCCAGACCGCATAGGCCGTGCCGAGCGGCAGCTGGCGCATCGCCACCGCGAGCAGCGCGAAGCTGCCGAGCGCGGTGACTACGGTGAACACGGAAGGCCAGAGGCGCGTGAAGCCCTCCGACGTTTTCATGCCGGCCGCCCAGGCGATTTCGAGCAGGCCGGCGACGAACAGCAGGATCCAGGACATGAGGGACTCCACGGGAAAAGACGGGGCCGTCCCCGTGAATCGAAAGGCGCGACCGGGTCGTCCCGATGCGACCGGCGATTATATCAAAATCATTACGGAAAGCCGGGCGGGTCCCCCGGGCCCGCCACGGCGCTGGCGGCCAGCATCGGCGCCGGATCGGCGCGCAGCTGGCGCGGCTGACATGGCGCGCCGCGGCCCCGCGACGGGGCAATCGCGACGCACGGCGTGGGACCGGATCGTCGCCGGATTGCCGGATGCCCTGGTACTGCCGGGCCGGCAGCCGTTCAGGCCGCGCCGACCAGCCGGTAGCCCACCCCGGTTTCGGTGACGATGTGTTCCGGCTGCGCCGGATCGGCTTCGAGCTTCTGGCGCAGGTGCGCCATGTAGATCCGCAGGTAGTGATGGCTCTCGACGTGCGACGGCCCCCAGACGTCGCGCAGCAGCTGCCGGTGCGTCAGCACGCGGCCCGCGTGGCGCACCAGCGTCGCGAGCAGGCGGTATTCGAGCGGCGTCAGATGCACGGGCGTGCCGGCGCGCGTGACGACGCGCAGCGCGAGGTCCACGGTGATCGCGCCGAACGTCACGCTCGGCGTGTCGTTCGCGCCGCCGAGGTTGCGCCGCCGCAGATGCGCGCGAATCCGCGCCAGCAGCTCGGACACGCCGAACGGCTTGGTCAGGTAATCGTCGGCGCCGGCGTCGAGCGCGGCCACCTTCTCGTCCTCGCGCGTGCGCGCCGACAGCACGATCACCGGCAGCTCGGACCAGCCGCGCAGCTCGCGGATCACGTCGAGGCCGTCGGTGTCGGGCAGCCCGAGATCGACGATCACCAGGTCGGGCTTGCGCGTGGCCGTCTCGATCAGCCCCTGCTTGCCGGTCTCGGCGTCGAACACGGCGATGCCCTCGGCTTCGAGCGCGGTGCGCACGAAGCGGCGGATCTGTTTTTCGTCCTCGATCAGGACGACGGTCAGCGTCGGTTCACTCATGGTCGGGCGTAAGCGGAGGTTCGAAAGCGGCGGGGGCGGCGCGCGAAGGGGGCTGCTGGCCGGGGGTGGCAGCCTGGCCCTCGTCCGCCGCGCTCCGGTCGGCATCGTCGGCGGCTGCGTCGGCTCCATCGGCCTGCTCGACCTCACCGGCGTCATCGACTTCGGGCACGGGCGGCGGCGCATCGACGGGCAGCGTGAACCAGAATCGCGCGCCGAGCACCGAGCCGTCTGGCGCGAGCCGGTTGCGTGCGCCGATTCTACCGCCGTGCGCATCGACGATCGCCCGGCAGATCGCGAGCCCGAGCCCGATGCCGGGCGTGGCCGACTCCTTCTCGCCGCGCGTGAACTTGTCGAAGATGCGCGCCTCCATGCCGGCGCGCAGGCCCGGGCCGTGATCGTCGACGGTGACGCGCACGAACGGCTTGCCGTCCTCGTCGATGCGCTCGGCGCCGATCACGAGCGCGGCGCCGGCCGGCGTGTACTTCGCCGCGTTCTCGAACAGGTTCGCGAACAGCCGCTCCATCAGCACCGCGTCGGTCTGCAACAGCGGCAGGTCGGCCGGCAGCCGCACCTGCACCGGATGGCGCGCCAGCACGCGCTTGCAGGCCGCGAGCGCGGCGCCGACGGTTTCCTCGAGCAGCGACCACTGCCGCTTCAGCTGCAGGCTGCCGGCCTGCAGCCGCGCCATGTCGAGCAGGTTCGTGACGATCCCGGTCATGCGCAGCGCCTCGTCGTGGATCGCCTCGGCGAGTTCATGCTCGCGGCTCGCGGCGGCCCCGGCCGCCGTGGCTGACACGGTAGCCGCCGTGCCCGCCGCCGTACCCGTGGTGGCCGCCATGCCGGCAGCCCCGGCCGCGCCGCCGCCCTGCCCCGCCGCCTCGTGCAGCCCCGCCAGCATCGACGAAAAGCCGACGATGGTGGTGAGCGGCGTGCGCAGGTCGTGCGAGATCGCCGACAACAGCGAGTTGCGCAGCCGCTCCGATTCCATGCTGACGAGCGCATCGCGCGCGATCTCGACGTAATGGACGCGTTCGAGCGCGAGCGCGATCTGCGCGGCGAACGCCTCGAGCATGCGCTGCTGCTCGGGCATGTCGAGCTCGCGCGCGTCCTGCGTGACCACCGCCAGCACGCCGCGCGTGCGCATCGGCGCCTTGAGCGGCAGGTATCGCGCGAGCGCGGCCGGCAGCGTGTCGGTGCCGCGTCCGGCCGGCTTCTGCTGGTCGTAGACCCACTGCCCGACGTCGCTGTCGAGCGCGGCGCCCGTCAGCGTCAGCGCCTCGTCGGGATTCTCGATCTTCTGGCGCACCTGGTCCGCGCCGTCGGGCAGCAGCATCGCCACGCGCGCGCGGAACACCTCGGCCACGTGGCGGCTGCCGATCTCGACGATCTGCTCGGCCGTCAGCGCGGCGGCCAGCTCGCGCGCCATCGCGTACATCGCGCCGGTGCGGCGCTCGCGCCGCTCGGCCAGGCCCGCCGCGCGCGTCAGGCTCGAGGTCAGGTGGCTGATCACGAGCGAGGTCAGCAGCATGCCGAAGAAAGTCAGCAGGTATTGCGTGTCGGACACCGACAGCGACATGCGCGGCGGCACGAAGAAGAAATCGAACGCGGCGACCGACAGGAACGACTGCATCACGCCCGGCCCGCGCCCGAGCCGCACGGCGCTGAACACCACGCCGAGCAGGTACAGCATCACCAGGTTGGTCAGGTCGAGGCGCGTCTGCGCGAGGCTCGCGATGCCGGTCAGCACCGCGCAGATCGCGGCGGCCACGGCGTAGTGGCGCGGCGGCGAGCGCTCGCCCGCCAGCCGCAGGAACGCGTCGCGCCAGGCCAGCGCGCCGGCGTCGGACGGCGCGCGGCGCGCCTCGTCCTGCGCCGAGGTGCGCAGCAGCATCAGGTCGAGGTCGCCGGCACGCTCGGCGAGCCGCTCGCCGAACGGCCGCGCCAGCCGCCGCGCGACGCCGGTGCGCGGCGAGCCGCCCGCCACCAGCTTCGAGACGTTGCGCACCTGCGCGTAGCCGATCAGCGCGGCCACCGCGTCGCCGCCGGCGAGCGTGACGGTCTCGGCGCCGAGCTCGGCCGCGAGCTTCAGCGCATCGAGCGGCCGGCGCCGCCGCGCATCGTCGAGCCGCTGCGAGCGCGGCGTCTCCACGTACACGGCGATCCAGTCGGCCTTCAGGCCGGCCGCGAGGCGCGCGGCCGCGCGCACCAGCGTGGGCGCCTCCGGCCCCGGCCCGACGCACACCAGCAGCCGCTCGCGCGCCTGCCAGATGCGCGCGATCGAGCGATCGGCGCGGTACTCGCGCATCTGCGCGTCGACGCGGTCGGCGGTGCGGCGCAGCGCCAGCTCGCGCAGCGCGATCAGATTGCCCTTGCGGAAGAAGTTGCGCACCGCGCGCTCGGCCTGCTGCGGCAGGTACACCTTGCCGTCGCGCATCCGTTCGAGCAGCTCGTCGGCCGGCAGGTCGACCAGCGTGACCTCGTCGGCCGCGTCGAACACGCGGTCCGGCACGGTCTCCCAGACACGGATGCCGGTGATCGCGCCGACCACGTCGTTGAGGCTTTCGAGGTGCTGGACGTTCACGGTGGTGTAGACGTCGATACCGGCGTCGAGCAGCTCGTGCACGTCCTGCCAGCGCTTCAGGTGGCGCGTGCCGGGCAGGTTCGAGTGGGCCAGCTCGTCGACCAGCACCAGCTGCGGGCGCCGTTCGAGCGCCGCGTCGAGGTCGAACTCCTCGAGCCGCCGGCCGCGATGCTCGATCATGCGCGGCGCGAGCAGGTCGAGCCCGTCGAGCAGCTCGGCGGTCTCGCGGCGGCCGTGCGTCTCGACGATGCCGACCAGCACGTCGACGCCCTCGTCGGCGCGCGAGCGCGCGGCCCGCAGCATCGCATAGGTCTTGCCGACGCCGGCCGAGGCGCCGAAGAAGATCTTCAGCCGGCCGCGCTGCTGCTTCTCCGCCTCGCGCTGGAGCTTGTCGAGAAGCTGGTCGGGATCGGGACGGTTCATGCGAGGAGCGCCGCCGCGGGTCGCGGGCGGCGCGTCGTGGAAGGTCGCTGCATTGTGGTGCCAAACCCCGGAAAAAGAAAAGGCGGCGCGCACCGGGCGCGCCGCATCGGACGACCGGGCAGCCCGCCCCAATCGTCCAAATCGCCCAGGTCAGGCCGGCTCAGTGCGCGGCCGCCTTGCCCGCGTCGAGCGCGAGGTTCAGTTCGAGCACGTTCACGCGCGGCTCGCCGAACAGGCCGAACTGGCGGCCCCGCGTATGCGCGTCGACCAGCTGGCGCACCGCGTCGGCCGGCAGCGCGCGCGCCTTCGCGACGCGCGCGATCTGGTAGGCCGCCGCGGCCGGGCTGATCTCCGGATCGAGGCCGCTGCCCGAAGCGGTGACGAGGTCCACCGGCACCGGCTGCGAGAGATCGGTGCCGGCCGCCTTCAGCGCGTCGAGCCGGCCCTTGACCTGGTCGGCCAGCGCCGGGTTGGTCGGGCCGAGGTTCGAGGCGCTCGAACCCTGCGCGTTGTACGGCATCGGGCTGGTGGCCGAGAGCCGCCCCCAGAAGTATTGCGGCGCGTCGAACGGCTGGCCGATCAGCGAGGAGCCGACCACCTTGCCGGTCAGCTCGATCAGGCTGCCGCCCGCCTGCGACGGGAACACGGCCGAGCCGAACGCGGTCATCACCGCCGGATACGCGAGCCCCGTGACGGCGGTGAGCACCGCGAACAGGACGACGAGCGGACGAATCAGGGTCTTCATGACGAACCTTCCTTTATACCCAGCCAAAAGCGGCGAGCACGATGTCGATCAGCTTGATGCCGACGAACGGCACCAGGATCCCGCCGAGTCCGTAGACCAGCAGGTTGCGGCGCAGCAGCGTGGCCGCGCCGAGCGCGCGATAGCGCACGCCCTTGAGCGCGAGCGGGATCAGCAGCACGATGATCAGCGCGTTGAAGATCACCGCGGACATGATCGCCGAGGCCGGCGTGGCCAGATGCATCACGTTCAGCGCGTCGAGCTGCGGATAGGTGGTGGCGAACGCGGCCGGGATGATCGCGAAATACTTGGCGACGTCGTTGGCGATCGAGAAGGTCGTCAGCGAGCCGCGCGTCATCAGCATCTGCTTGCCGATCTCGACGATCTCGATCAGCTTGGTCGGGTTCGAATCGAGGTCGACCATGTTGCCGGCTTCCTTGGCCGCCTGCGTGCCGGTGTTCATGGCCACCGCGACGTCGGCCTGCGCGAGCGCCGGCGCGTCGTTGGTGCCGTCGCCCGTCATCGCCACCAGGCGCCCCGCCGACTGGTGCTCGCGGATCGTCGCGAGCTTGGTCTCGGGGGTGGCCTCGGCGAGGAAGTCGTCGACGCCGGCCTCGGCCGCGATCGCGGCGGCGGTGAGCCGGTTGTCGCCCGTCACCATCACGGTCTTGATGCCCATCCTGCGCAGTTCGGCGAAGCGCTCCTTGATGCCGCCCTTCACGATGTCCTTCAGCTCGATCACGCCGAGCACGCGGGTCGCGTCGCCCTGCCGCTCGGCCACCACCAGCGGGGTGCTGCCGCGCCGCGCGATGTCGTCCACGGCGCGCCGCACGTCCTCGGGGAAGCGCGCGCCATGCGCCTCGACGTAGTGGCGGATCGCGTCGGCCGCGCCCTTGCGGATCTCGCGGTCGGGCAGGTCCACGCCGCTCATGCGGGTCTGCGCCGAGAAGCCGATGAAGGTCGCGCGCAGCGCCGCCATGTCGCGCTGGCGCAGGTTGAAGCGCGTCTTGGCCAGCACCACGATGCTGCGGCCCTCGGGCGTTTCGTCGGCCAGCGACGAGAGCTGCGCCGCGTCGGCCAGCGTTTCCTCCGGCACGCCGGCGGCCGGCACGAACGCGGAGGCCTGGCGGTTGCCGAGCGTGATGGTGCCGGTCTTGTCGAGCAGCAGCACGTCGACGTCGCCGGCCGCCTCGACCGCGCGCCCCGAGGTGGCGATCACGTTGGCCTGCATCATGCGGCTCATGCCGGCCACGCCGATCGCCGAGAGCAGCCCGCCGATGGTGGTCGGGATCAGGCACACCAGCAGCGCGACCAGCGCCGTGATGGTCACCACGTGGCCCGCGCCCATCGCCTGCACCGAGAAGATCGAGAACGGCAGCAGCGTGGCGGTGGCCAGCAGCATCACGATCGTCAGCGCCACCAGCAGGATGGTCAGCGCGATCTCATTGGGGGTCTTCTGGCGCTTGGCGCCTTCCACCATCGCGATCATCCGGTCGAGGAACGCCTCGCCCGGGTTGGCCGTGACCTTCACGACGATCCAGTCCGACAGCACGCGCGTGCCGCCCGTGACCGACGAGAAATCGCCGCCCGATTCGCGGATCACCGGCGCCGATTCGCCGGTGATCGCCGATTCGTCGACCGAGGCGACGCCGTCCACCACCTCGCCGTCGGCGGGGATCGTGTCGCCGGCCTCGACCAGCACCACGTCGCCGCGGCGCAGCTCGCTGGCGGTGGTGATGCGGATCGGCGACTTCGGATGCGGCTCGTTGAGCTTCTTGGCCATCACGTCCTTCTTCGCGCTGCGCAGCGAGGCGGCCTGGGCCTTCGAGCGGCCCTCGGCAAGCGCCTCGGCGAAGTTCGCGAACAGCACCGTGAACCAGAGCCACAGCGTGACCGCGAGGATGAAGCCGGCCGGCGCCTCGGCCTGGCCCGCGAGCGCGGCGATCCAGAGGATGGTGGTGAGCACGCTGCCGACGTAGACGCAGAACATCACCGGATTGCGGAACTGCGTGCGCGGCGTGAGTTTCTTGAACGATTCGACGATCGCCGGGCGCACCAGCGCCGGGTCGAACATCGATCGCGTTGCGGAATGTTGATTCATTGTGATCCTCGATGGCATCGCGAGCGATGCGCGGATACCGTATTCCCGTTACCTGTGTGGGTGGGCCGGGGGCGCTCGCGCCGCCCGGCCCGGATCGATCAGTGCGAGTTCGCGAACAGCATCAGGTGCTCGACGCCGGGGCCGAGCGCGAGCGCCGGCACGTAGGTGAGCGCGCCCACCAGCAGCACCGAGCCGAGCAGCAGCACCACGAACAGCGGCCCGTGCGTGGGCAGCGTGCCGCTGGTGGCGGCGATGCGCTTCTTCGCGGCCAGCGAGCCGGCGATCGCGAGCACCGGCACGATCGTGCCGAAGCGCCCGAACCACATCGCGATCGCGGTCAGCCAGTTGTAGAACGGCGTGCTCACGGTGAGCCCCGCGAACGCGCTGCCGTTGTTGTTGGCGGCCGAGCTGAACGCGTAGAGGATCTCCGAGAAGCCGTGCGGGCCGGGGTTCGCGATCCCCGCGCGGCCCGCCGCCGAGAGCACCGCGATCGAGGTACCGACCAGCACCAGCAGCGGCGTGAGCAGCACCACGATCGACACCATCTTCATCTCGTAGGCCTCGATCTTCTTGCCGACGTACTCGGGCGTGCGGCCGATCATCAGGCCCGCCACGAACACCGCCAGCAGCGCGAACACCAGCATCCCGTAGAGCCCGGAGCCGACCCCGCCGAAGATCACCTCGCCGAGCTGGATCAGGAGCATCGGCACCAGCCCGCCGACCGGGCTCAGCGAATCGTGCGCGCCGTCCACGGCGCCGCACGAGGCGGCGGTGGTGGCCACCACGAAGAGGCTGGTCTGGGCGATGCCGAAGCGCGTCTCCTTGCCTTCCATGTTGCCGCCCGCCTGCCGCGCGCCGGCGCCCTGGTCGACGTGCAGCGCCGCGAACACCGGGCTCGCGCGCTGCTCGGCGCCCGCCTCGATGCCGACCGCCACCGCGAACGCCACCGTCATCGCCGCCAGCACCGCGATGCCCTGGCGCCGGTCGCCGATCATGCGCCCGAACACGAGACAGAGCGCGGCGGGCAGGATCAGGATCGACAGCGTCTGCACGACGTTCGAGAACGGCGTCGGGTTCTCGTAGGGATGCGCGGAGTTGCCGTTGAAGAAGCCGCCGCCGTTGGTGCCGAGCATCTTGATCGCTTCCTGCGAGGCGACCGGCCCCATCGCGATGGTCTGCGAGGTGAGCGGCGTGGCGACCGTCACCGGGTTGCCCTTGGCGTCCTTCAGCGGATTGCCCTGCGCGTCGAGCTTCGGCGCCGGGTAGCTCGAGGCCTGCAGCGTCGGCACGTCGGTGTACGCGCGGAAGTTCTGGATCACGCCCTGGCTCATCAGCAGCGCGGCGATCAACGCCGCCATCGGCAGCAGCACATAGAGCGTCACGCGCGTGAGGTCGACCCAGAAGTTGCCGATGGTCTTCGCCGTGTGGCGCGCGAAGCCGCGGATCAGCGCGATCACCACCACGATCCCGGTGGCCGCCGACAGGAAGTTCTGCACGGTCAGGCCCAGCATCTGCGTCAGGTAGCTGACCGTCTGCTCGGGCGAATAGTCCTGCCAGTTCGTGTTGGTGACGAAGCTGACCGCCGTGTTGAACGCGCCGTCCACCGTCATCGGCGCGAACTGCTGCGGGTTGCCGGGCAGCCATTGCTGGATGCGCAGCAGCAGATAGAGGAACAGCACGCCGAGCACGTTGAACGCGATCGCGGCGAGCGCGTAGTGCTTCCACGACATCTCGGCGCCCGGGTCCACGCCGGCCACGCGATACAGCGCGCGTTCGAGCGGGCCGAACACGCGCACCACGCGCGACGAGCCGTCCATCACGCGGCTCAGATAGCCGGCCACCGGCACGGCAAGCGCCAGCAGCACGACGATGAAGATCCCCGCCTGCAACAGGTTGTTCGCGTTCATTCGATGTCCTCCGCGCGCAGCAGCGCGTAGACCAGATAAGCGAACAACAGCGCGGTGGCGAGCCCCGCGAGCCAAAGCATCCAGTTCATGACCGCCCCCCGCGACCCATTTGCGAGAGCTTGTCGCACCCCGCGACCAGCGCGACGATCAGCACCGCAAACAGTGCGAGACCGCCTACATACAGCGCATCCATTGTTGTGTTCTCCGTGTTCCTGTTCGAACGGATGCAACGTTATGGGAATGCGCGTAAAGGGCAGGTCAAAGCTCGGGCGGGAGGTGTAAAAAACGCGTAAACGCGGCGCTGTAAACGCAAAACGGCGGCGCCTTGGCGCCGCCGCGGGAAGCCCGATGCCGGGTGCCGGGGCTTACGGCAGCAGGATCGTCGAGCCGGTGGTGCGGCGCGCCTCGAGATCGCGATGCGCGTCGGCGACGCGTTCGAGCGGATAGCGCTGGCGGACGTTGGTCTTCACCGTGCCCGAGGTGACCGCCGCGAACAGTTCGGCCGCGCCGCGTTCGAGATCCTCGCGCTTCGCGATGTAGGTGAACAGAGTCGGCCGCGTGAAGAACAGCGAGCCGCGCGACGAGAATTCCTTCGAGTCGATCGCCGGCAGCGGCCCCGACGCGTTGCCGAAGCTGACGAACAGGCCGAGCGGCGCGAGGCTGTCGAGCGACTGCAGGTAGGTGTCCTTGCCGATCGAGTCGTAGACCACCGGCACGCCGGCGCCGCCCGTGATCTGCTTGACGCGCTCGGCGAAGTTCTCGCGCGTGTAGACGATCGGGTGATCGCAGCCGTGCGCCTTCGCGAGTTCGGCCTTCTCGTCCGAGCCGACCGTGCCGATCACCGTCGCGCCGAGCGCCTTGGCCCACTGGCAGGCGATCAGGCCGACGCCGCCCGCGGCCGCGTGGATCACGATCGTGTCGCCGGCCTTGACGGGATAGGTGCGGCGCAGCAGGTAGTGGGCCGTCAGGCCCTGCAGCATCAGCGAGGCCGCGTCGTCGTAGCTGATCGCGTCGGGCAGCTTGACGATCTTCGCGGCCGGCAGCACGCGTTCCTCGGCATACGAGCCGGGCGGCACGCCGGTGTAGGCCACGCGGTCGCCCACCTTCAGCGTTGTGACGCCCTCGCCCACCGCCACCACCTCGCCCGCGCCCTCCTGGCCGAGACCGCCCGGCAGCGGCTGCGGATAGAGCCCGTTGCGGAAATAGACATCGATGTAGTTGAGGCCGACCGCATGGTGGCGGATGCGCACCTCGCCCGCCTGCGGTTCGCCCACTTCGACGTCGACCCACTTCATCACTTCCGGGCCGCCCGGCTGGTCGTAACGGATTGCTTTCGGCATGTCTCGTGCTCCTGCGTTGGAATGTTCTCGGAAAAGCTGCGGCCGTCCTGGGACGGGGTGTCCGATTCTCGCGCGTTGGCGGATTTCCTGCAGGCGGGGGCACCGGCGATCGGCGCGCTTCGATTCGCCTTCAAGTTCACTTCAAGTTCGTTTCAAACGCGTCGTTAATGCAGAGGATCGTATCGTCTGATCAATGCGGCGACGGCGATGCGCCTCGAGGCGCGGCGATCGGCATGCGATTCCGGCAGCAAACGTGGCGGGCCGCCACGAACAACGTCGAGCCGTGCGCCCGGGCATGCGCCGCGGGCGTCGAAAACATCACGAACTCAAAGGATTCCGAACATGCGCATCTCGTCCCGCTTCTCGTCCCTGTTCGCCACCGTCGCGCTCGCCCTCGCGCCGCTCGTCTGCGAAGCCGCCACCTCGATCACCATCGACGCGAAGCAGAACTGCCTGACCAACATCCTGACCACCGGCGTCTCCGGCGCCACCCCGGCACAGTTCACGCTGGCGCCGGGCCGCTACGTGATGTCGCTGACGTCGAACACGATGAACTGCGTGCTGGCCGGCGTGTGCCCGATCAACTCGGTGCTGGTGCAGGGCGGCAACGCCAACGCGATGTTCGGGATCTCGATCCAGCAGCCGACCATCGTCGACGTGAACAACGCCGCGCCGACGCCGTTCTTCGCGTTCGTCAGCGACGACGTCTGCTCCGACAACCAGGGCACGGCGACGCTGCTGATCCAGACCGTCAACTGACGCCACCGCGCCGGGCTGGCCGGGCGGCAGCGGCCGCCGGCCCGGCCAGCCATGGCCGCGATCATCCCGCGGCCATGCTCAGGCCTGCGGCGCCATTCTCCGCACCAGGTCGTCGAGCAGCACGCGCGCGGTCGCCACGTTGGTGGCCACCGGCACGTCGTGGACGTCGCAGACGCGCACCAGCGCGTTGATATCGGGATCGTGCGGCTGCGCCGTCATCGGATCGCGCAGGAACACCACCAGATGGACGCGGCCCGAGGCCAGCTCGGCGCCGATCTGCTGGTCGCCGCCGAGCGGTCCCGACAGCTTGCGTTCCACCTCCAGGCCGTGTGCGCTCGCGATCCGGCCGCCCGTGGTGCCGGTCGCAACCAGCTCGCAGCGCGCGAGCGTGTCGCGATAGGCGCCGGTCAGCGCGACGATTTCATCCTTCTTCGCATCGTGCGCGATCAGCGCAATACGGGGTGCGTTCATGCGGGGGAGTCCTGTGAAGCGATGGGCCGGAGCTGCACGGCATGCGCCGCCGCCCCGGAAAACGGCCCGCCCGGACGGCGGGCGGGTAGCCGGACCCGCGGCCCGGACCCGCGGCCCGGGCCGGCGGATCAGAACGTGCCCGGGTATGCGCCGCCGTCGAGCAGCCAGTTCTGGCCGGTGATGTAGCCGGCGTGCGCGCTGCAGAGGAACGCGCAGGCCGCGCCGAACTCGTCGGGCTGGCCGAGCCGGCGCGCCGGAATCTCCTGCGTGCGGCGCGCGCGCATCTCGTCGACGGGCTTGCCGGCCGCCTTCGCCGAGGCGGCCAGCGTGGTCTGGATGCGGTCGGTGTCGAACAGCCCAGGCAGCAGGTTGTTGATCGTCACGTTGTGCTCCGCCACCTTGCGCGAGAGCCCGGCGATGAAGCCCGTCAGCCCCGAGCGTGCGCCGTTGGACAGCGCGAGCACGTCGATCGGCGCCTTCACGGCCGAACTCGTGATGTTGACGATGCGCCCGAAGCGGCGCGCGATCATGCCGTCCACGGTGGCGCGGATCAGCTCGATCGGCGTGAGCATGTTCGCGTCGATCGCGCGAATCCAGTCGTCGCGCGAGAAATCGCGGAAGTCGCCGGGCGGCGGGCCGCCCGCGTTGGTCACGAGGATGTCGGGCTGCGGGCACGCGGCGAGCGCCGCCTCGCGGCCGGCGGCCGTGGTGATGTCGCAGGCCACGGCCGTCACCTCGGCGCCGGTGGCCTCGCGGATCTGCGCCGCGGTGGCGTCGAGCGTCGCCTGCGTGCGCGCGACGATCACGAGCTTCACGCCCTCGGCCGCCAGCGCCTGCGCGCAACCGCGTCCGAGTCCCTTGCTGGCCGCGCACACGAGCGCGGTCCGTCCTGCGATGCCGAGATCCATTCGAGTCTGTCCTGGTAAGCGGGCGGCCGGGCCGCACCGAAACGCGACGAATCGCGCGGGGAACGCCGACCGCTCCGGCCCGATCGTTCCGGCCCGATCCCGCCGGCCCCGGCCGCCGTCGCCCGCGCACGAAACGTCGATAATATCCGGATCGCGCCCCGGCATCTTCGGTAAACTTGCGCCATTGCCGCGCTGCCATGCAGGCGGCAGCCGAATCCGATGAATCCCTTTTCCGCCGCCCGTCGCCCGTCATGACCCAGGACAGCCGCTTTCCGAACCTTTTCATCCTCGATCACCCGCTGATCCAGCACAAACTCACCCACATGCGCGACAAGGACACCTCCACGCGCACGTTCCGCGAGCTGCTGCGCGAGATCACGCTGCTGATGGGCTACGAGATCACGCGCAACCTGCCGATCACGACGAAACGGGTCGAGACCCCGCTGGTCGAGATCGACGCACCGGTGATCGCGGGCAAGAAGGTGGCGATCGTGCCGGTGCTGCGCGCCGGGATCGGCATGTCGGACGGCCTGCTCGACCTGGTGCCGTCGGCGCGCGTCGGCCACATCGGCGTCTACCGCGCCGACGACCACCGCCCGGTCGAATACCTGGTGCGCCTGCCCGACCTCGAGGACCGCACCTTCATCCTCTGCGATCCGATGATCGCCACCGGCTACTCGGCGGTCCACGCCGTGGACGTGCTCAAGCGCCGCCAGGTGCCGGGCGGGCGCATTCTGTTCCTCGCGCTGGTGGCCGCGCCCGAAGGCATCCAGGTGTTCCAGGACGCGCATCCGGACGTGAAGGTCTACGTGGCCTCGCTCGATTCGCACCTGAACGAGCACGCCTACATCGTGCCGGGCTTGGGCGACGCCGGCGACCGGCTGTTCGGCACCAAGAACTGAGCCGCGGCCCCGTCAGCCCCGGTCGGCCACGGTGGCGGCGCGCGCAACCCGGCCCCGCATGGCGTATGTGAACGCCCACCCCCGCCCGGCGCGCGCTTCGCCGCATGGTAAAATCGCGTGCTTCGCGTTCCCGGCCCCTGGCGGGCCGGCCCCGCCCCCGGCACACGATGCCGCGCGAGCGGGCCGACACGCGAACCAACGACTTCTCGCGGCACCGCGCCACAACGCACCGCAACACATCGCTTAAGACACGCCCGCCGCACGGCGCGGGCGACGGAGAACTGGTATGGCTGGTCATTCCAAATGGGCCAACATCAAGCATAAGAAGGCAGCGGCCGACGCGAAGCGCGGCAAGGTCTGGACGCGCCTGATCAAGGAAATCCAGGTGGCGGCACGCCTGGGCGGCGGCGACGCGAACTCGAACCCGCGCCTGCGCCTGGCGGTCGACAAGGCGGCCGACGCGAACATGCCGAAGGACAACGTCAAGCGCGCGATCGATCGCGGCGTGGGCGGCGCGGACGGCGCGAACTACGAGGAAATCCGCTACGAGGGCTACGGCATCGGCGGCGCGGCGATCATCGTCGACACCATGACCGACAACCGCGTGCGGACCGTCGCGGAAGTGCGCCACGCGTTCTCGAAGTACGGCGGCAACATGGGCACCGACGGCTCGGTGGCGTTCATGTTCGATCACGTCGGCCAGTTCCTGTTCGCGCCCGGCACGTCCGAGGACTCGCTGATGGAAGCGGCGCTCGAGGCCGGTGCCGACGACGTCAACACCAACGAGGACGGCAGCATCGAGGTGCTCTGCGACTGGCAGGCGTTCTCGCAGGTCAAGGACGCGCTGGAGGCGGCCGGCTTCAAGGCCGAACTCGCCGAAGTGACGATGAAGCCGCAGAACGAAGTGGAATTCACGGGCGACGACGCCGTGAAGATGCAGAAGCTCCTCGACGTGCTCGAAGACCTCGACGACGTCCAGGAGGTCTACACGAACGCGGTCATCGTCGACGAATGAACGCGCGCCGGTCCGTCTTTCGGGTGAAAGGCGGCCGGCGTCAGGTTCCGCGGCCGGCCCGCCCGAGGCGCGCCGGCCGCCCCATTTTCTAGTCTGCGGGGAATCCCATGAAACTACTCGTCGTCGGTTCCGGCGGCCGCGAACACGCGCTCGCCTGGAAACTCGCCCAGTCGCCGCGCGTCCAGACCGTCTACGTTGCGCCCGGCAACGGCGGCACCGCGCAGGACGCGCGCCTGAAGAACATCGAACTGACCTCGCTCGACGACCTGGCCGACTTCGCCGAGGCCGAGCAGGTGGCGTTCACGCTGGTCGGCCCGGAAGCGCCGCTCGCCGCCGGCATCGTCAACCACTTCCGCTCGCGCGGCCTGAAGGTGTTCGGCCCGACTCGCGAAGCCGCGCAGCTCGAAAGCTCGAAGGACTTCGCCAAGGCGTTCATGAAGCGCCACGGCATCCCGACCGCCGAATACGAAACCTTCACCGACGCGGCCGCCGCACACGCCTATATCGACGCCAAGGGCGCGCCGATCGTGGTCAAGGCCGACGGCCTCGCGGCCGGCAAGGGCGTGGTGGTGGCGATGTCGCTGGAAGAAGCGCACGAGGCCGTCGACATGATGCTGTCGGGCAACAAGCTCGGCGATGCCGGCGCGCGCGTCGTGATCGAGGAATTCCTCGACGGCGAGGAAGCCAGCTTCATCGTGATGGTGGACGGCAAGCATGCGCTCGCGCTCGCTTCCAGCCAGGACCACAAGCGCCTGCTCGACGGCGACCGCGGCCCCAACACGGGCGGCATGGGCGCCTATTCGCCGGCCCCGATCGTCACGCCGCAGATGCATGCGCGCGTGATGCGCGAGATCATCATGCCGACCGTGCGCGGCATGGAGAACGACGGCATCCGCTTCACCGGCTTCCTGTACGCGGGCCTGATGATCGACAAGGACGGCAATCCGCGCACGCTGGAATTCAACTGCCGGATGGGCGACCCGGAAACGCAGCCGATCATGGCGCGCCTGAAGAGCGACTTCTCGAAGGTGGTCGAGCAGGCGATCGCCGGCACGCTCGACACCGTCGAGCTCGACTGGGACCGCCGCACCGCGCTCGGCGTGGTGCTGGCCGCGCACGGCTATCCCGACGCGCCGCGCAAGGGCGACCGGATCAACGGCATCCCCGAAGAAACCGCGCACGCGGTCACGTTCCATGCCGGCACCACGTTCGACGGCGACAAGCTCGTGACCTCGGGTGGCCGCGTGCTGTGCGTGGTCGGGCTGTCCGATTCGGTCCGCGGCGCGCAGCAGGCCGCCTACGACGCGATCAACCAGATCCACTTCGAAGGCATGCAATACCGCCGCGACATCGGCCACCGCGCGCTCGCCCGCAAGCAGGGTTGAGGCACCGAGCCGCCGCCCGGCGCGCCCGCGTGCGCCCGGGCGGCGTTTTTCATGGCGCGCCCGCGAGCCGGACGCGCCGGCCGAAAGGTCTACAATCGCGGCAATCGGCCCGAGCCGGAGCCGAGCGAGCCAGCGGATACCACCGCGCCCCCTTTCCGACCCCATGACCAGCGATTCGAATTTCGACGTCAACCGCGTGCGCAGCTATCTCGAGGCGCTGCAAACCCGCATCGCCGACGCGCTCGGCGCGTTCGACGGCACGCCGCTCGCCAGCCACACGTGGCAGCGCGGGCCGGAGGAGCGGCTGCGCGGCGGCGGCTGCACGCGCATCCTCGAGAACGGCCGGTGCTTCGAGCGCGCCGGGATCGGCTTCTCGGCCGTGGCCGGCGACACGCTGCCGCCGTCGGCGAGCGCGGCGCGCCCGCAGCTCGCGGGGCGCGGCTTCGAGGCGCTCGGCGTGTCGCTGGTGCTGCATCCGCGCAATCCGTACTGCCCGACCGTCCACATGAACGTGCGCATGTTCGTGGCGACCCGGGCCGGCGAAGCACCGGTGTTCTGGTTCGGCGGCGGCATGGACCTGACGCCGTTCTATCCCGACGAGGACGACGCGCGCCATTTCCATCGCACCTGCCGCGACGCGCTCGCGCCGTTCGGCGCCGAATACTATCCGCGCTACAAGCAGTGGTGCGACGAGTACTTCTTCCTGAAGCACCGCAACGAGACGCGCGGCATCGGCGGGATCTTCTTCGACGATCTGTCGGAGCCCGGCTTCGAGCGCTCGTTCGCGCTGATGCAAAGCGTCGGCGACGCGTTCGTCGGCGCCTACCTGCCGATCGTCGAGCGCCACCGCGATACGCCCTACGGCGAGCGCGAACGCGACTTCCAGGCCTACCGGCGCGGCCGCTACGTCGAGTTCAACCTGGTGTTCGACCGCGGCACGCTGTTCGGCCTGCAAAGCGGCGGACGCACCGAGTCGATCCTGATGTCGATGCCGCCCGCCGCGAGCTGGCGCTACGACTGGCAGCCCGAGCCGGGTACGCCCGAGGCGCGCCTCGGCGAATTCCTGGTGCCGCGCGAATGGCTGTGAGCCGCCCGCCGGCGTCCCCGGGCGCCGGCCCCGACCCGAAAGGACGCGTTCTGGATACTCAAGCCCGACCGACCCCGCTGGCGCGCCGCATCGGCATCCTCGGCGGCACGTTCGACCCGATCCACGACGGCCACCTGGCGCTCGCGCGGCGCTTCGCCGGCGAACTCGCGCTGACCGAACTCGTGCTGCTGCCGGCCGGCCAGCCGTACCAGAAGCGCGACGTGTCGGCCGCCGAGCACCGGCTCGCGATGACGCGCGCCGCCGCGCCGTCGCTCGACCTGCCCGGCGTGGCCGTGACCGTGGCCACCGACGAGATCGAGCACGACGGCCCGACCTACACGGCCGAGACGCTCGCGCGCTGGCGCGAGCGCGTCGGCCCCGACGCCTCGCTGTCGCTCGTGATCGGCGCCGACCAGCTGGTGCGGCTCGACACGTGGCGCGACTGGCGCCTGCTGTTCTCGCTCGCGCACGTCTGCATCGCCACGCGGCCCGGCTTCGACCTGACCGCCGCCTCGCCCGCCGTGGCGGCCGAGATCGCGCCGCGTCGCGCCGAGGCCGCCGCGTTGCAATCCAGCCCCGCCGGCCACGTGCTGGTGGACACCACGCTCGCGTTCGACATCGCCGCGACCGACATCCGCGCGCACCTGCGCGAATGCATCGCGCGCCGTGCCCGGGTACCGGATGCGGAGGCCGAACACGTGCCCGCCGCCGTCTGGAACTATATTCTTCAACATCGTCTCTACCATCCCTGACATGGATATCCGCAAACTGCAGCGTGTGATCGTCGACGCCCTCGAAGACGTCAAGGCGCAAGACATCAAGGTGTTCAACACCAGCCATCTGACCGAGCTGTTCGACCGCGTGATCGTCGCGAGCGGCACCTCCAACCGCCAGACCAAGGCGCTCGCCTCGAACGTGCGCGAGCAGGTGAAGGCCGCCGGCGGCGACGTCGTCAGCTCCGAGGGCGAGGACACCGGCGAATGGGTGCTGGTCGACTGCGGCGACGCCGTGGTCCACATCCTGCAGCCGGCGCTGCGCCAGTACTACAACCTCGAGGAGATCTGGGGCGACAAGCCGGTGCGCATGAAGCTCGGCGGCAGCGCCGGCGGCATCGCGCGCGCCTCCGACGACGACGGCAGCGACGAGGACAACGCACCCGCCGCGCGCACCACCGCGCGCAAGACGCCCGCGCGGCGCCGTTGAGCACGGCTGCGCCGCTGCCGTCGCGCCCACGCGCTGAAGTCACGCCATGAAGCTGCACATCGTCGCGGTCGGCCACAAGATGCCCGGCTGGGTGTCCACCGGTTTCGACGAATACGCGAAGCGGATGCCGCCCGAGCTGCGGCTCGAGCTGCGCGAGATCAAGCCCGAACTGCGCTCGGGCGGCCGCAGCGCCGAGAGCGTGATGGCGGCCGAGAAGACCAGGATCGAAGCCGCGCTGCCGAAAAACGCGCGCGTGGTCGCGCTCGACGAGCGCGGCCGCGACTGGACCTCGATGCAGCTCGCGCAGGCGCTGCCCGGCTGGCAGCAGGACGGCCGCGACGTCGCGTTCGTGATCGGCGGCGCCGACGGGCTCGACCCCGAACTGAAGGCGCGCGCCGACCTGCTGCTGCGGATCTCCAGCCTCACGCTGCCGCACGGCATGGTGCGCGTGCTGCTGGCCGAGCAGCTTTACCGCGCGTGGAGCATCACGCAGAATCATCCCTACCACCGAGCATGACGCGCCGCGTTCGCGACTCGTCATGCGGCCACCGAGAACCCTGACGATGTCCGACCGCCTCCTGCCCGATTCGACCTATCCGTTCGTCTATCTCGCCTCGCAGAGCCCGCGCCGGCAGGAGCTGCTGCGCCAGCTCGGCGTGAGCTTCGAACTGCTGCTGCCGCGCCCCGACGAGGACGCCGAGGCGCTCGAGGCCGAGCTGCCCGGCGAGCTGCCCGAGGACTACGTGGTGCGCGTGTGCGCCGCCAAGGCCGATGCCGCACGCGCCCGGCTCGTGACCAGCGCGCTGCCCGCCGCGCCCGTGCTGGTGGCCGACACCACCGTCGCGGTGGACGGCGCGATCCTCGGCAAGCCCGCCTCCGCCGACGACGCGCTCTCGATGCTCGCGCGCCTGGCCGGCCGCAAGCACGAGGTGCTGACCGCGCTGGCCGTGGTCGATGCCGACGGCAAGCCGCTGATGCCCGCGCTGTCGCGTTCCGTCGTGCAGTTCGGGCCGGTCGCCGCCGACGCGCTGGCGCGCTACGTGGCGAGCGGCGAGCCGTTCGGCAAGGCCGGCGCCTACGCGATCCAGGGCCGCGCGGCCGAGTTCGTCGAGCGGATCGACGGATCGCATTCGGGTATCATGGGTCTGCCCCTTTTTGAGACCGCCGCGCTGCTGCGCGCGGCGCGCGTCGCCTTCTGAGCCCACCATGAACGAAGAAATCCTGATCAACATCACGCCGCAGGAAACGCGGGTCGCGCTCGTGCAGCAAGGCGCGGTACAGGAGCTTCACGTCGAGCGCACGCTGTCGCGCGGGCGGGTCGGCAACATCTATCTCGGCAAGGTGGTGCGCGTGCTGCCGGGCATGCAGTCGGCGTTCATCGACATCGGCCTCGAGCGCGCCGCGTTCCTGCACGTGGCCGACATCTGGCAGCCGCGGCCGCCCGGCGACCCGCACGCGAGCGTGCCGCACCCGCCGATCGAGAAGACCGTGTTCGAAGGCCAGACGCTGATGGTGCAGGTGATCAAGGACCCGATCGGCACCAAGGGCGCACGGTTGTCGACGCAGGTCAGCATTGCCGGGCGCACGCTCGTCTATCTGCCGCAGGAGCCGCACATCGGCATCTCGCAGAAGATCGAGAGCGAGGCCGAGCGCGAGGCCGTGCGCGCGCGGCTGACCGCCGTGATCCCGCCCGAGGAAAAAGGCGGCTACATCGTGCGGACCATCGCCGAGGACGCCACGGCCGAAGAGCTCGGCGCCGACGTCGCCTACCTGCGCAAGACCTGGACCACCATCGTCGCGCAGGCGCAGCGGCTGCCGGCCACCAGCCTGCTCTATCAGGACCTCGACCTCGCGCAGCGCGTGCTGCGCGACTTCGCCAACGACGACACCAGCAAGATCCAGGTCGATTCGCGCGAGACCTTCGCGCGGCTCTCGACCTTCGCCACCGAGTTCACGCCCGCCGTCAGCGCGCGCCTGCACCACTACACCGGCGAGCGGCCGCTGTTCGACCTCTACAGCATCGAGAGCGAGATCCAGCGTGCGCTGTCGCGGCGCGTCGACCTGAAGTCGGGCGGCTACCTGATGATCGACCAGACCGAGGCGATGACGACGATCGACGTCAACACCGGCGGCTACGTCGGTGCGCGCAACTTCGACGACACGATCTTCAAGACCAACCTCGAGGCCGCGCATACGATCGCGCGGCAGCTGCGGCTGCGCAATCTGGGCGGGATCATCATCATCGACTTCATCGACATGGAGAACGCCGAGCATCGCGAGGCCGTGCTCGGCGAGCTGAAGAAGGCGCTGTCGCGGGACCGCACGCGCGTGACGGTGAACGGGTTCTCGCAACTGGGGCTGGTGGAGATGACGCGCAAGCGCACGCGCGAATCGCTCGCGCACGTGCTGTGCGAGCCTTGCCCGGTCTGCATGGGCAAGGGGCAGGTGAAGACGTCGCGGACGGTTTGCTATGACGTGCTGCGCGAGATTCTGCGGGAATCGCGGCAGTTCAATCCGCGCGAGTTTCGCGTGATTGCTTCGCAGCAGGTGATCGATCTGTTTCTCGACGAGGAGTCGCAGCATCTGGCGATGCTGATCGATTTCATCGGCAAGCCGGTGTCGCTGCAGGTGGAGTCGAATTTGAGTCAGGAGCAGTACGATATCGTGCTGATGTAGGGTTGGGTTCATTGCCAATCGAATCACCATGGCATGCCTGCCTGTAGCCAGGTAGCGAGTTTGTTGTTTCACCCGGCCAAGACGGCGGCGACGGTTTCCGGCAAACGCAAACTCGCCCGACCTGCCGCGCACACCAACAAAATGTTGCAATTCCCGCCGTCGCCGCTCGCGGCCCGCCTCCCCTAAAATACAACCTGAAGGACACGCCCACCGACCCGGCGCGCGACCCGCGCGCGCCGTCCGCGGCGACACGGAGGCCATCATGCCGGCAGCAACCGAGGTCCCGATCCAGCTCGATCCGATTCCCTGCGAGGGCTACGAGATCCACGTCACCGTCCAGCCCGCGCGCGCCATCGCGAACCGTTACACCTATGTCGCCTATCTCTGCCGCCCCGGCGCCAGCGCCGGATTGCCGGGCCAGACCGTGCCGTTCCATCCGAACGGCGAGGAAAGCTTCGCGTCGGTCGACGAAGCCGCGCGCGACGCGAAGCGCGTCGGCGGCATGATCGTCGACGGCTCGCATGGCACCCTGTCGGCGCAGGCGCTCAACAAGCCGGGCGACTGAACGGCGGCGCCGAGCATCGCCCGCCGCCATCGCCGCCGGGCTCGTGCTACCCGCGCCCGGCGGCGGCCGCGCAGCCCGTGCGCTCGCCTGCTCGTGCCACGCGCGCGGCACGCACGACGAAGCGCTGCGAGGCCACCAACGCGGCAAACGCGGCCAGCGTCAACAAGGTCGACACCGGCGCCAGTGCAGCCAGCCCCACCTGATCGGCCACCCGCCCGCCAAGCGCGGCGCCGAGCGAAATCCCGAGAAAGATCCCCGACGAATTCAGCGCGATCACCATGCCGCGATAGTCGGGCTCCAGCGCCACCACGCGGCGCAACTGCGACGGATAGAACAGATCCTGCATCAGCGCCCAGGCCACCAGCAGTGCCAGCAACATCGCCTGCCGCACCGCATCGCCCCAGCCCGCCACGCCGAGCAGCGCGATCGCGACGAACACCGGCACCATCGTCCCCATCACGATCCGCAGCAAACGCTCGGCCGGATGATGCAGCGACACACGCTGCGCCACGAGATTGCCGACGATCCCCGTGACCCCGAACACCAGCAGCGCGGCCCCGCCCTGCGCGGCGCTCGCGCCGAAGCGCGCCGCGACGAGCGGCAGGATCAGCGTGTAGGTCGCGAAGAACGCGGCCGTCTGCAGCACGATCACGGCAAGCCCGGCCGCGGTGCCCGGGCGCATCACGAGCCGCGCGAGCGCCGCGGGCCGCATCCGCTCGCCGCGTGAGTCGTCACGCACCGTCGTCACGATCCAGGCGGCGCTGCCGGCCGCGATCGCCGCCAGCGCGACGAACACGGCACGCCAGCCGAACGCGTGGGCCAGCGCGGCGGCCAGCGGCGCGGCGATCACGCTCGACAGCGTCACCCCGACGAACACGACCGCGAGCGCCTTGCCGCGCCGCTCGACCGGCGTGATCCCGGCGCCGATCGCGTTCGCGAGCGGGCTGACGGCGGCCGCGCCGAGGCCGGCCGCGATCCGCGTCGCCAGCAGCCAGCCGAAGCCGTTCGCGGCGGCGCCGGCGAGCGTGGCGGCGATCAGCGTCGCGAGCCCGGCCAGCAGCAGCGTGCGGCGCCGTGCGTGGCCGACAAGCATCTGCAGCAGCGGCGCGCCGAGCGCGAACGCGATCGAAAACGCGCTCATCAGCAGCGCCGCCTGCCCCGGCGAGATGCGCCATGCATCGGCCAGCGCCGGCAGCGCGCCGACCACGCCATACGACATCGCCCCCACCGCGAAATTGGCGCTGGCCAGCGCGCGCAGCGCGTGCCGCTCGGGTTCCGGAATGCCCATCGTCGATTGCCCTCCTGTTCGCCATCGATCACGGCGCGCGAGCCGCGCCGAGGCGACAGTCTGCGTCGCGGTTTGGTATATTTGAAATCGATTATCGATATGGGAGCCATCCAAATGCCGGATATGTTACCGATGCTGCGCGGCGCCGATCTCGCGCTGCTCGCCTCGCTCGACGTGCTGCTGGACGAGGCCAACGTCACGCGCGCGGCCGAGCGGCTGCACCTGAGCCAGCCGGCGCTGTCGGCCCAGCTCGCGCGGCTGCGCGAACTGACCGGCGACGCGCTGCTGGTGCCGGCCCGGCACGGCCGCGGCATGACGCCGACGGCCCGCGCGCTGGCGATCCGCGAACCGCTGCGCGCCGCGCTGCAGGGTGTGCAGGCGGCGCTCGCGCACGGCGCCGGCTTCGATCCCGCCCACGACGCGCGCACGTTCCGGATCCTCGCGAGCGACAACGGGTTCGTGATGGCGGGCGTCGACCTGGTGCGGCGCGTGGCGGATCGCGCGCCGAACCTGCGCCTCGCGTTCCACACGGTGCCGGCCGACACGTTCGGCAGCTGGCTCGACAAGGGCGCGGCCGACCTGCTGATCGCCGCCGATTTCGCGATTCCGGCCAGCCTGCGCTCACGCGCGTTGTTCCATGAGCGCTACGTGATGGCCCAGCGCAAGGGCCACCCGCGCGGACTCGCGCCGCCCGATCTCGACGCCTATTGCGCGCTGCGCCACGTGCTCGTGTCGGGCGACGGCGGTGGCTTCCACGGCTTCATGGATGACGTGCTGGCACGCACGGGACACCGGCGCAGGGTGGCCGTGTCGGTCCAGCACTACCATCTCGCGCCGCTGGTGCTGGAGGCCACCGACTACGTCTGCGCGCTGCCCGAACGTTTCCTGCGCCGTTTCGCCGACCGGCTCGACCTGCTGCCGCTGCCTGTCGAGGTGGGCGGCTTCGTGCTCGGCGCCGCCTGGCATCCGCGCGACGACGCGAACGCCGCGCATCGCTGGCTGCGCGAGCAGCTGTTCGCGGCGGCGGAGCCGCCAGCCGGCGCCGGAACCGGCACCGAACCGGCCTGAACCGCAAGCGCCAGTTCGGCGACTGGCCATCGAGCCGATCGCCACGTCGCGCGCGCTCCCCTACAATCACCGGCTCGCCGCCCTGGAAGGAGCCCGCATGACATGCGATCTCGGCCTCGAAGAAGTGCTGAACGACGAACTGCGCGACGAGGCGTGGATCACGGGCCGTGCCATGTTCGGCGGCTGGGCCTGGCTCGCCGACGGCAACCTGCTCTGCGCGGCGCGTCACGACGGCATGCTGGTGCGGCTCGGCAAGGGCAACGACGGCTGGGCGGTGGCGATGCCGGGCATCGAGCCGATGCGCAACGGCGGCCGGCCGATGACAGGCTGGGTCTGGGTCTCGCCGGACCGCTGCGCGCAGGACGCGCTGCGGCGTCGCCTGCTCGACGCGGCGCTCGCATTCGTGCGGACGCTGCCGCCGAAATGAGACGATGAGGCGCCCGGCGGCCCCGCCACCGCCACCGCCACGGGAATCCGCGCCGGTGGCCGGCTCGAGGCGGGCCGGCGGCACCGATTTCATCGGCGCGGCGCGCGCACAGGTTACACTCTGGCCCTGCGCGATGCCGCCGGCGGCATCAGCCATCAATCGCCGCAGCGCCGCATCCGCGGCCTGCCCCGGCCCATGGAGTCCCAGTTGATGAGCGGCGGCCTTCCGCGTCTAGCAATCCGTTTCCCGAAATTAGTCGCCTCCGCGGCGCCTCTCGTCACCGCGCTCGCCGCGACGCTCGCGTTGTCGGGCTGCGCGCTGTTCCAGGCGCCGCAGCGGCCCGCGCCGATCGTCGACGCGGCCGTCGAGACGCTCGACGAGGAGGGGCTGCCGGTCGCCACGCCGGAGCCCGCCTCCGAGGTCGAGGCGCCCGAGGACACCGACACCCAGAAGAAGCCGCACCGCGAGGCGCCGCGCCCGCGCGTGGTCAAGCGCCCGGCTCCGCCGCCGCCTCCGCCGCCCCCGCCGCCGCCGCCCCCGCCACTGATCCAGACCCGCACGATCGAGCGCAACCAGGTGCATTCGCTGCTCGACAGCGAGGTGCGCCGCCGCGACGGCAAGATGATCGGCCGCGCCGTGGACATGATCGCGGACACCGGCGGCAAGCCGGACCGCATGATCGTGAACCTGCAGGGCTTCCTCGGCGTCGGCGACCGCAAGGTCAGCTTCCCGTGGCGGCTGTTCCGCTTCACGCCGGGCGGCCGCGAGCAGCCGATCCTGCTCGACGTGCCGTCGGGCACGCTGCCGCCCGCCGACCGGCCGAAGGCCGTGTCGCTGAGCGGCACCTCGCACGCGGGTGAAACGCCGGGGACCATCGCGATGGTCGACGCCGACGTCGAGCGCAGCAACGGCAGCGAGGTCGGCCGCATCGTCGACGTGCTGATCGATCGCGATGCGCAGCCGCAGGCGGTCGTGCTCGACCTGGGCGGCCTCGTGAACCCGGACCGGCGCACCATCGCCGCGAGTTGGTCGGCACTGCACTTCGCGCCGAAGGACAAATCGCTGCGCGCGCTGCTCGACCTGTCCGAGGCGCAGCTGAAGGCGGCGCCGCCCTATGTGGCCGACAAACCGGTGATCGCCGTGTCGCCCGCCGCCTCGCCGCCGGCGAGCCCGGCGTCCAGCGCGGGAACCAGCCGATGACGGTACGCCATACGGTCAGCCTCCGCAGCCTGCGCGCCCTCGACTGGGTCAATTTCTTCGTCGCGAACGTGCAGACGGGCTTCGGCCCGTTCATCGCCTCCTATCTCGCCTCGCACAAATGGACGCAGGGCGAGATCGGGCTCGTGCTGTCGATCGGCACCATCAGCGCGATGGTCAGCCAGGTGCCGGGCGGCGCCGCCGTCGACGCGCTGAAGAACAAGAAGGGCGCCGCGGCCTGGGCGATCATCGCGATCATCCTGTCGGCGGTGCTGCTCGCCACCAGCCCGACCATCGTGCCGGTGATCGCCGCCGAGGTGTTCCACGGCTTCGCGAGCTGCATGCTGGTGCCGGCGATGGCGGCGATCTCGTTCTCGCTGGTGGGCCGCGCGAACCTCGGCGACCGGCTCGGGCGCAACGCGCGCTGGGCCTCGATCGGCAGCGCGGTGGCCGCGGGCCTGATGGGGCTGACGGGCGAATACGTGTCGGCGCGCGCGGTGTTCTGGCTGACGGCCGCGCTCGCGCTGCCGGCGCTGGTGGCGCTCTCGATGATCCAGCCGACCCACACGATCGCGCCGCCGCCGGGCAGCCGCCCGCGCGCCGCGAACGCCGACGGCGAAGCGCGCGAGACGATCTTCGACCTGCTTCGCGACCGGCGCATGCTGGTGTTCGCCGCCTGCGTGGTGCTGTTCCACCTGTCGAACGCGGCGATGCTGAACCTCGCGGCCGGCGAAGTGACGGCGGGCATGGGCGACAACGTGCAGCTCGTGATCGCGGCCTGCATCATCGTCCCGCAGGCGATCGTGGCGATGCTCTCGCCGTGGGTGGGCCGCTCCGCGCAGCGCTGGGGGCGCCGGCCGATCCTGCTGCTCGGCTTCTCGGCGCTGCCGGTGCGCGCGCTGCTGTTCGCGGGTGTCAGCAGCCCGTACCTGCTGGTGCCGGTGCAGATGCTCGACGGCATCAGCGCGGCCGTGTTCGGCGTGATGCTGCCGCTGATCGCGGCCGACGTGGCGGGCGGCAAGGGCCGCTACAACCTCTGTATCGGCCTGTTCGGGCTCGCGGCCGGCATCGGCGCGACGCTGAGCACTTCGCTCGCCGGCTTCGCGGCCGACCACTTCGGCAACACCATGAGCTTCTTCGGGCTCGCGGCGGCGGGCGCGCTCGCCGTGCTGCTGGTGGCACTGGCCATGCCGGAGACGCGCGACGCCGGGCTCGGCGACGATCAGGCGGACACGCCGCCCGATGCGTCGGATCCTCCCGATTCACCGGTCGCGCCCGATTCGTCCGGCAAGCCGCCCCGAGCCGCCTGACGCGACGCGCATGATGGACCCGATCCGCACGCTCCACGACACGCGCCGCGACATCCAGCAATCGCTGCTCGCGCTGTTCAAGGGCATGTCGCTGCGCCAGCGCGCGGTGCAGGGGGCGATGATGGCGCTGCAGGCGGTGTGCGGCGCGTGCCTGGCCTACGGCATCGGGCGCGCGCTGCACTCGGAGCAGGCCGTCTGGGCGGCGGTGACGGCCATCGCGGTCACCCAGCACCAGTATTCGGACACGATGAACCTGTCGCGCGACCAGTTCGTCGGCGCGATGGTGGGCGGCGTGCTCGGCTTCGCCGGCGCCGCGCTCGGCGGCACGCATTTTCCCGCTCACCTGCTCGCCTACGCCGTCACGATCGCGGCGACGATCGTGATCTGCTGGTGCCTCGACGTGGGCAGCGCCGCACGCCTGGGCGGCGTGACCGCCACCATCGTGCTGCTGTTTCCGGGCAACGGTCCGCTGTGGGACATCCCGCTGATCCGGCTCGGCGAGGTCACGCTCGGCACGGTTTGCGCGCTGGTGGTCTGCGCGCTGCTGACGTGGCTCGAACGGCATTGGTGGGCACGCGGGCGCGGCTCGGCCGACCGGACGCGGGCGGATCGACCGGAGGCAGCGACCGATACCGAACCGCCGGCCTCGCCACCCGCCCCCTCCGATCCTCCCTCGCGCTAACGACCGAAGCACCGCGCGACGCCGCGCCGATGCAAACATGCCCGCTTGCGCGGGCATGTTTCATAGCAAGCCGGATTCCCGGCCACGGTGGTCAGGCCGCGAGCGGCACCGACTGGCGCCGCCCGCGAACCGGCCTCAGGGGCCGACGCGCAGCACCACGCCGCTCCCGATCTGCACCAGCAGGTAGTCGCCGCCGATGCCAACCCAGTGGTAGCCGCGCGGCGGCGCCGCCAGGTTGTAGGCGCGCCAGTCGTCGACCACGTATTGACGGTCCCAGTACTCGCGCGGGAGCCGGTCGCCGCGGTGCCAGTCACGATGGCCTTCGATGAAGCCGCCGGGCGGCTCGTCGCGCGGGCCGCCGGGATGGCCCGCCGGGCCGCCATGGCCGGGGCGCGGCGCATGATGCGGGTCCGGGCCGCCGGGGCCTCCCGGACCGCCCGGATGGCTTGGGCCGGGACCGCCGGAATGGCCCGGGCCGCCCGGGCCGGGGCCGTGGTCGCCACCGTGCGGCGGTTGCTGAGCGAGCGCGAGCGACGATCCGAGCGAACCGGCCAGCAGCAGCGCGAGCAGCAAGCGAGACGTCTTCATGTGTTTTCTCCCAGATTGGCCGGCCGATCCGTCGGCCGGTTCGGAGAGACTAGCATGGGGACGGATGCGGCGAGCCAAATCGAGACAGTGCCGGCGCCTCCCGGAACGGAAGACGCCGGCACGGATCAGGCCGCCTGTTGCTGGAACTGGATCCGGTGCAGATGCGCGTAGAGCCCGCCGCGGCGCAGCAGCTCCTCGTGGCTGCCTTCCTCGGCGATCCGGCCGGCCTCGAGCACGAGAATCCGGTCCGCGCGCTCGATGGTCGAGAGCCGGTGCGCGATCACGAGCGTGGTGCGCCCTTCCATCAGCCGCTCGAGCGCGGCCTGCACGTGGCGCTCGGACTCCGAGTCGAGCGCCGAGGTGGCCTCGTCGAGAATCAGGATCGGCGCGTCCTTGTAGATCGCGCGCGCGATCGCAAGCCGCTGGCGCTGGCCGCCCGACAGGCGCATGCCGTTGCCGCCGACCAGCGTGTCGAGCCCGTCCGGCATCGCCGCCACCGTGTCGGCCAGGTTCGCGGCCTCGAGCGCGGCCTGCACGCGCTCGCGGTCGGGCGTGCCGCCGTAGGCGACGTTCGCCGCGATCGTGTCGTTGAACAGCACGACGTCCTGGCTGACCATCGCGATCTGGTCGCGCAGGTCGTGGACGTCGTAGTCGTTGACGGGCACGCCGTCGACGAGGATCGCCCCGCCGGTCGGATCGAAGAAGCGCGGCAGCAGGTTCACGAGCGTCGACTTGCCGCCGCCCGACGGCCCGGCCAGCGCGACCATCTCGCCCGGCGCGACCTTGAACGCGATGCGGTCGAGCGTCGGCCGCTCGCTCGCACCATAGTCGAACGACACGTTGCGGTATTCGACCTCGCCGCGCGCATGCGCGACGCGCCGCCCGCCGCCCTTCGGCTCGACCGGCTCGTCGATCAACCCGAAGATCAGCTCGGCCGCGGTCATGCCGCGCTGCAGCGGCTGGTTCACGTCGATCAGGTGCTTGAGCGGCGAGATCACCAGCAGCATGGAGGTGACGAACGCAACGAAGCCGCCCACCGTGGTCTGGTCGTTGGCCGACTGCACGACCGCGATCGTGATCACGATCGCCAGCGCGATCGAGGCGAGGAACTGCGTGATCGGCTGCGCGAGCCCGCCCGAGATCGTCATCCGCATCGCGTAGCCGCGCAGGCGCTTGCTCATCTCGGTGAAGCGGCTGATCTCGTAGGATTCGCCGTTGTGGATCTTCACCACCTTGTAGCCGCCGACGGTCTCCTCGACGATGTACGACAGCTCGTTGGTGAGCGTCTGGTGCTCGCGGTTCAGGCGGCGCAGGCGCCGGTTGATCTTGCTGACGAGCCAGCCGATCCCCGGCAGGATCACCGCGACGATCAGCGTGAGCCGCCAGTTCAGGTAGAACAGGTAGGCGAGCAGGAAGAACACCGTCATCGAGTCGCGCACCAGCGTGATCATCACGCCGGTCAGCACGCTGAGGATCTGGTTGACCTCGAACACGACCGCATTGATCACGGTGCTGGCCGTTTCACGCATGAAGAACGACGCGCTCGTGTGGATCATGCGCTCGAACATCTCGAGGCGCAGCTTCAGCAGAATGCGGTTCGAGACGTAGTTGAGCAGGTAGTTCGAGGCATATTGCGCGAAGCCGCGCACCACCGCCAGCCCGATGATCGCGGCCGGCACCAGCCATTTCGCCTGCTCGTTGCTGTGCGCGCCGAAACCGCGGTCGAGCAGCGGCTTGAGCATCGCGGGGATCCCCGCCTCGGTCGCGGCCACGATCCCCATCGAGAGGATCGCCAGCGCGAGGATGCCGACCAGCGGCTTGATGTAGGGCCACAGGCGCCGCAGCACCGCCTGCGGCGAAGTGGTCCCGCTCGGGCCGATCGACTTGCGGAGTGTGTTCTGGGTTTCCAAGGACAATCTTTCTCCAGTGTGGCGCGATGCCAAATGACAAGGCGGCACAGTGCCAGACGGCGAGGCGTCGCACGTCAAAATGGCGAAATATTATAGCCCCTGCACCCTGTGCCACCCCATGCCGGCCGGCAACGCACCGCCGCCGTGCAGGCGGGCGGACGGGTATACTCGCGCACACCTCCTGCCCGCTTATCGTCTCCCCGCATGGCCGAACCCACCCTCGGCGTCGCGCTGATCGCGCTGAACGCCGCCGCCCGCCTGCCCGACTGTCTCGCCGCGCTCGGTTTCGCCGACGAAGTCGTGCTGATCGACGGCGGCAGCACCGATGCGACCGTCGAGATCGCGCAGGCACACGGCGCACGCGTCGTGATCGAGCGCGAATGGCCCGGCTTCGGCCCACAGAAGAATCGCGCGGTCGCGCAGCTGTCCACCGACTGGATCCTCTCGCTCGACACCGACGAAGTCGTCACGCCCGAGCTGGCGGCGTCGATCCGCGCCGCGATCCGCGCGCCCGCCGCCGACATCTACGCGATCGACCGGCTGTCGAGCTTCTGCGGCACCTGGATTCACCATGGCGGCTGGTATCCGGACTGGATTCCGCGCCTGTTCCGGCGCGGCACCGCGCGCTTCTCCGACGACCTCGTGCATGAGCGGCTGATCCACGACGGCCCGGCCGCGCGGCTGGCCGGCAAGCTGCTCCACTACTCCTACGAGGACTTCGAAGCGGTGCTGCGCAAGCTCGACAGCTATTCGAGCGCGGGCGCGCGGCAGCGCCACGCGGCCGGCCAGCGCGGCGGCTTCGGCAAGGCGCTCGGGCGCGGACTGTGGGCCTTCGTGCGCACCTACGTGTTGCGGCGCGGCTTCCTCGACGGTCGCGCCGGCTTCATGATCGCGGTGTTCAACGCGGAAACGGTCTATTACCGGTTTCTCAAGCTCGGGGCGCGGACGAGCCGCGGGCCGGACGCCTGACGTACCGCACGGCGCCGCGCCACCCGACGGAACGGCGCCGACGGCCCGGGTACAATGCGGGCCACCGTCGCGCGCATCGGGCGGCGCCGGCCGCACCGCCCACCCGGGCCTCCCGCCCTACGTTTTCGAAGCCGATCATCATGTTCTCCATCATCATCCCGACCTGGAACAACCTGCCGTACCTGCAATGCGTGGTAGCGAGCCTGCGCCGCCATTCCGCTTACGAGCACCAGATCATCGTCCACGTCAACGACGGCTCGGACGGCTCGCTCGACTGGGTCAGGCAGGAGGGCATCGAGCACACCGCGTCGCCGACCAACATCGGCATCTGCCACGCGGTCAATCTCGCGGCGGCGCGCGCCACGCGCGAGTACGTGGTCTACATGAACGACGACATGGCCGTCTGTCCCGGCTGGGACACCGCGCTCGCCGAGCGCGCCGCGGCCATGCCGACCGACCTGTTCATGCTGTCGGGCACGATGGTCGAACCGGTCGACAGCGGCAACCCCTGCGTGGTGGTGCGCGACTTCGGCCGCGACGCGGCGGCGCTCGACCTCGACGCGCTCGCGGCCGCCACGCCGGGCCTGCGGCGCGCCGACTGGATCGGCGCCACCTGGCCGCCGACGCTGGTGCGCCGCGACTGGTGGCATCGCGTGGGCGGCTACAGCAGCGAGCTGAGCCCCGGCATGAGCAGCGACAACGATCTGTCGATGAAGATGTGGGACGCCGGTTGCCGGATCTTCATCGGCGTCGGCGACAGCCTCGTCTATCACTTCCAGCAGAAGAGCACCGGCAAGGTCGTCAAGAACGACGGCCGCCGCCAGTTCCTCAACAAGTGGGGCATGACGCAGTCGACTTTCGACCGTTTCTACCTGCGCCGCGGCCAGCCGCTCGGCACCACGCTCGCGCTGAGCGAGCCGGCCATCGAAGGGCCCTTGAAGCGCGCGCTGCTTCGTTCGCGGATCAAGCGCGCGTTCTCCTGACACCGGCCGGGCCGCCGGCCGCTTGGAGCAAGCCGGCGGTTGCGCGACGACAACATCGCGTCACGCGGCGCCCCGCGCCGGGCGCCGATTTGTCCCGGCCCATGGTCGGTCGCGTATACTCCGCACGTCGTCGCTTGGGCGCGCCCCGTTTTCGCGGCTCGTCGCGCCAGGGCAAGGCCCTTCCACTCTCGTTGAACCCCTGCCGATGTCATCGTTTGCCCCGCCCGTCTCCCGGCGCCTGACGACAGCCCGCGCGCTCGCCGTCGCCGCGCTGTGCATGGTGCCCGTTTCCACCGCGCTGACGAACGTCTTCTGCGCGCTGTTCGCCGTGGCGGCGCTGAGCGCGCCCGAATTCTGGCGCGGCCTGCCGAAACTGGTCCGCCAGCCGGCCGCGCTCGCCGCGCTGCTGCTGCTGGTGGCGCTGGTCGCGAGCATCGCCTACTCGGTCGCGCCGCCCCACGCGGCCTGGGAATGGGCGATGAAATACGACAAGCTGCTGATCCTGCCGTTCGCGATCCACGTGTTCCGCGACGCGACGCCGAACTGGCGCGCGATCACGCGCTGGAGCCTGTTCGCGACGCTGGTCCTGATCCTGTTGCTGTCCGCCACCAACTTCCTCGGCCTGACCGCGATCGGCCCGGCCCACAAGATGTCGCTGCCGATGTCGCGCGCCTGGGTGTTCAAGAATCACATCGCGGCCGGGATGTTCGGCGCGCTGCTGTTCTACCAGGCGGCCGACATGATGCTCGCGGCCCGCTCGCCGCGCGCGCGGCTCGTGTTCGGCGCGATCACCGCGCTCTCGCTCGTCGACGTGTTCGTGATGCTGCAGGGCCGCACCGGCCAGGTGATCACGCTGCTGCTGATCGCCGTGATCGGGCTGCGCACGTTCGGCGCGGCGCGCCGGCGCTCGCCGCGGCTCGCCGCGCTGACCGTCGCGCTGTTCGTGGTGGTGGCGGCCGCGCTCGGCGGCACGCTGGCCACGCTGCACGGCGGCCGCCTGATGCAGGTGGGCAGCGAGGTCCAGCAGTACGAACAGAACGACACGGCCACCTCGAGCGGCCTGCGTCTGGACTGGTACAAGCGCGCGCTCCAGCTCTACACGGCCCGGCCGATGATCGGCTACGGCGCGGGCGGCCTCGGCGTCGAATTCCAGAAACTGTCGGCCGGCAAGACGCTCGCCGACGCCAAGCTGACCGAGAATCCGCACAACGAGTACCTGTTGATGGCCGTGCAGCTCGGCACGCTCGGCTTCGTGCTGTTCGTCAACCTGCTGGTGCGGATCTGGGCCGGCAGCCGGACGCTCGACGCGCGTTCGCGGCATCTGCTGCTCGCCTGGCTGACGATCTTCGCGATCGGCAGCCTGGCGAACTCGCTGCTGCTCGACTTCGCCGAGGGGCACATGCTGGTGCTGCTGGCCGGGATCCTGATCGGCTGCGGATGGCGGACGGACGGCGCGGCGCGGGAGATCTCGACAGCGCGCGCGTGAGCGATGCCGCCGCGCCCGGCAGGGCCGGCGGTAAAGCGGTAAGGGTAAGGCGGGGGCATGGCGGTGATACGCGGGGAAGCAATCCCAAGCCGCGCGTTCAGGCTTGCGGCCGCACCAGCCCCGTCGTGTCGATCACCGTCGACGGCGCCGTGCGCGCCGCCTCGGCCGGCAAGCCGAGCATGTCGGCCGCGATCGTCGCGACGCGCGCGGTCGACATCTGCATCAGGCAGTCGCTGTAGCTCGCGACGTTGCGCTCGCAGCCTTCCTGACGGCACGGCACGCAACTGCCCTCGCCCTGCAGCAGATGGACGTTGCCGCGGCGCGCCGAGCCGACCAGCGCCCACGGACTACCGTCGCCCTGCCAGCGCTGCGGCCACGGCCCCCAGCGCACCGGATCGGATGGTCCGAACAGCGCGATGACGGGCGTGCCGGTCGCGGCGGCGACGTGCGTCGCCCCGGTATCCGTCCCGATGAACAGCTTCGCGCGCCGCACCAGCTCGGCGCTTTCGCCAAACGACAGCTGCCCGACCAGATTCAGCACGTCGCCGCCGGCATCGCTCGCGACGCGTTCGGCATATTCGCGCTCGTTGCCGGCCGGCCCGCCGCTCAGTGCAACCGCATAACCGAGCCCGCGCAGCCAGTCGATCAGTTCGACCCAGCCGTCGCGGCGCCACTGCTTGTAGGCAAACATCGGATACGGATGCAGCACGACGAGCGGCTGCCCCGCCGCGACGGCGGGCGAGGTGGCCAGCAGCGCGTCGAAACGCGCGCGCCGCGCGGGATCGTCGCCCAAGCCCGGCGCCACCACCTCGGGCACCGGCTCGATGCCGATCTGCGGCGCCAGCGCGAGCGTGCTGGCCACCGTATGCTCGCGCTGGTGATCGTTGATCGCAATCCGGTTCAGCAGCAGCCGGGGCCAGAGACCGACGCGCTCCGGATCGACCAGCCCCACGCGGCGCCGCCCGGCGAACCAGGTGTAGTAACGCGGCCGGTCGGAGCTGAGCGCCGCGCAGGCCAGATCGTAGCGGCGCCAGAGGCGTGCCGCGTCGCGCAGGCGTTCGCCGAGCTTCGCGCGCTGCGCGACCACGAGTACGTTGCGAAGGTCGGGATTGCCTTCGAGCACGCCTTCGGTGCCGCGAAACACCAGCATGTCGATCGGCGTGTCGGGCCAGCGCGCCTTCAGCGAGCGGACGATCGGCGTCGTCAGCAGGACGTCGCCGATCCGGCGCGTCGCGACGACGAGAATGCTGCGGGGCGGATGATCAGGAAACAGGGCAGCCACGGCGGTCGTTCTGTTGTGGGGACTCACGAGGCACGCACTGTACTCGATTCCACGGTGCCGCGCCCTTCGGTGCGGCACCGGACCCGGAACCGGTCAGTACGCGATTTCGACCGAACCGTCGCCGAAGGTCGCGCGCAGATCGGCCAGCAGCGTGTCGCTCGGCTTCACGCGCCACGCCTCGCCGAGCCGCATCTCGCCTTGCGCGCGCGCGTTGTTGTAGAGGATCTGCACGGCGAGCCCGTTCGGCATCGGCGGCGGCGCGCGCCGGCCGCCCTCGCGGCCCTCGCGCCCGCCGCGCGCGGGAGCGGGCGGCGGCGGCGCGGCCGGACCGGCTTCCGGCTTCGCGACGTGCGGTTCGAGCACGCGGCGCAGCGCGCCGGCATCGGCGTTGCCGTTCATCGTCATGCGCACCGCCTGTGCATAACGGCTGCGCGCGCGCTCGAGGTCCATCACCGCGTCGGCCGTGAAGCGGATGCCGCCCGTGAACGCATCGTTACGCGCCTGCCCCTGCACGATCAGCAGTTCGTCTTCCTTGAACAGCCCGCGATTCGCGTCGAACTGCTCGTTGAACACCGTGATCTCGCACTGGCCGGTGCCGTCGTCGAGCAGCGCGATGATCATCTTGCCGCGCTGCGTCATCTGCGTGCGCAGCGACGCGATCACGCCGGCCACCAGCTTGTCGCGCCCTTCCTTCAGTTCGCCGAGCTTCATGCGCGCGAAGCGGCGCACCTCCTCGCGATAGGCGTCGAACAGATGCCCCGACAGATAGAAGCCGAGCGCGCCCTTCTCTTCCTGCAGGCGGCGCTTGTCGTCCCAGGCCGGCTCGTCGACGAGCGCGTGGGCGTGCGGCGACTCGGCGCCCATGTCGAACAGGCCAGCCTGCATCGCGTTCGCGGCGGCCTGCTCGGCCGCCTCCATCGCGAGCGGCACCGAGGCGAACAGCTGCGCGCGGTTCGGCGTCAGCGAATCGAACGCGCCGGCGCGGATCAGCGCCTCGACGGTACGGCGGTTGACCATGCGGCGGTCGATGCGCTCGCAGAAATCGAACAAATCCTTGAACGGGCCGCCTTCGCCGCGCGCGCGCAGGATTTCCTCGATCGCGTTCTGGCCGCTGCCCTTCACGGCGCCGAGCCCGTAGCGGATCGTCTTCGAGCGCTTGCCGTCGGCCTCGCCGACCGGCTCGAAGCGGTATTCGGACTGGTTGATGTCGGGCGGCAGCACCTTGAGGCCGTTCAGGACGCAATCGTCGAACAGGATCTTCACCTTGTCGGTGTCGTCCATCGCGAGCGTCATGTTGGCCGCCATGAATTCGGCGGGGTGATGCGCCTTCAGCCAGGCCGTGTAGTAGGCGAGCAGCGCGTAGGCGGCCGCGTGCGATTTGTTGAAGCCGTAGCCCGCGAACTTCTCCATCAGGTCGAAGATCTCGTCGGACTTCTCGCGCGTGAGGCCGTTCTTCGCGGCGCCCTCGGAGAAGATCTCGCGATGCTTGGCCATCTCCTCGGCCTTCTTCTTGCCCATCGCGCGACGCAGCAGATCGGCGCCGCCGAGCGAGTAGCCGCCGATGATCTGCGCCATCTGCATCACCTGCTCCTGATAGACCATGATGCCGTAGGTCTCTTTCAGGACCGGCTCGACGCGCGGATCCGGATACTCCACCTTCTCGCGCCCGTGCTTGCGGGCGCAGAAGCTCGGGATCAGGTCCATCGGGCCGGGACGGTACAACGACACCAGCGCGATGATGTCCTCGAAGCGGTCGGGCTGCGCGTCCTTCAGCATGCCCTGCATGCCGCGGCTTTCCAGCTGGAACACGGCGACCGTGTTCGCCTTCTTGAGGATCTGGAACGAGGCCGGATCGTCGAGCGGCACCTGCGCGAGCGACCAGTCGGCCTTGGCCGGATCGAGCCGTCGGATGAAACGCTCGGCCCAGTCGAGGATCGTCAGCGTGGTCAGGCCCAGGAAGTCGAACTTGACGAGGCCGACCGCTTCGACGTCGTCCTTGTCGTACTGGCTGACCACGCCGCCTTCGTCGCCCTGCGCGTAGAGCGGGCAGAAATCGGTGAGCTTGCCCGGCGCGATCAGCACGCCGCCCGCGTGCATCCCGACGTTGCGCGTGAGGCCCTCCACGCGCTGCGCGAGATCGAGCAGCTGGTGGACTTCGTCCTCGTTGTCGTAGCGCTCCTGCAGCAGCGGCTCTTCCTTCATCGCGTCGGCGATCGTGACGTGCTTGCCCGGCTTGAACGGGATCAGCTTCGCGACGCCGTCGGTAAACATGTAGCCGAGATCGAGCACGCGGCCGATGTCGCGCACGGCCGCCTTCGCGGCCATCGTGCCGAACGTGGCGATCTGCGAGACCGCGTCCGCGCCGTACTTCTCCTTCACGTACTGGATCACGCGATCGCGGCCGTGCTGGCAGAAGTCGATGTCGAAGTCGGGCATCGAAACCCGTTCCGGGTTCAGGAAGCGCTCGAACAGCAGGTTGTAGCGCAGCGGATCGAGATCGGTGATGCCGAGCGAATAGGCGACCAGCGAACCGGCGCCCGAGCCGCGGCCCGGGCCGACCGGCACGCCGTTGTTCTTGGCCCAGTTGATGAAGTCCGCGACGATCAGGAAGTAGCCGGGGAAGCCCATCTTCGTGATCGTGCCGCACTCGAAATCGAGGCGCTGGTAATAGGTGTCGCGCTGCGCGCTGCGCTCGGCCTCGTCCGGGTACAGCTGCACGAGGCGCTTCTCGAGCCCCTCCTTCGACAGCTGCACGAGGTAGTCGTCGAGCGACATGCCGTCGGGCGTCGGGAACAGCGGCAGCTTCGGCTTGCCGAGCTCGATCGTCAGGTTGCAGCGCTTCGCGATCTCGACGGTGTTCAGCACGGCCGACGGCAGGTCGGCGAACAGCTCGGCCATCTCGGCCTGGGTGCGGAACCGCTGGTCGGTCGTGAAACGTTTCTGGCGGCGCGGATTGGCGAGGATGTCGCCTTCCGAGATGCAGACGCGCGCCTCGTGCGCCGTGAAATCCTCGTCGCCCATGAACTGCAGCGGATGGGTGGCCACCACCGGCAGCTTCAGTTCGGCCGCGAGCTTGACGGCTTCCTGGATGTAGGCTTCGGCGCCCGGCTGGCCGTAGCGTTGCAGTTCGATGTAGAAGCCGCCCGGGAACACGCGCGCCCAGCGCTGCGCGTGACGGCGCGCGGACTCGGCGTTGCCGGCCGCGAGCGCGATGCCGATGTCGCCCTGCTGCGCGCCCGACAGCGCCAGCAGGCCGCCGCCGAGCTCCGATTCGAGCCACTGCGGATCGATTTCGGCGCGACCGCGGTACTGGTTCGTGAGCCAGGCCTTCGACAGCAGCTCGCAGAGGTTCAGGTAGCCGGCCTTGTCGCGCACCAGCAGCAACAGGCGCGCGGGCTTGTCGCGATCGTCGTGGTTCGTGATCCAGACGTCGCAGCCGGCGATCGGCTTGATGCCCTTGCCGCGGGCTTCCTTGTAGAAGCGGACCAGACCGAACGCGTTGCCGAGGTCGGTCAGGGCGAGCGCGCCCTGACCGTCGGCCGCCGCCGCCTTGACGATGTCGTCGAGGCGCACGATGCCGTCGGCAATCGAGAATTCGGAGTGGACGCGAAGATGTACGAAACGGGGATCTGACATGGCCGTTATTGTAGCCGCGTCGCGGCGCAGGCAACGCCGGCCCGGCGCAAAAATCGCTGCGTTGGCCATTCGGACAGCTCGGTGCCGGCCGCGACACGCCGCCTCGGCCGTCCGGGTGGCTGGTTCCCGCGCGCGTTTGCGGGATAATACGCGTTTCGGTCATTCACGCGGCGGCTGCCGCATGGCATCGCACCCTCATTTGCCGCGTCCGTGCGCGGCGCCATGGAGGGCGCCCGCGAGCCGTGCCGCCCCGCCCTTCATCGGTTCATCATGTCCATCGTCAACCTCGCCGCCTACCGCTTCGTCACGATCGAATCGCCCGAAGCCTGGCGGCCGCTCGTCACCGAACGCTGCCAGGCGCTCGGGCTGCGCGGCACGATCCTGCTCGCGCCCGAAGGCATCAACCTGTTCATCGCCGGGCCGCGCGACGCGACCGACGCGTTCGTCGCCTATCTGCGCGACGATCCCCTGTTCGCCGGCAAGTTCGCCGACCTGTCGTTCAAGGAAAGCCTGTCCGACTCGCAGCCGTTCCGGCGCATGCTGGTGCGCCTGAAGCGCGAGATCATCACGATGAAGAAGCCGGCGATCCGGCCCGAACTCGGCCGCGCGCCGTCGGTGGACGCGCGCACACTGAAGGACTGGCTCGATCGCGGCCACGACGACGAAGGCCGGCCGGTGGTAATGCTCGACACGCGCAACGCGTTCGAGGTCGACGTCGGCACGTTCGACGCCGCCCTCGATTACCGGATCGACAAGTTCAGCGAATTCCCGGCCGTGATCGAGGCGAATCGTGCCGATCTCGAAGGCAAGACCGTGGTGTCGTTCTGCACGGGCGGGATTCGCTGCGAGAAGGCCGCGATCCACATGAAGGAAGTCGGCATCGATCACGTCTACCAGCTCGAAGGCGGCATCCTGAAGTATTTCGAGGAAGTCGGCGGCGCGCACTACCACGGCGACTGCTTCGTGTTCGATTACCGCACGGCCCTCAATCCGCAGCTGGAGCCGACCGCCGACGTCAACTGTTTCGCCTGCCGCGCGGTGGTGTCCGCGCAGGACCAGCAGTCGCCGCTGTACGTGCCGGGCCGCTCGTGCCCGGCCTGTCACGTGGGCGGCACCGCGGGCGTTCAAGCCGGCGCCCTCGGAACCGAACCGCTCGCCCGCTCCGCTTGAAACCAGCCGGCGAACCGGGCCGCTATCGCGGCCGCTTCGCGCCGTCGCCGACCGGCCCGCTGCATTTCGGCTCGCTGGTCGGCGCGCTCGCGAGCTGGCTCGACGCCCGCGCGCATCGCGGCGCGTGGCTGGTGCGGATCGAGGACGTGGACGGCCCGCGCACGGTGCCGGGCGCCGCGGACGCGATGCTCGCGACGCTCGCCGCGTTCGGGCTCGTCGCCGACGAGCCGCCCGTCTGGCAGAGCCGCCGCGACGCGCTCTATACGGCCGCACTCGACGCGCTGACGCAGGCCGGCTTCGTCTACCCGTGCGGCTGCACGCGCAAGGAAATCGCCGATTCGCTGCGCGCCGCGCACGAGCGGCACACCACGCTCGCCTACCCGGGCACCTGCCGCACCGGCCTGCACGGCAAGCCGGCGCGCGCGTGGCGGCTGCGCGTGCCCGACGGCGCGGCGGCCCGCATTACGTTCGACGACCGCTGGCAGGGCCGGCAGACGCAGGATCTCGCAACCGAGGTCGGCGATTTCGTGCTCAAGCGCGCGGACGGCCAGTGGGCCTATCAACTGGCCGTGGTGGTGGATGATCGCGACGCGGGCATCACGCACGTCGTGCGCGGCGCGGACCTGCTCGATTCGACCGCGCGACAGATTTATCTGCAACGCTGCCTCGGTGCGCCGACGCCGGTTTATCTGCATGTGCCGGTGGTGGTCGATGCGAACGGCGAAAAGCTCAGCAAGCAGACCGGCGCGACGGCGCTGGACACGCGTGCGCCGCTCGTCGCGCTGGCCGCGGCGGCCGATCATCTCGGGCTCGCGCTCGCGCCGTCGGCGCGCGCCTCGCTCGAGGCGTTCTTTCCGGCGGCGATCGCCGCATGGGCGGCGCGTTTCGGAGTGGATGCTCGATCATCGGCCTGATCGTCGTAATCGGCGTGACGGGCGCGAGATTTTGTGCCGACTGGCGGGACTGACGAGCGGGCCGACAAGCCGACGTGACAGGCGTGCCGGGCTCCTGCGGAACATCATCGAATCGGCGTATCCGGCCGCTGGCGCCTCGCCGGACCTCACCGCACATGGCATCGATGAGCCGTTAGCTGCTTCGTCGTGGCGAGCCGCCGCACAAGCTACCAGCCATGTCGGCACAGCCAGTCGCTGCGCCGCCCAAGCGCTACCCGATCACCGCCCGCGCAGCCTCCCGCCGTCGCTTCGGCCACTTCCAGGCCCGCCCCGCACTCAAGCAGGCCCCTCATGGCCCACCGCGAGCCGCGATCCATCAACGATTCCCACACCAAACAAAAACGGGCGAATGCTCACGCATCCACCCGTTTTTCCCACAATCTTTTCCAGTCGCTCCCACCGCATCCGGCGAAGCAGCGCCCCCGTCCTTACGACGACGAGCGACGCGGCATCCCGAAGCCGCCAAGCAAAGCCGCGAGCGGCTGCTTCGACTTCTTCTCCGGCTGCGCGGGCTTGGTCGCCTCTTCCGGCTGACGCGCGCTCGGCGATGGCTCGTAGGGCTTCAGGAAAAACTCGTCGACCGGCGCTTCGCGACGCGAATGGTGATGATGGCTGCGTTCGCCGCCATGCGTGCGGCGCGGCGCGCGCGACTCGTCACGGCTGCCGCGTTCACCGCGCTCCCCACGCTCGCTACGTTCACCGCGGTCACCGCGTTCACTGCGCTCGCCGTGCTCGCGGCGCGCACGCACCGGTGCGTCGATCGCCAGCGGCTGCAGCGGCAGGTCGCGCTTGATCAGCTTCTCGATGTCGGCGAGCTGCTTGCGCTCGTTCGGGCTGCACAGCGAAAGCGCGTCGCCCGAGGCACCCGCACGGCCGGTCCGGCCGATCCGGTGGACATAGTCCTCGGCGCTGAACGGCAGGTCGAAGTTGATCACGGCCGGCAGTTCGGCGATGTCGAGCCCGCGCGCGGCCACGTCGGTGGCCACCAGCGCCTCGACCTCGCCGCGCTTGAACGCGTCGAGCGCCTGCATCCGCTCGTTCTGCGAGCGGTCGCCGTGGATCGCCGTGGCGACCACGCCGTCGCGTTCGAGCTGGCGCGCGAGCCGGCTCGCGCCGAGCTTGCTGTTGCAGAACACGATCACCTGCTTGAGCGCGCGATCGCGGATCAGCTTGACCACGGCCGCCTGCTTGTCGCCCTCGGGGATGTCGTAGACGATCTGCGTGACGTTGGTCGCGGTCGCATTGCTGCGCGCCACTTCGATGGTCTGCGGATTGGTCAGGTAGGTCGAGGCCAGCTTCTTGATTTCGGGCGAGAACGTCGCCGAGAACAGCAGCGTCTGGCGCACCTTCGGCAGCAGGTTCAGGATCCGCTGCAGATCGGGCAGGAAGCCCATGTCGAGCATCCGGTCGGCCTCGTCGAGCACCAGCATCTGCACCTGCCCGAGGTTCGCCGTCTTCTGCTGCACGTGGTCGAGCAGCCGGCCCGGCGTGGCGATCAGGATCTCGACGCCGCGCCGCAGCTCGGCCATCTGCGGGTTCATGTCGACGCCGCCGAACACCACCGCGCTGCGCAGCGCCGTGTGCTTCGCGTAGGAATGGACGTTGGCGGCCACCTGGTCGGCCAGCTCGCGCGTCGGCGTGAGGATCAGCGCGCGCACCGGGTGGCGCGCGGGCGAGGCGCTGGTGTTGGCCTGCGGCAGCAGCCGCTGGATGATCGGCAGCGAGAAGCTGGCGGTCTTGCCGGTGCCCGTCTGCGCGGCGCCCATCACGTCGCGCCCGGACAGCACGACCGGAATCGCTTTCGCCTGGATCGGCGTGGGCGTCGTATAGCCCTGTTCCGCAATGGCCTTCAGAATGTCGGGCGCGAGGCCGAACTGATCGAAAGTTGCATCGACGGACGTGACTGCTGGATCGGACATGGTGGCGTTTCGCTCAAGTGGCGCGGCGGGGATTCCAGCGCGGCCCCGGCTGACTGGCAGCGGCCGCGCGAACAACGGATGGACATGATGACGGAACTGCTGCGGCGCGCCGCGCGACGCCGCCGCGCCACCGAATCCGGCAGGCGCGCCGCCCCGTGCGGCCGAACGCCGACGGAAAGGGCAGCATTGTAGCACTGGCTCGTGACAAGCCCGGTCTGGCCGTCAGCGGGGCTTGCGCTTCGGCTTGATTTCCTCGCAATCGGCGAGCAACGGCGGCGCGGACGAGCCGGCGATCTCGTCGGTCAGGTTGCCGTCCGGCCCCTTGGTCCACCAGGTATAGCGTCCGGCCTGGTAGCGCGCGCCCGAGGCGGACACGGTATCGACGAACAGCATCGGCTGGCCGTCGACCGGCACCAGCGCGAAACTCTGGCCGTTGCGGGCCAGCCAGTAGGCCACGCGCACCGGCTTCGGCTGGTTCGCGCAACGGTAGGTGGCGACGGTGCGCGCGTCGGTGTCGATTTCCTCGACCGTCAGCTGCGCGGCCAGCGCCGCCCGCGTGCCGGCCAGACCGGCCAGCAGGCAGAGCGCCCAGACGATGCGTTTCTTCATGACAGATCCTTCCTCAGTGGGCAACGGGCAGGCCGCGACCGGGGAGCGATCCGCGCCCGGCGGGCGGAACGGCGCGGGGATCGAATCGGCGAGGCGATCCGGACCATCAGGGATCGATCACGTCCGCGCAGGCATCGGTCGGCGTGGCGGCCGCATGCCCGACCAGCGGCACGATCTTGAGGCCGGCCGACGCGACCCGGCACGGCGCCGCGGCCAGGCCGCAGCCCGACGCCGACAGGCACAGCACCGCGATGAGCACCCATTTCATTTCGCTACTCCCCGGCCGGGCGGCGCGTGCCGCGCCGGCCTGTGATTCGTGTTGCCCGTGGCGCCCGCCCCGGGCAAGGCGCCGCTAGCGTGCCGAGACCGGCCGCACCGCCGCCGCGGCCCGCTTCGCACGCTCGCGCGCCTCGTCGATATCGGCGCCGGTGGCCACCGCCACGCCCATGCGCCGCTTCGTGAAGCTCTCCGGCTTGCCGAACAGGCGCAGGTCCGCGCCCGGCACGGCCAGCGCCTCGGCCACGCCCTCGAACGCGATGCCGGCCTCGTCGATGCCGCCATAGATCACGGCCGAGGCCGCCGGCGAACTCAGGGTCGGATCGACCGGCAGGCCGAGGATCGCGCGCGCGTGCAGCTCGAACTCCGACTGCCGCTGCGAGGCCAGCGTGACGAGCCCGGTGTCGTGCGGACGCGGGCTGACTTCGGAGAACCAGACCTCGTCGCCGCGCACGAACAGCTCGACGCCGAACAGGCCGCGTCCGCCGAGCGCCGTCGTCACTTGGTGTGCGATCTCACGCGAACGTTCCCGGGCAATCTCGCTCATCGGCTGCGGCTGCCACGATTCGACGTAGTCACCGGCCACCTGTACGTGGCCGACCGGGTCGCAGAAATAGGTGCGGGTCTCGCCGCTGGCCGGGTCGATCGCGCGCACGGTCAGCTGGGTGATCTCGTAGTCGAAATCGACGAAGCCCTCGACGATCACGCGGCCGTGGTTCACGCGCCCGCCCGCCATCGCGTGCTGCCAGGCCGGCTCGACGTCGGCGTCGCCCTTGACGACCGACTGGCCCTTGCCCGACGACGACATCACCGGCTTCACCACGCACGGGTAGCCGATCGCGGCCACCGCCGCGCGGAATTCGTCGAACGACTGCGCGAACGCGTAGCGCGAGGTCGGCAGGCCGAGCTCCTCGGCGGCGAGGCGGCGGATGCCCTCGCGGTTCATCGTCAGCTGGGTCGCGCGCGCGGTCGGGATCACCTCGGCGACGCCGGCCGCCTCGATCGCGGCCAGCGCGGCGGTGGCGATCGCCTCGATCTCGGGCACGATCAGGTGCGGCTGCTCGGCGTCGACGAGCGCGCGCAGCGCGGCGGCGTCGGTCATGTCGATCACGTGCGCGCGGTGGGCGACCTGGTGGCCGGGCGCGTTCGCGTAGCGATCGACGGCGATCACTTCGACGCCGAGCCGCTGCAACGCGATGATGACTTCCTTGCCGAGTTCGCCCGCGCCCAGCAGCATGACGCGCGTGGCGGAGGGCGAAAGCGGCGTACCGAGCCGCTGACCGATCTGCATGAGATTTCCCGCTGAAAAGATTGGGGTGACGAGAGGATGACAACCGAGCCGCGATGTTAACACGCGCCCCCGCCCCGACCGGCTGGTGGAGCCGGCCCGCGAAAGATTTCCCGGCGCCGGGGCCGCTCGCCTAGCGCAGGCCGACTGCGTTACTCTTACGCCTTTGCCGGCATCACTGCCGGCATCACGATGAATTCGAGGAACGAGGCCATGCTTACCCACTCCGCGGCCGTGTCCGCGCGCCTACGCTTCGTCCGTTCGCTGCGCGCACCGCTTGCCGCGGCCGCGCTCGCCGCGCTGGCCGCCTGCGCGATTCCCACCCATCCCGACGCGTCCGCGCCGCCGTCCGACCCGTTCAACCCGGCCGCGATCCAGCTGGTCGACGACACGAGCTGGGCACTCACGAACTGGCGCGACGCCGACGGCTCGCAGCGCGAGGTGCCGCACGGCGAGACCGGTGCGAGCGGCGCCGGCGCGGCTCAGGATCCGTCGATCCGGCTGCAACTCTCGACGGCCGACGGCGTGCGCCGCGCCTCGGGCTTCGCCGGCTGCAATCGCTACACCGGCACCTATATGGTGAAGAACGGCCTGCTCAGCTTCGGCCCGCTCGCCGGCACGCGTCGTGCCTGCGCCGGCCCGGCCGGGCGGCTCGAGCCGGCCTATCTCGACGCGCTCGCGCACGTCGCCAAGGCCGGCCTGCAGATGCAGGCGCCGCAGCAGCTCTATCTCGTGACCGAAAGCGGCGCGACGCTGACATTCGCGCGTCGCGACGCTCCGTAATCCTGTCAGTCGCTGCGCGCGCGGGCGTTCGGCCGCGCGCCTGCATGGCGTGTGGTGCCCGCGCGCGGGCACCGGATGCTTCGACCGGTTAACCCCGATGGGCCGCGCGCGGCGCCCGTCCTCGTGACTCGACGTTTCCTGGTATGCATACGGTAGTTTTCGGCTGGTTCGGCGTGTCGGCCGTCTGGTTCCTCCCCCTGGTCTGGCGACTCGTGAAGACGATGCTGCCGGGCAGCCGCACCGGACGCGGCTCGATCCGCCTCTGGCTCGGCTTCGCCTGCGTGTTCGTGGCGAGCTGCACGCTCGCCACCGCGCTGCCGGGCGGCGACACCGGCGACGCGTTCGGCCACGCGCTCGCCGCCGGCTTCGAGCGCGTGTTCGGCCATATCGGCACGCCGCTCGTGATGGTGGCACTGCTCGTCGCCGGCCTGCCCTGGTTGTTCGGGCTCGACTGGCGCAGCACCAACGACTGGCTCGACGCGTCGTTCGGCGTGCGCCTCGGGCGCGCCGGGCGCCGCGACGACGACGAGCCGCGCGGCATCGCCGACCTGCCGCGCAGCGCGCTGCATCGCGACGAGGATCGCCGCGTGCGGCGCGCCGCCGACGTGCAGCCGTCGACCGCCCACACCGTCAATTCGATGGCGCCGCAACGCAACGGACGCTTCGCGCGGCCCACCCTGTGGCGCCCCGACGCGAAGCGTGAAACGAAGCGCGAACCGCGGCGCGAGGAACCGCGCGGCTGGAGCGCGCCGCCGCCGCAACAGCCGCGGCAGATGGTCGAGCCGTCCGCGCCGTCGGGGTGGCTCAATCCGGCGGGTCGCGCGGGCTCGGGCGCGGCAGGCGGGGCCATGGGCGGTGTCGCCGGGGTGTCCGGAGCCGCCGCTGCGCAGACCGCGAAGGCCGCCACCGCGTCCGCAGGCGCGCCGCCGTTCGTGCCGTCGGCGGTGCCGATGCCGCCGGCACCGCCGAACCTCGCGTCGTCGGCCGTGCAGGCCGCGCAGGCGGTGAAGACGCTGCAGGAACGCTATCCGTCGACGCGCCGCGCGACGCCGGCCGCCGCGCCGATCCGTCCGGTGGTGGCGCCTGTCGCGCAGCCCAACCTCGCGCCGGCAGCGACCACGCAGCCGCATGCGCCGATCCCGGCGCGCTCCGGCACGCCGCAAGCAGCGCCCGTGCGGTCGCCGGTACGGCCCGCGACCACTGCGCAGCCCGTCAACCCGGCCGCGCGGCGACGCCCGACGACGCCGGCGCGCGCGCCGCTCTATGCATGGAACGAAGCGCCGGCGCAACCGGTCACGCCGTCGCCGAGCCTGCAGGACACGCTGCGTTCGATCGATGCGAGCACCGCGCAATGGGCCGCGCTGGCCGGAACGACCGTCGCGGCGCACGCCGGCGATCCGGCGGCCGCGGCGGCGGCCGGCAGTGCCCAGGCGGCCGGGATGTTTACGACCCGCGCCGCGCCGGACTCCGTAAGTGACGTACCGCCAGGGACGGCGAGCGAGGCTGATGTCCCCATGCCGTCCGTGAACGATGCCCCGCTCGCGTTCGAGATGGCGATGGATGCGGATGCGGCGTCGGCGACGTCGACGTCGACGGCATCGGCCGGCGAGCTCGATGGGCAGGACGCGGATGTCGAAGCCGATTCGGTCATTGATGTCGGCACGTTCATGCCGCTCGCCGAAGACGCCGGTATGCCGCGGTCGCGGCTCGGTGATCTCGATGGTCTCGATACAGCGGCGGCCCTCCCCTCGCCCGACATCGGGCTGACGGACACGCAACCGTTGCCGGCGCGGTCGACCGATGCCGTCGTGCAAAGCGTTGCCACCGCGCGGGCGGTGCCGGTCACGTTCGGCGCGACGGCCGCGCAGGCCGTGAACGCTCCGGCCGCGCAACCGTCGCCCGGCGACATGGATTCCGTGGCGTCGGCGGCGACCGGCGCGGCTGCGGATCGGGCCGGCACGATGGCGCCGCCGCCTCCCGCAGCTTCGACAACGCAGGCAAACACCGGCGATGCGTCGGCGTCGGCTCCCGCGACAACGGCAAATGGCGCCGCGTCCGGTTCGATTGCCTCGTCGGCGCCGCCCGCGGCTGCGTCGACGCCCCCCGGCGCGACCGCCGCGCCCCCCTCGATGGCGGCGGACGACGCAGCCGCCGGTTCGGCTTCGCCTTCGGCAAGTTCCGCGGCGCCGGGGTATCCGGCAAGCACGAGCGGTGCTGCATCGGCGGCCCAGGCCGCGGTTTCGGGCAACGTGGCCAACGGCTCGGCCACGCCTTCGACGAATTCCGCGCTATCGGCGCCGCTCGCGCGTGCGGCGGGTGCAGCATCGGCGGTTCGATCGACCGCGGGCAACGCGGCGAGCGGTCCGGCCGCGCCTTCCGCGAACTCCGCACCGCAGACATCCATCGTGAACACGACCGTTGCCGCAACGCCGGTTCAAGCGGCCGTGGACAACGCGACCAGCAGTTCGGCCATGTCCCCGACGAATTCCGCACTGCCGGCGCCTCTCGCGAGCCCATCCGGGATCGCAGGAGCGGCTCAAGCCACCAGCACGGCCAACGCAACCGCGAATCCGGCGACACTCGCGTCGAACGCAGCCGGGCCAATTTCGTCTTCGAGCGGCGCCACGCCAGCCCGGACCTTCGCCTACGAAACGGCGGCACCTTCAACGATCGCCCCGGGCCCGACGAGCACCACGAGCTCGACGCCCGCAGCGACCGCGACGCCGTCGGCCGGCTTGATCGGCGCGAACGTGCCAGCCGCTTTGGCCACGCCTGCCGGTACGCCCGGCAAGACGGATTTCACCGTCTCGACAACCGTGCCGGTAGCCGCCTCGGCCCGCACGACGGGTACGCTCCCGGCTGCCGCCGCGCCCGCGCCGGTTTCGCCGCCCCTTCCCGGCAGCTCGGCGTTCGCCTCTGCTGCACAGTCCACATCCCCGTCCGGCGCTGAAGCCGCGACCGGCATCGACAGCAGGAACGCCGGCCTCTCGTCCCCGGCAAGCCCTGCCGGATCGGGTATCGGCGCGTCTTTGGCAGCACCGGCGTTCGGCGTGGCCGTCGCCTCGACGGCCGCCTCGGCCGCGCGACCGGCGACCGCTCAAGTGCAGACCAACGCGCCGGCCACCGCCATGGCAGCCTCGCCGGCAAGCGCCATTCCGCCCTGGGAAGCGATCCCTGCCGCTGACGCCGAGCCTGTCATCCCCGTGGCGCCGGCCTCCCACGCCAGGCCGGCATGGAGCGCGACGTCGCCGACGACATCGCCCACCGAGCCGGCCGGCACATCGACACCCGAATCCGCGCCGGCAAGCCCGCCGCCCGCCGCGAGCACGTCCACGCCGGCAGGCAGCAGCGCCCTTGACGCAGCAACCAACGCCGCCCACGCGTCCAGCCTTGCCGCAACGTCGTTCCCCGGCATGACCACGCTGACCGGCGCGCTGACCCCGGCGACGTTCCTGAGCGGCGCGGCCGGCGCCATCGCCGGCACGGCCACGTCCGGCGCCACGGCCGCGCAGACCCTGAGCACCCCGCTCGTCGCGACGCTCACCCCCGCGCCAACGGCCGGCTTCGTCACGCCGCCCGCCGTGCCCGCGAACCTCGCCTCAGCCGTCGCGGCCCCGCTCGCTAGCGCTGCCGCGTCGGCGCACGAACCCGCGTCGACCGGCATCGCGCCGGCAGCGCCCCCCGCCGAACCAAGCCCGCTGCCTACCTTCGCGCACGCGCCCGGCATGCAGCCCGACCCGGCCACCGCCGCGCCGCCGCCCGCGCCCCAGCCCGCTGCGCGCCCGCCCGCGCCGAACGCCTTCGAGTTCCGCGCCCCGGCCGCCTCGAACGTCGAACTGCCGCCGCTCGACCTGCTCGAACCGGCCTCCGACGACGTCGAAACGATCTCCGAGGCCGATCTCGCCCAGACCGGCCAGGTGATCGAGCAGCGCCTGCAGGAGTTCAAGGTGCCGGTGACGGTGGTCGGCGCGTCGGCCGGCCCGGTGATCACGCGCTTCGAGATCGAGCCGGCGCTCGGCGTGCGCGGCAGCCAGATCGTCGGCCTCATGAAGGACCTCTCGCGCGGCCTCGGCCTGACCTCGATCCGCGTGGTCGAGACGATCCCCGGCAAGACCTGCATGGGCCTCGAGCTGCCGAACGCGAAGCGCCAGATGATCCGCCTCTCCGAGATCCTCGCCTCGCGCCAGTACCAGCACTCGGCCTCGCAGCTGACGATCGCGATGGGCAAGGACATCGTCGGCAATCCGGTGGTCACCGACCTGGCCAAGGCCCCGCACATGCTGGTGGCCGGCACCACGGGTTCGGGCAAGTCGGTGGCGATCAACGCGATGATCGCCTCGCTGCTCTACAAGGCGACGCCCGAGGAAGTGCGCCTGATCATGATCGATCCGAAGATGCTGGAACTGTCCGTCTACGAAGGCATTCCGCATCTGCTCGCGCCCGTCGTCACCGACATGAAGCTCGCCGCGAACGCGCTGAACTGGTGTGTCGGCGAGATGGAGAAGCGCTACCGGCTGATGTCGGCCGTCGGCGTGCGCAACCTCGCGAGCTTCAACCAGAAGCTGCGCGACGCGGCCGCGAAGGAAAAGAAGATCGGCAACCCGTTCTCGCTCACGCCCGAGGATCCCGAGCCGCTCTCGCCGCTGCCGCTGATCGTGGTGGTGATCGACGAACTGGCCGACCTGATGATGGTGGCCGGCAAGAAGATCGAAGAGCTGATCGCGCGGCTCGCGCAGAAGGCGCGCGCGGCCGGCATTCACCTGATCCTCGCCACCCAGCGCCCGTCGGTGGACGTGATCACCGGCCTCATCAAGGCCAACATCCCGACCCGCGTGGCATTCCAGGTGTCGTCGAAGATCGACTCGCGCACGATCCTCGACCAGATGGGCGCCGAGTCGCTGCTCGGCCAGGGCGACATGCTGTTCCTGCCGCCCGGCACCGGCTATTCGCAGCGCGTCCATGGCGCGTTCGTGGCCGACGAGGAAGTCCACCGCATCGTCGAATACCTGAAGCAGTTCGGCGAGCCGCAATACGAGGAAGGCATCCTCGACGGCCCGCAGTCGGAAGGCAGCGGCCCGCAGGACCTGTTCGGCGACGCGCCCGACGCCGAGGCCGATCCGCTCTACGACGAAGCGGTGGCCTTCGTGGTGCGCACGCGGCGCGCGTCGATCTCGTCGGTGCAGCGCCAGCTGCGCATCGGCTACAACCGCGCCGCGCGTCTGGTCGAGCAGATGGAGACGGCCGGCCTCGTCTCGCCGATGGGCATCAACGGCAGCCGCGAAGTGCTGGCGCCGCCGCTGCCGGAATGAGGCGCGCGAAATAAAGGCGCGCGAGGCGGCCGAAACCGCTTCGCGCGCCCCTCGGTCGAGGCACCGAAATTGCTGCATGCGCATCGTTTCATCGCATCGACGCGGGTGCCGTGAAAGCTCCCGGAAAGTTGCTGACGCAACATGTTCCACCGTCTTCGAGATCGATAAAAAAAGGCTGGCCACCGAAGTGGCCAGCCTTTTTTTCGTCGGCGCGGCGTGAACAACCCGCCGCGATTCGCGCTCACCAAACCGTCACGGCTGCACCGGCACCAGCTTGAAATCGACCGGCCGGCTCAGCGCGACCTTGCGTGCCTCGGGATCGAGCCGCCCGCTCGCCACGTCGCGGCGGAACACGTAGAAGCTGCCGCTGTCCTGGTTGCCGACGATCAGCCACTTTCCGGTCGGGTCGATCAGGAATTCGCGCGGCGTCCTGCCGAGCGTGGACTGGCGGCTCGCGAAGCTGAGCCGGCCGTTCGCCGCGTTCACCGCATACGCGACGATCTCGTTGGCATCGCCGCGATTGGTCACGTAGAGGAAGCGGCCGTCCGGCGACAGATGCAGCGCGCCGCCGCCCTCCTGCCCGTGGAAGCCCGGCGCGGCCATCGGCACGTTCTGCAGATGGGTCAGCTTGCCGTCGTGATAGCCGTACACGTCGACGCTGCCCTTCAGCTCGTTGGTCACGTAGGCGAAGCGGCCGCTGCGCGCGAACACCATGTGGCGCGGGCCGGTACCGGGCGGCACCAGCGTGTAGCGCGATTCGGTCGGGCTGATCAGGCCGCGGCTGCCGTCGGGCGTGTAGCGGTATTCGAAGATCTTGTCGGCGCCGAGATCCTGCACGAACAGGTAGTGCCCGTCGGGCGAGAACACCGTCGAGTGGACGTGCGCGCCGTCCTGGCGCCCCTTCACGGGGCCGCTGCCCTCGTGATGCACGTTCAGCACCGACTCGCCCACCTTGCCGTCGGCCTCCACCGGGAACACCGTGAAGCTGCCGCCCGGGTCGGCCGCGACCGAATAATTCGCGGTGACGAGGTATTTGCCGTCCGGCGACAGGCTCAGATAGCACGGATCGTTCCCTTCCGACGAGACGCGATCGAGGAACGTCAACGCGCCCGTCTTCGCATCGAAGCCGAACGCGCTCACGCCGCCGCGCTGGCTCGCGGGACCGTTGTCGCCGGGCAGCTCGTTGACGGCGTAGACAAAGCGGCCGTCGCGGCTCGGCAACAGGTACGACGGATTCACCGTCTTCGCCGAACTCACGGGGACGACCTCACCGGTACGCGTATCGAACCGGTAGACGTAGATGCCGTCGCTACCGGCGTCGGTATAGGTCCCGACCAGCAGATTGTAGACGGCATCGTTTGGCGCATTGGCGGTATCCTGCGCAAACGCGTGTCCGGCGGACAACGACAGCACGATGGCAAAACCCTTGATCCAGTGACCCAGCCTGAGCGAAGACATTGATGTTGATCCTCTCGAGTTGGCGCGGCGTCGTTGCAGGAATATCAAGTCCGTTGGAACTTCCTTGCACGGGAACGCCTCAAGTGTTGTGATTGTTCAACGATTCGGGCAACTCTGCCCGAATCGCCAGTGCGCAAGTATATGGGGCCTCGCGGATCGCCGTCGATCGGCGGCGCGCGCGGCCCGGAAAGCCAATCGTCAGCCTCAGCGGAGAATTCCCCACCATGCCAGCCCTCATCGAAGACTACGCGCTCGTCGGAGACGGCCACACGGCCGCCCTCATCTCACGCGACGGCTCGGTCGACTGGCTCTGCTGGCCCCGCTTCGATTCGGGCGCCTGTTTCGCCGCGCTGGTCGGCACGCCCGATCACGGCCGCTGGCTGATCCGTCCCGCGGCCGACGCGAAGATCCTGTCGAGTACGCGCCGCTATCGCGGCGAGACGCTGATCCTCGAAACCGACTACGAATGCGAGACCGGCGCCGTCACCGTGATCGACTTCATGCCGCCCGGCAACGGCTGGTCGGAACTCGTGCGGATCGTGGTCGGCAAGCGCGGCCACGTGCCGATGCAGATGGAACTGGTGCTGCGTTTCGACTACGGCTTCTCGATCCCGTGGGTCACGCGCCTGCCGCGCGAAGCGGGCATGAAGGCGATCGCCGGCCCCGACACGGTGGTGCTGCGCACGCCCGTCAAGCTGGCCGGCGAGAACCTGCGCACCGTCGCCGAGTTCACCGTGCATGCCGAGGAACGCGTGCCGTTCTCGCTCGGCTACGCGCCCTCGCACCTGCGCCCGCCGCCCGCGCGCGAGCCGCTGTCGATGCTCGCGCGCACCGAGAACCACTGGCTCGAATGGTCGTCGCGCTGTCCGGTCCAGGGCCGCTACGCGGCCGCCGTGCGCCGTTCGCTGATCACGCTGAAGGCGCTCGCCTACGAACCGACCGGCGGCATCGTGGCCGCGCCCACCACCTCGCTGCCCGAGCAGCTGGGCGGCACGCGCAACTGGGACTACCGCTACTGCTGGCTGCGCGACGCCACCATCACGCTGCTCGCGCTGATGCGCGCCGGCTACTACGACGAGGCGCGCGCGTGGCGCGCCTGGCTCGGCCGCGTGATGGCGGGCTCGCCCGAGCAGATCCAGATCATGTACGGCATCGCCGGCGAGCGGCGCCTGCCCGAGATGGAGCTCGGCTGGCTGCCCGGCTACCAGAACTCGAAGCCGGTGCGGATCGGCAACAACGCGGCCGACCAGCTCCAGCTCGACGTGTTCGGCGAGGTGATGTCGGCGCTGCACCTGGCGCGCGTGGGCGGCCTGCAGGCCGACGACACGGTCTGGTCGGTGCAGTGCGCGCTGCTCACCCACCTCGAGAAAATCTGGCGCGAACCCGACGAAGGGATCTGGGAGACGCGCGGCGGCCGCAAGCACTTCACGTTCTCGAAGATCATGGCCTGGGTCGCGTTCGATCGCGCGATCAAGTCGGCCGAGCAGTTCCGGCTGTCCGCGCCGCTCGATCACTGGCGCACGCTGCGCGACGTGATCCACGCCGACGTCTGCGAGCACGCCTGGAACGAGCGCAAGCAGGCGTTCACGCAGAGCTACGGCAGCGACGAACTCGACGCGAGCGTGCTGATGCTGCCGATGGTGGGCTTCCTGCCGCCGTCGGACCCGCGCGTGGCGGCCACCGTCGAGGCGATCGAGCGCGAGCTGCTGCACGGCGGCTTCGTGATGCGCTATCGCACCACCGATTTCGACGACGGCCTGCCGCCCGGCGAGGGCACGTTCCTCGCCTGCAGCTTCTGGCTCGTCGACAACTACGCGCTGCTCGGCCGGATCGACGACGCGCACCGGCTGTTTCGCCGGCTGCTCTCGCTCGCCAACGATCTCGGCCTGCTGGCCGAGGAATACGATCCGGTCGAGGGGCGGCTGGTCGGCAATTTCCCGCAGGCGTTCTCGCACGTCGCGCTCGTGCATACGGCGATGAACCTGATGCACCACGAGGAGGAAATGGCTCAGGCGGCCGGCCAGCCGGTCGCGATGGAAACCGACGGCCGCTGAGCCGCGCGGCCGAGGTACGTGGCCGAGATGCGCGTCCGGCGTCCGGCGTCCGCGAGCCGGGCGCCGGGACCCGGCCCGGGCTCCCCTGGAGCAGGCCCGCCGGACCATGGTTTTACGACACCGGCGTGTCGTCCCGACGATTCGCGAAAGCACGGAAAATCAAACGATATCCGGGAAAATGCTGCATTGCGGCAAAGCCGGGAACCCGCTATGATCGACGCGACTGGCCGGCCGCCCAGCGCGTCCGGCCCCGGACCCACAACGCGCCGCGGCATCGAGCGCCGCTCCCGCGTCGTCCTCCCCTCGGGAGCCTTCATGCTCTATCAAATGCACGAATTCCAGCGGGCGCTGCTGAGCCCGCTGACCGCCTGGGCCCAGGCCGCCTCCAAGTCGTTCGCGAATCCTTCCAGCCCGCTGTCGCTGATGCCGGGCGCGACGCGCTGGGCCGCCGCCTACGAGCTGCTGTACCGGCTCGGCAAGGATTACGAAAAGCCCGAATTTAACCTGCACCAGATCGAGAAGGACGGCCATCACATTCCGATCGTCGAGCAGACCGTGATCGAGAAGCCGTTCTGCCGCCTGCTGCGCTTCAAGCGCTTCGCCGACGATTCGGTGGCGGTCGGCCAGCTGAAGGAAGAGCCGGTGGTGCTGGTCTGCGCGCCGCTGTCGGGCCACCACTCGACGCTGCTGCGCGATACGGTGCGCACGCTGCTGCAGGACCACAAGGTCTACATCACCGACTGGATCGACGCGCGCATGGTGCCGGTCGAGACCGGCCCGTTCCATCTCGACGACTACGTCGACTACATCCAGGAATTCATCCGCCACATCGGCGCGCGCAACCTGCACGTGATCTCGGTGTGCCAGCCGACGGTGCCGGTGCTCGCGGCGATCTCGCTGATGGCGAGCCGCGGGGAGCCCACGCCGCTGACGATGACGATGATGGGCGGCCCGATCGACGCGCGCAAGAGCCCGACCTCGGTCAACTCGCTCGCCACCAACCATTCGCTCGCGTGGTTCGAGAACAACGTGATCCACACGGTGCCGGCCAACTATCCGGGCGAAGGCCGCCACGTCTATCCGGGCTTCCTGCAGCACACCGGCTTCGTCGCGATGAATCCGGAGCGCCACGCGCAATCTCACTGGGATTTCTACCAGAGCCTGCTGCGCGGCGACGAGGACGACGCCGAAGCGCACCGCCGCTTCTACGACGAATACAACGCCGTGCTCGACATGGCCGCCGAGTATTACCTCGACACGATCCGCATCGTGTTCCAGGAGTTCGGCCTCGCCGAGGGCACCTGGCAGGTGCGCGGCGAACGCGTGAATCCGGCCGACATCGGCGAGACCGCGCTGATGACGATCGAGGGCGAACTCGACGATATCTCGGGCAGCGGCCAGACCCACGCCGCGCAGGCGCTCTGCACCGGCATTCCGGCCGAGCACCGCCGCAACCTGACCGCCGAGAAGTGCGGCCACTACGGGATCTTCTCGGGCCGGCGCTGGCGCACCATCATCTATCCGCAGCTGCGCGAGTTCATCCGCGAGCATCAGCCCGCGGCGAAGACCCCGGCCGGCTCGCCGCCCGTCGCGCCGGGCAGCGACGACGCCGAACCGGTGACGCCGGCCGCCGCCGCACCGGCCACGGCCGGCGCGAACCCGCACGGCACGGCATCGAGCGCGGCACGCAACGCGGCGCCCAAGCGCGGCACGCCGGCCGCGCGTCGCGCGTCTCAAGCGACCGCGAAATCGGCGACGAAACCGGCCACGGCCAAGCAGGCCGCGCCGAAGGCCGCCTCGCCGCGCGCCCGCAAGCCGGCCTGACGCGGGCGCGAGCCCATCATGGCCCGCGCGGCCGCGAAACGCCGCCGCGCATTGTTCACCATCACGCGCCGCCCGGCCTCGAAAGCCGCGCGGCGCGTGGTGTTTGAAAGGGCGGAAAGCCGGCGAACGGAACCGCGCGCCGGCGGGGCGCCGTCAGCGGCGCAGCAGGTAGGCGAGCAGGATGTCGGTATTCATCCGCACGATCGCGTTGCGTTCGTCCTCGGTGCTGAAATCGCGGCCGAGCATTGCGGCGAGCGTGTAGCGGTTCGACACGATGTAGTAGCCGAGCCCGGACAGCGTCACGTAGAAACGCAGCGGATCGACGTCGGAGCGAAACAGCCCTGCGCTCTGCCCGCGCGCGAGCACGTTGCCGAGCGTCTGCACGAGCGGCGAGATCATCTCGCGGATGCGCGGCGACTTCAGCATGTAGCGCGCCTCGTGCAGGTTCTCGTTGTTGACGAGCCGCAGCAGCTCCGGATGATCCCTGTAGTAATCCCAAATGAAATGCGCCAGACGCGTGACGGCTTCCACCGGCGGCACGCCGTCGAAATCGAGCACGCGTTCGGCTTCGTTGAGGGCGGAAAACGCGTGTTCGAGCACGGCGGTAAACAGTTGCTCCTTGCTACCGAAGTAGTAATAGAGCATGCGTTCATTGGTTTCGGCGCGCCGGGCGATCTGGTCGACGCGGGCACCGAACAGGCCCCCGCTGGCAAACTCTTCGGCAGCGGCCAGCAGGATACGGCGCCGCGTTCCTTCGGGATCTCTTTTGATTTTCGGCTGAGTCATGGGTTGGGCTCGCGTGGATCCTGTCGGCTCGTGCCGGCAATGCCTCGTCGTCTCCGGCACCGGCGCGGGCAAGGCCGGATAGGCGTCGCGCCCTGCTGCGGTCGAGCAGAAAATGCGCCTTGATTATGCGCATAGCCGCTGCCGAGCGCAAGGTAGGAAATCGGCGATAATTGCGCCTTGACGAACGATTCGGGCCGCGCCGAACCCCACCCGCCCGGCGCGCGCCACCCCACGCAGTCACCGTGACCGACACCAGAAAACTCGCGGATCGCATCGAAGATCTGCTGCCTCAGACGCAATGCACGAAGTGCGGCTACGACGGCTGTCGCCCGTATGCCGAGGCGATCGCCGCCGGCAGTGCCGGCTACAACCAGTGCCCGCCGGGCGGCCACCAAGGCATCGAACGCCTCGCCGCGCTGCTCGGCAAGCCCGTGATCCCGCTCGCCGTCGAGCACGGCGAGGAACACCCGCGCCTGCTCGCCGTGATCGACGAGCAGCTCTGCATCGGCTGCACGCTCTGCATGCAGGCCTGCCCGGTGGACGCGATCGTCGGCGCGCCGAAGCAGATGCATACGGTGGTGGCCGAGCTCTGCACCGGCTGCGATCTCTGCGTGCCGCCGTGCCCGGTCGACTGCATCGCGCTGATTCCGGTCACGGGCGAGCGTACCGGCTGGGATGCCTGGAGCCAGCAGCAGGCCGACGACGCGCGCGCGCGCCACGACCGGCGCCTCGCGCGCCAGCGCCGCGAGCGCGAAGCGGCCGAGGCGCGTGCCGCGGCCCGGCGCGCGGCCAGCGCGGCGAACGCGGCCGGTGCCGCCGGCGCGGACGCGGCCGCCGCGAACAGCGCGCCCGCCGACGATCCGGAAGCGAAGAAACGCGCGATCATCGCGGCCGCGCTCGAGCGCGCGCGCAAGAAGAAGGAAGAGCTGGCCGCGCTCGGCAACGCGCCGAAGAACACCGACAACGTGAGCCCGGCCGTGCAGGCGCAGATCGACGCCGCCGAAGCACGCCGCCGGCGCATCGAACAGGAACGTCGCGCGGCCGACGCCGCGCGCGACGACGATCATCCCGACGGCACGCCGCCCGCCTCCGGACCTCGCGACGAATGAACCCGAAGAAACGCCACGCGATCTACGAAACGCTGCAGAGCCTGAACCCGCATCCGACCACGGAACTCGAGTACTCGACGCCGTTCGAGCTGCTGATCGCGGTGATGCTGTCGGCGCAGGCCACCGACGTGTCGGTCAACAAGGCGATGCGCCGGATGTTCCCGGTGGCGAACACGCCCGCGCAGGTACTCGCGCTCGGCGAGGAGGGCGTCACCGACTACATCAAGACGATCGGCCTCTATCGCACCAAGGCGAAGAACGTCGTCGCGACCTGCCGGATTCTGCTCGACCAGTACGGCGGCGAGGTGCCGGCCGATCGCGAGGCGCTCGAAGGCCTGCCCGGGGTCGGGCGCAAGACCGCCAACGTGGTGTTGAACACGGCGTTCGGCCACCCGACCATCGCGGTCGATACGCATATCTTCCGCGTCGCGAACCGCACCGGGCTCGCGCCGGGCAAGGACGTGCGCGCCGTCGAGGCCGCGCTCGAGAAATTCACGCCGGCCGAGTTCCGCCAGGACGCGCACCACTGGCTGATCCTGCACGGCCGCTACGTCTGCAAGGCGCGCCGCCCCGAGTGCTGGCACTGCGCGATCGAGCCGCTCTGCGAATTCAAGCCGAAGACGCCGCCGCCGCTCGAATAGGCGCGCGCCCGCCGCGATCCGTCGAGTCACCGGGCCGGCTCCGGTTGCCGACTGATCCCGCTGGTCGATCCCGCAGGTTCGATCCCGAAGTTCCATCAATTCGCATTCCGATCGATCCGCACCGCGTCTCGCGCATGGTGCCGGATGTCGGGCATGCTGCAACGCAGTGACAACGCGATGCGTCGCGCCGCTGCGCCGATCCATCGATGCCGACGCTCCCGTTCGACCGCCCGCGTGCAACGGCCGATGGCGCCCGGCGAGCGCCGCTCATTCGCATCACGTCGCGTCAGGCCGCCTCGCCCGAATCGCGCGCAAACCCGGCGGCCGGCGCCGGCCGTGTCCCCGGGCGGCAATCCACCAGCCGCCACGGCTCGCCGGCAGCCCCCGGCAAGCCGGCGTAGAATGGCCGCTTTGCGCGGCATGCCGCGGCGCATCAGAGTTCCCGATCATGTTCAATCCGAGCCGCGACGAAGTCCGTCGCTTCTTCACCGACGCGCGCCGCAAACAGCGCAAGGGCGAGATCCTCACGCCGCTGGAAGCGATCGCCGCCGACTGGATCGTCGAGCATCCCGAATACCACGCCGAACTCGACGACGACGAAGGTGCCGGCACGCGCGAATATCCGCCCGAAAGCGGTCGCACCAATCCGTTCCTGCATCTGTCGATGCATCTCGCGATCAGCGAGCAGCTGTCGATCGACCAGCCGCCCGGCATCCGCGCCGCCCACGAGCGGCTCGCCGCGCGCCTGCCGTCGGCGCACGACGCGCAGCACGCGATCATGGAATGTCTCGGCGAAACGATCTGGGAAGCGCAGCGCACCAACACACCGCCCGACACCGACGCCTACCTGCAACGCATCCTGCGCCGCGCCTCGCGCGACTGACGCAGCGCTACGCGGCCACGCGCCCGACGCGCCGCCTCGGCGATCACGACATCACGCACCCGCACGCTCGCCTTCCCGGCCGCGCACAAAAAAATACCCCGCCAGGCGGGGCATCGCGTGGATCATCGCGGGTCGGACAACCGGCCGGCGCCGCGCGTCATTTCTTGAACACCAGGCTGCCCGGCAGCGTCTCCAGATAGGCGGCGATGTCCTTCATGTCGTTGACCGACAGGCTCTGCACCTGCGCGCGCATGATCGCGTTGTTGCGGCCGAGCATCGGATTGTCGAGCCCCATCTGGTACTGGCGCATGGCCCAGACCAGGTAGTCGGCGCGCTGCCCCGCCAGGCGCGGATATTCGGCATTGATCGGGTTGTCGAAGGTGGCGCCGTGGCAGGCGGCGCAGTTGTGCGACTCGACGAGTTGCTTGCCCTTGGCCGCGTCGGCCGCGTGCGCGGTGCCCGCCGCGAAACAGGCGGCCAGTGCGAGCGCCGCCGCGGTGCGGAATGCCGGTTGAAGCGTGTTCATGAGGGCTCCTGTCCTGCTGAGCAAAGGCCAGCGCAGGCGTCACTTGTAGGGATTGGTCTTCGAATCGGGCTTGCGGGACGCGTAGTACGCGGCGAGGTCCGCGATGTCCTGGTCGGTGAGCGAGGCCGCGATCGCGTTCATCGACGCGAAATGGCGGTCCTTCTTCCGGTACGCCTTCAGCGCGTTTTCCAGGTATTGCTGATTCTGTCCGCCGATCAGCGGCACCCGGTACACCTCCGGATACGCCGTGCGGTAATCTTCGATGCCATGACAGCCGATGCACATCGCAGCCTTGCTGGCCCCGTTCTCCGGGTTGCCCGCCACCCCAGCCGCCTGCGAGGTGGCCGAGAGCGCCATGAGCGCCGCGGCCACGACCTGTTTGCCGACGAATTTGTTCATAGCTTGTACCTAGCTTGAGGGGAAAACCTGTCGCCCGGTAAGGCAACGGACCGCGTCATTTTGCTTATAGGTGAGACACGCGGGCCGAAAGTCGGCCGATTGTACCGCGCTGCCGACGACGCAGTCCACCCGTGCGGACCGCACCCCCAAGCCCGCCGCCGGCGGGCCGCGAGGCCCCGGCCCGACAGCGCCGCAACGATAGCAAGCGACGCGCCGACGCAACAGCGCTTCTGACTTATACTGGGATTTTTCGCCCGGAAATCCGCCGCCATGCGCTTCGAAGGCTCCTCGCAATACGTCGCCACCGACGACCTGAAGCTCGCCGTCAACGCCGCGCTGACGCTGCAGCGGCCGCTGCTCGTCAAGGGCGAGCCCGGCACCGGCAAGACGATGCTGGCCGAGGAAGTGGCCGCCGCGCTCGGCATGCCGCTGCTGCAATGGCACGTGAAATCCACCACCAAGGCGCAGCAGGGGCTCTACGAGTACGACGCGGTCTCGCGGCTGCGCGATTCGCAACTCGGCGACGAGCGCGTGAAGGAGATCGGCAACTACATCGTGCGCGGCGTGCTGTGGCAGGCGTTCACGGCCGAAGAACCGTGCGTGCTGCTGATCGACGAGATCGACAAGGCCGACATCGAATTCCCGAACGACCTACTTCGCGAACTCGACCGCATGGAGTTCCATGTCTACGAGACGCGCGAACTGGTGCGCGCGAAGCACCGGCCGCTCGTCATCATCACCTCGAACAACGAAAAGGAGTTGCCCGACGCGTTCCTGCGCCGCTGCTTCTTCCACTACATCCAGTTCCCCGAGCCGGCCACGATGCAGCGCATCATCGAGGTCCACTATCCCGGCATCAAGCAGGCGCTGGTGCGCACCGCGCTCGAGAGCTTCTTCGAACTGCGCGCCGTCTCGGGGCTCAAGAAGAAACCTTCGACCTCCGAACTGCTCGACTGGCTCAAGCTGCTGCTCGCCGAGGACATCCCGCCCGAGGCACTGCGCTCGACCGACCACAAGCTGGTGGTGCCGCCGCTGGCCGGCGCGCTGCTGAAGAACGAGCAGGACCTGAGCCTGTTCGAGCGGCTCGTGCAGATGAACCGCCACAACCGCTGACCGGCCGCCGCGCCCGAGGAGAGCCCGCCATGTCCCGCCGCGCCGTCGTGACACTCGTCCAGGCCGCACTCACACCGGCCGGGACGCGCGCCGCGAGGCCCGACACCCGGAGGCCGCGATGCTGATCGACTTCTTCTATTCGCTGCGCGCGGCGAAGCTGTCGGTCTCGGTGAAGGAATACCTGACGCTGCTCGACGCGCTGCGCCGCGACGTGATCCCGCCGTCGATCGACGCGTTCTACTACCTCGCGCGCATGACGCTGGTGAAGGACGAGCAGTATTTCGACCGCTTCGACCAGGCCTTCGGCGCCTATTTCAAGGGCGTCGCGTCGCTGCCCGCCGCGGCGTTCGACCTGCCGGCCGACTGGCTCGAACAGAAGATGCGGCGCGAGCTGACGCCCGAGGAAAAGGCGCAGATCGAGGCGCTGGGCGGCCTCGACAAGCTGATGGAGCGGCTGCGCGAGCTGTTCGACGAGCAGCAGGAACGCCACGAAGGCGGCAACAAATGGATCGGCACCGGCGGCACCTCGCCGTTCGGGCATGGCGGCTACAACCCGGAAGGCATCCGCATGGGCGGGCCGTCGGCCGGCAACCGCACCGCGCTGAAGGTGTGGGAGGCGCGCGCCTACCGCGACTACGACGATTCGGTCGAACTGGGCACGCGCAACATCAAGGTCGCGCTGCGCCGGCTGCGCCGCTTCGCGCGCGAGGGCGCGGCCGACGAGCTCGACCTGCCCGGCACGATCCGCAGCACCGCCGCGAACGCCGGCTGGCTCGACCTGCGGATGGTGCCCGAGCGGCACAACCACGTGAAGGTGCTGATGCTGCTCGACGTGGGCGGCTCGATGGACGATCACATCGCCCGCACCGAGGAACTGTTCTCGGCGGCGAAGGCCGAGTTCAAGCATCTCGAGTTCTACTATTTCCACAACTGCGTCTACGACTTTCTCTGGAAGCACAACCGCCGCCGCCACGCGGAACGCACGCCCACCTGGGACATCCTTCACAAGTTCACGCCCGACACCAAGCTGATCTTCGTCGGCGACGCCACCATGAGCCCCTATGAGGTGGTGCAGCCGGGCGGCTCGGTCGAGTACAACAATCCCGAGGCCGGCGCGGTCTGGCTGCGCCGGCTTGCCGACCAGTTCCCGCATCACGCCTGGCTCAATCCCGAGCCCGAACGGCTCTGGGAATACCGGCAGTCGATCGCGATCATCCGCGACCTGCTCGGCACGCGGATGTACCCGCTCACGCTTGCCGGACTGGAAGCCGCGATGCGCCAGTTGAGCAAATAGCGGCGTCGTTCCCTTTTTTCTCCGAACATCCTGCCGTCTTTTTCGCGTTTCCGCCTTTTTCCGCTCTTCCGTTTTTCCGCGCCGGCGTGCATTCTGCTACGTTCGCCGCGGCGCCCGATCCGTTATTGCCGTTCCTCCTCTCCGGAGCTCTCGCCACATGAATTCGTCTCACGCGCCAGGCACGCCGCCCGCCGCTTCCCCTTCGCGTTTCTTCGCGGATACCTCGGTGTCCGCGCTCGTCGCCGGCTTCGTCGCGATGATGACGGGCTACACCAGCGCGCTGGTGCTGATGTTCCAGGCCGGGCGCGCCGCGCACCTGAGCGACGCGCAGATCTCGTCGTGGATCTGGGCGCTGTCGATCAGCATGGGCCTGACCACGGTCGGCCTGTCGCTGCGCTACCGCGCGCCGATCGTCACCGCGTGGTCGACGCCGGGCGCCGCGCTGCTGATCGCCTCGCTGCCCGGCGTGCCGTACCCCTACGCGATCGGCGCGTTCGTGGTCTGCGCGCTGCTGCTGACGGCGGTGGGCGTGAGCGGCGTGTTCGACGCGCTGATGAAGCGGATTCCGGCCGGCATCGCTTCGGCTCTGCTGGCCGGCATCCTGTTCGAGATCGGCATCGAGATCTTCCACGCCGCGCAGATCCAGCCCGCGCTCGTGATCACGATGTTCTTCACCTATCTGGTGATCAAGCGCTTCGTGCCGCGCTACGCGATCGTCACCACGCTCGCCGCGGGCACGGCCGTTGCGGGGTCACTCGACCTGCTCGACTTCAGCCGCTTCCACGTCGCGCTCGCGCATCCGGTGCTGACCATGCCGGCCTTCTCGGTCGCCTCGATCATCAGCATCGGGATTCCGCTGTTCATCGTCGCGATGGCTTCACAGAACGTGCCCGGCATCGCCGTGCTGCGCGCCGACGGCTACCGCACGCCGTCCTCGCCGCTGATCTCCACCACCGGCCTCGCCTCGCTCGTGTTCGCGCCGTTCGGCTCGCACGGCATCAATCTCGCGGCGATCACGGCGGCCATCTGCACCGGCCCCGAGGCGCACGCCGAGCATGGCCGCCGCTACACGGCGGCGATCTGGTGCGGGCTGTTCTACCTGATCGCGGGCGTGTTCGGCGCGACCATCGCCGCGCTGTTCGACGCGCTGCCGAAGGCGCTGGTGGTGTCGGTGGCCGCGCTCGCGCTGTTCGGCTCGATCATGAGCGGGCTCGCCAACGCGATGCAGGAGGTCCGGCAGCGCGAGGCGGCGCTCGTCACGTTCATGGTGACGGCCTCGGGCCTCACGCTGCTGTCGATCGGCTCGGCGTTCTGGGGGCTGGTGGCCGGCATCGCCACGCAGGTCATCCTGAACGCGCGGCGCGCCTGAGGGGCCGGCCGCCTCCCGCCCGCGCGCGGTTCGGGGCTCGCCGGTTCAAGGCGGCGCGTCACGGACGTGTCGGCCAATCGGGCCTAGAATAGAGGATTCCGGCAGCCGGGCCCGCGCGGCCCGGCCGGCCTGCTTCGCCGCCGCGCGCTCCGCCGCGCGGCCCTCCGTCGAACCCGGCGCGCTGCGCCCATCCCACGACTCGCCATGACTACCGCACTCGACCAGCTGAAGCAGTACACGACCGTCGTCGCCGATACCGGCGATTTCCAGCAGCTCGCGCAATACCAGCCGCAGGACGCGACCACCAATCCTTCGCTGATTCTGAAGGCGGTCCAGAAGGACGCCTACAAGCCGCTCCTCGAAAAGACCGTGCGCGACCACGCGGGCGAGACCACCGGCGTGATCATCGACCGCCTGCTGGTGGCGTTCGGCACCGAGATCCTCAAGCTGATCCCGGGCCGCGTCTCGACCGAAGTGGACGCGCGCCTGTCGTTCGACGCGCAGGCCTCGATCGACAAGGGCCGCGAGCTGATCCGTCTCTATGAAGCCGCCGGCATCGGCCGCGAGCGCGTGCTGATCAAGCTCGCCTCGACCTGGGAAGGCGTGCGCGCCGCCGAGGTGCTGCAGAAGGAAGGCATCAAGTGCAACATGACGCTGCTGTTCTCGCTGGCGCAGGCCGCCGCCTGCGCCGAAGCGGGCGCGCAGCTGATCTCGCCGTTCGTCGGCCGCATCTACGACTGGTACAAGAAGCAGGCCGGCGCCGACTGGGACGAGGTGAAGAACGGCGGCGCGAACGATCCGGGCGTGCAGTCGGTACGCCGCATCTACGCGTACTACAAGAAGTTCGGCTACAAGACCGAAGTGATGGGCGCGAGCTTCCGCACCACCGGACAGATCGTCGAACTGGCCGGCTGCGACCTGCTGACGATCAGCCCCGACCTGCTGCAGAAGCTGCACGAGAGCAACGACAAGGTCGAGCGCAAGCTGTCGGCCGACCATGCCGGCGACGCGCCGGCCGATCGCGTGGCGATCGACGAATCGTCGTTCCGCTTCCAGCTCAACGACGACGCGATGGCCACCGAGAAACTCGCCGAAGGCATCCGCGCGTTCGCCGCCGACGCGGTGAAGCTCGAAGGCCTGATCGAAGCGCTGCGCTGATCGAAGCGCCGAGCCGGCGTCGTTGCCGACCGCCGGCTCGACGTTGCTTCTCCGCCTGAAACGGCCGCCTCGCGCGGCCGTTTTCACGTCCATGCCGCGTTCGGCGCACTACAATCGTCGATGCGGCGCGCCATGCCGCGATCCGGTCTCATCAGTATGACGAATGATTTCTTCAGGAGACGACGATGCAAATCCAACCGTATCTGTTCTTCGGCGGACGCTGCGACGAGGCGATCGCGTTCTATCGCGACACGCTCGGCGCGCAGATCCAGCTGCTGATGCGCTACCGCGATGCGCCGCCGAACCCCGACATGCCGGTCGACGCGGCCGCGGCCGACAAGGTGATGCATGCGAGCTTGCGCATCGGCGAATCGATGCTGATGTGCTCGGACGGCGATGTCCGGCAGGCCGCGCCGCAGGTTCACGATGGCTATTCGCTGTCGCTGAATCCCGCCACGCTCGACGAGGGGCGCCGCCGGTTCGACGCGCTCGCGGCCGGCGGCACGGTCGTCATGCCGTTCGGCCCGACGTTCTGGGCGCTCGGCTTCGGCATGCTGCGCGACCGCTTCGGCGTTCACTGGATGATCAACGTCGAGGACCCGGCCGCGCGTCCCGCCGCATGAAAAAACGGGCCGCGGCATGGCTCGCCGCGGCCCGTTTTTCTCACGCCTCGTGCAGGCGTCGTCTTTTCCGCTCGCGCCGCCTGAATAGTTGTGCGAACAACGATCCGGAGTGCGTGACGAACCGCGCGAATCCGCTCAGATCGCGAACGTATCCCGATCGCCGCCGGCCGACGCGCGCAGCGCGTCCACCCACTTGTGCGCGGGCAGCTTGAGCTGGGTGCCGATCAGGTTCGCGCGTGCCTCGAGTTGCGCATACGGCACCGACAGCGCGGGGCCGGAGAACGCGAGCGCGATCCGGTTGCCTTCGTGGACTTCCGGCAGCGCGATCACGCGCTGGTCGAACGCCGCGTTCAGATGCTTCATGTTGCGCACGAAGCTCGGATGATCGCCGAACAGGTTGATGGTCGCGATGCCGGCCTCGGCCAGGCACGCGCGCGCCGCCCGGTAGAACGCAACGGTGTCGAGCACCGGGCCGCGCGCGGTCGCGTCGTAGAGGTCGATCTGCAGCGCGCCGATGGTGCCGCGGTTGGCCGCGTCGTTGACGAAATCCCAGGCGTCGGCCTCGTGCACGGTCAGCCGCTCGTCGTCCGGCGGCATCGCGAACATCGTGCGGGCCGCCACGATCACGGCCGGATTCAGCTCGACGGCCTCGACCCGCGCGCGCGGCAGAAAGGCGTGCGCGAACTTGGTCAGCGCGCCGGTGCCGAGCCCGAGCTGGACGATCCGTTCGGGCGTTTCGAGGAACAGCAGCCACGCCATCATCTGTTGCGCGTATTCGAGTTCGATCGCGAGCGGCTTCGACAGCCGCATCGCGCCCTGCACCCACTCGGTGCCGAAATGCAGGTAGCGCACCCCCTGCTCCTCAGAGAACGTGACAGGTGCGAAGCGCGGCTTGCGCGGCGCCTCGATGACCGGCGCGTCGCTGAGGTCGTCGTGGTTCGCGCGCGACTTCAGGCGCGGGGTGCCGCGGGCATTGGTGCGCTGTTCGGCACGTTGCTCGGTTCGCGCGTCGTCGCGGGAAAACGCACGCGCCTCGGCGGACGCGCGCTTGATCAGTCGGGTCATCTGGCATTTCGCGCGACAGGGCGCGACTCGGTGAAAAAATGGCGGGAACGAGAGGATAGCACCGGTGGGCGGGCGCCCCGTATTCCCGTCGCGCGGCCGTTGCATGTGCATCGCGGCGGCTCGTCGGCCAGCATCGCGCGTAGCCGGAGAAGCCTCGATCATCCTGATACGCGGCCGATGACAACGATTGCGGGCCGCCCCGCCGAAAGCCGGCTCGAATCCCGGGAAGGCATTCGAAGGAAAACAATTCAAGATTTGTAATCTCGTGCCGTTATTGCCAATCGAAGACGAGATCAGAGCTCGTCGACCAGGTCACGGGGCCGCCCCGCCGGACTCACGCCGGGGACGCCGGCTCGTCGGGGCCTCGCCTGTATCGCATTCAACAAGAACGAGAGGAAAAACCGGCATGTCCATCGTTGTTCGCGCAATCTTCCTGATCGCGCCCGTTGCACTCTTGAGCGCATGCGCCATGGTGGCGCCCCCCTACTCCCCCGCCGTCGACAACATCCAGTCGCTCAAGAACATCAGTACCGCCAACGCGAAAATCGGCGAGTTCGCGTCGACACCGAGCGACAAGAATCCGTATCCGGTTCCGCTGCGGGCCAACAACCTGAAATCTCCGGTCGGACACTCGTTCGGCGATTACCTGGCCGACGCGATGACGCGGGAATTGCAGCTCGCGGGCAAGCTTTCGCCACAAAGCGACGTGGAGATCAAGGCCACGTTGCTCGAAAACGACATCGACGTCGGCATCGCAACCGGCGCGGCGCGGCTGTCGGCACGCTTCATCGTGATGCGCTCGGGCGCGACGCGCTACGACCAGATCAAGTCCGCCCATACGCAGTGGGACTCGTCGTTCGCCGCCATAATCGCCGTACCGAAGGCACGCGAGGAATATCCGCTCGCCGTCCAGAAGCTGCTCGGCGAGCTGTACGCCGATCCCGCCTTCCTTGACGCCATTCGATAACACGACTATTACACCAAGAGGAGCCAGACGCATGACCCTGATTCGAACCCTAGCCGCAGCCGGCGTGATCGCCGCGCTGTCGGGCTGCGCGCATGAGATTTCGCTGACCGGCGACGTGAACAAGATCCCGGCGCTGTCGACGCCGCCGCTCGAAAAGACGGTCGGCCTCGTGATCACCGACGAGCAGCTGGCGAGCGAGGCGGTCACGCCCGGCGGCGGCGGCGACAAGGTCAGCTACCACCCGTATCACGATCTCGAATTGCCGCTCTACGTCGGGCTCGGCCACGTGTTCAAGAACGTCACCAAGCTCAAGAGCGCGCCGGACGCGGCGACGATCCAGGCCAAGCATCTCGACTACGTGATCGTGCCGACCATCAAGACGACCTCGTCGTCGTCCAGCATCGTCACCTGGCCGCCCACCGACTTCTCGGTGACGCTCACCTGCACCGTGGCGGACCCGAGCGGCCAGACGGTGCTGACCGAGGACGTAACGGGCACCGGCCATGCCGAATTCAGCCAGTTCAAACACAACCTGAGCCTTTCCGGTCAGCTAGCGGCGGCCGATGCGGTGTCGCGGCTGCAATCGGCACTGGCCCAGGCGCCCGAACTGCAGAAGTAAGCGTGCGCGGCGCAACGGTCCGAATCCTCCGCCGCGTCGCATCTCGATGTATCGATGTATCAGGCGGGGCGCACCGTCCGGTGCCCCGCCACGGCGAGCTTCGCGTATCGAGCCGAAACTCCTCGCCCAGACCAATCCAACTAATCAAACCGATCGGCTTCACACCGGCAACGCGCCACACGCCGCCACCCTCGCTAAGCCGGCAGCAACTGCCGCCACGCAAGCAGCTTGTCCGCGTAGGGAACCGCCGCATAGGCCGGGCTGCTCGACGGCAGCCGCAGCAGCCGATAGCGCGCGCCGCGCTCGCCCAGCGCACGCGTGCCGAGCTTCGCGGCCGTGCCGCCGTTGAACGCGATGGTGGTCAGGTTCGGCAGGGTGTCGACGAGCGCGACCAGATCGTTGCTGGCGTGATCGCGAATCCGGCTGTCGAGGCTGCCGATCCGCGTGGCTTCGGCCACCACGTCCCACAGGCCGACGCGGTGCCGCAGCAGTGTGTCGAGCCGGCTCGCGTAGTCGAGCGCGACCAGTTCGATGCCGAGCACGTCGCCGAGCAGGCGCCAGAAACGGTTCTGCGGATGCGCGTAATACTGGCTTTGCGCCAGCGAGACCTCGCCCGGCAGGCTGCCGAGGATCAGCACGCGCGTGTGGACGTCGACCACCGGCGCAAAGCTACGCTTGAGCGTCACGGCCGGACGTCCCGCCGATGCGATCGCAGCGCGTGCGTGCCGCGCGCGCCGGCCGGCTCGCTGTCGATGCCCGCCATCACACGCCGCCACAAGCCCGGCAGCATGCATTCGGTGACCATCAACGGCGCCTGATGCCGCTCGAACACCGAACGCCGCGCGACGAACGCATGCGGCAGCGCTTCCCCCACCGGCAGCGCGCGCGCCGCGAGCGCATGCAGCGGATGCCCGGCGATCACGCGCCGGCTGACGAGCGCCGAGCGCCCGACCTGCGGATCACTGTAGAGCAGCTCGGCGAGCGGCCGCGTGCGCAGCCGCCGGATCGCCTGCCAGACGCCGCGGCTCGCGCCGAGCGGCGTCAGGCTGTGCGCGGCCACGCAGGGCTCGCCGTCGACGCTGAGCACCACTTCGCGCACCCAGCACGCGGTGCGCGGCGTGCCGCCCAGCGCGGCCGGCTCGTCGGCCCACGGCACGGCCACCGTCTCGCGCGTGACGGCCACGCTGACCTTGCCGAGCGCGGCGAGGTGCGCGGTCAGCGAGCCGCCGCGCGTGAGCCAGTCCTTCTGCGCGGCCGCGAGGCCGGGGCGCGGGGTGGCGCACCAGCTCGCGTCGGCCGCGCCGAATCGCACGTGCGTCACGCGTGTTACGCGCCGCGCGAGAGCAGCAGCGCGTTGGTGCGCTTGACGAACGCGGCCGGATCCTCGAGCGCGCCGCCCTCGGCGAGCAGCGCCTGGTCGAGCAGCAGGTGGCACCAGTCGGCGAAGTCGGCACCGTCGGTGTTCAACTGCTTGATCAGCGCGTGGTCGGGGTTGATCTCGAGGATCGGCTGCATCGACGGCGCCTGCTGGCCGGCCGCCTTCAGCATGCGCTGCAGGTAGCCGCTCATGTCGTGGTCGTCGGCTACCAGGCACGACGGCGAATCGGTCAGGCGGAACGTCACGCGCACGTCCTTCACCTTGTCGCCGAGCGTTTCCTTGATCTTCTCGACCACCGGCTTCATCGCCTCGCCGGTTTCCTCCTGCGCCTTCTTTTCCTCGTCGTCGAGCGCGCCGAGGTCGAGGTCGCCGCGCGCCACGCTCGCCAGCGGCTTGCCGTCGAACTCGTTCAGGTACGAGAGCAGCCACTCGTCGACGCGGTCGGTCAGCAGCAGCACTTCCACACCCTTCTTGCGGAACACTTCCAGATGCGGGCTGTGGGTCGCGGCCTGCCACGTGTCGGCCGTCACGTAGTAGATCTTCGACTGCTCGGGCTTCATGCGCGCGACGTAGTCGGCCAGCGACACGTTCTGCTCGGCGGTCTCGCCGTGCGTCGAGGCGAAGCGCAGCAGCTTGGCCACGCGCTCGCGGTTCGCGTGGTCCTCGCCGACGCCTTCCTTCAGCACCTGGCCGAACTCGGTCCAGAACGTCTTGTACTTCTCCTTGCCGGCGTCGTCCTCGGCGTTGGCCAGTTCCTCGAGCATCGACAGCACGCGCTTGGTCACGCCGTCGCGAATCGTGCGCACGTCGCGGCTTTCCTGCAGGATTTCACGCGAGACGTTGAGCGGCAGGTCGGCCGAATCGACGATCCCCTTCACGAAGCGCAGGTACTGCGGCAGCAGCTGCTCGGCGTCGTCCATGATGAACACGCGCTTCACGTACAGCTTCAGGCCGCCGCGATAGTCGCGGTTCCACAGGTCGAACGGCGCGTGCGCGGGCAGGTACAGCAGCTGCGTATACTCGCTGCGGCCCTCGACGCGGTTGTGGGTCCAGGCGAGCGGGTCCTGGTGGTCGTGCGCGAGGTGCTGGTAGAACTGCTTGTACTGCTCCTCGCTGATGTCCTGCTTCGAACGGGTCCAGAGCGCGCTCGCCTGGTTGATGGTCTCGTCCTCGTCCTTCTCGACCATCTCGCCCTTTTCCTGGTCCCACTCTTCCTGCTTCATCAGGATCGGCAGGCCGACGTGGTCCGAGTACTTGCGGATGATCGACTTGAGCTGGTGCGACGAGAGCAGGTCGTCCTCGCCTTCGCGCAGGTGCAGCGTGATGGTGGTGCCGCGCTGCGCGCGCTCGATCGCGTCGACCGTGAAATCGCCCTCGCCGGCGCTTTCCCAGCGCACGCCTTCGCTGGCCGGGGTGCCGGCGCGGCGCGTCTCGACCGTGATGCGGTCGGCGACGATGAAGCCCGAGTAGAAGCCCACGCCGAACTGGCCGATCAGCGCGGCGTCACGCTGCTGGTCGCCCGAGAGCTTCGAGAAGAATTCCTTGGTGCCCGAGCGCGCGATCGTGCCGAGGTTCGCGATCGCCTCGTCGCGGCTCATGCCGATGCCGTTGTCGTCGATCGTGATGGTGCGCGCGGCCTTGTCGAAGCCGATGCGGATCCGCAGGTTCGGATCGTTCTCGTAGAGCGCGCCGTTCTCGAGCGCCTCGAAACGGAGCTTGTCGGCTGCGTCGGACGCGTTCGACACCAGTTCGCGAAGGAAGATTTCCTTGTTGCTGTACAGCGAATGGATCATCAGATGGAGGAGTTGCTTGACCTCCGCCTGGAAGCTCATCGTTTCATGTGCCATGGGCGTATTCCCGTTGCTGGATGGGTTGAATGGATGTCCGGTGGCGCCGCGGCGAGCGGCCCCGTGCGCAAGACGCGGTGCGCGGGGCCGGATCGGGCGCCGAATCCGTCTTCGGGCACCGAAATGGGGCCGGCCGCGGCGATTTCAAGACCCTGTCGCCGACAATGGCTTGTCGCCAAGGCGCCCGCAACGCAATCCGGGGGGCGGGCGGCCGCCGTCAGGCCGCGTCGAGCCCGCCGCGCTCGCCTTCCGTCGCGCGGCGCGGCACCGAGTCGAGATAGCGCGCGAGAAACGCGGCCAGCGCCGGATCGCCGCAATTCGCGATGTTGAAGCGCGTCCAGGTGGACGGCGACTGCTGCGGCGAGAACAGGCTGCCCGGCGTCAGCAGGAAGCCGGCCTCGTGCGCGGCGGCGGCCAGCGCGTCGGCGTCGGCGCCGGTGTCGGCCCACAGGAACATGCCGGCCGCCGGCGTCGTGAACAGCCGCATGCCGACGCGCTCGAGCATCCTCGCGGTCTTGTCGCGCACGCCGTCGAGCCGCCCGCGCAGCCGCTCGACGTGGCGCCGGTAATGGCCGTCGGTCAGCACCTTGTACAGCACGCGCTCGTTGAGCTCCGGGGTGGCCATGCCGGCCAGCATCTTCTGGTCGGTCAGCGCGTCCGCGATCTCGCGCGAGCAGGCGATGTAGCCGACCCGCAGGTTCGCCGCCAGCGTCTTCGAGAAGCTGCCGAGCAGGATCACGCGCTTCAGCTGGTCGAGGCTCGCGAGCCGCGTGGCCGGATAGCGGGCCGGGCAGAGATCGCCGTAGATGTCGTCCTCGACCACCAGGAAATCGTAAGCCTCGGCGAGCCGCAGGATGCGGAACGCCTGCGCGGCCGACAGCGAGGTGCCGGTGGGATTCTGCAGCACCGAATTGATCACCAGCATCTTCGGCCGCCACTGCTGGACCAGCGCCTCGAGCGCGTCGAGATCGGGGCCGTCTGGCGTGTACGGCATGCCGACCAGCCGCGCGCCCTGCGACGCGAATCGCCCGAACATCTGGAACCAGGCCGGATCGCCGACGATCACGGCATCGCCCGGGCGCACGTAGAGCCGCGCGATCAGGTCGATCGCATGCGTGACGCCGGATACCAGCACGATCTGCTCCGGGGTCGCGCCGACCTCGAATTCGGCGAGCCGCGTCTGCAGCTGCTGGCGCAGCGGCAGGAAACCCTGCGCGCTGCCGAGCCCGAGCATCTGCGCGCCGGTCTGGCGGCCGAGCGCGCGCAGCGCGCTGGTGATCAGCTCGCCGTCGAGCCAGCGCGCCGGCAGGTAGCCGAGCCCCGGCCCCTTTTCCGGGCTGACCGTGTGCAGCATGTTGCGCAGCAGCCAGACCACGTCGATCGGATTGTCGACCGGCACGGGCGGCGCCCCGCCGGCGCGCCGCGCGGCTTCGCCCGGCAGCGCGGCGGGCGTGCGCTCGCGCACGTAGAAGCCGGAGCCGCGCCGCGAGTCGAGATAGCCCTGCGCGACGAGCCGCTCGTAGGCCTCGACCACCGTGAAGCGCGACACGTTCTTGTCCACCGCGAGCTTGCGGATCGACGGCATGCGCATGCCGGGCCGGAACACGCGCTCGTCGATGCGCCGCCGCGCCCACTGCACGAGCTGGTCGACCAGCGTCAGCGTGGCCGTGTCGTGCGGCGCGGGAATCTGGTCGAGCGGAACGGTGGACATCGCGGCCCCTTGAAAACTGTACAGAAAAGTATCGCGCCGATTGTACCGTTACTGTTCCGGTCGGCGCGATTACAGTTTTCCCATCGCCACGGTGCGCGCGTGATGGTCGGTGATGGTCGTCATCACGCGCCGCGCATGGCCGTCCGGACGGATGCCCGCTACCCTCGCACGATCCGCCCGCCCCTTCGCGCGGTGCCTCGCGGACCGATCGTCCCGGCGCCGCCGACGCGGCCCGCCAGGTGTCCGGCGGCGTGGCCGCCTCCGTCCGCCCGCGCCGGCCGATGCCTGCTTCCGCCCGCGTCGGCCCGACCGGGGAACGGCTACCGCCTGTTTTCACCGCACCGATTTCGTTGTTCGACCCAAGATGACCGCACCCGCGCTGAAACTGGACCATCTCGTCGTCGCCGCGCGCACGCTCGACGAAGGCACCGCCCATGTCGTCGACACGCTCGGCATCGAGCCGGCCGGCGGCGGCGCGCATCCGCTGATGCGTACCCACAACCGGCTGTTCGGACTGTGGGGCGGCGCCTACCTCGAGGTGATCGCGATCGATCCCGACGCGAGCGCGCCGGCCGGCACGACGCCGCGCCCGCGCCTGTTCGCGCTCGACGCGCCGGCGATGCGCGCGCGCCTCGACCGCGGGCCGGCGCTGATCCACTGGGTGGCGCGCGTCGAGCCGCCGAGGCAGCTCGATCGATGGCGGCGCCAGTACCCGGCGCTGATCGCGCCCGTCGCGCGGATGCGGCGCGGCGACTGGCACTGGAGCCTGACGGTACCGGCCGACGGTTCGCTGCCGGGCGCGGCGGGCGTGGCCGGCCACGGCGTCGTGCCGTCGCTGATCCAGTGGGACACCGCGCGCCATCCGTCCGACGCGCTGCCGCATGGCGACGTCGCGCTGCATTCGCTGGCGGCGACGCATCCCCAGGCGGCAGCGCTCACCGCGCCGCTGGCGCGGCTCGGCGTCGGCCACCTGATCTCGCTCGCGAGCGCCGCGGCCGGCGAGGGCGAGGATGGCGACGATGACGCGGGCGCCACGCTCGTCGCCACCTTCGACACGCCGCGCGGCCCGCGCACGCTGCGCTGAACGGCGCGCACGGCCTGCCGACGACCTACCCGATTCCCATACCAACGACATCAGGAGCCCCACCCACATGTCCGATTCGCGCGAAACCCGAGGCATGCTGCTCGGCCTGCTCGGCGTGATGATCTTCAGCCTCACGCTGCCGATGACGCGCGTCGTCGTCGCCGAATTCCACCCGCTGCTCAACGGCCTCGGCCGCGCGCTGGTGGCCGCGGTGCCGGCCGCGCTGCTGCTCTGGTGGCGCCGCGAGCGCTGGCCGACGCGCGCCCAGCTGAAAAGCCTGGCGGTGGTCTCGGCCGGCGTGATCGTCGCCTATCCGGTGTTCTCGGCCTGGTCGATGAAGACGGTGCCGGCCGCGCACGGCGCCGTCGTCAACGGCCTGCAGCCGCTGCTGGTGGCGCTCTACGCGGCCTGGCTGTCGGGCGAGCGGCCGTCGCGCGGCTTCTGGGCGAGCGCGCTCGCCGGCAGCGCGCTGGTGATCCTGTACGCGCTGCGCGACGGCGGCGGCACCGCGCGCGCGGGCGACCTGCTGATGCTGGTGGCGGTCGGCATCGGCGCGCTCGGCTATGCCGAGGGCGCGCGCCTGGCCAGGCAGATCGGCGGCTGGCAGGTGATCTGCTGGGCGCTGGTGGTGTCGGCGCCGTTCCTGGTGCTGCCGGTGGGCTGGCTCGGCTGGCAGCATCACCTCGCGCACCCCGGCCCGGTGCGCCCCGCCGTCTGGCTCGCGTTCGGCTACGTCACGCTGTTCTCGCAGCTGCTCGGCTTCTTCGCCTGGTACGCGGGCCTCGCGACGGGCGGCACCGCGCGCGTCGGCCAGGTGCAGCTGCTGCAGATCTTCTTCACGATCGCGTTCTCCGCGCTGCTGTTCGGGGAATCGGTCGCGCCGTCGACCTGGCTGTTCGCGGCCGCGGTGATCGCCACCGTCGTGCTGGGCCGCCGCGCCGGCGTGCGCACCCTGCCCCTGCCCGCTCGCGCGGGCTGATCCCGCGCGTGATGATCGACGTCGATGTCGACGTTGGCTTCGATGCGTGTTTCGCCTGACTGACCGACCAAGGAAACGAGATGAACCCGAGCGACCTGCCCCAACCGAACTGGCGCCTGTCCGAACGCGCCCGCAAGCTGACCAGCTCCGCGATCCGCGAGATCCTGAAGGTCACCGAACGCCCGGAAGTCATTTCGTTCGCGGGCGGCCTGCCCTCGCCGGCCACGTTTCCGGCCGAGCGCATGCGCGAGGCCGCCGAGCGCGTGCTGCGCGACGCGCCGGCCGCGGCGCTCCAGTACAGCGCGACGGAAGGCTTCCTGCCGCTGCGCGAGTGGATCGCCGAGCGCTACCGCGTGCGCCTCACGCAGGTGCTGATCACCACCGGTTCGCAGCAGGCGCTCGACCTGCTCGGCAAGGTGCTGATCGATCCGGGCAGCCGCGTGCTGGTGGAGACGCCCACCTACCTCGGCGCGCTGCAGTCGTTCTCGCTCTACGAGCCGGCCTACGTGCAGGTGCCGAGCGACGAGGCCGGGCTCGTGCCCGAGGCGCTGGTGCCGGCGCTCACGCGCGAGGCGCGCCTGCTCTACGCGCAGCCGAACTTCCAGAATCCGACCGGGCGCCGCATGCCGGTGGCGCGCCGCGAGGCGCTCGCCGCGTTCGCGCGCGAGAGCGCGTTCCCGGTGATCGAGGACGATCCCTACGGCGCGCTCAACTACCAGGGCGAGCCGCTGCCGACCATGCTGTCGATGGCGCCCGACCACATCGTGCATCTCGGCACGTTCTCGAAGGTGCTCGCGCCGGGCCTGCGGATCGGCTACGTGATCGCGCCCGAGGCGCTGCACTTCAAGCTCGTGCAGGCCAAGCAGGCCACCGACCTGCACACGCCGTCGCTGACGCAGCGGATCGCCCACGAAGTGATCCGCGACAACTTCCTCGATACGCACGTCCCGACCATCCGCGCGCTGTATGCCGCACAATGTGAGGCGATGCTCGGTTCGCTCGCGCGTCACATGCCCGAAGGCGTGACCTGGAACCGCCCCGAGGGCGGCATGTTCATCTGGGTGCAGCTGCCGAAGGGCATCGACAGCATGGCGCTGCTCGAGGCCGCGATCGCGCAGCACGTGGCGTTCGTGCCCGGCGCGCCGTTCTTCGCCGACGACGCGCAGGCCAACACGCTGCGCCTGTCGTTCGTGACGGTACCGCCCGAGCAGATCGAGCAGAGCATCGCGCGCCTCGGCCAGCTGCTGCGCGAGCGCGTCTGACGCGACGCGCCGGGCCTGACCGGGTCCCGGCGCGCACCGATAGTTCACTACCACGAGGAAATACGACAGATGGCAAACGTCTACGACAAACTGAAGGCACTCGGCATCGAACTCCCGAGCGCGGGCGCACCGGCCGCGGCCTACGTGATGAGCGCGCAGAGCGGCAACACCGTCTACCTGTCCGGCCACATCGCCAAGCAGGACGGCAAGGTGTGGGTCGGCAAGCTCGGCGCGGACCTCTCCACCGACGACGGCAAGCGCGCCGCGCGCAACGTCGCGATCGACCTGCTCGCCACGCTGCACGCGCATACCGGCGACCTGAACAAGGTCAAGCGCGTCGTCAAGCTGATGAGCCTCGTCAATTCGACGCTCGAGTTCACCGAGCAGCATCTCGTCACGAACGGCGCCTCCGAGTTGATCGCCGAGGTGTTCGGCGACGCCGGCAAGCATGCGCGCTCGGCGTTCGGCGTCGCGCAGATCCCGCTCGGCGCCTGCGTCGAGATCGAACTGATCGCGGAAGTCGAATGACGGCCCGGCGCGTTCGCTTCAAGCAGGTCGACGTCTTCACGGCGGTGCCGATGCGCGGCAACCCGCTCGCGGTGATCTTCGACGCGGACGGCCTGTCCGATGCCGACATGCGGGCGATCGCGCACTGGACGAACCTGTCCGAGACGACCTTCGTCTGCGAGCCGACCGATCCGGCCGCCGACTACCGCGTGCGGATCTTCACCACGGGCGGCGAGCTGCCGTTCGCGGGCCATCCGACGCTCGGCACCGCCCACGCGGTGCGCGAGGCGGGGCTCGCGCCGCGCACGCCCGGGCGCCTGATCCAGCAATGCGGCGCCGGGCTCGTCGAGTTGCGCGAGGCCGAGCACGGCCGGCGCGCGTTCGCGGCGCCGCCCGCGCGCGTCACGCCGCTGCCCGAGGCCGCGTGGCCGGCGCTGGCCGCCGCGCTGCGCAGCCCGGCGGTGCGTTTCGAGGAGGCGCCGCCGTGCGGCGTCGACAACGGCGCGCCGTGGCTCGTGGTGCGTCTCGCCACGGCCGCCGACTGCCTCGCGCTGGCCCCCGACGCGCAGGCGCTCGGCGCGCTCGCCGAATCGGTCGGCGCGCACGGCCTGGCCGCCTATGCGCCGCACCCGGCCGGCGGCCCGGCCACCTTCGAGGTGCGCTGCCTGATGACGGGCGAGCAGTTCGGCCTCGGCGAGGACCCCGTCACCGGCAGCGCCAACGCCGCCATCGCCGGCCTGCTCGCGCGCGGCGGCCCGCCGCCCGGGCGCGGCTACACGGTGCGCCAGGGCACCGCGATCGGCCGCGACGGCCGCGTGTCGGTCGAATACGACGACACCGGGAAAATCTGGATAGGCGGTGACGCCGTCACTGTGGTGGACGGCACGTTCCTGCTGCCCTGAGCCGCGCCGGGCGGGCCTTTCGCGCCGCCCGGCCGCGCGCTCGCGAAGCCGCGGTCCGGACCCTGCCGGTGCTTCGCAGGACACGGGACGCCGGCGCCGGGCGCCGAATGTCGCAGCCCGCATCTCGGTTTTTGCCCTCGCTATCTAATTCCCTTTTCAACCAGTAATATCGGGACTCATCGGTCGCCGATGCAGCCGTCGGCGGCATGGTCGGATGATTCGTGGTACTGGCGTTCGGGCGTCGCCGCAGGCGCGCCGCGCCGGACCGCGCGCATCGGCCGGACCATTCACCCGCGCCGGGGCCGGCGCCGGGTTCAACCGGGAGATCGACCGCCTGTCGCGCGTCGCGCACGGGCGGCGAGTCGTTGAAGGAGTCGGATACCAAACCCAACCCGCGAAGGTCGGGAGCGACACCACCGCGCGAGCGCGGCCGGAAGAGAGCCGGCCCGTCGCGCCCAGGGCGGCACGCAGGCGTGCCGCCGGGTCCACGCATGCCATCGCGAGCTGTCGTTGCCGTCGTGTCCAAACACGCATCCATGTCGATCAGCCGTTAGCCATCCGATGAATTCTCCTCGCCACCTCGCCGCGCAGGCGCGCCTGTCGCGTGGGCGCAAGACCCGCCGCCGCGCGCTGTTCGCGATCCCCGTGCTCGGCGTGATCGCGCTCGCGCTGCTGTGGGCGGTGATCGTCATGCGGCTGTCGGTCGAGAAGGACAGCGCCTATCGCGAGGCGGCCGCCTCCGCCGCGATCCTCTCCACCGCGCTCGAGCAGCACACCATCAAGGCGATCCATCAGGTCGACCAGATCACGCGCTTCGTCAAATACGAGTTCGAGAAGTCGCCCGATCACTTCAACCTCGCGAGCACGGTCGAGAAAGGCGTGGTGCCGAGCGACACGCTGATCCAGGTCTCGCTCGTCAACGCCGAGGGGCAGCTGCTCGCCAACACCAACGAACTGCACCCGAAGCCGCTCGACCTGTCGGACCGCGAGCACTTCCAGGTCCACGCGAGCCACAACGACGACGAGCTCTACATCAGCCGCCCGGTACTCGGCCGCGTATCGGGCCAGTGGACGCTGCAGATGACGCGCCGGCTCAACACCCCCGACGGCAGGTTCGCCGGCGTGGTGGTGGTGTCCGAGGACCCGAGCTACTTCACGAGCGACTTCTACAACAACGCGGCGATCGGCCGGGACGGCGTGATCGCGGTGGTGTCCGACACCGGCGCGGTGCTGGCGCGCCGCACCGGCTCGTCGGCCAACGCGGCGGGCGCGTTCTCGGCGAGCGGCGTCTACCCGATCGCCGAACGCGTCTCGGGCACCTACGCGGACCCGATCGACGGCACCCAGCGCATCGTCTCGTACCGGCATCTCGACGGCTATCCGCTCGGCGTGCTGGTGGGCCTTTCTCAGGCCGAGGAAATGGCCGACTACAACCACACGCGCAACGTCTATCTGCTGATGACGAGCTTCATCACGCTCGCGATGCTGGCGTTCTTCGGCGTGGCCACCGGCCTGATCGGCAAGCTGCTCGGGCGCGAGCGCGAGATGACCCAGCTCGCCGAATACGACCTGCTGACCGGCCTGGCGAACCGCTACACCACGCTGCGCGCGCTGCGCAACGAGGTGGCGCAGCCGTCGAGCCTGAAGCGGCTCGCGATCCTGTTCATCGATCTCGACAACTTCAAGACCGTCAACGACACGCTCGGCCACAACGCCGGCGACATCGTGCTGCAGATGACGGCGGCCCGCCTGTCCGACGCCGTGGCCGACCAGGGCACGCTGGCGCGGATCGGCGGCGACGAATTCGTGGTGGTGGTCAAGGGCGACGGCGCCGAGGCGCGCGCGGTGCGGCTCGCCGAATCGGTGATCCGCATGTTCGGCAAGCCGTTCGACGTGCGCGGCAGCACCTTCGTGCTGCATGCGAGCATCGGCATCGCGCTGCATTCGGTGGCCAACGAGAGCGAGATCGACCTGCTCAAGAAGGCCGATCTGGCGATGTACAGCGCCAAGGACGCCGGCAAGAACTGTTACCAGTTCTACGCGCCGCACCTCTCGCACCGCGCCGACCACCTGATGCGCTGGGAACAGCAGCTGCGCGTGGCGCTGGCCGAGGGGCAGCTGTTCCTCGCCTACCAGCCGAAGATCGATCTGGCGCGACGCTGCATCACCGGCTTCGAGGCGCTGGTGCGCTGGGACCATCCCGAGCACGGCGTGATTGCCGCCAACGAGTTCATCTCGATCGCCGAATCGACCGGGTTGATCGTGCCGATCGGCGACTACGTGGTGCGCACCGCGTGCCGGCAGCTCGCGCGCTGGCGCGAGGAAGGCCACGACACGCTGACGCTGGCCGTCAACATCTCGCCCGTGCAGTTCTGGCGCGGCGACCTGATCGAGACGATCTCGGCCGCGCTCGACGAGACGCGCATCAACGCGAGCCGACTCGAGATCGAGATCACCGAGACCGCGATGATGGAGTACCCCGAACTCGTCTCGGACAAGATCGTCGCGCTGAAGAAGCTCGGCATCCGCATCGCGCTCGACGATTTCGGCACCGGCTATTCTTCGCTGTCCTACCTGCACCGCTTCGCCGTCGACACGCTGAAGGTGGACCGCTCGTTCGTGCAGGCGATCCCGGCCGACCGCAGCGTCTGCGTGATGGTCTCGTCGATCGTCCATCTCGCGCGCGCGCTCGGGCTGACGGTGGTGGTCGAGGGCACCGAGACCGACGAGCAGGTCGCGTGGCTCTCGGCGCTGGGACCGATCCAGGCGCAGGGCTTCCTGTTCTCGCGCCCGGTGCCGGCCGATGCGATTCCCGCCCTGCTCGCCCGCTTCGGCGTGTGCGGCGCACGCGAGCCGCGCGAACTGCGCGATACGCCGCCGCGCGCGCTCGCCAGCTTCACCGACGCGCCGGGCGACGGCCGCACGGACTGAGCGACACCGGCGGCGGCGGCCGCAGCGGCAGCCGCGCAGTCGCCGCGACGAACACCGCAGCAGCAGAAGCGATGCGATAGCGACAGTGATAGCAGCAACGACCGCGGTAACGACAGCAGCAACCGCGTCCGCCGTGCGAAACCCGCCCCGCACGGCCGCGCGTCACGGCGACGTGAGAAGCGCGGGCCGCCCGTTCCCGGAGCCGGCCCGCGGCCAAACAAGGCGGAATCGACGCCGCGCTGGCCGGCGCACGTCGCTGAGAGCGCACAACAACATGAATACGACAACCGATGGCGCCGCCGCGCGCGGCGAGCGGGAATCCCTGTGGTCGCTGTTCTGGATCGTCGCGGGCGTGTCCGCGGTGTCATGGGGCGGCCTCGCGATGATGGCGCAGCTCGAGCGCCATTACGTCGAGCGCACCGGGCGGTTCGACCCCGCCGCCTACGCCGATCTCGTCGCCCTCGCCTGGATCGTGCCCGGCCCGGTCGGCTGCAACGTCGCGATCCAGCTCGGGCAGGCGCTGCGCGGGCGTGCCGGCGCCTGGCTCGCCGGCCTCGCGAGCGTGCTGCCGTTCTTCGTGCCGATGACGCTGTTCGCGATCTTCTATCGCGCGCCAGCGGTGCGCTCGCTCGCGGCGCCGATGCTGCTGCATGCGTTCGGCATGGTGCTCGCCGCGCTGATCGGCGTGACCTGGCGGCGCCAGATCCGCACGCTCGCGACCGGGCCGGCCGAGCGGCGGGTGGCGGCCGCCGCGACGGTGCTGCTGCTGACGGCGCACCGGCCCGGCACGTTCGTCGCGATCCTGGCGGGCGCGTTCGCCTGGGGCTGGTTCAGCAGCACGGCGCGCGGCGTGGCACCGCGGCCGCGGCTCGCCGGCGCCGAGCGCCCGATCCTGCTGGCGCTGGTGCTGCTGGTGGCGTTGTTCGCGCTGCCGCTGCCGGACGCCGTCGAGGCCAAGCTGCTGTGGATGCGGCTCGCCGGCGCCGGCATGACGCTGTTCGGCGGCGGCTTCTCGGCGCTGCCGGTGCTGAAGGCGCTGTTCGTCACGCCGGCCACCGGCCTGTCCGACGCCGATTTCACGCTGGCCTTCGCGCTCTCGCCGGTCTCGCCCGGGCCGCTGCTGAACGTCGTGCCGTTCCTCGGCTACCTGATGGACGGCTGGCGCGGCGCGCTGCTCGGCACGGCCGCGCTGTTCATCCCGTCCGGCTGCCTGGTGGTGCTGGCGCAGCGGCACCTGCACCGGCTGCGCCGCAACCCGCGTTTCGAGCACGGCATGCGGATGCTGCGCGCGGCCACCACCGCGTTCCTCGCGATCGCGGTGGTGCGCATCCTGATCGGCATGCCGGCCGCGCCCGGCTATTGGGCGGTCGGCGCACTGGCCTGCCTCGCGTTCGCGCGCTTCGGCGTGCCGGTCTACGCGGTGTACGGGACCGTGGCGGCCGGCTGCGGGGGATGGCTGCTGTTCGCGACGCATTGAGCGGCGCGCCTGGGCGTGATCGAGTTGCGGTGGAGTCTGTGATCGAGCCGCGCATGGCGCGCCGCCGGTCTGGCAACGCGCGATGCGGGAAAACGGACGACGGGAACGTGGAACGGTGGCGGCCGCGATACGGCGCCAGCGACATCAGATCGACTCGGTGCCGCCAAGCCGGCCGCCCGTGACGCGCGGCCGGGCCGGCGTCATGTCCAGCCGGCAGCGCGTGCCGTGCGCGCGTTCAGAAGCCGCGCGAGAGCACCGCGAAGGCGATCGTCACGACGCCGAGCACGAGGTTCACCATCACCAGCGTGCGCATCGCCGAGACCGCGCGCGCGCCGTCCGGCCAGTTCTGCGCCTGCACGGCGCGGCGGATGCGCGGGAAGATCGCGAAGCGGATATGGCCGAAGATCAGCATCATCAGCACGCCGATGCCGGCCATCGCGTGCAGCGGCCAGGTCGCGTGCGCGCCGCCGAACGCCGTCAGCAGGTAGCCGCCCGTGAGCAGCGTGACGATCACGGCACCCGCCACCCAGTTGAAGAAGCGGCCGAACACGGCTTCCACGAGCGGCAGCCGCAGCTGCGGCGAGAGATCCGACAGCGCGGGGCGCAGGCAAAAATGCGCGAACACCATTCCGCCCACCCACACCGCGACGGCGAGAAGGTGGAGGAACAGCGCAACGGCGATGGCGTGGGACATGAGCAATCCTGTGGGGTGTCGTTATTGGATGAAACGAGGTGAAAACCCGGCGGCATCGCCGCGAACGGCGACGCGACGGCCGCGGCATGACCGGGTTCGACCGCCGCGCGCCCGGTCGGTTCGGCCGGGCGCGCGATTTCGGGTGAAATCGCCCGAAATCGCGGCACGGCCGTCATGCGCGAAGACACGCGCCACGCCTTCATGAAAAAGCCCCGGCGAGGCCGGTAACAGGCGCCACCGGGGCCACCGGGGCACGAGGCCCGGCATGCGTGCGCAGCGCGTCGGCAAGCCGCCACGCACCGCGAACGCGCGCGTCAATCGAGGATCGGCCGCAAGCCGGTCGGCTTCAGCTTCACGTCGGGCGCACGGCCCTTGCGCGCGCGCTTGCCGACGCATGGCGCGAGCGCCGCGCCGGCCAGCGTGACCTCCTGCGCCTTGCCACCCCGGCCGGTGCCGAGCAGCACGACGCCGCGGCCGTCGATCGCGAGCGCCTGCGCGAGCGTCTCCTTGTCTTCGAGCGCCATCAGGATCACGCCGCGCCCGCCCGCCGAGAGCGTCTTCATCTCGTCGAGGCCGAACACCAGCAGGCGCCCCTGCCCCGACAGGCAGGCCACCTGCGTGGCGAGCGGCATCACCGGCATCGGCGCGAGCGGCTCGGCGCCCTCGTCGATCGTCATGAACGCCTTGCCGGCCTTCACGCGGCTCACCATGTCGCCAAGCTTCGCGATGAAGCCGAAGCCGTTGCTCGACGCCAGCAGCAACTGCTGCTCGGCGTTGGCGGCGAAATAGTGCATCAGGTGCGAGCCCGATTCGAGCTCGATCAGCGAGGTGACGGGCACGCCGTCGCCGCGCCCGCCCGGCAGCACCTGCACCGGCACCGAATGCACGCGGCCCTTGCTGGCCCACGCGATCAGCACGTCGGGCGTGCGGCACTGGAACGCCGCGTAGAGCCCGTCGCCGGCCTTGAACGTGAAGCTCGCCGGATCGAGCCCGTGGCCCTTCAGCGCGCGCACCCAGCCCTTCTGCGAGACCACCACCGTGACCGGCTCGTCCACCACCTTCGCCTCGAACGTCGCGCGCTTCTCCTGCTGGATCAGCGTGCGGCGGTCGTCGCCGAACTGCTTCGCGTCGCCCTCGATCTCCTTGATCATCAGGCGCTTCATCGCGCTTTCGTTGGCGAGCAGCTCTTCGAGCTTCGCCTTCTCGGCGCGCAGCTCTTCCAGCTCCTTCTCGATCTTGATCTTCTCGAGCCGCGCGAGCTGGCGCAGCCGGATTTCGAGGATGTCGTCGGCCTGCCGCTCGGTCAGCCCGAACGCCGACATCAGCCCGGCCTTCGGCTCGTCCGACTCGCGGATGATGCGGATCACCTCGTCGATGTTGAGGAAGACGATCATCCGCCCTTCGAGGATGTGGATCCGGTCGTCGACCTTGCTCAACCGATGGCGGCAGCGCCGCGTCAGCGTGAGCTGGCGGAACCGCACCCACTCGCCGAGGATCGTGCCGAGCCCCTTCTGCGCGGGCCGGCCGTCGTTGCCGATCATCACGAGGTTGAGCGGCGCGTTCGATTCGAGGCTGGTGTGCGCGAGCAGCGACTGCACGAACTCGGCCTGATCGAGGCTGCGCGACTTCGGCTCGAACACGAGCCGCACCGGCGCGTCCTTGCCCGACTCGTCGCGCACCGCGTCGAGCAGGTCGAGCATCGTCTTGCGCGTGTTGACCTGCTCCGGCGACAGCGTCTTCTTGCCGGCCTTGATCTTCGGGTTGGTCAGCTCCTCGATCTCCTCGAGCACCTTCTGGCCCGAGGTGCTCGGCGGCAGCTCGGTGACCACCAGCTGCCACTGGCCGCGCGCGAGGTCCTCGATCTTCCAGCGCGCGCGCACCTTCAGGCTGCCGCGGCCGGTCTCGTAGGCGGCCGCGATTTCGGCGTCGCTCGAGATGATCTGGCCGCCGCCCGGAAAGTCCGGCCCCGGCACGATCTGCATCAGCTCGGCGTGCGTGAGCTTCGGGTTGCGGATCAGCGCGACCGCGGCCGTCGCGATCTCGCGCAGGTTGTGCGACGGGATCTCGGTGGCGAGGCCGACCGCGATGCCCGAGGCGCCGTTGAGCAGCGCGAACGGCAGGCGCGCCGGCAGCAGCTTCGGCTCGTCGAACGAGCCGTCGTAGTTCGGCATGAAGTCGACCGTGCCCTGGTCGATCTCGTCGAGCAGCAGCTGCGCGATCGGCGTGAGCCGCGCTTCCGTGTACCGCATCGCGGCCGCGCCGTCGCCGTCGCGCGAGCCGAAGTTGCCCTGGCCGTCGATCAGCGGATAGCGCATCGAGAAGTCCTGCGCGAGCCGCACCAGCGCGTCATAGGCGGACTGGTCGCCGTGCGGGTGGTACTTGCCGAGCACGTCGCCGACCACGCGCGCCGACTTCACCGGCTTCGCGTTGTTGCCGAGACCCATCTCGTTCATCGCGTAGAGGATCCGGCGCTGCACCGGCTTCTGGCCGTCGCAGACGTCCGGCAGCGCGCGGCCCTTGACCACGCTGACCGCGTAGCCGAGGTAGGCGCTCTCGGCGTAATGGCCGAGCGTCAGCACGTCGCCGCCGTCGGGCGGGGGCGGCGGCGGATCGAAAAAGTCGGGAGTGTTGTCGTCCATCGGGTATCGCTTCCGTATGCTTCCGTTGCTTCCGTATCGGTTCGAGGCGGCAGGCGCGCATCTCGGGCGGGCGGGCCGCCGCTCAGATGTCGGCTTCGACCTCGTTGCCCTTTTCTTCCAGCCAGCTGCGCCGCGCCGCGGCTTCGCCCTTGCCCATCAGCATCGTCATGCGCGAGACCGTGGCGTCATAGTCGAGCTGGCCGAGCGCCACCGGCATCAGGCGCCGCGTGTCGGGATTCATGGTGGTGTCCCACAGCTGCTCGGCGCTCATTTCGCCGAGGCCCTTGAAGCGGCTGATGGTCCACTGCGTGTCGCGCACGCCGTCCTTGCGCAGCTTGTCGAGGATCGCTTCCAGCTCTCCGTCGTCGAGCGCGTAGAGCTTCTGCGCGGGCTTCTTGCCGCGCGCCGGCGCATCGACGCGAAACAGCGGCGGACGCGCCACGAACACGTTGCCGCGCTCGATCAGCTGCGGGAAATGCTTGAAGAACAGCGTGAGCAGCAGCACCTGGATGTGCGCGCCGTCCACGTCCGCGTCCGACAGGATGCAGATCTTGCCGTAGCGCAGGTTCGAGAGATCGACGGTGTCGTCGGGGCCGTGCGGATCGACGCCGATCGCCACCGAGATGTCGTGGACCTCGTTGTTCGCGAACAGGCGGTCGCGCTCGGTCTCCCAGGTGTTGAGCACCTTGCCGCGCAGCGGCAGGATCGCCTGGTATTCCTTGTCGCGGCCCATCTTCGCCGAACCGCCCGCCGAATCGCCCTCGACCAGGAACAGCTCGTTGCGCGTGATGTCCTGCGTCTCGCAGTCGGTCAGCTTGCCCGGCAGCACCGCCACGCCCGAGCTCTTGCGCTTCTCGACCTTCTGGCCCGCGCGCGTGCGCGCCTGGGCCTGCTTGATCACCAGTTCGGCGAGCTTCTTGCCGTGCTCGACGTGCTGGTTCAGCCACAGTTCGAGCGCCGGGCGCGCGAACGACGAAACCAGCTTCACCGCGTCGCGGCTGTTGAGCCGCTCCTTGATCTGCCCCTGGAACTGCGGGTCGAGCACCTTCGCCGACAGCACGAACGAGACGCGCGCGAATACGTCCTCGGCCAGCAGCTTGACGCCCTTCGGCTGCAGGTTGTGCAGCTCGACGAAGCTCTTGACCGCCTGGTAGAGCCCGTCACGCAGGCCCGACTCGTGCGTGCCGCCGGCCGGCGTCGGAATCAGGTTCACGTAGGATTCGCGCGTGAGCGAGCCTTCCTCGCTCCAGGCCACCACCCACGAGGCGCCCTCGCCGTCGGCGAAGCTGTCGTCGCCCGACTTCGAATCGGCGAAGCGCTCGCCCTCGAACAGCGGGATCAACAGCTCGCTGCCGTTCATCTCGTCGAGCAGGTAGCCGCGCAGGCCGTCCTCGTACTTCCAGCTCTGCCGTTCGCCCGACTTCTCGTTGACGAGCACCACCTCGACGCCCGGCAGCAGCACCGCCTTCGAGCGCAACAGCCGCTGCAGCTCGCCGAGCGGCAGGTTCGGCGAATCGAAATACTTGCCGTCGGGCCAGACGCGCACGCGCGTGCCCGACTTCTTCTCGCCGCGGCCGGCCGCCTGCGTGACGAGCGGCTTGACCACGTCGCCGTGCGCGAAGCCGAGTTCGGCGCACTTGCCTTCGCGCCAGACCGTGACGTCGAGCCGCGTGGCGAGCGCGTTCGTGACCGACACGCCCACCCCGTGCAGGCCGCCCGAGAACGTATAGGCGCCGCCCGCGGCCTTGTCGAACTTGCCGCCCGCGTGCAGCCGCGTGAACACGATCTCGACCACCGGCACGCCTTCGTCCGGATGCAGGCCGAACGGGATGCCGCGGCCGTCGTCTTCGACCGAGACCGACTGGTCCGCATGCAGGGTGACCGTGATCTGCTTGCCGTGACCGCCGAGCGCCTCGTCCGAGGCGTTGTCGATCACTTCCTGAATGATGTGCAGCGGGTTCTCGGTACGCGTGTACATACCGGGCCGCTGCTTGACGGGCTCGAGGCCCTTCAGCACCTTGATCGATGCTTCGCTGTAGGCCGCTGCGGGCTTTTTCGTGGACATAGGCGCCAGTTTCGTCAATCGTCCGGGTGCTTGCCGGCCGCCGGGGCCGACAAGCGCGTGGACAAAACGTTGAATTCGATAAACGAGCCGATCGAAACAATCCGGTTACGCGACTGCTCCGAAAGCGGACGACACGCCGGCGCCGCGAGAGGCGCCGGGGGCCGGAACGCGGCGTATTTTACTGGTTCCTTGCGTGAGCGCTCATGACGGCTTGCGCTTGGCCTCGAGTTCTTCCCAGCGCTCCAGCGCCGCAAGCAACTCGTCGTCGAGCGCCGCGAACCGTTCCGTCAGCCGCGTGCCCTCCTTCGCGTCGCGCGCGAAGATCGAGCCGTCCTCGAGTTTTTCGTTGATCGCCTTCTGCTCGGCTTCGAGCGCGGCGATCTTTTCCGGCAGCGCGTCGAGTTCGCGCTGCTCGTTGAACGAGAGCTTGACCGTGCGCTGCGCGTTGCGCCCGCCCGCGGCCGCCGCCGCGGCGCCGGCTGCGTTGGCTCCGCCCGCCGCGGCCTTGCCCGCCTCGTCCTTCGGCGCCGGCTCGCGCCGGGATGCATCCTGCTGGGCGAGTTCGTCGGCACGCGTGCGCTGCACCTGCCAGTCCGAGAAGCCGCCCACGTATTCGCGCCAGCGGCCGTTGCCCTCCGAGGCGATCACCGAGGTGACCACGTTGTCGAGGAACGCGCGATCGTGGCTGACCAGCAGCACCGTGCCGTCGTAGTCGGCCAGCAGTTCCTCGAGCAGTTCGAGCGTCGGGATGTCGAGATCGTTGGTCGGTTCGTCGAGCACCAGCACGTTGGCCGGCCGCGCGAACAGCCGCGCCAGCAGCAGGCGGTTGCGCTCGCCGCCCGACAGCGAACGCACCGGCGAGCGCGCGCGCTCCGGCGCGAACAGGAAATCGCCGAGGTAGCTCATCACGTGCTTCTTCACGCCGCCGATCTCCACCCACTCGCTGCCCGGGCTGATCGTGTCGGCCAGGCTTTTTTCGAGGTCGAGCTGCGCGCGCATCTGGTCGAAGTAGGCCACCTGCAGGTTCGTGCCGGTGCGCACCTTGCCCTCGTCCGGCGTCAGCTCGCCGAGGATCAGCTTCAGCATCGTCGTCTTGCCGACGCCGTTCGGGCCGATCAGGCCGATCTTGTCGCCGCGCATCACCGTGGCCGTGAAGCGGTCGATGTAGGCGCGGCCGTCGTAGCGGATCGTCACGTCGGTCAGTTCCGCCACGATCTTGCCCGACTTCTCGCCCTGCGCCACGTCGAGCCGCACGTTGCCCTGCGTCGAGCGGCGCGCCGAGCGCTCCTCGCGCATCTGCACGAGCCGCGCGATGCGGCCCACGCTGCGCGTGCGGCGCGCCTCCACGCCCTTGCGGATCCAGACTTCCTCCTGCGCGAGCAGCTTGTCGAACTTGTCGTTCTCCACGCGCTCGACTTCGAGCTGCTGCGCCTTGCGCGTCTGGTAGCCCGAGAAGTTGCCCGGATAGGACAGCAGGCGGCCGCGGTCGAGTTCGACGATGCGCGTGGCGACGCGGTCGAGGAACGCGCGATCGTGGGTGATGAACAGCACGCTCGAGCGCTGCGAGATCAGCAGTTCTTCCAGCCAGCGGATGCCTTCGAAATCGAGGTGGTTGGTCGGCTCGTCGAGCAGCAGCACGTCCGGCTGCAGCACCAGCGCGCGGGCCAGCGCGACGCGCTTCTTCATCCCGCCCGACAGCGCTTCCACCTGGTTCGCGCCGTCCAGGCCGATCTGCGCGAGCGTGGTGGCGACGCGGGTGCGCCAGTTCCAGGCATCGGCCGTGTCGAGCGCCGACTGCAGCGTGTTCATGCGCGCCAGCAGCGCGTCGTGCTCGGTGCCTTCCGGCGTGTCCGCGAGACGGTGCGCGATCGTGTCGAACTCGTCGAGCAGCGCCTGCGTGTGCGCGAGGCCCGAGGCCACCGCGTCGAACACCGACTGCCCCGGCTCGAACTCGGGCTCCTGGGACACGTAGACCGTCACCAGATCCTGCTGGCGCGTGATCAGGCCGTCGTCGGGGCGCGCGAGCTCCGCGACGATCTTCAGCAACGACGACTTGCCCGCGCCGTTGCGGCCGATCAGACCGACGCGCTCGCCGGCTTCGAGCGAGAAATCCGCGTGATCCAGCAACGCGACGTGACCGAACGCAAGCTGCGCGCCGGTAATGGAATAGAGCGACATGGGGGAAGACGGCGAAGAGAAGGATTCGGAGACGCCCATTGTAACGGGCATCGGGCCGGGCGCCGTACCGGCCGGTCGGCCAGCGTGACGGAGTTTGGGGAAGAATTCCGTGAAAAGCTTGGTGAGCGGCGGGAAAACGCCTCGGCACGCGGACGCCCGAGGCCGCCCGGCACCGCCCCGCGAGCGGGCGGACGGCACGCGGCGGGCGGGATGCGGGCGAGAGGCTGTGGCGGCTTACTTGACGTCGATGTGGATCGTCTGGCTCATGGCGGGGCCGTAGGAGCGATGCGCGCCGTCGCCGAACTGCAGCGTGAGCGTGTGCTGACCCGGCGGCAGCGTCAGGTCGGTTTCGGTCTGGCCTTTGCCGAAGTGCAGCGAGCGCTCCGTGGCGGGGATCACCTGATCCTTCGGCACCGGGCCGCCGTCGATCTCGAGGTGATGATGCCCCGTGTCCGGCGTCAGGTCGCCGGCCGGCTTGATCGCCATGCCATCGACGCCGAACACGACGTGAACCGGGTTCGACACCGTGGCGCCGTCCTTCGGCGCGACGAAATACACGCGCGGCTGCGCGGCATGCGCGACGCCGGCGGACGCGGCAAGCGCGGTTGCGCAAAGCGTGGCGGCCATCCATCGTTTGCTGATCATCGTTCTCTCCTGTTTCCTGTTGCCCTGCGGCCTGTTGTCAGGCGGGTCGGGCAGGTCGGGGGGAAGGGGTGACGCGCGGCAAGCATACACCGTGAGGGATGGAGGCAGGGTTGGCCGGTGTCGGGCGGGCGGGGGCGGCGTTTCGGGTATATTGCGCGGTTTGCTGGCTCGGGGTGCGCTTCGTGCCTGGCGGGCAACTGCGGTTGATGGCGGGCGATTGGACGGCGCCGTCGTGGTTTTTTATGTTCTTTTCACGTATTCAATATGGCTGTCGGGATTACCGTCATGAGCGAAGTGGTCGAGTACAAGAGCTGGGTCTGCCTGATCTGCGGCTGGATCTATAACGAGGCGGAAGGCTTGCCCGATGAAGGTATCCCCGCCGGCACGCGGTTCGCGGACCTGCCGGCCGACTGGCGCTGCCCGCTTTGCGATGTGGGCAAGGATGACTTTGTTGCCGTGGAGTTTTGAGGGGGCGGGCTCGGGCTCGCTGTGAGGTGCTGTGAGCGTTCGTGAGCGGGATCGAGTACGGCTTTCGGCTGCGGCGGTCTTTGCTATACTCTCCCCCGCTGAACGGCCGCCCCGCGATGAAGGTTGCTGGGGTGAGTCGTACTAGTTTGGCTTGATGAAGTCAGCCGCCGCTCCCCGGCCTTGCCGCCGGCAAACGGCCCGCTTCGCGACTATCCGCTCCCCGTAGTTCAATGGATAGAACAAGCGCCTCCTAAGCGCTAGATACAGGTTCGATTCCTGTCGGGGGGACCAAGGAAAGACTTCAGAGCCTTATTCCACAAAGGATCTCCGAGAATTTGGCGTAAATCTGGCGTAACTTCTAAGATTCTCGCCCCCAATATTTGGCTCGACAAAGAGCAATCGGCGCGGCATATACTGTACGTCCATACAGCATATGCCGCGCCGTACCGTGATCCTACCCTCAAATGACCCGCCGCAGCTCTCCGAGCTTGAAGCAATATGGCGTTCATGCACGTATGCAGAAGTGCATCGCTTGATCCTTGAGATCCTGCACCTTCGTGTGACGCTACGCGAACTCGGCACGCATGGCCGCGATACTGTCCGCGCTGTCGACCGGGCATTCGATAAAGCTGGACTAGACCCCGTGGCGATCGTACCGCTTCGCAGGATGGTCCGCCAACTCGAAATTGAAATTGACCGCGGCGGCCCCCTCGACAATCCGCGCGCCTTCCGCCGGCCATTCTCGGACGAATGGTCAACGTACAACACGGTGCGCGCAATGCTCAACGCTGCACCGGACGAGCCCGACCCAGGCGCCGCCCAATCCCATATGCTCCCGGAATTTCGCCGCGTGAGCTGGGCCGAACTGCGCGCGGCGTGGCACTCGATCTGCCGGCGGAAATCAACGGATCAGACTATCGCGCAAAGACTCGTGCTCGAAACCGTGTACACGCGCCGCTTGATACGGCGAGCGACGAAGCTGGTGCATGAGATCGAAATTGCCCTCCCGAACTCAGCCGAGGCCAAGCTACTTCGTCACATTCTCGAAGCCGAAGTAAGACACCCCGGCTAATTGCGAGAATGGCGGCCAGCGCATTCGCTCGCCAGCCGCCACTCGCGACACACTACGCCGCGCGCACGGCGCCCGCGTCCATCCCGGCCAGCGCGGCCGCGACGATCCGATAACCGTCGTTGTACAGTCGCTGGCGCACGTCGACTGACATGTTGCGATCGAACGAACTCGCATAGCCAGTCGGCACGCTCACGACCACCGCGCCGCTACGGACGTCAGCCGCGATTCGTGCCGACTCGTTCGATGCGAGCATCAAATCGATAACACGCGGCGCGAGCACACGCAGCCCGTAGTCGCCGGGCGGTAGAACGGCGTCGTCGGATCGCAGGAACACGCCGAGGCGCGGAACCTCGTCGAAGACCAGGTCGCTGACCGGAACGTTGTCAGCCGTGCCGCCGTCGACGAGCAAAGCGCCGGCGACGGCAACGGGCGGAAAGACGAACGGTATCGAAGCGCTCGCGCGCGCAGCGAGTGCGATCGGCACGTCGGGAGTTGTCGCGCGCGACAGCTGGAACTCGCGCTCGGTCAACAGATCCGCCGCGACGATCTTCAGCTCGACGCCGAGCTGCGCGAACGTGCGCCCGCCCGTCGCGTCCGTCAGGAACGAGAGCAGCTCGTCGCCACTGCATAGCGCTTTGCGACGCACGGCCGACCAAGCCGAAAACCGCATCATCGGCGACCAGTCGAGCGACATGCACAGCGAATGCATGTCGGACAACGACATGCCGGCCGCGTATAGCGCGGCGACGATCGAACCGCCCGAGGTACCGGACAGCTCGCGGATCTCACGGCCTGCGTCGACGATCGCCTGCAGCGCACCGAGATGCGCTGGCAGACGAAAGCCCGAGCCGCTCAAAGCAACCCGGATCGGCCTCATTGCGATGCGCTCGCGGCGAGCGGCACCGAGGCATCGGACGCGGGCACCGTCGCCACCGGCGGGCTCGATTGCGCGAGCCAGTTGGACAGCGCGATCGAGGCCGTACCGAGCGCGATACGAATTCCTTCGCGCGTGACGCTGTCGATCGGCAACAGCGCGAGCAGACTGATCGCCTGCGGAATCACGGTGTTGACCAGGCCGGCCGCGCTCGACGGATCGAGCGTAGCAACCGCGGCACACAGCTTGCCATTGTCCGTCGCGAGCAGCGCGAGATTCGGATCGGCCGGAATCGACGCACTCAGATCGAGCAGCACCGGTTGCACGAGTGCGCAGGCTTTGATCGCTTTCGTTTGTGCATCGGCGGCCAGCTTCGCGACTGCCTGTTGAGCAGCCGACGTGCAGCCGACGATCGAGACAGCGAACAAGACGATGCCTGCCGCGAGCAGCATGAGCTTTTTCATAGAGTTCCTTCAGTTGAGAATTGCCGCGAGCGCGGCGAGAGATTCAGAAATGGACCTGCGCCAGCGTATTCGCCGGCTTACTGCACTGCCGCCGGCGCCGCCGACATGACGGCCGCCGGCGACGTAACTGCGGGAGCCGGCTCTGCGACCGCAACAGCGGCCGCACCACTGGCCAGCGGAGCGACTGCACCGGGAATCGTCAGCGACTTGCGCGAATCCGTGCGTCCGGATTTGGTGGTGGCATGCGTTGCAATCCACGCCAAGCCGCCGGTGATGCCGGCGACGTACGAATTCGCGTCAACCTTCCCGACGACCACGAGCGCGCCCCACGCGGCGTACAGCAACACCGCACCAGCGAAATACAACACGTTCATTTGCACCTCCAAAAAAAATGGCCGCGCATGGCGGCCGCTGTTGAAATGCGGTTGATCGCTTCAGCCGTCGAGTGCGCTGAGGTTGTGCGACTTGATGATCGAAATCAGCTTCGTCGCGTAGTTCGGATCGGTCGCATAGCCGGCATCGGCGATCGCTTTCGCGAACGTCGCGCCGCTCGTATACGCGAATGCCGGTTTGTAACGCTGGTTCGAAGTGAGGAACTTCGCGTGGTCCGCGATGCTGCCGAGCCAGTCCGGATATGCCCGGAACGCATCGGTGATCGGGACGTCGCGGCCCTGCAGGTGCTCCTTCGTGTTTTCCATCACGATCGGGCCGTGCCAGCTCGAATCGGCTTTGATGCCGAACAGGTTGTGTCCGGGCGCATTCACACCCCAACTCGACTCGAGTGCGGCCTGCGCGACGGTGAAGCTCGCCGGGATCCGCGTGACCTTCGCCGATGCTTGCGCCGCCGGCGCGATTGCTGCAATGAAATCTTCCGGTTTCATATCATTCCCCCGATGGCGGCCGGCCGTGAAGCAACGCCCACAGCGCCCCGCCGATAGTGATAAAAGGCGCAACGAACATCGCCGCTCGTCGCAACCACTTTGCGAGGCCAGCAAAGTAACTTGCGCCCCGCTCGGTCCGGCCGAAGATTCCGACCAGGGTTTTCGTGTCTTGCTCGATTCGCTTCGAGCGCTCGTCAGCAGCGCGTGTCATCTCCGTGTTCACTTCGAGCGCTTCATGTACGCCAGCAAATCGACGATCGATCTGCGCTTGAAACTGATCGAATCGTTCGTCATGCCGAACGAGCGTTACGCCGTGCTCGTCGACGCGCTCAGCGAGCGATGGCGGTCCCGCGCCGTGTTGTGGTTCGTGCTTCATAGATCCCCGGAAATAAAAAAAGCCGCCCAGTGGGCGGCCGCTCGATAGCCTTGCCTGAATCAGCTTTCCACCGTTCCGCCGATGAAATTCGCTCGCCCGGCAGTGGGCGAAGTTTTGTCGCTCGCCGGCGCCACGATCTTCTGCTCAGCGTAGTCGCGCGGCGACATACCGGCGGTCGGCAGTTCGCTGAACTCGATCGGCTGCGCGTAGAGCGGCTGTTTGCCGGCCGTGTACGTGTCTTTGCTGACGAACGATGCGAGTTGAGCGATGCTGCGCGTGTTCTGATAATCGAACGTGACTTGCTGCACCACGTGGTACCCCGCTACCGCGCCCGTTCCGGGCGTCGTGTAGTCGATCAAGATCGGCATGAAAAACCCCTTAAAAATAGGTGCAATCGAGAAACATTACTGACATCCAACTATAGATTGCTGACGTGTACTGAATTGGCGGGTTCTGCACCTGCACTGAATAGATGAGATCGACTTTCCCGTATACGCTTGACTGACTCCTCCAATAAAAATTGGTGTTCCAGTATTCAATCTGTATGAGAATCGGCTGGCCCGGAAAAGTTACTTGCGAGACGTCGAGCCACTTCGCAACGACGTTCTGAACGAGATACATGTCTTTCCCCGCGAACGTCTGATCGACGAGCACGGAGCCAGGCCCAGGACCGCCCGTATAAAAGACGCTACCCACCTGGGCCGTTCCGATGACGCGCATGTATGGCAAACGGCTGTCGAACGACACAGTGCCGTCAGCCGGGTTTTTGATCCTCAAGCCAACACGGCCGATCGGCGTGATGAGCGCCGGGTCGCCGAATACAATCCACTCAACCGGTGCTGCGTTCGTCTGACAGATCACTTGATACGTGATCGTGCCGTCGCCGTTGATAATCCGCCGCCATAACGAACACGCGTATCCGACCATCCGATAGCCGAGCAGCGCCGATGGATGGTAGGGCACAGTGATCATCGCAACGTATCGAACGGGGTCCGTGTAATTGCTAAGCTGCTGCGCGTACGTCGCGCCCCGTTGCCACAGCGCGAGGTTCTTGTACCGCTCGTCGATTTGCAGGACGTTTTGATTGTTACGGATGCGCGCACCGACAGACATGTCTCAATAAGTCCCATAAGTCACTCGGCAATCCACGTTGCCGCTGAGGCCCGCGTATTCCCAGTTAACGGTGTTTCCATCCACCCACACCTGCGGCCCCCACGTCGTGGCATTGTCAGACGTGTCGTGGCAATACGCCCATACCAACTGCGCGCCGTCGACCGGCACGACGACACTGCCCGAAGGGCCGTTTGTTGTGAACTCACCTTTCTGGCACGTGATCCGGTCCGTGATTTCAAGGATGACCTGCCCTGCCGCGTTCTTGATGCGAAGCCCGTTTGCCATTAGAGATCGGTTCCCAGGTGAATCACGTCAACGCCGCCCTGCCAAATGACGAGCGACTGCGACGTGATGCGCATTTGAGATGTTGAAGTCGAGCCGGACCCGTTGATTTCCATCGTGCCGGCTTTGTTGATCTGCCAGCCCTGACTGCCCGACACGTAGTTATCGCTCTGGATCGCGCTGCCGATCATGGCGTTCGTGATCCAGCCCGCACCGATCAAGGCTTGCGAAATGAACACCTGCCCGCCCTGAATGACGAACGGCGATGTCACTGTCGAGCCATTCGGATCCAGCACCGCAAACCTGCTGGCCGACACGAGCACCTGCGATTCAACGGCACCGCTGCTGTTGTCGACGCCCACACCGATTCCTGCGATGTACGTACGCCCGTTCGCCGTGATCTGCGTCTTGATCTGATAGCTCGCGGCGACACGGCCGCTCAGGTCGGCGTACGAAGACTGCGCCGTCTGAGCCACGGCCTGAGCGTCATTCGCAACCGATTGCACGGTCGTGATCTGCTCCGCCTGCGCGCTATCAGCAGTGACACGAGCCGTCGTTTCGGTCTGAATTGCCGCGCTCAGAGCCTGATCAGCACTCTTCAGCTGCGCGGCCACCGTGTCAGTGCGCTGCGCCTGCGCTAGATCCGCTTCCTGCATCGCCGACTGGATCGACCACACGCCGGCATACGACACGTCGTCGCCCGCGTAGATATCGGCCTGGCCGGCCATTGGCGGCGTAATCGACTCGATCGGGGCGAGCAGATCCCCCGCCAGTTGCGTCGAAGTGATCTGCCCGGTGAGGTACGTCAGAATCTCGCCAGCATCGTCGCTGCTCGCGCCCTGCACGCCGGCGCCGGCCGGATACCACGGCCCGATATTTCCCGTCGTGTCGACGAGCCGCCCCCAGAAATAGAACTGCTGTCCGGCGGCCAGCCCCATCAAATTCGCGGTCGCCTGCGGATACGCGTAATCGGCAAGCTTCACCGACGCGGTGCGATCGTTCGTCCGGCTGTACCAGATTTCCGTGCGCTGCGTGTCACCGGCCGAGCCATCCGCCGGAAAGGCCCAATCAAGCTTGATCGCGAACACCTGCGACGTCGCAGTCAGGCTGACGAGCGCCGGCGGCGGACTCGTCTTACCCGTGAGCTGCGTGCTCGCCGCGTAGGCCGGAATCGACGTCACACCCATCGCGTTCTGAGCGCGCACACGCGCGACGTACGCCCCCTGATAGATGCCGCTCACTTCAACTTGCAATCCGCCGGTCTGATTCGCCGACACCCATTCGCCATTGTCTTTCTGCCACTCCGGCAAGTAGTTGACCGCGTTGGCCGCAGAATCCCACGCGATCACCATGACCGTCTTCGAAATGCCTTGATCGATCACGGAGTACGTCGACAGTCTCACATTCGCCGGCGGCGCCTGCACTGACGGTGGAATGATCGTGATCGGCCGAACCTGAATTGCCGCGCCGTTGTCGATGGCCGCGTACTTTCCCGGTTCGTACTGCGTCGCATTGATCGCGTACGTGATCTGCCCGTCGTCGTCGGACTCCTGAACGCTCACGACACGGAACAGCTGAGACGCGAGGTCCGCGCTTTCCAGCATCCACACCGCGCCCGGCACCGGCTGCGCGTCGAACGCGGCATCAATCGTCAGCGCGTCTCCCGCAACGTCCTGCACGGTCCGCTTTTGCGCACGGCCCGTCGGCAGGATCACGGTTAGCGAATCGCCTGCGGACACGATCGGCGACTTGTCGAGCGTCACGACTCTGCTGCTCGCCGCACGAATGCGACCGCCGATGCGCTTTCCCGCTTTCGCCGGGTCAGCGACCGCGATGATCGTTCCGGGCGGGCACAGCGTGCCGTCGAGCCCAACCGAAAAGGACACCGTGTTCGTCTCGTAGCGGCTCGTCAACAGCGTCCACAAGCCGAGTCGGTGCGCTTGACCCTGCGACGTCGTACCGAACGCAGTGATCTCCGCTTTCGTGACGCCGTAGCGCGCAATGCCATCGTCGTCGGCAACGTACTCGACAGCCTGTTTATACCCATTCGACGGATCGTTCCAGCTGATCAGGGCCGTTGTATAGCGCGTGCTCCTAGACGACCCAGCGTATTCGAACACGCCGTTGACGACGTTCGCCGCCGTGTACACATACTCCGGATCCTGCGGCATGTCAGCGCTCGCGACGACCTCACCGGGCCCCCAGTACGCGATGCCTCGAAATACCGTCGCCAGATCCTGCAGGACCTTGTAGGCGTCAGCGCGCGTCTGGAGCACCGCGTTGCAAGTAAAGCGCGGCTCCTGACCGCCTTTTCCGTCCGACACCATCACGTCGCAATACTGCGCGATTTGATAGAGACCCCACTTGTCGATCATCGTCGCGTCGACGAGCTTCCCGAGGCCGTAGCGCTTGTTCAAGACGAGATCGTAGAAAATCCAGGCCGGATTGTCCGTCCACGAGGTTTTGAACGTGCCGTCCCACGTGCCGGCATACGTCCGCGTGTCGACGTCGTAGTTCGCCGGAACACTGATGATCATCCCTTTGACATCGTAAGCGCAGGTCGGAATCGCACTGAACGACCTTGCATCGAAAGTCAGACCGATAAGCGCACTCATCGGATAACGAAGCTTCCGATCGATGACCTCGGTGATCGCTTCGATGTTCACGGTGTCGGCAATCAACGAGCTGTGTGCATTCGGCGTGAGGCGCCGCACACGCACGAGCCAGCCCGTCGTTGCAGCCGGCAACTCGACACGTACACTGCGCTCATAGAGCGACGTCGTTTTCCCATCGAACGCGCCTGACAACACCTGCGCGTAAGCACCACCATCGGCCGAGACGTCGATCGCGTACTCGACGCGAAAGCCGATGACATCCCCGGTCGACTGGTTCGACTGCTGCAATGACGGCACACCGAATCGGATTCGTGCAGCCGTCAGTTGCACGTTCTCGAGCTGGTGAACCCATGGCCCGTCAGACGTGAGCGCGACGCCGACCGCGATCTCATTCTCGACGGACGAAAAGCCCGACATGAACGTCTGATCCTGTGTGCCCGTGCGCGTATCAACTGAATAGTTTGTGAAGTTGGTCGAGCCGTCACTGTTTTGGATCGGCGTATCGTCGAGATAAACCGACTGGAGACCGTTCACGAGCCCCTGAATCGGACCTTCGGAAATGACGTCGAGCACCTTCGCCGTCGCGACAGAATGCAGGCTATCCGGAGATTCAGTGGCCGCACCCGACGAGCCGCCGCCCTTGCTTCCGAGAAAATTCATTAGCTTTGGTCCTCGGCATAAATACCGGCGCTCACGCGCTTCGATCCCACGCGCATCTGACCGTAGACGACCTGAACGCAGTCCCCCTGAGCATCGCTGTTAACCGGCCCGCTGAAGTAGTAAGACGTGCCGTTGTTGCCGCTCGCGCTGGCGAGACCACTCGTCTGCGGGCTCAACAACTGCATGACGCCGCCGAGCGCCATCGAGGCACCCAAGCCCAGAAACGTCGAGGATGCGCCGGCCCACAAAGCGGCGTTCACACCAGGGATAAACGAAGCCGCGACCAACGCCGCTCCAACGATTACCTGGAACAGCCCGCCCGACTTGCTTCCCATCAAGATCGGCGCGATTCGGATCTCGTCGTCACCGACCGGGTGTTGCAGCTGATCCTCGCTGAGATTGCGCCGCCCGTTGAACACAGCGAACGTCAGGCCGTTATCCTTTGCGTTCAGCATGAACGCCCGGAAGCCCGGCACGATCGCGCACAGCGCGCGCACCGCCTCGGCCGTCGAGGAAACCGCGAGTCGGTATTCGCGGCCGAAACGCGCACCGAGCGTGCCGTACAACTTGATAGTTCGGATTTTTTCGTTCACGTTTAGCCCCCTCGATATCGAAGCACCGTTCGTAGCGCCTGCGCCCACATACCACCCCACACCGTGCGACCAGATAGGCGGCCGTGCATGTGGTGCAAAATCTGGTTGTCACCGAGGTAAACGCCCGCGTGATTCGGCACGCCGTTGCGCCCCCGGATCTGCATGAGCAACACGTCACCCACCCGCAAAGTAGCTTTCGCCCCGACGTCTTCGAAACCGGCGGTGCGGTAGTTTTCGAGATACAGCGACGAGTGGCCGTCATCCCACCAGTCGTCACGCCGTTGGAAATCAGGCAGAACGACGTCGCGCTCCAGGCGATACCAGTCGCGCACGATCGAATAGCAGTCGTGGACGCCGTGGACGAACTGACGGCCGACGAGCGGCGCGACGAATCCGGAAGGCCCGAACTCGAACCACCCTTCCGCGCCGATCGATCCATCCGCCTGCACGCCCACCGAGACGATCACCCAGCGCCGAATGCCACTCACTTCGCACATCGCCTTGTCCGCCGCGCTCGGTCGAGCTGGCGCCCCCGGATGCGAATGCACGAGTGCGACGATGTCGCCGGCATCCTCGGCGTTCGCATAATCCTCAGCCGCAAGCACGAATTGTTCGGTCGGCGTGGCCGCCCGGTTGACGCACGGCACGTACGCCTCAGCGCCACGCGCGAGCACAACCAGCCCAACGCACTCGCGCGGGTATTCCGCGATCGCATGCGCGGCGATCGCGGATTTCGTCGAATCGTTCATTTATGAAAGCGTATCGCTCAGGAAACCGCCGAAAGACAGCGGCTCGTTGACACCGAACCGGCATTCGCAGCCGCTCGTTAGCTTGCTACACCGATCTAGCGCAGGGTCGCTAACCGGCCGGTCGCTTGCATCGAAATACGCGGTGCCGGTGTAGCCACAATCCGGATCACGGTATTGCCACTGACAGATGGACACGATCTGCCTCGCCGGCAGCTGCTGGCCGCCGAAATCAAGCGCGCTCGAAAGCGTGAATTCGACCTGAGCATTCGTCTCGCTGCTTCTTTGCTCGATATACCAAAGCTCGGGCGCCATCTCTTCCGTCGCGTCCGCAGTGGGGTTGCCACCGGGGAAATTGACCGCGTCGAGATACTTCGCCAGCGTGCGACGCCGGCGCACCTTCGCCCCCACCAGATCATCGAGCGCGACACACAGCGCCGAGATCGTGCCGCTCACGTTGCCGACTGTCAGTTTCGGTGCGGGCTGCTGAGCATCGGACGTGTGCCCGAAACCCGTGGCCTGGATCGGCCACGCTGTGTACTCGTTGCCTTGCCACCAGATCGAAGCAGACTGCAAGTGACCGTGGAACCGCAGCATGTCGCCGCCGATCAACGTGCAATCGACTTCAAACAGCTCGATCAGGTCGCCCGGTTCCAGCGACTGAATATCCGCAGTGATCGTCATTGAGCGCCCTCCACACCCGCCACGCCGCGCGACGACTCAAGCGCATCAACACGGTCGGCAAGGATCTTTAGCGCTTCGATCAACGGTCCGACGAGGTTCCCATATGACACCCCGAGGAAACGGCCACCCTCGTTATCGGCGCCCGGCATGTCGTGTACCACTTCGGGAAATACTTGCTGGACCTCCTGAGCAATCACGCCTAGATGCCGAGAGCCGGGCACGCCAATTTTTTCGTACGACACGCCCCGCAACGCACGGACTTTCGACAGCGCATCGTCGATCGTCTCGACGTTCTGTTTCAAATCCGCATCCGAGCCGTTCACCCAACTGCCGTTCGCGGCGTAGCCATTGCCCGAGGCGTCGAAACTGAAATACTTCGGCGCTGCGCTCGTCCCCGCACGGAACCCGATGCCGCTACTGCCGGTGTCGTACATGACCATATAGCCGGCACTCCCAACGAACACACTCGGCGCTTGCAGCGACGTCACCGCCAGAGCACCGATCCCGCTGTCACCCGCCTTGTTGATCGGCACATAGCCCAAAGCAGCTTGGGGAGTCGGAAGATTCGCACTGTCCCAAGGCGTCGCGCTGCCGAACATCGGCCGATGCGCGAATGCCCCCACCCCCGTCGAACGACTGAACGAAAGCACGGTCTCCGCGTAAGAACCGTCGTTCGTGTGCCGCCCGAGCAGCCACGAACTGCCCGCGTTTGAATCATTTTCTGCATCGTACGATGCCTGTGCGCTCCACCGCGCAACGCCGCCGGTGTAGAACATGACGTAGCGAGACGTCTCGGCAGGCCCGTTGACACCAACGCTCGACGTCGCGGTCAACGAGCCCTTCGCCGTGATCCCGGCCGTCACCGATAGCGCGCCCGCTACGCTGAGTGCGCCGCCGACGCTCAGAGCACCGTTCACAGTTTCGTTGTCGCTGCCACTCCGTCCGCGCATGAGGCACGACCACCCATGTACGCCATCGGTCGCCATGAGCGCCGATTCGCCGGGGTTGAGACTCGAAATCGCCACCGAGTCTCCCGCCCCACTTAGACCGATGATCTGCGCCGCGATAGCTCCGATATTCGAGAGCAGCACGACACCGTCAACGGAACACGTCGAAGCCGCGGGCATTTGAACCGGGCCGGGACCTGTCAGGTTGATCGCGACGCGACGGCCAAGGTGATTGCCCGCATTGAGCGCAGTATACGGAACGGTGATCGGCGACCCCGCGCTCACGATCGGCAGTTGCGCGTTCAGCACGTCGACGTTAGCGTTCGCCTTGGTTTGCGATGCGCGCACGGTGTCACCGTCTTCGCCCTTCGGGGGCGTACCCAACACGATTTTCTGAAGAGTAGCCATCGAATTTACGGAGCGAAGGTTTGATTGAACGTCGCAGTGATCGTGTACACGTCACCATCACGCACAGGCTCGGAAAACGTCTCACATGTGAACAAGCCGGGCGCCGTCCACAGCAGCGGGGTCCATTGAAACGAGACGCCGCAATGTGCGCGCAGGAACGCCATGATCGCGCCGATCGTCACCGCGTCGTTGATGAACTGGAGACTGAAGCTCGACGACGCGCTATTGAGGCCATCCGCCACGCTCTGCGTGTAGCCGTCCCCGAATTGCGCCTTGCGCGTCTTCAGTGTCGTCGTACCTGACGTGTTCGCGACCGTCGGGAACCACGTAAATACATCGGTCATTTAACGCTCCCGTTTTTTATCTGCCACGCATACCCGCCCTGCCCTTTCATCTTCTGACTCAAGCGGCTGTCAACGAGCGCGGCAACCTGTGTCCGCAACCATGCAGCGTCGGCTTGGTCGAACGAAGCCCCGCCGTTTCCGCCGGCGTTGACCGAGACCGAGACGTTCGTATCCCCTCCACCGGTCATCGGCATCACGCTCGGCACCGAGCCCACTGCCCCGCCGGTTGCGAAGTGACGAGCGCCGGCCGCCCACCGGCCGCTGTTGATCTCGTACAACCCGGCGGCACCACCGATCGACTCCATACCCTTCGCATTGATCACGCCCTCTCCGTCAGACAACATCGCGGGAATCGAATCGGATGTCGAAGTACCGGGGCCGAACACCGGGCCGCCGGTTGCGAGATGGAACACGTACGGAGTGACACTGCCCGCATAACCGCTTGCGCCCGCGATACCGCTCGACAAATCGCCACCGAGACCACCGAGCGCCGCCGCCGACGTGCCGCCCACACCCGAAATCAGCTGAGATAGAAGACCGCCGAGCCCACCGCCCGCACCAAGCAAGCGCGATTCCGCAGCCTTCACTTCGATGCGCACGATGTCGGAAATGATGCTGTTCGCGAACGACGTGAAACTGAGCCGGCCCGTCGCCGCGAAGTTGACTAGCGCGTCTTCGATTCCCTGAAACGCGTCCGTGAATGCTTTCGAAGCCTGCGCCGCGACATCGGCCGCGTTCGTCTCGTAATCCTGAAAAGCCTTGTTCGCGCCATTCGCCCAGTTCCCCTGGGCTTTCGTCATCGCGTCGTAGCCGTTGTTGACGATGCCGATCGCCGACGACTGCCACTTTTGCAACGCGGCCAGTTCGGCGGCGTACTGATCCGCGCTGATCCCATCCGGCTTGCCGAACTGCTGCGCGAGCTGCCGCGCGCGATCCGCGTACTGCTGCTGAATCCCGTTGATCTGGTTGCTCAGCTCGGTTTGATTCGAGCCCTGCGACACGGCGTTGACGCGAATGTCGACGGCGTTCTGCTGCGTTTGTAGCTGCACCTGCAGAGCGTCGCTGTATGCCTTCACGGCGGCTTGTTGCTTCGCGTACGCCGCCGCGATGTCGTCGGCCGTCTTCTGGTCGTTGTCGACCATTTGTTGGCGGATCTTCTTTTCTTCGTCGCGGTACTTTTGAAGCGCGGAAAGTTGCTTTTTCCCCGCAGCGACGTCTTCAGCCTTTTGCGCGATCGCCAGTTGATCTTGCAACGATGCTTGCCGCAGATCGTGCGCTTGCTGAAGATCCGCTTGCAGAGAAATCAGCCCCTGCGAACGCAGACTCGAGAGATGATCCAGCGCGGTTTTGAGACTGTCTTGCGCGGCCTTGCTCTGATCGTCCAGCGCCTTCAGCTGGCCGTTGATGACGTTGTTTGTGTTGTTTGGCGCTGCCTTGCCAACCGAATGCGCGCTCGCTGTCGCGCCGTCCAGCAGACTTTGCAGCGGGTGCGCCTTCAGGAAATCGCTGCTCGGATTGCTCGCTTGCAGCTTGAACCAGTTGTTGATGATTTCTTGTTGCGTGTCGAGCAGCTTCGCGGCCGGCGATTCCGCAGCTTGCACAACTTTCGTCAACGCGTCGTACGCGGCTTTTCCGTCTTTCGCGGCCGCTGCCTGCGCCGCCTCGGCTGCCGCGACCTTCGCGCGTGCCGCCGCTTCGGCTTCAAGCTCGGCAATACGCGAATCGTTGCTCGTGCCACTGAACGAGTCGTGAAAGCTGATGCCGAAATTCGTCGAGTCAAGGTCACCCGCGCGCAGCTTTTTCCGCTCAGCGAGTTCTTGTTCGGGCGTCAGCGTTCCCGTCGCACCGGAGAGCGCGTTCGTGAACGCCTGACCCGCGCCGATCGCCGCCTTGCCCGCGGCTTCCCAGGCGCTTTGAACTGTGTTGATGCTGCTTTTCAGTTCGGCGAGCCGCTTCGCAGCGGCATCTTTCAGCGCCTCGGCAAGCACGTCCTGCGCGCGTTCCTCTTCACCCTGCTTTTCAAGATCCGCGATGCGCTCGTACACGGCTTCACTAATCAAGCCGTATTTCTCGATCGTGTCGCCCGCAAACTTCTTCGCGCCTTCGCCAATCTGCGCGAAGTAGTCCGCCATCTTGTCGGCGCTCGTCCCCGTCACCTGGGACATGTCGACCGCTGCGGCACCGAGATCGGCAAGTGCGCCGCTCGACACCCCGCTCGACGAGACGAGGACCGTCAATACTTTCGCCGCGTCACCAACACGGCCTGACGCTGTGCCGATCTGATCGGCCATTTGCAGCAGCGAGCCCGCAGTCACCCCCGCGTAGTTGCCGGAGGCGATGATCGCGGTATTCGCCGCGCTGACTTTCGACTCGTACGACACGAATGCCGCGCCCGCGATGCCGACCGCGGCGACGACGGCCACGATCGCCGCGCCGATCGGCGACAGCGCCAGCGCGACAAGCCCCGTCTGCTGCGCGAGAATCGTCAGCGAACTGCCGAAGCGCGAGAAATTGCCGCTCGCGGCTTCGCGGCCGAGCACCAACAGTTCCCGAGCGGCACCAGCGCCACCGGTGCTCAGATGCGACAGCGCTGACGTGCTTTTCTCTGCTGCGTCTTGCAGCTTGCCGATCGCGTCGCGCTGTGCGCCGATGCGCTGCAACGCGACGCCAAAAGTGTCCGCGTCGACGGAGCCGCCCTTGAACGCGGCCCGCAACTCACCCTCGGCCGCGTCGAGATCCCCGAGTTTCTTCGTGAGCGGGTCGAGCTGATTGAGCACGCCCGAGACGTCCACTGCGTCGACGGCCGCCGCCACGCCGGCCGCCGGCGCCGACTTGCCGCTGGCGGCGGCCGCAACGGCAGCAGCAGCCGGCACGGCCGCTGGAACGTACCGTGCCGCCGACGCGGCGGCCGGCGCCTGCGGCCGCACGCCCACGGCCCCGACGCTCGACGCAGCACGATCCGCAGAGTCTGCTACTGCATTCAGCGCGTTGACTTGCTCAAGCGACGCCGCGACCATGGCTTTGATGCGTGCCGCCGCTTGATCTTCGGACTCGCTGAACTGCACCGAGGCGGTCGACGCCACGCCGAACGCCGAAGCTTGCGCTGCCGCAGCAGCTTCCGCCGCGCGCAGCTGCGCAATCAGCGGCGCAGCCGCGTCGCCCACGCCGAGTTGCGCGGCTCGATACTCCGCCCAAGCGACTTTGCCGTCCGTTGCAAGCACAACTTGACGCTGCAAAGAAGCCAACAACCGTTGCCCCGCAACGCCGACCTTGTCTGCCGTGTCTGCCGCCGAGGCGCCGATCGACGAGATCGAATCTGCCGCTGCACCGGCAGAACCCTTCGCGGTCTGTTCGAACTGCCGGACGCGATCCGCGCCGGTGCGCAGGGTCGCGTCGAGCGAATCAATATTCGCTTCGACGCTCAGTACAGCTTTCCCGACCTCGTCGCTCATTTTTCTACCTGCGATTGCAAAAATGCCTTGAACGTCGCGGTGCCATCAGCCGGCTGATCTTCCGCAAATCCCCAGGTCGGCATGCAGTCGGCGACCGTCGCACGCGCTGCGCCGGCCGCGCGGTACACCGCCGACGCGATCATTGCGGCGTGGAAATCCGCGCGTCGATCGTCGATCGGCGAGCCCTCGTCGTACGCCTGCAGTTCAACGAATTCGCGAGCCGTAAGCGTGCGCTCCAGCTCGCCCGGCGTTCGCCCGAGCCGCAGCGCCAGCGCTATCAGGAAGCGCCGGCCAGCGTCTCGGGCGAGACGTTTTTTGCGTCAGCCACGGGCGTCGGCGAGCCGAGGCCGGCGAGCGCGACCGATCGCGCGACGAGCCGCGTGAACTCGGGCCCGAACTGATCGCGCAGCACGATCGCATCGTCGTCCTGGAACACACGTTCGCCGGCGGAATCGACGATGACGCGCACGAACAGAGCGGCGTCGACGCCCGGCACGCCCTTGAGCGCTTCGGTCGCCGCCTCGGTCGACGCATCGGCTGCCAGCCCCGCCCACTCGCGCGTGGTGTCGCGATAGAACTGCCAGTCACCCGCGCTCGGCTCGCGCACGATGACCGCCTGCCCCGCGAGCGTCGCGGGTTCCTGACGAAAGCCGGCGAGCGGTTGCAGCAGCGCTGCGCGGATATCTTGCGTCGTCATGTTCAGTTCCCTCCTTGTTGCGCGGGCGGCTGCGCGACGGCGACGGTGCCGGTGACTTGCATGTTGAACGTCGCCGTCACGACGTTGTCCGGGTCCGCCGACCAGGTGAACTGGTCGACGAGGCCGACGAACGAGAAAGCGCTGTTGTCCGGAAAAGTTGCTTTGACAACGCGCGGCTTCTTGTCCGCATGCGCCGCGAGCAGCGCCATCTGTGCCGGGTCCGTCGACTTCCAGTTTCCGGACATCGCGAACGTGCCGGGGTCACTCAGACCGAGCGCGTATTCTTTCGCTTCGGACGCGATCGTCGTCACGTCGATCTTTGCCGACGCTGCGCCTTGGTACTGCGGCTGTTTGATCGTCACCGCGAGGTCCGCAAAGACCAGCGTTGCGTCAGTCGGATCCGTCGAAGACGTCGTCGAGACTTGCAGCTGCATCCCGAGAACCGGGGTGTACTGCGCTTTTGTTGCGCTATCGGCCATAGCCGCCTCCAAAAAAAACGGCCCGCACAATGCGAGCCGCAAAAAAGTAACTTTCGACGAGTGCCTAGCTGCCACCCGGTGTCAACGTGAACCAGATCGAGAAATCGCAGCGCGCCCCGTACCAGTCGGTATCGTCTTCATGCATGCCGGTCGGCTCACCGAGCGGTTGAGCGCGCAACGATTTCAACGAGTCGGACCGATCGCACATCGCCGTGCGGGCCTGCTCCATCACAGTGTCAGCGCCCAGTCGCGTCGCGTCCCACACGTTCAGCTGCACGCGAGCGTTACGCTCCGCAGCTGGCCCCGCGAGCGTGGACAAGGACCGGCCGCCAGCGCCCTGATACGTGATGAATGGCCGTGCAGTGCCTTCGGGTGCCGCGTCGGGATAGACGCGGCCGTCGACGAGCCCCTGCAGCGCGGCGAAAATCGCCTCAACCACCATTCCCAATCCCCTTGAATTTTTCCAGGAGCCGCTGTTTCAGTCGCTCGCGCATCGCGTCGACGGCCGCGGTTCGCTTTGCTTCGTATGCGGGCCGCAAGAACGGCTTGGCGGGCACCCATTTCTTGCCGATATGCGCCTTCCGGTGCGCCGCCCATCGAACGCCCTTCGGCTTCGGCGGCACGTACCAATGGCCAAATTCAACCATCTGCCCGTAATACGCCGCGTCCACCGGCTCCTCGCCTTTCTTAGGCTTCTTCCCACGCCGAATGCTGACGTAGTACACCTTGCTTGTGGCCGTCGAGCGCTCTTCGATGAACTTCAGATACAGTGCCCGCTTCAGGTTGCCGGTGTCGCCGGCGGGCGCACGCTCGACGGCCTCATCGCGCAGGACCGTACCGCCGGCGACCGCGACGGAACGCAGATCGCTCTCGCCGATATCGCGGGGAATCGACTCGAGTAGCGAAGCGAACTCGGCGAAACCAGACGTCTTCGCCGAGCCGGTCACGCGCCAGCCTCGTGCAGCACGAACGCTCTCACGAGCCCGGCCGCCGCTTCGCCGCACTCGTCGATTGCATCCGCGACGACTGCGGCACGCTCGATCGTGAGCATGATTGGCTCGTCGACAGCGATCCGCAGCTCGACACGGACGGCGTTGCGGATCTCGGGAAAGATCGTCATCAGCAGATCCACTAGCTTCTTCCCGTTCCCACCCATGACGCACGAAACCTCAGCCATCATTCACTCCCGTATTGCACGCGATGTCGACGTATTCCCGTCCCCGCTCATCAGGCAGAACCGCCAGCACGTTGTAAATAATCCCGCCCGCGACTACGCGCATGCGAGCCGTGAGGTCCGTGCGATATCGAAATCGAATGCTCGCGGTCGCAGCGCTGACGACGGTGCTCGACGTCGCGTATTCGCGTCCGCTGAGCGAGCGGATGTCAACCCAGGGCCTGCCGATCTCGACCCACGTCGATATCTCCTGTCCCGCCGAATCGCGCGTTACTTGAGGCTCCTGCAACGAGACGCGGCGATTGAAATTTCCGATGCGGAGCGCCATGGCTACACCGTGTACACACGAAATCCGTCGATCAAGCCGTCCGTCCATCGATCGGGCAGCTCATACGTCTGGATGCTTTCGACTGCCGCCCGATTGACATCCATCGCGCCGATCTGCAGCAGCATCCATTGCTGGACCGACTCCGGCACCGAGCCCTGATCGAAAGCGCCGCATTCAAACTCGACAATCACACCACGCGCTGCCGGCAAATCGCCAACCACGTTCAAGGTGCGACCGCCGGTAACGTAGAACTGCGCGGCAGCGAGCGAATCCGTTTCACCCGACTCGGACACGTAGGAAACTGACACGATCCTTGTGACGTCTTCCCACAGCGGCATTCGGCGCGCGAACGATTCGAACTGCTTCGAGCACGTTTGCGGCAACAGCGGCCGGCCGATCTCTCGCTCGACTCGCTGCCGTGCGGCGACGATGGCGCGCGTGATCAACTTGTCGTTGTCATCGTCGGCATCTACTCGAAGGTGCGGGCGCACCTCATCAAGCGATAGTGCTTCAGCAGTCGGCGGTACAGTCACGCGAATCAACATTGAGGCGCCCTCCCTACTTCCGCGAAAGCGTGCGAGCAGCGGCGATCGAATTTTCGTGATCGCACACCTTACCCGCGCGCTTCGCGATCTGGACGTCGCGAGCGTCGAGAATGACGACGTCATTCGGTCGGCCGAACTCGCATTTCACGAGCACGAGCACAGTTACATCGTCGCCAGAGCCGGCATCGACAACACACGATCCCGGCTCCGCGTCGGGCGACACCTCGATCAGAGGTGCGACGTTCGACGAATTCGGGGCGGCCGGCACCGGCTCGCCGCCTGCCGCTTTCTTCGAAGCCGGCCCGGCCGACGACGATTTCTTTTCGGGGGCGGCCTGCCGCTCCGGCACGTCGCCCAATAATCCATTCGGGTCCATTTTTTTCCCCTTGAATTTAAGTTACCCGAATTACTGAGCGGCGGCTGCGCCGTTTTGGTACGCCTTCACGGCACCGCCGACGTCGATCAGGTTGCCGCCCTGGCGGTTGAACGCGACGAAGCCGATTTGACCGTTCATGATGAAATTCGAATCCGCCATTCGGAACATCGTCAGGTCCATGACGCGGCGGATCATGTATTTCGACATATCCCCGAACAGAATCGACTTCGCTCCGGCCGCCATCGTCGGCATCTCCTGCGAAATCGTCAAAGCCCGGTTCAGCAGTCGGTCGGGAGCGCCGCCCGGATTACCCTGCTCGTAACCGGGAACGAAGATCGGTCGCCCTTGATCGTCTTTGATCTTCCGCACGATCTTGACCGAGTCGTCATGCATCATCCACCCCACGGCCGGACCGGAGCGATACACGGGGTCGACGCTGTGTTCCAGGTCGACGAAATCGTCGTAGCCAACCGAAGCGTTCGATCCGGCGGCCCCCACCTTGCCTACGGACGCGGCGGTGACAGCGCCGTTCGGCTGATCGACACCGCTACCGACCGTGTAGTGCCTCGACGAGATGCGCGCGATCCGCAGAGTCAACAGGCCGTTGATATACCCCTCGATATCGAACATGCTGTCTTGCAGCAGCTCGAACGGCACCGCGATCTTCTTCGAGGAATATTTGTAGACCGAGATACCCAGCGGCTGCAGAAATTGCGTCTCCCCCAACGAAACCGGCGCGTTCTGCCCGACGATCTCGCCCTCTTCGCTGGTGGCGTCGGCCGCCGGGAACAGCAGGGGCGCTCCGGTACCGGTCGAGAATGCCGTAGCGACACCCAAGATGCCGCCGTAGGCTTTCAGCGCCTGGGTGAGCTGGTTGTAGTATTCGGTCGCGACCGTGTAACCGCCTTCGACGCCGGTCGAAGTCGACATTGCATTCTGCGGCGTGAGGCGCATCACGTTCTGAATGTCGCCGGTCTGCCGCGCACGCATGCGCTGCATGTCTTCCGGCGCGAGCGCGGACAGGCCGCCGGCCATGAAGGCACGCAGCGCCCGCGATTCCTCGCTCTCGCCGCCGTGCCTCACGTGCTGGCCCGCATACTCGGCCGTATCGCCGTTCAGCGCATTCGCCGCCACCTGCGCAATCAGCGCCTCGTGGCGCTTGATCTCCGCGCTGATGCGCTCGATCTCCGACATCCCGTCGTCGTAGGTCTTCTGTTGCTCGGCGCCCCACTTGTCGCCGGTGTTGTTATCGAGCAGCGCCGACAGGTTCTTGGCGGTCGCGTCGCGACGCTCCCGCAATTCCTTGAGATTGATAGCCATACGGTTCCTTGAGGAAATGAAAAAGCCGCCCACACGGGCGGCCTTGATGGAGACGCGGGAAGCGTCAGATGTAGGCGGAGAGTGCGAGACGTCGACGGAGTCCCGACGTATCCACTACCGTGCGATTCGTTTCCGCGATCTGTTCCGGCGCCGGCTCCGGCGCCGGCTCCGGCGGTTGAGGCTTCGGCGGCGGCTCGGCGCGATTCGACGGATGATTCGCGTATGCCGATAAATTCCAACCGCCCCGGTTTTCCACTCCGCCATCCGCCGCCATTCCGTCAGCGAAGCCGAGTTCGACGGCCTGCTCTGCGGTAAACCATGTTTCAGCAACCATCCACGCAGTAATGTCGTCATCGCCTTGCCCCGTCTTCTTTGCGTACATCGTGACGATCGTTTGATCGATTTTGTCGAGCAGATCGGCCGTCGACCGAAGGTCGGCGCCAGTCCCCCATGCGAGGCACGACGCACGATGGATCATGAACATCGAGCCCTCGGCCATGACGACGTTGTCGCACGCGATGGCAGGAAATGTTGCCGCGCTCGCCGCGTAGCCGTCCACGTGACCGATCACCGTCGCCGGATGCTCGCGAATCGCCTGCGCCATCGCCAAGGCTTCAAATACGTCTCCACCAGGCGAGTTGATGCGCAGATGGATCGTCGAGGCGGATATCGAAGCCAGCTGCTGCACGAACGTTGCGGCCGAAACGCCGCCCCAAGAATCGTCAGGCGTGATCACGTCATACAGGTAGATCGTCGCCTCGTCTCCGCCGGTATTCGTGACCTCGAATTTCCGCGGCGCGCTTCGGTTGTCATTCAGCAGTCTCAGCAGCAGATTTGCCATAGCCAGCCCCGTTGTAAAGTTGATCACCGCCATCGAGCGGAGGCAGGTTTTCGGCATGACGAACCTCATTCGGCGTCATCCAGCCCGGCGCGCCAGCTCTCCCGATCGCTGTACTGTTCCCGTCATAGCGCGTTTTTGTATCGCCACGCTCCAGGGCCGATGCGTCATATTCAAACCGCGTTTTCCCGCGAACAGCCGTCTTGCGATTGAACTCCTGCTCGATCTTCGTCATATGTCGACCGAGCGTGTAACGCACGAACGCGGTGCCAAGCTGCTCGAGCCCGGTCCCGAAGCTGGTTTGCTTTTCGAGCTGGCCGATCATGTACGGCGGAACGCCGAATATTCGCGCGACGTCTTCGACAGTCAATTTCTCGCGCTCGATCAGTTGCGCGTCCGCTGACGTCATGCTGATTTGCTCCACCTTCAGGCCGCCACCGACCACCACCGGCGCGTTCATGTTCACCAAGCCGCTATAGCGTTCGACCCACTGCTCACGCAACGACGAAATCTGATCCCTGTCGACCTTTCCCTCACTCGATAGCACGATGTCCGGCCGTAACCCCTCGGTCATCATGTTTTCGCTCACGGCCCCGGCCGCTGCCGCCGTACTTACAGGCTGCCGAAGTACGTGCCGTATCTGAGACATGCCGCGCAGACCGTCGAATCCTGGCCCCGGCACGTGAATCATGTCGTCCTGATCAAGGGTCTCTGCCGTGCCGTCGATATTGACGATGTTGTAAATGAGCCGCCCTTCGTAGAGGAACGGGGACACGCTCAGCGGGTGAAGCGGCTCAAGCGATTCGATTGCCGAAGAAAAGACGCTCGGCCGATGGATGCGAATGTAGAAATTGCCGTGCAACAAGAGCGCCTGCGCACTGAAATCCCATCCCACTGCAGCGCTCCATCTCGGGTGCATCGCTTCGTTCAGCATGTACCATGCATCGCCATACACCGGAGCCAGCAATCGGTTACTTCCGACCGTGTACGTCTGCAATATGAGTTGACCAAGAGCGCCGCCGATCAGACTGACGCACGCATAGACGGCGCCGATCGCCATCGCGCTACGCTCGGTAACCGGCCTAGCTGCCGGCGCACCGCCGGTCAGGATTCGATACCCATCCGTCCCCACTGTCATTTCGGACAACTTATAGCTATCGGCGGACGCAGTGACGGCACGTTTCGCCTCCCGCTCGGCTCGCCATCGGTTGAGGATAGCCGAGCCTGCATTATTCGGAGTGCTCATATCGCGACAATTTCCGGCTTCGGGTCCGGCTGATGAACGAGAGCGCGCGTCATCGCCATACAAGTGGCGACGATCGGATCAATTCGACCCTCAGACGTTTTCTTGTTCGGCCGGATGTTTTCGTTCGTGTCGAGCAGAAGCGACACGTTGCTTGCACACCATCTATAGACCGGGTTCGCGTTGTGCCGAAATTGGCCGCTATACACAAGACGCTCAAGGAGCTTCGAACCAGGCGACAATCCACCGAAATTCTGCGGCAGCTGCACCATCGGAACGTTTTCGTCCATCAGTTCGTTAGCCAAGTGCGTCGAGTTCCAGACATCAAATGCGACCTCTTCGACATCGAACACATTGCACGCCGCCTTGATTGTCGTCCGCACCTTCCCGTAATCGAGAACATTACCTTCCGTGACGGTCAGCCAACCGGCCTCTTTCCATTTCGCATACGGCGCAGCATCGCTATACGACTGCTCATCCACCTTTGCCTGCGGGCAAAAGATCCACGCCAGCACGAACCATTCGCCCTGGTCGAAATCATCCGGCGGGAACACCAGCACGAACGACGTCAAGTCGCGTGTGCTCGACAAATCGAGGCCACCGAAGCAACGGCGGCCGCGCAGCTCCCGGGGATCAAACGCTACGCCACCTTGATCCCAAACCCGAATGTCGAACCAGCTCATTGCGCCATTGACCCAGATGTTTAGGTCTTTAGTGAGGTAATTCGCTTTCGCGCTCGGCAGCGTCGCCGCCTTGTTGGCCTGAGCGATCATGTAGTCGTGCGTCTTCGCACTACCTAAGCTCGGATTCGCTTTGCGCCAAACAGCCGGGTCGAACGGATCGTCGCCGTCGTCGAGCGTGAAGATCACGCCAAAAAAAGTGTCGTCCACCACCTCGCGACGGAGAATCAATACTAGGTATCCGCGAATTTCGGTACAGATGCCGTCGAGGATGTAACCGGCCGTCGTGATCGCGGCAATCAGCGGCTGCTCACGAGCACCAAGCGCAGACTCCATGACATCCCATACGTCACGGGTCCGATGCGCGTGCAACTCGTCGACCATGATCACGCTCGGATTTAAGCCATCGAGGGATTCAGCGTTCGCAGGCAACGGTTTAAAAACACCGCCGCCTGCAACTATCTTTTCCTGGTTTGCGCCGTCGTGAATCTTGATCGAGCGAGCGAACCGCGGCGATCGCTTCACCCGACGCTTGTAGTTTTCGAGCGCCGGCCTGAAAACGCTCATCGCCTGCTCACGCGTGGTCGCGATCGTATACACCTCGGCACCGATTTCGCGGTCCATCATGAACAGATAGTCCGCTACGCCAGCTTTCCACGTGGATTTTCCGTTCTTCCGCGCGACTTCTTCATAGCTTGTGCGAAAGCGCCGGAGCAGTGAGCCAGTTCTCCGCCATCCTATTAGCACCGCTGTGTAAAACAGCTGCCAGTTGTCGAGCTTCAAGGGCGTCCGTGCGAGCTTGCCCTTGATGTGATGGAACTGCCCCTCGATCCAGTTAATGCAGTGCCAGGCGTGAGCGGCGCTAAATACGTAGCCCCGCGCTGACGCGTCGACAAGATCCTCGTAATGCCGAAGCACCGCCAGGAATTCGAATTCCCCGGCCACGATCTCGCCGCGCAACATCGGAATTCCATATTCAACGTCCCACCGCTCCAACGACGCAGGCGTCAGACGTGCGAGGCACTCGGATGCGACTGAGCGTGATCCAGCATCAGATCGAACAAATCGTCCTGGGGGTCGTCCGGCTCCATCTTCGATTTCGCGATCAGCATCGACGGCAGCGTCAGGCAAGCTTCGGGCAGACATTTCAGCAATCCGTCCTTCAGTGCCTTGGCCGCGTAATACAGCTGGTGCGGCTGGACATGGCCGTTCGGCGTCGTCGTCATGAACGACCCTCGATTGATTTTCTCGAAATCGCGCAGCTGCAGTTCAGCCTTCACCCAACGGACGAAATCGATGCACACCATCGCTAGCACGATGCCCGCGGTTCGGTGCGGCACGCCTTCCTCGCGCAACGCGTGACACAGGTAGTCCCACACCTTGCGGTGCGACGATTCGAAGTGAACGCCCGGTGGCGGTGGCGGCGATTCGATCCGCTTTCCAGCCCGAGCCGACCCGCTCGGCGGATCGGCTCGATCAGACGTCATCGCAGGCGTTTCATTCGGCTCCATAGCAGGTTCCCTGAAGAAATTTGACTGAAAAGGAGTCCTAACGCCTTTTGTCGTCTCTATGGGGCGACTTCCTTAACCCCCCCCCACCCCCAAACCAGCCGCCATAAAACTGGCCCTGAACTGGCGGTCCTATGCGATTCAGTCCAAACATTTGAGGCCCCGGGGCTGCCCGGCCGACGCGACCTCGCGCGCCGGGATGCCTCGCGCCCGGGTCAGCCGGGCCACCATAGCCGCCGTCGCGACGTGCCGGTGCGCGACAGACCGCGCACGCGGCGTGCTCACCGGCCGCCCGAAATGCCGTGCGACTCGCGTCCGGTCTTCAATGCGTGGCAGGCCCGACAGATCGCCTCAAGATTTCCCGGATCATCGGTGCCCCCCGCCGCTTTGTTCACCTTGTGGTCAACCATGTTGCCGGGCCGCACCCGGCCGTCGCGCTTGCACGCCTGACACATGCCGTTGTCGCGCGCGAGGATCAGCTTTCGTAGTTTGTCCCACCGCGTCCCATAGCCGCGCTGGTGGCGGTTGCCGCGCTGACGATCATCGAGCCAGCCGACTGATTCGCGCTTGTGCGCCTCACAGTAGCCGGGCTCGTCAAGCAGTTGTTTGCATCCGTGATGGCGGCACGGCGTCGGGGCTTTCGTCGGCATGCTAGGATTCTCGATTTTCCAGATACGAACAGCCGGGGCAGCCATGGACCGCGATGAGATTTTGCGCATCAAGACGCACAAAGAAGAAAATCTAGACGTAGGCCGACGCGTCTATTACACGATCACGAACGCCGGCGACAACGTGATAAGTCGCACGATCGATCCAACTCAACACAACACCGCGAAACTTTTATCGCTTCTCATCGCGAAGCTTTCAGCTAATGGCCAACTCAGCGAGACCGACCTTGATGATCTCTTGCTGCAGATGCTCGGGTAGCAATCTCACAACCGAGCGCCAGCACGCCAAGCGCACCGCATGTTCGTCCCAATTTCGATAGGCGATCCACGGATCCACGCCCATCGCCACACGCTCGCGGATCGTTATGGTCGCAGTGTCGCCATCGAGCAAAACCTTTCTCACCGCCGCGAGCGCAAGCACATTACTCGCCGTTTCGCTCATCCGAGCCTCCAATGCAAAAAGCCCCGACGCTTTCGCTATCGAGGCTTCGATTTCTCCGGACGTGCCGCGACCCGACCACTGTCGCGCGCACTCGGTATGAACCGGATCAGATTGTGGGAGCGAGTGTAATCGAGCTACTCCGAATCCGCAAGCGTCGCCCGCGCCATTCGCTCGATCACCTCGCGCATCGACACGAACTCGCGATCTGCCGCCCGCAACCGCTCGCCGAGCGCCTGCTTCGCATGTGCCATCGCGAGATCGAAAACGCTCGTCGGCCTAACCCTCAACCCGAGCTTGCGGCAAATGAGGAACGTCGGCTTGCGCCAGATGTAGTGCATCTTCAGCAGGTCGCGATCGAGTGGCATCAGCGAGCGCATAGCCAATTCAAGGCGACCAGCATCCGCAAGGTCCAACGTCGAGTTGATCGACTGCCCACGCACGGCGGGAAAGTAGATGGTTGACACCAACCCGCTCCCGCCCGTGCCGCCGTTGCATACGCTCGATTGCACTCGCGCCCAATTTTCCAGCCTCGATTCGATCGTCATAAATCCCCCGTTAATCCTCATATTTCGAAACATGGTTGCGGCAGTAGCCGCGCTGAGATTTCCCCGCGCCGATAAGCACCGTCGCGTGAGCAATGCATCGGCATCCATCCGCAACGTGCGCGCACTGGCGAATGTCGTCGCCGGCCGCCGCCGACGACGAGCCTGCAGGCGGCGACGCGCCCTTTGCCTCGATCGAAGCATTCCGCCGGCGGCGCAGCTCGTCCCAGTTTTTGCGCAGTCGCGCTGGCGACGTGATGACCCGCAGCCAGAATTTGTCGCCCATGGCGTATCCGACGAGCGCCGCAGCTTGCCGAAGTGTGTGCCCGTCAACGCAGACAATCGCGTCTACGTCGGCCGCCCAAGCTGCGAGATCTGGCGTCGGGCAGCCCGGGTCATCGATACGCAGACGATCGAGCATCCACCGCGCGAACAGAACCCCGTCCTCGCTCGATTTTTCTCTCTGAACGCCGCTGCCTGTGCTAACCACCTTGGTATGAGAGAGAGTGGGTTTACTCGTATCTCCGTTTACTGGGTAGTTAGTTGGAACGTGGTGCCAGGAACTTTTTTCCGATTCGTCGGTTTCAGCCGGCACGGGCGGGTTGCTGGCACGTGGTTCCACCGGTCGGCCCGAGTTACTGGCACCTGGTGCCGAAACTTCCCCGGAACCACTGGCACGTGGTGCCGACGTGCCCAATTCACGAGCATCTTCGGCACCACGCGCCGACGACTGGTTGCCGGCATCGACGTCGCCGGCTGCGAGGTCGAGGTCGATCACGTCGCGCTGATGCCGAGCGACGTGATCAGGGATCGACAGCCGATAATGTGCGTGTGCCCATTTGCGATCAGGTCGGCGCGATCGCCATCGCGTAAGCCAGCCGAGTTCGCCGGCCAACGACAAATGCTTCGTCACCGCGCGAATGGACAGCGTCGCTTTTTCAGCGATCGTTTCGAGTGCCGGCCAGCAGGTTTCATCCACGCCGTTCGTGTATTCCGCGACGACGAACAGCACTAACTTCGTCGTCGCGGGCAGGTCGCTGCACATCATTGCGCGGCGCCACGTGTAGAAAGGAGATACAGTTGCCATTGATTATTCCGCACCCGAATCCGCGAAATTCTCGAATCGGGTAGTTGCATTTTGGAAGGCCAACCGGACGGTTCCGATCGGCCCATTTCGTTGTTTTGCGATGATGATTTCCGCCGTGCCGCGGTCCGCGCTGTCGGGGTTATAGACCTCGTCGCGGTAGATGAAGAGGATCACGTCGGCGTCCTGCTCGATCGCCCCCGACTCGCGCAGATCCGACATCACCGGCCGTTTGTTCGGACGCTGCTCCAAGCCGCGGTTGAGCTGCGATAACGCAACGACGGGAACATCCAGTTCCTTCGCGATTTGCTTAAGAGCACGCGAGATTTCGGCAACCTCGCCCGCGCGCATTTCCGTATTTCCGTCACCCGACATCAGCTGCAGGTAGTCGACGACGACCAGGCCGAGTCGGCCGCGCGCACGATGCAGGCGCCGCAGCTCAGCTTTGAATTTCGAGGGAGTGATTGCGGAACTGTCGAGAATATCGACTGGCGCGCTCGCCATACGCTCGACGCCATGGGTTAAGCGTGGCCAATCGTCGTCCTCGAGTCGGCCCGTGCGCAGCCGGTTTTGCGAGATCCGCGACTGCGATGCGAGCATGCGCATCGTCAGTTGCTCGGCCGGCATTTCGAGCGACAGCACGCCGACTGGTAGCTGCAGTTCAATCGCGACATACTCGGCGATATTCATCGCCAGCGATGTCTTGCCCATAGACGGCCTGCCACCAACGACGATCAGTTCCCCGCCGTGCATCCCGTCGAGGCGCGCATCGAGATCCAAAAAACCCGTCGACGTTCCAGTGATGCCACCTCGGTCCGGGCGATGGAATAGCTCGTCGATGCGCTCGACCACACGCGTAAGCGCCGGCTGCATCGGCTGGAATCCGCCCGACGACCGTGCCGCAGAATCGGTCAGCCGAAGAAACGCCGCCTGCGCCTCATCAATAATTTCGGAAACCTCACGGCCGGCCGTGTTGAAGCACTGGTCAATGACTGCTCGCGCAGCGCGAACCGCACCCCGCAGCTGCGAGCGCGAGCGCACGATGCCCGCATAGCGAGCGAGGTTCGCCGCACCGGGAGTCGAACCGACAATTTCGTTGAGGTAACGCAGTGGCTCCGCGACACGCGCTTTCGTCGCGCGCAGATGCTCAAATACCGTGACGACGTCAGCCGGTTTTTGGGCGACGATCAGTTGGGAAATAGCGGAAAAAATAGCGCGGTGCTCACCTGTGGTGAAATCGTCCGCGCACAACTCGGCAGCGATCACGTCATACGCGCCGTTGTCGATCATCAGCGCGCCTAACACGGCCTGCTCAGATTCAACGGACGCAATTACCCCGCGCGCTGCAGCATCATTGCCGGCGCCCATCGTTACTCCGGATTAAAGCGCGTCAGCGCGGATTATTATGTGTGTGACGTCGAGGACGCTCCACTCAAGCCTCAAAATACGTTCATGGCAAAATCAGGTTTCCACACCACGATTCACCTTTGATCAGAGACCCATGGACGACAAAGACATCAAGCTTCATTTTGCACGTTTGGAGGGAAAGCTGGCCGCACTGCGCCATAATCTCGCCTTCCTAGCGGCCCTCGTTTCCAGAGCGGAGGGTAAAACCACTTCCGACCTGGCATCGCTAGGAGACGAGTACATCAGAGAAAATACAAACGTTTCCGACGCGATAACTCCCCGATCATTGAGCGAAGAAATCGTTGCATACCAGTTAGCGCTTGAGGAGGAAATGAGCATCATCTTCACTCTTGCGGGTGCCTACGAAAAATCCATCGGCAGCTAACACCGGCTCGTCAAGACGTGTTTTTATTCCCACGTCTTTGTCGATTTAAGACGTACAGTGACTCTCTCAGCAGCTCGCCGGTCCAACTCCTTGAAAACCGAATCGCGCGCGTCCCTCTCTTCGCGCGCGATTCTTTTCTCACTCGCGACCTTCCGCTCATCCCAAACCGCGAGACCGGGGGAAATCAACCAGAGCACAAAGCGGGCATACAGGCTTTTCATGTCTAGAACCCTCTTAATATCTGCGGCCGGTCGGCTCATGAGCGTGGATCAACGACAAGCGCGCGCGCTGTTTGCACAGCTACCGCGATCTGCTGCTGGCTTTCGCGCGCGGCACGCTCGATCGTGTCGACTTCGTGCTGCTCGATCACGCCGTCGCCCACCGCCTTTCGAATTTCTTCAGCGAACCGCCCGGCGTGGCTGCTCACTGCCAGCGCAGCGTTGACGAGCGCGGAGATGTCCTCACTTCCGTGGCCTGCGTCGAGCGGCGCAGCGACCAAGCCGAATCTCGCATTGAACGCATGCACGGCATCGAGCGCGTGCGGCTGACGTTTCTCCTGCATCCACTCGACGAGCATTTCGAACATTTCGCCGGAAACTCGCGCACCTTCCACCTCGCGCAGCTTGAGACGCAGGGATTCGCCGCCGATGCGAACACCCCGCCGCTCGGTCAGATAACGAGCGGCATCTTCAACCTTCCCCGGTGTTGCAAGAACCGATTTGTAAAGAACATCGATCCAGTTCGTGTTGCCGTATTCGAGAGTCATTTTCATCCTTGAATTTCGCCGCCTTCCATGCTGTTAACAGCCGGGCGATTCCAATAAACTTGCGACACCAACCACACAACGGGGATGCCATGAACCAATCACCACGCGAACCTATGTCCGAGCGCACCAAAGCAACGGCCGACTTTGAGCGACTGCTCAAAAGCTCCCATTACTTGAACAGCATAATTGCCAGCCATCGCGAGGCGACGGCGGATATTCTTGCGGCATTTATTTCTTTGCTCGCGCAATCCTCAGCGCTAGAGCCCGCTCGCGTTGCAGCTCTGCTCTCAACTCTCGACCAATCCATGGATCGGCCAAGCGACGACTCCACTCGTCGCGTCCTGATTCAAGCGCTTCGAGAGAAGCTGCAGCAGCTGTGACTCTCGCGAGACGAACACGGTAGCGATGCGTCGGTGCGGCACGCAAAGAAGTCCGCTCGAAATCACGGGAGCGGAAGTAGGCGCTACCCCGTTTGGTCAAAAATCTTCTCAGCATCGAAGCTCTCCTCACATGACATTGCACAGCACCACCGGAACAACGAGAGGCAGCGCTTTCATTGCAATTCTTCGCGCTCAAGCTGATACACGGCCTGAAGCTCGGGCCGGCGAAGATCCGGCCAGACATCACGCCAATCGTCCGGCCGAAACTGCCAATACGGAATTCCGACCGCCTCACCGACAAGCACGCAGTTTTCGGCCCGCATCGGCCGCGGCGAATGCAACCACTTGTGGATGTGCGGCTGTTTCTTGCCGATCAGACGCGCCAACGCCGATTGCGATCCTGCTTTCTTGATCGCAATGTTCAGCGCGGCGACGGACGGGTTGGCTGGATTCATGCCGACGACTCTATAACCAAAGTTATCGACGGTCAAGAACTTTGGTTATTTGATGGCTTACAACCATAGTTATACGATTGCTGCCATGGAAAATCAGGAATTCGGACTGCGCGCCAAGGAGCGCCGGGAGGCGCTTGGCCTTTCGCAGCGGCAGGTAGCCGATCAAGTAGGGATATCCCAACCCGCGATTGCCAAAATCGAGGCGGGCGGCAGCACGACTACAACCAACGGGTTTGCGCTTGCTGCAGCACTTCGAACCTCACTGGTATGGTTGGAATTCGGCACTCTCGATGCGACGGATGCCCCGCGCGGTTGGTTTCTCTTGGACGAGATGGGCCGCGCAAAGACTGAAGCATTTATTAGCGGGCTACTGTCGGTAGATGCCGCCCAAGGCTCCGGCCAAGCCACCCGTGACACCGATCGACCGAGAGGGGACTAGTCACCTCGTCGCCGACCACGCCGACAGGGCAAATTGGCTCTAGCGACGAATCGAGAAATGAAAATTCACGCGTGATTACGGGCCGCTTCCCAGCGGCCGTGTATCCGAATGAGGCCCGGCTAAGAATCACGTCCCATCGGCCGTCTTGGCGCAGCGCCTCCACATAGACAACCATACCAACCAACCAGGGACTGCTGGACGTCAAGACGCGCGCCCATCCGCCTGGCCGGCATCGTCGCCCGCCGCCTACCTTCGATTCTCTCAAGATCGCCCCGTCGTCGCAGTGACTACTGTGTTTTCATACAGTAGTTTGCCTTCGTTTAACGCAGCTTTCAACCACCGCCGCAGGCGCGCCCAAGCGAAAGCTACTCCGACGCGGCGGAACGGGACGCAGCCTCCGGGTCCACCGCTCCACGGCCTGCCCTAATCTCCGCATCGATTTCGGGAACTGGCGAGTCCACCACGTTGAATTTCGTCGCGACCGCTTCGCTAGATGATCGAACCACGGTCAGAGACGATCTGAATTGCCTATCCGCAGACGCCATCTGGGTGGTGGCGGCCTTAGCTCGCGCCAACGCGGAATCCACCTGCGAGCTGGCGTACTTGAACATAGCCGCGTTGTCGGCCGCACGCGCATCGTCCATCGCTTTGAGCTGCGCTTTTGCCTCGGCAATCGCAGCATCGGAGGCACTTTTTCCACGATGACGCGCCACGTCGTTGCGAATGATGTCTTGCACCTGCGCCATATAAGCGAGAACCATATCCCGCTCCGCCCCGGCCGTTTCCACGTCCATGCTCCTGAGTTCTATAGATTTTTTATCGATCTCTTGGATGGCGCGGGCCGTCTTTTCATAAAACTCCCCGTAGGTCATTTCGCCCGGCTGCGTGTCCGCGTGCAAGATTTGAGACAGGTAAGCCATGGTGAGGCTCACTGCGGGCTTCATCGCGCCACGCTCTTCCGAGCGGGCGTGTGATCTGTACCCATATACGCCGCCGAGTGCAATCAACACGGCGGCCCCCACTGCTACGGTCAAGGTTTTTGTTCTCATTCCAGCTTCCAGCCGGTTATACGGAGGAAACAAAGCATAGCCCCGACGTGACGATGTTACAAATTTCCAAGCCGATCGATAACCTTGGTTATTGACTGGACGATAACTATGGTTATATTCTTCGTTCATTCGTAAGCGACCGCCAGCGCGGCGCAGGTCAACCCAGGAGGACAGAATGGACGCTCTCATCGATTGGAAAATCCGTCATCGGAAAGCACGCCGCGCAGCCGGATGGGCTTTCCGGATTGCCCGCAACGCCCTTGCCATCGTAGGCATCTTTTTCGTCTATCTGCTGATTCACGGGTACGGCCAGTGCAGCGAGGCGCGCGACGCCCAGGTCGCGACCTGCGCCGCGAGTCGCTGCGCCTAATTTCGGGCCGCTGAATCTACTCGAAAACACTGGAAATCATCAGTAGAACGAACATACCAGGGATTGCCATGCGCTCTCGATCCGCGAACCAGTTACGTCAAGCCGTGATCCGCGCGGTAGCAGCAGCCGCTCTCGATTCGCTTCACTACGACCCGGACCCGCGATCGCCCCACATCGCGAGAGAGGGTTTTGCAATCGCGGTTCTCATCGGGCGCCTTTCAGTCGACGAGCCCGAGATCGCGCACGCGATCGGAACGTTGATCGGGCTCGGTGGCAAGGGCAGAGTCTGGATGGAGAGCTGATGGATAAGCAACCTCTACCGCGCCACCTCTTGCGCGTCGAGTGGCAGCTGCTACGCATGGTCGGCGATTTCGATCGCGCAATCAAGAGCCCCGAAATCGTTCGCACGCTCGAGTCGTCTGCTCGCGCGCGTGAAGCACGCGATGCTCGACGTGTCGACGTCAAGCGCATGCAAGCCGGCGACGACGATTAAGCAATGCATCGCTTTCACGTTCGATGCCGGAAATGCACGGCGCGCCGGTGCCTGAAACGGCACCCGGACGCCTACATCCGCTTGCCGGCGCGCCGAACTTGTGGCGCACGGAATTACCGCATTGACCGATGGATGAATCGCCGGAATACAACCCGCATGACATGCGGATGCTCCGGCTACTGGTTCCCGCACCGGCGCGGTTCGCTGTACTGCTGGCATCGCGTCGACGGAACAGACCGCTACCCCGGCGATCCGGATTTCGCCGATCGCAATTACGACGGCCAACAAGCCGCCTAACTCTGGAGAAAGCCGAATGTCCTTATTCACGTCGCTGCACGAGATCGCTCGCGCAGCAAACTTGAACATTCTCATCGTTGCCGAAGGCGACGATCAGCTGCGCGTCAACGTCACGCCTGTGCAAGACGCGAAGGCGGCGAAAAAGCTGTGGCCGCTCTCGCTCGTCGCTACGCCGGCGGAGCTGGATGAACAGTTCGCCGACGCCGTCACAGCATATGAGCCCGGCGCACTGTCCGTGCTCGACCAGGCCCGCGCGTGCGCAGCGGCAAACGGCGACAACAAAGCGGGCTCGACGCCGACGTCCGGTGCGTCGGCATCCACCGCACCGAAGCGTCGCGGCCGACCGCCGAAAAATCAAAGCGCCGATGGAGGCGCCCCGAATCCGGCACCGCAAGACAGCCCCGATCCGCGCCAGCTGTCGATCGAAGATCAAAAGCCACTCAACCCCGACGACGACATCCGCGAAGACGCGGATCCCGAACCGCGCGAACCCGGCTCGGACGACGATTTGCCGGGCTCGGATGCCGATACGCCCGCAGATGGCGACGGCGGACTCGACGTTTATTAACCCAACGAGGGAGACAACAGCAATGAAGATCGACACGCTACTGCGCGAGTTCTCTTACAACGGCGCCAAGCTCCCCGATCCGGCTCCGACGTTCACGCCGGATCAAGTGCGCGAGTTCTACGCGCAGACCTACCCCGAACTGACCAACGCAGAAGTCGAGGGGCCGATCGTAAAGGGTAGCCGCAACGTCTTTACGTTCCGCCGGGCCGTGGGCACGAAGGGCGCGCGATGAAGTTACGCGAACTGCGTGAACGCCTGCTCAACGGGCCGCTTACTGTGACACGGCCGCAATTGCAGGCCACGCCCAAGCACATCAACAGTGACATCGCGCACGCCGTTGCGTCGATCACGGCGAGCCCGTCGAAGGCGCACGCGGGAGAAGCATTGCGCCTTCACTGGAAAGAGGTGGATCTCCTGCCATGAACACGACTCCGATGATGTTGCCTAGGCTCGACAACGTGCCGACAGCCGTATTCGCCGGCGGCGACGGAGATTTCTCGCATGCGCTCGCCCTCGCGCTGCTGCGCGGCAAGATCATTACTGCCGGTGACGCGGCCGATGTCGACGCTGGCACCACCGATTACGAACTCGCGTCCAGCGTAGTTACCCGCATGTGGCAACCCGTCGTCGCAGGCCATCGCTATTTCGACTGGAATCTCAGCATCGAAGAAGCCATTACCTACCCGAACGAAGCGAGGCCACGTCGCGCGCGCTTCAGAATTCACACGCAGAACGGCATGGGCGCTGCGCCACAGCTCGCCCTTCGGGCCGGCGTCATGCGACTTGAGACGTTCGCCGCGGGGCTCGGTGAGACGGTGCTTGCCGTCCTCTACGAAGCGTGTCACTACTATCTGCCGACCATTGTTACACCGGCGATATCGCTCGATATCGCGCAGTACGTGTATTGGAACGGCCATCGAGACGAAACCGCAGCGCTGCCGGAGATGCGGGACTGGTACGACCATCACGATGGTTCGATCGAGAACGACGACGCCGAGGCATTTTTTGTCGCGCACAACATCGCACGCCGCTCTGAATTTTTCCAGTCGTGCCCGGACTGGATATTCAAGCCGCAGCAGCGCTTGACTGAAGCGAACATCCGGCAAATCGAGCGATTCGACGTGTTCGCGTCTTGCGTCATCCAGGCCTGCGATGAAATCCATCGAATCATCACGCGATCCGGCCCGTTCCCGCGCGTTGATTGCGACGACGGGTACGGTGCCCCGCTCGACTACGCGCTGATTTTGCGATGGACGGGCGACGATTCGACCGACCGGATTCTAGACGACCATTTCGAGAATGAAATGCAAGGCGACGCAGTCGAAGGCTCCTGCGAACGCGCGCTGAATCTCGACGGCGGTCAAATCGCGGAGTGGTTGCGGGGCATGCATAAGACCGGCGACATTGCACGCGCGGTAGAGCAGCTGCTTAATCTCATCGCGACGCGGGCCGAAGACAACGTCACCGATGCACGAATCCAGGTGCGCGTATGACTTCCATTCAGATCAAAGCCGCAGACCAGACGAAGCTTTCCCTCGACTCCGCACTCATGCTCTATAGAAGCGCCGACCGTTCGCAGGTGTACGTGACCCGTCATACGGTCCGCGTCGTCGACGGCGTGCCTCATTTGCTCGCCGGCACGCCCGCGACGAGGCGCCAGCTTGCCTCATTCATCGAAGCTGCATCGACGCACACGGCGCAGCACGGTTTCGTGCATGAGCGCGTGATCTATAGCGGCCCGGAAACTGTCGCGTGGTGGCTGCCCGCCGGGCAGCAGAGCGTCTGGTTTCGCGCCGACGCACCACTCGGAACGCGGCACGGCCGCACGAACCATCCGGCGCTTTTCTTCGTGGCCCGCGGCCAATCCCGATACGTATTCGCGCTGGCCCAAAGCGAGCGACCCGGCGCCGATACACAGCTTTATCGCCCACCGTTTTTCAACGTCAACAACGACGGCCTGATATGCACCGGCAATGTCGACGTCGCGGCTACACCGAACACGAGCGACATTGAGCGATATGAGATTGACGAATTCTTTCGCAGTCGCTTCACGCATATCAACGGTACCGATCTTATCGCCGGCGGCGATGCCGTCGAGCTTTGGATCAACTTGCTCGACGGCGCGCAGTTCCCGACCGAGCGCCTGATACCCCTGCAAAGGACGGTAAGCGGGGCAATTCAACGAATCACGCAACGGAGCTAGAACGCCATGAGCGCCACCATCGATAGCATCAAACAGAAATTCGAAGTCTCCACTGCCACGCTGCTGCAACAGCTCGGCGCAACGCTGACGACGTTCTCGACCGATATCGTCGCAGAAGTAAAGGCCGGGCAGCAGCGACCGATCGCAGCCGACCCGACCGACGAAGCGCTGCAGCTCGACAACGCGCTGTTCGATAGCGCGCCAGTCGCTGTCGTACCGCGACACGCGAAATTTGCCGCCCTGCAGGATATCGGGCATCGATTCCTCGTAGCGGCCGAGGGGCTGTTCATCGAGATCCGGCGGCCATGGTTGCATTTGATCCAGCCGCTTGCCGCGATCGACGGCAGCACCCGGCCGCCCTATGGCTCGATCGAGCCGAAGATCGAATTCGCATTCGGCAAGCTCGGCGCTGCCGAGCCGCACTTTCGCCGATTCGCCGACGAGGCCGGCAGCGCCTCTCCGAACGAGCATGCCGCCTGGATCGTTTGGAACGACACCGAAAAGAAACTGGAATACAAATCCGTCGCCATTCGATCCGCGACGCCCGGCTCGCTCGAAATCGATCGGCCGGCACTCGCCGAACACGAGAGCCTCGTCATTGACCTACACAGCCACGGCGCCGGCAAGGCTTTCTTCAGCAGCACAGACGATCGCGACGACGCCGGCGAGGTGAAGATTTCCGGTGTCATCGGCGGCCTGGGCACGGGCGCAGAAAAGAGCGTTGTATTTCGCCTGTGCGCGCTCGGCCGCGCTATCCAGCTCCGCGTCCCTGTGCGCGCGTTTTTCCCCGAGGCAGCGTAATGCACCGCACGCCCGCTCATTTCCTTGGCGACAAGCGAGCGACCGTCGTCGTAGTCGGTTGCGGCGGCACGGGATCTCAAATGCTATCCGGGCTTGCCCGCTTGAATTACGCCCTCATCGAACTCGGCCACCCCGGGCTGCAGGTGACTGCGTTCGACGCGGATACGATCAGCACGGCGAACATTGGCCGCCAGATGTTTTGCCCGGCCGACGTCGGCCTGCATAAGAGCGTGGTCCTCGTCCATCGTATCAACGCGTTCTTTGGCACCGACTGGATTGGCCGGCCGGTACATGCCGGTTTCGATGAAATTGTTCGCGGCGCTCCTGATCTCGTGATCATGTGCGTCGACAGCGCCAAGGCACGCGCAAAGCTCGCCCGCCCGCTCTATGAGTCGAACTGCTACGTGATGGATCTCGGCAATCGCGCCGGAGACGGCCAGGTGATTTTCGGAGCGAGCCCGAATACACGCGGCAACCGAACCGACGACCTGATGCCGATCGGCTCGTCTCAGTTGCGCTGGCCGTATGACGTGCTGCCCGAACTCGTCGACGAATGGGCTCCGGAAGACGACACGCCAAGCTGCAGCCTCGCTGAAGCGCTCGAAAAGCAGGAGCTTTTCATCAATCAGGCCGTCGTGACGCACGGGCTCGCGATCCTTTGGGAATTCTTCCGACACGCAAGCCTGTCCACCTGCGGCGCATTCGTCAACCTCAAAACCGGAAACGTGCGGCCGATCCTCGTGCCGCCACCGCCGAACGAAAAGGCAGAAAAATAAATGGCAAAGAATTCCGTCGAAGCCTACGGGGCGGAAGGCAAAACGAATTCGCTTTTCTTCGATCCCGAAAAGCTGGTACTCGTCACCGACAAAGCATCGCCGCTCTACGACGAGCGAGTGCATTTGCCCGTGGACGAAGCGATGGCGCACTCGATCGACTATCTCGGCGTTCAGCAGCCGATCGTAATCTCGAAAAACCCGGAGACCGGGGAAACGGAGGTCGTCGTCGGCCGCCAGCGCGTGAAGGCCGCGCGCCTGGCGAACGTGTGGCGGAAACAGCGTGGCGCCCCACCCCGGAAGATTTCCGCGATTGTTTTTCAGGGAAAGCGAGAGACGGCAATTGAGACGATCGTCGCCGAGAACGAGCAACGGCAAGCCGACTCGCCGCTTGGCCGGGCAGAGAAGATGCGCCAGGTGCTGTCGCTCGGACGCAGCGAGGGGCACGTCGCGATGATCTTCAATTGCTCGGTCGCCACCGTGCGCTCAAGCCTCGCGCTACTCGAATGCTGCGCCGAGACGCAGCGCGCAGTTGAGAGCGGAAAAGTACCGCTGACGCATGCAAGCAAGCTGGCGACCATGAAGCCCGACCAGCAGCGCACGACCACACGCGAACTCGTCGCCGCCGCGAACACGCACAAGCCGCGCGCCGCAGCTCGCGCGCAGCGCGAAGTGATGGGCGACAAATCCGCGCGCATGAAAACGCGCAAGCAGATCGAGGCCGAGGCCGACAAAAGCACCGGCGATTACTCCAAAGCGCTCCGTTGGGTTTTGAACGCTGATATCGATGTCAACGCAACCAATCAAGGAGGTGATGATGCATAGCCAACAGGTGCGCTTTTTTTGGATCGGCGAGAGATCCGAGATCTTCGCCGCCGTTTCGTTTCAGCAGCTGCTCGACGACGCGGGCGAATGCGGCAGCGGTATCGAATTCGTAGACGCCGGGACGCCATTCGATCGAGACGGCGCGCCGATCGAATACGGCGAACTCGACGGCAACGAGCACCGCCTGACCGTCGTCGAACTCGATCACCGAGAACGGCCGCTCGGCAACCTCACCGGCTCGCTTCACGACATCTACGCGCGCTCGGACGGTGGCCGGCACAAGCTGCCGGCGATGCTGCTGACGGCCTATTTCTGACACGCCGGCACGGACGAGATAACCATGAAAGACGCCAATCAACTGAAAGACACCACCGCGCTGATCGCGGACAGCCGCCGCGATTTCTCCGCGTGGGCCGAGCCTGAAGGTTACGATGTCGCACGCGCACAAGATGGATCGTTTTTCGACTTTCTAACGGAGCGGGCGCACGCCGTTTGGGACGCCGCACAGGCCGCCCTGTTCGCCGCCGAGCACGCAGCAGCAGCGCCAGTCGCGGCCGACGAGCTTTTGACGCTCGACGTGCTGCTCGCCGCATTCCACGAATCTGTCTGGAACGCCGCAGCGGCCGAAGGTGGGCGCATTGCCTACGACGATGCCGGCCGCAGCGAAGCGAAGGCAATTCAACGTCACGTTCGCGCGATGACCGCAGCAGCACCGGCCAAGGTGGCGGCCACACCCGATCCCGAATCGATTGAAGCAAGGATCGCAGCGCTGATGCAACCGAACCCGGTCGACGAACTTGGCCCGACTGACGAACCGCAGTCGCAATATCGATTCGGCTACAACACAGCCATAGAGGATGCTTTGATCGTGGTCGAAGACGGCGGAAAACCGGCCGCCGTCGATGAACCGTTGTGCCCGAACGGCGAACCCTGGAATCCGAACCCGGACGGCATCGAGCCCGGCCAGGAATCGCCCCCGCACATGAACCGCGACACCGGAATGTGGGAAGGCATCGCCGATGAAGACGAGCCCGCTGCTCGGGCTGTCACCGTTGACGCGGCGGCGCTGACCGAAACCGTGAAGCTCACGGTCGACACGATCAGCAGACAACTCAGCTTGATTGCCGAACGCGCGCCCGGAAATTTCCTCGACAAGATGCCGGTCGTGCGATCGCTAACCGCACACAAGAGGCGCTTAGAGAAGGCGCTCACGGCTATCGAGCAGCGCACGCACGCGAAGTTTTCGCAATTCCTGAGCGACGTAATCACCGCAGCTGGACTTTTGCGTCACGGCAGGACGGACAAGAAATTGGCATCCCGCATTGGTAATGTGGCGTTTTCCATGCTTGGCTCCCCTGTCCCCGCCGCACTCAGTCGCCGCCGTAGCGCAAACAAAGTCGGCGACGAATCGGAGGATGCATATGTGATCCGCCGTCTGAGCGAAACGCTTGCAGATGTCTGCGTGACCCTGCGCGGCGACGATCCCATCCACCCTGACGATCCGCTGAACAAGATCGAACTGGTCAAGCGCCTTGCAGAAGTGCTCCGCACGGAAGTCGAACTTTACCGTGCGCAGGCCGCCACACCAACGCCGCAACAGGTCTGCGACTACCTGCACATGCTCGGCACCATCCAGCGCGAAGTCGCCGAGCGCGAGGCACGCGCAATGAAGCCGACGCAGGCCGATGCGCGCGAACCTCATCACGACGACGCCGCGATCGACGCGTTCGCAATCGAGATGAAAGCGAAGATGGCCGCCTCGCGTGCCAAGGGACGCAGCGGGTGGGAAACGTGCGCGCCAGCCGACCTGTCTCACATGCTTCGCGAGCACGTCGAGAAAGGCGATCCGCGCGACGTCGCGAACTTCTGCATGATGCTCCACCATCAAGGCGCACCCATCGCTCCGCCTACCGATGCGGGAGAAGCGACCTTCGCGGATGACGGCGAGCGCGATGAATTCTTGTCTACGTGCGCGGCCTTCGAGGACAACTGCGATACGGCGACGGATTACGGCTTGCTCATGAAGTGGGCGAACGCCGGCCTGCTGGAATGCGTCCATTTCCAGATCACGACGTCCGGCGAAGCCACCCGCTCCATTGGCGCGCCTGACATCGGCGATCTTTTTGCGGGTGGCACCCGATGAGCAACGAGCCGAACCGCAAAAGCTGGATCGCGCGTTGTGCGACGCAGTTCGAATTCCGAGCACGACTCGATCGTGCCACCGCCGTGAGCTATGCGGTAGCGGCTTACGACGGTCGCGTCGGCTTCTTCGATGATGACCCCGAGGGTGCCGCAGACGAAGAAATGTCACGTTGGAACGACGGGGAAAGGTCATGAACATGAACGAGCCCGATCAATTCCTCGCAGAGCTACGCCGCTTGGTGGCCGCCCTCGAACAACCGAAGAAGCTCGACGAAACGCTGTGGAGCACTGAGCAAGTCGCGAAGTGGTTCGGCCTGTCGAAATCCACGATCGAACTGCGCGTCGTCACTCGCAACGACTTCCCGCCAGCGGTGCGGCCGGTCGACAGCGCGCAAGCGCAGCGGCGCTGGTTCGCCAGCGATGTCGTTGAGTGGGCGCGCCGCAACCGCGGCCACTTACCGACGCCGCGGAAAGGGCGCCCGCGCAAGACGAATTAGTCGAGGCGAGCCGCCAGCTCGGCGGCCGTCTCGTCGTAGTAAATCATCAATGACTGTATGTCGCGATGTCCGATCATTTTCGCCAGCGCGAGCACGTGCAGCTTCTTCGCCAATCTGGTCGTAGCTTCGTGCCGCGAGTCGTGAAACTTCAACGTAGCGATGCTCGGCATTGTTTTCGCGAGCCGATTCCGGCATTTACGCCACAATGCGTCAGCGCTTCCCTGATTCACAGGAAAGGCACGCGACTCGCCCGCGATCCTCGGCAGCCCCTCAAGCAGCTCCAGCGCCCGACGCGATAGCGGGACGTCGCGCGCATCACCGTTTTTTGTCTTCGGGAGATGCACGTAACGCTCCGGCAGATGCACGTCCGGCCAGGTGAGACGAAGGATTTCTCCCTGCCGCATCCCCGTCTCAATAGCGAGCAGGAACGCAACGGCGACGTATTGCTGCGCGGTTTCTATCGGGCCGCCGGGCGACAGGCCGAGCGCCCCGCAGATAGCCAATGCATCGCTGTCGGGAACCCGTCGATCACGCGGCGGCGGATCTCGCGGCCGCTTCACGTCCGAGAGTGGATTCTCGTGGATCCACTTCCACTCATCGCGCGCAGCAGTGAACACAGCCGACAACAGATTCAAATCGCGATTCACCGTCGACGACTTCACGCTCTTAAGCCGCTTGTCTCGCCAGCGAGCGACATCCTCGGGCTTGATCGATCGCATCAACTCGCCAACAAATTCGCCCATCGATGCACGAAAAAACTCGAGCCTGGTTTTGTTCCACTCGTGTTTCGCCAACGCCGGCGAGACCTTGTCGATGTATTCATCAAACCCATCGGACAATGTCTTTGCTATCTTCGTGTATGGTCGCCGCTTGCCGGCATCAATTTCGGCTTCGAGCTTCGTCGCCCACGCGACCGCCTCGCCCTTGGTATCGAACGTAGCCGACTCTCGGATTCCACCTCGCGCCACTTCCGCGCGCCACGCTTTGCCCCGTTTCCTGTAGCTGGCCATCACTCCGCCTTGGCGTAAATTTGGCGTAAATGATAGCGGGAAATTGATGGAATTTGGGGTGCTCTGGAATCGAACCTGTACCCGAGCGCAGTCGCAAATCCCTTGACTGTCTTGGCTTTGCGTTTAGATGATGGAGATTGATGAAGCTTGAAGGACGCGCAAGAGATCCCTGTCGGGGGGACCAGCCATCCTCCAAAGTTTGACCAGCGTCTACCGAAAAGCCCCGCCCAGCCTGCCTGCGCGGGGTTTTTTGTTCCAAACTTCCCCCATCTACCACCAGCAGGAACAACCCCCAGTTGGGGGGTGTTTTGGGGGTTGCGGCGAACACCCCCAAACGACAACCCCCAGGGGCACCAGCCCATGGCCCTCACCGATCTCAAGATCCGCACCGCCAAGCCGGCGGACACGCAACTGAAGCTCTATGACGGCGGCGGCCTGCTGCTGTTGATCACGCCGGCCGGCGGCAAGCGCTGGCTGTTCAAGTACCGCATCGACCGCAAGGAGAAGAGTCTGGCGCTCGGCACCTACCCTGCGGTCTCGCTCGCCCAGGCCCGCGAGCGACGCGACAGCGCCCGGGAGCAGCTGGCCGCCGGGCTCGATCCCAGCGAAGCCAAGAAGGCCGGCAAGCGCGCGGCAAAGCTGGCCGCCGCCAATTCGTTCGAACTGGTCGCGCGCGAGTGGTTCGAGACGCAACGCGGGGGTTGGTCGGAGGTGTACGCGGGCAAGGTCATCAGCAGCCTGGAAATCGACGTGTTTCCCCGGATTGGCGACCGCCCCATCGCAAGCATCGATGCGCCCGAGCTGCTGGCCGTCATCCGGCTCATCGAATCCCGTGGCGTGCGCGAGACAGCCAAGCGCGTGTTGCAGCGGACGCGGGGGGTGTTTCAGTACGGCATCGTGACCGGCCGTTGCCCCCGCAACCCTGCAGCCGATATCGACGCGGAGACAGTCCTGAGGAAAAGCGTGGGGGTTCAGCACATGGCGCGCGTGAAGGCGACCGAGATTCCGCAACTGATGCGGGACATCGATGCCTACTCCGGCGATCTGGTGACGCGGCTCGCTTTGCGATTCATGGCGCTGACGTTCGTGCGCACCAAGGAGATGATCCAGGCGGAGTGGCACGAATTCGACATCGCCGCCGCGGAATGGCGCGTGCCGGCCGAGCGCATGAAGATGCGCGACCCGCACATCGTGCCGCTGTCCCGGCAAGCGCTGGAGGTGCTGGCGCGGCTACGCGAGATCAACGGGCAACATCGCTTCGTCTTTTACAGCGTGCAGGGGCGTAGCCACATCTCGAACAACACGATGCTCTATGCACTGTATCGGATGGGATACAAATCGCGCATGACAGGCCACGGCTTTCGCGGACTGGCCGCCACTGCCCTGCGCGAGATGGGGTATAGCCGCGATGTGGTCGAGCGGCAGATGGCCCATGCGGAGCGAAATCAGGTCACCGCAGCCTATGTGCATGCTGAGTACCTGCCGGAGCGGCGGCGGATGATGCAGCGCTGGGCGGATCGGCTCGATGAGTTGGCCGCGAGTGATGATGTTCGGCCGTCGGAGCAGACGCGCTCCTAGCCCTTCCCGTGCCGACATTACGGCATCGATCTGTCTCGGCGCTTCGCCACTCACGGCCCTTCTCAGCTCGCGCGGCGCCATCCCGTTGCGGAAGCCCTCGGAGAGATTGAGCAAGGCTCCGCTTTCCCGCAAGCAAACCGGCTGACCGTCCTTGACTTGGCGCAAAACTGCTCGTGCCTCCGGAGAGGGTTCAAACTAGGAAAATCGAGCACAGGATGGTGTTTCCTGGGCAATAAAGTAAGTGCTCCCCCATGCAAGGAGCGCAAAGTGCCTAAACATCCCCTGCTGCAACCGAAGACCATCACCACCACCCTGCCCGCCCCGAAGGTGCTTCCATTCGACGGGTTCAGCCGGTGGGCCGACCTGCAACCATTCATTCCCATGTCGCGGGAGAGCGTCCGGCTGCGCGAGCTGGACGGCCGCTTCCCGAAGCGCGTGCAGTTGGGCTCCGCGCGATGCGTGGCTTGGCCCAACAGCGAACTGCATCGGTACTTCGCGGATCCGGCGAACTACCGCGCGTCCGATGCGCCACGGGAGGGTTGAGACATGGCTACGTCCTTCCCGAAGCATGCCTCCGCTGCCTGGAGGCATTTGGCGAGACTGGTGCATCCCGTCGCCATTTCGAAGCGATTGACGTTGGCCGCTAGAGCCTCGCGAGTCACTTTTCCGGCAATGCCGGAAAAGTGGCGCGTCAATCTCCCACGCTTGACGCCTAGGACCCCTGGTCCTATCTTGCGGGTCAGCGGCTGCGCATTCGCGCGGCCCATCACAGCCGAGAGGATCCGAAAAATGACGCACCCGTTCTGGGAGGCCTTGGGCCGCCCTATCTTCCATGCGATATATCCCACCAACTCCCAGCGATCTGGAGCAGTTGAAGCAGACCCTGCAACTGAGCAGCGCCCAGATGGCCGACCTGTTCGGCGTGCAGGGTGGCCGACAATGGCGAAAGTACACGGGGGGCGAGATACCGCGAGAAATCAGCCCGCACATCCTTTTCTTCGCGATGGCACGGTTGGAGCTGGACTCAGCGACCTTCGATCGAATCTTGGACAGAATGCGGGCGGTAGGCGCGACGATCGAGATGGACGCAACGTAGCTCGGGCGCACGGCGATTTATCGCTCCGCGTCATTCGGGATGCGCTGCGCACGGCGGCGCTCGCCCCCACCGATCAAGACGCCCTCGACATAACCGGCGAAGCACTGCGCCGGCTTGCCGACCTCGCGCGCGCGGAGGTGTCGGCATGAGCGAACAGACCACCATCACCACCCGGGCCGCCGACGAATTGGACGCGAGCGTACGCGCCTTCCGTTACGTCGGTGCCATCTTCGACGCGATCTCTCGCTACGCGCGGTCAGGCGTCATCGATCAAAGCGAATTGATGTACCTGTGTGGCGCGGGACTGGAGATCGCCAACCAGCACGGCAAGCGAGCCATCGAAGCATCATGGGAGGTTCGCCATGACGCGTGAACAACCAAGAAACACTGCCTTGCCCCGCGCCCTCCCGCCTGATAAGTGGACGGAGACGCCTTCGAAAAACAGATCTTTTCGTGAACTCACTCATCAGCAATCCTCACAAATCGAGGGAGGTATATGAACGCACTAATCGACATCGAGCGGATCCGTGCCGCCCTCGCCTTCATTCCTTCCACCGATCGCGAAACCTGGGTACAGATCGGCATGGCGGTCAAGAGCGAGCTTGGTGATGACGGATTCAATCTCTGGGACGGCTGGTCGCGCTCCGCACCTAGCTACAACGAGAAAGACGCGAAATCGGTCTGGAGGTCGTTTCATTCGAGCGGCATCACGATTGCCACGCTTTTCAAACAAGCAAACGAACATGGCTATTGTGAAAGCGAGCTGGTCACGCCTGTTTCGACCGAGGCGCGCGAGCACCGACAAGCCGAGCACAAAAGCGAAGCGAAAACCGGTTCCGAAAACCACCAGCGCACGCAAGCGGAGGCGGCGGCCAAGGCTCGCGACCTTTGGGATAAGGCCGGAATCGTCCACGCGGATCACGCCTATCTGCGGGCGAAGCGGATCAAGCCCTACGGCGCCAAACAACTGCGCGAACAACTCGTTCTCAAGATTCAGGACATAGACGGCGAGCACCGATCGGCTCAGTACATTCAACCAGCCGGCGGCAAGACCTTCCAGACCGGTGGCCGGGTGAAAGGCTGTTACGTCGTCGTCTCGGCCGGACAGAAGCAACCGGGCACGGACGTACCGCTCCTCGTCGCGGAGGGCTACGCGACCGCCTGCACGCTCCACGAGGTCACCGGCCTTCCGGTAGTCGCGGCCATGACCGCCGGCAATCTGTTGAGCGTCGCGCGAGCTTGGCGCGATCGCCACCCCAAACTGCCAATGATCATCTGCGCCGACGACGACGCGACGACGGCCGGCAACCCCGGCATGGCGAAGGCGACCGAGGCGGCGCGCGCCGTGGGTGCCAAGTTGGCCGTCCCTGACTTCGGTCCGGGCCGGCCCGACGGCGCATCCGATTTCAACGATCTTCGCTGCCTCGACGGCGTCAAGATCGTGCAACGTTGCGTGGACGCCGCCGCACCACCTGAAGGCGCCCAGGCGAAAGCAAAGCGGGCTGCCACGTCGGTAGTGCTGTCGCGGGCCTCGGAGATCACGCCAGAGGCGATCACATGGCTATGGCCGGGCTACCTTCCCGCCGGCAAGCTGACGATCCTTGCGGGACAGCCTGGATGCGGCAAAACCACTATCGGGCTTTCATTGGCGTCGATCGTCACGACGGGAGGTCGTTGGCCGGACGGCACCGAATGCACCCAACCCGGCAACGTGCTCGTATGGACCGGAGAGGATGGCGTCGCGGATACGCTCGTGCCGCGTTTGCTGGCCGCTGGCGCGGATCTCACGCGTGTCTGGTTCGCAGAGTCTGTCACCGACGACGAAGGGCACCTGAAGCCGTTCAATCCGGCCCGAGACATCCCCCTGTTGTCGGAGCGCATCGAGGAAGTGGGCGATGTCCGGATGCTCATCGTCGATCCCATCATCAGCGTGGTCCAGGGCGACGGGCACAAGTCGATCGATGTCCGGCTGTCGCTTCAACCCCTGCTGGATCTCGGCGCGTTCCACAGCTGCTCGATCTTCGGCATTACTCACTTCACCAAGGGCTCCAAGGGTTCATCGCCGCTCGACCGGATCCTCGGCTCCCAGGCGTTCGGTGCGGCTGCCCGGGTCATCCTCATCGCCGGCAAGGACGATTCGAGCGGTCGGCGCGTGTTCGCCAAGAGCAAGGCCAACATCGCCGAAGAAACCGGTGGCTTCGAATACGCGATCGACATCATCGAGATGAACAACCTGACGTCGAGTCGGATCCAGTGGGGCGAACCGCTGACCGGATCGGCTCGGGACATCCTGCGCGAGATCGAGGCCGACGACACGGACGACGATGGCGATAGCGAGCGGCAATCGAAGTTCGAGCGTGCGCGCGCCATGATCTACGAGTTGCTGCGCCCGTTCGCGTCCACCAAGGAGCTGAGAGCGGCAGCCACCGCGGACGGCATGAGCTGGCGCACGGTCGAGGCGGCCAAGCAAGCAGAGATCGCCGCGGGCGCCACGATTCGAGCGGTCAAGCAAGGGAAAGATTGGGGGTGGATCTGGGACAGCTTCGCCATGAATCACCCCGACGAAGCCACAACCGGCAAAGTGTTGAACTTTCCTGATTTCGGCAACGATCGGAGGACCCAACCGGCCTCGGGCCTTCCGGAGACGAGCGTGGCAAGTCCGCAACCGTCAAGTCCACAAAGAATCAACTCCGCAAAAGGCGATTGCGGACTTGAGAACCAAGCCCAGCATGGCGTAGAAGCCAAGTCCGCAACTCCGCAATGGGTTTTGGGAACCCCCGCGCGCGCAGGCGAACGCGCACACACGCGCGCACGCGGGGGTTCCCAAAACCCATTGCGGACTTGCGGACTTGACAGAAAGCGCACGCCCAGCAAGGAAACCAACTCCGCAATCCCCTTTTGCGGACTCGAACGATTGCAGACTTGAATCCAGCCATTGCGGGGTTGCCCCGAGCAACGTGCGAGGTGACCTATGACACCCGAACAACGGCTCGACCAACTCTGTGAGCGCGTGGTTTGTTGCACGTCCGTTAAAAATCAGGCAGAGCGGATCCTGGTCGAGCGCGGCACCTTGGAGGCGATGGGTCATATCCTCGACCCGGGACACAACACGGACGCCCGCGCATTCCACCAAGGCTGGGACTGGCTCTGTATCGAGACGGGTGGCAGGGAGCTACCCCACCGCTTCCGACTGCTGTTCGCTTCGGGATTCTGGGGTGTCGTTGCGATGTGGCGTGCTCGCGCGTGCGTGTCGCGGGAGACACCGCGATGAACGCACTGGACCTTTGGCACGGATGCCGACTCCGGTCGATTTCGTTGCACATGAACGGCGACCAGCTGCACTACGACGGGCCGCCGGAAGCAGTTGAAAAGATGCTTCCCTGGATGAAGGTGTGCCGCGATGCTCTACTCCATTGTGTCTCCGAGCTGGACGGCGCGCTATACGCGAACGGCCCTTACCTGCCGTAGATGCCAATCATCCTCGCGGCGCAGGTGGAAGCCATGCAGCGCGATCTGTTCGATGTTGTCGACAGACTGGCCAAGCTGGAGCAATGGAACAGCGACAGCTATGACCTTGTGGTTGGCACCATCAAGCGCCAGCCCATTACCACCCCGCGCCCTGATTTGGCCTACTTCACCGAACGGCTCTCGGCGGCGCGTGGTGCAACTGGCCGCTGAAGCTGAGTTATGTGTCCATCCCGAACCCGCGCCGAGGTGCCGGCCCTCAGCATCCTCGGTGCCCATTAGCGTCATCGGGAGCACGCGAAGCGAGGTAGCTCGGGCAAGCTATTGACCCGTAGAAAAGACGGAAAACGACAGCGAAAGGCGATTTTCACGCGGCGGAAAATCATTCACTCAACCTATAGGAGTGAACCATGCCCTTCCACGAACTCCCCCCGGTCAGTACCGAACAGGCCGTCGTCCTCTGGAATAGCACCGACGCGACGCAACTGGGTTTCAGGCTACGGCACGAACTATCGCGAGCGGTCGAGAAGCTGGACCCCTTCACGCTGATTGCACTGGCCCGACGGCACCATCCGGACATGCCCGATCTCGACGCCCTGCAACTGCTGGGTGACGAAGCCATCGCCATGTTGGACGCGCTGAAGGAACACGGTGTGGCGGCGCGCGAGGTGTTGAGGGCCGAGAAAGACCGACTGCAACCGAAAATCCACGCTGCTACGCGTCGAGCATTCGCGATTGAAGATCAAGTGAGACTGCTCGCGCGAGACATTGCTACGCATTCAGCCCGTAGGCAGGAGCGACGCGCGCAGTTGGAAGCTGCCTTCGTCCCGAAGGAAGACATCGAGCGCTTGGCGCCCACGACGCCTCCCACGGATCTGATAGCGAAGCGAGATGCCTTGATCGCCGAGCAATCCGCGCTTCACCAGTTCATCAGTTCGCTTGACGAGCGGCACTTGCCCGAAGGCTTCGTGGTGCCACCCGTGTTCAGGATCACCACGAACATGATGTGACGCTGCTTCGACGCCACGCATGACCGGCGCACCAAGCAATCAGACGATCGAACCGGAATGATCGCGGCAGCGCCGGCAATCACCTCTCAAATCTTCCTCGCAAGGAGAATTCGCATGACTCAGGCAGATAACACCACACTTCGGCGTGGCCGGCCGCCGGAAATTCAAGCCGTTCGCACCCTGGCTGCGCGACGTGCTTCGGCTGTCATCGCGACACTAGCCGAGATCGCGGCGGACACTTCTGCCGACCGCATCGACCGCGTAGCCGCAGCGCAAACGATTCTTGAGTACGCGGCAACGCGACGACGCGAAACGCCGGACAGGCCGGCCACGACCGACTCCCCCGCCTCCCAGGAGCAACACCAGAGGCTCCGCGATGCGGCGGCCCTGCAAGCGCTGGCCGACCAGTTCGGCAACGTCATCTCGACGCTTTTCACCCTGGGCTCCGCCTATCAGGCCAATGTGATCCGGGTCCATGAAAGTGCAGACTTCGGGCAGGATATCCAAGCGCGAAGCGTGCTGGAGGAGTTAGCGAAGCTGGCCGCCAGAAACGAAAACCTGCTGGAGCCGAATCATGGCCGCACGACCACCGAGTAAGGCACGTCGTGGCGTCGTCGCCAAGGCAAAGGCGGCGACGCGTGGCCGGCCGACCAAATACCGGGCAGAGTTTGCCGAGCAGGGGCACCGGCTTGCCCTGCTTGGCCTCACGGACGGCGCGATGGCCGCGTTCTTCGGCGTGACGGAACAGACGCTGAACAACTGGAAGCGGGCTCACAAGGATTTTTTTGAGTCCATCCAGGCGGGCAAGGATACCGCCGATGCCGCGGTGGCACTCGCGCTGTATCGAAGCGCGATCGGTGACGGCATGGTGGCTGAAACCAAGACGGTTACCGACGGCGACGGCCGCGTGACGCGCACGGAAGAAACGCGGCAGATTCCGGCCAGCGTGCAGGCTCAAAGCTTGTGGCTCAGGAACCGGCAACCTCAGCTTTGGCGTGATCGGGTGGAATATCAGGCCGATGTCGCCTTGAGCGGGCCTGATGGCAGTGAACTATTCCACATCTATAACGAACGGATGCAGCGGGCACGTGAACGGCAGGCGGCCGTGCTCGCCGAGCGGGCTGATTTCTTGGTGTTGAAACGATGCTCGACGACGCTCGGTCGATAACCTCCGGACGTGCTGATCGTCAATGCCGCAGGGCCGGACCACGTGCCAAGTGAGCCCTACTTCAACGCTAGGACGCCCAGATTACGTATAATACGTATTCATTGTCAGGAGGCGCCATGCCCACCATCACCGCCACCGACCTGGCCCGTCGTACCCGCCAGATCCTCGACCAAGTCGCGCTGCGCCGCGAGACCGTCGTGGTCGAACGTAACCAGACTGTCATCGCGCGTCTGGTACCGGCCGAACCCGTCATGACCGCAGCGCAAGCCCTTGAAGGTCTGCCAACGAGCCTGGGCACCGAGGCGGCCGCGCGCTGGCTACAGGACAGCCGCAACGGATTCGAGGATGGAGTGCGTGATCCGTGGGCGTGATTCTCGACAGCTGCGTGTGGGTGGCGCTGGCGGGCGGCATGCTGGCCAAGGACGCCGTCATCGCCGCGGCCGGCGATGCTCCGGTGTTCATCTCCACCATCTCGCTCGGCGAGCTGGCGTTCGGCGTACAGGCCTGTCCAGATCCGGCCGAGCGTGCTCGACGCGCAGCTCACCTGCGCCAGCTCGAGGGCCGGCCCGTGCTCGACGTCACCCGCCATACGGCCGCAGCCTTCGGCGTACTCGCCGCCGCAGTCAAGCAGGCGGGCCGCTCTCCACGCCCACGCTACAACGATCTGTGGATCGCGGCGCAGGCTATCGAACACGGCCACGCGCTGATGACCTTGAACGTCGCGGACTTCGCGGATCTACCTGGCCTGACGGTCTGGGCGCCGGCCCAATGATCATGGGGGTGCCGATGGGAGTCGGAGCGGATGGGACTTACACCTGTGCGAACCGAGTTTTCGTTTGTGCGGGCGAACCACAATCTGAATGCGATCACGGCCAACCTAAATCGCTACATCGACTGTCCTAGGGTGCGCTTCCGGTCAGCCGCGTCCGTGCCGTGAAAAAAACCTGGCTTCTTTAGAGCCAGCGCGAAGGACTCCATCCGGCCAGCTACAGACACTTGTTCGAGGTTCGATCAGGACATTCGAGCGTCCGTTCGCCGTGAGCATTCAGCCGCCCCGCCGCCACTGAGCTCTTACGTCACGATGCTATCTTGGCGTCTCCACGCAACCGCCGGGTGACGAACCACCGTGGCCACAACCTCGCCGTACCGCCCTTAGCCGGCGCCAGCGTCAGACGACACCTTTATAATAGGGTCGCATCCCTATAATTATTTGCATGGGAGAAGCAATCGTCCGCGCGCTTCGTCACCGTTTGGCGAAGGTTGCGTCTGTCGTCGGAGCTCAGTAGAATAAGACCATGCCAGCGACTAGGAGTATCTCCAGTCTTAGGTCTGGCCTCTACCGGGTCTGCATCAATGTTACGTGTGGGCGATTTCTTGATTTCAAGGAGTCGCCCATTTCGTATGAAAGTCCAATCGTTTCGAACTGACACCACCCCAGTCATCCCTCACGCATTTCCCTAACGGCACCTCGGCGGCCGCGGAGGCGTGATATCGTTCCCGATCAGGTTCCCAAACATCCCAGCTCCGCCGCGCTAGACGTCCCTAGCGACGCGTTTGCAGGGTCACATCGGGCAATTCCGCGAAATGAACAAAAAGCCGCTAGAAACCCTCTTCAATGCGATGTACCACGGGAAGCAGTCGTTCCAAGACTTCGCTACTTGTGACGTCGCGCAGCGGGTTACTCGCAAAACGATATCCGATAATTCGGCGAAAGAGCGAATCGTATACGCGGCGGATAAGGTTTTAGCAAAATATCATTCTTTTCTTAATCTTTTCATTTTTAATCATCTCCCAATCCGTGAGGATATAGTCTTCTCGTACAGAAAGGGAACGAATGCCGCCGACGCTGTCAAGAAGCATGTCAATAGCCGCCATTTCTATCAAGCCGATATCGCAAATTTCTTCCCTAGCATTTCGGCCGACTCTATTAAAAAAGCCATCCTAAGAGGAATCCACCAAGTTCCGGTCAGTGACGTGGCTGAGTATCTAGACCGAATTATTGATCTCGTCACTGTCGAATCCGCACTTCCCCTTGGCTTTGCCACATCACCATCGATAAGCAATGCAGCTCTTCTTTTGTTCGACGATGCCCTATCGAACGTCTGCTTAGAAAAGGGCCTCGTCTACACCCGGTATTCTGACGACATCACGATTTCAGCACAAGAAAAAGAGTCCTTGCTTGGAATGGACGCTACGATTACGCGCCTTCTCGCTGAATGTGACTATCCACAGATGCATCTTAACGATAGGAAAACCAAACTGACCAGTATCGGACGGAAGATCAAGATACTTGGTATGGTTATTCTTCCGAATGGGCAGCTTACCGTTGATTCGAAGATCAGAAACCGAGTAGAAACGATGTTGCATTTCTATGTCCGCAATAATGATGCACTGGTTGATCTCACAAACACTGATTTGGACGAGAGTGTCGATGTACTTGGCGGCTTGGTAAACTACATTAACACGATCGATCAAAGATATCTGGACAAACTTCGGCGAAGATATGGCGTCACGGTGATCGATACGCTGATCCATCGGCAGAAAAATACGGATTCGAAGAGGAACAAGTGACGATGGAAATTTTCGTTCAGATCGAAAATATTCAGCACATCACTAGTGCATGCATTGCAATCCCGTTTGATGGCAATCGGCTATTTTGTATCGTTGGCAGAAACGGTGTCGGAAAGACTTCCATCGTAAAAGCGCTGAGAAATCTACGCGTAGCGGACACGTATAACCTTACGTCGGACCGCAGCATTTTTTCACCGCAAAGCCGTATTGTTTATCGCTACAGCGGCACCGATTACCTGTTCGAGTACGACGAGAACATCGGCACCCTGAACAGCAAGACGCCCGTTCCGCGTGCATTGAAGGATGAGATTGATGTCGAGCTACCCATGCCGCATGGAGAGCGGTTTAATTACTTCCAAACAATTAGCAACAATGACGCCGAAATACGGCAGAACGTTGTTTTGGAAAACTACTCCGTTCCGCAAGAGCTTATCGATTTCCTTTCGGACATTTACGGAGAACGTCGATTTGATGACCTTCGAGAAATTAGAATAAAGAATAAATCATATTTTTGCCTAATCAGGCCCGATAGTCGATATATTCGAGAAGATTATTTCAGCTCAGGAGAATTTTTCGTTATAAGTTTGTACCGGAAAATTAGAAATCGAAAGAAACTAATTGTTATTGATGAGATCGACATATCCCTCGATGCCGCGGCTCAAGTACATTTGATAAAAAATTTACGGCGCTTTTGCACAGATTATAGTGTAAATATCGTTTTCACAACTCATTCTCTAGCCATGCTTCGCTCGTTAGATCGAGGCGGTGAGATCTTGTACTTGACAAACAAAAATGGCCACATCGAGCATAATGAAGTAACATATAACTACGTTAGAAGCATTTTGTTTGGATTCACCGGATGGGATAGATACATCTTGACGGAGGACAAAATTTTAAATGAATTCATCGAGCACATTATTCGAAAGTATATCAAAAGAATATTTAGCTCGTACATGATAGTTCATATCGCAGGTGGGTCAAACACTGTTGACTTGATGATAAGAAACAGAAGCGAAAAATTCTTCACCGATGAGGCGACTGTCATTTGCGTTCTAGACGGGGATCAAACAGGAGAACGATATACGCACGCTCGCAGCGGCATCCTCTTTGTTCCCTTCCCAAGTGTTGAAAAAGATATTTATGCCGAATATCAGAATGGAAAACTAAAAAAACTGCCAGATGACTGGAAAGGCGACGTTAGCAAAAAAGATGGGAAAGGTCTTTATATTGCATTAAAGCGATCTGGACTATACAGTCAGATCGAACTTTTTGAACATTTGTGCGAAAAATATGCAAAAGAGATTCAGTCGTTTGTCGCCCAAATCGAGGAATTTCTCGCGCCAGCCTAGAGATACATCGTGTCATACGAGCAGTCGCGGACACCCAGCTATGCTGCCCATATCCGCGCGATGTTGACAGAGCTCGCTGGGGCTCGGGGGCTGACGTTCGAATGGGAGAATCCGCGATCGCCGGACTCAAGTTGGGGTTCCAGTGGCCCGCTTTGGTCGACGACGAATCACCTCCGGACGCTGAGGTGCGGACGGCCGTTGCACCCTTGCAACCTGCCGTTGAGTTCACGCTGGGTCGAACAGCCGAGGTGGGTCGGAAACGGTCAGCCGCATCAACCGGATACCAGTCAATCCGCACATCAGCAACGCCAATATGTGACGATCTACTAGGCCTGTCTGCATTAGCAGGCTATTCGGATAGGCGGAATGGATTATCGCGCCTTCGCTGCCTGCACCCACCGCAATCAAGCCGCAACTCTACCGCCTACCGACGAATCCTGGGGGTTGTTTTGGGGGTCGTTATTTTCATATCACACTCTCGCGCCACACCACACAAGCCAATATGAATTCTGTCGGGGGACCAGCTAGGTTCCCAAAGCCTCCTAAGATTGCCTAAAAAATCCTGCGGAGCGTTGCTATACTTTTTTTTGCTGCCGTTATTTCCCAACCTTGCCACTGCAAGCCAAGTTGAGTGGGAACATGTTGAGAAGCTTGGCGAATGCCCTCGGATCTAATGCCCTCATACGATTGGCGTCAGCATCATGACAACATGCACCGCTGAGCGCCAGCCCAATTTCGTCTTCCAGCTGTATGCTCCCGAAATGTCGCACTGCGACACAGCTCTGCCGGTTTCAGGCCAGCCTCATTCAAGAAGTTGATACTTGTTCTTATTTAAATGACTGTCACTCCCAACTGAAACAAGCCCCACCCAGTTACCGAATCAAACGCAGGGAGCGATTAGCACTACCGAAATAGACACCACATCGAGCCCACTATTACAAGACAATGGCGCCCTCAGTCGAATAATTTTATTTCCCGAAGTAGCGACGGACGTCGTCGACGTGCGTTCCAACAGCGGCCACTGCTTTTCTCAACTGATCTTTCGTCACGCCGAATTTACCACTCCAATACTCAAGCTCCCACGCCTCGTGAACATTAACTTGCTTGCTGTCTTGCGGCTGGCGGATTTTCAGATTGTCAGTCATTGTTGTCTCCATTTCACAATAAAAGAAAAATCCTACACCCCAAGTCCATCTTAGGCGGCCTATCGAAAACCCTGTGACGTATCATGACTATTGCCACACATTCTTCGCAAGAATATTGTTCGCATCTATCATCGCAATCTGGAATTCATCATTTACTTATTTATTTTCCAAGGAGAATTTCCTAATTTTTGCCGGACAGGGATTCATCGACGCCTCATCAGCTCCCACCACACCCGCGACCGACGTGGCTACGCGCTTTTGTTGTCGATGTCCCGTATTGTCTTCTTCGACTCGATACAGTTCCGCCAATCCCCGCTCGCGCCCATCCACCTAGCCGCACCGTTTTTTTCCTGCAAACTCCCGCCACGAGGCTCGTCGGCTCTAGTACCCTCGATCGACCTGCCTGACAGCGAAGACGACCGCGATGGAAAATCTCCGAGCGCTCCCAGCTGCCTCACTACATTTCCCCCGAAACTCGCCGATATCCACGAGTTCCTCCTCCTTCCACCGCGCCGACGCATCGCAAACAACCACCGACACCGTCACGACCACGACCCAAGCACGCTCAACCCGTCAATCCCCCCCCCACGAACCGCCCGATGGAACAAGCCGCCATGCAGGAACCGAAGCAACATCCGCCCATCGAAGAAGTCGTCTTCGCCGACGATTTCCTGCGTGCGGACGAGAACGCGCTGCCCGCGGCCTCCCGAGGAAACCGCAGATTCCTGCGCGCCTTCTTCGGTACTGCGGCTGCGCGGCTGGGGTGGCGTGTGCGGGAAATCAGCCCACATTCGCAGGGCGGCGAGATTCCACTGGCCGAGATCATGGCGGCCCTGGGCCTGCCGCGCAGCCCGGACGGCTGGGCCGCCGCCTGCACGGCCGACCTGGATCGGGCGGCCGACCATCTGCACGAACTCGCCCTGACGCCGGCCAGCCTCGTGATCGGCTGGGGTATGCCGCCGTCCGTGCTGCACTACATCGACCGCCAGGGCGCGGCGTTCATCGACGTGGAAATCCACTCGATCCGCTTCACCCGCGATCTGCATCTGGCGATGCGCACCAACGATGCCGGTATCCAGCGCGAACTCGAGCAGTTGCGCATCGACGACGAGCTGTTCTGGGCCGCCGCTGCGGGCCTGCGCGGCCATTTCGCGCGGCGCTCAAAGACCTTCATCGCGCGCCCCGATCTGAGCGTGGGCGTGTTCGTCGGGCAGATGGACATCGATCTGGCCTTGGTCCGCGACGGCCGCCTGATCGGGCCGGCCGACTTCATCGAACCCATCGCGCAATGGGCGCGGCAGGTCGATCTGCTGGCCATCTGCCCGCATCCCGCCCAGAAGGATACGAGCCTGCTGCATGCGCTGCTGGACCGAATCCCCAACGCCACGCTCATCAGCGGCAACACCTACAATCTGCTCTGTGCGGAGAATCTCGCGTTCGTCAGCGCAATCTCGTCGGGCGTGCTCAAGGAAGCGGCCTACCTCGGCTGCAACGATATCCGCCAGCTGGCCGTCGACGACCGCAATATCGCCAGCCTGCTACCGGCCACCTGCTCGCCGTGGATTCCGGTCCGGCTCGAAGTTGCCAGCCGTGGCTCGCTGGACGCGCTCTCGAAGGCACGGCAAGGCAGCCCGGTCCTGCCGGCATCGGCCGGTCGGCCCGCGGCGTACCCCGACGACATGCTCAACACCATCTTCGGCTATCGCTGGGGCTTCGATCCGTCAGCGAACGGCCTGCCCGAGCTTCCCACGCTCGCCCCGGGCGCGTCGCTGAGCATCGCCGCCGATACGCCCGGCGCGGCCAGCGCCGCGTTCGCACACGGCTGGCACGCGCCGGAACCCTGGGGCGTCTGGAGCGCCGAGCCGCGCGCCTGCCTGGCCGTACTGCTGGAAGACATCGAGCCAGGCGTCGACTATGAACTGGCGCTCTACGGCCATCCGTGGGTGCCGGCCGGCGCCACGCCGCCCGCCATACGCCTCATGGTCAACGGCCGCGAGTGCCAGCTCCGCGCCAGCCAGGAAAGCGGCATGGAATGGTCACTCCAGCTCGACGCCGACACCCTCGGGCGGCGCCTGCTCCTGATTACCGCCGACGTGCGCAACGCGCTGCGTCCATGCGACGTGGGCGGCGCCCCGAACGACACGCGCGCGTTCGGGCTCGGGATGCGATATCTCACGCTGCAGAAGAGCGCGCCCGTCGAAGCCGCCCCCGAAACCGAACCAGAACTCAAACCAGAAGCCGTGTAGATCAGGGACGCCGGCAGTCACCCGACGCACCCGCCGGGCGACCGCTTCGTGCGACGCCCCATCAGCTCGGGGAAATCGTCCCCTGCCATCGCGCGCTACCGCGCTGCAGGATCAGCGTGGGAGGCTGCGAATCGATGCAGTGCAGGTGGTTTTCATACAGCTTCTCGTAATAAGCCTGCACCGTCCCGCCATCGATCGACACGATATCGTCGCCGGGGCGGACACCCGCCTTGTCCGCCGCCGAACCCAACGCGACGGATCCGATCTTCTCCTTGCCCTCGAATACCCATGGAGCAAATCCGGTCGCCAGCTTGCGCTCCGGATGTCCCGCGCATCTCGGCGTGGATTGCGCGCGCGGCGTCAGCCGCGTTACACCGCGCCGGTTGTCGACGGCGATGTCGAACGTTTTCAGCCCCTGCAGTCCGAGCGCGCCGTCGACGAGAGGGGCATGCAGAACAAGGCCCCGTCCGGGCACCTGCAGCGGATCGACGTTACGCGAAAGCAGGATGTCGTCAATCTGCCGATCGACCAGCGAAATCGGCGCCTGCGAAGACGCATGGAGGTAATGCACCAGGCCGTGCGGTGTCCAGCTGACAATCGCCGTGGATTTCCGGTTCGGGCCGAGTTGCGCCTTTCCGATTTCCGACCTTTCCAGAAACCGGATTCCATCATCATCGAGCGTCAGGGCAAAATCGCCGGAGGTTTTCCCGCCGTCGAACTGGACTGTGGCAATCGGCATCCTGATGTGATCCACTATTTCCTGCTTCAGTTCGGTGGCGCCGGATGCGGGCTCGTCGAACCGACTGGTCACAATGATCTGCAAATTCGAGAAATCGGTTTTCACGACCTTGTCGCGAATCCTGTCCAGTCCGAGCCTGCCGCCGTAGTTTGCGATCGGCACATCGGCGTAGTAATCGTCGGCGGGCATAACCCAGGCGCCCTTGAGGGAAACCGGTTCTCCCGCCAGCGACAAGGTAGCGTGATCGATCACGTCCTGCACTTCCAGTTGATTTCCGCTGGCAAGCGTCCGATCGATCGAATTGGTCTGGACCGCGGCGGCCTTCGCCACGCGCTGTGTCATTGAGGTCGCCCCGGAGAGCGTAATCTGAAATTGGTAGGGACCGTGCCCGTTGACGTAAGCCTTCACGAACACGCCGAGCGTCGGATGATACTCAACCGGTATCTTGACCACGCTCTCGCCGCCGACCTCGAAAACAGCGTCGTCGGCACGACCTACTCCGGTGCCGATCAAAAAGGCAATGCCGATCGCGCAACCGGCGATCCGGCGCATCCATGCCTGCATGGTTTTTCCCCTGGTGTGTCTATTTCTGTTGGTATCGACAGGCCACCCGCCGCGGCGCCCCGGCCGTTGGCGATTTCATCGCGACGCATGATCAGATAGACGGTGTGCCCGCCACCAACCCGCAGGCCGCGCGGCGAGCGACGATATCGCTAAAGTGTGTCACGCCGGCGGCTCCATCGGGCAACCCGCCGTCCAGCCCCGCCCATATGGCGAAGCCAACTATCCTTGTGCGGATAAATTGGTGGTGCCGAAGCGCCGTCCCCGCCCAGAATCGATGCGATCGACAACCGCCGGCCCGGCCGTGCGCCGAACGGCAGCCGGACTGCCGCTTCCCCCATCGACACGACGCCATGCCACTCCGCCTCCCCCGCGCCCGCTTCGCGCCAGCACGAAGCCGCGCCTTCGCCCTGCTGACGCATATCCTCACCGCCGCCGCGCTCGCCACGGCCCTGCCGCCCGCCGCCGAAGCGGCGCCACACGGCACGCTCGTGTTCTGCAGCGAGGGCAGCCCGGCCGGCTTCGATCCGGGCCAGCACACCACCAGCACCGATTTCGACGCCAGCACGAACACCGTCTACAACGAGCTCGTGCAATTTCGCAACGGCACGCTCGATCTCGAGCCGGGGCTCGCGACGCGCTGGGAGAGTTCGGCGGACCAGCGCGTCTACACATTCCACCTGCGCCGCGGCGTGAAATTCCAGACCACGGCCTGGTTCCACCCGACGCGCGACTTCAACGCCGACGACGTGCTGTTCACGTTCAACCGCATGCTCGATCCGCAGCTGCCGTTTCGCAAGGCCTACCCGACGAGCTTCCCGTATTTCAGTGACCTCGGCTTCGACCGCAACATCGCGCGCATCGAGAAGCTCGACGACAACACGGTGCGCTTCGACCTCAGGACGCCCGACGTGATCTTCGCGCGCAACCTCGCGATGAGCTTCGCGTCGATCCTGTCGGCCGAGTACGCCGCGCAGCTGAGCGCGCGCCACCGCGAGGCCGACATCAACCAGCTGCCGGTGGGCACGGGGCCGTTCGTGTTCCGCTCGTACCAGAAGGACGCGCTGATCCGCTACGACGCGAATCCCGATTACTGGCGGCCCGAGGACGTCAGGCTCGCGCATCTGGTGTTCGCGATCACGCCCGATCCGGGTGTGCGGATCCAGAAGCTCGCGAGCGGCGAATGCCAGGTCTCGGTGTTCCCGCGCCCGGCGGACCTCGAGGTCGTCAGGCGCAATCCCGCGCTGAAACTCGTCTCGGGCGTCGGCTTCAACGTCGGCTTTCTCGCCTACAACACGCAGCACGCGCCGCTCGATCGCGTCGAGGTGCGCCGCGCGCTCGACATGGCGATCGACAAGCCGGCGATCATCGCGGCGGTGTTCGGGGGCAACGCGCGCGTCGCGACGAATCCAATGCCGCCCGCGCAATGGTCGTACAACCCGACACTGAAGGACGCGCCGCACGACCCGGCCGCCGCGCGCGCGCTGCTCGCGAAGGCGGGCCTCGCGAACGGCTTCGACCTCACGCTATGGGCCATGCCGGTGCAGCGTCCCTACAACCCGAACGCGCAGCTGATGGCGCAGATGATCCAGCAGGACTGGGCGAAGATCGGCGTGCGCGCGCGGATCGTCAGCTACGAATGGGGCGAATACAACCGCCGCGCCAAGCAGGGCGGCGAGCACGACGCGCTGCTCTACGGCTGGTCGGGCGACAACGGCGACCCGGACAACTGGCTCGGCGCGCTGCTCGGCTGCGACGCCGTCCACGGCGGCAACGTATCGAAGTGGTGCGATCCGGCGTTCGACGCGCTGATCGCGAAGGCGCGCGCCGAGGCCGACGTGAAGGCGCGCACGGCGCTCTACGAGCAAGCGCAGGTGATATTCAAGCAGCAGGTGCCGTTCACGCCGATCGCGCATTCGATCGTGTCGCTACCGGCCTCGAAGCGCGTCGAGGGGCTGGTGTTCTCGCCGCTCGGCAGCCACCGGTTCGACGGCGTCTCGCTGCACTAGCGCCAACGGCCACGGCCATGCGGCGGCGCACGGCCGGCTCGTTTGGGACCGGCCGCCACGGCCGGATCGCGCGGCCCGGCAGTTGAAGCCGCGCGGGATCGCTCACGAATCCTCGTCCTCGTCCTTCACCTTGCCGTCCTTGATCGTGTTCAGCATCTTCTGCTCGGTGTCCTCGATGTACTTCATCATGTGCCGCTCCATCATCCGCTCGCCGAGCGCCAGACTGGTCGCGTCGTCGAGCGTGCCGCCGTGCTCCGCGGTCGGGAAGTCCATCACGGCGCCGTTGAGCCGCGGCATCGGGTTGTCGCCGGTCGGCATCAGGCTCAGCCGGTCAATCGACGCCTGATCCTCGAGCGTCGCGAAATGACGGGTCACGGAATCCATGCCGTCCGCATGCGCCAAAGGATCCGTCTCGGCCGGCCGGCTGCCCGGGCGGCGGGCGGCGAAGCTGCCCGGCATGTGCTCCGGCGGGCCGGCATGACCGTTGCGCCGCGGCGCGGCCAGGCCGCCCGTTGGCGAGGCGGTGGGAACCGGGCCGGTTTCGGTGGGCGCCGTGGCGCCGGATGGCGCGGCGGACGGGCGAACAGGGGTCACCATGGGGATAAACTCGTCGGTCGAAAGGGCTCGACCGATTACATAACAATCGGCCGACACCATCACCCGACTGGCGAAGCCGGCAACCGAATTCCGAATCTGCATGACTCGGCCGGCGCACAGCCCGCCGCGCCGGCTTATGCACAGGAAGGCGGACGCGGGCGCCTGTGCTCAGCGCCCACGCAGCGGCGCCCCGGTCGCGCCGTTCCAGAGAAACAGCCCCGCCATCAAACACAGGAACACCGGCAGCGACCAGATGTCGGCGCCGAAGTCGATCTCCGCGCTGCCGTCCGGATCGTCCGCGCGATAACGGACGGGCACGCGCTCCCCGGCCGCGAGCGAGCGCCAGGTGCCGATCGCGCGCCGATGACGCCGGCCGTCCGCGCCCTCGAACACGATTTCGGGATGGTGGCCGCCCGCGAGCCGGCGCACCACCGTGCCGGTCGCGACGACCGACGACGCCGAGAACTCGAGGGTCCGGTAGACGCTCGATGCCGCCGCGATCGCCAGGATCACGCCGATCGCGATCAACAGATAGTTCGGATGCCTCATCGCCTGCCTCCCGAAAAGAACGCCGCCGCGCCACGCCCGGCGGCCCACCGTGCCGGCTCATGCGAAAATCACGCGTTTGCCGCGCCCGGCGCGGCTCACGCCATTCGCTTATCAGCCTCAGGAGCTTCTTCATGAACGTCAACGAACAAATCGCCGCGCTGACCGCTGCCGAACTGCAGACGGCCGGCGCCGGCCAGGCCACCGCGATCGCGCTGACGGTGCTGCTGCGCCATCTGCGTTCGCCGCAGCTCGCGCAACTGCTGTCGTCGGCCTTCGAGAACCACCAGGCGGTGATGCTGCAATCGCCGTGGCCGGACCAGATGCTGCACGCGTATGAAGCCACGCGCCGCCTGCTCGAAGGCGCGGCCGGCGTCGAACGGCAGGACGACGGCACCGCCTGACGCCGGCGCCGCGCGCGGGCGCCGCGCCTTGCGCGATGCGCCGCTTTGCTGCGATCATGAACGCGGTCGCGCGCCGCGCGTCCGGCTGCCGCAATTTGCGCACGCCCTTTCTTTCCGCTGTCGCCGACGATGCCCACCGAATCCGACAAACCGCGCCGCCTGTCGACCCGCACGCTCAACCTCATCGCCGTGCTCGCCGGCATCGTCACGTTCGCGATCGGCGCCGGCTGGGTGATCTACAGCTATATCGTCGACCGCGAGGCGCCCTACTTCGCGATTCCGCTGGTGTTCTCGGTGCCCGTGATCGTCGCCATCGCCATCCGCAGCATCTGGGACTGACGCCCGTGCCGGCGGCCGCGCGCGAATCTTTTCGTACCCGGCCGGTCATACGCGCGACGCGACCAGTTCAACCCGCTCCCTCGCCGTATTCCGAATGACCCATCACCCGATCGCCCGCTCGTTCCGTCTTCCCCTGTCGTTGCGGCGCCGCCTCGCGCTGCTGTTGATTGCGTTCGCGGCGGCCATGGCCGCCCTGCTGCCCGGCACCGCAGCGGCCGCGCAAACCGCTCGCACCTGCGCGAAAGCCCACACCGCACACGGCGCGCGCTGCACGGCGCGCCCAGCCAGGCACGTCAAGCCGGCGCGGCACGCGAAGGCGCGCCGCAAGCCCCGCCGCCGCGTGGCGCCGAAGCACGGCGCCGTCTCGCACGAGCGGCAGCACCGCCCGCGCACGACGCGCGCCAGAACCGCGAAGCGCAAGCCGCATCATCCGCCCGCCGGCCGCGCGCGGCACGCTCCGCGGCATGCACGCGCGCCGCAGGCACCGCTTGCCGCGCGCACCGTCGGCGGCGCGAAACCGCAGTTGCTCGCGAGCTGCGGCTATACGCCGGCCACCCGGCGCCTGCTGCACTCACAGGCAATCTATGTGGTCGACGAGCGCAGCGGCACGGTGCTGCTCGAACGCCATGCGAACCGGATCAAGCCGATCGCATCGGTCTCGAAGCTGATGACGGCGGTGGTCTCGCTCGATCGGCGCGTGCCGCTCGCGCATCGGCTGCGCGTCTCCGTCAGCGATCGCGACACGATCAAGTTCACCGGCTCGCGCCTGAAGGTCGGCTCGGTGCTGTCGCGACGCGACATGCTGCACATCGCGCTGATGTCGTCGGAGAACCGTGCGGCCGCCGCGCTCTCGCGCGACTATCCGGGCGGGCGGCCGGCCTTCATCGCCGCGATGAACCGCAAGGCGCGCGTGCTCGGCATGACGAACACGCATTTCGTCAACGCGACGGGGCTCTCGCCGCACAACGTCTCGACGGCCCGCGACCTGGCCCGTCTCGTGTCGGCCGCGGACCGCTATCCGGCGATCCGCGCGTTCTCGACCGACCATGCGCAGATCGTGCATCCCGGCCACGGCCAGTTGAGCTATGTGAATTCGAACGCACTGGTCCGCGGCGACGATACGCGGATCCAGCTGCAGAAGACCGGCTTCATCAACGAGGCCGGCCACTGCCTCGTGATCCGCTACCGGATCGGCACGCGGCCGGTGGACGTGGTGCTGCTCGACGCGCCGGGACCGCACGACCATGTCGCCGACGCGATCCGCATCCGCAACTGGCTGGCCTGCTCGCTGCACTAGCGCGCCGCGCATCCCGTGGATTCGGCGGGCTCGGCGGTTTTGGCGCGCTCAGCGCACGACCGCGCGCCCGACCTCGTTGGAGCCCTGCCAGAGCCGATAGCGCACCTCGTAGCCGTCGGGCACGTAGACGACCACCGGCAGGCGGCTGTTGTAGCGCAGCAGGAAGCCATCGCCGCTGCCGATCACGAACGCCGTCTGCGGCGCGGCCGACGGCGCGCAGGCCATCCGGGTGGCCGCCACCGGGCCGACGTCGGTCACGCGATAGTACGGATAGCCCCAACCCTGCACGGTGTCGTGCTGCAGGCGCGCCGGAAAGGTGTGGACGTTGCAGTCGACCGGCATCGTCTTGCCGACGATCACCTGCACGCGCAGGTCGTCCTCGAGGTCGGCCGGCGGCAGCGAGATCACCGCGCGCTGCATGCCGGGCTGCGGAGCCGGGAACATCTTCAGATCGACGGCGGCCGCCGCGGCCGTCGCCGACGACGCGGCATCCGGCACAACGGCCTGCGCGGCCGCGAGGCGCGCGCCGCCAAGCGACACGACGGCCGCGGTGAACACGAGGGACAGCCGGAACGGACAACGCATGCGAATCTCCTGATTGACGAATCGGACAAGCGGATCGAATGGGCGGATCGAATCGGTTGAAACCGGTTGAAGCGGGCGAAGCGCCCCGGGACCCGGCGGCACCGGCGCGCGCCGCCGCGGCGAGCGCGCCCGGCGGGCCGGCCGGTCGCCCAAATGGTGTGCCGCGACTTACGCGATTGTAATCTCCAGACACAATTGCCCCCGAACTCGCCGAAGTCGCACCCTTCCTACCAGCAGCACTCTGGAGACTCATCATGCTGAGACTGATCGGAACACTCGGAATCGCTGCCGCGCTGGCCGGCTGCGTCGCCGTGCCCGACGGCGGCTACGGCTATTCGCAACCCTACTACACGGATGGTTATGCCGACGGCTATGGCTATGGCGGCGGCGGTTACGCACCCGTCTACGGCACCGTCAACGTCTGGGGCGGCGGGGGCGGCTATCGCGACCGCGGCTGGCACGACCGTGGCGGTTGGCATGACCGCGGCGGCGGCTGGCACGGTGGTGGTGGTGGTGGCTGGCACGGTGGCGGCGGCGGCGGTGGGCACGGCGGAGGCAACAGCGGCTGGCCTGGTGGCCACGGCGGCGGCGGGGGACGCGGCGGCGGCGGTCATGGCGGCGGGGGTGGCGGTCACGGGCGCTGAACCCGCTTGAGTCCGCTCGAGCCCGCTGACGTGGCCGACAATCGCGCGTGAAGCCACCAGCTTCACGCAGCGGCGCCCACTGATTTGCAACCGGTTGTTTCGGCAATCGGTTTCGCGGACCGCATCGAGCGACCGCCCCGGCTCCCCTCCGCAATTTCCCGCATCATGCAAAAAAAGCGCCCGCCCGGTCATGCCGGTGCGGGCGCTTTTCATGGCCGTCGTCGCCGCGACAGGCGCGGCGGCGCACGGCGCTTGCTCACCAACCCTGCTGCTGGTAGTAACCGGGCGCCGGTTGCGGGCCGCAGGCCACGTAGGCACGGCGATAGCCGTCATAGCAGGTGCCCGGCGGCGGGCCGGCATAGGCCTGCTGGTACTGGTACTGCGCGGGCTGCTGATAGACCGGTTGATAAGCCGGCGCCGCGTAGGCCGGCGCGGGCGTCAGCGCCGACGAGACGATCGCGCCGAGCACGGCGCCCCCGATCAGCGCGCCGACCACGGCGCCGCCGCCACCGCCGCCGTGACCATGCCAGCGCCCGTGAGCGGAAGCTGGGCCGGCGGCGACGAGCGCCCCGGCGGTAACCAGCACTGCGACGATTTTCTTGTTGATCATGATGCTCTCCACTCGAAGTGGTACGTGATGAAACCCATTGTGGGACGGGCCCGCCGTAACAGGTGCAGCAAGTGGTAACGCCGGATTACGCGCGCCTGACACGCGGTACGGGCAGCACGAGCGGTATCGCGGGGTCGCATGCTAGGATTTTCGAACGCCGGAACGCAGCGGCGCCCCCCGACCCAGCATCGCCATGCCATCACCATGAATCCCGACACCGCGCACCGGTTCGACACCGAACTCGCCCCCCGCATCGCCGAACGGATCGCGACGATGCTCGGCCCGCGCGTGCGCGTCGCCGCCGTTCCCTACGGCGGCCACGGGCACCCCAGCCAGATCAACGTCGTCAGTACGACGCCCGAACACGTGCGCGGCTTCGACCATCCGCTCGACATCACGCTGACCTGGGATACCGACGAGATCGAACGGCTCGTCGCGGAACACGACGGCGCCCGCTTCGCGCGCTATCTCGACGCGCTGTCGTGCAAGCTGCCGGGCTGGGAAGGCGCGCGCGGCCTCGACTTCGGCTCGCGCACGCAGACCACGCCGCACGTGCTGCTCGGCGGCCTCGATTTCGAAGCGTAAGGCGCCTGCACGCCGCGGCACGACGGACGCGAAACGCGGCTCGTGGATGGCATGCAGACGGCGCAGCCGCGGCGGAGCCGGCCCGGCCCGACCACGCGCGCGGCGGCCGCCGTCGCGATCGGGATGCCGGTGATACACTCGCCCGGTCCGCGTCGGCGCGGCCGGCAGGCCCGGTTCGCGGCCGCTTCCCACCGAACTCAGGAGACCGATCACCATGGCTGAATTCCGGCTGCACATCGATGCTTTCGCCGAAGGCGCACTGATGCCGAAAGCGCAGGAATACCACCACGCCGGATTCGGCGTGGATGGCGGCAACACCTCGCCCGCGCTGCGCTGGGAAGGCGTGCCGGCCGATGCGAAGAGCCTCGCCGTCACCGTCTACGATCCCGACGCGCCCACCGGCAGCGGTTTCTGGCACTGGGTCGCCGTGAACCTGCCGGTCGGCACCACCAGCCTGCCGGAAGGCGCGGGCGCGGCGGGCGGCTCGGCACTGCCGGCCGGCGCGCTGCAGGTGCGCAACGACTACGGCGACGACGGTTTCGGCGGCGCGGCCCCGCCGCGAGGCGACAAGCCGCATCGCTACATCTTCCGCGTCCACGCGCTGAAGGTAGACAGCCTGCCCATCACGCCGGACACGACGAACGCGGTGGCACGCTTCATGATCCACCTGAACCAGATCGCGTCGGCCAGCTACACCGGCCTCTACGAACTGAAGTAACCGAACCCGTCGCGCTCACCGACGACGCGCGGCTCCCTGGCCGCGCGCCCCCGCGCCGCCGCAGCCGCCCAACCGGTTGCGCGCGCAACCAACCTGACAGCGGCGCCGCCATGCACGCCCGCCCCGCCCGACCAGCCCGACCAGCCGCCATGAACGCCGACGACCACGGCCTGCCCCTTCCACAACGCTACTGGGCGATTCTCTGCGTTGCGTTCGGCGTACTGCTCGCCGTGCTAGACGGCGCGATCGCGAACGTCGCGCTGCCGACCATCGCCCACGACCTGCAGGCCAGCGACGCGGCCTCGATCTGGATCGTCAACGCCTACCAGCTCGCCGTCACGATCTCGCTGCTGCCGCTCGCCGCGCTCGGTGACCGGATCGGCTACCGGCGCGTCTACGTGGCCGGGCTGATGCTGTTCACCGTCTCGTCGCTGGGCTGTTCGCTCGCCGGGTCGCTCGTCTCGCTCGCGACGATGCGCGTGATCCAGGGCTTCGGCGCGGCCGGCATCATGAGCGTCAACACCGCGCTGGTGCGGACCATCTATCCGGCGCGCCTGCTCGGCCGCGGCGTCGCGCTGAATGCGGTGGTGGTCGCGCTCGCCTCGGCGATCGGGCCGACGGTGGCCTCGGCCGTGCTCGCGTTCGCGCCGTGGCCGTGGCTGTTCGCGATCAACGTGCCGATCGGCATCGTCGCGATCACGCTCGGCCTGCGCGCGCTGCCCGTCAACCGCGGCCACGACGCGCCCTACGACTACCTGAGCGCGCTCTTGAACGCCTGCGTGTTCGGCCTCGTGATCGTCACCGTCGACAGCTTCGGGCACGGCGTAGACTACGCGCTGGTGGCCGCGGGCGCGCTCGGCGCGCTCGGGCTCGGCTACGTGTTCGTGCGCCGGCAGCTGACGCAGCCCGCGCCGCTGCTGCCCGTCGACCTGCTGCGCATCCCGGTATTCGCGCTGTCGATCGGCACCTCGGTCGCCTCGTTCACCTCGCAGATGCTCGCGTTCGTCGCACTGCCGTTCTGGCTCCAGCACACGCTCGGCCTGTCGCAGGTCGAGACCGGGCTCTACATGACGCCGTGGCCGCTCGTGATCGTGGTGGCCGCGCCGCTCGCGGGCGTGCTGTCCGACCGCTACTCGGCCGGCGTGCTGGGCGGGATCGGGCTCGCGCTGTTCGCGGCCGGCCTGCTCGCGCTGGCGATGCTCGACGCGCATCCGGGGGCCGGCGACATCATCTGGCGCATGGCGCTCTGCGGCGCCGGCTTCGGGTTGTTCCAGTCGCCGAACAACCGCACGATCCTGTCGTCGGCGCCGCGCCATCGCAGCGGCGGCGCGAGTGGCATGCTCGGCACCGCGCGGCTCACCGGGCAGACGCTCGGCGCTGCGCTGGTCGCGCTGATCTTCGGCGTCGTGCCCGCGCGCGGGCCGACCGTCGCACTGTACGTGGCCACCGCGTTCGCGGCGCTCGCCGCCTGCGTGAGCCTGCTGCGGCTCGGCGCGCGCGCGTCGGACGCCGCGGCCTGAGCCTTCCGGGCCGGCCGGATCAGCGCGCGACCGCGATGCCGTCGGCGGCGAGCGCGCCGAGCACGAACCGGCAGCGCGCTTCGACCTCCACGCATGGCAGCTCGACGAGCCGATAGCCGAGCGCGCCATAGACCTGCCTCATCACCTCCGCGGTGCGCACCGCCTCGGCGTAATCCTGCTTGCGCTCGGCGTCGCGCGCATAGATTTCGGGCCACGGCGGCGCGAGGAACACCAGGCTTCGATAGCGATAGTGCCGCGCCGCCGCCAGCGCGTGCGGCGGCACGGGCAGCCCGCACAGCGTCAGATAGCCGATCACGTCAGGCACACCGCGATCGAAGAACACCGGCCCGGCACCGCGCGCCGCCTCGCGCCGGGCCAGCGCATAGGAACGCATTTCCCAGCCGAGCATCAGTTCCGCGAACGCCGCGCGATCGCGCCACGGCAGCGCCGGCCCGTCGATCGCGACCTGGTCGACGATCACGCCGCGCCCCGCCTCGTCGGTGCGGGCCAGCCCGCGCGCGGCCAGCGCGTCGACGAGCGTGCTCTTGCCCGCGCCGGGCCCGCCCGTCACGATGAAAAAAGGCGGCGCCTCGGCGCCGCCCGTTCCTGGTCCGCCTGCCTCGGCGGCCGGTTCGCCGTCATGCATCCGCGGTGCGCCGTCCCGCGCGCTGGGTGACCGACGCGGCCGTCGCCACGCTGCGCAGGTCCGAGACGAACGAATCGCGCCACACCGAGAGATCGTTGCGCTTGAGCGCGGCGAAGTTGCTGCCATGCCGCTCGCGCCGCTCGCCGAGCGGCATCGACAGCGCGCGCTCGAGCGCCTCGGCCATCTGCGAGAGGTCGGCCGGATTGACGATCAGCGCACCCGGCAGCTCGGCCGCGGCGCCCGCGAACTCGGACAGCACCAGCACGCCGGGATCGTCAGGATTCTGCGAGGCGACGTACTCCTTCGCGACCAGGTTCATGCCGTCTCGCAGCGGCGTCACGTAGCCGACGTGCGCGTGCCGGAACAGCGCCATCAGCAGGTTGCGCTCGTACTTGCGGTTCAGATACTGGATCGGCGTCCAGTCGAGCTGCGCGAAGCGGCCGTTGATGCGGCCCGCCTCCTGCTCGAGAGTCTGGCGAATCCGCTGGTAGGTCTGCACGTCGGAGCGCGTCGGCGGCGCGACCTGCACGAACGAGACGCGGCCCTGCCAGCCCGAGGCATTGGCCAGCATCCGCTCGAACGCCTGGAAGCGCTCGACCAGCCCCTTCGAGTAATCGAGCCGGTCCACGCTCATCACCAGCTTGCGGTCGCGAATCGCGTCGCGCAGCGAGGCCACCGGCTTGCGCTGCGCATGCTGGACCGCGGCCTCGGCGATCGCTTCCGGATAGACGCCGATCGGATAGGCGCCCACCTTCACGACGCGGCCGTGGACGTGCAGCATGCCGTCTTCGCTCGAGGTGCCGATGCCACGCCGTTCGATGTAGTCGACGAACGCCTGCTGATCCGATTCGGTCTGGAAACCCACCACGTCGTAGGCGCACATGCAGCGGATCAGTTCCTCGTGCGGCGGCACGGTGCGCAGCACCTCCGGCGAGGGGAACGGGATGTGCAGGAAGAAGCCGATCGGATTCTGCACGCCGAGCGCGCGCAGCGCGTGCGCGAACGGCAGCAGGTGATAGTCGTGGACCCAGATGATGTCGTCGGGCCGGATCAGCGCGCGCAGTTGTCGGGCGAGCGTCGCGTTCACGCGCTGATAGCCTTCGTACTCCTGCCGGTCGAAGCGCGCCAGATCCATGCGGTAGTGGAACACCGGCCACAGCGTGGCGTTCGAGAAGCCGCGGTAGTACTGGTCGTAATCGCGCCGCGTGAGCCCCACCGTCGCGTAGGTGACGTTGCCCTCGCGCTCGATCACCGGTTCGCCGGGCTCGCCGACGATCTCGCCGTTCCATCCGAACCAGATCCCGCCCGACTGCTGCAGCGCGTCGAGTACACCCACGGCGAGCCCGCCCGCCGATGGACGCGTGTCCTGCCCGGCTGCCACACGATTCGAAACCACGATCAATCTGCTCATACGGCCCTCCTGTGCTGGATACCCCGGGCGCCTGACGCAGCCGGGTCCCTCCGTCGCGAGCATGCGATATGCCCGGCGCGACGGCGTGGATATAACGATCGGACTGGACGGCGACGGCAACCGGCGCGAATGGCCGGCACCGCGATGCGGATGAAGCGGGGAGACGGCGCTAACGGCCGCCTCACGCGTCCTGCTCGGAACCGAGATCGCGCTGGTAGTCGATCCCTTCGGGGCGCGCGCCGCCCTGGTTGTGCTCGCCGTCCGCGGGAGCGTCGGGCCGCTCGGGCCTGGACGCGGCGGGGCCGGCGGGAGTCGTGCGGCGCGTGTCGCTGCCGCCTTCGGGGCGCGGGTTGCGCCGGGCACGGCGCATTGCAGGATGTCTCATCGAGCTGTGCGGCGCATCGCCGTTGAAACAGTGACGAGCCAGTGTAGGCTGGCCCGATCGATGCGAAGGTAACAATTACCTTCAATTTGTAACGATGCGACCCTGCCCCGAGCTTTTGTATGACACTATGCGCCGACCGGCGCCGCAAACGTTTTTTCCATCCTTTGCAATTCGGATCGGAACATTGCGGAACAATGAGCGCCGGTGCCGCGCGAGCAATCCGGACGCGGCGCATTCCCGACAGGACCGCATCCAGCATGAACTCACGCACCGCTTCGCCCCGGCGGCCGCCCCGCGTCGCGAGCCTCGCGCTCGCCGGCGCCGCGCTGTCGCTGCTGCTCTCCGGCTGCAACTCCCTCTACAGCGAAGGCGCGACCGCCGGCGCCGGTATCGCCGGCGCGGCGGTGGCCGCGAAGGTCACCAACAACGCGGCGGTGGCCACCGGCATCGGCCTCGGCGCGGTGGCCGCGGCGCGCGCCGGCGTGCAGTACACGCAGCGCGTCGCGCACACCTATTCGCAAGGCCAGATCGCGGACGCGGCGGGCCCGCTCGAAGTGGGCGGCGTCGCGCGCTGGGCCACGCACCACACGGTGCCGATCGAGGACGACGAGTTCGGCCGCGTCACGGTCAGCCGCCTGATCAGCGTCGGGCCGCTCGACTGCAAGGAGATCGTGTTTTCGGTGGACAGCGACGCGAAGCACGCGGCCGCGGCCGGCGCGGCTTCGGGGGCAACGGCGGCGTCCGCGCCGGCGGCGGCGTCAGCCACGCCGCCCGCGCAACTGGGTTCGTCGTTCTACGTCGCCACCATCTGCCGCGACGGGCCGAAGTGGAAATGGGCCTCGGCCGAGCCGGCCACGGCACGCTGGGGAGCACTGCAATGAGCGCGTGGCGCTGCGCGGCCACCGTCTGCGTGCTCGCGGCGGCGGTCGCGACGCTGCCCGGCTGCGGCTCGGTGGGCGCGGCGAGCGGCGCGCTGGCCGGCGCGGCCACCGGGCTCGTCACGGCCAACCCGGCGGTCGGCATCGGCGTGGGCATCGCCGTGCAGGCGGCCACCGACGAGGCCGTCAACCGCACCATGAAGCATTTCCAGGCGCATCAGCAGGACGTGATCGCGACCACCGCGGGCGGCCTGGCGGTGGGCGAGACGGCGCCGTGGAAAGTGAAGAACCGGCTGCCGATCGACAACGGCGAAGGCGAGGTGCGCGTGACGCGCGCGTTCTCGACGCCGCTCGCGCTCTGCAAGGAATTCGCGTTTTCGGTGAAGGACGGCGACCACCCGGCCGACTGGTTCATCGCGAGCGCCTGTCAGGCGCCGCAGGGCCGCTGGAGCTGGGCCTCGGCCGAGCCGGCCGTGGCGCGCTGGGGGAGTTTGCAGTAAGACGGAATAGCCGAGGCGGAATGAGGCAGGCGCGAGGCGGACAGGCACACGCTGCTGCGCGCCGCCGCCCCGCCGTCGATCAGGACTCGACGTCCTCGAGGCTGAAGATCTCGGTCTGGTCGTTGTACGAGAAGATCTCGCCGTAACGGCCCCAGTCGATCACCGAGTCGAGCGTTTCCTCGGCCGCGCTGTCGGACAGGAAATCCTCGAGCTCCTGCTCGAAGCGCACGCGCGGCGCGCGATGGCCGGGCCGCTCGTTGAGCACCTTCTTGATCCGCGCCGCGAGCGGCACGTGCCGTAGCAAATGATCGGCGAACATCAGCTTGCGCTCCTGCGTGCCGAACTCGGCGAACACGCGCGCCGGCGGCGTCAGGAACACGTCGCCCTCGCGCACGTCGGCGAAGCCGAGGTACTGCAGCACTTCGGCGATCGGGAACAGGTCGTCCACTTCCAGGTGCAGCGAGCGCGCGATTTCCGGCATGTCGGCGCGGCCGTGATACGGCGCCGCGGCCAGCGTTTCGATCAGGCCGGCCATCAGGTTGGTCGACACCTGCGGCAGCCAGCTGCCGAGCTCCAGCCCCTTCTTGGTCGCCTCACCGGTCTGGCGCGCCGTCATCTTCGCGTAGATGTCGTCGACGAGGCGGCGGAACGCCGGATCCAGACGGTTGCGCGGATGCTTGAACGGCACCTTGATCTCGGCGATCACGCGGCCCGGGTTCGATGACAGCACGAGGATCCGGTCGCACATGAACACCGCTTCCTCGATGTTGTGCGTGACGATCAGCACCGACTTGATCGGCATGCGGCCCTGCGTCCACAGGTCGAGCAGGTCGGTACGCAGCGTTTCGGCGGTCAGCACGTCGAGCGCCGAGAACGGCTCGTCCATCAGCAGGATGGTCGGATCGACCACCAGCGCGCGCGCGAAGCCGACGCGCTGGCGCATGCCGCCCGACAGCTCGCGCGGATAGGCGTTCTCGAAGCCGTCGAGGCCGATCAGGTCGATCGCCGCGAGCGCGCGCTCGCGCCGCTCGCGAGCGGCCACGCCGAGCGCCTCGAGGCCGGCTTCGACGTTCTGCAGCACGGTCAGCCACGGGAACAGCGCGAAGGTCTGGAACACCATCGCGACGCCCTCGGCCGGGCCGTTCAGCGGCTTGCCGAGATAGGTGACGTCACCGCCCGTCGGTTCGATCAGCCCGGCGATGATGCGCAGCAGCGTCGACTTGCCCGAGCCCGAGCGGCCGAGCAGGCCGACGATCTCGCCCTCGCGCAGCGACAGGTTCGCGCCGTCCAGCACGAGCAGCTCGCCCTGGGTCTTGTTGAAGCCACGGCTGACGTCCTTGACGTTCAGGATCTCGTCGCCCAGGCGCAGCGGCGCCGGCGTCGGGGCAGCATTCTGGTTTTGCATCGCGTTTCGCTCTCAATGAGTCTTAGTCGAGCCGCAGCTTGGCTTCGGCGTAGGCGTACAGCGGGCGCCACAACAGGCGGTTGAACAGCGTCACGAACAGCGACATGACGGTGATCCCCATGATGATCTTCGGATAGTCGCCGGCCGCCGTCATCTGCGCGATATAGGCGCCGAGCCCGTGCGCCTCGAATTTGGTGTCGCCCCACTGGACGAACTCCGAGACGATGCTCGCGTTCCACGCGCCGCCCGAGGCCGTGATCGCGCCCGTGATGTAGTACGGCATGATGCCGGGCAGGATCGCCTGGCGCCACCATTGCCAGCTGCGGATGCGGAAGTTGGTGGCGGCCTCGCGATAGTCGTTCGGGTAGGACGTCGCACCCGCGATCACGTTGAACAGGATGTACCACTGCGTGCCGAGCACGATCAGCGGCGACAGCCAGATGTCCGGGTTCAGCTTGTAGCGCGCGATCACGATCACGAACACCGGGAACAGCAGGTTGGCCGGGAACGCCGCGAGGAACTGCGCGACCGGCTGGGCCTTCTCGGCAAGCGCCGGGCGCAGGCCGATCCAGACGCCGATCGGCACCCAGATCACCGAGGCGATCGCGATCAGCAGTATCACGCGCAGCAGCGTGGCAAGGCCGAGCAGGAACACGTGGCCGACCTCGTCGAACGTCACGCCGGTGCTGACGAACGCCACCACGCGCCAGACCACGTAGGCGGTGCCGAGCAGCACCAGGATCGCCCAGCCGATGTCGGCGGCGCGCGAGGCCTGCTTCTCGACGCGCGGCAGCGTGAAACGCGCGGCGTCGAAGCTCGGCAGCCGGAACGGCAGCCGCGCCATCTTCGCGAACAGCCAGCCGGCCGGCACCAGCAGTTGGTGGATCAGGCGCGTGCGGCGCACCAGGTCGAGCAGCCAGGATTCGGGCGCGTCGCCGGAGCTGGTGTTCTCCATGCGGAACTTGTCGGCCCAGGCCACCAGCGGGCGGAACAGCAGCTGGTCGTAGGCGAGGATCACCACCGTCATGGTCAGGATCACCCAGCCCACCGCGTGCAGGTTCTGCTCGGTGATCGCCTGCGCCAGGTACGCGCCGATGCCGGGCAGCGTGATGGTGTGGTTGCCGACCGTGATCGCCTCGGAGGCCACCACGAAGAACCAGCCGCCCGACATCGACATCATCATGTTCCAGACCAGGCCCGGCATCGAGAACGGCACCTCGAGCTTCCAGAAGCGCTGCCAGGTGGTGAGGTGGAAGCCGCGCGAGACCTCGTCCAGGTCGCGCGGCACCGTGCGCAGCGACTGGTAGAAGCTGAACGTCATGTTCCAGGCCTGGCTCGTGAAGATCGCGAAGATCGCGGCCAGCTCGGCGCCCGCCACGCGACTCGGGATCAGCGCGAGGAAGAAGGTGACCGTAAACGAGATGTAGCCGAGCACCGGCACCGACTGCAGGATGTCGAGAATCGGCACCAGCACCATGCCCGCGCGGCGGCTCTTGGCCGCCAGCGTGCCGTAGACCAGCGTGAAGACGAGCGAGGCGACCATCGCGGCCAGCATGCGCAGCGTGGTGCGCAGCGCGTATTCGGGCAGGTTCGCGGGATCGAGCGAGATCTTCTGGGCGGAGAGCGTGGCGATCGGCGCCATCGTCTGGTGGAAACCGACCGCCGCCATCGCGATCACGCAGAGGATCAGCGGAAAGGCGATGAAATCCCAGCGGTTCGGCAGCACGCGCCACGCCGACGCGTTCGCGATCCGGTTCGGATTGAAACCAAAGTCCATCAGGCGCCCTCCCCGGTACGGCCGTTCGAGTCAAAAATTAAGGCCATCATGCACACACGACTCATGGTAAGGCGCGAAGCGCGGCGTTTCGTTATGACTGGCAATCGCGAATCGAGGCCACCGCTGCCCCGTCCGCCCCACCTTCCCGTCGTCGGCGAAACCGCCCGACGCGACGACGGCACGACACTACTACAACCCCTGTTTCAGGCACAAGCTTCCGGTGCGCAACGTGCTGACATCCACCGCGAATCGTGGAGAAATCGACCCAAAAACGGGTGGATCGCGGGATTTTGAAAGAACTCGCAAGCGGGCTGCAACGTGAGCGCGGCCGTGCAAGGGCGAATTATGCCGCGATCCGGCACGCGGCGAAACCCGCCCGGGTGCGGATGCAACAGCGGCGGCGCGCGTGTCCCGCGAAACGCGGGCAAACAGCCGCGGCGAAGCAGGTATGATCGGGTTTGCTTCGCAAGAACGAACGTCTACATGCAGGAGGGCTGAATGGCAGGAAATCTGGTTATCGTGTGCCGGGATCAGGATGCGGATGCGTTCTACACGCTGATGCAGGAGTACGGTGCGTTCCAGGCGCGGCTGTCGTCTACCGCGTGGTATCTGAACATGAACATCGTGCCGGAATCGCTGCAGGACGAGATCCTCGAGCGGCTCGGCAAATACACGACGCTGTACATCTTCGAGGCGACGAGCGTCACCTACAACACGATCGACAGCCACGCGGCGGAAACGCTCGGGTCGCTGTTCGGCGAGTAATTCGACAAGCCGGCGCGGCGCACTGCCGCGCCGTGCAACACAAAAGGGGCACCCGGCGAACGCCGGACAGCACCGCAGGGCAACGGGACACGCCGCGCCCGCCCCGAGCCGGCCGGCTCACGCCCCCACGGATTCGCGTTCGGGTTTCGGCACCACGTCGAACGGGAACACCATCGCGACCCGCAATCCCCCCTGCTCCTGATTGCCGATCCGGCACGCCCCGCCGATGCGCTGCACGAGCCGCTCGACGATCGCAAGCCCGAGCCCGCTGTGGCCGTTGCCGCCGCGCGCCGGGTCGAGCCGCACGAACGGCCGCGTCGCATCGGCCAGGTCGCGCTGCGCGATGCCCTTGCCGTGGTCGCTGACGCTGAGCAGGTAGCCCTCGCCGGTCCGCTCGGTGGCGATCCGCACCGGCGGCGCGCCGTAGGCGTGCGCGTTGTCGAGCAGGTTCGAGAGGATCCGGTCGAGCGTCGCGGCGGGCAGCCGGAACCCGCCGCCGGCCGCGAGCGCGATCTCGACGGGCGGCGCGTTCGGCGCGACCGCGCGATAGGTGCGCGCGATCCGCTCGCAGGCCTGGTCGACCTCCACCACCTCGCTGCGATCGGCGCCGCCGTGCGCGAACACGAGGAACTGGTCGACGATGTGCGACATGGAATCGACGTCGCGAACCACGCCGTCGCGCAGCCGCATGTCGTCCATCATCTCGGCGCGCAGCCGCATCCGCGCGAGCGGCGTGCGCAGGTCGTGCGCGACGCCGGCCAGCATCACGGCGCGATCGTTCTCGGCGCGCGAAACCTGCTCGACCATCTGGTTGAAGCCGCGCGTGAGCTGGCGCAACTCGCGCGGGCCGGCCTCGCGCACCGGCGGCACCGTCATGCCGCGGCCGAAGCGGCCCACCGCGCGCGCGAGCGAACGCAGCGGCTGCTGCAGCTGCCAGGCGGCGAACAGCGCCGCCATCACCGCGGCCGAGAAGATCATCCCGAGCCAGATCAGCATGCGGTCGCGCGAGCGGCGCGGGTGCAGCGGCTGCGCCGGCACCACGATCCAGTTGCGGTCGTTCGGCTCCTTCACCCACAGCACGGGCGGCTTGCCCGGCTGGCCGAAGCGCACTTCGGTGCCGGGCGGCATGCGATCGCGCAGATCGTCGAGGAAACGCTTCGGCGGCGGCGGCATGTCGGGGTCTTCGCGCGGCACGTCGGCGCTGTCGGGCGGCACGAGCCGCACGCGCGAGGGCAGCGGCTGGTCCGGGGTGCGCTGCTCGTGCTGGCGGACCGCGTCGACCAGGAACGCGGCCTCCTCCACCGCGTAGCGCATCTGCGATTCGTTGCGGTCGAGCCGGATCGCCAGATACCACGCGAAGTGCGACAGCAGCAGTACGCCCACCACCAGCAGCGCGAGCCGGCCGAACAGCGAATCAATGGGTCTGCGCATGGGCCTCGCCGTTGGGCACGAACACGTAGCCGCGGCCACGCACCGTCTGGATGAAGCGCGGCGTGGACGGATCGCTTTCCAGGATCCGCCGCAGGCGCCAGACCTGCACGTCGATGCCGCGGTCGGTGCCGTCGTATTCGGGGCCGTGCAGCAGTTCGAGCAGGCGCTCGCGCGTGAGCGTGCGCAACGCGTTGTTGACGAAGATCTTCAGCAGCGCGAATTCACTGCTCGACAGCGTGGCGGGCCGGCCGTCCACCGACAGCGTGCGGGCCTGAAAATCGAGCACGAAGCGGCCGAACGCGTAGGGCTCGCGCTGCTCGGGCGCGGCCGCCGACGGCGTCGCGCGGCGCCGGCGCAGCACCGCCTGGGCGCGGGCGAGCAGCTCGCGCGGGTTGAACGGCTTGCCGAGGTAGTCGTCGGCGCCGAGTTCGAGGCCGACGATGCGGTCGACGTCGTCGGCGCGCGCGGTCAGCATGATCACCGGGATGTCGTCGCCGGCCGCGCGCAGCTGGCGCAGCGCGGTCAGGCCGTCGACGCCCGGCATCATCAGGTCGAGCACGATCAGGTCGGGCCGTTCGCGCTCGAGGCGCTTCTCGAGCGAGGCGGCGTCGTGCAGCACCGACACCTCCATGCCCTGGCGCACGAGATAGTCGCGCAACAGGTCGCGCAGTTCTTGGTCGTCGTCGACGATGAGGATCTGGGTAGTCATGGCGTGAAGTTTACCGTGCGGGTTGGCGGGGCCGGCTGAAACATCCAGAGGAATGGGTTACTGGGAATTACCGCGCAAGCCGGATGTAATGCGCGGTAACCGGGGACAGCGCCGACGTAACACGGGCCTCGGGGCGCTTGGCTACGCTGCGTCTTACCGATGCGGACGGCGCCGGCAGCTTCGAGTACCGCACCGCCACGTCGACTCACCCATTCGATCAGGAGTCACCGCAATGTATAAGAAGACGTCTCGCATGGCTATCGCAGCCGCCGCCGTACTGGCCCTCTCGTTCGGCGCCGCCGCCCAGGCCCAGACCGCCAGCGCCCCCGTGCCGCCCGCCGGCGCGCATGGCGGCCCGGGCCACCACTGGCATCACCACGGCGGCCCCTACGCCGTGTTCAAGCGCCTGCACGACCAGCTGAAGCTGAACGCGCAGCAGGAGCAGCAGTACCAGGCCGCCGAAGCCACCGCGAAGCAGAACCACCAGGCGATGCGCCAGAGCTTCGAGCAGGCCCGCTCGCAGTTCCAGGCCGCGCAGAACCAGCCGATCCTCGACCTCGACGCGCTGCACAGCGCGCGCCAGCAGGCGGAACAGCAGAACACGCTGCTGCGCGAGCAGACCGAGCGCGCCTGGCTGGCGTTCTACGACGGCCTGAACGACCAGCAGAAGACGACCGTGAGCGCCGCGCTCAAGCAGCAGTTCGCGAACATGAAGGCGCACCACGACCAGATGAAGGCGCGCTGGCAGCAGCACCACGCGGCGCAGGCGACGGCGGCCTCGCAGTAAGCGCCGCCGCGCCTCGGCGCACCGGCCGGCCCGCGGCAGCGGCGCCGGCCGGTTTCGTTTTCTCGCCGGGCGGTGCCGGCGGCGTGGTGAATCCGCCACGCTCCTGCTGCGCGCAGCGGGCGGAGCAGCCGGCCCGCTTGGGCGGCCACGGCAGCCTCCTCCGCCGCAACCGCAGCCCCCGGGGCGGCGCGTCGCCTGCCTTGGGGCTGCTCGGCGCTGGCCCGGCCCTTGGCCTTCCGCGCCGACAATGGCGCCGCGCCCGCCCGCCATCGTTCGTCACCCCGCCGCCCCGCCGCCCCGCCGCCCCGCCGCCATCATTGTTGACAATCCCGCCGCTCCACCCGCACGCGCCCCGCGACACGATCCGCGGCGCCGGCCCGTGCCATACGGCATGCCGCCCCGCCCGCGCGCAGCACCAGTTAGCGCAGATCCCGAATCGAGATTCGACCTTGTGCACCGCCGGCTCGGGTAAAATACCGCCCTTTTGGCCGGCCGGCCCCCGCCCGCCCGATCGCCGAAGCTGCCGACACCGAATTTTGACTGACTAGAATACGGCCGGCGCGATGCGGGCGAAGGCCGGCGCGCGGCAGTCGCAAGAGGAATCAGATGAAGAAGCTCGCCCTGTGCGCAGCGCTCGCCGTGGTGGCGAGCGGCGCCGTCGCGAAGGAGTGGAAGACGGTCCGGATCGGCGTCGACGCCAGTTACCCGCCGTTCGAATCGGTCGCGAAGAACGGCGACATCGTCGGCTTCGACGTCGACTTGACGAAGGAAATCTGCACGCGCATCGCCGTGCGCTGCGCCTGGGTCGCGCAGGATCTCGACGGGATCATCCCGGCGCTGAAGGCGCGCAAGTTCGACATGATCGTGTCGTCGCTGACCGTCACCGACAAGCGCCGCGAGCAGATCGACTTCTCGGACAAGCTGTACGACGCGCCGGCGCGGATGATCGCGCCGGCCGGCTCGCCGCTGCGGCCCACGCTCGCCTCGCTCAAGGGCCGGCGCGTCGGCGTCGAGCAGGGGTCGACGCAGGAAACCTACGCGAAGACGTACTGGGAACCCCACGGCGTGACGATCGTGCCGTACCAGAACCAGGATCAGGTCTACGCCGATCTCGGGACCGGTCGGCTCGACGCCGCGCTGCAGGACGAGTTGCAGGCCGACTACGGATTCCTGCGCACGCCGCGCGGCAAGGGTTTCGCGTGGGCCGGCCCGGAAGTGACGGATCCGAAGACGATCGGCGACGGCACCGCGATCGGCCTGCGCAAGGAGGACACGGATCTGAAGGCGAAGATCAACGCCGCTCTCGCCGCGATGCACAAGGACGGGACTTACGACAGGTTGTCGCATAAGTACTTCTCGTTCAGCGTGTATTCGGCGAAGTAACCACGTTTCGGCCGGGCTTGCCGCCGCGCGTCACCGCGCACGGCGGCGAGCCCGGCACGAGGAAGTCGCCAGCCGCCCGGCGGAATCACCGGACGGCCCGACCCACATGCACGGGGCGTGCCGCCCGACCCGCGGCACGCGTCTTTCTCGGCGCGCGCGTTGCGCCGTCAAGGACTTCATATGTTTCTTCAAGGCTACGGCCCGCTGATACTTTCCGGCACCTGGCAGACCATCAAGCTCGCCGTGCTGTCGCTCGTCTTCGCGTTCGTGCTCGGCCTCGTCGGCGCGGCCGCGAAGCTCTCGCGCAACCGGATCTCGAGCGGCATCGGCACGCTCTACACCACGCTGATCCGCGGCGTGCCCGACCTGGTGCTGATGCTGCTGCTGTTCTACAGCCTGCAGATCTGGCTCAACCAGTTCACCGACCTGATGAACTGGGATCAGATCGACATCGACCCGTTCGCGGCCGGCGTGCTGGTGCTCGGCTTCATCTACGGCGCCTACTTCACCGAGACGTTCCGCGGCGCGTTCCTGTCGGTGCCGCGCGGCCAGCTCGAGGCCGGCGCCGCCTACGGCATGTCGAACTGGCAGGTGTTCTCGCGCGTGATGTTCCCGCAGATGATGCGCTTCGCGCTGCCGGGCATCGGCAACAACTGGCAGGTGCTCGTCAAGTCCACCGCGCTGGTCTCGATCATCGGCCTGGCCGACGTGGTCAAGGCCTCGCAGGACGCCGGCAAGGGCACGCTGCGTTTCTTCTTCTTCACGCTGCTCGCGGGGGCCATCTACCTCGCGATCACGACGATCTCGAACTTCGTGCTGATGTGGCTGGAAAAGCGCTACTCCACGGGCGTCCGCAAGGCTGACCTATGATCGAACTGATTCAGGAATACTGGCGCAACTACCTCTACACCGACGGCTATCACATCACCGGCGTGGCGATCACGCTGTGGCTGCTGGTGGTGTCGATCGGCCTCGGCTTCTGCCTGTCGGTGCCGCTCGCCTGCGCGCGCGTGTCGAAGCGCAAGTGGCTGGCCGGCGCGGTGTGGCTCTATACCTACGTGTTCCGCGGCACGCCGCTCTACGTGCAGCTGCTGCTCTGCTACACGGGCCTCTACAGCCTGCAGGCAGTGCGCGGCACGCCGCTCCTGAACGAGTTCTTCCGCGACGGCATGCACTGCACGCTGCTCGCGTTCACGCTCAACACCTGCGCCTACACCACCGAGATCTTCGCCGGCGCGATCAAGGCGACCGCCTACGGCGAGATCGAGGCCGCGCGCGCCTACGGCATGTCCACCTTCACGCTCTACCGGCGCGTGATCCTGCCCTCGGCGCTGCGCCGCGCGCTGCCGCTCTACAGCAACGAGGTGATCCTGATGCTGCACGCCACCACGGTGGCGTTCACGGCCACCGTGCCCGACATCCTGAAGATCGCGCGCGACGTCAACTCGGCCACCTACATGTCGTTCCACGCGTTCGGCATCGCCGCGCTCCTCTATCTCGCGATCTCGTTCACGCTCGTGTGGCTGTTCCGCCAGGCCGAGCGGCGCTGGCTCGCCTACCTGCGCCCGCAAGGCAAATAAACGGCGCGAGGACTCCTGATGAATTCCAAGATGCACAAGCTTTTCGTCGACGATCTCCACAAGCAGTACGGCAGCAACGAAGTCCTGAAGGGCGTGTCGCTGAAGGCGCACGCCGGCGACGTGATCAGCGTGATCGGCTCGTCCGGCTCGGGCAAGAGCACGATGCTGCGCTGTATCAACTTCCTCGAGCAGCCGAACGCCGGCCGCATCTTCGTGGACGGCGAGGAAGTGCGCACCGCGAAGGACAAGACCGGCGCGCTGAAGGCGGCCGACACGAAGCAGCTGCAGCGCGTGCGCACCAAGCTCTCGATGGTGTTCCAGCATTTCAATCTCTGGTCGCACATGAACGTGCTCGAGAACGTGACCGAGGCGCCGGTCCACGTGCTCGGGCTGTCGAAGCGCGAGGCCGAGGAGCGCGCGCGCGAGTACCTGGAGAAGGTCGGCCTGCCGCCGCGCGTCGAGAAGCAATACCCGTCGCATCTGTCGGGCGGCCAGCAGCAGCGCGTGGCGATCGCGCGCGCGCTGGCGATGCATCCGGACGTGATGCTGTTCGACGAACCGACCTCGGCGCTCGACCCGGAGCTGGTGGGCGAGGTGCTGAAGGTGATGCAGAAGCTGGCCGAGGAAGGCCGCACCATGATCGTGGTCACGCACGAGATGGGCTTCGCGCGCAACGTCTCGAACCACGTCATGTTCCTGCACCAGGGCCGCGTCGAGGAAGAAGGCGCACCCGCCGAGGTGTTCGGCAACACGCGCAGCGAACGCCTGAAGCAGTTCCTCTCGGGCAGCCTCAAGTAAGCGATCGCCAATACCGTGCCGGCTTCGCTGCCGGCACGGCACCGTCAGGCCCCCCCTCCCGCATTCCCCCGCGTTCCCCCGCGTTCCGCCGCCCTCTCCCGCCTCGCCCCCGCGCGCTTCATCGACGTCGTCAGCGACCGCCGCCGGGATTACCCGCATCGTCATGCATCGCCTCGCCGTTGCGATCGCACCACGTGTTCGCGTGCGCTTCGCGCGCATGCGTGGCGTCGCCATCATCCGTTTAGCAAAACGAAGTAAACATCTCTTTTTGTTTAGAGCCGTCGAACCTCATTTCTTTACGGAAAACTAACGATTTCCTCCGATTTTTCGGTACGCGCCTCACGCGACTGCGTCAATAGTGGCAATCCTTGACCCACTTTGCCGTAAGTCGTGGATGCCTTGTCGGACAAGGCATTCCCTGCGGTCGCAGCGTGGCGTAGCAACGATCGCGCCCTCTCTTTATGGCAATTTGGAGACACCAGCTAGTCAAACAACGATTTTCGTCGCCATCAAAGTGTATTTTTGCTAAATTAGTAACCAAAGTAGCAAAACGAAAGTCATGAAATGTAGTTTGACTTCATGACAACAGGAGACCCCGGCTTGCCTGCCCGGCAAAACGGCCTGCAAAACGGTTCAGTCCGCACGTATCGCGTCCGCCTATCCGGCAGCCGCACGCGGTCTCCCTGGTTATCCCATGTTGACCGGACGCATTCAGCGTCCGGCATCTTGCGCAGTTGGTGGGTTGACTTTTTGACAGGGTATGGAGGAGATGATGAAGAAAGCATTGCTGGCGGCAGCACTGATGACTGCCGGAGTGGCAGCGCAGGCACAAAGCAGCGTGACGCTGTACGGCCGCCTGGACGCCGGGCTCGAGTACATGAACGGCCTGCAGAACGGTCACAGCATCCGCGCGGAAAGCGGTGACTGGGGCACGAGCCTGTGGGGCATCAAGGGCACCGAGGACATCGGCGGCGGCTACAAGGTCCTGTTCCACCTCGAAGGCGCCTTCAACACGATGACGGGCGCCATGGGCTCGACCGGTACGATCTGGGATCGTTTCGCGACGGTCGGGATCTCGAACGACGCCTACGGTACGCTGCTGCTCGGTCGCGAACTCGCGATCGCCAACGGCGTGTGGGACTTCGATCCGTTCGGCCAGTCGAACTGGTCGACCGCCTCGCTCGTGCGCGGTCGTAACTGGAACAAGACCAGCAACAACATTTCGTACCAGTCGCCGTCGTTCTACGGCTTCGACGCCTACGGCCAGTACTCGCTGTCGAACCAGACGACCTACAACGGCGGCACCGGCGCCGCGGGCAGCCAGGGCCGCAGCGACGGCCTGCAGCTGACCTACACGAACTCGCTGTTCCAGGTTCGCGGCCTGTTCGACGAAACGCGTGACGGCGCGACCGGCAAGTTCGACGACGTGTTCAACTTCTCGCGCGAATACTTCGCCGGCGCGAACGTGTTCCTCGGCCAGTTCAAGCTGCAGGTGTCGTACCAAAGCTCGCACGCCGACAGCGGCGGCCCGGCCGTCAACAACGGCATCACGACGACGCAGCAGGTGTGGGGCGGCGTGACGTGGCAGGCAACGCCGGCGGCGGCGCTGATCGCGGCGGTGTACCACGTGAACGCGAACAATGGCGGCGGCAACGCGACAATCTACACGATCGGCGGCTCGTACAACCTGTCCAAGCGCACGCTGCTCGACCTGCAGGCGGCCACGGTTCGCAACAGCAAGACCGCGAACTTCAGCCTGAACGCGAACGGCGCGGGCACCTCGGTCGCTTCGGGCAACCCGAAGGCCGGCGGCTCGCAGACGGGCGTCTACGCCGGCATCCAGCATCTGTTCTGATCGTCGGCGACGAACCGGAACCCAGACTTAGAACTGAAAGTTTCACGCTGCTGCGAGAGGCGCGTATCGGTGCGGTACCCCAACGGGTATCGCACCGTTTTTTATTGGCGGCCCGGACCGGTGACGCGGCGCGAATCGAACCGTCCGCGAACTGCCCCAAATGAAAACGGCCCGGAGAGCCGGGCCGGACCGGACGCGGCAGGCCGCGCCCCGATCGTCATGCATGAGCGGACACCACGCCGCCGCGCGGGCTCAGACCGCCGCTTCGTTCTCCTCGCCGGTGCGGATCCGGATCACGCGCTCGACGTCGGACACGAAGATCTTGCCGTCGCCGATCTTGCCGGTGCGCGCGGCGCCGATCACGGCGTCGATCACCTGGTCGACCTGATCGGCCGCGACCACCACCTCGATCTTCATCTTCGGCAGGAAATCGACGACGTATTCGGCGCCGCGATAGAGTTCGGTGTGGCCCTTCTGGCGGCCGAAGCCCTTCACTTCCGTCACGGTGAGGCCGGTCAGGCCGACCTCGGCGAGCGCCTCGCGGACTTCGTCGAGCTTGAACGGTTTGATGATGGCGGTAATGCGTTTCATGATGATGCTCCGGTAAAGGGATGACTGGAACGGATTCTACGCGCGGCGCCCCGTCAGTCGATACGCTCGGTGAAGCGCGACGTGATCGGGTAGCGCCAGTCGCGGCCGAACGCGCGGTGCGTGACGCGAATCCCGATCGGCGCCTGGCGCCGCTTGTATTCGTTGATCTTGATGAGCCGCGTGACGCGCGTCACGTCGGCCTCGTCGTAGCCGGCCGCGACGATCGCCGCGAGCGGCTGGTCCTCTTCCATGTACATGCGCATGATCGCGTCGAGCGCATCGTAGGGCGGCAGGCTGTCCTGGTCGGTCTGGTTCTCGCGCAGCTCGGCGGACGGCGCGCGCGTGAGGATCCGCTCCGGGATCACGTCGGTCGCGCCGAACTCGCCGGCCGCGTTGCGGTAATGGCAGAGCCGGTAGACCAGCGTCTTCGCGATGTCCTTGATCACGGCGAAGCCGCCCGCCATGTCGCCGTAGAGCGTGCAGTAGCCCACCGCCATCTCGCTCTTGTTGCCGGTGGTCAGCACGATCGAACCGAATTTATTCGATAGCGCCATCAGCAGCGTGCCGCGAATCCGCGCCTGGATGTTCTCCTCGGTGGCGTCCTCGTCGCGGCCCGCGAACTCGTCGGCGAGCGCGCCGCGGAACGCGTCGAACATCGGCGCGATCGCGATTTCGTCGTAGCGCACGCCCACCCGGCGCGCCATCTCGGCCGCGTCGGTGGTGGAGATGTCGGCCGTGTAGCGCGACGGCATCATCACGGCGCGCACGCGCTCGGGGCCGAGCGCGTCGCAGGCCACCGCCAGCACCAGCGCCGAATCGACGCCGCCCGACAGGCCGATCAGCGCGCCGGGAAACCCGTTCTTGCCGATGTAGTCGCGCACGCCGAGCACCAGCGCGCGGTAGACCTGCGCCTCGACCGACAGCGGCGCCGCGATCGCGGCCGGCAGCGGGCGCGCGCCGTCGAACTCGACGATCGCGTGGCCGGCCTCGAACTGCGGCATGCGCGCGACCAGTTCGCCCGCGCCGTCGAGCACGAACGAGCCGCCGTCGAACACGAGCTCGTCCTGCCCGCCCACCAGGTTCACGTAGACCACCGGCAGGCCCGTCTCGCGGATTCGCTCGCGCACGATCCCGACGCGCACCGCGTCCTTGTTCATGTGATACGGCGAGCCGTTCGGCACCAGCAGCACCTCGGCGCCGGCCGCCTTCGCGAGCTGGGCGGCCGAGGCATGCCAGGCGTCCTCGCAGATGATCACGCCGAAGCGCGTGCCGTTCAGCTCGAACACGCACGGCTGCGGATCGGTGGCGAAGTAGCGCTTCTCGTCGAACACCTCGGTGTTCGGCAGATCCTGCTTGCGGTAGGTGGCCGCGATCGCGCCGCCCGCGATCAGCGACGCCGCGTTGTAGGTGTCCACCGGCGTCGCGCCGCGCCCGATCGGGCGGTTTGCATTACCATCGGCGCTGGGCGTGCGCAGCGGATGGCCGACCAGCACCGCGAGCCCCTCGAACGGCTTCAGGCGCTCGGCCAGCGTCGCCAGCGCCTCGGCCGCCTCGCTGTAGAACGCCGGGCGCAGCAGCAGGTCCTCGGGCGGATACCCCGACAACGCGAGCTCCGGCGCGACGAGCAGCTGCGCACCATCGTTGTGCGCGGCGCGCGCGGCCTCGACGATGCGGGTGACGTTACCGGCGAAATCGCCGACGGTGACGTTGAGTTGGGCGAGAGCGATACGGGTTTTCATGACGGAATCTGCGCGGCCTCGCGGGTCGCGTGACGAGCGCCTCCGGGCGCATCACCGGTGCGCGCCGCGTCGCGCGCGCCGAACGAAACGGGTCTCTGACGGTTGAAACACGAACGCAACGATTATCGCATGGGGCTCCTGTCGTCTCCGCTCGAAACGAGCGCCGACGAATGGAACGCCCTCGTCGAACGGCAGGCGCATCCCACGCCGTTCCTGCGCCACGAATTCCTTGCCGCGCTGCACGCCACCGGCTGCGCGACCGGCGAGACCGGCTGGTCGCCGAACTTCGTCACGCTCACCGACCCGGCCACCGACGCGCTGGTGGCCGCCGCGCCGCTCTACGCCAAGCAGCATTCGTATGGCGAATACGTGTTCGACTGGGCCTGGGCCGACGCCTACCAGCGCAACGGCGTGCCGTATTATCCGAAGCTGCTCTGCGCGGTGCCGTTCACGCCGGTGCAGGGCACGCGCCTGATCGCCGACAACCCGCGCGCGCGCCGCCAGCTCGCGGCCACGCTGGTCGCGCTGGCCGAGCAGAGCGAGGTGTCGTCGCTGCACGTGCTGTTTCCGACCGCTGACGAAGCCGCGCTGCTCGACGAGATGGGCATGATGCTGCGCGAAGGCGTGCAGTTCCACTGGCTCAACGACGGCTACCGGCACTTCGACGATTTCCTCTCGACGCTCGAGCAGAAAAAGCGCAAGAACATCCGCGCCGAGCGGCGCAAGGTGGCCGAGGCCGGCGTCACGTTCCGCCGCGTGCGCGGCGAGGATGCCACCGACGCCGACTGGCGCTTCTTCTCGCGCTGCTACCGGCAGACCTACCGCGAACACTATTCGAGCCCGTACCTGAACCTCGACTTCTTCCGGCAAATCGGCGAGACCATGCCGGAGAACCTGCTGCTCGTGATCGCCGAGGCCGACGGCAAGCCGATCGCGAGCGCGCTGGCCGTGTACCGGCGCGATCCGGCCGGCGGCGGCACGCTCTATGGCCGCTACTGGGGCGCGCTCGAACACGTCCCCTGCCTGCATTTCGAGGCCGCCTACTATCAGCTGCTGGAATTCTGCATCGAGGAGAAGCTCACCGCGTTCGAGGGCGGCGCGCAGGGCGAGCACAAGCTCGCGCGCGGCTTCATGCCGACCGTCACGCGTTCGGCGCACTGGCTCGCGCATCCGGCGTTCTCGGACGCGGTCGGCGATTTCCTCAAGCGCGAGACGGGGCAGATCCACGCCTACGTGGACGAGTTGCGCGAGCACAATCCGTTCAAGGACGGCGCGCTGAAGGACGGTGCGCCGTGAGCGCGGCTGTTCCGACACCCTGACGGCTCCGCTTCCCGCCGCCCCGCCATGTCCTGGTTCCTGTATCTGATCGAATGCGACGACGGCAGCGTCTACACCGGCATCACGACCGACGTGGACGCGCGTTTCGCGCGGCACGCGAACGGCACCGGCGCGCGCTACACGCGCTCGCGCAAGCCGCGCGCGGTGCTCGCGGCGTTCCCGCTGGCCGACCGCTCGATCGCCTCGCGCGCCGAATACTGGGTCAAGCGCCTGACGCCGGCGCGCAAGCGCGAACTCGCGAGCGGGCTGCGCACGCTCGATTCGGTGCTGCCGGCCGGTGTCGTGGCGGTGCTTGAAGCACCGGCGGCCGATGCGCTGGATCCGCTCGATGCACCAACCGGCTTCGGTTCGTTCCATGCCGGCGGCGCTCCGTGGGCCATCGACAGCCTCGACGCCATCGCGCCCGACCCGCAGCCGGAGAGGGCCGTCATCGCGGGCCGCCGTGCCCGCGCCGGCAAGCCGGACGCCGCGCGCCCGGCCACCGGCCGATCCGGCCACCGCGTCTGCGCCGCCTCATAGCCGCCGCCTCATAACCGACCCGGCCAAAAACAAAACCGCGCGGCCCCTAAACGGGACACGCGCGGTCTGACACCACGTCGCGAGCGCGGCCTTGCCGGCCGCTCGCCTCGCGCAGCCTTACTTCTTCGCGTTCGCGAGGCCTTCGGTGATTTCCTTGTGCGCGGCGTCGATGCCGGCCCAGCCCTCGACCTTCACCCACTTGCCCTTCTCGAGCGCCTTGTATTGCTCGAAGAAGTGCTTGATCTGGTCCTTCAGGTACTCGGGCACGTCGTCGATCGACTTGAGGTTGGCCGTCATCGGGCAGACCTTGTCGTGCGGCACGGCGATCAGCTTCGCGTCGACGCCCGACTCGTCGGTCATCTGCAGCATGCCGAGCGCGCGCGAGCGCACCACCGAGCCGGCCAGCAGCGGGAACGGCGTGATCACCAGCACGTCGACCGGATCGCCGTCGCCCGACAGCGTCTGCGGAATGAAGCCGTAGTTGACCGGGTAGCGCATGCCGGTGCCGACGAAACGGTCGACCACCAGCACGCCGAGGTCCTTGTCCGCTTCATACTTGACCGGGTCGCTTTGCGCCGGAATTTCGATGATGACGTTGAAATCGTGCGGCAGATCCTTGCCGGCCGGAACATTGCTGAAGCTCATGAGCACTCTCTGCATGACGATGGAAAACGGCACGGGGCGCCAACCGGCGCGGCCCGCGAAGAGCCGCCATTATAGCCAATCACCCGATGGCGCTCGGCCGAAGTTAGGCGCACACTTGACCGGCATGCGGGCACCGGCCCGCGCGGAACGGGCGCCGCGCCGCATGCGTACCGAACCCGACAGAACCTGAAACGCGCATCGACACCCACGATCCGGGAGCAGGCATGGAAGAGGCAAGGCACTTCATCGCGGGCGAATGGGCCGCGCCCGCGAGCGGCGAGACGCTCGCCGTCATCGATCCGTCCGACGGCGCGCCGTTCGCGCGCCTCGCACGCGGCAACGCCGCCGACATCGACGCCGCGGTACGCGCCGCGCGCGCGGCCTTCGAGGGCGCCTGGGGCGCGACCAGCGCCGCCGAGCGCGGCCGGCTGCTGTACCGGCTGTCGCAGCGCGTGGCCGAGCAGCAGGACACGCTCGCACGGCTCGAATGCCGCGACACCGGCAAGCCGCTCAAGCAGGCCCGCGCCGACGCCGCCGCGCTCGCGCGCTACTTCGAGTTCTACGCCGGCGCGGCCGACAAGCTGCACGGCGAGACGCTGCCCTACCAGGCCGGCTACACGGTGCTGACGCTGCGCGAGCCGCATGGCGTGACCGGCCACGTCGTGCCGTGGAACTACCCGATGCAGATCTTCGGGCGCAGCGTCGGCGCGGCGCTCGCCACCGGCAACGCCTGCGTCGTGAAGCCGGCCGAGGACGCCTGCCTGTCGCTGCTGCACGTCGCGCGGCTCGCGGCCGAGGCCGGCCTGCCGCCGGGCGCGCTGAACATCGTCACCGGCACCGGCCACGAGGCCGGCGCGGCGCTCACCGCCCATCCCGGCATCGACCACATCTCGTTCACCGGCTCGCCCGAGACCGGCCGCCTCGTCGCGCTGGCCGCCGCCGAGCGGCACGTGCCCGTCACGCTCGAACTGGGCGGCAAGTCCCCGCAGCTCGTGTTCGCCGACGCCGATCTCGACGCCGCGCTGCCGGTGCTGGTCTCGGCGATCGTGCAGAACGGCGGCCAGACCTGCTCGGCCGGCAGCCGCGTGCTGATCGAGCGCGCCGTCTACGAGCCGCTGCTCGACCGGCTCGCCACCGCGTTCAGCGCGCTGCGCGTCGGCCCCGGCCTGGCCGATCTCGACTGCGGCCCGCTCATCAACGCCAAGCAGCAGCAGCGGGTCTGGGATTTCCTGTCCGACGCGCAGCACGACGGCATCGCGATGGCCGCGCAGGGCGAGGTCGTGCCCGAAGCGCCCGAGAGCGGCTTCTACCAGGCGCCGACGCTGCTGCGCGACGTGCCGCCCGCGCACCGGCTCGCGCAGGAGGAAGTGTTCGGCCCGGTGCTGGCCGCGCTGCCGTTCCATGACGAGGAGGAAGCCGTTGCGCTCGCCAACGGCACCGCCTACGGGCTCGTGGCCGGCGTCTGGACCCGCGACGGCGCGCGCCAGATGCGGCTCGCGCGGCGCGTGCGGGCCGGCCAGGTGTTCGTCAACAACTACGGCGCGGGCGGCGGCGTCGAGCTGCCGTTCGGCGGCAGCGGGCGCTCGGGGCACGGTCGCGAGAAGGGCTTCGAGGCGCTCTACGGCTTCACGGTGCTGAAGACCGTCGCGCTGAAACACGGCTGAGTCGCGCGGGCGCACCGCCTTTTTCACCGATTCCGGAATTCGCGCTCCACGCCTCGCGTCCGGCGCCGGCGCGGCGCGCGGCCGGGCGCGATCCGGCAACGCAACACACAACAGCAACGCAACGACTACCCGACCTGAAACGGACAAGGAGACATCCATGCGGCTTGCGGGCAAGACAGCGATCGTCACGGGCGGCGGCTCGGGCTTCGGCGAGGGCATCGCCAGGACCTACGCGCGCGAGGGCGCGAACGTGGTCATCAACGACCTGAACGGCGCGGCGGCCGAGCGCGTGGCCAGCGAGATCGCGGTGGCGGGCGGCCGCGCGATCGCGATCGCCGGCGACGTCTCGCAGGGCGAGGACTGGCGCGCGCTGTTCGCCGCCGCGCTCGACGATTTCCGGCAGGTCCACGTGATCGTCAACAACGCCGGCACCACGCACCGCAACAAGCCCGTGCTCGACGTGAGCGAGGCCGAATACGACCGCGTCTACGCCGTCAACATGAAGAGCCTGTTCTGGAGCGTGCAGACGCTGGTGCCGTATTTCCGCGAGGTGGGCGGCGGCGTGTTTGTCAACATCGCGTCCACCGCCGGAATCCGGCCGCGCCCCGGCCTCGTCTGGTACAACAGCACGAAGGGCGCGATGATCACCGCCAGCAAGGCGCTCGCGGCCGAGCTGGGCGCCGACCGGATCCGCGTCAACTGCATCAACCCGGTGCTCGGCGAGACCGGCCTCATGACCGAGTTCATGGGCGTCGACGACACGCCCGAGAACCGCCAGCGCTTCCTCGCCACGATCCCGCTCGGCCGGCTCTCGACGCCGCAGGACATCGCCAACGCGGCGCTCTACCTGGCCTCCGACGAGGCCGAATTCATCACCGGCGTCTGCCTCGAGGTGGACGGCGGCCGCTGCATCTGAAGCAGCGGCGCACCGGCGCGGCCCGCACGGCGCGCCACCGAAGCACCGAAGCACCGAAGCACCGAAGCACCCATACCAATACGACAAAACCATCAGATCAGGAGACGACACATGGCGAGCACCGTAACGGCCGATCCCGGCCAGCCGTCCGCGTTCGAGGCGGCCACCTACCGCAAGGTCACCTGGCGGCTCGCGCCGCTGCTGATGCTCTGCTACGTGGTGGCCTATCTCGACCGCGTCAACGTCGGCTTCGCGAAGCTGCAGATGGCCACCGACCTGAACCTGTCCGACACCGTCTACGGGCTCGGCGCCGGCATCTTCTTCTTCGGCTATTTCCTGTTCGAGGTGCCGAGCAACATCATCCTGCACCGGGTGGGCGCGCGGGTCTGGATCGCGCGGATCATGATCACCTGGGGCTTGATCTCGGCGCTGATGATGTTCGTCACCACGCCGGCGATGTTCTACGTGATGCGCTTCCTGCTCGGGGTGGCCGAGGCCGGTTTCTTCCCCGGCGTGATCCTCTACCTGACCTACTGGTATCCGGCGCACCGGCGCGGCCGCATGACCACCTTCTTCATGACCGCGATCGCGATCTCGGGCGTGGTGGGCGGGCCGATGTCGGGCTACATCCTGAAGCACTTCCACGGCGCGAACGGCTGGCACGGCTGGCAGTGGCTGTTCCTGCTGGAGGGGATTCCGTCGATCGTGGTGGGGCTGCTGGTGCTGCTCTGGCTCGAGGACCGCATCGCCCGCGCCGCGTGGCTCAGCGACGACGAGAAGGCGCTGCTGATGCGCAACGTGGCCGACGAGGAAGCGCTCAAGGACGACCCGTCGGTGGCGCGCGTGCTGGCGAGCCCGCGCGTCTGGCTGATGGCGCTGATCTATTTCTCGTTCGTGATGGGCCTGTACGGCGTGGGCTTCTGGCTGCCCACCATCATCAAGTCGACCGGCGTGACCGACGCGTTCGCGATCGGCCTGCTCTCGGCGATCCCCTATGCGGCGGCCGTGATCGGCATGATCCTGATCGCGCGCAGCGCCGACCGCCATCGCGAGCGTCGCTGGCACCTCGCGTTCCCGGCCGCGCTCGGCGCGCTCGGGCTGCTGCTGTCGGTGATGTGGGCGAACCAGACCGCGCTCGCGATGGTGGGCCTCACGCTCGCGACGATCGGCATCCTCACGACGCTGCCGCTGTTCTGGAGCCTGCCCACCGCGTTCCTCGGCGGCACCGCGGCCGCGGCCGGCATCGCGCTGATCAACTCGATCGGCAACCTGGCCGGCTTCCTGAGCCCCTACATGATCGGCTGGCTCAAGACCGTGACCGGCTCGAACGCGCCCGGGATGCTGATGCTCGCCGCGTTCTGCGTGCTGGGCGGCCTGCTCGCGCTGTCGGTGCCGAAGGCGCTCGTCAACCGCTAGAAAGCGAAATGGCAGCCCGAAGGCTGCCGTTTCACGGGGGCGCCCACGCCAGCGTGAGCCACTAGGCGAGGTGCGTCGCCAGCGCGCTCTCGCGGTAATGGCGCGCCGCCTTGTCCGGTTCGCCGAGATGCTCGAACAGGCTCGCCAGCGCGCGATGCGCGCGCACCTTCAGCGCGTCGTTGTCGGAGAGCTTCAGCGCCGCTTCGAGGAACGACTGCGCCTTGCCCCACAGCTGCTGCTTCTGGCAGAGCCGGCCGAGCGCCACCAGCAGGTCGGCGTCGTCGGCATGGTCGCGCCGCCAGCCCTCGGCCTTCTGGATCAGCGGCAATGCATCGGCACTCGCGGTGTCGGGATAGCGGCGCAGCAGGCGCGCGTCCCAGTGATGCGCGAGCGCGTCCTCGACGATGCGGCGCGCCTCGGGCTGGCGATCGAGCGCGACCAGCAGTTCGGCGGCCAGATCGGCCAGGCGCGGCGACTGCCGCTCGGACGCCGACAGCGACTGCCATACTTCCAGCAGCGCGTCCGCGTCGTGGCGACGGTCGCGCAGCAGATGCTCGGCCGCCTGCTGGCGCATCCGCACGGCCGCGGCCGGATGCAGCGCCTCGCGCTTCTCGAGCGCCTTGGCGAGCTTCAGCACCTCGGCCCAGTTCTTCAGCTGCTGCTGCGCGCGCAGCGCGACCTGCTGCGCGTGGATGCGCTTGCCGCCCGACTGCTGCATCTCGGCCAGCGCGGCCAGCGCGCCCTCGGCGTCGCGCGCCTCGGCGCGCATGTCGGCCGTCGCGAGCAGCCGCGCTTCCTGCCAGTCGCCGGCATCGACCTTCGCGAGCCACTCGTCGCGGCGCGCGTATTCGTGCATGCGATGCGCGGCCACCGCGCCGACGAGGCCCGCCGCGCCCTGGTTCGCGTCGACCGCGAGCGCATCGCGCGCGGCCTTCTCGGCACGCGAGAAGCGGCCCGCGTAGAGGTTCGCGATCGCGTCGCGCAGCGAGGCGTGCGCCTTCTCGTGGCGCATCCGCGCGCGATAGGCGGCCACCCGCTGCGGCATGCGCCAGACGTTGCGCACGATGCGCAGCAGCGCGTAGATCACGATGAACAGCACCACGATCGCGACGATGAACAGGTTCAGCGACACGTCGACCCGATACGGCGGATAGACGATCAGCACCTGGCCGCCGTCGAAGCGGCCGACCGTGGCGAGCGCCACGGCGACGGCGAACAGCACGGCCAGCCAGAGGATTCCTCGCAGCGTCATCGTCACCCCCGGCTCTTGAACTGTTGGATCGCGGAGAGGCTCGTGTTCAGGTTCGGCACCGCGACCGACAGCGACGCTGCATCGACCTGCCTGAGCAGGTCCTGCACCGTGCGCGTGTCCTTCGACGAGGCGTCGAAATAGCGGCCGAGCGCGGCCTGCGCCGCGTGCAGGTCGGACTTCATCGCCGCGTCGTTGCGCGCGAGCAGCGAGAGCCGCGCCGTCAGCAGGCGCAGCTTGACGTTCTCGCGCACGAAGTAGCCCTGCTCGGGCGAGGTCAGCATCGCATCGGCGTTGTCGATGCGGCGCACCTGCACGAGGCTCGTGAGCTGCGCGGCGACACCGGTGGACAGGTCGTGCCACCAGATCTTCCAGCGCGGCTGGCCGGTGGCGGCGGCCTGCTGCGCGGCGTCGGCCGGATGCGCGGCGCGCGGCACCGCGCGGCCGATCGGCGCCTCGCCCGCGAGCGGCAGCGCGTCGATGCGGCCGATCGCGTCGTCGAGCTTGATGGCGAGACCGGTCAGGTCGACCGCCGGCGCGGCCTTGAGCTTGTCGATGTCCTGCGCGAGCGCCTTGCGCACCGCGATCGCCTGCGCGCCCTGCGAGGTGGCGAGTTGCGCGTCGGCGTTCTGCAGCGCGACCAGCGCGAGCTGCGTGTCGCCCGTGAGCTGCAGCTGCTGGCTCGCGCCCGACAGCGTCTGCTCGACCTGATCGAGCAGCCAGGCATCGCGGTTGCGCGACAGGTCCTGGTATTGCTGCTGCAGCGCCTGCTGCTGGGCCTGCGCGTCGGCGAGCTTGCCGGCGAACTGCGAGACCTGGCCGTCCACCTGATGGCTGTTGACGAGCGCCTGCTCGGACTGGCGCCGCGCCGCGGCGGTAGCCGCGTCGAGCGCCTTCTGGCGCTGTGCGGTGAGTCGGTCGAGCTGGTCGATCTTGCGGTTCAGCACGTAGCCGCCGGCGCCCGCGCCACAGGCGAGCACCACCACCACGCACCAGAGCAGCACGCCGGCCGTGCCGCCGCGGCGTTTCGGGCCCTGCGCCTCGAACGGCGTGAACGGCGGATTGGGTGGCGGCGCCGCCGCGGGCCGCGCGGGCGCGCTGCCGGTGCCCGCGGGGGAAGCCTTGCTGGAATCGTTGGTGTCTGTCATGCGAGAGGGTACCGAGGCGGCTTGCGCCGCGTGAGCGGCCGTGTCGGCCAACGTTCTGAATGCGCGGACGATCCGTTCGTCACCCGCGCCGGACTGCGTAATCGTATCAAAACCCAATGCCCGCGCCGTATCGGCGATGCGCGGATGGGGCGCGACCAGCGGTGCGTGCTGCAGCGCCTCGATCTCGACCGCGGTCAGGTGGTCGATCGCCAGCTCGTGCAGGTTGCGCATGCCCTCCGAACTCGTCACGAGCCACGCGTGCGGCGCGCCGCCCAGCAGCGCGTGGACGCGCTCCCAGGCGCCGATCGACGGCTCCGGCACGATCCGGCGATAGGCGGCCACCAGTTCGACCTCGGCGCCGGCCTCGCGCAGCCGCGTGGCGAGCCATTCGCGGCCGCCGTCGCCGCGCACGATCAGCACGCGCTTGCCGGCGAGCGGCCCGGCAGCCACGGCGGGCGGCGGCGCGGCGGCGGCGCGGCCGGCAGCGGAATCAGCATCGGGGACCGGATGCGCCGCGGACTCGGGCTCGCGCGATCCGGACGAAGCCGGTGCAGCGGAAGAATCGGAGAAATCCCGCGCCGCGTCCGAGTCGACGCCCGCTTCCCGCGTGGCGCCGTCGTCGCGGCGGTCGAGGGCCACGCCGTCGCTCGCCCTGGCGCCGGCCGCGTCATCGGCCACCTGATCGGACACCTGATCGGCCGGCCGCGCGGCCGGATCGACCGGGCGGCTTGCGCCGAACGCGCGTTCGATCTGCGCGTAAAGGCTTTCGGAATCGTAGCGCGGCTCGCCGCCGTCCGGCCCGGCGCCCGTCTCCGGCAAGCCGTCGGCCGCATCCGCGCCGCCCGGCGCGATCACGCGATGCGCGGGCGCCGCGATGCCGTGGCGCGCCAGCGCCGCCACGCTGCCCGGCCCGACCACGCCCACCGGCAGCGAATGCGGCCAGATCGCGCCGAAGCGCGCGAGCGCGCGGTCGATCGCGTTCGGCGAGACGAACACCACCAGCGCATAGGCGTCGAGGCGCGCGAGCGCCACGTCGAGCGGACCGAAGTCCGCCGCGGGGGCGATGTCGATCAGCGGGAAATCGAGGCTGTCGATGCCGGCCGCCGCGAGTTGCGCGGCGAGCGCCGCCGATTGCCCTTCGGGCTTCGTCAGCACCGCCGTGAACGCGCGGGCGGCGGCCATCAGGTCCGCCCTCCGAGCAGCGCCTCGACGATCTCGAAGGCACCCTGCCGCGCCAGCTCGTCGGCCACCTGCCGGCCCAGCGCGAGCGCCGCGTCGGGCGTCGCGACGGCCGCGCGCGCACGCGCGCTCAGCACGCGCGTGCCGCTCGGGTTCGACACGCGGCCCGTCAGCTGCAGTTCGTCGCCGTCCCACACCGCGTGCGCGGCGAGCGGCACCTCGCAGCTGCCGCCGAGCGTGCGCGAGACCATCCGCTCGGCCTCGCAGGCGAGCGCCGTGGCCGGGTCGTGCAGCGGCGCGAGCCAGCGCGCGACGTCGGCGCGCGCCGACGCGATCTCGATGCCGAGCGCGCCCTGCCCGGCTGCGGGCGGGCTCGTCTCGACCTCGATCAGCGAGCGGATCCGCGCACCGAGCCCGAGCCGCTTGAGCCCCGCCGCGGCGAGGATGATCGCCGCGTAGTCGCCGCGGTCGAGCTTGGCCAGACGCGTGTCGAGGTTGCCGCGCAGCGGCCGCACGTCGATATCGAGATAGCGCGCGCGCAGCATCGCCTCGCGACGCAGGCTGGAGGTACCGACGATCGAGCCGGTGGGCAGCTCGTCGAGCGACGCGTAATCGTTCGACACGAACGCGTCGCGCGGATCCTCGCGGCTCATCACGGCCGTGAGCGCGAAGCCCTCGGGCAGCGACATCGGCACGTCCTTCAGCGAATGGACCGCGAGATCGGCGCGGCCGTCGGCCAGCGCGGTCTCGAGCTCCTTCACGAACAGGCCCTTGCCGCCCACCTTCGAGAGCGTGCGATCGAGGATCTGGTCACCTCGGGTCGTCATTCCGAGGATTTTCACGTCGCAAGCTGGATATAATTTGCGCAGCGCGTCACGCACATGTTCAGCCTGCCACATCGCGAGGCGGCTCTCCCGCGAAGCGATCGTGAGCGTCGCCGGAACGTCGGCCGTAAGAGTCTCGGAATTCATTGCAGCGGCATCGAAGGACGGGAATCAGGAACGAACAATGGTAGCACGCACGCCCGTCCCCCTTTTCAGGCGGTCCGGGCGCACGCGCCGAGGTCGCCCGCCGGCGACCGGCGTGGCGCGCGGCGGTCTTCCGCCGGCAAGTCGACAGTACCGCAGTCTCCCGTTCACTCGTGCTTTCCCAAGGAAACCCATCGTGAAGTCCTCCGGATCGGCGCGCGCTGCGCGCCGCAATGCTGCCTCGTCCAACGTCACCGCGCCGGCCACGACCGACGCCCCCGCGCAACAGCGCGGCACGACCACGGCCGCCCAACCCGCCGCCAAGACGGCAACGACGAAGAAACCGGCAAAACCGGCCGCCAACGGCGCCGCGACGACCACCGCCAACGGCACGGCCAGGCCGGCCGGCAAAACCGCCAGGCCCGCCAGGACGCCGGCGCGAACCGGCGGCACGGCCGCGGCCGGCCAGCCGAAGCCGAAAGCGAACGGCCGCACGCGCGACGACAAGGACCAGCCGCTGTTCGAGGACATCCGCTATCTGGGACGCCTGCTCGGCGACGTGGTGCGCGAGCAGGAAGGCGACGCCGTGTTCGAGGTGGTCGAGACGATCCGCCAGCACGCCGTGAAGTTCCGCCGCGAGGACGATCGCGAGGCCGCGCAGGCGCTCGACAGGATGCTGCGCAAGCTCACGCCCGAGCAGACCGTGAGCGTGGTGCGCGCGTTCAGCTACTTCTCGCATCTGGCCAACATCGCCGAGGACCGCCATCACAACCGCCGCCGCCGGATTCACGCGCTGGCCGGCTCGACGCCGCAGGCCGGCACCGTGTCCTACGCGCTGCAGGCGCTCAAGGCGGCCGGCGACGCGTCGGCCGAGGTGATCAGCCGCTTCTTCGACGAGGCGCTGATCGTGCCGGTGCTGACCGCGCACCCCACCGAAGTGCAGCGCAAGAGCATCCTCGATGCCCAGCACGACATCGCGCGGCTGCTCGCCGAGCGCGATCAGGAGCTGACCACGCGCGAGCGCTCACACAATGACGCGCTGCTGCGCGCACGGGTGGCCTCGCTGTGGCAGACCCGCATGCTGCGCGACGCGCGGCTGACGGTGGGCGACGAGATCGACAACGCGCTGTCCTACTATCGCGCGACCTTTCTCGACGAGCTGCCGGCACTCTACGCCGACATCGAGGAAGCGCTCGCCGAACACGGCCTGGACGCGCGCGTGCCGGCCTTCTTCCAGATGGGCAGCTGGATCGGCGGCGACCGCGACGGCAATCCGAACGTGACGGCCGCCACGCTCGAGGAGGCGATCCACCGTCAGGGCACCGTGATCCTCGAACACTACCTGGAGCAGGTCCACAAGCTCGGCGCCGAGCTGTCGGTGTCGGACCTGCTGGTGGGCGCGAGCGACGAGGTCAAGGCGCTCGCGGCGGCCTCGCCGGACCAGTCGCCGCATCGCGTCGACGAGCCGTACCGCCGCGCGCTGATCGGCATCTACACGCGCATCGCCGCGAGCGCGCGCGTGCGGCTCGGCGAGGGCGTGGTGGCGGTGCGCAGCGCCGGACGCGGCGCGCCGCCGGTGCGCGCGACGCCGTATCCGGACGCCGAGGCGTTCGCGCGCGACCTGCGCGTGCTGCACGAGTCGCTCGTCGCCCATCACGGCGCGCTGCTCGCGACGCCGCGCCTCGCGCCGCTGGTGCGCGCGGCCGAGACGTTCGGCTTCCATCTCGCCAGCATCGACCTGCGCCAGAGCTCGGACATCCACGAGGCCGTGATCGCCGAGCTGTTCGCGCGCGCCGGCGTCGAGGCCGACTACGCGGCGCTGGCCGAAGCCGACAAGCTGCGCGTGCTGCTCGCCGCGCTGGCCGACCCGCGCCCGCTGCGGATTCCCTACGTCGACTATTCCGAACTCGCCAACAGCGAACTCGGCGTGCTCGAGAAGGCCCGCGAGGTGCGCGCGCGCTTCGGTCCGCGCGCGGTGCGCAACTACATCATCTCGCATACCGAGACGGTCTCCGATCTGGTCGAGGTGCTGCTGCTGCAGAAGGAGACCGGCCTGCTCGACGGCACCTTCGGCGCCGGCCCGGACACCGCTGGTTCGGCCGACGCGAAGCATTCGCTGATGGTGATCCCGCTGTTCGAGACGATCGCCGACCTGCGCAACGCGCCCGAGATCATGGGCGACTACTTCGCGCTGCCGGGCGCCGCGGCGCTCGTCGCGCGCCAGGGCGGCGAGCAGGAGGTGATGCTCGGCTACTCGGACAGCAACAAGGACGGCGGCTTCCTGACCTCGAACTGGGAGCTGTACCGCGCCGAACTCGCGCTGGTCGAGCTGTTCCGCGCGCACGGCACCAAGCTGCGCCTGTTCCATGGCCGCGGCGGCACGGTCGGCCGCGGCGGCGGCCCGACCTACGAGGCGATCCTCTCGCAGCCGCCCGGCACCGTGAACGGCCAGATCCGCCTGACCGAGCAGGGCGAGGTGATCGCGAGCAAGTTCTCGAACCCCGAGATCGGCCGCCGCAACCTCGAAACGGTGGTCGCCGCGACGCTCGAAGCCTCGCTGCTGCCGCGCAACAACGCGCCCGCGCAGCTGCCCGCGTTCGAGGCCGCCGTGCAGACGCTGTCGGACGCGGCGATCGCCACCTATCGCGCGCTCGTCTACGAGACGCCCGGCTTCACCGACTACTTCTTCTCCTCGACGCCGATCAGCGAGATCGCCGAGCTGAACATCGGCAGCCGGCCCGCCTCGCGCAAGCTGCAGGATCCGAAGCACCGCAGGATCGAGGATCTGCGCGCGATTCCGTGGGGCTTCTCGTGGGGCCAGTGCCGGCTGCTGCTGACGGGCTGGTACGGCTTCGGCAGCGCGTTCGCGGCCTACCTCGACGGCGCCGCGAACGACGCCGAGCGCGCCAAACGCCTCGCGCTGCTGCAGAAGATGAACCGCACCTGGCCGTTCTTCTCGCATCTGCTCTCGAACATGGACATGGTGCTCTCGAAGGTCGACCTGGCGGTGGCCTCGCGCTACGCGGAACTCGTCGCCGACAAGAAGCTGCGCAAGCAGGTGTTCGGCCGCATCGTCGCCGAATGGGAACGCACCACGGCCGCGCTCGCCGCGATCACCGGCCACGAGGCGCGGCTCGCCACCAACCCGCTGCTCGCCCGTTCGATCAAGAACCGCTTCCCGTACCTCGATCCGCTGAACCATCTGCAGGTCGAGCTGATCAAGCGCCACCGCGCCGGCGACACCAACGCGCGCGTGCGGCGCGGGATCCACCTGACCATCAACGGGATCGCGGCCGGCCTGCGCAACACCGGCTGACGCCGGCGAACGGCGGCGCCGCCTGGTGCCGCCACCGCAAGCCGCCTCGCTACCAAAACGGCGCGGGCATCGGCGACGGTGCCCGCGCCGTTCGTTTTCCGGCGTGGGCAGGCCGGACGGCGCGCGCGGACCGGAGCGAGCCGGTACAATCATCACAAAATCATCGCGGTACCAGTACCGGCCGACGCTTTATCCCGGTATCGGCGCTACCCCGCCGCGCGATGTGCCCGGGTGGGTTCTCCCCGGTTCGTGTCCCGTTTCGCCGTCCCGTTTTTCCCGGTCGCACCGCCATTTCGATGAGTTCTTCCCGCCCCGCTCCGCCCCCGCTCGACGCCACGCCGGCGCGTTCGCTCGGCGATTTCATCCGCGCCCACCGCGAACGCCTCACGCCCGACGCGATCGGGCTGCCGCCCGGCCCGCGCCGCCGCACGCCGGGCCTGCGCCGCGAGGAAGTCGCCCAGCTCTGCGGCGTGAGCCCGACCTGGTACACCTGGATCGAGCAGGGCCGGCAGGTGTCGGCCTCGGCCGACGCGCTGGCGCGGATCGCCGTCGCGCTGCGGCTCTCGCGCGCCGAGCGCGCCTATCTGTTCGAGTTGGCCGCGCAGCGCGACCCGGCCGAGCCGGAACTGGCCACCGCCGACCTGCCCGACACGCTGGTGGCGGCCGTCGGGCTGGTGGCCGCGCCCGCCTACGTGCTCGACCGCCAGTGGAACGCGCTCGCCTGGAACGCGCCGGCCGCGGCGCTCTTCACCGGCTGGCTCGACGACGGCCACGACCGCAACCTGCTGCGCTTCACGTTCACCTCGGCCGCCGCGCGCACGCTGATCGTCGACTGGGACGCGCGCGCGCGCCGGCTCGTGGCCGAATTTCGCGCCGACTCGATCCGCCACCTGAACGACGCGCCGACCCGCGCGCTGATCGACGCGCTGATCGCCGACAGCGAGGCGTTCGCGCATTACTGGGCCTCGCAGGACGTGGTCGAGCGCGAGGGCGGCGAGCGCGCGTTCGACCATCCGCGCGACGGCCGCGTGATCTACCAGCAGACCACGCTGAAGCCGGCCCATCGCGAGGACCTCAAGTTCGTCGTGCTGGTGCCAGACGGCGCGGCCGGCACCAGCACGACGAGCGACGAACCGCACTGAGGCGCGGCGCGAACGCGCTCGCCCGCCTGCGTGTCCGCCTGCGTCGGCTCGCGCTCATTTTGAGCGCCGGCGCGCGCGCCCGACGCCCGCAGCCGGGCGGCCCGCGCGCCGCCGAATGCTAGAATCCCCATCTGCCCCGCGGCGCTCGCCGCGTCACTCCCATTACTCATCGCCATGACATCCCAATTGCACAAAAAGGGCGAGGCCTGGTCGGCCCGCTTCTCGGAACCGATGTCGGATCTGGTCAAGCGCTACACCTCGTCGGTGTTCTTCGACAAGCGCCTCGCGCTCGTCGACATCGCCGGCTCGCTCGCGCACGCGAAGATGCTCGCCGCGCAGAAGATCATCAGCGCCGACGACCTCGCCGCGATCGAGCGCGGCATGGCGCAGATCCAGGGCGAGATCGAGCGCGGCGAATTCGAATGGCAGCTCGACCTCGAGGACGTCCACCTCAACATCGAGGCGCGCCTGACCGCGCTGATCGGCGACGCCGGCAAGCGCCTGCACACCGGCCGCTCGCGCAACGACCAGGTCGCCACCGACATCCGGCTGTGGCTGCGCGGCGAGATCGACCGCATCGGCGAGCTGCTCGGCGACCTGCGCGGCGCCCTGCTCGACCTCGCCGAGCAGCACGCCGACACGATCCTGCCCGGCTTCACGCACCTGCAGGTCGCGCAGCCCGTCACGTTCGGCCACCACCTGCTCGCCTACGTGGAGATGTTCACGCGCGACGCGGGCCGCCTGCGCGACTGCCGCGCGCGCGTGAACCGCCTGCCGCTCGGCGCGGCCGCGCTGGCCGGCACCAGCTACCCGATCGACCGCCACGCGGTGGCCGCCACGCTCGGCTTCGACGGGATCTGCGCGAACTCGCTCGACGCCGTGTCGGATCGCGACTTCGCGATCGAATTCACGGCCGCCGCCGCGCTCGTGATGACGCACGTCTCGCGCTTCTCGGAGGAGCTGGTGCTGTGGATGAGCCCGCGCGTGGGCTTCATCGACATCGCCGACCGCTTCTGCACCGGTTCGTCGATCATGCCGCAAAAGAAGAACCCGGACGTGCCCGAGCTCGCGCGCGGCAAGACCGGCCGCGTCAACGGCCACCTGATGGCGCTGCTGACGCTGATGAAGGGCCAGCCGCTCGCTTACAACAAGGACAACCAGGAAGACAAGGAACCGCTGTTCGACACGGTCGACACCGTCGCCGACACGCTGCGGATCTTCGCCGAAATGGTGGCCGGCATCACCGTGAAGGCCGAGCCGATGCGCGCCGCGGCGCTGCAGGGTTTCTCGACCGCGACCGACCTGGCCGACTACCTCGTCAAGCGCGGCCTGCCGTTCCGCGACGCGCACGAAGCCGTCGCGCACGCCGTGAAGATCTGCGACGATCGCGGCATCGACCTGGCCGACCTCACGCTCGACGAGATGAAGCGCGACCTGCCGAACGTGGCGCACCTGATCGGCGACGACGTGTTCTCGTACCTGACGCTCGAAGGCTCGGTGGCAAGCCGCAACCACCCGGGCGGCACGGCGCCGGACCAGGTGCGCGCGGCGATTGCCGCGGCGCGCCAGGCGCTCGGCTGATATCCATGAAGTCTCGCGGGCGACGTGAGCGTCGTCCGCTGCTCATACACTTCATTACTATCGGGTTGGAAAAATGCAGATCGAATTCATCGAGATCAAAAATTTCCGCCTGTTCCGTGACACGAAGCTCACGAACATTCCCCGCCTGTGCGTGCTGGTCGGCGCCAACGGGACCGGGAAGACCACCCTGTTCGACGTGTTCTGCTTTCTGAAGGATGCGCTCGTCATGAATGTCGGGAAGGCCGTTGCGAAGCGCGGCGGCTTTCGCGAACTGGCCAGCCGCGGTTGCGCCGACCAGCCCATCGAGATCACGCTGCAATTCCGGCTGGAGATTACCGGCCGCGAGCGGCTCGCGACCTACCTGCTCAAGATCGAACCGGATGCGAACGGCCGCCCCACCGTCGCTCGCGAAGTGCTGCGCTATAAACGCAGTAGCTATGGCGCGCCTTTCTATTTCCTCGATTTCACCTACGGCAAGGGCTACGCCATCACCAACGAGGAAGACTTCTCGAAACCCGACGAAGCCCTTGCCCGGGAAGAACAGGAGCTGGACGGTAACGACATCCTGGCGATCAAGGGCCTTGGCCAGTTCGACCGCTTCAAGGCTGCCAGTGCGTTTCGCCAGATGATCGAGAGCTGGCACATCTCCGACTTTCATGTCTCCGACGCCCGGCCCAGCCAGGACGACGGCTATGCCGAGCACCTCTCGACGCGAGGCGACAACCTGCCATTGGTCGCCAATTACCTGTTCGAACATCATCGCGACCGTTTCGATGCGGTACTCGACGCCATGCAGCGCCGCGTGCCCGGCGTGTCCGTCGTCGAGGCCAAACCCACCGAGGACGGGCGGCTGGTCCTGCGCTTTCAGGACGGCAGCTTCAAGGATCCGTTCATTGCGCGGTACGTTTCCGACGGCACGATCAAGATGTTCGCGTATCTGGTGCTGCTCCATGATCCGAAACCCTTCCCGCTGCTTGCCGTCGAGGAACCGGAAAACCAGCTGTATCCGGAACTGCTGCCGGAGCTGGCCGAGGAATTCCGCGACTATGCGGAACGAGGGGGCCAGGTCTTCATTTCGACGCACTCGCCAGATTTCCTCAATGCGCTCTCACTCGAAGAAATCTACTGCCTGAAAAAGGATGATGGTTTTACCGTCATTTCTCGAGCCAGCGATTCGGAAAATCTGCGCTCGCTTTTTGAGCAGGGCGATCTGCCCGGATACCTGTGGAAACAAGGCTTGTTCGAAGGGGTCAACCGGTAACGGGACGCGTCATTTTTTTGCTGAAGAGCCGTCGATGGCAGCGCTGCTCAATGGCTTGCTGCCCCGGTTGATTCCCGGCTGGCAGGAGACGATCGACTTCCTCTGCGTTCCTCACGAAGGAAAAAGCGATCTCGATCGCAGCATTCCTCGCAAGCTCCAAGGGTGGCGAGAACCGGGCGTGCGCTTCGTCGTGGTCCGCGACAACGACAACGCGGACTGCGTCGCCATCAAGACTCGCCTTGCAACGCTGTGCCGCCATGCCGGGCGGCCCGACACGCTGGTCCGTCTCGTCTGCCAGGAACTCGAAAGCTGGTATGCCGGCGATCTCGTGGCGCTCGCGGCAGCTTATCCGGACGTCGACATCAATACCACGCGCTATCGAAAACGCGTCGCCAAGCCCGACTCTCTGAATAAACCCTCGGTGGAGTTGAAGTCAGCCATTCCGCGATTTCAGAAATTGTCGGGGGCGAGGGCCATGGCTCCCCATCTTTCCCTGACACCGAAGAGCAATGCATCGCATAGTTTCGGCGTCTTCGTCGCCGGCGTGAAACAGCTTGCCGGCGATGGCGACGCCGGCGGCTGACACAGCCGCGCGACCTATGCCCCAAAAAAAACGGACGCCGAGGCGTCCGTTTTTTCGTCTGCACCGCAGATTCACCGGCGCTACTTGTTGTTCACCGTCTCCGAGAACCGCTTCAGCGTCGCCACGCGCGCGCCGATCAGATCGACGCGCTGCTGCTCGCTGATCAGCGGCGTGGTCGCGTCGCGGAATCCCACCCAGGCGCGCTGGGCACGCACCAGCATCGGCCGCGAGCGCGACGGCATGCGCTTTTGCAGCTTCACGTAGTAGCGGTTCAGATCGAACAGCGCGTGTTCGCAGGCGGCATCGTCCGAGCAGGCCCGCACGCGATGCACGGCGTCGGCCGCGCCGTTCGGCTTGGCGTAGCGATCGGCGGCGTCGCGCAACGAAAGCGCGCGGTCGCGCACCGGCTGGATCCGCATGTCGGCGCTCGCCATCGCGTACATCGTGCCGCTGGTGGTCGCGTAGACGGCCTGCGCGAGCAGCGTCTCGTCCTTGCGCCACAGCTGCCAGCGCCGCTGGCTCTCCTGCCAGCCGCGCTTCGCGCTCGCCGGCGCGACCGTGTTCAGCTGCGCGAACGCATCGTCCACGGCCGTCAGCCATTTGGCGCGCGCCTCGTCCATGCACTGGATCTGGCCCACCGTCGACGACCGGTCGCGCCGCGCGAGGCACTGCCGCATGCCGACGTCGATCGGATCGGCCGCGGCCACCTCCGCGCGCGCCGGCGCGGCCGCGCCGAGCCAGCCGGCCAGCGCCAGCACCGCCGCGGCCAGCGCGCGAGCGCGGCGCGCGCCGGCGGAGCGCATCGTCCCGAACCGTACCATCGTCAGCCGCGCACGCAGTCGACGTAGTACTCGACGCGCCCGTTCACTTCCTCGGCGACGAGGCCGTGGACATCGGTGTGGAAGCCCGGGAAGCGCTCGTTGAAGTCGCGCGCGAACCGCAGGTAGCTGACGATGGTGGCGTTGAAGCGCTCGCCCGGGATCAGCAGCGGGATGCCCGGCGGATACGGCGTGAGCAGGATGCTGGTCACGCGGCCTTCCAGCTCGTCGAGCGGCACGCGGTCGATCTCGCGGTGCGCGAGCTTGGCGAACGCGTCGGACGCCTTCATCGCCGGCTCCATGTCCGACAGGTACATCTCGGTGGTCAGGCGCGCGATGTCGTTGGCGCGGTAGACGTCGTGGATCTGCGTGCAGAGGTCACGCAGGCCGACGCGCTCGTAGATCGGATACTGCGCGACGAACTCGGGCAGCACGCGCCACAGCGGCTGGTTGTTGTCGTAGTCGTCCTTGAACTGCTGCAGCTCGGTGACCATCGAGTTCCAGCGGCCCTTGGTGATGCCGATCGTGAACATGATGAAGAACGAGTAGAGCCCGGTCTTCTCGACGATGATGCCGTGCTCGGCCAGGTACTTCGTGACGATCGCGGCCGGAATCCCGGTCTCGCCGAACTCGCCGTCCACGTCCAGGCCCGGCGTGATGATCGTGGCCTTGATCGGGTCGAGCATGTTGAAGCCTTCCGCGAGCGGGCCGAAGCCGTGCCAGCGGTCGTTCGGGCGCAGCATCCAGTCCTCGCGCGAGCCGATGCCCTCGTCGGGCAGCGTGTCCGGGCCCCAGACCGAGAAGAACCAGTCGTCGCCGTACTCGGCGTCGACCTTGCGCATCGCGCGGCGGAAGTCGATCGCCTCGGCGATCGATTCCTCGACCAGCGCGGTGCCGCCCGGCGGCTCCATCATCGCGGCCGCCACGTCGCACGAGGCGATGATCGCGTACTGCGGGCTCGTCGAGGTATGCATCAGGTAGGCCTCGTTGAAGCGGTGCTTGTCGAACGTGCGGTTCTCCGAGTCCTGCACCACGATCTGCGAGGCCTGCGAAATGCCGGCCAGCAGCTTGTGCGTGGAGTGCGTCGCAAACACCAGCGCGCCGGTGCGCGGCCGGCCCGCGCCGATCGCGTGCATGTCCTGGTAGAACTCGTGGAACTCGGCGTGCGGCAGCCAGGCTTCGTCGAAGTGCAGCGTGTCGAGCAGGTCGCCGAGCAGGTCCTTGATCTGTTCGACGTTGTAGATCACGCCGTCGTAGGTGCTCTGCGTGATCGTCAGGATCCGCGGCTTGGCGTTCGGATTCTTCTTCAGCGCCTCGCGCGCGAACGGGTTCGCCTCGATCTTCTTGCGGATGTTCTCGGGCTTGAACTCGTCGCGCGGGATCGGGCCGATGATGCCGAAGTGGTTGCGCGTCGGCGTCAGGAACACCGGAATCGCGTGCGTCATCGTGATCGCGTGCAGGATCGACTTGTGGCAGTTGCGGTCCACCAGCACGATGTCGCCCGGCGCGACGGTGGCGTGCCAGACGATCTTGTTCGAGGTCGAGGTGCCGTTGGTCACGAAGAACAGGTGATCGGCGCTGAAGATCCGCGCGGCGTTGCGCTCCGAGGCCGCCACCGGTCCGGTGTGGTCGAGCAGCTGGCCGAGTTCGTCGACGGCGTTGCAGACGTCGGCGCGCAGCATGTTCTCGCCGAAGAACTGGTGGAACATCTGGCCGAGCGGGTTCTTCAGGAACGCCACGCCGCCCGAGTGGCCCGGGCAGTGCCACGAGTACGAACCCTCGTCGGCGTACTTGACGAGTTCCTTGAAGAACGGCGGCGCGAGCGAATCGAGGTAGACCTTGGTTTCGCGGATGATGTGGCGCGCCACGAACTCCGGGGTGTCCTCGAACATGTGGATGAAGCCGTGCAGCTCGCGCAGCACGTCGTTCGGGATATGGCGCGAGGTGCGCGTCTCGCCGTACAGGAAGATCGGGATGTCGGCGTTGCGGCGGCGCACCTCGGTCACGAACGCGCGCAGCTCGAGGATCGCCGTGGCGAGTTCGGGCAGCTCGCCGTCCGGGCCGGTTTCGCCCAGCATCAGTTCGTCGTCGTCGATCGACAGGATGAAGCACGACGCGCGGCTCGACTGCTGCGCGAACGAGGTCAGATCGCCGTAGCTCGTCAGGCCGAGGACTTCCACGCCCTCCTTCTCGATCGCTTCGGCAAGCGCCCGGATGCCGGAGCCCGAGATGTTCTCGGAGCGGAAATCTTCGTCGATGATGACGACGGGAAAACGAAACTTCATGGGCGAATCTCCAAAAAGAACGACCGCGGCGCCTCAAAGCGCGGCGGTCACCCGGTCACTGGTTGGCGTGTAGCGGTAAACAACCAGATCAGGTTTTCGGCAGCGTGACACCGCGCTGGCCCTGGTACTTTCCGCCGCGATCGGCATACGACACGTCGCAGACCTCGTCGCTCTCGAAGAACAGCACCTGCGCGACGCCCTCGTTCGCGTAGATCTTGGCCGGCAGCGGCGTGGTGTTCGAGAATTCGAGCGTCACGTAGCCTTCCCACTCGGGCTCGAACGGCGTGACGTTGACGATGATCCCGCAGCGCGCGTAGGTGGATTTGCCAAGGCAGACCGTCAGCACCGTGCGCGGGATGCGGAAATACTCGACCGTGCGCGCGAGCGCGAACGAGTTCGGCGGGATGATGCAGACGTCGCCCTTGAAGTCGACGAACGAACCCTCGTCGAAGTTCTTCGGATCGACGATCGTCGAATTGATGTTGGTGAAGATCTTGAATTCGTCCGCGCACCGGATGTCGTAGCCGTAGCTCGACGTGCCGTAGCTGACGATCCTGCGGCCGTCCTCGGACGCACGGACCTGATCGGGCACGAACGGCTCGATCATCTTGTGTTGCTCGGCCATGCGCCGGATCCACTTGTCGGACTTGATGCTCATAAAAAGGCGCCAGATAACGCTACAGATCGGGGTCGCGCCGCCGGTCGCACCGGACGGCGGGGAAAGGCGCACATTTTACGCGATCGCGGCCGGCACGCGGCGCCGCGTCATCAGCGCACCACGCCACAGGCCAGGCCCGGGCCGGCGCCGTGCTGCGGGAAGGCGGGGTCGCCGGGATCGCGGTGGATCAGCACCGAGCGGCCGAGCACCGAGCGCACGCCGTCGAGGGCCACGTCGGGCGCGACGATGAAGCCGGCGGCCACGCCGTTCGAGTCGGCGTGGATGTTGCCGAGATCGCCGGCCACGCGCGCGCCGGCGCGCAGCCGGTCGGCGCCGGGCGCGAACACCGGGCCGGCGCTCGCGCCGTCCACCGCGTTGCAGTCGCCGCGGTCGTGGACCTGCAGCGCGTGATCGGTGCTCGGCGGCAGGCCGGCGACGTTGTAGGTGACCTGCACGCCGTCGGGGCGCTCGACGAAGGTCAGCGTGCCGCGCGCCTGGCTGCCGAAGGTGGGCTGCAGCAGCGCGTCGGCGCGTTTCTCGTGGGTGGACGCGAACGACGTGCAGCCGTTCAGCAGGACCATGGCGGCCAGGACGGTACACGCGGTGACGCATGTCGTCCGGTCGATTCGTTGTTTCATGCGATCCTCACGCCAGCGCGCCTGCCGCACAGGCTGACCCGCGGGCAGGACAGGAAAGGGGACCAGGGGAAAGTCGCCATGATACCCCGGCTCGCCGCGCGCGAAACACTGTTTTGGCCCCCGTTTCAGGTATTTTGCACCACGATGGACGGGAACTTCGAGGTCATGTCCTTGGCGCGCTCGGCGATCGTGATCGCGACCTGCCGCGCGATCTCGCGATAGCGCGCGGCCACCGTCGAGTCGGGCGCGGCGGCCACGGTGGGCGTGCCGCTGTCGGCCTGCTCGCGGATCGCGATGTCGAGCGGCAGGCTGCCGAGCACCGGCACGCCGTAGTCGGCCGCCATGCGCGCCGCGCCGCCGGCGCCGAAGATGTGTTCCTCGTGGCCGCAGTTCGAGCAGATGTGCAGGCTCATGTTCTCGACGATGCCGATGATCGGGATGCCGACCTTCTCGAACATCTTGAGCCCCTTCTTCGCGTCGAGCAGCGCGATGTCCTGCGGCGTCGTCACGATCACGGCGCCCGTCACCGGCACGCGCTGCGCGAGCGTGAGCTGGATGTCGCCGGTGCCGGGCGGCATGTCCACGATCAGGTAGTCGAGGTCGCGCCAGTTGGTCTGGCGCAGCAGCTGTTCCAGCGCCGAGGTGGCCATCGGGCCGCGCCAGACCATCGGGTTGTCCTCGTCGATCAGGAAGCCGATCGAGTTGGCCTGCAGGCCGTGGCCGAGCATCGGGTTCATCGACTGGTTGTCGGGCGAGTCGGGGCGGCCGTGGATGCCGAGCATGGTCGGCAGCGACGGGCCGTAGATGTCGGCGTCGAGGATGCCGACCGAGGCGCCCTCGGCGGCCAGCGCGAGCGCGAGGTTGACGGCGGTCGTGCTCTTGCCGACGCCGCCCTTGCCCGAGGCCACCGCGACGATGTTCTTCACGTTCGGCAGCAGCTTCACGCCGCGCTGCACCGTGTGCGCGACGATCTCCTGCTGCACCGCCACGCGCGCGGCGCGCACGCCCGGCACCGCCGCCAGCGCGGCGGCGATGCGCTGGCGCACCTCCTCGTGCTGGCTGCGCGCCGGATAGCCGAGCACGACCGACACCGAAACCGTGTCGCCGTCGATCGCGACCTCGCGCAAGCCCTTGTTCGCCGCATACGGGCGGCCCGTGTTGGGGTCGACGAGCGCCGCAAGCGCGGCGTCGACTGTGGCCCGGTCAATACTCATCGAAACTCCGTGAAGACATGGATTCGCCCGCACGCGGCCCGTGGCCGTATCGGGTGCAACGAAACGTGAAGAATCGTCAGGAAACGGCCCGGCAGGCGGGAAAAGTGAAAGAATTTATTGCAGTCATTGCGCGAAACCGCCCGCGGCGCAATGATCGCCTGCGGCGTCCCTCGGGGACATATCGCCCCCGCAACGCCTATATTGTAGAGGCTGGACGCGGCTTCGTCCGAACAGCCTTGGTCCCGGACGGGGCATGCGGCCCGCCCGCGCGGCCCCGCCCGCGGACCTCGCATCAGCGTAGTGACCGATTCGTTCACTTCAGAAAGGAACTCGACATGAATACCAAAATCGCGACGCGCCTCTCCGTCTTCGCCATCGCCGGCGCCCTGCTCGCCGGCTGCGCCACGCAACAGGGCAACAACACCGCCGTGGGCACCGGCGCGGGCGCCGCGCTCGGCGCGGGCATCGGCGCGCTGGCCGGCGGCGGCAAGGGCGCGGCGATCGGCGCCGGGATCGGCGCGCTGGCCGGCGGCGTGACCGGCTACAACTGGCAGGCGATCAAGAACCGCATCGCGCCGTCGGCGCAGCGCACCGGCACGCAGGTGACGGAGCAGCCGGACGGCTCGCTGAAGCTGAACGTGCCGAGCTCGGTGACGTTCGCGACCGACCAGTACGCGATCACGCCGGCGTTCGCCCCGCTGCTCAACGACCTGTCCGCGTCGCTGAACCAGAACCCGCAGATCACCGCCTCGGTGGTCGGCTATACCGACAGCACCGGCTCGGCCGCGCACAACCAGACGCTCTCGCAGAACCGCGCGCAGAGCGTGGTCACCGCACTGGTGCAGCGCGGCGTAGCGGGCGGCCGCCTGTCGGCGCAAGGCATGGGCGCCTCGAACCCGGTGGCCGACAACGCCACCGACGCCGGCCGCGCCCAGAACCGCCGCGTCGAGATCTACCTGCGCGCGCCGCAGCAGCCGCAGCAATAACGCGACGCGACCGGAGAGCGGGCTCGCGTCGATCGCGCGCAGGCCCGCCAGGCAAGCCTTCCGGGGCACCGGCACTGGATTCGAAAATTTTTTCGAACTTATTGCGCGGGCCTGGGTCTTTCCTTACGGTACGCGGTGGAATGAACGCTGCCGCGGCACCATTCTCCTCTTGTCGTTGTTGCTCCGGGGCACCAGTCGCCCCGGTTTTTTTTACCCGGAATCGGTCTGCTGTATCGCAGCAATTCATCCGTCCCCAGCGCGCAATGTCTCCCGTCTTCCGCGTTGACCGCGAAACGCCGCAACGGCGGCGCGCTTCGATGCCTCGCGCGCACACGCCGAAAGCACATTGAAAGCGTGGTGCAAAGCGCGACGCCGATTCGCCGCAACCACGCCGAAGCGACCTGAATTCGGCTGAAAAACCGCCGAAACGGCGCGCAAACGCGCCGCTTGCCGCGACGCCGGGAGCACTCGCGCACCGCCTGTTAGAATCTCGCATTCCGACGCATTCCCCGACCCGAGCCGCGACTTGCGCGGCCTTCCCTGACGACCCTATGTCCGCATCCGATCTCAATACCGTGCAGGCCGGCGCGCCCTCGAGCCGCCGCCAGATCTTCGTCACCTCCGCACTGCCCTACGCGAACGGGCAAATCCACATCGGCCACCTGGTCGAGTACATCCAGACCGACATCTGGGTGCGGACGCTGCGAATGCACGGCCATGAGGTCTACTACATCGGCGCCGACGACACGCACGGCACGCCGATCATGCTGCGCGCCGAACAGGAAGGCATCACGCCGAAGCAGCTGATCGAGCGCGTCTGGCGCGAGCACAAGCGCGACTTCGACAGCTACGCGATCTCGTTCGACAACTTCTACACGACGGACTCCGACGAGAACCGCGTGCTGAGCGAGAACATCTATCTGGCGCTGAAGGACGCGGGCCTGATCGCCGAGCGCGACATCGAACAGGCTTACGACCCCGTCAAGGAAATGTTCCTGCCGGACCGCTTCATCAAGGGCGAGTGCCCGAAGTGCCACGCGAAGGACCAGTACGGCGACAGCTGCGAGGTGTGCGGCTCGACCTACCAGCCCACCGAGCTGCTGAACCCGTATTCGGTGGTGTCGGGCGCCACGCCGATCCGCAAGACGTCGACGCACCACTTCTTCAAGCTGTCCGACCCGCGCTGCGAGAACTTCCTGCGCGGCTGGGTGGGCGGCCTCGCGCAGCCCGAGGCCACCAACAAGATGCGCGAATGGCTCGGCGAGGCCGGCGACGCGAAGCTGGCCGACTGGGACATCTCGCGCGACGCGCCGTATTTCGGCTTCGAGATCCCGGGCGCGCCCGGCAAGTACTTCTACGTCTGGCTCGACGCGCCGGTGGGCTACTACGCGAGCTTCAAGAACCACTGCGAGAAGCTCGGGCTCGACTTCGACGCCTGGACGCGTCCCGGCTCGACGGCCGAGCAGTACCACTTCATCGGCAAGGACATCCTCTACTTCCATACGCTGTTCTGGCCCGCGATGCTCGAGTTCTCGGGCCACCGCACGCCGACCAACGTGTTCGCGCACGGCTTCCTGACCGTGGACGGCGCGAAGATGTCGAAGTCGCGAGGCACCTTCATCACGGCGCAGAGCTACATCGACACGGGCCTGAACCCCGAGTGGCTGCGCTACTACTTCGCCGCGAAGCTGAACGCGACGATGGAAGACCTCGACCTGAACCTCGAGGATTTCCAGGCGCGCGTGAACAGCGATCTGGTCGGCAAGTACGTGAACATCGCGAGCCGCGCGGCGGGCTTCCTGATCAAGCGCTTCGAGGGCCGCGTGCAGGACAGCGCGATGAACCATCCGCTGCTCGCCTCGCTGCGCGGCGCGATCCCGCAGATCGCCGCGCACTACGAGGCGCGCGAATACGGCCGCGCGCTGCGCCAGACCATGGAGCTGGCCGACGCGGTGAACGGCTACGTCGATACCGCCAAGCCGTGGGAACAGGCCAAGGATCCGGCCAACGCGGTGGCGCTGCACGAAACCTGCAGCGTGAGCCTGGAGGCGTTCCGCCTGCTGTCGCTGGCGCTCAAGCCGGTGCTGCCGCGCGTGGTCGAATCGGTCGAGGCGTTCCTCGGCATCGCGCCGCTGACCTGGGCCAGCGCCGCGACGCCGCTGTCGTCGACGCAGCCCGTCAACGCGTATCAACACCTGATGACGCGCGTCGACCCGAAGCAGATCGCGGCGCTGCTCGAGGCGAACCGCGGCTCGCTCGCGCCGGCCGACGCGGCCAAGGCCGCGAGCGCCGATCCGAAGGCGAAGGGCGCCAAGGACGCGAAGCCGGCGAAGGACGCGAAAGAGGCGAAGGACGCCGGTGACGGCACGATCTCGATCGACGACTTCACGAAGGTCGACCTGCGGATCGCGAAGATCATCGCGTGCCAGGCCGTGGAAGGCTCGGACAAGCTGCTGCAGCTCACGCTCGACATCGGCGAGCAGACGACCCGCAACGTGTTCTCGGGGATCAAGTCGGCCTACCGGCCCGAGGATCTGGTCGGCAAGCTGACCGTGATGGTCGCCAACCTCGCGCCGCGCAAGATGAAGTTCGGCATGTCCGAGGGCATGGTGCTGGCCGCCTCGGCGAAGGATGAGAAGTCGGAACCGGGCCTCTACCTCCTCGAACCGCACAGCGGCGCGAAGCCGGGCATGCGCGTGAGCTGATCGCCGCAAGCAGCGGCATCCGAAAAAAACCCGCTCGTCGAGCGGGTTTTTTCATGCGCGAACCGTTCGTTACCTGCTCCGCGCCCACCACCATTTGTCGAAGCGCCGCGTGTAGTTCAGGTCGATCCCCTGGAAGGTGCCGCCGTAGGCCGACACGGCCCAGAACCGCGACAGATTGATGGTCATCTTGAACGCGTTGCTGGCCGACTGCAGGCCCTGCTCGTAGCCGAGCACGAAGCGCTCGTTGATCGCCTTCGAGAGCTGCACCACCTGCGGATCGGTGAGCCCGACGTCGCTGCGGCCGATGGTGAACTCGTCGAGGCCGACCGTCTGCGCGATACGCTTGCCGCTCGCGCTGCCGAGCAGCGCGAGCGCCGTCGTCATGGTGTTCTGCTGGCCGAGGTTGTTGCCCTGGTCGGTGCCGTGGCCGAACAGCAGCCACGAGAGCTTCTCGTTGTCGGCCACGTTCGGCTCCGAGACCAGCTTCGCGGTCGGCGACTGCACCGTGCCCGTCACCTGCACGCCCGCCTCCACCTCCTGATTGCGGCGCATCGCGAGGATGTTGATGCCGGGGTTCGCGATCGGGCCGTTGAACGTGAAGAAGCCGTTCTCGATCGCGAGCTTGCGGCCGAACGTCGAGTAGGTCGAGCCCTCGGTCACGCGGACGTTGCCGACCGCGCGCAGCGGCAGGCCCGGCGCGCTCATCACCGTGATCGTGCCGCGCAGGCCGAGGTCGGCGCCGTGTCCCTGGAAGCGGAAATGATCGCCGAGATCGATGTCGACGTTCGCGCGCGGCCCGAGCGCCGGCGCCGGCTTCTCTGCGATCGCCTTCGGCACGCCGGAAGCGGTCTTCGTCTCGCCCGGCACGGTGCCGTCGGGACGCACGATCACGACGTCCTCGGAGAGCTGCGGCGCCGACGACTCGGGCAGGTCGAACAGCGCCCGATCCACGGTGAACTTGCCGTTGATCGCGAGCTGGCCGCGCGGCCCGTCGTTCTGCACGCTCGCGTTGCCCGACAGCGAGAGCTTGCGGTCCGGCGAGGCGAACAGCTCGAGCTTGTCGGCCACGATGCTGGCCGTGAGGTCGGGCGCGTCGCCGTCGAGCCGCACGCGGCCGAGCGCGCGCAGCGTGCCTTCGGCGCCGTGGAATTCGACCTGCTGGAACTCGACGAGGTTGTCGGTGAGGCGAATCCGCACGATGCCGTCCTTCAGCTGTACGCCCTGGTCGACCATCGTCGCCGACAGCTTGTCGCCGCTCAGCGTGCCGGACAGGTCGGGCCTGGCCGGCGTGCCGGCCACGCTGAGCTTCAGCGCGGCGCGTCCGTCGAACAGGTAGCTCGGCCCGAGCAGGCCGCCGGTGGTGCGCAGCGCCGGGATGTCCACGTCGACGTTGCCCGACAGCGGGCCGTCGTCGGCCACGCCGAGCACGCCGTCGCGCAACGCGAACGGCACGCCGATGGTGGCGTCGGCGGTGCCGATCCGGCTCGCCTTCGCATGCAGCGTGGTGTTGAGCCGGTTGCCGGCGCCGAACTCGGCGCGCGCGCTGAGTTCGGTGATGCCGAGCGAGGCGATGCCGCGCCCGGCCTCGACCGTCACGTCGCCCGCGCGGCGGCGGATCTGCAGGTGGCCGCTGGCGGTGCCGGCCAGCGTCAGGTCCCAGTCGCCATCGAGCACGAGGTCGGTGCGCACCGGCGCGCGCGCGCCGGTCAGGAACTCGCGCACCTGCAGCGCGCGCGCGACCGACAGATTGGTCAGCGTGCCAGCCGTGCGCAGCGTGCCGTGGTCGAGCGTGAAGCCGCGCAGCGCGAGCACCGCGCCCTCGATGGTCAGCCGGCTCGCGCCGAGCACCACGTGCCCGGCGCCGGCCGACACCGAGAGCGGCGCCTCGAGAGAGACCGCCGGCGTGCCGCGATTGACGAGTTCCGAGACCGTGCCGTCCCAGCGGCTGCCGCCCGCGGCCTCGGTCAGGCCGCCCGCCGCGGCGAGATGCAGGTTGATCACGCGGCCGTCGGCGTTGCCGAGCGCCGACGCCTCGAGCGTGTGCTTCGCGCGCGTACCGGCCAGCTTCGCGTTGAGCGTCCTGAGGCTGATCGAGCCGAGCACGAGATCGTTCGCGTCGACCGACAGCGCGAGCGCGCCGTTCGCGCCGTCGCGGATCTGCGCGTGGCCCTCGGCCGAGCCGATCCGGTTGCTGCCGACCACCACGCTGGTGGCTTTGTAGTCGGCATCGATGTTCGGATGCGCGAGGCTGCCGGTCAGCTCGCCGTGCGCGGCCACGAGGCCTTGCAAGCCGAAGCCGAGCCGGTCGAGCCGCGGCGCGTCGACGGCGAAGCGCAGGCGGTCGCCGGCCGCGCCGAAGCTGCCGTTCAGCGAGACCTGGTTGCCGGCCACCGAGAGTTCGGCCGTGCTCGGCAGCAGCCGCGTGCCGGCGAGCTGCAGCGTGCCCTGCCCCGTCATCGGCACGCCGTCGTAGACGCTCTCGCCGAGCTGGAACCGCAGCTTCGCGGTGAGCGTGGGCGCGAGCGCGCCGGTGGCCGCGAGCGTGCCGTTCACGCGCGCCTCGACGGGCCGCGCAGCCCCGGCCGCGCGCCGCACGGGTGCCGCGGCCGGGGCTTTCTTCGCGCTCGTTCCGCTCGCCGCCGGTTTGCCGCGTGCGGCGGCCGAGGCACCCGGGTTCAGCGTCGAGAACGCCAGTGGATTGAAATCGACCAGCGTCGCCTTGAGGTCGTAGCTCGCCGCCTTGTCGCGCCTGAGCACGCCGCTCAGGTCCACGCGGCCCTTGCCGGCCGACACGCGCGCGCGCCGGATGGTGGTGGCGTTCGCGTCGGTCGTCACGTCGGCGCTGATGCCGAGCGCGAGCTTCGGATCGGCCAGGTCCACCGTCGCGTGCTGCGAGCCGGCGTCGAGCGCGACCACGATCGGGCCGCCGAGCCGCATCGGCCGCACCGCGTTCGAGAACAGCGTCGGATCGAGATTGGCGGCCTGCAGGTCGAAGCGGCCGTGGTTCGAAGCGAGCGCGCCGCCGCCTGTCACGCTGCCGTCGCGCAGCGTGCGCAGCACGAAACCGTCGAGGCGCTGCTCGCGCGCGTCGAGCCTGACGCGGGTGTGGATGTCGACGAGCGGCAGCTTGCCGTCGGCCAGCAGGCCCGGCGCGGCGTTGACGACCGACACGGTGCCGGCCACCACGAATGCGGGCGAGGCGGCATGCGCGGCGGCGGTCGAGGCCGGGGCGGATGCACCGGACGCCGCTTGCGCGGTGGCCGGCGCGGCGGAACCGGAGGCCGCCGGGTTCACGACCGGATTCGAAACCGGGTTCACAGCCGCCAGACCAGAGGCCGCCGTCATCGAAGCCGCGGAAGCCCCCGGACCCACCGAAGCCGAAGCGGCACCGGCCCCGCCCTCCGCCGGCGCCAGCTCGGCGCGCACCGCCAGATCGGCGACCGGCGCGCCCGGCGCGAGCGCGCGCGGATTCACGTGATCGAACGCGAGCGTGGCGCGCGTGAGCGGCACCGCGCCGAACGGCGCGGCCTCGATGTGCGCGCGCCCGGCCAGCTTCATCCCCGAGGCGTCGAGGTCGACCGCGAGCGCCTCGAGCGAACCCGACAGCCTGGCATGCGCGTCGACCTGTTCGTTCGATACCTTGCCGGCATAGGTCGCCGCGCCGTCGATCGCGAACGGACGCGCGCCGTCGAGCCGCGCGTTCGCGCTCAGCGCGCCGAACGGCGTGTCGAGCCGGTCGAGCGATACCGTGTGATGACGTCCGTCGCTCGCACCATGGAACACCAGGTTCGAGAGCTCGGTGGTCGCGCCGGCCTCGTGGATGCGCAGCGTGTCGAAGCGCAGGTCGCGCAGCATCAGTTGCAGCGGCAGGTTCAGGTTGCGCGGCAGCGTGGTGGGCGTCGTGCCCGGCGGCGCCGGCGCGACCGTGACGTCGATGGTGCCGGCGCGCAGCGTATCGACGGTGAAGCGCAGCGGCGCGCGCGTGAGCGCCCAGCGCGACACGACGCGATCGATCCGGACTTCGGTGCTCTTGCCGCCGGGCGGCGCCCAGGCGATGTTCCTCAGGCGCACCCCGGTGGCGAGCGCGCCGCCATCCAGCGTGCCCGACAGCCGGCCGCCGAGCACCGCCACGGCCGCCTGCCAGGCGAGCCGGGTACCGCGTTCGGTGAACACCGCGCCGGCCAGCGCCCCGACCAGCAACACCACGATCAGCAACACCACGCCCACCGTCCACGCGAGCGCGCGGCCGAGCCGGTGCCGGCGCGGCGGCCCGGGCGGCGGCGCGGCGGCATCGTTCGGCGCGGGGCCGTCGCCCGGCAGGTCCGGGGGGCCGCCCGCCCAGGCGGGCTCGCGCGGCGGCGGGGAATCGTCCTTCGTCATGCTGGAATCCGGAAAACCATCGTCAGAATGCGATGCCGAGCGTCAGGTACGGCCGCACGCTGCGGTTGCGCAGCCCGTAGGCCAGGTCGACGTTGACCGGCCCGACGGGGCTGCGCCAGCGCGCGCCCACGCCGACGCCGGGATAGAACACGCGCTCGCCCCACGCATCGGTGGCGGTGCCGATGTCGAAGAAGGTCGCCGCGCCCCAGTCGTGGTTGAACCAGTGCTGATACTCGGCGGTGCCCGTCATCAGGTACTTGGTCGGCAGCACCGAGCCGTCCACGGTGTTGCCGATGCTCTGATAGCCGTAGCCGCGCACCGAGTTCGAGCCGCCCGCGCGGAACAGCAGCGAGGCCGGCACGCCCGCCGAGCCGCCGCTCGTGAACACGCCGCCCACCTCCGCGCGGAACAACACCAGGTCGCGCTTGCCGACCGGGATGTACTGCTGGGCGCGCGCGTAGCCGCGCACGAAGGTCTGGTCGGTCAGCAGGCCCTTGATCGCGAAGCCGGCCTCGGCGTGGATCAGGTTGCCCGAGCGCGGGAACAGCGGATCGTCGACGTTGCGGCGCGTCCACGACCATTGCGGCACCAGCGCGCGGCTGGTGGTCGGGCCGGCGCCGTTCTGGTCGAGCCGGTCCTCGTAGAACATGATCGAGTAGGTGTAATCGATGTTCTGGCTCGTCTTGGCGCGCTGCACGCCCACCCGCGCGCTGTAGATGCGCGTGTCCGACACGTTGGTGTTGGTGTACGACGCCAGCACGCTGTTGGTCCAGGCGCGCGGGCCGGGCGGCATCGACAGCTGTACCTGCCCGTACTGCTGGATCTGGTCGATGCGGCCCGACACCTGCAGCGGCCATGCCGCGCCGAACGTATCCAGATACGTGTACGAGCCCTGCACGTGCGGCCCGGTGTCGGTCGCGTAGCCGACGCCGCCGCGCACGCTGTTGAACGGGTATTCGCTGACCTTGACGTGGACCGGCGTGTTGTCGGGCTTCGCGGTGTCGTCGCCGACGTCGATCGCGACGCTCGCGTAGTACGGCGTGTTCTGCACCTGCCGCTGCAGCTCGTTGATGCGCTGCACGTCGTAGATCTCGCCCACGCCGAGCGGGTTGACGTTGCGGATGATGCGCTCGGGATAGCGGCGCTGGCCGCTCACGTCGAGCGCGCCGATGGTAAACGTCGGCCCGCTGTCGAACGTGACCGACAGCTTCGCGGTGCGCGTGCGCGGATCGACGCGCGCCTGCGAGGCGACGATCTTCGCGCCGAGGTAGCGACGCGACTGCAGCTGCTTCAACGCACCGTTCTTCGCGTCGTCCCAGCCCGACTGCGTGAACGCATCGCCTTCGTGCAGCGAGAACGCGAGCCGGGTGGCCGTCTCCTGCTTCGGGTCCTCGGTGCCGACCGGGCCGCGAAACGTCAGCTCGACGCCGGCCACGGCCGTCTGCGGACCGGGATCGACCTTGATCGTCACGGCGCGCTTGCCGTCGTGGTTGCGCACGTCGGTCGCCACCACCGGCGAGAAATAGCCGGCGGTGGCGGTCAGGTCGCGCACCTGCTGCGGCGTCGCGGTGATCAGGAACTCGAACTGGTCGTCGGAGATGTCGTCGCGCTTCGCGAAGCGCGACAGGTCGAGATGCTGCTTGAGCAGGCTGCGCACCGAGCGCGGCGCGTCGATGTCGACCTCGTATTTCGCCTGGGCCGGCAGCGCGAAGCCGGCCGCGAGGCAGCCGAGCAGGATGCCCGCGAGGCGCGGCCGCGCCCGGGGCGACGCGGGCGAGGCAAGCCACTGGAACAGGCGCGACGGCAGCGCCGCCATGCGAGCGTGCGTTGCCGCGCGGCGGGCGCGACGCTCGTCTGCTGAAATGGCCAGCCCTGTCAAATACCGCCCCCTCGGAGAATGTTCGGAACGAAAGACGCCATTTGACCACACCGGCATCCGGCCGCCGCGGCGCAATTTTGAAAGATCATCAAATCCGGCGCCGCTCGCGACCTGCCGCGCTGCTTCGACGCCGCCGGCCGCCGACTGTTCCCCGCGATGCGGTAAAATCCCGCCATCCCCAAACCCGGGCGGCCCGCCGGCACGCGGCGCGCCCGTTTCGCACGGAACCGACCATGTCGTATCAGTCCGAAGTCACGCAATTCCTGAACCAGCTCAAGCAGCAGAAGCCGTCGCTCGAGGACGAACAGCGCAAGGGCCGCGCGCTGCTGTGGGACAAGCAGCCGATCGACCTCGACGAGCGCTCGGCGCAGCAGCAGTCGCGCGTGAAGCAGACCTCCTACGTCTATTACCAGAACTTCTGAGCCCGTGAGCGCCGCCGACGAGGCCGCCGCCAAGCCCGAGGACGCGCTCGCCGCGCCGGCCGGCGCCGATTCGACGCCCGACACGGTCGATGGCGTCGCGGCGTTCGCGCGCCTCTACGGCGAGCCGCTCTTCAAGCTGCCGCAGGATCTCTACATCCCGCCCGACGCGCTCGAAGTGTTCCTCGAGACCTTCGAGGGGCCGCTCGACCTGCTGCTGTACCTGATCCGCAAGCAGAACTTCAACGTGCTCGACATCCCGATGGCCGAGGTGACCGCGCAGTATCTCGGTTACGTCGACCAGATCCGCGAGTCGAACCTCGAACTCGCGGCCGAGTATCTGCTGATGGCCGCGATGCTCATCGAGATCAAGTCGCGCATGCTGCTGCCGGTCAAGAAGGCCGACACCGGCGAGGAAGCCGAGGATCCGCGCGCCGAACTCGTGCGCCGCCTGCTCGAATACGAGCAGATGAAGCTCGCCGCGCAGCGGCTCGACCAGCTGCCGCAGCTCGGCCGCGACTTCCTGCGCGCCGACGTCTATATCGAGCAGAGCAGCTCGCCGCGCTTTCCCGACGTGAACGCCGACGACCTGCGCGCGGCCTGGGCCGACGTGCTCAAGCGCGCGAAGCTGGTGCAGCATCACCGGATCTCGCGCGAGGAGCTGTCGGTGCGCGAGCACATGAGCCTGATCCTGCGCCAGTTGCAGAACGTGCGCTTCATGGAGTTCGCCGAGCTGTTCGACACCTCGCGCGGCGTGCCGGTGGTGGTGGTCAACTTCATCGCGATGCTCGAACTCGCGCGCGAATCGCTGATCGAGATCACCCAGCCCGAGCCGTTCGCGCCGATCTACGTGCGGCTCGCCTATCTGCCGGCCTGAAGCCGGCACCGGGCCGGCGGCGTCCTTGCCGTGCCCGGCGCTTCGACGGCCGACCGCATCCGGCCCGTGGCGCTTTCCCACGCCGTCTGTCCGTCGATAAAAAGCGAACGATCGTGCGCTTATCGGTGCGCTACCGCGGCAAATCCTCTACAATCGCCGACGCTCGCGCTTGCCCGCCTCCGTGCCCGGCTCGCGGGCGAGCGACACCTCCGATCACGACGCCGCGCAACCGCGGCGGCAACGCGCGAGACGCGCGAGGAACCGCCTGACCGATCATGAAAGTCATCAGCACGATCCAGGAGCTGCGCGACCAGTTGCGCGGCCAGAACCGCACGGCCTTCGTGCCGACGATGGGCAACCTGCATGACGGCCATCTGTCGCTGATGCGGCTCGCGCGCCAGCACGGCGATCCGGTCGTCGCGAGCATCTTCGTGAACCGGCTGCAGTTCGGCCCGAACGAGGACTTCGACAAGTACCCGCGCACGCTCGAACAGGACATCGAGAAGCTGCAGAAGGAAAACGTCTACGTGCTGTTCGCGCCCACCGAACGCGACCTCTATCCGGAGCCGCAGGAATACCGCGTGCAGCCGCCGCACGACCTCGGCGACATCCTCGAGGGCGAATTCCGCCCGGGCTTCTTCACCGGCGTCTGCACCGTGGTCACCAAGCTGATGGCCTGCGTGTCGCCGAAGGTGGCCGTGTTCGGCAAGAAGGATTACCAGCAGTTGATGATCGTGCGCCGCATGTGCCACCAGCTCGCGCTGCCGGTCGAGATCATTGCCGCCGAGACGGTGCGCGACGACGACGGCCTCGCGATGTCCTCGCGCAACCGCTTCCTGAGCGCGGCCGAACGCGCCGAGGCGCCGGAACTGGCGCGCGCGCTGCAGCGCGTGCGCGAGAGCGTGCTGGGCGGCGAACGCAACCTCGCGACCGTCGAGGCGCGCGCGCGCGAGGCGCTGGCCGCGCGCGGCTGGCAGCCCGACTACATCGCGGTGCGCCGCCGCGCCAACCTCGTCGCGCCGAGCGCCGAACAGCTCGAAGCCGGCGAGCCGCTGGTGGTGCTGGCGGCGGCCAAGCTCGGCACCACGCGCCTCATCGACAATCTCGAGATCTGACGGCCGCCGGCCGCGATTTCGCCAACCCGTCCCAGGAAACACCATGCAGCGCCACATGCTGAAATCGAAGATCCACCGCGCCACGGTCACGCACTGCGAGCTCCATTACGAAGGCTCCTGCGCGATCGACGAGGATCTGCTCGAAGCGTCGAACATCGTCGAGAACGAACGGATCGACATCTGGAACATCAACAACGGCGAGCGCTTTTCGACCTATGCGATCAAGGGCGAGCGCGGCAGCGGGATGATCTCGCTGAACGGCTCGGCCGCGCGCCGCGCGCAGCTGGGCGACCTGGTGATCATCGCTGCGTTCGCGGTGGTCGACGAGGCGGACCTGAAAGCGGGCTGGAAGCCGGATCTGGTGTTCGTCGACGAGCACAACAAGATGAAGGGCAGCCGCGACCACGTGCCGACCCAGAGCTGGACCTAAGTTGACACCGGGCTGGATTGGACCGGCGGCGTCGTGGTCAGGCCGTTCAGCTGGCCCGTGGGGTCGCGGGCCGTGAAGTTGGTCCGTGAAGTTGGTCCGTGAAGTTGGTCCGTGAGGTCCACCCAGGAAAGCAGCCGCCTGAAGGCGGCCCCGGATGACGGCCGACGTGATGCTCGCGCGGCACGGTGCGCGGGGCCGGCGTCAGCCCTGCTTCGTTTCGCCCTTGGCCTCGGCCTTCGCCTCCCCCTTCCCCTCGCCTTTCGCGGGCTTCGCCTGCGCCCATTCGACGATCGGCTGCCACTGCTCGAGATCCTTCTCGACGCGGCTTTTCGCGACGTCCCACAGCGTCAGGCCGTGCGCGGCCACCTGCACGTAGTTCTGCGTGTCGCGCAGGTAGCCGAGCACCGGCAGCTTCAGCCCCTCGACGAAACGCTGCAGCTGCTCGGCCGAGCGCGTGCGCGCGTCCACCCTCATCCCGACGATGCCGATCTGCACCGTGCCCTTGCGCACCGCCTTCTCGCCCGCGAGGCGTTCGAGGAAGTGCTGGGTCGCGAGGATGTCGAACATCGAGGGCTGGAGCGGCACGATTACCTTGTCGGCCAGATCGAGCGCCACGTCGAGCCGGTTGCCGTGCAGGCCGGCCGGCGTGTCGATCACGGCGTATTCGAGGCCGCGCGGCGGCCTGGCGGGATTGCCCGGATCGAGCGCCCAGGCTTCGATCGGCGGCAGCGCGTCGGGCCGCAGGCCGAGCCAGCCGTGCGAGGATTGCTGCCGGTCGAGATCGGCGAGCGCCACCCAGGCGCCCTGCGCCGCGAAATAGCCCGCCAGATTGGTGGACAGCGTGCTCTTGCCGACGCCGCCCTTCGGATTTGCCACCACGATCACCGTCATGTACGCCCCCGGAAAGCCGTGCGGCGCCGATCGGCCGGCGCCACGAGATTACGGATACAGGGAGCGATGATATCGGCAAAACGCATCGCACCGGAACGGGGCGCGCAAGGTGATGCGGGGACGACTGCGCGACGGAGGGGCGGCGGGCTTTGCGGATCAATGGTAGACGGGGCTCCGGGCGAGTTGCCGGTCGGTTGTTGGCCGGTCGTTGGCCGGTCGTTGACCGATTGCCGGTCGATCGCCAGTCGCTTGCGGACCGCGCTCGAATCGGCGTCGGCCGGACGCCGGTCAGCCGTCGTATCGGGCGCCGACGGTCCCCATGCGGCCCGTCAAGCAGCCGACATCGCGGCGCGTCGCCCGCCGCGCGCCCGATCCGAAAGCAGATTGAAATACGACCAACCGCCTCACACCGCGGCGCGCGCCCCGGCCCGCGGCTCCGCGGTCCGGCCGCCGAGCGCATAGGCACCGGCGCCGATCAGCGCCTGCACGGCCAGCGCGACCGCCCAGAACGCCGGATATTCCCAGCCGCCATGCGGCGATGCGAAGCTGAAGCCGTTCGGATAATGCGCATGCGCGGCGCCGAGCATGAACGGCAGCAGCACCAGCGCGGCGATCCGGACCTGGAAGCCCGACAGCAGCGCGAGTCCGCCCACCAGCTCGACGGCGGTGGTCAGGTAGGCGAGCCAGCCCGGCAGGCCCATCGATTCGAAGAACTGCGCGGTGCCGGGCAGCGTGAAGACGAACACCTTCTGGGCGACGTGGACGAGATACAGCAGGCCGAGCACCACGCGCAGCAGCGTGGCGCCCAGTTCGGCGGAACGGTTCGGGTTCATCGTGGACTCCGGTTCGGAAGGGAATGGAGCGAACTGTATTCGAAGCCGGCGGCCTCGATAAATCGCCGATCCGGCTTACATTACTTCCTATCAGGAATGAATCGAGCCGCCGCCCTCGTCAGGCGAACGCGCCGAAGATGCGTTCGAGATCGAGATGGGCGCCGAGCGTGTCGGCGAGCCGCTCGATCGACGCCTCGCGCAGCGCGGCCCAGTCCACCGCCTCGGCCGCGTCGAGCCCGGCCCATTCGAGCAGCGCCGCGCAGGCGTCGGGCCGCTCGAACACACCGTGGACGTAGGTCGCGAGGATCTGTCCGTCGGCCGAACGCGCCCCGTCGGGGCGCGTGCCGTGCGGGCCGTCGAGCAGCAGCGCGGGCGCCTCGAGCGCCGGGCCGCGCGTCTCGCCCATGTGGATCTCGTAGCCGGCCACGGCCGCGCCCGCGCCCGCGCCCCAGCCAAGCCGGCCGCTCACGTTGGCGAGCGTCTTGTCCGGCATCAGCGTCGTGTCGAAATCGAGCAGCCCGAAGCCGGCCACGCATGCGGCCGGCCCCTCCAGGCCGTGCGGGTCGTCGAGCGTGCGGCCCAGCATCTGCATCCCGCCGCAGATCCCGAGCACCTTGCCGCCGTAGCGCAGGTGGCGCTTGAGCGCCGTCTCCCAGCCGTGCGCGCGCAGCCATTCGAGATCGCGCTGCACGTTCTTCGAACCGGGCAGGATCACCAGATCGGCGGCCGGGATCGGCCCGCGCTTCCAGTACGAGAAGTCGACGCGCGGATGCGCGCGTAGCGCGTCGTAGTCGGTGTGGTTGCTGATGCGCGGCACGGCCGGCACGACCACCCGCAGCACGCTCGCCTCGCGGTCGGTGGCGCGCGTGTGGGCGAGGCTCGGCAGCATGTCCTCGGCGTCGAGCGCGAGGCCGTGCAGGTACGGCACCACGCCGAGCACGGGCTTGCCGGTGCGCGCCTCGAGCCAGTCGAGGCCGGGCTTGAGCAGCGCCGGATCGCCGCGAAAACGGTTGATCACGAAGCCGCGCACGCGCGCGCGCTCGCTGTCGGACAGGCAGGCGAGCGTGCCGAGCAGATGCGCGAACACGCCGCCGCGATCGATGTCGGCCACCAGCACCACCGGGCAATCGACCTGCTCGGCGAACCCCATGTTGGCGATGTCGCCCTCGCGCAGGTTGATTTCGGCCGGGCTGCCCGCGCCCTCGACGATCACCGCGTCGTAGCCGGCGCGCAGCCGCGCATAGGATGCCAGCACCGCCTCGAACGCGACCGGCTTGAAGGCGTGGTAGGCACGCGCGTCGAGGTTGGCATGCGCGTGGCCGTGGATGATCACCTGCGAGCCGCGGTCGCTGGTCGGCTTGAGCAGCACCGGGTTCAGGTCGGTATGCGCGTCGATGCCGGCCGCGATCGCCTGCAGCGCCTGGGCGCGGCCGATCTCGCCGCCGTCCGCCGTCACCGCGCTGTTGAGCGCCATGTTCTGCGGCTTGAACGGCGCGACGCGGGCGCCCGCGCGGCGCGCGAGCCGGCACAGGCCGGCCACCAGCGTGCTCTTGCCGGCGTCGGACGTGGTGCCCTGGATCATCAGCGTGCCGCGTGGCATGGGCAAACCGGCGAGCGGGCGATCGGGAGCGGTCATCGGCGGGAAACAGGCGGAAAGCGAAGGCCGCATTATCCCCCGCGCCGTTACAATCACGCGATGACTTCGCACGACCTCACCTTCGTCCTCGGCGGCGCGCGCTCGGGCAAGAGCGCGTTCGCCGAACGGCTCGCGGCCGACAGCGGCCGCGCCGTCACCTATGTGGCGACCGCCGCGCGGGTCGGCGACGCGGAATTCGACGCGCGCATCGCCCACCATCGCGCGCGCCGGCCCGCGTCGTGGGCGCTCGTCGAGGCGCCCGAGACGCTCGCCGAGGCGCTCGCCGCGCTCGACGATCCGCACGGCTGCGTGCTGGTCGACTGCCTGACGCTGTGGCTCGCGAACCTGCTCTGCCCGCCCGATGGCGCGAGCGTCTCCGACGCGGCGCTGGAGGCGCGCATCGGCGCGCTCGAAGCCGCGCTCGCCGCCTCGCGCGCGCGCGTGATCGTGGTCAGCAACGAGATCGGGCTCGGCGTGGTGCCGCTCGGCGCCGAAACGCGCCGCTACGTCGACGAACTCGGCCGGCTCAACCAGCGCATCGCCGCGCTGGCCACGCGCGTGACGCTGGTCGTGGCCGGCCTGCCGGTCGCCGTCAAGGACGCGGGCGAGGGCGGGACGACCGTGGCCGCGGCCACGCAGGCAGGCCCGCGATGCTGATGCTGTCGCTGCCCGTCGTCGCGATCCTCGCGGTCGCCGCGTTCCTGATCGACTGGCGGCTCGGCGAGCCGCGCCGCGCCCATCCGCTGGTCGGGTTCGGCAAGCTCGCCGCGCGGATCGAGGCGCGCCTGAACACCGGCGCGCGCGGCCGGCTGGTGGGCGTGACCGCCTGGTGCCTGGCCGTCGTGCCGCCGGTCGCGCTGGCGGCGCTTGGCATCGCCCTGCTGCCCTGGCCGTTCGCGATCGCGCTGCACGTCGCGCTGCTCTGGTTCGCGCTCGGCGCGCGCAGCCTCGCCGAACACATCGCGCCGATCGGCGCGGCGCTGGTGCGCGGCGACCTCGCCGACGCGCGCGTGCTGACCGCGCGGATCGTCTCGCGCGACACGCGCGACGCCGATGCGTCGGCGCTGTCGCGCGCGGCCGTCGAATCGGCGCTCGAGAACGGCAACGACGCGATCTTCGGCGCGCTGTTCTGGTTCGCCGTGGCGGGCGGCCCCGGCGCGCTGATGTTCCGGCTCGCCAACACGCTCGACGCGATGTGGGGCTACCGCACGCCGCGCCTGCTGCGCTTCGGATGGGCCGCCGCGCGCATCGACGACGCGCTGAACTGGGCACCGGCGCGGCTCACCGCCGCCAGCTACGCGCTGCTCGGCGACACCGCCAGCGCATGGCGCTGCTGGCGCACCCAGGCGCGCCACTGGGACAGCCCGAACGCCGGGCCGGTGATGGCCGCCGGCGCGGGCAGCCTCAACGTCGTGCTCGGCGGCCCGGCCGTCTATCACGGCGAGATCGAGTCGCGGCCCACGCTCGGCGCCGGCCGCCCTGCCGCGCCCGAACACGTGCGTGCCGCGCTGTCGCTGGTGACGCGCACTTCGATCCTGTGGCTCGCGCTGCTGCTCGCGTGCGGGGCGCTCGCGGTGGCGACGCATCATGGTTGATGCGGGCCGCCTACGCGTCTCGCGGCGAAAGATGCGGCGCCTGTCGACTTGCATGGCTCGCGCGGCAACGTCGCCACGAGCGTGCGATCCCGCCTTTGTCGATACCGACGCGCCGTGCCTGCTGCCGGCCGGCGCGCGTTCGATACGTCGGCGCCGGGCTGTCGCCGATGCCGCGTCCTCGGGACGAAGCCGAAGCCCGGACGCCACGCCGCCCCACGTTTCTTCCACCGTTGCCCGCGCCTCCATGGCAGCCCGCGTGTCTCGCCATCTTCGTCGTTCTTCATCCGGCAGCGCCCGCCTCAGCTCATGACCGAATCCGTCTTCACGCCGCCCGCGATCACGCACGGCGGCAATCCGCACGACGCGGCGCGCCGCTACGGCATTCCGGCCGAACAATGGCTCGATCTGTCGACCGGCATCAACCCGCTCGGCTATCCGGTGCCGCCGGTGCCGGCCGACGCGTGGCGCCGGCTGCCCGGCGACGACGCCCCGCTCGCCGCGCTGGCTGCCCACCATTACGGCGCGCCCGACGCCGCGCACGTGTTGCCCGTGGCCGGCAGCCAGGCCGCGATCCGCGCGCTGCCGGCGCTGCTCGCGCAAGGCACGGCCGGCGTCGCGCCGCTCGCCTACAGCGAATACGCGCCGGCCTTCGTGCGGCACGGCCATGCGATCGAACGCTTCGACGTCGGCACGGCGGTGCTGCCCGCCACGCTGCGCCACGTCATCGTCGGCAATCCGAACAATCCGACCGCCGAGCGCGTCGAGCGCGCACGGCTGCTCGACTGGCATGCTCAGCTCGCCGAACGCGGCGGCACGCTGATCGTCGACGAGGCGTTCGTCGATGCCGGCGAAGCAGCCACGACGCTCGCCGCCGAGGTCGGCCGCCCGGGGCTCGTCGTGCTGCGCTCGATCGGCAAGTTCTTCGGGCTGGCGGGCGTGCGCGCCGGCTTCGTGCTGGCCGAGCCGACGCTGCTCGCACGGCTGCGCGCCGAACTCGGCGCGTGGACCGTCAGCGGTCCCGCGCAGCACGCGGTGAGCGCCGCGCTGGCCGATGTCGAATGGCAGCGCGCCACGCGGGCGCGGCTGGCCCACGACGGCGCGCGGCTCGCCGCGCTGCTCGGCGCGCTCGGCATGACGGCGCGCGCCACGCCGCTGTTCTGCTGGACCGACGACGCGCGCGCCCACGCGCTGCACGAATCGCTCGCGCGGCGGGGCATCTGGACGCGCTTCTTCGCGCATGCGCCGAGCGTGCGGATCGGCCTGCCCGGCACGAAAGCCGAATGGCAGCGGCTCGCGGACGCGCTCGCGGGATTCGCGGCCGAGTCCACTGACTCAACCGCATCGTCGGCATCGGCAAGCTCGGCCGAACGGCTCGAATCGTCCACACCGGCCGGCGACCGGCCGGCGCGCTGAACGATGCGCGCACCACCGAATCCATTGGCATGGCCACGTCGCGCGGCGCGGTTCGCGAGCAGCCTCGGGCTTGGCCTCGCGCTGTGGAACAGCGCCGTCGCGCCGGCGGCAGCGGCGGCCGTCTCCGTGACCGACGACGCGGGCCGCACCGTCACGCTCGCCGCGCTGGCCCGGCGCGTGATCAGCGTCGCGCCGCACGCCACCGAGCTGCTCTACGCGGCGGGCGGCGGCGGCGCGATGGTCGGCGCGGTCGCCTACAGCGACTATCCGGACGCCGCGCGCACGCTGCCGCGCGTCGGCGACAACCGCTCGCTCGACCTCGAACGCATCGCGGCGCTGAAGCCCGACCTGATCGTGGTCTGGCGCCACGGCAACGCCGAGCGCCAGACCGCACAGCTGCAGGCGCTCGGCATCCCCGTCTACGTGAGCGAGCCGCGGCGGCTCGACGACGTGGCCGTGTCGCTCGACCGGCTCGGCCAGCTGCTCGGCACGCGCGAGGTGGCCGACACGGCGGCCGACGCGTACCGGCAGCGCATCGCGGCACTGCGCGAGCGCTATGCCGCGCGGCCGCCCGTGGACGTGTTCCTGCAGATCTGGGACCGGCCGCTGACGACGCTGAACGGCAGCGAAATCGTCAGCGACGTGCTGCGCCTGTGCGGTGGCCACAACGTGTTCGCGGCGCTGAAGCCAGTGGCGCCCACCGTGAACGACGAAGCGGTGCTGGCCGCGAATCCCGAGGCGATCGTCGCGACCGCGCAGGGCGCCACCGCCAGCGACGCGGCGCTGCCGAGCCTCGCGCGCTGGCAGCGCTGGCCACGACTGACGGCGGTCGCGCGCGGCAACCTGTTCGCGATCGACGGCGATCTGCTGACGCGGCCGACGCCGCGACTCGCGCTCGGCGCCGAACAGGTCTGCCGCGATCTGGAGACGGCGCGCTCGCGGCGGCCGTGAGACATCCAAACACGCCCGTCGTTCGGCAGCGCGATCAACGGCATAAACATCGCATCGCCCCGGCACGAATCGCCGAAGCGATCCCCTTCTCACCCCACCCGCTCGTCCCAGCACCGCAATCGCCAGCCCCGCGCGTCACGCCGGAATCCAACCCATCCGCCATGAGCGATCGGGCGCGTCAGCAAGCTGGCGAGCGGCACGCCGAGCCAGTGCGAGGCAAGCGCGCGAATCACGCCGGCATGCGTGATCACGAACACGGGCGGCGCGCCGGCGCCGCGCTCGAGCAATGCAGCAGCCGGCACCACGCGCGCGACGAACTGCGCCGCGCTCTCGCCGCCGTGCTCGCGCGCGCCCATCAGGTCGGCCTGCCAGCGGTCGAGCGCGGCCGGGCCGATCTCGTCCCAGGTACGCATCTCCCACGCGCCGAAATCGATCTCGCGCAGCCGCGGCTCGCTGCGCACCGTCACCCGCAGCGACGCGCCGAGCGCCTCGGCCACCGCCGCGCAGCGCCGCAGCGGACTCGTGACGATCTCGTCCGGCATCGCGAGGCCGCGAGCACGCAGGCGCCCGAGCAGTTCGGCCGCGGCGGCCGCCGCGTCGCCCGCGAGCGGCAGGTCGGTGGCGCCATAGCAGATGCCCGCCGCGACGGCCGGCGCCGGATGCCGGATCAGGACGAGGTCCATCCGAGCACCGTCAGGTAGATCGCGAGTTCGGACACCTGCTGCGCGAAGCCGAGGCAGTCGCCCGTGTATCCGCCGAGCCGGCGCCGCAGATAACGCGCGATACCGGCCCGCGCCACCAGCAGCACGGCCAGCGCGGCAAGCCCCAGGCGCCAGTCCGGCCAGCCCGGGCAGAACAGCCACGGCAGCCCGCACAGCGCGGCGAACGCGAACGCGCGCGCCGACATGCGCCGCGCGACCGGCTTGGCCTTGCCTTCCTCGCGCACGTAGTCGAGCGTGACGAGCAGGCTTACCGCGCCGACGCGGCTCGCCGCATCCGCGGCCAGCAGGGTCCAGGCCGCGCGCAAGGGCGGCAGCGCCGCGAGCGCCTGCCACTTCAGCGCGAGCGAGACCACCAGCGCGACCGCGCCGAACGTGCCGATCCGCGAGTCGCGCATGATCCGCAGCACGTCGTCGCGCGTATAGCCGCCGCCAAAGCCGTCGCAGCTGTCGGCGAGGCCGTCCTCGTGGAATGCGCCGGTCGCGACCAGCGTGGCCGCCATCGACAGCAGCACCGCGACGCCGCCCGGCCAGATCCGCGCCGCGGCCAGATAGACGGCCGCCGCGAGCGCGCCGACGCCCACCCCGACCAGCGGGAAATAACGCGCCGCGTGATCGAGATCGCCGGCCGCGTAGCCGATCCGCCGCGGGATCGGCACGCGCGTGAAATAGCCGAGCGCGACGAAGAAATAGCGGAATTCGGCGAGCCAGCGCATCGCACGTCCCGGCTTACGCGTCGTCGCGGTTCGCGACGCCGGCCGCATCGAAGCTGGCCATCTCGTTGACGAACGCGGCCGCCGCGCGCAGCAGCGGCAGCGCCAGCGCGGCGCCCGTGCCCTCGCCGAGCCGCAGGTCCAGCGCGAGCAGCGGCGCGGCGCCGAGATGGTCGAGCATGCGGCGGTGGCCCGCCTCGTCCGAGACGTGCGAGAACACGCAGTAGTCGCGCACGGCCGGCGCCAGTGCCGCGGCGGCCAGCAGCGCCGAGCTGGCGATGAAGCCGTCCACCACGATCGCCATGCGCGCCCGCGCGGCCGCGAGGAACGCGCCCGTCATCATCGCGATCTCGAAACCGCCGAACGCGGCCAGCACCTCGAGCGGCGTCCGCGCGTCGGCGTGCCGCGCGAGCGCCGCTTCCAGCACCGCGCGCTTGTGCGCGAGCCCGCGATCGTCGAGGCCGGTGCCGCGCCCCACGCACTCGGCGAGCGGCAGGCCCGTGAAGCGGCTCATCAGGCAGGCCGCCGCCGAGGTGTTGGCGATGCCCATCTCGCCGCAGGCGATCACGTTGGTGCCGAGCGCCGCATGGTGCGCCACGCGCGCCGCGCCGGCCGCGAGCGCCGTGCGCAGCTGCGCGTCGCTCATCGCGCGTTCGCGCGCGAAGTTGCGCGTGCCGGCCGCGACCGGCACCGACACCAGCGCGGGCGACGCCGGCAGCGGCGTGGCCACGCCCGCGTCGACGATCTCCAGCTCGCAGCCGCCGACCTTCGAGAACGCGTTGATCGCCGCGCCGCCGGCCAGGAAGTTCGCCACCATCTGCGCCGTCACGGCCTGCGGATACGGGCTCACGCCCTCCGCCGCGATGCCGTGGTCGGCCGCGAACACGATCGTCACGGGCCGCGCGACGCGCGGCGCGGTGCTGCGCTGGATGCGGCCCAGTTGCAGCGCGAGCGTCTCGAGCCTGCCGAGGCTGCCGGGCGGCTTGGTCCTGGTGTCGATCAGGTGTTGCAGCGTTGCCGTCAGCGTGTCGTCGAGCGCGTCGACGGTCGGGATCGGGTAGGTATCGTTCATGCCGGATTCGTTTCGGATAGCGGCCCGCGCGTGGATCGCGCCGGCCTCGGTAAGCGTGTCGGTGGCGGGGTCGCCGTCATGGCGCCGCCCGCCCCGGTTGCGGCTGCGCCGGCCAGGCCGGCACCAGCGCCTCGTGGCCGTCGCGCTCGATCAGCACCAGCGGGTAGCCGAACGCGGCGCTCGCGGCCTCGGCCGTCAGCACCTCGCGCGCGGGGCCGGCCAGCGCGCCGCCGCGGCCGTCGAGCAGCAGCGCGTGGGTCGCGAAACGGCGCGCGAGATTGAGATCGTGACACGAGAAAATCACGCTGCGCGGCGCGTCCTGCAGCCAGCGCACCAGCACGTCGAGACAGCCGGCCTGATGATGCAGGTCCAGATGCGCGAGCGGCTCGTCGAGCAGCAGCAGCGGCGCGTCCTGGCACAGCACGCCGGCCAGCGCGACGCGCTGGCGCTCGCCGCCCGACAGCGTCAGCACGTTGCGCGGCGCGAGCGCCGCCAGATCGAGCGCGGCCAGCGCCTCGCGCGCGGCGGCGCGATCGGCCTCGCGCTCCCAGCCCCAGCCGCCCAGATGCGGGAAGCGGTGCGCCAGCACCGTGTCGAACACGCTCGCCGCGAACGCGTCGTGGCGCGCCTGCGCCATCAACGCGCGGCGCCGCGCGAGCACCTCGGGCCGCCATGCGGCGAGCGGCCGGCCGTCGGCTTCGACGTGCCCCGCGTCCGGCTCGGCGAGGCCGGCCAGCACCGAGATCAGCGTGGTCTTGCCGGCGCCGTTCGGGCCGGCGATGCACCAGAGTTCGCCCGGGCCGAACGCGAGCGACAGCGCCTCGACCAGCGTGCGCGTGCCGGCCGCGAGCCGCAGCCCGCAGGCGCGCCAGCTGCCGGCATCGGCCGCCCTGGTCGCGTTGGCGGCTTGGGCCTCCAGGTTCGCTTGATCGCTCATGGCGCGGGCCGGCGCAGCAGCATCCACAGGAACACCGGCACGCCGAGCAGCGCCGTCATCGCGCCGACCGGCAGTTGCGCGGGCGCGATCACGGTCCGCGCCACCAGATCGGCACCCGTCACGACGGCGCCGCCGGCCAGCATCGCGGCCGGCAGCAGCATGCGCTGGTCGTTGCCGAACGCGAGCCGCAGCGCATGCGGCACCACCAGGCCGACGAAGCCGATGGTGCCGGCCGTGGTGACCGCGGCGGCGGCGGCCAGCGAGGCGATCAGCAGGATCCGCAGCCGCAGCCGCGCGACCGGCACGCCGAGCGCGGCGGCCGCGGTGTCGCCGCGCAGCAGCACGTTCAGCTGCGGCGCGACCGGCAGCGCGGCCGCCACGGCGCAAGCCAGCGCGCCGAGCGCGAACCACGGCGGCGCCGCGCTGCCGAGGTCGCCCGCGAGCCAGAACAGGATGCCGCGCAGGCGGTTGTCGGGCGCGATCGACAGCATCAGCGTGACGAGCGCGCCCCAGCCGGCCGCGATCACGACACCGGTCAGCAGCAGCCTCGGCGATGCGTCGCGCGCGTCTCCGGCGCCGCGCGCCAGCGGCCGGTACGTCAGGCCCAGCACCAGCGCGATCGACAGCAGCGCCCCGACGAACGAGGCCGCATCGACGAGCCACCACGCGGCGCCCGCGATCATCGCCGCCAGCGCGAAGCCGGCCGCGCCGCCCGACACGCCGAGCACGTAGGGCTCGGCGAGCGGATTGCGCAGCAGCACCTGCAGCAGCGCCCCGGCCAGCGCCAGCAGCGCGCCGCAGCCGAAGCCGGCCAGCGCGCGCGGCAGGCGCAGCGTGGTGACGATCTCGCTGGCGAGCGCGTCGCCGCCCGGCGCGAACAGCGCGCCGAGCGCGTGCCACGGCGTGATCGGCACGCTGCCGAGCGCCAGCGACGCGACCAGCACGAGCCCCGCCGCGAGCGCGAGCGCGGCCCAGATCGCGGCGGCCCGGCCGGGCGTCATCGGGGCGCCGCGCACGGGCATGCTCGCCGCGCACGCGGCCTGGTCGACACGCTACGGCTGCCGCCAGCCGATCGTGACGTAGGCGCCGCGGCGCGGCGTGTTGTACCCATACGCAAGCTGGTAATCCTTGTTGAACAGGTTGTCGAGATGCGCGCTCACGTACCACGCTTTCGTGATGTCGTAGCGCGCCGTCAGGTTCACGATGCCGTAGCCGGCGAGCGGCTCGCCGCTGTCGTCGCGCGCGCCGCTCACGAGCCATTCGCCGCCCACGCGCCAGCCGCCGAACGCGCGGTTCGCCGAGAACGACGCGAAGTGCCGGGCGCGGCGCACCAGATCCTGGTTCGCGCTCTCGTCGACGGGATTCTGCAGCGTCGCCGACGCGCGCAGGTCGGTCTTGCCGAGATGCCCCTGCCATGAGCCCTCGATGCCCTGCACCTTGGCGCGTCCGACGTTCTGCGCGGTGTAGACGAAGCCGGTGGCGTCGGGCACGTACTGGATCAGGTTCGTGTAGCGCGTCTGGAACAGGCTCAGGCGCATCACGCCGAGCGCGTCCGAGGCGTACTGCAGCGCCGCTTCCACCGAATGGCTGCGTTCCGGCTGGATCGCGGGATTGCTCGCGCCCGGGAAGTACAGGTCGTTGAAGGTCGGCGCGCGAAACGCATCCGAATAGCTGGCCGTGACCTTCCAGTGCTCGCTCAGGTCGAGGCCGTAGCCGAGATAGTAGCTGTTCGCGCCGCCGAAATCCGAATACTGGTCGCGCCGGACGTTGGCCTGGAACCGGCTGTTGCCGAAGCGTCCCGTGTAGCCGAGCCAGCCCGAATTGACGTGGCGCTGCGGCGCCGAATACTCGTCCGAATCGAACGCCTGGTCGAGCCGCTCGTAGCCGGCCTGGATGGTCTGGTCGCGCGCGAGCCGGAAATCGTTCTGCCAGGTGTACTGGCGGTTGTCGGTGTTGAAGTGGTCGGTGTAGGCGCCGTTGAGCCAGGACTGGCTGCGGTCGTTGCCGGTCGAGACGCGCAGATGCGTGGTCCACCAGTCGGCCAGCTTGCCGTCGGCGAACACCGAGATCTGCTGCACGCGGCTGTACAGCGTGTTGACGTCGGCGGGCAGGCCGAATGCATTGTCGTAGCTGTTCTCGCCGTTCGACTGGAAGTAGGTGACACCGGCCGTCCAGCCGTTCGCGAAGCGGTGCTTGAGCGCGGCCGAGACGCTCTCGGCGAGGTTGCCGTTCGCGTTCGGGTTCGCGCCCGGCTGCTGCGCCGGGTTCAGCGCGGAGAAGCCGTCGGTCTTGTCGCGCGAGAGCGCGAGCGAGAACGTGGTGCGGCCGTCGGCATCGAGCCGGCCCGATACGCCCGCGTCCTGCGACTGCGTGTGATAGCTGCCGTAGCCGGCCGAGAACCAGAAGCGCGGCGGATGATCGCCGCCGTCGCGCGTGAACACCTGCACCACGCCGCCGATCGCACCCGAGCCGTACAGCGACGAGACGTTGCCGTTGACCACCTCGACATGATCGATCTGCTCGAGCGGCAGCTGGCTGATCTGCGCGGCGCCGAGGCTCGCGGAATCGACGCGCACGCCGTCGATCAGCACCAGCGACTGGGTCGATTGCGCGCCGCGCAGGAACAGCGCGGTGCTGGAACCGGGGCCGCCGTTGCGCACGATCTGCGCGCCGGGCGCGAGCGCGAGCAGCCCGGGCAGGTCGGTCGCGCTGCCGCCGTCGATGTCCTCGCGCGTGAACAGCGTGGTCTGCGGCAGCGCGTCGGCGAGCTTCTGCGGACCGCGGCTCGCGGTCACGACGACGGAGTCGAGCGCGACCGGCACGGCGGCGTCGGTCGACGCGGCGGCCGTGCCGGCAGCCGGTGCCTCAGTCGGCGCGGATGCAGCCGAGGACGAAGACGCAAGCGGCGTGGCTGCAGCGGCAGGCGCGGCGGCCTGCGCCCACGCGAGGCCGGGCAGGCCGCAGAACGCGGCGAGCGTGGCGCGAACCAAACGGGTACGCATCGGAAACATCCTGTTGACCAGCGCGGCCCCCGCTTCCCCGCAGGTTCCGCCTCACGGAAACGGCGCACGCGGGCGACACGCTTCCCCGCTCCGGCCGGTATCCGGGCTGGCGACCACCGGCCCCGCCTTCCCGCGCGGCAGCGCGCAGTGGCCACGGCCATCCGTCGTCGCGCGAGCGGGACAGCCGATTTCGAGGGGCGGTTCGCGTCATGACCGAGGCACGGTCGACGCGGTCGCTTACCGTTGCGGGGGCAGCGCAGGTTGGCGCGCCCGCATCGGCGGCTTCCTGCTTCCCGTTTAACCGCGTGCGACGCCATCTCGCACGCATGCACCGAAGCGGCGCCAGTGTAGGAGCGGGTCTTCCGAGCGTCAAGGAACGCGCGGCGCGCGTTTGCGGCAGACACGCCATACCGCGTGCCTCACGGCCGATCCCCGCCCCGCTGCGAACAATCCGCCGGCATCGCACGCATCACGCGTCACTGGCGACGCATTTCGCGGCAAGAAGCGGGGGTGTTACGTCTGGATACGTTACAAAAGTCGGAACGCCGGAGTTTCCGCGCTAAAATGCCCGGTCTTTAGAGGACGCAGCAGATGCTCAACGAACTCGAAACCCTATCCCAGAACATTGGCCGCCTGATCGCGCTGAACCAACGCCATCATACGGAACGTCTCGCGCTCGAGGAGCAAGTCGCGCAGCTGCGTGCGCAGGCCGAAGCCGTGCGCGTCGAACTCGACCAGCTGCGCGAGGAACGCAACGCGCTGGTGGCCGAACGCGACACGCTTTCCGCGAAGATCGACGACGCCCAGGTGAAACTGAACGCGATCCTCGAAAAGCTGCCGCGCACGAAGCAGACCGCCGACGGCGAGAGCCAGCTCGACCTGCTCGACGTGCCGGCCGAAGCAGCGAGCAGCGGCGCGGCCAGCCACGGAGAACATGCATGACCACCAAGCAGATCGAAGTCTCGATTCTCGGCCAGGCGTATCGCCTCGCGTGCTCGCCGGAAACCGAAGCGGCGCTGCTCGAGGCGGTCGCGCGCGTGGACGCCGAGATGTCGAAGATCCGCACCAACAGCTCGGTGCGCGGCACCGACCGGATCGCCGTGATGGCGGCGCTGTCGCTGGCCTCGGAGTTGCTTCGCCTGCAACAGAGCGTTCGTCACGGAGAAGCATTTCCCGCCGAGGAAATCCGGCGTACAATGCGCCACATGAACGAACAGCTCGGCGCGGTACTGGCCCAGCACGAAGCGCGGTAAGCCACCAGCGGTTCGGTTCGAGCGGTTTTGCGGTAATGATGGTTTTTGTTGGAACGATTTACTCAGCTTCCCTGCCTGGTTCGCCAAGGTCATATATTCCTTGAACCAATGCCATGTGCACGGTTGCGGAAATTTGTAGCACGGGCGCGCGCGTCACTCTGTCTGATGTACCCGAAGTGCTGCTAACTGCGACCAATTCTGAACCTCAGGTTCAGGATGCCGGCCTAGCGGCCAAGGCGGGGACCTATTCGACGGCATCGGACTTTGTCCGATGCCGTTTTTCATTGGCGCCACCGCTTTCCCGCGGCGCGCGGCCTGCCCCTCCCCGCGTTCCCTGTCTCTCTGTCCCCGCGGAGCCTCCATGCAATTCTGGCTGATGAAATCCGAACCGGACGAGGCGAGCATCGACGATCTCGCCGCCGCGCCGCAACGCACGCTGCCGTGGACCGGCGTGCGCAACTATCAGGCGCGCAACTTCATGCGCGACACGATGCGGGTCGGCGACGGCGTGCTGTTCTACCACTCGAGCTGCCCCGAGCCGGGCATCGCCGGGCTCGCCGAGGTCTCGTCCATGCCGTATCCCGATCCGACCCAGTTCGACGCAAACAGTCCGTACTACGATCCGAAATCGAAACCGGACGCACCGCGCTGGACGCTGGTGGACGTGCGCTTCGTGAGGAAGACGGCGCTCGTGCCGCTCGCCGCGCTGCGCGAGCATGACGAACTCGCCGAGATGCGCGTGCTCGCCAGGGGCAACCGGCTCTCGATCACGCCGGTCACGCGCGCCGAATGGCGCTTCATCACCGAACGGCTGATGACGTGAAGCCCGCGCTGCCGCGCCGCTCGCAACGCCGGCCCGGATATCGGCCGGATGGCAGGCGCGGCGCCGGAACTCGGCGTGTCTTTCATCGGCCTAACGTTCGCGCAAACGGGCGGAACCACGGGCGGCAACGCCGCGTCGTCCGTTTGCCTCGACACGACGCACGGCACCGCGAACGCTCGCACGCTCGCGGCAGCCGCGCACCAACCGGAGCTCATACGATGAAAAAAACCGCTGCCGCACTGGCGCTCGCGATGTCCACCCTCGCCCTCTCCGTGGCCCCGGCCGCCCGCGCGCAGGTCACGCCGCCGCCCGCCGGCGTGCTGTCGCTGTCGGCCCAGGCCAGCACCGACGTGCCGCAGGACGTGGTCGACATCACGCTGTTCTACGAACAGGAAGCAAAGGACCCCGGCAGCCTGACGGCCGAACTGAACCGCCGCGCCGACGCGGCGCTCGCGCGTGCCCGCGGCGTGTCGGGCGTGAGCGCCCACACCGGCGGCTTCTCGGTGTACCCGAGCACCGACCGCGACGGCAAGATCTCGGCCTGGCGCGGCCGCACCGAGGTCGTGCTCGAATCGCGCGATTTCGCGGCCGCCTCGAAGCTGGCCGGCGACCTGTCGAGCTCGCTGCAGGTCGGCAACGTCGCGTTCTCGCTGTCGCCCGAAGCGCAGCGCGCGGCCGAGCAGAAGCTGACCTCGCAGGCGATCCAGTCGTTCCGCGATCGCGCGGCCGAGGCCGCGAAGGCATTCGGCTACAGTGGCTTCGCGATCCGCGAGGTGAACGTGGGCGGCGGGCGCAGCGTGCAGCCGTATCCGCGCATGATGGCGATGGACGTGGCACCGATGGCCGCGAAGGCCGCCGCGCCGATCGCGGTCGAGGGCGGCAAGGCCACCGTCACGGTCAACGTCAACGGCTCGGTGCAGATGAAGTAAGCGTCACCGTCAAGCGGCGCCGCGCTCCGGTTCACGAACGCGGCGCGCCAAAACCGACAGCCCGGCCGGGTCACCCCGCCGGGCTGTTTTCATGCCGGGCGCCGCGGCATCACGGACGCACCGGCGCGATGGTCGGCCGGCTCACGCCACTTCCGGCGCGCGCTTGCGACGATAGGCCCAGATCAGCATCAGCACGCCGGCCACCACCATCGGCAGCGACAGCCACTGCCCCATCGACAGCCCGAGCGCGAGCAGGCCGAGGAAATCGTCGGGTTCGCGCGCGAACTCGACGGTGAAGCGCGCGAGCCCGTAGCCGATCAGGAATAGCGCCGACACCGCGCCGATGGGCCGCGCCTTGCGCGAGAAGAAGAACAGCACGAGGAACAGCGTGATCCCCTCGAGCGCGATCTCGTAGAGCTGCGACGGGTGGCGCGGCAGCATCTGGTACTGCATGAACACCTCGTTCAGATGCCATTTCGCGGCGAGGTCCTGGTGCGCGGCGAGCCAGAGCGCGTCGTCGCGCGAGGCGCCCGGGAACAGCATCGCCCACGGCGCGTCGGGGCTCGTCACGCGGCCCCACAGCTCGCCGTTGATGAAGTTGCCGAAGCGCCCGGCCGCGAGGCCCAACGGCACCATCGGCGCGATGAAGTCGGTCACCTGCAGCCAGGTGCGCTTGCGCTGCCAGGCGAACAGCACCATCGCGGCCAGCACGCCGAGGAAGCCGCCGTGGAACGACATCCCGCCTTCCCAGACGCGGAAGATGTCGAGCGGATGCGCGAAGTAATAACCGGCCTTGTAGAACAGCACGTAGCCGAGCCGGCCGCCCAGCACTACGCCGAGCACGCCGTAGAACATCATGTCGTCGATGTCCTTGGCGGTCCAGCCTTGCGCCGCGACGTGCGGCAGCTTGAGCCGCACCCGGCCGACGACGATCGCCGCGATGAAGCCGACGAGATACATGAGCCCGTACCAGCGCACGGCGAGCGGTCCGAGATGAATCGCGACGGGATCGAAATTGGGGTGAATGATCATGAGTCGGTGTGGATGGTTGCTGAATCGGTGCGGCATTCATGCGCCGCGCCTGCCATTTGACGGTGGTTCGCCGCGCGCGTTCGGCACGCGGCGCGGCTCAGGCCGCCGCCGCGTGCCGCACGATCTCGATGAAACCCGCGAGCACCGGGCTCACCTCGCGCGTGCGCCAGACGAGGCCCGTTTCGAAGATCGGCGCTTCGTCCGCCAGCGGCCGATAGACGACGCCGGTGCGCCGCAGGTTACGCAGCGATTGCGGCACGAGTGCGACGCCCATGCCCGCCGACACGAGGCTGACGATCGTCTGCATCTGGATCGCCTCCTGGCCGATGCGCGGCGTCACGCCGAGCGCGCCGTAGCAGCCCGTAATGATGTCATAAAAGCCGGGCGCCAAACGGCGCGGGAAGATCACGAGCGGCAGATCGGCCAGTTCGGCGAGCCGCACCGGCTCCGCTTCGGGCGCATCCGACAGCGCCTGCGGCATCGCCGCCACCAGCGGTTCGCGCGCCACGGCCAGGTAGGCGAGGCCCGCCGCGTGGCGCGGCGGCAGCGGCGGGATCACGAGCCCGGCGTCGATCCGGCCGGCCGCGAGCAGTTCGAGCTGGACGTCGCTGGTCGCCTCGGTCAGCTTCAGCCGCACGCGCGGATAGCGCGCGCCGAACTCGCGCAGCAGTTGCGGCAGCAGCCCGTAGTCGGCGGTCGAGACGAACGCCAGCGCGAGCGTGCCCGACTCGCCGCGCGCGAGGCTCGCGGCCAGCGGCGGCAGCGCGTCGGCGGCCGCCAGCAGGCGCCGCACCTCGGGCAGCAGCGCCGCGCCCACCGCCGTCAACTCGACCGAACGGCGCGTACGCGCGAACAGCTCGACGCCGAGCGCCTCCTCCAGCGCGCGGATCGCCTGCGACAGCGGCGGCTGCGTCATCGCGAGCCGCGTGGCCGCGCGGCCGAAATGGCGCTCGTCGGCCACCGCCACGAAATACCGCCATTGCCGCAGATCCGGGGTCGGTTCCGCCATCGTTGATATCCTCTGCGACTCAATCAGCGATGAATAATATATTGGACAGCGGTTTGCCGACGCACCATCCTTCCATCATTCGAAGCCGCCGCGGCAGCGCGTCGCACCGTACCGTGGCCAGAACCCCCGGATGGAGTCCCCCATGTCCTACAACCGTCGTTCGAAGCACATCACGCAAGGCGTCGCCCGCTCCCCGAATCGTTCGATGTACTACGCGCTCGGCTACGAGAAGGACGATTTCGACAAGCCGATGATCGGCATCGCCAACGGCCATTCCACCATCACGCCCTGCAACGCCGGGTTGCAGCGCCTGTCCGACGCGGCCGTGGCCGCCGTGAAGGCAGCCGGCGCGAATCCGCAGATCTTCGGCACGCCGACCATCTCCGACGGCATGTCGATGGGCACCGAGGGCATGAAGTATTCGCTGGTCTCGCGCGAGGTGATCGCCGACTGCATCGAGACCTGCGTGCAGGGCCAGTGGATGGACGGCGTGGTGGTGGTGGGCGGCTGCGACAAGAACATGCCGGGCGGCATGATCGCGCTCGCGCGGCTCAACGTGCCCGGCATCTACGTCTACGGCGGCACGATCCGCCCCGGCAACTGGAAGGGCCACGACCTGACCATCGTCTCGTCGTTCGAGGCGGTCGGCGAGTTCACGGCCGGCCGCATGTCGCAGGAGGATTTCGAGGGCATCGAGCGCAACGCCTGCCCGTCCACCGGCTCGTGCGGCGGGATGTACACCGCGAACACCATGAGTTCGTCGTTCGAGGCGCTCGGCATGGCGCTGCCCTATTCGTCGACGATGGCCAACCCCGACGAGGAAAAGGTCGAGTCGGCCGCCGAATCGGCGCGCGTGCTGGTGGAAGCGGTCAAGCGCGATCTGAAGCCGCGCGACATCATCACGAAGCATTCGATCGAGAACGCCGTGTCGGTGATCATGGCCACCGGCGGCTCGACCAACGCCGTGCTGCACTATCTGGCGATCGCGCACGCGGCCGAGATCGACTGGTCGATCGACGATTTCGAACGGATCCGCAAGCGCGTGCCGGTGATCTGCGACCTGAAGCCATCGGGGCGCTACGTGGCCACCGACCTGCACCGCGCGGGCGGCATCCCGCAGGTGATGCGGATCCTGCTCGACGCGGGGCTGCTGCACGGCGACTGCATCACGATCACCGGCCGCACGATCGCGCAGACGCTGGCCGACGTGCCGGGCGTGCCGCGCGCGGACCAGCAGGTGATCTTCCCGATCGACCGGGCGCTCTACGACGAGGGCCATCTCGCGATCCTGAAGGGCAACCTCGCCGAGGACGGCGCGGTCGCGAAGATCAGCGGCCTGAAGAATCCTGTGATCACCGGGCCGGCGCGCGTGTTCGACGACGAGCAGAGCGCGCTCGAGGCGATCCTCGCCAACCGGATTCGCGCCGGCGACGTGGTCGTGCTGCGCTATCTCGGCCCGCAGGGCGGCCCCGGCATGCCGGAGATGCTCGCGCCGACCTCGGCCATCATCGGCAAGGGGCTCGGAGAATCGGTCGGCCTCATCACCGACGGCCGCTTCTCGGGCGGCACCTGGGGCATGGTGGTCGGCCACGTCGCGCCCGAAGCGTTTGCGGGCGGCACGATCGGGCTCGTGCAGGAGGGCGATTCGATCACCATCGACGCGCACCGACTGCTGCTGCAGCTGAACGTGGACGACGCCGAACTGGCGCGCCGGCGCGCCGCCTGGCGGCGGCCGGCGCCGCGCTACACGCGCGGCGTGCTGGCGAAATACGCGGCGCTCGCGCTGCCGGCGAACAAGGGGGCGGTGACGGGTTGAGGGGCCGCGTTGCAACGGTTGCCGGCTCGCGGCGGCCGTTGCTTCGATCATCCGCGCATGTCTGCGTGATCCTTCACGCGCCGAACAGGATGACGCGAGCGCCGCGCGCGGTTGAAATCGCCGTCGATGCCGGATGCGCGCGGTGAGTTGATCCGCGCATGGCCGCACGCCGTGCATGGACGGCCGCCAGGAACTCGCGGGGGCTTTACTTCTATAATGCGCGGACAGCCAGACCGGCCGCCGAGCCGGTGGAGACCCCCGTATGAGAATCACGCTCCTGCGAGCGACCGCCGCCGCGCTGCTGGGTACGAGCCTGCTCGCGCACGCCCAGCAACCCGCGAGCGGCCCGATACTCGCGCAACGCAAGAATTGCATGGCCTGCCATGCCGTGGCGGCTCCGCTGATGGGGCCGTCGTTCCACGCCATCGCCGATCGTTATCTCGCGCGCGCCGATGCGGCCGACTATCTCGCGCAATCGATCGTGAAGGGTAGCGTCGGCGTCTGGGGGCCGGTGCCGATGCCGGCCAACACGCAGCTGACCGAAGACGAGGCGCACACGCTCGCCCACTGGATCATGACGCTGAAGTAGGCGCTCGCATCGCATCCGGGTACCGCGTCGCTGATGCCGGCGCCGGTCGGAAAAATCCACGAATCATCGCGCACGCGGGCATTGCTCGCCCCCGTGCCTCGATTACCTCTTCAGGCCGACGGCGGCTCGCGATCCGTGAGCGCTTCGCCAATTGCCTCGCTCACCCATCGTTCGATTTCCGGCGCGAGCGCCAGCAGCACCTGCTGCGAGACTTCTCCCGCGAGCGCCGCCGCATGCTGCCGGACCACCTCGCGACAGCGTGCGTCGATCAGCGCGCGGCCTTCGCCGGCCAGATAGCCGGCAACGCGGCCATGCAGCCGCTCGGCGACGCGCTGCGCGTCGATGGCAGGCGCCGCCGGCGCGGGCGGGACCGCCGCCGGCAACGGCTCGGGCGCGCCGTGCTGCAGTTCGACGGGCGGCGGCGCCTCGTGACCGGCGAAGCGCGCCGGCATCGGCTCATCGGCGGCGAACGGCGTCAGTTCGGCGAACGCGGCGGGCGGCATCGCCTCGATCGCGTGCAGCGCCGACTCGGTGCGGGCGACGACATCGCTATCGGCCGGCGGTGCTTCGCCGACTGGTGCAGCGGCGATGCCGAAGTGGTTGCCGGTAGCGTCCGGTTCAGCGTCGCCAGGCCCGGCGGCCTGTTCCGGATTCGTCAGCGCGTAGGCGAGCGAAGCGTCGTCCGGAGCGTCGTGCTCGTCGTCGCGAACGAGCGGCGCTTCGACCGCCTCATGCAACGTGGGAGCCGGCGACGATGTCACGGATGCCGCGTCGGGCTTCGGTGGAAAAAGCGGTTCCGGGCTTGCCGCGAATTCCTGTGGAACGGCGGGCTCGGACGCGACGAACACGGCCTCCGAGGCACTCGGCTCGGCGTGAGCGGGCGGTGCGGACGAAGCGAGGGGCTCGGGTGCCGCGGCGAGTGCCTGGGGCAGCGGCGGCTCCGGCGACACGAACGGTGCCTTCTCCGCACGTGGCTCCGCCTTTGCGGCCGCCTCCTGTGGATAAACCGCCTCGGGCTCGACGGCGAACTGCTGGGCCGCCGCCAGTTCGGGGGAATGCGCCTCCGGGGCGTTCGATGCGGCCTCGCCAGCCGGCTCCGACGGGATGTGCGGCTCGGGCTCGGCTGCGAGCGCAGATGCTGCGGCCGGCTCGTGCGGAGTGACAGGCTCGGGCGTGGCGGTGAATTCCTGCTGCACCGCCGGCTCAGACGGCGCGGACCACGCCTCCGGCCAATCCGGCGCCGCCTCGATAGTCGGCTCCGGCGGAATATGCGACTCGGGCTCCGCGACAGGCACCGGTGCCGCCGCCGGCTCGTGCCGAGCGACTGACTGCTCAGGCTCCGCGGCAACTGCCTCATGCCCCGTCGGTTCCAGCGAGCCAAGCGCCTCGGACGACTTGGGGAGTGCTTGCGGCGCCAACGGCTCCGGCGCCACGAACTGCGCCTCCGAGGCATTCAGCGCCGTATCGACGGCCGGCTCCGGCAACGGCTCCGGCGCGCCAGCCAGTTCCGGCGGCACCATCGGTTCCGGTGCAACGAACGGCGCATCCGGAACGTCGGGCTCGGCCTCACGGGCCTCAGGTGGCGACGCATGCAGCCCGGCCGGTGCGGCCTCAGCCGCCGGCAAAGGCGGCTCGTCTGCCGCAACCTGCGGAGCCAATTCAACCTGATGGGAAATCGTCGCTTCGGACGTATGCGCCGGCGCCGGCTCCGGCGCCACGAACGTGGCTTCCGGCAACGCCGCGCGCGCCTGCGGAGAAACCTCGGACCTGGACGCCCAAGCCTCCATTTCTCTCAGCACGGCGGGCCCCTCCGCCCGCCCAGCCTCCTCCGCCCCGGCCGCCAGCCTCGACACCGGCAGCGCATCGGCTCCGGCCGCGCCGGCCGGCGCATCGTAAGCCGTCGACAGCGCCGTGCGCGCCTCGACAGGCGGCAGCCCGGAAGCAGCCAGTTCAGGCGCAACCTCCGGCGGCAGATCGGGAACATCACCGGCACGCGGCGGCGGCGCCTCCGGCTGCGTCGCGGAACGGGCCGGCACGGGCTTGCCCGGCACCAGCACATCGGTCAGAACAGGAATGTCGAACTCGTGGTTGGCGTCGGGCATGTTGCCTCCGGGCGCGGGTCAGCCGCCCTGCTTGTAGTTGTTCAGCGCATAGCCGCGATCGCGGTAGAACCGGTAGCGATCGCGGCCGGCCGCCAGTTCCTCGGGCGCGTTGCCGACCACCTCGAGCAGCCGCGCGAACCGCGCGAATTGCGCGGGCACCTCGGCGCCGAGATTGAGCACCACGCCGTCGTGCGGCGCGCGGGAAAGATCGGCGGTCAGCACGATCGGCGTCTGGCCGGCCAGCGGATTGTCGACCGAGCAGTGCGGGATGAAATCGAGCGGCGAGAAGGTCCAGAGCTGCTCGTCGAGCGCGCGCAGCCGCGCCGGCTCCGCGCAGACGACGACGGATTGCCCCGCCAGATACGCCTTGCGCAGCAGCCGGCACGCATACGCCAGCGAATCGCCGACGTTCGAGTGGAAATCGATCCGCGTCATCGCGCGCGCCGCCGCGTCGTTGCCGCGCCGCTCACGCGCCGGCGCGGTCGATCAGGAACTGCGTCAGGAGCGGCACCGGACGGCCGGTGGCCCCCTTCGCCGCGCCGCTCTTCCAGGCGGTGCCGGCGATGTCGAGGTGCGCCCACGGATAAGCCTCGGCGAAACGCGACAGGAAGCACGCGGCCGTCACGCTGCCGCCCGGGCGCCCGCCGAGGTTCGTCAGGTCGGCGAAGTTCGACTTCAGCTGTTCCTGATACTCGTCGTCGAGCGGCAGGCGCCAGGCCGGATCGCCGGCCTCGCGCGAGGCGTCGAGCAGTTCGCCCGCCAGCGCGTCGTCCTTCGAGAACAGGCCGCTGTTGTGGTGGCCGAGCGCGATGATGCAGGCGCCCGTCAGCGTCGCGACGTCGATCACGGCGGCCGGCTTGAAGCGCTCGGCATAGGTGAGCGCGTCGCAGAGGATCAGGCGGCCTTCGGCGTCGGTATTGAGCACTTCGACCGTCAGACCCTTCATGCTCGTGACGATGTCGCCCGGCTTCACCGCGTTGCCCGCCGGCATGTTCTCGCAGGTCGGCACGATCGCGACGACGTTGAGCTTGAGCCCCATCTCGGCCACGGCGCGCATCGCGCCGAGCACCGAGCCGGCGCCGCACATGTCGTACTTCATCTCGTCCATGCCCTCGCCCGGCTTCAGCGAGATGCCGCCCGTGTCGAACGTGATGCCCTTGCCGACCAGCACGACCGGCGCGGCCTTGGCCGGCCCGCCCTGGTAGTGCAGCACGATGAACTGCGGCGGCTCGACCGAGCCGCGCGCGACGGCCAGGAACGAATCCATCTTCAGCGCCTGGATCTGCTTCAGGCCGAGCACCTCGGACTTCAGGTTCCAGTCCTTGGCCATCTGCCGGGCGGCGTTCGCGAGATAGGTGGGGGTGCAGACGTTGGCGGGCAGGTTGCCGAGGTCGCGCGCGAAATCGGTGCCGTTGGCGATCGCCACGGCCTGCTTCGCGGCCAGCTTGGCGGCCTTCTCGTCGGCCGGATCGACGCTGAACACGACGCGCTTGAGCGCGGCCGGCGCGGGCTCGGCCTTGCTCTTCATCTGCGTGAAGCGGTAGGTTTCGTTGCGCAGCGCGACAATCGCGGCCCGCACGCACCAGTCGGACGAACGCTCGGCCACGGGCAGCTGGGTGAGCGTGAACGCGACCTGCCCGACCTTGGTCCCGAGCAGCGCGCGCCACGCGGCGCGGGCGGCTTCCTGGTAAGCCTTCTGGCCGAATCCGTCCTGCTTGCCGAGACCGACCAGCAGCACGCGCGACGCGCCGATGCCCGACACTTCGTGCAGGAACAGCGTCTTGCCGGCCTTGCCGTCCATGTCGCCGGCCTTGATGATCCGCGACAGCAGCCCCTTGGTGGCTTCATCCGTGTCGAGCGCGGCGCCGGACAGCGTCTGGGACTCGAACACGCCGATCACGACGCAGTCGGATTTTCCGGTCAGGAACCCCTTGGAAGCGCCTTTGCTCCAATCAAAGCCTTTTATGCTAAAGTCCATCGCGCTTGTCCTCGGATAAAATCTGGGCTATGGGTGAAAGCCGCAATTATCCGCTATTTTTCCCGTGGCGGCGCGCGCCCCTACCCTCCCCGCCCTCTTCGCATCAAACATGATCTTTGAACGCTCCCTCCAGCGCGAGCTTGCGTATACGGCCGGCGCTGTCTTCATGGTGCTGCTCACGATCATGCTGACGTCGATGATGATCCGTATCGTCGGCTACGCAGCGTCCGGTCAGGTCAGCCCGAAGGACGTGCTCGTGCTGATCGGCCTCACCGTGATCGGCTACCTCGCGATGATCCTGGTCGGCACCCTGTTCGTGTCGATCCTGTTCGTGCTCACGCGCTGGTATCGCGATTCCGAAATGGTGGTCTGGCTCGCCTCGGGCGTGAGCCTCACGCGCCTGATCCGGCCGATCGGCGTGTTCTCCACGCCGATCGTGCTGCTCATCGCGTTCTTCGCGTTCGTCGGCTGGCCGTGGTCGAACCAGCAGAGCAAGCTGATCAAGGCGCGCTTCCAGCAGCGCGACGAGGTCTCGCTGCTCGCGCCGGGCCAGTTCCGCGAATCCACCTCGACCAACCGCGTGTTCTTCATCGAGAAGATGTCGCCGGACCAGGCCCGGGTGCAGAACGTGTTCGTCACGACCACCGAGCAGGGCAAGGTCAACATCGTCGTCTCGCAGACCGGCCGCACCGAAACCGAGAAGAACGGCGACCGCTTCATCGTGCTCGAGAACGGCCGCCGCTACGACGGCGTGCCCGGCCAGCCGAACTTCAAGATCATGCAGTTCGAGCGCTACGGCGTGAAGATCCAGAGCAAGCAGGTGGTCACGCAGCCCACCACCACCAGCACGCCCACGCTCGACCTGTTGCGCGATCCGACCAAGGAAAACCTGGCCGAATTCGCCTGGCGCGCCGGGCTGCCGCTGATCGCGATCAACCTGATGATCCTGGCGATCCCGCTCGCCTACCAGAATCCGCGGCGCGGCCGCACCGTGAACCTCGTGATGGCCGTGCTGATCTATCTGACGTATTCCAACCTGCTGAACGTGGTGCAATCGCAGATCGAGCGCGGCAAGCTGCCGTTCGGCGTCGGGCTGGTGGTGCTGCACGTGGTGGTGGCCGGCATCGTCGCGTTCCTGTTCTGGCTGCGCGTGCGCAACCGGCCGCTCATCTCGCGGGCCACGTTCCGCCGGGGAGCCTGACCGATGCGGCTCTACGAAAAGTATTTCGCGCGCCAGATCTACCTGACGTTCATCTTCGTGCTGTTCGCGTTCTCGGGGCTGTTCTTCTTCTTCGACCTGATCAGCGAACTGAACTCGGTCGGCCACGGCACCTACAACTTCGGCTACGCGGTGCTGCGCGTCGCGCTGCAGACGCCCTCGCGGTTCTACGAGATCATCCCGGTCGCGACGCTGATCAGCGCGATCTACGTGTTCGCGCAGATGGCGGCGAACTCCGAATTCACGATCTTCCGCGTCTCGGGCCTCGCCACCAACCAGGCGCTGCGTTCGCTGCTGAAGATCGGCGTGCCGCTCGTGATCGTCACCTACCTGATCGGCGAATTCGTCGGCCCCTACACCGACCAGCTCTCCGAGCGCGTGCGGCTCGAGGCGCTCGGCTCGTCGGTGTCGTCGAACTTCGCCTCGGGCGTCTGGGTCAAGGACACGCTGACCGCGCGCGACAACGGCGAGCCGGTCACGCGCTTCGTCAACGTCGGCACGCTGTCGCCCGACTCGACCATCAGCAACGTGCGGATCTACGAGTTCGACTCGAAGTTCCAGCTGCAGAACGTGCGGATCGCGAAGTCGGGCCGTTACGCGCCGCCCGGCCACTGGCTGCTGACCGACGTGACCGACACCCAGCTCACGCCGATCCCGCCCGACACCCACGCGCCGGCGGACGCGCTGAACCCGGTCTACCGCTCCGAGCAGGTGTCGATGCCGCAATACTCGCTGCGCTCGGATCTCACGCCGCAGATCCTCTCGGTGCTGCTGGTGTCGCCGGAGCGGATGTCGATCTTCAACCTGTTCCGCTACATCCAGCATCTGCGCGAGAACCAGCAGGACACGCAGACCTACGACATCGCGCTGTGGCGCAAGCTGCTGTATCCGTTCGCGGTGTTCGTGATGCTGGTGCTGTCGCTGCCGTTCGCGTACCTGCACACGCGCGCCGGCGTGGTGGGCGTGAAGGTGTTCGGCGGCATCATGCTCGGCATGAGCTTCCAGCTCTTCAACACGCTGTTCTCGCACATCGGCACGCTCAACACCTGGCCCGCGCCGCTCACGGCGGCGCTCCCCGCCCTGATCTACCTCGCGCTCGGCCTGTTCGCGCTGAAGTGGGTCGACCGGCACTGACCACCGATTACCGCAGACGACGGAGGCATGATGAGCAAGCACGGGATCATCCTGTTCGGACATGGTTCGCGCGACCCGCGCTGGATGGAGCCGTTCGAGCGGCTCGCCGAGCGCGTGCGCGCCGCCCACACGAGCGGCCCGGTCTCGCTCGCGTTCCTCGAGCTGATGCCGCCGGAACTCGACGACGCGGTGGCCGCGCACGTCACGCACGGCTGCGCGACCATCACGATCGTGCCGGTGTTCGTCGGCCAGGGCGGCCACGTGCGGCGCGACCTGCCCGAGATCCTCGAGGCGTGCCGCGCCGCGCATCCGGGCGTCGAGATCCGCTGCGCCACCGCGATCGGCGAGGACGACTCCGTGCTCGACGCGATCGCGCACTACTGCCTGCAGCAGGCGAGCGCCTGACTTGTTAGCGCGCCTACAAGATCTGTCTGAAACGATGCCTGCCGCCCGTCGTGGCGGCACCGAAACGAAAAAACGCCGGCCCGAGGGCCGGCGTCTTTCATTGGGAGTGCCGCGTCAGGCCGCGTTGCGCATGCTGTCGCTATCGCCATCCGCTTTGGCTTTGGCCGGCGCACCGTCGTCCGCGAGCCGCCCGCGTTCGCCGAACGCGGCGCCGATCATCAGCAGGCTCGGCTGCGCGGGATCGAGCCAGGCCTGCGCCTCGCCCGCCGCCATCCGCGCCAGCGTCAGTTCGAGCGTGCGCTCGCGCGGCGTGCTGCAGGCCTCGACGATCGCCACCGGCGTATCGGCCGCGCGTCCCGCGTCGATCAGTTGCTGCGCGATGCCGGGCGCGCTGTCGCGGCCCATGTAGAACACCAGCGAATCGGCGTTGACCTGCTCGCGGATCTCGTCGCTGCCCGGCGCACGGCTCTGGGTGGCGAACGCGACGCTGCGCGCGACGCCGCGCAGCGTCAGCGAGCGCTTCAGCGTGGCCGCGCCGGCCAGCGCCGCGGTGATGCCCGGCACCACCTCGTAGTCGATCCCGGCCGCCTCCAGCGCGCGCATTTCCTCGTCGGCGCGGCCGAACAGCATCGGATCGCCGCCCTTCAGGCGCACCACCACGGCATGCTCGCGCGCGGCGTCGACGATCTGCTTGTTGATGAACTGCTGCGCGGACGAGCGCTGCCCGCAGCGCTTGCCCACCGCCACGCGCCGCGCGTTCGGCGCATGGTCGAGCATCGCCGGCTCCACCAGCGCGTCGTGCAGCACGACGTCGGCCAGGCCGAGCAGCCGCGCGCCGCGCACCGTGATCAGGTCCGCCGCGCCCGGCCCCGCGCCAATCAGATACACCTTGCCCATAAACCCTTCGTTGGTTGGTCGCCCTCAGCGGCCGCCGGCGGCCGTCGGTCATGCCGGCGGCGCCGACGGCGCTGGCGTCACGCGGAATACGCGCGGATCATGCCGGCGGCGACCGTGTGGTGCGTCGCCTCGTCGATCAGCACGAACGCGCCGGTACCCGGATGCGCATCGTAGGTATCGCAGACGATCGGCTTTTGCAGCGTCAGCGCCACCCGGCCGATGTCGTTCATCTTCAGGTCCTGGCGGTCGGTGGCCTGCGACAGCGTATGCACGTCGAGTACCTGCCGGACCGCGCCGATCTTCGTGAACACCATGTTGGTGGTCTGCTTGAGCAGATACTTGCGTTGCGGCGACAGCGGCGTCTCGTCGAACCAGCACAGGTCCGCTTCGAGCTTCTTGGCCGGCTCGATGCGCTGCGCGTTCGGCACGAACACGTCGCCGCGCGAGACGTCGACGTCCTCGCCGAGGCGGATCGTCACCGTCTGTCCCGCGAACGCGGATTCTACCGCGGCCGTGCCGCCCGGCACCGGCGCGATGATCTCGGCCACCGTCGCCGTGCGGCCCGAGGGCAGCACCGCGATCTCGTCGCCCACGCGCACTTCGCCGGCCTCGACGCGGCCCATGTAGCCGCGGAAGTCGTCGGCCGAGCTGCCGTCCTGGCGCGCCACCCACTGCACCGGGAAGCGCAGCGCGTCGCCGCCGTCGATCGCCACCGGCAGCGTTTCGAGCAGGTCGAGCAGCGGCTCGCCCGAGTACCACGGCATGCTGTCCGACAGCGTGACGATGTTGTCGCCCTTGAGCGCCGACACCGGCACGAAGCGCACGCCGGCCAGACCGATCTGTTCGGCGAGCGTGACGTAGGCGTCGCGGATCAGGTTGAAGGTGGTCTCCGAATACTCGACCAGATCCATCTTGTTGATCGCGACGATCACGTGCTGCAGGCCGAGCAGCTTGACGATCGCGCTATGGCGCTTGGTCTGCGGCAGCAGCTGCGTGACGCCGCCCTCGACCGTCACGCGCGTCGCGTCGATCAGGATGATCGCGGCGTGCGCGGTCGAGGCGCCCGTCACCATGTTGCGCGTGTACTGCTCGTGGCCCGGCGTGTCGGCGATGATGAACTTGCGCTTGGCGGTGGCGAAGTAGCGGTACGCCACGTCGATCGTGATGCCCTGCTCGCGCTCGGCCTCGAGGCCGTCGGTCAGGAGCGCGAGGTCGAGCTCGTCGCCCACCGTGCGCTTGTTCTTCGCGCGCGACAGCGCCGACAGCTGGTCGGACAGCACGGCCTTGCTGTCGTATAGCAGGCGGCCGATCAGCGTGCTCTTGCCGTCGTCGACGCTGCCCGCCGTGATGAAGCGCAACACGCCGAGGTCTTCGTGGTTCTCGATGATGCTCATGATGTCTGTGTCCTCGCGTGCTTCAGAAATAACCCTGCTTCTTGCGCTGTTCCATCGCCGCTTCCGACGTCTGGTCGTCCATCCGCGTCGCGCCGCGCTCGGTGATCTCGGTCACCGCGGTCTCGGCGATGATCTTCTCGACGTCGTCGGCATCGCTCTCCACCGGGCAGGTGCAGCTGATGTCGCCCACCGTGCGGAAGCGCACCAGCGCGTTCTCGCTCGTCTCGCCCTCGCGCATCGGCGTGAGCGGCGTGACCGGCACCAGCAGGCCGTTGCGGCGCACGATCTCGCGCTGGTGCGCGTAGTAGATCGACGGCAGTTCGAGGTTCTCGCGCGCGATGTATTGCCAGACGTCGAGTTCGGTCCAGTTCGAGATCGGGAACACGCGCAGGTGCTCGCCCTTGTGCAGGCGTGCGTTGTAGAGGCTCCACAGTTCCGGACGCTGGGCCTTCGGATCCCATTGGCCGAACTCGTCGCGGAACGAGAAGATGCGCTCCTTGGCACGCGCCTTTTCCTCGTCGCGGCGCGCCCCGCCGATCATCGCCGTGTAGCCGTATTGCTCGATCGTCTCGAGCAGCGTGACGGCCTGCGCGGCGTTGCGCGAATCGGTTTCGCGGCGCAGCACCACGGTGCCGCGCGCGATCGAATCCTCGACGTGGCCGACCACCAGCTCGGCGCCGATCTCCTTGGCGCGGCGATCGCGGAAATCGATCACCTCGTCGTAGTTGTGGCCCGTGTCGATATGCACGAGCGGGAACGGCAGCGAGGTCTGGCGGCCCGCGCCGAGGCCGAACGCCTTCAGCGCGAGATGCAGCACGACGACCGAATCCTTGCCGCCCGAGAACAGCAGCGCGGGCTTGCTGCACTCGGCCACGAGTTCGCGCAGGATGTGGATCGACTCGGCCTCGAGCCAGTCGAGGTGGCCCATCCGGCTGGAAGCGCCGGCCGGCCGGGCGAAGGCGGATTGTTCGAGCGTCGTGCTCATGGTGTCAGTCCTTGCTGGTTTGCTGGCGCCGCCCGTCGGGGCGGGCGGCGCGATTGCTGTCGTTCGTGGTCGAAGGCGCGCGGCGGCGCGTCAGGCGTTGGCGCGGCTCGGCAGTTCCGACACCGGCGCGACCGTGATGTGCAGGCCGCATTCCTTGGTGTCGCGCGATTCCCACCACCAGCGGCCCGCGCGGCTGTCCTCGCCGGGGCGGATCGCGCGCGTGCAGGGCTCGCAGCCGATGCTCGGGTAGCCGCGCGCGTGCAGCGGGTTCACCGGCACGTCGAACGCCTTCAGGTAGGCCCATACCTCGGCCTCGCTCCAGTCGGCTAGCGGGTTGTACTTGGCGATGCCGCGTGCCTCGTCCTGCTCTTCCTCGTGCAGCTCCGCACGCGTCACCGACTGCTCGCGGCGCTGGCCCGTGACCCAGGCGTCGACCTCGGCGAGCGCGCGGTTGAGCGGCTCGACCTTGCGGATCTGGCAGCACGCCTTGCGCAGCTCGACGCTCTCGTAGAACGCGTTCAGGCCATGCTCGGCCACGTACTGGTCGATCGCGTCGGCCTGCGGGTGGAACTGCTCGATCTCGTAGCCGTAGCGCTCGCGCACGCGGTCGATCATGCCAAGCGTCTCCGCATGCAGGCGGCCCGTGTTCAGCGAGAAGATGCCGATCGCGCGCTGCTTCGAGAGGATCGCGTGGGTGACCAGCATGTCCTCGGCCGCCAGGCTGCTCGCGAACTTCACGCGCGGGTGGCGCTCGGCGATCACGGCGAGCAGCGCGTCGAGCCGCTCGACCTTGGCCGCCAGTTCGGGGGGGAGGGCCTCGCTCATGCGCCCACCTGGCCGGCCGCGGCGCGGCGGCGGAACAGCGGCACCACGTCGTCCACCGCGCCCTGGTAGCGCTGCGAGAATTCGCTGAACGCGTTCAGCGCGTCGTGCGGATCGCGATCCGCGCGCACCGCGAACGCGTCGAAGCCGCAACGCGACATGTAGTTCAGCTGGTCGCGCAGCACGTCGCCGATCGCGCGCAGCTCGCCGGTCCAGCCGTAGCGCTTGCGCAGCAGGTGGGCGGTGCTGTAGCCGCGGCCGTCGCCGAAGCGCGGGAACTCGACCGCGATCACCGTCAGCTTGTCGAAGTCGGCGACCAGGTCGGCCGGCTCGCTGTCCGGCGCGAGCCACACGCCCAGTTCGTCCTTCGTCTTCGCGGCCACCAGCGCATCGCGCCCGGCCTGCCAGTAGGCGAGCGGCACCAGCACCTTGCCGGCCGGCAGCGCGCCCACCTCGGGCAGCGCGCCGTCCTCGCCCGCGCGCACCAGCTGCCATGCGTCGTCGATCACTGCGCGGTTCTTGATAATCGAAGCCATCTGCTGAATTCCTCGTTCGGTTACGCGTGGGCCGGCTGGCGCGCCGCGTAGACCCGCTCCTTGAACGGCGCGATGCCGATGCGGTTGTAGGTGTCGATGAAGCGCTCGCCGTCGATGCGCGTGTCGACGAACGTATCGACCAGCTTCGTGATCACGTCCGGCACTTCCTCGGCCGAGAACGACGGGCCGATCACGCGGCCCAGCTTCAGGCCGTCCTGCCCCGTGCCCTGCTCGCCGCCGAGCGAGATCTGGTACCACTCCGAGCCGTCCTTGTCGACGCCGAGAATGCCGATGTTGCCGACGTGGTGGTGGCCGCACGAGTTCATGCAGCCCGAGATGTTCAGCGACATCTCGCCGAGGTCGTAGACGTAGTCGAGATCGTCGAAGCGCTCCTGGATCGCCTGCGCGATCGGGATCGACTTGGCGTTCGCGAGCGAGCAGAAATCGCCGCCCGGGCACGCGATGATGTCGGTCAGCAGGCCGATGTTCGGCGTCGCGAAGCCGACCGCCCTGGCCTTTTCCCACAGCGCGAACAGGTCGTGCTTCTTCACGTTCGCGAGGATCAGGTTCTGCTCGTGCGACACGCGCAGCTCGCCGAACGAATAGGCATCGGCCCAGTCGGCCACCGCTTCCATCTGCGCGTCGGTCGCGTCGCCCGGCGCCACGCCGTTCGGCTTCAGCGACAGCGTGACCGCCGCGTAACCCGACACCTTGTGCGGCGCGACGTTGCGCTCGACCCAGCGCGCGAACGCCTTGTTCTCGAGCAGATGCTGTTCGTAGGAGGCATCGGTGTCGGCCAGCTTCTCGTAGGCCGGCGGCGCGAAGAAGCGCGAGACGCGCTCGACTTCGTCCTGCGTCAGCGTCGAGGGGCCGTCCTTCAGGTGCTGCCATTCCGCCTCGACCTGCTGCGAGAATTTCTCCGGCGAAAGCGCCTTCACGAGGATCTTGATCCGCGCTTTATAGAGATTGTCGCGGCGACCGAAACGGTTGTAGACGCGCAGCACCGCCTCGCAGTAGGTCAGCAGATGCTGCCACGGCAGGTTCTCGCGAATGATCGAGCCGACGATCGGGGTGCGGCCCAGGCCGCCGCCGGCGAGGATGCTCGCGACGAGTTCGCCGTCGGCGTTGCGCGACAGGTAGACGCCGAGGTCGTGCATCTGCACGGCGGCGCGGTCCACCTTCGAGCCGGACACGGCGATCTTGAACTTGCGCGGCAGCCAGGCGAATTCGGGATGGAACGTCGACCACTGGCGCAGGATTTCGGCCCACGGGCGCGGATCGATCGCCTCGTCGGGCGCGATGCCGGCGAACTGGTCGGCCGTGATGTTGCGGATGCAGTTGCCCGAGGTCTGGATGCCGTGCATCTGCACCGACGCGAGCTTGGCGAGCAGGTCCGGCGTTTCCTCGAGCTGGATCCAGTTGAACTGGATGTTCGAGCGCGTCGAGAAATGGCCGTAGCCGCGATCGTGCTCGCGCGCGATGCGCGCCAGCATGCGGAGCTGGTCGCTGCGCAGATTGCCGTACGGAATCGCGATCCGGTGCATGTACGCGTGGCGCTGCATGTACAGGCCGTTCTGCAGGCGCAGCGGACGGAATTCTTCTTCGCTCAATTCGCCCGACAGCCGGCGACGCACCTGGTCGCGGTATTGCGCGACGCGTTCGTCGACGATCGTCTGGTCGTGCTGGTCGTACTGATACATTCGGGGACCCCAGGTTTCGTGTTGACGGCTTGGCGTCCTAGCCACGCCAAGCCTGAATTCTGCCTCGTTCGCGCCCGACGCGCTGAGCCGGCTGGGCACCGGCCGCGTCACTTGCTAATGACGAAAACAGATATCCATATTTGAAAAACCAAGGTGAATCGTAATAAACTCGCCTTATATTTCAAACGACTAAAAAATTCTGTCCATATGCGAAAGGGTTATATATGAACCTGCACCAATTTCGCTTCGTGCGCGAGGCCGTCCGCCAGAATTTCAACCTCACCGAGGCCGCGAAGGCGCTGTTTACCTCGCAGCCGGGCGTGTCGAAGGCGATCATCGAACTCGAGGACGAGCTGGGCGTGGAGATCTTCACGCGCCACGGCAAGCGCGTGCGCTCGCTGACCGAGCCGGGCCGGATCATTCTCGCCTCGGTCGAGCGGATCCTTCAGGAGGTGGAAAGCCTGAAAAGGGTCGGGAAGGATTACGCGGCACAGGACCAGGGCAACCTGACCATCGCGGCCACGCATACGCAGGCGCGCTACTCCCTGCCCGCCGCGATCGCCGAGTTCAAGAAGCGTTTCCCGAAAGTGCATCTGTCGATCCTGCAGGGCAGCCCGACACAGGTGGCCGAGATGGTGATCCACGACCAGGCCGATCTCGCGATCGCGACCGAAGCGATCGCCGACTACAAGGAGCTGGTGTCGCTGCCGTGCTTCCAGTGGCATCACGCGGCCGTGGTGCCGGCCGACCATCCGCTGCTCGAACGGCGCCCGCCCTCGCTCGACGATCTCGCGCAATACCCGCTGATCACCTACGACGACGCGTTCGCGGGCCGCAAGAAGATCAACCACGCGTTCGCGCTGCGCGGGCTGTCGCCCGACATCGTGCTGGAGGCGATCGACGCGGACGTGATCAAGACCTACGTGGAGCTGGGGCTCGGGGTCGGGATCCTGGCCGACATCGCGTTCAATCCGGAGCGCGACCGCAACCTGCGCGCGATTCCGGTCGGGCACCTGTTCGGCAGCAACGTGACGCGCGTGGCGCTGAAACAAGGCGCGTACCTGCGCGGCTATGTATATACGCTCGTCGAGCTGCTGTCGCCGACGCTGAACCGCAAGCTGATCGAGCAGGCGCTGAAAGGCGAGGCCGAGTCCTACGAGCTGTGAGGGCGGCACGCCCCTTTCCTATATAGATGGGGCGGCCGCGGATGCGGTCGGACGCTTGCCGCCGCCCCGCACGGGCGGCTTGCCCGGCTCGGCGTTTTCCGACATAATCCGCGTTTCGCCCGCGCGCAACCGAACGTGCGGGGCTGCAACATCTTCTGCCCAGGTGGTGAAACTGGTAGACGCAGGGGACTCAAAATCCCCCGCCGCAAGGCGTGCCGGTTCGATTCCGGCCCTGGGCACCAAACTCGAAAACCCGCGACAGCATCTGGCTTCGCGGGTTTTTTCATGCCTCCCGCCCTTGCTACAATTGCGCGCGCCATGGACCTCGAAACCATCCTTTTCTCCCAGGGCTTCGGCTCGCGCCGCCAGTGCCGCGCGCTGGTCGACGCGGGCCGCGTCGCGATCGGCGGCGCGATCTGCGACGATCCCGACCAGTCCTTCCCCGCCGACGGCCTCGAATTCGAGGTGGACGGCACGCGCTGGCCCTATCGCGAGCACGCCTACCTCGCGCTGCACAAGCCGGCCGGCTACGAATGCTCGCGCGACCCGCAGCACCATCCGAGCGTGTTCGCGCTGCTGCCGCAGCAGTTCGCCGAGCGCGGCGTGCAATGTGTGGGCCGGCTCGACCAGGACACCACCGGCCTGCTGCTGCTGTCCGACGACGGCCAGTTCGTACATGCCTACACGTCGCCGAAACGCAAGGTCCCGAAGACCTACCTCGCCACGCTCAAGCATCCGCTCGACGACGCGCAGCTGGCCGCGCTGCGCGACGGCGTGCTGCTGCACGGCGAGCCGAAGCCGATCACCGCGCTCGACGCGCGGGCGCGTGGCACGCACCAGCTCGAAATGACGGTGCAGGAAGGGAAATACCATCAGGTGAAGCGGATGATCGCCGCCGCGGGCAATCGCTGCGAGCTGCTGCATCGCGAGCGGATCGGCGGCTTTGCGCTGCCGCCCGACACGCTGCCGGCCGGCGCCTGGCGCTGGCTCGACGAGGCCGATCTCGCCTCGCTGCGCGCCGCCACGCCGGCCCGCTGACCGCGCGCTGACCCCGCGCCGCGCGCGCGTCGATCCGCACAATCCCCGCCGTTGCACCCGCGCACGCGGCGTTGCGGCGCAATATGGAACTCTGCTGCGTCCCCGCTATACTCGAATCACAACAAGGTCAAAAGTCAGTATGGTTTAGGGGAAGGATCATGACCCACACCGCGTTCGCCCTGTCGCCCGTAATGCTCACGTTCGCCATCGTCGGCGCCGTCCTGATCGGCGCACTGCTGGCCATGATGCATCTGAAGCGCACCTACCACCCGAACCTGATCGGCGCGATGATCGGCGCTCTGCTCTGCTTCCTGTTGATCGAGGCGCTGCCCGCGATCACCTGAGCGAGCCGAGTTCGCTGTCGGCGGACACGGTGCGCAGGAAATCCTCGACGCTCGGATAGCGCAGCACGAAGCGCAGTTCGCGCTTGAGCCGCGTGTTGACGAGCCGCCGCGACTCGCGCATGAACGACAGCTGCACCGGTTCGAGGCGCTGCTCGGCCTCATCGCGCGTGATGCGCGGCGGGCTCGCCCGGCCGCTCGCGCGCGCCACGCGCTCGAAATACTCGCCCATCTTCATCTCGGTATCGTCGCTGGCATGCACCACGCGCCCGGCGCGGCCGCGCCGTGCCGCCGCGAGCAGGATGCCGGCCAGGTCGTCGGCATGGATGTGATTGGTATAGACGTCGTCGGCGTCGACGAGCGCTGGCGTGCCGCGTTCGAGCCGCGCGATCGGCAACCGGTTGGCCGCGTAGATGCCGGGAATCCGCACGATCCGCGCGTCGAGCGCCCCGCGCGCGCCGGCGCGCCGCAGCTGCCGTTCGGCCGACACGCGCCGCACGGCGCGCGCGTTGGCCGGCCGCACCGGCCGCGTTTCGTCGACGTAGGCGCCGCCGCAATCCCCGTAAACACCGCTCGTGCTTGCATAGACGAGCGTCATCGGGCGCCGGAGCCCCTCGGGTACAATACGCGCTGCCCGATTGGCCTGGCCGTCAGGCAAGTGACTGGCCGTCGCACGCAGCCGGCCCACCGCCTGGGTGGCCTGCCGGGCCGGCCCGCGCCGCGCCGCCGGGCGCGCGCCGAGCGCCGCGATCAGCGCGCGCGTGCGCGCATCGCCGTCGCCCGACGGACGCGGCGGCGCGAGATGCAGCACGAGCCGCGCGAGGCCCCCGAGCCGCGCCAGCGTCCCACGCCGGTCGAGGTCGCCGACGATCGGCACGGCCCCCGCCGCAAGCAGTTCGGCGCGCCGGGCCGGCTGGCTCGTCAGCGCGATGATGCGCGGCGGGCGCGCCCGCCGGCGCAGCTGTTCGACGCAGCGCATGCCGACATCGCCGCAGCCGACGATCAGCACGCGCGGACGGCGCAGGATTCGTGTCGCAATCATGGATGTAAGCGGAATTCGTAGCGCAAGCATTGTAGCCGCCGTGCCCGATTCGCACGGTCCCCACTTTTGTTCAACCGACTTATGGCATTCAACGTAACCCTCAAGCAAAGCGGCCGGCAATTCCAGGTCGAGGCCGACGAAACCGTGCTGGCAGCCGCACTGCGCCAGAACGTCCACCTGCCCTACGGCTGCAAGAACGGCGCCTGCGGCTCGTGCAAGGGACAGGTCGTGCAGGGGCAGGTCGAGCAGCGTCCGCACGCGGCCTCGGCGCTGTCGAACGACGAACGCACGCGCGGCCTCGCGCTGCTCTGCTGCGCCACCGCGCAGTGCGACCTCGAGATCGACGTGCGCGAGATCGCCGGCGTGGACGGCGTGCAGGTGAAGAAGCTGCCGTGCCGCGTCAACGCGATCGAGCGCCGCGCCGACGACGTCGCGGTGCTGAAGCTGCAGCTGCCGGCCAACGAGCGCCTGCAGTACCTGGCCGGCCAGTACATCGAGTTCATCCTGAAGGACGGCACGCGCCGCAGCTATTCGATGGCGAGCGCGCCGCACGAGGAAGGCCCGCTCGAACTGCATATCCGCCACATGCCGGGCGGCAAGTTCACCGACCACGTGTTCAACACCATGAAGGAGCGCGAGATCCTGCGCTTCGAAGGCCCGCTCGGCACGTTCTTCCTGCGCGAGGATTCGGAAAAGCCGATCGTGCTGCTCGCCTCGGGCACCGGCTTCGCCCCGATCAAGGCGATCATCGAACACGCGCGCCACAGCAATTTCACTCGGCCGATGCGCCTGTACTGGGGCGCGCGCCGCCGCAAGGACATCTACCTGTTCGAGCTGGCCGAGCAATGGGCGCGCGAGATCCCGAACTTCACGTTCGTGCCGGTGCTCTCCGAGCCCGACGCCGACGACGCCTGGACCGGCCGCACCGGCTTCGTGCATCGCGCCGTCGTCGAGGATCTGCCCGATCTGTCGCCGTTCCAGGTCTACGCCTGCGGCGCGCCGGTGATGGTCGAATCGGCACAGCGCGATTTCACGGCGCACCACGGGCTGCCCCAGGACGAGTTCTACGCGGATTCGTTCACGAGCGCGGCCGATCTCGCGCACGCCGTCTGAGCCGGCTGTCTGACCACGCCGGCGCCCGGTCCCGCGCCGCGCGGCCGCCCGGTTGCGCCCGCCGGGCACCCGGGCGCCGCGGAAATTTGCGCGGCGACACCCGTTTGTCGCAACCGGGCGGTTTACTTGGTGCGGCGTCATGCCGTATGCTTGCGCCATGAACCGCTTCCTGTCCGCCCTCCGACGTCGCTCGCCGCACCTCATGGATGCCGCCGGCTCGTCACGGACGCACGCGTAACCCCCTCTCGTTACGCCAAGCTGTTCGAACCACCAAGCCACGGCATCCCGTGGCTTTTTTATTGTCTTTTTTCCTGTCGCTACCCGCTGGAGCTCGCCGCCATGCCTCTGAACGAATATCCGATCGACTCGCTGATGTACATCACGAACCGCCCCGACATCGTGTTCACTCACGGCAAGGGCTCGTGGCTCTACGATCACACCGGCAAGCGTTATCTGGATTTCATCCAGGGCTGGGCGGTGAACGCGCTCGGCCACTGCAACGAAGGCATGATCGAGGCGCTGAAATCGCAGGCCGAGACGCTGCTGAACCCGTCGCCGGCGTTCTACAACGAGCCGATGGCGAAGCTAGCCGCGCTGCTCACCGGGCACAGCGTGTTCGACAAGGTGTTCTTCGCCAACAGCGGCGCGGAAGCGAACGAAGGCGCGATCAAGCTCGCGCGCAAGTGGGGCCGCAAGTTCCGCAACGGCGCCTACGAGATCATCACGTTCGACCACAGCTTCCACGGCCGCACGCTCGCGACCATGTCGGCGAGCGGCAAGCCGGGCTGGGACACGATCTACGCGCCGCAGGTGCCGGGCTTCCCGAAGGCCGACCTGAACGACATCGCGTCGGTCGAGAAGCTGATCAGCGAGAAGACCGTGGCGGTCATGCTCGAACCGATCCAGGGCGAAGGCGGCGTGATCCCGGCCACGCGCGAATTCATGCAGCAGCTGCGCGCGCTGACCAAGCAGCACAACCTGCTGCTGATCGTCGACGAAGTGCAAAGCGGCTGCGGCCGCGCCGGCACGCTGTTCGCGTATGAGCTGGCCGACATCGAGCCGGACATCATGACGCTCGGCAAGGGCATCGGCGGCGGCGTGCCGCTGGCCGCGCTGCTCTCGAAGGCCGACGTCGCGGTGTTCGAGGCCGGCGACCAGGGCGGCACCTACAACGGCAACCCGCTGATGACGGCGGTCGGCTATTCGGTGATCTCGCAGCTCGTCGCGCCGGGCTTCCTCGAAGGCGTGCGCGAGCGCGGCGAGTACCTGAAGCGGCGCCTGCTCGAACTGTCGGAGGAACGCGGCTTCGAGGGCGAGCGCGGCGAAGGGCTGCTGCGCGCGCTGCTGCTCGGCAAGGACATCGGCCCGCAGATCGTCGAGAAGGCGCGCGACATGCAGCCCGACGGCCTGCTGCTGAACGCGGCGCGCCCGAACCTGCTGCGCTTCATGCCGGCGCTGAACGTGACGAACGAGGAAATCGACCAGATGATGGCGATGCTGCGTTCGATCCTCGACACGCTCTGAAGCGAGGCGGGAGCCGGCCATGCATCTCGACGATGACGTGACGATCCGCGCCTTCGTGCGCGCCGACACCGAGCCGGTGCTCGCGCTGTGGGCCGACGCGTTTCCGGGCTACTCGGACGCGAGCGTGCCGCATCGCGACCCGCGACGCTCGATCGAGGCCAAGCTCGCCACCCAGCCGGAGCTGTTCTTCGTCGCGCTGCGCAACGAGCGGCTGACGGGCACCGTGATGGCCGGCTACGACGGCCACCGCGGCTGGCTCTACTCGTTCGCGGTCGCGCGCGATACGCGCCGGCTCGGCATCGGCCGCGCGCTGATGGCGCACGCCGAGGCCGCGCTCGAGGCACTCGGCTGCCGCAAGATCAACCTGCAGGTGCTCCCCGACAACGACGAGGCCTGCCGCTTCTACGCGGCGCTCGGCTATCAGGTCGAGCAGCTGGTGTCGTTCGGCAAGCGCCTGCCGATACCGGCCTGAGCGGCCGAAACACCGGACCGCAGCAAACGAAACAGGCCGCCACGGCAAAACCGTGGCGGCCTGTTTTCTTGCGAACGTTTCGGCAGCCGCGCGACCGGCCTTCCGGCCGGCCGCTCAGGCGGCGTCCCGACGAATCACTCGCCCAGATACGCCGCGCGCACCTTCGGATCGTCGAGCATGTCCTTCGCGTTGCCTTCCATCGTGACCGTGCCCGAATCCATCACGTAGCCGCGGTCGGCGGCCTGCAGCGCGAGCCGCGCGTTCTGCTCGACGAGCAGCACGGTCAGCCCTTCCTTCGAGATCTCGCGCACCACTTCGAAGATCTTCTCGACCATGATCGGCGAGAGGCCCATCGACGGCTCGTCGAGCAACAGCAGCTTCGGCTTGCTGATGATCGCGCGCGCCATCGCGAGCATCTGCTGCTCGCCGCCCGACAGCGTGCCGGCGAACTGCGTGGCCCGCTCCCGCAGGCGCGGGAAGAAGCCGAACATGCGCTCGATGTCGGACTTGATGCCGTCCTTGTCGCTGCGCAGGTAGGCGCCCATCTGCATGTTCTCGAGGATCGACATGCGCGCGAAAATCCCGCGGCCTTCCGGCACCATCGCGAGGCCGCGCTTGAGCAGCTCGTGCGCCGGCACGCCCTTGATCGACTTGCCTTCGTAGGTGATGTCGCCGCCCGAGAACGGCTTGAGGCCCGTGATCGCCTTCATCGTGGTGGTCTTGCCCGCGCCGTTCGCGCCGATCAGCGTGACCAGCTCGCCCTGGCGAACTTCCATGTCGACACCCTTCACCGCCTGGATGCCGCCGTAGTTCACCTGCAGGCCCGAAATCTTCAACATTGCCGCTGCCATCAGTGCACCCCTGCGCCGAGATATGCCTCAATCACCTTCGGATCCTTCTGCACGTCCTGCGGCAGACCCTCGGCGATCACCTTGCCGTAATCGAGCACCGTCATCCGGTTGCACAATCCCATCACCAGCTTCACGTCGTGCTCGATCAGCAGGATCGTCTTGCCGTCCGCGCGGATCTTGTCGAGCAGGCGCGTGAGCTCGACCTTCTCGGTCGCGTTCATGCCGGCCGCCGGCTCGTCGAGCGCGAGCAGCTTCGGATCGGTCGCGAGCGCGCGCGCGATCTCGAGACGGCGCTGGTGGCCATACGAGAGGTTGCGCGAGGTGTAGTCGGCGTATTGCAGCACGCCGACGTAATCGAGCAGCTCGATCGCGCGCTCCTTGATCTCGCGCTCTTCCTGGCGCTCGGACGGCGTCTGGAACACCGCGCCGATCAGGCCGTGACGCGTGCGCACGTGGCGGCCCACCATCACGTTCTCGAGCGCCGTCATGCCGCCGAACAGGCGGATGTTCTGGAACGTGCGCGCGATGCCCGCCTTCGCCACTTCATGCACGGCGGTCGGCGTGTAGTCGGTGCCGTCCAGCTTGAATTCGCCGGAGTCGGGCGTGTAGAGGCCCGTGATCACGTTGAAGAAGGTGGTCTTGCCCGCGCCGTTCGGGCCGATCAGCCCGTAGATCTCGCCCTCGCGGATCTGCAGCCCGACGTCCGACAGCGCCTGCAGGCCGCCGAAGCGCTTGTTCACGCCCTTCACGGACAGTCGAATGTTCTCGCTCATTGCTTGTTTCTCCGTATCCGTCCGTTAGGCGCGAACCGCCGTCTTCTTGCCGTTGCGCTTCGAGATCCTGGCGATCTTGTCCTCGTGCTTCGGTGCCGGCCACAGGCCTTCCGAGCGGTACAGCATGATCAGCACCATCGCGAGGCCGTACAGCGCCTGGCGGATCACTTCCGTGTCGACGATCTCATGGCCGAACAGCGCGTGCTGCAGCGGGCCCATGGTCGAGCGCAGCACTTCCGGGAACACGGCCAGCAGCACCGCGCCGAGGATCACGCCGGGGATGTGGCCCATGCCGCCCAGCACCACGCAGGCCAGCACCACGATCGATTCCCAGAACGTGAACGATTCCGGCGACACGAAGCCCTGGAACGCGCCGAACATCGAGCCCGACAGGCCGCCGAACGAGGCGCCCATCGCGAACGCGAGCAGCTTGACGTTGCGGGTGTTGATGCCCATCGCCTTGGCGGCGATCTCGTCCTCGCGGATCGCGGCCCAGGCGCGGCCGATGCGCGAGTGCTGCAGGCGCGTACAGATCCAGATCACCAGCAGCGAGCAGATCACGAACACGTAGTAGTACAGGTAGACCGAGGTAATCGTGAAACCGAACAGCGTATGCGATTGCGACAGGTTGAAGCCGCCGAAGTGCAGCGGCGCGACGCCCGTGATCCCCTGCGGCCCGTTGGTGATGTTGACCGGACGGTCCAGGTTGTTCATGAAGATCCGGACGATTTCACCGAAGCCGAGCGTGACGATCGCCAGGTAGTCGCCGCGCAGGCGCAGCGTCGGCGCGCCCAGCAGCACGCCCGCGAGCGCGGCCAGCGCCATCGCGACCGGCACCACCACCCAGTAAGGCGTGTGCAGGCCGTTCGGGAACATCGCCGCGATCCAGGCGAACTGCGTGGTCAGGTGCGGCGAGGTCAGCAGCGCGGCGACGTAGGCGCCCACCGCGTAGAACGCGATGTAGCCCAGGTCGAGCAGGCCGGCGAAGCCGACCACCACGTTCAGGCCCAGCGCCAGCATCACGTACAGCATCGCGAAGTCGAGCACGCGCACCCAGTAGTTGCCACCGGCCGCGCCGATCAGGAACGGCGCGGCGGCCACCAGCAGCGCGACCACTACGCCGATGGCGAGCGTCTTCGCGGTATTGCGCTCTTCGATGAGCGTCGTCGAGGTTTCGATCGGTTGAATGGAAGTCATGTTGGTCTCCTTATGCGCGATCGGCCACACGTTCGCCCAGCAGGCCGGACGGACGGAACACGAGCACGATGATCAGCACGACGAACGCGAACACGTCCTGGTAGTTCGAGCCGAACACGCCGCCCGTCAGATTGCCGATGTAGCCGGCCCCGAGCTGCTCGATGAGGCCGAGCAGCACGCCGCCCACCATCGCGCCGCCGAGGTTGCCGATCCCGCCCAGCACCGCGGCCGTGAACGCCTTCATGCCCGGGATGAAGCCCATGTAGAAGTGGACGTTGCCGTATTCGGACGCGATCATCACGCCGGCCAGCGCGGCCAGCGCCGAGCCGATCATGAAGGTCGCCGAGATCACGAAGTTCGGATTCACGCCCATCAGGCTGGCATTGTTCGGGTTCTCCGAGATCGCGCGCATCGCGCGGCCGAGCTTGGTCTTGTGGACCAGCAGCAGCAGGCCGGCCATCACGATGAACGCCACCGCGATGATCACGATTTCAGTGGGCGAGATCACCGCGCCCGGCGTCGCGTCGGTCGGCTGGATCACGTTGAGCGGATTCGTCGACAGCAGCTGCGGGAACGGCAGCGGGTTGCGCGACCAGATCATCATCGCGGCGGTCTGCAGCAGGATCGACACGCCGATCGCGGTGATCAGCGGGGCCAGACGCGGCGCGCGGCGCAGCGGCCGGTAGGCGACGCGTTCGATCGTGAAGCCCACCACCGCGCACACCGCCGCGGCGATCACGAGACCGATCGTCAGCGTCGCGATGTTGCCGAGCCCCGGGAAATGGTTCTGCAACACGGTGATGGCCGACAACGCCACCATCGCGCCGATCATCAGCACGTCGCCATGCGCGAAGTTGATGATGCCGAGAATGCCGTACACCATCGTGTAGCCCAACGCGATGATGGCGTAGACACTGCCGAGCACCAGTCCGTTGATGACCTGCTGGACGAAAATATCCATTAAAAGCTCCTTGATCCGTGCGACCGGAGAACCACTGCCCCGCGCCGATGAGCGGCGGATACGCGATCCCGGTTGCACTGCGGGTACGAATAAATACCGATAAGGGTGATGACGTCCCGGCCACGCCGCGCAGCCTGTGAAAGCGTGCACGCGGCCGGGACGGATACAAAAACGGCACCGCACGATCCCGGTGCCGTCACGAGTCCCGTCGCTACATCTTCACGACATCGAGGACGATAATCCTGGCCTCCTTGAAGTCGTTAGGCATCCGAACGTTGGAGCCAGCCGCATCCCGCATGCCCGCATTCGCGCGCGCGCCGGCCGTCGCGTGGCCTGCACGCGAGCGACCCGGGACGGTCCTGAGAAAGGTGGCGCGAATCGCGCCGCGCCGGCACGGGCGACGCGAAGTCCGGCCCGGCCGCGCGGCGTGCCGCGCCGGTCCGGCGACGGACCGCTCGTCGTCGCCGGCAATGCCTGCCCCGATAACGGGCACATCCATGCACACCGCCGGTGCGTCGCGGACGATCGTCCGACTCGTGAAAGACGTAATCTGCACAATACTCAAATCCAAACCGCCAAAAATGCCGAGTGCGCAGGCCGGCGCCATCCGGGCCGTCGCGTCGCGCGCGCCCGCCCCATCGGCCTGCTCCAACATTTGAGCAATTTGCGTGCCTGTTTCGGCACACACCAGCCATTCGCGGGCCGTCATCCGGCTTTGCGCGCCCTTCGGGTCACGCAAACGCATTGCTTCGATCCCCAAACAGACCTCGTTATCGTTCTGCTTCCCGTTTTGCTTCCCGTCCGTCGCGTCCTGGCCGCGACCCGTTTTCGATCCGGCCCCGGCCCCGCCGGATACCATTTCGATCACCGCCGCCAGATTTCGCGTCACGGCGTCGCGCCCCATTGCAACCCGGGTTACCACCGAGCGGGCGACGGCCAACTGACGCGGCATTAAATCGGTCTCCTGCGCATTGCAAATCCTTGTCTGCAACGCATTCCAGCCTCAAAACGCGCGCATTGTAACTCCAATTTCTGGATGACCAATATTCCTGATTCGACAGGGTTTTCCTGCATTGCAACCAAATTTTTGAACAATTGCCCGAAAATCAGCGCAACCAGGTTGCACCAGACCCGAAGCAAGCAGTTGCAAAACGAAAAAAAGAAGGGAAATGGAGGGTAAAACAAAAGCGCGCCGAGGCGCGCTTTGGTAGGGGGACGATGCCGGTCGCCGGGATTGATCCGACGAATCGGGGAATATCCCGGGGGAGGGAATTCCCGCTCAGCCGGCCGGCGGCAGGTTGAGGCCGCGCGGCAGCGGGAACGAGACGTTCTCCTCGATGCCTTCGAGCGCACGCACGTTGCGCACGCCGAGTTCGCGCAGGCGCGCGATCACCGCCTGGGCCAGCACCTCGGGCGCCGAGGCGCCGGCGGTCACGCCGATCCGGCGCTTGCCGGCCACCCAGGCAGGATCGATCTGGTCCGGCGAATCGACCATATAGGCATCGACGCCGCGCTTTTCCGCGACTTCACGCAGGCGGCTCGAATTCGAACTGTTCGGGCTGCCGACCACGATCACCACGTCGCACTGCGGCGCCATGAACTTCACGGCGTCCTGGCGGTTCTGCGTCGCGTAGCAGATGTCCTGCTTCTTCGGCTCGCGGATCGCCGGAAACTTGCGCTTGAGCGCGGCGATGATCTCGGCCGCGTCGTCGACCGACAGCGTGGTCTGCGTGACGAGCGCGACGCTCTCGGGATCGGGCAGCTCCAGCGCGAGGACGTCCTCCACGCTCTCGACCAGGTGCATGCCGCGCTCGACCTGGCCCATCGTGCCCTCGACCTCGGGGTGCCCCTTGTGGCCGATCATGACGATGTCTACGCCGTCCTGGCGCATCTTCGCGACTTCGACGTGGACCTTCGTGACGAGCGGGCAGGTCGCGTCGTAGATACGCAGGCCGCGCACCGCAGCCTCGTCGCGCACCGCCTTCGACACGCCGTGCGCGCTGAAGATCACCGTGTTGCCCGACGGCACTTCCTCGAGTTCCTCGACGAAGATCGCGCCCTTCGTCTTCAGATCCTCGACCACGTACTTGTTGTGGACGATCTCGTGACGCACGTAGATCGGCGAGCCGTGCATCGCGATCGCGCGCTCGACGATCTCGATCGCGCGGTCGACGCCGGCGCAGAAGCCGCGCGGCTGGGCGAGCAGAATTTCGGCATCGGCCGCGACGGTGGGGCCGGATAGCGTATCGGTGGAGCTCATGGTTACAGGATCCCGATGATTTTCACTTCGAACGTAATGGCCTGCCCCGCCAGCGGGTGGTTGAAGTCGAACAGCGCCGAGGTCTCGCCGACCTCCTTCAGCACGCCCGCGTAGCGGCCGCCGTCCGGCGCGTTGAATTCGATCAGGTCGCCGGGCGTGAAATCGTCGCCGACCATGCCGTTCTCGCGCAGCGTCTTCAGGCTGACGCGCTGGATCATCTCCGGATTGCGGGGACCGAACGCCTCGCCAGCCGCTAGCTGGAAGGTCGAATGGTGCCCGGTCTTCAGCCCGAGCAGAATGGTCTCGAGTGCCGGGGCGAGTTGCCCGGCACCGAGCAGCAGGGTAGCCGGCTTGTCCATGAAAGTGTTGACGATGTCGGCACCATCGGCGAGCGCGAGCCGGTAATGAAGCGTGACGTGGGAACCGGGCTTCACTTCTGAGATATCGATGAGGCTCATGAGTTACTCGTTCAGTCCGCCGCCGGGCGGCACAACGCAAAACCGCTATTGTAAGTCACCTGAGCGCGCGGGGCGGAATGTCGGGCCACGGCCGCCGCCGTGCGTTCCTCACCCGGAGAATCATCGCATGCGTTCGGACAGCAATCGCACGGCCGGCGGCGCCGCGCCCGAGGTCGCCCCCGCCGGCCCCGACGCCGCCCCGGCACTTCGCCCTTCCCCGGCGCCGGTCGTCCGCAAACGCCGGCGCCGGCGCAAAAACGAACACGAGGACCGGCCACGGGAACGGCTGCTCGACCGCGGCCCCGCCGCGCTGGCCGATCACGAGCTGCTCGCGTTGCTGCTTGGCAACGGCATCGCCGGGCTCAGCACGGCCGCCATCGCCGAAGCGGTGCTGCGGCACTTCGGGTCGCTGCGCGCGCTGCTCGACGCGGCTCCGGACGCCATCAGCGAGCTGCCCGGCGTCGGCCCGGCGCGCACCGCGGTCATGATCGCCACCACCGAACTGGTGCGTCGGGCGCTCGTCGAACGCGCCAGCGAGCGCCCGCTCGTCGATTCGCCGGGGGCCGTGGAGGATTACCTGCGGCTCACGATCGGCACCCGGGCGCGCGAGGTGTTCGTCTGTCTCTATCTGGACGCGCAGCACCGGCTCGTGCGCGACGAGGAAGCCACCCACGGCACGCTGACGCGGATGGCCGTCTATCCACGCGAAATCGTGCGGCGCGCGCTGGAACTGAAGGCGGCCGCGCTGATCGTGGCGCATAATCACCCGTCCGGCGCGGTGCGCCCGAGCGCCGAGGACCGGCGGCTCACGCGCGTGCTGCACGACGCGCTCGCGCTCGTCGACGTGCGGCTGATCGATCACATCGTGGTGGGCGCGAGCGAGACCTTCTCGTTCGCCCAGGCGGGCCTGATGTGACCGGCGCGAAACGCGCGCGGCGGCACCGGCGCCTGCCTTCGCGGCCACGCCGGCAGGCGCGCCAGGCTGGCCGCTCCGATATGGCCCCATGGCCTCGAGAAGAGCGGCGAACCCGGCGGCAGAGCCGCCCACGAACCGGATCGGGAAATTGGGTTGATTTTCCTGAATTTTTTCTGTTAGAATCGCCGTCTGACTTTTTTCCAACCAGTTCTGAAGCCAAGAAGGGACGAAGGGTCCGGCCATCACCAATGGCTTGGTCTTTCCAAGACGGCAGCGGGTCCGCAGTCGTTGAGCGAAGAAACTTCACCGGCCATTGAACCCGAATTCAGCGTATTAGGAGTGCTCTCATGGCACGCGTATGCCAAGTAACTGGGAAAGCGCCGATGAGCGGCAACAACGTTTCCCACGCCAACAACAAGACGAAGCGTCGCTTCCTGCCGAATCTGCAAAATCGCCGGTTCTGGGTGGAAAGCGAAAACCGCTGGGTGCGTCTGCGCGTCTCGAACGCCGGCCTGCGCCTTATCGACAAGAACGGCATCGATTCCGTGCTCGCTGACCTGCGCGCACGCGGCGAAGCTTAAGTCCAAGGAGCACGAACATGGCAAAGGGCGCACGCGACAAGATCAAGCTCGAGTCGACCGCTGGTACAGGTCACTTCTACACGACCACGAAGAACAAGCGCAACATGCCGGAAAAGATGGAGATCATGAAGTTCGATCCCGTCGTCCGCAAGCACGTGGCGTACAAGGAAACGAAGATCAAGTAATCTTCCGTCTCCAGCCTGATGACACGAAAAGCCCCGCTCGCGCGGGGCTTTTTGTTTTGCCGGCGCGCAGGTTGTTCGCGATGCCGGTTTTTGTCTTCTCCGTGACACATGGCCGTTACGAACGCGGTATGCTCTGCCCTTCCGCACGGCCCCGCGCCGGCGGAAACATCGGATCAAAGCGCGGAAACGGAGAGGCAAGATGAATTTCGATGTGGCGATCGTCGGCAGCGGTCTGGCCGGTCTGTCGGTCGCGCTGAACCTGGCGCAAACGCGCAAGGTCGCGCTGATCGCGAAGCGGTCGATGATGGAAGGCGCGAGCGACTATGCGCAGGGCGGCATCGCAGCGGTGCTCGATTCGGCCGACAGCGTCGAGAACCACGTCAGCGACACCTTGATCGCGGGCGGCGGTCTCTGCGACGAGACCACCACGCGCTTCATCGTCGAGCACGGCCGCGCCGCGATCGAGTGGCTGATCTCGCAGGGCGTGCCGTTCACGCGCGACGCGGCCGCCGAACTCGGTTTCCATCTGACGCGCGAGGGCGGCCACAGCCATCGCCGCATCATCCACGCGGCCGACGCGACCGGCCACGCCGTGCTCGCGACGCTGAGCGAGCGCGCGCGCCGCCATCCGAACATCACGTTCTTCGAGAACCATCACGCGATCGACCTGATCACCTCGGACCGCATCGGCCTGACCGGCGGGCGCTGCGTCGGACTCTACGCGCTCGACGTGCGCACCGGCCTGACCGTGACGATCGAGGCGCCGCACACGGTGCTCGCCACCGGCGGCGCCGGCAAGGTCTACCTGTACACGACGAACCCCGACACGGCGACCGGCGACGGCATCGCGATGGCCTCGCGCGCGGGCTGTCGGATCGCGAACATGGAGTTCATCCAGTTCCATCCGACCTGCCTCTATCACCCGTATGCGAAGTCGTTCCTGATCTCGGAGGCAGTGCGCGGCGAAGGCGGCCTGCTGAAGCTGCCCGACGGCACGCGCTTCATGCCGGCCCACGATCCGCGCGCCGAACTCGCGCCGCGCGACATCGTTGCGCGCGCAATCGACTTCGAGATCAAGAAGCGCGGCATCGACTGCGTCTATCTCGACATCAGCCACCAGCCCGAGGCGTTCCTGCGCGAACACTTCCCGACCATCCACGCGCGCTGCCTCGAATTCGGCATCGACATCGCGAAGGAGCCGATCCCGGTCGTGCCGGCCGCGCACTACACCTGCGGCGGCGTGGTCACCGATCTGGCGGGCCGCACCGACCTGGCCGGCCTCTACGCGGTCGGCGAGACGTCGTACACGGGCCTGCACGGCGCGAACCGGCTCGCCAGCAACTCGCTGCTCGAATGCCTCGTGATCGGCCGCGCCACCGCCGAGGCGATCGAGGCCGCCGGCTACGAATCCGCCTCGCACGGCGCGCTGCCGGCCTGGGACGATAGCCGCGTATCCGATCCGGACGAGGAAGTGGTGGTCGCGCACAACTGGGACGAGCTGCGCCGGCTGATGTGGAACTACGTCGGGATCGTGCGCACCGACAAGCGCCTCGCGCGCGCCCGACATCGCATCGCGCTGCTGCGCGACGAGATCCACGAGTATTACGCGAACTTCCGCGTCAGCCCCGACCTGCTCGAACTGCGCAACCTCGTCGACGTCGCCTCGCTGATCGTCGACAGCGCGCGCTCGCGGCGGGAGAGCCGCGGCCTGCACTACAGCCGCGACTGGCCGGACACGCTGCCGAAAGCGCTGCCGACCGTGCTGTCGCCGGGTCGCTGAGCGCGGCGCCCGGGCCGCCAGGCAGGATCAGGAAACCGGCTCGGAAAACAACGAAGCCGCGCGCGGACCATTCCGCGCGCGGCTTCATTTTTTGTCCCGCCCGATCGATCAGTCGACGATGCGCATCGAGAAATCGGTCGCGCGCACGTCCTTCGTCAGCGCGCCGATCGAGATCCGGTCGACGCCCGTCGCCGCGATCTCGACGACGGTATCGGCATTGACGCCGCCCGACACCTCGAGCACGGCCTGGCCGCCCGCGATCCGCACCGCCTCGCGCATCATCTCGAACGTGAAGTTGTCGAGCAGCACCGATTTCGCGCCATGCGCGAGCGCGGTATCGAGCTGCGCGAGCGTCTCCACCTCGACCTGCACCGGCACGCCGGCCTGCAGCGCGAACGCCGCGTCGAGCGCCGCACCGACGCCACCCGCCGCCGCGATGTGGTTCTCCTTGATCAGGATGCCGTCGTACAGCGCGAGCCGCTGGTTCGCGCCGCCGCCCACGCGCACCGCGTATTTCTGCGCGAGGCGCAGCCCCGGCAGCGTCTTGCGCGTGTCGAGGATGCGTGCGCGATGGCCGTCGATCAGATCGACGTAGCGGCGCGTCGCGCTCGCTACGCCCGAGAGCAGCTGCAGGAAATTCAGGCCGTTGCGCTCGGCCGTCAGCAGCGAACGGGCCGGGCCGCGCAGCTCGCAGACGGTGGCGTCGGGCTCCATCATCTCGCCCTCGCGATAGCGCCAGTCGACCTCGATCGACGGATCGATCGCGCGCATCACCGCCTCGAACCACGGCACGCCGCACAGCACCGCGCGCTCGCGCACGATGATGCGCGCGCGCCGCGCGAGGCCGTCGGGTACCAGCCGGCCGGTCTGGTCGCCGCTGCCGACGTCCTCGGCAATCGCATCGCCGACGTTGCGTGAGATCGCGGCCTCGAACGCCGCGCCGTATTCGGCGACGATCTCGCCGTAGATCGTGGAGACCGCCGTCATGCCGCCCCCACGTTCGAGAACAGTTTCGCATCGCGCTGCAGGTCGCCGCTGGCCTGCACGCGCTGCTTGTGCTCGGCGGCGAACGCGAGCATGCGGTCGATCGGCACGCGTGCGCGCAGGCCGAGCGCCGGATCGACGTGAATCTCGTTGTGGCCGCGTTCGAGCACGTCGGCCAGGTTCGCGAGGCCGTTCATCGCCATCCACGGGCAATGCGCGCAGCTCTTGCAGGTCGCGCTGTTGCCGGCCGTGGGCGCCTCGATGAAGGTCTTGCCCGGCGCCGCGAGGCGCATCTTGTGCAGGATGCCGAGATCGGTCGCGACGATGAAGCGCTGCGCGTCGAGCCTGACCGCGGCATCGATCAGCTGCGTGGTCGAGCCGACCACGTCGGCGAGCGCGACCACGCCCTCGGGCGACTCCGGATGCACGAGCACCTTCGCATCGGGATACTCGGCGCGCAGCAGGTCGAGTTCGATGCCCTTGAATTCGTCGTGGACGAGGCACGAGCCCTGCCACATCAGCATGTCCGCGCCGGTCTTCTTCTGGATGTAGCTGCCGAGATGGCGGTCCGGCGCCCAGATCAGCTTCTCGCCGCGCGCATGCAGGTCGGCGACGATCTCGAGGCCGATCGACGAGGTGACCATCCAGTCGGCGCGTGCCTTCACGGCCGCGCTCGTGTTCGCATAGACCACCACCTTGCGGTCCGGATGCGCGTCGCAGAACGCCGAGAACTCGTCGGCCGGGCAGCCGAGATCGAGCGAGCAGGTGGCGTCGAGATCGGGCATCAGGATTCGCTTGCCCGGGCTCAGGATCTTGGCCGTCTCGCCCATGAAACGCACGCCGGCCACGATCAGCGTCTGCGCGTCGTGATCGCGGCCGAACCGCGCCATCTCGAGCGAGTCCGCCACGCAGCCGCCCGTCTCGTCGGCCAGTTCCTGCAGCTCCGCATCGACGTAGTAATGCGCGACGAGCACGGCCTTCTCGCGCACCAGCAGCGCCTTGATTCGCGCCTTCAGCGCGTCGCGTTCCACCGCCGACGGGCTGTCGGGCACCTTCGCCCATGCCTGCCCGATGCCGCATGTAGCGCCCGGCCGGTCGTACTCGACGGGTTTGATCGCCGCTTGCATCTTCCTTCTCCTCTGCCCTGCCGATCGGCCGCCCCGAAACCGGCGGCACAAAAGAAAAAACCCCGCCAGCGCGGGGTTTGTGACGTTCCGAAATTCTAATCGATTTCCGGTTATGCGTAGCGTCGCAGGCGCGTCGCGAATTCCTGCAGAGCCTTGATGCCGCTCTGTTCCGCGCGATGACACCAGTCCTGCAACTGCACGAGCAACTGTTCGCGCGAAGCGTTCGAACGGTCCCACATCGCGGCCAGTTCCTGGCGCAGCTGGAAGTAGGTCTGCAGCTTCTGGCTGTTCGCGAAGATTTCCGGCAGCAGGCGCTTCTGCGGTTCGTTCAGGCCGTCCTCTTCCTTGTGGAACCACTTGCGGGCGCCACGCATCAGCTGGTACTTCTCACGCGCGCCGAGTTCCTTCAGATGCACGAGCTCCTGGCGGTAGGCGCGCTTGAGCGCCTTGCCGTAGCGCGCCATCACTTCATAGCGGTTCGACAGCACGGCCTGCAGCGTTTCCTGGTCGAGCACGGCCTTGCGTGCGACCAGGCGCGGCGTCGGCGCGACCTTCTTCACCTTGGCCAGCTTGAACGCCGACAGGATGCGGATGTACATCCAGCCGATGTCGAACTCGTACCACTTGTTCGAGAACTTCGCCGAGGTCGCGAACGTGTGATGGTTGTTGTGCATTTCCTCGCCACCGATCACGATGCCCCAGGGAATCAGGTTCGTGCTCGCGTCGGCCGAGTTGAAGTTGCGGTAGCCCCAGTAGTGCGCGAGGCCGTTGACGACGCCGGCCGCCCAGAACGGGATCCAGATCATCTGCACGGCCCAGACCGACAGGCCGACGATGCCGAACAGCGCCACGTCGATCACCATCATCAGGCTCACGCCGAGGATCGTGTACTTCGAATACACGTTGCGCTCGATCCAGTCGTTCGGCGTGCCATGGCTGAACTTGCGCATCGTTTCTTCGTTCTTCGCCTCGGCGCGATAGAGCTCGGCGCCTTCGAGCAGCACCTTCCAGATGCCGCGCGTCTGCGGGCTGTGCGGATCTTCCTCGGTCTCGCACTTGGCGTGATGCTTGCGGTGGATCGCGGCCCACTGGCCCGTCAACATGCCCGTCGACATCCAGAGCCAGAGCCGGAAGAAGTGGCTGACGGCCGGATGCAGATCGAGCGCGCGGTGCGCCTGGCAGCGATGCAGGTAAATGGTGACGGCAACGATCGTGATGTGAGTGGCAACGAGCGTAAACAGCACGATCTGCCACCACGAGAAGTGCAGCAGCCCGTGGGCCAGGAAGTCGAGCACAGAATTCAGCAAGGCAAATTACCCGTGGTTCAGAGACGGCGCCGGTACGCGGCCGCCGACGTCATAAAAATGAAAGCCTACCGCGTGTAGACACAATTTTACTGTATCCGTTCCTGGCAACTGTCAAAAATGAATGATTGTTGCTATGGCGCAAGGGGATTGCAGTCTAATATCGGACATCCAAGAATTTGGAGTCCAGATACGATCTAAATCGACCGAAAAGGGACGAATCAGAGCGGCGCCGGGTCGATCGATCGTGCCGGTGCAGCGGCGACAAATCCGGTCGATTCGTCCGGACGGCCTGCGTCGACAACTTCAGCGACATGACCCGCGCCGACCACGCGCACCTCGCGCTGCGGCAGCGCGATCGCCACGCGGTGCTCGGCGAACAGCCGCCACAGCTTGCGGTTCACGGCCGAGCGCACGCCCGAGGTGCCGAGCGCGGCGTCGGCGATCCAGAAGCCGAGTTCGAGCTCGATGCCGTCCGTGCCGAAGCCGGCCAGATAGGCGGCCGGAGCCGGCTCGTCAAGCACGCGTTCGACGCCGCGCGCCGCCTCGACCAGCAACGCGAGCGCGGCCTCGACGTCGGCCGTGTAGGCGACGCGCACGGCCGCCTTCGCGTAGCCGCGCGTCTGGAACGACGACTGGTTCTGCACCACGTCGGTGATCAGCTTCTCGTTCGGAATCAGCGTCTCGTAGCCGTCCAGGCCGCGCACCACCGTGTAGCGCGTGCGGATCTGCGTGACCACCCCTTGCAGGCCGCCCACGTTGATCGCGTCGCCGAGCCTGAGCGACCGGTCGAGCAGGATGATGAAGCCGGACACGTAGTTGCTCGCGATCTTCTGCAGGCCGAAGCCGAGCCCGACGCCGAGCGCGCCGCCGAACACGCCGAGCACCGTCACGTCGATGCCCACCAGCGACAGCCCGATCAGCACCGCGGCCACCACCAGCAGCGCGCGGCCGACCCGCGACAGCACCACCTTCAGGTTCGCGTCGAGCGTCGTGGCGCGGGCGAGGCGATCCTCGAGCAGCGAGCCGAGCCACATCGCGACCACCAGCGTCACGCCGATCCAGAGGCAGCCCGACAGCAACGACAGCAGGCTCAGGTGCGCGCTGCCGACATGGAATCGCACGCCGTCGAGCCAGTCGACCACGTCGCGCTGGATGCCGAGCACGGTCAGCACCATCGCGACCCAGACCACCACCGAGACGAGTTTCTCGACGATCGACAGCCACGCGTGCGTGTCGCGATCGCGGCCGTTGCGCACGAACGCGCGGCGCGCGATCGAGAACAGCAGGTAGATCAGCGCGATGCCGAACAGCGGCACCAGCGCGAGCTGCAGGATCGCGGTCGAGAAGACGCGCTCGCCCACGGCCTGCGCGACCAGCACGAACAGGCCGCCCACCAGCGGAAACAGCGCGCGGTTCAGGCTTTCGGAGCCGGTGCCGGCGACCTGCCCGGCACGCCGGCGCCGCGCGTCGATGCGCCCGCGCAGCCAGCGCGCGGCGAACCAGGCCAGCAGCAGCGTCCCGACCAGCACCGCGAGCTGCCAGATGGTTCCCGGCTGCCCGAAGTCGCGGATCACGCCGGCGAGCCGTTGCGACAGCGGCAGGCCCTGCATCACGCGCGAGTCCGTCAGGCCTGATCCGGCGCCGGTTCGGCAGGCTGCTCCGCCACCGGCTCGGCCGGCTGCCCGGCGGCCTGCTCCGTCGGCTTTTCAACTGGCGTCTCGGCGGGCTTTTCAGCCGCCTTCCCGGCTTTATCCACCGCCCTGCCGGCCGGCTTCGCGCGGCGTTCGAGCACGGCGGCGAAGAAGCCGTCGGTAGCGTGACGATGCGGCCACAGCGACAGGTACTCGCCGGTGTCGAGCCCGATGCGCTGCTCGGCGAGCACCTGGTTGGCCGGCACCAGCACGAAATCGGGATGCGCGGCGAGGAACTGCGTGACGATCGCCTCGTTCTCGGCTTCCAGCACGCTGCAGGTCGCGTAGACGAGCCGCCCGCCCGCCTTCACGAGGCGCGCGGCGCTGGCCAGGATCGAGGCCTGCTTCGGCGTGAGTTCGTCGATCGAATCACGCGTCTGGCGCCACTTCAGGTCGGGATTGCGGCGCAGCGTGCCAAGCCCGCTGCACGGTGCATCGACCAGCACGCGGTCGATCTTGCCGGCGAGCCGCTTGATCTTCGCGTCGTGTTCGCTGTCGATCAGCACCGGGTTCACGTTCGACAGCCCGCTGCGCGCGAGGCGCGGCTTGAGCTTGGCCAGCCGCTTCTCGGAGATGTCGAACGCATAGAGCCGGCCGGTGGAGCGCATCGCCGCGCCGAGCGCGAGCGTCTTGCCACCCGCGCCGGCGCAGAAGTCGACGATCATTTCGCCGCGGCGCGGCGCGACCAGCGAACAGAGCAGCTGGCTGCCCTCGTCCTGCACCTCGACCATGCCGTCCTGGAAGATCGGCAGCCGCGTCAGCGCCGGCTTGCCGACCACGCGCACGCCGTTCGGCGCGAACGGCGTCTCCCCGCCCTCGATGCCGGAGATGCGCAGCGCGTCCAGCACCTGCTCGCGGGTCGCCTTCTGCACGTTCACGCGCAGGTCCAGCGGCGCCGGATAGTTGACGGCGGCCGCGAACTGCGCGAGCGTCTCGGCATCGAAGCGCTGGGCCAGCGCCTGATGGATCCAGTCGGGCAGGTTGGTGCGCACGCGCAGCGGCAGGCTGGCCGGATCGATCTTCGCGACGTGATCGAGCCACGCCCATTCGGCCTCGGACACATGCTGCTTGAGCGCCGAGCGGCCCGCCGTCTGCATCAGCCCGAGCAGCGTCAGGCGCCGCGCCGGGCTGCCCGAGCCGCTTTCGGCCAGATGCGAGAACTCCATCTTCCGGCGCAGCACCGCGAACACGGCCTCGGCGATCACGCCGCGCTCGGCATGGCCGAGCTTCGGATGCGCGCGGAAGAACCGGCTGGTGGTGGCATCGGCGGGGCCGGTAAATTTCAGGACGTCGGCGAGCAACGTCTCGGTCTGGCCAATCAGAAAACCATGCAGCTTCATACACCCTCACCCTGTTCGTTGTTGTCATCGGCGACGAGCCATCGGCACGCGCCGGGCGCCACCACCGCGCGGCCGCCGTCGAGCCGCAGTCGGCCCTCGGCGAACCAGCGCACGGCGCGCGGATAAAGCTGGTGCTCGGCCGCGAGCACGCGCGCGGCCAGCGTTTCGGCCGTGTCGCCGCCGCGCACCGGCACCGCCGCCTGCGCGACGATAGCGCCGCTGTCCAGCTCGGGAATCACGAAATGCACGGTCGCGCCGTGCAGCGCCACGCCGGCGGCCAGCGCCGCCTCGTGGGTACGCATGCCCTTGAAGCTCGGCAGCAGCGACGGATGGACGTTCAGCATCCGGCCCTCGTAACGCGTGACGAAGGCCGGCGTGAGGATCCGCATGAAGCCGGCGAGCACGACGAGGTCCGGGTCGAAGCGGTCGATCTCGGCCGCCAGCGCGGCGTCGAACGCTTCACGGCCGTCGTACTCGCCGTGATCGACCGCGACGGCGGGAATCCCGCGCGCGGCCGCAAACGACAAACCGGCCGCGTCGGGCCGGTTTGCGATCACGGCAGCCACCCGGGCCGGCCAGCGTTCGCGCTCGCACGCGTCGACGATGGCCTCCATGTTGCTGCCGCGACCTGAAATCAGGATGACAAGTTTTTTCATCCGCGGATTTTACCATTCGGGATAGCGGTTTCCCGCCGCCCGAGCCGCCCCGCCGTCCGAACGTTTATAATCTTGTGCTTTGCGGCATCCGCCCGCCCCACTCGCCCGCTGCCACCCGCTATCGTGAAAGTCTTTCGCGGCCTGCCCAACGCCGAGAGCCGCGCCCCGTGCGCGCTGACGATCGGCAACTTCGACGGTGTCCATCGCGGCCATCAGGCCCTGCTCGCGCGCGTGCGCGCGGCGGCGGACGCGCGCGGGCTGCCGGTCTGCGTGATGACGTTCGAGCCGCATCCGCGCGAATTCTTCAATCCGGCCGGCGCGCCGCCGCGCATCGCGATGCTGCGCGACAAGCTGGAAGCGCTGCGCGAGAACGGCGTCGATCGCGTGGTGGTCGAGCATTTCAACCACACGTTCGCGAACCAGTCGCCCGAAGCGTTCGTCGAGCAGACGCTCGTGAACGGCCTGCATGCGCGCTGGATGATGGTGGGCGACGATTTCTGCTACGGCGCGAAGCGCGCCGGTAATTTCGCCTCGCTGCGCGAGGCGGGCCAGCGCTACGGCTTCGACGTCGAGCAGATGGCCACGCTCGCGGCGCCGAACGGCGCGCGCATCTCGAGCTCGGGCGTGCGCGCCTCGCTCGCGGCCGGCGACCTCGACGCGGCCAAGGCCGCGCTCGGCCACGGCTACGCGATCAGCGGCCACGTCGCCCACGGGCTCAAGCTCGGCCGCGATCTCGGCTTCCCGACCCTGAACCTGCCGATCGCGCACAAGCGGCCGGCGCTGTCGGGCATCTTCGTGGTCCTCGTGCATGGCCTGGCCGACCACCCGCTGCCGGCCGTGGCGAGCCTCGGCGTGCGCCCGACCGTGGTGGACGCGGGCCGCGTGCTGCTGGAAGTCCACGTGCTCGACTGGCACGGCGACGCCTACGGCAGGATCGTGCGCGTCGAGTTCCTGAAGAAGCTGCGCGACGAGGCCAAGTTCATCGACCTGGAAACGCTGACGCGCGCGATCGCGCAGGACGTCGTCGACACGCGCGCCTATTTCGCCGCGCACGGCGGCCGCGCGACCGGCTTCGCGACCTCGGCCACCGACCGAATTAGCTGACCTGATCCGCCCCGGGCGCCGCATGCGCCCGCCGCGCCGGCCCGGCGCACGCCCCCCGATTTCACGACGCGCGAGCGTCACCGAAAAGAGATAGCGACCCCCGACATGAGCAACAAGAAAGCCGACTCGAAACCGCAGGCCAAGTATCCGGTCAACCTGCTCGACACGCCGTTCCCGATGCGCGGCGACCTGCCCAGGCGCGAACCCCAGTGGGTGCAGGACTGGGAGGATCGCGGCATCTACCAGAAGATCCGCGCGGCCAGCGCCGGCCGGCCGAAGTTCATCCTGCACGACGGCCCGCCCTATGCGAACGGCGACATCCACCTCGGCCACGCGGTCAACAAGATCCTGAAGGACATCGTCGTCAAGTCGCGCAACATGGCCGGCTTCGACGCGCCCTACGTGCCGGGCTGGGACTGCCACGGCATGCCGATCGAGATCCAGATCGAGAAGCAGTTCGGCAAGTCGCTGCCGGCCGCCGAGGTGCAGCAGAAGGCGCGCGCCTACGCGACCGAGCAGATCGAGAAGCAGAAGCTCGGCTTCAAGCGGCTCGGCGTGCTCGGCGACTGGCAGAACCCGTACAAGACGATGAACTTCGTCAACGAGGCGGAAGAGCTGCGCGCGCTCGGCAAGATCATCGAGAAGGGCTTCGTCTACCGCGGCCTGAAGCCCGTGAACTGGTGCTTCGACTGCGGCTCGGCGCTGGCCGAGGCCGAGGTCGAGTACAAGGACCGCACCGACCCGACCATCGACGTGCTGTTCGCGTTCGCCGAGCCGGAAAAGACCGCGCAGGCGTTCGGGCTGGCGGCGCTGCCGCGCCAGGACGGCGGCATCGTGATCTGGACCACCACGCCGTGGACCATCCCGGCGAACCAGGCGCTCAACGCGCACCCGGAAATCGTCTACGCGCTGGTCGACACGCCGCGCGGCCTGCTGATCCTCGCCGAAGAACGCGTCGCCGCCTGCCTCGAGGCGTTCAAGCTGACCGGCCACACGATCGCCACCACGCCGGGCGCGAAGCTCTCGGGCCTGCGCTTCCATCACCCGCTCGCGAGCGCCCACCCCGGCTACCAGCGCACCGCGCCGGTCTACCTCGGCGACTACGTGACGACCGACACCGGTACCGGCATCGTCCACTCGTCGCCGGCCTACGGCGTGGAAGACTTCGTCTCCTGCAAGGCGCACGGCATGACCGACGCCGACATCATCAACCCGGTGATGGGCGACGGCCGCTACATCGAATCGCTGCCGCTGTTCGGCGGCCTGGCGATCTGGGATGCCAACCCGAAGGTGGTCGAGGCGCTCCAGGCGGCCGGCACGCTGCTGCGCAGCGAGAAGTACACGCACAGCTACATGCACTGCTGGCGCCACAAGACGCCGATCATCTACCGCGCCACCTCGCAGTGGTTCGCCGGCATGGACACGCCGCCGAACGACGGCGGGCGCACGCTGCGCGAAGTCGCGCTCGAAGGCGTCGAGGCCACCGCGTTCTATCCGTCGTGGGGCAAGCAGCGCCTCTACAGCATGATCGCGAACCGCCCGGACTGGACCCTGTCGCGCCAGCGCCAGTGGGGCGTGCCGATGGCGTTCTTCGTCCACAAGGAAACCGGCGAGCTGCATCCGCGCACGCTCGAACTGCTCGAAGCCGTGGCGCAGCGCGTCGAGGCGGGCGGCATCGAGGCGTGGCAGACGCTCGACGCACGCGAGCTGCTCGGCGACGAGGCGAACCTCTACGAGAAGAACCGCGACACGCTCGACGTCTGGTTCGATTCGGGCACGACGCACTGGCACGTGCTGCGCGGCTCGCACAAGGACGCGCTGCAGTTCCCGGCCGACCTCTACCTGGAAGGCTCGGACCAGCACCGCGGCTGGTTCCACTCGTCGCTGCTGACGGCCTCGATGATCGACGGCCGCGCGCCGTACAAGGGCCTGCTCACGCACGGCTTCACGGTGGACGGCGAAGGCCGCAAGATGAGCAAGTCGCTCGGCAACGGCATCGATCCGCACGAAGTGTCGAACCGGCTCGGCGCCGAGATCGTGCGGCTCTGGATCGCCTCGACCGATTACTCGGGCGAGCTGGCGATCTCCGAGGAAATCCTCAAGCGCGTGACGGAAGGCTATCGCCGGATCCGCAACACGCTGCGCTTCCTGCTCGCGAACCTGTCCGACTTCGACTATGCGAAGGACGCGCTGCCGGCCGCCGAATGGCTCGAGATCGACCGCTACGCGATCGCGTTCTCGGCACAGCTGCAGGCCGAGCTGCTCGCGCACTATGAAAAGTACGAGTTCCACCCGATCGTCGCGAAGCTGCAGACGTACTGCTCGGAGGATCTCGGCGGCTTCTACCTCGACGTGCTGAAGGACCGCCTCTACACCAGCGCGCCGGCCTCGGTCGCGCGCCGCTCGGCGCAGACCGCGCTCCATCACGTCACGCAGGGGCTGCTGCGCGTGCTCGCGCCGTTCCTCTCGTTCACGGCCGAAGAAGCGTGGAAGGTGTTCCAGCCGGCCAGCGAGACGATTTTCACGGAAACCTACTACGCTTATCCGGAGATCGACGGCGCGGCCGCGCTGATCGACAAGTGGACGCTGCTGCGCGCCGTGCGCGCCGACGTGACGAAGGCGCTCGAGGAAGCCCGCACCGCGAACCGGATCGGCTCGTCGCTGCAGGCCGAGGTCGAGATCCGCGCGAGCGGCGCGCGCCACGCGGCGCTCGCGAGCCTCGGCGACGATCTCAAGTTCGTGCTGATCACCTCGGCGGCCACGGTGGTGGGCGTCGAGGCGCCGGCCGACGAAGCGGTCGTGGTGGCGGCCTCGACCTACGCGAAGTGCGAGCGCTGCTGGCACTATCGCGCCGACGTCGGCGCGCATGCGGACCACCCGACGCTGTGCGGCCGCTGCTTCTCCAACCTCTTTGAAAACGGCGAAACCCGGAGCGCTGCATAAACATGGCGAAAACCCTGTCGAAATCCGCGAGCGGCTCGCTCGCGCCGTGGCTTGGCATTTCGCTGATCGTGATCCTGTTCGACCAGCTGACCAAGATCGCGGTGCTGAAGACCTTCGGCTACGGCGTGATGCACCCGATCACCGGGTTCTTCAACCTCACGCTGGTGTTCAACCGCGGCGCCGCGTTCGGCTTCCTGTCGGCCGCGAGCGGCTGGCAGCGCTGGGCGTTCACGGCGCTCGGCATCGCCGCGACGCTGGTGATCTGCTACCTGCTCAAGCGCCACGGCCATCAGCGCCTGTTCAGCCTGTCGCTCGCGTTGATCCTCGGCGGCGCGCTCGGCAACGTGATCGACCGGCTGATGTACGGTCACGTGATCGATTTTCTCGATTTTCACCTGCGCGGCTCGCACTGGCCGGCGTTCAACCTCGCCGACTCGGCGATCACGATCGGCGCCGTGCTGCTGGTCTACGACGAGTTGCGCCGCGTGCGCGGCACGCGCTGAGCACCGCCGTCTCGCCCGAGCCGCGCGGCGCGTGACAGGGCCGGGCCGCGTAGCGCCGGCCCGTTTCGTTACCGGAGGTCCAGTTGGAACATCAGGAACTCGCAGGAAAACATCTCGTGATCGGCATGACGGGCGGCATCGCCTGCTACAAGATCGCCGAGCTCACGCGCCTGCTGACCAAGGCCGGCGCGACCGTGCAGGTGGTGATGACCGAGGCGGCCACGCAGTTCATCACGCCGGTCACGATGCAGGCACTGTCGGGACGGCCCGTGTTCACGAGCCAGTGGGACGCGCGCGTCGACAACAACATGGCGCACATCGACCTGTCGCGCGAGGCCGACGCGATCGTGATCGCGCCCGCCTCGACCGATTTCCTCGCGAAGCTCGCGCACGGCTTCGCCGACGACCTGCTCTCGACGCTCTGCATCGCGCGCGACTGCCCGCTGCTGGTGGTGCCGGCCATGAACCGCCAGATGTGGCAGAACCCGGCCACCCAGCGCAACGCGGCGCAGCTGCGCGCCGACGGCGTGGCCGTGCTTGGCCCCGATTCGGGCGCGCAGGCCTGCGGCGAGGTCGGCGACGGGCGCATGCTCGAACCGGGCGCCATCTACGAGGCGATCGTCTCGCACTTCCGGCCGAAGCGGCTCGCCCGCCAGCGCGTGCTGATCACGGCCGGCCCGACCTTCGAGCCGCTCGACCCGGTGCGCGGGCTCACCAACCGCTCCAGCGGCAAGATGGGCTTCGCGCTCGCGCGCGCCGCGCAGCAGGCGGGCGCCGAGGTGCATCTGGTCGCCGGCCCGGTGCCGCTCGCGACGCCCTGGGGCGTCTACCGCGAGGACGTGCAGACCGCGCAGCAGATGCACGACGCGGTGATGCACGCGGTGGCCGACGCCGACCTGTTCATCGCGGTGGCCGCCGTGGCCGACTGGCGCGTCGACCAGCCCGCCGAGCACAAGATCAAGAAAACGGCCGACCAGCGGATGCCGGTGCTGAACTTCGTCGAGAATCCCGACATTCTGGCCACCGTCGCGGCGCTGCCCGATGCGCCCTACTGCGTCGGCTTCGCGGCCGAGAGCGGCGACCTCGACGTCCACGGCGAGGAAAAGCGCCGGCGCAAGCAGGTGCCGCTGCTGATCGGCAACCTCGGCCCGCTGACGTTCGGCCTCGACGACAACGAAGTCGTGCTGTTCGAGGCCAGCGGCGCCACACGCCTGCCCCGCGCGCCGAAAGCCACGCTCGCGCACACGCTGATCGACGAGATCGCAAAACGCCTGCCCGACACGCGCCTGATCTGATTCACGCAAGCCGCCGGGTCGCGACACAAGCCGCGGTCCGGCGCACGTTTCAATTCCACGACTCCTGCCAGCAACCCGCCGCATGAAACTCGACCTCAAGATCCTCGACGCGCGCATGCGCGAATACCTGCCGAACTACGCGACGCCGGGCAGCGCGGGCCTCGACCTGCGCGCCTGCCTCGACGCCCCCGTCACGCTGCAGCCGGGCGAGACGACGCTGGTGCCGACCGGGCTCGCGATCCACGTCGCCGATGCCCGTTACGCGGCGCTGATCCTGCCGCGCTCGGGGCTCGGCCACAAGCACGGCATCGTGCTCGGCAACCTGGTCGGCCTGATCGACTCGGACTACCAGGGCCAGCTGATGATCTCGACCTGGAATCGCGGGCAGACCGCGTTCACGCTCGATCCATTCGAGCGCCTCGCCCAGCTCGTGATCGTGCCGGTGGTGCAGGCGAGCTTCAATGTCGTCGAGGAATTCGCGCAGAGCGAGCGCGGCGAAGGTGGCTTCGGCAGCACCGGCCGCGGCTGAACACACCGGGCGGCGCCCGCCCGGGTCGCCGCGATTAGTAGGTTTATTCCATTCGAATCGCGTGCCGGCGACACGTCCGGCCCCGCACGCATGCACCGGATGCACAACAATCGGGCGCAAAAATGAAAAACGGCGCGGAGTGAATCCCGCGCCGTTCGGCTCACGCGTCGCCGCGTGCGGACCGGGTCGCCGGACCCGATCGACATTTACTCGACTTCGACCGTCTCTTCGCTCGGCTTCGGCGGCTCGGCCGAGTTGTCGAACGACAGTTGCACCGTATCGTTCTCGTCGACGTCCACCGTCACGCGGCCACCGCTGACCAGCTTGCCGAACAGCAGCTCGTCGGCCAGCGCACGGCGGATCGTATCCTGGATCAGCCGCTGCATCGGCCGCGCGCCCATCAGCGGATCGAAGCCGTGCTTCGACAGGTACTTGCGCAGCGCGTCGGTGAACAGCGCATCCACCTTCTTCTCGTGCAGCTGGTCTTCCAGCTGGATCAGGAACTTGTCGACCACGCGCATGATGATTTCCTCATCGAGCGAGCGGAAGCTGATGGTCGAGTCGAGGCGGTTGCGGAACTCCGGCGTGAACAGGCGCTTGATCTCGGCCATTTCGTCGCCGGTTTCGCGGCGCGTCGTGAAACCGATCGTGCCCTTCTGCATCGACTCGGCGCCCGCGTTCGTCGTCATGATGATGATGACGTTGCGGAAATCCGCCTTGCGGCCGTTGTTGTCGGTCAGCGTGCCGTGGTCCATCACCTGCAGCAGCACGTTGAAGATGTCCGGATGCGCCTTCTCGATTTCGTCGAGCAGCAGCACGCAGTGCGGCTTCTTCGTGACGGCCTCGGTCAGCAGGCCGCCCTGGTCGAAGCCGACGTAGCCCGGGGGCGCACCGATCAGCCGGCTCACCGCGTGACGCTCCATGTATTCCGACATGTCGAAGCGGATCAGCTCGATGCCGAGCGTGAACGCGAGCTGCCGCGCCACTTCGGTCTTGCCGACGCCGGTCGGGCCGGAGAACAGGAACGCGCCGATCGGCTTGTCGAGCTTGCCGAGGCCGGCCCGCGCCATCTTGATCGAGGCCGCCAGCGCGTCGATCGCCGGATCCTGGCCGAACACCACGCTCTTCAGGTCGCGATCGAGCGTCTGCAGCTTGCTGCGATCGTCCTGCGAAACGCTTTGCGGCGGGACACGCGCGATCTTCGAGATGATTTCCTCGATTTCGGCCTTGCCGATCGTCTTCTTCTGCTTCGACTTCGGCAGGATCCGCTGCGCGGCGCCGGCCTCGTCGATCACGTCGATCGCCTTGTCCGGCAGATGCCGGTCGGTGATGAACCGCGACGACAGCTCGGCGGCCGCCGACAGCGCGCCCGACGAATACTTGACGCCGTGATGTTCCTCGAAGCGCGACTTCAGCCCACGCAGGATCGCTACCGTCTGCTCGACGCTCGGCTCGTTCACGTCGACCTTCTGGAAGCGCCGCGACAGCGCCGCGTCCTTCTCGAAGATGCCGCGATATTCGGTGAAGGTGGTCGCGCCGATGCACTTCAGGTTGCCCGACGACAGCGCCGGCTTGAGCAGGTTCGACGCGTCGAGCGTGCCGCCCGATGCGGCGCCCGCGCCGATCAGCGTGTGGATCTCGTCGATGAAGAGGATCGCGTGCGGCCGCTCCTTCAGTTCCTTCAGCACCGTCTTCAGACGCTGCTCGAAGTCGCCGCGGTATTTCGTGCCCGCCAGCAGCGCGCCCATGTCGAGCGAGAACACCTGCGCGTTCGCGAGGATGTCCGGCACCTCGCCGCGCGTGATGCGCCACGCCAGGCCCTCGGCGATCGCGGTCTTGCCGACCCCGGCCTCGCCGACCAGCAGCGGGTTGTTCTTGCGACGGCGGCAGAGCACCTGCACGACGCGCTCGACCTCGGTCTCGCGACCGATGAGCGGATCGATGCGGCCGTCCTTGGCCATCTGGTTCAGGTTCTGCGTGAACTGCGCGAGCGGCGTTTCCTTCTGCGCATTGGCATCCTCGGACTCCGGCGTGCCTTCGCCCGCCTTTGCCGCGTCGGCGCTGCCCGTCTTCGCGATGCCGTGCGAAATGAAGTTCACGACGTCCAGGCGCGTCACGCCCTGCTGCTGCAGGTAGTAGACGGCGTGCGAATCCTTCTCGCCGAAGATCGCCACCAGCACGTTCGCGCCGGTAACTTCCTTCTTGCCGTTCGACGTCGACTGGACGTGCATGATGGCGCGCTGGATCACGCGCTGGAAACCGAGCGTCGGCTGGGTGTCGACGTCGTCGGTACCGGGCACCGTCGGTGTGTTGTCGTGGATGAAGTTGCGCAGGTTCTGGCGCAGGTCCTCGATGTTGGCCGCGCATGCGCGCAACACTTCGGCCGCCGTCGGGTTGTCCAGCAGCGCAAGCAACAGGTGTTCGACCGTTATGAATTCGTGCCGCGCCTGGCGCGCTTCCATGAACGCCATGTGCAGGCTGACTTCCAATTCCTGGGCAATCATGCTTCCTCCATCACGCACTGCAGCGGATGCCCTGCCTGCCGCGCATGGGTAACGACTTGCTCAACTTTGGTCGACGCGATGTCCCGCGTATAGACCCCACATACCCCCCGTCCCTCGCGATGTACCTTCAGCATGATCTGCGTCGCGGTTTCGCGGTCCTTCTTGAAATACTCCTGCACCACCATCACGACGAATTCCATCGGGGTGAAATCGTCGTTGAGCAGCACCACCTTGTACATCGAAGGCGGCTTCAGCTTCTGCTCGCTGCGTTCCAGGACGGTGTTGTCCTGCTTGTCCGGGATGATCGCCATACACCCATTCTAAACAACTCGGACAGGCCCGCAATCCTGTCATTAACCAGCCTTGCGGCCGGCACCGTTCTGACTGCATGCTCACAGATCTGCGTGGTAGGCGCGAAGTGAAGTCCGGCTCGCGGCACCGGCCCCCTCATCGTGCATGCGACCACGGAACCGCTACCGTGACGCGACGCTCGGATCGAGTATCCCATATTCCCGGCAAGCTCGAAGGCCTGTCGTCCGAGGCTGGTATATGGGCCGATTATGGGGCTTTTCAAGCATTGCTGCTTGGCACGCGAATGACGCTGGAAAGCCGGATAAACCCTGAAAATGGGTTCTTTACAACGACCCCCAAACCGCCGACAAATTCCCCTTGACACTCAAATAAAGAGCGCCAACAATCAAGCTGGCACTTTTTTCTTTTTGTCTTTCTTGACGACGGAGAATGGGCCGAGGTGAGCTTGTGAGGGGGGAACGGCTGCATTTGCCGGTCGTTTAGCTTTTCGAGCGTGCTCGTGGTAACGACTGAGTGACAGGGGAAGTAGGTATGGCAACTGGTATCGTCAAGTGGTTCAATGACGCGAAGGGCTTCGGCTTCATTACGCCCGATGAAGGCGGCGAAGATCTGTTTGCACATTTCTCGGCCATCAACATGCAGGGTTTCAAGACCCTGAAGGAAGGCCAGAAGGTGAGCTTCGAGGTCGTACAAGGCCCGAAGGGCAAGCAAGCTTCGAATATCCAGGCAGCCTGAGCGCATTGGATTCTCGATAAAAACCCGGCTTCTGCCGGGTTTTTTTTCGCCGCTACCCAGGCGGCCTGCGCCCGGGCGGGCAGCCTCAGATGACCTTCAAGGTGCCCATCATGCCGAGATCCTCGTGTTCGAGGATGTGGCAGTGGAACATCCGCTCGCCGGCCTCGTGCTGGACCGTGGCGATCCGCACCGTCTCGCCCTTCCTGACGTTCACGGTATCGCGCCACGCGCGGTAGGGCTCCGGCGTGCGCCGCCCGCGCAGTTCGCGCTCGACCACCTGGAACTGCGTGCCGTGCAGATGGAACGGGTGGTCCATGTCGGTGGTGTTCGTGATGCTCCACAGTTCGACGTCGCCGCGCCGGCTCGTCAGCGTCGCGCGATGCGGCGACCAGGTCTGCCCGTTCACCATGAAACGCATGCCGGCCGGGCGCTTGCCCGGCGCCGAGGCCATCATCGCGTTCATGTCCATCGCCTCGCCGAACGTCACCGACTTGCGCGCCACCGGCTTGCTGAGCGGCGGCACCACGCGCAGCACGGCCGGCACCGCGCGCGCCGGCGCCGGCGCGAAGCTCAGGTCCGCGAGCGGCAGCGGCGGATCGGGCGGCAGCGACGGATCGTCGTCGTCCGACATCGCCATGGCCATCTTGCTGCGGTCGTAGGTGGCCGCGCGCAGCACGGCGCGAGAGGCCTGCTCGCCCGCGCGCACCAGCAGCTCGGCGCGCTCGCCCGGCGCGAGCAGCAGCGTCGTTACGCGGCGCGGCTGCTCGAACAGGCCGCCGTCGGTGCCGACCTGCTCGAAGGCGCGGCCGTCGTCGAACGACAGGTTCAGGAAGCGCGCGCTGCTGCCGTTCCAGACGCGCCAGCGCTCGTCGCCGGCCACCTCCAGATGCGGGCGGCGCGCGCCGTTGACGAGCGCGAACTGGCCTTCGCGGCCGTTCATCCAGTCCATCATGTCGTTCGGGGCGATCGTGCCGTCGGCGGCCAGCTTCAGGTCCGACACGAACAGCTGGCGCTCGGGCCAGCCGGCGAGCGGATCGTCGGCCGCGCGCACCACGATCGGCCCGGCCAGGCCGCGAAACACCTGCTCGGCCGTCATCATGTGCGGATGGGGGTGGTACCAGTAGGTGCCGGCACTGCCCTTCGGCAACGTGAAGCGGTAGGTGCGCGACGCGCCGGGCTCGATCAGTGCGAGCGGGTTGCCGTCCTGGTCGGGCGGCACCGGCAGGCCATGCCAGTGAATCGTGGTCGGCTGCGGCAGATGATTGACGACGTGGATCTCGACAGCGTCGCCCTCGTGCAACTCGATCAGCGGGCCGACGGCGGAACCCGTCGCCGCCTCGCCGTAGAGCCACATGGTGGTGGGCGCCGCGCCGGGCAGCAGCTGCCGCGCGACCGGCTGCGCGACGAGCGTCGCACGGAATTGCCCCGGTGTCGTGCTTTCGTTGGCCAGCACGCGCAGCGGCGCGAGCGGCGCGCCCGCGGGCAGCGCGTCGGCGGCCGCGAGCGTGCCGTCACCGGCCGCCGCGTCGCGGGCGGGCGCCGCCGTGACCGAAGCCGCCGGCGCCGCCTGCATGCCGTCCATGCCAGCCATGCCGCTCATCGGCCCCATACCATGCGACGCCTCCACCGCCGGCGCCTTCGCGAGCGCGCCGCGCGCGAATGCGAGCGAAGCCGCCGCGCCGAGCGCGCGGCGGAGAAATTGCCTGCGTATCATCGATCGAATCCCGTGTCAGAGAAGCAATGACGATACACCGGCGCGCGCGCCGCGGCAGCGGCAAAACGCGCAGTTTCGCGTCAGACCGCGAGCTTGCGGAACGTCTCGAGCACCGCCTCGCCGCGGAACGGCTTGACGATCCAGCCGCGCACGCCGGCCGCCTTGCCGCGCTCCTTCATCGCCGGGCTGCTTTCGGTGGTCAGCATCACGACGTTGACCGAGGCGTTGCCGAGTTCGCTGCGGATCTTCTCGACCATCGTCAGCCCGTCCATGTTCGGCATGTTCACGTCGCTGACCACCAGGCGGATGCCCGGGCTCGACTTCAGCTTCGCCAGGCCGTCCTTGCCGTCCACCGCCGTTTCCACCTCGAGCCCGTTCTTGCGCAGGAAACCCGCCACTTCGTCGCGCACCGTGCTCGAATCGTCCACTACCAGAATCTTTGCCATGTCCGTTGTCTTCCGTCTGTTGCTTAAAACCAGTCGAGCTCGCCCGCGTCGACCATCTCGCCGACCGCCTGCGCGTGATCGTCGAACGACTCCGGCGACCATTGCAGGCTGAACACGAAACGCTGGTGCAGCGTGACGGTGCGGCCCGACTTGTCGTCGGTCACCCGATACTTGAAACACAGTTGCGGGTTCTCGGACCCGAACGAGATGTACTTGTGCTTGTGGTTCACGAGCAGCGGCACCTGCACCGAGCTCGAGGCCGGCACGTTGCTGCTGCCGAGGAAGCGATCCTTGAACGCGCCCCAGACCAGATTCGTCAGCTCGCCGAGCACGCCGTTCAGGTCGCGGAAGTCCGGCGCCTTGTCGTCCGGGTGCATCGCGGCCACGAAGTCGAGCATCGGCTGCTCGTCGGTCTGCATCATCATGTAGCCGCGGCACCACGCGCTTTCCAGTGCGATCAGGCTGAACACCTCGCCGAAGATGATCTGATCGCGCACGATGCACGGCGTTTCGCATTCGATCGTCATGCCGCGGAAGATCGTGGCGAGGCGCGCCTCGGTGATCTCCTCGATGCCGCGCACCAGCGCGTTCGGATAGGCGAGGCTGAACAGGTATTCGTCGACGGCGCGGCGCAGCGGCTCCAGGTCGGGCAGCGCGTAGCTCGCGCAGGCCACGCGCTTGAGCGCTTCGGGCAGGCCGTCGTCGCCGCTGCCGTCGGGACGGCGCACGATGATCGGCAGTTCGGGGCGCAGCGCGTCGATCTGCGCGGCCACCGCGGCGGCCTCGTCGGCCGAGCCGCCGTAGTCGAACGAGAGCAGCACCGCGCCGAGGTCGATGTTCGAGCGCAGCACCTTCAGCAGCCGGTTGCGGCGCGCCTTGAGCCCGACCAGATTGTGCTCGTCGCAGAACCGGCGGATCGCGTCGAGGTGGGTCTCGCTGTCGTCGAGCACCAGCACCTTGCTGACGGGCGTATCGTGAGTCGTCATTGCTTCTCCGAGGGTTCGTTCGGTTCTTCCATCAAAACATTTCGAGCTCGCCCGCGCCCGAATCGACGTCGAGCGTCTCCGCCACGAAGTCGACCTGCGCGTTCGCGCAGACGCAAAGCGTGGCGCCCAGCCGCACCGAGCCGCCCACCATCAGGTCATACGCGGCCACGTGGTCGGGCTTCAACTCGATCAGATGCGCGGCGCTCGCGCCGTTCAGGCCATACGGCGTCGACATCCCGAGATCGGGGAAATGCTCGACGAGCGCCTGGTTGATCGCGCCGCAGCAGAGGTTCGCGACTTCCATGAACGCCTCGCGTAGCGGCCGCTGCCCGGTCGCGCCGTCGCTGCCGATGTAATAGGCGCGCGTCGTCTCGTCGTCGCGGTAGTGCAGCAGCAGCAGCAGGCGAAAGCGCAGCGACGAGATGGTCAGCACGATCACCTCGACGCCGCGCGACACGTCCGGCGCCTCGCGCGGCGTGATCTCGCAGACGCCGTCGGTCGCGAGCCGCGCCCGCGCCGCGCCGAAGAAGATCCGCTCGAAGCTCTCGCGCGCGTTCGCGCCGATCACGATTCGCTCCGTTCGAGCCGGTCGCGCAGCTGCGTCGCCAGCAGGTCGACGTTGCCGAGCGAGGCGGTGATCATCTTGCCGCCCGCCTGGATGTCCTGGAACGTGGCGGTGGTCACGAGGTCGTTGCGGTTCAGGCTGTCCTGGTAGCTCTTGGAAAGCTCCTGCGAACGCGAGGCGAGCGAACGCACCTCGCTCGCCACGATCGAGAAGCCGCGTCCCGCCGTGCCGGCGCGCGCGGCCTCGATCGAGGCGTTCAGCGAGACGATCAGCACGTGCGCGACGATCGACGAGAGCTCGTGATTCTTCGCATGCATGTCCTGGTTCTGCGTCATCAGCGAGCTCATCTGCTCGTGCCAGCGCTCGAACGTCCCGGTCAGGCTACGCAGCCGCGCGGACTCGGTGGCGATCCGCTCGGCCAGCGCACGCGCGGCGTCACGCTCGTCGACGGCCTTCGCGAGCGACTCGCGCACCGCCGCGATCTGCGCGGCTGCCTCCTCGAGCGACTCGTTGAGCGACTGCTCGCGCGCGGCCGCCTGCTCCGCGTCCTCGTCGCGGCGCGCCGCCCAGTCGGCTTCCGCCGCCACGGCGCGCGCCGCGGCGGCACCCTGCTCGGCTTCGAGCCGGCCCACTTCGGCCAGCGCGCGCGCCGCGCGCAGGTACATGACGCAGCCGAATCCGATGGCCGCGATCGCGACCACCACCAGCCCTGCTACCCAGATTCCACCCATCATCGCGTTACGCCCGATCGATCGCCTGGTCGTCGCGCGCCGCTTCGTCGGCGTTCGTGACCTCGATGCCGACGCTGTCGACGGCGTAGTTGTCCGGCAGGCTGACGATGGTCTGGAAGCGCCGGAACGCGGCGCCCTGGCGATCGTCCGTGAAGCGCAGCGAGATGCTGCCGCCGGCGCGCACCACGAAGCTGCGCACCGCATCCATGCCCACGCCGCGGCCCGACACGTCGGTGACGGCGCTGGCGGTCGAGAAGCCGGGGCGGAAGATCAGCGCGGCGACGGCCTCGTCGTCGTTCGCCACGGCCGCGTCGTCGAGCCAGCCGCGTTCGCCGGCGATCGAGCGGATCCGCTCCAGCGCGAGGCCGCGGCCGTCGTCGCTGACGGTGATCTGCAGCATGCCGGCGTCGACGCCGACCTCGATGTCGATCGTGCCTTCGTCGGCCTTGCCCGCGGCGCGGCGCGCCTCGGGCGCTTCGATGCCGTGGTCGAGCGCGTTGCGCAGCAGGTGCATGAAGACGTCCTTGATCACCGTCGCCGCTTCGCTGCGCACGCGATAACCGTTGTCGTCGATGCGCACCACCGGTGCCGCCTTGCCGAGATCGGCGGCCAGCGCCGGCAGCGATTCGGTCACGCCGGCGATCATGCCGCCGAGCGTTTCGGTGCCGAGCAGGCGCAGCGTGTCGCGCACCGAATCGCGCATCGTCAGCCAGTTATGCGGGTCCGACGGATCGGCCGAGTCGAGCAGACGCAGGCTTTCATGGATCCGCGCGCGCTCCACCACCAGATAGCGATCCGGCTCGGCGCCCGTGGCCGGGCCGCGACGGTTCAGGCTCACGTTGTTGATGGTCGCGTAGTGGTCGAGCGCCTCGCGCACGCGCGCCAGGTCGCTCATCAGCTCGTGCTGGTCCCACTCGCGCGCCGCTTCCGCACTGCGCAGCTCGTCGTAGACCTGCTCGGCCTCGTGGACGATGTTGGTCAAATGCTGGAGGCTGTAGGTCCGCGCATTGCCCTTGATGGTGTGCATGTTGCGGAACAGCTCGGCCAGCGCGGAGCTGTCGGCGCGCTCGTGCTGGCGGATGATGCGTTCGTTCTCGTGCAGGAAGCCGGTGGCGCTCTCGACGAAATCGTGGAACTTGTCCTGGCTGACCGCGAGGATCTCGCCGATCATCTCCAGGCGGCGGCGCTGCTCGTTGGCCTGGGCCGACAGCGCACGCAGCTCGGTCACGTCACGCACGCAGAGCATCAGGCGCACGATGGTGCCGGTCTCGTCGGTGATCGCCGACCACGACAGGTCGAGGCGCTTCTCGGCGCCGTTCGGCATGCGCTTGCCGATCTCGTTGACGAGCAGATGCTGGTTGAACTCGAAGTTGATGCCGTCCTCGCCGAGGCACGCGTCGATCGCCGCGTCGATCTGCGCGAGGCCGTCCGAACCGACGTCCGAATCGGCGAACACGAGTTCCATGGCCGGCCGGCCGGCGATGTCGCCGGTCTCGAAGATGCGCTCGAGGAACGCCGAGTACTCGCGATGCACGGTGCCGCCCGGCACGATCGTCAGGATGCCCTGCTGCATGTTCTGCAGCATCGCCTGGATGTCGGCGGTGCGCTGCTTGAGTTGCGCGGCGTTGCGCTGGATCGTCTCGATCATGCCGTTGAACGCGACGATCGAGCGGCCGATTTCGTCCATCCGGCCCACCGGCACGCGGCGCGTGAAGTCCTGGCTCGACGCGATCTCGCTCATCATCTCCTGCATCCGGCCGAGCGGGCGCACGATCTGGCGATAGAGCATCAGGCCGACGCCGATCAGCACCACGATCACGATGCCCGCGACGATCGCGATCGTCATCGTGGTGGTGGCCAGCATGCCGTTCAGCGTGGAGATCGCCTCGTCCTTCTGGCGGTTCTTCTCGATGCGCAGCGTCTCGATGATGCCTTCGAGCTCGTCGCGGTACTGGGCAACGTTGGCGAACAGGTAGGCCTGCGCCAGTTCGTTCTTGCCCTCCGACTTCATCTTCGCGGTGTCGTGGATCGCGTCGAAGTAGTTGGTGAGGCTGTCGCGCGCCTGCGAGATCAGCCCGGTCTGTGCCTGGCCCGTCGCCGAGCGGCCCTGCACGTCGAGCGCCGCGCGCAGCGACGCTTCCTTGGTATTCAGTTCGGTGAGCGCCTGCGACGCCATGTTCGCGTCGGGGGCGTAGACGAGCGTCATCATCGCGATCTGGACGTCCTTCAGGTCGGCGACGAGATCGGAGGAGGCGAGTGCGCTCGGTACGACGCCCTGCGTCACCTGACGAACGCTTGCCGCGCTGCGCTGCGCCTGATAGACGGCGTAGCCGCCGATCGCTGCGAGCGCAACGAACATCAGTGCGACAAGCAACGTAATGCGATGTCGGATGGTCATGTGAATCCCCGTAGCAGCCATATGTGTGAGTCCGGCCCGCCCGTCCGCTCGACTTTGAAAATCGGACGAATCGCCGGGCGGGCGCATTATGGCTACCGCCATATGACTTAACGATGACCCCCCGGGAATCGAGCACGAAATGAAGTGTTTTGGCGCCGTTTCGCGAACGAAGCCTCAAGTTTCGAAAACGGCCGCCGTTAATATACGGCCGAATGGCGACTTAATCGCTCCCTTTTTCTTCCCGGCCGCCTCTCCCGCTTCACTCCCCCAGCATCGAAGCCCGTTATTTTTCACGATACGGAACGCTGCCGCGTGTCGTAAAAAATCATGATGCGGAGCACCAAAAGGCGTTTTCGCGATGTCGCAACGCGTTCCGCCATTCGAAACGCCTCACATAAATCATTGTTTTCAATCGATTATTTTTGTTTCGAGCAGCCGCTCTATGCGCTCGATCGGCGCGCGCCGCCCACGTAGACTGGTTTCCATGGATCGACGCAACGCGAGGGGCCACGGCATGCCCGCCCCCTCGCCCGCCACCGGCGCGGACGTCGACGAGCCGGCTCCCGCCGCGCGGCGGGAACGCAACCGATTTCTTTCTTGAATGGTGGACGGAGGCTGATATGAAGGGATTTCGCTATGGATCGGACCAGGGGTCGTTCTACATCCTGCCGGGCAACGACGGCTGGGAGGCGACGTTCGGCAACGAATCGCTGGGCGAGTTCAAGAGCCCGGAGCATGCGGTCGATCATCTCGCGCGCGGCGCGCACTGCGAGGCGCTCGACGAGGTCGACACCTCGACGCTCGAGATTCCCGGGCAGATCGACGATTGGGAAATCGTCCATGTGTAAACGGCGAACGGCGGGCGCGTGCCTTGTCGCACGTGCCCGCCGTTCCCCGCCGCCGCGCGACGCCTTGCGCGGACGGCCATGCGACGCGCGCGGTGAGGCCCACCACCCGCGCCGCGCTTGTTTCGGTGCCCCGCTACCGCCGCCGCGCGCTCACGCGCCCGCCAGCCTCGGCACCGCCCGCGCGGCTTACGCCAGCGCGTCGATCACGCCGTTGAGCGTCGCGCTCGGGCGCATCGCCTGGCTCGTCAGCGAGGCGTCCGGACGGTAGTAGCCGCCGATGTCGACCGGCTTGCCCTGCGCCGCGCCGAGTTCCTCGACGATGCGTGCCTCGTTTTCCGTCAGCGTCTTCGCGACCCCGGCGAACTGCGCGGCCAGCTCCGCGTCCTCGGTCTGCGCGGCCAGCGCCTGCGCCCAGAACAGGCTCAGGTAGAAATGGCTGCCGCGGTTGTCGATGCCGCCCACCTTGCGTGCCGGCGAACGGTTCTCGTCGAGGAACTTGCCGGTGGCCTGGTCGAGCGTCTTCGCGAGCACCAGCGCCTTCGGGTTGTGGTACGCGTTGCCGAGGTGCTCGAGCGAGGCGGCCAGCGCGAGGAATTCGCCGAGCGAATCCCAGCGCAGGAAGCCTTCCTCGTTGAACTGCTGCACGTGCTTCGGCGCCGAACCGCCCGCGCCGGTTTCGAACATGCCGCCGCCGGCCATCAGCGGCACGATCGACAGCATCTTCGCGCTGGTGCCCAGTTCCATGATCGGGAACAGGTCGGTCAGGTAGTCGCGCAGCACGTTGCCGGTCACCGAGATCGTGTCCTTGCCGGCGCGGATGCGCTCGAGCGAGAAACGCGTCGCCTCGACGGGCGGCAGGATGCGGATGTCGAGGCCGCTCGTGTCGTGATCCTTCAGGTACTGCTCGACCTTCTTGATGATCTGCGCGTCGTGGGCGCGTGCGGCGTCGAGCCAGAACACAGCCGGCGTGTTCGAGGCGCGCGCGCGGTTCACGGCCAGCTTGACCCAGTCCTGCACCGGCGCGTCCTTGGTCTGGCACATGCGCCAGATGTCGCCCGACTTCACCGGCTGCTCGAGCAGCACGTTGCCGGCTTCGTCGGTCACGCTCACCACGCCGTCGGCGGTGATCTGGAACGTCTTGTCGTGCGAACCGTATTCCTCGGCCGCCTGCGCCATCAGGCCGACGTTCGGCACGCTGCCCATGGTGACCGGATCGAACGCGCCGTGCTGTTTGCAGTCGTCGATCACGGCCTGGTAGAAGCCCGCGTAGCAGCGGTCCGGAATCACGGCCTTGGCGTCGTGCAGCTTGCCGTCCGCGCCCCACATGCCGCCCGAGTCGCGGATCATGGCCGGCATCGAGGCGTCGACGATCACGTCGCTCGGCACGTGCAGGTTCGTGATGCCCTTGTCCGAGTTGACCATCGCAAGGTGCGGACGCTTTTCGTACTGGGCCTTGATGTCGGCTTCGATCTCGGCGCGCGTCTCGGCCGGCACGTCCTTCAGGCGCGCGTACAGGTCGCCGATGCCGTTGTTCGGGTTGAAGCCGATCCTGACGAGCGTCTCGGCATGCTTGGTCAGCACGTCCTCGTAGAACACCGACACGAACTGGCCGAACAGGATCGGGTCGGAGACCTTCATCATGGTCGCCTTCAGGTGGACCGAGAACAGCACGTCCTTGGCCTTCGCGTCGGCGATCTGCGCTTCGATGAAGCTGCGCAGCGCGGTGCGGCTCATCACCGAGGCGTCGATGATTTCCCCGGCCTTGACCGCGGTCTTTTCCTTCAGCACCTTCTTCGTGCCGTCGGCTGTGGTCAGCTCGATCCTGACGCTGCCGGCCGCGCCGATCAGCGCCGACTTCTCGCTGCCGTAGAAGTCGCCTTCGCTCATGTGGGCGACGTGCGACTTCGAATCGGCGGTCCAGGCGCCCATCTTGTGCGGGTGCTTGCGGGCGTAGCTCTTGACCGACAGCGGCGCGCGGCGGTCCGAGTTGCCTTCGCGCAGCACCGGGTTCACGGCGCTGCCCTTGATCTTGTCGTAGCGGGCCTTGGCGTCCTTCTCGGCGTCGCTGGTCGCTTCGTCGGGATAGTTCGGCAGCTTGTAGCCCTGCGCCTGCAGTTCGGCGATCGCGGCCTTGAGCTGCGGCACCGAGGCGCTGATGTTCGGCAGCTTGATGATGTTCGCCTCGGGGCGCAGCGTCAGCTGGCCGAGCTCGGCGAGATCGTCGCTGATCTTCTGCTCGGGCGTGAGCGCCTCGGGGAACGCGGCGATGATGCGGCCGGCCAGCGAGATGTCGCGGGTTTCGACGGCCACGCCCGACGAGTGCGTGAAGGCCTTGACGATCGGCAGCAGCGAATAGGTCGCCAGCGCCGGAGCTTCGTCGGTAAGGGTGTAGATGATCTTGGACGAGGTGGACATGGTTGATGCGTTGCTACGAAAAATTGACAGAAGATCGCTGACAGCGAACCCAACGGGCCGCGATCGAACCGACCGCGAAGAAGCGCCGACCAACCTCAGTTCTCACCCCGGCGGCATCGGCCTGGCGCCGGGGTGGCCGGAACGGATCCGGCACTACCGCATCGTGCCTACATGTTCTCGATCAGCACGTTGCCGAAACCCGAGCACGACACCTGCGTCGCGCCCTCCATCAGCCGCGCGAAGTCATACGTCACGCGCTTCTGCTGGATCGACTTCTCCATCGACGAGATGATCAGGTCGGCCGCCTCGGTCCAGCCGAGGTGGCGCAGCATCATCTCCGCAGACAGGATTTCCGAACCGGGGTTCACGTAATCCTTGCCGGCATACTTCGGCGCCGTGCCGTGGGTCGCCTCGAACATGGCGACCGAATCGGACTGGTTGGCGCCCGGCGCGATGCCGATCCCGCCGACCTGCGCGGCGAGCGCATCGGAAAGATAGTCGCCGTTCAGGTTCAGCGTGGCGATCACGTCGTATTCGGCCGGGCGCAGCAGGATCTGCTGCATGAAGGCATCGGCGATCGCATCCTTGATGACGAGCTCGCCGCCCGTCTTCGGATTCTTCACGCGCATCCACGGGCCGCCGTCGATCAGTTCGGCGCCGAATTCCTTCAGCGCGAGCGCATAGCCGTAGTCACGGAACGCGCCCTCGGTGTACTTCATGATGTTGCCCTTGTGGACCAGCGTCACCGACTTGCGCTCGTGGTCGAGCGCGTACTGGATCGCCTTGCGCACCAGCCGCTCGGTGCCCTCGCGCGACACCGGCTTGACGCCGAGCGCCGAACTGTCGGGGAAGCGGATCGACTTCACGCCCATTTCTTCCTGCAGGAAACGGATCACCTTCTTCGCCTGCTCGGAGCCGGCCGGCCACTCGATGCCGGCATAGATGTCTTCCGAGTTCTCGCGGAAGATCACCATGTCGGTCTTCTCGGGGGCCCGCACCGGCGAGGGCACACCCTTGAAATAGCGGACCGGGCGCAGGCAGACGTAGAGGTCGAGCTCCTGGCGCAGCGTCACGTTCAGCGAACGGCGCCCGCCGCCGACCGGCGTAGTCAGCGGCCCCTTGATCGAGACCACGTATTCCTTCACGGCCTGCAGCGTCTCCTCGGGCAGCCAGACATCGTCGCCGTAGACCCGCGTCGCCTTCTCGCCGGCGTAGATCTCCATCCAGTGGATCCGGCGGCGGCCGCCATAGGCCTTCTCGACCGCGGCGTTCACGACTTTCAGCATCACCGGCGTGATGTCGGCACCGGAGCCGTCACCCTCGATGTACGGGATGATCGGCTGGTCCGACACGTTGAGCGTAAAGTCCTCGTTGACGGTGATCTTGTCACCGCCGTCCGGCACCACGATGTGCTGATACGGCATGGTCGACTCCAGTGATATGGCTGGGCTGATTGGAAAGCGGGTGGTTTGCCTGGCTGATGCACAGAAACGTTGCCGCTATTCTAGCGCCCGGACCGGCCGTGCCGCCGCGAAGCCGCCGCCCGTCACCAAGTCTTATATAAGACAAAAGACCTGCCGTTCCGTATTATGCATTAAGATTCCGCCATTTGCCATACGATGCGGCGCGAGCCGCGCAGCCCGCCCGATGCCCCTCCTCGCCCTCAACAAGCCGTTCGGCACGATCTGCCAGTTCTCGCCGCACGAAACCCGGCCGTCGCTCGGCGACTGGGTGCGCGCGCCAGGCGTCTATCCGGCCGGCCGGCTCGACGCGGACAGCGAGGGCCTGCTGCTGCTGACCGACGACGGCGCGCTGCAGGCGCGCATCGCCGAGCCGCGCCACAAGCTCGTCAAGCGTTACTGGGCGCAGGTCGAGGGCGCGCCCGACGCGGCCGCGCTGAAGGCGCTCGCGCGCGGTGTCGATCTCGGCAATTACGTCACGCGTCCGTGCCGCGCGTCGTTCGTCGAGCCGCCCGCCACGCTGTGGCCGCGCACCCCGCCGGTGCGCTTTCGCGCGGCGATCCCGACCACCTGGATCGAACTCGCGATCAGCGAAGGCAGGAACCGCCAGGTGCGACGGATGACGGCCGCGGTCGGCTTCCCGACGCTGCGGCTGGTGCGCGTCGGCGTCGGCGCGCTCGACCTGTTCACGCTCGGCCTCGCGCCCGGTGAAACCGTCGAACTGCCGCCGCGCGCGCCCTGGGATGGTTTTGCGCCGGTCGAATGAAAGTTTCGTGACTCGCGTCAACCAATCATCCCGACCGCCCGTTATTTCACGCAGATGCCGACCGAAGCTATCCGGCATTGGCGCCAAGCCGCGAAATCCGCGTCGTCCGCGACGCACGAATCGCAGCCGCGTGTCCGCAGCGCCAAGGAAATTTTTTTCTTGCCGCGTCTGTCAACCGAAAGGTGGATGGCCTCGTTAGACGAACTGACTCCTATGCCGGGTCATTTGGTTAATTAACTAAAGCTGAGGAAACACAAGATGAACAAACTGATCGCCGCTCTGGTCGCTGGCCTGTTCGCAACGGCTGCATTCGCACAAGCTTCGGCACCGGCTGCCGCTCCGGACGCCGCTTCGGCACCGGCGAAGAAGGCAACGCACAAGAAGCACGCAACGAAGAAGCACGCAAAGAAGAAGGCCGCTGCCAGCGACGCAGCAGCACCGGCAGCTGCTTCGAACTAAGTAAGCAGGCCGTAAGCAGCGCAGGGAGCCCGTAGTCCGGTTCCCGCGCCGTTGAAGGGCAGATCACCGCGAGGCGATCTGCCTTTTCTTTTTGCGCCGTCACCCGGCCGTCATGCCATTGCTGCACCGGAGCACGCGCATCGCGTACCATGCAGCCCTCGATTACCCGATCAGGAGCCTCGTCGTGCGATTCTCCCCGCGCCCCATGCTCGCCCGCCTCGTGCGGACCGCCGTGTTCCCCGTCGCGCTCGCGCTTGCCGCGGGCGGCATCGCGCCCGCCGTCGCGCAGTCGAACGGCATCCCGCCGGGTGCCAAGCAGCCGAGCGAGTTCCCGCGCACCAAGCTGCGCGTGGGCATGTACGTGATCGACGCGGCGATCGCCGCCAACGACGCGGACCGCGAGCAGGGACTGATGTACCGCAGCCAGCTCGCCCCGAACGAAGGAATGCTGTTCGCGTTCGGCGAGAACGCCGTGCATTGTTTCTGGATGAAGAACACGCTGATCCCGCTGTCGATCGCGTTCATGCGCGCCGACGGCACGATCACCGACATCGACGAGATGCGCGCCGAGACCACCGACAATCATTGCCCGCGCAACAATGGCGTCTACGCGCTCGAAATGAGCAAGGGCTGGTTCGACGCGAAGGGCATCAAGCCCGGCATGAAGATCGACGGGTTGCCGGCACCGCAATAAGGCCCGGCCGAGGCCCGACGGACCACGCGGCGCGACGCGACGGGGTACCGCGCCGCCGGCGGCGCAACGCCGGCCCTTTGCCCGGCGGGATTGCCGGCCGGTGCAGCCTCGCGGCAGCCGCGCAGGCGCCGCCGCACGCTTCCCGCCGCCGGCCGCGATCCAGTGCTATTTGTATACAGCGCTCGACCGACCGGGACGGCCGAGCCGGCGTCCGCGTCGCGCATCGCGGCCACCCGCGCGGGTTTCCGGCCCGCCTCACGCGTTGCCACGCCGCATCCCGAGCCTCGCCGGCTGGAATCAGCGCGGCCGCCACCGCCCCGCTCCCGAGACCGCCCGCTTCGCCGCCCACCGCCCGGATTCCCCTGCCGCGCCCCCGGTTGATTCGCCGCCCGGCGCCCCCACCTGCAAAAGCAACCCGTACAGGCTATGCTTGAAATCTCGAAAATGCAGTAGCGGACCGGTCATGTCGGCCGGTTCGATTCGTTCAGGAACCACAGGAGGTTCACGTGCCCCGCAAAACCCCCATCGAGCGCTATAGAAATATCGGGATCAGCGCTCACATCGACGCCGGCAAGACCACGACGACCGAGCGCATCCTGTTCTACACCGGCGTGAGCCACAAGATCGGCGAAGTGCATGACGGTGCGGCCACGATGGACTGGATGGAGCAGGAACAGGAGCGCGGCATCACGATCACGTCGGCCGCGACGACCGCGTTCTGGAAAGGCATGGCCGGCAACTATCCGGAGCACCGGATCAACATCATCGACACCCCCGGGCACGTCGACTTCACGATCGAGGTGGAACGCTCGATGCGCGTGCTCGACGGCGCCTGCATGGTTTACGACTCGGTGGGCGGCGTGCAGCCGCAGTCCGAGACGGTCTGGCGCCAGGCCAACAAGTACAAGGTGCCGCGCATCGCGTTCGTCAACAAGATGGACCGGATCGGCGCGGACTTCTTCCGCGTGCAGAAGCAGATCGGCGACCGCCTGAAGGGCGTGGCCGTGCCGATCCAGATTCCGATCGGCGCGGAGGATCATTTCCAGGGCGTGGTCGATCTCGTCAAGATGAAGGCGATCCTCTGGGACGACGAGAGCCAGGGCGTGAAGTTCAGCTATGAAGAGATCCCGGCGAACCTCGTCGAGCTCGCGCACGAATGGCGCGAGAAGATGGTGGAGGCGGCCGCGGAATCGAGCGAGGAACTGCTCGACAAGTACCTGACCGACCACGATTCGCTGACCGAGGACGAGATCAAGGCGGCGCTGCGCCAGCGCACCGTCGCCAACGAGATCGTGCCGATGCTGTGCGGCAGCGCGTTCAAGAACAAGGGCGTGCAGGCGATGCTCGACGCCGTGATCGACTACCTGCCGTCGCCCGTCGACGTGCCGGCGATTCTCGGCCACGACTACCACGATCCGGAAAAGCAGGCCGAGCGCCACCCGAGCGACGAGGAGCCGTTCTCGGCGCTCGCGTTCAAGATCATGACCGACCCGTTCGTCGGCCAGCTGATCTTCTTCCGCGTCTATTCGGGCGTGGTGGAATCGGGCGACACGCTGCTCAACGCGACCAAGGACAAGAAGGAACGGCTCGGCCGGATCCTGCAGATGCACGCCAACGAGCGCAAGGAAATCAAGGAAGTGCGTGCCGGCGACATCGCCGCGGCGGTCGGCCTGAAGGACGCCACCACCGGCGACACGCTCTGCGCGGTCAATGCGCCGATCATCCTCGAGCGCATGGAATTCCCGGAGCCGGTGATCTCGCAGGCGGTCGAGCCGAAGACCAAGGCCGACCAGGAGAAGATGGGCCTGGCGCTGAACCGTCTCGCGCAGGAAGACCCGTCGTTCCGCGTGCAGACCGACGAGGAATCGGGCCAGACGATCATCTCCGGGATGGGCGAACTGCACCTCGAAATCCTGGTGGACCGCATGAAGCGCGAGTTCGGCGTGGAGGCCACGGTCGGCAAGCCGCAGGTGGCGTATCGCGAGACGATCCGCACCACGGCCAAGGACGTCGAGGGCAAGTTCGTCAAGCAGTCGGGCGGGCGCGGCCAGTACGGCCACGCGGTGGTCACGCTCGAACCGAACCCGGGCAAGGGCTACGAGTTCCTCGACGAGATCAAGGGCGGCGTGATTCCGCGCGAGTACATCCCGGCTGTCGACAAGGGCATCCAGGACACGCTCAAGAGCGGCGTGCTGGCCGGCTATCCGATCGTCGACGTGAAGGTGCACCTGACGTTCGGCTCGTACCACGACGTCGATTCGAACGAAAACGCGTTCCGGATGGCCGGCTCGATGGCGTTCAAGGAAGCGATGCGCCGCGCCAAGCCGGTGCTGCTCGAACCGATGATGGCGGTGGAAGTCGAGACGCCCGAGGACTTCATGGGCAACGTGATGGGCGACCTGTCGAGCCGCCGCGGCATCGTGCAGGGCATGGACGACATCGCCGGCGGTGGCGGCAAGGTGGTGCGCGCCGAGGTGCCGCTCTCGGAGATGTTCGGCTACTCGACCTCGCTGCGCTCGGCCACGCAGGGCCGCGCGACCTACACGATGGAGTTCAAGCACTATGCGGAAACGCCGGCCAACGTGTCGGAAGCGGTGATCAGCGCGAAGGGGCGCTGAAACCGGTGAGCGGGCGCGCCTCGTTGCGATGAGGCGCGCCTGACGGAAAGCCCGCCCGGGGTTCGCTCCGGGCGGGCTTTTTCATGGCGCGGCGAGGCTCGGGGCCATGCGCCGTGGTGCTTTTCCGCGCCTCGCGTTCAGCGCGACGAGCGCGAGCGGGAGGCGCCGCCGTCCGCCTCGTGCTCGACCGCGGCATCGCCTCCATGCCTTCCACCGGATTCGTCGCTTGTCTCGGCTTCGGCTTCGGCTTCGGCTTCGGCTTCGGCCTCGGCCAGCGCGTCGCGGGCCTGCCGGCGCATCGCGCGCAGCGCCACCACGGCCGCCGCGACGCCGGCCGCCGCGCCCACGCCGAGCGACCAGCGCGGCCCGAAGCGGTCCGCCACCCAGCCGACGATCGGCGCGCCAATCGGCGTGCCGCCCATCACGATCGCCACGCGCAGCGCCGTCACGCGGCCGCGCATGCCCGGCTCGGTGGACAGCTGCATCAGGCTGTTCGACGAATTGGTGATGGTCAGCGCGGCGACGCCGACCACCACCAGCATCGCGCCGAAGATCCAGAAGCCCGGCGCGAGCGCCGCGCAGGCGCAGCCGATGCCGAACACCACGCAGCCGCCGAGCAGCGTGCGCAGCGTGGGCCGGTCGCGGCCGGCGGCCACCAGCGCGCCCGCGATGGTGCCGATCGCCATGATCGACGACAGCAGCCCGAAGCCGCTCGCGCCGGTATGGAACACGTCGACGGCCATCGTCGAGATGTAGATCTGGAAGTTGAGCCCGAAGGTGCCGATCAGGAACAGCATCGCGAGGATCGCGAGCAGGTCGGGACGGCCGCGCACGTAGCGCACGCCGGCCGCGAGGCCGCCCTGCGCGCGCCGCGAACGTGCGCCCGGATGCTGCTCCGACACGCGCAGCCGCGACAGCGACACCAGCACCGCGCCGAACGACAGGCCGTTCGCGACGAACGCCCAGCCGGTGCCGATCGACGAGATCACGAGGCCCGCCACGCCGGGGCCGATCATGCGCGCCGCGTTGAACACGGTGGAATTGAGCGCGACCGCGTTGGCGAGGTCGGCGTCGCCGACCAGCGAGGTGACGAAGGTCTGCCGCACCGGCGCGTCGAACGCGGCCACGCTGCCGAACAGCAGCGCGAACAGGTACACGTGCCAGAGCCGCGCCACGCCGGCCACCACGATCACGCCGAGCCCGAACGCGAGCACGCCCATCAGCGCCTGCGTCGCGCGCAGCAGCCTGCGCTGGTCGAAATGATCGGCCGCGTAGCCGGTCCACGGCAGCAGCAGCATCTGCGGCGCGTATTGCAGCGCCATCACGATGCCGACCGCCGAGGCGTCGTGATGCGTCAGCTGCGTGAGCACGAGCCAGCTCTGCGCCGTGCGCTGCACCCAGGTGCCGACGTTCGAGACCAGCGCGCCGGCGGCCCAGAGCCGATAGTTCGGATTGCGTAGCGAACGGAACGAGCGGGCCAGGTTCATTTCGGTTCCCCGCGCTGACGACAAACGGCGCCGTCGCGGCCATCGAAGAAACGCGCGCCGGCCGGCGGGTTCGGCGAAACGATCGGGACCGCAGCGGCATGCGCATGCATGGCTCAGAACTCCGCGAGCCGCTTCAGCAGCGCGACGGCCGCCGCCAGTTCGCGCCGCTCGCGCGCCGACAATTGCGCGTCGAGCGCGCGGCCGAGCCAGTCCTCACGCGCCGCGCGGCTCGCCTGCAGGTGCTCGCGAAACGCGTCGGCAAGCGCCATCAGCGTCTGCCGGCCGTCGGCCGGATCGGGCGTGCCGACCACGGCGCCCTGCGCCTCGAGCGCGGCGACGGTGGCCCGCATCGACTGCGGACGCACGCTCTCGGCGCGCGCGAGCGCCGACACGGTGGCCGGCCCGTCGCGTTCGAGCCGCAGCAGCACCGAGCGCTGCGAGGACGTGAAATCGCCGCTGCGCGCCTGCTCGCGCAAGCGCCGCATCAGCTTGCCGAGTGCGATCCGCAGCTCGCCGGCCAGCGCGGCCGGCTCGGCGTCGCCGCGGGAAGCGGCGGGATCCGGGGAATCGGAGGAGTCGGTGATTTCAACCATTCGCGCACGTTATCACTTTTACAGGAAAACTGCACAGTTAAACTGCACAATCTGTTTCGCATGCGTGGCTCGTCCGGTCGTACCGCCGGAATTTTGCTCGTGTCAAAATCCCCGCATCCCGCCGCTCCCGCCGACCGATCCGACGCCACGCCATGCCCGTCTCGCCTCGCCGCCAGCTGTTTACGCTCTACGCCTCGCTCCTCGGCGCAAACCTCGCCGCCTGGGTCTGGGCGCTCGTCGCGCTGCACGACCATCCGCTGCTGCTCGGCACCGCCGCGCTCGCCTACGGCTTCGGCCTGCGCCACGCGGTGGACGCCGACCACATCGCCGCGATCGACACGGTCACGCGCAAGCTGATGCAGGAAGGCAAGCGGCCGTTCTCGGTCGGCCTGTTCTTCTCGCTCGGCCACTCGACGATCGTGATCGTCGCCACGCTCGGCATCGCGATCTCCGCGCTCGCGCTGCGCTCACGCTTCGACGGCTTCAAGGCGGTGGGCGGCACGATCGGCACGGCGGTGTCGGCGAGCTTCCTGCTCGTGCTCGCGATCGTCAATCTCGTGATCCTGCGCGACATCTGGCGCCGCTACCGGCGCGCGCGCACGGCAAGCGCCACCGCCGCCGCGCATCCCGGCGCCGAGGTGGCCGATCACGATCACGCGGGCCACCGTCACGCGGCGGGCGGCCTGCTCACGCGCCTGCTGCGCCCGCTGTTCCGGCTCGTCACGAAGAGCGCGCACATGTATCCGGTGGGCCTGCTGTTCGGGCTCGGCTTCGACACGGCCACCGAGATCGGGCTGCTCGCGATCGCCGCCGCGCAGGCCAACCAGGGGCTGCCGCTGCACGCGGTGCTGGTATTCCCGGCGCTGTTCACGGCCGGCATGACGCTGATCGATTCGACCGACAACGTGCTGATGGTCCACGCCTACGGCTGGGCGATGGACGACCCGCGCCGCAAGCTCGCCTACAACCTCAGCATCACGTTCGTCTCGGCCGCGGTCGCGCTCGTGATCGGCGGCGTGGAGGCGCTCGGCCTCGTCGCCGACCGGCTCGGGCTCGCCGGCGGCGTCTGGGACCTGATCGGCGCGATCAACGATCGCTTCGGCATGATCGGCTACGCGATCGTCGGGCTGTTCCTGGCCTGCTGGGTCGGCTCGATCCTGTTCCATCGCTGGCGCCGCGCCAGTTCGCAGCTCGCCTGAGCGGCGCGGGCCGCCCGCAACCGCCTACAGCATTTCCAGCGGCTGCTTCTCGCGCGGCGGGAGAAACGCCACGTCGAGCCGGGCCAGCGCCGCGTCGTCGATCACGAGGTCGAGCGCCGCGCGGTTCGCGCGCACGTGCTCGACGCTGCCCGCCTTCGGAATCGCGATCATGTCGTCACGGCGCAGCACCCAGGCCAGCGCGACCTGCTCGGGCGTGGCGTCGCGCTCGCGCGCGATCTCGTCGAGCACGGTGCCCTTGGGCAGGCGCAGATGGTCGATCGGGCTGTACGCCATCGCCGGGATGTGCCGCGTGGCCTGCCATGGCAGCAGGTCGAATTCCGGCCCGCGCCGCGCGAGGTTGTAGAGGATCTGGTTGGTCGCGCAGCCGGCGCCGCCCGCGGCGACCAGCTCCTCCATGTCGTCGGTGTCGAAGTTGCTGACGCCCCAATGGCGGATCTTGCCGGCCGCGCGCAGGCTCTCGAACGCTTCCAGCGTCTCGTCGAGCGGCACGCCGCCGCGCCAGTGCAGCAGGTAGAGATCGAGCCGGTCGGTGCCGAGCCGCCGCAGGCTCGCCTCGCACGAGGCGATCATGCGGCGGCGGTCGGCATGGTGCGGATAGACCTTGCTGACCAGGAACAGCCCGTCGCGCAGGCCGTGGATCGCCTCGCCGACGAGTTCCTCGGTGGCGCCGTCGCCGTACATCTCGGCCGTGTCGATCAGCGTCAGCCCCAACTCGATGCCGGCCCGCAGCGCGGCGATCTCGGCGGCACGGCGCGCGGGCCGCTCGCCCATCTCCCAGGTGCCCTGCCCGAGCTTCGCCACCCGCTCGCCGTCGGGCAGCGCAATCATGTCGATCGTGTTCGCCATCTCGTCCTCGCCAGTAGTCCGGCACCATGCCGGACCGCCAGTGTAGCGAGTCGCGCGCGGCGCCGCGTCCGGCGCGCCGGCATACGGACTATCACCGAGGCGGCCCGGCCGGCCGCAACCCCGGCGCGCGAATGTCATAAAATGACCCCACCCTGTTTCACGCCGCCCTCATGAAGCCACCGACGGAAGACCGCTGGCACGATCTGCGCCCCGACCCGGACAACGACACGCCGCTGTACCTGCAACTCGCGCGCAAGCTCGCCGAAGCGATCCACGAGAACCGCTGGACGGCCGGCGAGGCGCTGCCGTCCGAGCGCGTGCTGTCGGAGGCGCTCGGCGTGTCGCGGATCACCGCGCGCAAGGCGATCGCGCTGCTGGTCGAGCAAGGATTGATCCGCCGCACCCACGGCGCCGGCAATTTCATCCAGCCGCGCTACGAGGATCCGCTCTCGCGGCTGTCGAGCTTCAGCGAGATGCTGCGCCGCCGCGGCTTCACGCCGAGTTCGCGCTGGATCGCGCGCAGCGTGCAGCCCGCCAATCGCGACGAGGTGATCCAGCTGGGGCTCTCGCCCGCCGCGTCGGTCACGCGGCTCAAGCGGCTGCGGCTCGCCGACGACATCGTGATGGCGGTCGAGAACTCGACGTTCCCGGCCACGCTGATCCCCGATCCGGCCTCGATCGGCGATTCGCTCTACAGCTGGCTCGAACAGCGCGGCACGCCGATCGTGCGCGCGCTGCAGCATTTCCGCGCGGTCAACGCGAGCGAGGAGATCGCGCAGCAGATGGGCATCGCGCCACACGACGCGCTGCTGCTGATCACGCGGATCGGCTACACCACCGACCAGCGCGCGATCGAGCTGACGGACACCTACTGCCGCAACGATTACTACGACTTCGTCGTCGAGTTGCGCAAGTAGCGACGGCGCGCGCGGCCGCGAGCCTTCGCCGCCGGTTCCGTGCTCGCGCCGGGCCGGCCGCCACGCATCACGCTCCTCACATCCATCACATCCATCACATCCATCACATCCATCAGATTGATCGAGCCCGCCGCCGTCAGGCGGGCCAGCGCGGCACATCGGTGCCCGGCGGCACGGGCGGACGCGCGAAGCGCGGCGGCGTCAGCGACAGCCGCTCGGCGGGCCGCACGCCGTGGACCACGCCGAACGGCGACACCAGCGGCGGGGCGAGGCAGTCGCGCACCGCCTCGAGCGGCCAGTCCGGCACCTCGCGGCCCGCGTCGAGCGTGCCGAACGATTGCAGCCAGCGCCCGGTCTGCGCGAGCGAGACGCGCACGCGCCAGCTGCCGCCCTCGCGCGCGCGCCGCGCCAGCGCCATCATCGCGCCGAACGCGGCCAGATAGCCGGTGGCGTGATCGAGCGCCTGACACGGCAGATGCACGGGGCCGGCCGCGCCGGCCGCCTGCTGCTCGCGCCAGGCGATGCCGCTCGCCGACTGCACGAGGCTGTCGAAGCCGCGCCGCATCGCCCACGGCCCGTCGTATCCGTAGGCGCAGACCGACACGCAGACGATGCCGGGATGGCCCGCCGCCAGCGCCTCGTCGCCGAAGCCGCGCGCGGCCAGCGAGCCGGGCCGGTACGACTGCAGGAACACGTCGGCGCCGGCCGCGAGCGCGTCGAGCGCCGCGCGGCCCGCTTCATCGCGCAGGTCTAGCTGCGCCGAGCGCTTGCCGCGCCCGTTGTCGATCACGAGCGCCGCGATGTTCGGCAGGTGCGGGCCGTTGACGAGCAGCACGTCGGCGCCGTGCTGCGCGAGCGTGCGCCCGGCCACCGGGCCGGCGATGATGCGCGTGAGATCGAGCACGCGCACGCCGGCGAGCGGCATGTCGGGCGCGCCGGCGCCGATTGCACGCGGCGGTGCGTCGCCGATGCGCTCGATCTCGAACAGCGGCCGACGTTCGAGCGCGCGTGCCGCGTCGAGCACCGCCCATTCCTCGGGACTGCGAATCAAGGCGGCGCACATCCCCGCCTCGGCCAGCGTCGCGTCGAGTTCGGCGCCGTCGCGTTCGAGGATCGCGGCGGCGATCGCCTCGCGCGTGTCGGCGCAGCCGAGCACCTTGACGATGCCCTGCCGGTGATGCGCGAAGTTCGCATGCAGCTGGATCCAGCGGCCGTCGCGCGTCGCGTGGAAGCCGGTGACGGGGTCGCGCGGATCGGGCGGCGGCGCACCGTCGACACGCAGGTAGCGTTCGCTGCGGAACGCCGCGAGCGCGTCGCGCTGCGAGACGGCCACGCGCTGTTCCCGGCCGTCGCGCAGGCGCAGGCATTCGGCGGCGGCCAGCCCCGCCGCCGCGATCGTCGAGGCCGCCAGCGCGCCCACCCGATGCACCGACGGCAGCGCCGCGCCGCCGTCGCCAGGGTCGCCATCGTCGGCGAGATCGACGCGCGCGAGCGCGTCCGGATCGCCGAGCGCCGCCTGCCACAAGGTCCGCAAAGCCAGTCGAGCATTCATCGTCGTGCCTCCTGCCGGATTCGAAATCGGTCGGACGAGTCTAGAATTGCCGCGCCGGCCGATCAATCTTGATCGGCGGAATCAATGCATAAATCGTCATCCGGACAACCGCGTGCCATGGCGCGCAGGGAGTGATCGTGACAGCCCGACTCAGCGCGACCGAAGCCGCCCGGCGGCTCGGCGTGAGCCTGTCGACCCTCTACGCCTACGTGAGCCGGGGGCTGTTGGGCTCGTGGCCCGACGGCGCGTCGAAGCGGCACCGCTACGACGCCGACGAGGTCACGCTGCTCGCGCGTCGGCGCGCCGACGCGAAACGCGCGGGCGGCGTGGCCGAGCGCTCGCTCGACTGGGGGCTGCCGGTGCTCGAATCGCGGATCACGCAGATCGCCAATGGCGTGCTGCGCTATCGCGGCCACGACGCGGTGGCGCTCGCCGCGTCCGCCTCGCTCGAGGACGTGGCCGCGCTGCTGTGGGACTGCGCGCCCGGTGCCGTGCAGGCCGAGGCCTGCCTGTCGGGATTCGATGCCGCCCGCTGGCGCGACGCGCTGCGCGAATGGGCCGGCAGCGCGCCGCTCGATCGCGCGCTCGTGATGCTGCCGGCCGCGGCGGCGCGGCTGCCGCGCGTGTCCGATTCAGGCCGCGAGGCGCGGGTCGAGATAGCCGCGGCGCTGTTGCGCGCGACCGTCGCCGCGCTGGCCGGCATCGTGCCGTCGATGCAGCCGGCGCACCGGCAGCTCGCCGGCGCCTGGACGGTGCGCGGCCGGGCCGGCGCCGGGCTGCTGCGCCGCGCGCTCGTGCTGTGCGCCGATCACGAACTCAACCCGTCGACGTTCGCGGTGCGCTGCATCGCGTCCACCGGCACGCACCTGTTCGGCGCGATCGCGGGCGGGCTCGCCGCGCTGTCGGGGCCGCGCCACGGCGGCGAGACGGTGCTGGCCCGCGCGCTGCTCGACGAGGCCGGGCGCGCCGCCGATCTCGACCGCTATCTCGCCGCGCGGCTCGCGCAGGACATGCGCGAGGCCGGCGGTCGCACGCGCCTGGCGGGCTTCGGCCATCCGCTCTACCCGGCCGGCGACCCGCGCGCGGCGGCGCTGATCGAGGCGCTGCGGGTGGCCATGCCCCGCCACGCGGCGCTGCGGGTGGGGCTGGACGTGGCCGCGCGCGTCGAGGCGGCCTCCGGCGAGCGGCCGACCATCGATTTCGCGCTCGCGCTGCTCGAACGCGTGCTGGCGCTGCCGGACGGCGCCGCGTTCGTGCTGTTCGCGGCCGGCCGCGTGACGGGCTGGATCGCGCATGCGCTCGAACAGCAGCACGACGGCAAGCTGATCCGGCCACGCGCGCGCTACGTGGGCACCGACGCGACGCCGGCCTGATCCGGCGCAATGCGTGCCCGCGAACCGGCGCCACGGTCCCGGGCCGGGGCCAAGCACGGGCGGCCGCTCCGGCGCTGCCCACGGCCCGACTGACGCCGCCACGCTCGCCACTCATGCACCCCGGCCGCAAGCCATGGCGGCCAGCGGCGGCCTCCCGCTCGCCGCGCGCCAGTCTCGCCCAAGCATCCGCCCCCGAATCTCCTGCGCGCCTCGCCTGATTTTTTTACAATGACGGCTGTTTCGCGACCACGAGCCCGCCCATGTCCCGTCCCGCCGCCCCTACCCCGAGCGAATCGTCGTTGACCGTGATGCTGTGGGTCGTCGCGACCGGCTTCTTCATGCAGACGCTCGACGCGACCATCGTCAACACGGCGCTGCCGTCGATGGCCGCGAGCCTCGGCGAATCGCCGCTGCGCATGCAGTCGGTGGTGATCGCCTACTCGCTGACGATGGCGGTGATGATCCCGGTCTCGGGCTGGCTTGCCGACACGTTCGGCACGCGCCGCGTGTTCTTCAGCGCGATCCTGATCTTCTCGGCCAGCTCGCTGCTCTGCGCGAGCGCCCACACGCTGCCGCAGCTGGTGGCCTCGCGCGTGGCGCAGGGCGTGGGCGGCGCGATGCTGCTGCCGGTCGGCCGGCTCGCCGTGCTGCGCACGTTCCCGGCCGAACGCTACCTGCCGGCGCTGTCGTTCGTCGCGATCCCGGGCCTGATCGGCCCGCTGATCGGGCCGACGCTGGGCGGCTGGCTCGTCAAGATCGCGTCGTGGCACTGGATCTTCCTGATCAACGTGCCGGTGGGCGTGGTGGGCTGCATCGCGACGTTCTACTCGATGCCCGACTCGCGCAACCCGGCGGCGGGCCGCTTCGACCTGAAGGGCTACCTGCTGCTGACGGTCGGCATGATCGCGGTGTCGCTCTCGCTCGACGGGCTCGCCGATCTCGGCATGGACCACGCCGCCGTGCTGGTGCTGATGATCCTCGGCCTCGCCGCGTTCGTCGCCTACGGGCTCTACGCGGTGCGCGCGCCGCATCCGATCTTCTCGCTCGAACTGTTCCGCATCCACACCTTCAGCGTCGGCCTGCTCGGCAACCTGTTCGCGCGGATCGGCAGCGGCGCGATGCCGTACCTGATTCCGCTGCTGCTGCAGGTGAGCCTCGGCTATTCGGCGTTCGAGGCGGGCCTGATGATGCTGCCGGTGGCGGTGGTCGGGATGTTCTCGAAGCGGCTGATCACGCACCTGATCCAGCATCACGGCTACCGCAAGGTGCTGCTCGTCAACACCGTGATGGTCGGGCTGCTGATGGCCAGCTTCGCGCTGATGCGCGACAACGTGCCGGTCTGGGTGCAGGTGCTGCAGCTCGCCGTGTTCGGCGGCTTCAATTCGATGCAGTTCACGGCGATGAACACGCTCACGCTGAAGGACCTCGGCACCGGCGGCGCGAGCAGCGGCAACAGCCTGTTCTCGCTGGTGCAGATGCTGTCGATGAGCCTCGGCGTGACGGTGGCGGGCGCGCTGCTCGCGACCTTCACCGGCGTGATGCGCAGCGTGACGCCCACCCACACGCTGCCGGCGTTCCATGCGACGTTCTTCTGCGTCGGCATCATCACGGCCGGCTCGGCGTGGATCTTCGCGCAGCTCGCGCCGGACGTGCGCGGCAGCGCGAAGAAGACCGATCCGTCGGAACGCGCCTGACGCGGGATGGAACGGGGGGCGGCGGCGTTGAAAAAACGCGCCGCCGCGATTGCACGCACTCGCGTACCGGCAGATCGGCGCGCAAACCGGCCCCACCCCGGCCGCACCAATGCGGTGCGCGAATCGACCGACCCCGACCCAGTCCGCCTGCGATCGGTGCCCGCCCAGGCCGCCGGACCACACCGGCGACCGCCGCGATCAATGTGGCAGGGCTTGGGCCGCCGGCCCGTCACGCGCATGTTTCTTGCTCAGTCACACCGGGTAGGTAAACTGTCATCCTCTTTCCGGCCGACATCATGATGACCATGATCGATATCGATCCCCCCGGCTTCCAGCCGCCGCGCCCCGTCGCCGGCGACGACGGCAACCGGCGCACCGTGCTGTACGGCGACTACACCGTGTTCAGCGTGTTCCAGCCCGTGTTCTCGGTCTCGCACCGGCGCGCGATCGGCTATCACGCCTCGCTGCGCGCGCGCGGCGCCGACGGCCAGCCGGTGCCGTCGCACGAGGTGTTCACGCAGGCGGCGCGGCGCGGGGATCTGCTCGAACTCGGCCGGCTCGCCGAGTCGCTGCATCTCGGCAATTTCCATGCGTTCGACAGCCACGACGAATGGCTCTTCCTGAGCCTGCATCCGGCCGCGCTGATGGACACCATCTACGGCGACGCGCTGCTCGCCAACCTGAAGGCGCTCGGCCTGCCGCCGCAGCGCGTCGTGCTGGAAGTGCCGGAGCAGGCGGGCGGCGAGACCCCGCGCTTCGGCGCGATCGTCGACGGGCTGCGCAAGGCCGGCTTCCTGATCGCGCTGGGCGGCTTCGGCGCCAAGCATTCGAACATCGACCGCGTCTGGCATCTGCATCCCGACATCGTCGCGCTCGATCGCGGCATCCTCGCGCAGGCGAGCGAGCACTCGCATCTGGAACGCGTGCTGCCGGGGCTCGTCTCGCTGCTGCACGAGTCGGGACAGCTCGTGATGATGGGCGGCCTGTCCACCGAGCGCGACGCGCTGATCGCGCTCGAATGCAACGTCGATTTCGTGCAGGGCCAGTATTTCTCGGGACCGAGCGTCGAGCCGGTGCAGCCGCAGGCGGCCGCGGGCGCGATGGACACGCTGTCGGCCGCGCTGCGGCTGCGCGTGGCCGAGCGCGAGCGGGGCCAGCAGGCGCGTCTCGCACCGTATGTGATCGCGCTCCAGCAGTCCGGCACGCGGCTCGCCGCCGGCGACGACGTCGAGAACGCCACCGGCGAGCTGCTCGCGCTGCCCGACACCGCGCGCTGCTTCGTGCTCGATTCCTCGGGCCGCCAGATCGGCGACAACGTGCTGCCGCGCACGCGCGCCTCGCAGCGCGCGAAACGCTTCCGGCCGCTGCTGCACTCGGAAGGCGCGAGCTGGGCGAGGCGTCCGTACTTCATCGAGGCGATGCGCGCGCCGGGGCGCGTGCGCGTGACGCCGCCCTACCTGTCGATCAACGAGGCGCATCTGTGCGTGACCGCCTCGGTGGCCGTGCCGCGCGCGGACGGCATGCAGGTGCTCTGCGTCGACATCAACTGGTGAACGCGAAGGCGCCGGCGCGGCGCCTTCGTTGCTTGCTCGCCGCTAGCGGACGACTTCCCTCGCTCACCGGCGGGTTCAGGTCTCGTCGGCGATCACCGGCAGATCGTGGACCGAATCGCGCAGCGTATGCAGCAGCGCATCGGCGCGCCAGCGCGTGCGCGCACGATCGCGCGTGGCGAGCTGCACGAGTTCGCGCAGCCGTGCGTTGATCGGCGCGGTGAGCCCGAACTCGGCCGCGAGCCGCACGATCTCGCCGTTCAGCCAGTCCACCTCGGTCGCGCGGCCGGCCGCGACGTCGTCGGCCATCGACGAACGCGCGAGCGGATCGATCGCCAGCATCGCGCCCGCGAGCCGCATGAACAGCGCGTCGGGCAGCGACAGCACGGTCGGCAGCCAGCCGGCCGGCAGCGGCGTGAGCCGCGCGGGGCGGATGCCGGCGCGGCGCATCACGCGCAGCGCCTCGGCCTGCGCGAGCGCGAGGCAGCGCCGGTAGTCGCGCGTGCCGAGCTGCTCGCGCAGCGGCATCGCGGCCAGCGCGTTGATCGCGTTGTTGAGATTGAACAGCAGCTTGGCCCACTGCACGGCGACGATGTCCTCGCGCACGCGCAGCGGCAGCCCGGCCCGCTCGAACGCGCCGGCCACCGGTGCGAGCCGCGGCGACGCCTCCACCGCGAGTTCCCCCGCCGAGCCCTGGTGGAACACCCCGTCGCCGCGTGCGATCACGTTGAACGGCACCATGCCGGCCAGCACCGTGCGGCCCGGCAGCGCGATGCGCAGCGCATCGGCCTGGCGCACGCCGTTCTGGAAGCTGATCACCACCGTGCCGGGACGCAGCACCGGTTCGAGCGCGGCGGCCGCGGCCGGCGTGGCCGCGCACTTGACCGTGACGAGCACCGCGTCGGCCTCGGCCAGCGCGCGCGTATCGGTGTCGAAGGCGATCCGCGCGGCGGCCACCTGCGCCTCGCGGCCCAGGTAATCGGTCAGCGTCAGGCCGTGCCGGCGCAGCATCTCGCCCGTGGCGGCACGACCGACGAAGCGCACCTCGGCACCGGCGACCGCGAGCCGGCCGCCGAGATAGCAGCCGATGGTGCCCGCGCCGAACACGGCGAGCGTCGTCACCGTCGCTCAGATTCGCGCGCCGTGCGGCCCGTGACGCTGCGGCCCCGCACGCCGTTCCACTTCATCGCGCACCTCGCGGCGCAGGCCGGCGTAGAACGCCACCTCGGCGACCACGAACAGCGGCCCGATCGCGAGGCCGATCACGTCGTCGACGAACGCGGGCTTGCGCCCCTCGAACGCATGGCCGACGAACTGGATCACCCAGCCGACCAGGAACAGCCCGATGCCCCAGGCGAGCCAGTGCGCGGTGGGCTGCGCCGCGAGCACCTGGCCGGCCCACAGCGTCAGCGCGAGCAGCACGCTCATGGCCGCGCCGAAGCGCAGGTCGAGCCGCAGGTAGTAGATCGCGGTGGCCGCCGCCAGCACCAGCGCCGGGGTCAGCGCGACGCCGGCCGCGTCGCCGGCCGCAGGCCGCGACAGCAGTACGGCGACCGCGACGACGATCATCGGGATGCCGAACAGGTGGGTGACGATGTTGCGCGTATCGCGGTGATACGCGGCGTAGTTCGCGAGTTGATCGACCAGTGTTTTCATCGTGTTTGTCTCCTTTGACGAGCGCTATCATTGCGCGTTGCCCCAGGCCCGCGCTGTCAGCTACCCGACATCCCCCCATGCCCACGCCGTCCGACCTCGATTCGTCGCAACTCGACGCGAACCCCTGGTTCCAGACCCTGCCCGACGCGCTGCGCGCCCGTCTGCTCGCCGCTGCCGCCGTGCAGACGCTCGCGGCCGACGCCACGCTGTTCCGGCGCGGCGACCCGCCCTGCGGCCTCTACGCGGTGCTGTCCGGCGCGCTCAGCATCGGCGCGGTCGATCCCGACGGCCGCGAAGCGTTGCTGACCGTGCTCGAACCCACCACCTGGTTCGGCGAGATCTCGCTGTTCGACGGCCAGCCCTGTACGCACGACGCGATTGCCGTGGAGAACACACGACTTTTGCATTTCACGCAAGCTGCATTGCAACAACTCCTCGACGAGGAGCCGCGCTATTGGCGACATTTCGGGCTCCTGATGGCACAGAAGCTGAGGCTGTCGTTCATGACCGTGGAAGCCATCAGCCTGATGCCGGCCGCGCAGCGGCTGGCCGCGCGGCTGCTGATGATCGCCGAGGGCTACGGCGGCATCAGTACCGGCCACACGCGCATCCGGCTCTCGCAGGAGCGGCTCGCCGCGCTGGCCTCGCTGACGCGGCAGACCACTAACCAGCTGCTGAAGGAGCTGGCCGCGCGCGGCGTGGTGCGCGTGCAGGTGGGGGAAATCGAGATCCTCGACCTCGACGCGCTGCGCGCCGCGAGCGGCGAGATCGGCCGCGCGATCTGAGCCGGCCGCGCGATGCTGCGCGCTCTGGAGGAAACCGTCGAAACGATCGCGGCGATCGTGACGAACCCGGCGCGGCGTCACGGAAAGGCGGGACAACGCGTGGGCGCCGCTGGATACGATTCAGCAGCGACGCGCCGGAAACGACAATGCCCTCGCGAGGAGGGCATTGGCAGGCACGCCGGCCATGCCGGCCGGCGTAACGACGTCGCAGCGGACCTTACGCGAAGTTCTTCGCGGCGAAGTCCCAGTTCACGATGTTCCAGAACGCCTCGACGAACTTCGGACGCGCGTTGCGGTAGTCGATGTAGTAGGCGTGTTCCCACACGTCGATCGTCAGCAGTGCCTTCGCGTCGGTCGTCAGCGGCGTGGCGGCGTTGCTGGTCGAGACCAGGTCGAGCGAGCCGTCGGCCTTCTTCACGAGCCATGCCCAGCCCGAACCGAAGGTGCCGACCGCGGTCTTCGTGAACGCTTCCTTGAACGCGTCGAACGAACCCCACTTGGCGTTGATCGCGTCGCCCAGCGCGCCCGTCGGAGCGCCGCCGCCGTTCGGCGACAGGCTGTTCCAGAAGAACGTGTGGTTCCAGATTTGCGCGGCGTTGTTGAAAATACCGCCCGACGACTTCTTCACGGTCTCTTCGAGCGACAGGTTTTCGAATTCCGTGCCCGGGATCAGGTTGTTCAGGTTCGTCACATACGTTTGATGGTGCTTGCCGTAGTGGAACTGGATCGTTTCCTGCGAGATGTGCGGAGCAAGCGCGTCTTCAGCATAGGGCAGCGGCGGGAGCGTATGAGCCATGACGGATTCCTTTGAAGTGTATGTGTAGGGACTAGGGCCTGCGGAGCGTCCGATTGTAGGCGAGACCGAATAACCCCGCAAACTCGCGGGTATTCGGATCCGCCTGCCTCCGTTCGACCAGCGGCCCCGGCGTGATAACCGATGGAACAACCCATATAAAAATCAGCGCGATGACAGCACGCCCGCCTGATTCAGCATGATTCGGTCCCGCTGCGGCGCGTCCCGTGAAACGCTCGCTCAGAACGTTTCATCGAGACGCGGCTGGACGTCGGCGATCGACACGTCCGCCGTGCCCTCGGCCAGATGCACGGTGAGCCGGCGCTGCGGCGCGAGCGCGCCCGGCGCGCGCACGGCGCGCCCCGTCTGGGTGTCGATCAGCGCCGCGTAGCCGCGCTCCAGCGTGCGCTGCGGGCTCAGCACTTCGAGCCGCGCCGCGTAGCCGGCCACGCGCGCCGCGGCGCGTTCGTGCCGGTGCCGCAGCGCCGTGTCGAGCCGTTGCGACCAGCCGGCGAGCGACTGGCGCGCGGCGGCCGCGTCGGGCCGGGTGCGCTGCCAGCGCAGCATCACCAGCGCGAAGCGCGCCCGCGCATCGCGCGCCGGCCGCGCGCCGGCCGAGCCGAGCCGCAGCGCGAGCTGCTGCAGGTGGGTGCGCTGCCGCGCCAGCCGCTCGGCCGGGCTCACCAGGCGCCGCGCCAGCCAGTCGAGCTGCTGGGCGCGCGCGTCGAGCCCGCGCCGCAGGCCGCGCGCGAGCGCCGCCTGGCGCTCGGCCAGTTCGCGCAGCAGCAGCGCGCGCTGCGGGCTGACCAGTTCGGCCGCGCCGGTCGGCGTCGGCGCGCGCAGGTCGGCGGCGAAATCGGCGATCGTGAAATCGGTCTCGTGGCCGACTCCGCTCACCACCGGCAGTTCGCTCGCGGCGATCGCGCGTGCCAGCGCCTCGTCGTTGAACGACCAGAGATCCTCGATCGAGCCGCCGCCGCGGCAGACGATCAGCACGTCCACCTCGCGCCGCGCGTTGGCCGTCTCGACCATCGCGGTGAGCTTCTCGGCGGCGCCCGCGCCCTGCACCGGCGCCGGATAGACGATCACCGGCACGTGCGGCGCGCGGCGCGCGAGCGTGGTCAGCACGTCGCGCAGCGCGGCGGCCTGCAGCGAGGTGACGATGCCGATCGCGCGCGGATGCGCGGGCAGCGGCCGCTTGCGCTGCGGATCGAACAGCCCCTCGGCCTCGAGCTGCGCCTTGAGCCGCAGGAACGCCTCGAACAGCTTGCCCTGTCCGGTGCGCCGCACCGCCTCGACGTTGAGCTGCAGCTCGCCGCGCGGCTCGTACATGCTGACCAGCGCGCGCACCTCGATGCGGTCGCCCTCGCGCGGCGTGAACGGTGCATGCTGGGCGCGACCGCGGAACATCACGCAGCGCATCTGCGCGTCCTTGTCCTTGATCGAGAAATACCAGTGGCCGCTCGCCGCGCGCGTGAAGTTCGACACCTCGCCCGCGACCCAGCAGAGCGGGAACGAACGCTCGAGCATCGAGCCGATCGCGCGGTTCAGCGCGGAAACGGGTATCACGCCGTCGCCGGTGTCGCCGGCACGGCCGAAAGTGGCACCGCCCGGGCCGGACGGAAAGGAATCGGATGGCATCGCGTAGGGAGGAATGAAGGCGCGCACACGATAGCCCCGTCGCGCCGTGGCGGCAAGCTTCGTGCTTCGCGCCGGCACCCGGCCCGCGCGTCGGCCGCGCCTTCGGGCCGCCCCGAGGCCGGCCCGCGCGCCGATCGGACACGAAGTGTCCACATGCGCCCCGGTCGGCTCGCCGCTTGCGCCAACCCCCTGAAAAACCCGGACAAATCTCAATAACCTATTGATTTAAAACAATATCTTTGTGACATATTGTGTCAAGCCGCCGATCGGACGCCCGCCACGCGGGCGTTTGCGCCGATCCCTCGGGCAGTTTTTCACAGAGTTATCCACAGGCACGACCTCATCTGGCCCCGTGAGAACGCCGCCGCGGCCGTGCGGGCGCGGTCCCGGCCCGACTTGCCGTGCGCGGCGCCGCCGCGCTAGAGTGCCGCCTTTCGAGGGGAATCCGGCGCGCCGTCCCGCCGCGCCGCCCCGGTCCCGGTTGCCCTGGAGAATCCGCTTGATCGATCCGTCGCCCGCCTTGCGCCTCGCCGGCGCCATCGCCCGATGAGCGGCGGCCTGCTCGCACGCGCCGAGGCGCGCATCGCCCGCGAATGGCAGCGGCGCGGCCCGCTCGCCTGGGCGCTCACGCCGCTCGCCGCGCTGTTCGGCGCCTGCGCCGCGCTGCGCCGCGCCGCGTTCGCGGCGGGCTGGAAGGAAACCGTCGATGCCGGCCCGCCGGTCGTGGTGGTCGGCAACGTCACGGTGGGCGGCACCGGCAAGACGCCGACCGTGATCGCGCTGGTCGACGCGCTGCGCGCCAACGGCTTCCACCCCGGCGTGGTCTCGCGCGGCTACGGCGCCGAGATCCGCGAGCCCACCGAGGTCCGCCCCGATTCGCTCGCCTCGCGCGCCGGCGACGAGCCGCTGCTGATCGCGCGCCGCACCCAGGCGCCCGTGATGGTCTGCCCGGACCGCGTGGCCGCGATCCGGGCGCTCGCGGCCGCGCATCCCGAGGTGGACGTGGTGGTCAGCGACGACGGCCTGCAGCATTACCGGATGGCGCGCCGCGTCGAGCTGGTGGTGTTCGACCACCGGCTCGGCGGCAACGGCTTCCTGCTGCCGGCCGGCCCGCTGCGCGAACCGCTCACGCGGCACCGCGATGCCACGCTCGTCAACGATCCGTACAGCCGCGCGCTACCGCCGTGGCCCGACACCTATGCGCTGCGGCTCGCGCCCGGCGACGCCTGGCATCTCGACGAGCCGTCGCGGCGCCGCCCGCTCGCGCAGTTCGCCGGCGCGCGCGTGCTGGCCGCGGCCGGCATCGGCGCGCCCGAGCGCTTCTTCGCGACGCTGCGCGCGGCCGGCCTCGCGCCCGCCACGCGCGCGCTGCCCGACCATTACGCGTTCGCCGACAACCCGTTCGCGAACGACGACGCCGAGGTGATCCTGATCACCGAGAAGGATGCAGTAAAATTGGGCGCTTCCTGGCGCGATGCCCGACTCTGGGTGGTCCCTGTCGAGGCCGCGCTCGATCCCCGCCTTATCGCTCTCGTTGTGGAGAAACTCCGTGGACGCTCGCCTGCTTGAAATCATCGTGTGCCCTATCTGCAAAGGCCCGCTCCACCATGACCGCGCCGCGCAGGAACTGATCTGCCACGCCGACAAGCTCGCCTACCCGATCCGCGACGGCATCCCCGTGATGCTCGTCGACGAGGCGCGCCAGACCGTGGAAGGCACGCCGGTCGATCCGGCCGGCCCCGCCGCCACGCACTGACCGGGGTCGCCGCGCCGGTCCGGCTGGTTTGGCCGTTACCACCGGTGCCGACCGCTCCAGCGGCACCGGTCCCAACCCGGCTCCAAACCGGCTCCACACCGGCGCCAGCCGTCGCGCCCGCCCTTTGCGGCGGGCGCCCCGTCTCCGGCACCCCGCCGGCCTTCCCTTCGATTCCATTCTCGTTCGCCGCCGAAACCCCGATGACCACTCCGTCGCCCTTCATCGCCGTCGTGCCCGCCCGCCTCGCCTCGACACGCCTGCCGAACAAGCCGCTCGCCGACCTCGGCGGCAAGCCGATGGTGGTGCGCGTGGCCGAGCGCGCGCGTGAAGCGGGCGCCGCGCGCGTGCTGGTCGCCTCGGACGCGCAGAGCGTGCTCGACGCCGCGCGGGCGGACGGCTTCGACGCGCTGCTCACGCGCGCTGACCACCCTTCCGGCACCGACCGCCTCGCCGAAGTCGCGACGCTGCTCGAATTGCCGGATGAAACGATCGTCGTGAACGTTCAAGGTGACGAGCCGTTGATCGACCCGACACTAATCCGCGACGTAGCGTCGCACCTAGCCGCCCATCCGGCCTGCGCGATCGCCACTGCCGCGCATCCGATCCACGACGCCGCCGACGTGTTCAACCCGAACGTCGTGAAGGTCGCACTCGACGCGAAAAGCGTCGCGCTGTACTTTTCGCGCGCCCCGATCCCGTGGTCGCGCGATGCCTGGCAGCCGCACTGGCCTGCCGTCGAAGCCATGCCGGAGCCGGCCTTCCCGGTATATCGGCATATCGGGCTGTACGCCTATCGCGCGCGCTTCCTGCGCAGTTACCCGTCGCTCGCGCAGGCGCCGATCGAGCAGGCCGAGCAGCTCGAACAGCTGCGCGCGATGTGGCACGGCGAGCGGATCGCGGTGCTCGTGACCGATGCCGCGCCGGCGCCGGGCGTCGACACGCCGGCCGATCTCGCGCGCGTGCAGGCCCTTTTTCGGTCGCCGCAAAAATAACCCATGGCATAATCGGACGACTGTGCGAGCCGTCAGGCGCCGCCCACGTTGAGTCGCGCTCGCCAGCTCCCTCCGCCGGCCGCCGCGCGGGCTTCACCGCCCGCGCCGCCGTCAGACCGGCCGGAGTTGTGTGGAAGCCGACCTCCGGGCCGCGCGCCGATGCGATCCCCTCGCGCCACACACATTCATGAAACTTGGAGATATCACCATGCGTTTGATCCTGTTGGGCGCTCCCGGCGCCGGCAAGGGCACCCAGGCCACGTTCATCAAGGAAAAGTTCGGGATTCCGCAGATCTCGACGGGCGACATGCTGCGCGCGGCCGTGAAGGCCGGCACGCCGCTCGGCGTCGAGGCCAAGGGCTACATGGACGAGGGCAAGCTGGTGCCGGATTCGCTGATCATCGGCCTCGTGAAGGAACGCCTGAAGGAAGCGGACTGCGCCAACGGCTATCTGTTCGACGGCTTCCCGCGCACCATCGCGCAGGCCGACGCGATGAAGGACGCCGGCGTCGCGATCGACTACGTGCTCGAGATCGACGTGCCGTTCTCGGCGATCATCGATCGCATCAGCGGCCGCCGCACCCATCCGGCCTCGGGCCGCACCTATCACGTCACGTTCAACCCGCCGAAGGTCGAGGGCAAGGACGACGTGACGGGCGAGCCGCTGATCCAGCGCGACGACGACAAGGAAGACACGGTGAAGAAGCGCCTCGACGTCTACGAGGCACAGACCAAGCCGCTTATCTCGTATTACGGCGACTGGGCCGCGCGCGGTGCCGAAAACGGCCTGCAGGCGCCCGCCTATCGCAAGATCTCGGGCCTCGGCACGGTCGACGAAATCCGTCAGCGCGCGTTCGACGCACTGAAGTAAACGCCGGCCGCGGGCACGACGCCCGCCCGACGCGCCACGCCGCTCTCCGGGGCGGCTTTTTTTCGTCCACCCAAAAATCGCACGAACGTTCGCTTCACACCACCGCCACGCGCGGTTTCGTACAATCGACCGGCAATGGATCGCGCCGGCCGATCACGGCGGCGGATCCCGACAACCAAGGAGCGAAGATGGAATTACGCGGCAACGTCTTTCTGATCACGGGCGGCGCATCGGGCCTCGGCGCCGGCACGGCGCGCATGCTCGCCGGCGCGGGCGCGAAGGTGGTGCTCGCGGACCTGAACCGCGAGGCGGGCGAGGCGCTCGCCGGCGAACTCGGCGGGCGCTTCGTCAGTTGCGACGTCGCGCGCGAGGCCGATGCTCAGGCCGCCGTCGAAGCGGCCACCGGGCTCGGCACGCTGCGCGGCCTCGTCAACTGCGCCGGCATCGCGCCGGCCGCGAAGACGGTCGGCAAGGACGGTCCGCATTCGCTCGACCTGTTCGCGAAGGTCGTATCGATCAACCTGGTCGGCAGCTTCAACATGGCGCGCCTGGCCGCGGCCGCGATGGCCGCGAACGCGCCGGTCGAGACCGGCGAGCGCGGCGTGATCGTCAACACCGCGTCGGTGGCCGCGTTCGACGGCCAGATCGGCCAGGCCGCCTATGCCGCCTCGAAGGCCGGCGTGGCCGGCATGACGCTGCCGCTCGCGCGCGACCTGTCGCGCAGCGCGATCCGCGTCATGACGATCGCGCCCGGCATCTTCGAGACGCCGATGCTGCTCGGCATGCCGCAGGAGGTGCAGGACGCGCTCGGCGCGATGGTGCCGTTCCCGCCGCGGCTCGGCAAGCCCGACGAGTACGCGATGCTGGTGCGCCAGATCCTCGAGAACCCGATGTTGAACGGCGAGGTGATCCGCCTCGACGGCGCGATCCGCATGCAGCCGAAATGAACGCCGGCGCGGCCCGCAAGCCGCGCGCCGATGCGACGACGCCCGCGGCCCCGGTGATGCAGTGCGCGGGCGTCGTCGTTTGAATCGGCTGGTGTCGGCCGGCGGCGCAGGCGTCAGTCGTCGCCGCGCTGCATGCGCTGTCGCAGTTCGGTCAGCTGCGCCTCGACGATGGTCGCATCGACCGCCTCGGGGCAGTCGTCGAGATACGACTCGAGATCCTCGAGCGCCGGGCGCAGGTAGTCGAGCCGCGCATAGGCGAAGCCGCGGTCGCGCACCTCGTCGGGCTGCCCGGGCAGCAGGATCACGAGCCGCTGCTGCACCGCCAGCAGCCGCTGCCAGCGCTCGGTCTGCAGGTAGATCGACTTCAGGTTGTTGAGCATGCGCGCGAGCACCTCGCGACTCGTCGCCGGCTGCAGCAGCGCGCGCAGCGTGCTCGACATGGTTTCCTCGGGATGCGCCACATACGGCTCCAGCATGTCGACCAGATCGGCCTCCGACAGCGAGCGCCCGGTGGTCGGGTCGATCATCGCGTCGCCGTCGGCCAGCGTCGCGCGCAGCAGGAAGTGGCCCGGGAACGACACGCCGCGCACCGCCAGCCCGAGTTGGCCCGCGAGTTCCAGATAGAGCACCGCGAGCGAGATCGGGATGCCGCGGCGGCGCTTGAGCACCATGTTCAGGTAGCTGTTGTCGGGATCGTAGTAATCGTTGTGATTGCAGGCGAAGCCGAGTTCGCGGAAGAAATAGTCGTTGAGCGCGTCCACCATCGCGCGCGCCGGCAGGTCGGCCCGCACGCGCCGGCGAAAGCGCACGACGAGCGCGTCGAGCTCGGCGAGCGCCGCCTGCATGTCGAGGTCGGGATAGGCATCCTGGGCGAGCGAGAGCGCCGCCTCGGTCAGGGGCAGGCTGTCATCCTCGGCGACGAGGGCGCTGAAGAAATCGAGAACGCGGGTCATGGTGGTCGTCATTTGGCGCGGCGGCGGAAATACGCGTATTTGAATCCCATCAACCACAACATACCGAAATATAGTGCGGCGAACAGGATCAGGCTGGCGGCCGTCAGCGCGATGCGCGCGAGCGGCTGCGCGCGCAGCCCGGTCCAGTCGAAATTGATCGCGAACCAGTGGATCGTGCCGGCGAGCACCAGCGAGGCGCCCGTCAGCTGGGCGAAGAAGCGCGGCCAGCCCGGCGACGGCCGGTAGATGCCGCGCCGGCGCAGCCCGAGGAACAGCAGCAGCGAATTCAGCGATGCGCCCACGCCGATGCTGAGCGTGAGGCCGGCCGTGCCGAGCAGCGGCACGAACACGTAGTTCGACAGCTGGGTGACGATCAGCACGCCGATCGCGATCTTCACCGGGGTCTTGATGTCCTGCTTGGCATAGAAGCCCGGTGCGAGGATCTTGATCAGGATGATGCCGATCAGGCCGACGCCGTAGGCGGCCAGCGCGCGCGAGACCATCTGCACCGTGTGCGCGTCGAACTTGCCGTAATTGAACAGCGTGGCCGTGAGCGGCGTGGCGAAGAACAGCAGCCCGAGCGCGCTCGGCACCGCGAGCAGGAAGGTCACGCGCAGGCCCCAGTCGAGCAGCGCCGAATACTCGGTCGAATCCTCGTCGACGTGCGCCTTCGACAGGCTCGGCAGCAGGATCGTGCCGAGCGCGACGCCGAGCAGCGCGGTGGGAAACTCCATTAGCCGGTCGGCATAGTTGATCCACGACACGGCGCCCTGCCCGAGCCGCGACGCGATGTTCGTATTGATGATCAGCGAGAGCTGCGCGACCGAGACGGCGAAGGTGGCCGGCACCATCTTCGCAAGCACGCGCTTGACGCCCGGGTGCGCGAGCGCGCGCAGCGGATTGAGCCCGATGCGCGGCATCATGTCGATGCGCTTGAGCCCCGGCCACTGCACCACGAACTGCAGCAGGCCGCCGACGATCACGGCCCAGGCCAGCGCGTAGACCGGCATCTTCAGGTGCGGCGCGACGAACGCCGCGGCCACGATGAACGCAACGTTCAGCAGCACCGGCGCGAACGCCGGCAGCGAGAAGTTCTTGTAGGTGTTCAGCACGCCCGAGGCGAGCGTGGTCAGCGAGATGAAGATGATGTACGGGAACATGATCCGCGTCATCGTGACCGCGAGCGGATAGGCATGGCCGTCGTTGCTCAAGCCCGAGGCGACCGCGTAGACCACCCACGACGCACCGGCCACGCCCACCACCGAGAGCAGCGCAAGTGCCCAGGCGAGCACGGTCGACATCGCGTCGACGAGCGCCTTGGTGGCGTCGTGGCCCTGCTGGTTCTTGAACTCGGCGAGGATCGGCACGAATGCCTGCGAAAACGCGCCCTCGGCCGACAGCCGGCGCAGCAGGTTCGGGATCCGGAAGGCGACGTAGAACGCGTCGGTGTATTGACTGGCGCCGAACGCACGGGCGATCAGCGTTTCGCGGGCCAGACCGGTCACGCGCGACAACAGCGTGAAGCCGCTGACCGTCAGCAGGGCTCGGAATAGATTCATGGGGCGCCTATTATACGGAAGCCCCGTTGCGGTCCGCCCCTTCGGCGGAAAAAGGCGCCGGACGCGCCCCGCGCGGGGCTCCGGCCGCCGCCGGCATGAAATGGCACGAGGCAGGACCGGCCGATATCGCCGAGCTTGTCACTGCCTTGATTTTGTTGCTATAATCGCCCGTTTCTGAGTCTGCATTCGCGCTGCGGTGATCATCGAGCACGTTGCCGACCTCGGTGAAACCAATGTTTTTTTGCGCCCCGGGCAATCGCTCTCGAGGGTCGGATCGAAAAGCAGCGCTTGGCCGTCAGGCTCCAAGCTCTGGGAACAGGACAGGATAAGGAACCGTCATGGCTAATTCCGCACAAGCACGCAAGCGCGCCCGCCAGGCAGCGAAGGCTAACTCGCACAACTCGGCGCTGCGCTCGAAATTCCGTACCGCAATCAAGGCGGTTCGCAAGGCGATCGACGCCGGCGATCAAGCCAAGGCTGCCGAGCTGTACAAGGCCGCCACGAAGACGATCGACACGATCGCCGACAAGAAGATCGTTCACAAGAACAAGGCCGCTCGCCACAAGAGCCGCCTGTCGGCAGCGGTCAAGGGCCTGCAGGCCGCCGCGCAGTAACTCGAATCCGGTGTGCCCGCCTCGCGCGGGCCCCTGTTTCCCGCGATCGCGAAAAGCCCGCTTCGGCGGGCTTTTTGTCGTGCCTGCAGGACTTGCCGCCAGCCGCAGCGCATGCGCGACGCCGACATGACGTTAACCTGGCCGCCAGGCTGCGCACCGGCGCGCACCGGCGATAACGGGGGAAGGGAATCGTGATGACGCTGGCGGCGGCCTTGCCGGTGCGCCCGCGCGGGTCCGCTCAGGGATGCTTGCCCAGATGCAACTCGCAGGCCTCGGTGACGACGAGGTTGTTGTCGCGCGCGAAGTTCATCACGAAATCGAAGGCCATCGGCTCGAGATCGCGCAGGCGCGTGTCGACGATCACGCACTTGATGCCGCTGACGATCGTCGGCCGCACGTACAGCGAATATTTCATGTACGCATTGCGGCCGCTCGCGCCCGGTCCGAACTGGGCCATCACGCCGGCAAGCCGTTCCGACCAGTCGCTCGGACGAAACGTCTTTCCTTCTTTCGTGATGCCTTGAATGAAGAATTCGGTCGGGGGAGTTTCTGCCATGAAGGGTCCCAGTTGATGGGCCGACGGCATGACGCTGCCGCGGCGGAAACGGGGAACGGCCGCTTGCGATGCCGGCTGCGTGGCGCGTTGCCGCCGCCCTCGCCGGGCGCTGCCCGCAAGCACACCGGTGTACGCAGCCGCGCATGAGCGCGGGCGCCGCCCGTATCCGGCAGCGCGATCTGCCGGGCTTCGGAAAACCGCGAAATTATACCGCACCGCCGCATCCAGCGGCGCCACGATGCCGGTGCCGGACCGATTCGCGTGCCACCGCCTGCCCGCCCGTCACCCTGATTCGCGCGGCCAAGGACACGGCGCCGGCCGCTGCGCCACGAGCTGGCGCGCCGGGGCGGCCCGGCTCGTCAAAGCCGGCAAAATCCTTTATGCTCGACCGGATTACCACACCCCGACGGCCGGCGCCGTCCGGCGCGCGAGCGCTGGTTGCCTCCCGCCGCGTCTCGTTTCATGACCGCCAAAACCATTCGTCACTACCTGCAGTTCAAGGATTTCTCGCTGGAAGACTACGAGTACGTGCTCGAACGCACGGGTATCCTGAAGCGCAAGTTCAAGAACTACGAAACCTACCATCCGCTGCACGACCGCACGCTCGCGATGATCTTCGAGAAGAACTCGACGCGCACGCGGCTCTCGTTCGAAGCCGGCATCTTCCAGCTCGGCGGCCACGCGGTGTTCATGAGCACGCGCGATACGCAGCTCGGCCGCGGCGAGCCGGTGGAGGATTCGGCGCAGGTGATCTCGCGGATGGTCGACATCATCATGATCCGCACCTTCGAGCAGGAGATCATCCAGCGCTTCGCCGACAATTCGCGCGTGCCGGTGATCAACGGCCTGACCAACGAGTTCCATCCGTGCCAGGTGCTGGCGGACATCTTCACCTACTACGAACACCGCGGCCCGATCCGCGGCAAGACGGTGGCCTGGGTCGGCGACGCCAACAACATGCTCTACACCTGGATCCAGGCCGCGCAGATCCTCGGCTTCAAGCTGCGCCTGTCCACGCCACCCGGCTACGCGCTCGACATGACGCTCGTCGACGCCGACGCCGCCTCGGCCTACGAGGTGGTCGAGGATCCGAACGAAGCCTGCCGCGGCGCCGATCTCGTCACGACCGACGTCTGGACCAGCATGGGCTTCGAGGCCGAGAACGAGGTGCGCAAGCAGGCCTTCGCCGACTGGTGCGTCGACGAGGAGATGATGGCCGGCGCGAGCCCCGACGCGCTCTTCATGCATTGCCTGCCCGCCCATCGCGGCGAGGAAGTGTCGGCCGGCGTGATCGACGGCCCGCAGAGCGTGGTCTGGGACGAGGCGGAAAACCGCCTGCACGTGCAGAAGGCGCTGATGGAATTCCTGCTGCTCGGCAAGCTCAATCACTGAGCGCCGCACCGCAGCAAGGATGGACGAAGCCCCGCCGAGGCGGGGCTTTTTCATGGACGCGCGGGTTAGCGGGTTAATGCAGCCCGGATTGGCGCGGGCGGCCCGCGGCGCGTCTCAGATCGCGACCGGCTCGGCCTCGAGCCGCACGCCGAAGCGCGCCTCCACGTCGTCCTGGATCGCACGCGCGAGCGCGAGCACGTCCGCCCCCGTCGCGCCGCCGCGATTCACCAGCACCAGCGCCTGGCGATCGTGGACCGCCGCCGTGCCGAGCGCGCGTCCCTTCCAGCCGCAGCGGTCGATCAGCCAGCCGGCCGCGAGCTTGACGCGCCCGTCGGGCTGCGGATACGAGACCAGCTCGGGCTCGCGTTCGCGCAGCGCCGCGCACTGCGCCGCGTCGATCACCGGATTCTTGAAGAAACTGCCGGCGTTGCCGAGTTCGCGCGGATCGGGCAGTTTCGCGCGCCGGATCGCGACCACCGCGTCGAACACGTCGCGCGGCGTCGCGGCGGCCGGCTCGATGCCGCGTGCCGCGAACTCGCGCGCGACATCGGCGTAGTTGGTGCGCGGCGCCCAGCGCTTCGGCAACCGGAACGTGACCGACACGATCGCGAAACGCTCGCGCGCCTCGCGCTTGAACACGCTGTCGCGATAGCCGAACGCGCAGGCCGCGGCGTCGAACGCCACCAGCTCGCCGCTGGCCAGCTCGACGGCCGTCAGCGCGGCAAAGCGCTCGCGCATCTCGATGCCGTAGGCGCCGATGTTCTGGATCGGCGCGGCGCCGACCGTGCCGGGAATCAGCGCGAGATTCTCGAGCCCCGGCATGCCGGCCGCGAGCGTCCAGTCGACGAACGCGTGCCAGTTCTCGCCGCCGCCCGCCTCCACGTACCAGGCCTCGTCGTCCTCGCGCACCAGCGCGCGACCACGCACGTCGTTGATCAGCACCAGCGCGTCCACGTCGCCGGTGAATACCACGTTGCTGCCGCCGCCGAGCACCCGCACCGGCAGCCCGGCCACGCGCGGGTCGCGCGCCGCGGCGGCGAACCCGGCCGGCGTGCCGACCGTCGCCGCGAAGCGCGCGCGCACGTCGAAGCCGAACGTGTTGTGCTCGCGCAGCGGGTAATCGGGACGCAATACCGGGGTGTCGGCGGGCAGCGGCAGCAGGGCGGGATCGGGCGGCATCGGGGCTTCGGACATCGGCGGCGGGCAGGGAACGGCGCGCGGTTCGCGCAAACCGCGCCGGGGTGACGGGCGAGCGGCCTTGGGCAAACGCGGGGGCATCGGTAAAATGGCGGTCGGTCCGCAATTATAGCGAGTGAGCGCGCCCGCTTCGCGCGGGGCGCGCGTTTTACAGGGAGAATCGCATGCCATCGTTCGACGTCGTTTCCGAAGCGAACATGATTGAAGTGAAAAACGCCATCGAGCAGTCGAACAAGGAAATTTCGACGCGCTTCGACTTCAAGGGCTCCGACTCGCGCGTCGAGCACAAGGAGCAGGAACTGACGATGTTTGCCGACGACGACTTCAAGCTCGGCCAGGTGAAGGACGTGCTGATCGGCAAGATGGCCAAGCGCGGCGTCGACGTGCGTTTCCTCGACTACGGCAAGGTCGAGAAGATCGGCGGCGACAAGCTCAAGCAGGTCGTCACGATCAAGAAGGGCGTGACGGGCGATCTGGCCAAGCGCGTCGTGCGCACCGTGAAGGACAGCAAGATCAAGGTGCAGGCCAGCATCCAGGGCGACGCCGTGCGCGTATCGGGCACCAAGCGCGACGACCTGCAAAGCGTGATCGCGCTGCTGCGCAAGGAAATCTCCGACACGCCGCTCGACTTCAACAACTTCCGCGACTGATCGCGACGCGGCGCCGGCGATGCTCGCCGGCGTGCCGCGTGTCTTATATCCTGTCCCCCCGCCGCCAGCTCACTCGGCGCGCGGCGCCTCCGCGGCTTTCTTCTTGTCGCCGATCCGGCTTTCCTGTCCCTTCAGCAGCTTCGAGATATTGCCGCGGTGCCGCCAGACCAGCAGCACGCTCATCGCCAGCACGGCCCAGGCGACCGGGTTGTCGTGCGTGCCGAACAGGTAGACGTCGAACAGCGGCGCGAACACGGCGGCCACCAGCGCGGCGAACGACGAGTAGCGGAAGCAGAACGCGATCACGAGCCAGGTCAGGAGCGTCGCGATGCCGAGCGCGGGCGAGATCGCGAGCAGCACGCCGGCCGCCGTCGCCACGCCCTTGCCGCCCTGGAAGCGGAAGAACACCGGATACAGGTGGCCGAGGAACACGGCGATCGCGGCCAGCGCGATGCCGGTCTCGCCGCCGATCCCGAAGTGCCGCACCAGCCAGACGGCCAGCCAGCCCTTGAACGCGTCGCCGAGCAGCGTCAGGATCGCGGCCTTGCGGTTGCCGCTGCGCAGCACGTTGGTCGCGCCGGGGTTCTTCGAGCCATACGAGCGGGGATCGGCGAGGCCCATCAACGCGCTGACGACGACGGCGAACGACACCGAGCCGATCAGGTAGGCAGCGACGGTAGCGATCAGAATCTGCATGGGAGCGTAATTTCGACGAATGAATGAGGAAGCGGCGCCGTCTGCCGGGCCGCGGCGGCGCCCATTCTACCGAAGCGCGCCGGCCGGGGTCGCCGGTGAAACCCTCAGTCGACGCTCGCGCACTGCACCGGCGTCGCGCCGAGCACCGTGGTCAGCACCGCCGGCGCGAGGCTCACGAGGTAGCCGCGCCGGCCGCCGTTGACGAAGATCGAGGGCAGGTCGAGCACGCTCGCCTCGACGTAGACGGGCATCGCCTTCTTCGTGCCGAACGGCGAGGTGCCGCCGACGAGGTAGCCGGAATGGCGGTTGGCGACCTCGGGCCTGCACGGCTCGACGCGCTTGGCCCCGATCTGCCGCGCCAGGTTCTTGGTCGACACGGTACGGTCGCCGTGCATCAGGATCACCAGCGGCTTGGCGTGCTCGTCCTCCATCACCAGCGTCTTGACCACGGCGTGCTCGTCCACGCCGAGCTGGCGCGCCGATTCGCCGGTGCCGCCATGCTCGACGTAATCGTAGGTGTGTTCGCCGAAGGCGATGCCGTGGCGGCGCAACCATTGCGTCGCCGGCGTCTCGGATACATGTCGGGATTTGCTCATGCGCGCATTTTAATTGCGGGCGCCGCGAAGCACTATTGTCCGTTCGGCCGATTGCGGCGCCCGGGGTGGGCATGGCACGATCGGCACGTTTTCCTGCGAAAGGCCGCGCCCATCCCGTGCCGGCCTCGTTTCCGGAGCCCCGATGCCCCTTTCACCGCCCTCCCCGAGCCTCGACGTCGCGGCGCTGCTCGCCGCGCTACCCGAGCGGATCACCGAGATCCCCGCGCGGGTCGCGGCACGCCTGCCCGACCACCCGGCGCTCGTCGAGGATGCACGCCGGCTCAGCTACCGGCAGCTCGTGGCGGCCATCGGCGCGACGGCCGGCCAGCTGCGCGCGCTCGGCGTGCGCGGCGGCGATCGCGTGATGCTCGTCGCCGAGAACAGCATCGCGCAGATCGTGCTGCTGTTCGCGGCCGCCTCGCTCGACGCCTGGGCGTTCCTCGCGAACGCGCGGCTGTCGGCGGCCGAACTCGACGCGATCGCCGCGCACGCGCGGCCGCGCGCGATCGCGTTCGTCACCGCCACCTCGGCCGACGCGGCCGCCCACGCGGCGCGCCACCACGCGCTGCCCGCCGCCACGGGCGAGCCCGACATCGGTACCTGGGCCGTCGCGCTCGATCCCGGCGCCGCCGCCGAGCCGGTCGAATCCGATGCGGCCCGGCAGTGCGCGGCGCTGATCTACACCACCGGCACCACCGGCACGCCGAAGGGCGTGATGCTGTCGCACCGCAACCTGCTGTTCGTCGCCGCGATGTCGAGCACGCTGCGGCGCGTGAGTGCCGACGACGTCGTCTATACGGTGCTGCCGGTATCGCACGTCTACGGGCTGACCTCGGTCTGCCTCGGCAGCCTCTACGCCGGCGCCACGCTGCGGCTGGTGCAGCGCTTCACGCCCGAGGCCGCGCGCCGCGCGCTCGCCGACGAACGCGTGACGATCTTCCAGGGGGTGCCGGCGATGCACGCGAAGCTGCTCGACCATCTGCAGGCGCAGGGCCACGCGTGGCATGCGCCGCATCTGCGCTTCATCTATTCGGGCGGCTCGCCGCTCGACGCCGACCTGAAGGCGCGCGTCGAGCGTATCTACGGCCTGCCGATGCACAACGGCTACGGCATGACCGAGAGCAGCCCGACCGTCACGCAGACCTCGCTCGACGCGCCGCGCGCCGACTGCTCGGTCGGCACGCCGATTCCCGGCATCGAGGTGCGCCTGGCCGGCGTGGACGGCCGCGACGCGGCGCCCGGCGAGGTCGGCGAGATCCTCGTGCGCGGGCCGAACGTGATGCTCGGCTATTACCGCAACCCGGAAGCGACGCGCGCGGCGGTGACGGCCGACGGCTGGCTGAAGACGGGCGACCTCGCGAGCGCCGCTGGCGACGGCGCGCTGACCATCGCCGGCCGCAGCAAGGAACTGATCATCCGTTCGGGGTTCAACGTCTATCCGGCCGAGGTCGAGCATGTGCTCAACGCGCATCCGGCGGTCGTGCAGTCGGCCGTGATCGGCCGGCCGGTGGCGGACAACGAGGAAGTGATGGCCTTCGTCGAGCTGACGCCGGGCGCGGCCCTCGCGCGCGACGAACTCGAGGCCTGGTGCGCGGCGCGGCTGGCGCCGTACAAGCGGCCCGCGCGCATCGTCGCCGTCGATGCGCTGCCGGCCGCCTCGACGGGCAAGGTGCTCAAGCATCGGCTGCGCGAGCATCCTGCCTATGGCCGGTGACGCGGCGTGGCGCTCGCGGAGCGCCGGGCTGTACCGTGCGTGATTCGATGCCGCGATCCCGTGCCGTGAATCGCTGACGCCAGCCCAAGCCGCCTCAGCCGCGCGGATGATGCGCGGCGTGCAGCGTCCTCAGCCGCTCGCGTGCGACGTGCGTGTAGATCTGCGTCGTCGAGATGTCGCTGTGGCCAAGCAGCATCTGCACCACGCGCAGGTCGGCGCCGTGGTTGAGCAGATGCGTCGCGAACGCGTGCCGCAGCGTGTGCGGCGACAGGTGCGCGCGGATCTCGGCGCGCGTCGCGTGGCGCTTGATGATGTTCCAGAACTGCTGGCGCGTCATGCCTTCGCCGCGCGCGGTCACGAACAGCGCGTCCGAGGCGCGCGCGCCGAGCAGCGCCGGGCGCGCCTCGCGCAGGTAGCGCTCGATCCAGCCGTGCGCGACCTCGCCGAACGGCACCAGCCGCTCCTTCGAGCCCTTGCCCATCACGCGCACCACGCCGTCGTTGAGGCCGATCTCGACGGTCTTCAGCGTGACGAGTTCGCTCACGCGCAGCCCGCTCGCATACATCAGCTCGAGCATGGTGCGGTCGCGCAGTCCAAGCGCGGTCTCGACGTCGGGCGCCGCGAGCAGCGCCTCGACCTGCGCCTCCGACAGCGTCGACGGAAACCGCGCCGGCTGCTTCGCGGACAGGATGCGCAGCGTCGGATCGGTCGCCGCGCGGTGCTCGCGCAGCGCCCAGCCATAGTAGCGGCGGAACACCGACAGGCGCCGGTTCGACGAGGTGGCCTTGCCGTCGCTGCGCGCCGCGATGTAGCCCGTCAGCATCGCCTCGTCCACGGCGTCGACACTCGCACCGTGCGCGGCCGCGAGCCATTGCGCGAACAGCGTCAGGTCGCGCCGGTAGGCATCGAGCGTGTTCTGCGACAGGCCGTGTTCGAGCCAGAGCGCATCGCAGAACAGATCGATCGAGGTCCGGCTCGCCTCGCGCTCGGGGCTGCCGCCGAGCGGATCGCCGCCGTCGGCCGGCTCGTCGCCGGCACCGGGCCCGGCCGGCGGCTCCGCCGCCGCGCGCGGCTTGCTGTCCGCCGCGCCACGCAGCTTGCCCGCCGTTGCCGGCGCCGCGGCGGCGCCCTTCGTGCCCTTCGTGCCCTTCGTGCCCTTCACACCCTTCACGGCCTTCGTGTCCTTCATGTCCTTCGTGCCCTTGGCACGCTTCGCGTCGCCGGCCGCCTCGCCGGCAGCCACGCCGATCGTACCTTTGGCGCCCACGGTCGCCAAAGGCGCGCCACCCTCTCCACCGGGCGACGCCGCAGCGTCGTCGCCCGCGCCGGACACCTGCGCCTCGCGCGGCTCATCCACCGGCACGCCGGTCTGTTCGTCGATCTGCATCGCCATCAGTAGCGGATCCCTTCATGCGCGAGCAGCCAGCGCTTGATCTTCAGGAAATAACCTTCGTCGTCGTGATTCGAGAAGCCGCCGATGCCGCTCGACGCGACGATGCGATGGCACGGGATCACGAGCGGAAACCAGTTCGCGCCGCAGGCCTGGCCGACCGCGCGCGGCGCGCTGCCGATCCGCTTCGCGAGCTGGCCGTAGGTCACCACATTGCCGGGCGGCACCTCGCGGATCGCCTGCCAGACGCGCTGCTGGAATGCCGAACCGACCTCGGCGAGCGGCAGCGTGAAGCGCGCCGAGGCCCGCTCGAAATAACGCTCGATCTGCTTCGCGGCGCGCCGCGCGAGCGCGTTGTCGGGCGCCACGGCGCGCACCGAATCGGGCAGATAGACGAGCTCGCGCACCACGTTCCCTTCGGTGCGAATGCCGATCCTGCCGAACGGCGCGTCGATCACTGCATTGAACATCACGGTCTCCCGAAGCGCGGCCGGTGCCGCGCGATCCCCGCCCATCCATTCGTCCACCGCCGCGCCATGCCGCCGTCAGGCCGCCCGCAGCGCCCATTCCACATGTTCGCGCACGAGCGCCGAGGCATCGTCGGCGCGTGCCGAGAGCGCCACCACGATCGCCGCGCGCGCTTCGTCGGTCACGCGCCCGGCCGGCGCACGCAGCGCGTTGCCGAGCCCGACCGCCAGATTGCGCAGCCAGCGTTCATAGCCGATGCGCCGGATCGCGCTGCCCTGCATGCGCTCGTCGAATTCCGTCGCGCTCCAGCCGAACAGCTCGACGAGCGAGGCCCGGTCGAGCCCGTGGCGCACGTCGAAATCGGCCACCGGCGCGGCCTGCGCGAACTTGTTCCAGGGGCAGACGAGCTGGCAGTCGTCGCAGCCATACACGCGATTGCCGATCAGCGGGCGCATCGCTTCCGGAATACTGCCTTTCAGTTCGATCGTCAGGTACGAGATGCAGCGCCGCGCATCGACGCGAAACGGTTCGACGATCGCCGCCGTCGGGCAGGCGTCGAGACAGCGCGTGCAGCTGCCGCAATGCGCGCCCGGCGTTTCGGGCGCGGCCTCGGGGTGCAGCTCGGCGTCGGTCGGCAGCGGCACGTCGACGAAGATCTCGCCGAGGAAGAACAGCGAGCCGGCGTCGCGCTGCAGCAGCAGCGTGTGCTTGCCGCGCCAGCCGTTGCCGGCCTTCTGCGCGAGTTCGACCTCGAGCACCGGCGCCGAATCGGTGAACACGCGATAGCCGAACGGGCCGATCTCGGCCTCGATGCGCTCGGCCAGCGTCTGCAACCGATTGCGCAGCACCTTGTGATAGTCGCGCCCGCGCGCGTAGATCGACACCACCGCCGCGGCCGGGTCCTCGAGCCGCGCGAGCTCGTGCGCGCGCCAGCCACCCGCATCCGACGCGGCGCCGTCGGCCATCGTGGCGGCCGGCAGATAGGCGAGCCGCGCCGAGATCACACGTCGCGTACCGGCCACAAGTTCGGCCGGGCGCGCGCGTTTCATGCCGTGTTTGGCCATATAATCCATTTCGCCGTGGCAACCGGCTTCCAGCCAGGCGGCGAGCCCCGCTTCGGCATCCGAGAGATCGGTATCGCTGATGCCGATCGCCCCGAAACCCAGTTCGCGCCCCCAGGCCCGGATGCGCTGCGCAAGCGCCTCCAGCGCCGCATCATCGAGGCGGCCCCACGCGGCGCCGTCGCTTTGCGAAGCGGGCGCGTCGATCACGGCGAGTTCCGGTTTACGGTTCATCGCGCTATTTTACGAGAATGCCCGCGCAGCCCAGCCATCCGAACGCCGTGTCCGTCCCCGCCGCACCGCTGGCCGAGCGCCGCTTCGCGCTCCCCGACGAGGCCGCGACCGCCGCGTTCGGCGAGCGCTTCGCGCAGGCGCTCGACGCCGTGCGCGCGCAAGCCGTGGCGCAACACGCGTTCACCGGCCTGCAGATCCAGCTCGCGGGCGACCTCGGCGCCGGCAAGACCACGCTGGTCCGCGCGATCCTGCGCGGCCTCGGCCACGCCGGCCGCGTGAAGAGTCCCACCTACACGCTCGTCGAGCCCTACGTGATCGCGCGCGAAAACGGGGAACTCACGGTCCATCATTTCGATCTCTACCGATTCAGTGATCCGGCCGAATGGGCGGACGCGGGCTTTCGCGAATATTTCAACGCCGGTGCGATCTGCCTCGTCGAATGGCCGCAGCAGGCCGGTACCCTGCTCGGCGTGCCGGATCTCGTGTTCGCGCTCGATGTCGACGGCGACGGCCGCCGGCTCGACGCGCGGGCCTACAGTGCTTCAGGAAACGCATGTCTCGAAAGATGTTGATCAAACCGTTCCGGTCGATCGAATCGGCCGCCACCGTCACCCACAACTGGCGGCGCCGGCAGGTGCTCGTCGCGGGCGCCTCGACGCTCGTGCTCGGGCTGGTCGCGCCGAGCCTGGCGCGTGCGTCGTCGGTGCTCGGCGTGCGGGTCTGGCCCGCGCGCGACTACACGCGCGTGACGATCGAATCCGACCAGCCGCTGCAGGCGGCCCAGCAGCTGCTGCAAGGCCCCGACCGGCTGGTGGTCGACCTCGACGGGCTCGACCTCGACCAGGCGCTGCGCGAGCTGGTCTCGAAGATCGCGCCGAACGATCCGCAGATCCAGTCGGTGCGCGTCGGCCAGTACCAGCCGCACGTGGTGCGCATGGTGTTCGACCTGAAAGGTTCGGTGAAGCCGCAGATGTTCACGCTGCCGCCGGTCGGCTCGTATCGCTACCGGCTGGTGTTCGACCTGTATCCGGCCGTCGCGCCCGATCCGCTGTCGGACCTGATCGCGCAGACCGAGCACAAGGAACAGCAGCTGAACGACTCGGTGCGCGCGCAGCAAGCGCAGCCGCCGCAGGCAGCGCTGAACGGCCCCGGCACGCCGCCGCCCGCGAGCGGCGACGGCAGCGACGCGTTCTTCCAGCGCTTCGCGCAGAACGCGCCGCCCGCGGCGCGGCCCTCGCCCGCCGCGCCGTCGAGCCCGGCCAGGCCCGCCATCAAGCCGCCGCCAGCGGTCGCGAAGCAGGACGACGATGACGACACCGACTCGTCCTATGCGCTCACGGCGCCGAAGGGCAAGAACGGCACGGTGCGGCTGCTCACCGTCGCGATCGATCCGGGCCACGGCGGCGAGGATCCCGGCGCGATCGGCGGCGGCGGCACCTACGAGAAGCACGTCGCGCTCGACATTGCCAAGCGGCTGCGCGCGAAGATCGACGGCGCGCCGAACATGCGCTCGATGATGACGCGCGACAACGACTTCTTCGTGCCGCTGAACGTGCGCGTGCAGAAGGCGCGGCGCGTCGGCGCCGACCTGTTCGTGTCGATCCACGCCGACGCGTTCACCACGCCGCAGGCACACGGCTCGTCGGTGTTCGCGCTGTCCGACCACGGCGCGACCAGCGCCGCCGCGCGCTGGATGGCGAACAAGGAGAACTCGTCGGACACGATCGGCGGGATCAACGTGAAGACGCAGGACGTGTCGGTGAACCGCGCGCTGTTCGACATGTCGACCACGGCACAGATCCGCGACTCGCTGCGCTACGGCAACTTCGTGCTGAAGGAAGTCGGCACCATCAACAAGCTGCACAAGGGCTCGGTCGAGCAGGCCGGCTTCGCGGTGCTGAAGGCGCCCGACATTCCGTCGATCCTGGTCGAGACCGCGTTCATCAGCAATCCGGAAGAAGAGCGGCGCCTCAACGACGACGCCTATCGCGAGCAGATGGCCGACGCGATCTTCCGCGGCATCAAGCGCTACTTCGCGGCGAATCCGCCGCTCGCGAAAAGCCGGATGGCCTGAGCGGCAGCTTCACGGCCTCGCCGCCACGCCAAACGCAAAGGCCCCGCATCGCGGGGCCTATTTCCTTGCAGCATCCGGCGCGGCGCCGATGGCGCCCTTCAGGCCGCGCGCCGCACGAGCCGGCCGCCGAACACGTTGACCACCAGCCCCCCCATCACCAGCAGGGCGCCGAGGTATTCGGCGCCGCTCATCCGTTCGCCGAGCAGCAGCGCCGACGAGGCGATGCCGACCACCGGCACCACCAGCGAGAACGGCGCGACCTGCGCCGCCGGATAGCGCGACAGCAGGCGCCCCCACAGCGCGTAGCCGACCAGCGTGGCGACGAATGCGAGATAGACGATCGCGAAGATCGACGCGCCCGACAGCGCGCCGAGCGCGGCCTCGATCCGCGCCGGGCCCTCGAGCGCGAGCGACAGCGCGAAGAACGGCAGCGGCGGCACCAGGCTGCCCCACACCACCAGCGGCACCAGCTCCACCTTGCCGATCCGCTTCGTGACGATGTTGCCGAGCGCCCACGACGCGGCCGCGCAGATGGTCAGCGCGAAGCCGGCCAGCGTCATTGCCCCGCCGCTTTGCGCGGCGATCGTCACGAGCCCGAGCGCGGCGATCGCGAGGCCCGTCAGGTTCCAGACCCGCACGCGCTCGCCGAGGAACACCCGCGCGAAGCCGAGCGTGAAGAACGCCTGCGCCTGCAGCACCAGCGAGGCCACTCCGGCCGGCATGCCGACGTTCATCGCGGTGAACAGGAACACGAACTGCGCGAGCAGGATGGTCGCGCCGTACAGCACCAGCATGCGCAGCGGGATACGCGGCCGAGGCACGAAAAACACCGCCGGCAGCGCCGCGAGCGTGAAGCGCAGCGCGCCGAGCAGCATCGGCGGCACGCCGTGCAGGCCCACCTTGATCACGACGAAATTGACGCCCCACGCGACGATCACCACCAGCGCGAGCAGCAGGTCCTTCATGGCCATCATCGCGTCATCTCCTCCGTTATCCCGATTGCACGAAACCGGCAGTGTAACGGCTGCGGCAACCTGTCGCCGCGCTTTCCGCGAGCCCGATACAATGAGCGCAATTCCAGTCCGTCCCCAGCCAGCCCCCCGACCACCATGAGCGATTCGATCCGAGCGGTCCTGAAACCGCATGTCCGCGACATCGGCAACCTGCAGGTGCGCCGCACGCTGCCCGCGATGGCCGCGCGCCTCGTCGGCCCGTTCATCTTCTTCGACCACATGGGGCCGGCCGAACTGCCGCCCGGCAGCGGCCTCGACGTGCGCCCGCACCCGCACATCGGCCTCGCCACGGTCACCTACCTGTTCGACGGCGCGATCCTGCACCGCGACAGCCTCGGCTCGGTGCAGACCATCGTGCCCGGCGACGTGAACTGGATGACGGCGGGGCGCGGCATCGTCCACTCCGAGCGCACGCCCGCCGAAGTCCGCGAGCGCGGCCAGACCATCCACGGCATCCAGACCTGGGTGGCGCTGCCGCTCGAACACGAGACCACCGAGCCCGCGTTCGAGCACCATCCGGCCGCGACGCTGCCGAAGCTCGCGCGCGACGGCGTCGCGCTGACCGTGATCGCCGGCGACGCGTTCGGCCTCGTCTCGCCCGTCACCACGTTCTCGCGCACGCTCTACGCGGCCGCCGAGTTCGCCCCCGGCGCGACGCTCGCGTTCGACGCCGATCACGAGGAACGCGCCGTCTACCTGGTGGCGGGCGACCTGACGATCGACGGCACGCCGCTCGACGCGGAACAGATGGCCGTGCTCACGCCCGGCGCGGCGGTCTCGCTCGCGAGCCGCGGCGGCGCGCGCCTGATGCTGCTGGGCGGCGCGAAGCTGGCCGGCGAGCGCTTCATCGAGTGGAATTTCGTGGCGAGCAGCCGCGAGGCGATCGAGCGCGCGAAGACGGCCTGGACCGAGCAGACGATGGGCGGCGTGCCGGGCGAGACCGACTGGATTCCGCTGCCCGAGCGCAAGACGCATTGAACTCCGGGGCGCGCCGGCGGCCGGCGCGCCTGCATTGAAAGATCCGGCTTCGGCCCCATCTACGCGATTAATCCGATCCACGAGGACCTCCATGGAAACCACGCTCGCCACCTTCGAACGCGACGTCATCGAAGCATCGCTCGACGCCCCGGTACTCGTCGACTTCTGGGCGCCCTGGTGCGGCCCGTGCAAGACGCTCGGCCCGCTGCTCGAACGCCTCGAGGCCGACTACGCGGGGCGCTGGAAACTCGTCAAGGTCAACGTCGACGAGAACCAGGAACTCGCCGCGCATTTCCAGACGCGCAGCATCCCGCACGTGATCGCGTTCGCCGACGGCCGTGCCGTCGACCAGTTCATCGGCGTGCTGCCCGAAGGCCAGATCCGCGCCTTCATCGACCGCCTGCTGCCGTCGCCCGACGACGCCGAGCGCCGCGCCGCGCAGATCGCGCTGTCCGAGGAACGCTACGACGACGCCGTCACGCACCTGCAGTCGGCGCTCGCGCTGAACCCGGGCCAGGACGACATCCGCCTCGACCTGATCGAGCTGCTGCTGGCCATCGATCGCGTCGAGGCCGCGCGCGACGAGGCCACGCGCCTCTCGCCGCAGACCGTGAACGGCGTGGACCCGCGCTACCACGCGATCAAGACGCGCTTCGACTCGCTCGACGCCGCTGTCGAGCTGCCGCCGACCGACGCGCTGGAAGCCCGCATCGCCGCCGACGGCAACGATCTCGAGGCGCGCTTCGATCTCGCCCAGATGTTGATCGCGCACCGCGTCTACGAAGGCGCGCTGGTGCAGCTGCTCGAGATCGTCAAGCGCGACCGCGCGTTCAAGGACGACGTCGGCCGCAAGACCATGGTGTCGGTGTTCGAGCTGGCCGCCGACCAGCCGAACCTGGTCTCCGCGTGGCGCCGCAAGCTCAGCGCGCTGCTGTACTGAGGCGCCGGCGCGGCCGGCCATCGGCTGCCGAAGGCAAAACGGGCGCGTGCCGTCGTGGCACGCGCCCGTTTTTTTCGCCGCCGGTTGCGGCGGTCATCTCGCCCGTTACCGCGCCGCGCCCGCCGCGAGCGCGCGCAGCGCATGCGCGGCGGCCGCGAACCCGAAGCTCGCCGTCACGCACACGCTCGACCCGAAGCCGGCGCAGTTGAGCCCGGCCGGCCCGCCCGTGCCGGCCACGTCGCCGGCCGTCGCGTCGTCGATCTCGCAGGCGGCCGCCTCCGGATAGATCAGCGGCTCGTCCGAGTAGACCGCGCTGACCTTGAACTTCGCCTTCGGCCCGCGCGGGAAGCCGTGCTGCTTGCGCAGCTGCGCGCGCACCTTCGAGAGCAGCGGATCCTGGATCGTCAGCGCCAGGTCGTCGATGCGGATCCGCGTCGGGTCGAGCTGGCCGCCGGCGCCGCCCACCGTCACGAGCGGCTGGCCGCGCGCGACGCACCAGGCGATCAGCGCCACCTTGGTGCGCACGCTGTCGATCGCGTCGATCACGTAGTCGAAGCCACCGCCGAGCAGCGCGTCGAGGTTCTCGACCTCGACGAAATCCTCCACGCGATGCACGCGGCAGGCCGGATCGATCAGCGCGATCCGTTCGGCCATCGCGTCCACCTTGGCCTTGCCGTAATTGCCGTCGAGCGCGTGGATCTGGCGGTTCGTGTTGCTTTCCGCGATATTGTCGAGATCGATCAGGGTCAGGTTGCCGATCGCGCTGCGCGCGAGCGCTTCGGCCGTCCACGAGCCGACCCCGCCGATGCCGATCACGGCCACGTGCGCGCGTTCGAACGCGGCCAGCGCGTCGGGCCCGTACAGGCGCGAGACGCCGCCAAAGCGCCGCGCCCGATCCGGGTCAAAATGTCCCGCCGGGCCAGGAGTAAGATCGGCTTGCGTCGTGACGACGTCGATTCGGGCCATGCTGAGGTAAGTGAAATGAAAGCGGCCTGGCCGCGAAAGCGCCTATTTTGCCTGATCGGCGCGGTGTCGGCCGGGCGTGTCGTCTCGACGCATGATTTTGCATCCTTGGCTATACTGGCCCCAGATTGAAGGGTTCGCATAAAAATGACTTCTCTCGCTGATCTCCGTATCAACTATTCCCGCGCGTCGCTCGATGAGCACGACGTGGCATCCGATCCGTTCCGGCAATTCGACAAGTGGCTCAACGAGGCGCTCGACGCCAAGCTGCCCGAGCCGAACACGATGACGCTCGCGACCGCGGACGCCGCCGGACGCCCGTCCGCGCGCATCATGCTGATCAAGGGCGTGGACCAGCGCGGCTTCGTGTTCTTCACGAACTACGAGAGCCGCAAGGGCCACGAGATCGAGGCGAACCCGCACGCGGCGCTGCTGTTCTACTGGATCGAGCTGGAGCGCCAGGTGCGCATCGAAGGCTGCCTCGAAAAGATCGCCGCCGAGGAAAGCGATGCCTATTACGCGTCGCGTCCGGTCGGCTCGCGGCTCGGCGCCTGGGCGTCGGCGCAGAGCACCGTGATCGCCGACCGCGCCGTGCTGGAAACGCGCGAACGCGAAGCCCGCGAGCGCTACGGCGATAACCCGCCGCGCCCGCCGCACTGGGGCGGCTTCCGGGTCGTGCCGGCATCGATCGAGTTCTGGCAGGGCCGGCCGTCGCGGCTGCATGATCGCCTGCGCTACACGCGCGACGCCGGCGCCCCCGATCGCTGGGTGGTCGAACGCCTCTCGCCCTGATGCGCTGATCGTCCGCGCCTGCGCCACCCCACCGGTCCGCCCCGGGCTTCTCCGCGGCCTTCCGTGTTTCGGTTTGCATGACGGCCCGCCGCCTCGCCGCGGCGGACCGGAACAATGACTTGGCTGTATTCATTTCAACAGGCAACGGAGAATCCAAATGTTCTGGGAAAAGAAGCTGGCACAGTGGGCGGACGAAGTACGGGAAAAGGCGAACCTGCCGGCGCGCCTGGTGCTCTGGAACGGCGATCAGCATGACTTCGGCACCTTCAGCGCGCCGGACGTCACGCTGAAGGTCAACAGCGCCTCGGCGCTGCCGCTGCTGCTCGAACCGAGCCTCGACAATCTCGGCGAGGCCTACGTGAAGGGCAAGATCGACATCGAGGGCCGGCTGCCCGACATCATCAACATCGGCTATTCGCTCGCGCGCAATACCGTCACGAACGCGAGCAAGCTCGCGCGCGTGACGCGCTACTTCAGCCACACCAAGAACTCGGACAAGAAGTCGATCCAGTATCACTACGACGTCTCGAACGAGTTCTACCAGCTTTGGCTCGACGAGAACATGGTCTATTCCTGCGCCTACTTCGAGAACGGCGACGAGGATCTCGCCACCGCGCAGATCAAGAAGATCGACCACATCCTGACCAAGATCCAGCTGCAGCCGGGCCAGCGCCTGCTCGACATCGGCTGCGGCTGGGGCGCGCTGGTGCTGCGCGCCGCGCAGAAGTTCGGCGCGCGCTGCGTGGGCGTCACGCTCTCGCAGAACCAGTTCGACCTCGCCACCGAGCGCGTCAGGCAGGCCGGCCTCGAGAACCAGATCGAGATCCGCCTGCAGGACTACCGCGACGTGGACGGCCAGTTCGACCGGATCACCAGCGTCGGCATGTTCGAGCACGTCGGCCGCAAGAACCTGCCCGGCTATTTCACCAAGGTGCGCGAGCTGCTGGCCGACGACGGCGTCGCGATGAACCACGGCATCACCTCGACGGACGCCGACAGCGGCGAGACCGCGCTCGGCGGCGGCGAATTCATCGACCGCTACGTGTTCCCGGAAGGCGAGCTGCCGCACATCGGCCTCGCGCTCGAATCGGCGCAGCGCGGCGGCCTGGAAGTGGTTGACGTCGAAAGCCTGCGGCGGCACTATGCGCGCACGCTCGACCTCTGGACCGACAACTTCGAGGCAAAGGCCGACGCGGCGAAGCAGCTCGTCGACGACGAGAAGTTCCGGATCTGGCGCGTCTATCTCGCCGGCTGTGCCTACGCGTTCGAGAACGACGACGTGTCGATCTATCAGCTCGTCTGCCGCAAGGCCGGCCGCAGCGCGAAAACGCTGCCGTGGTCGCGACGCTACATCTACGAGAACCCGCTGCCGCGCTGACGGCGGCGCCTGACGACGCAATGACCATGCATGGGTGACGGCAGCACGCGGCGCGACGCCGCGCGAACGACGAAGCACGACGAGGCGCCGCGCGACGCCGAACAGTTCGATCTGTTCGGCGCGCCGCTGCCCGAGCCTGCTGCCGGGCCCACGGCCGATGACGCAGCGCCTGCCACCGCGGGCCGCTCCGACGACGTGGATGACATACCGGCCGGTTCGTCCCCGCCTCCCGCTCTCTCAAGCCACCCCGCGCCCGCCGAAAACGAAGCGGCATCGCCCGCCTCGCTGTGGGGCGACGAGGCACTGCCACCCCCGCCCGCATCCGCCGCTTCCGGCACCGCCGCCGGCCAGCCCGCCGCCGCGCCGCGCCGTTCGCGCAAACGCGGCGTGGCGCGCGCCGCGATCAGCGACGAGGTCGCCGCGACCGCGGCCGCGCTGCCACCGAACGTGCGGCTCGGCACCTCGACCTGGTCGTTTCCGGGCTGGAACGGCATCGTCTACGGCGACGACTACTCCGCGCAGAAGCTCGCTCGCGACGGACTCGACGCCTACGGCGCGCATCCGCTGCTCAAGAGCGTCAGCATCGACCGCTCGTTCTACGCGCCGCTGTCGGTGGCCGAGTACCTGCGCTACGCGCAGCAGGTACCCGACGATTTCCGCTTCGTCGTGAAGGCGCCGGCCTCGGTCACCGACGCCGTCGTGCGCGGCCCGCGCGGCGAGCCGGCCGGACCGAACCCGGCGTTCCTCGACGCGCGCATCGCCACCGACGATTTCGTGCGCCCCTGCCTCGACGGCCTCGGCCGCAAGGCCGGCGCGCTGGTGTTCCAGTTCTCGCCGCTGCCCGACGCGCTGCTGGCCGATCCGGCCGCGCTGATCGAGCGGCTCACGGCGTTCTTCGCGGCGCTGCCGCCGCTGCCATCGCCATCGGCAGAAAGCGGCGAGGCCGACGGCCCGCGCTATGCGATCGAGATCCGCGACGCGAGCCTGCTCACGCCGCGCTTCATCCGCGCGCTCGCCGCGGCCCGCGTGCGCTACTGCGTCGGCCTGCACGCGCGGATGCCGGACCTGCTGCGGCAGGCGGCGGCGCTCGCGCTGCTCGACGGCGACGTGCCCGGCCCGCTGGTGGTGCGCTGGAGCCTGCACGGCGGCTTCAAGTACGAGCAGGCGAAGGCGAAATACGATCCGTTCGACCGGCTCGTCGACGAGGACCCGCAGACGCGCCACGCGCTCGCCGACCTGGCCGCGCGCTACGTGCTGGCCGGCCAGCCGGTGCTGATCACCATCAACAACAAGGCGGAAGGCTCGGCGCCGCTGTCGTGCATCGAGCTGGCCAGGGCGATCAGCGCGGCGATCGAACGGCTGCGCGCGGACCCGGCCTGAGACACGTGCCTTGCGGCGCGGCGCGGCTCGACAAATCCGACACCATGAAAAACGGCGGCACATGCCTGTGCCGCCGTCGGTTCCCGCATCGGGCCTTGCAGCCCGTCCCGCTCGCTCAGCCGCCGTTCGACTTCAGGCGATGCGCGAACTTCTTGCGGAATTTCGCGATCTTCGGCCCGATCACGGCCGCGCAATAACCTTGCTGCGGATTGCGCGCGAAGTAGTCGCGGTGATATTCCTCGGCCGGCCAGAAATTGCCGTCGAGCATGTCGACGCGCGTGACGATCGGGGCGTCGAACACCTTGTCGCGCTCGAGCGCATCGATCACTTCGTGCGCGATCGCGCGCTGCTCCTCGTTTTCGGCGAACACCGACGAGCGATATTGTGTGCCGACGTCGGCGCCCTGCCGGTTCAGCTGCGTCGGATCATGCGTCGCGAAGAAGATCTCGAGGATCTCGCGATAGCCGATGCGCGCCGGATCGAACGTGACTTTCACGACTTCCGCGTGGCCCGTGTCGCCTTCGCAGACCGCCGCGTAGCTCGGGTTGCGGACGCTGCCGCCGGCGTAGCCCGACTCGACCGAGTGGACGCCGGCGACGTCGAGGAACACCGCTTCGGTGCACCAGAAACATCCACCGCCGAGCACGGCCGTCGAAACCTGATTTTCCATGTCATGTCCTCTCGAAAATGCAATGTGTCCGGAGCGATCGCAGCGACCGCTTCGATGCGGCAAGTTTAGCCCAGTTGCCGCGGCCGGACGCGAGGCCGGCCGCCGGCCTTCGCGGAAAAACGGGAGCGCCCGACGCGGCGCCATCGTAGATCGGCTGCCCGACAAAATAAAAAAAGCACCCGGCGGTGCTGTTCGTTTGCCCGCGGCGCGCGCCGCCGCGCAACGCATCCTCACGACTCGTTCTTCAATCGATCGGCGCTCTCGGTCCGGCATCGCATGCAGTAATCCATGCCCCGCCCCGGCTTGATGTCGCTCTCCGGATCGTGGCGGCGCCAAAAATCACCAGCGCCGCGGTGACCAGATCGCGCGGCGGCGACGGTTCATGAGGCGGTTGCGGCGAGAGGACGCTCGACGATGCCGCGCTGCCGCGACGCCGGATCCATTTTTTTGTTTACGCGATTCATGCCGGCTCTCCCCGCCGGCAAAGGATGCGAAATGCTGTCGGGCGAACATGCTCCCCGCACGGCCGGGTCGACCATCGCGCCCCGCCGTGCCGTTTCCATGGCCGGCCCGGCCGGCGAAGATCGTCTCGCACGATGCCGCCCGTCTCCAGCGCCACTGCGCCATGCCCGCCGACATCATTCCTTTCGCCGCCGTCCGCGCGCACGAACGCCCGGCGGTGCATTGCGCCGGGGCCGTTGACAAACGGGCCGGCCCGCCATCGATTCCGCTAGAATCGGAACACCTTTTCCGAGTGCCCGATGACTGCTCCTTTCGTGATTTCTCGCTTCCCGGCCCCGGCACGTGCCGCCGCGGCGCCGCAGGCGGTGCCGCGATGACGTCCCACGCCGCGCCCCCCGATTTCGACACCGCCGCGTTCCGGCAGGCGCTCGGCCAGTTCGCCACCGGCGTCACGGTGATCACGACGCGCGCGCCGTCGGGCGCGCTGGTCGGCATCACCGCCAGTTCGTTCAATTCGGTATCGCTCGATCCCCCGCTCGTGCTGTGGAGCCTGGCCACGCGCTCGGCCTCGCTGCCGGTGTTCCGCGGCAACAGTCATTACGTGATCAACGTGCTGGCCGCCTCGCAGCTCGAGCTGTGCAAGCGCTTCGCGACCGTCAAGGGAGACCGCTTCGAGGGGGTGTCGCACGCGGCGGGGCAATCGGGCATGCCGGTGCTGAACGACGCGCTGGCCTGGTTCGAATGCCACAACCGCAGCCGCTACGAGGAAGGCGACCATGTGATCTTCGTCGGCGAGGTCGAGCGCTGCGGCCTGCACGCGGACCTCGGTTCGGCCGCGCCGCTGGTGTTCCATGGCGGCACGTTCCACGGCATCAATCCGCTCTGACCGAACCGGTGCGCGCCAGCGACACGGGCGCACCCGCCTCGTCCTTCAGCGTCTGCAGCACGATGTTCGAGCGGATGTCCATCACGCCCGGCGCCTTGTAGAGCTGGTTCAGCACGAAATCCGAGTAGTGCTTCAAATTGTGCGCGAGCACGCGCAGCAGGTAGTGCGTCTCGCCCGTCACGACGAACGCCGACACCACCTCGGGCCAGGCCTTCAGCGCTTCCGCGAAGCGCTCGTGCCACTGTTCCTGGTCGTTGCGCATCGACACCTGCACGAACGCCTCGAGCTCGAAACCAAGCTTCTCGCGGCTCAGGCAGGCCCGGTAGCACTCGATCACGCCCTGCTCCTCCAGCAGGCGCATGCGCCTCAGGCAGGCCGACGGCGACAGGGAGATACGTTCAGCCAGATCGAGGTTGCTGATCCGGCCCTCTTGCTGCAATACGGCGAGAATACGGCAATCGGTAGCGTCCAGCGAGATTGCATGCATTTCTGGTCCCCGTTTTGGCTATCGTTCAAATTATCTGCGATATTTGCCGAATGTCCATGTTTATTTCGCAAGCACCTTTCGGCGACGTTTACCTATGATCGAACCCATCGATATCCAGAAAACAAACGCAGATGGCTACGCTCTGGGACATTTCTCCCGACATTTTCCCCGATACGCCGGTCTGGCCGGGTGACACTCCTGTGTCGGTCGACGGCGTCTGGCGCATCGAGGCCGGTTCGCCCGTCAACGTCGCGCGGCTGACGCTCTCGCCGCACACCGGCGCGCATGCCGACGCGCCGCTGCACTACGACGCGCACGGCGCGCCGATCGGCGCGGTGCCGCTCGACACCTACCTCGGCGCCTGCCGCGTGATCCACTGCCTCGGCGCCACGCCGGTGGTGCGGCCCGACCAGGTGGCCGCCTCGCTGGCCGGCGCACCGCCGCGCGTGCTGCTGCGCACCTACGCGCGCGCGCCGCGCGCGGCCTGGGACCGCGCGTTCTGCGCCGTCGCGCCCGAGACCATCGACCTGCTCGCCGCGCACGGCGTGCGGCTGGTCGGCATCGACACGCCGTCGCTCGACCCGCAGGAATCGAAGACGATGGACGCGCACCGGCGCGTGTCGGCGCATGCGATGGCGATCCTCGAAGGGCTCGTGCTCGACGACGTCGCCGCCGGCGACTACGAGCTGATCGCGCTGCCGCTCAAGTTCACGACGCTCGACGCAAGCCCGGTGCGCGCGGTACTGCGTGCGCTGCCGGCGCCGGCCACGCCCTAGGCCCCGGCCGTGACGGCGCCACGGGCCATGCGCATCGACAACCCGATCCCGATCATCCGCCCGCCCGGCGCGGCCGGTCAGAATCAAGGACTCTCCCTTTCCTCACCCGGATTCCGCCATGAACTCACGTGAAGACGCCCTCGCGCTCGACCGCGACGATCCCCTCGCCGCGCTGCGCGACCGCTTCCTGCTGCCCGACGACACGATCTACCTCGACGGCAACTCGCTCGGCGCGCGGCCGGCCGCCTCGGCCGCGCGCGCCCAGGCCGTGATCGAGGACGAATGGGGCCGCGACCTGATCCGCAGCTGGAACACGGCCGGCTGGTTCGCGCTGCCGCGCCGCCTCGGCGACCGGCTCGCCCCGCTGATCGGCGCGGCCAGCGGCGAGGTGACGATCACCGACACGATCTCGGTGAACCTGTTCAAGCTGCTCTCGGCGATGCTGCGCGAGCAGGCCAAGCGCGCGCCCGAGCGCCGCGTGATCGTCTCGGAGCGCTCGAACTTCCCGACCGACCTCTACATCGCGCAGGGCCTGATCGCCCAGCTCGATCGCGGCTACACGCTGCGCCTCGTCGACGATCCGGCCGAACTCGACACGGCAATCGACGCGCAGACGGCCGTGGCGATGATCACGCACGTCAACTACCGCACCGGCCGCATGCACGACATGCCGGCCGTCACGCGCCACGCGCAGCAGGCCGGCGCGCTGATGCTGTGGGATCTCGCGCATTCGGCCGGCGCGGTGCCGGTCGACCTGAACGGCGCCGGCGCGGACGGCGCGGTCGGCTGCACCTACAAGTACCTGAACGGCGGCCCGGGCTCGCCGGCCTTCGTCTGGGTGCCGCAGCGCCACGTCGCGCAGTTCGAGCAGCCGCTCTCGGGCTGGTGGGGCCACCGCGCGCCGTTCGCAATGGATCCCGGCTTCGTGCCCGACACCGGGATCGCACGCTTCCAGTGCGGCACCCAGCCGATCGTCTCGATGGCGATGGTCGAATGCGGGCTCGACATCTTCCACGAGACCGACATGCCGGCGATCCGCCGCAAGTCGCTAGCGCTGGCCGACGCCTTCATCGCGCTGGTCGAACGCCACTGCGCCGGCTTCGACCTGACGCTCGTCACGCCGCGCGAGCACGCACGGCGCGGCTCGCAGGTCAGCTTCGAGCATCCGCACGGCTACGAGGTGATGCGCGCGCTGATCGCGCGCGGCGTGATCGGCGACTACCGCGAGCCGCGCATCCTGCGTTTCGGCTTCACGCCGCTCTACACGCGCTACGTGGATGTCTGGGACGCCGTGGAAGTGCTGCGCGAGATCCTCGACACAGAGGCCTGGCGAGCACCCGAATTCGCCGCCCGGACCACCGTGACCTGAGCCGCCCGTTTCAACGAACACCAGCCGGAGAGTCCCCCGATCATGAGTTCCCAACCACCGCAAGCGGGCGCGCCCGACGCCGCGCGCTGCCCGTTCTCGGGCCAGCCGGCCGCCGCGCCGGCCGGCCCCGAGGGCTGGCACGACGCCCAGCTCGACTTCTCGAAGTCGATGAGCTACGGCGATTACCTGTCGCTCGGCCCGATCCTCACGGCCCAGCATCCGCTCTCGCCCGACCACAACGAGATGCTGTTCATCATCCAGCATCAGACCAGCGAACTGTGGATGAAGCTCGCGCTCTACGAACTGCGCGCGGCGCTCGCCGCGATCCGCGGCGACGCGCTGCCGCCCGCGTTCAAGATGCTCGCGCGCGTCTCGCGAATCCTCGAACAGCTGGTGCAGGCCTGGAGCGTGCTGGCCACCATGACGCCATCCGAGTATTCGGCGATGCGGCCTTACCTCGGTGCGTCGTCGGGCTTCCAGTCGTATCAGTACCGCCAGCTCGAATTCCTGCTCGGCAACAAGAACGCGCAGATGCTGAAGCCGCACGCGCACCGGCCCGAGATCCTGGCCGAGGTCGAGGCCACACTCGACGCGCCGTCGCTCTACGACGAGGTGGTGCGCCTGCTCGCGCGGCGCGGCTTCCCGATCGCGGCCGAACGGCTCGCGCGCGACTGGCGCGCGCCGACCACGCACGACGTGTCGGTCGAGGCGGCCTGGCTCGCCGTCTACCGCGATCCGTCGGCGCACTGGGAACTGTATGAGATGGCCGAGGAACTCGTCGATCTCGAGGATGCGTTCCGCCAGTGGCGCTTCCGCCACGTCACGACGGTCGAGCGCATCATCGGCTTCAAGCAGGGCACGGGCGGCACCAACGGCGCGCCCTATCTGCGCAAGATGCTCGACGTGGTGCTGTTTCCGGAACTCTGGCACGTGCGCACGACGCTGTAAGCGCGCTCACGCGGCCGGCATTCTCGCCGGCCGCGCGCCCTTTGTCCTTCCTTCAACGGTGCCGCCGTTCAGCGCCCCTGTCCCGTCAGTTCGTTGAGCACCACCGTCCGTTGCGCGCGCAACGGTCTCAGATGGCCGCGCAGCAGCGCCAGCGCGAGCCCGGCGATCGCCATCGCCGCGGCCAGCATGCACAGGTAGCCCGCGGCGCCGCCCGAGGTGATCACGAACGCACCCGCGAACGCGCTGAGGATCGCGCCGAGGCGCCCGAACATCAGCGCGCCGGCGGCGCCGGTGGCACGCACCGGCGTCGGATACAGATAGGCGCACAGTGCATACATGGTGGCCTGCACCGCGTTGACGAACAGGCCGTGCAGGCCGAGCCCGAGCAGCAGCCAGCCGCGCTGGCTGGCCGCGTCGACGCCGAGCAGCCAGGCCGCGCTCGCCGCGCCGCCGAGGCTGCAGATCACCAGCGGCCAGCGCGAGCCGAAGCGCGCGATCGCCACCGCGCAGCCGAGCGCGCCGAACACGCCGCCGAGGTTGTAAGCGGTCAGCCCGCTGCCGGCCACCGACACGCTCAGGCCCTGCGCGGCGAGCATCGTCAGCAGCCAGCTGAACGCGCTATAGACGGCCAGCAGCGACATGAAGAACGCGCACCAGAGCGCGATCGTGTCGCGCGCGAGGCCGTCGGCGAACAGCGCGCGAAAGCCGCGGCGGCGCAGGCCCGGGTGGGTCTCGACGAGATCGGTGAAGCGGGCGCCGGGCGCGGCCGGCCGGCGCATCCGCGCGAGCAGCCGGACGAGTTCGGGCCAGCGCGCCGGCTCGCGTGCGAGGAAGCGCGGCGACTCGGGCAGCGCGGCGACCAGCACCAGGCCCAGCACCAGCGGCAGCGCCCCGCCGGCGATGAACAGCCCGCGCCAGCCGTAGGCCGGCAGCATGTCGTGCGCGAACAGCCCGGCCAGCATGCCGCCGAGCGGCACGCAGACGATGGTGGCCGTCACCATCAGCGTGCGGCGCCGCGCGGGCGTGAATTCGGCCGTCAGCGTGGTGGCAGTGGGCAGCGCGCCGCCGATCCCGAGGCCGGCCACGAAGCGCAGCAGCGCGAGCGTGGCGATGTCGGGCGCGGCGCCCACCGCGCAGGTGGCCGCGCCGAACACGAACACGCTCGCGATCACCGCGCGGCGACGCCCGAAGCGGTCGGCGAACAGGCCCGCGCCGGCGCTGCCGATGCCCATCCCGACGAGGCCCGCCGCCACCGCCGGCGCGAACGCGTCGCGCGTGAGGTGCCACTCGCGGATCAGCGCCGGGATCGCGAAGCCGATCAGCTGGCCGTCGAAGCCGTCGAGCACGATCGACAGCGCGGCGAGCAGCACCGCGAGCGCCTGCATCGGCGTGAACGACCCATGGTCGAGCGCCGCACCGACGTCGACGGGAGCCGGCGCGGCCGCCTCGCGCGCCGCGCTCATGCCGGCCTCCGGCGCGCGGCAATGCACACGGCGGCGGCCGGCGCCACCGCGCGCGGAAAGCACGATGCAGGCGACGCAGGCAATACGGATCGGGCCGCGCGACGCGGCACGGATCGGTTCATGTTCTTCTCTCCTCGGAATCCCCGGCCCGCGCGCCGATGGCCGGCGGCGGCCGGAGGCGGCCTGTCGTGATGCGCGGCGGTGATGCGCGGCGCGCCTGCCCATCGCGCGCGCCGCCTGGCGCCGTGGCGCCGAACGAGCCTGCGCATCATAAGACGATTCGATGCCCCGGGCGTGCGAACAAAAAGCGGCCCGAGCTTTCAGGCGCCGCAGTGCAGCATCGAAATCCGGTCCGGCCGCCTTGACTTTCATGGAACCGAATACGATCATTCGCTCACCACGAGAGCAAATGATCTTAACGAGGCCATGTTCGGCCGCAAGGAGACAACGGATGAATCCTCCGCCGACCGCCGCGCCGGTGATCCTCCACATCGGCGCCGGTTCGTTCCACCGCGCGCATCAGGCGTGGTATCTGCACCGCGTCAACCAACAGGCCGCACCGGACGATCCGGCCGGCCGCTGGTCGCTGGTCGTCGCCAACATCCGCGACGACATGCGCGCGACGATGGACGCGCTGGCCGCGCAGCAGGGCCGCTACACGCTCGAGACCGTGACGCCCGACGGTGAGCGCGCCTACGAGACGATCGGCTCGATCACGCGCGTGCTGCCCTGGTCGATCGACCTCGCCGCGCTGATCGAGGCGGGCGCCGATCCGGCCTGCCGGATCGTCTCGTTCACGGTCACCGAGGGCGGCTACTACCTCGACGAACACAACCGCCTCGACGCCGGCAACCCGGACCTCGCGGCCGACCTGCAGGGCGCGCGCACCACCATCTACGGCGCGCTCGCGGCGCTGCTGGCCGAACGGCAGGCGCGCGGCGCCGGCCCGCTGACGCTGCAGAGCTGCGACAACCTGCGCAGCAACGGCGCGCGGTTCCGCGCCGGCATGCGCGAATTCCTCGAACGGCGCGGCCTGACCGACCTGCTCGGCTGGTTCGACGCGCACGTGTCGTGCCCGAGCGCGATGGTCGACCGCATCACGCCGCGCCCGACGCCGGACGTGCGCGAGCGCGTGAAGGCCGCCACCGGCGTGGACGACGCCTGCCCGGTGATGGGCGAGTCGTTCATCCAATGGGTGATCGAGGACGATTTCGTGGCGGGCCGCCCGCGCTGGGAGCTGGCCGGCGCCGAGCTGGTGGACGACGTCCATCCCTACGAGGAAGCGAAGATCCGCATCCTCAACGCGACCCACAGCTGCATCGCCTGGGCCGGCACGCTGGCGGGCCTCACCTACATCCACGAAGGCACCCACGATCCGGCGATCCGCGCGTTCGCGCACGCCTACGTGAGCGACGACGTGATCGGCTCGCTCACGCCGAGCCCGCTCGATCTCGCGCGCTATCGCGACGTGGTGCTCGAACGCTTCGGCAACCCGTACATCCTCGACACCAACCAGCGCGTCGCGGCCGACGGCTTCTCGAAGATCCCCGGCTTCATCGCCCCGACCTTCGCCGACTGCTTCGCGCGCGGCGCCGAGCCGGCCTCCACCGCGGTGCTGCCGGCGCTGTTCCTGCGCTTCCTCGGCCGCTGGGCGCAGGGCCTGCTGCCCTATGAGTATCAGGACGGCGTGATGGACGCGGGCCTCGCCCGCGCGATCGTGGCGGCCGACGATCCGGTCGCCGCGCTGGCCGCCGAGCGGCTGCTGTGGGGGTCGCTGGCCGGCGACGCGCGGCTCGTGCGGGCGCTGCGCGCCGGGCTCGCGCGCGTCGACGCGTGGCATCCGTAACCGCGTCGCGCGCGGCGCGGCGGCACCGCCCGGCACGCGCCGGGCTGCCGCCGCTCCGGGTCAACCGGCATTGGCACGGGCCGCGTCGCGCGGCTACATTAGCGACTCTCTGACGACCAACGGCTAGCGCCCATCATGTATCTCGGCATCGATCTCGGCACCTCGGAAGTCAAGGTGCTGCTGCTTTCCCCCGACGGCGCGGTCGTCGGCACGGCGGGTACGCCGTTTACCGTGTCGCGCCCGCATCCGCGCTGGGCGGAGCAGCATCCGGAAGACTGGTGGGTGGGCACGCTCGAGGCGCTCGCCGCGCTGCGCGAGCGCCATCCGGCCGAGTACGCGCAGGTGCGCGGGATCGGCCTGTCGGGCCAGATGCACGGCGCGGTGCTGCTCGATCGCGACGACCGCGTGCTGCGCCCCGCGATCCTCTGGAACGACATGCGCAGCGACGAGGAATGCACGGCGCTCACGCAGCGCGCGCCGGACCTGCACCGGCTCGCCGGCAACCTCGCGATGCCCGGCTTCACGGCGCCCAAGCTGATCTGGGTGGCGGCCCACGAACCCGACACGTTCGCGAAGATCGCCTGCGTGCTGCTGCCGAAGGACTACCTGCGGCTGCGGCTGACCGGCAACCGCGTGTCCGATCCGTCGGACGCGGCCGGCACGCTGTGGCTCGACGTGGCGCGCCGCGACTGGTCGGGCTCGCTGCTCGAAGCGGGCGGCATGACGCGCGAGCAGATGCCGCGCATCGTCGAGGGCAACGCGCCGTCCGGCACGCTGCGCGCCGAGGTGGCGCGCTCACTGGGCCTGCGCGAGGGCATCGTGGTGGCGGGCGGCGGCGGCGACAACGCCACCAGTGCGCTCGGCATCGGCGCCACCCAGCCCGGCGACGGCTTCGTCTCGCTCGGCACCTCGGGCGTGCTCAGCATCGTCGGCGACCGCTTCATGCCCTACCCCGAATCGGCGCTGCACGCGTTCTGCCACGCGATCCCCGACCGCTGGCAGCAGATGAGCGTGGTGCTGTCGGCGGCGAGCTGCCTGCGCTGGGTCTGCAAGCTGACCGGCACCGACGAGCCGACGCTGATCGGCGAGGTCGAGGCGCTCGATCGGGCCGCGCTCGCCGACGCGCCGCTGTTCCTGCCCTACCTGTCGGGCGAGCGCACGCCGCACAACGACCCCTACGCGCAGGGCGTGTTCTACGGCATGACGCACGGCACCGATCGCGCGCGGCTCGGCTACGCGGTGCTTGAAGGCGTGACGCTGGCGCTCGCCGACGGCCACGACGCGCTGGTCGCGGCCGGCTCGGCGGCCGGCTCGCTGGCGCTGATCGGCGGCGGCGCGCGCAGCGCGTACTGGGCGCAGCTGGTGGCCGACGCGCTCGACGTGCGCACCCATCAGCTCGGCGGCGGCGCGACCGGCGCGGCGCTCGGCGCGGCGCGGCTCGGCTGGCTCGCCGACGGGGGCGATCCGTCGCAGGTTCTGACCAAGCCGCCGCTGTCGGCCGAGTACGTGCCCGACGCGGGCCGCCACGCCTGGTTGCGCGAGCGGCTCGACACCTATCGCGCGCTGTATCGCCACGTGCGGCCGCTGTTCGAGCCGTCGCGCGCGCGCCTCGCCTGACGCCGATTGCGTTACGATCCGTTCCTTTTCCAGCCAGCCGCCCGTCCGAGCGCCCACGCACCGTGCCCAAGTCCTCTGAAAAACTCGATCTCGCGACCCGCGCCGCCTGGCTCTACTACGTGGCCGGCGACACCCAGAACGAGATCGCCGAAAAGCTGCAGGTGTCGCGCCCGGTCGCACAGCGGCTGGTCGCGTTCGCGGTCGAGAAGAACCTGATCCGCGTGCGCGTCGATCACGGCGTGGCCGACTGCCTCGACCTGGCCGCGCAGCTCTCGAAGCGCTACGGGCTCGCGATGTGCGAGGTGGTGCCGATCGATTCGGACACGCCGGACGCGGTCGACCGCAAGCTCGCGGTGGCGGGCGCGCAGGTGATGGAGCGCTACCTGAACGAGGATCGCGCGATGGTGATCGCGGTCAGCAGCGGCCGCACGCTGAAGGCGGCGGTCGCGCAGATCGCGCAGCTCGACCGCCGCCAGCACCGGCTCGTGTCGATGGTGGGCGCGATCGCGCGCGACGGCTCGTCGAACCCCTACGACGTCGCGCAGCACATCTCGGAGAAGACGGGCGGCAAGCACTTCCTGCTGCCGGCGCCGCTCGTCGCCGACAACGACGCCGAACGCGCGCAGTGGTGCAACCACCGGCTCTACCGCATCGTCGAGCAGCTGACGGCCGACGCCGACGTGGCGTTCGTCGGGATCGGCAACGTCGGCCCGGACTGTCCGCTGTTCGTGGACGGCTTCCTCACGCCCGACGAGCTGAACGAGATGATGGCCAGCGGCGCGGTGGCCGAGATGGTCGGGCTGCCGATCGACGCGAACGGCCGGCGCGTGGTCACGCCGTCGACGGCGCGCGTGACGAGCGTGTCGATGGAGACGCCGCCGCGCCGGCCGACCATCGGCTTCGCGGGCGGGCCGCGCAAGCAGGCGGCCGTGCTGGCCGCGCTGCGCGGCGGCTGGCTGTCGGGGCTCGTCACCGACGAGACCTGCGCGCGGGCCGCGCTGGCTGATTGAACGCGCGGCCGTCGATCGGCGATCGTCATGACTGGCGATCGCGGTTTGCCTTCAGGCCATCGAACTTCCTTCATGCGAACGCGCGGCGCGCCATCCACGGCGCCTGACGCCTGACGATCGCATCGCCGTCGGCATCATCACTGCGCCGGCCAACGCCACCACGCACGAGACGATCGCGACCGCCCTCCTCCGCGATGCCGAATACGCGGCGCATCCTCGACATCAAGACCGACACCTCAAACAACAACGCCGCGCAAAAATCGCGCGGCGTCGGTTCCATTCAATCCCACTCACACCGAGCCGCCGAAGCGGCCCGGCGCCGCCTCACGCGGCCAGCGCATGCGGCGAGCGCCGCTCGAACGCGAGGCCACCCTCGTCGAACAGATGGCAGTGCTCGGGCTGCGCGTGGACCCGCAGCATCTCGCCCGGCCGGTGCGTCTCGAGCGGCGGAATCCGCGCGATCATGCCGTCCGGCGCGACCGGCGATTCGGCGTACAGGTAGGCGGCGTCGCCGAGCGACTCCACGGCCATGGTGCGCACCGACACGCCCCCGCCGTCGGGCGCGGCGCCCACCAGCAGATGCTCGGGGCGAATGCCGACCGTCACCTTGTCGCCGACCTTCAGCGCGCCGGTACGCACCGCCACGCGCTGCGCCTCGCCGGACTCGAAGCGCACCACCGCCTCGTCGGCCGTCACGGCCTGCGCCACGCCTTCCAGGAAGTTCATCTTCGGCGAGCCGATGAAACCCGCCACGAACCGGTTGGCCGGCGCGTGGTAGAGCGTGTTCGGCGCGCCCACCTGCTGCACGCTGCCGGCCGACAGCACCACGATCTTGTCGGCCAGCGTCATCGCCTCGACCTGGTCGTGCGTCACGTAGATCATGGTGGTCTTCAGCTCGTCGTGCAGCCGCGCGAACTCGAGGCGCATCTTCACGCGCAGCGCCGCGTCGAGGTTCGACAGCGGCTCGTCGAACAGGAACACCTTCGGCTTGCGCGTGATCGCGCGGCCGATCGCGACGCGCTGGCGCTGGCCGCCCGAGAGCTGCTTCGGCTTGCGGTCGAGCAGGTGGTCGATGTGCAGGATCTTCGCCGCGTTGCGCACCGCCGCGTCGATCTCGGGCTTCTTCGCGCCGGCCAGCTTGAGGCCGAACGCCATGTTGTCGTACAGCGTCATGTGCGGGTACAGCGCGTAGGACTGGAACACCATCGCGATGCCGCGCTTGGCGCTCGCCAGGTCGTTCACGCGCGCGCCGTCGATCAGCAGGTCGCCGCTGGAAATGTCCTCGAGCCCGGCGATCATCCGCATCAGGGTGGACTTGCCGCAGCCGCTCGGGCCGACGAACACCACGAACTCGCCGTCCGCGATGTCGAGGTTGACGTTGCCGAGCACTTCGTTGTCGTCGTAGCGCTTGCCGATGTTGCGCAGAAGCAGGCTTGCCATGATTTGTCTCCGCTTTCCTTACCGCTGGGTTCGTGACGCGCCGCGCCGCCGGATCGGCCGGCGCGGCGCGCAATTCGTTTCGCTCACTGCGACGGCACGCTGCCGGTCGCGATCCACTGCGCGGCGAGGCCGGGCAGCGCGTCCATCCGGTCGAACACGTGGCGCGCGCCGATCGCGCGCAGCGCATCGACCTGCGACGGCGAGGCGTGGCCGCCGCCGATGAAGCCGATCACCGTCATGCCGGCCGCGGCCGCGGCGGTGATGCCGGTCGCGCTGTCCTCCACCACCAGGCAGTGCTCGGGCGCGAAGCCGAGCGTGTGGGCGGCGGCCAGGTAGACGTCGGGCGCGGGCTTGGGCCGCTCCACGCCGTCGGCGCAGAACAGCCGCTCGCCGAAATGGCGCTTGAGGCCGGTGCGGGTCAGCGCAGCCTCCACGTAGGCGCGATTGCTGTTGCTGGCGCAGGCGATCGGCAGCGGGATCGCGGCCAGTGCCGCGTCGATGCCGTCCACGGCCGGCGCGAGCACCGCCGCGCGCTCCACCGCCGTGCGGATCGCGACGACCTCGGCGGCCGCGAGCGCACGGCCGACCTGTCCGGCCGCGCGCTCCAGCACGCGCTCGGTACGCAGGCCGAGCAGCGGCATCACCACCGGGCGCACGTCCACGCCGGGCCAGCGCGCTTCCAGCTCGCTCACCAGCACGCCGGCGGCCACCGCCTCGCTGTCGATCAGCACGCCGTCGCAATCGCAGATCAGCAGGCGGTCGCGGCCCTCGCCGGCGGCCAGGCTCATGCCGTGTTCGCTCATTTGACCGCCCCGAACGTGAGGCCGCGCACCAGTTGCTTCTGCGACAGCCAGCCGACGATCAGGATCGGCGCCACGGCCAGCAGCGAGGCGGCCGACAGCTTGGCCCAGAACAGCCCCTCGGGGCTCGAGTAGGAGGCGATGAACACGGTCAGCGGCGCGGCGTTCGAACTGGTCAGGTTGATGCTCCAGAACGCCTCGTTCCACGACAGGATCACCAGCAGCAGCGAGGTGGACGCGAGGCCCGGCAGCGACATCGGCATCAGCAGGTAGACGATCTCCTGCCAGGTGGTGGCGCCGTCGATGCGGCCGGCCTCCAGGATGTCGCGCGGGATCTCGGCGAAATAGGTAAACGTCATCCAGACCGCGATCGGCAGGTTGATCAGCGTGTAGACGATCACGAGGCCGCTCACGGTGTCGAGCAGGCCCGAGTTCTTCCAGAGCAGGTAGATCGGCACCAGCACGCCCACCGACGGCATCATCTTGGTGGACAGCATCCATAGCAGCACCTTCTGGGTGCGCCGGGTCGGGAAGAACGCCATCGCGTAGGCGGCCGGCACCGCCAGCAGCAGGCACAGCAGCGTCACGCCGACCGACACCAGGATCGAGTTCCAGGCGAAGCCGAAGTAGTTGCTGCGCGCGAACACCTCGCGGAAGCTGTCGAGCGTCGGCGTGAAGATCAGCGACATCGAGTAGGCCTGCTGCTCGGTCTTGAACGCGGTGATCGCCATCCAGAAGATCGGGAAGAACAGCAGCAGCGCGATCAGCCACGCGAGCAGGCCGGGAATCGCGCGCCGGACGGTGCCGAGCGCGGCGCCGAGGCCGCCGGACGGGCCGGACGCGCCCGCGGCGCGCGGGGTTGCGGTCAGGTCGCTCATGCTTCGTACTCCCCTTTGAGGTTTTTCGCGAGCATCCGCACCAGGAAGAACGACACGACGTTCGCGAGCACGACGGCGAGGATGCCGCCCGCCGAGGCGAGGCCGACGTCGAACTGCTGCAGGCCGAGCGCGTAGATCAGGTAGGACAGGTTGGTGGTGGCGTTGCCGGGGCCGCCGCCGGTGGTCGTGTAGATCTCGGCGAAGATCGACAGCAGGAAGATGGTTTCCATCATCACCACCACGGCGATCGCGCGCCTCAGGTGCGGCAGCGTGATGTAGAAGAACATCGCGAACGGCCCGGCGCCATCGATGCGGGCGGCCTCCTTCTGCTCCTGGTCGAGCGACTGGATCGCGGTGAACAGGATCAGGAACGCGAACGGCAGCCATTGCCAGGCGACGATCATGATCACGGCGGTCAGCGGGTATTCGGCGAACCAGTCGATCGGCGCCATGCCGAGCCCGCGCATCAGGTGGGCGATCAGGCCGTAGACGGGGTTCAGGATCATGTTCTTCCAGATCAGCGCCGAGACGGTCGGCATCACGAAGAACGGCGCGATCGCGAGCAGGCGCGCGATGCCCTGCCCGTAGAACTTGCGGTCGAACAGCACGGCCATCAGCACGCCGCCGACCACGGTGATCGCGAGCACCGCCACGATCAGCACCAGCGTGTGCCAGATCGCCGGCAGGAACGACGGGTCGGTGGCCAGATAGCGGTAGTTGTCGAGGCCGGTGAAGCCCTTCTCGTCGGGATTCAGCAGGTTGTAGCGCGTGAACGAATACCAGATCGTCATCGCGAGCGGGATCGACATCCACAGCAGCAGCACCGCCACCGACGGCGTGACGAGCCAGCGGGCGGGCTTGCCGCGCGAGGACGCGGCGGAGGCGGGAGACGAATCGGTCATGGGCGCCGGATGATGTAGGGGAAGACGTAAGTGACGCATGCTCGGACCTCTTGAAGCGGATGCCCACGTGCCGCGCGGCGGCGCACGGGCCTTGCATCGAGGCGATCCGCGCCGGCCCGGCACGGATCGCGACTGGCTCGATTACTTCTTGTAGCCGGCCTGGCGCACCGCGCGGTCGGCGGCGGCCTGACCGGCGGCGAGTGCCTGGTCGACCGTCATCTGGCCGGCCACCGCACCCGCGATCGACTGGCCGACGACCGTGCCGAACGACTGGAATTCAGGAATCCCGACGTACTGCACGCCCGTGTACGGCACCTTCTTCAGCGAGGGATCGTTGACGTCGGCCGTCTCGATCGCCTTCAGCACGAAGTCCGAGAACGGCGCGGCGGCCTTGTACTCGGGGCGCGCGTAGGTGGACTGGCGCGTGCCCGGCGGCACCGAGGCCCAGCCCTCGTCCTTGCCCACCGCTTCCACGTACTGCTTCGAGGTCGCCCAGGTGATGAACTTCTTCGCGGCGTCCTGCTGCTTGGACGTCTTCGGGATCGCCAGCGCCCAGGCCCACAGCCAGTGCGAGCCCTTCGGCGTGACGGCGGTCGGCGCGGCCGCGAAGCCGATCTTGTCGGCCACCTGCGACTGCTGCTTGTTGTAGAGCATGCCGGCCGCCACCGTGGCGTCGATCCACATCGCGCACTTGCCCGAGGCGGTCAGCGTCAGGTTCTCGTTGAAGCCGTTCGAGCTCGCTCCCGGAGGGCCGTCCTTCTTCAGCAGGTCGACGTAGAAGTTGATCGCCTTCTTCCATTCCGGCGAGGTCAGCTGGGCGTTCCAGTTTTCGTCGAACCAGCGGCCGCCGAACGTGTTCACCACGGTCGACACGTAGGCCATGTTCTCGCCCCAGCCGGCCTTGCCGCGCAGGCAGATGCCGTAGGTGCCGTTGGCCTTGTCGGTCAGCTTGTCGGCGAACTGCTGGATCTGGTCGTAGGTCGGCTGGGCCGGCATCGTGAGGCCCTTGGCCGCGAACAGATCCTTGCGGTAATAGGTCATCGAGCTCTCGACGTAGAACGGCAGCGCGTAGAGCTGGCCGTTGTACGAGAGGCTGTCGCGCGCCGTCTTCACGACGTCGTTCAGGTCGTAGTCGGCGGGCAGGCCCGTCATCGGCGAGAGCCAGCCGCGCTTGCCCCACTGCGGCGCCTCGTAGGTGCCGATCGCCATCACGTCGAACTGGCCGCTGCCGGTGGTGATGTCGGTGGTGGCGCGCTGGCGCAGCACGTTCTCTTCCAGAATCACCCAGTTCAGCTTGATGTCCGGGTTGGCCTTCTCGAACGCCGGCGAGAGCTTCTTCAGCTCGATCATGTCGGGGTTGTTCAGCGTCGCGATCGTCAGCGTGGCCGCCTGCGCGGCCAGTGCCGACGACGCGAGCGCGGCGCCCGCGAGAATTCGCGTGGCGGCGGCGATGAGCGTCGGTCGTTGCATGGCATGTCTCCTGTGTTATCGGCTTGTCGTCTACGGTCTGTCCATCGTGGTGCGGGTGGATGCGCGCGATCTGATGCGCCCTCACCCGCCTTGCTGCATCCCGCACGCGCGAGCGTAGCGGGCAATCGTGTGGCGGATCCGGAACCGGACCCAGGCGGCCGGATCGTCGCCGAGCGCATGCGCGCGCCGCGCCTCGTAGACGTCCGGCAGCCACTGCGCGAGCAGCGTCTCGGGCGGCGCGCGGCGCGCGAGGTTCGCGAACAGGCGCGCGACCGCGGCGGCCACCACCGGCTGCAGCCAGTAGTAGCGGATCCGGTCGCTGTAGCTGAACTGGCGCGCGAGCCGCTGTGCGGCGGCGTCGCCGCGGTAGTACGGCGCCCAGTGCTCGGGGCGCGCGAGCATCGCCTCGTCCACCACGTCGCGCAGCCGCGAGCGCTGATTCTCGTCGACCAGCGCGTCCTCGACGTAGCTCAATGCGAACAGCGCCTCGCGCAACGCGAAGGTCAGGCCGGGGCCGACCTTCAGAATCGCGAAATGGTCGCGCACCAGCGCGGCCAGCGCGGCCTCGGTCTGGTAGTCGGTCGAGTGCGCCTCGAACACGAAGCGCGGCACCTCGAGGATGCTGGCGGCGAGCGCCTCGGCACGGGCCGGCGCGTAGTCGAGCACCTGGCGGTCGTCGAAATCGACGCCGGGCTGCGCGACCACCGCCACCGTGCGGGCCCAGGCCGCGTCGAGGCCGTAGCGCGCGAACGCGTCCTGGTGCGCGTCGAGCGTGGCGCGGATCGCCTCGGCGCGCGTCACCTTGATGTGCGACAGCGGGCCGGCGCCCGCTCCTTCATCCTGCGAGGGCGCGTCACCATCCACGTTGCCGCCGGTCTCGCCGCCCGGCACCGGCACCTCGGTGCCCACCACGTAGACGGGCGCCGTGCCGGCCGCCTCGGCCGCGGCTTCGGCCGCCGCGCAGAGCTGCGCGGCGCGCTCGGCGACGAGCGTGTCGGTGAGCGGCGCGCTGTCGTCGGCGCAGGCCATGCTCGCGTCGAGATGGATCTTGGTGAAGCCGGCCGCCACGTAGGCGGCCACCATCGCCGCGGCCTCCTGCATCGCGTCCTTCGCTCGCAGGTGGCGCCACGGATTCGGGCCGAGGTGATCGCCGCCCAGCACCAGCGCGTCGAGCGGGAAACCGGTGCGCGCGGCCAGCGCTTCCACGTCGCGGCGGAAATCGGCCGGCGTCGCGCCGGTGTAGCCGCCCTGATGGTTGACCTGGTTGCAGGTCGCCTCGATCAGCAGCGGCGAGCCGTCGTCGCGCGCGGCCTCGAACGCCGCTTCCAGCACCAGCGCGTGCGCGCTGCAGACCGAATAGATGCCGCGCCGCGCGCCGGCGCGATTGGCGCCGAAGATCGCGCCGAGCGTGCGGCCGGCATCGGCCGCCTGCGCTTCGCGGCGCTCGCGGCGTTCGTGACGTTCGGCGGCGGGGCTCAGGCCGGGCATGCGATCCCCCGGCGGGTCAGGAATTCGACGATCTCGGCCGGCGAGCTGTTGCCCTCCATCGGGCCGACCCGGGCCACCGCCAGCGCGCCCGCCGCGTTCGCGCGCGACAGCGCCGCATCGATCGGCCAGCCCTGGATCAGGCTCGCCACCAGCGTGCCGCCGAAGCAGTCGCCGGCGCCGGTCGGATCGACCTCGGTGGTGTCGTAGCCGCCGATCTCGATCTGACCGTTGCGGTCGAACGCGGCACTGCCGGCCGCGCCGCGCTTGAGCACCACGCGCTCGAGCAGCGGCCGCGTGGCGAGCAGCCCGGCGATCGCGCGCTCGGCCGGCTGCGGGCCGCAGAAGAACGGCAGGTCGGCCTCGCTCGGCAGGAACAGGTGGCAGGCGTCGAGCAATTCTTCCAGCGCGGCGCGCATCGGCTTGAACGCGGCCAGCATCTCGGCGCGCACGTTCGGATCGAACGAGATCTTCGCGCCCACGCGCGCGGCCTCGATCACGCCGCGCTTGACGGCGGCGATCGCGTTCTCGCTCGTCAGCGACGAGCCCATCACGTGGTAATAGCGGCAGCCCTCGAACAGGTCGGCCGTGACGTCGGCTGCCTCGAGCAGCGCCGAGGCGCTGCCGTCGATGCTGTAGACGAACTGGCGGCTGCCGTCGTCGCGGTAGGCCACGAACGCGAGTCCGGTGGGGCGCGCCACGCGGCGGATCGCGCCGGTGCGCACGCCGTGCGAATCGAGCCGCGCGACGATCGCGTCGCCGAACGCATCGCGCCCGACGCAGCCCGCGTAGGCCACCGATACGCCGATGCGCGCCGCCTGATCGGCGAAGATCGCCGGCGCGCCGCTCGGGAACGGACCGGTGAATTCGCCCGGCGCCGCGAAACCCTGGCCGCGCTTCACGGCGACGAATTCGGCGAGCAGCTCGCCCGCGACGACGATCTCGGCCATGGCGTCAGCTCATCCAGTTGCCGCCGTCGACGTTGAGCGTCTGGGCGGTGATGTAGTCGGCGTCGGCCGAGGCGAGGAACAGCGCGGCGCCCGTCAGGTCGGCCGGCAGGCCCATCCGGCCGAGCGGCACCGCCTCGCCCACCAGGCGCTTCTTCTCGCCGAGCGGACGGTTCTCGTAGCGCGCGAACAGCGCGTCCACCTGCTCCCACATCGGCGTGTCCACCACGCCGGGGGCGATGCCGTTGACGTTGATCCGGTGCGGCGCGAGCGCCAGCGCGGCCGATTGCGTGTAGCTGAGCACGGCGGCCTTGGTCGCGCAGTAGTGCGAGACCAGCGCCTCGCCGCGGCGGCCCGCCTGCGACGACATGTTGACGATCTTGCCGCCGCGGCCCTGCTCGACCATCCGCTGCGCGACCGCCTGCATCAGGAAGAACATGCCCTTCACGTTGACCGCGAACAGGCGGTCGAAGATGTCCCAGGATTCGTCGAGCAGCGGGCGCATGTCGAACAGCGCCGCGTTGTTGAACAGGATGTCGACGCCGCCGAACTGCTCGACGGCCGCGGCCACGATACGCGCGATGTCCTCGCGCCGCGTCACGTCCGCGGTGACCGCGATCGCGCGCTCCGGATGCGCGGCCATCAGCGCCGCCAGCGAGCCGCCGGCCGGCTTCAGATCGACCAGCACGCAGCGCGCGCCCTCTTCCAGATATCGCTGCGCGACCGCTTCGCCGATGCCGCTGGCGGCGCCCGTCAGGATCGCGACCTTGTCCTGCAATCTCACTGGCTGTCTCCGATTTCGTTATTCGTGCTGTCATCCGGCATTCAGTGAGCTAACGCTCATTGAATGATCATTTGCTCAGATTGCGATCGAATAATCGGATACCACTGCGGGACTGTCAAGGCGAAAACGCCGCTTTCGATGATGCGCTGCCGCATCGCGCGGACGGCGGCGGCCGGGGTGGATCAGCGCCGCCGCGGTTTCCGCAAGCCGGCCGTATGCACGATCGCTGGATACGTTATATCATCCGCTATCTCCCGCTTTTCGATGGTGTATCGCCATGGCCTCGACCTCGTCCCTGGATGCCCGCCTCGCCCGCGCCGACGCGTTCGCCGCCGAGCACGGCCTGACCTGGACGCCGCTGCGGCGGCAGGTCTATGAGAAGGTGCTGGCCGCGCAGAAGCCGATCGGCGCCTACGACCTGATCGCCGAACTCACGCCCGAGCGCGGCCGCATGCCGCCCACCACCGTCTATCGCGCGCTCGATTTCCTCGTCGAGCACGGCTTCATCCACCGCATCGAGTCGCGCAACGCGTTCTTCGCCTGTTGCGAGATCGGCCCGCCCCACCAGGGGCAGTTCCTGATCTGCGAATCGTGCGGCGACACGGTCGAAATCCCCGGCGCCGATCTCGCGCGCCAGCTCTCCGCCAGCGAATCCGCCCACGGCTTCGAGATGCATCGTCAGGTGGTCGAACTGACGGGCCTCTGCGGCGAATGCAGGACCCATCCCAAGGGCGCGCCGAACGCGTGACCCGCTCCGCCGCGCGTCTGTTCGGGCGCGCGGCTCGCCCACTCCGTCGAGGAACAAGCATGACTTTCGCCGCCACGTCGCGCGCGCCGCTGCGCGCCCGCTCCCCCCGTGCCCCCCGCACCCGCCTGGCCCGCTGGCTCGCCGCCGGCTGCGCCGCGCTGGCGCTCGCCGCGCCGGCGCTCGCGCAGGCCGCGAAGCTGCAGGTGGTGGCCGCCGAGAACTTCTACGGCGACGTGGTCCGGCAGATCGGCGGCGCGAACGTGGCGGTGTCGAGCATCCTCAGCAATCCGGACCAGGATCCGCACCTGTTCGAGGCGAGCCCGAAGACGGCGCGCGAGCTGCAGCACGCGAACCTGGTCGTCTACAACGGCGCCGACTACGATCCGTGGATGGCCAAGCTGCTGGCCGCGTCGAACAACGCCGCGCGCAAGACCATCGTGGTGGCCGACCTGGTCGGCAAAAAGCCCGGCGACAACCCGCACCTCTGGTACGATCCGGCCACGATGCCGGCCGCCGCGCGCGCCATCGCCGCCGCCCTCGCGGCGGCCGATCCCGCGCACCAGGCCGACTACGAGAAGAACCTCGCGAGCTTCGTCGCCTCGCTGAAGCCGATCGACGCGAAGGTCGCCGCGCTGCGCGCGCAGTACCACGGCGTGCCGGTGACGGCCACCGAGCCGGTGTTCGGCTACATGTCGGACGCGATCGGCCTGACGATGCGCAACCTGAGCTTCCAGCTCGCGACCATGAACGACACCGAGGCGAGCGCGAGCGACATCGCGGCGTTCGAGAAAGACCTCCGCACGCGCCAGGTGCGCGCGCTGATCTACAACAGCCAGGCCGAGGAGCCGATGACCAGGCGCATGCTCAAGATCGCGAAGGACGCGTCCGTGCCGACCGTCAGCGTCACCGAGACCGAACCGGCCGGCAAGACCTTCCAGCAGTGGATGCTCGCGCAGCTCGATGCGCTGGGCGCCGCGCTGGGCCGCCATTGAGACCATGAACGCTGCTGCTTCCGCCGCGCTCGCGCTTGATCGCGTCACGCTCGAACTGGGCGGGCGCACCATCCTGCGCGACGTCAGCCTGGCCGTCGAGGCCGGCGAATTCGTCGGCGTGCTCGGCCCGAACGGCGCCGGCAAGACCACGCTGATGCGCGCCGTGCTGGGCCTCGTGCCGGCTTCGCGCGGCACCCTCTCGGTGGCCGGCGCGCCGGTCTCGCGCGGCAATCCGGCGATCGGCTACATGCCGCAGATCCGCAGCGCGCTGGCCGGGCGCCGCGTGCGCGGCTACGACTTCGTGGCGATGGCCGCCGACGGCCACCGCTGGGGGCTGCCGCGCGCGAACCCGGCGGTGCGCGCCGACGTGGCGCGCGTGCTCGACCTGGTCGGCGCCGCGGCGCTCGCGCAGCGCCCGCTGTCCGAACTGTCGGGCGGCGAGCGCCAGCGCCTGCTGCTCGCGCAGTGCCTGCTCGGCGCGCCGAAGCTGCTGCTGCTCGACGAGCCGCTGATCAGTCTCGACCCGCATCACCAGCGCGGCGTGGTGGAACTGGTGCGGCGCGTGCAGCGCGAGCTCGGCATTACCGTGCTGTTCTCGGCGCACGAGCTGAACCCGCTGCTGAACGCGCTCGACCGCGTGCTCTATCTCGGCAACGGCACCGCCGCGCTCGGCACCGTCGACGAGGTGATCACGCGGCCCGTGCTGTCACGCCTGTACGGCTCGCCGATCGACGTGATGCACGTGAACGGCCGGATCTTCGTGATGTCGGGCGACGTCGAGGTGGAGAAGCACGATCACGAACACGAGGACGACGGCCACCACGGACACGGGCACGCTCATGCGCATTCACATGGGCACGGCCACGATCATTCGCACGGCACTTCGCACGAGTAGGCGCACGATGTTTGAATACGAATTCATGGTCAACGCGTTCGCCGCGGCGGGGATCGTCGCGGTGCTGGCGGGCGTGGTCGGCTATTTCCTGGTGCTGCGCGGCCAGACCTTCGCCGGCCATGCGCTCTCGCACGTCGGCTTCACCGGCGCCACCGGCGCGGTGCTGCTCGGCCTCTCGCCGATCTGGGGGATGGTGGGCTTCACGCTCGCGGCCGGCATCGCGATGGGCGCGCTCGGCGAACGGCTCGCGGGCCGCGACGTCGCGATCGGCGTGATCCTCTCGGTCGCGCTCGGCGCGGGACTGCTGTTCCTGCACTTCTACACGAGCTACGCGACCCAGGTCACCGCGCTGCTGTTCGGCAACGTGCTCGGCGTGAGCCACGCCACGCTGATGGTGCTGGCCGGGATCGGCGCGGTCAGCCTGATCGCGCTCGCGGCAATCCTGCGCCCGCTCGTGTTCGCCTCGCTGCAGCCGGAGCTGGCCGAGGCCAAGGGCGTGTCGCTGCGGCTCGTCTCGGTGCTGTTCCTCGCGATCTGCGCGCTGGCGGTGGCCGCCTGCACGCAGATCGTCGGCGTGCTGCTGGTGTTCACGCTGCTGGTGGGGCCGGCCTCGGCCGCCCAGAACCTCACCACGCGGCTCGCCGCCGGCGTCTGGCTCGCCGCGCTGTTCGCGCTCGGCGAGGCCTGGCTCGGCATCACGTTCGCCTACTACACCGACTGGCCGACCAGCTTCTGGATCACCGCGCTGTCGGCGCTCGTCTACGCGGCGAGCCTCGGCGGGCGCCGGCTCACGGCGGGCGCCTCGGCCTGAGGCGAGCGCGCGCGACCCTCTCCACGACGCACGAAACAAAAAGCCCGACGATGCGCTCGCAAGCGCGTCGGCGGGCTTCGTCGTTTCACGGTCCGGCGCCGGACAACATCGAGCGGCAGCGGATGACCGCCGCCACCTGCGCCGTCACGCGAGCAGCGTGCGCGCGTGATGCGCGAGGTGGTCGGCGATGAACGTCGAGATGAAGTAATAGCCGTGGTCGTAGCCTTCGTGGCGGCGCAGCGTGAGCGGCTGGCCGGCTTCCTGGCAGGCGGCCTCGAACACCTCGGGATTGAGCTGGGTCGGCAGGAACTTGTCGGCCAGCCCCTGATCGATGAGGATCCCGTCGGCATAGCGCGGCGCGTCGCTGCGCGCGACCAGTTCGCTCGCGTCGTGCGCCTTCCAGGTCTCGCGATCCTCGCCGAGATAGCCGCCGAACGCCTTCTCGCCCCACGCGCAGCGCATCGGCGCGGCGATCGGCGCGAACGCCGACACCGAACGGAACACGCCGGGGTGCCGCAGCGCGAGCGTCAGCGCGCCATGGCCGCCCATCGAATGGCCGAAGATGCCGAGCCGCGTGCCTTCGATCGGCAGCGCGCCGAGCACCAGCGCGCGCAGCTCGTCCATCAGGTACGACTCCATCCGGTAGTGCGTGGCCCACGGCGCCTCGGTGGCGTCGAGATAGAAGCCCGCGCCCACCCCGAAATCCCAGGCCTCGGCCTCGCCCGGCACGCCGGCACCTCGCGGGCTCGTGTCGGGCGCGATCAGCGCGATGCCGTGCTCGGCCGCGAAGCGCTGCGCGCCGGCCTTGGTCATGAAGGTTTCCTCGGTGCAGGTGAGCCCCGCCAGGAAGAACAGCGCCGGCACTCGCGTGCCGTCCGCCACCGCCTGCCGCGGCAGGAACACCGAGAACTTCATCGGCAGGCCGATGGTCGACGACTCGTGGCGATAGAAACGCTGCTCGCCGCCGAAGCACGCATGCGACGCAACCAGTTCGAGCATGATCGCTGCCTCCGGGATCAGTAGAGCACGACCGAGCGGATCGACTCGCCCTTCTTCATCAGGTCGAAGCCGTCGTTGATCTGCTCGAGCGGCAGCCGGTGCGTGATCAGGTCGTCGATGTTGAGCTTGCCTTCCATGTACCAGTCGACGATCTTCGGCACGTCGGTGCGCCCGCGCGCGCCGCCGAACGCCGAGCCCTTCCATTCGCGGCCCGTGACGAGCTGGAACGGCCGCGTGCTGATCTCCTGGCCGGCCGCCGCCACGCCGATGATGAACGACTGCCCCCAGCCCTTGTGGGTGCATTCGAGCGCCTGGCGCATGGTGGTGACGTTGCCGATGCACTCGAACGAGTAGTCGGCGCCGCCGTCGGTCAGCTGCACGATCTGGTCGACCACGTTCTCGACGTCCTTCGGGTTGATGAAGTGCGTCATGCCGAACTTCTTCGCGAGCTCGACGCGCGCCGGGTTGATGTCGACGCCGATGATCTTGTCGGCGCCCACCATCTTCGCGCCCTGGATCACGTTCAGGCCGATCCCGCCGAGGCCGAACACCACCACGTTCGCGCCGGCCTCGACCTTCGCCGAGTAGACTACCGCGCCCACGCCCGTCGTCACGCCGCAGCCGATGTAGCAGACCTTGTCGAACGGCGCGTCCTCGCGGATCTTCGCCACCGCGATCTCCGGCACGACGATGTAGTTCGAGAACGTGGAGGTGCCCATGTAGTGGAAGATCGGCTTGCCGTCGAGCGAGAAGCGCGAGGTCGCGTCGGGCATCAGGCCCTTGCCCTGCGTGGCGCGGATCTTCTGGCACAGGTTGGTCTTGCGCGACAGGCAGAACTTGCACTCGCGGCATTCCGGCGTGTAGAGCGGAATCACGTGGTCGCCCTTCTTCAGCGTGCCGACGCCGGGGCCGACGTCCACCACCACGCCCGCGCCCTCGTGGCCGAGGATCGCCGGGAAGATCCCTTCCGGATCGGCGCCCGACAGCGTGTAGTAGTCGGTATGGCAGATCCCCGTGGCCTTCACCTCGATCAGCACCTCGCCCGCGCGCGGGCCTTCCAGATCCACTTCCTCGATGGTCAGCGGCGCACCGGCCGTCCATGCGATCGCGGCTTTCGTCTTCATCTTGATGCTCCTTGTCTGTGACGTTGCGGGGTTGCTCGCCGCGGACGGCGCCGGGCGGCGGCCGAAGCCGTGCCCGGACCCGGCGCATGGCGCGCGCCCTGCGCGAGACGCGCCGGGCCGGCGCGGCGGAACCAGCCGGAAGTGTAAACGCCGGCCGCGAAAACTGGCATGGCGCCACGCGACGAATCGATGTCGCCTCGCGTCGCCAGCCGGTTTCGCCGGTCGATTCGTGCGCCGTCCGGCCCGTCCCGACGTCGAAAAAAACCGTCCGCACGAACCGTCGCCGACACCGCCCGAACCGCGATCCGACCCCGTGAAAAGCCTTGCGACGCGGGTAAACCCAGCCGGTCGGGCAGCTGGCCCAAAGCGGCCTCATGCGCCATGCTGGATACAGACAATAACCCGGCCGATATTTGGCACCGGCGCCACGCTGTTTTTGACTGGATATAACTCCCGGCAATCCCACCCCAGCGGGGCGTCCCCCATGAATTCTCGGCATCCGGCATCGAAAAACGCATATCCCGCCCGCAAACCGCGGAATAGCGCCCAGTACTCTTGTTGGCCCGCGTCGATGCGCATAACTTCACACCACCCCGACAACAAGATCATGGAGTGAGACAGATGCAATCGAACACGGTCCATCCGTGCGACGAGATTTTGCCCGCCGGCAAGCTCGTCACCCTGGGTCTGCAGCATGTGCTCGTGATGTATGCCGGCGCCGTCGCCGTGCCGCTCATCATCGGCGGCGCGCTGAAGCTGCCGAAAGACCAGATCGCGTTCCTGATCAGCGCCGACCTGTTCGCGTGCGGAATCGCCACGCTGATCCAGACGCTCGGCGTCTGGATCTTCGGCATCCGCCTGCCGGTGATCATGGGCTGCACGTTCGCCTCGGTCGGCCCGCTGATCGCGATCGGCACCAATCCGAGCCTGGGCCTGCTCGACGTGTTCGGCTCGACCATCGCGGCCGGCGTGATCGGCATCGTGATCGCGCCGGTGATCGGCAAGCTGCTGCGCTTCTTCCCGCCGGTGGTGGTCGGCACCGTGATCGCGGTGATCGGGCTGTCGCTGATGGGGGTCGGCATCAACTGGGCCGCGGGCGGCGTGGGCAACCCCGAATACGGCAGCCCGGTATTCCTCGGCCTGTCGCTGCTGGTGCTCACGCTGATCCTGCTGATCAACAGGTTCGGCCGCGGCTTCTTCGCCAACATCGCGGTGCTGCTCGGCCTCGTGGCCGGCTTCGTGATCGCGCTCGGGCTCGGGCGTGTCGATCTCGACGGCGTCGCGGCCGCGCCCTGGGTCGGCTTCGTGATGCCGTTCCACTTCGGCATGCCGCACTTCGACGCGCTGTCGATCGCGACCATGGTGATCGTGATGTTCGTCACGTTCATCGAATCGACCGGCATGTTCCTCGCGGTCGGCGACATGGTCGACCGCCCGGTGGATCAGCAGGCGCTGGTGCGCGGCCTGCGCGTGGACGGCCTCGGCACGCTGATCGGCGGCATCTTCAATTCGTTTCCACACACCTCGTTCTCGCAGAACGTCGGTCTGGTCGGCGTGACCGGCGTGAAGAGCCGCTTCGTGTGCGTGATGGGCGGCGTGATCCTGGTGCTGCTCGGGCTGTTCCCGAAGATGGCGCAGATCGTCGCCTCGGTGCCGGCCTTCGTACTCGGCGGCGCCGGCATCGTGATGTTCGGGATGGTGGCCGCGAACGGCGTGAAGACGCTCTCGCGCGTCGACTTCGTCAGCAACCACAACAACCTGTTCGTCGTCGCGGTCAGCATCGGGCTCGGTCTCGTGCCGGTAGTCTCGCCGCACTTCTTCGCAAAGCTGCCGGGCGCGCTCGCGCCGATCCTGCATAGCGGCATCCTGCTTGCCTCGGTGTCGGCGGTGCTGCTGAATCTCGTGTTCAACGGCGTGAAGAGCGAGCAGCAGGCCGAGTGCGAGATCCGCCGCGCCGGCCACGATCTCGAACGGCATCCGGCCGGCCTGCACTGACGGCGACGCCAGCCTGCCGCGGCGGCGCGGCTCGGGCGGCGGACGGCGACACGACACCCGGCTCCGGCCGGGTGTCGCGTTTTGCGGCGCCGAAAAAACGACACCCCGGCAAGCCGTGAAGCCTGCCGGGGTGTCATCGTGAAGCGTAAAGCGTGGGGCGTGAAGCGCGAGGCGCGCGAGCGGTCGATGCTGCCGCCACCCGCCTGCCTCGATCCGGGGCTCAGCCCGCCGTGGCTTGCGAAGCCGGTGCCGCCGGAGCAGCCTTGCCGTAGTCGACCGGCGCATCGGCCTCGCGCGGCGTGTCGCCCGAATGCTCGATCCAGCCGCCGCCCAGCGCGCGGTACAGGTCCACCAGGTTCGTCCAGCGCGACAGCCGCGCCGAGATCAGCGACTGCTGCGCCGTGTACAGATCCGTCTGCGCCGTCAGCACTGTCAGGTAGTTGTCCACCCCGTTCTTGTAGCGCAGGTCCGACAGATCGTAGCGCCGCTGCTGCGCCTGCTCGTTGCGTTGCAGCGCCGCGATCTGCTGGTCGAACGTCCCCCGAGCAGCCAGCCCGTCCGACACTTCCTGGAACGCCGTCTGGATCGCCTTCTCGTAGTTCGCCACCTCGATGCGCTTCTGCACGTGCGCGAGATCGAGGTTCGCCAGGTTCGAGCCGCCCTCGAAGATCGGCAGCGTGATGTCCGGCGCGAACGACCAGGCCGCCGTCCCCGCCTTGAATAGCCCGCCCAGCGTCGGGCTCGCCGTGCCGAACGCGCCCGTCAGCGAGATGCGCGGGAAGAACGCCGCGCGCGCCGCCCCGATGTTCGCGTTGGCCGCGCGCAGCGTCTGCTCGGCCTCCATGATGTCGGGCCGGCGCGTGAGCAGGTCCGACGGCAGCCCCGCCGGGATGTCGGTGAGCAGGTCCTGCGAGTCGAGCGGCAGGCCCGCCGGCAGGTCGTCCGGCAGCGGCTCGCCCACCAGCACCACCAGCGCGTTGAGCGCCTGCGCCCGTGCGCGTGCCTGCGCCTGCTGGTTCGCCAGCGCCTGCTCGACCACCGTCTGCGCCTGACGCAGGTCCAGCTCCGAGCCGGTGCCGTTGTCGAACTGCAGCTTGGTCAGGTTGTACGAGGACTGCGCCGTCTTCAGCGTGTCTTCCGTCACCTTCAGCAGGTCGTCGGTGGACAGCACCGTCAGGTACTGGTCGGCCACCTGCGAGATCAGCGAGATCTCGGCGGCCTTGCGTGCCTGTGCCGTGGACAGGTATTGCGCGAGCGCCTGGTCCTTCAGGCTCTGGATCCGGCCGAACAGGTCCAGCTCCCACGACGCCGACAGCCCGACGTTGTAGACGTGCGTGACGAGCGGCGCCCCCGTGGTCGAGACGCCGGCCGGCAGCCGCTGGAGCGAGCCGGTGCCGGTGCCGCCCAGCGTGGGCAGCAGCTCGGCGCGCGTGATCTGGTACTGCGCGCGCGCCGCCTCCACGTTGAGCACCGACACGCGCAGGTCGCGGTTGTTCTTCAGCGCCAGCTCGATCAGCTGCTGCAGCCGCGGATCGGTGAAGAAGTTGCGCCAGCCGATGTCGCTGGCGGCCTGGCCGTTCGCGCTCTTGGTCGCGCTCGCGCCCGGCTGCGTCGCGTAGACGCCGTCGGACGGGAACGACCCCGAGACCGGCGCCGCCGGACGCTCGTAGCGCGGTGCCAGCGTACAGCCGGTGGCGACGAGCGCGACCGCCATTGCAGTCAAAGCAAATTTTCGCATTGTCACTGTTCCTTGTTGCCGTCGCCGCCTTCCTGGGTCCGGTGCGCGTGCTCCTGCGCCAGACGCAGCGCCTCGTCGGCGTCTTCCTTCTCGCCGCCGAACACCGCCCGCACCTTCACGAAGAACATGGGGATCATGAAGATCGCGAGGAACGTTGCGGTCAACATCCCGCCGATCACGCCGGTGCCGATCGCGTGCTGGCTCGCCGAACCCGCGCCGTTGCTGATCGCGAGCGGCAGCACGCCGAGGATGAACGCGAGCGAGGTCATCAGGATCGGGCGCAGCCGCAGCCGCGCCGCTTCCAGCGCCGCCTCGACCGGCCCCATCTTCTCGCCGATCTGCAGCTCGCGCGCGAATTCCACGATCAGGATCGCGTTCTTCGCCGACAGCCCCACCGTGGTCAGCAGGCCGACCTGGAAGAACACGTCGTTCTCAAGCCCGCGCACCGTGGTGGCGATCAGCGCGCCGATCACGCCGAGCGGCACCACCATGATCACCGAGAACGGGATCGACCAGCTCTCATACAGCGCCGCCAGACACAGGAACACCACCAGGATCGAGATCGCGTAGAGGATCGGCGCCTGCGAGCCCGACTGGATTTCCTGGAACGACAGGCCGGTCCACGAATAGCCGATGCCGTTCGGCAGCTTCTGCGCGATCTTCTCCATCGCCGTCATCGCCTGGCCGGTACTCTTGCCCGCCGATGCCTGCCCCTGGATTTCCACCGACGAGATGCCGTTGTAGCGTTCCAGCTTCGGCGAACCGTAGGTCCAGTGGCCGGTCGCGAACGCGCTGAACGGCACCATCCCGCCCGAACCGTTGCGCACGTACCAGATGTCCATGTCCTGCGGCGTCGCGCGGAACGGCGCGTCGGCCATCACGTACACCTTCTTGATCCGACCGTCGGTATCGAGGAAGTTGTTGACGTACTGCGAGGCCCACGCGATCGAGAAGGTCTGGTCGATCGAAGCTGGCGTCACGCCGAGCGCGTTGGCCTTCTCGCGATCGATGTCGACCTTGAACTGCGGCGTGTCGTTGAGGCCGTTCGGACGCACGCCCTGCAGCGTCGGATCCTTCGACGCGACGCCGAGCAGCTGGTTGCGCGCGGCCATCAGCGCATCGTGGCCGAGACCGGCGTTGTCGGTCAGCTCGAAGTCGAAGCCGGCGGCGGTGCCGAGTTCCGGAATCGACGGCGGGTTGAACGGCACGACGATCGCGTCCTTGTAGCCGCCGTAGCGCCCGAACATCCGGCCGATCAGCGCCTGCACCTTCTGGTTCGCGCTCTGGCGCACCGAGTAGTCCTTCAACCGCACGAACACGAGGCCCGAATTCTGGCCGCGGCCCGCGAAGCTGAAGCCGTTCACGGTGAACGCCGATTCGACGATGTCCTTCTCCTGGTTGAGCAGGTAGTCGGTGATGTTCTTCAGCGTGCGCGCGGTGGTTTCCTGGGTGGAGCCCGACGGCGTCTGCACGATCACGAACATCAGGCCCTGATCCTCGTCCGGCAGGAACGACTTCGGCAGGCGCACGAACAGCAGCCCGACCGCGACGATCACCACCAGGTAGATGATCAGCCAGCGGCCCGAGCGCTTGATCACGTGATGCACGCCCGAGTGGTACTTGTCGCGGCTGCGGTTGAAGTTGCGGTTGAACCAGCCGAAGAAACCCTTCTTCTCCTCGTGGTGATCGGGGCCCACCGGCTTCAGGATGGTCGCGCACAACGCCGGCGTGAGAATCAGCGCGACCAGCACCGACAGCACCATCGCCGACACGATCGTCAGCGAGAACTGCCGGTAGATCGCGCCCACCGAGCCGCCCGAGAACGCCACCGGCACGAACACCGCCGACAGCACCAGCGCCACGCCCACCAGCGCGCCGGTGATCTGGCCCATCGCCTTCTTGGTCGCTTCCTTCGGCGAGAGCCCCTCCTCCGACATCACGCGCTCGACGTTCTCCACCACCACGATCGCATCGTCCACCAGCAGGCCGATCGCGAGCACGAGGCCGAACATCGACAGCGTGTTGATCGAGAAGCCCACCGCCGACATGATCGCGAACGTGCCGAGCAGCACCACCGGCACCGCGATGGTCGGGATGATCGTGGCCCGCAGGTTCTGCAGGAACAGATACATCACGAGGAACACCAGCACGATGCCTTCCAGCAGCGTCTTGACCACTTCCTCGATCGACAGGCGCACGAACGGCGTCGTGTCATACGGGTACTTCACCACCAGCCCGTGCGGGAAGTACTTCGACAGTTCGTCGATCTTCGCGCGCACCGCGTTGGCCGTCTGCAGCGCGTTCGCGTTGGTCGCGAGCTGGATGCCGAGGCCGGCCGTGGGCTGATTGTTGTACTTCGTGTCGAAGTTGTAGTTCTCGCCGCCGAGGCTCATCGTCGCGACGTCCTTCAGGCGCACCTGCGAGCCGTCCTGGTTCACCTTCAGCAGGATGTTGCCGAACTCCTCGGGCGTCTGCAGCAGCGTCTGCTCGGTGATGGTGGCCTGCAGCACCGTGCCCGGCTTGGCCGGCGTGCCGCCGATCTGGCCGCCCGCGATCTGCACGTTCTGCGCCGTGATCGCGGCCGTCACATCGGATGGCGTGAGGCTGTAGTTGGTCAGCTTGTTCGGGTCGAGCCAGACGCGCATCGCATACTGCGAGCCGAACAGCGTGACGGTACCGACGCCGTTCAGACGGCTGACCGGATCCTGCACGTGCGAGGCGACGTAGTTCGCGAGGTCGTACTTGTTCATGCTGCCGTCTTCGGACACGAACGCGAGCACCAGCAGGAAGCTGCTGCTCGACTTCGTGACCTTCAGGCCGAGCTGCTGCACCACCTGCGGCAGGATCGGCGTGGCCAGCGACAGCTTGTTCTGCACCTGCACCTGCGCGATGTCCGGATTGGTGCCGGCCGCGAACGTCAGCGTGATGGTCGACGTACCCGAATCGTCGCTGGTGGACGACATGTACAGGAAGTTGTCGAGACCGCTCATCTGCTGCTCGATCACCTGCGTGACCGTGTCCTCGACCGTCTTCGCCGACGCACCCGGATAGGTGGCGGAGATCTGGATCGACGGCGGCGCGATCGTCGGATACTGCGAGATCGGCAGCGTGAAGATCGCCGCGATACCCGCGAGCATCAGGATGATGGCGATCACCCACGCGAAGATCGGGCGATCGATAAAAAACTTTGCCATGAAACAGGCCCCCTGTGATTACGCGCCCGAAGCCGCCGTCGCACTCGTTGCCGAACCGGCCGCCGCGCTCGCGGGTGCCGCCGACGAGGCGCCGGAAGCGCCTGCCGCACCCGATGCACCCGCAGCGTCCGGATTCGCGTTGCCGGTGTCCGCCGCGCTTTGCGGCGCGTTCGCGTCCGGCGCGGGCGGCAGCTGCGCCGGCACCGCCTTGACGGCCATGCCCGGCTGCACCTTCGCCACGCCCTGCACGATCACGCGGTCGCCCGCCTGCAGGCCGCCTTCGACGACCCAGTCCTGGCCGTGCGTGCCGGTGGTCTTCAGCACGCGCGTGGCGACCTTGCCGTCCTGACCCACCACCAGTGCGGTCGGCTGGCCCTTCGGATCATGCTGCACGCCGATCTGCGGCACCAGGAACGCGTTGTCGTTGGTGCCTTCCTCGATGCGCGCACGCACGAACATGCCCGGCAGCAGCACGCGGTTCGGGTTCGGGAAGATCGCGCGGATCGTCACCGAGCCGGTGGTCTGGTCCACCGTCACGTCGGTGAACTGCAGCTT
>NZ_CP045094.1:3572341-3805723 GCF_022870505.1 Burkholderia perseverans
TCTCATACAGCGCCGCCAGACACAGGAACACCACCAGGATCGAGATCGCGTAGAGGATCGGCGCCTGCGAGCCCGACTGCAGTTCCTGGAACGACAGGCCCGTCCACGAGTAGCCGATGCCGTTCGGCAGCTTCTGCGAGATCTTCTCCATCGCCGCCATCGCCTGGCCGGTACTGTTGCCCGGCGACGCCTGCCCCTGGATTTCCACCGACGAGATGCCGTTGTAGCGCTCCAGCTTCGGCGAACCGTAGGTCCAGTGGCCGGTCGCGAACGCGCTGAACGGCACCATCCCGCCCGCGCTGTTGCGCACGTACCAGATGTTCAGGTCTTCGGGCGTGACGCGGAACGGCGAGTCGGCCTGCACGTACACCTTCTTGATCCGGCCATCGGTATCGAGGAAGTTGTTGACGTACTGCGAGGCCCACGCGATCGAGAAGGTCTGGTCGATCGCGGCCGGCGTCACGCCGAGCGCGTTGGCCTTCTCGCGGTCGATGTCGACCTTGAACTGCGGCGTGTCGTTGAGGCCGTTCGGGCGCACCAGCGCCAGCGCCGGATCCTTCGCGGCCATCCCGAGCAGCTGGTTGCGCGCGGCCATCAGCGCATCGTGGCCAAGGCCGCCGTTGTCGGTCAACTCGAAGTCGAAGCCGGCGGCGGTGCCGAGTTCCGGAATCGACGGCGGATTGAACGGGATCACCACGGCGTCCTTGTAGGTCGCGTAGTGGCCCATGGTCCGCTTCAGCAGCGCCTGCACCTTGCGGTCGGCGCTGCGGCGCTCCTCGAACGGCTTGAGCTTGACGAACACGAGGCCGGCGTTCTGGCCGCGGCCCGCGAAGCTGAAGCCGTTCACGGTGAACACCGAATCCACCACGTCCTTTTCCTGCGTCGCCATGTGCGTGGTGATGTCGGCCAGCGTGCGCGCGGTGGTCTCCTGGGTCGAGCCCGGCGGCGTCTGCACGATCATGAACATGTAGCCCTGGTCCTCGTCCGGCAGGAACGACTTCGGCAGCCGCACGAACAGGAAGCCGACGCCGACGATCACCGCGAGGTAGATCACGAGCCAGCGGCTCGAGCGCTTGATCACGTGATGCACGCCCACGTGATACTTCTCGCGGCCCTTGTCGAAGTTGCGGTTGAACCAGCCGAAGAAGCCCTTCTTCTCCTCGTGATGGCCCTTCTCGACCGGCTTCAGGATGGTCGCGCACAGCGCCGGCGTGAGAATCAGCGCGACCAGCACCGACAGCACCATCGCCGATACGATCGTCAGCGAGAACTGCCGGTAGATCGCGCCCACCGAGCCGCCCGAGAACGCCACCGGCACGAACACCGCCGACAGCACCAGCGCCACGCCCACCAGCGCGCTGGTGATCTGGCCCATCGCCTTCTTCGTGGCTTCCTTCGGCGAAAGGCCGTCCTCCACCATCACGCGTTCGACGTTCTCCACCACCACGATCGCATCGTCCACCAGCAGGCCGATCGCGAGCACCAGGCCGAACATCGACAGCGTGTTGATCGAGAAGCCCGCCGCCGCCATGATCGCGAACGTGCCGAGCAGCACCACCGGCACCGCGATGGTCGGGATCAGCGTCGCGCGCAGGTTCTGCAGGAACAGGTACATCACGAGGAACACCAGCACGATGCCTTCCAGCAGCGTCTTGACCACTTCCTCGATCGACAGGCGCACGAACGGCGTCGTGTCATACGGGTAATGCACCACCATGCCGTGCGGGAAGTACTTCGACAGCTCCTGCACCTTGCCCTTGATCGCATCGACCGTGGCCAGCGCGTTGGCGCCGGTGGCCAGCTGGATGCCGAGGCCGGCCGTGGGCTGGCCCATGTACTTGGTGTCGAAGTTGTAGTTCTCCGCCCCGAGGTTCATGGTCGCCACGTCCTTCAGGCGCACCTGCGAGCCGTCCTGGTTCACCTTCAGCAGGATGTTGCCGAACTGCTCCGGCGTCTGCAGCAGCGTCTGCTCGGTGATGGTGGCCTGCAGCACCGTGCCCGGCTTGGCCGGCGTGCCGCCGATCTGGCCGCCCGCGATCTGCACGTTCTGCGCCGTGATCGCGGCCGTCACGTCGGACGGCGTCAGGCTGAAGTTGGTCAGCTTGTTCGGGTCGAGCCAGATCCGCATCGCGTACTGCGAGCCGAGCAGCAGCGTCTGACCGACGCCGTTCAGGCGGCTGATCGGATCGAGCACGTGCGAGGCGACGTAGTTCGTCAGGTCGTTGCGGCCCATGCTGCCGTCGTCGGAGTTGAACGCGATCCAGATCAGCCAGCTCGTGCTGGACTTCGTGACCTTCAGGCCGAGCTGCTGCACCACCTGGGGCAGGATCGGCGTGGCCAGCGACAGCTTGTTCTGCACCTGCACCTGCGCGATGTCCGGGTTGGTGCCCGGCGCGAACGAGATGGTGATGGTGGCGTTGCCCGAATCGTCACTGGTCGACGACATGTACAGGAAGTTGTCGAGGCCGCTCATCTGCTGCTCGATCACCTGCGTGACCGTGTCCTCGACCGTCTTCGCCGACGCGCCCGGATAGTTCGCCGTGATCTGCACCGCGGGCGGCGCGATCGTCGGGTACTGCGAGATCGGCAGCGTGAAGATCGATGCGACGCCCGCGAGCATCAGCACGATCGCGATCACCCACGCGAAGATCGGCCGATCGATAAAAAACTTTGCCATTTGAGACCCCTCGTTACTTCGCGGCGGATGCGCCCGCCGCGGATGCCGCCGCGCCCGATGCGCCCGATGCGGCACCGGCCGGTGCCTGCGCGGCGCCGGCGTCGGAAGCGGCGTTCGGATCGGCCGGCAGCTGCGCGGCCACCGGCTTGACGGTCATGCCCTGCTGCACCTTCGCCACGCCCTGCACGATTACGCGGTCGCCCGCCTGCAGGCCGCCCTCGACGATCCAGTCCTGGCCGTAGGTGCCGGCGGTCTTCAGCACATGGGTGGCGACCTTGTTGTCCTGGCCCACCACCAGCGCGGTCGGCTGGCCCTTCGGGTCGTGCTGCACGCCGATCTGCGGCACCAGGAACGCGTTGTCGTTGACGCCTTCCTCGATGCGCGCGCGCACGAACATGCCCGGCAGCAGCACGTGGTTCGGGTTCGGGAAGATCGCGCGGATCGTCACCGAGCCGGTGGTCTGGTCCACCGTCACGTCGGTGAACTGCAGCTTGCCTTCAGCCGAGTAGGTCTTGCCGTCCTCGAGCACCAGCGACACCTTCGCCGCGTTCGGGCCGGCCGTCTTCACGCGTCCGCTCTGGATGTCCTGGCGCAGCTTCAGGCCGTCGAGGCTCGACTGCGTGAGGTCGACGTACATCGGATCGAACTGCTGCACGGTCGACATCAGCGTCGCCGCGCTGGCTTGAACGTAGGCACCCGGCGTGACCTGCGAGATCCCCACGCGGCCCGAGATCGGCGACAGCACGTCGGTGTAGCCGAGGTTGATCTGCGCGGTGTCCACCGCCGCCTTGCCCGACGCGACGTCGGCCGCGGCCTGGCCGGCCGAGGCCACGGCGTTGTCGTAGTCCTGCTTGCTGACCGCGTTGGCGGCCACCAGCACCTTGTAGCGCGCGGCCTGCGCGTTGGTCGAGACCAGGTTCGCCTGGGCCTTCGCGAGCGTGGCCTTGGCACTGTTGAGCGTGGCGAGGTACGGCGCCGGGTCGATCTTGTAGAGCCGCTGGCCGGCCTTCACGTCACCGCCTTCGGTGAATTCGCGACGCAGCACGATGCCGTCGACGCGCGCCCGGACCTGGGCCACCAGGAACGCGTTGGTGCGACCCGGTAACTCGCTGACCACCGGTACCGATTGCGGCTGCACCGTCACGACGCCGACTTCCGGCATCTGTTGTTGCGGTGCCGGTTGTTTTTTTCCACAAGCGGCAAGGAATACGGCTGCCGCGGCAACACTGATTAAGCGGTATGGAACCCGTTCGACGCGCATGGAGCGACCTCGTTTGTAACAAAAGAATTGAGTGCGGGCTGTAGCCACGACACGAACGCGCCTTGCGGCGCTGATCGAACCCACCAGATGCTGGACTGCGAATACGACAACGGCACACCAACCGCTGTGCCGGGAGACGCCGCGTGACAGCCGCGGCGCAGATACGGGAGGAAATCAGCGAAAGCGATATTAACTGATAGCCGCGAGGGTTTCGATCGACTGCTTGGGGAGTTCGAGCGTGGGTGGTATTGTATATACGTTCATGTATGTATGTAAAAGTAGATCATGGACGATACAACTGCTTACAAATTACCGACGATTACGTAACCAGCCACGTCGCGCCGATTCTTGCACAATCCGAATCAATCGACAGCCAATCCCGTTCATCACTTCCGACGTCGAACGACGTCACCACAGGCACTCGCAATGGTCAGACGCACCAAAGAGGAAGCGCTCGAAACCCGCAACCGCATCCTCGACGCCGCCGAACACGTGTTCTTCGAGAAAGGCGTGTCGCACACGACGCTCGCCGACATCGCCCAGCACGCCGGCGTCACGCGCGGTGCGATCTACTGGCACTTCGCCAACAAAAGCGAGCTGTTCGACGCGATGTTCGATCGCGTGTTCCTGCCGATCGACGAGCTGAAGGCGACTTCGGACAAGCCCCGCGCCGATCCGCTCGGCCGGATCCGCAAGATCCTGGTCTGGTGCCTGCTCGGCGTGGCGCGCGATTCGCAGCTGCGGCGCGTGTTCAGCATCCTGTTCATGAAGTGCGAGTACGTGGCCGACATGGAGCCGCTGCTGCAGCGCAACCGCGCCGGCATGTCCGAGGCGCTGCACAACATCGAGGGCGACCTGAAGCAGGCGGTGGCGAGCGGCGAGTTGCCGGCCGACCTCGACACCTGGCGCGCCACGCTGATGCTGCACACGCTGGTGAGCGGCTTCGTGCGCGACATGCTGATGCTGCCCGACGAGATCGATGCGGAGCAGCACGCGGAACGGCTCGTCGACGCCGTGTTCGACATGCTGAGCCTGAGCCCGGCGATGCGGCGCGCGCCGCTGCCGGGCTGAGCGGCCCGCCGACGTGGCAAGGGTCACCGGCCGTTGCCGCCGAATGCGCCTCCCGTCTTCTTTCCCGCACGGATCCCGCACCTCATCCCGCGCCGGCCATCACGCCCCGCCGGAAAACCAGTGCGCCAGCCCCAGCAGCACGATCACCAGGACGACCAATCCCCCCCACGCCCACGGCGGCAGCGGATGGCCCGCCGGTCGCCCGCCGGGCAGCGCGCCGGGCGCGCGGCCCGTCAACGCGCCGCCGAGCGCCGATGAATGTGCGCGCGCGCGGCGCAGCGCGGCCGTCAGCTCGTCGGGACGCAGGAACACGTGGCGGCGGCGCGGCTCGACCGTTGCGAGATTCGGCGCGAGGCCGTAGCGGGCCAGCAGGCTCGCGCTGAATTCGGAGAAGAAGTCCTCGGCGAGGCTCTGCAGCGCATGCTCGATCTGGCGCGCGGGCAGCGCGCCCAGCGCGCCGGTGGCGGTGGCGCGCATCCCGTAGTGGATCCGCGTGCCGAACGTGTCGCCGCTGCGCCAGGCGGCGAGGCGGATCTCGAACTGGCCGCGCAGCATGCCGATGCCCTCGCTGCGCGCGATGAACTCGAACGCGCGGCGCGGCCGGCTCGCGGACGGCGAGCGCAGGTGGGCGCGGACGTCGTAACGCGCGCGCAGCGGCCCGAGCGGCACCGTCAGCACGAACGTGTAATCGTCAGCGGAAAGCCTGGCCAGCGCCTCGCAATGCTCGACGCTCGCCCGCAGCAGCGCCAGGTCCTGCAGCGCCGCCCAGACATCCGACGGCGCAAGCGGAATGCGCAGCGCGTCGTTCAGCTCCATGCCTCTCCTCGAAATCCGCGGTCGCCGCGCGCCGCCTGCGATGCCATGCCGGCCGGCGAGCCGGCGGCGGACGAAAAAAAACCACGGCCTGAGCCGTGGTTTTCATTATCTCGGAAACGCCGCGATCGCGTGAGGAGATCGCGCGTCGGGCCGCTTACGTCGACGTTACTGCCGCCGGCATGACGGCAGCCGACGTCATCAGCCGCCCCACGAGAACGCCGCCTTCGCGCCGCCCTTGGCCGGCACGCTGACGCTGCGCGTCTGCGTCTTGTCGTTGTAGGTCGCGGTGATCTTGTAGCTGCCCGGGGCGAGCCGCACCAGCATGTACGGGCCACGCGTGTCGGCCTTCAGCACCTCGTCGCCGCCGTGGCCGACGATCGACACGTGTACGCCCGACAGGAACTCGCCGCCCTTGCCGGTGAAGCGCAGCGACAGCGGCCAGTGGTGCGAGGCGCGCTGGAACGCGGTCGACTCGTCGAGACCGACGCCGCCCGACACGTAGCCGACGCTGCCCTGCTGCTGCACGTCCGGCAGCCCGGCGTCGGACTGCGCATAAGCTCCGCCGACGAGGCCGACAGCCAGCGCCACGGCAAGCACGTACTTCGAAACGCGTTGTTGTTGCATCGTTCGTCTCCTTACTGGGTCGGGAAATCGGGAGCGGCGCGCTCACGCGCGCCGCGACGTAGACTGGCCGGGCGGCACAGCGCGCCATCCGGCCCGGACATAGCTTGGCACAGACTGGCCCGAGCCCGCACCGGCCGGATCAGGCCGCTCAGCTCAGGTCGACCGGCACGAAGATCTGCGCGTCGTCGCGCTGGATCAGCAGCGCGAGGCTGTTGCCGGCGTTCTTCACCGCGTCGCGCAACTGCTCGGGGCTCGTCACCGGCCGGCCGTTCACGGCCAGGATCACGTCGCCCGGCTGGATGCCGGCGTTCGCGGCCGGCCCGGTGGCCTGCTGCACCACCAGCCCGTGCGTGAGCGAGGTGCCGGCGCGTTCCTGCGGGCTCAGCGGCCGCACCGCCACGCCCAGGCGCCCCTGCTCGGCCGGGCCGTCGTTGCTGGCGGTCTGCTGATTATCCGCCAGCGAGGTCAGCGTCACCGAAACGTCCTTCTTCGACTTGTCGCGCCAGATCTGCAGGTCGGCCTTGGTGCCCGGTTTCAGGCTCGCGATCTGTCCCGGTAGCATGGTGGAGTCCTGCACCGGCACGCCGTTGACGGCCAGGATCACGTCGCCGGGCTGCAGGCCCGCCTTCGCGGCCGGCCCCTTCGGATCGACCGAGCTGACCAGCGCGCCGTCGGGCTTCGGCAGCCCGAACGAACTGGCCAGCGTCTGGTCGAGGCCCTGCACCGCCACGCCGAGCCGGCCGCGGCTCACGTGGCCGGTCTTCACCAGTTCGTCCTTGACCTTGATCGCCTCGGTGATCGGGATCGCGAACGACAGGCCCTGGAAGCCGCCCGTCTGCGAGTAGATCATCGAGTTGATGCCGATCACCTCGCCCTGCAGGTTGAACAGCGGGCCGCCCGAGTTGCCGGGGTTGACCGGCACATCGGTCTGGATGAACGGAGTGTAGTTCTCGTCGGGCAGCGCGCGCGACTTGGCGCTGATGATGCCCGAGGTGACGGTGTTGTCGAAGCCGTAGGGCGAGCCGATCGCCACCACCCACTGGCCGACCTTGCTCTGCTGCGGATCGCCGATCTTCACGACCGGCAGGCCGGTGGCGTCGATCTTCAGCACCGCGACGTCGGACTGCTTGTCCGAGCCGATCACCTTGGCGCGGTACTCGCGCTTGTCGGTCAGCTTGACGGTGACCACGTTGGCGCCGTCGATCACGTGAGCATTGGTGAGGATGTAGCCGTCCGGGCTGACGATGAAGCCCGAGCCGAGGCTCGTGCTCGGCTGGTCGTCGGTCTGGCCGCCGCCGCCCATGCCCGGCACCTGGCCGTAGAAGTGCTTGAAGAACTGGTAGAACGGATCGCTCGGATCGATCGGCAGCTGCTGCGGGCCACCGCCGCCGCGCCGCGCCGACGCCTTCACGACGTGCTTCGCGCTGATGTTAACGACGGCCGGACCGTAGGTCTCGACGAGCCCCGAGAAGTCGGGGATGCCGGTCTTCGCGGCGGCCTCGGCCGGCATCAGCGCGGCGGCCGCGGCCGGCGTGATGATCTGAGGCGGCTGCGCGTGATGCGTGCCGGCGACATAACCTGCGGACAATGCGGCCGCGACGGCCACGGCAACGGCGCTGCGCGCCAGGAAACGGGTGTTCATCGTGCTACCTCCTCATCGTTGGTTCGCAGCGTAACGGCGCTGTCTTAAAGGAGGCTTAACCGAACCGGGGACAGAGCGCAAGCCCACGCCGGGCGGCCTTCAAACAGCTTTCACGAGCGCCGCGCAGCGCCGAACGCGAGTTCCACCAGCAGCCCGCCCGCGCCCGATTCCCCGAGCGTGACCACGGCGCCCTGCTGCGCGGCCACGCGCTTGACGATCGCGAGCCCGAGGCCGCTGCCCGACACGTCGGTGCGCGCCCGCGCGGACGAGTCGCGGTAGAAGCGGTCGAACACGCGCTCGCGCTCGTCGGGCGGAATCCCCGGCCCGCTGTCGGCGACCCGCACGAGCGCGCGGCCGTCCGGCGCGAAGCCGAGCGAGACGTCGATGCGGCCGCCGTCGGGCGTGTACTTCACGGCGTTGTCGAGCACGTTGTTGAACATCACGCGCAGCGCGCCGATATCGGCGTCGACCACGGCCGGCTCGGTGCCCTCGATGCCGAGATCGATGCCGCGCTTCTGCGCGACGACCGCATGGGCGCTGACGCAGCCGGCCAGCACCTCGTCGAGCGCGACCGGCTCGACCACGGTGGCGCCGTCGGGCTCCGAGCGCGCCAGCGCGAGCAGTTGCTCGGCCAGGCGCGTGGCGCGCGTGACGCCGCTCTGCAGGTCGGCGAGCGCCTCGCGGCGCGTCTCGTCGTCCTGCGCGCGCGCCACCAGCTGGGCCTGGATCTGCACTGCGGCGAGCGGCGTGCGCAGCTCGTGGGCGGCATCGGCGACGAACGCCTTCTGCGTGTCGAGCGCGGCGGCGAGCCGCGATAGCAGCCCGTTCAGCGCATGCACGAGCGGCTGCACCTCCTGCGGCAGGCGCGCGTCGGGCAGCGGGTCGAGCGCCTCGGGGCGGCGCGATTCGACCGCGCGCGTGACGCGCCGCAACGGCCGCATGCCACGCCCGACGATCATCCAGACCGCCGCGCCGAGGAACGGTAGCAGCACGATCAGCGGCCACACGGTGCGCAGCGCGACGCTGGCCGCGAGCCGGTTGCGCACCGACACCGGCTGCGCGAGCTGCACCACGTTGTCGCCGACGATCGCGCCGTACACGCGCCATTCGCCGCGATCGGTGTGTTCGGTCGAGAAGCCGAGCTCCGCGCGCGGCGCGATCGGCGCGCGCGGGTGCGAGAAGTACATGAGGTTGCCGTTGCGATTCCAGATCTGGATCACGATGCCCTCGTCGCCGCCGTTGGTGCGCGAGCCGAACACCTGCGAGAACGGCTCGGACGGCAGCGCCGCCGCGATCTCCTGGAGCTGGTAGTCGAACAGCTCGTTGGCCTCGGCGAGCGCCTGCCGGTAGATCAACCAGCCGGCCGCGCCGACGCCCGCGACCACGATCGCGAGCAGCCAGATCAGCAATTGATGACGAATCGACCGCACGCGCTACGATTCCTTGACGACCATGTAGCCGAGCCCGCGCACGTTGCGGATCAGGTCCGAGCCGAGCTTCTTGCGCAGCGCGTGGATGTAGACCTCCACGGTGTTGCTGCCGATCTCCTCGCCCCAGCCGTACATCTTCTCCTCGAGCTGGCTCTTCGAGAGCACGGCGCCGGGCCGCGCGAGCAGCGCCTCGAGCAGCGCGAACTCGCGCGCCGAGAGCGCCACCGGCGCGCCGTCGAGCGTGACCTGGTGCGAGGCCGGGTCGAGCGTGAGCGCGCCGTGGCGGATCACCGATTCGCTGCGGCCGGCCTGACGGCGGATCAGCGCGCGCATGCGCGCGGCCAGTTCATCGAGGTCGAACGGCTTGACGAGATAGTCGTCGGCGCCGGCGTCGAGCCCCTTCACGCGGTCCGACACGGCGTCGCGCGCGGTGATGATCAGCACCGGCAGCGCGTGGCCGCGCGAGCGCGCCGTGCGCAGCACGTCCACGCCGTCGCGCTTGGGCAGCCCGAGATCGAGCAGCATCAGGTCGTAGGTCTCGCCGCCGAGCGCGGTCAGCGCGGCCTCGCCGTCCTGCACCCAGTCCACCGCGCAGCCGTCGGCCTTGAGCGCCTTGCGCACGCCCTCGGCGATCATCCTGTCGTCTTCGACCAGCAGTATTCGCATCGTGTCCGCATCCGTGACGCCGCAATCAATGGCGGCCATTGTAGCGCCCCGCGCGGCGCATTTCGTCATCCCGCCCGCGATGCTTGTCTCTACAATGTGCGCTTCCGGTCAAAGTCGGCCGGCTTCGCCCTACTCGTTCGTCGATGAATCCTATCCGCCGTCTTACCGTTGTCCTTCATTCCCGCGCGCGCCACGGGCGCGCCGCCCTCGTGCTGGCCGCCTGCGCCGCGCTCGCGTTCGCCGCGCCGGCCGAGGCGCGCAGGAAACCGCGCGCCGCGAAGCACGCGGCGGCCGTGGCGGCCGCCCCCGCCGCCAGCGTGGCCGCCGCGCGCGGCATCCTGCCGGCCTCGGTGCTGGCCGGGCTGCAGCGCGCCCACGTGCCGGCCTCGGCCATCAGCGTAGTGGTCGAGAAGATCGGCGCGCGCGCGCCGGTGGTGAACTGGAACGGCGAGCGGCCGATGCTGCCGGCCTCGACCATGAAGCTCGTGACCACCTACTCGGGTCTCGCGATGCTCGGCGCCGACTACCGCTACCGCACCAGCGCCTGGGCCGACGGCACGGTCGATCCCACCGGCACGCTGCACGGCAGCCTCTACATCAAGGGCACCGGCGACCCGAAGCTGGTGCCCGAGGAACTGATCGACCTGGTCGACAAGATCCGCCGCGCCGGCATCGTCAACGTCGACGGCGCGCTGGTGCTCGACAAGACCTTCTTCGCGCCGTCCACGCGCGATCTGCCCGCGTTCGACGACGACACCTACGCGCCGTACAACGTCGGCCCCGACCCGCTGCTCTACGCGTTCAAGTCGCTGTCGTTCACGGTCACGCCGAGCGACAGCGGCGCGGTGGCGATCGACGTGGTGCCGCCGCTCGCGAACCTGACCATCGACAACGACGTCAGCGAGGGCGGCGGCTCATGCGCGGCGGCCGCGGCGGCCGCGCGCCCGCATCTCTCGACCGACGCGAACGGCGCGCTGACCGCCAGCTTCGCGGGCCGCTTCCCGCAGCACTGCGAACCGATCACGACCAACATCGCCGTGCTCGATCATTCGCAGTTCTTCTCGCAGGGCTTCCTCGCGCTGTGGCGCTCGACGGGCGGCACCTTCAACGGCCGCATCCTCGAGGGCAAGGTACCGAACACGGCGCGCCCGGTGGCCGTCCACCACGGCCCGGTGCTGTCGAGCATCGTCTACGACATCAACAAGAACAGCAACAACACGATGGCGCGCAACCTGTTCCTGTCGCTCGGCGCGCTCGAGGGCAAGCCGCCCGCCACGCCCGAGCAGTCGGCCGGCGTGATCCGCGCGTTCCTCGCCAGGAGCGGCATCGCGATGCCGGAACTGGTGCTCGACAACGGCTCGGGCCTGTCGCGCGACGAGCACATCAGCGCGCAGTCGCTGGCCGCGCTGCTGCAGGCCGCCAACGCGAGCCCGGTGGCGCAGTCGTTCGTCGAATCGCTGCCGATCGTCGGCGTGGACGGCACCATGAAGCGCCGCCTGACCAACCAGCCCGTGCTCGGCAACGCGCACATCAAGACCGGCACGCTGCGCGACGTGCGCGCGATCGCCGGCTACGTGGCCTCGGCCGACGGCAACAGCTACGTGGTGGTCAGCTTCATCAACGACGCGCACGCGGCCGCCGCGCGCGCGGCCCACGACGCGCTGCTCGAATGGGTCTACGCGGGGCCGGGCGGCGAGTGAACGGATGCGACGGCTCGCTTCGGCGGGCCGCCGCGCACGCGCCCACGTCAGCCGGAATCCGGCGCGCGAGCAGGCGAGTCAGCCCACTCCGGCCTTCGGTTCATCCGCCCGCCCAAATGCCACCGCCGGGCGGCGCCCGCCCCTGAAGCAGCCCGCGCGCGACACCGCCCGCGCCCCGTCCCGCCGCGCTTGCGGGCAAACCCTCCCCCGAACACTCCCTCTACGGAACTTGTCGCGCCCGGCGCGGCGATTGCGTAGGCTTTGGCTCTGCATCCAACCCGGCCGGCCATGAACGAGCCGGGGCGATGGCTGACCAGACTCGAAGAGGGGGAGACGCCCATGCAATTCAACGTCGAATTGCTGTTGCTCGCGCTGGCGCCCGTGTTCCTGCTCTGCATCGGCTGGGAAGCGTGGCACCTGGCGCGCACACGCCCGCGGGACGCCGTCTACGGCTGGCGCGACACGCTCTGCAACGCGGCGCTCGCGCTGATGCACCAGGGCGCCGACAAGCTCGCCTGGCTCGTGGTGATCCCGATCTACGCCTACTGCTACGACCACTACCGCGTCTTCACGTGGCCCGCGAGCTGGCTGTCGTTCGTGGTCCTGTTCATCGCGCAGGACCTGCTCTACTACGGCTTCCATCGCGCGAGCCACCGGGTGCGCTGGCTGTGGGCCGCGCACGTGGTCCACCACTCGTCGGAGCGGCTCAACTTCTCGACCGCGTTCCGCCAGAGCCTGATGTATCCGGTGGCCGGCATGTGGCTGTTCTGGCTGCCGCTCGCGTTGCTCGGTTTTGCGCCGCAGCAGATCGTCGGCATCGTGCTGATCAATCTCGCGTTCCAGTTCTTCGTCCACACTCAGACGATTCCGAAGCTCGGCTGGCTCGAAACCGTCCTGAACACGCCGTCGATCCATCGCGCGCACCACGCGCGCAACCCGCGCTACATCGACCGCAACTACGCGGGCGTGCTGGTGATCTGGGACCGGTTGTTCGGCAGCTACGTCGAGGAGGATCCGCGCGACGCGCCGGTCTACGGCATCGTCGAGCCGCTGAACTCGAACAATCCGCTCGTCGCGACGTTCCACGAATGGCGCTCGATGGCCGCCGACGCGATCTCGGTCGCCGGCGCGCGCAACAAGTGGCGCGCGATTTTCGGAGCGCCCGAATGGGCGAGCGCTTATCATGCGCAGGTTACCGGCGCGCCGCCATCCGCGGCCGCCGCGGCCCGACGGGGGCCGGAAGACACGGCGCGACCCGCCGCCGTGCCGCCGGACATCGGGCACCACGCGTCCGACGACGCGTAACACAAAGCAGTCTGGCCATATCTATACGAGGAGATGAATGCATGAAGCCGACACCCACCGCCACGCCCCGCCTGCCGAGCCGCCTGAAGCGCACGGCCCAGCTGGCGATCGCGAGCGCCGTGCTCGCGCTGCTCGCCGCCTGCGGCGGCGGTGACGACAACGCCGCGCCCACCCCGACGGCCAGCGTGAAGATGCAGGTCGTGTCGTTCGGCGACAGCCTGTCCGACGTCGGCACCTACTCGCCGCAGATCCTGCTCGGCTTCGGCGGCGGCCGCTTCACCACCAATCCGGGCGAAGTCTGGACCCAGAAAGTGGCCGAGTTCTACGGCGACACGCTCAAGCCGGCCTACGAAGGCGGGTTCGGCGTGCCGCTGCAGGCCACGGGCGGCCTCGGCTACGCGCAGGGCGGCTCGCGCGTGACGCAGCAGCCCGGCATCGGCCACGCCGACGCGTCGGTGGCGAACGCCGACTTCGCGCAGGCCACCACCACGCCGATCTCGACCCAGCTCCAGCAATACCTGCAGCAGTACGGCAGCTTCAACGCGAACCAGATCGTGCTCGTGAACGGCGGCGCGAACGACATCCTGCTGCAGGCGCAGATCGCGCAGGCGGCCGGCAGCACGCCGGCCGCGCAGCTCGCGGCGGCGCAGGCGGTGGGTCTTGCCGCGCAGCAGCTGGGCGGGATCGTCGCGCAGATCGCCTCGTCGGGCGCGGCCCACGTGTTCGTCTCGAACATGCCCGACATCGGCACCACGCCGCTCGCGGTGGCGGGCGGCGCGGCCACGGCGGCCGCGCTCACGCAGCTCTCGGCGCTCTTCAACCAGACGCTGGCGGCCACGCTGACGGCACTGAACGTCGACACCACGAAGGTCAAGCTGATGGACACCTTCACCTGGCAGGACGGCATCGGCGCGAACTTCGCGGCCAACGGCTTCTCGGTCGGCAACACCGGCACCGCCTGCAACCTCGACGCGATGGCCGCCGCCGCGACCAAGGCCGGCGTCGCGCAGCCGAGCGCGTTCGCCTCGTCGCTGTTCTGCTCGCCGCAGACCTACACGGTCGCGAACGCCGACCAGACCTACATGTTCGCCGACACGGTCCACCCGACCACGCGCCTGCATGCGCTGTTCGCGCAGTTCGTCGAGCAGCAGATCACGGCGGCCGGCGTGGGCGCGCCGAAGTAAGCACCGACATCCGCGCCGACCGGCGCGTCAAACGACAACGCCCGGCGCAATGCGCCGGGCGTTTTTCATGGAAAACCGGATTTCGGGGCGCCGCGGCTCAGTGCCCCGTGCCGGCGCCGTGCTCGAACGCGGCGGCGGCGCGGCCGAGCCGGTCGTTCACGGCGATCCATTCCGGCGTGTCGGGCAGCTGCTCGACGAGAATCCGTGTCACGCTCGCGCGGTCGAGCGCGCGCAGCAGGCTGTAGAGCTCGCGCGCATAGGCCTGCGGGTCTTCCGGCGCGGCCACGAAATGCACGCCGCCGGCCGTGGCCCAGGCGCCGGCGCTCGAGGTGCGCGCCACCAGCGCGACCGGCTCGCCGGCCGCCGCGGCCGCGTCGAGCAGCGGCGCGAGCCGCCCGAACGGCAGCAGCGCGAGCGGCGTGCGCGGCGCGTAGTGCGCCTTCAGCGTGCCCGAGGCGCGCGGCGCGCCGGCGTCGCCGCCGTCCGGCAGGCGCGGCATGGTGCCGAGCACCTCGGCGATCTGCCGCGGCGTGACGTGGCCGGGCCGCAGCAGCGCCGGGAAGCCGCGCGACAGGTCGAGGATCGTCGATTCGATGCCGACCTCGGCCGCGCCGCCATCGAGTACGTGGACCGTATCGCCGAACTCGTCGCGCACGTGCTGCGCGGTGGTCGGGCTGACGTGGCCGAAGCGGTTCGCGGACGGCGCGGCGACGCCGCCATGGCCGGCGCGCCGCGCGCTGAACGCCGCGAGCAGCGCCTGCGCGACCGGATGCGACGGGCAGCGCAGCCCGACCGAGTCCTGCCCGCCGCTGACCGCGTCGGGAATGTGCGCGGCGCGCTTCAGGATCAGCGTGAGCGGGCCGGGCCAGAACGCCTCGATCAGCTTGCGCGCGTCGGCCGGCAGCGCCGGCACCCAGTAGCCCGGGTCGCCGCCGGGCGGCAGGTGGACGATCACCGGATGGTTCGCCGGCCGGCCCTTGGCCGCGTAGATGCGCGCGACCGCCTGCGGCGATTCGGCGTCGCCGCCGAGGCCGTAGACGGTTTCGGTCGGGAACGCGACGAGTTCGCCGGCGGCAAGCCGCGCCGCGGCCTCGTCGATCCGTGCGGCCGGCACGCCAAGCCCCCCCGGCGCATCGGGGGCATCGGGCGCGTGGCCGGCGGGCGTCGGACGGGCGTCGGAAGTCATCGCGGCGCGCCCTCAGTCGAGCGGCACGCGCAGCAGCCGCGCGCAGTCGTGCGCGGCCGCGAGCGCCGCGTCGAGCGTCTCGGCGGTGAAGTTCACGTGGCCCATCTTGCGGCCCACGCGCGCCTCCTCCTTGCCGTACAGGTGCAGGTGCGCGGCCGGCATCGCGGCGACGTGCTCCCACGGCGGCGTGACCGCCTCGCTCGCGCCGTCGGCGAACCAGATGTCGCCGAGCACGTTCAGCATCGCGGCCGGCGAATGCTGGCGCGGGTTGCCGAGCGGCAGCCGCGCCATCGCGCGCACCTGCTGCTCGAACTGGCTCGCCGAGCAGGCATCGACCGTGTAGTGGCCGGAGTTGTGCGGGCGCGGCGCCATCTCGTTGGCGACCATGGTGCCGTCCTCGAGCACGAAGAACTCGACGCAGAGCACGCCGACGTAGTCGAGCGAATCGGCGATCCGCACCGCCGCCTGCTGCGCGGCGGCGACCAGCGCGGCGTCGGCGGCCGGCGCCGGCACCACCGTCAGCGACAGGATGCCGTCGTGGTGGGTGTTCTGCGCGAGCGGGAACGCGGCCGAGCGGCCGTCGGCGCCGCGCGCGATCAGCGCCGACACCTCGTACTCGAGCGGCAGGCGCTTCTCCAGCACGCACGGCACGCCGCGCAGCGAGGCGAACGCGGCGCGCGCCTCGGCGGCCGTCGCCACGCGCACCTGGCCCTTGCCGTCGTAGCCCAGGCGGGCCGTCTTCAGGATGCCGGGCAGCACGGCGTCGAGTTCGGCATCGCCGAGCGCGGCCAGCGCGTCGGCCGATTCGATCACGACGTGCGGCGCGACCGGCACGCCCGAGGCGGCGATGAAGCGCTTCTCGGCGATCCGGTCCTGCGCGATCGCCACGCAGCGGCCGGCCGGCGCGACGAACGTGGTGCGGGCCAGGAAATCGAGGCTCGCGGCCGGCACGTTCTCGAATTCGGTCGACACGGCCGCGCACAGCGCGGCGAGTTCGGCGAGCGCGGCCTCGTCGTCGTAGGCCGCGCGCAGGTGGCGGTCGGCCACGGCGCCGGCGGGGCTCGTCGCGTCGGGATCGAGCACGGCGACGCGATAGCCCATCGCCTGCGCGGCGAAGCAGAACATGCGGCCGAGCTGGCCGCCGCCGACCATGCCGAGCCAGGCGCCGGGCAGGATCGGTGAAACCGGAGTGGAATGTGCAGTCATGTCAGTGATCAAGCGCGGCGGGCGTCGTCGGACGCGCCGCCGTGGGGGACTTCGGGGGCCGCGCCGCTTACAGCGGCGGCAGCACCATCGCGTGCGCGGCTTCGTTCTGGCGCACGCGGAACGCGGCGAGCCGGTTCGCGTAATCGGCCGAGGTGCCGGCCAGCAGCGACACGGCGAACAGGCCGGCATTGGCCGCGCCCGCCTCGCCGATCGCGAAGGTGGCCACCGGCACGCCCTTGGGCATCTGCACGATCGAGTGCAGCGAATCGACGCCCTTCAGGTACTTGCTCGCCACCGGCACGCCGAGCACCGGCACCGTGGTCTTCGCGGCGAGCATGCCGGGCAGGTGCGCCGCGCCGCCCGCGCCGGCGATGATCGCGCGCAGCCCGCGCTCGCGCGCCTGTTCGGCATACGCGAACATCTCGTCGGGCATCCGGTGCGCGGAGACGACCTTCGCCTCGTAGGGCACGTCGAACTCCTGCAGGATCGCGACGGCATGCTTCATCACGTCCCAATCGGAACTGGAACCCATCAGCACGCCGACGAGCGGCGCGCTGTGCGTGTGGGCGGTCTGGACTTCACTCATGTACGGCGTTTCCTTCGTTATCCGCGGGGGCCGGCGCGCTCAGGCGAGCGCGTGGCCCGTGATGCGCTCGAGCGCTTCCTGATACTTCGCGCTGGTGCGCGCGATCACTTCGTCGGGCAGCTTCGGCGCCGGCGGCGCCTTCGGCCAGTCCTGGGTTTCGAGCCAGTCGCGCACGTACTGCTTGTCGAACGACGGCGGATTGGTGCCGACCTGGTATTGGTCGGCCGGCCAGAAGCGCGACGAATCGGCCGTCAGCGCCTCGTCCATCAGGTAGAGCTTGCCGTGCTGGTCGAGGCCGAACTCGAACTTGGTGTCGGCGATGATGATGCCGCGCGTGGCCGCGTAGTCGGCCGCTTCCTTGTAGAGGCGGATCGAGATGTCGCGGATCGTGGCGGTCAGCTCGGTGCCGATGCGGCGCTCGCATTCGTCGTAGCTGATGTTCTCGTCGTGATGGCCCAGCTCGGCCTTGGCGGCCGGCGTGAAGATCGGCTCAGGCAGCTTCTGCGCGTTCTGCAGGCCCGGCGGCAGCTCGACGCCGCACACGGCGCCGGTGGCCTGGTAGTCCTTCCAGCCGCTGCCGGCCAGGTAGCCACGCACCACCGCCTCGACGAGGATCGGCTCGAGGCGCTTGACCACCACTGCGCGGCCCTCGACCTGCGCGACCTCGTCGGCCGCCACCACCGCTTCCGGCGCGTCGCCCGTCAGGTGGTTCGGCACGATGTGCGAGAGCTTCTCGAACCAGAAATTGGCCATCTGGTTCAGCACGCGCCCCTTGTTCGGAATCGGCTCGCCCATCACCACGTCGAACGCCGAGAGGCGGTCGCTCGTCACGATCAGGAGCTTGTCGGTGCCGACCGCGTAGTTGTCGCGGACCTTGCCGCGCCCGAGGAGCGGCAGCGAACGGAGCGTGGATTCGTAAAGGGTAGACATCGTCGTTTCGCAGAAAATGTGAGCCAAACAAAAAGGGAAACGCCGTTCCCCGTCGACAGGCGGGAACGGCGGCAAGGCTTCCGGCCGAAAACCGCCCGATGCACCGGGCGGCCACGACATCTATGTTAGCGCACGAGCTGGGCCAGCTCGCCCGCCTTGTAGCGCTCGGCCATCTTGTCGAGCGCCACCGGCTTGATCTTCGCGGCCTGGCCTTCGCAGCCGAACGCGAGGTAGCGCGCCACGCAGACCTGCTTGGCCGCTTCGCGGGCCGGCTTCAGGTAGTCGCGCGGATCGAACTTCGACGGGTTCTCGAACAGGTAGCGACGGATCGCACCGGTGATCGCCAGGCGCAGGTCGGTGTCGATGTTGATCTTGCGCACGCCGTGCTTGATGCCTTCCTGGATTTCCTCGACCGGCACGCCGTAGGTTTCCTTCATGTCGCCGCCGAACTCGCGGATCTCGGCCAGCAGTTCCTGCGGCACCGACGACGAACCGTGCATGACCAGGTGCGTGTTCGGGATCCGCGCGTGGATCTCCTTGATCCGCTCGATCGACAGGATATCGCCGGTCGGCTTCTTCGAGAACTTGTAGGCGCCGTGCGAGGTGCCGATCGCGATCGCCAGCGCGTCGCACTGGGTCTGCTTGACGAAGTCGGCCGCCTGCTCCGGGTCCGTCAGCAGCTGCTCGCGCGTCATCGTGCCGTCGGCGCCGTGACCGTCTTCCTTGTCGCCCTTCATGGTCTCGAGCGAGCCGAGCACGCCGAGTTCGGCCTCGACCGTCACGCCGATCGCGTGCGCCATCTCGACGACCTTGCGCGACACGTCGACGTTGTATTCATACGACGCCACCGACTTGCCGTCGGCCTCCAGCGAGCCGTCCATCATCACGCTCGAGAAGCCGCTGCGGATCGCCGCGAGGCAGACCGCCGGCGACTGGCCGTGATCCTGGTGCATCACGACCGGAATGTGCGGATACGACTCGACCGCCGATTCGATCAGATGGCGCAGGAACGCCTCGCCCGCGTACTTCCGGGCGCCGGCCGACGCCTGCATGATCACGGGCGCGCCGACCTGGTCGGCCGCCGCCATGATCGCCTGCACCTGCTCCAGGTTGTTCACGTTGAATGCCGGCAGGCCATAGCCATGCTCTGCCGCGTGATCCAGCAGTTGACGCATTGATACGAGAGGCATTGTGGTACTCCGTCTAATGAAAACCGGTGCGCTTTGGGCGGCGGCGCAACGCTCGCCCCGGACGAGAACACGGGGCGGCGCGACGCGCCGAGCGTCGAATGGGCGCCATTTTATCGCGAAGCTGCCGGGCCCCAGCCCCGATTGCCGCGCGATTCAGCAATTTGTTACGAATTCCGTGCCGGCTACCACGACAAAAGTACGAAAAAAGCCGCGCGGGGCTTTCGACCCCGCGCGGCTTTTCATGACCCGAAATACCGGGACGGATCGCTCAGAACGTTTCGCCGACCCGCACGATCTTCAGCGTGTTGGTGCCGCCCGCCTGGCCCATCGGCTCGCCGACGGTCAGCACCACCATGTCGCCGAGCGCCACGTAGCCCTGCCGCATCACGATCTCGATGGCGGCCTGCATCGCCGAATCGCGGTCGCTGTTGAAATCGACGTGCAGCGGCGTGACGTTGCGGAACAGCGCCATGGTGCGCTCGCTGCCCACCCGCGGCGTCAGCGCGAAGATCGGCACGTGCGTGTAGTGGCGCGACATCCAGAGCGCGGTCGAGCCCGACTCGGTCAGCGCGATGATCGCCTTGGCGCCGAGGTGGTAGGCCGTGAACAGCGCGCCCATCGCGATCGACTGGTCGATCCGCGTGAAGGTGCGGTCGAGGAAATCGCGGTCGAGTTCGACCTGCTCCGACTTCTCGGCCTCGACGCAGATCGCGGCCATGGTCTCGATCGTCACCACCGGATACTTGCCCGCGGCCGATTCGGCCGACAGCATCACGGCGTCGGTGCCGTCCAGCACGGCGTTGGCGACGTCCGACACCTCGGCGCGCGTCGGCACCGGCGCGTGGATCATCGACTCCATCATCTGGGTGGCCGTGATCACCAGCTTGTTCGATTCGCGCGCCATGCGGATCATGCGCTTCTGCAGCGCCGGCACGGCCGCGTTGCCGACTTCCACGGCCAGGTCGCCGCGCGCCACCATGATGCCGTCCGAGGCGTCGAGGATGTCCTGCAGCGCCGGGATCGCCTCGGCGCGCTCGATCTTCGCGATCATCTTCGGCTTGATGCCGTAGGGCGCGCCCGCGATGTTCGCGAGCTGGCGCGCCATTTCCATGTCGGTGGCGTTCTTCGGGAACGACACCGCCACCAGGTCCGCGCCGAGCGACATCGCCGTGCGGATGTCCTCCATGTCCTTCGCGGTCAGCGCCGGCGCCGACAGCCCGCCGCCCTGCCGGTTGATGCCCTTGTTGTTCGAGAGCTCGCCGCCCACCTTGACGATGGTGTGGATCTCGTCGCCGAGCACGCGCTCGACGGTCAGCACGATCAGGCCGTCGTTGAGCAGCAGCACGTCGCCCGTCTTCAGGTCGCGCGGCAGATCCTTGTAGTCGAGGCCGACGCGCTCGTCGTTGCCGAGTTCGCAGGTGGCGTCGAGGATGAACGGCTGGCCCGGCGCGAGCGTGGTCTTGCCGTTCTCGAACTTGCCGACGCGGATCTTCGGACCCTGCAGGTCGGCCATGATCGCGATTTCCCGGCCGACCTTGCGCGCGGCCTCGCGGACCATCTCGGCGCGCTGGCGGTGGTCGTCGGCGGTGCCGTGCGAAAAGTTGAGCCGCACGACGTCGAGGCCCGCCTGAATCATCTGCAGCAGAATCTCGGGCGAACTGGAAGCCGGGCCAATCGTGGCGACTATCTTGGTGGCGCGAAGCATGAAACTCCTCATGATGGTCTGGGTGGAGGAAGCGCTGGAGATACTGCTGCGAGAGCCGGAGCCACCAGGCCCAGCGGCCGGTGCTCCGGTGCGCGCGCCGGCTTCGGCCGGCATCGCTTTGTTCTGGCTGTCCGTCATCATGCTGGCCGGGCGGTTGGCCGCGATGCGACCCGACCGCCCGCCGGCGCGCGAACCAGAGCGTGCCCGCGCCGCCCCCGCCGCCTTCCGGCGCGCTACCGCGCGACCTCGCGCCACCGCCTCAGGCGCCGCGCGTTTCCAGCACCTCCACCGCCGGCAGCGTCTTGCCCTCGAGGAACTCGAGGAACGCGCCGCCGCCCGTGGAGATGTAGCTGACCTTGTCGTGAATGCCGTACTTGGCGATCGCGGCGAGCGTGTCGCCGCCGCCGGCGATCGAGAACGCCGGCGAATTCGCGATCGCCTCGGCGAGCGTCCTGGTGCCGTTGCCGAACTGGTCGAACTCGAACACGCCGACCGGGCCGTTCCAGACGATGGTGCCGGCCTTCTCGAGCTGGCCGGCGAGCGCCCTGGCCGTTTCCGGGCCGATGTCGAGGATCAGGTCGTCCGCCTCGATCTCGCCGACCTGCTTGACGGTGGCCTGCGCGGTGGCCGCGAATTCCTTGGCCGTGACGACGTCCGACGGGATCGGCACCGATGCGCCGCGCTTGCGGGCCTCGTCGATGATCGCCTTCGCGTCGTCCACCAGGTCCGGCTCGGCCAGCGACTTGCCGATCGTGAGGCCGGCCGCGAGCATGAACGTGTTGGCGATGCCGCCGCCGACGATCAGCTGGTCGACCTTCTCGGCCAGCGACTTCAGGATGGTCAGCTTGGTCGACACCTTCGAGCCGGCGACGATCGCCACCAGCGGGCGCTTCGGGTTGCCGAGCGCCTTGCCGAGCGCGTCGAGTTCGGCAGCCAGCAGCGGGCCCGCGCAGGCGATGCCGGCGTACTTCGCGATGCCGTGGGTGGTGGCCTCGGCGCGGTGCGCGGTGCCGAACGCGTCGTTGACGTAGATGTCGCAGAGCTTGGCCATTTTCTGGGCGAGCGCGTCGTCGTTCTTCTTCTCGCCCTTGTTGACGCGGCAGTTCTCGAGCAGCACGACGTTGCCCGGCGTCACCTGCACGCCGTTCTCGACCCAGTTCGCCACCAGCGGCACGTCGCGGCCGAGCAGCTCGGCCAGGCGCTTGGCCACCGGCGCGAGCGAATCCTCGGGCTTGAATTCGCCTTCCGTCGGGCGGCCCAGATGCGAGGTGACCATCACCGCCGCGCCCGCGTCGAGCGCCGCCTTGATCGCCGGCACCGAGGCGCGCACGCGCGTGTCTTCGGTGATGTTGCCGTGGTCGTCCTGGGGCACGTTCAGATCGGCGCGGATGAACACGCGTTGGCCGGAGACTTTGCCTTCGGCGATCAGGTCGGTAAGACGCTTTACTTGGCTCATGGGACTGATTGAAGGTTGATGAGGAAGGCGGTGCTGAAACCTCGCGCGCGGGCTGCCGACAAGGGCGCCGGACGGCCGGGCTGGGCCGTGCGACACGTTCGAGGTTTCCGGAAAGGGCCATTCTAGCCGATCCACCCCGCGGCCTGCCGCGCCGCGGGGCGAATTCCCCCTATTTGGCCGCGAGGCCGCGCTGCTGCATGGCAGCAAGCCGCCGCGCGCGGTTTCAGGGGTCAAATAATGAGACGCAGGGCGGTAAACACCAGCATGCCGACCACGATCGTGCCGATCATGCTGCGCCGCCAGAGAAACCAGCCGAGGCCGGCCGCGGCCGCGTAGAAATCGTGGTTGGCGAGCGAGAACGAGATCCCGGCCGGCGTGTCGAGCACGTCCGGCAGCACCACCGCGACGAGCGCCGCGGCCGGCGCGTAGCGCAGCGCGCGCTGGGCGCGCTCGGGCAGGATGGTGCGCTCGCCGCCGATCAGGAACAGCGCGCGGGTGAGCGCGGTGACGAGCGTCATGCCCGCGATCACCCACCAGACCGGGGCGCCGCTCATCGCCGCCCCCCTTCGCCGTCGCCGGCCGCTTCGGCGGGATCGACCGCGTCGCGGCTGCGCACCTCGGCGCGCAGCCGGCGCCAGTCCGCGCGCTCGACGAAGGTGTCGGCCAGCGTGCCGGCCGCGAGCGCGGCGAACACCGCGAGCGGCAGCCCGAGCCGGTACGGCAGGTCGAGCGCCAGCAGCGCGACCACGCCGGCCACCGCCACCGCCGCGAGCGTCGAGCGGTTCGCCACCGCCGACACCATGATCGGGATCAGCGCGAGCGTGCCGGCCAGGCCCAGCCCCCAGCTGTCGGGCACCGCGCTCGCCAGCGCGATGCCGGCCAGCGACGAGGCCTGCCATGACACCCAGCTGAGCAGCGCCATGCCCCAGAAGTAGGCTTCCTTGCCCGGCACGTGGCCGGTCGCGAAGCCCTGCTTGATGAACAGCAGGTAGATCACGTCGCCGTTGAAATAGCCGATCAGGACCCGGCGCCACATCGGCAGGTAGGAGAAGTGCGGCGCGAGGCCGGCGCTGAAGATCACGAAGCGCAGGTTGACCATCGCGGCCGTCAGCAGGAGGGTCCAGAGCGGCAGCTTGGCCGCCATCAGCGGCAGCACCGCGAGCTGGGACGAGCCGCCGTAGACGAGCAGCGACATCCAGACCGCCTGCCCCGTCGTCATCACCGACTTGCTCATCGCGATACCGGTAACGAGACCCCACGACAGCATCGCGGTCAGCGTCGGCGCGTAGTCGCGCGACGCCTGGAAGAAGGCATAACGATCGGTGGCGGACAGGCGAGCGAGCATGAGACGGCGCCGGGCGGCGCAAATGAGACGGGCAGGCGCGCGGACCGCGTTGTCTCCCGTTGTGCTTTTGTTGAACGACCAGGCGATTATAGCGCCGGACCGTGCCCGAGCGAACCGTTGCGGCGGCAAAAGACGCTAAAATGCCCGACCGGCGCGGCCCGGCTGCGCCTGACCCGGCGCCGGGCACGCGCCGACCCGGGCGACGCGCGGCGGACCCGCGAAACGGCGTGGTGTGACCGATCGGACAACGGCATGCCGCGCGCGGGGTTTTTTCGCTATCGTGTCGGGCAGCGGCGGCACGCCTGATCCAGCCCGTGATTCGCCGGGCGGCGCGCGCGCCGTTCCCCCTTTACCGCAACAAGAGACCGCCCCATGAGTGAAATCAAGGAACGACCGCTCGTCGAACTGTCGGCGAAGGATCTGCCGGCGTACTGCCCGAACCCGGCGATGGCGCGCTGGAGCGCCCATCCGCGCGTGTTCATCGACGTCACGCACGGCGAGGCGCGCTGCCCTTACTGCGGCACGCGCTACAAGCTGCGCGACGGCGAAGTCGTCCACGGCCACTGACGGCCGACGGCCCCGGCGAGCCGGGCACGCCCCGTTCCGCTTCTCCCCGCAAACCCGAGCGCGGCGCCCCGGCGCCGCGTTTCATTACGACACCGGATATCGACCTGATGCGTCGCGCGTTGGTAATCGCACCGAACTGGATCGGTGACGCATTGATGGCGCAGCCGCTTTTCGCGCTGCTCAAGAAACTGCATCCGCGCCTGCAAATCGACGCGGTGGCGCCCGGCTGGGTCGCGCCGGTGCTCGAGCGGATGCCCGAGATCCACGAGGTCCACGCCACCGACCTGGCCCACGGCAAGCTGCAGATGCTGCGCCGCTGGCAGCTCGCGAGCGACTTGCGGGAGGTGGGCTACGACGCCGCCTACGTGCTGCCGAACTCGCTGAAGTCGGCGCTGATCCCGTGGCTCGCCGGCATTCCGCTGCGCATCGGCTACACCGGCGAGTCGCGCTATGCACTGCTCAACGTGCGCCACGCGAACCCGCCGAAGGCGCGCGACGCGCGCCCGCCGATGGTGCCGTTCTACGCCGCGCTCGCCTACAAGCCCGGCGCGCAGCTCGACGAGACGCTCCAGGCGCTGCCGATGCCGCGGCTCGATTCGGACCTCAACGAGGCCGCGCGCGTCTCGGCGCGCTTCCATCTCGACACGCGCAAGCCGCTGATCGTGTTCTGCCCCGGCGCCGAGTACGGCCCCGCCAAGCGCTGGCCGCCCGAGCATTTCGCGGCACTCGCGCGGATCGTCGGCCAATCGTTCCCTTATACGCAGATCATCGCGCTCGGCTCGCCGAAGGACGCTGCGGCCGCCCAGGCGATCGCCGACCAGGCGCCCGGCGTGCGCAACCTGTGCGGCCAGACCTCGCTGACCGAGGCCTGCGCGCTGATCGCGCGCGCCAACGCGGTGGTCACCAACGATTCCGGGCTGATGCACGTGGCCGCCGCGCTGCGCCGGCCGCTCGTTGCGCTGTACGGCTCGACGGATCCGCGCCACACCCCGCCGCTGTCCGATCTGGCAAAGGTACAATGGCTGCATCTCGAATGCAGTCCCTGTTTCCAGCGAGAATGCCCGCTCGGCCATCTGAACTGCCTGCGCGAGCTGAGCCCGGAACAGGTATTCGCCGATCTGCGCGGGATGCTCGTCGGGCAGCGCTGACGGCCCCCGCGTCCGACCTTGACGCCATGACTGACGCTGGCGGCTTCGCGGCCGCTGCCCCGTAACAGCGCGCAAGCGCGAGAGACAAACCCGATGCCACGTTTTGCCCGCCTCTTCGAAGCTGCCGCCGATACGCTGAACGCCTACTACCAGGCAGTCGCCGACGCGAACCTCGACGCCCTGATGGTCCTGTGGATCGACGAGGATTTCGCGAGCTGCATCTGGTCCGACGGCGCACATCTGCACGGCCTCGAGCAGATCCGCAGCGGCTTCGGGGAACGCCTCTCGTCGCAGCCGGTGACGATCGAGCCGCTCGACATCCGCGTCTACGACAGCCTCGGCACGGTGGTCTACACGGTGGCCGAGGCGCACCAGTACGCGGACCCGGCCGCCGAGCCGGACATGGTGTTCGCGACCTACGTGATGATCCACGAGCGCGGCGAATGGCGGATCGCGCACATCCATGCGAGCCCGATCCCGGAGCAGGCGGCCACCCAGTTCGCCGCCAAGATCCGCCACGGCCAGGGCCCGCTGCACTGAGCGAGGCACCTGCGCGATGTCCGCCGCGTCCCCTCCCTCGCCGCTCGCCGGGCCCGAAGATCCGGCCGGCGCCCTGCGCTACCGCGCGCCGCGCTGGCTGCCGAACAACCACGCGCAGACCATCTTCCCGGCCCTGTTCGGGCGCCGCCCCGCCGTGGCCTATCGGCGCGAGCGCTGGGACACGCCCGACGGCGACTTCATCGATCTCGACTGGCTGAGCCATCCGGCCGGCGCCGAACCGGCGCCCGACGCGCCGCTGATGGTGGTGTTCCACGGCCTCGAGGGCAACTCCGACTCGCGCTACGCGCTGCTGCTGATGGCCGCCGCGCGCGAACGCGGCTGGCACGGCGTGGTGCCGCATTTCCGCAGCTGCAGCGGCGAGATGAACCGGCTGCCGCGCTTCTATCATCTGGCCGACGGCGCCGAGGTGGACTGGATCCTGCGCCGGCTCGCCGCCGGCCGTCGCGGCCCGGTGTTCGCGGTCGGCGTTTCGCTCGGCGGCAACGTGCTGCTGCACTGGCTCGGCGAGCGGCGCGGCGATCGCGCGATCGTCACGGCGGCGGCGGCCGTGTCGACGCCGCTCGACGTCCACGCCGGCGGCCTCGCGATCTCGCAGGGCTTCTCGATGGTCTACACGCGCTCGTTCCTGAAGACCCTGAAGATCAAGGCCTCGGCCAAGCTGCTCCAGCATCCGGGGCTGTTCGACGCGCGCCGGATGCTGGCCGCGCGCACCATGCACGAGTTCGACGACATCGTCACCGCGCCGCTGCACGGCTTCGCGAGCGCCGACGACTACTGGACCCGCGCCACCACGCGCCCGCTGCTGCGCGCCATCGAGATTCCGACGCTGCTGCTGAACGCGCGCAACGATCCGTTCCTGCCCGCCTCGGCGCTGCCGGGGCCGGCCGACGTCGCGCAGGCCGTCGAACTGGACCAGCCCGCGCATGGCGGCCACGTCGGCTTCATGACCGGCCCGTTCCCCGGGCAGGACGACTGGATGCCGCTGCGCGTGCTCCGTTTCCTTTCCCGCTTCGCGCCCCCGGCGCCCGCCCGACATGGATGAGATCGTCCGCCAGGCCCTCGCCAAATGGCCGAACGTACCGCACTGCACCGGCTGGCTGCGGCTCGACCGGCGCGGCGACTGGCGCATGCGCGACGAAGCCGCCCAGGCCGCCGGCGCGCCCGGCTCGCCGATCCGGCACGCCGCGCTGATCGCGTTCATCACGCGCAACTACGCGCGCGACGAGGCCGGCCAGTGGTTCTTCCAGAACGGGCCGCAGCGCGTGTACGTGGAGCTGGCCTATACGCCGTGGGTCGTGCGGCTCGCCGCTGCCGCCGATGGCGTGGACGACGCGGAAGGTGTGCTGACGCTGACCGACCAGGCCGGCGCGCCGTTCGAACCGGCCGCCGCGTGGCTCGACGACGCGGGCGGCGTGCTGTTCTCCGATGCCGGCGCGCCGCCGCGCGTGGCCGTGCTGCACGACCATGACCTCGACCTGTTCGCCGACCACGCCACGCTCGACGACGACGGCACCGGCGGCAACTTCCACTGGCGGCCCGGCGTCGATCTCGCGCTCGCCGCGATCCGCCGCGACGAGGTGCCGGCGCGCTTCGGATTCGTCGCGAGCCCGGCGGCCCAGGCCGGTGCCGGCGACACGCCGGGCACGGGCGGCAGCTAAGGCACGCGGCGCTATCCGCGTTCGTCCCGCTCAGCCTGCTCTTCCTTGTAGCGCGCCTCGAAGTCGTGCAGCCGCGCGGTGATGATCGACTGCTCGTAGAAGCTGACCGACTTGTCGTCGCGCGCCTCCTGCAGCTGGCGGATCGCCGACGGCCACGCGCCGCCGAGCGCGAGCTGTTCGGCCAGCGCGCGACGCCGCGTGATCGCGTCGCCGCTGCCCTGCGCCGCCTGCGCGAGATAGCGCCACCAGTCCGGCTGGCGCGGGTCCGACTGGGCCTGCCCCTGCGCGAGCGTCTGCGCCTCGCCGAAGCGCCTGGCCGCGAGCAGCGACTCCAGATGCATCGCGATCGCCGCGTGCGAGGCCGGCCAGCGCCGCTGGGCCGCCGCCGCGAGCCGCACCGCGTCGTCGGCGCGGCCCGCACGGCGCGCGATGTCGGCCGCCAGCACGTCGAGGCTCAGCGAGCTGGCGGCCTGCGTGCCCTCGTCCGCCTCGAAACGTTCGAAGCGCGCACGCGCGGCCGCGAGCGCCGCGTCCGCTTCCGGATAGCGGCCGAGCAGCGTCTCGCCAAGCGCGATGCCATACCAGTTCGCCGCCACGTTCGGCGCGAGCCGGTCGTCGATCTCGCCGCGCATGCGCCGCACCTCGTCGGCGATGTCGGACGGCGCGCGCAATTGCAGGATCCGCAGCCGCGCGCGCACCAACGCGTATTCGCTCGACTGGCGCGGCTGGCGGTACGGCGCGCGGCGCGCGCGTGAATCCATGTCGGCGATCCGATCGATCGTGAGCGGGTGGGTGCGCGCGTATTCGGGCACGCCCGCGTCGCCCATCGACGCGCGCTCCAGCCGCTCGAAGAAGCCCGGCATCCCATACGGATCGAAGCCGGCGCCCGCGAGCAGCTGGAAGCCGACCCGGTCCGCCTCGCGCTCGGCGCCGCGCGAGAAGCGCAGCTGGTTGTCGACCGCGTAGGCCTGGCCGCCCACCGCGATCGCGCTGCCGAGGTCGCCGCTGCGCGCGAGCACGCCGGCCAGCACGCCGAGCAGCATCGCCGCGAGCGCCGCGTAGCCGGTCTTCTCGCTCGCGCCGAGCATGCGCGCGATGTGCCGCTGCAGCACGTGACCCATTTCGTGGCCGAGCACCGAGGCGAGTTCGGACTCGGTGCGCGTCATGATCACGAGGCCGCTGTTCACGCCGATGAAGCCGCCCGGCAGCGAGAACGCGTTGATCTGCCCGTCGCGCATCGGGAACAGGTCGAAATCGGGACGATCGCCGCCGATGAACTGCGCGGCCGCCGCGGCCGACAGCTTCGCCGCGACCGAGTTGAGGTAGTCGCGCGTGAGCCAGTCGTCGAGATAGTCGGGATCGCGCCGGATCTCGCGCATCACGCGCTCGCCGAGGCGGCGCTCGGCCTGCGGCGTCAGCGCGCCGCCCGAGCCGTCGCCGAGATCGGGCAGCTGCTGGTTCTGCAGCGGCCCGCGCAGGCTCGGCGCCGCCGCGCCCGGCGTGCCCGCGAGCCGCGCGTGCTCGCCGCCGTAGGTGCCGAACACGCCCGGCGCGATCTCGGACGGAATCTCGGGCGCCGTGGAAATCGCGTCGAGGATGCGCGGCAGCGGCGGCGTGGGCGACGACTGCGCGCGGCTGCCCGGCGGCAGCGCGAGAACCAGCGACAGCGAAACGGCGAGCAGGGGTTTCAGACGCATGGATGACATCGAACGCGGCGGAGGCGACGGGTGGCCCGCGACGCGATTCGACGGCGGCGCGCGGCGCGCCGCGGAATCCACGCCGGGCGAATCGCGCACATTGTACTGGGGCGGCGCGCTGCTATGATGGGCGCCCATCTTCAGGAGCGCATCATGTCAGGACTGACTCACTTCGACGCGGCGGGCCACGCGCATATGGTGGACGTCGGCGACAAACAGGAAACGCGCCGCATCGCCGTGGCGCGCGGCGCGATCCGGATGCAGCCCGACACGCTCGCGCTGATCCGCGACGGCCGCGCGAAGAAGGGCGACGTGATCGGCGTGGCGCGGATCGCGGCGATCCAGGGCGCGAAGCGCACGTCCGACCTGATTCCGCTCTGCCATCCGCTCGCGCTGACGCGCGTGACGGTCGATTTCGAGTTCGACGAGGCGCTGCCGGGCGTGCGGTGTACGGCGCAGGTCGAGACGCTCGGCCGGACCGGGGTGGAGATGGAAGCGCTGACGGCCGTGCAGGTCGGGCTGCTGACCGTTTATGACATGTGCAAGGCGGTGGATCGGGGGATGGTGATCACCGATGTGGGGGTGGTGGAGAAGAAGGGGGGGAAGTCGGGGGATTGGACCGCGGCGGTCTGAGCCGCCGCCTGCTTCACGCCGATGCTCGGCGAGCGGGCCGCCGCATCACGCGACGCAACCCGCGCTGCCGAAGGCGGCAATGACCGCCCCGCCGACGTCAACTCAGAACGCCGTCCGAATCCCCACCCGTGCGACGGTCTGATTCCCCGTGGACGAATCGTCGAGCGCGCCGATCGACGCATTCTGATTACCCGACGCGTGCTGATAAAGGCCCTGCAGATACACCTCGGTGCGTCGCGACAGGTGGTAGCCCACCGTCAACCCGATCTCGTTGTAATGCGGATTGTTGAGCGGCGCCGTGACGTGAACCGACGGGTTTGCCTTCAGGCCGTCGATCTGGATCGACGAGCTCGTGTACAGGTACATCATCGCCAGATACCACGCCGACGTGACGTCGTATTTCGCATTGAACTCGATGTTGTCGAATCGCACGTGGCGCAGGGCCGTATTCAACGGCGCGCCGTCGAGATTCGTATGCGTGTACACCAACCCGAACGTCGCCGCACCGAACGCGTAGCCAAGGCCCGCGGCCGCCACGGTCTGCCTGGCCGCCTCGTAGAGCGTCCCCACCGCGGCACCGCTCGTGTTCAGATCCTCGCCGTCGACATCCAGAAATCCCGCCGCGGCCACCAGCGAGCCGAGCCGGTAGCGCGCGCCCACGCTCCAGGCGCGGTTCGACGCGAAGCCGCCGGCCTGGTTGCTGAAGCCGTACAGGCCGCCGAACTGCAGCCCCGCGTATTCCGGGCTCGCGTACTTGATCGCGTTGTTGATGCGGAACGTCTCGTCGAGATTGTCGGCGTCGAACGGGTGCGAGAACAACGATCCGCCCCAGCTGCCGGCCGCGCTCAGCGGCGCGACGTAGTCGACCACGGAATCGTACTGGCGGCCGAGCGTGACCGTGCCGAAGCGCTCCGACGACAGGCCCACGAACGCCTGGCGGCCGAACATCTCGCCGCTCTGCGAGAGCGCGCCGTTGTTGACGTTGAAACCGTTTTCGAGCTGGAAGACCGCATGCAGGCCGCCGCCCAGATCCTCGCTGCCCTTCAGGCCCCAGCGATCGCCAAGCTGGCGGTTGCCGCTGACCAGACCATAGTCCGACTTCCCGCCCAGGTTGCTGGCGTACTCGAAACCTTCGTCGATCGTCCCGTACAGCGCGACGCTGCTCTGTGCATGAGCCACACCGGCGGAAACGGCCAGCATCGCCGGCACCAGCGTTTTTGCGATTTTCATGAATTCCCCGTGAAGCGCGTTTGGTTCGTGATGATGTTTTGCGCTGCAACTACGACTGCGGACGGGGATTCTAGAGAGCCAAACTTTCGCGGCGTTTACCGGTGTCGCCGCGGCGCGACACGCGCAGGATGACTCTTGATTTCGGGTCCGGACCGGTGGCGAATTTCGGCGAGCGGCTAGCCGCGAAGCCCGCCGTCAACCGCAGGGGAAACGAAGCATCCCGTCAGCGAATTGCAATCGATGTGCAATCGATCCATGCGATCCGCCACCGCCTCACGACTTCGGCACCGCCACGCCCGCGATCGCCGGATCGATCCAGTCGGTCAGAATGCGCGCCCCCGCGGCCCGCGCTTTCGCCTCGGCCGCGTGCCGCTGCTGCAGGAACGCGGGAACCTCGCTCGCGTACTTGGCCCGGCCCGTTTCATAGGTCGGCCCGAACGTGTCGAGCCACGCGGTTTCCGACTGGATCCGCAGATCGAGCCGATCGCCGAGCGTAATCGGCAGATCGGCGGAACGCTCGTCGCGCTCGTATTTCAGTTCGACGAATTTCCCGTCCGCATACCATTGCCAGAGCGTGGTGCCGCCGTGCGACAGATGCCGCCAGTCCTCGAACGTCAACGCGTAGCCGGGATCGGCCTCCACCAGCGACGGCGAGGCGGCATAGGTCGGCCCGGCGTAGGTCTCGGGCGTGAACGAATAGGTGCGCCTGCCTTCGAGCCGCGGCGACGAGAGCGGAATGTAGCGCTTCCACCCGGCCTGCCGGATCACCTGCAGCACGCCCGTCACGTAGCGGTACATCGCCTGGTCGTAGGCGTCGAACGCGGCCGTGTCGTGGACGTCGGTGGGCGAGACCGGCACCTTGAACACGACGTGAATGGTGCGGACCTTGCCGCCCTCCTCGGTGTCGGACATGAACTCGACGTCGGAGGCCTGCGGCAGCAGCATGCCGTGCCTCGCGTCGCGGAACTCGTACACCGGCTCGACGCCGGTCGCGATCCGGCTCGCGTCGTACATCAAGGCGGTGGAGAGCTGCGAACGCTTGACGGGGACCCGCGCCGTGCGGACCACCTCGTCGCCGTTGTCGCCGATCCCGAAGCTCAAATCAGGTTGCATGGTCGTGGTTCCGTTGCGCGCCATCGAGGGCGCCGTCATGTGCCAGCCGTAGCCGCCCGCGCACGACGCGACGAGCAGCGCGAGTGCCGCGAAGCGCAGGCGCCTACGCATCCTTCCAGCCCGCGATCGTGGAAATCTGCTGGATCATGTACGGCCGGTAGCGCTGGCTCGACATCAGCGCGTGGTATTTGTCGAGGATCTTTCTCACGTATTTCATGCGTTCGGTCGCGTCGTAGAGGCTGCCGTCCTTGCGCTCCATGGTGACCTTGATGTCATCCTCGCCGAGGCCGGCCGATGTCAGCTGCGGATCGTTCGGGTCGATGGCCGCCGAGGCGTTGAAGAACAGCGTCGGATCCTTCGCGCCGGAAACGAGCCGCAACACGGGGCGCCGGCCGAAATCGTTCATGTCGATCGCGTTGCGGAACTCCTGGTGGTTGTACACCATCGCCTGCAGGTGCATCGTCTGCTCGTGCAGCAGGAACTGCCACGCCGCCTTGTAGGCCAGCTCGGGACGCTGCTGCGCGCCCGCCGATTCGTAGCTCTCCAGCAGCGCGAAGCCGTTCGACAGATAGCCCGTCACCTTGCAGTCCTCCATTTCCGCGATCGCGGCGCCGTCGCGGATCATGTCGCCGCCGATCACCCACAGCGGGTTCGACTTCTTCTTCAGCTCGTCGATCAGGCCGTTGTTCTGCCCCATCGCCCACGGCAGGCCCCGCACGATCTTCTGCACCACGTCGTCGTAGCTCGACACGCTGCGGCGCGCCTTGCAATGCTCGAACAGCTCCTTGCCGTACTGCCGGTAGAACAGATGCCAGGTCGTGACCTCGAGGAACACCCACAGGTTGCCCTTGGCCAGATAGTAGAACGTGACGATCGCCGACATCCGCGCCTGCCCGAGCGCCGACTGCGCCTTGTCCCATGACAGGAAGTGCAGCGCGAGATCCATGCCCGCCACCACCTCCTTGGCCGCGAACGCGGCAAGGCCGGGCCAGTAGAAACGCCCGGCCTTGTCGGTGCCCTCGTCGCCGAGAAACAGCTGCGCGTAGTTGCCGGCGGTGCGCTTCGCGCGCCGCATCGGATCCTTCAGGAAGGTCATCCCGTCCGCTTCCAGCGCGATGTTGTCCATCTGGACCATCGACCATTGATGCTCGCATTTGAGCGTGCAGTCCTTGTACGAATCCGGCGTCTGGTTCAGCGTGCTCTCGCCGAGCAGGCCGCCCTTCAGATACACCGTGCCTTCCTCCTGATTCACCAGCGATGAGTCCGCCACGCGAGCCTCCCGGTTGCGTCATTCGAATTGGTCGGAGCCGATCTGGATGTTCGGCACGTGCAGGTAAGCCTGGATCGGATCGGGCGACTGACTGAACACGCGCGAGATCGAGCCCTGGTCGCTCGCGGCCGTCTTCACCAGGTCGCCGCGCAGCTGCAGCAGATGATCGAGGTTCGGCACCGGCTTGCCGAGTTCGTCCTTGAACTGCAGCGCTTCGTCGTAAGGCCCGGCGGTCTGCTTGAACGCGCCGAGATTGGTATGCAGCTGGGTCGGGCCGGTGAACGCGTGCGAGGCGCCCTTCACGTCGATGCGGCCCGGCGCGTGGATCTCGATGTTGCCGCCCTTGAGCCGCACGTAGGCGCCGCCCGAGGTCAGCAGCACCTCCTGGTCGGCGGCCACCTCGATCTGCTGCGTCGCCGAGACGATCTTCAGCGTCTTCTGCGCGGTCAGTTCGAGGTTGTCGGCCTGTGCCTGGATCTCCACCTTGCCCTTCGCCGCGAACAGCTTCGCGCCGGCGTTCTGCACGAACAGGCTGAGCCGGTCGACCACGCTCGCCACCAGCGACTTGCCGGCCACCAGATGCGTGCTGGCGCCGCCGACCAGGTTGATCTGCTGGTCCGCGGCCAGGTGGACCGACTGCTGCGACGCCAGCGCGATGCCGTCCGGGCTCGCGAACAGCATCACCGGCTTGCCGAACACGTTCGCGCTGCCGGTGCCGCCGCCCGCCGTCAGGCCGCCCGCGGCACTGCCGGACTGGCTCTGCAGCGTCGCGTCGGTGAACTGCTGGAGCGCGTCCTGGCCGGCCTGCAGCGGTTCTGCCTGATGCTGCGCGCTCGCCCGCGACATCGCCTCGACCAGCGAGCCGGCGCCCTGCAGCTGCTGGCGCGCCTCGGTGGCATCGAGCGGCTGGCTGCCCGCCGGCTTCGCGTGCGTCGTCAGGTGCAGGCCGCGGCTCGCGCGCACGGCGCCGTAGGTATCGGTGCGCAGGTCGAAGCCGCTGCCGAGATAGGCGCCGCGCGCGTTGCCGCTCTGCGCGATCTGGTAGCCGAGCTGCAGCATGCTGTTGGCGCTGCTGCTCATCAGCAGCGCGCGGTTCTGGCCGGTGGCGTCGTCCATCACCATCTGGTTGTAGCCGCTGCCCGCGTATTCCTTCGAGCGGAAACCGGACAGCAGCCCGTTGTCGTGCCATTGCGGCTTGACCGAGCCGTTGTAGACGCGATGCAGGACGATCGGCCGGTCGCAGTCGCCGCCGAGATAGCCGACCGCCACTTCCTCGCCGACGCGCGGCATGTGAACGCCGCCGTAGCCGCCGCCCGTGTCGGCCTGCACGACGCGCACCCAGCACGAAGCCTGGCCGTCGGCCGTGTCGAGCCGGTCCCAGACGAAGCGGATGCGGATCCGGTTCAGCTCGTCGGTGTGGACTTCCTCGCCGTCCGGGCCGGTGACGATCGCCGTCTCGAGCGCCATCTCCGGCTTGGCGTGCTCGAACGGGCTGCGGTACGGCAGCGTCGTGCGCTGCGCTTCGACCTCGACGCGGTAGAAGCCGGTGGAGCCGTCGTCATGCGTGACGGAGCCGGCGGTATCGGCGGGGCCCTCAGCTTCGTTCGCACTCTCGCGCTTCGCCGCCGCGAGCTGCGCCTTCAGCCCGTGCGGGAAGTTCGCTTCCTGCTCCGACAGCGGCAGGTTGTTCTCGATGTAGCGCCGCACCTTCAGCGCCGCGAACTCGCGCTGCGCGGCGGCATCGGCATCGTGCTCCGGGTGGCCGGCCAGCGTGAAGCGCCGGCCGGCGTCGATCGCGCGCACGCCGCCCACCGCCTCGAAGCGCTTCGCGCGCGACTCCCATTCCTCGAGCCGCAGCTTCGACAGGTGATCGCCGCGATCCTGCGTGGCGAACGTGTAGGCGCCCGTGTATTCGTAGACTTCGAGCTGCCCCGGCAGCGTGCCCTGGTCCGCACGCGTCGGCAGCATGGTGCCCTTCGGGTTCGACGGCACCGACGGCGCCTTGTAGTCGAACGTGCGCGTCGTGTAGGCGACGCTCTGCAGCGTGCGCGTGCCGGCCCATTGCGTGAACGCGTCGGATTCTTCGCCGGTGCCGGCCCGCGCGAAGCGGATCGTGCCGCCGGGCAGCGGGTCGAGCGCGTGGATGTCGTCGACCACGACGACGCTGTGCGAGGTGCCGTCCGCGTCGTGGCGCCAGAAGCCGTAGAGCCCCTCGTCCTCCATCAGCCGATGCACGAAGTTCCAGTCGGTTTCGCTCTGGCGGCAGTACGAGCGCGCCGGCAGCGGCTTCGACAGCGTAAACGTGAAGCGGCCGCGCGCCTGCGGATGCGCGTTGAAGACGTCGGTGATGATCGCGTCGGCGCTCTGGTCCTGCCAGCAACGCATGTCGCGGCGAAAGCGCAGGAAATGCAGCCAGGAGGCGAACGTGAGCTGGTAAGTGGTGAGGCTGCCGTCGGCGCCGAGGCGGCGCGCGGTATGGATGTAGCCGTTGACCGGCAGATAGCTGCGGTCGGCCTGCTGGACCCAGAGCGTGATCGGCTGCGCGATCAGCGTCTTCAGCTCGACGTCGTCGGCCGGTGACACGAGATCGAGCGTGACGTCGAAGTCGCGTCCCAGCTCCGCCGAGACGATCGCGCGCCGCGGCACCATCGTGTCGGACGGCAACGCCGGAATGTCGGTCTTGATCAGTCGATCCTGCTGGATCAGGCCACCGCGAATCGCCGATACCAGATCGGTCGTATTCATCCGCTCCCCCTCTTCCGAGGCCCGCTGCCGGGCCAGAGTGGTGCTGCGCTCTCCCGGGAACGGCCTTCCCGGCTGAATCAATCAGCGCCGATTCTACAGGGAACGGGCGACGCAACGGGCGATCGGCGAATCTGGAGATGGGGCGGGAAGCGGGCGGGATCAGCGACGATTCGCCCCTTTTTCTTTCGGATGGGGGACGATGGGGGAGGTGCGTCGCCGGCGTTTGCGGCGTGACGCGCCGCGAGCGATGCGGGAGGGAGACGGCGGTGGGCGGCGGCGCTTGGGAGCCGCGCTCGGCGGCGGAGGCATTCGCGGCGGCTTCGGCCCGGTGGCGCAGTTCAGTGCTCAGTGGCTCGGCGATTCGGGCAACTCGAGATGGCTTGCGCCCTGGGCTCGGTGGCTCAGGCATCCGGCATCCGGCGTTCGGGAAGGTTCGGGCGCTGCCGGTGCGAGAGCACCGGCGGCAAAGCACGAAGGACGATCGGCACCGTCAGGCGCCTGGCGGCACCCGCCTTGGGTTCGCCGACGCGCCGCCCCGACGATCGCGTCGCTCGTATTGCCGGCCTCGCGCCGACGCCGGACGGCATCGGCGCGAAGCCCGCGCGTCATTTGCCCGGCGCGCCGGCCGGCTCGAACACGAACGGCTGCGTCAGCGTGAACGGCGCGGGCTGGCCGCCGTCCGCGGCGTGCTGTGTGCAGTGCGCGCGCGACATCGCCGCCACGGCGGCCCGGTCCGCCGCCGCGTTGCGGCTGCTGGTGGTAATCGTCACGTTCCCGGGCTCGCCCTCGGCGCTGATCAGCGCGCGCACGAGCACCGTCAGCTGACGGTCGAGCGGACGCGCGTCGGGTGGATACGCGGCCACCGGGATCGAGCACGACAGCGTGTTGTCGTGCGACTGGAACGTCGCGCAGCCGGCAAGCTGCGCAAGCACGAGCGGCAAGGCGAAATGCTTCGCGTGGCGAATCATGTGGAAGGCTTCCCCGTAGGTACGTCGCGCGGGCGGGCTCATGAGGGTGGCACGCGCCGCGTGGTCTCGCTTCGTTGTGTCGCCGTTCGGAAGCGGCGCGCGACGAGCTTACAGCATCGACTTCGCCTGCGTCAGCACCTTGTCGCAAATCTGCTGCGTGAGCTGCTGCTTGAGGCCGCCGCCGCTCAGGTCGAGCGTCTTGCCGTTGCCGGCATCGAGGATGCCGCTGCTGCCGCTCGTGAACCCGGCATCGGCACCCGGATTGCCGCCGAGCTTGCCGACCAGCGCGTCCTTCACGGAACTCGCGCCGCCGCCGGCGAGGAACTGGTTCTGGATGCAGAACTGCAGCACGCCGGCCGCGTTGCCGAGGCTGCCCGGCATCAGCGACGAGCCGCCGCCCATCGCGCCGCCGAGGCCACCGAGATTGCCGGCGAGGCCGCCCGAATTCTGCGTGGCCGCGCCGCCGGCCTGCTTGAGCATGTCGCCGAGCTGGGCCCAGGCGAACGTGGCGGGCAACGACAGACCGATCATGACGCCGGCGGCAACGGCCCGGCCAGTGCGAAGTTTCATCGTGATCCTCCTGGTGGTGGACGGCGGTGCCGCCCATGCCGCTGTCAGGATAATCGAAGCTTCGCCGCCAACCGAGGCCGGCGCCGCGCCATCCGGGTGAAATTGACGATCTTTGACGGATGCCCGCGGCGACGGGGCGACGCGATCGATGCCGTGACACGCACCCATGCGGCCGATCGTTTCATTCGCCGAATCTTGCGCCCTGCATCACGTCACGCACCACCGCGAGGCCACCCGCGCTTCGCGCTCGCTCACGACGCGTCAGTCGTCCGAATCGTCGCCGTCGTCATCGTCGTCCGCCGCGGCCATGTCCTTGCCATAGCGCGCCACCAGCGCCTGCTTGAAGGCGCCCAGCGACGGCTGCGCGTCGACGAGCTTGTAGAGCGCCGCGAGCTGCGCGGGCCAGTCGTGCAGCTCCTCGGCGAAGATCCGCAGGCGCGCGACCGTGTCGAGCGCGTCGCCATCGCGCCCGTCGAGCGCTTCGAGCACCGCGTAGCGGCGCAGCACCGTCTCGCCCGGCAGCAGCGCGATCGCGTGCTGGTGCGCGGCCAGCTTGGCCGGCAGGCCGTCGCGCGAGAGCGGCATCAGCGTCGCCGCGCCGTATTCGCCCCAGGCGCCGAACAGGAACGACGGCGACTCGCGGTACTGCTCGGCCGGATTCGCGCCGTAATAGAGCACCTCCGCGCGCTGATAGTCGCGCAGCACCGGGTACAGCGCGAGCAGCGCCGCCACCGACACGACCGCGAACACCGCGTAGGCGAGCCGCCCCGGCAGTGCGCGCAGCGCGCGCGTTTCGAGCAGGCCGATCACGAACATCGCCGGCAGCGTGAAGAACGTGTATTGCTGCGGATACTCGACGAGCGCATGCATCAGCAGCACACCCAGCAGCGCGAGGCCGTAGAGCCGCTCGCCGGTATGCGGCACGCGCAGCGCGCGCACGAACCACAGCAGCAGCGTGACGAGCAGCGCGCCGAGGCCGAGCACGCCCGACTTCGCGAGCAGGTCGATGAAGATGTCGTGCGAGTTGTTGGCGATCTCGACGCCGCCGAGCGCGCGCACCAGCTCGAACTGACGCAGCGGGAATTCGCCCCAGCCCACGCCGAGCCACGGATGTTCGCGGAACATCGTCAGCCCGTATTTCCAGAGCGCGAGGCGCGGCGCGATCTGTCCGGCGTCGCGCATGCGCTCGGCGGCCGATTCCGCCAGGCCGAGGTGGTAGTGCAGGTTGGCCCAGCGCACCGCCACGTTCACCGCGACGAACACCACCGCGAGCGCGAGCGGGTACAGCCACGCCGCGCCACGCCCCTCGCCGCGCCGCGCGGCGGCCAGCGCCGCCCAGAGCCCCGCCACCACCATCACCGCCACCTGCAGCCACGGCCCGCGCGACACCGTGAACGCGAGCCCGGCCGACAGCACGATCGACAGCGGCAGCCAGCCCCAGGCCGGCAGCCGGCGCGCCTGCGCGAGGTACAGCGTGCTCGCGAGCGCGAACGCGATGTAGGTGGCCAGATGGTTCGCCTGCGCCATGTTGCCGTAAGGCCGGCGGTCGGCGAGCACGCCGTAGCTGACCACGAACGGCGAGAACGTGTGTTCGAGATGGAGCAGCTGCACGATCTGGCAGCCCACCGCGAACACCCCGCCGACGATCATCGCACCGGCCATCATCCGCGCCACGGCCTCCACCGACAGCACGCGGCCCAGCACGTAGCCCGACTGCATCGCCACCAGCGCGGCGAGCAGGTAGCCGAGCGCGAGCCAGTTCATCGACGGCTGCGACAGCGGCAGCACCAGCGTCTGCACGATCAGCACCGCGCCGAACGCGAGCGGCGCACCCCACGCGAGCGGCGCCGCGAACGGCCGAACCGCGCGCTCGCCGCGCGCGAGCAGCACCACCAGCACGCCGAGCAACGCATAGAGACCGAATGCGGTGAATTCGGAATAGAACGTCGGGATCGGATAGGTGTGGTTGGTGACCGCGTAAGGCAGGATCAGGGCGACGGCGAGCGCAATCAGCGCCAAAGAACGCAGAACGGAAGAAGGCATGAGCGAACCGGATGTCAGCAACCGGCGCACTATACAAAAAATTTCCGGCGCTGAGTCGCTCGTGTGCGCAACTGTCGGCACATCGTCAGCCGCAGGCCGGTTTTCGATGGTCCGCCCCCGTTTGCTGGCACGTTGGATCGCGCACCGCGCGCGTGACCGCCATGCGCTGCCATCTCACTGCACCACCACCGCCGCCCTCGGCATCGCGCCGCATTCACGCGCCATCGGCCGGCATGCGGACAGACTTGCCCATGCCGCCGCGCGAAGCCGCCCCGCGCTAGCCGCGACACTCCGGCGGTGCGAGCCGGCCCGCGAGCGTCGCCCCGTCCGTCGGCATCGGCCCCGAGCCCGGCGCCGGCAGCGACGAGGCCGTCTTGCCCGCCGCGAAACATTCCCAGGTGATCGAGCCGGCCTGCAGCGTGCCCTTCGCGAGCGCGACACGGGCGGTGGGCGCCTCGGCGTTGTCGGGTGCGGACGGCACCAACACCAGCGTGTTCGCGCCGGCCTGCGCGACGCGCGTGGTGTAGGCAATGCGGATCTGGCCGGTCTCGTCGTCGATCGCGATCGATTCGACGTTGCGCGTGGCGGGCGGCGAGCCGTAGCCGCTGCCGAGCGCCGCGCCGCTCGCCGCGTTCTCCGCCACCGCGAGCCGCGCCGACGAGGCGAGCGAGATGCCCTCGCCGACGCGGCTGCGGGCCAGATAGTCCTGATACGCGGGAATCGCATAGGCCGCGACCACGCCGACGATGGCCAGCACGATCATCAGCTCGATCAGCGTGAAGGCGCGGCGCCGTGGCCGGCACGAGCCGGCCGGCGCGCGGATGCGCGTGCCGCACAGGCGCCGCGAGAACTGCTGAAGAAGGGCAACGGACAAGGCTTCGAACATGACGGGCTCCGGAAACGAACGATGCCCGCCGATGACAGGACGGGCACGTCGATCGTAGCCAGCCCGCCAGACGCGGGGCAGTCGGCCGGATGGCCAGCGTCGCGAGCACGGCAAGGAAACGCCCGCCGCCCTCGCCCGCCGCGGGCCGCGTCACGCAAGGGCCGCGAAGCCGCGCCTCAATGCGTGCCGGCCGTCCGGCGCCGCTTCCACAGCATGCCGACCACCACCACCAGGATCGCCCCGGCGATGCTCGCGGCATAACCGGCGGCGGGCGCGTCGAGCTGCGGCCAGCGGTCGAGCGCCGGGTCGGCGATGATCAGCCCGCCCGCGATCCAGCCGAGCAGCGCCGCACCGAACATCACGATCACCGGGAAGCGGTCGAGCAGCTTCAGGACCAGCGTGCTACCCCAGACGATCACCGGAATGCTGACCACCAGCCCGAAGATCACGAGCGCGAGCCGATGGTGCGGATCGGCGCGCTCGGCGGCGCCCGCGATCGCGATCACGTTGTCGATGCTCATCACCGCGTCGGCCACGATGATGGTGCGCACCGCGGCCCACAGCCGGTCCGCGCCCTGGATGCCGTCGTGCGCGTCGTCGGCCGGCAGCAGCAGCTTCGCGCCGATCCAGAGCAGCAGCAGGCCGCCCGCGAGCTTCAGGAACGGGATGTCGAGCAGCAGCACCGCGAACGCGATCAGCACCACGCGCAGCACGATCGCCCCCACGGTGCCCCAGATCACGCCGCGCAGGCGCTGCGAGGCGGGCAGGTTGCGGCAGGCCAGCGCGATTACGACGGCGTTGTCGCCGCCGAGCAGCAGATCGATGACGACGATCTGCACGACGGCCGCCCAGTGAAGCGTGGCGAGAAATTCGATCATCGGCGGGAATGGGAAAAAGGAGGATGGGAAGGAAAGCGCGCGAACGGCTCGCGCGCGGCGCGGATGGCTCGTGCGGGCGGCAAGGCCTGCCGTGGCACGAAGCCGGATGCGATCGACGCGTGGCGCGAGCGCACCGCGGCCAAGGCCGCACATGACGGCCCAACGCGGCAGCCCGATACGGCGACCGGTCGTCATGATAAAACGCGGCGGCTGAATGCCACGTAATGCAACGGAACGCAACGACCTGGCTCAGCCGGCGCGCCCCGCGCCGCCACCTTTCAACATCATCCACGAAGCCTAACAAAAAAACGCCGGCGCGAGGCCGGCGTTTCGATACTGCTGGGCGAAGCCCTGACGGAAACTCAGATCGCTGCCTTCAGCAGACGGCCCATTTCCGACGGGTTGCGCGTGACCTTGATGCCGCACGCGTCCATGATTTCCAGCTTCGCTTCGGCCGTATCGGCACCGCCCGAGATCAGCGCGCCGGCGTGGCCCATGCGCTTGCCCGGGGGCGCCGTGACGCCGGCGATGAAGCCGACCACCGGCTTCTTCATGTTGCTCTTGATCCACTCGGCTGCCGTCGCTTCGTCCGGGCCGCCGATTTCGCCGATCATCACGACCGCGTCCGTGTCCGGATCGTCGTTGAACATCTGCATCACGTCGATGTGCTTGAGGCCGTTGATCGGATCGCCGCCGATACCGACCGCCGACGACTGGCCGAGGCCCAGTGCCGTCAGCTGCGCAACGGCTTCATACGTCAGCGTGCCCGAACGCGACACGACGCCGATGCGGCCCTTGCGGTGGATGTGACCCGGCATGATGCCGATCTTCAGCTCGTCCGGCGTGATCGTGCCCGGGCAGTTCGGCCCGAGCAGCAGCGTCTTGCGGCCTTCACGGCGCATGCGGTCCTTCACTTCGATCATGTCGCGGACGGGGATGCCTTCCGTGATGCAGATCGCGAGATCGAGATCGGCCTCGACGGCTTCCCAGATCGCCGCTGCCGCGCCAGCCGGCGGCACGTAGATGACCGACACGGTCGCGCCGGTTTCGGCCTTCGCTTCCTTGACGCTCGCGTAGATCGGAATGCCTTCGAAATCCTCGCCGGCCTTCTTCGGGTTCACGCCCGCGACGAATGCCTCGCGGCCGTTCGCGTATTCACGGCAAGCGCGCGTGTGGAACTGGCCCGTCTTGCCGGTGATGCCCTGCGTGATGACCTTGGTGTCTTTGTTGATCAGAATCGACATGTATTGACCTCTGTTCGATAGGCGTCGCGAGCGAGCGCGCCGCCATGCGTGTTCAATGCAACGATGCTTACTTGCCGGCAGCGGCGGCGACGACCTTCTGCGCCGCCTCTTCCATGCTGTCCGCCGAGATGATCGGCAGGCCGGATTCGGCGAGCATCTTCTTGCCCAGGTCTTCGTTGGTGCCCTTCATGCGCACGACGAGCGGCACGCCCAGGTTGACGGCCTTCGAGCCGGCGATCACGCCTTCGGCGATCACGTCGCAGCGCATGATGCCGCCGAAGATGTTCACCAGGATCGCCTTCAGGTCCGGGTTCTTCAGCATCAGCTTGAACGCTTCGGTAACCTTCTCGGTCGTCGCGCCACCGCCGACGTCGAGGAAGTTGGCCGGCTCGCCGCCGAACAGCTTGATCGTGTCCATGGTCGCCATCGCCAGGCCCGCGCCGTTCACCAGGCAGCCGATGTTGCCGTCGAGCGAGATGTAAGCCAGGTCGAACTTCGACGCTTCGATTTCAGCCGGATCTTCTTCGTCCAGATCGCGGTATGCGACGATTTCCGGATGACGGAACAGCGCGTTCGAGTCGAAGTTGAACTTCGCGTCGAGCGCGATCACCTTGCCGTCGCTGGAAACATTCAGCGGGTTGATTTCGGCCAGCGATGCGTCGGTTTCCCAGAATGCCTTGTACAGGCCTTGCAGGATCGCGCGTGCTTGCGGAATCGAGGCAGCCGGCACGCCGATCTTCGCGGCGAGATCGTCCGCCTGGGCATCGAGCAGGCCCGTCGACGGCTCGACGATGACCTTGTGGATCAGTTCCGGGTGCTTGTCGGCCACTTCCTCGATGTCCATGCCGCCTTCGCTCGAACCCATCAGAACGATCTTCTGCGTCACGCGATCGACGACCAGGCTGACATACAGTTCCTGCTTGATGTCGGCGCCTTCTTCAACCATCAGGCGGTTGACCTTCTGGCCTTCCGGACCGGTCTGGTGCGTGACGAGCTGCATGCCGAGGATCTGGGTCGCGTATTCACGGACCTGCTCGAGCGACTTGGCGACCTTCACGCCGCCGCCCTTGCCGCGGCCGCCCGCGTGGATCTGCGCCTTGACGACCCACACCGGGCCGCCCAGCTCTTCCGCCACCTTCAGCGCCTCGTCCACCGAGAACGCCGGCTTGCCGCGCGGGACCGCGACGCCGAACTTCCGCAGGATTTCCTTACCCTGGTACTCGTGAATCTTCATGCGTGATTCCTTCAGTCTGAGAGTTGGATGAAAAGTCGATTGAATGTCGCTTCTTTCTACTGATGTTTCCGATCATTCGTGCGCGTCGCCCGCGCGCAAACGCGCGTGGCGGCCCGCGCCGAGCCATGTCGGAGAGAACGGCCGGCCCGCCTCGCGTCGGCGCCACCCCGCGCAGCCGTGCCCGGCGCCGTCTGCCTGCCGTGCGGCGGCGGCCCGGGCACGCCGGGCGCGCACGAACGACACCCGCGCGGCCGACGAAGCGGTGCGCGATGCGACGGGAGAAAACGGGGGAAACGTGAATGCTGGAGGGTGAGCGACGAGGGCTCGGCAGGCGGGATGGGCGGCTTCGCGGCGACCGGAACGGAGTGCCCGGATGGACGACGCGGCGGCGTCGACGACATGGGATTCGCGATCGGAGCGGGTGCTGGGCCCGAGTTCATGGTTCGGCTGTCCACTCGGTCGCGTGCGTCGTGCCGATGGCGCCGCGCGATGCGGGCCGACCGGCGAAGCGACGACGCTGCCCCGCACGCCGCCGCGCTGGTCGGTTTCCGCCGCGGCCGCGCAATGGCGCGGCTGGCGTGACACGGGCTCGAATGACGGCATGCGAAAGGTTGAGGCCGAATAAGAAAACCGGCGGATTTTAGCATATCGAGTCTTTGTCGCGCCGCCACGGAATATCCGGTGTGACCCGCATTGGCAAAGCGAATGCGGTGCAGCATGACGGGTCGGATCCCAAGAGGTGAATGCGCGGAACGCGGCCCGGGCACCCGGGCCAAGATGGACCGGCTGCGGCGCGGCGGCGCCTAGCAATCGCCGAATTCGTCGTCGCCGACCTTCAGCAGCTTCACGATCGTCGCGCTGGAGAAGCCGCGCGAGGCGAGGAAACGCGCCTGCTTCGCGCGCTCGACCGGGGTGACCGGCAGGCTGCCGAACTTCTTGCGCCACACGGCCTGCGCGCGGCCGAACTCGGTTTCCCGCAACTGCTCGCCGACCGACTCGACGAGCGCGCCGTCCACCGCATGACGCTTCAGCTCGCCGAGAATGCGCGCCGTGCCGACCCGCGCCGCGCGGCGATGCACGAGGCTCTCGGTGAAGCGCGCATCGGACAGCCAGCCCTCGCGCTCGAGCGCATCGAGCAGCGCCTCGGGCTCGTCGCTCTCCTCGACGTGGGGCGCCAGCTTGCGCGCGAGTTCCGAGCGGCTGTACTCGCGGCGCGACAGGTAGCCGAGCGCGCGCCCTTTCAGCGAGCGCGCCGGGCGTGCGGGCGCGGCGCGGCGTGTGTCGCTGGCTTCGGGGGATTCGGTGGACGATGCGGCGCCGGTGCCCGATTGCGGCTCGCGGTCGTCGAACGGCCCCGGCGCGCGGCGCCGGTTGCCGGTGCCACTGCGTCGGCGGGGATGCTCGCTGGTGCGGGAGTATTGATCGCCGCTCGCGCTTTCAAACTGCGTGCGGCTGGTGGACGAACGTGGCGTGGCCGGCCTTGCTGCTTCGTCGCGGGCGGGACTCGTGGGCCCCGCCGCGCCGCGCATGGTGCGGGCGCGAATACCGTGCGCCACGTCGTGGGCGTCGAACGATTCGTCGTGATCGAAGGCGGCGGTGCCGGCATCGCTCGCCTCGCCCGAAGCGGCGTGCCGAAACGACACGAGGGCATCGTCCGATGCCCTCGTTGCGGAGCGGCCGGCGGGCCGCCCGTCGCGTGAAACAGGCGCCGCCGTGGATCGATCGTCCGGCCCGCCGTCAGCCACGCGGCCCTCGCGCGGCGACGTGGGCGGCGAACCGTCCGGGCGGCTCCGGCCTCGACGCATCACTCTTCTTCGCCCATCACCTCGTCGGCTTCGGAGCTGCCGCCGATCACGTCCTGCGGCATCGCCACCACGCCAAGCGATTCGCGGATGCGGTTCTCGATCTCGCGGGCGATGTCGGGATTCTCGCGCAGGAATTCACGCGCGTTGTCCTTGCCCTGGCCGATCTTCTCGCCGTTGTAGCTGTACCAGGCGCCGGCCTTGTCGACGATCTTGGCCTGCACGCCGAGATCGATGATTTCGCCCTGGCGCGAGATGCCCTCGCCGTAGAGGATGTCGAAGATCGACTCGCGGAACGGCGGCGAGACCTTGTTCTTGACGACCTTCACGCGCGTTTCGTTGCCGATCACCTCGTCGTTCTTCTTGATCGAGCCGATCCGGCGGATGTCGAGACGCACCGACGCATAGAACTTCAGCGCATTGCCGCCCGTGGTGGTTTCCGGGTTGCCGAACATCACGCCGATCTTCATGCGGATCTGGTTGATGAAGATGACGAGGCAGTTGGTGCGCTTGATCGTGCCGGTGAGCTTGCGCAGCGCCTGCGACATCAGGCGGGCCTGCAGACCCGGCAGCGAATCGCCCATCTCGCCTTCGATTTCCGCCTTCGGCACCAGCGCCGCGACCGAGTCGATCACGATCATGTCGACCGAGCCCGAACGCACCAGCGCGTCGGTGATTTCGAGCGCCTGCTCGCCCGTGTCCGGCTGCGAGATCAGCAGCTCCGGCACGTTGACGCCGAGCTTCGCGGCGTACTGCACGTCGAGCGCGTGTTCCGCGTCGATGAACGCCGCCGTGCCGCCGAGCTTCTGCATTTCGGCGATCACCTGCAGCGTGAGGGTGGTTTTACCCGACGATTCCGGACCGTAGATCTCGACCACGCGGCCGCGCGGCAGGCCGCCGACGCCGAGCGCGATGTCGAGACCGAGCGAACCGGTGGAGACCACCTGGATGTCTTCCTTGGCCTCGGCGTCACCGAGCTTCATGATCGAGCCCTTGCCGAACTGCTTCTCGATCTGCGCAAGCGCGGCGGCCAGCGCCTTGCTCTTTTCCGCGGTCATCCCGGCGCCTTTCTTGCTATCTTCCATGAATCGTCCTTTGCTATGATGAGCAGCGTCTGATTGGGGCGCACCGGGCAGACAAGCCGTTAGGTGCACGAATGCAGACACTGTATAAAAAAACAGTGGTTTGTGCAAGCCCGATTTGCGGGTTTCGCACGTCCGATCCACTCCGGAGACACCGCGCCCGCGCCACCTCGCCGTGCCGCCGGCCCACGGCCACGCACCATGCGAATCCTGATTGCCGAAGATGACAGCATACTCGCGGACGGCTTGACCCGATCACTCCGCCAGTCGGGCTATGCCGTTGATCACGTGTCCAGCGGCGTCGACGCCGACACCGCGCTGTCGATGCAGACTTTCGATCTGCTGATCCTCGACCTCGGCCTGCCGAAGATGCCCGGCCTCGACGTGCTGCGGCGCCTGCGCGCGCGCAATTCGGTGCTGCCGGTGCTGATCCTGACCGCCGCCGACAGCGTCGACGAACGCGTGAAGGGGCTCGATCTCGGCGCCGACGACTACATGGCCAAGCCGTTCGCGCTCAATGAACTGGAAGCGCGCGTGCGCGCGCTGACGCGGCGCGGTGCCGGCGGCGGCCCGACCGTGATCCGCCACGGTTCGCTGAGCTTCGACCAGGTCGGCCGGCTGGCCTATGCCAACGAGCGCGTGCTCGAACTGTCCGCGCGCGAACTCGGGCTGCTGGAAGTGCTGCTGCAGCGCGTCGGCCGGCTCGTGTCCAAGGAACAGCTGGTCGATCATCTCTGCGAATGGGGCGAGGAAGTCAGCAACAACGCGATCGAGGTCTACGTCCACCGGCTGCGCAAGAAGATCGAGCCGAGCGGCGCGCGCATCGCGACCGTGCGAGGGCTCGGCTACTGCCTCGAAAAAGCCGCGCCGGCCGTCGATCCCGCCCCGGCCGCCGCTTCGGCCGACCCCGCCGCGACGCCGTCGCTGCGCTGACGGGCGCCGCGCCGCGCGCGCCACGCCATGGCCACCCCGTTCCGTTCCTCGCGCGCCGCGCGGCGCCCCGCCGATCTGCGCGACGCCGAACGCGACGCGCGCTACGAAGATCCGTTCGCACCGCCCGAGGACGCCGATGCCGGCGACGCCGCGCGCCCGCGCTCGCTGTTCGGCGAGATCCTCGACTGGATGCTCGCGCCGCTGCTGCTGCTCTGGCCGATGAGCATCGCCGTCACCTATCTGGTGGCCAAGACGATCGCCAACGGCCCGTTCGACCGCGCGCTCGAGACCAACGCCTACGTGCTCGCGCGCCAGATCACGCCTGTCAACGGCGTGGCCGAGCTGGTGCTGCCGCGCGCCACGCTCGACCTGCTGCGCGCCGACAACGTCGACAGCGTCTATTTCCAGGTGCTCGGCGCGCGCGGCGAGCTGGTGGCCGGCGAAGCCGACCTGCCGCTGCCGCGCGACGACGACCGCCCGCCGCCCGGCGTCGTGGTGTTCCGCGACGACCTGCTGCGCGGCAACGACATCCGCGTGGCCTACACCACCGTCGCGCTGCCCGGCGTGCGCGGCGCGCAGCCCGTGCTGGTGCAGGTGGGCGAGACGCTCGACAAGCGCAACGCCCTCGCCAACGACATCATCAAGGGCGTGATCCTGCCGCAGTTCGTGATCCTGCCGCTCGCCATCGTGCTGGTGTGGTTCGGGCTCTCGCGCGGGCTCGCGCCGCTCACCTCGCTGCAGGCGCAGATCCGCGAGCGCCGCCCCGACGATCTCTCGCCTGTCGACGCGCAGCGCGCGCCGCCCGAGATCGAGCCGCTCGTCACCTCGTTCAACGACCTGCTCGCACGCCTCGAACAGAACATCGCGCTGCAGAAGCGCTTCATCGCCGACGCCGCGCACCAGATGAAGACGCCGCTCGCCGGCCTGCGCACCCAGGCCGAATTCGCGCTGCGGCACGACGTGTCCGCCGAGGTGGCGCGCTCGCTCGAACAGATCGCGACCAGCTCGGGCCAGGCCGCGCGGCTCGTCACGCAGTTGCTCGCGCTCGCGCGCGCCGAGAACCGCGCGAGCGGCCTGACCTTCGAGCCCGTCGATCCGGCCGCGCTCGCGCGCGTGACCGTGCGCGACTGGATGCAGGCCGCGTTCGCCCGGCGCATGGATCTCGGCTACGAGGGGCCGGATGCCGACGGCGAGCCGGCCGGCACCGTGCCGCTCGCGATCGACGGCAATCCGGTGATGCTGCGCGAGATGCTCGGCAACCTGATCGACAACGCGATCCGCTACACGCCCGAGGGCGGCCGGATCACCGTGCGCGTGCGCGCCGAACCCGACGGCGACGCCGCGCCGGCCCGCATCCATCTCGAGGTGGAAGACACCGGCCCCGGCATTCCGGCGCACGAGCGCGGCCGCGTGCTCGAACGCTTCTACCGGATCCTCGGCCGCGACGGCGACGGCAGCGGGCTGGGGCTCGCGATCGTGCGCGAGATCGTGGCCCAGCACGGCGGCACGCTGACGATCGAGGACCATGTCTACCAGGCGTCGCCGCCTCTCGCGGGCACGCTCGTGCGCGTCAGCTTTGCGCCGCGCGGGGCGGCCCGGGAATAACCCTGAGCCGCCGCCCGGCGCCTCCATGCACGGGCCGGCATTTTCGATAACAAAATGAAAATGCGCGACGTTGGCATCAGGTTATCGCCAATTTTCCGGATTTTATTTCGCTCGCCACTGAATCCTCCCGACAAACCCTGATCGCCGCATCAGTCAGTGGGCCGTAAGTTTGCCCGCCAATAATCGACGCGAGTTCGTCAGGATGGCGAACCGACATATCGATATCAAAAGACTGGAGACGACTCATGGCGACAGTAGGCGGGCACATCGCGCATTCGCCGATGACGAGTGACGAGAAGCGGGTGATCTTCGCGTCGTCGCTCGGCACCGTGTTCGAGTGGTACGACTTTTATCTGGCCGGCTCGCTCGCGGCCTACATCAGCAAGAGCTTCTTTTCCGGCGTCAATCCGACCGCCGCGTTCATCTTCACGCTGCTCGGGTTCGCCGCCGGCTTCGCGGTGCGCCCGTTCGGCGCGATCGTGTTCGGCCGGCTCGGCGACATGGTCGGGCGCAAGTACACGTTCCTGATGACGATCGTGATCATGGGCCTGTCGACGTTCGTGGTGGGCTTCCTGCCCGGCTACGCGTCGATCGGCATCGCCGCGCCGGTGATCTTCATCGTGATGCGGCTGCTGCAGGGCCTCGCGCTCGGCGGCGAGTACGGCGGCGCCGCCACCTACGTGGCCGAGCACGCGCCGGCGAACCGGCGCGGCTTCTACACCGCCTGGATCCAGACCACCGCCACGCTCGGGCTGTTCCTGTCGCTGCTGGTGATCCTCGGCGTGCGCCTGACGCTCGGCGAGGATACGTTCGCCGCGTGGGCCTGGCGCATCCCGTTCGTCGCGTCGATCCTGCTGCTCGCCGTGTCGGTCTGGATTCGCCTGCAGCTCGACGAATCGCCGGTGTTCCTGCGCATCAAGGCCGAGGGCAAGACCTCGAAGGCACCGCTGACCGAGGCGTTCGGCCAGTGGAAGAACCTCAAGATCGTGATCCTCGCGCTGGTCGGGCTGACCGCCGGGCAGGCCGTGGTCTGGTACACGGGCCAGTTCTACACGCTGTTCTTCCTGACCCAGACGCTGAAGGTGGACGGCACCAGCGCGAACATCCTGATCGCCGTGGCGCTCCTGATCGGTACGCCGTTCTTCCTGTTCTTCGGCTCGCTGTCGGACCGCATCGGCCGCAAGCCGATCATCCTGGCCGGCTGCCTGATCGCCGCGCTGGCCTACTTCCCGCTGTTCAAGGCGCTCACGCACTACACGAACCCGGCGCTGGAGGCCGCGACGCAGAAGGCGCCGATCAGCGTGATCGCGAACCCGGACGAATGCTCGTTCCAGTTCAACCCGGTGGGCACGGCGAAGTTCACGAACTCGTGCGATGTGGCGAAGGCCGCGCTGTCGAAGGCCGGGCTCAACTACGAGAACGTGGCCGCGCCGGCCGGCACGCTCGCGCAGATCAAGGTGGGCGAGACGGTGATCGACACCTATGACGGCAAGGGCGCCGACGCCAAGCTGAAGGCCGCCGCGTTCGACAAGACGCTGGCCGCGACGCTGAAGGGCGCCGGCTACCCGGCGAAGGCCGACCCGTCCCAGATCAACTGGCCAATGGCGATCGTGGTGCTGACGATCCTCGTGATCTTCGTGACGATGGTGTACGGGCCGATCGCGGCGATGCTGGTGGAGATGTTCCCGACGCGGATCCGCTACACGTCGATGTCGCTGCCGTATCACATCGGCAACGGCTGGTTCGGCGGCTTCCTGCCGGCCACGGCGTTCGCGATCGTGGCGGCCAAGGGCAACATCTACTCGGGGCTCTGGTATCCGATCACGATCGCGCTCGTGACGTTCGTGATCGGGCTGCTGTTCGTGAAGGAGACGAAGGGGTCGAACATCTACGCGCAGGATTGAGGCGGTGCGGCGGGGGCGGGAGGCGGCCGTCGCCCTTGCCGTGGCGCGTAGGCGAAAAAGTTCGAGGAAGGTGTTGACACCCCCTCGATCCTTCTTCATAATCCGTCTTCTGTTGGCGAATTAGCTCAGTCGGTTAGAGCGACGGAATCATAATCCGCAGGTCCGGGGTTCGAGTCCCTGATTCGCCACCATATTCAAAGCCCGATACAATGAAAGTTGTATCGGGCTTTTCTCTTTGGCGCGATCCCCTCACGGCAACCCGCCGCTTCCACCGCCCCCCTCCCCCCCCTGTTCCCGATCACCGTCACGGGCAATTTCGTCTCCATTGATCCGATGAAATCAACAGGCGATTAACTGGGAAAATCTCGATTATTTTCACGACATTGCACCGACATCCGCAATGTCGCGCCGCACCCACAATCCCCCTGCATATCAAAAACAAAACGACCGATAAAACACTTATAGCCAAACATTTAAAATATTCATCGACCCAATTTATTGCATTGCATATTAAAAACTAATCCTTGAAAATCACCCCACGCCTTCCTAGCATTCATCTGCCGCCGGATGGCTGGACGGCGCACCGACAACCGGCCCGCCACCCCGCCCACCTCTTGCTCGCACCGGCATAAGCAAGCCCGCTTCAAATAACACGCAGACGTTGCTTTTCAAACGCATTTCATTTTCTCGGAGAGGAAAATGACGCAAGAAAAAAACTCACGTTTCGGGGTGGTGCCGTATGAAGGTCCGGTTTATCAGGCCGCCCGGATTCAACCCGATGACGCGGTTCTCGGCCTGGACGTCCACATCACGGCTCGAGGCGCCAACCGGTCCACCGGCTTCCACGTGTTCCTCCGGATCGATCCGGCGCAGATCGCGCCGCCGGAACTGGACTTCGTCAATCTTCCGCCGACCGGCATCGTGGCCCAGGTCATCGTGCCGCTCTCCGTCAGCACCACGCTCAAATATCCGCTGAACGTGGAATTCGTAACGATCCACGATGCGCGCGGCTCCCACCGGGTGCCGATTGAACGGATCCTGGCCGCCAACGCGGCCTGATCCCGACGCGGCGCGGCGCGGCGCGGCGCGGCGCGGCGTGCAGCGATCGTGCTGCACGCCGCCGACGGCAGCGGATTTCCCGAGGGGCGGCACCGCGTCATCGCCCGAACAGCCAGCCATGACGCCGCCACCGCCCCGAGCTAACGCCCCGCCCCCGCCCCCGCATCGCGCTGACAAATCACCCCATACCAACCGAGCCCGCGATACGTCTCATACCCCGGCGTCGCCGCGAACGACACCGTCGTCCGGTTCGCCGCATCGCGATAAAACCCGGCCGTCCGCCCGTCGGCGCGCAGCCGGAAGCTCTCCTGCAGCACGCCCCGCCCGTCCGAACTGGCGATCACGCGTCCCGCCGCGTCGACGATCAGGCAGCGCGTGCGCGTCCATTCTTCCTCGCTGAGCCGCACGCCCTTGACCACGGCGGCGGCCTGCGGCGCCCAGTCGAAGAAAATCACGAGCACGCCGAGCACGCGCCCGTTCGCCTCCCCACCCTCGCGGATCGCGGTGGCGTAGGTGGCGACCTGCGCGTTCCGGAGCAGCGGCTGGGTCTCGACGTCGAACGCCACGTAGTCGGCGCCGCTCGCGGTGCGCAGCGCGGCGTCGAACCAGCCCGCCTTGCCGACATGCTGCCCGGCCACCGGGTAGGTCGCGCCACGCCCGCTCGCCACCACCACGCCCTCGGCATCGACCACCCACAGATCCTTGTAGACGGTGTAGCTGTCGAGGATCACCGACAGCCGCTCGCCGGCATGCCGGCTCAGTTCGTCGCTGTCGTAGGTCACGCAGTCGACCAGCGCGGAATCGGTGGCCCACCAGCGCACGTCGCAGGAGCGTTCGTAGAGGTTGCGATCGACGATGTCGATCATGTTCAGCGCGAGGTCGGCGCAGCGCTGGCCGTCGAGCACGTGCATGCGGTCGATCATGCTGTCGCCGAGCTCGGTGAGCCGCGTGAGCGAGCCCGCCAGTTCCTTGTTGAGGATCTCGGTGATCTCGCCGATGCGCGTGGACACCTGCTTGACCTGATTCGCGACGACGGCGAAGCCCTTGCCCGCTTCGCCGGCTCGCGCGGCCTCGATCAGCGCGTTCAGCGCCAGGAACGTCGTCTCCCGATTGATGTCGTTGATGTCGCCGATCTTGCCGGTGGCGAGCTTTCTGACTGCATGCGTCAAATCGACGATTTCGCGTGGATTGGCCATGTCTATTCCCCGTGGTGTCCGATGGGCGGGAGCGTGCTGCCGTCGTATCAGAGCAAACAACAGACCAATTTACGCAAACCACGCGCGCGAAAATCTGGCAGCGCCACCGCGCACGTGACTATTCGGTTGTATTCACAAGGGATTTTCATGCGGCCGCAACGTTGTACGAGGCCGCATGCCAAGGCAGGACCGCCATGACCGACCGCGCAGCCGCAGCAGGCCAGCCTCGTGCATGGTGCATGCGCGCACCACGCGCGTGCCGCTCATCAAGGCGTGCGCATCATCGCGTGGCATCGATTTCGCAGGGTCGCGCCGCAGCGCATGCGGTGGAATCGACGATATCAGGACGAATCGATGAACCCGTCGAACCGTCCCGCGAGGCGCGCCTGGATCAGATCGCCGCGAGCCGTCGGCCGCCTTCGCGCAGCGTGTCGTCGTCCTTGCAGAAGCTCAGGCGCAGGATGCCGGTATCGCGCCGGTCCTGATAGAAGCTCGCGAGCGGAATGGTGCCGACGCCGTACTTTTCGAGTATCTCGATCACGAACGCGTCGTCGCGCAGCCCCGAGAAGTGATCGAAGCGCGCGAGCATGAAGAAGCCGCCGGCGCTCGGCATCACCGCGAGTCGCGAGCCGGCCATCGACTCGACCAGCAGGTCGCGCTTGCGCTGGTAGAACGCGGCGAGCCCGAGGTAGCTTTGCGGCTCGGCCAGCGCCTCGGCGAGCGCGGCCTGCAGCGGCGCGGGCGCGGAGAACACCACGTACTGATGCACCTTGCGGATCTCGGTGGTCAGCTCGGCCGGCGCGAGGCAGTAGCCGACGCGCCAGCCGGTGGCGTGATAGGTCTTGCCGAGCGACAGCGCGATCACGCTGCGTTCGGCCAGCTCGGGATCGCGCGCGAGGCTCAGGTGCTCGCGTCCGTCGTAGACCATGTGCTCGTACACCTCGTCGGACAGGATCACGATGTCGGTGTCGCGCGTGAGCGCGGCGAGGCGCGCGAGATCGTCGGCGTCGAGCAGCGCGCCGGTAGGGTTGTGCGGCGTGTTGACGATGATCATCCGCGTGCGCGGCGTGATCGCGGCGGTCACCTCGTCCCAGTCGATACGCAGCGTGTCGAGGCAGATGCCGAGTGCCACGGGCGTGGCGCCCTGCAGCCGGATCGACGGCTCGTACACCTCGAACGCGGGCTCGAAGAAGATCACCTCGTCGCCGGCATGCACGAGCGCCGCGATCGCGGCGTAGATCGCCTCGCTCGCGCCGGCGGTCACGGTGATCTCGCTGTCGGGCCGGTAGCGCGCGCCGTGCAGGCACTCGGTCTTCTCGGCGAGGATCGCCTTGAGCGGCGCGTAGCCGGCCATCGGCGCGTACTGGTTCAGGCCCGCGCGCATCGCCCGCTCGGCGCCGGCGATCAGCGCCGGATCGGCCGAGAACGACGGCGCGCCCTGCCACAGGTTCACGGCATCGTGACGCGCGGCCAGCTCCGCGATGCGGGAGAAGACGGAAATGCCGCTTTGGGGCAGCTTGGTCTCGATCCGGCACGAATTGCGCATTCGGTGAACTCCTCGGTCTGGGCGGCGGTCTGGTCGGCGGGCGACAAGGTTGGCATATCGCCGGACGCCGCGCAACGCGGCCGGCACGGGGCGGGCCGGGGCGCGGGCTTCGCGCCGGCCGGTCCGGCGCCCTCGCATGGCCCGGCCCGCTCGCGCATGTCCCGGTCGTTTTCACCGAATTTGGACCTTACAGCGGGCCATCGATCACGTTAGGCTTTCCCGTCATGCGCCGCCCGCGAGGCGGCACCGTCGAAGCCATCGAATCCATCGAAGAACCTGGGAGCCCATGTCATGAGTGAAAAACTGTTCGTTGCCGGCGCGACCGGCGTGATCGGCCGCGTGCTGGTGCCGCTGCTGGTCGAAGCCGGTTATCAGGTCTACGGCGCGACGCGCCATGCCGAGCGCGCGGCGCTGCTCACGCGCCTGGGCGCCGAGCCGGTGGTGGTCGACGTGTTCGACGCCGAGCGGCTCACGAGCGAGCTGCGCCGCATCGCGCCGGCCGCGGTGATCCACCAGCTGACCGACCTGCCGGCCGGCCTCGACCCGTCGCAGATGGCGCAGGCGATCGTCAACAACGCGCGGATTCGCGGCGAAGGCACGCGCAACCTCGTGCAGGCGGCGCTGGCCGCGGGCTGCCAGCGCCTGATCGCGCAGAGCATCGCCTGGGCGTTCGCGTCGCTGGGCGAGAAGCCGTATGGCGAGGCGCAGCCGCTCGACCTGGAGGCCGAAGGCACCCGCAAGATTTCGGTGGGCGGGGTGGCCGCGCTCGAACAGGCGGTGCTGCACACGCCGGGGCTGCAAGGCACGGCGCTGCGCTATGGCCGCCTCTACGGCCCCGAGACGGGCGCCGACACGCCGCCGGCTGCGCCGGCGCTGCATGTGAACGAGGCGGCGCGCGCGGCGCTGCTGGTGCTGCAGAAGAAGGCCACCGGCGTGTTCAACATCGTCGACGACAACGGCGAGGTGTCGAACGAGAAGGCCCGCCGTGAACTGGGCTGGGTGCCGGGCGAGGCACACGCGCAGGTCTGAGCGCCCGTGAGCGGCCGCGCCGGAAGCGGCGCTCAGGCTCGACACGCTGGCACGAGGCAAACCGAGGCCGAACCGAATCCCGGCGCATTCGCGCTCGATCCGATGCCGCCGGATCGCGGCCGATGAGCGCCGGCGGGACGCCGTCAAACCGAAGCGGTGCCGGCCAACCGAGACCCGCCCGGCCGAAAACCCGGTCAGCCGGCCACTCGGCTGACCGAAAACGCCGCCGCAGCGGGCAGCCCGCGCCGGCCCGGCTCGTCGTCAAGCCGCAGCGTCGCGCGATGCGCGCGCAATCTCGCGCACGATCGCGAGCCCGACCCGGCTGCCGGGCAGCGCCGAACCACGAGAGCACGACTCTCACGCTCATCCGACCGGAAACACCGCCGTCACCAGCAACCCGCGCCCATCCGCCCCGTCTTCAAGCCGCAGCGTCGCCCGATGCGCGCGCGCGATCTCGCGCACGATCGCGAGCCCGAGCCCGCTGCCGGGCAGCGCGGAAGCCCGAAAGAACGGCTCGAACACCTTCTCGCGCAGACTGGCGGCAATCCCCGCCCCCTCGTCGCCAACGGCGAGCCGCACCGCCTCGGGCGCGGCTTCGAGCGAGACGGTGACGGTGCCGCCCTCGGGCGAATAACGAATCGCGTTGTCGACCAGATTGAACACCAGCACCGCCAGCAGTTGCTCGTTGCCGTTCACGAACGCGGCCGGCGCGTCGAGCCGCGCGACCAGTTCCACGCGGCGCCGCTGCGCGAGCAGTGCGAGCTGCTCGATCGTGCCGGTCGCGACCTCGCGCAGGTCCACCTTCACGCCCGCGTATTGCGCGTAGTCGGCCGCCTCGGCCTGCGCGAGCGTGAGCAGCTGGTTGGTCAGCGCGACCAGCGAGCGGTTGCTGCGGTCCATCGCCTTCAGCGTGTCCTGCACCTGCTCGGGATCGTGCTGGCGGCGCGCGAACTGCAGCTGCGTGCCGAGCAGCGTGAGCGGCGTGCGCAGCTGGTGCGCGGCGTCGGCGATGAAGCGCCGCTGCATCGCGGTCTGCTTCTCGATGATCTCGAGGCACTGGTTGAACGCGCTCACGATCGGCCGCAGCTCGCTGCGCAGCGGCTCCACCTTGACGCGCACCGACGAGGTCAGCACGCGCTCGGGCATGCGCCGCGCGAGCCGCGCGAGCGGCCGCAGCTCGAGCGTGAGCCCGACGCAGACCAGCACCACGGCGATCGTCAGGATCGCGGAGAAATAGAACATCTGCGGGCGCCACAGCGCGTGGACCAGCGCATCGCGCTGCCGCAGCGTGCGGCCCACCGAGATCACCACGCGGCGCGTCACGCCCGCGTCGTACATCGGCCGGATCACCGACACGGCGCGCACCGGCTCGCCGTTCATCACGGCGTCGTACCATTTCGGCGAGACGTCGGGCACCACCTGCGGAAAGTCGGAGGTGCCGGCGATCATCGGCCCGCCGATCTCCTGCACGCGGAAGAACACCTGATCCTCGCGCGGCGTGCTGAGGATCTCGATCGCGCTCGGCGAGACGGCCGCGCTCAGGTCCTTGCCGTCCCAGCCGACATTGCCGGCCATCACGCGCGCGGCCGACAGCAGCACCTCGTCCTGCAGCAGGTTGGCGGTATGCCACGCGTTGCTGCGCGTGATCAGGCCGGCGGCGACGATGAACACCGTCATCGGCAGCGCGAGCCAGATCAGCAGCCGCACGCGCAGGCTATTCATCGGCGGCGCCGTCTTCCAGCAGGTAGCCGAGCCCGCGCAGCGTGATGATGGTGGCGCTGCTCGCCTCGAGCTTCCTGCGCAGCCGCGACACGTAGATCTCGATCGCGTCCTCGCTGGTGGGCGCGTCGGCGGCGCTGACCGATTCGGCCAGCGTGGCCTTCGACACCGTCTTCCGCGCGCGCAGCATCAGCGCCTCGAGCACGGCGTGCTCGCGCGGCGTGAGCACGAGCGGCGCGTCGTCGATCGCGAACTGCAGGCGGTCCATGTCGTAGACGAGGTTGCCGCAGCGGATCCGGTTCGAGCGCGACGGCGCCTGGCGCCGCGCCAGCACCTTGATGCGCGCCACCAGCTCGCGCGCGTCGAACGGCTTGACGATGTAGTCGTCGGCGCCGGCGCCGAGGCAGACCACCTTCTCGTCCACCGCGCCGGTGGCGGTCAGGATCAGCACCGGGGTGGCGTCGCCGCGCTCGCGCATGCGGCGCAGCACGGTCTTGCCCGAGATCCCGGGCAGGTTCAGGTCGAGCAGCACCACGTCGTAGGTCGACGCGCGCAGCGCATCCTCGGCGGCCTCGCCGGCGCCGACGCGATCGAGCATGAAGCCGTCGTGCGTCAGCGTCATCGCCAGCCAGTGCGCCAGCTCCTCATTGTCCTCGACGAGCAGCAGCCTCACGCGCCCTCCCGCAACGGTTCGAATCAGGCGAGCCGGTACTGTTCGCGGGCGGATTTCGTCCGGTACAGCAGCAGCGTCGCCACCATGCCGCACACGGCGGCCACGCCCATCCACGCGCCGGGCGCGGCCTTGTCGCCGGTGGCGTGGATCAGCCAGGTGGAGATCGCCGGCGTGAAGCCGCCGATCATCGTGGCCAGACTATAGGCCATCGAGAAGCCGGTGGAGCGCACCTTGGCCGGCATCAGCTCGGTCAGCGCCACCACCATCGCGCCGTTGTACCACGCGTAGAGCAGCGAGAGCCACAGCTCCACGGCCAGCAGCTTGCCGAACGACGGCGCATGGATCAGCCACTGCATCGCCGGGTAGGCGGTGAACACGGTCAGGATCGTGAACGCCAGCATCACCGGGCGCCGGCCCACGCGGTCGGACACCGCGCCCGAGATCGGCAGCCAGATGAAGTTCGAGACGCCGACGCAGGCCGTGACGAGCAGCGCGTCGAACGACGACATCTTCAGCACCACCTTGCCGAAGGTCGGCGTGTAGGCGGTGATCAGGTAGAACGAGGTGGTGGTCATGATCACGAGGCCCATGCCGGCCACGATCAGCCCGGCGTTGGCGACGATGGTGCGCAGGATCTCGCCGATCGCGGGATGATGCTTGCGCGCGACGAACTCGTCCGACTCCTGCAGCGTGCGGCGGATGTAGAACAGGAACGGCACGATCAGGCAGCCGACCACGAACGGCACGCGCCAGCCCCAGCTGGTCATCTCCTGCGCCGGCACGACCGCGTTCAGCAGCACGCCGAGCGAGGCCGCGAACACCACCGCCACCTGCTGGCTGGCCGACTGCCACGAGCAGAAGAAGCCGCGGTTGCCGGGCGAGGCGATCTCGGCCAGGTAGACCGACACGCCGCCGAGTTCGGCACCGGCCGAGAAGCCCTGCAGCAGCCGGCCGAACAGCACGATGGCGGGCGCCAGCAGGCCGATGCTGTGATAGCCGGGCACGAACGCCACGCACATGGTGCCGATCGCCATCAGCGTCAGCGACAGGATCAGCCCCTTGCGGCGGCCGTGGCGGTCCATGTAGGCGCCCAGCACGATCGCGCCGATCGGGCGCATCAGGAAGCCGGCGCCGAACACCGAGAACGCCAGCATCAGCGAGACGAACTCGTTGCCGGCCGGGAAGAACGTCGCCGCGATCGCGGCCGCGTAATAGCCGTAGACCGTGAAGTCGTACATCTCCAGGAAATTGCCGCTGACGGCGCGAAACACCGAACGCGCGCGCGAATCGCGCCGCTCGACTTGGGTGACTGCTGACATGGGGACCTTCCTTGCGCTGGGCGCCTGTTGCCGCGACGGCCCCGGCGGGCCGCCCTGGCGGCGAAGAAAACGGTGAAACGAAGATGAAAGCGGGAAGCCCGCTCAGGCGATCTGCATGACCGCCTTGCCGACCTGTTGGCGCGACTCCAGCAGCGCATGCGCGGCCTCGACGTCGTCGAACGTGTAGCGGCCGTTGATCTCGATGCCGAGCGCGCCGTCGGCGATCGCGGCGAAGATCTCGTCGGCGCGGCGCTGCACGGTGTCGCCGTCGGCGAGGTGATCGGCGAGGCGCGGGCGCGTCAGGAACAGCGAGCCGGCCTCGCCGAGTTCGTAGGGATCGAGGTCGTCGAGCGAACCGGCCACCGCGCCGTAATTGACCACCAGCCCGCGCACGCGCGTGGCGCGGAAGCTGTCGCGCAGCGTCGGGCGGCCGACCGCGTCGAACACCACGTCCACGCCGCGGCCCGCGGTCAGCTCGCGCACGCGGTCGGCGAAGCGCCCTTGCTCGTAGCGCATCACGTGGTCGGCGCCGTGCGCCTTGGCCACGGCCGCCTTCTCGTCGGTGCTGGTGGTGGCGAACACGGTCGCGCCGCGCCGCCTGGCGAGCTGCACCAGCAGCTGGCCGATGCCGCCCGAGGCCGCATGCACGAGGCAGGTGCTGCCGGCGCCGACCTGCGCGACGTCGTCGAGCAGGTAGTGCGCGGTGGAGCCCTGGAAGATCGCGGCGGCCGCGAGGTCGTAGCCGATCGCGTCGGGCAGCCTGGCGAGCCGCGCGGCCGGCACCACCGCGTAGTCGGCGTAGGCGCCCCAGGCGATGCACCAGGCCACGCGCTCGCCGGGCCGGAAGTGCCCGGCGCCGGGGCCGGCGCTGACCACCTCGCCCGCGCCTTCCATGCCGAGCGTGCAGGGGATCCGCACCGGGTAGGTCCGCGAATCGCGGTACTTGCCCTGGCGCGTGTGCACGTCCATGAAGTTGATGCCCGCGCAGGCGAGCTTCACCAGCACCTCGCCCGGGCCCGGCACGGGCACCGGAATCTCGACGCGGCGCAGGACTTCGGGGCCGCCGTACTGCTCGATTCGAATCGCTCTCATCGGTTTTCCATCACGCGTTCCGGCGCCGCGGCAGGCGGCTCAATGAAACGCTTCGTGCTGCGTACCGTCGACGAACGCGTTCGTGTAGGTACGGGACAAGTCGACGTGCCGCGCCATCAGGCCGGTTCCCGTCGACACCAGAACATGCAGCACGGTGTCCGGGGCATCCCCGGGCATCGTGCCGTCCACCGAAAACGACGGCTTGGCCAGCGCGAGCGCGGCCACGTAGCCGGCGCGGTCCTTGCCGACCACCTCGGGCGGCAGCACGGCGGCGATCTGCCCGGCGTCGTGGCTCGCGATGAAGCGCAGCGCGCGCACCAGCGCGTGGACCATCCGGCCGGTCTCGTCGCGGTGCGCGAGCGCCCAGCCGCGGCGCAGGTACAGGCACGAGCCGACGTAGGTGCCGCCCAGCTGCGCGCGCGTGCCGTCCACGCCGCGCAGGTCCACCAGCACGCGCGCCGCGCCGCTCGACAGCAGGCGCGTGGCGGCCGGCTCCTCGACCATGCCGGCGTCGATCGTGCCGTGCTCGATGGCGTCGACGAAACGCGTGTCCGAGGCGAGCGGCACCACCGTGTAGTCGCCGGGCGCCACGCCGGCGCGCGTGGTCAGGTAGCGCGTGAGCAGCCAGGTGGAGGCGCCGAAGCCGGTCACGCCGAGCCGGCGGCCGCGCGCGTCGTCGATCGAGCGCATCGCCGCGCCGGCGGCGGGATGGGTGGACGCCAGCTCGGCGAGGCCGGCCGCGCGCACGAACACCACCACCGACAGCACGTCCTGGCCGCGGCTCTGCAGGTCGATGGTGTGGTCGTAGAAGCCCACCGCGCCGTGGATCGCGCCCGCGATCAGCTCGGTCGAGGTGTCGATGCCGGCCGGCACCGACAGCACGCGCACGTCAAGCCCCTCGTCGCGGAAATAGCCGAGCCGGTCGGCCAGCACGGCCGGCAGGTAGATGATCTTGGACATCCCGCCCATCATCAGCTTGATCGGCTCGGCGCCGGCCGGCGCCGCGAACGCCGCGCCGGCGGCGGCGAGCGCGAGCGCCAGCACGCCGGGCCGCAGCAATCGACCGAGATGACGGATCAGGGAACGCATCGGGGAAACTGTCTCCTTCTCGCGGTGCCGACGCCGCGCTTGTGTTCGGGAATGCCGGTCGGCCAGACGGCGCGGCGGAAACGGGACAACAGGGACAACGCGCAGGCGCCGCGCTAACGGTGCCCAGTATAAAAATCGGACGCCTTCTGATTGCCTTCAGTGATTCGCGAGTTTTGTCGGTATTTACCCTCGGCGGCAGGCAGCGCGCGGGCGGCCGCGTTCACGCCGGCCCGCTGCCGGCCGCTGTCGTCCGTCGCGGGGCCTGACCGGCCCCATCGCATTCAGGCCCGCGAGCCGCGCGCGCCGCTGGTGACGCGCTAGAATCGCCCGTTCCGCGGCCCCCGTGCCCGCCACCCCTTCCGCGCCTTCCGATGTCGTCGATGCCCGCCCTCGCCCGTTCCGCCGCGCCCCGCGACGCCGTGCGCTACGGCCTGCTCGGCGCGGCCGGCATCGAACTGATGCATGCGCGCTTCGAACGACATCGTTTCGCGGTACACGCCCACGACACCTGGGCCGTCTGCGCCGTGCTGCATGGCGCCAAGGACGTCTCGGCGCGCGACGCGCGTCCCGCGATCGTGGGCGCCGGCCAGCTCTACGCGCTGCCGCCCGGCGCCGCGCATGCGGGCCGCACGGTCAGCGACACGGCCTGCGAATACGCGATGCTCTACATCCCCGACGCCGAATGGCGCACGCGCTGCGCGATGCATGGCGTGACGCCGGACCTGCTCGCCGCGCCGCGCCGCCATCCGGCGGCCGTGGCACGTTTCGCGGCGTTCGCCGCGCGGCGGCTGCGGCAGCCCGCGATGGCGGCCGACGGCGATAGCGAGTGGTCGTTGTTCTGCGAAAGCCTGCTGACCGCCCTGAGCCCGACCGCGGCCGAGCCGTCGCGCCCGGCGGCGGCGCCCGATCCGCGCCTGCGCCGCGCGGCCGACCTGCTGCGTGTACTCGGCCACCGCAACGTGACGCTCGACGAACTCGCGCGCGAGGCGACGCTGTCGGTGGCCGAGTTCGGCCGCCGCTTCACCGCGGCCTACGGGCTGAGCCCGCATCGCTACCAGCTCGCGCTGCGACTGCTGGCGGCCAAGCGCCTGCTGCTCGGCGGCGGCACGCCACCCGACGTGGCGGCCGCGACCGGCTTCGCGGACCAGAGCCACCTGGGCCGCCACTTCAAGGCGATGTTCGGCTTCACGCCCGGCGCCGTCGCCCGGCGGCGCGGCGCAGGAACGTTCTAGATCGCGACGCGGTGACGGCGCTAAGGTGCGCGGGTCTTCCACGCTCACGCATCCACCCATGTCCGTCGATCCCGCCCTGCCCGCCGTTTCCGGTTCCGCCTTCGAACCCGATTCCGACTCCAACTTCGATTCCGATCCCGCCGCGCCGCGCATCGTCGCGTTCGAGCCCGGCCACGCCGACGCCGCGATCGCGCTGATCCTGCATGTCCAGAACGTCGAGGCCGGCGTCGCCATCCCGCTCGACGCGCAGCCCGAACTGCTCGACATCGTGCGTCACTTCGCGGACACGGGCGGCGGCTTCTGGGTCGCGCTCGACGCGGCCGGGCAGGTGGTCGGCACGATCGGCCTGCAGCTCCAGGCCCCCGGCATCGCGGTGATGAAGAAATTCTTCGTCGCGGCGGCCTGGCGCGGTGCCGGCAAGGGCTGCGCGTCGCGCCTGTTCGCGACGCTGCTGGCGCGGGCCCGGCAGCGGCGCGTGACCACGCTGGTGCTCGACACGCCGGCCGTCGCCACGCGCTCGCATGCGTTTTACCGGCGGCACGGCTTCGTCGAGATCGCCGCGCACGAGCTGCCGGTTCACTACGACTTTCCCGACCGCGACTCGCTGCTGTTTCGGCTCGACCTGCCGCACGGCTGACGCCCGTGCGCGTGCCGCCGACGGCCGGCAGCGCCTGCCCCGCCGGGCCGACCGTCGGCCCGATCCATGGACGGCAGATGTCGGCGGCACACCACCGGTCGGGATCGGCGCCACGCACACATACGCGCACGTGGCCGAAGTCGACAACCCGATCCGCCGGACCGCGGTGGCAGGGTACGGTCCGGCCATTCCCGCGTCGGCCATGATCCGACGCGCGACAGCGCCGGCTTCGTCTGACGCGAGGCCGCGCTGCGCCTGGCGCATTGTTGAGCCCATCTCAATTTTTCATTGAAACCGCTTCACCGATTTAAACGCTACGATCCGCGCACCGCTCCCGGCCCTCGCGCGGGGCCGCGCCCTGTCCACCCGCGAATCGATCTGTCTCCCATGACCACCACCTCCGGCACCGTCGAGCACGACGTGGCCCGCCCCTCCGTTGCCGTCTCGCCCGCCCAGGCGCGCCGTGCCCTGCTTGCCCTCGCCGTCGGCGGCTTCGGCATCGGCACCGGCGAATTCGTGATCATGGGCCTGCTGCCCGACGCGGCGCGCGACCTCGCCATCACGATTCCGCAGGCCGGCCACCTGATCAGCATCTACGCGCTCGGCGTGGTGATCGGCGCGCCGCTGCTGGCCGTGCTCGGCGCGCGCTGGGCGCGGCGCAGCTTCCTGGTCGGGCTGATGCTGGTGTTCGCGCTCGGCAACCTGGTCAGCGCGATCGCGCCCGGCTTCGCGTCGATGGCGCTCGCGCGCTTCCTGACCGGCTTCCCGCACGGCACCTTCTTCGGCGTCGCCGCGCTGGTGGCGGCGGGCCTCGTGCCGCGCGAGCGGCGCACCCAGGCGGTGGCGCTGGTGTTCCTCGGCCTGACGGTGGCCACGCTGCTCGGCGTGCCGATCGTGGCCGCGATCGGCCAGTGGTTCGGCTGGCGCATCGCGTTCGCGATCGTCGGCGTGATCGGCCTGCTCTCGGCGCTGCTGGTGCGGCTGTGGGTGCCGTTCATGCCCGGCGACGCGCTCGCGAGCCCGCTGCGCGAACTGGGCGCGCTACGCAGCAAGCAGGTGGTGCTCACGCTCGGCATCGGCGCGATCGGCTCGGGCGGCGTGTTCTCGGTGTTCAGCTACGTGAAGCCGACCATGACCGAACTCGCGCACCTGCCGGTCGCGCTGGTGCCGGTGGTGCTCGCGCTGTTCGGACTCGGCATGGTGACCGGCAATCTGGCCGGCTCGCGCTTCGCCGACCGCGCGCTCGAGAAGACCATCCGCTACGTGCTGATCTGGGCCGTGGTGGTGATGGGCGCCTACACGTTCAGCTCGCACAGCGCCGTGTTCGGGCCGCTCAACGTGCTGCTGGTGGGCACCATCGTCGCGCTGGCCGCCACGCTGCAGACGCGGCTGATGGACGTGGCCGGCGACGCCCAGACGCTCGCCGCCGCGCTGAACCACGCCGCGTTCAACATCGCCAACGCGCTCGGCGCGTGGCTCGGCGGCATCACGATCGACGCGGGGCTCGGCTGGTCGTCCACCGGCTGGGTGGGCAGCCTGCTCGCGCTGGCCGGGATCGGCGTTCATGCCTGGGCGCTGGCTGATCAGCGCAAGCGGCATGGGTGAAGTGCGATCGAGGCACGGCTGACGCACGGCCAAAGGGCGGCCGGAATGCGGTGGCCCGAATTCGGCGAGCGCCAGCGCGCGCCCAGCGGCATCGGCATCAGCATCAGCATCAGCATCGCAACGCAACGCATCGACCATCGGACGATCGGGAAGCGTGCGATTTTTTCGCCTCCCACACTTCGTTCGATCCGCGCGGCGCGCGCTGTCACAGTACCGGGCCAGCCGCGAAGCACCCCGCTCCCTCTCGCGATCGACGGCCCACCGCCCCCCATGCACCGTCGACACCCGCCGCACCTCACTATCTGGACAAACCCGACACGAATCCGACCCCTTAACCGTCGGCGCGAAGCACGACGCGCGTCGTGATTGACTTCGGTTGAGCCACGCTCAAGAATCTGCCGGCCGTTCGCGCCGTCCCGCGCGCTCCCGAGGAACCCCACCGTGCCGACCTACAGCCGCAACGACCTGGCGACGCTGAGCGCGTTCTCCGTCATCTGCCGCCGCAAGAGCTTCCGGCTCGCCGCCGCCGAACTCGGCGTGACCGCGTCGGCGCTGAGCCATGCACTGCGCGGCCTCGAGGAGAAGCTCGGCGTGAAGCTGCTGAACCGCACCACGCGCGCGATCGCGCCGACCGACGCCGGCGCCGTGCTCGTCAAGGGGCTCGACGTCGGCTTCGAGCACATCGACAGCGCGCTGGCCGCGCTCTCGCAGTTTCGCAACACCCCGTCGGGCCTGATTCGCATCAACGTGCCGCGCGACGCCTCGCAGCTGCTGGTCAGCCCGGTGCTCGGCCGCTATCTGAACCGCTTTCCGAAATCGCAGCTCGAGGTGGTGGTGGACGACCATCTGGTCGACATCGTGAAGGGCGGCTTCGATGCCGGCATCCGCTACGGACGCCGCGTGCCGCGCGACATGGTGGGGATTCCGCTCACGCCGGAGCTGGACTGGGTGCTGGCCGCCTCGCCCGACTACCTGCGCCTGAACGGCACGCCCGCGCAGCCCGCCGATCTCGCCGGCCATTCGTGCATCCGGCTGCGCATCGGCGACGAATCGGTCTACCAGTGGGAACTCGGGCGCGGCAAGCAGGCCTGCCGCATCGACGTGCCGGGCCGCGTGATCCTCAACGAGACCGACGCGGTGATCGACGCCGCGCTGGCCGCCGTCGGCATCGCCTACTGCCTGAAGCGGCGCATCGAGCCGCATCTGGCCAGCGGCCGGCTGGTCCTCGTGATGCCCGACTGGGCGCCGCCGACCGAGCCGTTCGTGATGTACTATCCGAGCCGCCGACAGCTTTCGGCGAGCCTCGCGCAGCTCGTGCAGATGATCCGCGAGGATCACGGGCTGCCCGAATTCAAACGCTGAACGCCGCCGTCACACGACGAATGCCGGTCATGCCGACGTTGAGCGCAGCTCATCGACCGCCGGTCTAGACTGGCGCTTTCGACCCGCAAAGCGAGATCATCAGCATGAACATCGAAACCACCCGCATCGCGGGCATCGACACGCCGGTGTCGCGCATCGGCCTCGGCACCTGGGCGATCGGCGGCTGGATGTGGGGCGGCGCCGACGACCGGCAGTCGGTCGCCACCGTGCGCAACGCCGTCGAGCAGGGCATCAACCTGATCGATACAGCGCCCGTCTACGGCTTCGGCCACTCGGAATCGATCGTCGGCGAGGCGCTCGCGGGCATCCGCGACCAGGCCGTGATCGCCACCAAGGTCGCGCTCGACTGGAACGCCGACGAGAAGGTCATGCGCAATTCCAGCGTCGCGCGGATCCGCCAGGAGATCGAGGAGTCGCTGCGCCGGCTGCGCACCGACCGCATCGACCTCTATCAGGTCCACTGGCCCGACCCGCTGGTGCCGTTCGACGAGACGGCCGCCGAACTCGAACGCCTGCGCCGCGACGGCAAGATCCTCGCGATCGGCGTGAGCAACTACAGCCCGGCGCAGATGGACGAGTTCGCCTCGGCCGCGCCGCTGGCCGCCGTGCAGCCGCCGTACAACCTGTTCGAGCGCGCGATTGAGGCCGACGTGCTGCCGTATGCGAAGCAGCACGGGCTGCAGATGCTGGCCTACGGCGCGCTGTGCCGCGGCCTGCTGTCGGGGCGGATGACGGCCGACACGCGCTTCGAGGGCGACGACCTGCGCCGCAGCGATCCGAAGTTCCAGGCGCCGCGTTTCGCGCAATACCTGCGGGCGGTGGACGCGCTGGCCGAACTGGCGCGCGAGCGGCACGGCAAGTCGGTGCTCGCGCTGGCGATCCGCTGGGTGCTCGACCAGGGGCCGACGATCGCGCTGTGGGGCGCGCGCAAGCCCGAGCAGCTGAACGGCATCGGCGACGCGTTCGGCTGGCGGCTCGACGCGCGCGACCTGGCCGACATCGACGCGATCCTCGCGCAACACGTGACCGATCCCGTCGGGCCGGAATTCATGGCGCCGCCGCTGCGCGCGGCCTGAACCACGGAGTGGCGGAGCCGGCCGCCGCGCCCAGCGCTTGCCCACATGGCACGGTGGACAAATCCTGTGCGGCAGGCGGCAAGCTTCGCTGTGGACGTTGCTGGCCGGCGTTCCCGTCAGGCCAGCCGCGGATAACCGAGCGCCGCCGCCTCGTCCGCCATCCGCGCGATCCGGTCGTAGTCCGCTTCGGCCACCGTCGCGAAGCCGCGCAGGCGCAACGCCCGCGCGCGCGCCGGATCGGCGCGGCAGGCCACGTCGAGCGCGTCGCGCAGCCAGCCGGCCTGCCGGTCGTCGAGCCGGCGCGAGGCGATCAGCGGCAGCCCCGGCGCACCCGCGCTCGCGCCGATCACGCGGATCCCGCGCAGCCGCTCGGGCAGCGCGTCGCGCAAATAAGCAAACGTCACGCAGTCGATCGCCGCGCAATCGGCATGGCCCGCCGCCAGCGCGTCGAGCACGTTGCGATGCGAGCCGAACGCCGTGACCGAGGCAAAGAATCGCTCGCCGCGCGCGAGCGGCGCGACGGCATGGCGAAACGCGTTCATGCCGCTATGCGAATCGTCGCCGTTGCAGGCCGCGCGCAGGCCGCGGCAGCCGGCCAGCGTGGTTGCGCCGCCCGCCCGCGCGGCGGCCGACACCACCAGCACGCTCGAATACCCGGCGCCGTCGCAACCTTCGGCGTCGAAGCACGGCGTCGCGATCAGCCGCGCGACGTCGGCGAGCCCGAGCATCCGGAACGGGTAGCCGCAGGTCTGCGACAGCAGCAGATCGGCGCGGCGCCACAGCGGCATCAGTTCGCCGAACGGCTCGTCGAGCACGCCGACCTCGCGCGTGCCGCCGCGCCGCGCGAATGCTTCGAGCGCCTCGTCGAGCAGCGCGCGCCACAGCGCGCCATGGCGCGGCGTCACGTTGTACATCGGCAGTGCGGCGATCCATCGGCTCATGCGCGGCGGCTCCTTGCTCGCGGGTTCGGGAAACGCGGCGTGACGGGGCCGCCGCCGGATCGACGGCGTCGGGTCGCGCCGGCAGCCATTCTGCGCCCGGATCGCGGCGCTCGCGTGCCTGATAAGCAAATGCGAATTCGTTGATTGGTGGCGCGCCGCCGATTCGCTAGAGTGGGCATGGCGTCACGCAAACCGCGAGCGCGTCCGCCTCGATGCATCCGGCGCGATGCCTTCCGGGGCTCGACGTGCCCGTGTGTCGCCTCGCGGAACGTGCCGCCATGCCGACAGCACGGCGCCCGCCATCGACGCGACGCCCAGCATCCCGCCCGCCGTCCCGCCTTCCCGATATGGCCGAATATTTCGACGTAGACCACGCCAACGAGATCCGCGCGCTCGGCGCTCGCTTCGCCGCGCGCACCGAGTGGCCCACCTGGCTGCTGATCGCGACGATCTACGGCGGCTGGCTCGGCGCCATGCTGCTGGTGCGCGCCGGCGCGCTGCCGTTCGCGGCGGCCGTGCCGGTCCTGATCGTGCTGGCCGCCTGGCAGATGTCGCTGCAGCACGAGCTGCTGCACGGCCATCCCACGCGCCTCGACTGGCTGAACCGGCTGCTCGCCTATCCGCCGCTCGCGATCTGGTATCCGTACACCTGCTATCGCGACACGCATCTCGCGCACCATCGCGACGACGACCTGACCGTGCCCGGCGTGGACCCGGAAGGCAATTACCTGCCGCGCGGCCAATGGGCGACGCTGCCGCGCTGGCGGCGCGCGCTGTGGGTGCTGCGCAAGACCTTCCTCGGGCGGCTGGTGGTGGGACCGCCGATGAGCGTGGCCGCCACGCTCGCCGATGCGCTGCGGCGCATCCGGCGCGGCGAACGCGCCGTGCTGCGGATCTGGGCCACGCACGGCGCCTGCGTGGCGGCGCTGCTCGCCTGGGTGCAGCTGTCGGCCGGCATCGCCTGGTGGGCCTACCTGCTCGCCGTGAGCTGGCCGGCGCTGTCGCTCGCGATGGTGCGCTCGCTGCTCGAGCATCGCGCCGCCGTCCACCCGAAGGCGCGCATCGCGATCAACGAGGCCGGTTTCGTGATGCGCCTGCTCTACCTGAACAACAACTATCACCTCGTGCATCACGATCTGCCCGGCCTGCCGTGGTTCCAGCTGCCGGCCGCGTACCGGATGCGCCGCGACGCCTATCTGGCCAAGTGCGACGGCTTCGTGATCCGGGGCGGCTATCTGGAGCTGCTGCGCCGTTACGCGTGGCGGCCGACCGATGCGCCCGAGCATCCGTTCCGGCACGCCACGGCCGCGCTCTCGACCGGCGGCGGCCGGATCGCGGTGATCGAGGGATGCTTGCAGATCAGCAGTTGAGGCACGGGCACGAAGGCATGGTGTGCCTCCGATGCTTCGTCTTCCTGAAATCCGGCATCGCACCGGGCGCGGGCGAAACGGCGCTAGGCCAGTTCGAGCCGGTTGCCGCCGAGCGATTTCGCGCGGTACAGCGCGCCGTCGGCGTCGGCCAGCATGTCGGCCAGCACCAGCGCCGGCGTGAGGGCCGGCGTGCCGCCCGCGCAGTGGGCCAGGCCGATGCTGACGGTCGCCTGGATGCCGAGGCCGTCGCCGCGTTCGGCGATCGTCTCGGCGAAGCGGCGCGCGACGGCCCTGCCCAGCTCGGCCGCGCGCCGTGCGTCGTCGCCGGCCAGCAGCGCGGCGAATTCCTCGCCGCCGATGCGCGCGACGATGGTGGCCTCGCCCAGCACGCCACGCACCACGTCGGCGAACGTCTTCAGCACGTCGTCGCCGGTCTTGTGGCCGTGGCGGTCGTTGATGCGCTTGAAGTGATCGAGATCGAAGGCCAGCACGGCGTATGCCTGCCGCCCCGCTCCGGCGGCCACCACGCGCTCGCCTTCCTCGAAGAACCAGCGGCGGTTGCCGAGCCGCGTCAGGTAGTCGGTGCGCGATTCGCGCAGCAGCTCGCCGTGCGTTTCCTCGCGCACCAGCCGCAGCATCGTCATCGGCAGCACCACCGAATAGAGCACGCCCTCGTACATCGTGAGCTGGCTCGCGGCCAGCACGACCGGCGGCCCGAACTCGCGCGCGAGCCACGGCAGCGCGAACGCGCGGGCGACATAGAGCAGCGCGTGCAGCCCCGTCACCACGACCGCGATGCGCCATGCCGAGAGCGCGCGCAGCGTCTCGTTGCGCAACAGTTCGCACGTGGTCATGGCACTCGCCAGCGCGATCGGAATCGCGCTCAGATAGAGCCACATGGTTGCCTGCCAGCGCGTGCCGGCCACCGCCCAGGCCAGCGCCAGCGCCGCGACGAGGCCCAGCGAGACGCCGCGCCGGCGCCGGCCGTTCAGCACCGCCACGCCGTCCAGGATCAGCAGGTAGCCGGAGACGATCACCAGGTTGCCGAGCGCCGATCCCCATGCGCCGGGCAGGCGGCCCCGCACCAGCACCACGGCGCAGCCGAGCGCGAGCGTCGCGTAGCCCGCCGCGAACGTGCGCAACGCCTGACTGCGATTGGGATGGGTGCGATGCTCCCAGAACGTCATGCCGGCACTGGCAAAAAGGGTTCCGATCGCGAGGAAATAAAGGGTAAGAAGGTCGACGTGCATCAGTGACGAAAAAACTCATGCCGATACCGCGCGGCAGCAGCGGCATTCTACGCCGGACGTCCGACACCGCCGTGATGGTCAAATTTCAGCGCGGGCCGGAAAGCGGCGCGGCACGCGGCCGGCGGTCCCGCGCGCCGCGCGAATCGCGGTAAGGAATCGCGGCGAGATCGGGCGCCCGCGGGCCGGCGTCGCCGCGATCGGCACGCGCCGGCACCGCTGCGCCCGGCGCTTCCCTTGATCCCGACCCGCGTGCCGACCGCCACGCCCCGCCTGTCGTCCGACGATCCGAACGAGCCGATCACGCGGCTCGGGATCCGCGTGACCGGCCTGTCCGAATGCATCCTCGGCGAGGGCTTCGTGCTCGAACTCGACGACCACGACGCGCCCGGCATTCATGACATCCTGTCAGGCAACGGGCTGCTGCACATCGCCGGCGCCGGCATGGTGCCGTTCGCGCCGCACACGCTGCTGATCGTGCCGCCGCGCCATCCGCTAAATCTCGAGGTGCCGGCCAACCGGGCCGGCATCGCGCCGCCGCGCGTCACGGGACGCGAGCACCGGCAGGTGGTCGATTCGATCAACCGGTTTCGCGCCGGCGCCAGCGAGCCGTTGACGGTGATGATCTGCGGCGACTTCCACGCGGCGTCCGGCGCCGCGATCGACCTGTTCGACCACCTGTCGGCGCCGATCGTCGAGCACTTCGACGCGTCGGACCGGCTCGACGTCCACCCGCGCGCCGCCTTCGGCGACCTGGCCGCGCAGGCGATCGGCGCGCCGCGCTGCCCGCTCAGGCGCGCTCGCGCACCGCGTCCGCGCGCGCGACGCGCCGACCAACCGCCGCGAGCCGGCACACCAGCACGGCGACCACGATCGCGAGCCCCCCGGCCACCGACAGCGCCGCCGCGAACCCGCTCGCGAAGCTGCCCGGCGCGACCGCCGCCACGCTGGCGCGCAGCGCCGCCGGCAGCGCGCCGATCGCCTGCGCCGGGTCGCCCGCCAGCAGGTCCGACATGAAGCGCGCGTCGAGCCGCGCCCACGCCGCCGGCTGCGTGGCCAGCGCCGCGCCGAGCGCCGCGTGGGTGCGCGAGGCCAGCACCGCGCCGAGCACGCCGATCGAGGTGACGATCGCCGTGAAGCGCGTGGTGGTGCTGATCCCCGAGGCCATGCCGGTGCGCTCGGACGGCACGCAGGCCATGATCGCCTTCTGCGTGTCGCCGTTCAGCACGCCGGCGCCGAGCCCGGTCACGATCATGCCGAGCGCGACCGGCCCGTAGGCGCCGCGCGCGGCCACCAGCGCGGTCAGCAGGTTGCCCGCGCCGACCAGCGCGAGGCCGGCGGACAGCATCGCCGCGCCCGGCAGCCGGTGCGAGAGCCGCGCGCCCAGATACGGCCCGGCCACCATCGCCACCGCGAACGGCAGCATCCCCGCGCCGGCCCGCACCGCCGCCCAGCCGAACGCGTTCTGCAGGTAGAGCGGCAGGAACGTCATCATCACCTGCGCGCAGGCCGCGTAGCCGAACATGCCGAGCACGGCGGCCACGAAGCGTGGCTGGCCGAACAGCGCGAGGTCGATCATCGCGTGCGGCCGCCGCCGTTCGAGCCGCACGAAGCCGGCCAGCAGCAGCGCGCAGGCCGCGAAGCGCAACAGCGTGGCGGCGCCGTGCCAGCCAGCGTCCTGCGCGCCGATCAGCGCCCAGATGCCGCTCGCGAGGCCCGTGCCGAACAGCGCGCTGCCGGCCACGTCCACGCGTCTGGCGCCGGCATGGCGCGACTCGTCCACCGCGCGCCACGCGCAGCCGAGCAGCACCGCGCAGACCGGCAGGTTCAGCAGGAAGATCCAGCGCCAGCCGACCCACTGCGTGATCACGCCGCCAACGAGCGGCGCCACGGTGGTGGCGAGGCCCATCGTCATGCCCCAGATCGCCCAGGCACGTGCCCGTTCGCGGGCATCGGGAAACGCATGGGCGATCACGGCGAGCGCGGCGGTCAGCAGCATCGCGGCGCCCACGCCCTTGGCCGCGCGCGCCAGATTGAGGAACAGCACGCCCGGCGCGAGCCCGCAGGCGAGCGAGGCCGCCGCGAACGCGAGCAGGCCGAGCAGCATCATGCGCTTGCGGCCGTAGCGGTCGGCCAGCGCGCCCATCGGCAGCAGGCACGAGGCGAACGACACCATGTAGGCGCTGACCACCCATTCCGCATCGGCGAAGCCGGCGTGGAACGCGCGCGCGATCGACGGCAGCGATACCGCGACGATGTTGGTGTCGAGCGTGATCAGCGCGCAGGTGGCCGAGGCCGTGGCCAGCAGGAAGCCCGGCGAGCCGCGCCGGGGCCGGCCGCCGCCGGTGTCGCCGTCGATGCCCTGCATGGCCCGCGCCGGCGTGGAATTCCCGTAGTTCGTCTGGTTCGTGCTGCCCGTCATTGCCTCGCTCCTCGTATCGTCTCGACGCCGATCGTAGCGAGGTCGCTGTTGCCGATCGATAGCATAAGATGGCAACTTCATTCACGAATTCGTTAATGCCGTGAAACTCGAACTGCGCCATCTGCGCTGCGTGCTGGCCGTCGCCGAGCACCTGCATTTCGCCCGCGCCGCCGAGGCGCTCGGCATCGCGCCGCCGTCGCTGACCAAGCAGATCCAGGAGGCCGAACGGCTGCTGCAGCTGCGCCTGTTCCACCGCAGCCGCCGCTCGGTCGAGCTGACCGCGGCCGGCGCCGCCTACGTCCCCGAGGCCGCCGCCGCGCTCGCGGCGCTCGCGCGCGCGCACGAACTCGGCCAGCGCGCCGAGCGCGGCGAACTGGGCCGGATCCGGATCGGCTATGTCGGTTCGGCCGCGTTCACGGGCGTGATGCAGCAGGCCGTGATCGGCTTTCGCGCGCGGCGCCCGCAGGTGGACGTGCAGCTGGCCGAGCTGCCGATGGACGCGATCCCGGCGATGCTCGACGACGGCCGCCTCGATCTGGCCTACGTGCGCCCGCCCGTGAGCTGCCCCGACGGGATCCGGAGCGTGCGCGTCCACGCCGACGAATTCGTCGTCGCGCTGCCGGCCGCCTCGCCGCTCGCGGCGCTGCCGGCGATCGCGGCGCGCCAGCTGCGCGACGCCGCGTTCACGCTGCCCGAGCAGCAAGGCGGCACCTTCGAGGTGGCGCGGCGCGGGCGCTTCGCGCCGGCCATCGAGTCGCGCCCGGGCACGCTCGCCGCCGTGCTCGCGCGCGTCTCGCTCGGCGATACGGTGGCGGTGGTGCCGGGCGCCGTGTGCGACTGCATCCGGCTGCCCGGCGTGGTCTATCGGCCGCTCGCCGGCAAGCCGGTGCGCTCGGAGATCGCGCTGCTGTTCCGCCGCCACGAACGCTCGCAGGCGGTGCGCGCGTTCCTGCGCCACGCCGCCGGTGAAGAGGCGCCGGTGCAGGTGGACAAGGATGCAGCGCGCGCCTGAGCGTTCGCGCCGGCGCGCGGGGGTGGATCGGTTGAATGCTGAAGGCACCGACAAACCGGTCGGCGAACCGCCGACGAGCCAGCCGATGAACAGGCCAACCTACTGGCCGTTAAACCGACCGACGCACCAGCTGACGCACCGGGCGATGAGCCGGCCCGCGAACCGGACGGCAAACCAGCCGACAAACCGGCCGATGCTCCGCGCCGCCACGGCAGCTGCAGCATCGACCCACGCCCGGCCCGCGCCACCCCGATTCCCGCTTGTTCGGCGAGCGCCCGCGCGCTTATCATCGTGCCGTACCGCGGCGCCCGCGCCTGCCCCCGCCGGACGGCGAACCGGGATGCCGGACCCGCACCGCCCCACCCATGACCGAACGCCGATGCTCGCGCTCCTGTTGCTGATACCGCTTCTCGCCGGCCTGATCGCCGGCTCCCGGGACGGCGTGTTGGCCGGCCTCGCCGCCGGCGCGGTGGCGACCGTCGCCGAACTGCTGTTGCTGTCGGTGGCCGGCGTGCTGGCCCGTCGCCGCGACGCGAAGGCCACCGCCCGCCGCGCCGCCGCCGCCGAAGACGCCGAGCGCCTCGCCGCTCCCGACACCGTACCTCCTCCCACCTTCGCCAACGCGGCGATCGATGCGCACGCACCCACTCCAGCCCCGGTGCCGCCGCCCACGCCGCGCCCGGCCGAGATCCGCGCGCGCCGCCCCGACGACCGCCCGCGCCCGATCGACCTGCTGCCGAGCCCGCTCGGCAGCCGCTCCGCCTACCTCGGCGCCGACCACAGCCAGCCGCTGCCGGCCTTCCTCGGCGACCAGGCGAGCTACCAGCGCATCCTGCTCGACGTCGACCTGCGCGCGACCTCGCCCGGCGCCGTCTATCGCCAGCTCTACGCGGGCCTGCGCGCGGCCTGCCTCAAGCACGTCGACGTCGACGAGAACGCCGCCGAGCAACAGCCCGCGATCGCACCGCTCGCCGACCTGCCCGAGCACTTCGATGCCCACAAGCGCGCCGACGACACGCTGTTCGTGGCGTTCCGCAGCCGCGACGCTCGCTGGGCCGGCTTCCGGCTCGGCCGCGACAGCTTCCGCTTTCCGCTCGACCGGCTCGCCGGGCTCGCGCTGAACGTCGGCATCCCGGCCAAGGGCGCGGGCGGCTACGAGATCGAGGCGGTGTTCGACCGCGCGCGCCGCGACACCGAGGCCGACGCCGACTGGCAATGGCACGGCAGCGCGTTCCAGCCCGCGCTGCCCTACTCGGACCGCCATTCGTTCGCGCTGCTCTACGCGCTGACCACGATCGCGCAGCTGTTCGACGTGCGGATCGTCTGCTCGACGTTCTCCGACTGCTGAGCGAGGCTCCGCCGGAAGCGAGCGTCGGCATGCCATCGCTCGCGCCGCCGCGCGAGACCCGCGGGCCGCCCGCCCCACTCGCGACGACGCCATGACGGCGCCCGCTCGCGCCGCCTCACCGCTCCCCGAACCGCCCGACCGGACCACCGGCCCACCGGCCCATTGCCCCGGCACCTTTGCGCTCCACACCCAAGGCGCCCCGCGACACGCAGCTGAAAGCGGCCCCGCCACCCCGCCCGCTAACCCCGACCCAAGTCCCCACCCACCCCGAAGTCCGCCCCCAATTCCCCGTCCCGGCGGCGGTTGCATCCGCGTCACAGTCCGCGATTTTCTGTCCCACCGTATCTCGAATTCAGGACTACACTGATCGCGTTGCGGCGCGAGGGTCTGACGATTTGCGCCGTCGGGGAGATGCCATGAATCGGCCGGTTATCCGAATCCCGCTGCGCGCCACCCGCACCGCCATCCCGGTCTGGAAGCGCGTCAAATGGTTGCTCATCGCGGCCGTGCTGATCGCACTGGTGGTGGTGGTGCGACTTTGTCAGATCGAATTCGCGACCTCGCGATGGCAGGCGCGCTACCTGTCGAGTCTCGCGAGCGACGTCGGCTACACGATGGGCCCCGGCCCCAGCGACAGCATCCGCTACCCGGCCAGCGGCCCCTACGACATGCGCCTCGGCTATTCCCGACTGCCCGACTTCGAACGACGCCTCAGCGCGCGCGGCTACGCGATCGAGGCGCAGGCGCGCGGCTCCGAGCGACTGCTGTCGCTGGCCGACGAGGGCCTGTTCCTGCCCTACGACGAAAAGGACCAAGCCGGCCTGACGGTGCGCGACGCGCGCGGCGAGCCGATCTACGACGCCACGTTCCCGCACCGCGTCTATCAGGACTTCGATGCGATTCCGCCGCTGGTGGTGCGCTCGCTGCTGTTCATCGAGGACCGCTACCTGCTCGATCCCGACGCGCCGAACCGCAACCCGGCGATCGACTGGCGCCGCTTCGGCCGCGCGCTGTCGGACCAGGCGCTGCGCTATGTGAACCACCACCAGCAGACGCCGGGCGGCAGCACGCTCGCCACCCAGATCGAGAAGTTCCGCCATTCGCCCGACGGCCGCACCGCCTCGCCGCCCGAGAAGCTCCGGCAGATCGCCTCGGCCTCGGTGCGCGCCTATCTCGACGGCCCGCAGACGCTGCCCGCGCGCCGCCAGATCGTGGTGCGCTACCTGAACTCGGTGCCGCTCGCGGCGCGCGCGCGCCTGGGCGAGGTGACCGGCATCGGCGACGGCCTCGCCGCCTGGTACGGGCGCGACTTCAGCGAGGTGAACCGCATCCTCGCCGCCCCGCCCACCGAGGCGAACCGTGCCGAGCAGGCCGCCACCTATCGCGAGGTGCTGTCGCTGCTGATCGCGCAGCGCGCGCCCTCGTTCTTCCTCAATCGCGGCTATGCCGACCTGCAGAAGCTGACCGACAGCTACCTGCGGCTGCTGGCCAGCGAAGGCGCGATCACGCCGGCGCTGCGCGACGCGGCGCTGGCCGCCCGCATCGAGCGGCACGCGCCGCCCGCGCTGCCGGCGCAGGCGTCCTACGTCGCGCGCAAGGCGATCACCTCGACGCGCTCGCGGCTGCTCGGCGCGCTCGGCCTGCAAAGCACCTACCAGCTCGACCGGCTCGACCTCGACGCCACCGTCACGCTCGACAACGCCGTGCAGCAGGCCGTGGCCGACCAGCTCGCGGCCGTGACCACGCGCGACGGCGCGAAGGCGGCCGGCCTGATCGGCCAGCAGATGCTGCGCCCCGGCGACGATCCGTCGAAGATCTCGTACAGCTTCACGCTCTACGAACGGCAGGGCGACGCGAACCTGCTGCGCGTGCAGACCGACAGCGTCGACCAGCCGTTCGACGTCAACCGCGGCGCGCGCCTGAACCTCGGCTCGACCGCGAAGCTGCGCACCGTGGTGACCTACCTGCAGATCGTCTCGCGGCTGCACGACCAGTACGCGCCGCTCTCCACCGAAGAACTGAAGCGCGTGCAGCCCGACCCGCAGGACGCGCTCACGCGCTGGTCGCTCGACTACCTGATCGCCACGCGCGACCGCTCGCTCGCGCCGATGCTCGACGCCGCGCTCGAGCGCAAGTACTCGGCCTCGCCCGGCGAGACGTTCTACACCGGCGGCGGCGCGCAGACCTTCACCAACTTCGAGAAGAGCGAGAACGGCCAGATCCTGACCGTCCGGCTCGCGTTCCGCAACTCGGTCAACCTCGTGTTCGTGCGGCTGATGCGCGACATCGTGCGCTACGAGATGGTGCAGACCTCGGGCACGTCGGCGCAGTGGCTCGACGATCCGGACCTGCGCGCGCGCTACCTCGCGCAGTTCGTCGACCAGGAAAGCCGCGTGTACGTGAAGCGCTTCTACGTGAAGTACGCGGGCCAGCCGCCCGACGACGCGCTCGCGCTGATGCTGAAGACGGTGCGCAAGTCGCCGCCGAAGGTCGCCACCGTGCTGCGCAGCGTGGCGCCGGACGCGCCGCGCCCGTGGTTCGACACGCAGATGAAGACGGCGCTGAAGGGCACGCCGGCCGCCGGCCTCGCCGACGACGATCTGGCCGCGCTCTACGCGAAGTACGGCGTCGATCGCTTTAGCCTCAACGATCGCGGCTACATCGCCAGCGTGCATCCGCTCGCGCTCTGGACGCTGGCCTACCTGCGCGTGCATCCGGACGCGACGCTCGACGCCGTGCAGGGCGCGAGCCACGACGTGCGCTTCGCCTCCTACGCGTGGCTCTACAAGACCAAGTACCACGCCACCCAGGACCGCCGGATCCGCCGCATGGTCGAGTTGAGCGCCTATCGGGAGATCGGCCGCTCGTGGCAGGCGCTCGGCTATCCGTTCGCGGCGCTCACGCCGTCCTACGCGGCCGCGATCGGCGCCTCGGGCGACCAGCCCGACTCGCTCGCGAAGCTGATCGGCCTCGTCGCCAACGGCGGCGCGCAGGTGCCGACCGAGAGCGTCACGCAGCTCGCGTTCGCGAAGGACACGCCCTACGAAACGCACTTCGTGCATGCGGGCACCGCGCCGAAGCAGCTGCTCTCGCCCGAGATCGCGGCGGCCGTGCAGCCGATGCTGCGCGACGTGGTGCAGAACGGCACCGGCAAGCGGCTCGCGCAGGGCATGACGTTCCCCGACGGCAAGACGCTCGAGGTGTTCGGCAAGACCGGCACCGGCGACCAGCGCTTCAACGTCTACGCGCCCGGCGCGCGGCTGATCGAGTCGCGCAAGGTGAATCGCAGCGCGACCTTCGTGTTCGGCATCGGCGACCGCTTCTTCGGCGTGCTGACGGCCAACACGCACGAGCCCTACGCGGCGCGCTACGAATACACGAGCGCGCTGGCCGTGCAGCTGCTGAAATCGCTGGCTCCCGCGCTGCAGCCGCTCGTCGAGGCGCCGGGCGCGAAGCCGGCCGCGACGACGCAGGCGGTGCCAGGCTCGGGCAACAACGCCGGCAATCACGCAAGCGATTCGGCGAGCGACAACGCGGCGGCGCGCAACATCACGACGCCCGCCGCCGACGTCTCGCACGGCTGACCAGCACACGGCGCCGGTCGCGGCCGGCCGAAACGACGCACGGGGCGCCGGCTCATCACCGGCGCCCCGTGCGTTTTGCTGCTGCGCCTCGGTTCCGCGTTCGACTGCGCGCGCCGCGCTCAGCCGCGATGCGGCTTGCTCAGCACGATCGTCTCGAACAGCGAGTAGTCGGGGTTCGGCGTCGAGTCGGCGCCGGCCGCGTGGTAGTAGCTGACCGTGATCGTGGTGTGGCCGCCCGCCTCGCCCGGCTCGTAGTCGAACACGGCGATTCCGTAGCCGTTGCCGGCATCGCGCCGCGCCGACCAGACGGCGTCCTCGCGCGCATCGGCGCCGGGCCGCACGAAGGTGCCGGCGGTGGTGCCCGGCACCGGCCGGTTCGGCCTGGTGAACACCATCGCCTGCGGCTGTCCGGTGGCCGGATCGTCGCCATAGGTGTCGGTCGGCGCGCTGGTGCCGCCGCCGCCGAGGATCAGGTGGATCGTGCCGTGGCGCGTGTCGAAGGTGCGGTCCTCGGGGTCGGCGGTGACCACCGGCTTCGGCTGCAGCGTGTCGACCACCGAGCCCGTCGTCGCGTCCATGCCCGCATGGTGATGGCAGCCGCGCACCGGGAAACTGCGCTCGTAGTCGTGATCGTGGCCGCACAGCACGAGATCGACGCCGTAGCGGTCGAAGAGCGGCAGCCACGCCTCGCGGATGCCCTTGTCGGAGCCGTTGCCCGACTTCGACGAGCTGAGCGCGTCCTGATGCATCTGCACCACGATCCAGTCGATCGAGGCGTCGTGCGAGGCGTGCCGCAGCGTCTGCTCGAGCCAGCGCGTCTGCTCGCCCTGGCTGTAGCCGCGCACGTAGAACGAGGTGCCCGGCGCTACCGGCTCGTGGCCGGTGCTGGCGGCCGGCACGAGCGGCGCGGGGCCGGCCACGAAGGCCGCGCCGTCCTGGTAGACCACGTCGTCGGCGTCGAGCGAGACGAACAGCACCGCGCCCACGCGGAACGTGTACCAGCGGCCCGGGAAACGCGTGCCGTTGCCGGGCAGCACGTAGCGCGCGAGATACGAATCGAGCCCCTGCGGGCCGTTGTGGAATTCGATCTCGTGATTGCCGGGGCACGGCATCCACGGGCGGTTCGCCGAGGACAGCTGGTTGTTGTTGCCGAAGTCGCGCCAGACGTCGGGCTGGTGCGCGGGATTCAGGTTCGCGTAGCAGAGGTCGCCGTTGAGCAGGTGGAACAGCGGCTGGAAGCGCTCCACCGCCTGCACCGCGAAGCGGCTCTGCGGCGACGACAGCACCCAGCCCGTGTTCGGCGTGGCCAGATCGCCATAGCTGGTCCAGCGGAATGGCGCGCGCCCGCGCGGCGCGGTGCGGAAGCTCGCGGCGAACGGCTGCGCGGCGTTGGTGTCGTTGTCGGCGGTGACTTCGTAGCCGTACTGCGAGTCGGCCCGCAGCCCGAGCAGGCGCGCGTGATAGGTGAACACCACCGCGCCGTTCAGGCCGTCGGTGTAGGTGCGCTGCACGGCATGCACCGTGAACGGCCGGCCGGCGTCGCCCGACACGCGCACGCGCGGGTTCGCGGCCGGCGCGAGCGAGGCCCACGAGATCGTCACCTCGGACGACGGATCGTCGCCCCAGGTCAGGTGGATCTGTTCCGGCGTGCCGTCGGGCACGGTCGTGGCCGCGCGCGCGGCGCCGAGGCCGCTCGCGGTCGCGAGGCCGGACACGCCGGCCAGCTTCAGGAAACCGCGGCGCGAGACCGCTGCGTGCTGCGGCGCATGCGGGCCGGCGGACGGTGCTTCGGGGGGCGTCTGTTTCGACATCGGTTGGCTCCGATCTTGTGTCGTATCGATCGCGCGGCCCGGCCCCGGCGGCCCGAAGGCGACACGGCGGCGCTGGCGCCGGCGACGGCTGGCGATGCACGAGGGCGGCGACGGCCCGCGCCACCGCCCGGAACCCCGACGATAGACCGGCAATCGTGACGCGCGGATGTCATGCGCGCAGCGATGGGCCGCGAACCGAAGTGGATCCGGCCGCCTGCCCGGCCGCCCGCGTGCCATGCGCGGGCGGCCGGCGGCACGCTCAGCGCGGACGCGCCTTGCCGTCGAGACGCGGCGCGCGCCGGCGCGGCGCGGCCGGCTCCGGCTCCGGCTCGCCGTCGGCCGGCGTCTCGCGCGCGCTGCCGCGGCCGGCCGGGGCACGGCGGGCAGCGGCGCGGCGCGGCGCGGCAGCGGATGCCGATGAGGATGCGGGTGAAGACGCGGAGGCCACCGCCTCGCCGCGCGTGGCCGTGGCCGCCACCGCCGCGTCGAGCGCCGCCGGCAGCACGCCGTGCTCGGCATGCCACTGGCGCAGCAGCATGCGCGTCTGGCCGTCGACGGTGGCCCGCAGCAGTGCGCCGCGCCCGCCGTCGAACGACTCCCAGCCCAGCAGCGTCAGCGCCGAGCGCTGGGCGATGTGGAACACCGTGAGCTGGCCGAGCAGGCTGAATGCGCGAATCCGCGTGACCGGGCTCTCGGGATCGAGGCCCGAGATGCGGCCGACCAGTTCCGCGCAGACGTCGTTGAGCGGGCGCCGGATCCGCTCCATCAGGATCTCGGTGGCCACGTTCGGCTCGAGCCCGGCCTGTTCGCGCGCGAAGAACATGCGCTGGTGAACCGTCTTCGGCGCCGTGAACATCCGCTCCGAGATCGCGTGCATGATGCCGAGGAACGCGTCGATCAGCGTTTCCACGCCGGCCTGCGCGTCGAGCATCGCGCGCGCGTGATCGAGCGGCTGGCCGAACGCCCCGCAGGCCGTGTCGGCGATCGCGTCGGCGCAGGCGCGGAACACCCCTTCCTTGTTCTCGAAGTAGTACTGCAGCGCCGGCGCGTTGACGCCCGCGCGCGCGGCGATGTCCCGCGTCGAGGCGCCGGCGAACCCGCGTTCGCCGAACAGCTCGATGGCGGCCTCGATGATGCGCTGGCGGGTTTCGTCGCCCCGCGCGTAGCCGCTCGACGACGCGCGACGCAGCTTCTTCGCTTCCGTCATAGACCCCTCACAATTCAGACAAACCACATTCTACTTGACACAAATCTACCAACTGGAATAATTCTTCCGCTTGGAATAATTTGGATACCCGAATGTCGTCGACTCCTCAAGACCCGCCGAAAGGCAACCGTCAGGAACCTGCCGCAAATCCGTCTTCGGGCAATCCAGCCCCCGACACCCCCAAACGCAAGCCGAACCGGCGCCGCATCCTGATCGCGCTGGCCGTGGTCGCGCTGATCGGCGGCGCGATCTGGCTGGTCCACTGGTGGACCGTCGGCCGCTTCATCGAGAACACCGACGACGCCTACCTGCAGGCCGACAGCATGACCGCCGCGCCGAAGGTGTCGGGCTACGTGACCGACGTCTACGTGCGCGACAACCAGCAGGTGAAGGCCGGCGACCCGCTCGTCAAGCTCGACGTGCGCCAGTACCAGGTCTCGCTGCAGCAGTCGCGGGCCACCGTGGACGCGCGCCGCGCCGACATCGCGCACGCCGAGGCCGACATCGCCCAGCAGCGCGCCAACCTCGAACAGGTCGAGGCGCAGGCACGCGTGTCGAGCATCAACCTGCGCCACGCCAGCGACGAGTACGCGCGCTACGCGCCGCTCGCCGCCACCGGCGCCGAGACCCACGAGCGTATCGCCGATCTGAAAAACACGCGCGATCAGGCGCAGGCCACGCTGGCCGCGAACAACGCCTCGATCGCCGCGGCCCGTACCCAGATCGCCTCCAGCACCGCGACGCTGCAGCAGGCGCAGGCGCAGCTCGAAGCCGCGCAGGCAAGCGCCGCGCAGTCCCAGCTCGATCTCGACAACACCATCGTGCGCAGCACGCTGGACGGCCGGGTCGGCGACCGCACCGTGCGCGTCGGCCAGTACGTGCAGCCCGGCACGCGGCTGCTGACCGTGGTGCCGGTGCAGGACCTCTATCTGGTGGCGAACTTCAAGGAAACCCAGGTCGGCCGCATGCGCCCGGGCCAGCCCGTCACGCTGCGCGTGGACGCGCTGTCGGGCCGCGAGCTGCACGGCCGCGTCGAGAGCTTCGCGCCCGGCACCGGCGCGCAGTTCGCGCTGCTGCCGCCCGAGAACGCCACCGGCAACTTCACGAAGATCGTGCAGCGCGTGCCGGTGCGGATCCACGTCGACACCGACGACGAGACGCGCCGCGTGCTGCTGCCGGGCCTGTCGGTCAATGTGGACGTCGACACGCGCGGCGACGGGAACCAGCATGGCTGAGGCCGCCACGCCGGCCGGCGCCCCGGCCGCCCCCGCCGCGCAGCCTCACGAACGCGCCACCGCCTCCGACTGGATCGCGGTGGCCGCCGGCTCGCTCGGCGCGCTGATGGCCACGCTCGACATCTCGATCACCAACTCGGCGCTGCCGCAGATCCAGGGCGAGATCGGCGCGACCGGCACCGAGGGCACCTGGATCTCGACCGGCTACCTGATGTCGGAAATCGTGATGATCCCGCTCGCCGCGTGGCTCACGCGCGTGTTCGGCCTGAAGAACTTCCTGCTCGCCTCGTCGGTGCTGTTCATCGCGTTCTCGATGATGTGCGGCTGGTCGAACACGCTCGCGCTGATGATCGTCGGCCGGATCGGCCAGGGCTTCACCGGCGGCGCGATGATTCCCACCGCGCAGACCATCATCCGCACCCGGCTGCCGCCCTCGCAGCTGCCGGTGGGCATGACGCTGTTCGGCCTGATCGTGCTGCTCGGGCCGCTGTTCGGGCCGGTGCTGGGCGGCTGGCTCGCCGAGAACGTCAGCTGGAGCTGGTGCTTCTTCATCAACCTGCCGGTGTGCCTGGTGCTGATCACGCTGCTGGTGGTCGGGCTCACCTCCGACAAGGCGCAGTGGCAGCAGTTCTTCAACGCCGACTGGGTCGGCATCGCGGGCCTCGCGATCGGGCTGTCGTCGCTGACCGTGGTGCTCGAGGAAGGCCAGCGCGAGCGCTGGTTCGAGTCGCAGATGATCGTCTCGCTGAGCTGGGTGTCGTTCGTCGGCATGGTGCTGATCGCGGTCTCGCAGTTCACGGCCAAGCGGCCGATCCTGCGGCTCTCGCTGATGCGCAACCCGCGCTACGCGAGCGTGATCCTGATCGTGGCGGCGGTCGGCGCGGGCCTGTACGGCGTGTCGTACCTGCTGCCGCAGTTCCTCGCGATCGTGGCCGGCTACAACGCCGAGCAGGCCGGCGAGATCATGCTGCTGTCGGGCCTGCCCGCGTTCCTGATGATGCCGATCCTGCCGAGGCTGCTCGGCAAGGTCGATTTCCGGATCCTGGTGATCACCGGGCTGCTGCTGTTCTTCCTGAGCTGCATGCTCGACATCTCGCTGACCGCGCAGAGCGTCGGCCACGACTTCGCCTGGTCGCAGCTGATCCGCGGCGTGGCGCAGATGCTCGCGATGATGCCGCTGAACCAGGCCTCGATGGCCGCCGTCTCGCGCGAGGAATCGGGCGACGCGGCCGGGCTCTACAACATGGCGCGCAATCTCGGTGGCTCGATCGGGCTGGCCATCATCGGCACCATCATCGACCGGCGCACCACGTTCCATACGGCCGCGCTGCGCGAGTCGCTGAGCGCCAACTCGCTGATCGGGCAGGACCGCGTCGCCACCTACGCGGCGAACTGGTTCGCGCGCACCGGCGACATGGCCTACTCGCAGATGCGCGCGTTCGGCCAGATCGCCCAGCAGATCCAGGTGCAGGCCACCGTGATGACCTACTCCGAAACCTTTTACTTGCTCGGACTCGCGCTGATCGCCTGCGTCCCGCTCGCGCTGCTGCTCAGAACGCCGCGCCGCGGTTCGCCGCCGCCCGCCTCGTCCGGCCACTGAACCGATGCACCTCATGACGTTTTCCCCGCCGTCCCGCCGCCGCGCCGTGGTACCCCGCGCGCCCCTCACGCTGCTCGCGCTCGCCGGCCTGCTGGCCGGCTGCACGGTCGGCCCGAACTACCACGGCGCGCCGAGCGCGCCCGACGACGCCGCGTTCGTGCGCACGCCGAAGACGGGCGTGCTGGCCGCGGCACCGGCGCCGAGCGCCTGGTGGCGCGCGCTCGGCGATGCGCAGTTGAACGAACTGATCGCCGCCGCGCTGGCGCACAACCCCGATCTGCACGCGGCGCAGGCGCGCCTGCGCGAGGCGCGCGCGCAACTGAGCCAGCAGCGCGCCAACGCGCTGCCGAAACTCAGCACCGACGCGGCCGTGCTGCGCACGCGCGAGCCCGATGCGAACGCGTTCTCGGCGCTGACCGGCTCCAGCGGTTCGAGCGGCTCGGGCAGCGGCTCGTCGCAGCCCGGCACCGGCCCGATCCAGCTCTACACGGCCAGCTTCGACGCGACCTGGGAAATCGACCTGTTCGGCGGCACGCGGCGCGCGATCGAGGCCGCCTCGGCGCAGGCCGAGGCCGTCAACGCCGATCTCGCCGACACCCAGGTCTCGCTCGCGGCCGAGGTCGCGAACGCCTACGTCGGCCTGCGCGACCAGCAGCAGCGCCTCGCGCTGTCGCAGCGCACCGCCGCGCTGCAGCAGCGGATGCTCGACCTGACGCTGCAGCGGCGCGGCCGCGGCGTGGTGGACGACGCCGACATCGAGCGGCTCACCACCCAGGTGGAAAACACGCGCGCCACGCTGATCCCGCTCGACGCGCAGGTCACCGAGTCGCTCGACCGGCTCGCGATCCTGACGGGCCGCGCGCCGGGCACGCTCGACGCGCAGCTCTCGGCGCCCGACGCCGCGCTGCCGGCGCTGCCCGGGACGGTCGCGATCGGCGACGCCGGCGCGCTCATCAAGCAGCGCCCCGACATCCGCGCGGCCGAGCGCCGGCTCGCCTCCAGCAATGCGCAGATCGGCGAGCACGTGGCCGACTATTTCCCGAAGGTCACGCTGCTCGGCGACATCGGCTTCAGCGCGGCCGATCCGGGCCACCTGTTCCGCAAGCAGAACTACTCGTGGATCGGCGCGCCGTACCTGCAATGGAACCTGTTCGACTTCGGCCGCACGCGCGGCGCCGTGCGCGCGGCCGAGGCCTCGCGCGACGAGGCCGAGGCGAACTACACGAAGGCCGTGCTGGGCGCGCTGCAGGACGCCAACACCGCCCTGTCGCGCTACGGGCACCAGCGCGACCACGTGGTCGCGCTGGCGAAGATCGAGACCTCGGCGACGCACTCGGCCGCGCTGATGGACCAGCGCTACCGGGCCGGCGTGTCGTCGCTGATCGACCTGCTCGACACGCAGCGCGAGGCGCTCTCGGCGCAGCAGAACGTGATCGCGGGGCAGGCCGAACTGCTCGACGACTACATCTCGCTGCAGAAGAGTCTCGGCCTCGGCTGGCAGACCGATGCGAACGCATCGAACGCAGCGGATACGCCGGCTACCGCGGCGGCCGACGCGAAGCCGGCCGGTTGAAGTCGGCGGGTTCGGCGGGATGAGGATGTTGATGGAGAGTGTCGGCGCGGATCGGCGGGAACGCGTTGATATCGGCTTGATGCCGGGTTGATCCGGCCTCGGCTCCGGGCGCCGACATGAGATCGCGCCCGCATCGACGCCAAACCGGCCTGCCCCGCGCCTGCACCGCCGCCGCGCGTCAGCGCTCGATGCGCGCGCGCGTGGTGGCGAGCAGGCCCGCCATCGCGCGCCGCGCCGCATCCGCATCGCGCGCGCGAATCGCCTCGCACACGCGCGTGTGCTCGCCCAGCGACGCGTTGAACACGTCGGCGCGCCGCGCGTTCACACGCAACTGTGCCTCGAGCGTCCGCTCGATCAGCGCGCCGAGCGGAATCAGCAGCTCGTTGCCGCCCGCCGCCAGCACGCTCAGATGAAAGCGCAGGTCGGCGCGCACCCATTCGTCCACCTGCTTCGCATCGCACATCGCCTCGTGCGCGGCGTCGATCGCGGCCAGCGTGTCGGGCGCCCACGCGCGCGCGGCCAGCCCCGCCGCGTAGGGTTCCACCATCTCGCGCATCTCCTGCAGTTGCATCGCGAACGCGAGCGGCGGCGCCACCTGCGAATACCAGTCGAGCAGCTCCGCGTCGAGCAGATTCCAGGCATGGCGCTGGCGCACCCGCGTGCCGACCTTCGGCCGCGACTCGATCAGCCCCTTCGAGGTCAGCGTGCGCAGCGCCTCGCGCAGCACCGTGCGGCTCACGCCGAACGACAGCATCAGGTCCGCCTCGCGCGGCAGCGTCGTCTCGGGCGCATAGTCGCCGCGCAGGATCGCGATCGCGAGCCGGAACGCGGTTTGTCCATGCAGATCACGTTGAATCACGGTTCTCCTCGTCGGGCGGCGTGCCGCTGACCACTATCTGCACAAAAGTGCTATTAATACTACTTTTTAACGGTTTCGTGTAGGATGCCATCATCGACGCCGCCTGATGCGTCCACCTCACGGAGACACCCGCCATGAAGATCACCCGCCTCGAAACCTTCGTCGTCCCGCCGCGCTGGCTGTTCCTCAAGATCGAGACCGACGAGGGCATCGTCGGCTGGGGCGAGCCGATCGTCGAGGGGCGCGCGCACACGGTGGAAGCCGCCGTGCAGGAGCTGGCCGACTACCTGGTGGGCAAGGATCCGCTGCTGATCGAGGATCACTGGCAGGTAATGTACCGCGCCGGATTCTATCGCGGCGGCCCGGTCACGATGAGCGCGATCGCGGGCATCGACCAGGCGCTCTGGGACATCAAGGGCAAGCACCACGGCGCGCCCGTCCACGCGCTGCTAGGCGGCCAGGTGCGCGACCGCATCAAGGTCTATTCGTGGATCGGCGGCGACCGCCCGAGCGACGTCGCCAACAACGCGCGCGCGGTGGTGGAGCGCGGCTTCAAGGCCGTCAAGATGAACGGCTCCGAGGAGCTGCAGATCGTCGACACCTACGACAAGGTCGAGAAGGTGATCGCGAACGTGGCCGCGGTGCGCGAGGCGGTCGGCCCGCACGTGGGGATCGGCGTCGATTTCCACGGCCGCGTCCACAAGCCGATGGCCAAGGTGCTCGCCAAGGAACTCGACCCGTACCGGCTGATGTTCATCGAGGAGCCGGTGCTCTCGGAGAACGCCGAGGCGCTGCGCGACATCGTCAACCAGACCGACACGCCGATCGCGCTCGGCGAGCGGCTCTACTCGCGCTGGGACTTCAAGCACATCCTGGCGGGCGGCTACGTCGACATCATCCAGCCCGATGCCTCGCACGCGGGCGGCATCACCGAGTGCCGCAAGATCGCCTCGCTGGCCGAGGCCTACGACGTCGCGCTCGCGCTGCACTGCCCGCTCGGGCCGATCGCGCTGGCCGCGTGCCTGCAGCTCGACGCGGTCAGCTACAACGCGTTCATCCAGGAGCAGAGCCTCGGCATCCATTACAACCAGGGCAACGACCTGCTCGATTACATCCGCAATCCGGAAGTGTTCCGCTACGAGGATGGCTTCGTGACGATCCCGCAGGGCCCGGGGCTCGGCATCGACGTCAACGAGGAGAAGGTGCGCGAGATGGCGAAGGTCGGCCACCGCTGGCGCAATCCGGTGTGGCGCCACGCGGACGGCAGCGTCGCCGAGTGGTGATCGACACGGCCGGCGCGGTGGCGGATGCCGCGGCGCCGGCCTGAAGCGGATTCGCGGCCCCGCGGCGCGACGGCGCCCGTCGCGCCACGGGGCCGCCGCCGTTTTGGCGTCCGTTGGGCGTCCGTTGGGCGTCAGAGCGACTTGCGGCGCAGGTCGTAGGTGTCGATGTCGGCTTCGTCGAGCCGGCTCTCGAACCGGTCGGCGCCGAGTTCGCCCGCGAGCCGCGCCTCGTCGTCCGAGACCGGGAAGCACTGCAGCCAGTTGATGCGCGTGTCGTCGACGCGGCACTCGGGGAAGTCGCCGTCGTTCCAGATGAACGGGATCGACAGATACAGATGCGGGACCGTGGTCTTCGGATAGAAACGCGCCACCACGTCGCGCACTACCACGCCGGGCCGCACCGGCGAGGCCGCGGCGGCCAGCTCGAACGCGGCGGCCGCCAGGATCTCGGGCCAGTGCGCGACGTCGTCCGGCATCGCGCCGCACAGCTCGATGCGCGTGTCGAAGCCGCCGGTGTCGAGCGCGACCTCGCAGAGGCCGGCGGTACTGTACGACACCACCTCCTCGTCGGGCGCGTCGGCCACCGACAGCACCGCCAGCTCGCGCGCGCTGCGCATGAACGGCCGAGCCTTCGGCATGCCGTCGAATAGTGTCATGACATGGCGCGCGATCGCCTGCCGGGCCGCCTGCCTTGCCGCTTCATTTGCTTCGGGAACCATCTCGTCCTCTCCATTCATGCCCGGCGGGCCACCACCGTCAGGCGCGGCGAGCCGAATCCGGCCGCGCCCGACGCGGCACGCTCCGTGCCCGGCGCCGCGCGTGATGCCGGCCACGGCGCCATGCTACCCGAGCCCGCGCGCCGCGGCCGTCCGATTCAGCGCACGCCGCTCACCCCATCGCCGCGAAGCCCGGCACGCTGAACGCGAGCACGGCCGCCGCGACGAACACGCCGATCATCGCGATCGCCTCGAGGTAGAGCACGTTGGTGAAGGTGCGCGCGTCCTCGGTCGCGGCGGTGCGGCGCAGCCGCGGCAGCGCCGAGAACCGGTTCAGCCCGCCCAGCACGAGCGCGAGCGCCACCAGCACCAGCTTCAGCAGTAGCACGCGGCCCCAGGTGCTCGCGTCGAGCACGGCCAGCGAACCACCGCTGCCGCGATAGGCGTTGAACGCGCCGGTGGCCAGCACCACCAGCACCGCCACCATCGACACGCGCGAGACGCGCTGCGCGACGCGGATCAGCGCGCCGCGCGCGATCGAGGCGCCCAGCGCCGGCAGCACGGCCATCCCGCCCGCCAGCACGACGCCGCCCCACACCGCCGTCGAGAGCAGATGCAGCATCTGCACCGCGACCGCCGGCGACCACGGCCCCGCGTCGGCCGCGTGGCCGATCGAGGCATGGCCGGCCGCCACCACCAGCACCGCGAGCCACGGCAGCGCGTCGCCCGCCGCGCCGGCGGGCCGCAGCAGCGCCAGCACCAGCAGCATCACCGCGCCGAGCGCGAGCAAGCTCCATGCGTGCCCGACGTGGGTGTCGGCGAGCACCGTCGACAGCGCGCCGAACGCGCCGCCGAGCCCGGCGCCGCTCATCGCCGCCGCCTCGTAGACGATCCAGCCGAGTTCGGCGAGCACGAACACCAGCGCGGCCACGCTCAGCGAGCCGCGCGCGCGGCGCCACGCGGGATGGGCCGGCGAGACCTTGGCGCGGCCGCCCTCGGCGCCGAGCCAGGCGCCGAACAGCAGCGAGCCGACCACCATCGCGAACGCGATCTGCGCGAGCGCGGCCATCGCGACCTGTCCGGTCCAGAGGCTGTCGAACTTCATCGGGCATCCTCCCGCGCGGCACCCCCGCGCGACGGGCGCAGCCACGCGGCGGAGGGAATCGGGGAAAACGTGTAAGGCGGGAAATCGGATACGGGAAGGTTCGCGAACATCGGCACGTAAATCGGTATTTCGGAGTGGGAACGATCGCCCGGTCCGGCTTGATGCTGGCCGGTGGCGCGTGAGTTGCGAGTGTACGGGCTTCGATTGCGAAGCGGCGCGCGGGTTCATCAAAAAGCCCGGAATTCGTGCAAACGCCCGCCGCCGGCCTGTTGTTATCGCATCGATCGCGCGCGCCGCACGCCGCCGGGCGGTTCGCCTCCGTCGGGCTTCGATGCTAAACTTCGCAGCGCAGCCGACCGGAGATGGGCTGCCGAAACACGTGTAGTCAAAGCCCGAGCCAGCTCAGCCGGCCAGGTCCCCGACGATATAAAAAAATTGGAGCCTCTTGTGTCTTCAATGCGTGTCTTCCGTCCCCTGCTCGCCGCGCTGTGGATTGGCGCGGCCTGCCTGCCGCTCGCGTCGCGAGCCCAGAATCCCCCGCCGCATGCCGCACCGGCCAGCACCGCCGGCGCCGCGCCGCTGAAGGCGCCCGACACCATGGCCGAACGCGTGCGCGGCTGCACCGCCTGCCACGGCACGCAGGGCCAGGGTACCGACAACGACTATTTCCCGCGCCTGGCCGGCAAGCCCGTCGAGTACCTGTACAACCAGCTGATGAATTTCCGTGACGGGCGGCGCAAGTATCCGCCGATGAACTACCTGCTCACCTATCTCAGCGACGACTACCTGCACGAGATCGCCACCCACTTCTCGAACCTGCGCCCGCCCTATCCCGCGCCGGCCAAACCGACCGTGCCCGACGACGTGGTGGCGCGCGGCCAGGCGCTCGCCATGCACGGCGACGCCGCGCGCTCGATCCCGGCCTGCGTCGCCTGCCACGGCAGCGCGCTGACCGGCATGCAGCCGGCCATCCCCGGCCTCGTCGGCCTGCACAGCGACTACCTGAGCGCGCAGATCGGCGCCTGGCGCTCCGGCAACCGGCGCGCCAAGGCGCCCGACTGCATGCACGAGATCGCCGCGCGCCTCACCGACGACGACGTGACGGCCGTGACCGCGTGGCTCGCCGCGCAGCCCGCGCCGGCCAACCCGGTGCCGGTCGCGGCCGGCTCGCTGAAGCTGCCGCTCGCGTGCGGCAGCGAACCGCAATGAGACCCAGGAGACAGACGCCATGAAACGCCAGTCCCTGTATGCCCTCTGCGCCGTGCTGATCGCGGCCGCCGCGACGCTCGCCCCGGTGTTCTGGCCCGGCGCCGCGAAACTGTTCGGCACCACCGCCCGCGCCGCCACCGACGGCGGCGCCTCGAACGCCGCGCTCGTCAAGAAAGGCGAGTACCTGTCGCGAATCGGCGACTGCGTGGCCTGCCACACCGTGCGCGGCGGCCAGCCATTCGCGGGCGGCCTCGCGATGCCGACGCCGTTCGGCACCATGTACACGCCGAACATCACGCCCGACCCGCAGTACGGCATCGGCAAGTGGAGCGCGGACGACTTCTACCGCGCGATGCACACCGGCCGCTCGAAGGACGGCAGCCTGCTCTACCCGGGCTTCCCGTTCACGAGCTACACCAAGGTCTCGCGCGCCGATTCGGACGCGATCTACGCCTACCTGCGCTCGGTCGAGCCGGTCAATCGGGCGAGCCGCCCGCACGAGCTGAAATTCCCGTTCAACAACCGCAACCTGCTGATCGGCTGGCGCACGCTGTTCTTCAAGGAGGGCGAATTCCGGCCCGATCCGACCAAGTCGGTGGAATGGAACCGCGGCGCCTACCTGGTGGAGGGGCTCGGCCACTGCAGCATGTGCCATACCTCGATCAACCTGATGGGCGCGCCGGTCAGCTCGTCGGCGTTCGCGGGCGGCCTGATCCCGCTGCAGAACTGGTATGCGCCGTCGCTGACCAACGACACCGAGTTCGGCCTCGGCGACTGGCACGTGCAGGAACTCGCCGACCTGCTGCAGGCCGGCGTGTCGAATCGCGGCGCGGTGTTCGGGCCGATGGCCGACGTGGTCCACAACAGCCTGCAGTACCTGACCGACGACGACACCAAGGCGATGTCGGTCTACCTGAAGTCGATCCCGCAGAAGGGCGAGGCGCCGTCGCACCTGCAGTACGAGACCTCGCAGCAGTTCGGCAACCAGCTGCTGGAACAGGGCCGCAAGCTCTACGCGGACAACTGCGCGACCTGCCACGGCGCGTCCGGTCAAGGCAAGCCGCCGTCGTATCCGCCGCTCGCGCAGAACCATTCGATTATGATGGAGTCTGCAGTGAACCCGATCCGGATGGTGCTGAACGGCGGATACCCGCCGAGCACGTTCCGGAATCCGCGTCCATACGGGATGCCGCCGTTCGCGCAAGCCCTGTCGAATCAAGAGGTTGCAGCCGTCGTGTCGTATATCCGATCGGCCTGGGGCAACAACGGTTCGCCGATTTCTCCGCAGCAGGTCAGCGATCTGAGATCCGCGCCGCTCGACTGACGGACGGTTCACAACCACGGGGCGTGGCCGCGGGCAACCGCGGGCCGCGCCCTTTTGTTTTTTTGTATGTCGGCACGCCTGCCACTTCGACCGGAGCAGCGGCGGCGCCTTCCTGAACACCAAGAGAGTTTATGTCTTTTGCTTCCCTCGGCCTCGCCGAACCCCTCGTGCGAGCCGTCAACGAACTCGGCTACAACGAACCGACCCCGATCCAGACCCAGGCAATCCCGGCCGTGCTCGGCGGCGGCGACCTGCTGGCCGGCGCGCAGACCGGCACCGGCAAGACCGCCGGCTTCACGCTGCCGATCCTGCAGCGCCTGAACGCAATCCAGGCAGCCAACGCGAACGGCAAGCGCCCCGTGCGCGCGCTGATCCTCACGCCCACCCGCGAACTGGCCGCGCAGGTCGAGGAAAGCGTGCGCGCCTACGGCAAGTACCTGAAGCTGCGCTCGACCGTGATGTTCGGCGGCGTCAGCATCAATCCGCAGATCGATGCGTTGAAGCGCGGCGTCGACATCGTGGTGGCCACCCCGGGGCGCCTGCTCGACCACATGCAGCAGAAGACCATCGACGTTTCGCAGCTCGACATCCTGGTGCTCGACGAAGCCGACCGCATGCTCGACATGGGCTTCATCCACGACATCAAGCGCGTGCTCGCGAAGCTGCCGCCCAAGCGGCAGAACCTGCTGTTCTCGGCCACCTTCTCCGACGAGATCAAGGCGCTCGCCGACAACCTGCTCGATTCACCGGCGCTGATCGAGGTCGCGCGCCGCAACACCACGGCCGAGACCATCGCGCAGAAGATCCACCCGGTCGACCGCGACCGCAAGCGCGAGATGCTCACGCACCTGATCCGCGAGCACAACTGGTTCCAGGTGCTGGTGTTCACGCGCACCAAGCACGGCGCGAACCGGCTCGCCGAGCAGCTCGGCAAGGACGGCATCAGCGCGCTCGCGATCCACGGCAACAAGAGCCAGTCGGCCCGCACGCGCGCGCTCAGCGAATTCAAGGCCGGCACGCTGCAGGTGCTGGTGGCGACCGACATCGCCGCGCGCGGCATCGACATCGACCAGCTGCCGCACGTGGTCAACTACGAGCTGCCGAACGTGCCGGAGGACTACGTCCACCGGATCGGCCGCACCGGCCGCGCGGGCGCGAACGGCGAGGCCGTGTCGCTCGTCTGCGTCGACGAGAAGCCGCTGTTGCGCGACATCGAGCGGCTCATCAAGCGCGAGATCCCGCAGCAGGTGATCGCGGGCTTCGAGCCCGACCCGAACGCCAAGCCGGAGCCGATCCAGCGCCGCAGCGGCGGCGGTGGCGGCGGTGGCGGCGGACGCCAGCCGCAGGGCGGCGGCCAGGGCAAGCCGCAGGCGGCGCGCCGCGACGGCCAGGCGGGCGCGGGGGCGGCGAAGCCGGCCGCGCGGCCGGCCGCCAAGCCGGTCAAGGCCGCGGGCGGCGGTAACGCCGGCGCCGCGAAGCCGGCCGCCAAGGCCGCCAAGCCGCGCGCGCCGCAAGCGGGCGGCGCACGGCCGGCCGGCGGTGGTGGCGGCAATGGCAATGGCGGGCAGGCGGCGAATCGCGGCCGCTCGGGCCGTGGTGGCGGTGGTGGTCGCGGGCACTGAGCCGCGGGCGGTTTCTCACCGCGCAACCGTATAACCGTGCCATGACAAGCGGGGAGCGCGACGCATCGAAGGCGTCGCGCTCCCCGCTTTTTTGCTTCACGAGGATGGGGTGGACGATGGAATCGGCCGTGAGCGGCGGCCCGCACGCGCCGTGACCACGCCGGTCACGCCGGTCACGCCGGCGATCCACGAAGCCCCGCGACGAGCGGACCAGCCGGCCCCGGAGGTGCCGCCGCCGATCGACGCGCCGCTCAGCGCGGCAGCGTCGCCGCGATCAGCCGGATCTGCTCGATCTGCCGGGCCCAGCGCGCGAGCACCGCCTCGCGGCCGTCCTCCAGTTCGAACGCGATGCCCGAGGTCAGCCGCGCATAGGCCACGCGCTGCGCGTCGCCGCCCGCCAGCGTGGCCCGGAAGCAGGCCAGCCCCGGCAGCGCCGAGCCGTCGCCGGCCGGGCCGTCGCCGGTGAAGCCGGCCGGCTCGACGCGCAGCCGCGCCTGGTAGAACGCACCGTCGGCCACGAAGGTCAGCGTCGCCGCGCGTTCGTCCGCGAGCAGCCGCGCGCCGCGCGAACTCGGCCACAGGGCGATGAACAGCGTGGCCGGATCGCTCGCGTACAGTTCACCCGCGCCGAGCAGCGTGGTGCGCGCCTCGGGCGGCTCGACGCCGCGATCGATGACCACCAGCGACGCCGAGAAGCGCGCCTTGTCGGCCAGCGCCTCGCCGTCGAACAGCGCGAGGCAGGCCGGCGACCAGCGGTCGAACTGCCAGCGCTCGAGCGCGTGGCGGTCGGTGGCGGCCGGCGCCTGCCGGTCAGCCGGCGGCGCCTCGCGATCAGCGGAAGAACACATGTTGGGTCAGTTTCGTCAGCGGATACTGCACACCGGGCTGGATCTTCGAGGGCAGGTCGAGCGGTTTCAGCAACATCTTCACGCACATGTCGGCCGACAGGTTACGGCGCACCAGCGTGTTGACGCGATGGGTGCGCTCGCGGACGTAGGCGGCGTCGCCGACACGGTCCGGATAACGCACCGCGAACACATGGCGCAGCGCGACCTCCGAATCCTCGTTGCGCATTTCGAGGACGCGGCGCATCAACGCGCCGAGCACGGCGAGCCGGCCGTTACCCTCGATCTCGTTGTACTTCTTGAAATATTTGAAGAAGTGTTTGTAATGACGCACTTCGTCGGTGCGGATGTTGTTCGTGATTTCCTTCAGCACCGGCTCTTCCGAGCACTCGTTGATCGCCCGGTATAGCGTGGCGGTGCCCGTCTCCACGACGCAGCGCGCCACCATCTCGAGCGCGCGCGTCTTCTCGAACGCCTCCAGCGAGCACATCTTCGAGTATTCGTCGAAGAAATTGCGGAACGCGAGATCCCAGTCGAACTCGGGCCACACGCAGCCGATATAGGCTTTCAGCGCGCGGCCGTGCTGCAATTCCTCGTGCTCCCACTGCTCGTTGAGCCAGGTGGCGACTTCGTGGTCTTCGCCGAAGAACTCGCTGAGGTTGCTCGTGTAGAGATCGGACCCGCTCTCGATGAACGAGGCCGCGCAGAGCAGCAGCAGCAGATCCTCGTCGGCGGCGGCCTTCGCGCGGTCGATCCGCGTGAGGTCGATGTCTTCGATGCGCCAGGGCATCACATGCTTCGTTTCGGCCAGCATCGTATGGCTCCCAAACGCCTTGTCCCGGCGCAGCGGCCGGCGTCAATCCTGCCGGAGTTGCCGCGAGCCTGCCGGATGAGGCGGGTATGAATTGAATTTTTCGATCTGGATCCGCTTATCTTAGCCGGAGTTTCCTGAACGTGCATTCAGCACTGACCGTGCCCGGACGACGCAGTTCCGCGCCGCCGGCCGCCGATGACAGACAGGTAATTCGAAGGTCGCTTGCAATTCCATTCGAAACTGCGAACCCGGCCGGCCCGCGGGCACGGGCCGGTAGATCGGAGTCCCGAACAAGGCAGCGCCGGCCGCAGGCGTCACGAGCATCGCGGGCGGCGCCGCGCGACGGCGCCCGCGCGGCCGGAGGCGGCCAAGACGCGGCACGCGCCGGCATTCAGAAGCCGGCCGCGAGCCCGTCGCGACGGCTGTCGCTGGCGGCCACGTAGCCGCGCTCCGGTTCGTCGGCATCGAGCCGCCAGATGAACTGGCCCGAGCCGAAGTCCATGTAGGGATCGTCGATCGACTGCAGCCGGTGGCCGCGCGCCTCGAGTGCGGCCACCACGTCGCGGCCGAGCGTGTGCTCGACGTCGAGCGTGAAGTCGCGGTTCACCTTCCAGCGCGGCGCGTCGCAGGCGGCCTGCGGCTGCTGCCCGTAGCCGAGCATGCGCACGAGGGTCTGCAGGTGCCCTTGCGGCTGCATGTCGCCGCCCATCACGCCGAAGCTCATCACCGCCTCGCGGCGGCCGTCGCGCTCGCGCGTGACGAAGGCCGGGATGATGGTGTGGAACGGCCGCTTGCCGCCCGCCACCACGTTCGGCGAGGCCGGGTCCATCGAGAACCCGCGGCCGCGGTTCTGCAGCGAGATCCCGTAGCCGGGCACCACCAGCCCCGAGCCGAAGCCCATGTAGTTCGACTGGATGAAGCTGACCATCATGCCGCGCTCGTCGGCCGCCGACAGGTAGACGGTGCCGCCCGAGCGCGGCATGCCGTGCTCGAAATGGGTCGCGCGCGCCGGATCGATGCGCTTCGCGCGCTCGGCCAGGTAGGCGTCGTCGAGCATCGCCTCGGGCGTCACCTCCATCGCGCGCGGATCGGCCACGTAGCGATAGACGTCGGCGAACGCGAGCTTCATGGCCTCGATCTGCACGTGCTGCGCCTCGGGCGAATCGAGCGGCAGCCCGGCCAGGTCGAAGCGCTCGACGATGCCGAGCGCGATCAGCGCCGCGATGCCCTGCCCGTTCGGCGGGATCTCGTGTACGGTGTGGCCGCGAAACGATTTGCTGATCGGCTCGACCCACTCGGGACGATAGCCGCGCAGGTCGTCGGCCGTCAGCGCGCCGCCCGTCTCGCGCGCGAACGCGGCCAGCGCCGCGCCCGGCTCGCCCTCGTAGAACGCGCGCGCGCCATCGCGCGCGAGCAGCCGCAGCGTGTTCGCATGGCCCGGCATCACCACGCGCTCGCCCACCTCCGGGGCGCGCCCGCGCGGCAGGAACGCCGCGCCGAAGCCGGGCTGGTCGTGCAGCGCCGGCACTGCGGCGGCCCATTTCTGGGCCACGATCGGGGCCACCGCGTAACCGCGCTCGGCCAGCTCGATGGCGGGCGCGAGCAGGTCGGCGAACGGCAGCGAGCCGAAGCGCGCATGCAGCGCCTCCCAGCCCGCGATCACGCCCGGCACCGTCACCGTGTCCCAGCCGCGCTCGGGCTGGCGCGCGTGGCCGTGGCCGTCCTCGCCGTGGCGGGCGCGGAAATAGTCGGGGTTCCAGGCCGCCGGCGCCGTGCCCGAGGCGTTGAGGCCCGAGAGCGTCTCGCCGTCCCAGACCAGCGCGAATGCGTCGCCACCGAGCCCGCACGAGACCGGCTCGACCACCGTGAGCACGGCGGCCGCGGCCAGCGCGGCGTCCACCGCGTTGCCGCCCTGCCAGAGCATGCGCAGGCCGGCCTGCGCGGCGAGCGGGTGCGAGGTCGAGACCACGTTGCGGGCGAACACGGGCTGCCGGATGGTCGGATAGGGGTTCTGCCAGTCGAAACGGGTCATGCGGCGGCTCCGGAGGAATGGGCGTGCGAACACGGCGCGACGACGAGAAGGGCGAGCGGCAAGCAACCTGTCGTCGCGGGCGACAAAGCGCCATTGCAGCGCGAATGCGCGCGCGGAGCAAGCGGCGCATCCGCAACCCGCGAGGGGCGCGCGAAAACGGAATGTTCGTTCGCGCACATTGCTTACAATACGGAACCCGCTTCCCGAGCCTTCGAACGAACATGACACGAGACCCCCGCCTGTCGCTGAACGCCCGTCAGCAGGAACTGCTCGAATGGGTGCAGCGCGACGGCTTCGTCACCGTCGACGATCTCGCCACGCACTTCGACGTGACGCCGCAGACGATCCGCCGCGACGTGAACTGGCTCGCCGACCTGAACCTGCTGCGCCGCTACCACGGCGGCGCGAGCCTGCCGACCAGCTCGGAGAACGTCTCGTACAGCGCCCGCCAGCGCATGTTCCACGACGAGAAGCGCCGCATCGCCGCGCTGGCGGCCTCGCACATCCCCGACCAGGCGTCGCTGTTCATCAACCTCGGCACCACCACCGAGGAGGTCGCGCGCGCGCTGAACCGCCACCGCGGCCTGCGCGTGATCACCAACAACCTGAACGTGGCGAGCATGATGAGCGGCTACCCCGAGTGCGAAGTGCTGATCACGGGCGGGATCGTGCGGCCCTGGGACAAGGGGATCGTCGGCGAACTCGCGATCGACTTCATCCGCCAGTTCAAGGTGGACTACGCGATCGTCGGCACCTCGGCGATCGAGACCGACGGCACGATGCGCGACTTCGACACGCGCGAGGTGCGCGTCGCCGAGGCGATCATGCAGCACGCGCGCACCGTCTACCTCGTCACCGACCACTCGAAGTTCGGACGCCCCGCGCTGGTGCGCCAGGGCCACCTGTCGCAGGTCCACGCGCTGTTCACCGACAAGGCGCTGCCGGCCGAGATGGCCGACACCATCACCGCGGCCGGCACGCAGGTCTACATCGCCGACTGAGCCAGTCGCCTCGTCCGCGCACGGGTGCCGCGGACGACGATCCATCCCCGCCGGGATCGCCCGCGCCGTGCTGCATCGCAGCGTGAACTTCAAGTGAAATCAAGAAGTTGGCGCGACGCCCCGGCCGCTTTAATTGTGACGAATTGTCAATCGGAAAATTTTTAGGGTCGCATTTGGCGTTCGCCGCCTGCTTGACTACACTCCGAATCCCCGCCGCCCGTGTGCCACGCGTGCCGGCGTGAAGCATGTCCCCCACGCCTCCCTTGCTGGGTAACGCGTCCCGGAATCGTCCGGCCGTGAGAAGTACGGTTTGTCTGGAGAGAACGATGCTAAGTCCGCATGAATTCGCCACCCTGCTGCTCGTCAAGGACGCGCCCGACCAGGCTGAAATGGAACGCGACGAGCTGGACGCGCTGCTGGAGCAGCAGCTGGTCCGGCTGGAGGCGCTGGGCTCGGGTCGCAAATATTGCGTCACCGAGAGCGGTGACGCCGCGCTGCGCTCGATCAAGGTCCGCTATTCCTGAATCGCTGGCCGGCCCCGCCGGCCTGACGGCCGCCGTTTCCGGACGGCGGCCGTTTGATTTGCGGGGGCGCCGCTTTCCTCGCTGCGCCGGCGGTACGAGCGGGGCTGACCACGGGCGCTCAGGCGGCTGCGCGGGTCGCTCCGCGCGCGTCGCCTGAAGCCGCCATCGGCCCGCCATGACGGGCCAGCTACCGCCGCCGCGCCGTCCCGCGCGCCACGCCAGGCACCGTCCGCCAGCCGGCGCATCCGGCAGTTCAACCGCCGCGCAGCGTCGAATCAACCCGTGAGCGCCAGCTGATCGCCCGCGCGCGCTGCTCGTTCAGATAGGTCGTCCACTGCTCCCGCGCGGCCGCGTCGGGCTGCGCGCCGAGCGCCGCATGGTGCGTCGCGAGCGCGTTCGCGAACCCGCAGTACTGCGACTGCGTGAGCGCGCGGTGCCGCTGGGCCACCCAGGCATCGTGCAGCGCGGCCTGGACGGCCGGGCCGTCGCGGCCGTAGTCGTGCGGCTCGCCGCAGGCGCGTTGCAGCGTGTCGAGCGACGGGGCGGGGCCGAAGCCCGGTACTCCCGCGCATCCCGCCAGCAGCGCGAACGCCCCCGCCACCATGATCTGACGCATGTTCCCTCCTCGGTTTCGACAATCCCGCCAGTATCGTTCGGGATCGCGGCGCGCGCCATGACGTGCTGCGGCCGCTCCGGTTCCCGCCCCGCTTAAACGAACTTTACTTTTTCGCTTTTGTTCATTAAATTTCGAATACGAAAAATTTGCGTTCGGACAATGGAGAGAGGCCCGCAGGTGATGGAACAGACTCGATACGACCTACTCGTGATCGGCGGCGGCATCAACGGCGCGGGCATCGCGCGCGACGCCGCCGGGCGCGGGCTGTCCGTGCTCCTTTGCGAACAGGACGATCTGGCGTCGCACACGTCGTCGTCGAGCACCAAGCTGATCCACGGCGGGCTGCGCTATCTCGAATACAAGGAGTTCGGGCTGGTGCGCAAGGCGCTGCAGGAGCGCGAGACGCTGCTGCGCGCGGCGCCGCACATCATCTGGCCGCTGCGCTTCGTCATGCCGCACATGCCGAACCTGCGCCCGGCCTGGCTGATCCGGCTCGGCCTGTTCCTTTACGATCATCTGGCCAAGCGCGAGCTGCTGCCGGGCTCGCGCGGCATCACGATGCGCCGCCACGCGGCCGGCGCGCCGCTGGTCGACTCGATCCGGCGCGGCTTCGTCTACTCGGACGGCTGGGTGGACGACGCGCGGCTGGTGGTGCTGAACGCGCTCGACGCGCGCGAACGCGGCGCCGAGATCCTCACGCGCACGCGGCTCACGGCCGCCACGCGCGACGGCGATACGTGGCTCGCGCGGCTGCAGCGGGCCGACGGTTCGCGCCTCGAGGTGCGCGCCCGCGCGATCGCGAACGCGGCCGGCCCGTGGGTCGGCTCGCTGCTGCACGGCGCGCTCGGCCGCGAGGCGCGCCACAGCGTGCGGCTCGTCAAGGGCAGTCACATCGTCACGCCGCGGCTGTTCGACCACGACCACGCCTACATCTTCCAGAACCCGGACAAGCGGATCATCTTCGCGATCCCCTATGAGCAGGACTACACGCTGATCGGCACGACCGACGTGGAGTACCACGACGATCCGTCGAAGGTCGCGATCGACGGCGACGAAACGCAGTATCTCTGCGACTCGATCAACCGCTACTTCAAGCAGAAGATCTCGCCCGCCGACGTGCGCTGGACCTACTCGGGCGTGCGCCCGCTGCTGGAAGACGAGAGCGCCGACAATCCGTCCGCCGTCACGCGCGACTACCGGCTCGAGATGGACGACGGCCCGGGCGCGCCGCTGCTGTCGGTGTTCGGCGGCAAGATCACCACGTTTCGCAAGCTGGCCGAGGACGCCACCGGCATGCTCTGCGACGCGCTCGATTCGCGCGCAACCGCCTGGACGGCCGGCCAGCCGCTGCCCGGCGGCGACATCGCCGACGCGCGCTTCGCGCCGTTCGCGCAGGATTTCGCGAAACGCCATGCCTGGCTGCCGGCCGCGCTCGCGCGCCGCTACGCGCGCGCCTACGGCACCCGCGCCGAGCGCGTGATCGCCGGCGCCAGCTCGCTGGCCGATCTCGGCGCGGCCGTCGCGCCGGGCCTCCACGAAGCGGAGCTGCGCTACCTGCGCGAGGTCGAATGGGCCACCTGCGCCGACGACGTGCTCTGGCGGCGCAGCAAGCTCGGGCTGCACGTCGCGCCCGGCACGCTGGCGGCGGTCACGGCCGCGCTCGACGGCTGGTTCGCGAGCGCGCGGCCGGCCGTCCACGCCGCCCACTGAAGGCAGTAACGCGCGGAGCGCCGAGGGGCGCGCCGCGCGGCAGCGATGGCAGTACGCGCCGCCACGAGGGCGATGCGGATCACAATTACGTACCGAATGGAGATGAGACAGATGCAGGATCAATACATCCTCGCACTCGACCAGGGCACGACGAGCTCGCGCGCGATGCTGTTCGATCGCCAGGGCAACATCGTTTCGACCGCCCAGAAGGAGTTCGAGCAAATCTATCCGCGTCCGGGCTGGGTCGAGCACGACCCGCACGAGATCTGGTCGACGCAGGCCGGCGTCGCCGCCGAGGCGGTCACGCGGGTCGGGCTCAACGGCACCGCGATCGCCGCGATCGGCATCACCAACCAGCGCGAGACCACCATCGTCTGGGACCGCGAGACGGGCCAGCCGATCTACAACGCGATCGTGTGGCAGGACCGCCGCACCGCCGACTTCTGCGACGCGCTGAAGGCCGACGGCCTCGAGGCGATGGTGCGCGCGAAAACCGGCCTGCCGATCGACTCCTACTTCTCGGGCACCAAGATCCGCTGGATCCTCGACAACGTCGAGGGCGCGCGTGAGAAGGCGCGCCAGGGCCGGCTCGCGTTCGGCACGGTCGACAGCTGGCTGGTGTGGAACTTCACGAAGCACGAGCTGCACGTGACCGACGTGACCAACGCGTCGCGCACCATGCTGTTCAACATCCACACGCGCCAGTGGGACGACGAGCTGCTCGCCGCGCTCGACATCCCGCGCAGCATGCTGCCCGAGGTGCGTGCCTCGTCCGAGATCTACGGCAACACCAAGACCACCGTGTTCGCCTCGAAGCTGCCGCTGGCCGGCATCGCGGGCGACCAGCAGGCGGCCCTGTTCGGCCAGATGTGTACCACCAAGGGGATGGTGAAGAACACCTACGGCACCGGCTGCTTCCTCGTGATGAACACCGGCGACACGCCGATCGAGTCGAACAACAACCTCGTCACGACCATCGCCTGGCAGGTCGGCAGCGAGGTGAACTACGCGCTCGAAGGCAGCATCTTCATCGCCGGCGCGGTGGTGCAGTGGCTGCGCGACGGGCTCGGCATCATCAAGTCGGCCGCCGAGATCGAGAAGCTCGCGGCGAGCGTGCCGCACACCGACGGCGTCTATCTCGTGCCGGCCTTCGCCGGACTCGGCGCGCCGCACTGGAACGCGCGCGCGCGCGGCTCGCTGTTCGGCGTCACGCGCGGCACCACCGACGCGCATCTGGCGCGCGCCGCGCTCGACGCGATCGCCTACCAGTCGCTCGACGTGCTGGCGGCGATGGAAGCCGACTCGGGCATCAGCATCGGCGAGCTGCGCGTGGACGGCGGCGCGAGCGCGAACAACCTGCTGATGCAGTTCCAGGCCGACCTGCTCGGCGTGGACGCGGTGCGCCCGCGCATCACCGAGACCACGGCGCTCGGCGCCGCGTATCTCGCCGGCCTCGCGACCGGCTACTGGCAGAACATCGACGAGGTGCGCAGCCAGTGGAAGCTCGACCGGCGCTTCTCGCCGTCGCTGCCGTCCGAGGAAGTCAGCGCGGCGCTGGCCGGCTGGCAGCGGGCCGTGCGCGCCGCCAAGGCGTGGGCCGACGACGCGCAGTAAACTGCGAGGCCGCCGCGCGCGACGCGGCGGCCCGTAGCGCAGTCAACACCACCACCACGATTCATAACGAGCAGGCGGACCGTGCCACGCGCGAGTCCGCCGCACTGGTAGAGAGACACCCGAAATGTCACCTTATATTGCGGAGTTCATCGGCACGGCCATCCTCGTGCTGCTCGGCAACGGCGCGGTCGCGAACGTGCTCCTCGCGAAAACGAAAGGCCGCGGCGCCGACCTGATCGTCATCGTGATGGGCTGGGCGATGGCCGTGTTCGTGGCCGTCTACGTCACCGCGAAGTTCAGCGGCGCGCACCTGAATCCGATCGTCACGATCAGTCTGGCGCTGGCCGGCAAGTTCGCGTGGTCGAAGGTCGGCGGCTACGTCGCCGCGCAGATGCTGGGGGGAATGGCAGGCGCGCTGCTGGTCTGGCTCGCCTATCGCCAGCATTTCGCCAAGGAGGCCGATCCCGACCTGAAGCTGGCCGTGTTCTGCACCGCGCCCGCGATCCGCAGCATCGTGCATAACGTGCTGACCGAGGCGATCTGTACCTTCGTGCTGATCCTCGGCGTGCTGTATCTGGCCGCCCCGCAGGTCGGGCTCGGCGCGCTCGACGCGCTGCCCGTCGGGCTGCTGGTGCTCGGCATCGGCATCTCGCTGGGCGGCCCGACCGGCTATGCGATGAGCCCGGCGCGCGATCTGTCGCCGCGCATCATGCACGCGCTGCTGCCGATCCCGGGCAAGCGCGACAGCGACTGGCGCTATGCCTGGGTTCCCGTGCTCGGCCCGCTCGCGGGCGGCGCGGCGGCCGCCTGGCTCTACCTGGCCCTGCACCAGACGCACTGAGCCCGCCGGCTGCACGACGCGCGGCGCGCGCGGGCCGGCCGGCTCGCGCGCGCCGTTTTTCATCGGGCCTTGCCCCGGCCTTTGCGTCGGCGCTTTCGCGGCGCGCTCCGGCCACCCGGGCCGCGCCGCGAAAGCACGTATGATGGCGATTCGCCCATCTCCGCGCTGGTCCGCGCCCGCCGATTCCCATGCTCGACCATCTGATCTGCGACTGCGACGGCGTGCTCGTCGACAGTGAAGTGATCGCCGACCGCGTGCTGCTCGACGTGCTCGGCGCCACGTTTCCCTCGCTCGATTTCAGCGCCGACGCGGCCGCCGCGTTCGGCCAGAAAACCTCGCTGTTCCTCGCCTCGGTCGAGGCGCGCCACGGCATCCGCATGCCGGACGGCTTCGTCGCCACCATCGATCGCGCCACCGAGGCCGAACTCGCGCGCTCGCTCGCGCCGATCGCCGGCGTGCGCGACGCGCTGCTGCGCATCCCGCTGCCGGCCGCCGTAGTGTCGAACGCGCGCGGCGAACGCGTGCGCAACTCGCTCGCGCGCGCCGCGCTGACCGACGTGTTCGGCGAGCGCGTGTTCAGCGCCGACCAGGTGGCGCGGCCGAAGCCCTATCCCGACGTCTACCGGCTCGCCGCGCGCACGCTCGGCGTCGAGCCGGCGCGCTGCGTGGTGGTGGAGGACAGCCTGTCGGGGCTCACTGCCGCGCGCGCGGCCGGCATGAAGACCATCGCGTTCGTCGGCGCGAGCCACATTCCGGACGGTTACGAGAGCGTGCTGCGCGCGACCGGCATCACGCGGATCGTGCGCACGATGAGCGAGCTGCCGGCGCTGGTCGAGGCCGGCATGCGCGGCGAGTTCGGCGACGTGCAGTCGTAGCGGGAAGGTGGGTATCGGGGCGGCGGCGCGTCCGGGATGGCCGGACGGCGGACCCGCCGCAACCGGAGGGTGGCGGGATCGAAACGGGGATCGCGACGGGCAGTGGCAGCGGCGCCCGGCAATGGCTTCGAGCCGCGGCTTCAGGCAAGGAGAGCGCCCCGGCAACGGCCTCTAGCAAGGCGACCCTGCAATGGCCTCGGCGCCTCAAGCGATAACTTCGACCGACGGTTTCAGGCTCGGCCGAAAGCCGCAGCTGCGCACGACGGCTGTACGCAACGGCGCACGCCGCCGCCCATCGCCGGACCCATCGCCCGCGACATGCAACCAGCGCCGCGAGCCGCCCGCGGTAGACCCGCAGCCCGGCCACCGCGCCACCAGCCCTCGCCCTATTGCGGCAGATCCCAGCGCGGCGGCACTTCCGCGTTGATCGTCACGCGAAACGCGCGCGCCTCCGAGTCGCCCGGATTGCGCAGCGTGTAGGGCTGGTCGGCGTCGAACACGATCGCGTCGCCGGTGGCGAGCAGCTGGCGGCGGTCGTTGACGGCCAGCTCCAGCGTGCCCTCGCTGACCACCAGGTTGATGGTCGTGCCGGGCGCGCGGCGCACGCCGGTCTCGGTGTGCAGCGGCGCGACCCGCAGTTCGTGGAATTCGGCCGTCGCCGGCTCGCCTTCCGGATACAGCGCGCGCGACGAGAAGCGGCCGTTCGAGCCGACCACGCGCACCGCGCGCTCGGCCGGCAGATGCTCGAAGCCGAGCACCGCGTGGCGCCGCAGGAACGCGGCCACCGACACCTTGAGCGCCGCGGCGACCTTGCAGAGCACCTTGATCGACGGCACGCTGCGCGCCGATTCGATCTGCGCGAGCATCGCGCGCGACACGCCCGACAGGCGGGCCAGCGCGTCGAGCGACAGCTGGCGTTCGGCGCGCAGCCGCGCCAGATTCACGCCGACCAGGCGCTCGAGCGCCTCGAACGATTCAGCCGGCGTGGCGGCGAGCGCGGCGGCGGCGGCCGGATCGGCCGGCGAGGGGTCGCGCACCAGCGCGAGGGGCGAATGCATGGGTAGCCTCCAGCGCGCCTGGCGCGCAGCGAACTCGATTGGAGGCAAGCCTAGCATCGCGGTTTTCGACGGCAAACGAAGTTATCTTCACACTGTTATCAGCATCGCGGAGGAATCGTCAGCGCGCCGCGCACTCATGATCGGCGCCCCGCCGCGGCGATTTTCGGCAGATTCCGCGAGATGGGCGCCGCCGCCATGCCCGGCGCCGCTTGCCGCCCGGCGATCCGGTTTTCGAAAAGCTATAATGACGGGCTTTCCAGACCAGACGGTTCCGGCCGCGGCCGGTCCGCACGGCCGCCATCCGGCCCCTTTCTCCGGCTGCTGTCGTTCCGCGCCGGCGAGGTGGTCCTGCCATGGCCCCGCCAGCGCGCGCGGCCGACGGCAAAACCGGGCGAGCAACGCCCGAACCGTCCCGATTCACCCCGCAACGACGCCCCCAGGTCAACCACTGCGAACGGCGAACCCCAGATGACGAAAAAAGTTTACGTAAAGACCTTCGGCTGCCAGATGAACGAGTACGACTCGGACAAGATGGTGGACGTGCTCAACGCCGCCGAAGGGCTCGAGAAGACCGACAACCCCGAAGACGCGGACGTGATCCTGTTCAACACCTGCTCGGTGCGCGAGAAGGCGCAGGAGAAGGTGTTCTCGGATCTCGGCCGGGTGCGCGAGCTGAAGGAAGCCAAGCCCGGGCTGATCATCGGCGTGGGCGGCTGCGTGGCGAGCCAGGAAGGCGCGGCGATCGTCGCGCGCGCGCCCTACGTGGACCTCGTGTTCGGCCCGCAGACGCTGCACCGGCTGCCGAAGATGATCGACGCGCGCCGCGCGAGCGGCCGCTCGCAGGTCGACATCACGTTCCCCGAGATCGAGAAGTTCGATCACCTGCCGCCGGCGCGCGTGGAAGGTCCGAGCGCGTTCGTCTCGATCATGGAAGGCTGCAGCAAGTACTGCAGCTACTGCGTGGTGCCCTACACGCGCGGCGACGAGGTCTCGCGCCCGCTCGACGACGTGCTCACCGAGATCGCCGGGCTCGCCGACCAGGGCGTGCGCGAGGTGACGCTGCTCGGCCAGAACGTCAACGCCTACCGCGGCGCGCTGACGGCCGGCGCGACCGAGATCGCCGATTTCGCCACGCTGATCGAATACGTGGCCGACCTGCCCGGCATCGAGCGGATCCGCTACACCACCTCGCATCCGAAGGAATTCACGCAGCGCCTGCTCGACGTCTACGCGCGCGTGCCGAAGCTCGTCAACCACCTGCACCTGCCGGTCCAGCACGGCTCGGACCGCGTGCTGATGGCGATGAAGCGCGGCTACACGGTGCTCGAATACAAATCGCTGATCCGCAAGCTGCGCGCGATCCGCCCCGAGCTGTCGCTGTCCACCGACATCATCATCGGCTTCCCGGGCGAGACCGAAGCCGACTTCGACAAGACCATGGCGCTGGTCCACGAGATGAGCTACGACACCAGCTTCTCGTTCATCTACAGCCCGCGCCCCGGCACGCCGGCCGCCGGCCTGCACGACGACACGCCGCGCGAGGTCAAGCTCAAACGCCTGCAACATCTGCAGGCCACCATCGAGGAGAACGTCGCGCGGATCAGCGCGTCGATGGTCGGCCGCATCGAGCGGATCCTCGTGGAAGGCCCGTCGCGCAAGGATCCGAACGAGCTGGCGGGGCGCACCGAGAACAATCGCGTGGTCAACTTCCCGGCGCCGCTCGCCTCGCACGCGCGACTGATCGGCCAGATGATCGACGTGCGGATCAACCACGCCTATCCGCATTCGCTGCGCGGCGAACTCGTGCTCGCGCACGACGACGCCAGCACGGCCACCCACTGAGCGCCCAACCGAAGGAAGCCGACGCAACCTTGAAAGCCATCCAAGCCCTGGAATTCACCGCGCCGCGCGACGACAACGCGCGCCTCGCGAACCTCTGCGGTCCGCTCGACGAGAACCTGCGGCAGATCGAGCAGGCGCTCGACGTCACGCTGCAGCGGCGCGGCCACCGGATCGCGATCCGCGGCCGAGGCGCGAAGCTCGCGCTGGCCGCGCTGGAAAACTTCTACAACCTCGCCCGCGATCCGCTCTCGCTCGACGACATCCAGCTCGCGCTGGTCGAGACGCGCCATCTGGGCGGCGGCGGGCGCGGCAACGGCGCGCCGGGCAACGACGAGCCGGACGTGCGCTTTCGCGGCAGCCCCGACCATCCGTTCGACGAGCCGGCCGCGGCGGCCGATCCCGACTCGCCCGACGAGGAGCCGGCGCCGAAGCTCTACACGCGCCGCGCCGACCTGCGCGGCCGCACCCCGGCGCAGCGCGAGTACCTGAAGCAGATCCTCTCGCACGACGTGACGTTCGGCATCGGGCCGGCCGGCACCGGCAAGACCTACCTCGCCGTGGCCTGCGCGGTGGACGCGCTCGAACGCGACCAGGTCAAGCGCATCGTGCTGACGCGGCCGGCCGTCGAGGCCGGCGAGCGGCTCGGCTTCCTGCCCGGCGACCTGTCGCAGAAGGTCGATCCGTACCTGCGCCCGCTCTACGACGCGCTCTACGACCTGCTCGGCTTCGACAAGACCGCCAAGATGTTCGAGCGCCAGATGATCGAGATCGCGCCGCTCGCCTACATGCGCGGGCGCACGCTGAACCACGCGTTCATCATTCTCGACGAGGCGCAGAACACCACGCCCGAGCAGATGAAGATGTTCCTGACGCGGATCGGCTTCGGCTCGAAGGCGGTGGTCACCGGCGACACCACCCAGATCGACCTGCCGCGCGGCCACAAGAGCGGCCTCGTCGAGGCCCAGCAGGTGCTCGGCCAGGTGCGCGGCATCGCGCTCACGCGCTTCACGAGCGCCGACGTGGTGCGCCATCCGCTGGTGGCGCGGATCGTCGAGGCCTACGACGAGTTCCACGCGCAGCGCAAGGACGACTGACGGCGACGCGCGCGGCGGCGGTTGCCGTTGCCGCGCCGTTGTTGTCACGGTGCGCCGCCTCGCCAACGTGGCGCGACCGTCCGTCACGCGTGGGCCGCGCCGCGCCGCCGCCGTTCGGGCGCGAAGCCGCACCGGCGCGGCACGGCGGCCCGTGCGCCGCGTTTCTTCGTATTTCGCAAGCCTGGTCGCGGCCCGCCCGCCGGCCCGCCGGATGGGCGAAACGGTCGGCCGTTTGGTGTATGCTCGGGCGATTCCGTTTGTTCCCCCGGCGATGAAATCCTCCCGCTCCCAGAAAGCCCAGAAGCCTGCCCTCACCGGCGCACCGCGCGTGTCGCTGTTCGATGAACGCGGCAAGGTCAAATCGATCGACGCGCAGGGCCTGCGCATCGATTTTCCCGATGGCCGCGCGCTGATGTTCGACCTGTCCGGCGCCGCCGGCGACGCCTCGGTCGCGATCGTCGCGCAGCACGCCGATCCCGCCCAGCGCGCCACGCTGACGCTGCGCCCCGAGCACTACGACAGCCTCACGCTGTCGGTCGGCGCCGAAGCGGCGCCGCTTGACGCGATCCTGCCCGACCTCGACGGCACCGAGCCCGATGCCACCGACGACGCGCCGCTGTCGGCCGGCGAACCCGAACTCGAACTGGTCGTGCAGTACGGCGACGAGATCACCGCCGCGCAGCGCAAGACGCTGCCCAAGCGCAAGCTGATCGCCGAATGGCTGTCGACCTCGCTGTCGGCGGACGCGCAGCTCACGGTGCGCTTCGTCGGCGAGAAGGAAGGCCGCGAGCTGAACGGCGGCTACCGCAAGAAGGATTACCCCACCAACGTGCTGACCTTCGCCTACGACTCGGCGCCCGACGGCACCACGATCGGCGATCTCGTGATCTGCTGCCCCGTGGTCGAAAAGGAGGCGGCCGAGCAGGACAAGCCGCTCGTCGCCCATTACGCGCATCTGCTCGTCCATGGCGCGCTGCACGCGCAGGGGTATGATCACGAACGGAGCGAGGAGGACGCGACCGAAATGGAAGCGCTCGAAACCGACATCCTCGCCAAGCTCGGCTTCCCGAACCCATATCAGTAAGGGGCAGCACGGCCGGCCGGGCATCGTTCGAACCCCTGAACCGGCCGCGAGCCCCCCACCGTGAGTACGCCCTTTCCCGCCACCAACGCGTATCCGCCGTCGATCGGCTCCGGCCGGCTGCTCTCCGAACACGAACTCGCCAGCTCGCTCGACGCGACGCTGGCGGACTGGGACCGTCAGGCCGACCTCTGGCTGTTCGGCTATGGCTCGCTGATCTGGAATCCCGGCCTGCCGACCGTCGAACAGGTCCACGGGCGCGTCCACGGCTACCACCGCGGCCTCTATCTGTGGTCGCGCGTCAACCGCGGCACGCCCGAGCGGCCGGGCCTCGTGCTCGCGCTCGACCGCGGCGGCTCGTGCAGCGGCGTGGCGTTCCGGATCGCCGGGCCGAGCGCGCTGCCGCATCTCGAAACGCTCTGGCAGCGCGAAATGCCGATGGGCTCGTACCGGCCCGCCTGGCTGCCCTGCACGCTCACGACCGGCCAGCGCGTGCGCGCGCTCGCGTTCGTGATGCGCCGCGACGTGCCGACCTACACCGGCAAGCTGTCCGACGAGGTGGTGCGCGCCGTGTTCGACAGCGCGCGGGGCCGCTACGGCACCACGCTCGACTACGTGACGCGCACCGTCGCCGCGCTGCGCGAGAGCGGCATCCCCGACCGCGCGCTCGAGGCGCTGCTCGCGCGCTGCGGCTGAGCCGATCCCGGCGCCCGCTTTTTGGCCCGTTGGGCGCAGCGCCGATTCCGGGTTAGGATGGACGCGAGCCGCCGGGCCGGCCGCCGCCGCCGCCATCCGGCCGACACGGCAGCGCCACGGCCTTGGTGTATCCTTGCCAACTCCGTGACCACGCGTCCGCGGTCCGCCCCGGGCGCACCACCATGAACGATTCGTATCCCAGTCGAAAGTCCACCGACAAACCTCCCGAAAAGCGTTCGCTTCTCGAACGCCTGACCGACTTCATCTCGCCCGAGCCCGAATCCCGCGGCGAGCTGCTCGAAATCCTGCAGGACGCGCACGAGCGCAACCTGATCGACGCCGATTCGCTGTCGATGATCGAGGGCGTGTTCCAGGTCTCCGACCTCTGCGCGCGCGACATCATGGTGCCGCGCGCCCAGATGGACGCGCTCAACATCGCCGACAAGCCCGAGGATTTCATTCCGTTCGTGCTCGACAAGGCGCACTCGCGCTACCCGGTCTACGAAGAAAACCGCGACAACGTGATCGGCGTGCTGCTCGCGAAGGACCTGCTGCGCTTCTACGCGGAAGAGGAGTTCGACGTGCGCGGGATGCTGCGCCCGGCCGTGTTCATCCCCGAATCGAAGCGCCTGAACGTGCTGCTGCACGACTTCCGCGTGAACCGCAACCACCTCGCGATCGTGGTCGACGAATACGGCGGCGTGGCCGGCCTCATCACGATCGAGGACGTGCTGGAACAGATCGTCGGCGACATCGAGGACGAATACGACTTCGACGAGGAAGCCGGCAACATCATCTCGGCGCCGGACGGGCGCTTCCGCGTGCGCGCGCTGACCGAGATCTCGCAGTTCAACGAGGCGTTCGGCACCGATTTCCCCGACGACGAGGTCGACACCATCGGCGGGCTGATCACCCATCATTTCGGCCGCGTGCCGCATCGCGGCGAGAAGCTGCGGCTCGGCCGGCTGATCTTCGAGATCCAGCGCGGCGACGCGCGCCAGATCCACGTGCTGCTGGTGCGCCGCGACCCGCTCGCCGGCCGCCACGGCGAATCGGCCGACGACTGACCGTCCGGCCGCCCGTCAACGCTCCACCTTCGCCCCGCATGGCCGAATCGTTCCCGACCCGCGCGCGACGCGGCGCCACCTTCGCGTCGGGCAGCCGCGCGCTGCCCCGCTGGCACTATCCGGCCGCGCTCCTCGCGGGCGCCGCCAACACGCTGAGCTTCGCTCCCACGCCGCACGGCGGCTGGCTGCAGCTGCTCGTGTTCATCTGGTTCTACGCGCAGCTCGCACGCAGCGCGACGCGCGCGCAGGCCACGCTGACCGGCGCCGCGTTCGGCTTCGGCAACTTCCTGTCGGGCATCTGGTGGCTGTTCATCAGCATGCATGTGTACGGCGAGATGGCCACGCCGCTCGCGGCCGGCGCGCTGGTGCTGTTCTGCCTCTACCTCGCGCTCTATCCGGCGCTCTCGTCGCTGGCCTGGGCGCTCGCCTCGGGCAAGCGCGCGGGGCAGGCGTTCGCGCCGTCGTGGCACGGCGCGTTCGCATTCGCGAGCGCCTGGGCGCTCGGCGAATGGGCGCGCGGCACCGTGTTCACCGGCTTTCCGTGGCTCGCGAGCGGCTATCCGCAGGTGGACGGCCCGTTCGCCGGCTACGCGCCGGTGGCGGGCGTCTACGGCATCGGCTGGGTGCTCGCGCTGTTCGCGGCGCTGGTCGTCAACGCGCTCTTGCGGGCGCGCCGCGCACGCGGCGGCGCGCTCGCGCCGGCCGCGCTGGCCGCCGCGCTCGTCGCGCTCGGCCTGCTGCTGCCGCTGGTGCCGTGGACCCAGCCCGAGAACAAGCCGCTCAGCGTGCGCCTGCTGCAGGGCAACGTGAAGCAGGACGTCAAGTTCGAGCAGGCCGGCATCGACGCGGCGATCCGCATGTACACGAAGATGATCACCGAGAAGCCGGCCGATCTCGTCGTCACGCCCGAAACGGCGATCGCGGTGATGATCCAGGACGTGCCGGTGCCGTTCGCCAAGGCGGTGCGCAGCTTCGTCGACAAGACCGGTACCTCGGTGCTGTTCGGCGCGGTCGGCGACAAGATCCTGCCCGACGGCAGCATCGTCGACTACACGAACAGCCTGTACGGCGTGACGCCGGGCTCGATGAAGATCTACCACTACGACAAGCACCACCTGGTGCCGTTCGGCGAGTTCATCCCGTGGGGCTTCCGCTGGTTCGTGAACCTGATGAAGATGCCGCTCGGCGACTTCGCGCGCGGCGCGCCGGTGCAGGCGCCGTTCCTGGTCCACGACCAGCCGGTGATGGCCGACATCTGCTACGAGGACATCTTCGGCGAGGAGATCGCGGCGACCGTGCGCGACAACGCGCCGTCGCCGGGCGTGCTCGTCAACGTGACGAACCTCGCCTGGTTCGGCGACACCATCGCGCTCGACCAGCACCTGCAGATCGCGCGGATGCGTTCGCTGGAAACCGGCCGGCCGATGCTGCGCGCGACCAACACCGGCATGACTGCGGCGATCGACGCGCACGGCCGCGTGATCGGCCGCCTCAAGCCGTTCACGCTCGGCTCGCTCGACGTGACGATCGAGGGCACCCAGGGCATCACGCCGTTCGTCGCGAACGGCAACGCGATCGTGCTGGCCGTGGCCGGCCTGCTGCTCGCGTTCGCGCTGGTGGCCGGGCCGCGGCTGCGCCGGCGCGGCTGAGGCCGCGCGCCGCCCGACGGCTGAAGGGCCGGGCCGACGCTCGCGTCGGTGCCGGCCCGTTCGTTTCGATTCGGATCCATGGTTGTCGCGCGACGCCGCCTGCAGCGCTTGCGTCCATCGCAGCTGTCGTGCCTCACGCTTCAACGGCCGGGCGCCACCCATCCCCGCCTTGCCGACGTCACCGGCATCGCGCCAGTCCGCCCCCTCTCACCACGCCCCGCCCGTCCCCGCCAGCGCGCGCAAATCCTGCGCGACCGCGTCGAGCACCGGCTGCCATTGCATGAAGGCCGGCTGTCGGTACAGCGTCGCGGCGGGGTACAGCGGGCTGTCGCGCCGTTCGAGCTGCCAGACCCAGTGCGGATTGACGTCGAGCAGCACCCAGCTCGCCAGGCCGAGCGCGCCGCTCAGGTGCGCGATCGAGGTGCAGACGGTGATCACGAGGTCGAGCGCGCCGAGATAGGCGGCCGTGTCGTCGAAGCTGCGCCATTCGGCGCTGTGATCGACGATCGGCAGGCCGAGCGCGCGCGCGGCCGCCACCTCGGCCTCGCCGCCCGGCTGCAGCGAGTGGAAGCGCACGCCCTCGATGCCCGCGAACGCGGCCGCGTAGCGCTCGATGCCGATGCGCCGGAACGGATTGCGCTGATGCCCGGCGCTGCCGCTCCAGGCGAGCCCCACGCGCAGCCGCTCGCCGGGCCGCGCCTCGGCCGCGAAGCGCGCGCGCCACGCGTCGCGCGCGGCCGCGTCGGCGCGCAGGTACGGCACGGCCGCGCCGGCCGCCGCGTCGGGCAGGCCGAGCTGCCATGGCACGCTGCCGATCGGCAGGTGATAGTCGGCGGCCGGCAGGCGCTCGACGTCGAGTTCGTCGCCATAAAGGTCGACGTGTTCGCCGAGGCTGCGCGAGAGCAGCGCGCCCATCTGCGGAAATGCATTCCAGACGAGCCGCCCGCCCTCGCGATGCACGCGCTCCCCCAGCAGCGGGATGGTCCGGCACAGCTGCAGCAGGTCGCCCATGCCCTGCTCGCCCCACACCAGGAGCGTCTTGCCCGCGAGCGGCTCGCCGTGCCAGCGCGGCGCCGGCAGGGTCGGGCGCAGCGCGCGCAGTTCGGTCGAGCCCTGCCAGCGCGCCTCGTGGCCGAGCCAGCCGTCGGCGAAGTTGCCGCGCACCAGCTGGATGATGGCGAGATTGAAACGGAACGTGGCGTCGTCGGGCGAGAGCTCGAGCGCACGCCGCGCGCAGTGCTCGGCCTCGTCCCAGCGCTGCGCCTCCTTGTAGGCGCAGCTCGCGTTGTTGCGCGCGAGCGCGTTGTCGGGCACGAGCGCGAGCGCCTGCGCGGCGGCATCGAGCGCACGCGCGAGATCGCCGCGTGCGCGATACGAGACGATCAGGTTGATCCAGGCCTGCTCGTCGCGCGGGTTCGCCTCGACGGCCTGCTCGAACAGCGCGAGTTCCTCGGCCGGATCGCCCTTCGAGAGACGGATCGCGATCGCGAGGTTGTTGCGCAGCGACGGCCAGTCGGGTTCGAGCGCCAGCGCGCGGCGGTACGGCGCGAGCGCCTCGGCGTGGCGGCCGCCCATCTGCAGCGCGTAGCCGCAGTTGAACGCGAGCGCGGGCACGTCGGGCTCGATGCGCCACAGGCAGCCCGCGAGCTCGGCCGCGTCCGCGTGGCGCTGGCGCTCGATCAGGCTCGCGGTCAGCCGCGCGAGCGCCGCGTAGTCGAGCGAGTGCAGCCGCGAGGCCGCGTCGAGCCATACCGCGCGCGCCGCCTCGCGGCCCGCCGCGCCGGCGGCTGCGGCCTCGCGCAGGAAGTCGAGGAACGGCGAATAGAGCGGGAAATGCGGGTCGACGGGCGGTTTGAACATGAGCGTCATCGGTCCATGATCGGCGCGGACGGCCAGTCCACGCATCTTACCGCGCGGCGGCGGGGCTTCGGCGAGGCGGCAAATACCGTGCGGGTCGCGCGGGCCGCCGGCTGACGAGGCACGCAGCGGTCGCGTCCGCGCGCGCCCCATCGCCGTCCGCTCGCCACTCGCGACTCGAGCCTCGTTCACACCGCCATTCGCAGCCCGCGCGCCCTTCATTCACGACACGATCCACGCCCTCATCGACGACCCAGACACTCGCCGCAACGCCCGCATGCAGGCTCCCCGACAGCCCGTCCCGGCCATCACGGCCGCAGCGTCGCGCCGATCCGGTAAAATTACGCGCTTTACGCCCATCCAAGCCGCGCGCCGGACTGGAGCCCCGGCCCGAGTCCGCTCGCGCCGGCTGCGCCACCGGAACGCAAAGCGCCTACGAAGGCCCCTCATGCTCACGTTTCAGCAAATCATCCTGACGCTCCAGTCCTACTGGGACAAACAGGGTTGCGCCCTGCTCCAGCCGATCGACATGGAAGTCGGCGCCGGCACCTCGCACGTCCACACGTTCCTGCGCGCGATCGGCCCCGAGCCGTGGCGCGCCGCCTACGTGCAGCCCTCGCGCCGTCCGAAGGACGGCCGCTACGGCGAGAACCCGAACCGCCTGCAGCACTACTACCAGTACCAGGTGGTGATGAAGCCGGCGCCGGAGAACATCCTCGACCTGTATCTCGGCTCGCTCGAGGCGCTCGGCTTCGACCTGAAGCAGAACGACGTGCGCTTCGTCGAGGACGACTGGGAAAATCCGACGCTGGGCGCCTGGGGCCTCGGCTGGGAAGTCTGGCTGAACGGCATGGAGGTGACGCAGTTCACCTACTTCCAGCAGGTGGGCGGCCTCGACTGCAAGCCCGTGCTCGGCGAGATCACCTACGGCATCGAGCGGCTCGCGATGTACCTGCAGAAGGTCGAGAACATCTACGACCTGGTCTGGACGGAGTGGGAGGAACTCGGCCCGAACGGCCCGGAGATGCGGCGCCTGACCTATCGCGACGTCTATCACCAGAACGAGGTCGAGCAGTCGACCTACAACTTCGAGCACGCCAACGTCGACCTGCTGTTCACGTTCTTCAACAGCTACGAATCGGAAGCGAAGCGCATGATCGAGGCGAAGCTCGCGCTGCCCGCCTACGAACTCGTGCTGAAGGCCGGCCACACGTTCAACCTGCTCGACGCGCGCGGCGCGATCTCGGTGACCGAGCGCGCGGCCTACATCGGCCGGATCCGCGCGCTGTCGCGGCTCGTCGCGCAGAGCTACTACGAATCGCGCGAGGCGCTCGGCTTCCCGATGATCGGCAACCCGGTGCGCGGCGTGCCGGGCCTCACGACCGACGCGCAGGACGCGGCGCAGCCCGGCTGGGTGCCGCCGCTGAAGGCCGAACGCAAGATCGACCAGGACTGACGAGATTCCCCCCATCATGACGCACATCCAATCCGCTCCGCTGCTGGTCGAACTGCTGACCGAGGAACTGCCGCCGAAGGCGCTCGCGCGTCTCGGCGACGCGTTCGCCGAGGGCATCGCCCAGCGCCTCGCCGCGCGCGACCTGACCGACGGCGCGCCCGTCTTCGAACGCTACGCCACGCCGCGCCGGCTTGCCGTGGTGATCACCAACGTGCGCGCCGTCGCGCCGGACCGCCAGGTCCGCGAGAAGGTGCTGCCGGTGTCGGTCGCGCTCGACGCGGCCGGCCAGCCCACCGCGCCGCTCGCCAAGAAGCTCGCCGCGCTCGGCCACCCGAACCTGACCGTCGCCGATCTCGAGCGCGCGCAGGACGGCAAGGCCGAGGCGTTCTTCGTCAACTATTCGGCACCGGGCGCGACGCTCGCCGACGGCCTGCAGGCCGCGCTCGACGAGACGCTCGCGAAGCTGCCGATCCCGAAGGTGATGACCTACCAGCGCCCCGACGGCAGCGACGTGCAGTTCGTGCGCCCGGTGAAGCGCCTGACCGTGCTGCACGACACGCGCGTCGTGCCGGTGTCGGCGTTCGGCATCGATGCCGGCGACACCACGCTCGGCCACCGCTTCCTGTCGGACGGGCTGGTCGCGATCGGCTCGGCGAGCGCCTATGCCGACACGCTGCGCGAGAAGGGCCGCGTGATCGCGCACTTCGTCGACCGCAGGGAATCGATCCGCACCGCGCTCGCTGAGCGCGCCGGCGGCGACGCCGTGGTGATGCCCGAGTCGCTGCTCGACGAGGTCAACGCGCTGGTGGAATGGCCGGTGGTCTACGCCTGCAGGTTCGAGGACGAGTTCCTGCAGGTGCCGCAGGAATGCCTGATCCTGACGATGCAGACCAACCAGAAGTATTTCGCGCTGACCGACGCGGCCGGCAGGCTGCGCTCGCGCTTCCTGATCGTCTCGAACATCGAGACGGCCACCCCGGCCGAGATCATCGACGGCAACGAGCGCGTGGTGCGCCCGCGCCTGGCCGACGCGAAGTTCTTCTTCGAGACCGACAAGAAGACGCCGCTCGCCGAGCGCGTGCCGCGCCTCGCCAACGTCGTCTATCACAACAAGCTCGGCTCGCAGCTCGCGCGCGTCGAGCGCATCGAATCGCTGGCCGCGCAGATCGCGCCGGCCGTCGGCGCCGACGCCGCGCTCGCGCAGCGTGCCGCGCGGCTCGCGAAGGCCGACCTGCTGACCGACATGGTCGGCGAGTTCCCGGAACTGCAGGGCACCATGGGCACCTACTACGCGCGCCACGACGGCGAGGCGGACGAAGTGGCCGTGGCCTGCACCGAGCACTACCAGCCGCGCTTCTCGGGCGACACGCTGCCGGCCGCGCCGGTCAGCACCGCCGTGGCGCTGGCCGACAAGCTCGAGACGATCGTCGGCATCTGGGGCATCGGCCTCGCGCCGACCGGCGAGAAGGATCCGTTCGCGCTGCGCCGCCACGCGCTCGGCGTGCTGCGTCTGCTGCTCGAGAAGCAGCTGCCGCTCGACGTTCGCGGCCTGCTGCGCGCCACCTACGCGAGCTTCGCCGACATCGCCGGCGTGGCCGAATCGACCGACGCGATCTACGCGTTCTTCCTCGACCGGCTGCGCGGCCTGCTGCGCGAGCGCGGCTACACGACGGGCGAGATCGACGCGGTGCTGGGCCTCGAGCCGACCCGCATCGACGACCTGATCGCGCGCCTCGATGCGGTGCGCGAGTTCACGCGCCTGGCCGAGGCCGAGGCGCTCGCGGCCGCCAACAAGCGGATCTCGAACATCCTCAAGAAGTCGGAAGGCGGCGCGCCGGGCGCAGTCGACGCGGCGCTGCTGGCCGAAGCGGCCGAGCAGGCGCTCGCCGCCGAGCTCGCGCAGGTTGCCCCGCGCGTGCAGGCGCAGCTCGCTGCGCGCGACTACACGGGCGCGCTGTCGGCGCTCGCCGCGCTGCGCGCGCCGGTCGACACGTTCTTCAACGACGTGATGGTGAACGCCGAGGATCCGGCGCTGCGCGCCAACCGCCTCGCCCTGCTCGGTGCGCTGCACCAGCAGATGAACTGCGTGGCGGACATCTCGAAGCTCGCCGCCTGAGCGCCCCCGACCGCAGCCCAACCCGCCGCCTCGGGCGGCCCACCGCCAGCCAGCGCCAGGAGAGCACGCCATGCCGACGAGTGCCAACCGCAAGCTCGTCGTCCTCGACCGGGACGGCGTCATCAACGTCGATTCGGACGCGTTCATCAAGACGCCCGACGAATGGATCGCGCTGCCCGGCGCCCTCGAGGCGATCGGGCGGCTCAACCACGCGGGCTACCGCGTGGTGGTGGCGACCAACCAGTCCGGCATCGGACGCGGGCTGTTCGACATGGCCGCGCTCAACGCGATGCACCTGAAGATGCACAAGGCCGCCGCGGCGGTGGGTGCGCGCATCGACGCGGTGTTCTTCTGCCCGCACACGGCCGGCGACAACTGCGAGTGCCGCAAGCCGAAGCCCGGCATGATGGCGATGATCGCCGAACGCTTCGAGATCGAGCCGGACGAGACGCCGATGGTCGGCGACTCGCTGCGCGACCTGCAGGCGGGCGCCGCGGTCGGCTTCCAGCCGCACCTGGTGCTGACCGGCAAGGGCCGCAAGACGCTGGCGGCCGGCAACCTGCCCGACGGCACGCGCGTCCACGACGACCTGCGCGCCTTCGCGCTCGATTTTCTGTCCCGGGAACATGCCTGAGCCGGCACCCGCCGCCTCTCGCCACCCAGTTCCACCGCTTCCGAGCCCCTAGCCGATGCGCCTCCTCCGTTCGCTGCTGCTGCTGATCTTCTTCGTGCTGTACACGGTGCCCTACGCCACCGCGTGTTTCATCGCGTTCCCGTTCCTGCGTCCCGACGCGCGCTACTGGATGGCAGCCGGCTGGTGCCGCTCCACGCTCGCGGTGGTGCGCTGGCTGAACGGCATCCGCTACCGCATCGAGGGCTTCGAGAACCTGCCCGACGGCCCGGCCGTGCTGCTCTCGAAGCACCAGTCGGCGTGGGAGACGCTCGCGTTTCCGGCGCTGATGCCGCGTCCGCTCTGCTACGTGTTCAAGCGCGAGCTGCTCTACGTGCCGTTCTTCGGCTGGACGCTCGGGCTGCTGCACATGGTCAACATCAACCGCCGGGAAGGCAAGAACGCGTTCGACTCGGTGATCCGCCAGGGCAAGAAGCGCCTCGCCGAGGGCGCCTGGGTGATCATGTTCCCGGAAGGCACGCGCACCCCCACCGGCAGCCAAGGCAAGTACAAGACGGGCGGGGTGCGCTTCGCGGTGGGCACCGGCGCGCCGGTGGTGCCGATCGCCCATAATGCGGGGCGCGTGTGGCCGCGCAATTCGTTCATCAAGTATCCGGGTATAGTCACGGTGTCGATCGGCAAGCCGATCGATTCGCGCGGCCTCACCCCGGAGGAGCTGAACACGCGCGTCGAGCAGTGGATCGAAACGGAAATGCGCCGCATCGATCCCGACGCCTATCGTGACGAACGCGGCGACAGCCGCTGACGCGACGAACGCCGCCGCGCCGGCGGCGCCGCGGGCGATGCCCGGCCGGAGCCTGCCGCACGATTCTGATTCAAGGTTTCATTCATATTGCGCACCGCCAAACGAAGCGAACTGATGCCCAAGCGTCCCAGGCCACGGCCCGCCGTCGTCGCACTCGATCACCACCAGCTCGATCTGCCGCTGTTCGACGGCCCGCTGCCGCCTGCGCCGTCCGCCTCGCCGTCGCCCGAACGCGACCGTTCGCTGCGCTCGCTGACGCTCGACGGCCGTGTCCTCGAATACCGGCTCAAGCGCTCGGCGCGCCGCACCATCGGCTTCGCGATCGACGGCAGCGGGCTCACGATCACCGCGCCGCGCTGGGTCACGCTCGCCGACATCGAGGCCGCGATCGCCGAGAAGCGCCGCTGGATCTTCGTGAAGCTGGCCGAATGGCAGACCCGCATCGAGCAGCGCGCGCTGCCGCAGATCGACTGGAAGGACGGCGCGCGCATCCCGTTCCTCGGCAAGCCGGTCGAGATCGCGCTGGCGTCGGCCGACGGCTCGCTCGCCTACGATGCCGAGCGCTCGGTACTCGCGCTCGGCCTGCCCGCGCATGCGGAGCCGCAGCAGATCAAGGACCGCGTGCAGGGCTGGCTGCAGGGCGAGGCCCGGCGCATCTTCGGCGAGCGGCTCGCGGTGTACGCGCAGAAGCTCGGCGTCAGCTACAGCGCCTATGCGCTGTCGTCGGCCTCGACGCGCTGGGGCAGCTGCTCCAGCGACGGCAAGATCCGCCTGAACTGGCGGCTCGTGCATTTCCCGGTCTCGATCATCGACTACGTGGTCGCGCATGAACTCTCGCACCTGCGCGAGATGAACCACAGCCCGGCGTTCTGGCAGACGGTCGAATCGATCTTCCCGGAATTCCGCGAGGCGCGGCACACGCTCAAGCACCATCCGCCCGAACTGCTGCCGGCGCTGTGAGCGCTGCCGGCCCGCTCCAATGAAAAACGGCGCCTCATGCGAGGCGCCGTTTTTTTCATGCATCCGGCTCAGTGCGACTTGCGCTGGATGAATTCGATCTTGTAGCCGTCTGGATCCTCGACGAACGCGATCACGGTCGTGCCGTGCTTCATCGGGCCGGCTTCGCGCGTGACCTTGCCGCCTTGCGCCTTGATGCGCTCGCAGGCCGCGTAGGCGTCGTCGACCTCGATCGCGAGGTGGCCGAAACCGGTGCCGAGCTCGTAGGACGGCGTGTCCCAGTTGTGGGTCAGCTCGATCACGGTGCCGGTCGATTCCGCTTCGTAGCCGACGAACGCGAGCGTGAATTTGCCTTCCGGGTAGTCGTTGCGGCGCAGCAGCTTCATGCCGAGCAGCTCGGTGTAGAACTGGATCGAGCGGTCGAGATCGCCGACGCGCAGCATCGTGTGCAGCATTCGCATGGTTTGGTACTCCGTGGGGAACAATCTGGGGGACGGCCGAATTTACCAGACACGGCCGATTTTCGCCGGGTGGAAAGCGAACACGGCGGCGAGCCGTGGCGAACCACGGCAGCCCGTGAACGGCAACGCGCGGCGCAGGCGGCGGCGTGCCAGCCGCCGAAGCCGCGCCAACCGGATCAGAGCCGGATCAACTGCCGGCGGCAGGCCGCGTCGCGGCGACCGTGCGCGCCAGCGTCACGTATTCGGCCACGCCGACATCCTCGGCGCGGCGCGCCAGATCGAAGCCGAGCGCGTCGAAATCGACCGTGTCGCGGTACGCGCCGAGCGTGTTGCGCAGCATCTTGCGACGCTGCGAGAACGCCGCCGCGACCACCTCGCCGAGCACGCCGACGTCCACCTCGAGCAGCTCGTGCGGCGCGTAGGGAATCATCCGCACGATCGCCGAATCGACTTTCGGCGGCGGCTGGAACGACTCGGGCGGCACGTCGATCAGCTTGTCCATCACGTAGCGGTACTGCAGCATCACCGACAGCCGGCTGAACGCCTTGCTGCCCGGCTCGGCCACCATCCGCTCGACCACCTCGTTCTGCAGCATGAAGTGCTGGTCCACCACGCGCTCGGCGAACGTCATCAGGTGGAACAGCAGCGGGCTCGATATGTTGTAGGGCAGATTGCCGATGATGCGTAGCGACGGCTTCTCGCCCGGCAGCGCGAGCGCGCCGAAATCGAACGCGAGCGCGTCGCCGGCATGCAGCTCCAGCAGGTCGCCGAAGCGCTGCTTGAGGCGGCCGATCAGGTCGCGGTCGAGTTCGACCGCGTGCAGCGGCGCCTCGGGCGTGGCGAGCCGCTCGATCACGGGGCCGGTCAGCGCGCCGAGGCCCGGGCCGATCTCGACCATGCGCTCGCCGCGCTCGGGGCGGATCGTCGAGACGATCGAATCGATCACGCCGGTGTCGACGAGAAAGTTCTGCCCGAAGCGCTTGCGCGCGAAGTGTCCCTGGTGCTGTCTGCTGTTCGACATCGAAAGAATGAAACGAAAGTGGAGCGGGCCGGCGCGTCAGGCGCCGCGGCGGTGGCGCGCCATCGCGACCGCGGTATCGAGCGCGGCGATCAGGCTGCCCGCGTCGGCGCGGCCGGTGCCGGCCAGGTCGAGCGCGGTGCCGTGATCGACCGAGGTGCGCACGATCGGCAGGCCGAGCGTGACGTTGATGCCTTCGCCGAACGTGGCGAACTTGAGCACCGGCAGGCCCTGGTCATGGAACATCGCGAGCACGCAGTCGGCGTGCTCGAGGTAGCGCGGCTGGAACAGCGTGTCGGCCGGATACGGCCCGCGCGCGTCGATGCCGCGCGCCTTGGCCGCGGCCAGCGCCGGCGCGATCACGTCGATCTCCTCGCGGCCGAGATAGCCGTTCTCGCCCGCGTGCGGGTTCAGGCCGGTGACGAGGATGCGCGGCGCGGCAAGGCCGAAATGGCGGCGCAGGTCGGCGTCGATGATGACGAGCGTCTCGACCAGCGAGTCGATCGTCAGCGCGGCCGACACGTCCCTGAGCGGCAGGTGCGTGGTGGCCAGCGCCACGCGCAGCGGCCGCTCGCCGGTGCCGGCCAGCATCATCACGACGCGCGGCGTGCCGGTGCGTTCGGCCAGGTATTCGGTGTGGCCGGTGAACGGCACGCCGGCATCGTTGATCGTGCTCTTCTGCAGCGGCGCCGTGACGATCGCGTCGTAACGGCCCGCCACCGCGCCGTCGATCGCCGCGTCGAGCAGGCCCAGCACGTAGCGGCCGTTGGCCGCGTCGAGCTGCCCGGCCCGCGCCGGCACGGCGAGCGGGCGATGCGCCAGCTCCACGCGGTTGCCGGCGCCGAGCGCGGCCGGATCGATGCCGACCGCCTGCGCGCGTTCGGCGAACAGCGCCGCGTCGCAAAGCACCTCGAAGCGCGCGTCGGGCCAGCGCACCGGCGCCTCGGCCAGCGCGCGCGCGCTCAACTCGGGGCCGACCCCGGCCGGCTCGCCGGTGGTGATCGCGATGCGCAGCGTCGGGTCGGTGGGCATGGCGGGCTCGCTCAGAGTTGCGGCTGGCCGATCTTGATCTGCACGTAGGACGAATCGCGCAACTCGCGCAGCCAGTCGGCATAGGCCTGCTCGGCCTTGCGCTGGCCGATCGCCTGGCGTGCGATGTCCATCTGCTGCTGGACCGAGCCTTCCGCGTCGCGGCGGCCGAGCACCTGGATCAGGTGATAGCCGTACTCGGTGCGCACCGGGTTGCTGATCTGGCCGTCCTGCAGCGTGTTCATGGCGCGCTCGAATTCCGGCACCGTCTCGCCCGGGCTGATCCAGCCGAGATCGCCGCCCTGCGAGGCCGAACCGTCCTGCGAGTAGGTGCGCGCGAAGCTCGCGAAATCGCCGCCCGCCTCCACCTGGTTGCGGATGTCGATCAGTTGCTGGCGCGCCTGCGCCTCGGACTTGCCTTCGCCGACGCGCAGCAGGATGTGGCGCACGTGGGTCTGGACGATCTTCGGCGACGCGGCCGAGGTGCCCTGCGCCGTGCGGCGGTCGACCAGGCGCACGATCTCGAAGCCGTCCGGCACGCGGATCAGCGTCGGGTTGACCTGGCCCGGGCGCAGTTGCGCGGCGGCCTGCACCACGTCGGCCGGCAGCGAGCCCGGCGACTTGAAGCCGAGGTCGCCGCCCGACTTCGCGTCCTTCGCCTCGGAATTGTTCTTCGCGATCCGCTCGAAATCGGCGCCCGGCGCGAGCGCCTGCTTGAGCAGGCCGTCGGCCTTCTTCTGGGCGGCGTCGATCTGCGTCTCCGGCGCGTTCTGCGCGGCCGCCACGAAGATGTGCTCGAGCCGCAGATCCTGCTGCGAACCGGCGTTCGGGCCGCGCTGGCTCGCGATGTAGCTCGCCACCTCGGCGTCGGACACGGTGATCTTGCTGTCCACTTCCTTCTCGCGCAGGCGCGAGAGCATCAGCTCGGTACGCGCGTCGCTGACGAAGATGCTCCAGGGCACCCCTTCGGCCTCGAGCCGCGTGCGGTACTGGTCGAGCTGCATGTTGTTGGCGGCCGCCAGACGCTGCAGCGTGGTCTGCACCATCGCGTCGTCCACCACGATGCCGTCATCCTTCGCCTTCTGCACCTGGATGCGCTCCAGCACCATCTGGTTCAGCACCTGCAGGCGCAGCTCGTCGGCGGGCGGCACCGGCGCCTTCTGCTGCTGCAGCCGGCGCGCGATCAGGCCGACCCGCTGGTCCAGCTCGCGGCCGGTGATCACGTCGTTGTTGACGACGGCGACGACCTCGTCGGCCAGCGCCGCGCCATTCGAACCGAGCGCTTGGGCGACCGCCGGCGTGACGGACAGCAGCGACATGGCGGCGACGAGGCCGGACACGATTGCTGCGAAGCGAAGGGTTTTCTTCATTGCCACGGAGACTCCATTGAAAGCAGGCTGGCCGGCACCGTGTCAGGCGCGGCGATGGTGCGCGAAGGTTGGTTACTCATAGTTGCTGAAACGGGCCAGCGGCGGGGCCTGCGGCGGCAGCGGCGTATAGCCCGGGATGCCCTCGCGGAACGCGGCGACGAGCCCGTTGTCGATGCTCGTCAGCCCCTTCAGCGTCAGCTGCGCCATGAAGCGCGTCGCGGAATTCTGCTGTCCCGACGTGTTGACGCCGTTCGCGTAGCGCTGCACGCCGACGCCGAGCGCCCAGCAGTCGGCATCGTACTGGAAGCCGAGTAGACCGTCGACAACCCGGTTGCTGGCCAGATCGTAATTGAAGCGGCCGACCGCGTAGAGGTGGCGTGTGAGCGGCCACTGGCCCGAGATCAGCACCTGGTTGATCGGATCGCCGTTGAGCGTCGTGTTGGCGCGCGTGTAGCGGTAGGCCACGTTGATCACGCGGCGCTCGCCGGGGCTGTAGCCGAAGCCGATGCTCGACTTCACGAGCTGGTTGTTGTCGGCGTTGTACTGGAACGCCGTCTCCGACGCGAAGCCGGCGCCGAGCTTCAGCGACGCGCCGAGGATCAGGTCCGAGTGGCGCGCCTGCGCGACCGAGTCGGTCGGCAGCAGCGTGGTGCGCTGGTTGGAGAAGTAATACTGCTGCGCGATCACGAAGCGCGCGCGCTCGTCGCCCGTGGCCGGGTTCAGGAAGCGCGTGGTCAGCGCGGCGGTGACGCGGTTCTCGTCGGCGATCCGGTCGTTGCCGACGAAGGTATTGGTGGTGAAGATCTCGGCGAGCCCGAAGTCGGACTCGGCGGTATCGAACAGCGGCGCGTCGAGCTGGTTGCGGTACGGCGTGTAGACGTAGAACAGCCGCGGCTCGAGCGTCTGGATGAAATCCTGGCCGAACAGCCGCACCGAGCGGTCGAACTCCAGCCCGCTGTCGAGCGAGAAGGTCGGGATCGAGTAGGTGAAACGCTTCGGCTGGCCGGGGATGCCGCCCGTCGTCGTCGTGAGGTCATACGACGCGATGTGCAGCTGCGCCTTCGGCACGATGAAGTAGCCCGGACCGTAGACCCCGTACGACACGTAGGGGTTGAACATCACGCGGTCGCCTTCGGGCTGGTCCGCCGTGGTGATCCGGAAGCGCGAGTAGTCGGCCTCGGCGCCGAAGTCGAAGCCGCCCACGTCGTACTTCGTGTACTTCACGTTCAGCTGCGGTTCGCGGCCATACGGCGCGATCGACGGCGGCAGCGTCTGCCAGTGCTGGTAGCGCGTGAGCACCGACCACGGACCCTTGTTGTAGGTGAGGCCCGCTTCCTGCTGGTACAGCGTCTGGGTGCCGTTGACGAACTGGTTGGTCGAGCCGAGGTCTTCCGGATAGGTGTTGTCCGAGACCTTGTTGTAATAGACGTAACCGCCGAAGCCGCCGCCGAAGTTCTGCTGGTGCTGCCAGTAGATCGCGTAGCGGTTCGAGTGCGTCAGGCGATCGTCAGGCAGGAATTCGCCCGTCAGCGAGCCCGAATAGTTCGGCGACAGGTAGCGGAACTCGGCGCGCGTGAACACCCCGCGCTTCGCGATGATCTCCGGCGTCAGCGTCAGGTCGCGGTTCGGCGCGATGTTGAAGTAGTACGGCAGCGCCAGCTCGAAGCCGTTGGTCGAGCTCAGCGACACCGTCGGCGGCAGGAAGCCGCTGCGCCGGTCGCCCGACAGCGGGAACGTCAGCCACGGGCTCGCGAAGATCGGCAGGCCCTGGAAGAACAGCACGCCGTTGCGCGCCACGCCCTCGTCGGCGCCCGTGTCGAATTCGAAACGGCTGCCCTTGATGTACCAGGCCGGCTTCTCGCACTGGCAGGCCGAGTAGGTCGCGTCGGTGAACACCGAGCGCTCGCTGTCGAGCAGCTCGACCTGCTTCGCGCTACCGGAGCCGCCGGTGGTCGTGAAGTGGTACTTCGGCGTGGCCATCGTGCCCTGGTTGGCCTCCACCTTCAGGTGGGCCTCCGGTCCCGAGAAGGTGGTGCCGCTGCCCGACACCGTGACGCGGCCGTAGGCATCGGCCATGTCGGTGTCCTGATCGTAGTGCAGCGCGTCGGCCTTCACGATCGTGGTGCCGCGGCGCAGCTCGGCCGAGCCCTTGGCGGCCAGGTCCTGGTCGGCCGTGCCGCTCGTGTGGTCGGCGAGCACGAAGCCGGCCGGCTTCGAGCCGGTGCGCAGCGGATGATCCTCGAGCTGCGGCGCGAGACGCAGGTCCCAGGGGGAGTCGAGCGACTGCGGCTGCGCGGCCGAGCCCGCCAGTTGCGCCTGCGCGATAGCGGGCACGAAACCGGGCACGGCGAGCAGCGCCACCGCGAGGCGCCGTTTGCGGATCGCGGGTTCGCTGCAGGATACGAGCGGGAAAAACGGTTTGGGCGGCATCGATATCGGGCGAATCGGTCCCGGCAGGTCCCTCGCGTTCGCACGTCGAGGCCCGCGCAATCGAACCGTGACTGCGACGCGGCGCACACGAGGCAAGGCGATCGGCGGGCGGCACGACAGGCCGCAGCCGCGCTGCGACCCGCAACCGGCGGGGATTGACACGGGACGCGTCAAAAAAGTCGTGGGGTATTATATGGCAAGACGTTCCCCCCTCCCCCGAGTTTCCGTTTCGATGACGCCCCCTTCCGCTGCCGCCTCCCCCGCCATGCCCGCCGACAGCCACGATGGCCGCCGCGAACGGCTGCTCGCCTGGCTCGCCGGGTTCGCCCCGCGCTACGCGCTCGACCTCGGCTCGCTCGTGCCCGCTTCGGCCGACGCCAGCTTCCGGCGCTACTTCCGGCTGGCGAGCGGCAGCGAGCCGTCCGGCACGCTGATCGCCGTCGATGCGCCGCCGCCCGAGAAGTGCCGCGAGTTCGTGCAGGTCGCCGAGTTGCTGGCGGCGGCCGGCCTGCATGCGCCGCAGGTCCACGAATGCGACCTGGAAGCCGGCTTCATGCTGGTCACCGATCTCGGCCGCGCCACCTACATCGGCGCACTCGACCCGGCCGACCCCGTGGCGGCCCGGCCGCTGATGCGCGACGCGCTCGACGCGCTGGTGCGCTGGCAGCTCAGCTCGCGCGAGGGCGTGCTGCCGCCGTTCGACGAGGCGTTCCTGCGCCGCGAGATGGAGCTGATGCCCGAGTGGTACGTGGGCCGCCATCTCGGCAAGACGCTCGACGCGCGCCAGCGCGGCGTGCTCGACCGCACCTTCGCGCTGCTGGTGGCGAACGCGCTCGGGCAGCCGCAGGGCTTCATGCTGCGTGACTTCATGCCGCGCAACCTGATGATCACCGCGCCGAACCCCGGCGTGCTCGACTTCCAGGACGCCGTCTGGGGGCCGCTCGGCTACGACGTCGTCTCGCTGCTGCGCGACGCGTTCATCAGCTGGGACGAGGAATTCGAGCTCGACTGCTTCGTTTACTACTGGGAGCGGGCAAAAAAAGCCGGCCTGCCCGTCGAGGCCGATTTCGGCGAGTTCTACCGCCAGCTCGAATGGACCGGGCTGCAGCGCCACATCAAGGTGCTCGGGCTGTTCCCGCGCATCCACTATCGTGACGGCAAGCCGCGCTATCTCGACGACCTGCCGCGCTTCCTCGGCTATGCACGCAAGGTCGCGCAGCGCTATCGGCCGCTCGCGCCGTTCGCGCACCTGCTCGACGAACTCGAGGGGCAGCCGTCCGTCGAGGTCGGCTACACGTTCTGAATCTCCCCCCTGCGCCCGCCCACGCCATGACCGCCGTGCTCGATACCGCGATGATCTTCGCCGCCGGACGCGGCGAACGGATGCGCCCGCTCACCGACACCTGCCCGAAGCCGCTGCTCGAAGCCGGCGGCAAGCCGCTGATCGTCTGGCAGATCGAACGGCTCGCGGCGGCCGGCTTCACGACCATCGTGATCAACCATGCCTGGCTCGGCGCACGGATCGAGGCCGCGCTCGGCGACGGCGCGCGCTGGGGCGTGCGGCTGCGCTACTCGGCCGAGGGCGAGGCGCTCGAGACCGCGGGCGGCATCGCGCAGGCGCTGCCGCTGCTGACGCGGGCCGACGAGTCCGCTGCGGCCGGCGTGGCGCGCTCGCCCGTGTTCGTCGCCGTCAGCGGCGACGTGTTCTGTGAATTCGACTACGCGTCGCTGCGTGCTCACGCAGCGCGGATGGCCGCGCTCGACACGCCGGGGCTGCATCTCGTGATGGTGCCGAACCCGCCGTTCCATCCCGACGGCGATTTCGCGCTCGACGCCGACGGCCGGCTCTCGCTCGACACCGACGCGCCGCGCGTCACGTTCGGCAACATCGGGCTCTACGACGTGCGGATGTTCGCCGGCCTGCCGCGCGGCACGCGGCGCGCACTCACGCCTTACTACCGCGAGACGATCGCGGCCGGCCGAGCGACGGGCGAGCGGTACGAGGGGATCTGGGAAAACGTCGGCACGCCGGCTCAGCTGGCCGGGCTCGACGCGCGGCTGCGAGCGGTGCGGTAGTCGTCTCCTTCATACGGTAGTCGTCACGCGGGAGCCGCGCGGCCGCCCCGGCAGCCACCGCAGGGACGCCGGCCACTCGTGCGCGGGCGGTCGCCTTGAGCCGGTCGCGTCGCCGCGGGGCGGCAACCACCGCCCCAACCCGAGCGCACGCGCACCAACCCGTCATCCGCGCCGGCCGCCAGCGCCGCTTACATTTGCGCCGCGGCACCCGTTGCCGCGCCGCGCGCCGCCTCGCCGGCCTCTCCGGCCGCTTCCTCGCCCCCGTCGCCCGCCGTCGCCGCGCGCTGCTGCAGTGCCCACATCTGCGCGTAATGCCCGCCCGCGCGCACCAGCGCCTCGTGCGTGCCGCGCTCGACGATCCGGCCGCGATCCATCACGATGATCTGCGCCGCATGCACCACGGTCGACAGCCGGTGCGCGATCACGAGCGTCGTGCGGTGCCGCGCGATCTGCTCGAGCTCGTGCTGGATCGCGCGCTCGGAACGCGAATCGAGCGCCGAGGTTGCCTCGTCGAACACGAGGATCGGCGGGTTCTTGAGGATCGTGCGCGCGATCGCGACGCGCTGCTTCTCGCCGCCCGACAGCTTGAGCCCGCGCTCGCCGACGGTCGTGTCATAGCCGTTCGGCAGGCTTTCGATGAACGCGTGGATGTGCGCGGCGCGCGCCGCGGCGATCACCTCGTCGCGCGTCGCGTTCGGCCGCCCGTAGGCGATGTTGTAGTGGATCGTGTCGTTGAACAGCACGGTGTCCTGCGGCACGATGCCGATCGCCGCGCGCAGCGACGCCTGCGAGACGTCGCGCAGGTCCTGGCCGTCGATCGTGATCGCGCCGCCCGCCGCGCGATCGAGATCGTAGAAGCGGAACAGCAGCCGCGACAGCGTGGACTTGCCCGAGCCGCTGTGGCCGACCACCGCCGTGGTGGTGCCGGCCTCGACCGTGAAATCGACGTCGTGCAGGATCTGCCGCGCCGGCTCGTAGGCGAAATCGACGTGCGCGAAACGCACTTGCGCGCCGCGCACCGCGAGCGCCGGCGCGGCGGGCAGGTCCGCCACCTCCTGCGGCGCGCCGAGCAGCGCGAACATGCGGTCCATGTCGGTCAGGCTCTGCTTGAGTTCGCGATAGACGATGCCGAGGAAGTTCAGCGGGATGTAGAGCTGCAGCATGAAGGTGTTGATCAGCACCAGGTCGCCGAGCGTCAGGCGCCCGGCCAGCACGCCCTGGGTCGCGCGCCAGAGGATGAACACCAGCCCCACGCCGATGATCGCCTGCTGGCCGAAGTTCAGCAGCGACAGCGAGCGCTGCGAGCGGATCGCGGCCTGCCGGTAGCGCAGCAGGTTCTCGTCGTAGCGCCGCGCCTCCCAGTCCTCGTTGCCGAAATACTTGACCGTCTCGTAGTTGATCAGCGAATCGATGGCGCGCGAGTTCGCGCGCGAATCGAGCTCGTTCATGGTGCGCCGGAAATGCGTGCGCCATTCGGTGACCTTGATCGTGAACACCACGTAGGCGGCCAGCGCGGCCAGCGTGATCAGCGCGTAGGACGCGTCGTACTTGACCACGAAGAAGCCGAGCACGAGCCCGACCTCGATCAGCGTCGGCAGGATGCTGTAGAGCGAATACGAGATCAACTGCTGGATGCCGCGCGTGCCGCGTTCGATGTCGCGCGACATGCCGCCGGTCTGGCGGTCCAGGTGAAAGCGCAGCGACAGCCCGTGCAGATGCCGGAACACCTGCAGCGCGAGCTGGCGCACCGCGCTCTCGGTCACCTTCGCGAACAGGATCTCGCGCAGCTCGGTGAACATCGAGGTCGACAGCCGCACCACCGCGTAGGCCACCACCAGCAGCCCGATGCCGCCCGCCAGCACCAGCGGCGCCGACTGTTCGGCGCGGCCCAGCGCCTGCAGGTGCTGGACCGACGAGAGCCCGTCGACGATGCGCTTCATCACGATCGGCACGCCGAGATTGGCGAACTTGGCGCCGATCAGGCAGGTGAGCGCGAGCACCACGCGGCCCTTGTAGGTGGTCAGGTAGGGCAGCAGCGAGCGGATCGTCTGCCAGTCGTTGCGAGGGCCGGACGCGGCCGGGGCGGACTCGGAGGAAGCGGGAAAGCGGCGCATGGGAATGGAGCGCATGCGCCCGGGCGGGCCGCGCACGCGCTTTCTCGTACAATTTCAGAATCCTGCATTGTCGCAGAAGCCGGTTCGCACCGCTGTCCGCCGGATGGCGCCGCACCCGGCCCGCATAACGAGTGGAATCCCCCCATGACCGATACGCCGTCGCAACTCCCGCAGCAGCAGCCCGCGCTGCGCGTCGTCCCGCAACCGTCCGAAGCGAACGTTCACGGCGACGTGTTCGGCGGCTGGATCATGTCGCAGGTCGACATCGCCGGCTCGATCCCGGCCAGCCGGCGCGCCAACGGCCGCGTCGCGACGATCGCCGTCAATTCCTTCCTGTTCAAGCAGCCGGTGTTCGTCGGCGACCTGGTCAGCTTCTACGCGAACATCGTCAAGACCGGCAACACCTCGGTGACGGTCGGCGTCGAGGTCTACGCGCAGCGCATGGGGCTGGCCGGCGAGGTGGTGAAGGTGACCGAGGCGACGCTGACCTACGTGGCGACCGACTCGGACCGCCGGCCGCGCGCGCTGCCGCCCGTCTCCGCCTGAGGCGCCGCGGGCGACGGCGTAATCCGCGCGCCGATGTCGCGCGTCGACGTCACGCATCAATACTGCGCTGAAATGTCGCGTCGCTGCCGGATCTGGATCGAATCGTGAGCGGATTCGCTCGCGCCGCGTTCAGCGCGCGGCGAGCCCGAACTCGCGCATCGCCGGCAGGAAGTCGTGGTTGAGCTTCGGCTTGCGCGACAGCTTGGCGAGCACGTAGCGCTCGAACGGCCCGAGCGCCGCCCAGGCCGCCGCGTCCGGCGCCGGCAGCCCGGCCAGCGCGCACTGCGCGGCGAGCGCCGCCGGCACCGTGGCGGTGTCGCGCCACGCCGGCGCCGCCTCGGGCTCGATGCGTTCGGCCTCGCCGGCCGCATGCGAGCGCAGCATCTCCGCCAGCGCGCTCGCGAAATCGGGCTGCGCCGCGTCCTGCTCGTCCGCCCCGACCACGACCGGAAACCGCGCGAGCAGCCGCCGGTCTTCCAGCGGCAACCGCTGCCACTGATCGAGCGAAATCCGCAGCGCGCAACGATCGAGATGAAAGCGCACGATCATCGGGATGAAGGTGAAATCCTCCGACGATTCGACTTCGAAGCCGAACAGCAAGGGCTGGCTGCTGAGTTCCATGGTGATTCCGGTCTGGTGACATGAGCGCGGCGCGCCCGGCCCGGCGGGATTCGCCGCGTTCCGGTATTGTAGAACCCGTCCGCGCGGCGCGCCTTGCGCCCGCTCGGCCCTGCCCGTATCCCCTGCTGGAGTCTTGCCGTGAATCCGTCCGATCTGCTCGAACCCGATCTCGAACCGAACGGCAGCATCGAGGTGGCGATCTCGCGCCATCGCGGCGCCGACGTCGCCGCCACCGCCGACCACGTCGGCCAGGAATGGCCGGTCGCGCTGGTGTTCAACGGCATCTCGCACGCGGTGATGATGGGTACGCCGCGCGACCTGGAAGCGTTCGCGGTCGGCTTCGCGATCTCGGAGGGCATCGTCGCGCGCGGCGCCGACATCAAGGATATCGAGGTGGTGCTGCACGCCGACGCGCCGATCCCGCACGCCGAGGTCCATCTCGACGTGGTCCAGCAGGCGTTCGTCGCATTGAAGGAAAAGCGCCGCTCGCTGGCCGGCCGCACCGGCTGCGGCGTGTGCGGCATCGAGAGCATCGACCTGCTCGATCTCGCGCCCGAACGCGTGCCGGTGACGGGCTTTCTCGAGCGTCTCGCGCCCGACGCGCTCGCGCAGGCCGCGCGCGCGCTGCCTGCGCATCAGGCGTTGACGAAGCTCACCGGCGGCCTGCACGCGGCCGCCTGGTGCGACGCGACGGGCGCGATCCGCTGCGCGTTCGAGGACGTCGGCCGCCACAACGCGCTCGACAAGCTGATCGGCCACCTGACGCTCGCGCGCGCCGAGCTGACCGACGGCTTCGTGTTCCTGTCGAGCCGCGCGAGCTACGAACTGGTGCGCAAGGCCGCGCGCGTCGGCATCCCGCTCGTCGCGACGATCTCGGCGCCCTCGTCGCTGGCCATCGCGATCGCGAAGGAAGCGGGGCTGCGGCTCGTCAGCTTCTGCCGCGAATCGGGCTACGTCGATTACGGCACGGCCTGAGACCGGCGCACGCTAGGCGTGCGGATAGATTTCCAGGACGGCCGAGATCGATAGTCCGACCTTGAGAAGGAACGAGGCGATCCGCGAACGCAGCGATCCGATCTCGCCGGTCTCGGAAAAATCCTTGCGCACTGCCTCTTTATACGACGACACGTAACCCGATATCGATTTCGGTTCCTGGCCACTCAGATCCATGAGCAATATCGGCGACCCGGGACTGGCCTTCCCGTGGTTGGCCAGCAACTCATTGATCGGCTTATGAGTAGCGACCAGGAAAGGACCAACACCATGCAATCTTTTTTTGATTTTCGGATATTTTCTTAAAAGCATCCTGAATGCATTGAGGTAATCCTTCGATAGCGAGAAATTGTATCGATCCAGAGAGATATTATTCGCGGCACTCGAGGATGCCGGAATACAGAATTGATTCATCTGTGCCAGCATCTCGGCCGATATCGACGAGTCGTGCGGAGCGAGCCGCTGGCCGGCCTGTACCTCGAGAAGCAGGGAACCGAGCGACGCTTTCGCGTTACGCGTCGCAGCATTGACGTCGCCATTGCCGATATCGCCGACCAGCACGTAGGTATACAGAATGGTCCTGGCGCCTGCCCACGGTTGTTGCGGGGCATCGGTGATCGCCGACCACACCGGGATCAAGATGTCCGCGTCCGCGTCCGTGATCGGCATGGCGGGAGCGGGAGCGGACGTAGGAGCGGAAGTAGGGGCAGGGGCAGGGGCAGGCGGCGGTGACAGTACCGTCGCGCAGGCGGAAAGCAGACCGGCCAACCCGCACGCGCAGAGTCGGGTCCCAAGCAGCGGTCGGCTCAACTTCATTTTTGCGCCTTCTTGCCGATCATCCATCTACAGCCCGCCGAGATAATAACCATCACGGCCAGGATCAGCGGGAAAAAGTTCGTCGCGCCGATGGTCGGGAAAACGAGATCGAAGATCAAGAATAGAAAAATACCGAAGGCAACTGCCACCCCGTCAGCCCACGAAAGCAGTTTCATACGCCCCCACTAATTTTTTGGCAGACGGACGACCGCCATTTTCCGGCATTCAACGCCCGGCTCGCCGCTGTCGCGTCATGCAATCGACTCGTCAAAGAGAGTCACGGCAATCATACACCAGGCTTTCACGACATATCCAGATGCATTCCGGATTTTAAATTCGCGGCGGCGCAACACCTTTATCGACGCCATCGATAATCTTTTTATCTGGATGATCACCACCCATTGAGTATTTAATCAATCAAGCTTGATTTATATTATTATTAGGATCTGTTCACTTCGGGATGGCCGTTTCCCGCGGAGATGATTCGAACCGGGCAGCGCTGCTGCGTGGACGCCCCTTTTTTGCATCGCGTCGCGTCCCGCAGTCGGATCGGGGCGTGGCCGCCCCGACGGCCTGCCGCCCATTGATCGGCGCGGCCGGTTCCCTCACGTCCGCCATCCGACGCGGTCGGCCGCGCTCAGTCGAACTGACGGAAGTCCGGCTTGCGCTTCTCGAAGAACGCGCTGATCGCCTCGCGCGCCTCGGGCGCGTCGAGCATGCGCCCGAAGTGGCTCGCCTCGTCGTCCATCCGCGCGGCCACCTCGACGCCGCTGCCGGTCTGCTTGAGCAGCGCCTTCGTCACGCGCAGCGACGAGGCCGGCAGCGCGGCCAGCCTGGCGGCCTGCTTCGCCGCGAACGCGTCGAGTTCGGCGGCCGGCAGCACGCGGTTGACGAGGCCGATGCGGTGCGCTTCGAGCGCGTCGAACGGCTCGCCGAGCATCAGCTTCTCGGCCGCGATCTGGTGGCCCGCGAGGCGCGGCAGCAACAGGCTCGAAGCCGCTTCCGGGCACAGCCCGAGTTGCGTGAACGGCAGCGACAGCTTGGCGGTGTCGGCCGCGTAGACGAGATCGCAATGCATCAGCATCGTCACGCCGACGCCGACCGCGATGCCCGGCACCGCCGCGACGAGCGGCTTGGCCGCCGTGCTGATCTGGTGCAGGAACTGGAACACGGGCGCGTCGGGCGTGTTCGGCGGCACCTTGATGAAGTCCTCGAGATCGTTGCCCGCGCTGAAATTGCCGTCGCTGCCGCGGATCAGCACCACGCGCACGGCGTTGTCCTCCTGCGCGGCGGCGAGCGCGTCGGCCATCGCCTGGTACATCGCCGCGGTGATCGCGTTCTTCTTGGCGGGGCGCGCGATCGTGATCGTCAGGACGCCGTTCGCGACGTCGGTCTGGATATCCATCTAACCGTCTCCTCAAATCCGAGCGATAAAAAAAGCGGTGCGCGAGCGAGCTGCCCGCGCACCGCCGTCATCGGGTACGCGACCCGCTTACAGCCGTTCGAAGATACCCGCGGCGCCCATCCCGGTGCCGACGCACATCGTCACCATCCCGTACTTCAGGTTGCGGCGGCGCAGGCCATGCACCACCGTCGAGGCGCGGATCGCGCCGGTCGCGCCGAGCGGGTGGCCGAGCGCGATCGCGCCGCCGAGCGGGTTGACCTTGGACGGATCGAGGCCGAGATCGCGGATCACGGCCAGCGACTGCGCGGCGAACGCCTCGTTCAGCTCGATCCAGTCGAGATCGTCCTGCTTGAGGCCGGCGGCCTTCAACGCGGCCGGGATCGCCTCCTTCGGGCCGATCCCCATGATCTCGGGCGGCACGCCGCGCACGGCGAAGCTGACGAAGCGCGCGAGCGGCGTCAGGTTGAATTCCTTCAGCACCTTTTCCGAGACCACCAGCAGCGCGCCGGCGCCGTCCGAGGTCTGCGAGCTGTTGCCGGCCGTCACCGAGCCCTTGTTCGCGAACACCGTGCGCAGCTTGGCGAGCCCTTCCGGCGAGGTGTCGGCGCGCGGGCCTTCGTCGAGCTTGATCTCGCGCGTCTTCACGTCGATCTCGCCGGTCGCGAGGTTCGGAAAATGCTCGCTGATCGTGTACGGCGCGATCTCGTCGGCGAACTCGCCGGACTGCTGCGCGGCCAGCGCCTTGCGGTGCGATTCCACCGAGAACGCGTCCTGGTCCTCGCGGCTCACCTTCCACTGCTCGGCCACGCGCTCGGCCGTCAGGCCCATGCCGTAGGCGATGCCGACGTCCTCGCCGCGGTCGAAGATGTGCGGCGACATCGACGGCTTGTTGCCCATCATCGGCACCATGCTCATCGATTCGGTGCCGCCCGCGATCAGCGCTTCCGATTCGCCGACGCGAATCCGGTCCGCCGCGAACGCAAGCGCGGTCAGGCCCGACGCGCAGAAGCGGTTGACGGTCACGCCGCCGACCGAGTTCGGCAGCCCGGCCAGGAGCGCGCTGATGCGCGCCACGTTGAGGCCCTGCTCGGCCTCGGGGATCGCGCAGCCGATGATCGCGTCCTCGATCAGCTTGGTATCGAGGCCCGGCACCTGCGCGACCGCGGCGCGGATCGCGTGGACCAGCAGTTCATCCGGGCGCGTGTTCTTGAACACGCCGCGCGGCGCCTTGCCGATCGGCGTGCGGCTCGCGGCGACGATGTATGCGTCTTGCAGCTGTTTGCTCATTTGTGGCTCCTGTCGACCCGGCCCGGCGCGCTCGCGCCGGAACGGGTCCGATGCAAAGTGGTCCGCGGCTCGCTCAGTTGCGCACCGGCTTGCCGGTCTGCAACATGCCCATGATCCGTTCCTGCGTCTTCTGCGTGCCGAGCAGCTCGACGAACGCGCGGCGCTCCAGCGCGAGCAGCCATTCCTCGTCCACCGTGCTGCCGGCCTCGACGTTGCCGCCGCACACCGCTTCCGCGATCCGGCTCGCGATCAGGAAGTCGTGCTCGCTGATGAAGCGGCCGTCGCGCATGTTGACGAGCTGCGCCTTGATGGTCGAGATCGCCGAGCGGCCCGCCACTGGAATCTCGGTGGCCTTGAGCGGCGCGCGATAGCCGGTGGCGGCCAGCGCGCGCGCTTCCTTCTTGGCCACGTCGAGCAGCTCGAACACGTTGAACACGATGGTGTCCGACGGCTTCAGGTAGCCCATCGCGCGCGCGTCGTGCGCCGAGGTCGAGACCTTCGCCGTCGCCGCGTTCTCGAACGACTTCGTGACGAACTTCAGCAGCTCGCTGGTGGCGCCGGCCGCCGTGGCCGCCTCGGCCGCGCGCAGCGCCGCTTCCTTGAGGCCGCCGCCCGCCGGCACGAGGCCCACGCCCACCTCGACGAGGCCGACGTAGCTCTCCACATGGACCACCCGCTTCGCGCTGTGCAGCATCAGCTCGCAGCCGCCGCCGAGCGCGATGCCCGACACCGCCGAGACCACCGGCACGTTCGCGTACTTCACGCGCAGCATGCCCTGCTGGAATTTCTTCACGAACGGCTCGATGCCCTTCGCGCCGCCCATCATGAACGCGGGCATCGCCTCCTCGAGGTTCGCGCCGGCCGAGAACGGGCCGCCCGGCGTGCCGAGCTTGAGCGAGGTCGGCTGCCAGATCACCACGCCCTGGTAATCCTTCTCGGCGAGGTCGATGGCCTGCGCGAGGCCGTCGATCACGCCCGGGCCGATGGTGTTCATCTTCGACTTGAACGAGACGATCACGACGTCGTCCTCGCCCGCGCGGTCGTCCACCCAGGCGCGCACCGAGTCGGTCTCGAACAGCGTCCTGCCGTACTTGGCCGGGTCGCGGCCCGCCTCGCCCAAGAGCGGCGCGCGGAACACCTGGCGCTCGTAGACCGGCAGCGACGAACGCGGCACGAATTTGCCCGCGGCCGGCGACCACGAGCCCTCGGCGGTATGCACGCCGCCCTGCTCGGCCACCGCGCCTTCCAGCACCCACGACGGCAGCGGCACGCTGGCCAGCGCCTTGCCCGCCGCGATGTCCTCCTGCACCCACTCGGCCACCTGCTTCCAGCCGGCCGCCTGCCAGCCCTCGAACGGGCCTTCGTTCCAGCCGAAGCCCCAGCGGATCGCGAGGTCCACGTCGCGCGCGTTGTCGGCGATCGATTCGAGGTGGACGCCGATGTAATGGAACACGTCGCGGAACACCGCCCACAGGAACTGCGCGTGCGGATGCTGGGTCTCGCGCAGCAGCTTCAGGCGCTCGGCGGGCGGGCGCTTGAGAATGCGCGCGACCGTCTCGTCGGCCTTTGCGCCGCCGTCCACGTAGCCGCCCGACTTCGGGTCGAGCACCTTGATCGCGCGGCCTTCCTTCTTGTAGAAGCCGGCGCCGGTCTTCTGGCCGAGCGCGCCCTGCTTGACGAGTTCGGCGAGCACGGCGGGCGTCTCGTAGACCGGGAAGAACGGGTCGTCGGCGAGGTTGTCCTGCATCGTCTTGATGACGTGCGCCATGGTGTCGAGACCGACCACGTCGGCGGTGCGGAACGTCGCCGACTTGGCGCGGCCGAGCCGCGCGCCGGTCAGGTCGTCCACCTCGTCGAAGCGCAGGCCGAACTTGGCCGCTTCGGTGATCACGGCCAGGATCGAGAAGATGCCGACGCGGTTCGCGATGAAGTTCGGCGTGTCCTTGGCACGCACCACGCCCTTGCCGACCACGCTGGTCAGGAAGGTCTCCAGCTGGTCGAGGATCTCGCCGCGCGTGTGGGCGGTCGGGATCAGTTCGACGAGGTGCATGTAGCGCGGCGGATTGAAGAAGTGGACGCCGCAGAAGCGTGCCTTCAGCTCGTCGGCGAAGCCGTCCGAGAGCGCCGTGATCGACAGGCCCGAGGTGTTCGACGCGAAGATCGCGTTGGGGCCGATGTGCGGCGCGACCTTCTTGTAGAGGTCATGCTTCCAGTCCATGCGCTCGGCGATCGCCTCGATCACCACGTCGCATTCGGCCAGCTGGTCGAGGTCGTCCTCGTAGTTCGCGGGCACCAGATACTTCGCGTCGTCCTTCACGCCGAACGGCGCCGGCGACAGCTTCTTCAGGTTTTCGATGGCCTTCAGCGCGATGCCGTTCTTGGGGCCTTCCTTGGCCGGCAGATCGAACAGCAGCACCGGCACGCGCGCGTTGACGAGATGCGCGGCGATCTGCGCGCCCATCACGCCGGCGCCGAGCACGGCGACCTTGCGAATGATGAAATTGCTCACGGGATTCCTCCGGATAGAGCCGCGCGTCGCGCCTGGCGGGGCTGGCTGCGAACGGCGCGGCAGATGAATCGGCTGCGGGCGCCCGGGCCGCCGGCGCCGCGTCGTGCGGCACGGCGGTGGCCCGGGCAACGTGTCAGAACAGCGCTTCGTCGACTTCCATCAGCGTCTTCGAGCCGGCGCGCGCGGCGCGGATCGTGGCGGCCGTCTCGGGCAGCAGACGCGCGAAATAGAATCGCGCGGTGGCCAGCTTCGACTTGTAGAACGGATCGCCCGAGGCTTCCTTGTCGAGCGCGAGGCGCGCCATGCGCGCCCAGAAGTAGGCGAACACGAGGTGCCCGGCGGTACGCAGGTACGGCACCGCGGCGGCGCCGACCTCGTCCGGGTTCTGCATCGCCTTCATGCCGATTTCCATGGTCAGCTTCTGCAGTTTCTCGCCGATGTCGGCCAGCGGATTGACGAACTCGGCCATCTCCGGCTTGACGCCCTCGGACTCGACGAATTCGGTCACGATCGCGCCGAACTTCTTCAGCTTCGCGCCCATGTCGCCGAGCACCTTGCGGCCCAGCAGGTCGAGCGACTGGATCGAGTTGGTGCCTTCGTAGATCATGTTGATGCGCGCGTCGCGCACGTACTGCTCCATGCCCCACTCGGAGATGAAGCCGTGCCCGCCGTAGATCTGCATCGCGTGGTTGGTGCACTCGAACGCGTTGTCGGTCAGGAACGCCTTGATGATCGGCGTGAGCAGCGCGACCAGATCGGCCGCTTCCTTGCGCTCGGACTCGTCGCCGTGCGACAGCTCCTTGTCGATCTGCAGCGCGGACCAGTACGTGAACGCGCGCGCGCCTTCCGCGTAGGCCTTCTGCGTGAGCAGCATGCGGCGCACGTCGGGGTGCACGATGATCGGGTCGGCGGCCTTCTCGGGCGCCTTCGGGCCGGTCAGCGAGCGCATCTGCAGGCGCTCCTTCGCGTAGGTCAGCGAGTTCTGGTAGGCCACCTCGGTGAGGCCGAGGCCCTGCATCCCCACGCCGAGGCGCGCGGCGTTCATCATCACGAACATCGCGTTCAAGCCCTTGTTCGGCTCGCCCACCAGCCAGCCCTTCGCGTTGTCGAGATTCATCACGCAGGTGGCGTTGCCGTGGATGCCCATCTTGTGCTCGATCGAGCCGCACTTGATGCCGTTGCGCTCGCCCGGCTCGCCCGACGCGTCGGGGATGAACTTCGGCACGATGAACAGCGAAATGCCCTTGGTGCCCTGCGGCGCGTCCGGCAGGCGAGCGAGCACCAGGTGGACGATGTTGGCCGACATGTCGTGCTCGCCGCTCGAGATGAAGATCTTCGTGCCGCTGATCGAGTAGGCGCCGTCACCGGTCGGCTCGGCCTTGGTGCGCAGGATGCCGAGGTCGGTGCCGCAATGCGGCTCGGTCAGGCACATGGTGCCCGTCCATTCGCCCGACACCAGCTTCGGCAGGTACTGCTGCTGCAGTTCCGGCGCGCCGTGCGCGTGCAGGCATTCGTAGGCGCCGTGCGAGAGACCCGGGTACATGGTCCAGGCCTGGTTCGCCGAGTTCATCATCTCGTAGAGCGCGTTGTTGACGAACGCGGGCAGGCCCTGGCCGCCGTACTCGGGATCGCAGCCGAGCGCGGGCCAGCCCGCGTCGATGTACTGGCGGTACGCGTCCTTGAAGCCGGTGGGGGTGGTGACCACGCCGTCACCCTCGTACTTGCAGCCTTCGCGGTCGCCCACCTGGTTGAGCGGGAACAGCACCTCGGCGCAGAACTTGCCGGCTTCCTCGAGCACCTGGTTGATGGTGTCGGCGTCGAGATCCGCGTGTTTCGGCATCTGCTTCAGTTCGGCTTCGACATTGAGCAACTCGTGCAGCACGAATTGCATGTCGCGCAGCGGGGCAACGTACTGTCCCATGACTCTCTCCAAAGATAGGGCACTGGCTCGAGCCTCGCGCGGGCGTCACGGCACCGCTACTGGCTCTCGCTCTGATACGAAACGATCGTCTTTTCCAGCGCGGCCCAGGTCAGACGCACGCCGTCCGGCAGATGCAGGAAGCGGGCGTCGTGATGCAGGCCGAGCGTGAAGCTGTACAACTCGAAGAGCATCACGTCCGGATCGGTGTCCGGGCGCAGATGGCCTTCGTCCTTCGCCTGCGAAATCGCGCGCAGCAGCGCGGCGCGCCAGGCCGTCACGCTCGCGATCAGCTGCTCGCGCACCGGACTGTCGGGCCGGTCGTCGTACTCCACCGCGCCGCTGATGTAGATGCAGCCGGTGGTCACTTCCTGGATGCGCTTCTCGATCCAGCGGGCCAGCATCGCACGCAGGCGCGGCAGGCCGCGCGGCTCGCGCAGGCTCGGAAAGAACACCTCGCTCTCGAAGCGGCGGTGATACTCTCGCACGACCTCCACCTGCAGGTCCTCGCGCGAGCCGAAGTGCGCGAACACGCCGCTCTTGCTCATCTGCATGCGCTCGGCCAGCAGGCCGATCGTCAGACCCTCCAGCCCGTCACGGCTGGCGAGGTCCAAAGCTGCTTCGAGTATCGCGGCACGCGTCTGTTCGCCTTTTCGCATAAGCTTGATGTCTAAACCGTCCAAGGGGTCATCCAGAAAATCGAACGGCCGTACTATTATTGAGTGCGGCCGTCGGTCAAACAAGGAAATTATTAGATTCGGGTGTCTAACCGCCCCGCGATGGTTCTCAGGTCATGGCGGCATGCGCGGCAAGGGTTTACCAGTCCCCGCAAGGCGCCGCGGCGGGTCCGCCGGGCGCGCAACGAACGGGCCCGCGGCCCGCGTTCCGGCCGGCGCCGGCCGGTCGTGGCGGACTAGTCGTAGCCGCCCACCGTCAGCAGCTTCATCGACCAGCGGTACGCGGTGTACGCGAGCCAGTTCATCAGCCGCTCCAGCGGCGGGCGCGCCGCGTAGCGGGCCGCGTCGATCTCGCGGCCGTCCGCGAACGCCGCGTCGATCGCCTCGCGCAGCGCGCCGATCTCGGCGTCGTGTTTCACCAGCACCACGTTCGCCTCGTTGTTGAGCATCAGGCTCAGCGCGTCGAGGTTCGACGAACCGACCGTCGCCCAGCCGTCGTCGACCACCGCCACCTTGCCGTGCAGCATGGTCCGGTCGTACTCGGCCACCCGCACGCCGGCGCGCAGCAACGCATGATAAAGGAACGGCACGGCCGTATCGAGCGCGACGAATTCCTTCCGGCCGATCAGTACGCGCACCTCGACGCCGCGTCGCGCCGCGTTGGTCAGCGCGCGGCGCAGCTTGCGTCCGGGCATGAAGTACGGATTGGCCAGCACCACCGCCTGGCGCGCGCGGCCGATCGCGGCCAGGTAGGCCTTCTCGATCGCGCGCCGGTTCAGCACGTTGTCGCGCGCGACGAACGCCACGCTCGGCTCGGTCACGTTGCGCAGCGCGCCGGCCTTGACCCAGCGGTGGTTGCGCATCCAGCGCCGGAAGCGCGCGGCGAACGCCTCGCTCGTCACCATCGGCGGCGCGTACTGCGCGTAGCGCTTGTGGCCCATCCGCACGCGATACCACTGCACCTCGAACGCCGCGCGCACGTCGACCACGGCCGGCCCGGCCAGTTCGACGGCGAAATCCCAGCGCGGGAACGGCAGGCGCTCGCCGTTCTGCTCGTGGTCGTCCACCACGTTGATGCCGCCACAGAACGCGTAGGCGTCGTCGATGCAGGCGAGCTTGCGGTGCGTGCGCGAGAAGCCGAGGCGGCCGAACAGGTAGCGGTTGTAGATGCGGTGCTCGATGCCGGCGTCCTGCCAGCTGTCGAACAGCGGCAGGCGCGCGGTGCCGACGCCGTCGGTGATCACGCGCACGTGGACGCCGCGCCCGGCCGCGCGCAGCAGCGCCTCGGACACCAGGCGGCCGGCCGGGTCGTCGCAGAAGATGTAGGTTTCCAGCAGCACCGACACCGACGCCTCATCGATGCGGCGCACCAGTGCCGGGAAGAACTCGGCGCCGCCATGGCGCAGCGTGACGGTGTTGCCGGAGCTGAACGCGAGCCGCGACGACGACCCGCGCTCCTGCAGGAACAGGTCCCGCAACTGGGTGAGGCGCAGCCGGTTGCCGCCGCTCATGCCGCACGCGCCGCGAGGCGCGCGGGAAGTTGCAGGATCGCCTCGGCGTTGGACGGCGAGTAGCAGCGCGCGGCCGCCTCGCGGTACGGCAGCCAGAGATGGTCGGTATGCTCGCGCGGCGACAGCGTGACGGGCGTGCCGGCCGGCACCTCGAGGCTGAACCAGTGCTCGGTGTTGCGCGTGACGCCGGGCGCGTAGCGGTGCCGGTACTGCGGATAGATCGAGTATTCGATCTGGTGGCGCCAGTCGACGAGCGCGGCGGGCGGCACGCCCTCGGCGCCGACCACGATGCCGGTTTCCTCGCCGACCTCGCGGATCGCCGTAGCGGCGAGCGGCTCGTCCGGCCAGTCCTTCGCGCCCGTTACCGACTGCCAGAAGCCGGGCAGGTCGGCGCGCTTGATGATCAGCACGTCGAGCGCGGCGGTGTGGATCACGACCAGGACGGATTCGGGGATTTTCGGCGGCTTCGTCATTGCGGGTGCGGCCGCCCGCGCGGGAATTCGCGCCGGCCGGCCGGGGACTTCGGGACCGGCAGACTGTACCGCAAAACGAAGGCCGCCGCGTGTCGGGGCACCGGCGGGCGGCGCGGGCACGCGCGCCGCGCCGTACGTCCGTATGTCCGTGCCTCAGGCGCGCGGCACGACGATCAGCAGCACCGACAGCGTGACGATCGACGCGACGGTCGAGAACAGGATCGTGCGCGAGGTGACCTGCGGTTCGCGCCGATAGAACTCGGCGAGCATGAACGGCCCGGTGCCGGTGGGCAGCGCGGCCAGCACCACCGCCATCGCGACCAGCGCCGGCGGCAGGCCGAACACGCGCGCCGACAGCCACCAGGTCAGCGCCGGCTGCACCACCAGCTTGATGGTCGAGAGCAGCAGCGCGTCGGGCAGCACGCCGTGCGCGGGCCGCTTCTCGGCGAGGAACAGCCCGAGGCTGACCAGCGCGCAGGGGCTGGCCGCGCCGCCGAGCAGCTTCAGGAAGGTCTCGACGCTGGCAGGCGGCGCGACGTGGGCGGCCGACACCAGCGCGCCGACGAGCGGCGAGACGATCAGCGGATTGCGCCCGAGCGAGCCGAGCACCTTCAGCGCGAGCCGGTGCGGCGCGCGCTCGCTCTGCAGGCCGACCTCGATCAGCACGATCGCGAAGCCGAACAGCACGCAGGCGACGATGATGGTGGCGATGGTGGTCGGCATCAGGCTGGCCGGCCCGAACACCAGCAGGCAGAGCGGGAAGCCGATGTAGCCGGTGTTCGGGTAGGCGGCCGCGATCGCGTCGACGCTCGCGTCGGCCAGCGGCCGGCCGCGCGCAAGCCGCAGCGCCAGCACCACCACGAACGACACGGCGCAGGCGATCGAGAACGCCGCGATGAAGCGCGGCTGGTCGAGCTGCGCCCAGGTGGCATGCGCCATCACGTCGAACAGCAGCGCCGGCAGCGCGAGCCAGACCACGAAGCGGTTCAGTTCCGAAGCGGCGGTCGGGCCGAGCAGGCCGCGGCGGCGGCACAGGAAGCCGGCCAGGATCAGCGCGAAGATGGGAAGCAGGATGGGCAGCGTAGCGGACACGGCGGGACTCGGTCAGGAAGACGGATGGCAATCGACACGAAGCGCGCGCCGGGTAAACCCGCAGCTTCGGAAAACGAAGGAGGGTAGCTTGCCTGCTTGATACAATCCAATGCGATTTTTAAGCTAAGTCGATACCTTTTTTGCATCGTGCTCGATATCAAGCCGCTCCGTTATTTCGTGACGCTCGCCGAAACCGGCCATTTCGGCCGCGCGGCGACGCGGCTGAACCTGTCCCAGCCGCCGCTGTCGCGGCAGATCGCGGCGCTGGAAGCCTCGCTCGGCGTGACGCTGGTCGAGCGCGGGCCGCGCGGCGTCACGCTGACGCCGGCCGGCGAGCGTTTCCGCGACGACGCCAAGGCGATCCTGGCGGCCGTCGAGCGCGCCGCGCACCATGCGCGCGCGGCCGCCTCCGGCGCCGCCGGCAAGCTGACGGTGGGGTTCACGATGTGCGCGGCCTACAGCGTGGTGCCGCGCTACGCGCGCGAATTCGGCGCGGCCTGGCCCGAGGTGGCGCTGCACCTGCGCGAGACGGTGTCGAACGATCTCGCCGAACAGGTGCTGAATGGCCATATCGACGCGGCGATCCTGTTTCCCGGCGCGCCGCACGAGGGGCTCGCGCAGCGCACCGTCGTCACCGAGCCGCTGTGCGTCGCGCTGTCCCGCGAGCATCCGCGCGCGCGGGCGCGCCGGCTGCGGATCGCCGAGCTGGCCGACGAGCCGTTCGTGATGGCGGTCGAGGCCGTCGCGCCCACGCTGCGCGCCGCCATCGTCGACCATTGCCGGCACGGCGGCTTCGAGCCGAACATCCGCCTCGAGGTGCAGTTGCAGCAGACCGTGCTCGGGCTCGTCGACGAGGGCGTCGGCGTCGCGCTCGTGCCCGAATCGATGCGGCGCGCGCAGTGGGCCGGCGTGGTGTTCCGGCCGCTCGTCGACGCGCCGACCATCGAGCAGGCGCTGGTCTGGTCGCCGTCGAACCGCAACCCGTGCCTCGAACGGTTCCTCGCGATCGCCTGAACGGAACGCACGCGGCGCGGGCGCGGCGAGATCATGCGCCGGACGACAAAAAGCCCGGCCGGTGGACCACCGGCCGGGCTTTGTCGATTCGGCCGACACCCGCGCCAGGCGCGGGCAGCCGCCGCGTTACGCCTTCTGTTCCGGCTGGCGCAGGCGGATGTGCAGTTCCTTCAGCTGACGCTCGTCCACCGGGCTCGGCGCCTGCGTGAGCAGATCCTGCGCGCGCTGCGTCTTCGGGAACGCGATCACGTCGCGGATCGAATCGGCGCCGGCCATCATCGTGATGATCCGGTCGAGGCCGAACGCGATCCCGCCGTGCGGCGGCGCGCCGTACTGCAGCGCGTCGAGCAGGAAGCCGAACTTCGCCTGCGCTTCCTCCGGCCCGATCTTCAGCGCGCGGAACACCTTGCTCTGCACGTCTTCCTGGAAGATCCGCACCGAACCGCCGCCGATTTCCCAGCCGTTCAGGACCATGTCGTAGGCCTTCGCGAGGCAGCGGCCCGGATCCGTTTCGAGGTACTCGAGGTGCTCGTCCTTCGGGCTCGTGAACGGATGGTGGGCGGCCACGTAGCGCGCGTCCTCGTCGTCGTACTCGAACATCGGGAAGTCGATCACCCACAGCGGCTTCCAGCCCGACTCGACGAGGCCGTTGGCCTTGCCGAATTCCGAATGGCCGATCTTCAGGCGCAGCGCGCCGAGGCTGTCGTTGACCACCTTCGCGCGGTCGGCCGCGAAGAAGATGATGTCGCCGTCCTGCGCGCCAGTGCGCTCGAGGATCGCGGCGATCGACGCATCGTGCAGGTTCTTCACGATCGGGCTCTGCAGGCCGTCGCGGCCCTTCGCCTTCTCGTTGACCTTGATCCACGCGAGGCCCTTGGCGCCGTAGATGCGCACGAACTCGGTGTAGCCGTCGATGTCGCCGCGCGTCAGCTCGCTGCCCTTCGGCACGCGCAGCGCCGCGACGCGGCCGTCCTTGGTGTTGGCCGGCGTGCTGAACACCTTGAAGTCGACGTCCTTCATCGCGTCGGTCAGCTCGGTGAATTCGAGCTTCACGCGCAGGTCCGGCTTGTCCGAGCCGAAGCGGGCCATCGCTTCCGAGTACGGCATGACCGGGAACTTCGCGCCCAGCTCGACGCCGATCGTCTTGTGGAAGACGTGGCGGATCATTTCCTCGAACAGGTCGCGGATCTCCTGCTCGCCCAGGAACGAGGTCTCGCAGTCGATCTGCGTGAATTCGGGCTGGCGGTCGGCGCGCAGATCCTCGTCGCGGAAGCACTTGGTGATCTGGTAGTAGCGATCGAAGTTCGCCACCATCAGCAGCTGCTTGAACAGCTGCGGCGACTGCGGCAGCGCGAAGAACTGGCCCGCGTTGACGCGCGACGGCACCAGGTAGTCGCGCGCGCCTTCCGGCGTGCTCTTGGTCAGCATCGGCGTTTCGATGTCGATGAAGCCCTGCTCGTCGAGGTACTTGCGGACCTCGATCGCCACGCGGTAGCGCAGGCGCAGGTTGTGCTGCATCTGCGGGCGGCGCAGGTCGAGCACGCGATGCGTGAGGCGCGTGGTTTCGGAGAGGTTGTCGTCGTCGAGCTGGAACGGCGGCGTGACCGACGGGTTCAGCACCGTCAGCTCGTGGCACAGCACCTCGATCTTGCCGCTCTTCAGGCCCGCGTTGATGGTGCCGTCCGGGCGGCCGCGCACGAGGCCCTTCACCTGGATGCAGAACTCGTTGCGCACGCCCTCGGCCGCCGCGAACATCTCCGCGCGGTCCGGATCGCACACCACCTGCACGAGGCCCTCACGATCGCGCAGGTCGATGAAGATCACACCGCCGTGATCGCGGCGGCGATGCACCCAGCCGCACAGCGAAACGGTTTGGCCCAGCAGGTGTTCGGTCACGAGACCGCAGTATTCAGTTCGCATCGACATGATGTTTGCTTTCGTTCGGTTTGATCAACGGGGCGCAACACGCACACCCGGGGCATTACAGCGGAGGCTCGACGGGCGGACGCGCGGGTGCGGGCACGGGCACCGACGGCGCGACGACGCCCATCGAGACGATGTACTTCAGCGCGGCGTCGACCGACATGTCGAGCTCGACGACCTCGCTCTTGGGCACCATCAGGAAGAAGCCGGAGGTCGGGTTCGGCGTGGTCGGCACGTACACGCTCACGTACTCCTCCTTCAGGTGGTTGACCACGTCGCCGCCCGGCACGCCGGTCAGAAACGCGATCGTATAGGAGCCGCGGCGCGGATACTCGATCAGCAGCGCCTTGCGGAACGCGTTGCCGCTGCTCGACAGCAGCGTGTCGGACACCTGCTTGACGCTCGTGTAGATCGGCCCGACTACCGGGATGTGCCGCACCACGGCATTCCACCACGTCACGAGCTTCTGACCGATGAAATTCTGCGTGGCCAGCCCGACGATGAAGATGAACGCGAGCGTGAGCAGCGCGCCGATGCCGGGCAGGTGGAAGCCGAGCACACGCTCCGGTTGCCACGATTCTGGCAGCAGCAGCAGCGTCTGATCCATGATCCCGATCACCGAACCGAGCACCCACAGCGTGATCGCGAGCGGGACGAGGACCAGGAGGCCGGTCAGGAATACCGTTTTGAGGGTCGTCTTCTTCATCATCAGCCGTGAGGTAACCGCGCCGGTGCCCGGCACGAACACGCCGGCACCCGGACCGGGCGCCGGATCATCATCAGGTGTCGCTCGACGCGGCCGGCGCGGCCGGGGCCGGGGCCGCGGGGCTCGCGCCGGCGGCCGGCGCCGCCGCAGTCGAAGCCGCTGCTGCCGCCGGCGTGGCCGCATCGGGCTTGGCGGCCTCGCCGCCGGCGCCGTCAGCGCCCGTGGCCGGCGCGCTCTTGCCGCCCGAGCCGCCCCGGAAGTCGGTCACGTACCAGCCCGAGCCCTTCAACTGGAACCCGGCGGCCGTCACCTGCTTGCGGAAGGCATCCTTCCCGCACTCGGGGCAAACGGACAGCGGCGCGTCGCTCATCTTCTGGAGCACGTCCTTCGCGAAACCGCACGCATCGCATCGATAGGCGTAAATCGGCATGTTTTCTTCCCGCGGAAACTAGAAACGTCTTGCAAAACCTTGAATTATATCCGAAAGCTCACCGTACTCCGCCCGTTTCGGCGCCAGGTGAGCCAGCTTTCGCGCCCTTCAAACACCGGCAGCGAATCGGCGACCGGCAGCGCCTGCTCGAGCACGAACCAGGCGCCCAACAGCGCATCGAGCGCATCACGCTCGATGCCGAACGGCGGCCCCTTGCGCGTCGCGCCCAGCACGAAGCAGCCGGCCAGCACGCCGCCCTCGGGCAGCAGCGCCGCCATGCGCGCCGCGTAGTCGGGCCAGCGCGCCGGCGGCAGCGCGCAGAGAAACGCGCGCTCGTAGATCCATTGCGGCCGCCACGGCGGCGCATAGGCGAAGAAATCGGCCTGCTCGACCACGCCCGCGTGCTCGCCCAGTTGCCGGCGCGCCGCGTCCACCGCGCTCGCCGAGAAATCGATCGCCTTGACCGGCCAGCCGGCCCGCGCGAGCCACTGCGCCTCGTGGGCGCTGCCGCAACCGGGCACCAGCACCGGACACGGCGCGAGCGCAGCCGCGAACGCGGCGAACGCCTCGGGCACGCGCGCGAGATCCCAGGGCAGGAAATCGCGGTCGAAGCGCTCGTCCCAGAACGCGGCGCTGCCGGGATCGCGATGCGCGAAACCCGCGCCGGCCTCGCCGGCCGCCCCGGACGTCGGCGAAATCGGGTCGCTCGACCCGCCCGCGACGTCGGCCGGCGTGCGGCTGCGCTCGCTCATGGCCGCGCCCGTGTCAGGCGCCGGCCGCGAGCGCGAGCAGTACGCGCGCGACGATCGCCCCGACGCCGACCGCGAGGCCGAACACCAGCAGCGCCTGCAGCAGCCGGTTGGTGCGCTTTTGCTCGATCAGGATCTGCTGCATCAGTTCGTCGGTGGCCGCGCGCGGCGAGTTGTGCCGCTCGGCGAATGCGTGATGGATCAGGCGCGGCAGCTGCGGCAGCGTCTTGCTCCATTGCGGCGCCTCGACCTTGAAGCGTTCGTACCAGCCGCGCAGGCCGATCTGCTCGGCCATCCAGCGCTCCAGATAGGGCTTGGCCGTCTTCCAGAGATCGAGCTCGGGGTCGAGCGAGCGGCCGAGCCCCTCGACGTTCAGCATGGTCTTCTGCAGCAGCACGAGCTGCGGCTGGATCTCGACGTTGAAGCGGCGCGAGGTGGAGAACAGCCGCATCAGCACCTGGCCGAGCGAGATGTCCTTCAGCGCGCGGTCGAAATACGGCTCGCAGACGGCGCGGATCGCGCTCTCGAGCTCCTCGACGCGCGTGTTCGGCGGCACCCAGCCCGACTCGAGGTGCAGCGTCGCGACGCGGTGATAGTCGCGCTTGAAGAACGCGAGGAAGTTCTGCGCGAGATAGTTCTTGTCGAAGTCGGACAGCGCGCCGACGATCCCGAAATCGAGCGCGATATAGCGGCCGAAGTGCTGCGGATCGAGGCTGACCTGGATGTTGCCCGGGTGCATGTCGGCATGGAAGAAGCCGTCGCGGAACACCTGCGTGAAGAAGATCTCCACGCCCTCTCGCGCGAGCTTCGGGATGTCGACGCCGGCCGCGCGCAGCGTCTCGACCTGGCTGATCGGCACGCCCGACATGCGCTCCATCACGAGCACCGACTGCGAGCTGAAATCCCAGAACATCTCCGGCACCAGCAGGATGTCGAGCCCGGCGAAGTTGCGGCGCAACTGGCTGCCGTTGGCGGCCTCGCGCATCAGGTCGAGCTCGTCGTGCAGGTATTTGTCGAACTCGGCCACCACTTCGCGCGGCTTCAGGCGCCGGCCGTCCGGCCAGAGCCGCTCGGCCCAGATCGCGATGTCGCGCAGCAGCGCCATGTCGGAATCGATCACGGGCAGCATGTTCGGGCGCAGCACCTTGACGGCCACCGCCTTGCCCGCGTGGACGCCCTGCTTCAGCTTCGCGAAGTGGACCTGCGCGATCGACGCGCTCGCCACCGGCACCGGATCGAATTCGTCGAAGAACTCGCCGATCGGCGCGCCGAGCGACTTCTCGACGATCGACATCGCCACCGCCGAATCGAACGGCGGCACCTGGTCCTGCAGTTTCGCAAGCTCGATCGCGAAATCGACGGGCAGCAGGTCGCGGCGCGTGGACAGCACCTGGCCGAACTTCACGAAGATCGGGCCGAGGCTTTCGAGCGCGCGGCGCAGGCGCACCGCGGGCGGATCGGAGAAACGGCGGCCGATGGTGGTGATGCGCAGCAGCAGCTTGACGCGACGATCGTCGATACGCGACAGCATGACCTCGTCGAGGCCGAAGCGGATCACGGTGTAGACGATTTTGATGAAACGGAAAATGCGCATGCGATGCGGTCCCTCAGTTCACGCCGCGCGGGCTGCCGCCCGCCGGCGCGCCGGATCGTTGTTCCAGGCGCTCGACCCGCTTTTCGATACGGGCCAGCGCGTCGCGCGCGCGCGCGAGTTCGGCGTCGAAATCGCCGAGCGCGGCACGCCGCACGACCTGGGGATTCTCGTCGAGAAAGTATTCGGTCAACGAGTCGAGCAGATTACGGCCGGTGCGGCGCGCCTGATCGCCGGCCGAACGCACCAGCGTCGCGATCCGGTAGGCGGCGGCGTCGCCGACGATCCGCGCGAGATCCTCCTCGGGCTCCCAGCGCAGATGTTCGGCGAGCTTCGCGAGCTGGGTCGCGAATTCGGCGTCGCCCTCGAGCTTGACGTGCTTCATGACGGCGGCCTGGCCGCCCTGCACGAACGCCGAGAGCGCGTCGAGCGGCGAGCGCTGCGCGCCGCCGAGCGCGATCGACACGTCCACCTGCGGCGCCTCGTGGGCCTCGAGCGCGGCGAAATAGCCGTCCGGCTGCACCAGCAGCAACAACGCGACGGGCGGGAATTCGAGTCGGGCGGTTTTCCCGGCGTAGGGAATCAGGCGTTCGCGCGCCCACGATTCACGGGCGAGCAGATGGTTGACGGCAGCGGCGACAGACTTGGCGGCAAAGGTCATCGGACTGAGTAAAAAACCCGCGCAGGCAGGGTGCCCGCGCGGGTTCCTATTGTAACGTCGGATCGGTCCGGCCCCGCTCCGGCATCGGCCGATTTATCCGGGGCGCCGGGTCCGGCGCAAGGCTCAGTGCAGGTTGATCTGCTGGATGCCGGCCAGCAGCCAGCCTTCGTTGCCCGACTTGGTCAGGTTCCAGACCTCCTCGAACGACTCGGCCGGCGCGCCCGGATTCTCGCGGATCAGGCCGTGGAAGCGCACGCTCGCCTCGGACTGGCTGCCGTGCTGCTCGACGCCGAGCAGGTCGGCATCGAGCTGGACCACGTCGGTCTGATTCTTTCCCGCGCCGCGCGAATCGAGATCGATCTTCACCTCGGCGAACATCTCGGGCGTGGTGAATTCGCGGATGTCGGCCATGTTGCCCTGGTCCCAGGCGGCCTGCAGCCGGACGAAGTAGACCTTCGCGTTGCGCACGAACGCCTCGGTGTCGAAGCCGGCCGGCACCTGCGGCGCCGCGCTCGCGCCGTTCGCCACCCCCACCGCCGCGCCGCCGCCGAACACGCTCGCCGCCTCGTTCGCGTAGCTGCTGGACGACGCGGGCTGCGGCGCCGACGCGTAGTTCGCGTTGCCCGCCGCGTAGCCGCCGCCGGCCGCGCCGTCGGCGCCGCGGTTCATCGACGAGCCCGAGCCCGCATAGGCCGGCTCCTGCCGGCGGCCGCGGTTCATCAGCTTGCGCACCAGCCAGATGCCGACGAACGCGAGCAGCGCGATCACGATCAGGTTCGCCATCATGCCGGCGAACGCGCCGCCGAGCCCGAAGTGGGACAACAGCGCCGCGATACCGAGGCCGGCGGCCAGGCCGGCGATCGGCCCGAGCCAGCGCGAGCGGTTGGGCTGGGCGGCCGGAGCCGGCTGCGCGCCGCGCTGCATCGGGGCCGGCGCGGCCTGCTGCATCGGCTGCTGGGCGGGCGGCGTGGCCTGGCGCTGCTGCACCATCTGGGACTGACGCCCGACGCTGCGGCCGCCGCCCATGCGGCGCGCCTCGGCATCGAGCGACGCGAACGTGCCGGCCGCGAGCAGGCCGACCATGAACAGCGTGCCGAGCCGTCGTGCCCACGGCCTCCGCTGCTTGCTGCCATTGTTCAACGCACGGGACTCGGACATCGCTATCTCCAAAATGAAAGGCAACTGTATGGACAGAACCCCTTAGTACTTGGTTCCGTGGTGTAACGCTACCACGCCACCTGACAAATTGTAATATTTGACAGCGTCGAGGCCCGCCTGCTCCATCATCGTCTTCAGCGTGTCCTGATCCGGATGCATCCGGATCGACTCGGCAAGATACTGGTAACTCCCGGCATCTTTCGCGAACTTGTCGCCCAGCCACGGTAATACTTTGAAAGAATACAGATCGTAGGCTTTTTTCAGCGGCGCCCACACTTTCGAGAATTCGAGCACCATCACGCGCCCGCCAGGCCGCGTCACGCGCCGCATCTCGGCCAGCGCGGCATCCTTGTGGGTCATGTTGCGCAGCCCGAACGCCACCGTCACCACGTCGAAATGGTTGTCGGGAAACGGGATCTTCTCGGCGTCGCAGAGCAGCGACGGCGTGACCACGCCCTTGTCGAGCAGCCGGTCGCGGCCCACGCGCAGCATCGATTCGTTGATGTCGGTATGCCAGACCTCGCCGGTCGGGCCAGCCGCCTTCGCGAACGCGCGCGTCAGGTCGCCGGTGCCGGCCGCGATGTCGAGCACCTTGTAGCCGGGCCGCACGTTCGCCTGCGCGATCGTGAACGCCTTCCAGGCGCGGTGCATGCCGGCCGACATCAGGTCGTTCATCAGGTCGTAGTTGCTCGCGACCGAGTGGAACACTCCCGCCACCTTTTTCGCCTTGTCCTGCTCGTCGACGGTCTCGAAGCCGAAGTGGGTTTTGCTCATCGCGTGAATCCTCTGGAAATGGCAAGACGGCGCCGGAAGGGCGCCGTCGGATCAGTCGGTGGTCAGTGGCAGTGGCCGCTCGGGCCGCCCGCCGCGGGCATCGGCGCGTCGCGTTCGACGCCGGCCGCCTGCAGCTTGTCGAAATACTCGCGCCAGAGCGCATCCTGGCGCGTCGCCAGCTCGTACAGCAGATCCCACGAGTAGATGCCGGTGGAATGGCCGTCGGAGAAGGTCGGTTGCAGCGCGTAGTGGCCGACGCCCTCGAGCGCCGTGATGGTCACGCCGCGCTTGCCGGTCTGCAGGGTCTCCTGCCCGGGACCGTGGCCGCGCACTTCGGCCGACGGCGAGAAGACGCGCATCAGTTCGAACGGCACGCGGTAGCTTTCGCCGTTCGGGTACTGCAGTTCGAGCACGCGCGATACCGCGTGGACGACCACGCCGGACGGAATTGGCGTGGTCGGGGTCAAGCCGCTCATGAAGAATGCCTCGTGTTCAAAACCTGTTCGATTTCCTCGTGGACCGCGTTGTGCAGCAGCGTGGCCTGCGCCGAGCGCAGCCGCAGCAGCGCGTCGGACACCGAGCGCTGGCGCGGCGCCCAGACCGGCTGCGGGAAATGCGCGTCGTTCGAGAAGCGCGGGATCACATGCCAGTGGACGTGCGGCACCTGGTTGCCGAGGCTCGCGAGATTCACCTTATCAGGTTGCATCACGCGGCGCACGGCCCGCTCGACGGCCGCCACGACGCGCATCAGATGCACGCGCGCGGGTTCGTCGAGATCGGAGAACTCGGCGACGTGCGCCTGCCAGATCACGCGGCAGAAGCCCGGGTAATCGGTCTCGGCGGTGGCGAGCACGACGCGCAGCAGGTCGCCCTTCCAGAGCAGCTCGCCCCCGTCCTCGCGGCAGAATACGCAATCCATCGTCAATTCCTTACAGGTCGGACGCCCCCGACTTTACACCAGGACGCGCTCGATCCCGCCGTTGTTGGCGCGCGCCACGTAGTCCGCCATCCAGTTTTCGCCGAGCATGCTGCGCGCGATCTCGACGACGATGTAGTCGGCCTCGATGCCGGCATCCTCGTTGTAGCGCGACAGCCCCTGCAGGCACGACGGGCAGCTGGTCAGGATCTTCACGTCGGCCTGGCCGGCCACCGCCGCGCCGTCGCCCGACACCACCGGGATGTTGCGCAGCTGCGCGGCGCCCTTGCGGATCTCCTCCTCCTTGCGGAAGCGGATCTGCGTCGAGACGTCCGGCCGCGTGACCGCCAGCGTGCCCGACTCGCCGCAGCAGCGGTCGTTCTTGGCGATCTTGTAGCCGTCCTTCTCGGCGCCCATCAGCTCGTTGACGAGCTTGACCGGGTCCATGGTCTTGATCGGCGTGTGGCACGGGTCGTGGTACATGTAGCGCGTCCCCGACACGCCGTCGAGCTTCATGCCCTTCTCGAGCAGGAACTCGTGGATGTCGATGATCCGGCAGCCCGGGAAGATCTTCTCGAATTCATAGCCGGCGAGCTGGTCGTAGCAGGTGCCGCACGACACCACCACCGTCTTGATATCGAGATAATTCAGCGTGTTCGCCATGCGGTGGAACAGCACGCGATTGTCGGTGACGATCTGCTCGGCCTTGTCGTACTGGCCCGAGCCGCGCTGCGGATAGCCGCAGCAGAGGTAGCCCGGCGGCAGCACGGTCTGCACCCCGGCTTCCCACAGCATCGCCTGGGTCGCCAGCCCGACCTGCGAGAACAGCCGCTCCGAACCGCAGCCCGGGAAGTAGAACACCGCTTCCGAATCGACCGAGGTGGTCTTCGGATTGCGGATGATCGGCACGATCTTGTTGTCCTCGATGTCGAGCAGCGCGCGCGCCGTCTTCTTCGGCAGGTTGCCCGGCATCTTCTTGTTCACGAAGTGGATCACCTGCTCGACCACCGGCGCCTTGCCGGTGGTGGCGGGCGGGCGCGCCGTCTGCTTCTTCGTGACCTTCTTCAGCATGTCGTTGGCCAGGCGCTGCGCCTTGTAGCCGACGCCCATCATCACGCCGCGCGCGGCGTTGATGGTCTGCGGGTTGGTGGCGTTCAGGAAGAACATGCCGGCCGCCTGGCCCGGATTGAACTTCTTCTTGCCCATCTTGCGCAGCAGGTTGCGCATGTTCATCGTCACGTCGCCGAAGTCGATCTTGACCGGGCAGGGCGTGACGCACTTGTGGCAGACCGTGCAGTGGTCGGCCACGTCGTTGAACTCGTCCCAGTGCTGGATCGACACGCCGCGCCGGGTCTGTTCCTCGTACAGGAACGCCTCGACCAGCAGCGAGGTGGCGAGGATCTTGTTGCGCGGGCTGTAGAGCAGGTTCGCGCGCGGCACGTGGGTCGCGCAGACCGGCTTGCACTTGCCGCAGCGCAGGCAGTCCTTGACCGATTCGGCGATCGCGCCGATGTCGGACTGCTGCATGATCAGCGACTCGTAGCCCATCAGCCCGAAGCTCGGCGTGTAGGCGTTGCGCAGGTCCGCGCCCTCGAGCAGCTTGCCCTTGTTGAAGCGGCCGTGCGGATCGACGCGATGCTTGTACTCGCGGAATTCGCGCAGTTCCTCCTCGGTCAGGAACTCGAGCTTGGTGATGCCGATGCCGTGCTCGCCCGAGATCACGCCGTCGAGCGAACGCGCGATCTGCATGATGCGCGCGACCGCGACGTGCGCGTCCTGCAGCATCTCGTAGTTGTCGGAATTGACCGGGATGTTGGTGTGGACGTTGCCGTCGCCGGCGTGCATGTGCAGCGCCACGAACACGCGGCCGCGCAGCACGCGCTTGTGGATCGCCTGCGCTTCATCGAGGATCGGCTTGAACGCGCCGCCGTTGAAGATCGCGCGCAGTTCCGCGCGCAGCTCCTGCTTCCACGACACGCGGATCGTGCGGTCCTGCGTGATGTGGAACACGGTCGCCTCGGGCTGCGCGTCGGCGCGTGCCGCAAAGGTGGCCGCGAGCTTCTCGTGGCCGAGCTGCACGAGGTAGTGCTGCGCCTCGCGCAGCGGCATGTCGAGCCGGTCGCGCAGGAATTCCCAGCGCGCGCGCACCTGCTTGAACAGTTCGAGCGCGTGCTGGACGCGGTCCTCGAGCAGTTCGGCGCTCGGGATCTCGTTGGCGTCGTCGCTCTTGCCGAGCGGCAGGTCGCCGGTGCGGAAGAACGCTTCGAGCGCGTCGAGCAGCTGCAGCTTGTTCTTGATCGACAGCTCGATGTTGATGCGTTCGATCGCGTCGGTGTACTCGCCCATCCGGTTCAGCGGGATCACGACGTCTTCGTTGATCTTGAACGCGTTGGTGTGCTTCGCGATCGCGGCGGTGCGGCTGCGGTCGAGCCAGAAGCGCTTGCGCGCCTCGGCACTGACGGCCACGAAGCCCTCGCCGCTCTTGCCGTTGGCCATCCGGATCACTTCCGAGGTGGCCGCGGCCACCGCGTCGGCGTCGTCGCCGACGATGTCGCCGATCAGCACCATCTTCGGGAACGCGTTGCGCTTGCTCTTGGTGGCGTAGCCGACCGCGCGCAGGTAGCGTTCGTCGAGGTGCTCGAGGCCGGCCAGGATCGCGCCGCCCTGCTTCGAGGTCTCGAACAGGTAGTCCTTGATTTCGACGATGCTCGGGATCGCCTCGCGCGCCTGGCCGAAGAATTCGAGGCAGACGGTGCGCGTATGCGCGGGCATCTTGTGCAGGATCCAGCGCGCCGAGGTGATGAGGCCGTCGCAGCCTTCCTTCTGCACGCCGGGCAGGCCCGCCAGGAACTTGTCGGTGACGTCCTTGCCGAGCCCTTCCTTGCGGAAGCGCCGGCCCTCGATCTCGAGCATCTCGCTGCGAAGCAGCTTCTCGCCCGGCGCGTGGGCGCCGTCGAACCACTTCAGCTCGAAGCGCGCGACCGCGATGTCGTGGATCTTGCCCTGGTTGTGTTCGTGACGCGTGACCTCGAGCCAGTTGCCGTCCGGGTCGACCATTCGCCACCAGGCCAGGTTGTCGAGCGCGGTGCCCCACAGCACGGCCTTCTTGCCGCCGGCGTTCATCGCGACGTTGCCGCCGATGCACGACGCGTCGAGCGAGGTCGGATCGACCGCGAACACGTAGCCGGCCGCCTCGGCCGCCTCGGTCACGCGGCGCGTGACGACACCGGCGCCCGAGAAGATGGTCGGCACCTTGTGCGCGACGCCGGGCAGCTCGGTCAGCTCGACCGCGCCGAGCTGTTCGAGCTTCTCGGTGTTGATCACGGCCGAGAACGGCGTGAGCGGCACCGCGCCGCCCGTGTAGCCGGTGCCGCCGCCGCGCGGGATCACCGTCAGGCCCAGCTCGAAGCAGGCCTTCACGAGCGCGGCGATCTCGGCCTCGGTGTCGGGCGTGAGGATCACGAACGGGTATTCGACGCGCCAGTCGGTGGCGTCGGTCACGTGCGAGACGCGCGCGAGGCCGTCGAAGCGGATGTTGTCCTTCTGCGTGCAGCGGCCGAGCGCCTTGGTGGCCCGGCGGCGCAGGTCGGCCATCTGCTCGAACTCGCGCGCGAACGCGTCCACCGCGCCGCGCGCGGCCACCGTCAGCAGCGCCACGCGCGAGGCGCGATCGTGCCCCGCGTCGTCGTCGTGCGTGCTGAGGTCGGCCTGGCGGCGCTTGTCGATCTCGGCGAGCCGGTGGTTCAGCGCGTCCACCAGCATCTGGCGGCGCTTCGGGTTGTCGAGCAGGTCGTCCTGCAGGTACGGATTGCGACGCACCACCCAGATGTCGCCGAGCACTTCGTACAGCATGCGCGCCGAGCGGCCGGTACGGCGTTCGCCGCGCAGTTCGTCGAGCGCCGACCAGGCTTCCTCGCCCAGCAGGCGGATCACGATCTCGCGATCCGAGAACGACGTGTAGTTGTACGGGATTTCGCGCAGGCGCGGTTTCAGGTCGGCGGCGACGACGGCAGCCGCGCCATGCGGATCGAAAACTTGTGGTGCGTTCATGGTTCGGACAGTTCGGAAGGCCGGCCGTGCGCTGGAGGCACGACACCGGCATGCGCTTGGTGCGCGGATCTGGGGAAAATCTTCTGTTACCAGGCCTGGGGCTGCCTGGCGGAGCTCGGAGCCATCAGCACGATCGCGCGCAGTGCGCATGCCGAACCGCCGCGGGACATGCTGCGCGCGGGGAAGGCATCAAATGGGCAATCCGGAACTGCCGTTGCATCTTCCGATCCTTGATTCAAAACAGAATTCTAACCCAGGATGGGCGCACGCGTGAGCGCCTGGCGCGGCCGGCGCGGCCCGCTGGTGGCGGCACTACGAGAACAGGTAGGTCGCCGGCGGCCCGATTCATCCTCCGACTCACCCTCCCGTCGGCCATCCGATCCGTCATCGAATTTGCCGTCCGTCCGGTCGGTCACCGGACCAGCCGGCCCGCCGGGGCGAGGTTGGCGCTAAAATCGCGATTTTCCCCGCTTTCTGGCGCGCCGGTCGATACCCGCGCGACCGTCATGGCTGCTCACGATTACCTGAAGAAGATCCTCACCGCGCGCGTCTACGACGTGGCGGTCGAAACCGCGCTCGAACCGGCACGCAACCTGTCCGCGCGCGTGCGCAACCGCGTCTGGCTCAAGCGCGAGGACAATCAACCGGTGTTCTCGTTCAAGCTGCGCGGCGCCTACAACCGCATGGCCCACCTGAGCGCCGATGCGCTCGCGCGCGGCGTGATCACCGCCTCGGCCGGCAACCACGCGCAGGGCGTCGCGTTCTCGGCCGCGCGCCTCGGCGTGAAGGCCGTGATCGTGGTGCCCGTCACCACCCCGCAGGTCAAGGTCGACGCGGTGCGCACGCACGGCGGGCCGACCGTCGAGGTGATCCAGGCCGGCGAATCGTTCAGCGACGCCTACGCCCACGCGCTCGAGGTGCAGCGCCAGCGCGAGCTGACCTTCGTCCACCCGTTCGACGATCCCGACGTGATCGCCGGCCAGGGCACGGTTGCGATGGAAGTGCTGCGCCAGCACCAGGGGCCGATCCACGCGATCTTCGTGCCGATCGGCGGCGGCGGCCTGGCGGCCGGCGTGGCCGCCTACGTCAAGGCGGTGCGCCCCGAGATCCGTGTGATCGGCGTGCAGACCGAGGATTCCTGCGCGATGGCGCAGTCGATCCGCGCCGGCGAGCGCGTGACGCTGGCCGAGGTCGGGCTGTTCTCGGACGGCACGGCCGTGAAGCTGGTCGGCGAGGAAACGTTCCGGCTCTGCCGCGAGCTGCTCGACGACGTGATCACGGTGGACACCGACGCGCTGTGCGCGGCGATCAAGGACGTGTTCCAGGACACGCGCAGCGTGCTGGAGCCGGCCGGCGCGCTGGCCGTGGCGGGCGCGAAGCGCTACGCGGCGCAAGTCGGCATCGAGGGCGAGACGCTGGTGGCGATCACCTCGGGCGCCAACATGAACTTCGACCGGATGCGCTTCGTGGCCGAGCGCGCCGAGGTGGGCGAGGCGCGCGAGGCGGTGTTCGCGGTGACGATCCCCGAGGAGCGCGGCAGCTTCCGGCGCTTCTGCGAGCTGGTGGGCGAGCGCAACGTGACCGAGTTCAACTACCGGATCGCCGACGAGCGCGCCGCGCAGATCTTCGTGGGCGTGCAGATCCGCCGCCGCGGGGAATCGGCCGAGATCGCGGCGAACTTCGCCGCGCACGGCTTCGAGGCGGCCGACCTGACCGGCGACGAACTGTCGAAGGATCACATTCGCTACATGGTGGGCGGGCGCTCGCCGCTCTCGCGCGACGAGCGGCTGTTCCGCTTCACGTTCCCGGAGCGTCCGGGCGCGCTGATGAAGTTCCTGTCGGCGATGGCGCCGAACTGGAACATCAGCCTGTTCCATTACCGCAACCAGGGCGCGGACCACAGCTCGATCCTGGTCGGGCTGCAGGTGCCGGGCGCCGATCACGCGGCGTTCGACCGGTTCCTCGCCACGCTCGGCTACCCGTATCACGAAGAGACCGCGAACCCGGCCTACCGGCTGTTCCTGTCCTGATTGCAGAGAAACGCTCGATGACTCCCGACCATTCCCCGCTCGGCAAGGCCGCCGTCTACACGACCGACTACGACGCCTCGCTGCTGTTCCCGATCCCGCGCGCCGGCGCGCGCGAGCAGATCGGCATCGGCGCCGCGCTGCCGTTCTTCGGCACCGACATCTGGAACGCCTACGAACTGTCGTGGCTCACCCCGCGCGGCAAGCCGCAGATCGCGGTGGCGACGTTCCTGGTGCCGGCCGATTCGCCGAACATCGTCGAATCGAAGTCGTTGAAGCTCTATCTCGGCTCGTTCGCGCAGACCGCGTTCGATTCGGTCGATGCCGTGCGCGATACGCTCAAACGCGACGTGTCGGCCGCCTGCGGCGCGAGCGTGGCGGTGCAGCTGGCCTCGCCGTCGGGGTTCGCGAAACTGAAGCTGGAGGAACTCGACGGCCTCTCGCTCGACCGGCTCGACCTCGACACCGACGTCTATCATCCTGACCCGACGCTGCTGGCGGCCTCGCACGGCGAGTCGCCGGTCGAGGAAACGCTGGTGTCGGACCTGCTGAAGTCGAACTGCCCGGTCACGGGCCAGCCCGACTGGGGCAGCGTGCAGGTCCATTACGTCGGCGCGCCGATCGACCACGCGGGGCTGCTGCGCTACCTGATCTCGTTCCGCAATCACACGGGCTTCCACGAGCAGTGCGTCGAGCGGATCTTCGTCGACATCCTGCGCGAATGCCGGCCGCTGAAGCTGGCCGTCTATGCACGCTACACGCGTCGCGGCGGGCTCGACATCAACCCGTTCCGCACCAACTTCAACCAGCCGCTGCCCGACAACGCGCGCACCGCGCGGCAGTAAACGCGGCAGCGGGCGCTCCAGAAACGACAAACGCGGCCAGCCGGGCATCGAAGCCCGCCTTGCCGCGTTTGTCATTGACAAAGGCCGATCACGGCCGCGCCGCTTACCTGACGGGCGGCTTGTACGCGATGCAGTCCACCTCGACCTTGCAGTCGATCACCATGCTCGACTGCACGCAGGCACGTGCCGGCGGATGCTCGCCGAAATACGACACGAACACCTTGTTGAACGAGGCGAAGTCGCGCGCGTCGTCGAGCCAGACGCCGCAGCGCACGACGTGCTCGACGCCGTAGCCGGCATCCTTGAGGATCGCGATCAGGTTCTCGATCGCCTGCTTCGACTGCGTGACGATGCCGCCCTCGACGACCTCGCCGTTCACCATCGGCGTCTGCCCCGACACGTACAGCCAGCCGTCCGCTTCCACCGCCCGCGCGAACGGCATCACCTGGCCGCCCGTTCCCTTCGCATCGCCCACACCGTAACGCTTCATCGTTTTCTCCTTCGGTTTGCTGGTTCGGGCCGTGCCGGCGCGGCACGGCCGCCTCACCCGGCGCCGCAGCCGCGCGCCGGCAATGTTTCGGCCGGGTTCGCGCACGCCGCGACGCGCACGAGCCCGGCATCACGCCGTCAGAACGCGTCGTCGGGCGCGGTGCGCGCGCCGCGCGGCACGAAGCGGCCCGCGCGCGCGCCGGTGGACGCGCCGCCGCGATACGACAGCACGCCGTTGACCCACACCGCCTCGATGCCGCGCGCCGGCTGCTGCGGGCGCTCGAACGACGCGACGTCGATCACCGTGTCGGGATCGAACAGCACCAGATCGGCGTGGTAGCCGACGTGGACCTCGCCGCGCTGTTCGAGCCCGAAGCGGCGCGCCGTCAGCGAACTCATCTTGCGCACCGCCTCGGCGAGCGGCAGCAGCTGCTGGTCGCGCGCGTAATGGCCGAGCACGCGCGGGAACGCGCCCCAGAGCCGCGGATGCGGCAGCGGATCGTTCGGCAGGCCGTCCGAGCCGACCATGGTGGCCGGATGCGAGAGGATCCGGCACACGTCGTCCTCGGACATGTTGTGATAGACGGCGCCGGCCGGCTGCAGCCGGCGCGCCGCGTCCTGCTCGCTCACGCCCCATTCGGCCGCGATCGCGGCGATGGTCTTGCCGGCCATCTCGGGATGCGGCTCGGACCAGGTGATGGTGATCACGATGTCGCCCGTCACCTGCTTCAGGTCGAGCGTCGACGAACTGCGGCTGTACGGGTAGCAGTCGCAGCCCACCGGCTGCCGCGCGCGCGCGCGTTCGAGCGAGGCCAGCACCTCGGCGCTGCGCCCCCAGTTCGACGGCCCCGCGCATTTCAGGTGCGAGATCACCACCGGCACGCGCGCGTGGCGGCCCACGCGGTAGGCCTCCTCCATCGCGTCGAGGATCGCGTCGAACTCGGTGCGCATGTGCGTGGTGTAGAGCGCGCCGGCGCGCGCGAGCGGCTCGGCGAGCGCCATCACCTCCTCCACCGGCGCCGCGAACGCGGAGCCGTAGGCGAGCCCCGAACTCAAACCGAGCGCGCCATGCGCGAGCGCCTCCTCGAGCTGCGCGCGCATCGCGGCGATCTCGTCGGCGCTGGCCGCGCGGTCGAGCCGGTCCATCTGGTTGTTGCGCAGCGCCGTGTGGCCGACCAGCGCCGCGACGTTGACGGCCGGCTGCGCCGCGTCGACGGCCTCGACATACGACGCGAAGCTCGGATAGCAAAACGCGTCGCGCTCGCCGAGCAGGTTCATCGGATCGGGCGGATCGCCGCGCAGCGAAACCGGCGCGGCGCTGATCCCGCAGTTGCCGACCACCACCGTGGTCACGCCCTGCGAGATCTTCGGCAGCATCTGCGGCGCGCGGATCACGTGCGTGTCGTCATGGGTGTGGACGTCGATGAAGCCGGGCGCGAGCGCGAGGCCGTTCGCCTCGATCACGTCCTCGGCGAGCCAGTTCGACAGGTTGCCGATCGCGACGATGCGCCCGTCGCGGATCGCGACGTCGCGCGGCACGGGCGGCGCGCCGGTGCCGTCGTAGAGCTGCGCGTCGACGATCAGCGTATCGGCGGCTTCGGGATGGGAGTGCATGTCAGTCTCCGAGGGGTTGTCGGTCGCCGCCGCCGCGGTGCAGGTCGAGCGCGTGCTTCATGCGGCGCAGCGTCTCGCGGCACCCGTCGCCGAGCCGCAGCGCGACCTCGGTGACGAGCACGTCGAGCGCCATCATCATCGCGTAGCGCGAGGTGGACGGCTTGAAGATGAAATCGGTCTCGAACGCGACCACCGGGATCAGGTCGTCGGCCAGCTTCGCGAGCGGCGAGGCCGGCGCCGTCAGCGCGATCACGCGCGCGCCGTAGCGCTTGGCGAGCGCGCAGCTGTCGAGCAACTCGGGGACCCGCCCGGTGACCGACAACGCGACGACGACACATTCCTCCGTCATCGTACTGGCCACCATCCGCTGCAGCAGCGCGTCCTGATAGCTCGCGACCGGGCGGCCGAAGCGCACCAGCCGGAAGCGCAGCTCGTCGGCGAGCGCGGTCGAGCCGCCGCCCTGACCGTACACGTAGATCATCCGCGCGCCGGCCAGCGCGGCCGCGGCCGCGTCGAACGCGGTTTGTCGCAACAGCGCATGATGATGTTCGAGCGTGACGCGCACCTCGTCGTAGACGCGCGTGGCGCTGGCCGGCTCGTCGGCCCGGCCGGCCGGGCCGGCGGCAGGCGCGAGAAAGCGCCGGCCCACCGCGGCCGCCTGCGCGAGCCGCAGCTTGAGTTCGCGCACGTCGCGGCAGCCCACCGCCTTCGCGAAACGCGTGACGGTGGCGATACTGACGTCGGCCTGCGCGGCGATCTCGCCGATGCTCGCATGCGCGGCGCCGGCCAGGTCGTCGAGGATGCGTGCCGCCACCTTGCGCTCGGCGTCGCGCAGCGCGGGCGCGCATTCGGCGATCCGCGCGACGATGTCGAACGCGAGCTGGCCCGTGGCCGGCGCGGGCTGGGGCGTCCTCTCTTCGAGCGCGTCGGGCGCGGCGGCAGGCATCGGGGCGGATCGGGTCACGGCGGGTCGGGCGGGATGGGGCATCTGTTAGTAAATAACATTACCGGGCGGATGCTACTTTCTGTACTATCCTGCCGTCAACTTCGATTCAAACAGGACGAGCAACGGAGCACTCGAAGATGAAAGTTACAAACTATCAGGAAGCGGCGATCCAGCCGCTCGGCAAGGGACTCGGCCGCGTGCCGAGCGCGAGCGTGCCGCTGTCGGACGCCGCGCGACTGGAATGGAACCTGCTCGACGAGGACGTCAGCCTGCCCGCGGCGGTGCTGTACGCGGACCGCGTCGAGCACAACCTGAAGTGGATGCAGGCGTTCGTCGCCGAATACGGCGTGAAGCTGGCGCCGCACGGCAAGACCACCATGGCGCCGCAGCTGTTCCGCCGCCAGATCGAGACGGGCGCCTGGGGCATCACGCTCGCCACCGCCCACCAGACGCGCGCCGCCTACCAGGGCGGGGTGCGCCGCGTGCTGCTTGCCAACCAGCTGGTCGGCAAGCACAACATGGCGATCGTGGCCGAGTTGCTGTCGGACCCCGAGTTCGAGTTCTTCTGCCTCGTCGATTCGGCCGACAACGTCGATCAGCTCGGCCGCTACTTCGCGGCCGTCAACCGTCCGCTGCAGGTGCTGCTCGAACTCGGCGTGCCGGGCGGGCGCACCGGCGTGCGCGACGCACGGCAGCGCGACGCCGTGCTGGACGCGATCGCACGCCACGCCGACACGATCCGGCTCGCCGGCATCGAGATCTACGAAGGGGTGTTGAAGGACGAGGCGGGGGTGCGCGCGTTCCTGAGGGACGCGGTCGCGCTCGCGCGCGAGTTCGCGGCCAAGGGCCGTTTCACGCGTAGCCCGGCCGTGCTGTCGGGCGCCGGCTCGGCCTGGTACGACGTGGTCGCCGACGAGTTCGCGCAGGTCGCCGCCGACGGCGCCGTCGAGGTGGTGCTGCGCCCGGGTTGCTACCTGACGCACGACGTCGGCGTCTATCGCCGCGCACAGGACGAGATCCTCGCGCGCAACCCGGTGGCCAAACGCATGGGCGAGGCGCTCAAGCCCGCGCTGCAGCTGTGGGCCTACGTGCAGTCGATTCCCGAGCCGGACCGCGCGATCATCACGCTCGGCAAGCGCGACGCCGCGTTCGACGCCGGCTATCCGGAGCCGGCGCGCCACTTCCGCCCCGGCAGCGGCACCGCGCCGCGCGAGGTCACGCCGGCCGACGGCTGGGAAGTGACGGGGATGATGGACCAGCATGCCTACCTGAAGATCGCCGTCGGCGCCGACGTGAAGGTCGGCGACATGATCGCGTTCGACATCTCGCATCCGTGCCTGACGTTCGACAAGTGGCGGCAGATCCTCGTGGTCGACGCGGACTACCGCGTGACCGAGGTGATCGAGACGTTCTTCTGAGGTTCCGAGGTCGCGCGGGCCGGCGTCGCCGGCGCTACCGGAGCCTCTTCCGGAGCGCCACGCGCCGGCCGCCCCGGCGCGCGCCGGCAACATCGCGCCCCGGGCGCATCCGGCGCCTCGCAGGGTCCGGCGCACCACGCCGAAGGCCCGCTCCGGGCCGCGCCGCGCGCGCCCGGCCGTCATGGTATCGAACCGCCGCGAGGCGTACACTGCCCGCTCCCGTCTTCAACCCGCGGAGCACACGATGGCAGCCAAGCAGATCCTCTTTCTCACCGGCGATTTCGCCGAAGACTACGAAACGATGGTGCCGTTCCAGGCGCTGCAGGCGATCGGCCATACCGTGCATGCGGTCTGCCCGGGCAAGTGCGCCGGCGACAAGGTGAAGACGGCGATCCACGACTTCGAGGGCGACCAGACCTATACCGAGAAGCCCGGCCACCAGTTCACGCTGAACGCGAGCTTCGACGAGGTCGAGGCGTCGCGCTACGACGCGCTGATGATCGCGGGCGGCCGCGCGCCGGAATATCTGCGCCTGAATCCGAAGGTAATCGCGCTGGTGCGCGCGTTCGTCGACGCGAACAAGCCGGTGGCCGCGGTCTGCCACGGCGCGCAACTGCTCGCGGCGGCCGAGGTGATCCGCGGCAAGCGGATCTCGGCCTACCCGGCCTGCGCGCCCGAAGTGCGGCTGGCCGGCGGCGAATACGCGGAGATCCCGGTGGACGCGGCCGTCACCGACGCGCCGTTCGTCACGGCGCCCGCCTGGCCCGCGCATCCGGCCTGGATCGCACAGTTCCTGACGCTGCTCGGCACGCGCATCGAGCTGTAAACAGCGGCGCGACACGGCGCGCCAACCTCACACCCAGGCGAGATCCGCACCGCCAGCCGTCGCCGCTCGTCCCCTGTCATCCCGGTCGCGCCGCGCATGCGGTGCTGCGCCGGTGGTGGGCGCAACGGACACCGGCTTGAAACGGCCGGCGATTCGAGCGGCTTTTCCATGACCCAAGCGGATCAAGCCAAGCGGATCGAGCGGCTCAGGCCGCCGAGCGGCGCCCGCGCGCCGATTCGCCGATTTGCGCCGGCGCCGCGCCGAACTCGGCGATGCGCGCCTCGAGCAGCGCGAGCGCGCCCGACAGCGCGCTCAGCGCGTCGTCGGGCAGCGCCGACATCGTCTCGTCGAGAAACGCGACGCGGCGCGGCATGCATTCGTCGAACGCCTCGCGCCCGGCGGCGGTCAGCGTCACGTTGGTCACGCGGTTGTCGCGCGGATCGGAGGCGCGCGCGATCCAGCCGAGCGCCTCGAGCGATTTCAGCTGCCGCGTGAGCGCGCCGGGATCGGTGCGCACCAGCTCGACGAGCCGCTTCTGCGAGGCGGTGCCGCGCTCGTTGTGCAGCGCGAGCAGAATCCGCCAGCGCGGCATCGGCTGGCCGACGTGCGCCTCGAACGCGGCGAGGAACGCGCGATAGGTCCGGCCGAACTGCTGAAGGACCGCGACGTGGTCTTGAGCTTCCATGATTCAGAACAATGACGAGTGAATGCCGCGGATGCGCCTCGCGAGCGGATTGACGCGAGCGAGCGCCACGCGGGTGAACGCCGGCCGCGCCGCTCACTCGGCGACGACGGTCGGCTCGATCTTGCCGCGCAGCCGGATCGGCGGCACGCGGCAACTCTGCCAGATGGCCAGCACCGCCACCACCGCGCCGATCCCGATGCCGAGGTGGATCGCCGCGACCAGCGATGCGCGCGCGGCCTCGAGCAGCTGCGCGCCGGGGTGGCCCTGCTGCACCAGCTCGGCGACGACGCGCGTCTGCGCGGCGCGATCGATCAGGATCTGCGGATCGGCGAGCTGCGCGAACCAGCGCTGCGCATGCTCGGCGCCGAGCGCGTCGCGCACCCCGCCCGCGTAGGTCTGGTTGACCAGCGTGCCGGTCAGCGCGGTGCCGATCATACCGCCAACCATACGCAGCGATTGCAACAGCGCGGTGGCGATGCCCAGATGCCCGCGCCCGGCCGTCTGCTGCGCGAACACGGTGAGGTTCGGCAGCACGAAGCCGAGCCCGATGCCGCCCGCCACCATGATCACGAGCAGCAGCCACCGCGGCGTGAGATGCGAGGACAGCGCGATGCCGAAGCAGGCCAGCGCGAGCAGCGCGAAGCCGGCGGGCAGCATCGCGTTCGGGCTCGGAATCCGCGTGACGATGCGGCCGTTCACGATGCTGCCGATCGTGACGAACACCACCAGCGGCGTGATCACCACGCCGGCCGCCTTCGGCGACATCCCGAAACCGCCCTGGAACAGCAGCGGCGCGAAGAACAGCAGCGAGAACATCGAGAAGCCGGCCAGGATCGCGAGCCAGAACAGCATCGACAGCGAGCGGTTGCGGAACAGGTCGGCCGGCAGCAGCGCGTGTTCGGTGCGCTTCTCCCAGCGCCAGAGCGCCACGCCGGCCAGCGCCGCGAGCGCCAGCAGCGCGGCCGGCCAGCCGAGGAAGCCGCGCTGCGGCAGCCATTCGACGAACAGCTGGAACGCGCCGAGCGCGAGCGCGATCAGCAGCGCGCCGGGCCAGTCGAGCCGCATCCTGCCGGCCTGCGGGGCATGGCGCAGGTGCGGCAGGTAGCGGATCACGAAATACAGCGACAGCAGCCCGAACGGCAGGTTCACGTAGAACACCGAGCGCCAGCCCCAGAACTGCGTCAGGAACCCGCCGAGCGACGGCCCGATCGCGTTCGCGATGCCGAACGCGGTGCTCATCAGCACCTGCCAGCGCAGCCGCACCACCGAATCGGGAAACAGGTCGGGCACGCAGGCGAACGCGGTGCCCACCAGCATCCCGCCGCCGACGCCCTGCAGCACGCGCGCGATCACGAGAAAGCGCATGCTGTTGGCCATCCCGCACAGCACCGAGGCGGCCGTGAACACCACGATCGAGGCGATCACGAACGGCTTGCGGCCGTAATGGTCGCCGAGCCGGCCGAAGATCGGCACGGTGATCACCGATGACAGCAGGTATGAGGTGGCGACCCAGGCGTACAGATCGAAGCCGCGCAGCTCGGCCACGATGGTCGGCAGCGCGGTGCCGACCACGGTCTGGTCGAAAGCCACGAGCATGGTGACGAACGAGACGCCGAGCATCGCGAGCAGCGATTCGCGAAACGGCAGGACTTGCCCACTCGAATGGTGGGCGGCGGTATGGACGGCCATCTTTTGCTCACACAACGTTTGACGTGTCAACGATTCGAAATGATAGCATGCGCAGGATGCGGCAAGCTTGATGTCGCACCGCTCGCCAATCTCACGGGAGGGATATGGAACCGAATTTCGACGCCGCCGGCGCCCGCTCGTCCGGGCTGTCGCCCGCCGCTTCCCTGGCGCCCGCCGATCTCGACACGCTGCGGCGCGCCCGGACCGCGCTCGAGAGCCCGTCGCTGACGATGAAGCTCACCAGCGTGGTGGGCGCGCCGGTCGAGAAGATGATCGCGAAGCTGCCCGGCTTCGCGACCGACAAGATCAACGACGCCACCGAGATCGCGCTGCGCAAGTGCCTGCAGCTGGCGCTGCGCACGCTCGGCAAGCCGGGCGCCGAGCACGTGCCCGACAAGCCGAGCAACTTCCTGCACAAGCTCGCGGTGGCCACCACCGGCGCGGCCGGCGGCGCGTTCGGCCTGTTCGCGCTGCCGGTCGAGCTGCCGGTCACGACCACGCTGATGTTCCGCTCGATCTGCGACATCGCGCGCAGCGAGGGCGAGGACCTGACCACGGTGGACACGCAGCTGCAGTGCCTCGCCGTGCTCGGCATGGGCGGCGGCTTCGCGAACGCGGGCACGGCCGCCGGCAACGGTGACAAGGGTGGCGCAGATCAGGCGGAGGCCGAGCGCGACGCCGATTTCGGCTATTTCGTGCTGCGCGGCGCGCTCGCGCAGGCGGTCTCGAAGGCTTCGTCGGAGATGGCGTCGAAGGGTTTCGCCACGCACGGCTCGGCCGCGCTGCTGCGCTTCGTGCAGGCGATCGCGTCGCGCTTCTCGGCGCAGGTCACCGAGCAGATCGCCGCGAAGTCGATCCCGGCGCTCGGCGCGGTGCTGGGCGCCACCGTCAACACGCTGTTCATCGATCACTTCCAGCAGGCCGCGCACGCCCACTTCGCGATCCGGCGGCTCGAACGCCGCTATGGCCAGGCGGCCGTCGAGGCCGCCTACCGGACGCTCTCGACCTAAGCCACCACTAAGCCACCACTAAGCCGCCACCGGCTGCGCCGGCCGCTCGACCAGCCGGCGCCCGAACGCGGCCGCCTGGTCTAGCGCGCGGCTCGCCTCGGGCATGAACGGCACGGCCATCTGCCAGACGTGCGGCATGCCGGGCCAGACCTGCAGTTCGGTATCGACGCCGGCCGCCCGCGCGCGCTCGGCGAAGCGGCGCGAATCGTCGAGCAGCACCTCGGTGCTGCCGACCTGGATCAGCAGCGGCGGCAGCCCGGCCGGATCGGCATAGAGCGGCGACAGGTACGGCTCGGTGGGACTGGCGCCGCCGATGTACAGGCGCGCGGCCCGGCCCAGCGCCGCGCCGGAGAACATCGGGTCGAGGCCGTCGTTGCTGCGCAGCGTGTCGCCCGTCGCGGCCAGATCGGTCCACGGCGAGAACAGCAGCGCCCCGGCCGGCAGCGGCGCGCCGCGATCGCGCAGTGCGACCAGCAGCGCCAGCGCGAGGCCGCCGCCCGCCGAATCGCCGCCGATCAGGATCGAACCCGGATCGACGCCGGCTTCCAGCAGCGCGGCATAGGCGGCCAGCGCGTCGTCGTGCGCGGCCGGGAACGGATGCTCGGGCGCGAGCCGGTAATCGACCGAGAACGAGCGCGCGCCGAGCTTGCGGCTCAGCGCGAACACCAGCGGACGATGCGTGGCCGGCGAGCAGAAGTAATAGCCGCCGCCGTGGAAATACAGCAGCGTCGGCACCGCGCGGCCGTCGGCCGGCTCGAGCCATTCACCGCGCGGCGCGCCGTCGGTACCCGCGCCGCCGTGTCCGTCGATGTCACCCGCGCCGCCCTGCTCGCGCAGCCGCCAGCCGGCGGGCGGGCGCGTGGGCAGCACGCGCCGGCGCGCCGCCAGTACGCGCGTGCCCGCCACGTCGATCACGGGCGACAGCGTCTTCGGACGGATCTGCCGGCGCAGCAGCCAGCAGGCGAAGGTGGATTGCCAGCTCATCGATCCTCCTGCGGACCTCGAAACGAACGGTTCGGAAACCGGGCGCCGGCCGCGCGGCCCGCTGCCCGGCATGGATGGCGCGTGCCGCGTGCCTCAGTTGGCCGGTTCGACCTGGCCGCGAATCTCGCCGGACGGATGTTCCCTGGTATGGATGTTGAAATACCACTTGCCCGCCATCAGCTCGGTCACCTGATGATCGTCGAGCGTCGCCGAACCCTTGATCGGGCTCGCCAGCGCATCCTTCGCGATCGGCACCTGGATCGCCGCGTTCTGCCCGACGGGCGCGGGGCCGTGGAAGTGCGCGGCGGTTGCGGGGCCGGTCAGGCCGCCGTAGGTGACGGTCCAGACCAGCGTGTGGGTGGCCGTGTCGAACGTCGCGTTCAGCACGCCGGAGCCGCGCGTCGCCGTCGGCGGCACCTCGCTCGACGGCTGCAGGTTCGCGACCAGCTTCGCCGTCTCGGCATGCGCCGCCGCGCAGACCAGCGCGCCGGCCAGCAGACCCGTCTTCACGATACGCAGGATTCCCATGACACCTCCTTGTGCGGTTGGATCGCCCGCCGGCGGGCGCGCCGCGCTCCCCGGCTGATGCGATGGTAGACGATCGGGACGGCCCGCGCGCATCGCGACGCGGCGCGCGGCGAAAATGCGGCGGCGGTAATGGCGTCGGCCGCTTCCAGTGCGACGGCGTCAGCGGACACGGCATCCGGTCGCACGCCACACGCCCGGGCCGGGCATCGGCGCGCGCGGCGGCACTTCACAACAAAATCTCGCTGCGATGCCTCGATATCGGCACCGCCCCCAATCGCCGGCAACGCCGCCGCGACCGGCACCGGTCCCGCGCGGCGTTTCGCGCCGCCTCCCGGCCCACCGGCGCGCCCTCCGAGGATCCGGGACACGCCGTCGCGCGACACCGCAAGCTCAGCGTTACGCGCGATTACGCGCCATCCGCCCGGTTTGCGCCGGCCTCCGGCCCAAACGCAGGTCCCGCCTCGCTGGCGCGCCCGCCTGTCCCGGCTCGCGCGGCACGGCATTTCTTACCGTCGTAACGCAGCGTAGTGACGGAACGGGATCGGTCCACGCCAGATTTTTTACATTTGCGCCACAATGGCCGCCCGACCGACAGCCCGAGGAACCAACCAGTGCCGGTTCGCACGACACGCCCACGTTTTCCGGTGCCGCGCCTGCCGCGCGCGGCGGTCCTGTCCGCCCTGCTCGGCGCGGCTGCCCTGGCCGCGGCGCCGGCCGCCGACGCCCAGGAGTTCTCGCTGTTCGCCGGCCCGCTCTACGGCGCCGGCACGCACTCGATGGGCTGGGCCTTCGACTATCAGGAAGGACTCGGCAAATACGCCGCCGCCGGCTTCACCTGGTACAACGAAGGCCATCTGCCGAGCCACCACCGCGACGGCCAGTCGGTGCAGCTCTGGGGCCGCCTGCCGCTCGACCGGCGCCGCTTCGTGCTGTCGGCCGGCGTCGGCCCCTACCGCTACTTCGACACCGAGGCGGCCGCCCAGGGGCGCGGCTACTCGAACACGCACGGCTGGGGCGTGCTGATGAGCGTGCGCGCGGCCTACTACACCTCGCATCGCTGGATCCTGCAGTTGCAGGCGAACCGCGTCCACACCTTCAGCGGCCCGGACACCACCTCGGTGATGTTCGGCATCGGCTACCAGCTCGACGCGCCGGACACGCCCGGCCCGCGCGACTACGCGGCCGGCCGCCTCGATCGCGTGACGCACAACGAGGTGACCGGAATGGTCGGCGAGACGATCCTGAACAGCCGCACCTCGCCGAGCTCGCTCGGCGCCAGCGTCGAATACCGGCGCGGCATCGCGAAGTACGTGGACTGGACCGCCACCTACCTGTACGAAGGCTCGAAGCGCCAGACCCGCCGCAACGGCGTGGCTTCCGAGCTGTGGCTCACGCGCGCGTTCCTCGACGACAAGATCACGCTGGCCGCCGGCGCCGGCATGTACGTCGCCGTCGACCAGCGCAATATCCACGGCAGCGATACCGGCGACGGCCGGCTGTCCGGCATCGTCTCGATTTCGGCCAGCTACCGCCTCGGCCGGCGCTGGCTCACGCGCCTGACCTGGAACCGCGTGGTCACCCGCTACGATCGCGACACCGACGTGATCCAGGCCGGCCTCGGCTACCGCTTCTGACGCGGCGGGCGGGGGCGCCACCACGGCGCTGGCGGCCCCGCCCGTGCTCGTAACCGTCGCAATCCTCACGCCCCCCGGCGCTCCCCGCGCCGCACACGGAGGCCGGCTCGATTGCGGGGCGCGGCGCTCCCGTGAGAGCATCCCCGCCCATGACACCGATCTTCCTCCAGCATGCGGACGCGCTCGCGCGCCACTCGTACTACGAAGCCACCGCCACGCGCCCGGCCGCCGACGATCCCGTGCTCGACGGCCCGCTCGACGCCGACGTCTGCGTGATCGGCGCCGGCTTCTCGGGGCTCTCGGTCGCGCTCGACTGCCGCGCGGCGGGGCTCTCGGTGGTCGTGCTCGATGCCTGGCGGCCCGGCTGGGGCGCCTCGGGCCGCAACGGCGGGCAGGTGATCGGCGGCTTCGCGAAGGACGCCGAGATCGCGCGCCAGCTCGGCGAGCACGGCGCGCGCGCCGCCTGGAAGCTGTCGCTCGACGGCGTCGAACTGATCGCCGAGCGCATCGCGCGCCACGGCATCGATTGCGATTTCACGCGCGGCTACCTGACGCTCGCCACCAAGCCACGCCGGGTTCCCGAACTGCGCGCCTGGATGGACAGCGCGACGCGGCACTGGGGCCACCCGTCGCTGAGCTGGCTCGACACCGACGCGATCCGCGCGCGCGTGGCCTCGCGCCTCTACCTGGCGGGCGTCCACGATCCGCTGTCGGGCCATCTGCATCCGCTGCGCTACTGCCTCGGGCTCGCCGCCGCCGCGCGCCGCGAGGGCGCGATGCTGTTCTCGCATTCCGCGGTGACCGAGGTCGTGCGCGGCGAGCGTCCGCGGGTACGCACGCGCTCGGGCGAGGTGCGCTGCAGCTTCGTGGTGTCGTGCGTGAACGCCGGCCCGGGCGGCTTCCTGCCCGCGCCGATCGAGGCGCGCATCGCGCCGGTGCCGTCCTACCTCATCGCGACCGAGCCGCTCGGCCGGGCACGCGCCGACGCGCTGATCGCGCGGCGCGAGGCGGCTTGCGACAACAACGTGTTCCTCGACTATTTCCGGCTCTCGGCCGATCACCGGATGCTGTTCGGCGGCCGCGCCAGCTCGGCGGGCGCGGCACCGGCCGAACTGTCGGCCGCGATCCGCCGGCGCATGCTCGACGTGTTCCCGCAGCTGGCCGACGCGCGCATCGACTACGCCTGGGGCGGTTTCGTCGACGTCACGCGCAACCGCGCGCCCGACTTCGGCGCACTCGATCCGAACTACTTCTACCTGCAGGGCTACAGCGGCCACGGCGTGGCGCTGGCCGGCATCGCCGGGCGCGCGGTGGCGCGCGCGATCGCGGGCGAGCGCGCGATGCTCGCACCGTTCATGCGGCTGCGGCACCGGCGCTTCCCGGGCGGGCCGGCCTGGCGGCAGCCGGCGCTCGAACTCGGGATGCGCTACCACCAGCTCCTCGAACGCTTCTGAACGCCGCCGCCTGCCTGCGTTCCCGCCTCACCGCGCCGGCTACAGCGTGACCATGCCGCCGTCGGCGATGATTTCCGCGCCGACGATGAAGGCCGACTCGGGCGAGGCCAGATGCAGCACCGTCGCGGCGATCTCGGCCGGCTCGCCGAACCGGCCGAGCGGCACCTGGCTGCGGATCTGCTCGGCGGTGTCGGCCAGCGCGTCGGCCGCGATGCCGAGCTTGCCGTACAGCGGCGTCGCCACCGGCCCCGGGCTGATCACGTTCACGCGCACGCCGCGCGGCAGCAGTTCCGCCGACAGCGTCTTCGCCAGCGAGATCAGCGCCGCCTTGCTGGCCGCGTAGACCGACGAGGCCGGCATGCCGATGTGCGCGTTGATCGAGCCGTTCAGCACGATCGAGGCGCCGCGGTTCAGCAGCGGCACGAGCGCCTGGATCTGGAAATACGCGCCCTTCACGTTGCTGTCGAAGGTCGTGTCCCACAGCGCCTCGTCCACCTGTTCGAACGGCGCGAACTTCGCCACGCCCGCGTTGATGAACACCGCGTCGAGCCGGACCCCGGCCGCCGCGAGTTCGGTCGCCAGCTCGCGCGCCGCCGCGGCCGTGCCGGTGGAGTTGCGGATCGCCAGCGCCGTGCCGCCGAGCGTGTCGCGCGCCCGTTCGAGCGCCTGCGCGTCGCGCCCTGTGATCACTACGCGCGCGCCCTGCGCCGCGAACGCCTGCGCTGCCGCGAAGCCGATCCCGCTGTTGCCGCCTGTGACGAGGACGGTCCTGCCGATGAAGCGGTCCATTTTGCGTTTCCTTTCGGGTTGAGAAGTCGTTCGACTCCGGTGAACCCATGATGGACCTTGCCGGGCCGAATGCCATACGATGCCGGCGATGCACACGTTCGAAGGAGTCGAACATGTTGTCGGAAGACGAACTGGCGCTGCTCGAAACGATCCGCGACAGCGGCAGCCTGACCCGCGCGGCCGCGCGCCTGGGCAAGGCGCCCTCGACGGTCTCGCACGCGGCGCGGCAGCTGGAAACGCGCTTCGACGCGCTGCTGTTCGACCGCCGCCGCTACCGCCTGCAGCTGACGCCGGCCGGCAAGCTGCTGGCCGACGACGCGGCGCGGCTGATGGACGACGTCGCGCGCCTCACGCGGCGCGTGCGGCAGATCGCGAACGGCTGGGAGGACCGGCTCTGCATCGTCACCGACGAGGTGATCGAGTTCGAGCTGCTGCTGCCGCTGATCCGCGACTTCGACGCGCTCGGCTCGGGCGTCGCGCTGCGCGTCACGCACGAGGTGCTCGGCGGCACTTGGGAAGCGCTGCGCGACGGTCGCGCGGACCTGATCGTGGGTGCCACCAACGAGCCGCCCGCGATTGCGGACCTGCACTGGCTCGCGCTCGGCGCGATGGACTGGGTGTTCGCCGTGGCGCCCGGCCATCCGCTCGCGAAGGCACCCGAACCGCTCACGCGCGAGCAGATCGCCCGGCACCGCGCGGTGGTGGTCGCCGATTCGTCGCGCGCGACGGCCGGGCGGGCCTATGGCCTGGTGGGCGGCCAGGCCTCGCTGGCGGTGCCGTCGATGCACGCGAAGATCGTCGCGCAGCGCGAGGGCCTGGGCGTCGGCTGGCTGCCGCGCGAACGCGCCGCGGCGCTGCTCGCGAGCGGCGCGCTGCTCGAGCGGCGCACCGCCGACCCGCGCGAGCCGAACCTGCTTTACGCGGCGTGGCGCGGCGACCGCGCCGGCCGCGCGCTGCAGTGGTGGGTGGAGAAGCTGGAGCAGCCGCGGCTCGCGAAGCGGCTGGTGCGCGGCATCGACGCGTTCGCGTAGCGCCGCGCGCCGCCGGGTGCGCCGCCGCCGGGCCGGCGCGGCGCCCGCGATGGTGGCGGCCGCGCGCGGGCCCGTCAGTGCGCGCCGCCCGCGTCGACCGGCACGGCCGAGCGGCGCGGCTTGGTGATCCAGATCAGCGGGATGATCGCGATGAAGATCACGGCCGAGATGTAGAACACGTCGTTCAGGCCCATCACGGCGGCCTGCCCGTCCACCGACAGGTTGAACAGCGCGTGCGCCGCGTCGCGGCCGACGTGCAGCATCGACTGCGTCGCGTCGATCGACTGGCTGAAGTCCGGGTTGGTCGCGTTGGCCTGCTCGGTCAGCCGCTCGTGATGCAGCACGGTGCGGTTGTTCCAGGCGTTGCCGATCACCGAGGTGCCGACCGCGCCGCAGAAGGTCCGCCCGAAGTTCGACAGCCCCGCGGCGGCCGGGATCTTCTCGGGCGGCAGGCCCGACAGGATGATCGAGGTCAGCGGCACGAAGAACATCGCCATCGGGATGCCCTGCAGCAGCGTCGGCAGCACGAGGTCCCAGTTCGACACGTCGGTGTAGAAGCGCGTGCGCATGAAGAACACGATCGCGAAGCCGACGAACGCGACCGTCGCGACGTAGCGCGAATCGGTGCGCGGCAGCAGCCGCCCCATCACCGGCGTGAGCAGTACCGCGAACACGCCGAGCGGCGCGGTGGTCAGCCCCGAATCGATCGCGCGATAGCCGAGATACTCCTGCATCCACTGCGGCAGCAGCACCAGCGTGCCGAAGAACATCCCGTAGGCCACCGACAGCGCGATCGTGCCGCCCGCGAAGTTGCGCTCCTTGAAGAGCCGGATGTCCACCACCGGGTTCTTCTCGGTCAGCTCCCACACCACGAAGAACGCGAAGCCGATCACGGCGACGATCGCGAGCCCGATGATGAACGGCGAGTTGAACCAGTCGAGATCCTTGCCCTTGTCGAGCATGATCTGCAGCGACGCGACCCAGACGATCAGCAGCAGCAGCCCGACCGTGTCGATCGGCAGGCGCCGCGTGGCCGACTCGCGCGAGCGGAAGATGGTCCAGGTGACGAACGCGGCGAAGATGCCGACCGGCACGTTGATGTAGAAGATCCACGACCAGTTGTAGTCGTAGGTGATCCAGCCGCCCAGCGACGGCCCGGCGATCGGCCCGACCAGCGCCGTCATCGACCACAGCGCGAGCGCCGTCGACGATTTCTGCTTCGGCCACGCACCGAGCAGCAGCGCCTGCGAGAGCGGCGCGAGCGGCCCGGCCACCACGCCCTGCAGGATCCGCGCGCCGAGCAGCGTCGGCAGGTTCGGCGCCATCCCGCACAGCCACGAGGCGATCACGAACAGCAGGATCGAGCCGACGAACAGGCGCACCTGCCCGAAGCGCTGCGTGAGCCAGCCGGTGAGCGGGATCGACACCGCGTTGGCGGCGGCGAAGATGGTGATCACCCAGGTGCCTTCGTCGACCGACACGCCGAGTTCGCCCGAGATGGTGGGGATCGCGACGTTCGCGATCGACGAGTCGAGCACGTTCATGAACATCGCGAGCGACACCGCGAGGGTGCCGAGCGCGAGCTGGGCGCCCGACAGCGGGCGCATGGGCGTTGGAGAAGCCATGGAGGGATTCCGGTTGCGTCAGGCGCGCCGCATCAGGCTCGCGGCGCGCGCGGCGCCGGCTGGGCAGCATGGGCCGGGCCGCCGGCGTTGTCGGCGATGATCCGGGCGATCTCGGCATTGGCCTCGTCGCCGTACTTCGCGAACACGTCGGTCTGGTAGACGGTGTTGTTGACGCTGCCGAGCTGGCTGCCGCTCTCGTCCTTGATGCTGACGTCCACCTGCATCGACAGGCCGATGCGCAGCGGATGGCGTTCGAGCTCGCGCGGATCGAGCGCGATGCGCACCGGCAGGCGCTGCACCACCTTGATCCAGTTGCCGGTGGCGTTCTGCGCCGGCAGCAGCGAGAACGCCGAGCCGGTGCCGGCCGAGAAGCCGATCACCTTGCCGTGATAGGTCACCGACGAGCCGTAGATGTCGGCCGACAGTTCGACCGGCTGGCCGATCCGCATGTGGTCGAGCTGCACTTCCTTGAAGTTCGCGTCCACCCAGATCTGGCCGAGCGGCACCACCGACATCAGCGGCGTGCCCGGCGACACGCGCTGGCCGACCTGCACCGAGCGCTTCGCCACGTAGCCCGTCACGGGCGCGGGCAGCGTGTTGCGCGCGTTGGCCAGATAGGCGTCGCGCACCTTCGCGGCCGCGGCCAGCACGTCGGGATGGTCGCTGACGGTGGTGTTCGCGGTCAGCGCGACGTTCGCGGCCAGCTGCTGCTTCGCGGCGTCGAGCGAGGCCTGCGCGGCCTTCACGGCGTCGCGCGCATGCGAGATCTCCTCCTGCGAGACCGCGCCCGTCTGCGCCACGGCCACGCGCCGGCGCAGGTCGTCCTGCGCCTTCGACAGGTCCGATTCGCGCTGCGCCACCTGGGCACGATACTGATCGTCGTCGGCGTACAGGCCGCGCACGCGGCGCACCGTCTGCGCGAGGTTCGCCTCGGCCGATTGCAGCGCGATCCGCGCGTCGGCGGGATCGAGCTGCACGAGCGGCTCGCCTTCGCGGATCGACTGCGTGTCGTCGGCGTTGACCGCGATCACCGTGCCCGTGACTTGCGGCGTGATCTGCACCACGTTGCCGTTGACATAGGCGTCGTCGGTGTCCTCGTGGAAGCGCGCGACGAGGAAGTAGTAGATGCCGTAGGCGATCGCGGCGAGCACGATGATCACGACGAGCACCGTCATCATCCGCTTGCGTTTGCCGTTGTTGCGCGCCGCGGGGGCCGCGGCTTGTTGCTGGGGGTCGCTCATCGCGAGGTTCTCCGTCGTCGTCCGCCGCGTTCGAGGCGCGGCGGACAGGGTCTGTCGATTCGAAAAGGTGGCGGGCGGCTCAGCCAGGCGTCGCGCCCGATGCGCCCGCCGCCGGCGGCGGTGCCTGGCGCGGGGCCGCATTCGGCGCGGCGTCCGGAACAGCCGACGCGGCGGCATCGGTGGCCGCATCGGTGGCCGCGTGCGAGCCGGCCGGCGCGTCGGGCGCCGCGAGCGGCGAGCCCGCCGCGTCGAAGCCGCCGCCGAGCGCCTTGATCAGGCCGATCTGCAGGTCGCGGCGACGCATCACGAGGTTGGTCACGGCCTGCTCCGAGTCGAGCCGCAGGATGTCGGCGCTCAACACCTGCAGCTGCGGCGACAGGCCGGCCTTGTAGCGGATCACGGCAAGCTCGTAGGCGCGCGTCGAGGCGTCGAGCGCGCGCTGCGCGTCGCCCATCTGCCGGTCGATCGCGCGGATCGAGGCGACCTGCGTGGCGACGTCGTTGAGCGCGCCGATCAGCGTCTGGTTGTAGTTCGCCACGCTCAGGTCGAAGTCGGCGTAGCGCCCCTTCAGTTGCGCGCGCAACGCGCCGGCGTCGAAGATCGGCAGGTTCACGGCCGGCCCGAACTGCGCCTGGCGGCTCGCGAACTTCAGGAACTGGCCCCAGCCGAACGCATCGAAGCCGAAGCCGGCCGCGAGGTTCACGTCGGGGAAGAACTCGGCCTTGGCCTCCTTCACGTCGTGCATCGTGCCCTCGACCTGCCAGCGCGCGGCGACCAGGTCGGGCCGGCGCGACACCAGATTCGCCGGGAGGTTGTCGGGCAGCGAGATCGCGCCGCCCGGGTTCAGCACCGGCACGGCGATCTTCAGGCCGCGATCGGGGCCCTTGCCGAGCAGCGCCGCGAGCTGGTAGCGCACCGTGGTGATCTGGCCGTCGAGGTCGGACAGCGTCGATTCGCTGGTGGCGACGTTGCCGCGCGCGGTCTGCCGCTCGACGTTGGTGTCGAGCCCGGCGCCGACGCGGCCCTCGGTGATCTTGCCGACCGTCTCGCGATTGCGGATCTCGCGCTGCGCGATGTCACGCAGCGCGTAGAGCTGCGCGAGCTGGTTGTAGGTACGCGCCACCGAGGTCGCGAGCGTCACGCGCGCCTGCTCGAACTCGGCCCGCGCGGCCTTCTGCTGCGATACCGCCGAACGCAGCTTCTCGCGGTTCTTGCCCCACAGGTCGAGCTCCCACGACGCGCTCGCCAGCACGTTGTTCTCGCTGTACCAGTTGCCGCCATAGGGCGGCGGATAGAGGCCGTTGCCCGAATACAGCTCGCGGGTCCACGCGTAGCTGCCCTCGACCTTCGGCAGCAGCGTCGCGCGCGACGACTCGATGTACGAGGACGCCTTCGCGAGCCGCGCCTGCGCCTGCGCGATGGTCGGATTGCCGTCGAGCGCCTCGCCGATCAGCGTCGGCAGCTGCGGATCGCCGAACTGCGTGGCCCAGTCGAGCGTCGGCCACCGGCCGCCCTCGGCCGGCAGGCTCGCGCGGCTTTCCAGCTGCTCGGCCGGCGTGATGCGCTTGTCGCTGTGGATGCCGGCGTAGTTCGCGCAACCGGCCAGCGCGAGCGCGGCAGCGGCAGCGGCGGCCACCGCCGTGGCGCGGAGCGCACGCAGCGGCATCGGGGTGAGCAGCGGCGTCATCGCGGCTCCGCGGCGCGCCATCGTGCCTGTGACGGTATTCATACGGAAACGACTCCCTGCATTAATGGACTAGACAACTATTAAATGGCAACCTGCTCGCCCGAATCCGGTACCGCCGGCGCTCAGACGCCGTTGTCCAGAATCCGCAACAACATCCGCTTCAGTGCCTGCCGTTCTTCCTCGACGAGGCCTTCGAGCGCTTCGTCGATCACCGAGTTGAGCAGCCTCGGCATCGCCTCGGCGATTGCGGCGCCGGCCTCGGTCGTCACGAGCCGTACCACGCGCCGGTCGTCGCTGGCGCGAACCCGCTGCAGCAGGCCATGCTTCTCGATCCGGTCGAGCACACGCGTGATCGCGCCCGCATCGATGTTCCAGTAGCGCGCCAGATCGGCCGCCGTCGTGCAGCTGCCGCTGGCGAGCAGGAACAGCACCTTGCCCTGCATGCCCGTCACGCCGAACTCGTCCAGCGTGAGCTGCGTGATGCGATGCATCAGCCGCGCGTGAGTCAGCGTCAGCAGATGCCCGAGGCTCGCACCGGATTCATCGGTCGGCACCGACAGCGCCAGCGGCGGCAAATTCAGCGATTTCATGCCCCTCTCTCCCGTTCCGTCGTGCCGGCCGCCCGGCTCATGCCGCGGCGCCGTCCGACAGCAGATCGTGCGACACGCTCGTCAGTTCGCGACACAGCGCATCGGCGCGACGCGCCCCGAAACGCCGCTCGAACGCGGCTTGCGCGGTGCGCCAGCACCGCATCGCCTCGGCGAGCCGGCGCCGCCCGGCCAGCGTCAGCGCGATGCGCTGGCGGCGGCCCCCGTCGTGCGCCTGCTCGACGAGCGCGGTGCGCAACAGCGGCTTGAGTGCGCGCACGAGCGTCGTGCGGTCCGTCGACGTGGCACGCGCGAGCTCGGCCATGGTCGCCCCGACTTCCGGCTCCAGCGAGCGCAGGATGCAGAACTGCGACGGCGTCAGGCCCGCCTGCGACAGGTAGCGTTCGTAGAAGCGCGACACCTGCCGCGCGGCCTGGCGAATCGCGAAACAGACGTCGGTATCGAGGGGCTCGCTGTGCATGCGCACAGACTAGAGATGAGGGGCCGGGTCGGCAATGCCGGCAGCCGCATTAAATTATCACTGCCGCGACAAGAATCGACGGGTCAATCATCTGACGGCATGGATGCGCCATATGGCGAACATTCATCAGATGATTCGCCGAAGATCGGCCGGCGGCGGTTCAGCGCGCGCCCGGCGGCGGCGCGTTCTCGAAGAACGTGATCGTGTGATCGATGAAGCTGCGCACCTTGGCCGGCATCAGCGTGCGCGAGCTGTAGGCGAGGCGGATCTCGGCGCCCATGTCGACGAGCGGGAAGCCGGGCAGCACCGACACCAGCCGGCCCGCCTCGAGATGCTCGCGCACGCCCGAGCTCGGCAGCATGCCGATCCCGAAGCCGCGCAGCACCATGTCGAGGTTGAACGGCGCGTTGTTCGATTCGATCTCGTAGCGGAACGGCACCACGAGCAGTTCGTCGTCCACGCGAAAACGCATCTCCGGCTTGCGGATCGAGGTCGAGAACGCCACCACCAGGTGATCGGCGATCTCCGCCGGATGGATCGGCGCCGGGTGGCGCGCGAGGTAGTCGGGCGAGGCGACGAGCTCGAACGGGATCAGTTCCACCAGCCGCGTGACGACCGTGTCCGAGGTCAGCATGAACGGCAGCAGCAGGCCCACGTCGTAGCCCTCGGCCACCAGATCGACGGGACGCTCGGCCAGCGTCACGTCGATGTTCACCTTCGGATATTTTTCCTTGTAGCTCGCGATCAGCGCCATCAGGCGGTGCATGGTGGCGGTCGCGTGCGAGATCACGCGCAGCACGCCGGTGGGCTCGCGCGCCTGCGTGGAGGCGCCTTCCTCGAGCGCGTCGAGATCGGCGATCACGCGCACGCAGCCTTCGTAGAACTGCTCGGCCGCCTCGGTCAGCGAGATCTGGCGCGTGGTGCGATGGAACAGCCGCACGCCGAGCCGCTTCTCGAGCGAGGCGATCGCGCGCGACACGACCGGCGTGGACAGGCCCAGCATGTCCGCGGCGCGCGTGAAGCCGCGCGCCTCGACCACCGAACAGAAGATACGCAGGCTATCGATGTATTCCATGACGACGATTCCGGGTAGCGTGCGCGACTCGACACGGACAGCGCGGGGATGGCCGCGCGGCGATGACGCTGTCGCCGGCCGCGCCCGGCGGGTCGCCGCACGCGTCATCGCTTGCGGCGACAACGAACCGTCCGGAGCGGACGGCGCGTCATTTTATCGTGTCCGGCCCCTGCTCGCCGCACCCCGCGCCGGCATCGGTTTCCCGGCCACCCCGGCGCAACCCGCTCATCAATGGGAGATATCGTTGCTGGCCGCGGTCAGGCGTTCGATCGTGAAACTGTTGGCATTCAACTGCAACGCCTGCATGTAGCCCGGCTGGATCCGGACCACGCTGCCGGTGAAACAGCTCCCGGGCTGCAGCGGCACGGCCGTGCCCCACAAGGCCACGAGCGCGTCGGACAGCGGCTGCCGATTGGCCTGCGGCGTCACCATCACGGCCGCGCCGCAGTTCACCTGAATGGGCGCGCCGACCGAATTCAACGCCTGCGCTGTGTTCATCTTCCGATAACAGGCGGGCACGTCACCACCGCCGAAGTCGACCGCGGTCCGGGCGTCCTGCCAGACGGCGAATCCGGGCTCGAGCGTGTCGCAGGACAGATTGATCGTGTCCACGGGTACCACGTTGCCCAACACCGCCGCGGTCTGGCAGAAGCTGTCGCCCCGGCTGCCGAGTTCCCCTGGCTGACGTGCTGCATCTTGAAGTCGATCCCGCCCGGGAGGCTCACGGCATTTTGCATGCATCTCGGTCTTGCTCAGCGAGCGCGACTGCTGGGCATAAAATCGGTGCCAGCGGCAATGACGCAACCACGGGCGAAGCAAGGCGGCGACTGAAGGCGGAGCCGGATCCGGGGCGAATGCGCAGTCAATGCGGCCGGGCATCTTGCGGGCTGCCTTCATGCCGGGGATCACCGCATCGACAAAGATCTGACGATATTCTGGATGGACGCGATAGCACGCGCTGACGACGATGCCCGCCGCGAGGTTCCTGTCGTGGTCGACTTGCGAACGGCCGTGATCGGGGAATGGGTCGCCGTCGCTGGCGGTGTCGAGAGTCTGGTTCATCATGGATCCGGCGTCGTCGAGATCGGGTTGGCGTGCGTCACGTCGTTTACCTGATTATTCGGAATCCGGAATCAGATGCCCTCGCGAACGCTCGCGCGATGCGCGGCCCCGGACTCAAGCGGCCGCGATAGCGCGGCAACCCTCCAAAGGCATGAGCGCTGCAACACCGCCCCGCACTCATGTGACGCCTCGCATGGAATCCAGCAACACCACCTTCCCTCACGGCCCGGCGTCGCCGCCGTCGACAACCGGTTACACAATACTTTCTCAGGTATAGTCGCGAACGCGTTGACGGAATGCGGCCCGCACTCTCCACTGCGCGATCTGCCATTTCGCCTTGGCCAGATAACCAATGCCCGTGACGTAGCATGCCGGATATCTCTTCCTCTGCCGCCGCCTCGCATCGCGAGGGCGCCGACACGCCGCTCCCAGCGCTCCAGCCCGATTTCTCCCGCAACGACCTGTTCCTGTCGGCCCCGATCCCGATCATGGTGGAAGACTGGTCGCGCGTTTATCTCGCGATCCAGGCGCTGCGCGAGCAAGGCGTGACCGATCTCGACGACTATTTCGACGCTCACCCCTACGCCGTCGACACCTTGCGCAGCCTGCATTCGTTTGTCGAAGCGAACGACGCGGTACTCGATCTGTTCGAAGCCAGCTCGAAGCAGGTGTTTTTCGAGGCGGCCCGGCAACTCCTGCCCGCCAACCGCGGCAGCAACATCGTCGTCTATCGCGCGATGCTCGATGGCCTCTCGGCATGTCAGGGCGAGCGCACGCTCGTCACGTTCTCGGGCAAGGAAGTGCCGATCGTGTGGCGCTGCTCGCTGCCGCGTGATGTTGAAGGCTATCGCCGGCTGTGCTTCTATGCATTCGACGTGACGGAGCAGAAGGAAAACAACGACCGGCTGCAAGCGCTGCGTGCCGAAATGGCGCGTTCCGCACGCGTGTCGCTGTTCGGCGAACTCTCCGCGTCGATCCTCCATGAAATCAGTCAACCGCTGGCCGCTGCCAGCACCTCGGCCGACGCGGCGGCCCGTTGGCTGAATCGCCGTCATCCCGACATCGACGAAGCCGTCTCGTCCATTCAGAACGCGGCGCGGTGGGCACGCGACGCCACCGACATCTGTCAAAAGATGCGTGGCTTTCTCGGCAAGGTGCCGGTTCAATCGGTGCGGGCACCGGCCAGCCAGGCGGTCGATGCCGCGCTGTTCCTGGTATCGCCGGAAGCGAACGCCAAGGAGATCGCCGTCACGCGCCGGGTTGCCGACGACATCACGATCTTCGCCGACCCCGTGCAGATCCAGCAGGTGCTCGCCAATTTGTTGTTGAACGGCATTCATTGCATCGATTCGAGCCAGTCCAGGCATCGCGTGTTGTCGTTGTCGGTCGAACACGTCGACAGCGGCCACGCGCTGTTCGAGGTTCGCGATACCGGCACCGGCATGAACGGCGAAACGCTCGATTCGGTGTTTCAACCGTTCTTCACGACGAAAGCCGACGGCATGGGCATGGGCCTGGCCGTCGCCCGCTCCATCATCGACGCGCATGGCGGACGCATCTGGGTCGAGAGCTCGACGCCAGCCGGCACATGCTTCCGGTTTACCGTCCCGACGACGCCGCCCCATGCGCCCGCCCGATGAATCGCCTCACCTTGCCCCGAAAACCCACTCGATGACGCAGGATGCCCTTTCCCGATTCGCCACGCCGGCGGCCGATGCCACGCACGCAACGCTCTTCGCGACCGATGCCGGCGCCGGCGTGAACGTCATGTTCATCCACGGCTGGACCTGCGATTCCAGCGACTGGATGTGGCAGTTGCCGCGTTTCGAGAGCCGGTATCGCGTGCTCGCCGTCGACCTGCGCGGGCATGGCCGATCGGAAGTCACACCGCACGGAACGTATACCCAGGCCCACTATATCGCGGATATCGAATCGGTCATCGGGACGAAATCGGCAGGCCGGAAGTTCGTGCTGATCGGGCATTCGATGGGCGCGCAAATCGCGGCACGGCTTGCCGCGAAGCGCCCCGATCTGGTCGGCGCCGTGGTGTCGATCGACGGTTCGCTCGGCGTGTCCCGCGCCGCGGCGGATTTCCTGGCGACGCTGACTCACGATCTGGAAAACGGCGATCCCGGCGAGAAGGTGCCCGCCTTGTTCCAGCTGCTCCATGACGCGAACACCGACCCGGCACTCAAGCGCTGGCACGCGCGACGCGCGCAGGGCACGCCTGCGCATGTCGCCCGCGAGTCGTTCGGGCCGCTCTACTTCGGTGCCGATCAGATCGGCATGGGCGAAGCCAGCGAAGCGTTCTGCCGAAGCCTCGCCGTTCCGGTCTATCACCTCGGCCGCGATCCCGAGCAGGTCGCCCGCATGCGCGGCTGGTTCGCTCATCCGCGATCCAGAGTGGAGCTGTGGTCCGATACGGGCCACTGGATCATGCAGGACCGCAAGGACGACGTGAACGTCGCCCTTGCGACATGGATCGACGACGTCACCTCAGGCTGGGCCTGAGCGCATCGCGCGCGCAGGCATTGCGCCCGGTCACTTCGTCGGCTGGGTCGGATTCCAGAGCCTGACCTTCGCGTGCTTCTCGTAGCCCTTTCCGTTCGGATAGCTGACCAGTTCCAGCTCCGATCCCCACGGCGAGCGGAAATGCACCCAGGTCTCGCCTTCGGTGTCGCCGGACGGCATCGTGATCGGCTCGCCCAGCACCGTGATGCCTCGTGACTTCAGGTAGGCCACGGCGCCGTTGATATCGTCCGTGTAGAACGCGATATGCGACGCGCCGATGTCTTCCGCCTTCGGCATCTCGTTGCTGCCCTTCGAGTTGCGATACTGGAACAGCTCGATATTCGAGCCCGTGCCGCAGCGGATCATCACGATATCGACGCTGTCGGCGCGCGGTGCGAAGCCGCCCGACATTTTCGTCAGATCGAACGGGCCGATATGCGTGACCGGCACGCAGCCGAACGTATCGGAAAAGAACGACTCGGCTTGCGCCAGGTCCGGCACACTGATGCCGACGTGATCGACGCCGAACGCTTTCACGCCGGCAGCCTGGGCCTCGACACCGCTCACGAGCGCGAGCACGACGGACACGGCAAATACGAACTGCTTCATGATGCGTTTTCCTTCCTTCATTTGCGATTGATGAAGACGCGCGCGCTTGCGAGCCTGCCGCCTTCGATGGTGAAAATGTCTTCGCCGCGCACCAGCTCGGGGGGGTCGCGCGGACCATACCCCCACGTCACGCGGCCCACGCCGTGATTCCACGTGATCGGATCCGGCGTGAAGACAAAGCCGGGGTGGCCACCCTGCACCGTCTTGATCAGCTTGCCGACCGCTTCGTATCCGCTCGCCACGCCCGATTCGTCGGCGACGAAAAATCGATGCGAATACACTTTCGGAAATTTCGCGGCCCAATTGGCCGGATTCGGGTCGTTCCAGATTTCGAAGTGCAGATCGATCAGGTGCCGGGCCACCTCGACGTCCTGATTCGCGGTGTTCATCTGCCTCGTTTCCCGTGAATGCGCCGCATCGGGCGTGACGGCCAGCACCATGCCGGGTGCCGCCAAAACCGCGATCCAGACAGCGCGTCGAATAAAGGTTTTCATGTCGATAAAGAATGTTGTCGATTGGAATCGAGCTTAGCGAAGCCGTCCTGTCGAGTCCTTGCCGCCGGCTTAATCGTTCTTAAGCGTCGGTGAGATCAGGCTGTTCGGCGTTCGATGTCGCGTTGCCGACGTGAGGAGAATATCGACGCACGCGTCACTGCGAAATAGAACAGATCGAAAACCATCGTTGCAGAAATGCATTCTCCGACACCGCTGAAACGCCGCGCCAGCATTTTTAATTGCGTATTCAGGACTGCGCCCAGTCGCTTCTGTACCGTTTCCGACAAGGCTGTTCAGAGGGTCTGTCAGCCCTTTCCACACCATCGCAAACGGAGAAGAACGTGCATATCGACGCTGCAATCGAGGGATCCAGGGTTTCCAGGCGCAAGCTGTTGTCCGCATCCGTCGGCGTCGCCGGCGCAGTGGCGGCCGCCGTCGGCGTGCCGGCCAGCGCTGCTGCCGCGGCTGCCACCCACGGCAAGAGCGCGCCGAACGGGCACGGCACGCATGGCCACGGCCACGACGATAATTTCGTGCGCACGAAAGACGGCACGCTGATCTACTACAAGGACTGGGGCCCGAAGGATGCGCAACCGATCGTGTTCCATCACGGCTGGCCGCTTTCGTCCGACGACTGGGATACGCAGATGCTGTTCTTCGTCTCGAAGGGCTATCGCGTCGTCGCGCATGACCGTCGCGGCCACGGCCGCTCGTCGCAGGTGTCGGACGGTCACGACATGGATCACTACGCCGCCGATGCGTTCGCGGTCGTGGAGGCGCTGAACCTGCGCAACGCCGTCCATATCGGCCACTCCACCGGCGGCGGCGAAGTCGCACGCTACGTGGCGAAATTCGGCCAGCCGTCGGGGCGGGTCGCGAAGGCGGTGCTCGTCAGCGCGGTGCCACCGCTGATGGTCAAGACCGACAGCAATCCCGAAGGCTTGCCGCTCGAGGTGTTCGACGGCTTCCGCAAGGCGCTCGCCGAGAACCGCGCGCAGTTCTTCCTCGACGTGCCGAGCGGCCCGTTCTACGGCTTCAACCGCGCGGGCGCGAAGGTCTATCCGGGCGTGATCCAGAACTGGTGGCGCCAGGGCATGATGGGTGGCGCGAAGGCCCACTACGAAGGCATCAAGGCGTTTTCCGAAACCGATCAGACGGACGATCTCAAGGCCATCACCGTGCCGACGCTCGTGCTGCACGGCGAAGACGACCAGATCGTGCCGATTGCCGACGCCGCGCTGAAATCGATCAAGCTGCTCGAGAACGGCACGCTGAAGACTTACCCGGGCTTCTCGCACGGCATGTTGACGGTGAACGCCGACACGCTGAACGCCGATCTGCTGGCCTTCGTGCAGAAGTAAGCACGGCCGGTCGAATCGCCCAAGCAAACGCCCGCCGCATTTCACCCATGCGGCGGGCGTTGTCACTTCCGAAGCCGGGCGCCGACGCGGCCGCTCAGCCGCATCATCGATTTCAGCCGAACAGCTTCGCCGCCGTCTTCGCGACCAGCTCGCCCTGGTGGCGCGCGCCCTCCAGTTCGATCTCGCTCGGCTGACGCGAGCCGTCGCCACCCGCAATCGTGGTGGCACCGTACGGCGCGCCGCCCACGACTTCCGTGAGGGTCGTCTGCCCCTGGTGGCTGTAGGGCAGGCCCACGATCACCATGCCGAGGTGCATCAGGTTCGTGATGATCGAGAACAGCGTCGTTTCCTGGCCGCCGTGCTGCGTCGCCGTCGAGACGAATGCCGCGCCGACCTTGCCGTTGAGCGCGCCGCGCATCCACAGGCCGCCAGTCTGATCCAGAAACGCTGCCATCTGCGACGACATGCGGCCATAGCGCGTGCCCGTGCCCACCACGATCGCGTCGTAGTTTTCGAGCTCGGCCACGGTCGCGACCGGCGCGGCCTGATCGAGCTTGAAATGCGCCTTTTCAGCGATGTCGGTCGGTACGGTTTCCGGCACGCGCTTGATGTCCACCTGCGCACCGGCGCCGCGCGCCCCCTCGGCAATGGCATTCGCCATCGTTTCGACATGGCCGTAAGTCGAGTAATACAAAACCAGAACGCGTGCCATCCTGACTCTCTCAAATAGTGATGCCGCGAGCTCCCGCCCGCAGCGTATTAACGAAGCAACGAACCGCGCTTGCGGTCCGAAGCGCTCAGCTGAACGCCTTCTGCGCCGCGACGGTATCCAGCGATTCGCGCAGCAGCTTGATCTTTCCGCCCTCGGCCACGAGCCGGCCTGCATACATCTGCTTGTAGACCTTGCCCGTGGACGGCACCAGTGCCTCAACGGCGTATTCGCCAAACGCCTGGTCCGGCGTGTCGATCAGGATCGATATATCGCGAAACGTGAAGTCCGGCACCTTGGCGAGCAGGCCGCCGATGAAGGCTTCGACCGCGACCGGGCCGCGTGCGCCCGTGGTCGGCCCCAGGCTGGCGAGATAGGGCAGCTCCAACACGCCGTCGTCGGCAAACAGCGCCGCGGCGGCTTTCGGATCGCGAATCGAGGCAAGGTACTGATTGAGCAGTTCCGCAGCAGTGTTCATGTCGTTCCTTGAAAAGACGGGATGCGTGCCTGCACCCGGCGGGCGAGACAGCAGGCAGCTTATCGAGCCGATCGATGGGCGTCCTTGAGGCACGCTTAATCGTTTTGAAGCGGTGGATGCGATTCACCGCCTGGCGGCGGTTCCCCTCTCATCCTTTTGTATGACGGCGAATCGTGCTTTTAGTCGGCACCGACAACACGCGGTTTCAACCATAACGAACCACCGCCATCGGCCATGCTTTCACCGCGTCGTGGCACTGAAGAAAGCAGCGAACGCCGAAGCCGCGGCACACGCTGTTTTTGCTAACACCTATAGATGATGGACCGGTGCGTATCGGGCCAATAGCATCTGCCCAGTCAATCGGCCGTTGCCGTCGCGTGCGAGTCGAGCGGCGGCCGGCGTGCAGTGATTCCGCCGATTTTCCCAACGACCTTTCGTGAATGAGCCGAACATGTACACGTTCGATCGGGTAACCGTTTCTCTTGAAAGCCGTGAAGTCTTCATCAGTGGCCAACGACAACCGCTGAGTCCTCGCGCATTCGATATCCTCGAATTGCTGATAAGCGCTCGGGGTTGTCTCGTCACGAAGGATGACATCATGCGCGCCGTCTGGCCGCACACGTTCGTCGTCGACAACAACATCCATGTGCATATCTCCCAACTGCGCAAGCTGTTCGGCGGCAAGCAAGGATGGATCCGCACGGAATCCGGGCGCGGCTATCGTCTCGCGCAGCCCAGGCACCATCAGCGCCCGGTTCCGCCCGTGACACGCGATACGCCGATCGGGCGTGAAAGCGAACTCATGGATTTGCACGCGCTCGTCGACAGCGAGCCGCTGGTGACGCTGGTCGGGGCGCCCGGTGTCGGCAAGAGCACGCTCGCCCGTGAGCTCATGCGCGAGCGTTCGCGCATCGGCGATACGCCAGCCTTCTTCATCGAGCTGGCCGACGCCGTGCCCGGCACGACGATAACGGGCGCGCTCGGAACGGCACTCGCGCTGCCGCTCCCTCACGACCCGCCTGCGATCGTGGCGGCGATCGCGCAGCGCCCCACCCTCATCGTGCTCGACGGCTGCGATGCGTTCATCGACGAAGCGGCATCGTTCTGTCAGGCGCTGGCGACGTTCTGCGCGGGCGTACAGATTGTCGTGACCAGTCGCGAGCCGCTGCATATCGCGCCCGAGCGCACCTGGCGGGTGCCGCCGCTCGATACGCCTGCCCGCACGTCGAATCCTGCCGACCTGAGTGCGTCGCCGGCCGTGCGCCTTTTCATTGCACGCATGGGCGAATCGGCCGGGCATACGCCAACGCCAACCGGCGAGGCAGCGCCGGCCACACTGGCGCTGATCGCGGCGCTGTGCCGACGCGCCGGCGGCAACCCGCTCCTGCTCGAGCTGACCGCGGCTCGGGCCGCCGCGCTAGGCGTGTCCTGCGTGCTCGAACAATCCGACGAGCAATGGCTTGCGCTCGCCAATGTCATGCGCGACGTGCCTTCCCGCCATCGCTCGCTGACAGCGGCCTACGCGTCGAGCTGTGCGCGACTCGCGCCGCAAGAACTAGGCGTGCTCGCCCGGCTTGCCGCGCTGCCGGACGCCTTTACGATCGAGGCCGCCTGCGCCATCGCGCCTCGATGCGGGATCGACAGCGAAACCATGCTCGATGTTCTCGCGGCGCTCGTCCTGAAGTCGTTGATCGACGTCGAGGCAACGCCGACGTCCGCGATGCGCGGTTACCGCATCGGAAACATGTTGCGGGCATTCGCTCGCCGCATGCGCCAGACGGAGACGCCCGACACGGCCGACACGGCACCGCTCGACGTCGCGGAGGCCGCCCCGCTCGTCGTTGAGCATCTATCCGGAGGCGATGCCGTGGCGGCACGCCACCCGGCCGGAAGGGTCATGGCATCGCCGGCAGCCCATCGCGGGACCGGATTCCCGCCAACCGTCGTTTCCGCCTCATATGGGTTCGACCGAGCGATGCCGCCCCGCCTCCCCACCCCCTCGGGCCATGTATGGCGCGCCGTGTCGAGCCTGGATGCCGGCCATCGGGCCGGGCAACCGTCGCTCCCGCCGATGGCACAGTCGGCACCGATTCCGTATCGGGTCGGATTCACTTCGCACGAACGGCTGCGCGCATGTCGTCGCGCGGTTGGCGACGACGGCGAGAAAGTCACCGAATGTCGCCGCGTGAATCACATCCTCCATCCGTGGCAAGGCAAGCGTCATGCACGCCGGGAACCGTCCTGAAGCGAGCGCGGGCAATGCCACTTCGTCCGAGCTCTCCGATATTCCGGCTTCGCACGCGTTGCGTCGCGATGGTGCAGTGGGCTTGCATGTGAGCGTCAAGCATCCCTCCGCGGCCACCGCGCCGCCGCCTGCCGATATCGCCACCGAGCGGCGGCTCTGTCGTCGCCTCGCCTGGCAGGTCCTGCCGGTACTGATGCTGGCGTACCTGGCCGCGTATATCGATCGTACGAACGTGAGTTTTGCATCGCTGCAATTGCACGGCCAGCTCGGTTTTTCCGATGCGGTGTTCGGTTTCGGCGCGGGCGTGTTCTCGCTCGGCTATGTCGTGTTCGAACTGCCCAGCAACATGATCCTGCAGCGCGTTGGCGCACGAATCTGGCTCACCCGCATCATTCTTGTATGGGGCGCCGTGACGGCGCTGACGGTACTGGTTTCCACGTCGAAGCAGTTCTACGTGATGCGCTATCTGCTCGGCATCGCCGAAGCGGGGCTGGTGCCGGGCATCGTCTACTACATCGCGCGGTCATTCCCGTACCATTACCGCGCACGCATGCTGTCGACGTTCTACGCCGCGTTGCCGCTATCAGGCGTGATCGGCGCCCCGGCGGCCGGCTTCATCCTGCAGTACTTCGACGGGGCGATGCATGTCCCTGGCTGGAAATGGATGCTGATCGTCGAATCGCTGCCCGCGTTTCTCGCCGCGTCGTTCTGCTGGTGGCGCCTGGACGACGACGTCACGACCAGCACACGCTATTCCACCGAGGACCGCGCCCGCCTCGTGAGCGCGCTGGCACGCAGCCGATCCTCGAGCGAATCCATTCACCCGGATCAGATCTATTCGAGTCCGCTTGTTCTGGCCTTTGGTGCGCTTTACTTCCTCGATGTGTTTGGCATCTACGGATATACGCTGTGGGCCCCCACCATCGTGCATTCGCTCGGCGTCAGTGGCGATCTCCGGATTGGCCTGATCACCGTGTTACCCAATCTGGTGGCGATCGCCGTGATGATCGCGGTGGGCCGCAACGCCGACAAGACGCGATCCCGGCGCTTGCACGTGGCAGCGCTGCTGTTCGTCGCCGCACTCGGCCTGGCGCTGGCGGCGGCCTTGCACCAGCACCTCTGGCTGTCCGTCATGGGGCTGTGCATTGCGAACGCGTGCCTGCTGTCGGTGCCACCGGTGTTCTGGAGCATGCCCATCACGGTGCTGGGCCCAGCCTCCGCGGCGAACGGCATTGCCTGGATCAGCGCGATCGGCAATCTCGGCGGCTTCTTCGGCCCCTACACGGTCGGCCATCTGAAGCAGAGTTCCGGCAGCCTGCTGGCGCCAGTCATGACGATGATCGGATGCCTGTTGCTCGGGGTGGTGCTCACGATGCTGCTGCCGAAACGGCTGGTGGATGGCTAGGCGGGCTGAACCAACGTCAACACCGCCCTAGCGCGTCACGTCGGCGTTGATGCCCAGCGCCTGCGCCTTCAGCACCAGATCGGCCAGCGAGCGAGCGCCCATCTTGATCATCGCGTTCTTGCGATGGATCTTCACGGTGATTTCGCTGAGATCCAGATTGGCGGCAATCTGCTTGTTCATGAGGCCGCCCGTCACGAGCGACATCACTTCACGCTCGCGCCGGGACAACGCCGCGTAGAGGCTGCGCAGCCCGGCGACATGGCCGCTCGCATCGCGGCGCTGCTTGTCGTGAAGCAACGCGCTCGCGACGGCATCGAGCAGGTTTTGATCGCGAAATGGCTTGGCCAGGAAGTCGAATGCTCCGTTCTTCATCGCCTTCACGGACATCTCGATATCCCCGTACGCGGTGATGAAGATGATCGGCAGATTCGACGCAGCCGCAACGATCTGTTCCTGAACCGCCAGCCCGCTCTGGCCTTTGAGGCGCACGTCGAGGATCAGACAACTGGGCACATCGGGCTTGTCGAGCGCCAGGAATTCCTGCGCCGACGCGAACGCCAGCACGTTCAGGTCGACCGAGCGCAACAGCGTGGTCAGCGCTTCGCGCATCGAGTCGTGGTCGTCGACCACGTAGACGAGTGCGCTCTCGGCAGTGTTCTCATCGTTCATCGGCTTCCTCGTTTCCTGCAAGCACGGCAGGTTGGGTGTTCTGCAACGTATTCTGCGCGAGCGGCAACGTGAACTGCATGCGCGCGCCGCGGCCTGCCGCGCTTTCCGCCCAGACATGCCCGCCGTGCGCCTCGACGATCGAGCGACAGATCGACAGACCCGTGCCCATGCCATCCTTGCGCGTCGTGAAGAACGGCGTGAACAACAGCTTCGCATCGGCAGCGCTGATGCCGTGACCGGAATCGTCGATCCGCACCCGTGCGGCGCCATCGATGCACGCGGTGGCCACGCTCAACGGCATGTTGCCCGGCACGCTCGACATTGCCTGCATGGCATTCATCAGCAGATTGATCACCACCTGCTGGAGCTGCACGCGATCGCCGAACACGACGAGCGGCGCTACCGCGAGCGACACCTTCAACTCGACGCCCTGGCTGCGCATTTCCCGCCGCACGAGTTCGAGCGACTCTTCGATGATCCCGTTCACGTCGACGAGCGCGGCATCCGCATCGCGTTTTTTTGCCAGCGCGCGAATGCGCCGGATCACTTCCGTGGCGCGCTTCGCGTCACGCGTGCTTTGCTCGATCGACGCCCGCACCTCATCAAGCTCGGGCGGCTCGCGATTCAGCCAGCGCAGCCCCGCCTCGCCGGTCGTGACGATCGCCGCGAGCGGCTGCGTCACCTCGTGCGCGATCGACGCCGCCATTTCGCCGAGCATCGACAGCCGCGTCGCGTGCGCCAGCTCGCTTCGCGAGCGATCGAGCGCTTGTTCGGCCTGGCGCAACGCCTCGATATCGGTATTGACGCCGTACCACGCCTTGATGCGCCCGTCGGCACCGCGCATCGGCGCCGACGCGATCACGGTCCAGCGATAGCTGCCGTCGCCGTGCCGGAATCGCGCGGTGCGCTCGAAATAGCTGCCGCGTTCGACCGCCTCGCCCCACGCGGCCTGGATCTCGACGAGATCGTCGGGATGCAGGATATCTCGCCACATGTTGTCGCCGCGCCCGGTGTCGATACCGTATTCGCTCCAGCGTTGATTGACATAGGTGGGCCGACCGTCGTCGCGAGAACTCCACACCATCGCCGGAATCGCATCGAGCGTCGCCAGCAGCTCTTCTTTCTGCCGGCGCAATTCGCCTTCCATGCGACGGGTTTCGGTGACGTCGTCGTCGGTCGAGAGAATCCCGACGGGCCGCCCCCAGCGATCGCGCGACAGCATCACGCGGCTCGACACGCGCAACACGGCGCCGTCGTTGCGCACGCGTTCGAGCTCGCCCTGCCAGTGGCCGGCCTCGATCGCCTGCCGGCGGATCTCCGCATGAGAGACGGCACCGCGCGTCTGCGTGAGCGCCTGCAGCGTCTGGCCGACCGCTTCGTCGGCGCGCCATCCGTAGAGACGCTCCGCGCCGTGGCTCCAGAACGTGATGCGATCGTCGAGGCCGTAGACGACGACCGCATCGTGCGTGAGATTCAGCAGGTCGACATGGTGACGCAACATCGCATGAATGCCCTGATTGCGGACCGCGAGGATCGACACCGCGATCAACGCGCTCAGGCTCACACCGCAACGTGCGATTGAACTCGGCGCCACCGGATCGTTCGGCGAGATCAGAAAGCCGAGCACGTCGACGGCGATGCACAGCCAGGCCACGGCCACGGTGACGCTGGTCGATGCCACCGACGACACCATCAGCACGACCACCGCATACAGGACCGCGACGGCAATGTTCAGGGGTGCGAACGCATCGACCAGGAACACGCCCAGCCCGACAGCCGCCGCGAGCAGGCAGACCATGCTGGCATTGCCGGGCAGGCCGCTGCCCGCCTCGGCCCCGGGCCACCGAATCGGCGAGTTCGGGACGTCGCCGGGATTGCGCAATCCTGTCATGCGAATCTCGGGGAACGGTGGCGGAATTCTGGATGCCAGCCGCGGCCGCACTGGCTCAGTGCTCCCCTTGGGGCCCGGCGGCGCGAAGCGCGTCCAGGCGCTGGCCGATCTGCGCGGCATCCACGGGTTTGCTGAACACGCAGAGGGCACCCACGTCGCCGGCCTGCCGCAGCAAAAGATCGGATTCGAACGCGGTAATGAAAATGATCGGCGGCGGCGCTATCCGTTCGAGCAGACGCCGATACATCTCGATCCCCGACAGGCCCGGCATCTGAACGTCCGAGATGATGCAGGCGACGTCCGCGAGCCCCTCGGCACTTAGGAACGCCTCTGCCGATGCATACGTACGAACGTCCCAGCCGAGCGAGCGCACGAGACTGCGCGTGGCCTCCCGGACGGACGCGTCGTCCTCGACGATCGAAACGACATGGTGAGCGCTCACGCTGGGGGAGGTCCTTGGCCTTGTTCGCATTGACGACGGCGGGACTCCACGGGTCCCGCGTCAGCCAGTCGGGACGTATAGTACTGTAGGCGTTCAAGGTCGAAAACCATCTAAAAGTATGAGTGTTGGATGCCCTGTCGGGCTGCCGATCCCGGCCGCCCATCGATACCGTCCGAGCTTTTCCGCCCCGATATCGAGCGGCTTGCGGGCCTCGGGCACCGACACCGCAGTTCATCGAAATGCTTCGACGATCACGACATCCGTGTCGTCCAGCGCGGTCAATGTCAGCTGCCCTTCGTTACGGATGGCGGCACCATCGCGAGGCCCGAGCCCGACCTGCCCGACGTTGAGCCGGCCGTGGTCGGTCACCAGGTAAGCCGGGCCAGGCTTCCTCAATGCATACTGCAAAACCACCCCTTCGCGCAGCGTTGCGATGCGCACCCGCGCATCCGCGTCGATTGGCAGCGCGCCCTCGCTGACGTCCTGCGGATCGCCGCTTGCCAACGTGACGAAGCGCCCTTCGCGACCTTCCCGAGGGCAGTTCCGGGTCGCCCAGCGTGGCGAGCCGCCGAGCGCGCGCGGATGCAGCCAGATCTGGAATAGCCGTGCCGGCACGCCTTCCGCGTTGCGCTCGGCGTGATGGACGACGCTGCCCGCGCTCATCGCCTGCGTGCAGCCGGCGACGATGCGCGCGCGATTGCCCGCGTCGTCCTCGTGCGTGATCGCGCCCGAGCGCACCCAGGTCACGATCTCGACGTCGCGATGCGGATGCAGGCCGAAGCCCGAGTGCGGCGCGATCTCGTCGTCGTTCCAGACGATCAGCGGGCCGAGCGGATGATGCCCGGCGCCGCCGAGATCGCCGTGGCGGAAATGCAGCCGCGTGTTCAGCCAGTCGCGCGAGAGGCAGCCCAGCGACGTGAAGCAGCGAGGTTCGATCATGATGCGTGGCTCTCGAAAGGGCCGGGCGGGGTGCGCCGGACTCGCGCGCCGTGCCGCCCGGTCCCGCATTCAGATCTGCTGCTGGCCGCCATCGACGAACAGTTCCGCGCCGTTCACGAAGCTCGCGTCGTCCGAGGCCAGGAACAGCGCCGCGCTCGCGATTTCCTCCGGCTCGCCGAGGCGTTCCAGCGGGATCTGCGCGGCCAGATAGTCGGCCAGCCCCTGCCGTTGCGCTTCGTCCTGGCCGGCCAGGTCGAGCAGGCCGGGCGTGCGCGTCGCGCCCGGGCTGATGGTGTTCACGCGGATGCGGCGCGGCTTCAGGTCGAGAATCCAGCTGCGGGCGAACGCGCGCACCGCCGCCTTCGAGGCCGAGTAGACGCTGAACGCCGCGGTGCCCGCGCTGCCGGCCGTCGAGCCGGTCAGGATCACCGACGCGCCGTCGGCCAGCAGCGGCAGCGCCTTCTGCACCGTGAACAGCACGGCCTTCACGTTGCGGTCGAAGGTGTCGTCGAAGTGGGCTTCGGTGATCTCGCCGAGCGGCAGCATCGAGCCGCCACCGGCGTTGGCGAACAGCACGTCGAGGCGGCCGTGCGCTTCGCGGATCTGCGCATACAGCGCATCGAGCTGGTCGAACTTCGTGGAATCGACGCGCAGGCCGGTGGCGGCGCCGCCCGCTTCGCGGATCGAGGCGACGGCCGCGTCGAGTTCGGCCTGGCGGCGGCCGGTCAGGTAGACGTGCGCGCCTTCGGCGGCGAAGCGTTGCGCGGTGGCCAGGCCGATGCCGGTGGTGGCGCCGGTGACGAGGGCGATCTTGTTGTCGAGCTTGCGTGCCATGATGATTCTCCGGTGTTCGGTTGATTCGGTTGACGCCCCCGGCTGGTGGCGTTCGCGACGGGTTGTGTGCTGCGATGTGTGAAGAATATCGACGGCCCCATCTTTCCGAAATAGAACAGATAGAAAACTAACGTTGCGAAATTGAAATGATCATTGCGCACGTCGACATGGCCTGATTTCGATGGCCTCGCGATGTTCACCAGGGGATAGCGGAGGAAGGATCGTTAGCTACCGCCGCGCGGGCGACGGGCGTATCGGCAGCCACGGTGTCGTTTGGCGTGGCGCCGCTTCGGCTCGCGGGTTCGACTGCACGTCGTGCCAACTCGCGTTGACGTGGATCCGTGATTCGAGCGCTTACCGGCGCCGAGACCCAAACGATGTAATCCAGCGCGGTCCCAAAGCGCACCGCTGCATACGGAGCGCTAACCGCCGCCGTCCAGCACCCAGGTTTTCGCCACGCACGGCAGTGATCGGCAAGCGTCACCGGTTCGTTGAGGTTCGGGAGGGAATGCTCAGCCGCGCGTTCGACCAGATCAATCCGGCGCGAAGCGAGGAAGTGAAGTGTGATCTTGAGCGCGTCGATACGCCGACGAGCGCTCGAGCGCCCCGAGCTGCCTGCACGCAGTTTGGCCAGGCAGCATTCGGTTATGTGAACGATCGGTAAACCTGGCGGATCAATTGGAGTTCCACCAGTGAGATGGCGCCCATTTCTACCGGTTCAGAACATTCCGCCCAGCAGATCGTATGCGTCAAAGAAAAAAGCCCCGGAGTATCCCACCAACCTGTTGATTGGCAGCAAAACCCGAGGCTTTCTTTACATTGGTACTAAATATTCCGTCTCAGAACGGAATATCGTCATCCATCTCGTCGAACCCGCCACCGGCCGGCTGGCTCGGGCGGCTCGAACCACCGCCGCCGCTACCGCCGCGCGAGGCACCGCCACCGCCGGAAGCACGGCCGCCGCCACCACCGCCACGCTCCATGTCGCCGCCGCGGCCACCACCACCATAGCCGCCGCCGCCGCCACCGCCGCCGCCGCCGTAACCCTCATCACCACCACCGCCGCCGCCCGCGCCGCCCCGGCCGCCCAGCATCTGCATCTGGTCCGCGACGATTTCGGTCGAGTAACGGTCCTGGCCGTCCTGGCCCTGCCACTTGCGCGTGCGCAGGCGCCCTTCGATGTACACCGACGAGCCCTTCTTCAGGTACTCGTTGACGATCTCGGCCAGCCGGCCGAAGAACGCCACGCGGTGCCACTCGGTCATTTCCTTGAAATCGCCGCTCGCCTTGTCCTTGTAGCGATCGGTCGTCGCGAGGCGGATGTTCGCCACCGCGTCGCCGCTCGGCAGGTAGCGCACTTCGGGGTCGGCGCCCAGATTGCCGACGAGAATGACCTTGTTGACGGATGCCATGTATTTCTCCAAAAGATTCGTTGCCGGCCGTGGCGCATGCCTCGCGCCGGCCCGCGAAACGGCTGCGGCGCGACGCCCGTCAGGCCTTGCGCGGCGGCCGTTTCATGCTGGCGGCGATTATAAGCCAGACCGCCACGAGCGCCGAACAGGTATAGAAAACCTCGTTCGCGCCGCCCGTCTTCAGCAGCCAGCCGCCCACCACGCCACCCAGCGCGAGGCCGATCGACTGCGTCGTGTTGTAGACGCCGGTGGCCGCGCCCTTGCGCGAACCCGGCGCGAGCTTCGACACCAGCGACGGCTGCGAGGCCTCGAGAATGTTGAAACCGAGGAAGTAGACGAACAGCACGGCCGCGACGATCACAATCGTATGCGGCGTCGAGCCGAGCAGCAATTGGCCGATCAGGATAGCGGCGATGCCGCCGAGCAGCACCGGCTTCATCTTCCCGCGCTTCTCGGCGACGATGATGGCCGGCACCATCGCGACGAACGCGAGCCCCATCACCGGCAGGTACACCTTCCAGTGCGACGCCACCGGCAGCCCGCCGTCCACCAGCAGGCGCGGCACCACGAGGAACAGCGCGGTCTGCGTGGCATGCAGCACCAGCACGCCGAAATTCAGGCGCAGCAGTTCGACGTTGCGCAACACCTCGGCGAACGGTGCCTTCACATGGGCCGATTTCGGCGCGTCGGGCACGATCCAGATCACCACGCCGATCGCGAGGATCGACAGCACGCCGACGATCCAGAACAAGCCGCTCATCCCTACCCAGTGGAACACGATCGGCGCGCCCACGATCGCCACCGCGAACGACACGCCGATCGAGCCGCCCACCATCGCCATCGCCTTGGTGCGGTTCTGCTCGGAGGTCAGGTCGGCGATGAACGCGAGCACCGCCGACGATACCGCCCCCATTCCCTGCACGACGCGCCCGACGATGATCCAGGTAATGTCGTGCGCGAACGCGGCGATGAACGCGCCGAGCGCGAACACCAGCAGCCCGAACGCGATCACGGGCTTGCGGCCGAAGCGGTCGGAGGCCCAGCCGTAGAAGATGTAGAACAGCGATTGGGTGACGCCGTAGGCGCCGAGCGCGATGCCGACGAGCAGCACGTTGTCGCCGCCGGGGATCGTTTTCGCGTAGACGGAAAACACCGGCATGATCATGAACAGGCCCAGCATGCGCAGCGCGAAGATCGCCGCGAGCGAGGCGGTCGCGCGTAATTCAGGCGCACTCATGCGGACGGGTGAAGCAGACGGATTGGACATCGGGGGAAGATTGTCGATTTGAGCGGGCAACCACCCGGTACCGGGCGGCGGGAATCCTGGCCGGCTCGAGTCCCGTCGCTGGCTCGTTTCGCGCGCACCGGCGAGGTACGCGGCGAGCGCCCCGAACCACGTCCGCCGCGGGCGGAATCGGGTCCTGGCAGCCCGAAACGACGGTCTCGAAAAGCCGTTATAGTAGCAGGTTTGGTTTCCTCCTCTTTCGCCAGGTTCATGGAACAGATCCGTATCCGTGGGGCTCGCACCCACAACCTGAAGAACGTCAATCTCGACCTCCCGCGCCACAAGCTGATCGTAATCACGGGGCTGTCGGGATCGGGCAAATCGTCGTTGGCGTTCGATACCCTTTATGCGGAAGGGCAGCGGCGCTACGTCGAAAGCCTGTCCGCCTATGCGCGGCAGTTCCTTCAGCTGATGGAGAAGCCCGATGTCGACCTGATCGAGGGGCTCTCCCCGGCGATTTCGATCGAACAGAAAGCGACCTCGCACAACCCGCGTTCGACCGTCGGCACCGTCACGGAAATCCACGACTACCTGCGACTTTTGTACGCACGTGTCGGCACGCCCTATTGCCCCGATCACGAGATCCCGCTCGAGGCGCAAAGCGTCTCGCAGATGGTGGACGCGGCGCTGGCGCTGCCGGAGGAAACCAAGCTGATGATCCTCGCGCCCGTGGTCGCGAACCGCAAGGGCGAGCACGCGGAACTGTTCGAGGAAATGCAGGCGCAGGGCTTCGTGCGGTTCCGGGTCCGCTCGGGCGGCGGCACGGCCAACGAGGGCGTGGCGAAGATCTACGAAGTCGAGACGCTGCCGAAGCTGAAGAAGAACGACAAGCACACGATCGACGTGGTGGTGGACCGCCTCAAGGTGCGCCCGGACATGAAGCAGCGGCTCGCCGAATCGTTCGAGACGGCGCTGCGCCTGGCCGACGGCCGCGCGATCGCGCTCGAGATGGACACCGACCGCGAGCACCTGTTCAGCTCGAAGTTCGCCTGCCCGATCTGCTCGTATTCGCTGCAGGAACTCGAGCCGCGCCTGTTCTCGTTCAACAACCCGATGGGCGCCTGCCCCGAATGCGACGGCCTCGGCCAGATCACGTTCTTCGATCCGAAGCGGGTGGTGGCGCATCCGTCGCTGTCGCTCGCGGCCGGCGCCGTGAAGGGCTGGGACAAGCGCAACCAGTTCTACTTCCAGATGCTGCAGAGCCTCGCGGCGTTCTACGAGTTCGACCTCGACCTGGCGTTCGAGGACCTGCCGGAAAAAGTCCGCAAGATCCTGCTGTACGGCTCGGGCAAGCAGACCATCCCGTTCTCGTACATCAACGAGCGCGGCCGCACCTCGATCCGCGAGCACGTGTTCGAGGGGATCATCCCGAACCTGGAGCGGCGCTACCGCGAGACCGACTCGGCCGCGGTGCGCGAGGAGCTCGCGAAGTATCAGAACAACCAGCCCTGCCCGTCCTGCCACGGCACCCGGCTGCGCCGCGAGGCGCGCTTCGTGCGCGTGGGCAGCGGCGAGCAGGCGCGCGCGATCTACGAAGTCAGCGGCTGGCCGCTGCGCGACACGCTCGCCCATTTCGGCGCGCTGACGCTCGACGGCGCCAAGCGCGAGATCGCCGACAAGGTGATCCAGGAGATCGTCGCGCGGCTGACCTTCCTCAACAACGTCGGGCTCGACTACCTCTCGCTCGAACGCAGCGCGGAAACGCTCTCGGGCGGCGAGGCGCAGCGCATCCGGCTCGCCTCGCAGATCGGCTCGGGCCTGACCGGCGTGATGTACGTGCTCGACGAGCCGTCGATCGGCCTGCACCAGCGCGACAACGACCGGCTGATCGGCACGCTCAAGCACCTGCGCGACCTCGGCAACTCGGTGATCGTGGTCGAGCACGACGAGGACATGATCCGCACCGCCGACTACGTGGTGGACATGGGCCCGGGCGCCGGCGAGCACGGCGGCGTGGTGATCGCCGAGGGCACGCCGAAGCAGGTGCAGGCCAACGCGGCGTCGCTGACGGGCCAGTACCTGGTCGGCAAGAAGACCATCGACTACCCGGACGAACGCATCGCGCCGGACCCGGAGCGCATGCTGCGCATCGACGACGCGCACGGCAACAACCTCAAGCACGTCTCGCTCGAACTGCCGGTCGGCCTGCTGACCTGCATCACCGGCGTGTCGGGCTCGGGCAAGTCGACGCTGATCAACGACACGCTCTATCACGCGGTGGCGCGCCACCTGTACGGCGCCGCGGCCGAGCCGGCGCCCTACGAGTCGATCGAGGGGCTCGAGCACTTCGACAAGGTGATCAACGTCGACCAGTCGCCGATCGGCCGCACGCCGCGCTCGAACCCGGCCACCTACACGGGCGTGTTCACGCCGATCCGCGAGCTGTTCGCGGGCGTGCCGAGCGCGAAGGAGCGCGGCTACGATCCGGGCCGCTTCTCGTTCAACGTCAAGGGCGGGCGCTGCGAATCGTGCCAGGGCGACGGCGTGCTGAAGGTGGAGATGCACTTCCTGCCCGACGTCTACGTGCCGTGCGACGTCTGCCACGGCAAGCGCTACAACCGCGAGACGCTCGAGGTCCAGTACAAGGGCAAGAGCATCAGCGAGGTGCTCGACATGACGGTCGAGCATGCGCACGAGTTCTTCGCCGCGGTGCCGGTGATCTCGCGCAAGCTCAAGACGCTGCTCGACGTCGGCCTCGGCTACATCCGCCTCGGCCAGTCGGCCACCACGCTCTCGGGCGGCGAGGCGCAGCGCGTCAAGCTCTCGCTCGAACTGTCCAAGCGCGACACCGGCCGCACGCTCTACATCCTCGACGAACCGACCACCGGCCTGCACTTCCACGACATCGCGCTGCTGCTGGAGGTGATCCACCGGCTGCGCGACCAGGGCAACACGGTGGTGATCATCGAGCACAACCTCGACGTGATCAAGACCGCCGACTGGGTGATCGACCTCGGGCCGGAAGGCGGCGCGGGCGGCGGCCAGATCATCGCGCAGGGCACGCCCGAAACGGTGGCGAAGACCAAGGCGAGCTTCACCGGCAAGTACCTCGCGCCGCTGCTCAAGCGCGCGAAGAAATAAGCGCCGCGCCGGGCGCCCTGCCGCCCGGCAGCCTGTCCGGCTTCTCGCCCCACCTGCCGCGCCACCCGCTGCCGCGCCTGCTCCGGCGCCGCGCGGCGCGGGCCGCCGCGGCCGTCACTCGGTATCCGCACCGGCTTTTTCCGCCTTCAATCGTTGTTATACTCGCGCGATGCGGAAGGCGCGCGCCTGTCCACGTGCGTGCGAACCAGTCCGACGGAACCAGGAACAGTCATGGAGAAGCAAACCGAGTCGACGCGAGACACCCCGCCTCGCGAGCCTCATCTGCGCAGTGTCAGGCTGACGAGCGATTTCAGCCTGCCGAGGCTGTCGGCGATCGAGATCGGCAGCTATCTCCTCGCGATCCTCGGCCTGTTCCTGATCCTCCACCTGAAACTGCTGTCCGGCCTGCTGGCCGGGCTGCTCGTCTACCAGCTGGTTCACACCATCTCGCCGGCGATCGAGCGCCACATGTCGAGCGGGCGCGCGCGCTGGCTGTCGGTGGTGCTGCTGTCGGTGGTGATCGTGGGCGGCCTGGCCGGGCTCACGGCCGCGGTCATCGATCACGTCGAGCACACGGTGCCGAACCTGCAGGGGCTGATGGGCCAGATGATGCAGCTGGTCGACCAGGCGCGCGGACGCGTGCCGGGCTGGGTCGCCAACGTGCTGCCGGTGGACGCCACGCAGATGAAGGTGAAGGCCACCGGCCTGATGTCGAAGCACATGGACCAGCTCCAGGCCGGCGGCAAGAGCGCCGCGCGGATCTTCGGCCACGTGCTGTTCGGCATGATCATCGGCGCGATGATCGCGATCGGCGTCGATCGCAGCAAGACGCGCCGCCCGCTGTCCACGGCGCTGCTCGCGCGCGTCTCGCTGTTCGCCGAAGCGTTCCGGCGGATCGTGTTCGCGCAGATCAAGATCTCGGCGATCAACGCGACGTTCACGGCGATCTACCTGCTTGCCGTGCTGCCGATCGTCCACGTGAAGATGCCGCTCGGCAAGACGCTGGTGCTCGTCACGTTCATCGTCGGGCTGATGCCGGTGATCGGCAACCTGATCTCGAACACGCTGATCGTGGCGATCTCGCTGTCGGTGGGCGTGGGCACCGCGCTCGCCTCGCTCACGTTCCTGATCCTGATCCACAAGCTCGAGTACTTCCTGAACGCGCGCATCATCGGCGGCCAGATCGAGTCGCGCGCCTGGGAGCTGCTGCTCGCGATGCTCGTCATGGAAGCCGCGTTCGGCGTACCGGGCGTGATCGCCGCGCCGATCTTCTACGCCTACCTGAAGCGCGAGCTCGCGATGCTGCGCCTAATCTGAGCGGGCGGGCATGGCTCGTGCGGCCGGCCCTCGCCCGCTCCCGTCCTCAACGGAATACCACCGTCTTCGAACCGTTCTGCAGGATGCGGTGCTCGACGTGCCATTTCACGGCGCGCGCGAGCGTCACGCATTCGACGTCGCGGCCGATCGCGGTCAGCTGCTCCGGCGTCATGCTGTGGTCGACGCGCTCGACTTCCTGCTCGATGATCGGACCTTCGTCGAGATCGGTCGTCACGTAGTGCGCGGTCGCGCCGATCAGCTTCACGCCGCGGTCGAACGCCTGGTAGTACGGCTTCGCGCCCTTGAAGCTCGGCAGGAACGAATGGTGGATGTTGATTGCGCGGCCGGCCAGGCGCTGGCACAGGTTCTGCGACAGGATCTGCATGTAGCGCGCGAGCACCACCAGGTCCGCCGAATGCTCGTCGATCACTTCCAGCACGCGCGCCTCCTGCGCGGCCTTCGCCTCCGCCGACGCGCCCGCGATCAGCGGGAAATGGTGGAACGGCACGTCGTAGCTGGCGGCGAGCTGGTAGAAATCCTTGTGGTTCGAGACGATCGCCGCGATCTCGATCGGCAGCTGGCCGGTGCGGTAGCGGAACAGCAGGTCGTTCAGGCAGTGGCCGATCTTCGAGACCAGGATCACCACGCGCGGCTTGACCGACGCGTCGTGCAGCTCCCAGCGCATCGCGAAGCGCTCCGCGAGCGGCGCGAACTCGCCGCGCAGCGTGTCGAGCGCGGCGCCGGCATCGGCCGCGCTCGCCTGGTCGAAATGGACGCGCATGAAGAATTCATTGGTGCGGCTGTCGCCGAACTGCGCGGAATCGACGATGTTGGTATCGCGCTCGAACAGGAAACCCGACACGGCATGCACGATGCCGTGCTTGTCGGGGCATGACAATTTCAGGATAAAGCTATGGTCGGTCGACATGACCGCACCTCCATTCCAATCGGTTGAATTCCTGGCTTCCTGGCGCCGTCAGGCCGCCGGCGGCGGGGCGAACAGCGCGTCGATGCCCGGCGCGGCGTCGGGCGCGAGCACGCGATGGCGCAGCAGGCTGTCGAGCGTCGCCAGGCTCGCGTCCATCGTCATCGCGCCGGCTTCGAGCCAGCGCAGCACCTCGTCGGCCCGCGCGAGCCGGTGTTCGGCCACTTCGCCGTCCTGGTTGCGCGGCACGAAATCGCGCGGCAGCGGCAGGTCGTAGACGAAGATCTGCTCGGCCTGGGTGCCTTCGGGCAGCGAGCACAATACGTGGACGGTGCGCCCCGCGATCGCGCGCGCGGCCAGTTCGGCCGGCATCCCGGCTTCCTCCCAGCACTCCTTGGCGAGCGTCGCCTCCACGCCGAGGCCCCAGCCGATCCCGCCCGCCACCACGTTGTCGAGCATGCCGGGATCGGTCGCCTTGGTGTCGCTGCGTCGGCCAAGCCACATCCGCAGCGGCTCGGCCGGCGCGTATTCTACGATGCCGTTCAGGTGAACCGCGTAGGTCAGGGTGCCGAAGAAGCGCGAGGCGGCCCGCTCGATGTAGGCGGCGGGCGGCGCGTCGAACGCGTTGCGGATCGCGTAGATCTCGTTGCGCCAGCCGGGGATCAGCCCGTCGGCGGCGAGCGCGCCCGTCACGCTCGCGAGCGCCATGCTGCGCGTGTCGGGCGTATCGAGCGCGGCGGCCAGCTCCACTTGCGCGGCGCCGATCTCGAACACGTCGGGCCAGCGCGCGAGCGCGTCGAGATCGCGGCGCCGGATCCAGCCGAAGCGCTCGCCGGCGATCACGAACGGCAAGTGCGCGGCGGCGTCGAAGCGGCGCGCGGCCGCGATGGACGGAAAGCTCATCGCGCTTCAGTCCTTGAACGCGATGCGCAGGCCGAGCCCGATGAAGGTCGCTCCCGCCAGCCGGTCGAGCCAGACGCCCGCGCGCGGCCGGCGCTTGAGCCAGGCGCCGAGCACGCCCGCGCCGAGGCCGAACGCCGAGAACACCACGGCCGACTGCAGCATGAACAGCACGCCGAGCTCGAGCATCTGCAGCGACACCGGCTGTGCGCCGTGCGTATCGACGAATTGCGGCAGGAACACCACGAAGAACAGCGTGACCTTCGGGTTCAGCAGGTTGCCGATCACGCTCTGCCGGAAGATCGTCGCGAGCGGCTGCGGGCCGCGCGTGGCCGCGGCGGCCAGCCCCTGGCTGCGCAGCGCCTTGATGCCGATCCAGATCAGGTAGGCGGCGCCCGCCAGCTTCAGCACGTGGAACGCCAGCGGCGACGAGCGCAGCAGCGCGGCCACGCCGAACGCGGCCAGCGTGGTATGGAACATCACGCCGGCCGAGAAGCCGAGCGCGGCCACGAGGCCCGCGGCGCGGCCTTGCGAGATGCCGCGCGCGAGCACCTGGAGATTGTCGGGACCGGGCGCGACCGTGATCGCGATCGAGGCGGCGAGGAACAGCAGGAAGCTCGGCATGACAGGACGGTTCGCTGACGGAGAGTGAGAGGGAACGCGGCACGCCGGGGCCGGCCCGGCGTGCCCGGCAGCGCGGCTCAGTGACCCGCGAATTCGGTGACGGCGTAGAGCGGCAGGCCCGCGCCGCGCAGCAGCGCCGAGCCGCCGAGATCGGGCAGGTCGATGATCGCGGCGCCTTCCACGACGCTCGCGCCGAGCCGTTCGAGCAGGTTCTTGCCGGCCATCATGGTGCCGCCGGTGGCGATCAGGTCGTCGACGATGATCACGCGATCGCCGGGCTTGCAGGCGTCCTCGTGGATCTCCACCGTCGCGCTGCCGTATTCGAGCTCGTAGGATTCCGACTGCGTCCTGTACGGCAGCTTGCCGACCTTGCGGATCGGGATGAAGCCGACGTTCAGTTCATAAGCGACGATCGGCGCGATGATGAAGCCGCGCGCGTCGAGCCCGGCCACGTAGTCGAGCTTGGCGTCGACATAACGCTCGACCAGCAGGTCGACCAGCACGCGCAGCGCCTTCGCGCTCTGCAGGATCGGCGTGATGTCGCGGAACTGCACGCCCGGCTGCGGCCAGTCCGGCACCGTGCGCACATGGCGGCGGACGAACTCGGCGGGATCGGGCGACACGCCCGACGGCTGGTAGCTCATGAACTTCTCCAAAAAAACGGCGCGCGTCGGCCGCGCGCCGTTCGTCGAGACCGACTCGGACCGATTCGACTCAAGAAAATGGCGGGGTCGGAACCATCGCCGGCGGCGGGCGGCACCGGACCGCCCGACATGATACGGCGCCCGGCCGGCCACCGCGCCACCGCGCCGCCGTGGGCCGACTCAGGCCGGGGCCGGCCCGCCGTCGCGGCGATGGCGCGACAGCCGCTCCTCGGCCAGCGAGAGCGCCTCCGGCAGCCCGCGCAGCACGACGATGTCGGCCGCGCGCAGCTTCGTGTCGGGGTCCGGCTCGACGCCGCGGATCCCGTGCCGCCGGATCGCCGTCACCTCGAGCCCGAGCGCGTAGAGCCCGACCTCCGCGAGGGAGCGGCCGACCGCGTCCGACCGCGCGTCGACCGGCACCGATTGTAGCCGCACCTGCTCGTGGTCGTCGTCGTCCGCGTCGTCGGCGCCGTGGAAATAGCCGCGCAGCAGGCTGTAGCGCGCGTCTCGCATCTCCTCCACGCGCCGCACCACGCGCCGCATCGGCACGCCCATCACCACCAGTGTGTGCGAGGCCAGCATCAGGCTGCCCTCGACGATCTCGGGAATCACCTCGGTCGCGCCGGCCGCGAGCAGGCGGTCGAGATCGGCGTCGTCCACCGTGCGCACGATCACCGGCAGCGTCGGTTCGAGTTCGTGGACGTTGTGCAGCACGCGCAGTGCCGACGGCGTGTTCGCGTAGGTGATCGCCACCGCCGTGGCGCGGTGGATCCCGGCCGCGAGCAGCGATTCGCGGCGCGCCGCGTCGCCGAACACCACCGATTCGCCGGCCGTGGCCGCCGCGCTGACGCGGTCCGGGTCGAGGTCGAGCGCGACGTAGGAGAGCCCTTCCTGCTCGAGCATGCGCGCGAGATTCTGCCCCGCCCGGCCGTAGCCGCAGATGATCACGTGGCCCTGCTGCTTGAGGCTCTGGGTCGCGATGCGCGTCATCTGCAGCGACTGCTGCATCCATTCCGTCGACGACAGCCGCATCACGATCCGGTCGGCGTTCTGGATCAGGAACGGCGCGGCCAGCATCGACAGCAGCATCGAGGCGAGGATCGCCTGCAGCAGCGTCGGGTCCACCAGATGGCGGTCGAGGATCAGGTTCAGCATCACGAAGCCGAATTCGCCGGCCTGCGCGAGCCCCAGGCCGGTGCGCATCGACACGCCGGCGGTAGCGCCGAACAGGCGCGCGAGGCCGGTGATGGTGGCCGCCTTCAGCAGCACCTGGCCGGCGAAGAAGCCGACCACGAGGAACGGGTGCTCCCAGATCACGCGCGGGTCCAGCAGCATCCCGGTGGTCACGAAGAACAGGCCCAGCAGCACGTCGCGGAACGGCTTGATGTCCTCCTCCACCTGGTGCCGGTACGGCGTCTCGGAGATCAGCATGCCGGCGATGAACGCGCCGAGCGCGAGCGACAGCCCGAACCTGTCGGTGATGAACGCCGCGCCGAGCGTGACCAGCAGCAGGTTCAGCACGAACAGCTCCTGCGAGCGGCGCCGCGCCACCACGTTGAACCAGCGCGTCATGAACTTCTGGCCGACGAACAGCAGCAGCGACAGCGCGATCACGATCTTCACGGCCGCGAGGCCGAGCGTGACGGCCAGGTCCTTCGACGATTCGCCGCCGAACGCCGAGATCACGATCAGGAGCGGCACCACCGCCAGATCCTGGAACAGCAGCACGCCGAAGATGTTGCGGCCGTGCTCGGTCTCGATCTCGAGCCGCTCGGCCAGCATCTTCGAGACGATCGCCGTGGACGACATCGCCAGCGCGCCGCCCAGCGCGACGCTGCCCTGCCACGTGATGTGGACCCAGTGCTCGAACGCGAAGCCGAGCAGCACCGCCACCGCGAGCGTGACCACCACCTGCGCGAGCCCGAGCCCGAACACCAGCCGCCGCATCGCCCGCAGCTTCGCCAGCGAGAACTCCAGGCCGATCGAGAACATCAGGAACACCACGCCGAACTCGGCGAGATGCTCGGCGCGTTCGAGATCGCCGGCGAAGCCGAGCGCGTGCGGGCCCACCACGATGCCCACGGTCAGGTAACCGAGCATCGGCGGCAGGTTCAGCGAGCGGAACACGACGACGCCCACCACTGAAGCCAGCAGCAGCAGGAGCGTCATTTCGAGCGGGGAAATCACGTGCGAAGGGTCCTCGTTCGTCAGGGCGTCGCGACTGGCGGACGCGGGTGGGGCCGCGCGCGGCGGCGGCTCGGTGGGCGAGGACAGGGCTCCGTCGGGAGCGCGGTCCCGGCGCCCGGCGCGGCGAACAAACGCCTTTGCTATACTCCGCGCATGATAGCGAAAATCAATGATGACCGGGCGCTCGCGCTCGCCCGCGACGTGCTCGACATCGAGGCGGACGCCGTGCGCGCACTGCGCGAACAACTCGACGGCGACTTCGTCGGCGCGGTCGGCCTGCTGCTGAACTGCCGCGGGCGCGTGGTCGTCTCCGGGATCGGCAAATCCGGCCACATCGCGCGCAAGATCGCCGCGACGCTCGCCAGCACCGGCACCCCCGCGTTCTTCGTGCATCCGGCCGAGGCCAGCCACGGCGACCTCGGCATGGTAACCGCCGACGATGTCTTTATCGCGATCTCGAACTCGGGCGAATCGGCCGAACTGGTCGCGATCCTGCCGCTCATCAAGCGGCTCGGCGCCAAGCTGATCGCGATGACGGGCCGGCCGCAGTCGAGCCTCGCGCAATTGTCTGACGTACACCTCAACGCCGCCGTCGAGAAGGAAGCCTGTTCGCTGAACCTCGCGCCGACCGCCAGCACCACCGCCGCGCTCGCGCTCGGCGACGCGCTGGCCGTGGTGGTGCTCGACGCGCGCGGCTTCGGCCCCGACGATTTCGCGCGCTCCCACCCGGGCGGCGCGCTCGGCCGGCGCCTGCTCACCTACGTGCGCGACGTGATGCGCACCGGCGACGAAGTCCCCACCGTCACGCTCGCGGCCACGCTGTCCGACGCGCTGTTCCAGATCACCGCGAAGCGCATGGGCATGACCGCCGTGGTCGACGAGCGCAACCACGTGGCCGGCATCTTCACCGACGGCGACCTGCGCCGCGTGCTCGAACGCGACGGCGATTTCCGCCGCCTGCCGATCGGCGACGTGATGACGCGCCACCCGCGCACCATCGCGCCCGACCATCTCGCCGTCGAGGCGGTGGAACTGATGGAGCGCCACCGGATCAACCAGATGCTCGTGACCGATCCCGACGGTGTGCTGATCGGCGCGCTCAACATGCACGACCTGTTCTCCCAGAAGGTGATCTGATGCCCGCTGCCCCCGCCACGGCCGCCGAGCGCGCGAGCCGCGTGAAGCTGATGATTTTCGACGTCGACGGCGTGCTGACCGACGGCGGCCTGCACTTCACGGCCACCGGCGACACCATGAAGTCGTTCCATTCACAGGACGGCCACGGCCTGAAGCTCTTGCGCGAAGCCGGCATCGATACGGCGATCATCACCGGGCGCCGCTCGGAGATCGTCGCCGTGCGCGCCAAGGAATTGCGCATCAGCCATCTCTACCAGGGCGTCGAGCACAAGCTCGACGCGTTCGCCGAACTGCTGCAGGCCACCGGCGTCCAGCCCGAGCAATGCGGCTACATGGGCGACGACTGGCCCGACCTGGGCGTGATGACGCGCTGCGGCTTCGTGGCCGCGCCCGCCAACGCCCATCCGGACGTGATCGCGCGCGCCCACTGGGTGGCCGAGGCGCGCGGCGGCCACGGCGCCGCGCGCGAGGTGGTCGACACGATCCTGCGCGCGCAGGGCCGCTACGACGCGCTGCTCGCCGCCGCGCTCGGAGCCTGACGCATGACGCCCCGGTTCCGCCTGACCTCGCTGCTGCCGGTGGTCGCGATGGCCGCGCTCGCCGGCGTGACCTACTGGCTGCTGCAGGCCACGCTGCCGCCGCCCGGCGAGGCCGTCGCCCGCCCGAAAACCCATTCGCCCGACTATTTCGCCGACAACTTCTCGGTCACCGAGCTCGACGAGTCCGGCGCCACGCAGTACCGGCTCACCGCCAGCAAGCTGGTCCACTACGAGGACGACGAGACCAGCGTGCTCGAGCTGCCCGCGCTGCGCGCGTTCCAGCCCGGCAGGCCGGTGGTCACGGCCACGGCGCTGCACGGCACCGTGAACGGCGACGTGTCGGTGGTCGACCTGTACGACAACGCGAAGATCCTGCGCGCGGCCGGCGCCGGCGACCCGCCGATGGAAGCGGATTCCCAACATTTCCGGGTGCTCGTGAACGACGATGTGATCGAGACTGAAAAGCCGGTTAAACTTCAGCGCGGTTTGTCGCTCGCCAACGCGACCAACGGCATGAAGTACAACAATGTCACACGGGTCATCGACCTTTACGGCAACGTCCGCGGCACGATCGCCGCGTCCGACGTGTCCGGCGGCGCTTCCCGCCAATCCAAGTAACCCAGCTTGCGTGACTGCATGAACGAATCGTTCCCTTGTTTTTCCTACGGCAGCGCGCGCCGCGCTGTCCGCGCCGCGCTCGCCGCGGCGCTCGTCGCGCTGACGCTGCCGGGCGTCGCGCCGGTTGCGCACGCGGAAAAGGCAGACCAGAACAAGCCGATCCAGGTCGAGGCGGACAACCTGACCTATGACGACCTGAAGCAGGTGACGGTCGCGACCGGCAACGTCGTGATCACCAAAGGCACGATCCTGATCAAGGGCGACCGCGTCGAAGTGCGCCAGGACCCGCAGGGCTACCAGTACGCGACCGCCACCATGGCGCCCGGCAACAAGAAGCACGCCTCGTTCCGCCAGAAGCGCGAGGGGCTCGACGAATACATCGACGGCGACGCCGAGCGCATCGACTACGACGGCAAGCAGGACCTGACCACGCTGACGCGCGACGCCACCGTGCGGCGCCTGCAGGGCCTGTCGACGGTCGCCGACACGGTGCATGGCAGCGTGATCACCTATGACGGCCAGCGCGACTTCTACACGGCGAAGGGCGGCAGCGACGTGTCCGCGCCGGGCAACCCGACCGGCCGCGTGCGCGCGATGCTCTCGCCGAAGACGGGCGGCCCGGCGCCGCTGAACGGCGCCAGCGCGACGCTCGCGCCGTCGAACACCATGCAGGGGGGAAGCAACCCGTGAACGCCCTGCCGAATCGCCAGCCGGCCGGCACCACGAGTTCGCTCGTGGTCCGCAACCTGAAGAAGCGCTACGGCTCGCGCACCGTCGTCAAGGACGTGTCGCTCGACGTCAAGAGCGGCGAAGTGGTCGGCCTGCTCGGCCCGAATGGCGCCGGCAAGACCACCTCGTTCTACATGATCGTCGGCCTGGTGCCGCTCGACGCCGGCGACATCTCGCTGAACGGCAGCCCGATCAGCCTGCTGCCGATCCACAAGCGCGCCTCGCTCGGCCTGTCGTACCTGCCGCAGGAAGCGTCGGTGTTCCGCAAGCTGACCGTCGAGGAGAACATCCGCGCCGTGCTCGAACTGCAGCACGACGACAACGGCAAACGGCTCTCGAAGGACGGCATCGCCACGCGCACCGAGGCGCTGCTCGACGAGCTGCAGATCGCCCACCTGCGCGGCAACCCGGCGCTGTCGCTGTCGGGCGGCGAGCGCCGCCGCGTCGAGATCGCGCGCGCGCTCGCGAGCAATCCGAGCTTCATCCTGCTCGACGAGCCGTTCGCCGGCGTCGATCCGATCGCCGTGCTCGAAATCCAGAAGATCGTCAAGTTCCTGAAGCAACGGAACATCGGTGTGCTGATCACCGACCACAACGTGCGCGAGACGCTCGGCATCTGCGACCACGCGTACATCATCAGCGACGGCTCGGTGCTCGCCTCCGGCGCGCCGCAGGACATCATCGAGAACGAAAGCGTACGCCGCGTCTATCTCGGCGAACATTTCCGCATGTAAGCAGGCGGGATGCCCGCGCGGCATCCCTGCGGCGCCGGCCCGCGGCGCCCCCCGCCAGCCATGGCGCGGCGGTCGCCGCGGGTGGCGGCGGCCGGTTTCGTCCGTACCCGTGACGGCGCGCGGGCGCGGCCGCGCCGCGATCTTCGTGCATCACGCATTCCGCAACGCGCCGCCTACGTGGCAAACTTCAGGTAACGATTCCTTTTTGCCATGAAAGCCAGCCTCCAACTCCGCCTGTCGCAGCACCTCGCGCTGACCCCCCAGTTGCAGCAGTCGATCCGGCTGCTGCAATTGTCGACGCTCGAACTGCAGCAGGAAGTCGCGATGGCCGTCGCGCAGAACCCGCTGCTCGAAAACGACGACGAATGGATCGCGAGCCCGCTGCGCGTGGCCGCCGACGGCTCGCTGATCGCGCAGACGCCGCCGTCCTCGACGCCCGAACCGATGCAGGGCGCCTCGTCCGGCTCCGACTCGTCCTCCGGCGAGCGCAGCGAACGCGACGACGCCTCGGGCGGCGACGACTACGACAGCTACAACGGCGGGGACAGCGATTCGGGCCAGTGGAACCTCGACGACTACGGCCGCGCCTCGGGCGCCTCCGACGACGACGATCTCCCGCCGCTGCAGGTCCACGAGACTTCGACCTCGCTGCGCGAGCACCTGTCGGCGCAGCTGCGCGTCACGCAGGCGAGCCCGCGCGACCGCGCGCTGATCACGTTCCTGATCGAATCGCTCGACGACGACGGCTACCTCGGCGCGACGCTCGACGAAGTCCACGCCGATTTGCCGGAAGAACTCGAAGTCGAACTCGACGAGCTGGCCGCCGCGCTCGCGCTGCTGCACAGCTTCGATCCGGCCGGCGTCGGCGCCCGTTCGGCGTCCGAATGCCTGCGCCTGCAGTTGATCCGGCTCGATCCGTCCCCCACGCGCGCGCTCGCGCTCGACATCGTCTCCCAGCACCTCGAACTGCTCGCCGCGCGCGATTTCACGCGGCTGCGCAAGCAGCTGAAGGCGAACGACGACGAGCTGCGCGACGCGCATGCGCTGATCCGCTCGCTCGAGCCGTTCCCGGGCTCGGCCTACGGCAAGGCCGAGGCCGACTACGTGGTGCCCGACATCATGGTCAAGAAGAGCGGCCAGAACTGGCTCGCGGAGTTGAACCCGGAGGTCGTGCCGAAGTTGCGCATCAACCACCTGTACGCCAACATCCTGCGCAACAGCCGCGGCGATCCGGGCGCCGGCTCGCTGAAGCAGCAGCTCCAGGAAGCGCGCTGGCTGATCAAGAACATCCAGCAGCGATTCGAGACGATCCTGCGCGTCGCGCAGGCGATCGTCGAGCGCCAGAAGAACTTTTTTGCACATGGCGAAATCGCCATGCGCCCCTTGGTTTTGCGGGAAATAGCTGATACGCTGGGCCTACACGAGTCAACTGTCTCGCGTGTGACAACCGGCAAGTACATGCTGACCCCGTTCGGCACTCTTGAATTTAAGTACTTCTTCGGATCGCACGTTTCGACGGATACCGGTGGCGCCGCCTCATCCACGGCGATCCGCGCCCTCATCAAGCAACTGATAGGAGCCGAAGACCCGAAATCTCCTCTATCGGACAGCCGAATCGCCGAACTGCTGGCGGAACAGGGATTCGTGGTCGCGCGCCGCACGGTCGCGAAGTATCGCGAAGCCCTCAAGATCCCGGCAGTCAACCTGCGCAAGTCTCTGTAGCCCGCTGCTTGCGGCGGGCGTTTTCCGGCCGCCGCGCTGTCGAAGGCATAGTCCGCCGCAGGCCCGCTCCGTCTCCATCCGTTCACGGAGATCGTCCTGCCGGCAGGCGCCGCCTCTCACTGCGTTGGGGTCATCTGCATGGAGAAGCACTATGAACCTGAAGATCAGTGGACACCATCTCGAAGTGACGCCTGCCATTCGCGAATACGTGATCACCAAGCTGGATCGGGTGCTACGGCATAGCGACCAGGTCATCGATGGCACTGTGATCCTCTCGGTCGACAACCATAAGGAAAAGGACAGACAGCAGCGCGCGGAAATCAATCTGCATCTGAAGGGAAAGGACATCTTCGTTGAAAGCGCCAACGGCAGCCTCTACGCGGCGATCGATCTGCTGATCGACAAGCTCGACCGTCAGGTCGTCAAGCACATGGAGCGGCTGCAGACGCACGCACACGATCCGATCAAGCATCAACCCGCGATCGATCAGATCGAGTTGCCCCCGCAATGACGCCCGGCGCGAGAGCGCCCTCGAAACCGCCCGTTCCGACGGGCGGTTTTTTGTTGCCGCCACGGTGTACCATCGCGTTCAAACCGCTTTGCGCGCGGTGCGCCACGCGAACGTCCGTGCTCTATAATGTGCGGGTTATTACCGGGGGGCATCGGCGGGTCGGCTTGTCGTGCATGCAAGCCGCCATCGACCGGCGCCCCCGCATCTTTGCCGTCATGGAACATCCGTCCACCGCCGCGAGGAGACCCCAGGCCGCCCCCTTGCCTGCCAACATGAATCGCCTAGCCAAAATCCTGCCACTGGAGAACGTCGTCATCGACCTCTCCGTCACCAGCAAGAAACGCGTGTTCGAACAAGCCGGTCTGATTTTCGAGAATCAGAACGGCATCGCGCGCAGCATCGTCACCGACAACCTGTTCGCGCGCGAGCGTCTCGGCTCGACAGGTCTCGGCGAAGGCGTCGCCATTCCGCATGGCCGGATCAAGGGCCTCAAGCAGCCGCTCGCCGGTTTCGTCCGGCTTGCCGAGCCGATCCCGTTCGAGGCGCCGGACGGCCAGCCCGTCTCGCTGCTGATCTTCCTGCTGGTTCCGGAGCAGGCGACGCAGCAGCACCTCGAGATCCTCTCCGAGATCGCGCAACTGCTGTCCGACCGCGACGCCCGCGAGCGCCTGCACACCGAGCCGGACCGCAACGAGTTGCATCAGCTCCTCACTCAATGGCAACCTTGAACTGATTCGGGCGGGCCCCTGCCCCGCACCGGGCGGCACGCGCCGTCCGGCCAGCCCGCCCGCAGCCGGACCGGCGCCGCAACCGCCGTTGCCGCCCGCCGCATCGGCCATTTGGAGTGACGGACTCACCATGGACACGTCCAGCATCAACGCCCAGAGCATCTTCGACGACAACGCCGCCATGCTGAAGCTCAGCTGGCTGACGGGGCACGAAGGCTGGGAGCGCGGCTTTTCCTCCGAAACGGTCGGCAACGCCACCTCGAGCGCCGACCTCGTCGGCCACTTGAACCTGATCCATCCGAACCGGATCCAGGTGCTCGGCGAGGCCGAAATCGAGTACTACCAGCGCCAGACCGACGAGGATCGCTCGCGCCACATGGCCGAGCTGATCGCGCTCGAGCCGCCGTTCCTGGTGGTGGCGGGCGGTGCCGCCGCGCCGCCGGAGCTGGTGCTGCGCTGCACGCGCTCGTCCACGCCACTGTTCACCACGCCGATGTCGGCGGCCGCCGTGATCGACAGCCTGCGCCTCTACATGTCGCGCATCCTCGCGCCACGCGCCACGCTGCACGGCGTGTTCCTCGACATCCTCGGCATGGGCGTGCTGCTCACCGGCGATTCGGGCCTCGGTAAGAGCGAGCTCGGCCTCGAACTGATCAGCCGCGGCCACGGCCTGGTGGCCGACGACGCGGTCGATTTCGTGCGTCTCGGCCCCGATTTCGTCGAAGGGCGCTGCCCGCCGCTGCTGCAGAACCTGCTCGAGGTGCGCGGCCTGGGCCTGCTCGACATCAAGACGATCTTCGGGGAAACCGCGGTGCGCCGGAAGATGAAGCTGAAGCTGATCGTCCAGCTGGTGCGCCGGCCCGACGGCGAATTCCAGCGCCTGCCGCTCGAAAGCCAGACCGTCGACGTGCTCGGCCTGCCGATCAGCAAGGTGACGATCCAGGTCGCGGCCGGCCGCAACCTGGCCGTGCTCGTCGAAGCCGCGGTCCGCAACACGATCCTGCAGCTGCGCGGCATCGACACGCTGCGCGATTTCATGGACCGGCAGCGCCTGGCCATGCAGGATCCGGACAGCCAGTTCCCCGGCAAACTCGTTTGACGCGCACCGGCGCCCGCCCCATACGGGCGCGGTGAGCCGGTGCTATGATGAAACGTCTGGATTTTCCGCCTCCCATGCGCATCGTCCTCATCACCGGCATCTCCGGCTCCGGCAAGTCCGTCGCGCTCAACGCGCTGGAAGACGCGGGCTATTACTGCGTCGACAACCTCCCGCCGCGCGTGCTGCCGGAGCTCGTGCGCAGCATCACCGACGATGGCCAGCAGCACCTCGCGGTGGCGATCGACGCGCGCTCGAGCAGCTCGCTCGCCGACATGCCGGGCCTGATCCGCGAGCTCTCGCAGCAGCACGACGTGCGCGTGCTGTTCCTCAACGCGAGCACCCAGGCGCTGATCCAGCGCTTCTCCGAAACACGCCGCCGCCACCCGCTGTCGGGTTCGCCGTCGCACGAGGCCGACGTCGGGCTGCTGTCGTCGCTGGAGGAAGCGATCGAGCGCGAGCGCGAACTGGTCGCGCCGCTGGCCGGTTTCGGCCACGAGATCGACACCAGCAACCTGCGCGCCAACGTGCTGCGCACCTGGGTCAAGCGCTTCATCGAACAGAAGAACGACGACCTCGTGCTGATGTTCGAATCGTTCGGCTTCAAGCGCGGTGTGCCGCTCGACGCGGACTTCATGTTCGACGTGCGCGCGCTGCCGAATCCCTATTACGACCGCGAGCTGCGGCCGCTGACCGGGCTCGACCAGCCGGTCATCGCGTTCCTCGACGCGCTGCCGATCGTCCATCAGATGATCGACGACATCGAGGCCTTCCTCGTCAAATGGCTGCCGCATTTCCGCGACGACAATCGCAGCTATCTGACGGTGGCGATCGGCTGCACGGGCGGCCAGCATCGCTCGGTGTTCATTGCGGAGACGCTCGCCGCGCGTCTGTCGCGGCAGGCGAACGTGATAGTGCGGCATCGTGACGCACCGGTTGATGCCGATGCGTCGTCGCGGCTCGTCACCTGACCGAGCCGCTCCTCGTCAAGGGGGCGCCTGATGTCATCGCTTTCGACCACGCTTGTCGATTTGCCGCTGTTCCCGCTGCACACGGTGCTGTTTCCCGGCGGCCTGCTGCCGCTGAAGGTGTTTGAACAGCGTTACGTCGACATGGCGCGCTCGTGCCTGCGCGATCGCGCGCCGTTCGGCGTCTGCCTGCTCAAGAGCGGCCCCGAGGTCGCCCAGGACGACGCGGTGTCGGTGCCGGAGCCGGTCGGCTGCATGGCCGAGATCATCGAATGCGATACCGGCGAGTTCGGCATGCTGCTGCTGCGCACCGTCGGCACGCGGCGCTTCCGGCTGCTCTCGCATCGCGTCGAGGCGAACGGCCTGCTGGTCGGCATCGCCGAGCCGCTGCCCGAGGACGAGCCGCTCGACGGCGAGCTCTCGATCGCGCAATTCGGCGCCTGCTCGGAAGTGCTCGAGCGCATCATCGTCGCGCTGCGCAACGTCAAGTCCGGCGAGCTGCCGTTTCTCGAGCCGTTCCATTTCGAGGACCCGACCTGGGTGTCGAACCGGCTCGCCGAGGTGCTGCCGCTCGATCTGCGCGCGCGGCAGAAGATGATGGAACTGCCCGGCGTCGGCGCGCGAATCGACGCCGTGCATCAGGTGCTCAAGCGCCACGACTGGCTCTGAGCGCCCGGCGGCCCGCCCGGGCCGCCGCGCTCCTCCTGCCGCTCCCGAACCCGTTCAGATCAGCGGCCCGCTCAGGCTGTCGAGCAGCTTGCGCACGGGCGCCGGCACGCCATACGCGTCGAGCCGCGCGAGCGGCACCCATTCGATGTCGGCATCGGCCGCGCCGGCCTGGCCGCCCGATGCCGGGCCGACCTCGGCGATGCGCGGCTCGATCTCGAGCCGGAAATGCGTGAACGTGTGCGTGAACGGCGCGAGCGAGATCACCGAATCGGCGCCGAACGCGCGCACGCGCTGCAGCGCCGCCGCGTCGCCGTCCGCCTCGGGCAGGCTCCAGAGGCCGCCCCAGATGCCGGCCGGCGGGCGCCGTTCGAGCAGCACGGCGTCGCCGTCGCGCAGCACCAGCATCCAGGTGCGCCGCGTCGGCACCGCCTTCTTCGGCCGCGCGGCCGGCAGCTCGCGCTGGCGGCCGGTCGCGTTCGCGACGCAGTCGGGCGCGAACGGGCAGCGCCTGCAGTCGGGCTTGCCGCGCCCGCACAGGGTCGCGCCGAGATCCATCAGGCCCTGCGTGTAGGCGCTGATGCCGGCGTCGTCCTCGTCGCGCGGGAACAGCGTTTCGGCCAGCACCCACATGTCGTTCTCGACGCGCTTCTCGCCCGGAAACCCCTCCACGCCGAACACGCGCGCGAGCACGCGCTTGACGTTGCCGTCGAGAATCGGCGCGCGCGCGCCGAACGCGAACGAGGCGATCGCGGCCGCGGTCGAGCGGCCAATGCCGGGCAGCTCGGCCAGCGCGTCGGGCGTTTGCGGGAAGCGGCCGCCGTGCTGCTCGACCACCACCTGCGCGCAGCGGTGCAGGTTGCGCGCGCGCGTGTAGTAGCCGAGCCCGGCCCACAGCGCCATCACGTCGTCGGCCGGCGCGGCGGCCAGCGCGGCGACGTCGGGAAAGCGCGCCAGGAACCGCAGGTAATACGGCACCACGGTCGAGACCTGGGTCTGCTGCAGCATGATTTCCGACAGCCAGATCCGGTAGGGATCACGCGTGTTCTGCCACGGCAGGTCGTGACGGCCATGCTCGCGCTGCCAGGCGATCAGGCGGCGCGCGAAGCTCGCGTGCAGCGGGGTGGACGGCGCGACCGGCGCCGCTCGGGTACGGGGGGGTTTCAAGATATCAACGCTGACAATTCGGACAGAAATAGGTCGACCGCTGGCCCTGCACGATCTGGCGGATCGGCGTGCCGCAGACGCGGCACGGCTCGCCGGCACGATCGTAGACGAAGCAGTCGAGCTGGAAGTAGCCGCTTTCGCCGTTGCTGCCGACGAAATCGCGCAAGGTGCTGCCGCCGCGCTCGATCGCGTCGGCGAGCGTCGCGCGCACCGCCTCGGCGAGCCGCTCGTAGCGCGGCAGCGAAACGCGGCCGGCCGCCGTGGTCGGCCGGATGCCGGCGCGGAACAGGCTTTCGGACGCGTAAATGTTGCCGACGCCGACCACGATGTCGCCGGCCAGCAGCGCCTGCTTCACCGAAACGGTGCGCCCGCGCGTGCGCCGGTAGAGCAGCTCGGGCGTGAAGAGCGGCGAGAACGGCTCGACGCCGAGGCTCGTGAGCAGCGGGTGCAGGTGGATGTCGCCGTCTTCGCGCGCGTGCCAGAGCACGGCGCCGAAGCGGCGCGGATCGCGAAAGCGCAGCACGCATTCGTCGAACACCCAGTCGATGTGGTCGTGCTTTTTGGCCTCGGGCGGCTCGCCGCCCGGCAGCACGCGCAGCGTCCCGGTCATGCCGAGATGGACGATGAACCAGCCGGCGTCCACCTCGAACAGCAGGTACTTGCCGCGCCGCTCGACGCGCAGCACCTCGCGCGCCTCGAGCGCGGCGGCGAGATTGTCGGGGACGGGCCAGCGCAGCATCGCGGTGCGCACGTCGACGCGCCTGACGCGCCGCCCGGTGACGAAGGGTTCGATTCCGCGGCGGGTAACCTCGACTTCCGGCAACTCTGGCATGGTTTTGTGGTCTGTGTGTGGCTGGTGCGATTGTGCGCGTATTGTAGCGAGCGCGTTACAATCGACCGAAACCTCGAACGGATTTCCATGACCTTGCCCTCGACGCTGTCCCCGAAGCGCCCCGCCGCCCGCGCGCGCCGCGCGTTCGCATCTCCGGTTCGCCGCGCCCTCGGCGCCGCGCTTGTCGCCGCTTGGACGTTCGGCGCGGTTGCCGCGCATGCCCAGACTCCCGCCGACGCGCCCGCCGCCGGCGCGTCCGACGACGCGCTGACGCAGAGCGCGTTCTCGCCGGCCTTCCCGGACGAGAAAAAGGATCTGCCGGGCGTGCAGCTGTCGGCACAGATCGTCTACCAGGTGCTCGCGGCCGAGGTCGCGCTGCAACGCTCGCAGCCGGCGCCCGCGTACCAGACCTACCTCGCGCTCGCGCGCGACACGAAGGACCCGCGCATGGCGCAGCGCGCCACCGAAATCGCGCTGGCGGCCCAGAGCCCGGCCGACGCGCTCGCCGCGGCGAACCTGTGGCGCCAGTTCGCGCCCGATTCGAACCGCGCGTCGCAGGTCGACTCGGCACTGCTGGTGCTGGCGGGCAAGCCGGCCGAAGCCGAACCGCTGCTCGCGCGCGAGCTTTCGCGCGCCACCGGCGACAATCGCGGCGACGCGCTGCTCGCGCTGCAGGCGCTGATTTCGCGCGGCCCGAACCGGGTCGAGGGCCTGACGGTGCTGCAGGATCTGCTCAAGAACGACCTCGATCGCCCCGAGGCGCAGGTCGCGATCGCGCGCCAGCAGCTCGCCACCGACGACCGGGCCGGCGCCGTCGCCTCGCTGAAGCAGGCGCTGCAGCTGCGTCCCGACTACCTGCCTGCCGCCCTGATGCTCTCGCAGATGGGCCCCGACGAGCGCGCGGTCGGCGTGGCCTCGTTCGAGAAGTTCGTCCAGCAGAATCCGAAGTCGCGCGAAGGGCGCCTCGCGCTCGCTCAGCTCTATCTGGCCGACAACCGCCTCGAGGACGCGCAGAAGCAGTTCGAGGCGATGCGCAAGAACGATCCGAAGGAGCCGGCGCCGCTGATGGCGCTCGCGCTCGTCAAGCTCCAGCAGAAGCAGTACGACGACGCACAGACCAATCTGAAGCAGTACATCGAGCTCGCGCAGAAGCGCCAGGGCGCCGACGTCGGCCAGGCCTACGTCTACCTTGCGCAGATCGCGATCGAGCAGAACAACGACGCGCAGGCCTCGCAATGGCTCGACAAGATCGACGTGTCGAGCCCGCACTACATCCCGGCCCAGGTCACGCGCGCGCAGCTGCTCGCCAAGCAGGGCAAGATCGACGAGGCACGCCAGGTGCTCGCCGGCATCCAGGTGGCCGACCCGCACGACGCGGCCGTGATCGCGCGCACCGACGCGTCGCTGCTGTTCGCCGCCAAGCGCTACCGCGAGGCGGCCGACCGGCTTGCGCAGGCCGTCGAGCAGTTCCCCGACGATCCCGACCTGCGCTACGACTACGCGATGGCCTGCGAGAAGATCGGCCAGTACACGACGATGGAGCAGCAGCTGCGCCTGCTGATCAGCGCCCAGCCCGACAGCCCGCAGGCGTTCAACGCGCTCGGCTACTCGCTCGCGGATCGCAACGAGCGGCTGCCCGAGGCGAACAAGCTGATCGAGCGCGCCAGCGCGCTCGCGCCGAAGGACGCGTTCATCATGGACAGCCTCGGCTGGGTCAAGTACCGGCTCGGCGACAACGCAGCGGCCGCCAAGATCCTGACGCAGGCCTATGCGCTGCAGCCGAACGCCGAGATCGGCGCGCACCTCGGCGAAGTGCTCTGGAAGAGCGGCCAGCAGGACAAGGCCCGCGACGCCTGGCGCGCCGCGCAGAAGCTCGAACCCGACAACGACACGCTCGTCAGCACGCTCAAGCGCTTCGGGGTGACCGGGCTGTGAGCATCGCGATTCGACCGGGCGCGCGGCTCGCGCGCCAAGCTTCCGTCCTGCTCGCCGCGGGCGCACTGCTGGCCGGCTGCGCGACGCAAACCCGGCATCCCGCCAGCAGCGCGGCGCCGCTCGCCGCCACCAGCGCCGACACGATCACGACGCAGGCCGCGCACGCCTACACGGGCCGCTTCGCGGTTCGCTACGAGGACCGGCTCGGCAAGCAGCAGAACGTCTACGGCAACTTCGACTGGCAGGAAACCGGCAACGTCATCACGCTCGAACTGCGCAGCCCGCTCGGCCAGACGCTCGCGGTGGTGCGCTCGTCGCCGCAGCGCGCCTCGCTCGAGATGCCGGGCCGCGCGCCGCGTTTCGCCGGCGACGTCGGGCAGCTGATGCAGGACACGCTCGGCTTCGCGCTGCCGCTCGACGGCCTGCGCTTCTGGATGGTGCCGCAGCCGTCGCCGGGCACGCCGGCCGACGTCACGGGCGACGCCGCGCATCCGAAGCAGATCCGCCAGGACGGCTGGACCATCGACTATCTCGCCTACGCGGACGCGCCCGCCACCGGCGTCAAGCGGCTCGATCTCACGCGCGAGACCCCGGCGCTCGACATCAAGCTGGTGCTCGATCGCTGAGCCGCGCACTCCCGTTTTTCGCCAGAAAGTCCCGACGCATGACCGATACCTCCCGCGCGCTGCGCAACTGCCTCGCCCCGGCGAAGCTCAACCTGTTCCTGCACATCACGGGCCGCCGCCCGGACGGCTATCACGCGCTGCAGACCGTGTTCCAGCTGCTCGACTGGGGCGACACGCTGCACTACACGCGGCGCGACGACGGCATCGTCCATCGCGTCACCGAGGTGGCCGGCGTGCCCGAGGACGGCGACCTCGTGGTGCGCGCCGCGCGGCTGCTGCAGGCGCATACCGGCACCGCGCTCGGCGTCGACATCGAGATCGACAAGGTGCTGCCGATGGGCGCCGGCCTCGGCGGCGGCAGCTCGGACGCGGCCACCACGCTGCTCGCGCTGAACCGCCTCTGGGAGCTGGATCTGCCGCGCGCCGAACTGCAGGCGCTGGCGGTGAAACTGGGCGCCGACGTGCCGTTCTTCGTGTTCGGAAAAAATGCGTTCGCGGAGGGTATCGGAGAAGCATTGGAGCAGGTAGAATTGCCGACTCGCTGGTTCCTGGTTGTGACGCCTCGAGTTCACGTACCGACCGCCGAAATATTTTCGGATAAGTCGTTGACAAGAGATTCGAAGCCAATCACAATTACGGACTTTCTTGCACAGCAAAGCAGCAAGGGTTGGCCAGACAGCTTCGGCCAAAACGACATGCAGGCGGTTGTGACAAAGAAGTACGCGGAAGTTGCAAAGGTGGTCGAAGCGTTGTATGATTTGACCCCCGCGCGGATGACCGGCTCTGGAGCTAGCGTGTTTGCAGCGTTCAGCAGCAAGGACGAAGCAGAAGCGGCGCAAGCCAAACTGCCGGCCGGCTGGAACAGCGCAGTTACCGGAAGCCTGGGTACTCATCCCCTCTTTGCTTTCGCGTCATGAGTTTTGCTGCATCGGATGTCCTACACTTCCGGTGGAGCTCATAGTTGAGTGTAGGGGAGTCGCCAAGTTGGTCAAGGCACCGGATTTTGATTCCGGCATGCGAGGGTTCGAGTCCTTCCTCCCCTGCCATAGTTTCTTCTGTCATTCCCGCCCCCAGCCCGAAGCAGGTTCATGATGAGCAGCCATGACGGCCTGATGGTTTTCACTGGCAACGCAAACCCCGCGCTTGCACAGAAAGTCGTCGACAACCTCGGAATTCCTCTTGGCAAGGCCATGGTCAGCCGTTTCTCGGACGGCGAAATCCAGGTCGAAATCCAGGAAAACGTGCGCGGCAAGGATGTCTTCGTCCTGCAGTCCACCTGCGCACCAGCGAACGACAACCTGATGGAACTGATGATCATGGTCGATGCGCTCAAGCGCGCATCCGCAGGCCGGATCACCGCCGCCATCCCCTACTTCGGCTACGCACGTCAGGACCGCCGCCCGCGTTCGGCGCGCGTCGCGATCTCGGCGAAGATCGTCGCGAACATGCTGGAAATCGCCGGCGTCGAGCGGATCATCACGATGGATCTGCACGCCGACCAGATCCAGGGCTTCTTCGACATCCCCGTCGACAACATCTACGCCACGCCGATCCTGCTGGGTGACCTGCGCAAGCAGAACCACCCGGACCTGCTCGTCGTGTCGCCGGACGTCGGCGGCGTGGTGCGCGCACGTGCGCTCGCCAAGCAGCTGAACTGCGATCTCGCGATCATCGACAAGCGTCGCCCGAAGGCGAACGTCGCCGAGGTGATGAACATCATCGGTGAAGTCGAAGGCCGCACCTGCGTGATCATGGACGACATGGTCGATACGGCCGGCACGCTCTGCAAGGCCGCGCAAGTGCTGAAGGAACGCGGCGCGAAGCGCGTGTTCGCCTACGCCACGCACCCGGTGCTGTCGGGCGGCGCGGCCGCCCGCATCGACGCATCGGAGCTCGACGAGCTCGTCGTCACCGATACCATCCCGCTGTCGGCCGAGTCGCTCGGCTGCGCGAAGATCCGTGCGCTGTCGAGCGCCGATCTGCTCGCCGAAACGTTCGCGCGGATCCGCCGCGGCGATTCGGTGATGTCGCTGTTCGCCGAGTCCTGATCACGGCGCGGCGATTCGCGTAGCGGCGCACGCCCGGCACGCGAACCACGACGTATTCGGTTGTACGCGAAAAGCGAAGCGTCCGCGCTTCGCTTTTTGCACATCGGCCCGGAAGGACGAAACCCGGGCCGCATCAAGGGCCGAGAGGCCCCATTACACTGCCTGGTCGCGGGCAGTCATTGGAGAAAGTCATGAAAGTCGTCGCTTTCGAGCGTACTCTGCAAGGTACGGGTGCGAGCCGCCGCCTGCGTAACACCGGCAAGACCACGGGTATCGTGTACGGCGGTGAAGCAGCCCCGCAAATGATCGAACTCGATCACAACGCCCTGTGGCACGCCCTGAAGAAGGAAGCCTTCCACTCGTCGATCCTCGATCTCGAAGTGGCCGGCAAGTCGCAAAGCGTCCTGCTGCGCGACGTGCAATACCATCCGTTCCGCCAGCTCGTGCTGCACGTGGACTTCCAGCGCGTCGATGCTTCGAAGAAGCTGCACACGAAGGTGCCGGTCCACTTCCTGAACGCGGAAGTCAGCCCGGCGGTGAAGCTGTCGAGCGCGGTCGTCTCGCACGTCATCACCGAACTCGACGTCGAGTGCCTGCCGTCGGCCCTGCCGGAATTCCTCGAAGTCGACCTGTCGAAGCTCGAAGCCGGCCAGTCGATCCACGCCAAGGACATCGCGCTGCCGAACGGCGTCGCGCTGGTGGCACACATCGATGCGGAAAACCCCGTGATCGCGACCGCCACGATCCCGGCCGGCGCCGTCTCGGACGAAGCCGCTGCCGGCGAAGGCGAAACGCCGGCTGCCTAAGCCGCGTTCGCACCGTTTCGACAACGGTCCGAAGCAACCCGCCGCGGCTCGCCCGGCGGGTTTTTTCATTGTTGCGGCCCATGCTGCTCACGCGGCCCGACCGGTCTCATCGACCTACTCATCATGATCAAACTGATCGTCGGACTCGGCAATCCCGGCGCGGAATACACGGCGACGCGCCACAACGCCGGCTTCTGGTGCGTCGACCAGCTCGCGCGCGAAGCCGGCACGACGCTGCGCGACGAGCGCCGCTTCCATGGCCACTATGCGAAGGCGCGCCTGTACGGCGAGGAAGTCCACCTGCTCGAACCGCAGACCTACATGAACCGCTCGGGGCAGTCGGTCGTCGCGGTCGCGCAGTTCTTCAAGATCCTGCCCGACGAGATCCTCGTCGCACACGACGAACTCGACCTGCCGCCCGGCGCCGTGAAGTTCAAGCTCGGCGGCGGCAGCGGCGGCCACAACGGGCTCAAGGACATCTCCGCGCATCTGTCCTCGCAGCAGTACTGGCGGCTGCGGATCGGCATCGGCCATCCGCGCGACCTGATTCCCGAGGGCTCGCGCGCCGGCGCCAAACCCGACGTCGCGAACTTCGTGCTGAAGCCGCCGCGCCGCGAGGAACAGGACGTGATCGACGCGTCGATCGAGCGCGCGCTCGCGGTGATGCCGATCTTCGTGAAGGGCGAGACCGAACGCGCGGTGATGCAGTTGCATCGCAATTCCGCCTAGCGCGGGGGCGCGCCGCGTTTTGCGCCGCACGCGCCCGGCGTGCGTTAATCTGCTCGTTTTCTCGTTTTCATTCAGGAGTCCGTGGTGAGCCGTTATTGGAGCAACATCGTCGAGCAGCTCGTTCCGTATGTGCCGGGCGAACAGCCCGCGCTCGCGAATCCCGTGAAGCTGAACACGAACGAGAATCCGTATCCGCCGTCGCCGCGCGTCGTCGAGGCGATCGCGCGCGAACTCGGCGCGGCCGGCGAAGCGCTGCGCCGCTACCCCGATCCGCTCGCACGCGCGCTGCGCGAGACGGTGGCCGCGCACCACGGCCTCGCGCCGGAGCAGGTGTTCGTCGGCAACGGCTCGGACGAAGTGCTGGCCCACACGTTCCAGGCGCTGCTGAAGCACGACCGGCCGATCCGCTTCCCCGACATCACCTACAGCTTCTATCCGACCTACGCGCGCCTGTACGGCGTCGAGTACGAGGCGGTGCCGCTCGCCGACGATCTGTCGATCCGCGTCGAGGACTACCTCGGCGGCAACGGCGGCGTGCTGTTCCCGAACCCGAACGCGCCGACCGGCCGCGCGCTGCCGCTCGCCGACGTCGAGCGGATCGTGGCCGGCAATCCGGATGCGGTGGTGGTGGTCGACGAAGCCTATGTCGATTTCGGCGCGGAATCGGCGATCACGCTGATCGACCGCCATCCGAACCTGCTGGTCGTGCATACGACCTCGAAGGCGCGCTCGCTGGCCGGCATGCGCGTGGGCTTCGCGTTCGGCCAGGCCTCGCTGATCGAGGCGCTGAACCGCGTGAAGGACAGCTTCAACTCGTATCCGCTCGACCGGCTCGCGCAAGTGGCCGCGCAGGCCGCCTATGAGGACCGCGAGTGGTTCGAGTCGAGCTGCGCGCGCGTGGTCGCGAGCCGCGCCCGGCTCAACGCGGCGCTCGCAGCGCTCGGCTTCGAGATCGTGCCGTCGGCGGCGAACTTCGTGTTCGCGCGCCACCCGGGGCACGACGCCGGCACGCTGGCCGCCGCGCTGAAGGCACGCGAGATCTTCGTGCGGCATTTCAAGCTGCCGCGCATCGACCAGTATCTGCGGATCACGGTCGGCACCGACGCCGAATGCGACCTGCTGGTGGACGCGCTGCGCGAGCTGCTCGGCTGACGGAGGACGGCTCCGCTCGGGCGGAGTCCGGAGAAGAGACCGGCAGGCGCGCGCCTGCCGGCGGATTCGGCGCCGGTTCGGCCGGGCAGGAACGGCTCCGATGCCGGACGCCCGTTATTGCGCGCCAGCCTCGCCGGCCGCGGCGACGAGCGCGTGATACTTGACCATCAGCTGCTCCTGCGTCTCCGCATGCTGCGGGTCGCGCGGAATGCACTCGACGGGGCAGACCTGCTGGCACTGCGGTTCGTCGAAGTGGCCGACGCATTCGGTGCATTTGCCGGGATCGATCACGTAGATGTCCGGGCCCATCGAGATCGCGCCGTTCGGGCACTCGGGCTCGCACACGTCGCAATTGATGCACTCGTCGGTAATCATCAAAGCCATACTGGCACCAGCTTTCCTAGAAAAAACAACACATTATAACTTTTCGAGATCGCACGCGCGGGCCACCGGCCCAGGCCATGCGGCGCGTGCGGATATCGCGCCGCCGCCGCGCTACTGTAGCGACGCAGGCAATTTGGCACCGTTTCGCGCACGATTTGACATACTGCAATCGACGGGATTTCGCGAGCAGATT
>NZ_CP045094.1:3805733-3985430 GCF_022870505.1 Burkholderia perseverans
TAGCGTAGCCAACGGCCGACTTTCGGGCCGCCGCCAGTCGTCTGGACAAGGCCGTTCCGACGACGCGGTAATTTGCTACGGGAACAAGATGAAGGTAGACCAAACCGAAGAAAAAAGTGTCCAGCACGACGCGCTTGCCGAGCTGATCGAACAATTTCTGCCCCAGTACCTCAATCGTGCGGCGAGACGCGGGCGCGACACCGTCCGTGATGAGCTTTGGCCGGTACAGGTGGTGCGTGGCCACGATAGGCCGGCCGCAAACGCGGCGAAGATAGACCCAAGGTGCGGCCGAAAGCCCCCTGTGCATTCCGTGCTCGCTTCAATGCCAAAAATCGCGCGAAACTTGCTTGTTTTTGCTCTCTTTTGCGCGAAATTTTTTTCGCCTGATCTAGCCCAACGAAACGCCGGAGAGCCTTTTCCTACTTGGCTCTCCGGCGTTTTTTCGTTTCTTCGCTCGCTATGTCAAATCGAGCACCACCCCATAGCTACACGGCGTCGACATCCATGCGCGCTACCGTGACGGCTCCCGACGATCCGCCGGCATACGCGGCTCCGCCGCGCTTGCGCCGGCACGAAACCGATACGAAAACCCCTCGGCATGACCGGTGAATCCGACGAAGCAGCACGCCGCGCCGCGTATTTCGTTACCATTCCCGCCGCGGGGCCGATTTCCGATGGAAGACCCGGCTCCCATCGCCCGCCCGGCACCGGGCAGCGAATCATATCAACCACAACGACCGAACTCATAAACAGGAGGAGACCCGTGATTTCCCGCATTTCCCGCTTCTTCACCCAGATCGTGCATCGGGTGCTGCCCGACCCGCTGATCTTCGCGATCTTTCTGACCGTCATCACCTTCGTGCTCGCGTTCTCGCTCACGCCGAAGGCACCCGCCGAACTCGTGCTGCTGTGGGGCAGCGGCTTCTGGAACCTGCTCGCGTTCACGATGCAGATGGCGCTGATCCTCGTGACCGGCCACGCGCTCGCCAGCTCCGGCCCGGTCAAGCGCCTGCTGGTCGCGCTCGCGAGCGCGCCGAAGACGCCGGCGCAGGGCGTGATGCTGGTCGCGTTCGTGGCCGGCGTGGCCTGCGCGATCAACTGGGGTTTCGGCCTCGTGCTCGGCGCGATGCTCGCGCGCGAGGTCGCGCGGCGCGTGCCGGGCTCCGACTACCGCCTGCTCGTCGCCTCGGCCTACATGGGCTTCCTGACCTGGCACGGCGGCCTGTCCGGCTCGGTGCCGCTGGTCGCCGCGACCAAGGGCAACCCGATGGAGAAGGTGATCGGCCTGATCCCGGTCTCGCAGACGCTGTTCACCGGCTACAACGCGTTCGTCACGATCGGCCTGATCGTGATGCTGCCGTTCCTCGCGCGGCTGATGATGCCGAAGCCCGACGAGGTGGTGACGGTCGATCCGAAGCTGCTCGAGGATCCGCCCAGCTTCGAGCGCAAGCTCGCGCCCGGCGCGACCTGGGCCGAGCGCATGGAGGAAAGCCGCCTGCTGTCGCTGCTGGTCGCGCTGCTGTGCCTGGTGTTCCTCGTGATCCGCACGCGCACCAAGGGCTTCACGCTCGACATCGACACCGTCAACCTGGTGTTCCTCGCCGCAGGCCTGGTGCTGCACCGCACGCCGATGGCCTATGCGCGCGCGATCGGCGCGGCCGCGCGCGGCGCGGGCTCGATCATGATCCAGTTCCCGTTCTACGCCGGCATCCAGGCGCTGATGGATCATTCGGGCCTGGCCGGCGTGATCACCAACTGGTTCGTCGACATCGCCAACGTCCACACGTTTCCGCTGCTCGCGTTCCTGAGCTCGGCCGTGATCAACTTCGCGGTGCCCTCGGGCGGCGGTCACTGGGTCGTGCAGGGGCCGTTCGTGATGCCTGCCGCGCAGGCGCTCGGCGCCGATCTCGGCAAGTCCGCGATGGCGATCGCCTACGGCGAGGCCTGGACCAACATGGCCCAGCCGTTCTGGGCGCTGCCCGCGCTCGCGATCGCCGGGCTCGGCGTGCGCGACATCATGGGCTACTGCGTGACGGCGCTGCTGTTCTCGGGCGTGGTGTTCGTCGCCGGGCTGTACCTGTTCTGAGCGAGCAGACGGCCTCCCGTCACGGGAGGCCGGGCCCGCGCGAACGCCGCGCGGGCACCGGTTCGAAAAAGGAAGATGGCGGGCCGGCCGGCGTGATGCCGGCCCCGCCTCGAGCTGCCCGGGCCGCGCGCCGGGCGATTGCCGGCGCGAAGGCGCGCAAGCGTGGACGGCGGGAAGGTGTCAGGCGGCCGGCGTCTGGCCCATCGCGGCCACTTTTTCCGTCAGCCACTTCTCGACCGACGGGAACACGAACTTGCTGACGTCGCCGCCCAGTTGCGCGATCTCGCGCACGATCGTGCCCGAGATGAACTGGTATTGATCGGACGGCGTCATGAACATGGTCTCGACGTCGGGCAGCAGATAGCGGTTCATGCCGGCCATCTGGAACTCGTACTCGAAATCGGACACGGCGCGCAGCCCGCGCACGATCACGCGCGCGTTGTTGGCGCGCACGAAATCCTTCAGGAGCCCGGTGAAGCCCATCACCTTCACGTTCGGGTAATGGCCGAGCACCTCGTTCGCGATCTTCAGGCGCTCCTCGAGCGAGAAGAACGGCTTCTTCGCCCGGCTGTCGGCCACGCCGACGACGAGCGTGTCAAAAATGCTCGATGCGCGCCGCACGAGATCCTCGTGCCCGCGCGTGAGCGGATCGAACGTACCCGGGTACACGGCGACTACCATGTCGCTCCTCCTGTGATCATGCGATTGGGGCAGCGGCGATACGGATCACGGCCGCCACCACGATGGGCGCGCGTCGCGCGTCGCGCGCGGCGCCTCGTTTGGAACGCGCATTATTCATCATTTTCGCGTTGCAGCAAATGATAGCGGACCGCGCCGGCCTTGCCCTCGCGCGTCACGGTCCAGCCCGCCAGCACCTCGCGGGCGGCGGGGTCGAGCGCGTCGCCCGACTCCACGTACAGCTGGCCGCCCGGCGCGACGAGCCTCACGGCCAGCGCGAGCGCGCGCTCGAGCAGCTCGGCGTCGGCAAACGGCGGATCGAGGAACACCACGTCGAACGAGCCCGGCGCGAGGCCGGCCGCGAGCCGCAGCGCATCGGCCTCGGCCACCTCGACGGCGCGCGCCGAGAGCTTGTCGCGAATCACGCGCAGCTGCTCCGCGGCACGCGCGTTGCGCTCCACCATCACGACGCTCGCCGCGCCGCGCGAGGCCGCCTCGAAGCCGAGCGCGCCGGTGCCGGCGAACAGGTCGAGGCAGCGCCGGCCGCCGAGATCCTGGCCGAGCCAGTTGAACAGCGTCTCGCGCACGCGATCGGGCGTCGGGCGCAGCCCGTCGAGGTCGAGCACCGGCAGCGGCGTGCGCTTCCACTGGCCGCCGATGATGCGGATCGAGTGCGGCTTGCCGCGGCTGGCGCCGGCCGACGGGCGGGCGGAGGGCGAACGGGACATACGGAATCGGGTCGAACGGGACGAAACGGGTGGGTCGGCGCGGCCCGGGCCGCGAACAGGCGCACGTTACCACAAGCCGGCGCAGCGCTTCGCCGCTGCCCGCGCGGCGCGCCTGATAAAATCTCCCGTCTCGGGCGCCGGCCACGGCCGCCGCGCTGCCGATCCCTCTTCCCCCAAGCCAGCAGACCATGTTCAGCTTCTTCAAACGATTGATCGGCTCGAAGGCCGACGACGCGTCGCAGGACGCGCCGGCGGCCGACGAGCAAGGCAGCGCGACTCACGCGCCGGACCTGGCCGAGGATGCCGCGGCCAGCCGGCCAACGCCGGCGCCGGCACGCACCGCCGAGCCTGCCATCGAACCCGCCGCCGAGCCGGTTGTCGAGCCCGCCCCGGAACCGGCCGCCGCGCCGGCGCCGGCCCCTGCCGCCCCCGAAGCCTCACCCGCCACCGCCGTCGAGATCGTGCCGCCGCCCGCGCCCGAACCGGCCGCGAAGAAATCCTGGATCGCGCGGCTGCGCTCGGGTCTCTCCAAGACGAGCACGAGCCTCACCAGCGTGTTCGTCAACACCAGGATCGACGACGAACTCTACGAGGAACTCGAGGCCGCGCTGCTGATGTCCGACGCCGGCATCGACGCGACCGAATACCTGCTCGGCACGCTGCGCGAGAAGGTGCGCGCCGAACGCCTGAGCGATCCGCTGCAGGTGAAGGCCGCGCTGCGCGCGCTGCTCATCGACCTGCTCCAGCCGCTCGAGAAATCGCTGATGCTGGGCCGCGCCCAGCCGCTCGTGATGATGATCGCGGGCGTCAACGGCGCCGGCAAGACCACCAGCATCGGCAAGCTTGCCAAGCACCTGCAGCGCTTCGACCAGTCGGTGCTGCTGGCGGCCGGCGACACGTTCCGCGCCGCCGCGCGCGAGCAGCTCGCGATCTGGGGCGAGCGCAACAACGTGACGGTGGTGCAGCAGGAAAGCGGCGATCCGGCCGCCGTGATCTTCGACGCGGTCGGCGCCGCGCGCGCGCGCAAGATCGACGTGGTGATGGCCGACACCGCGGGCAGGCTGCCCACGCAACTGCACCTGATGGAGGAACTGCGCAAGGTCAAGCGCGTGATCGGCAAGGCGCAGAGCGACGCACCGCACGAGGTCCTGCTCGTGATCGACGCGAACACCGGGCAGAACGCGCTCGCGCAGGTCAAGGCGTTCGACGACGCGCTGGGCCTGACCGGGCTCATCGTCACCAAGCTCGACGGCACCGCGAAGGGCGGCATTCTCGCCGCGATCGCGCGGCAGCGGCCGGTGCCCGTCTACTTCATCGGCGTCGGCGAAAAGGTCGAGGACCTGCAGCCGTTCAGCGCCGAGGAATTCGCCGACGCGCTGCTCGGCTGAGGCCGCGCGCCCAGCCCGCGCTTCACGGCCGGCCCCACAAACAGGACGCTGCGGCGTCCTGTTTTGTTTGTTGCGCCCGCTATTCGGCGTCCGGCTGTGCCTCCGGTGCCGCCGCGCGAAACGCATCGAACGTCATCGCGTGAGCGTGAATCCGCTCGAGCGTCGGATACGGCGCCAGGTCCACCCCGAAGCGCCGCGCGTTGTAGAGCTGCGGGATCAGGCAGCAGTCGGCGAGCGTCGGCGTGTCGCCATACGCGAACCGGCCGGTGCGCGGATCGTTCGCGAGCCGCGTTTCGAGCGTCGCGAAACCCTCCGTGATCCAGTGCCGGTACCAGGCGTTTTTCGCCTCGTCGGCCAGGCCGAGCGTGCGCTTCAGGTAGCGCAGCACGCGCAGGTTGTCGAGCGGATGGATCTCGCAGGCGATCTGCAGCGCGATCGCGCGCACGCAGGCGCGTTCGGCCGGCGCGCGCGGCAGCAGCGGCGGCTCGGGCGCGATCTCGTCGAGATATTCGATGATCGCGAGCGACTGCTGCAGCGTGGTGTCGCCGTCGACCAGCGTCGGCACCAGCGCGTCGGGATGCAGCGCGCGATAATCGTCGCGCAACTGCTCGCCGCCGCCGCGCAGCATGTGGACGGCGCGATAGTCGAACGGCAGGCCTTTCAGGTGCAGCGCGATACGCACGCGGTACGACGCCGAACTGCGGAAATAACCATACAGCTCCATCGCTTGCTCTCCTGCGGACGCGGTTCCGTATTGTGCCGACTGCGGTGCCGACTGCGGTGCCGACTCGGGTGCCGGCTTCGGCCACGCCGACGCGCCGGCGGCACGGCGCCGGCGCGCTTGCAAGAATGCCGCAAATGCGGTACTCAGTGGGCTTCCCGCATACCCAGGGCAACCGCGCCGGACCGGCGCCGCGCCCAAGCTTCCACGCCTCGATGACCGACGCCGCCACCTCCGCCCCGACCGCCCCCTTTCCCTGTGCCCGCCTCATCAAGGAGATCGGCCGCGGCCCGCACGGCGCCCGCGCGCTGTCGCCCGAGGACACCTTCCAGCTATACCAGGCGATGCTCGACGGCCGCGTGTCGGACGTGGAGCTCGGCGCCGTGTTGATCGCATACCGGCTCAAGGGCGAGACGGCCGACGAACTGGCGGCGATGCTGGCCGCCGCGCAGGCGTCGTTCGCGCCGCTGCGCGTGCCGGCCGGCGCCGCGCGGCCGGTGTCGATCCCGAGCTACAACGGCGCGCGCAAGCAGCCGAACCTGGTGCCGCTGCTCGCGCTGCTGCTGGCCCGCGAAGGCGTACCGGTACTCGTGCATGGGGTCGCGACCGATCCGGGGCGCGTGACCAGCGCCGAGATCTTCACCGAACTCGCGATACCGGCGGCCGCCTCGCATGCGGCCGCCGAACGCGCGCTGGCCGAACGACGCGTCGCCTTCACGCCGCTCGAAGTGCTCGCGCCGAAGCTCGCGCGCCTGCTGGCGCTGCGCGGCGTGCTGGGCGTGCGCAACTCCACGCATACGCTGGTGAAGCTGCTGCAGCCGTTCGAGCCGCTCGGGCTGCGGCTCGTGAACTACACGCATCCGCCCTATCGCGACAGCCTCGCCCGGCTGTTCAGCGAGCATCCGGACGCGGCGGCCGGCGGCGCGCTGCTCGCGCGCGGCACCGAAGGCGAGGCGGTGGCCGACACGCGCCGGCAGGTGCAGGTGGACTGGCTGCACGACGGGCGCTGCGAGACGCTGCTCGAACCGGAGCGCTCGTCGCCCGACGCGCCGCCCGTCGCGCTGCCCGAGTCAAAGGACGCGGCCACCACCGCGGCCTGGACCCGCGCCGTGCTCGACGGCGCCGTTCCGGTGCCCGACGCGCTCGCGCGCCAGGTCGAGATGATCCTGCGGATCGTGCGCGTCGCGGGTTGAACCAGGCGGGCCGCGACCAGCGCGGCCATCCCGGGCTCGCCGACGCGAACCGCGCACGAGACGCGGGCGATCTCGTCCCGGCATTTGACAACGCGGAACCACCCGCATTAAAGTTGTCGCCATGCGTTCCCTCCCGAACTCCTTCCGAATTACCTCCGGCCGCCTAGCGCGGTCGCTATCGCTACGACTAGCGTAACGCTGTCGTCGCGCCGTGCTTCCGGCACGGTCCCCCCTGAGCCGTTCCCGCAGTTCCTTCTCGTTTTTCGTAACCCGTAGTCGTCAGCCGTCGTCCGTCCATCCGTCGGGCGATCGCGAAGACCCACCGCATGCCGTCCGCGAATTCGCGCGGCCCGTGCGCAGGCAACCGCCGATCCGGCTGCCGCCCCGTCTTCGCTCGCGACCGCAACGCCCCGAGGCCACCATGCAGCGCAACCCCGCCGACAAGTACCGCCCGTTCGAACCCGTTCGCCTCAACGGCCGCAAGTGGCCGTCCCGCACCCTCGCGCAGGCGCCGATCTGGATGTCCACCGATCTGCGCGACGGCAACCAGTCGCTGATCGAGCCGATGAGCATCGAGCAGAAGCTCGAGTTCTTCGAGATGCTCGTCGCGATCGGCTTCAAGGAGATCGAGGTCGGCTTCCCGTCGGCCTCGCAGACCGATTTCGACTTCGTGCGCAAGCTGATCGACGAGCGGCGGATTCCCGAGGACGTGACGATCGAGGTGCTGATGCAGTCGCGCGAGGACCTGATCGCGCGCACCTTCGAGGCGCTCGACGGCGTACCGCGCGCGATCGTCCACCTCTACAACGCGATCGCGCCGTCGTTCCGCAAGATCGTGTTCGGCCTCTCGAAGGAGCAGGTGAAGGCGCTGGCGGTGGACGGCACGCGGATCATCAAGGCGCACGCGCAGGCGCGGCCGGACACGCACTGGACCTATCAGTATTCGCCCGAGACCTTCAGCATGACCGAGCTGAGCTTCGCGCGCGAGGTCTGCGACGCGGTCGCCCAGACCTGGCGCCCGACGCGCGACCACAAGATGATCGTCAACCTGCCGGCCACGGTCGAGGCCGCGACGCCGAACGTGTTCGCCGACCAGGTCGAGTGGATGGACCGCAACCTCGGCTATCGCGACAGCATCGTGCTGTCCGTGCATCCGCACAACGATCGCGGCACCGCGGTGGCCGCCACCGAGCTCGCGCTGCTGGCCGGCGCGGACCGCGTCGAGGGCTGCCTGTTCGGCAACGGCGAGCGCACCGGCAACGTCGATCTCGTCACGCTCGCGCTCAATCTCTACACCCAGGGCATCGACCCGGGCCTCGACTTCTCGGACATCGACGCGGTGCGCGCCGTGGTCGAGCGCTGCAACCAGTTGCCCGTGCATCCGCGCCATCCGTATGCGGGCGACCTCGTCTTCACGGCGTTTTCGGGCTCGCATCAGGACGCGATCCGCAAGGGTCTCGCGCGGCAGCGCGCCGACGCGCCCTGGGAAGTGCCGTACCTGCCGATCGATCCGGCCGACCTCGGCCGCGGCTACGACGCGGTGATCCGCGTCAACAGCCAGTCCGGCAAGGGCGGCGCCACCTATCTGCTCGAACGCGGCATGGGCTTCGCGCCGCCGCGCCGCGTGCAGATCGAGTTCAGCCACGCGGTGCAGGCGGTGGCCGACCACTCGGGCGAGGAGGTGACGGGCGAGGCGGTCTGCGCGCTGTTCCGCCGCGAGTATCTGGAGACCACCGGGCCGGCCGCGCGCGTCGGCAGCACGATGACCTGGGAACGGCGCGAGATCCCGGCCGGCGGCCCGCTCGCGGGCGACACGCCGGAGGCGATCGCCGCCCACGTGGCGGCGGCATTCTCCGGCGCGGCCGGCGCCACGGTCGAAGTGGTATCGGTCGAGGCGCTGCGCGGCCGCGACGGCCGCAGCGCGGTGTTCGTCGGCGCGCGGCTCGGCGGCGCGGCGTTGCGCTACGGCGTGGGAATTCACGAGGAACCGGCCGTGGCCGCCGTCGACGCGGTCGCGAGCGCGCTCAACCGCTCCGGCTGGCATTGCTCGGATCACCGCGCCGCGGCCTGAGACTTACGGGCCGGGCGCGCGGCGCGCCCCACCGTCCAGCCCGACCGCATGCGCCGCGCCACCGCCCCGTCCCGCGAGATCCGCGGCGCACGGGCGCAAAAAAGGCGGCCCGACAGGCCGCCCCGAAAGGAACCGACAAGGATGCCACCCGCATCCGGCAACGGCCTCGCGACCCGCGAAGCCTAGGTTTCGGTGGCGCAGCGCGTCGCGTGCCACACCAGCAGGCGCCAGCGGCCCTGCTCCTGCGCCTGCAGCGCGGTATAGGCCACCGGGAACACGATGCCGCCGTTGTTGGCCTCCAGCTCGACGATCACGCGCCCCGTCACGACGAACGCCTCGCCGCCGATCGGCATCACGTCCTGGGTCTGCACCTCGATCTGGCGGTAGCGGCGGCGGCCGGCGACGATCGCGTCGATGAGCTGCTGTTTCGATTCGCGCTTGCCGTTCGTATGCACGTAATAAGCGCTGTCGGACAGCAGTGCATCGAGCGCCTCGCCGTCGCCTTCGACCATCGCGCGGAACCGGTCACGTTCGAGCGCGCGAATCGCATCGATCATCTTCGCCACCATCGCCGTACTCCCAGGCCCCGCGCCTGTCGCGCGTGCCGCTCAGAAGTTGTACTGCAGATAGATCTGGCTGAAATTTATACCAGGATTCGGATCTTTGATACTGGCGTTCGACTCGTGCTGGAACCGGAAGCCGGCCAGATACTGCTGGCGGCTGCCGAACTGCGCGCCCACCCCGACCATGTCGGCGAACTGGAACGCCGTCGACATCGTGTAGTCGGTGGCGATGTGCGGGTGCGTGAGCAGGCGCACGCCGACGCCGGCCTCGAAGAACGGCCGCACGTAGCCGGTGCGCTTGATGAAGCGGAACACCGGCGTGACCCCGAATTCGCCGATGTTCGAATTGACTGCGTGGTCTCCGCCGTAGTGCCAATACGCAGCATGGCCTTCGGCGACGAACGTGAAATGCCAATCGCCGATCTGCCACCACGACCAGCCCGGATCCCAGACGATGCCGAGGTCTGCCTTCTTCATGTCGTGGTCGGCGATACCGCCCGCCACCTGCACACCCCAGCGATCGGCAAATGCGGCATTGCATCCGCCCGACAGTGTCAACGCCAGCGCCATGCCGGCCAGCCACCGTCCCGTCCTGAGATTCTTCTTGTTGTGCATCCTTCACTCCAGATTCCGGGGTTGAATGGAGCGCCGCCGCGGGTCGCCGCGGCTGGCTCAAAAATCGAACTGCATATTATGGTAAAGGACTTTTCCGATCGGCATCGTTGAACGAAATGGTTTGCTTCGCAAACGACAAGAATCGAAAGCGTCTCCTGCAAATCTCACCAAAACACGTCGATTTGAATACGAGTTGACCCTGATGACACGAAGAAATCTATCGAAATATATTCATTAATAGTTTTTCAGGAACTCGAATGGCCCTCTCCCCTCTAAGTGTTTAGCACTCGTTTGGCGAGAGTGCTAAGATAGCCCGGTGGAATCGCCTTGTTACGGGGCTCGTCCCTGATTCCAAAGGAGTTTATGTGAGCAACGCTCTGACCCTTCCGAATACCCTCGGCTCGATGCCGGCGAAGGCCTCCCCGGCAGGCGCGCTGGCGCTTGCCTCGAATTCGATGCTGCCCGGCCAGCTGGGCAACATCGACGCCTATATCCAGGCCGTGAACCGGATCCCGATGCTGACGCCCGAGGAAGAGCGTCAGTATGCGACGGAATTCCGTGATCAGCAGAATCTCGAATCGGCCCGCCGGCTGGTGCTCTCGCACCTGCGCCTGGTGGTGTCGATCGCACGCAACTATCTCGGCTACGGCCTGCCGCATGGCGACCTGATCCAGGAAGGCAACATCGGCCTGATGAAGGCCGTCAAGCGCTTCGATCCGGACCAGAACGTGCGGCTCGTCTCGTATGCGATCCACTGGATCAAGGCCGAGATCCACGAATACATCCTGCGCAACTGGCGCATGGTGAAGGTCGCCACCACGAAGGCGCAGCGCAAGCTGTTCTTCAACCTGCGCAGCCACAAGAAAGGCATGCAGGCGATGACGCCCGAGGAGATCGACGGTCTCGCGCAGGAGCTGAACGTCAAGCGCGAGGACGTGGCCGAAATGGAAACGCGTCTGTCGGGCGGCGACATCGCGCTCGAAGGGCAGGTGGAGGACGGCGAGGAATCGTTCGCGCCGATCGCCTACCTGGCCGACTCGCACAACGAGCCGACCTCGGTGATCGCCTCGCGCCAGCGCGACCGTCTGCAGACCGAAGGCATCTCGGAAGCACTCGAATCGCTCGACGCGCGCAGCCGCCGCATCATCGAGGCGCGCTGGCTGAACGTCGACGACGACGGCTCGGGCGGCTCGACACTGCACGACCTCGCGGCCGAGTTCGGCGTGTCGGCCGAACGCATCCGCCAGATCGAGGCGAGTGCGATGAAGAAGATGCGCGCGGCGCTGGCCGCCTACGCCTGATACGCGCCGCCGATACCGGCGGCAGCATCCGGCTTCAAGCTCCGAAGTTCAAGGCCCGCGGTGGCAGCACCGCGGGCCTTTCTCTTGATGGCGCGCCTCCGCGCCGCTCTCCCCTTCCCTACCTTTCTCGCCGATCGTCCGGCGTCCCCCCCGGCGCGTGTTGCCGATCGTCGCACTGTTGCACTCGACGCTGACAAGCTCAGGATCGCGAACTATAAATAGGATCAGCACCTGTTCCCGCGATTTGCCGCAAATCGGGTGCGCAGCGCGCCACTCAATCGACGTTTGAGTCACATCAAACCCTAGAGGCAGTTTTGCGACCGTCTGCCGCATCGGGGCGGTCAATTATCGCAGCGCACAATTTTAAAATTGCAGTGCTGCAGTTGACGTAAATCGGCGATTTTTCGCCGGTTCGTCTTCCTCACTTTCGAGCGTCACCCACACGATCATGCCGCTGATCCTCACCCGCAAATCCGCGCCTCGCGACGGACCGCCGTCCTTGCGCGCGCGCTTCATCTCCTGGACGAAAGGCCCCACGCTGATTCGCGATATCTCGGTCGTGCTGGCCATCAAGCTGGTCCTGTTGATGACGCTCAAATACGCGTTCTTCAATCATCCACAAGCGGAGCACATGTCGCTGCCAGCCGCCGCGGTCGCCGCGCAACTGCTCGGGACGACCGCCACCCACACTTCCACCGGGGACCACCATGATCAGCAGTGAAGTCGTCGATCTATCACGCCTGCAGTTCGGCGTCACCGCGCTTTACCATTTCCTGTTCGTTCCACTCACGCTCGGCATGTCCTGGCTGCTCGTCATCATGGAAGCCGTCTACGTGATGACCGGCAAGCAGGTCTACAAGGACATGACGCAGTTCTGGGGCAAGCTGTTCGGCATCAATTTCGCGATGGGCGTGACCACCGGCATCACGCTCGAATTCCAGTTCGGCACCAACTGGTCCTACTACTCGCACTACGTCGGCGACATCTTCGGCGTGCCGCTCGCCGTCGAAGGGTTGATGGCGTTCTTCCTCGAATCGACCTTCGTCGGGTTGTTCTTCTTCGGCTGGAACCGGCTCTCGAAGGTCAAGCACCTGATCGTCACGTTCCTGGTCGCGCTCGGCTCGAACCTGTCGGCGCTCTGGATCCTGGTGGCGAACGGCTGGATGAACAACCCGGTCGGCGCGCAGTTCAACTACCAGACCATGCGCATGGAGCTGGCGAGCCTGTCCGACGTGCTGTTCAACCCGGTCGCGCAGGTCAAGTTCGTGCATACGGTCTCGGCCGGCTACGTGACGGCCTCGATGTTCGTGCTCGGCATCTCGTCGTGGTACCTGCTGCGTCGCCGCGACACCGCGTTCGCGCTGCGCTCGTTCGCGGTGGCGGCCGGCTTCGGCCTCGCCTCGGCGCTCTGCGTGATCGTGCTCGGCGACGAGTCCGGCTATACCACCGGCGAAGTGCAGCAGGTGAAGCTCGCCGCGATCGAATCGGAATGGGATACGGCACCGGCGCCGGCCGCGTTCACCGTGTTCGGCATCCCGAACCAGGAAACGCAGCGTACCGACTACGCGATCCGGATCCCGTATGCGCTCGGCCTGATCGCGACGCGCTCGATCGACGAACCGGTGGTGGGCCTCAACGACCTGATCAAGCGCAGCGAGAATCACATCCGCAGCGGCATGGTCGCCTACCAGGCGCTGCAGAAGCTCAAGTCCGGCGACACCAGCGAGGCCACCCGCGCGCAGTTCGACGCGCACAAGGCCTACCTCGGCTACGGGCTGATGCTCAAGCAGTTCACCGCGAACGTGACCGATGCCACGCCGCAGCAGATCGCCGACGCCGCGAAGAAGACGATCCCGCCGGTGGCGCCCGTGTTCTTCTCGTTCCGCCTGATGGTGCTGTTCGGCTTCCTGCTGCTCGCCACCTTCGTGCTCGCGTTCTGGTTCTCGCTGCGGCGCGACCTGCTGCAGCCGAAGCGCCGCTGGTTCCTGCGCTGGGCCGTCTGGGCGATCCCGCTGCCGTGGCTCGCAGCCGAGTTCGGCTGGGTGGTCGCGGAAGTCGGCCGCCAGCCGTGGACCATCGCCGGCATCCTGCCGACCCATCTGTCCGCGTCGAGCCTCGTGTCGAGCGACCTGTACCTGAGCATCGCCGGCTTCGTCGCGTTCTACACCGCACTGTTCGTGATCGAGATCACGCTGATGTTCAAGTACGCGCGGCTCGGGCCGTCGTCGCTGCACACCGGGCGTTATCACCACGAGCAGCAGGCCGCCGGCTCGGCCGCCTGACGCGCGCTGCTTCACCGAACCCTGACAAGGAATCGTTATGGACTACGCTACTCTGAAGGTGATCTGGTGGGTGCTGGTCGGCACGCTGCTGATCGGCTTCGCGCTCACCGACGGCTTCGACATGGGCGCCACCGCGCTGCTGCCGTTCCTCGGCAAGAACGACGACGAACGCCGCATCATCGTCAACACGGTCGGCGCGACCTGGGAAGGCAACCAGGTCTGGCTGATCACGGCCGGCGGCGCGATGTTCGCGGCCTGGCCGCTGGTGTACGCGGCCTCGTTCTCGGGCTTCTACTTCGCGATGCTGCTGGTGCTGTTCGCGCTGTTCTTCCGGCCGGTCGGCTTCGACTTCCGCAGCAAGCGCACCGATCCGCGCTGGCGCAGCGGCTGGGACTGGGGCCTCTTCATCGGCGGCTTCGTGCCGGCGCTGGTGTTCGGCGTGGCGTTCGGCAACCTGCTGGAAGGCGTGCCGTTCGTGTTCGACAGCGACCTGCGCGTGACCTACACGGGCAGCTTCTGGGCCCTGCTGAACCCGTTCGCGCTGCTCTGCGGGCTGGTCTCGCTAACGATGCTGCTCGCGCACGGCGCCGCGTTCATCCGCATGAAGACCGACGGCGTGATCGCGCGGCGCGCGGGCCGCGCCCTGCGTCTGAGCGCGCTGGCCGCGGTGGTGCTGTTCGCGGTCGCCGGCGCGCTGATCGCCTCGTGGATCGGCGGCTATCACATCACGCAGGCCGCCCCGCTCGACACGGTCGCGAACCCGCTGATGAAGCAGGTGGCGGCCGGCCACGGGCTCTGGCTCGCGAACTACGGCACCTATCCGTGGATGATCGCCGCGCCGGTAATCGCGTTCGCGGGCGGCCTGCTGGCCGCGCTGCTGGCCACCTCGCGGTTCGAGAAGACGGCCTTCATCGCGACCGGGCTGATGATCGTCGGCGTGATCCTGACGGCCGGCTTCTCGATGTTCCCGTTCATCATGCCGTCCTCGCTCGATCCGCGCAGCAGCCTGACCGTCTGGGACTCGACCTCGAGCCACCTGACGCTCGAGGTCATGCTCGGCGCCGTGATCGTGTTCCTGCCGCTGATCCTGATCTACACGAGCTGGGTCTACCGCGTGATGCGCGGCAAGGTCACCTCGCAGGTGCTCAGCGACAACCGCCATACGCTGTACTGACCGGCGCGCCGGGCGCCCGCCGCCCGGCCGTCACCTGAACCCCGTTCTTCCGGAGCCCGACACATGTGGTACTTCACCTGGATTCTCGGCATCGGCGTCGCGCTGTCGTTCGGCGTCATCAACGCGATGTGGCTCGAATCGCACGAGGCGCATGAAGCGCTCGACGCGCGCCAATCCGGCCGCGATCGCTGATCGCCGGCCACGGCGGCGCGCCCCTGCGTGGGCCGCCGCTCCGCCATGAAAAAACGGCGCCCGAGGGCGCCGTTTCTGCTGGCCGCGCGGCAAGGCCGCGCAACGCTCACGCGGGCTGCACGGCCGCGCCGCCGCCGGCCGGCGGCAGGCGCGTCGACATCTGCTGCGCGTAGCGCGCGGCCGAGCTGCCGCAGACGATGTGGAACGTGTCGGTCGACACCCAGGCCACGTCCACGCTCGCAAGCCGGTCGCGATCGACGGCCGACGGATCGCGCACCACCACGCGCAGCCGCGTGGTCGCGACCGCGTCGAGCGACACCACGTTGGTCGCGCCGCCGAACACGGCGAGCCAGCGCATCGGATCGGGATCGAGCGGACCAGACTCGCCGGCCGGCACCGCCGCTGCCGCCGCCGCCGATGCAGCGGTCGGAGCCGCCGCCGCCGTGGCCGCGCCGCTGCCGATCGCGCTGCGGATCTCGTCGGCGATCAGGTCCGCCTCCGGCCCGATGATCACCTGCACGCTGCTGCTGCCGCGCTTGAGCACGCCGCGCGCGCCGATCGCCTTCAGGTTCGCCTCGGACACCTGCTCCGGATCGACCACCGACAGACGCAGCCGCGTCGTGCAGGCATCGACCACCGTCAGGTTCGCCGCACCGCCGAGCGCCGCGATGTAGCGCACCGCGCGCGGCGCCGCCGCCCCGCCCGCGACCTGCGCCGCGGCGAAACCGCCGCCCACGCCCGTCGAGCCGCCGAGGCTGCCCTCGGCCAGCGGCGCGTCACCGGCCGGCTCGCGGCCCGGCGTGGCCATGTTGAACTTGCGGATAAAGAAGCGGAACAGCCCGTAGTAGGCGACCGCGTAGGCGAGGCCGAGCGGGATCGCGATCCAGCCCTTCGTCGAGAGCCCGTAGTTCAGCACGTAGTCGATCGCGCCGGCCGAGAACGTGAAGCCGAGCTTCACGCCGAGCAGCTGGCAGATCGCGAGCGAGAGCCCCGTCAGCACCGCGTGGATCACGTACAGCACCGGCGCGAGGAACATGAAGCTGAATTCGATCGGCTCGGTCACGCCGGTCAGGAACGAGGTCAGCGCCATCGAGAACAGCAGGCCGCCCACCACCGCGCGGCGCTCCTTCGGCGCCTCGTGGAACATCGCCAGACACGCGGCCGGCAGGCCGAACATCATGATCGGGAAGAAGCCCGCCATGAAGCCGCCGGCGGTCGGGTCGCCCGCGAAGAAGCGGTGCAGGTCGCCCGTCACCGCCGCGCCGCCGCCGGGCGGCGTGAAGCTGCCGAACACGAACCAGGCGAGCGAGTTGATGATGTGGTGCAGCCCGGTGACGAGCAGCAGCCGGTTCAGGAACCCGTACACGAACGCGCCGATCGCGCCGGCCGTGGTCAGCCAGTGGCCGGCCGCGTCGATCACGTTCTGGATCGGCCCCCAGATGTAGCCGAACACGATCCCGAGCACCACGCAGACGAGGCCTGTCACGATCGGCACGAAGCGCTTGCCGCCGAAGAACGCCAGGTAGTCCGGCAGCTTGATGTCCTTGTAGCGGTTGTAGAGCAGCCCCGCCACGATGCCGGCGATGATCCCGGACAGCACGCCCATGTTCAGCTTCGGGTCGATGTCCTTCATGATCGCGGTTTCGATCAGGTAGCCGATCGCGCCCGCGAGCGCCGCGACGCCGTTGTTGTCCTTCGCGAAACCGACGGCCACGCCGATCGCGAACAGCAGCGGCAGGTTGTCGAACACCGCGCCGCCCGCGTCGGCGATCATCTTGATGTTGAGCACATCGGACTGGCCCAGCCGCAGCAATATGCCCGCCACGGGCAATACCGCGATCGGCAACATCAGCGCCCGTCCCAGGCTCTGTATTCTCAGAAACGGATTCCCGTCCATTCAGACCTCCAAATCGTCTCGTCTTTCGTTGTTGATGTGTTGATATTGCGTGGGGAACTACACGACGCGAATCCGGTTCCGCTACCGCTCACTGCTGCGGCCAGATTTCACGACTGGCCGCCCGCACCGCCTGCGCGGATTCGAGCGACAACAGATCCTGCGCGCGCTGCCGGCACAGCGCGTAGTCGAGGCCGCGCACGCGCGCCTTGATGCCCGGCACCGACACCGGATCGACCGACAGCTCGGTGATGCCGAGGCCGATCAGGATCGGCACGGCGAGCGGATCGCCGCCGAGCGCGCCGCATACGCCGACCCATTTGCCGTGCTTCTCGGCGCCGCGCACGGCCACCTCGATCAGGCGCAGCACGGCCGGATGCAGCCCGTCGGCGAGCGCCGCGAGATCGGCCTGGCAGCGGTCCATCGCGAGCGTGTACTGGGTCAGGTCGTTGGTGCCGATCGAGAGGAAATCGGCATGCTGCGCGAGCTGGTCGGCGAGCAGCGCGGCGGACGGCACCTCGATCATCACGCCGACCTCGATCGGCTCGCTGCGCCCGGCCTCGCGCGCGAAGCCGTCGATACGCTCGCGAATCCGCACCAGCTCGCCGACGTCGGTCACCATCGGCAGCAGGATCCGCACCGCGCCGAGCGGCTGCACGGCGAGCAGGCCGCGCAGCTGATCGTCGAGCAGGTCCGGGCGCAGCTGCGCGAGGCGGATGCCGCGCAGGCCGAGCGCCGGGTTCGGCTCGGGCGGCAGCGTCAGGTAATCGACTTCCTTGTCCGCGCCCACATCGAGCGTGCGGATGATCGCGGTGCGCCCCTGCAGCGCGTCGACGATCGACTGGTAGCTGTCGCGGTGCTCGTCGGTGGTCGGCGCCGCCTGGCGGTGGATGAACAGCAGCTCGGTGCGCAGCAGGCCGACCGCGTCGGCGCCGTTCTCGACCGCCGTCTTCGCGTCGTCGAGCGTCGCGATGTTGGCGGCTACCTCGATGCGGCGCGCGTCGGCCGTCACGGCCGCCTCGCCCGACTGGCGCCGGTTCGCCTCGCGCACGCCGGCCAGGCGCTGGCGTTCGAGCCGCGCGCGTTCGACGTCGAGCGCGGTCGGCGCGTGTTCGAGCCGGCCGGCGGTGGCGTCGACCACCACCTGGGTCTGCTCGGGAATCGCGAACAGCGCGTCGCCGACCGCCACCAGCGCCGGGATGCCGAGCTGGCGCGCGATGATCGACGCGTGCGAGGTGGCACCGCCGCGCGCCATCACGAGCGCGGTCACGCGCTGGCGATCGAGCGACGAGAGGTCGGACGGCGTGAATTCCTCGGCGGCCAGCACCGCCTCCTCGGGCAGCTCGCGCGCGGTGCCGGCGGTCAGGCCAAGCGCGCGCAGCACGCGCTTGTCGATATCGCGCAGGTCGGCCGCGCGCTCGGCGAGCAGCGGATCGTCGAGCTTGCCGAGCACCGCGATCTGCGCGCGGATGGTCTCGCGCCACGCGTGGCCGGCGCTCTTGCCGAGGCTGATCAGGTCGCGCGCCGCGTCGATCAGCGCCGGATCCTCGAGCAGCACGCGATGCACGGCGAAGATCCCGGCCTCGCCCACCGCGCCGCGCTGCGAGGCGCTGCGCACCGTGTGCTCGAGTTCCGCGTCGACGGCCGCGAGCGCGTTGTCGAGCCGGCGGCTCTCGGCCGCCGGCGTGCCGCTCGCGAGTTCGGGCGGGGTCAGCTCGGCCTCGTCCCAGCGCACCAGCTTGCCGACCGCGATGCCGGGCGCGGCGCAGACGCCGGCCAGCGTGTTCGGATCGAGCGCGGTGCCGCTCGCGTGCGGCGTCCGGGGCACCGTGGGCGGCGCCTGGAACGCATGCGCGGCGCGCGTCTCGACTTCGCCGTGGGCGGCGCGCAGCAGTTCCTCGGCGATCGCGTCGACGGCCTGGGCCGCCTGTGGCCCCACGCCGACCAGCTCGATCACGGCGCCTTCGCCGGCGCCGAGCGCGAGCAGCCCGACCACGCTCTCGATCGCCGCGCGCCGTTCGCCGAAATGGATGTGGACGCGCGCGTCGAGCCCGCGCGCCGCTTCGCGCGCCCGCGCGGCCGGCCGCGCATGCAGGCCGCCCGCGTGCGCGAGCGTGATCTGGCGGCGCGCCTCCATCGCGTCGGCGACGTCGCGCGCGGCGGCGGCCACCTCGGACGAGGTCGCGCGCAGCGTGAGCAGCGGCGAGACGCCCGCGCGCACGAGCCCGCTGCCGGCGCGCTCGACGATCTCGAACGCGTCCGAATTGGCGATCGCCACCACCGACACGAGGCTCGGCGCGGCCTGCGCGACGAGGTCGGTGTCGAACTCGACCAGCACGTCGCCGGGCTCGACGCGCACGCCGGCCTCGACCTTCGGCGTGAAACCGCGGCCGCTCAGCTCGACCGTGTCGATGCCGATGTGCAGCAGCACCTCGGCGCCCTCGGCGGTGGTGATGGTGACCGCGTGGCCGGTGCGCGCGAGATGCGTGACGATGCCGGCGCACGGCGCGACGAGCCGGCCCTCGAGCGGATCGATGCCGATCCCGTCGCCGAACATGCCGCCCGAGAACACCGGATCGGGCACCTCGGCAAGCGGTACGACCGGCCCCGTCAGCGGCGCGAGCAGGACGAACTGGTCAGGGGATGCGTTCTTCAACTGGGACTCCTCGGCACGTCTCATCGTCTGTCTCGCGGCTCAGTGTGTTTCGGTGACTTTGTTCAGGTGGCGCGGCGCGTCGGGATCGCGCCCGCGCGCGGCCGCCAGATGCGCGGCCATCACGTAGAACGACAGGATCGCGGCGATCGGATCGAGCGCCGTGTGGGCGGCGCGCGCGAGCGGCAGCAACGCGCCGGGCGTGCCTTCGGGCGCGGCCAGCAGCACCCGCGCGCCGCGCTGGCGCATGTCGGCCGCGAGCTGCAGCAGGCCGGCCTGCTCGGGACCGGGCGGCGCGAACACGAGCAGCGGGTAGTCGCGGTCGATCAGCTCCATCGGGCCGTGCCGCACCTCGGCGCTCGAGAACGCCTCGGCCTGGATGCCGGAGGTCTCCTTCAGCTTCAGCGCGGCCTCGTGCGCGATCGCGAGGCCGAGCCCGCGGCCGATCACGATCATGCGCTCGACCTCGCGCAGCTCGTCGATCGCCGCGGTCCAGTCGAGCAGGCCCGCGCCCGCGAGCGTCTCGGGCAGCGCGCGCAGGCCCGTCATCAGCGCCGCATCGCGCTGCCAGAGCGCCACGATCTGCGCCGACAGCGACAGCATCGCGATATAGCTCTTGGTGGCGGCCACCGACAGCTCGGGGCCGGCCTCGACCGGCAGCGCGTATTCGCAGGCGTCGGCGAGCGGCGACGGCAGCACGTTGACGGCCGCCACCGTCAGCGCGCCGGCGTCGCGCAGCGCGGTGAGGGTGTTGACGAGGTCGGGGCTCTTGCCCGACTGCGAGAAGCCGATCGCGAGCTGGCCGCGCACGCGCAGCGGCGCCTGCTGCAGCGTCGCCACCGACATCGGCAGCGAGGCCACCGGCACGCCGAGCCGGCTCATCGTCAGGCTCGCGAAGTAGCTGGCGGCGTGGTCCGAGCTGCCGCGTGCGACCGTCAGCGCCACCTGCGGCGGCGCGGCCAGCAGGCGCTCGGCGAGCGCCTCGACGCGCGAGGTGTCGGCCAGTTGCGCGGCGACCACGCGGGACGCTTCGCGCGCCTCTTCAAGCATATTCGACAATCGATTCTCCTTCGACGTAGGTCGCGCTCAGGTTCAGGTCGCGATCGAACACGGCGATGTCGGCCCAGGCGCCGCGCGCAAGGCGGCCGCGGTCCTCGAGGCCGAGATAGTCGGCCGCGTAGCGCGACATCCGGTTCGACACGTCGGCGATCGGCAGCCCGATCGACACCAGGTTGCGGAACGCCTGGTCCATCGTCAGCGTGCTGCCGGCCAGCGTGCCGTCGGCCAGCCGCACGCCGCCCAGGCACTTGGTGACATGCTGGCTGCCGAGCCGGTATTCGCCGTCGGGCATGCCGGTGGCCGAGGTGCTGTCGGTCACCACGTACAGGCGCGGGATCGCGCGCAGCGCGGCGCGGATCGCGCCCGGGTGGACGTGCAGCAGGTCGGGGATGATCTCCGCGTACTCGGCGTGCGCGAGCGCGGCGCCGACCAGGCCGGGGTTGCGGTGGTGCAGCGGCGACATCGCGTTGAACAGGTGGGTGAAGCCGCAGGCGCCGTGCTTGAGCGCGGCGACGCCGTCCTCGTAGGTGGCGAGCGAATGGCCGAGCTGCACGCGCACGCCGCGCGCGGCCATCTCCGAGATGATCTCGATGTGGCCGGCGATCTCGGGCGCGAGCGTGACCACGCGGATCGGCGCGATCGCCAGGTAGCGCAGCACCTCGTCGAGCGCGGCCGACACGGCCGCGTCGGGCTGCGCGCCGAGCTTGCCGGGGTTGATGTAGGGGCCTTCGAGATGCACGCCGAGCACGCGCGCGCAGCCCGAGGTGCGATTGCGCGCGCGCTCGCCGAGCTGCGCGACCACCTTCATCAGTTCGTCGCGCGGCGCCGTCATGGTAGTGGCGAGCAGGCTGGTGGTGCCGTAGCGGGCATGGGTCCGGCCGATCGTCTCGATCGCGTCGCCACCCTCCATCACGTCGGCGCCGCCGCCGCCGTGGACGTGCAGGTCGATGAAGCCCGGCACGATGTACGGCGCGTCGTTCTTCGACGGATCGACGGCGTGCCCCGACAGCGCGGTGATCCGGCCGTTGCCGAACTCGATCGTGCCGTAGCGCCAGCCTTCGGCGGTCAGTAGGTTTCCGGTCAGCATCTCGTTCACTTGTATCCGGGTCATGCGGGTTGCGAGAGGAAGCCGGCCGGCGGGCGCCGATGGACATGGCACCGATGCCTCGATGACGGCGGCTGATGGACGGGACAGCGCGGCGGCGCGGCGGGTTCCCTGCGGAACTCCCGCGCGGGCGCGCGGCAAGGCGTGTGCCCGTCGTCCAGGCGGGGCGGTGGTGGCGTCGTCGGCCGGTGGGCCGCGACGGGCCGACCCCGGCCGAAGCGAGCTGATTATATAACCAAACTAATACCAGTCAATTTAACTGGACGGATCCCGGTCGATCGCCGGAATGCCGCGCCGCATCGGCGTTTTAGTGCAGACAGCGCCTTGTTTATCAGGCTTTTTCGACTCGGTATTTACCCCGACATGGAATTTCGGGACAAGGGCGGGAGTGGTGTCAGGTGGCACCGTTCTGGTGAAGTGACAAGACCTGTATAAGACCAGTTGAGGAAACTGGTATGCGTGGGAGGGGGACGCGCCGCGGCGCGCCGCCGGCAAGAGACGGGTTTGGCCGGCGTTCGACCCGGCCGGGTGCGCGCGGCGCGATCGGCAGGCACCGGCCGCGCCGCGAGCCGGAGTGCCGTCAGCAGCCCTGGCGGCCGTGGCGCGAGCCCCGGACGGCGCGGCCGGCCGAAGCGGCGTCCGGCGCGACGGCGCGCGGGCCGGATTGGCGGCCGCGCGTGGCGAGCCAGCAGAGAATCGAGCCGCCGCACACCATCAGCGCGCCTTCCCAGAACTGCAGCGACAGCGGCGCGTGCAGCAGCGCGGCGGCCAGCGCCGCGGCGAGCACCGGCGTGAAATACGAGGCGCCCACCACGATCGTGAGGTTGCCGTGCATGATCCCGACGTTCCAGGCCGCGTAGCCGAAGCCCATCGCGGCGGCCGCCAGCAGCAGGTAGACGAACGCAGGCAGGTCGAAGTGCATCGCGCCGCCCCCGTCGAGGCCGTACTTGATCCAGAGCGCGGCCGATACCGCCATGAAGAACGGCGTGACGGCGTTCTTGCCGTTGGCGATGCGCGCCGTCACGGTGCAGTAGCCGGCCCAGACCAGCGCGCCGAGGAACGCCAGCCCGTAGCTGAGCGGATTGAGCCGCACGTTGCCGATCATCCCGGCCACGTCGAAGCCGTGCTCGCCGCCGAGCACCCAGCCGATGCCGAGCATCGAGAGCACGAAGCCGGGCACCACGAGCAGGCTCGCGCGCTGCCCGTTGAACAGGATCGCGGCCGCCATCGTGAAGGTCGGCCACAGGTAATTGACCATGCCGACCTCGATCGCCTGCCGGCCGTTGTCCGCGTAGCCGATCGACAGCGACAGGCACAGTTCGTAGACCACGAACAGCAGGCCGCCCCAGATCAGGTACGCGCGCGGCAGCGTGCGCAGCCGCGGGAAGCCGACCACGCACAGCAACAGCAGCGACGCGGCGCTGTACATCATGGCCGCGCCGCCGGTCGCGCCGAGGCGCTCGCTGAGGCCGCGGACGAGGGCCACCACCGAGGCCCACAACAGGACCGCGCCGAGTCCGGCGAGCGTGGCCTGGTTTCTGCTTTTCATGCTTTCCACCTGCTTCTGTTCATTCGGTTTCCTCCGCGCCCGCGGGCGCGACAAACGTCGAACGCCGGCCGGCCCCTGTGCGGGGCGCGGCCGGCGACGTTACGCGATATCGCGGTGGTCAGGCAAGCATCTGCGGCACGTCGATCCAGATGGTCTTGATCTCGGTGTACTGGTCGTGCGCCCAGACGGACTTGTCGCGCCCGCCGAAACCCGATTCCTTGTAGCCGCCGAACGGCGTCGTGATATCGCCCTCGCCGAAGCAGTTGACCGTCACCACGCCGGCCCGGATCTCGCGCGACAGCCGGATCGCGTGGTTCAGGCTGCCGGTGTAGACCGACGCGGCGAGCCCGTAGACCGAGTCGTTGGCGAGCGCGACGGCCTCGGCGATGGTCGTGAAGGTGGTGACCGCCAGCAGCGGGCCGAAGATTTCCTCGCGGAACAGGCGGCTCGCCGGACCGACGCCGTCCACCACCGTCGGCGCGACGAAGATCTCGCCGGCGGTGTCGCCGCCGAAGCGGACCGGCAGCCCTTCCGCCTGCGCCTGGGTCAGGTACGAACGCACCTTCTCGAAGTGGGTCCGGCTGACGAGCGCGCCGATGCGGTACTCGGGATCGAGCGGGTCGCCCATCTTCCAGTCGCGCAGCTGGACGCCGATGCGTTCCAGCAGCGCGTCCTTGATGTCGGCATGGACGATCAGCCGCGACGAGGCCGAGCAGTTCTCGCCCATGTTCCAGAACGCGCCATTGACGACGTGCTGCGCGACCGCGTCGAGATCGGGCGCGTCGGGCAGCACCACGGCGGGGTTCTTGCCGCCGCATTCGAGCACCACGCGCTTCAGGTTCGACTCCGCCGAATACTTGAGGAAGCGCCGGCCGGTGGCCGTCGAGCCCGTGAAGCTGATCATGTCCACGTCCGGATGCCGGCCCAGCGGCTCGCCCACCTCGGCGCCGCCGCCCGGCAGCACGTTGAACACGCCGGCCGGCACGCCCGCCTCGTGGGCCAGCTCGGCCACGCGCAGCGCGGTCAGCGTGGTTTCCATCGCGGGCTTGACGATCACCGAGCAGCCGGCCGCCAGCGACGGGCCGATCTTCCAGGCCAGCATCAGCAGCGGGAAATTCCACGGCAGCACCAGGCCGACCACGCCGATCGGCTCGCGCACCACCAGCGCCAGCGCGGCCGAACCGGCCGGCGCGGTGTGGTCGTAGATCTTGTCGATCGACTCGGCGTGCCAGCGGATCGTGTGGATCGTCTCCGGCACGTCGGTGTTCTGGCATTCGCGGATCGGCTTGCCGCTGTCGAGGCTCTCCATGGTGGCCAGCTCGTGCGCGTGCTGCTCGAGCAGGTCGGCGAACTTCAGCAGGATCGCCTTGCGGGCCGCCGGCGCGAGCCGCCGCCAGCGGCCGTCCTCGAACGCGCGTCGCGCCGCCGCGACGGCCAGCTCGACGTCGTCGGCGTTGCAGGCGGCAAGCTCGGCGAGCGGCTCGCCGGTGGCCGGATTGACGGTGGAAAACGTCGCGCCCGACGCCGCCGCGCGAAACGCGCCGTCGACGAACGCAAGGGTCGGGACGCGCAGCTTCGCGGCCAGCGCCGCGTAGCCCGATGCGCTGAGCAGTTCGGCCATCAGCGCGGCTCCCCGGTGGCCACGGCCACTTCCTGCTTGACCGCGGCGATCACCTCGCGCAGCGCCTGCTTCTCCGCGTCATCGAGCGCGCCGAGCGGCGCGCGCACGGCGCCGGTGCGCAGCCCGGCCAGCTCGCAGCCATACTTGATCGACTGCACGAACTTGCCCGATTCGAGGAAATCCATCAGCGGCAGCATCGCCGACATGATGCGGCGGCCCTTGTCGAAATCCTTCTCGACCGCGCAGGCCTGGTACAGCGCGACGTGCTCGCGCGGCAGGAAGTTCGAGCCCGCGCACACCCAGCTGCGCGCGCCCCAGGCGAAGAATTCGAGCGCCTGGTCGTCCCAGCCGCACGACACGGCGATCTGCGGAAACTCGCGCGCGAGCATGTGCAGCTGCGCCGTCTGCCCCGAGCTTTCCTTGATGGCGACGAAGTTCTTCGAGGCCGCCGTGACGGTGCGGAAGAATTCGCGGTCCATCGACACGCCCATGCGCGCCGGATAGTTGTAGAGCATCGCGGGCAGGCCGGCCGCGCGGTCGATGGCCAGCGCGTGCACGGCGTTCTCGTGCTGCGTCGGCAGCGCGTAGGGCGGCGAGCCGACCAGGATCGCGTCGGCGCCGATCTCGCGGGCCGCCTTCGCGTAGTCGACCGAATCCTCGGTGCGCACCGCGCCGGTACCGATCACGAGCGGCACGCGCGAGCCGATCACCTGCCTCGCGCGGGCGCCCAGCTCGAAGCGTTCCTGCGCGGTCTGCGCATAGTATTCGCCGGTCGAACCGCCGATGATGATGCCGTGGACGCTGGCCGCGATCAGCGATTCGAGCACGTCGGCGAACGCCGCGTGGTCGACCTGTCCCGCGTCGTTCAGCGGCGTGATGGCCGGCGTGTAGATACCTTCGAAGTTCATGATGTGCTTCCGCAAAAGAGCGTGTTGACGAACGGCGCGCCGCGGCCGTGCGGGCGGGCGCGCCGGCGGGAAAAGTCAGTGGTTCAGCGAGGCGGCCTCCTGCAGGCTCAGCGAGCGCGTCTCCGGCGCGAGCGCCAGCGATGCCGCGAGGCCCACGAACGAGACGGCCGCGGCCACGTACATGGTGTTGCCGATGCCGATCGTATGCAGCGCGATCGGCACGGCCCAGGTGCCGATCGCCGCGCCGATCCGCGACAGCGAGGCCCCCATGCCGACCGCGAAGGCGCGGATGTCGGTCGGGAAGATCTCGTTCGGATAGACGAGCTGCAGCACCTGCGCGCCGCCGATCAGCACCGCGTAGGCGCCGAACAGGATCAGGATCAGCGGCGCCGGGCCGTTCGAGCTGGCGCCGAGCGCCAGCAGCGCGAGGCCCGACCAGAGGAAGCTGTGGATCACCATGGCGCGGCGCCCGAGCGCGTTGATGACGCGCGTGGCGATCACGCAGCCGACCACGAACAGCAGCGTGATCGCCACCGAGCCGAGCGACTCCCACTGCCCCGTCAGGTGCAGCGCCTGCAGCACGCGCGGCGCGAACGAATACACCGCGAACACCGGGATCACCGAGCAGCTCCAGAACACCGTGACGAACAGCATGCGTTTGCCGTAGCCGGCATGCAGCAGCGAGCGCAGCAGGAGCTTGCGTTGCGCCGGTTCCTCCGGCAGGTTCGCCACCGAGAACGACGGGCCGTTGACCTGCCGGATCACGCGCTCGGCCTCGTCGACGCGGCCCTTGCCGAGCAGCCAGCGCGGCGACTCGGGCGTGCCGATGCGGATCAGGAACAGCACCAGGCCGATCGCGGCCGGACTCGCCAGCACCCAGCGCCACGCGTCGGCGCCGCCGCGGCTCAGGATCAGATTGCCGACGATGTAGGCGAGCGCGGCGCCGAAGAACCAGATGATCGTCAGCGCGGCGAGGCGCGGGCCGCGATACTTGCGCGGCATGAATTCGACCAGCAGCGAACCGGCCACCGGATACTCGATGCCCACCCCCACGCCGATCAGGAAGCGCAGCACGAACAGCGCCTCGCCCGACTGCACCCAGAACTGCGCGAGCGAGCAGACGAAGAAGATCGCCGGACCGAAGAAGTAGGGCTTGCGGCGCCCGAGGCGATCGCTGAGCCAGCCGCCCGCGAAGCCGCCGAAGAAGATGCCGATCAGCGCCGAGGCGGCCACCATGCCCTGCCAGAAGCTGGTGAGCGCGAGCGCGTCGGAGAACTGCACGAGCGCGACGCCGATGATGCTGAGCACGTAGCCGTCCATGAGCCAGCCGCCGCCCGAACGGATCGTGAGCAGCTGGTGAAAGCCGTTGAGCGGCACGTCCTCGATGGACGGGGGTTGATGCGGCATTGTCTGTCTCCTTCCATGTGGATCGGCGAATGAATCACGCTGCGTCTGTCGAGTATCTCGATTCGTTGTACTGATCGTGTTCATGCCGTCTGGTCGATCGATCGTTGGATGCATCCCGTTCGCGCCGGCTCGCGGAGTTCGCCGGGTTCGTCTCGCTTGGCTGTCCTGCCGGTCCTGCTTGCCGTGTTGCGCTCAGCTCTCGAAGCCGGCCTTGCGCTGCCCCCACCACAACGTCGCGTTGACGCCGAGCGAGAGCAGCGGCTCGGGCGGGTTGCGGCTCGGGCCGGAGGTGGCCAGCAGGAAATCGATCTGCTCGCTGCGCTTGCCTGCGAGCCAGTCGGCCAGCAGCGTGCCCGTCACGGTGCCGCGCGTGATGCCGAGGCCGTTGCAGCACAGCGCGCCGTAGACGTTCGGCGCGAGCTGCCCGAAGAAGCCCTTGTGGTTTTGAGATAACGCGAGCGAACCGCTCCACGTGTAGTCGAATCCCACCTCGGGCAGCATCGGGAAGCGCCGCGCGAACGACAGCCGGTGGCGCTCGGCGCAGCGCGGCAGGCACTTCTCCTTCGGCAGCCCGTTCGGGTTGAAGCTGAAGCTGTTGCGCACCAGGATGCGGTTGTCGTGCGTGCGCCGCAGCGTGCTGCCGAACGGATCGGCCGGAATCACGCCCCAGAACGGCTGGCCGCCCAGCGCCGCCTGCTCGGCCTCGGTCAGCGGCCGGGTCAGGCTCGCGTAGAGGAACACCGGCAGCATGGTCTGCTGCAGGAAGCCGAAGCGCGCGCCGAACGCGTTGTTCGCGAGCACCAGCTTGTCGGCGACGATGCGGCCGTTGCGATGCGCGAGCACGATCCGCTCGCCGTATTCGACGCCGGTGATGGCCGTGCCCTCGCAGAGCGTGACGTTGGGCGGCAGGCTGTCGGCCAGCCCCTTGACGAGCGCCGACGGCTGCACGAGCACGGTGCCCGGCGTGAACAGCGCCTGCCGGTAGAACGCGGTGCCGATGTGGGCGGGCAGCTCGCGCCCGTCGATCATCTGGTAGGGCTGGCCAAGCCTGTCGAGGCCGCGCCGGTAGGCTTCGAGCACGGCCACGCCGCGCGCCTCGACGGCGGCCTGGTACTTGCCCGACATGCGCATGCTGCAGTCGATGCCGTGCTCGTCGACGAGTTCGCGCAGGATCGTCTGGCCGAGCAGGTTCAGCTTCATGGTCGACTTGGCCGTGGCGATGTCGCCGATATAGTCGTCGGCGCCGATGTCGTGCGGCAGGTCGATCGCGAAGCCGGCGTTGCGCCCCGAGGTGCCGAAGCCCACTTCCTGCGCCTCGACGAGCAGGATCTCGTCGTCGGGGAAGTTCAGCGCGAGCCGGCGCGCCGCGGCCAGGCCCGTGAAGCCGGCCCCCACCACCGCCCAGCGCGCCGTCGATTCACCGGCGTGCGGCGCGGTCGGCGTGCGCGGCCGGCTCGTGTGATACCAGCCGCATGCCTTGTCGTCGGCCGGCAGTGAATTGACCTTTAGCATTCCTAATCTCGATGTTTCCAATAAAGCCGCTGTCGCTCACGCCTCGTCGGCGCGCGCGGCAGCGGCGTGTCAGGTGCCGCCGGCCGTCAGAACTGGATCGGAATGTCCAGCCCCTCGGGCACCACGTATTCGGTCATGCGCCGGCGCGACAGCTCCATGTGGCTGCGCACCAGCTCGCCCGCCCGCTGCGGATCGCGTCGCGCGATCGCCTCGATGATCTCGTCGTGCTGCTCTACCGCCCGCTCCAGGTCCTGCTGCATGTCGCTGGTGGCCGGCGACCGGTAGAACACCTTGCCGAGCCGCGCGTGATCGATCAGCACGCGCCGCAGGCTCGGCATCAGGTAAGCGTTGCGGGCGATCTGGCCGATCTCGCAATGGAACGCCTCGTTGTGCAACACGCGCGCCTGCAGATCGTTCGCCTCGATCGCCGCGCGAAACCGCGCCTGGACCTCCCGCAGCCGCGCCACGTCCTCGGGCGTGGCGTTGTCGGCCGCCAGCTGCGTGGTCGCCACGTAGATGAGCGGCGCCGCGAGGAAGAAACTACGCAGCGACTGGTGGCTCATCGGCGACACGCGCGCCGGACGGTTCGGCTCCAGTTCCAGGTAGCCCTCCGCCGCCATCTGGCGCATCAGCTCGCGCACCGGCGGACGCGAGAGCCCGAACTCCTCGCTCAGCGCCAGCTCGTCGACCACGGCGCCCGGCGCGAGCTCCATGCTCACGATGCGCCGACGCAGCGTCGCCGACATCACGTTCTTGCGATCCGACGCCGGACCCGAATCGGCATCCACGGCGGCCGGCTGAAGCTTCTGTTTGGACATGTTTCCATTGTCTACAAACTGTAGACACAGTGTAGGTTGATAATAGACTCAGCAAAAATAAGGGTTTACACCTTGACTGAGCGAGCAGGACGGCGGCGCGCGCAGGCGCGCGTGGCGCGGCAAAGCCGTTAGCTTATACGGGCGCGGGAAAGCGCCGACCGCCGGCGCGGCGGCATGGCTAGGCGCCCCGGTCGTCATGCCTTGCCCGGACGCGCCGACAGTCGCCGTGTTGCCGCCGTCATGCGCACGCCTCCCGGGCCGCCCCATGCTTCGCCCCCTTATTCGCCGCTTCGCCCCGGATTGCCTCGGCACGGTGGCAAATACATACCATGCGCGATAACAGGGGCGCGTGCGCCCCGGGTCCGAACCACCGGTCACCCCCGGCCGCTGACGGCCTTCCGCGCGGCATCCCCCGTTTGCCCAGTTCCGGCGGCCCTCGCAAGCCGCGCCGGCATCGAGCATCGTGACGGAGCCGGCAAACGGATGCCGCCGGCCGTCCGCATCCTGCTGGAGCCTGCATGAAGCCAACGAGCATCGTCCCCGGGTACACGCGCACCGAGCCGCAGGAGGAGCGCCCGACCGCGGAGCCGCTCCAGGCGCTCGAGCGACGCGCGCGCGACAGCAGCGCACTGCCGGACGGGCTGCGCAATCTCGTCGATAAGGTGACCGCCCGCAAGCAGGCCGCGAGCACGAGCAACCTCAGCGACGGCGAGCTGGCACTGGCGGCCCGCAATCCGAACCTGAACGGGCGCGGCGTGCGCGCGCTGCATCGCGAAGCGACGCAGCGGCAGGCCGCGGCCCACGCGCCGGCCAACGCCCCCGCCGATATCTCCACCGATACGCCGCCGCAACAGCCGCGGCCGCTGCGCACCTCGCGCCTGCCGAACGCGATGCGCACGGCGCTCGACCGGCACACGGCGCGCACGCAGATCGCCGGGGCCGCCGCGCTCGGCGACGCGGAACTGGCGCGCCGGCTCGCCGATCCGGCGGCGCTGTCGAAGCGTGAGGTGCGCGCGCTGCAACGCGAGGCCGCGCAGCGGCACGGCACGCCCGATACCGGAAGCGACGCCGCGCCCACCGATGCGCGCATCCGGCTCGACGCGCCCGCGGCGATCGAGGCGCCCGCGCCCGCCGCCGTCGCACTGCCCGACGGCGCCGTGATCGATACGGAACTGGGCCTCGACGTCGCGCACCTGCAGCAGACCGTCGCCGCGCTGGCCGCGGCGCTGCCCGAGATCCCCGCGTCCGCCGCCGGCACGCGCCTGCGCGAGCGGCTCGCCGACGAGCTCGCCGGGATCGGCACGATCGCCGCGGACCCGGGCCTGCGCCCGGACCAGCGCGGCCTCGCGATCCGCGACGGCTTCGCCCGCGCGTCGCGCGCCGCGCGCGTGCTGGCGCGCTACCTCGACCGCGATCACGCGAACCGCGGCAACTCCGCCGGCGGCGTGCCGGCGCGCGAGCGGGCCATGTCGTACTTCCTGCTCGCCGGCCTGCTGACGGAGCTCAAGCGCATCCATCTGAGCGCCGCGGCTCCCGACCTGATGGCGCACTACGCCGAGCGCGAGGTCGCGCGGCTCGAACGCGTCGCGCCCGGCATCAGCCAGGGCGTGTCCGGACCGAACGTCGCGACCAGCACCGGCGCGAGCCTCGAATACTCGGTCGGCGTGGGCAACGTCAGCGGCAGCGCGTCGGCCGGCCGGACCTTCTTCTCCGACGACGACCGCGACATCGATTTCTGGACCTCGTACAGCGTCGCGCTGCAGGGCGGCATCGGCAGCAAGATCGCGAACTGGGCCGCGCGCCTGAACGGCCAGGCCGCGTACTCGGCCGGCGGCACCTACTTCGAGCACGACGACCTGCGCGAACTCGTGAAGCTGGTGGCCAACATGGACGCGAACCGTTCGTGGATCACCTCGTCCGGCCCGAAGACGCGCAAGCTCGTCCACGGCTGGGAACACTTCAAGGACAAGGTCTCGCAGGGCCTCAACCGCAACTACGTGCCGGCGCCGGAGCGGCCGTACTTCCTGACCGACCGGAAGCTCGCCAAGGGCTTCAACGGCGTGAAGACCGCGCTGCTCGCGATGGCGCTCGACGAGCAGCAGCGCGCGCACGGCGGCGCGCCGGTGTTCGATGCGATCGTCGCGCAGGCCTACCCCGCCACCGGCGACGTGCTGCGCCGGCGCATCGCCGACCGGCAGCCGCTGCCGCCCGCGCCGCGCCGCGACGTGCCGGACTCGGTGGCCTACGCGGACCGCCGCGTGGCGTTCCGCGAGGCGACGCTGGCCGTCGACGGCAGCCTCGGCCGCGCCACGGACGGCAGCGCGAACCTCGGCGCGGACGGCACGTTCGACCTGCTCGCGCGCGGCGACCTGCTGCAGTTCTTCACCGAGACGACCAACGCCCCGCACCAGATCCTCGATCCGGCGCATCACAAGGACTTCCGGGCGACCCTCGCGCTACACCAGCGACTCGACGCCCGCTGCGGCGCCGCCACGCCGCCCGCGCTGCGGCTCTACGACCTGATGCGCCAACGCCTGCAGGGCGCGGCCGGCAACGAGGCGATGCCGGCCATGGCGGCGCCCGTGCGCGAACTCTACGGCGACGAGGCGTCGATCCCCGCGCAGTTCCGCAACGCGATCGCCGAGCCCTCCGTGGCGCAGCTCGAGCGCGCCGCGGCCGAGGCGGACGGGCTCCGGCATCTCTACCTGAACTTCATCGAGGATGCCGCCACGCTGCTCGCGCGCAGCGACCGCGCGCTGCCGCGGCCGGCGCGCGAACAGCTGGACGCGCTGCGCGGCGAGGCGTTCGAGCGGATCAACGCGGAAGTCTGGCACGGCGGCTACTCGCGCGCCGACGCGCTGGCCCGCCCCGAGCGGTTCGTGGCGGCCAGCCAGGCCAGCATCAGCCTCGCGCTCGGCGCGGTGGGCACGCACCTCGGCATCACCAAGGAGCGCCTCTCGCACGGCGACGTGGCCCACGCGCAAGCCGCGCAGCAGGCCGACCGCGGCTATGCGGAGGCGCGCGAGCTGCTCGACCGCCTCTATCTGCCGATGAAGAAGCACGACGTGCAGAAGAACGGCCCGCTCAAGGAGCAGGCGCTGTGGCAGCGCTGGGACGTGCTGGTGCGCGCCACGGCCTCGGGCGGCGCGGAGATCAACGCGCTCGGCGCGCTGCTCGGCCATTGGCAGAAGTCGCTCGGGCCGGTCAGCATCGCCAGCGACACGGGCGGCCTGACGCTCTCGGCCGAGGCGAAATTCCTCTACGCCGACCACCAGATCAACCCGAGCCGGGTCGGCAGGTTCTGGCAGATCACGCTCACCGCGAACGGCGGCAAGCCGCTCGCCGGCGCCGCGCTGCAGGCGGCGGTGCGCGGCGCGGTCGGCCGGCTCAACGAGGCGCTCGCCACCGACCAGCCCAAGATCGACAGCGCCGAAATCGCGCGGCAGATGCAGGGGCTCGTGTTCGACGCCTCGGAAGGCAGCGCGATCGTGATGAAGTTCCGGCAGCCGCCGGGGCTCGGCATGGGCTCGACGCATCTGCAATACGTGCGCGTGCTCAACAACCAGAACGCCGGCCTCAACCTCTCGGTGACGGTGCCGACCCATGTCGGCATGTTCACGCCGGGTATCTCGCACACCGACTCGGCGCAGGGCTTCGAAGGCGAGATCATGGGCTCGGACCTCAGCTACCTGATGCTGCAGCATCCGAAGCTCGCCGCGCTGCTCGACCATCCGGACGCGGCCACGCCGGCCGGGCTCGCGGCGCGCTTCGACGCGCATCCGCGCGTGCGCAACGGCTACTTCGCCACCGCCTCGACGATCGTCGACACGGTGCAGCGCTATGCCGAGTTCCTCGACGCGAAGGCCCGCGCGGCGCGGGACGGCACGCCGCTGGAAGACGCGCCGAAGACCAACGAGTTCTTCCGCTACTACGCGTCGGCGCCGTTCCGGCGCGTGGCCGAAACGGCGCGGCAGGTGCAGCGCCACGCGCCGGGCTCGACGGCCGCGGGCGCGCCGCCCGCCGCGGCCGGCGCGCTCGCCGAGGACGTCAGCCTGGACGGCATCGACCTCGCGGCGGCGCGGGCGCGCCTCGAAGGCGCGAAGTCGATCCGCGAACGGACGGCTTACCTGTGCGGCGAAGGACGGCCGCTGCTGGACGCGTTCGCGGCGATCGTCGGCCGGACCCGCGAGGTCAACGCCAGCGCGATGTTCCATGCCGAGTCGCGCAACATCGGCTTCCAGGCGGTGATGCGCGAGGCGTAGATCTCGCGGGAATGCGGTAGGCCGGCGATCGCCGTGGATTCGACGTGAAGCGTTAGAACATGTCGTCCGCGATCGGCCGCGGGCTCATGCCGCCGCCCGGCACCGTGACGCTCACGCTCCGATAGTGGAGATCGCCGTCGGTGGCGTATTCCCGCAGTCCGATGCGCTCGGTCCCGAAGGTGCCGCCGTCGTCCAGCTGCCGGTAGTGCAGATCGTAGCGGCCGGGCGTGAGCGTCTGAAGCTGGAACGACCGGCCGGCCGGAATGAAGAACTGGCGAACCACCGCCGGCCCCGCCGTCTCGTCGACGCGGATCAGCTTGCCGTACAGGTCGAACGGATTGCCGGTGTTGTCGATCGTGATGTCCGAATGACCGTCGTTCGCCGACACCGGATAGCCGCTCAGATAGGCAGCCCGCTCCGGCCACGCCAGCCCGTTGGGCGCGAACGCGGGACGGACGTAGCGCGGGCCGTCCTTCGTCAGCGGAATCGCGCCCGGCGACGGCGGCGTGTACGACCCGGCGGGGGTCTCGACCGGCGGCGGCGCGGCGCTTTCCACCTTGTCCGGCGCATGCACGTGCTTCGTCAGCTCGCTGATGCCGAGCCAGGCGATCACGCCGATCAGCAGCCAGACACGCAGCGGCACGCGTCCCAGCCTGCGCCGGCCCGGGCCGGTTCGCGCCGGCGGCGGGCGCTGCGGACGCGCCGCCGCAGCGGGGTCGGGCGCGCGCGCCGTGGATGCGTCGCGACGCGCGGCAGGCGCCGCCTCGCGCTCCTTTCTCGCCAGCCAGTCGTCGTGATCGGCGCGCGCGGCCGGATCGCTGAGCACGTCATAGGCGGCATGGATGAGCTTGAAGATCTGCGCGGCCCGCGGGTCGCGATTGCGATCGGGATGGTACTTCTGCGCGAGACTTTTATAGGCGGCGCGAATCACCTCGGGAGGCGCATCGCGCGATACCTTCAGATTGTCATAATGACTGTGGACTTTCATCCATTTCCCCGACACGACGGCCCGGGTGGTTCGCCACCCGTAGCGGCGCCCATCTTACCGCAGGCGATCGGCCGCGCCGTCGAACCGATCAAGCCGCCGTGCCTCAATCAATCTCAGTGAAACTCGCGGCTCGAGGTGCGCAGCCCGCCCAGCAGCGGCGTCAGGTCCTCCAGATACTGCGCGATCAGGTGCCGGACCTCGTTCTCGCTCTGCCACACGCCGTACACGGCGAGCAGCCGCGCGTCGAGGATCTCGCGGCGCTGCCGCTCGATCAGCTCGCGCCGCACGATCACGTTCACGCAGCCGGTCTCGTCCTCCAGCGTGACGAACAGCGTGCCCTTCGCGGTACTCGGCATCTGCCGCGCGGTGACGATCCCGCAGGCGCGCGCGAGCCGCTTGTTGCGGTGCGCGCCCAGTTCCTCGGCCGAGGACAGCCGGCGCGCGCGCAGCGCGTCGCGCAGCAGCGCCACCGGATGCCGGTTCAGCGTCAGGCCGATGGTGCGATAGTCGGCGAGGATGTCGTCGGCCTCGGACGGCGCGCCGAGCGCGGGCTTCGCCGCTTCGTGGATCGGCGCGGCGGCCAGCAGGTCGCGCGACGGCGTTGCCGCCACGGCCTGCCAGAGCGCGTCGCGCCGGTTGCCGGCGAGCGTCGCGAACGCGTTGGCGGCCGCCAGCGCCTCCAGCTCGCGCCGCTCCAGCCGCGCGCGGCGCGCCAGGTCGTCGACGCTCTCGAACGGTCGCGCGGCGCGCGCCGCCTCGATGCGCAGCGCGGCCTCGCGGCCCAGCCCGGCCACCAGCGCCATGCCGAGCCGCACGGCCGGCCGGCCCGCGGGCGGCGGCTCGCCGGGCAGCGCCTCGAGCGAGGCGTCCCAGCCGCTCGCCGTCACGTCGATCGGCCGCACCGTCACGCCATGCCGCTTCGCGTCCTGCACCAGCTGCGCGGGCGGATAGAAACCCATCGGCTGGCTGTTCAGCAGCGCGGCGAGGAAGATCGCCGGCTCGTGGCACTTGAGCCAACTGCTCGCGTAGACGAGGATCGCGAAGCTCGCCGCGTGGCTCTCCGGAAAGCCGTATTCACCGAAGCCCTTGATCTGCTCGAAGATCTGGTCCGCGAAGCTCTCCGGATAATCGCGCGCGCGCATGCCCGCGACGATCCGCTCGCGATACTTGCCGAGATCGCCCTTGCGCTTCCAGGCCGCCATCGCGCGCCGCAGCTCGTCGGCCTCGCCGGGCGTGAAGCCGGCCGCGATGATCGCGATCTGCATCACCTGCTCCTGGAAGATCGGCACGCCTTTCGTGCGTTCGAGCGCCGGCTTCAGGTCCTCTTTCGGATACTCGACGGGTTCGAGCCCCTGCCGGCGCCGCAGGTACGGATGCACGGCACCGCCCTGGATCGGCCCCGGCCGCACGAGCGCCACCTCGATCACGAGGTCGTAGTAGTTTTCCGGCTTCAGGCGCGGCAGCATCGACATCTGCGCGCGCGACTCGATCTGGAACACGCCCACCGTGTCGGCGCGCGAGATCATCGCGTAGGTCGCCTCGTCGCCTTCCTTGATGTCGGCGACCCGCATGCGCGTGCCGCGCCACGCCTCGACGAAATCGAACGCGCGGTGCAGCGCCGTCAGCATGCCGAGCGCGAGCACGTCCACCTTCATGAGCCCGAGCGCCTCGAGATCGTCCTTGTCCCACTGGATCACGCGGCGCCCCTCCATCGCCGCGTTCTCGATCGGCACGAGCCGCGTGAGCTTGTCGCGACTGATCACGAAGCCGCCCGAATGCTGCGACAGGTGGCGCGGAAAGCCGAGCAGCCGCGACGCGAGTTCGGCCCAGGCGCGGATCAGCGGCACCTCGGGATCGAGCCCGACCGAGGCGAAGCGCGCGAGCAGGTCGGCGCTGCCGTCGAACCAGCGATGCCCCTTGGCGACGCGCTCGACCAGCATCGGATCGACGCCGAGCGCCTTGCCGGTCTCGCGCAGCGCGCCGCGCGGCCGGTAGGTGGAGACCGCCGCCGCGAGCGCGGTGCGATCCTTGCCGTACTTCTCGTAGATATACTGGATCACTTCCTCGCGCCGCTCGTGCTCGAAATCGACGTCGATGTCGGGCGGCTCGTTTCGCTCCTTCGAGATGAAGCGCTCGAACAGCATGGTGCTGCGCTGCGGGTCGACGGACGTCACGCCGAGGCAGTAGCAGACCACCGAATTCGCGGCCGAGCCGCGCCCCTGGCACAGGATGTCCTGCTCACGCGCGAACTTGACGATGTCGTAGACGGTCAGGAAGAACGGCTCGTATTCCATCTCGGCGATCAGCGCGAGCTCGTAGTCGATCCGCGCCTGCACGTCGGCCGGGACGCCGTCGGGATGCGTCTTCTCCGGAAAACGCTTCAGCGCACCGAGCCGGGTTTCCTGCGCCAGGTACTCGGTCGGCGTCATGCCCGCCGGCACGATCTCGCGCGGATATTCGTACTTCAGCTCCTTCATGTCGAAGCGGCAGGCGTCGAGCATCCGGCAGGTCTCGGCGATCGCCTCCTCCGGAAACAGCCGCGCGATGCGCCCGAGCCCGCGCAGGTGCTGCTCGGCGTTCGCGGCCAGCGCGTAGCCGCATTCGCCGACCGGCCGGCCGATCCGGATCGCCGTCATCAGGTCCTGCAGCGGCTTGCACGAGCGCACGTGCATCGTCACGTCGCCGAGCGCGACGAGCGGCATCGCGCGCCGCGCGCCGGCCGCCTCGATCGTCTCGCGATACACGCCGTCGAGCGAGCGCCCCAGCTGCACGAGGCCGAGCCGCGCGCGCTCGCCGAACTGCGCCGCGCACCACGCGAGCTGCGCGTCGAGCACGTCGGCGCGCACCGGATAGGCCGGCACCAGGATCGCGAAGCAGTCGGGCATGCCGCGCAGGTGCGCGAGCTCGGGCGGCGGCGCGGCCAGCATGCGCGGCGTGAGCGTGTAGGTGCCCTTCGGCGCCGCCATGCGCCGCCACGAGATCAGCTCGGACAGGTTGCCGTAGCCCTCGCGATTGCGCGCCAGCAGCACGAGCCCGAACGCGCCGGGGCCGGGGTCGCCGCCCGGCGCGACGAGGTCGGGCGTCAGCGCGAAATACGCGCCGACGGCGAGCCGGAACGGCTCGGGCTGGTCGGCCGGCAGCGCGCCGGCGGCCTCCCAGGCAGCCTCGAGTTCGGCGTTCTTCGCCTTCACGGCCACGTGCATGCGCGGCGCGCCGGCGAGCGAGCATTCGTCGGTGACCGCGATGCCGCGATAGCCGAGCTCGTGCGCGCGCGCGACGAGTGCGTCGGCCGACGACGCGCCGCACAGAAACGAGAAATTCGAACGGCAGAACAGCTCCGCATAGGCGGGCAGGACCGACGGCATCACCATCGCGTCACCCGAACAGGCCGTGCAGGAACCAGCGCGGCTCGCCGTCGCGCCGGTCGCGGTCCATGTAGATCCAGTAGCAGGCGCCGTCGTCGTCCTGCGCGACGTAGTAATCGCGCAGCACGACCTGCCCGTCGAACCAGCCGCCCTCGACACGCTCGGCCGTCGACATCAGCCGCAGCGGCGTGCGATGGCAAGGCCGGTTCTCGCGCATCGCGAGCGCGATCGGCTCGGCCAGCAGCCAGGCGGGGCGCGGCGCCGCGGCCGGCGCCTCGGGCGGGCGGCCCGCCGGCGCATGCGAGGGCAGCCAGCGATTGGCGGCCTCGGGGCGATGGTCGGCGCCGGGCGCCGCGCACAGCACGTTGTCGGCGCCGAGGCGCGCGCTCAGCAGCTCGACCAGCCGCGCGCGCGCCTCGCGCGTGCGGCCCGGCTCGGGGAACAGGTCGACGGGCGGCGGCGCGACCGCCTCGACGCGCGTCGCGACGAGCCGCACCGCCAGCACGGCGGCCGGCAGTTCGGCGCGCGCGAGCCGCTCGCCGAGCACGCGCAGGCAATGCAGCTCGTCGCGCGTGGGCTCGGCGAACGCGAGCTCGACCGAGGTGGGCGGCACCGCGCAGCGGCCGCGCTCGTGTTCGAGATCGAAGCGCAGCGCGGCGAGCGAGAGCTGCCGCGCGGCCAGCCAGCCGCCCAGTTGCGCCACCAGCCGGCGCGCGACGAACAGCACCGCCTCGGCGTGCTCGACGCGCTCCGGCAATTCGAGGCGCGCGTCGAATTCGGGGGGAATCGGCAGCCACGCGAACGGCTCCGGCAGCTCGCCGTAGGCGCGATCGAGCGCCTCGAGCAGCGCCGGCCCGCAGCGGCGCTGCAGCCCCGCGCGCGGCAGCCGACGCAGGTCGGCGAGCGTCGCGCAGCCGAGCCCGTCGAGCCAGCCCGCGTAGGGCCGCGCGGCCGGCATCAGCACGCAGGGCAGCGCATCGAGCACGCGCCGCAGGCTGGCCTCGCGCGCCACGCGCCGGCGCCGGTCGCGGCCCGGCCGGCCACGCGCCAGCAGCCAGGCGCCGCGGCCGGTGGGCGCGGCGCCGATGCGGGCCGCGTAACCGAGCGCCGCCAGCGCCGCGCCCACCTGCCGGCACAGCGCGGGCAGTCCGCCGAACAGCCGCAGGCTCGCGCCGACGTCGACGATCAGCGTCGCCTCCTCGTCGAGCGCGACCGACGGCGAGAAGCGCAGCAGCGCCAGCGCGACCGCGCGCAGCGCATCGGCCTCGCGCGCGAGATCGCGCTCGACCAGATGCGTGTCGGGCGCGAGCGTCAGCACGCCGCCGCGCTTCATGCCGGGCCGCACGCCGCGCGCGCGGGCCGCCGCGTCGGCCACCAGCACCACGCCCTGTTCGAGCACGGCGCTGCCCGCGGCCGACGCGGGCTCAGGCGAGCACGCGCACACGTCGAGCGGCAGGCGCGGCAGATGGATGCCGAGCAAGACGCGCATAACGACCCTCCACGATCGGCGACGGCAACGCGAGTTCGAGCGGCGCCGCGCAGGCCGGCCCGCGGCGCTTGACGATCTCGACCGACACGCCGCCCGGCAGCGGCCGCAGCGCGAGCCGCAGCACCGCCGGCGACGGCTGGCGCGCCGCCGCGAGCGGGCGCAGCATCACGAACAGCGTGTCGCCGGCGCGCGCGGCCGCCAGATGCAGGCGCCGCAGCACGTCGGCCGGCGCGGCCTCGGTCTGCCAGAACAGCAGCGCGCCACAGCAACCGGTCTTCAGCGTTTGCTCGGCTGTCCACAGGGCATCGCGCCGGTTCGCCGTGCGCAACCACAGCAAGGCATCGAGCGGCACGCCGAATTCGGCCAGCGCGGCCGCGTGCGGCGGATGCGGCGGCGCCACCAGCGCGAGCGGGCGCCGCTCGGCGACGCTGCCGGCCAGCCCCGGCGCAAGCAGCCGCATCTCGCCGCAGCCCGCGTGCGGCACCAGCAGCTCGACGAGGCCGCCTACCGGCCAGCCGCCGCCCGGCAGCTCGGCCGACAGCGCCGGATAGCCGGTGCCGACCGTGCGCGGGCCGCCGCGGGCGAGCTGGGAGCCCCGCCAGAGCGACGGATGCAGCGATTCGAGGGAGACGGAAGCGGTGGGCATGAGGCAGCCGATTACTGTACGTTTATACAGTATAAGGGAAGCCGCCCGGCCGGGACAGATTTAGCGCCGACTTTTTGTCGGGGTCGAAAACGACGAAAGGCCCCGTGGGGCCTTTCGATCGACTACCGATACAACGCGGGTCGCGTGCTCAGAACGACGGCACCATCGAACCCTTGAACTGCTTGTTGATGAAGTCCTTCACTTCCGGCGACTGATAGGCCGCGACGAGCTTCTTCACCCACGGCTGGTTCCTGTCCTGCGCGCGCACGGCGATCAGGTTCGCGTAGGGGCTCGTCAGCGATTCGAGCGCGATCGCGTCCTGGGTCGGCTGCAGGTTCGCGGCCAGCGCGTAGTTGGTGTTGATCACGGCCGCGTCCACGTCGCCGAGCACGCGCGGCAGCTGCGCCGCGTCCAGCTCCGAGATCTTCAGCTTCTTCGGGTTGTCGGCGATGTCGAGCACCGTCGCGTTGTTGCCGCCCGTGGCCGCGCCGGCCTTCAGCTTGATCACGCCCTGCGCCTGCAGCAGCAGCAGCGCGCGGTTCTCGTTCGACGGATCGTTCGGCACCGCGAGCTTCGCGCCCGCCGGCAGGTCCTTCAGCGACTTGTATTTCTTCGAATACACGCCGATCGGCGAGATGTAGGTCAGACCCGCGCTGACGAGCTTGTAGCCGCGCTGCTTGATCTGGCTGTCGAGGTAGGGCTGGTGCTGGAAGCTGTTCGCGTCGAGGTCGCCCGAATCGAGCGCCGCGTTCGGCTGCACGTAGTCGTTGAACTCGATGACCTTCACGTTCAGGCCTTGCTTCTCCTTCGCAACCTTCTGCACCACCTGCCACACCTGCGCATCCGGGCCGGCCACCGTGCCGACCTTGATCACCTTGTCCTGCGCGTGGGCGCCGAACGACATGCCGAGGGCCGCGCTGGCGGCGACGACGGCGGACACTGCTTTCAGGAGATTGCGACGCTTCATCTGTTGTTCTCGCTTCCGTGTTGTTGCGGTACCGACTTGATAAAAGGACGACGCGGCTCGTGGCCACCCCGCCCGTCAAAGAGTGCGAATGGTGTCACAGGATCGGCGCCGAGTGAAATACATCCCGCTCATATGGGTATGCCGCGCGCTGGCAATGACGGTGCCCGGCGGGAACCGGCAGGACTCCGAAGGTCCATGGCCGGTGTGTCGATCGTCTCGGCAGCGCGGGAGGACGCCGGGCCGAAGGTGCCGCGCTCAGCCCAGCAGCAGCTTCAGGTCGTGGACCCACGGCGCCGGCCCCTGCCCGTCGCGCACGAACAGGCGCAGCTTGCCGGCCGGGTCGAACACGTAGCTCGCGGCCGTGTGGTCCATCGTGTAGCCGTCGGGCGTCTTGCCCGGCGATTTCGCGTAATAGATCCGGAAATCCTTCGCCACCTGCTTCAGCTGCGCGTCGCTGGCCGGGCGCAGCGCGACGAACGACGGATCGAACGCGGCCACGTACTGCGCGAGCAGCGGCGCCGTATCGCGTTCGGGGTCGACGCTGACGAGCAGCACCTGCACGCGCTTGCCCTCGGCGCCGAGTTGCTGCCTCGCCTGCGCGAGTTCGGCCAGCGTGGTCGGGCAGACGTCGGGGCAATGCGTGTAGCCGAACACCAGCACCACGGCGCGGCCTTTGTAGTCGGCCAGCGTGCGCGTGTGGCCCGCCGTGTCGGGCAGCGAGAAATCCTGGCCGAACTGCGTGTTGCCGGTGATGTCGAGATTCTCGAAGGCCGGCTGGCGGCTGCAGCCGGCGAGCAGCAGCGCGCCGGCCGCGGCGCAGGCGGCGAGCCAGCGCCGCCGCGTGGGCGGAAAGGGGCGCGGCATCATCGCGGCGCGCTCAGAAGCCGAGCAGCGGGCGCACGTAGTGATCGACGAGCAGCGCCATGAACAGCAGCGACAGATAGACGATCGAGTAGCGGAACGCGCGGCGCGCGAGCGCATCGGAATAGTCGACGTAGACCTTCCACGCGTAGGCGATGAACACCGCGCCGAGCAGCACCGCGCTCGCCAGGTAGAGCACGCCGCTCATGCCCGAGATGAACGGCATCATCGTCACGACGAACAGGATGAACGTGTAGAGCAGGATGTGCAGCCGCGTGAACTTCTCGCCGTGCGTGACGGGCAGCATCGGCAGGCCCGAGTTCTCGTAGTCCTTGATCCGGTAGAGCGCGAGCACCCAGAAGTGCGGCGGGGTCCAGACGAAGATGATCAGCACCAGGATCCATGCGTCGCCGGGCACGGTGCCCGTCACGGCGGCCCAGCCGAGCGCCGGCGGCATCGCGCCGGAGGCGCCGCCGATCACGATGTTCTGCGGCGTGGCGGGCTTGAGCAGCAGCGTGTAGACGACCGCGTAGCCGACGAAGGTGGCGATCGTCAGCCACATCGTCAGCGGATTCGTGAAGGTGTAGAGCGTCCAGGCGCCGGCGCCGCCGAGCACCGTCGAGAAGGCCAGGATCTGCGGCGTGGTGATTTCGCCGCGCGCGGACGGCCGCCACGCGGTACGGCGCATCTTCGCGTCGATCTTCTGCTCGACGAGGCAGTTGATCGCGAACGCGGCGCCGGCCAGCAGCCAGATGCCGATCGTGCCGCCGATCAGCGGACGCAGCGGCACCATGCCGGGCGTGGCGAGGAACATCCCGATCACGGCGCAGAACACCGCGAGTTGCGTGACGCGCGGCTTGGTCAGCGCGAAATATTGCGACAGGCGGCTGCCGGGGGACTGGGAAAGCGAGGATTCCATGAGCGTGGGGAGCGTCAGGCGGGCGCGATATCGCGCGCGGGGAGCGCGACGCGGCCGGGACGACTTGAAAGGATTCGAAAGTTTAACATGACGAGCAACAGCAGCAGGATCGCAGCCCCGCCGTTGTGCGCGACGGCGACGGGCAGCGGCCACTGCAGCACGATGTTCGACAGCCCCGTCACGAACTGGATCGCGACCACCAGCAGCACGCCGTTGGCGGGCCGCCGCAGCGATTCGAAGCGACGCATGCGCAGCGCGAACGCGACCAGATAGGCGACCACCACCACGGCGAACGTGCGGTGGGTCCAGTGGATCGCCACCAGCGCGTCCTGCGTGATCGCCTCGCCGTCGCCCGACATGCCGAGCGCGCGCCACAGATGGAAGCCGTGCGTGAAATCCATCGGCGGCAGCCACTGGCCGTTGCAGGTCGGGAAATCGGTGCAGGCGAGCACCGCGTAATTGGTGCTGACCCAGCCGCCCAGCGCGATCTGCACCACCAGCAGCACCAGCGCCGTGAGCGCGGCCACGCGGTGGCGCCCCGCCTCGGGATCGTGGGCCGGCAGCGGCGTCATGCGCGCGGCCAGCCAGCCGAGCGCGCCGAGCAGCGTGAGGCCGAGCAGCAGGTGGGTGGTGACGATCACCGGCTGCAGCTTCATGGTGACCGTCCAGGCGCCGAACACGCCCTGCACGACGATCAGCAGCAGCAGGCCGGTGGGCCACCACGGCGACACCGACAGCGGCCGGCGGCGCGCCTTCGCGACCCAGGCGATGGTCATCTGCGCGATGATCAGCACGCCGATCGCCATCGCGAAATAGCGGTGGATCATCTCGATCCAGGCCTTGCTCATGCTGACCGGGCCGGTGGGCATCGCCAGGTGCGCGGCCGAGATCGCCGCGTGCGCGATGAACGGCGACGAGGTGCCGTAGCAGCCGGGCCAGTCCGGGCAGCCGAGCCCGGAGTCGGTGAGCCGCGTGAAGCCGCCGAACATCACGAGATCGAGCGTGAAGAACGTCGTCATCCAGACGAGCTTGCGGAATTTGTCGTCGTCGGCCTTCACCCACACGTAGGAGAGGGGCAACAGCGCGATGGTGAGGCCGATCAGGCCCAGTTGCAGTAAGTACATCCGGGAATTCTCGATTGCGGGTACCGGCCGGTCAGCCGATGCTCGACCACTTGAGCAGCTTCGTCACGTCGTTCTTGATCCGGCTGGGGTCGGGGTCCTTCGGGAAACGCATCATCAGGTTGCCGTTGGGGTCCACCAGATAGATGTGATCCGTCGCCTGCGTGCCGGCCTCGGCCGGCAGCCATGCGTCGAGCGCGGCCGGATCGGCGACGAAGCGCCGGGTGTCCGGATAGGCGGCCAGGATTTTCGCATCGACGCTCGCCGCGTCGCGGCGCAGCCAGACCATCGTGATGCGCTGCCGCTCGCCGCCCTGCGTCGCGCGGACCTGCCGCATGAAGTACAGTTTCCGGGCGCACGCATCATCGCACAAACTGCCGTTTTCCATCACGAGCAGCCAGATCCCGCGCAGCGAGGCCAGCGCCACGGTCCGGCCGTTTTCGTCGGTCGCCGTGAGCGCGGCGGGGATCGGCCGCTGTGGCTCGATCAGCGTGCCGTAATTGGTCGAACCGCCACGGGGCTTGACCACGTAGTAGGTGAAGTAGGAAGCGAGGAGCGGCGCCGCGCAGATCAGGCACAGCGCGAGCACCACCCAGCGCCCGCGTCGCCACGAGCCTCGCTGCGACGATGTGCCGCGCCCTAAATCGGGGTCATGGCCCGCGGTGCCATCGCCGGGCTGGCCGGGCTGGCGGTCGGGTCCCGGTCGGGCCGGCGTCGGACGGGAAGGCTGGGTCGACACGAAGTTCCTCTTCATCCTCTGGATACGAATCCGAACGCGGCGCCGGGCGCCGCCCGTGGCGCGCTCAGGTCGCGCCCGAAGGCTTGCGCGCCGCGCGCCGCGCCGCGTAGAGCCCGAAACCGGCCGCCGCCGCGGCCATCGCCCACCACTGCACCATGTAGCCGTAGTTGCGCCCGACGTCCTGGGTCGGCTGCGGCCAGTCGCGCACCAGACCGTCGTCGCTGTCGCTGGTCTGCTGGATCACGTAGGGCTGCAGCGGCAGCCCCGTTTCCCGCGCATAGGCGGCGACCTCGAGATTCTGGCGAATCCGCTGGTGCCCGGCCGCTCCATCCCGCCCCAGCTCGAACGCGCGCGAGGCGTCGGCGCGCGCGATGCCCTCGATCGTCACGTTGCCGGACGGCGTCGCAAACGGCGCGATCGCCGTGCGGTCGGCGCTGTTGCGCGGCAGCCAGCCACGGTTGACGAGCACGTAGCCGCCGTTGGCGAGCCGCATCGGCATCACCACGTAAAAGCCGGGCTGATCACGGTAGGCGCGATTATCGAGATAAACGACGGCACCGGGAATGAGGCGGCCGGTCGCACGCACGCGATGGAACTCGACCGTGTCGAGCGCCACCGGCGCCGAGCCGGCCACGAACGGGGTCGCATGCTCGTAGCGCAGTACCTGTGCCTCGAGCGCCTCCTTGCGATGGGCGCGATCGCGCTGCCAGAAGCCGAGCCGCAGCGTCACGGCGATCACCGCGAGGATCAGCAGCGCGGGCAGCCAGCGCAGCTTCATCGCACGGTCTCCGACGTGTCACATCGGCGCGATCGAAGTGGGATAATCGACACGTCTGCGACGAATCGCCATTCCACGGTAAGTGCCATGCACATCCTCGTTCCCATTGCGTTTGCGCTGATCCTCGCGAGCCTCGCCTCGGCCCTCTATTTCATGATGCACGATCGGGGCCAGACGAAGCGCATGGTCTGGTCGCTCGCGACGCGCGTCGGCCTGTCGATCTCGCTGTTCCTGTTCATCCTGTTCGCGAACTGGATGGGCTGGATCCACTCGACCGGCATCCCGCTCGGCCGCTGAGGCCGCTGAGGCCGCTGAGGCTGCGGCCTGCGCCGCCGGCCTCCTCCGCGCCGCGCATACCTCGCGCGCGGCCCGGCGCGTGTCCTACGACAGCCAGTACACCACCACGTACAGGCCCAGCCACACCACGTCCACGAAGTGCCAGTACCAGGCCGCGCCCTCGAACGCGAAATGGTGATCGGGCTTGAAGTGCCCGCGCAGCATCCGCACCAGCACCACGGTCAGCATCGTGCCGCCGAGGAACACGTGGAAGCCGTGGAAGCCCGTCAGCAGGAAGAACGTCGAGCCGTACACGCCCGAAGCGAGCGTCAGGTTCAGTTCGTTGTACGCATGGAAATACTCGAAGCCCTGCAGGAACAGGAAGCTCACGCCGAGCACGATGGTGGCCGCGAGCCAGGCGATCGCCTTGCGCCGGTGATCCTCGCGCAGCGCATGGTGCGAGACCGTCAGCGTGGCGCCCGAGCTCAGCAGCAGCGCGGTGTTGATGGTCGGCACCGGCCACGGCCCCATGGTGCGGAAGTGGCCCGCCAGCGCGGCCGGCCCCTCGTTCGGCCAGACCGCGCTGAAGTCCGGCCAGATCAGCCGGTAGTCGAGGCTGCCGAGCTGGTGCAGCGCGATCTCGCGCGCGTAGAACAGCGCACCGAAGAACGCGCCGAAGAACATCACCTCGGAAAAGATGAACCAGCTCATGCTCCAGCGGTACGACTTGTCGACGCGCTGGCCGTACATGCCGCCCTCCGACTCGGAGATCGCGTCGCCGAACCAGTGATAGAGCACGAACAGCACCCACAGCAGGCCGAGCGTGACGGTGATCGGCGCCCAGGCGTGACCGTTGATCCACAGCGCCACCGAGCCGAGCATGACGAGCAGGCCGAGCGCCGCGCTGATCGGGTGCCGCGACGGCTGCGGGATGAAATAGTAAGGGCTTTCGTGTTGGCCGCTCATGCTTGATTCTCCACTTCAGTCCAGTTGATTCCGGAACGATCCGGAAAGCTTCGCGAGCGCGCCGCCTCGCGCCAAAACCGCGGCCGCGCCCCTCGCGCGCGCCGCCCCCCGCCGGCTCCGCCTGCCGCCCGCGCTAGCCGACCACCGCATGCACGACCAGCAGCAGCAGGCCGATGAACGCCGCCGCCGCGAGCAGCGCGACGATCAGCACGTGCAGCGGATTCAGCGACTGCGCGTCGGCCTCGAGGTCGCTGCGCCGGCGCACGCCGAAGAACGACCAGAACACGGCCTTGAGCGTCTTGCCAAACGAGCCTTGCGTCATCGTCGCCTCCCCGGCGCTGCCTCGGTTGCCGCCCGCTCACGCGCCCTGCTTCGCGGCCTGGGCCGCCGCCTGGGCGGGCGGGTTCAGCTCGAAGAACGTGTAGGACAGCGTGATCGTCTTCACGTCCTTCGGCAGCGCCTGGTCCACCACGAACACCACCGGCATGCGGCGCGACTCGTTCGGCTTCAGCGTCTGCTGCGCGAAACAGAAACATTCGATCTTCTTGAAATACTCGGTGGCCTGCTTCGGCGCGTAGCTCGGGATCGCCTGCGCGACCACCTGCCGGTCCTGCGCGTTGGTGACCTCGTAGACCACCGTCATCACCTCGCCAGGATGCACGTCGAGGCTGCGCTGCTCGGGCCGGAAGCCGAGCGGGCCGCGCGCGTTCGCGTCGAGCTCCACCGAGATCGTGCGGCTCAGGTCCACCTGCGTGTTGCGTGCCTCGCGCGCGCTGACGTCGCGCTGCACGAGGTTGTTGAGGCCCGTCACCTGGCAGATCGCGCGGTAGATCGGCACCAGCGCGAAACCGAAGCCGAACATCAGTGCCGCGACCACCACGAGCTTCAGCAGCATCGTGCGATTGAAGCTCGAATCACCGTCGACGACCGGTTCCGACATGGTGAGGAATCCTCTCCGTTATGCGCTCATGCCGGCGTCATGAAGTGGAAGCGATCCATTGCCTGACGACGGCGGCGATGAAAAAGGCGGCGACCACGGCCAGCAGCACGAGGCCCAGCCGCCGGTTGCCCGCGCGGATCTGCGCGGGCGTGCGTGCTTGCGAACGGTTGCGGTTCATCGGCTCGGGCGGGTTGGTGCGCCGCCGCCCGGGCCGGGCGGCCAGCGCGCGGTGGATCAGTCGACGGTCGGCGGATGCTCGAAGGTATGGAACGGCGCCGGGCTCGGGACCGTCCATTCGAGGCCGATCGCGCCGTCCCAGGGCTTGTCCGGCGCCTTCTCGAGGCTGCCGCCGCCGCGATAGGCCGGCAGCGCCACCGCGAACAGGAAGTAGACCTGCGCGAGGCCGAAGCCGAACGCGCCGATCGTCGCGACCTGGTTGAAGTCGGTGAACTGCGCCGGGTAGTCCGCATAGCGGCGCGGCATGCCGGCCAGGCCGACGAAGTGCATCGGGAAGAACGTGACGTTGAAGAAGATCATCGACGCCCAGAAGTGGATCTTGCCGCGCATCTCGTTGTACATCCAGCCGGTCCATTTCGGCGACCAGTAGTACCAGCCCGAGAACAGCCCGAACAGCGAGCCCGCCACCAGCACGTAGTGGAAGTGCGCCACCACGAAGTAGGTGCCGTGGTACTGGATGTCGAGCGGCGCCATCGCCAGCATCAGCCCGGTCAGCCCACCGAACGTGAACACGAACAGGAAGCCGATCGCGAACAGCATCGGCGTCTCGAAGCTGAGCGAGCCGCGCCACATGGTGGCGACCCAGTTGAACACCTTCACGCCGGTCGGCACCGCGATCAGCATGGTCGCGTACATGAAGAACAGCTGGCCCGTGACCGGCATGCCGGTGGCGAACATGTGGTGCGCCCAGACCATGAACGAGAGGATCGCGATCGACGCGGTGGCGTACACCATCGAGCTGTAGCCGAACAGCGGCTTGCGCGAGAACGCCGGGATCACCTGCGAGACGATCCCGAACGCCGGCAGGATCATGATGTAGACCTCGGGGTGGCCGAAGAACCAGAAGATGTGCTGGTACATCACCGGGTCGCCGCCGCCGGCCGCGTTGAAGAACGAGGTGCCGAAGTGGCGGTCGAACAGCACCATCGTGATCGCGCCCGCCAGCACCGGCATCACCGCGATCAGCAGGTAGGCGGTGATCAGCCAGGTCCACGCGAACATCGGCATCTTCATCAGCGTCATGCCCGGCGCGCGCATGTTCAGGATCGTCACGACGATGTTGATGCCGCCCATGATCGACGAGGCACCCATCAGGTGGACCGCGAAGATCGCGAAGTCCATGCCCGGCCCCATCTGCGTGGAGAGCGGCGCGTACAGCGTCCAGCCCGCCGCGGTCGCGCCGCCCGGCGCGAAGAACGAGCCGACCAGCAGCACCGCCGCCACCGGCAGCAGCCAGAAGCTGAAGTTGTTCATGCGCGCGAACGCCATGTCCGAGGCGCCGATCTGCAGCGGCACCATCCAGTTCGCGAAGCCGACGAAGGCCGGCATGATCGCGCCGAACACCATGATCAGGCCGTGCATCGTGGTGAGCTGGTTGAAGAACTCGGGGCGCATGATCTGCAGGCCCGGCTCGAACAGCTCGGCGCGAATGCCGAGCGCCATCACGCCGCCCGACAGGAACATCACGAACGAGAACAGCAGGTACAGCGTGCCGATATCCTTGTGATTGGTCGCGAACAGCCAGCGGCGCCAGCCGTGCGGTAGCTCGTGCGCATGATCGTCGTGCGCGTGTCCCGCGGTTACGTCGTGTCCTATGCTAGACATGGATGTCTCCTGATTCTTGTTCCGATGACGTCGACCTAGACGACGAACGACACGTCAGGCAGCCGGGCCGATTTCGACACGGCGCGCCTCTTTGGCATCCGCTCCGCCCGTGATCGTCTGCGGCTTCTTCAACACGATCCGGTCCTCGGCGACGCCGGCCGCCTTCAGCGCGTCGCGCACAGCCTGCGCGCGACGCTTCGCGAGTTCGGCGTTGGCATCGGCCGAGCCCGTGGTGTCCGTGTAACCCGACAGCGCCAGCTTCGCGTCCGGATGCGCGCTCGCGTATTGCGCGGCGGCATCGAGCGCGGCCTTCGCGTCGGCCGGCAGTTCGCTCTTGCCGGTATCGAAATAGACGGCGGCCGGCAGCGCGGCGGACTGAGCGGCGGATTGAGCCGCAGCCGGCGCGGAGGCCGCGGCCGCCGCGGTGCCCGACGCGTCGCCGCCCGATGCCGCCGTCGCTGGCGCCGAGGCCTCGGCCGCCGGGGCCGCCGCCTGCGTCGCGCCGCCTTCGGGCAGCTTGCCGTTGCGCGCGTCGGCCACCTGCTTCGGCTGCAGCGCGTCGCCCATGTGGTTGCCCCACGTGTTGCGCTCGTAGGTGATGACCGAGGCCAGATCGACGTCCGACAGCGAGGCCCAGCTCGGCATCGCGCCCTTGCCGCTCAGCACCAGGCTCACGTGCTGCGCGATCGGGCCGTTGGCGACCTTGCTGCCGTCGAGCGCCGGGAACGCGCCGAGGCCCTTGCCGTTCGGCTGGTGGCAGACCGCGCAGTTGGCCTTGTAGACGTCCTCGCCGTGCGCGATCAGCTCGGCGCTGGTCCACACCTTGTTCGGATCGAGCGTGGCGGAAGCGGCCCTGGCCTTTTCGTCCTTGACCCACTTGTCGTAGTCGTCGGCCGACAGCACCTGCACCACCACCGGCATGTACGCATGCTCCTTGCCGCACAGCTCGGTGCAGAAGCCGCGATAGGTGCCGACCTTCTCGGCCTTGAACCAGGTGTCGCGCACGAAGCCCGGAATCGCATCCTGTTTCACGCCGAACGCGGGCACGTACCACGAGTGGACCACGTCGTTGGCGGTGGTGATGATGCGGATCTTTTTATCGACGGGCACCACCAGCGGGTGGTCGACTTCCTGCAGGTAGGTTTCATTGATCGGCTGCTGGCCGTTCACCTCGCTGCGCGGCGTAGTGAGCGTGGAGACGAAGCTGATGCCCTCGCCCGGCCCCTTCACGTAGTCGTAGCCCCACTTCCACTGATAGCCGGTGACCTTGATCGTGACGTCGGCATTGGTGGTGTCCTTCATCGCGACCACCGCCTTGGTGGCCGGCAGCGCCATCAACACCACGATCACGAACGGCACAATCGTCCAGATAATTTCGACGGTGGTGCTTTCGTGGAAATTCGCGGCCTTGTGGCCGCGCGATTTGCGATGGGCGAAAACAGAATAGAACATCACGCCGAACACGCCGACGAAGATCACCGTGCAGAGGATCAGCATCATCGTGTGCAGGTCGTACAGTTCCTGCGCGATCTTCGTGACGGGCGGCTGGAGGTTGATTTCGTTGACGCGTGGGCCGCCTGGACTGTCGCCGACGGCGAATGCGGCACCGGACGCGATGAGTCCGCTGACGGCCAGCAAACCAGTGAGGGCGCGCTTGATTGTTTTCATGGCTTCCTTACCCAAAATTGTCATTCCTACCCTCCCCGCCGCCGGCGGTACGCCGCGGCCGCCTCGATCAGCCGCAGCGCATCAGCGACACGCGCAGTTCATGAGCGAACTGGGCGCGCCGGTACTGCGCGAGATGCTGCCCGACCACGACGCTCCGCCCCCGGCACACGACCCGCACCGGATCGCGCGGCGACGCGCCGGGCTCGACCCGCACCCAGCGCGGATTGAACTCGAAGCACGTCAGCCGTTCCGCACTCATCTGCTCGATCAGGAGCCGATGAGGAAACAGCCTGATACGTTCGTAATCGACTGCGTGGCGTGCATACATCGTGAATGCAACGCCGACTGCCAGTAACTCGACACCGGTGAACGGCAGCACGAGCCAGGCACCGCGCCACGACAGCAGCGCGGCGATCGCAAGCGAGAAAGCGGCCAGCGATGCGTAGCACGCAACGAACTGGCGCGGCGACACCGAACAGTTGCGTTTGATGAGCCAGTCCATCAGGACTGTTTCGGTGTCCGTGAAACCCATCGTTCCATCCATCGCTGCCTCTCGCAATCGGCATCGAAGCTGGCCCGAACCGGGCCTGCCGACCTGTATTGTGGGACGCGTGCAGGACGGCAAACTGACGCATTATAGGCGCGAACATACGCATCTACAAGCAAGCGTCCGCCGCCCGCAAACCCAAGCGGGACAAGCGTTTCAGCCATTCTATAAGGTTTTTCCGAGACGTTTTCGACTGCTAATTTCAAGCATAACGAAACCCCTCTTTACCGACTCAGAGATTCTTGGGACGACCTCTGCCGATGTCCTCGATGCGCACGATGCCGTGGCCGTCGGCGGTGGTACGCGGCACCGCCTTCCACGCGTGGCCGTAGATCACTTCGAACGTCAGCGCGATCGTGCCGTCGTCACGACGGCGCGCCTCGAGCGCTTCGCTCAGCGCGCGCCGCGTGCGGGCCGACAGGCGCTCGCCGCCATCGCGCGCGAACGGATAGGCGCCCCAGCGCCGCACGTCCGCGAGCAGCGATTCCGGCGACTGGTAGGTGACGGTCAGCCGCTCCTGGTCCATGACCGGAATCTCGAAGCCACTCTCGACGAGCATGTCGCCCAGATCGTGCATGTCCACGAAGTCGATCACGTGTGGGCGCGGCGCGCAATCGGTAACGGCCTCAGCATCGGCATAGGCGGCACGCAATTCGCGCAGCGTGTCGGGGCCGAACGTGCTGAACATCAGCAGCCCGTTTGCGCGCAGCACGCGCTGCCATTCGGGAAACACCCGGTCCGGGCGCGAATGCCAGTGCAGCGCGAGATTCGACCAGACGAAGTCGAACGCGCCGCCCGCGAACGGCAGGGCCGCGAAGTCGGCCTGCGCGAGGCGCGGGCCGCGCTGGCCCAGCGCCTTCGACAGCGCCGAGGGCAGGAAGCGGCGCCAGCTGGTGTCGGCCGCGTCGCGCGACGCGGCGCGCGCGAGCATCGCCGCCGACACGTCGACGCCGTACACGGGCGCTTCGGGAAAGCGCGTGCGCAGCGCGGGCAGGTCGTCGCCGATGCCGCAGCCGGCGTCGAGCACGCCCGCCGGATTGACCTTGATGTAGTCGAGACGCTCGCCCATGCGCTGCGCGATTTCACGCGGCAGGAAAGCGACCGCGTCGAACGCGGCGGCACGGCGATCGAAGATCCGCCGCAGATGTCGGGGATCGTTGGCCGGACGGCCAGAAGGTGCGGGAACGGAAGACATGTCGGGCAAACTGGCGAAGTGCGCGAAGTATACTCGCTCGCCTCGCGGACTTCAGCGCGGGCGGCACTCGCGGAGGAACCGATGTCGATCGCCGGCGTATTGCGTCGCAACAGACGAATCGCATGCTGCACAGCGGGATGGCGCGGCCGGCTCGCGCACTTCGCGGCGCTGGCACTGCCCGGTCTCTGCGCGCTGTGCGGCAACTCGTGCGGCAATTCGCCACGCAACGTGTTGTGCAGCGCATGCGACGAAGCGTACTGGAACGAAACGCGGCTGCGCTGCGTGCAATGCGCGCTGCCGCTGTCCGCATTTCGTTCGCGGCATGCACGCCGCGGCAGCTATCGCTGCGGCGCGTGCCGCCACGCGCCGCCGCCGTTCGACGCGACGTTCGCGCTGGCCGATTACCGCCCGCCGCTCGCGAGCCTCGTGCTGGACCTGAAGTTCCGTGCGCGGCTCGCGCTGGGCGGGCTGTTCGCCGAACGGCTCGCGCGCGCGGTACACGACCGGCCCGCAGTGCACGGCGCCACGCAGGCCGACGCGCGGCCCGACCTGATCGCGCCGGTGCCGCTCGCGCGGCGGCGGCTGGTCGAGCGCGGCTACAACCAGGCCTGGGCGATCGCACGGCCGCTCGCACGCGCGCTCGAGGTGCGCGCCGAGCCGGCGCTGCTGGTGCGCACGGTCCATACCGCGCCGCAAACGCAACTCGACGCGGCGGCGCGGCGCGCGAACATGGCGCACGCGTTCGTCGTGACGCGCGACGTGTCCGGGCTGCACGTGGGACTCGTCGACGACGTGATGACCTCGGGCGCGACGCTCGCGGCGCTCGCCGTGCTGCTCAAGCAGGCGGGCGCGCGGCGCGTGACGAACTACGTCGCGCTGCGCACCGCGCGCGATTGAAACGCACGGGTGGAAACTGCGATCGCGGTCGCGGCGGCGCCCGCAGCGAGGGCAGGATCAAGGCAACATCGAAGGCAGCAGGAGCCCGGCCGCGGCAACGCCCGGCAGCTCCGCGCCATGTTTCACGCATTCATGAACCGGAAACGAACATGTTCAACGTCGTACTCGTCGAACCCGAAATCCCGCCGAACACCGGCAACGTGATCCGCCTCTGCGCCAATACCGGCGCGCGGCTGCACCTGATCGAGCCGCTCGGCTTCCCGCTCGAGGACGCGAAGCTGCGCCGCGCCGGGCTCGACTATCACGAATACGCGCGGATGCAGGTGCATCGCGACTGGGACGCGTTCCTCGCCGCCGAGCAGCCGGACCCGGCACGGATGTTCGCGTTCACGACGCGCGGCTCGGGGCGCTTCCACGACCGCGCGTTCACGCCGGGCGACTGGTTCGTGTTCGGCGCCGAGACGCGCGGCCTCAGCGAGGCGATGCTCGCGCGCTTCCCGAACGAGCAGCGCGTGCGGCTGCCGATGCGGCCCGACAACCGCAGCCTCAACCTCTCGAACACGGTGGCCGTGGTGGTGTTCGAGGCCTGGCGCCAGGCCGGTTTCGAAGGGGGCGAATGAGACGAAGGCCGGGCGGCCGAACGCAATGAGCGGCGACCGGCGCCACGCGGCGGTGATGCCTCGGGGCGAGATGCGGATCCGCCGCCTCAGAGTCGCGCCAGTTCGCGCCGATAGTGTTCGAGCAGGTCGTCGGCGAAGCAGGCGAACACGATGCGCGTGAAGCCGGCGCCGGGCAGCATCGACACGACGGTGCTGACGGCGATCGTGGTGGCCGCCTCGGGCGGGAAGCGATAGACGCCGCAGCTGATCGCCGGGAACGCCACCGACGCGCAGCCGGCCGCCGCCGCCACTTCGAGCGAGCGCCGGTAGCACGACGCCAGTTGCTCGGCCTCGCCCGACATGCCGCCGTGCCAGACCGGCCCGACCGTGTGGATCACGTGCCGCGCCGGCAGCAGGTAGCCGTGCGTGAGCTTCGCGTCGCCGGTCGCGCAGCCGCCGAGCGTGCGGCACTCGGCCAGCAGGTCCGGCCCCGCCGCGCGGTGGATCGCGCCGTCCACGCCGCCGCCGCCGAGCAGCGATTCGTTCGCCGCGTTGACAATCGCGTCGAGCGCGAGCGTCGTGATGTCGACGACGCGCGCCTCGACACGGGTCGAACCGATCGTGAGCATGCTGGCCTCCTCCACCGGCAATCGCGATAGCGCCAAGCGTAGACGCGATGCCGGCGCGGCGCCAGCCATGTCGTCGCGGCCGAGAACGGCGCGCGGTGCGGCGGGCGAAGCGGGGTATCGAGGCGAGAGACGGCGGATTATCGTCAGATTGAACGACGAAGCCGGTTATTCAAGGGAAACAAGAGAGGAATTCGCGGGCACCCGCGTAATCAGCGCAGCGCTCGGCCGGCATCGCCCGTGCCCGGTCGACACGCGCGACACGGCCGGGAAAACACCGCAGCGAGGACCACGCGCCGCCGACGAGCACGCAGCGGCTCCCTGCCCTCGAGCGGCACCAACCGTCAGCGAGCGCTCACTCCGCCTTGGCGTCGCGGCGCAGCAGCCCGTTGACGGCCTCGCGCGGCGCGACGCCGTCGAACAGCACGCCGCAGACGGCCTCGGTGATCGGCATGTCGATGCCTTGCGCGCGGGCGATGGCCAGCACCGCGCGCGCGCAGCGCGCGCCCTCGGCCACATGCCCGAGCGCGCCGAGGATCTCGTCGAGCGAACGGCCCTCGGCCAGTTGCAGCCCGACCTTGCGGTTGCGCGACAGGTCGCCGGTGGCGGTCAGGATCAGGTCGCCCAAGCCGGCGAGCCCCGTGAACGTCTCCGCGCGTCCGCCCAGCGCCACGCCGAGCCGCGACATCTCGGCCAGCCCGCGCGTGATCAGCGCCGCGCGCGAATTGAGGCCGAGGCCGAGCCCGTCGCCGATGCCGGTCGCGATCGCGAGCACGTTCTTGACCGCACCGCCCACCTCGACGCCGACCACGTCGTCGCCGGTATAGATCCGCATCGCGCCGTGGTGGAACGCGGCCAGCGTAAGATCGCGGCAGGCCGTCGACGCGCTCGCGACGGTCAGCGCCACCGGCAGCCCCTGCGCCACCTCGCGCGCGAAGCTCGGCCCGGACAGCACGCCGTGGCTCGCGTGGCCGGGCAGCGCCTCGGCGATCACCTGATGCGGCATCTGCTCCGTCTCGGCCTCGAAGCCCTTGCAGATCCACAGCAGATGCGCGGGCACGCAGCCCGCCTCGAGCATCGCCGCGCAGAGCGCGCGCAGCCCGGCCACCGGTGCGCCGATCACGCACAGCGCGTCGTCGGCCGCCGCGTGCGCGAGCGCGGCCGACAGATCCGGCTCGCAGCGCAGCGCGGCCGGCAGCGGCACGCCGGGCAGGTAACGGGTGTTTTCGTGACGGGCATCGAGCCCGGAGAGGAGCGCGCGATCGCGCGCCCAGAGCAGCGTATCGTGCCGCGCGGCCAGATGCGCGGCGAGCGCGGTGCCCCATGCACCGGCGCCGAGAACAGCGACTTTCATACCCAGCACCGGTTCGCGGGACGCGCTCAGTTCAGCGTCGTGCCGTTCGGTGCGCCGTTGGCGGCGCCGGCCTGTTGCTGCTGGATCTGCGCGAGGCGTTGCTCGTAGAGCGCCTGGAAGTTGATCTCGGCCAGGTGGATCGGCGGGAAGCCCGCGCGCGTGATCGCGTCGGCGATGTTCGAACGCAGGTACGGGAACAGGATCGTCGGGCAGGCGATGCCGACCAGCGGATCGAGCTGCTCGTCCGGGATGTTGCGGATATCGAAGATGCCGGCCTGCTTGGCCTCGATCAGGAACGCGACCTTGTCCTTGACCTTCGCCGTCACGGTACCCGAGACGACCACTTCATACACGCTTTCGGCCAGACGTTCGGCCTTCACGTCGACTTCCACCTCAACCGACGGCATGTCCTGTTCGAGGAAGATCGCCGGCGAATTCGGCTGCTCGAGCGAGAGATCCTTCAGGTAGATGCGCTGGATGTTGAAGAACGGCTGGTTTTCGACGTCGGACATGTTGGCTCCCTAAAAATGGTATGACGGCGACCGGCTTCCTCCGGCCACCCGGTTGTTGTGTCGTGCAAGCGAGGCGCGTAGCCCTCCCGGCGCTCGGGAAGGCGGTCATTCTGCCGGAATCAGGCCGCTTCCAGAAGCGGCAGCAGGCCACCTTCGCGATCCAGCTTCGACAGGTCATCGTAGCCGCCCACGTGTGTCTCGCCGATGTAGACCTGCGGCACGGTCCGGCGGCCGGTGCGTTCCATCATCTCGGCGCGCCGCGACGGATCCTTGTCGATCAGCACCTTCTCGATCTGCTCGACGCCGCGCTGCTTGAGCAGGCGCTCGGCCATCATGCAATACGGGCAGACCTGCGTGCTGTACATGACCACTTTGTTCACTTCGCCACTCCTTGTTTGACGACCGGCATGCCGGCCTTCTGCCAGGCGGCCAGGCCGCCCTGCAGCACATGAACCTCGCCGTAGCCGGCTTCGCGCACGACCTTGGCCGCCTTGTTCGACTGTTGTCCGTTCTGGCAGACCAGCAGCACCGGGGCGCTCTTGTTCTTCGCGACCTGGCCGAGCTTGCCGGCGAGCTCGGAGAATTCGACCGAGCGCGCCGCCGGCAGGTGGCCCGCGCCGTATTCGGCGGCCGGGCGCAGATCGATCACGATCGCGTTGCGCCGGTTGATCAGTTGGGTCGCCTCGCCGGTCGACAGGCCGCCGCCGCCGCGACGCAGCGTCGGGAAGACCAGCATGCCGCCCGAGACGAGCAGGATCGCGATGAGCGCAAGGTTCGTGTAATCGGTAAAGAACGTCACGGAGAATCCGCCGCAAAAAGAGAAATCGAAAAGGACAATCGCGCCATTATAAAATATCCGCCTGTCGCGATGGCGCCGCCGCTTCCGGAAGGCGTCGCCCGCCGCTTCGCTTCCTCACTACCGACCGCAAGCAACCATGTACAAGCTCGTTCTCATCCGCCACGGCGAATCGACCTGGAATAAGGAAAACCGCTTCACCGGCTGGGTCGACGTCGACCTGACCGAGCAGGGCAATGCCGAAGCGCGCCAGGCCGGCGTCCTGCTGAAGGAAGCCGGCTACGCGTTCGACGTCGCGTACACGTCGGTGCTCAAGCGCGCGATCCGCACGCTCTGGCACGTGCAGGACCAGATGGACCAGATGTACCTGCCGGTGGTCCACTCGTGGCGCCTCAACGAGCGCCACTACGGCGCGCTGTCGGGCCTCAACAAGGCCGAGACGGCCGCCAAGTTCGGCGACGAGCAGGTGCTGGTCTGGCGCCGCAGCTACGACACGCCGCCGCCGGCGCTGGAAGCGAACGACGAGCGCGCGCCCTACGGCGACCCGCGCTACGCGAAGGTGCCGCGCGAGCAGCTGCCGCTGACCGAATGCCTGAAGGACACGGTCGCGCGCGTGCTGCCGCTCTGGAACGAGTCGATCGCACCGGCCGTCAAGAGCGGCCGGCAGGTGCTGATCGCCGCGCACGGCAACTCGCTGCGCGCGCTGATCAAGTACCTCGACGGCATCTCGGACGCCGACATCGTCGGCCTCAACATCCCGAACGGCGTGCCGCTCGTCTACGAACTCGACGAAGACCTGAAGCCGATCCGCCATTACTACCTCGGCGACCAGGAAGCGATCGCGAAGGCGCAGGCCGCCGTCGCGCAGCAGGGCAAGGCAAAGTAAGCGAGCCCGGGCCGCACGACCCGGCCGCCGGGCGGGCGCCGCGATGCAGTTCGTGCGGCGCCCGCACCTTCCTGCGCGAACGACTTTTGCTCATCCCGCCTCCCCTGGCTCCACCGGACCACGCGACCGGTGCCGTGCATGGCCTCGCCCTGCCCGATGCGTGCCGGCGCCCTCGCAGGGTTCGTACAGTCGGCTGTCCGGCCTGCTCCGCATGCCTCGCGCGGCGCTTGCGTACCGCCGGCGCGATGGCCGGGAGCCGCTCGCGCGGGCCGGCCGGACGGCAGCGTCAGCGGCGCGTCAGCTTCGCGTCAGCCGGCCTGCGTGTTTTCCCGCGTTTTCCGCTGTTTTCCGTCGCTTCGCGCGATTCACGCGAACCCAGCGCGTGCCGGCGCGAACCCGCGCGACGCGGCGCTGTCGAATCCGCTTCATCATCGCTTCGCCCCGCAACGGCGAAGCATCGGGAAGATCGGAGATATACTTGACCGTCCTCCCACCTTCACGCCATCGCCACACGCGCTTTCCGACGCACACGATCCTATGCGAATGAAATTGAAGAATATCGGCCTCGTCGCCGCTGGCCTTGCAACCGGCGTATTCGCGACGCTGCAAATCTCGGCGTCGGCCCAGCAGGCAACGATCACGACGCCGCTACCGCTCGACCAGCTGCGCCTGTTCGCCGAAGTGTTCGGCCAGATCAAGCGCGAATACGTCGAGCCGGTCGACGACAAGAAGCTGCTGACGGCCGCGATCAAGGGCATGGTATCGAGCCTCGACCCGCACTCGTCGTATCTCGACAAGACCGATTACGAGGAACTGCAGGAGCAGACGAAGGGCCGCTTCGCCGGCCTCGGCATCGAGATCTCGCAGGAAGACGGCCTCGTGAAGGTGATCTCGCCGATCGAGGACACGCCCGCGTTCCGCGCCGGCATCCGTCCGGGCGACCTGATCACGCGCATCAACGACAAGCCGGTGCGCGGCATGACGCTCGACAAGGCCGTCAAGCAGATGCGCGGCGACCCGGGCACCAAGGTCACGCTGACGATCTTCCGCAAGAGCGACGACCGCACCTTCCCGGTCACCGTCACGCGCGCGATCATCAAGGTGCAGAGCGTGAAGATGAAGATGCTCGACCCGGGCTACGCCTACATCCGGATCACGAGCTTCCAGGAGCGCACCACGCCCGACCTCGCGGCCCGCCTGCAGGACATCGCGCGCCAGCAGCCGAACCTGAAGGGCCTCGTGGTCGACCTGCGCAACAACGGCGGCGGCCTGCTGCAGAGCGCGGTCGGCGTGGCCGGCGCGTTCCTGCCGCCGAACGCGGTGGTGGTGTCGACCAACGGCCAGATCCCCGATTCGAAGCAAGTCTATCGCGACGACTACGACAACTATCGCCTGCCAACCTTCGACTCCGATCCGCTCAAGAACCTGCCGACGATCTTCAAGACCGTGCCGATGATCGTGCTGACCAACGCCTACTCGGCGTCGGCTTCCGAAATCGTCGCCGGCGCGCTGCAGGATTCGCACCGCGCGCAGATCATGGGCAAGACCACGTTCGGCAAGGGCTCGGTGCAGACGGTGCGCCCGCTCACGGCCGACACCGCGCTGCGCCTGACCACGGCCTACTACTACACGCCGAGCGGCCGCTCGATCCAGAACAAGGGCATCGTGCCGGACATCCCGGTCGACCAGTTCTCCGACGGCGATCCGGACGACGTGCTCGTGACGCGCGAAGTGGACTACACGAACCACCTCGCGAACACGCAGGATCCGAACGAGAAGAAGGAACTGGAAGCGCGCGAGCAGCGCCGCCTCGACCAGCTGCGCATCCTCGAGGAGCAGAACGACAAGAAGACGCCGGAGCAGCGCGAGAAGGATCGCAACCGCAAGCCGGTGGAGTTCGGCAGTGCCGACGACTTCATGCTGCAGCAGGCGCTGGCCAAGCTGGAAGGCAAGCCGGTGCAGGAGTCGAAGTCGCTGCTGGCCGAAAGCGTGACCAAGCCGCTCGGCGCCGCGCCGGCGTCGGCAGCCTCGGCCCCGAAGGCGAGCGCGCCGGCCAAGGCGTCGGCCGCCAAGCCCGCCTCGGCCGCCCACTAAGCCCGGGCGCGCCGTGATCGGCACGGGCCACCGCGATTCGCCGCGGTGGCCCGTTTTGCTTTTGGGCGCGACGTCCGGCCTGATGCCGCGCACGCGGACGCCGCGCGAACGCGCCTAGAATAGCGGCACGGCACTTCCCACCCGCTCCCCGCGATGAACGACGAACAACTGCTCCGCTACTCCCGCCATATCCTCGTCGACGAAATCGGCATCGAGGCGCAGCAGCGCTTCCTCGACGCGCACGCGCTGATCGTCGGCGCCGGCGGCCTCGGCTCGCCGGCCGCGATGTACCTGGCCGCCGCGGGCGTCGGCGCGATCACGCTGGTCGATGCCGACACGGTGGACCTCACCAACCTGCAGCGCCAGATCCTGCATGCGACCGAATCGGTCGGGCGGCGCAAGGTCGAGTCGGGACGCGAGGCGCTCGCGCGGCTCAACCCCGAGATCGTCGTGCATGCCGTGGCCGAGCGCGTCGAGGCCGCCTGGCTCGACGTGGCCGTGCCGCTCGCCACGGTCGTGCTCGACTGCACCGACAACTTCGCCACGCGCCACGCCATCAACCGCGCCTGCGCCACGCACCGCGTGCCGCTCGTGTCGGGCGCCGCGCTGCGCTTCGACGGCCAGATCAGCACCTTCGATTTCCGCGACGCGGCCTCGCCCTGCTATGCCTGTGTGTTTCCCGAGGACCAGCCGTTCGAGGAAGTGGCCTGCTCGACGATGGGCGTGTTCGCGCCGACCGTCGGCATCATCGGCGCGATGCAGGCCGCCGAGGCGCTGCGCGTGATCGGCGGCATCGGCGAGACGCTGGTGGGGCGGCTGATGATGCTCGATTCGCTGCACATGGAATGGAACACGATGCGCATCGCGCGGCAGCCCGATTGCCCGGTCTGCGGCGGCACGCACTAAGCGCGGCGCTCATGGCCTGAAAACCACCGCATAAAAAACCGCGGCGGGCCGAAGCCCGCCGCGTCGATGTCGTGATGCCGAGGCTGGATCTGTTCCCCGGCGCGGCAAGCCTCAGGCCGCCAGGTCGGCCTTCGGCTCGGCCTCCGCGAGCTGCTTCAGCGCGAGTTGCACGTCCTCGGGCTCGAACGAGGCCAGCACGTCGGCGGTCGGCTTCTCGAGCGCCTTCAGATGCGCGCGCAGGATCTCCTGCTTGACCACCAGCAACTGGCTCGGATGCATCGAGAACTCGGTGAGCCCCATGCCGAGCAGCAGGCGCGTCATCGCCGGATCGCCGGCCATCTCCCCGCACACCGATACCGGCACGCCCGCGCGCTTCGCCTCGCGCAGCGTGTAGGCGATCAGGTGCAGCACGGCCGGATGCAGCGGGTCGTACAGATGCGCGACGGCGTTGTCGGCGCGGTCGATCGCGAGCGTGTACTGGATCAGGTCGTTGGTGCCGATCGAGAGGAAATCGACGCGCTTGAGGAACAGCGGCAGCGCGATCGCGGCGGCCGGAATCTCGATCATCGCGCCGACCCGCACGTTCGGATCGTAGGCGAGCCCGGCGTCGTCGAGCTGGCGCTTGGCCTCGCGGATCAGGTCGAGCGTCTGGTCGATCTCCTGCGCGTGCGCGAGCATCGGCACGAGGATCTTCACCGGCCCGACCGCCGAGGCGCGCAGGATCGCGCGCAGCTGGGTCAGGAACATCTGCGGCTCGGACAGGCTCCAGCGGATCGCGCGCAGGCCGAGCGCCGGGTTCGGCGCGGTCTCGTAGCCGCCGTCGAGCGCGTCGATCGGCTTGTCGGCGCCCACGTCGATGGTGCGGATCGTCACCGGCATGCCGTTCATCAGCTCGACCGCGCGGCGGTATGCGCGGAACTGCTCCTCTTCCTCGGCGAGCGCGTTCTCGTCGTTCATGAACAGGAACTCGGTGCGGAACAGACCCACGCCGACCGCGCCTGCCTCCACGGCCGTCTTCGCGTCGTCGGGCAGCTCGATGTTGGCGAGCAGGTCGATCTTGGTACTGCAGAGCGTCTGCGTCGGCGAGAACTTGAGCCGTTGCAGCTTGCGCTGCTCGAGTGCCTTCTCCGACTGCCGGTACGAGTATTCCTCGAGCACGATCGGCGCCGGATCGACGATCACGATGCCCTGGTCGCCGTCGACGATGATCACGTCGTTCTGGCGAATCAGCGCGCTCGCGTGCTGCACGCCGACCGCGGCCGGAATGCCGAGGCTGCGCGCGACGATCGCCGTGTGCGAGGTGCGCCCGCCCAGGTCGGTCACGAACGCATGGAACGCCTGGTTCTTGAACTGCATCATGTCGGCCGGCGCGATGTCGTGCGCGACCACGATCATGTCGTCCTTGCCGCTGGCCGCGCGGCCGAGCGCCTGGGCCGGCGACGGCGCGCCGGCCAGCGCCTTCAGCACGCGCTCGACCACCTGCTCGATGTCGGCCTTGCGTTCGCGCAGGTACTCGTCCTCGATGTCGTCGAAGTGGCTGGCGATCACGTCGAGCTGCTCGGTCAGCGCCCATTCGGCGTTGTAGCGGCGGTCGCGGATCAGGTCGATGGTTTCCTGCACCAGCATCGCGTCGTTGAGGATCATCGAATGCACGTCGATGAACGCGGCGACCTCGCTCGGCGTATCGTCGGTCAGGTCGGCGCGCAGCGCGTCGAGTTCGCCGCGCACGGCAAGCAGCGCGGCGCGCAGCCGGTCGATCTCCGCGTCGAGCTGCTGCGCCTCGACGAGGTAATGCGCGACGTCGAGCGCCGCCGGCGCGATCAGATACGCACGACCGATCGCGATACCTCTCGAAACGGGAATTCCCTGCAGCGTGAACGGCACGCGCACCTCCTGTGAGTCAGGTCAGCCGCAGCCCACCGCCGCGATGCGCATATGACCCCGACTCGTGATTATAAATTCCGCGACACCCGCATGACTGCATGCGCCGCAGCATCGGCCCTGCAATGATCTGTTGTCTGAATAAAAGCCAATGCCCAAAAGAAATGCCGCGTCGGGACGCGGCATTGGCTGGCGAGGCGGCAGGGGAGCCGCCGGTACGCGGCTTACTGGCCTTCGCCGAACTTGTCGGCGATCAGCTTGAGCAGCGCATCCATCGCTTCCTTCTCGTCGGCGCCTTCGGTCTCGATCGTCACCGTGCTGCCGATGCCGGCCGCCAGCATCATCACGCCCATGATGCTCTTCGCGTTGATCCGGCGGCCATTGCGCGTCATCCAGACTTCCGACTGGAAATTGCCCGCCAGCTGAGTCAGCTTGGCCGAGGCGCGAGCATGCAGTCCCAATTTATTGACGATGGTCGTTTCTTGTTGAAGCATGGTGTTCCGTTCAGATTAAAGCTGCCGGCGGCGCGCGCCGCCGGGGGACAGGAAGCGAACGAACGCGCCGGGCGGCCCGTCCGGTCAATGCGGTTCGGTCTGCGGCTTCGGCTCCGGCGGGATCGGCGCGCACTCGCCGCAACCGAGGCCCACGCGCGGCGGCGGCGTGCCGGCGGCGATCTCGTGGATGCCCTTGGTCGAGCCGCCCAGCGCCTTCTCCACCAGCGTGTCGATCGGCGTGGTGCGGTAGCAGACCGAGCGCACCAGCATCGGCAGGTTCACGCCGGCCAGCACGCGCACGCCGTCGAGCTTGGCGAGCTGGCCGGCGATGTTCGCCGGGGTCGCGCCATACATGTCCGTCAGGACGAGAACGCCGTTTTCCTCGCGCAGTCGCGCGATCTCCGCGTGCGCGAAACCCATCACCTGCGAGGGGTCGCTGTCCGCGAGCACGTCGATGCAGCCGATGCGCGCGGGAATCCCGCCGTAGATGTGGGAGATGCAGTCCCGCAGGGCGGTGGCGAGCGGGGCGTGAGCGATGATCAGGATGCCAGCCATGTCAACCTTGCAACAATGTGGCCCGAACGCCGGACCGGATGCCCGGAATATACCTACCGGGCGAACGGGCATTGTAGCAGGCCGGTTTCGGGGTCAATCCACATCGTGAATCGAACCGCGACGCCGAGCCGGCGGCGGGGGGCCTGCGCGCCGCCGCCGGTTGTCTCCTTTCAGGTCGTTGGTGCCGCCTGGATTCCGTTTGTTCCGCTTTCCGCCGGTTTACGCGGGTCCCGTTGTTTTTCGCCGATGCCGTGCGCGCGCGTCAGCCGACCGCGCGTTCGAGCGCGTCGATGAACATCGCCGCGACGTCGAAGCCGGTCTGCTCCATGATCTCGCGAAAACAGGTCGGGCTCGTCACGTTCACCTCGGTGAGCCAGTCGCCGATCGCGTCGAGCCCGACCAGCAGCAGCCCGCGCGCGGCCAGCACCGGCCCGAGCGCGGCGGCGATCTCGCGGTCGCGCTCGGTGAGCGGCTGCGCCACGCCGATGCCGCCGGCGGCCAGGTTGCCGCGCACCTCGTTGCCCTGCGGGATCCGCGCGAGCGAATACGGCACCGGCTCGCCGCCGATCAGCAGGATGCGCTTGTCGCCGGCCTTGATCTCGGGGATGAACTTCTGGACCATCAGCGTGCGCCGGCCGTCCTCGCCGAGCATCTCGACGATCGAGCCGAGGTTCATGCCGTCGGCCTTGACACGGAACACCCCCATCCCGCCCATGCCGTCGAGCGGCTTGACGATCACGTCGCCGTGCTCGGCATGGAACGCGCGCAGTCGCGCCACGTCGCGCGTGACGAGCGTGGGCGCGACGAACTGCGGGAATTCGGCGATCGCGAGCTTCTCCGAGTGGTCGCGGATCGACTGCGGGCGGTTGACGATCTTCGCGCCCGCGCGCTCGGCCATCTCCAGCAGCCAGGTCGAGGTCACGTACTCCATGTCGAACGGCGGATCCTTGCGCATCAGCACCGCGCCGAACGCGGTCAGCGCGCGCGCCTCGGGCGCCGCGGCCTCGAACCAGGTGTCGCGATGCAGGTCGTCGAGGTCGCCGACGATCGTCACGCGCCGCACGTCGGCCTCGACCGAGCTGCCGCTCCAGGCAAGCTGCTGCGGCTCGCAGGCGTACACCGCATGGCCGCGCCGCGCGGCTTCGGCCATCATCGCGTAGGTCGAATCCTTGTAGATCCTGAAGCGATCGAGCGGGTCGGCGATAAAGAGAATGTCCATGCGGGTCCTGAATGAAGCGTGCTGAATGACGGGTGCGGTGTGTCGGGTGCGGTGTGTCGGAGCGGCGGCGAGGCTGGCCGGCGCGGCGCGCGGCCGCTCAGACCTGGATCGCCTCGGGGTCGGTCTTCTCGAGCTCGATCGACGAGGCGAGCAGCCCCAGCCGGCCGACCACGCCGTACATGTAGAAGCGGTTCGGCGGCGCCGCGCCGGGCAGCGCGCGCGCGTCGGGCAGCGCCGTGTGCTCGAAGCCGAGCGGCACGTAGTGCATGCCGGGCGCGTTGAGGTTCTGGTCGCGCTCGCGCGCCGCGTGGGTGCGATAGAAGCCGCCCACCACGTAGCGGTCGATCATGTAGACGACCGGCTCGGCCACGTCGTCGCCGATCCGCTCGAACGTGTAGACGCCTTCCTGCACGATCACGTCGCTGACGGGCAGCCCCGCCTTGGTCTCGGACATCTGCGCGCGTTCGAGCTTGGTCAGCCCGCCGATCTCGGAGGCGTCGTGGATCGTCATCACGCCGCGCCCGGCGGTGCCCGCGTCGGCCTTCACGACCACGTAGGGCTTCTCGCTGATGCCGTACTCGCGGTACTTGCGCGCGATCTTCTTGAGCACCGCGTCGATCGCGTCGGCCAGCGCCTCGCCGCCGTTGCCGGCCTGCCAGTCGATGCCGCCGACGTGCGCGAAGTACGGATTCACCATCCACGGATCGACGCCCACCATCTTCGCGAACTTCTTCGCCACGTCGTCGTAGCAGGCGAAATGGGTGGACTTGCGGCGCACCGCCCAGCCCGCGTGCAGCGGCGGCAGCAGGTACTGCTCGTGCAGATTTTCGAGCACGTCCGGAATCCCGCCCGACAGGTCGTTGTTGAGCAGGATCGAGCAGGGATCGAAGTTCTTCAGGCCAAGCCGGCGCTGCGAGCGCTCGAGCGGCTCCAGCACGATCTTGGTGCCGTCGGCGAGCGTGATCGGCGTGACGTCGGTCACGCTCGGATCGAGCGAGCCGAAGCGCACGTTCAGGCCGGCCTGGCGCATGATCGTCGCGAGCCGCGCGACGTTCTCGAGATAGAACGCGTTGCGCGTGGGCAGCTCCGGAATCACGAGCAGCCCCTTGGCATCCGGGCAGATTTTTTCGATCGCGGCCATCGCCGCCTGGACGGCGAGCGGCAGCACTTCGGCCGGCAGATTGTTGAAGCTGCCGGGAAACAGATTGGCGTCGACAGGCGCGAGCTTGAAGCCGGCGTTGCGCAGATCGACCGAACAGTAGAACGGCGGCGTGTGTTCCTGCCACTCGAGGCGGAACCAGCGTTCAATCGCCGGCGTCGCGTCGAGGATCTTCCGCTCCAGCTCGAGCAGCGGGCCGTTTAACGCCGTAACGAGGTGGGGAACCATGAATCACTCGCGAACAGGAGAAAAAAGATTGTAGAGCAAATACCCTGCCGATTTGGGGATTGTTCCCGCGATAGCAAGGATTGTCCGGATCTTTTCTCGCTATTGACCCGATTGCCGAAAGGGTTATCCCGTTCGTATCCGGTTCGCGAATAAAAAGAACCCGCCGGGAAGGCGGGCAGAAGTCGCTGCGCTCATTCTGGGGCGGGGCGGCGGCCGGATGGCGCCGCCCCGCAGGGTTTCATCCGGTCATTCGACGTGTTCGCCGTGCAGGATCACGTCCAGCCCCTCGCGCTCTTCCTCTTCCGAGACGCGCAGGCCCATCACCATGTCGATCACCTTCAGGATGATGAAGGTCACGATGCCGCTGTACAGCAGCGTGATCAGCACGCCCTTGGCCTGCACCAGCAGGCTGCCGTCGAAGCCGCCGATATCCTTGACCGCGAACACGCCGGTCAGCAGCGCGCCGAGGATGCCGCCCACGCCGTGGACGCCGAACGCGTCGAGCGAATCGTCGTAGCCGAGCTTGATCTTGAGCCAGGTGGCCGACCAGAAGCAGACCACGCCCGCCGCGATGCCGATCACGAGCGCACCGCCCACGCCGACGAAGCCGGCCGCCGGGGTGATCGCCACCAGGCCGGCCACCGCGCCCGAGACGATGCCGAGCACCGAGGGCTTGCCCTTCGCGATCCACTCGGCAAACATCCAGCCGAGCGCGGCGCAGGCCGTCGCGATCTGCGTGGTCAGCATCGCGAAGCCGGCACGGCCGTCAGCCGCCACCGCCGAACCCGCGTTGAAGCCGAACCAGCCCACCCACAGCATCGAGGCACCGATCAGCGTCAGCACCAGGTTGTGCGGCGCCATCGACTCGCGGCCGTAGCCGACCCGCTTGCCGAGCACCAGTGCCGCCATCAGGCCGGCGATACCGGCGTTGATGTGGACCACCGTGCCGCCCGCGAAGTCGAGCACGCCGTCGGCGGCCAGCCAGCCGGTCGGTTCCCAGACCATGTGCGCGATCGGCACATAGACGATCAGCGACCAGAGCGTCATGAACACCAGCATCGCCGAGAACTTCATGCGATCGGCGAACGCGCCGCAGATCAGGGCCGGCGTGATGATCGCGAAGGTCATCTGGAACACGCAGTAGACCGATTCCGGAATGGTCGTGGCGAGGTGGCTGACGGTCAGCGTGGTGGCGGTGTCGCCCTTCACGTAGGCCATGCCCGACAGCAGCACGCGCGAGAAGCCGCCGACGAAGCCGTTGCCCGGCGTGAACGCGAGGCTGTAGCCCACCACGGTCCAGAGCACCGTGATCAGCGCCGTGATCGCGAAGCTCTGCATCACCGTGGCCAGCACGTTCTTCTTGCGGACCATGCCGCCGTAGAACAGCGCGAGGCCCGGGATCGTCATGAACAGCACGAGGGCGACCGAGGTCAGCATCCAGGCCGTGTCGCCCGAGTTGATCTTCGACGAATCGACCGAGAACGGTGCGGTCGGCGCGGCCGGTGCGGCGGCGGCCGAAGCGCCCGAGGCCGGTGCGGCGGCGGCGCTCGCGTCCGAAGCGGGAGCGGCGGCAGCCGGGGCCGAGGCGGCCGGAGCCGCCGCGCTGGCGTCGGCGGGGGCGCTGGCCGACGCGTCGGAGGCGACGGCGGCCGAGGCTGCAGCGGGCGCGGACGACGCGTCGTCGGCCAGCGCGGCGCCGATGCCGGTCGCGAGCAGCGAACCAGCCATCAGCAGGGACATCAAAAGTTTACGCATGTTGGTTTCCTCTTGTCGCTTGTCGTTCTGCGTTCTGTCTTACAGGGCGTCGGCGCCCGTCTCCCCGGTGCGAATCCGGATAACCTGTTCGATCGGCGTGACGAAGATCTTGCCGTCGCCGATCTTCCCCGTGCGGGCCGCCCGCTCGATTGCCTCGACCGCCTGGTCGACGAGATCGTCGGACACGGCAGCCTCGATCTTCATCTTCGGCAGGAAGTCCACCACGTATTCGGCGCCGCGATAGAGCTCGGTATGGCCCTTCTGGCGGCCGAAGCCCTTCACCTCCGTGACCGTGATGCCCGAGACGCCGAGCGCCGAAAGCGCTTCGCGCGTCTCATCGAGCTTGAACGGCTTGATGATTGCGGTAATCAGTTTCATGAAGTCCTCTCGCTTTCTGGTTGTCCGATCGGTGGTCCGACCAACCGCGTTGCATGGCTAGCGCAACACACTCAGCAACTCGCGTGCCATGTTGAGGTCTTCCCCCTCGAGAAAGCCTCGCGAGAGCGTGCCGAAGCCGGCCGAACGGCCAACGTCGCGGCACTTCGGTGGCGCGCGCAATCGAAGGTTGTTAGAGTGCTCGGACGTTCGGGACATCCGGCGCGCCGCCACGGAGCGCGCGATGCCCGAAAACGGGCCGGGTGCGCGCACCAGATTCGCTCATGCGCGCATCGCGGGCACGAACGCAACGTGAATTGCACATTTTTTGTGCAGAGAAGGGGATCACCATGAAGCAACCCAGCGACGTATTCAACGATCTGCAGTCGCGCGTCAGCGACCTGCTCAAGAATTCGCCGGCCAAGGACGTCGAGCGCAACGTGAAGGCCATGCTGACGCAGGGCTTCTCGAAGCTCGACCTCGTGACGCGCGAGGATTTCGACACGCAGACCCAGGTACTCGCCCGCACCCGTGCGCGCCTGGAGGAGCTCGAGCGCCGCGTGGCCGACCTCGAGCGCAAGCTCGTCGAGCGCGCCACCGGCAACTGACGCCGCCGCAGCAGCCGATGTAACGTAACGCGGCCGGGCGACGGCCGACGGGCGTTCCGCCCGGCGGGACCCGTCCCGTCTCGGTCGCCCCCGATCGCTCTCGCCCGCCCTCGCTCGCGGCCCCGTCCGTCGTTTCACCCGCAGTCTCAGACTCGCTGTTCCACCCGCTACGCGCCACGCCGGCAAGCGCGCACCTCAACGGATCCCCGAGCGGGCGGCTCCACCGCCCGTTCGGCACCCAGGAGTGCCACCATGTCGCTTGCCGTCGTGCGCAGTCGCGCGCCCGCCGCCGGCCATGCGCCGGAAGTCACCGTCGAAGTCCATCTCGCGAACGGCCTGCCGTCGTTCTCGATCGTCGGCCTGCCCGACACCGAGGTTCGCGAGAGCCGCGAGCGCGTGCGCGCCGCGCTGCAGAACTGCGGCTTCGAATTCCCGGTGCGCCGCATCACCGTCAATCTCGCCCCGGCCGACCTGCCGAAGGAATCGGGGCGCTTCGACCTGCCGATCGCGCTCGGCATCCTCGCCGCCAACGGGCAACTGCCGCCCGACGTGCTCGACGGCCGCGAATTCGCCGGCGAGCTGTCGCTGACGGGCGCGCTGCGGCCGATGCGCGGCGCGTTCGCGATGGCCTGCGGCACCGCGCGCGGGGAACTCGCCGACGGCGTGCGGCGGGGCCCGGGGGCCGCGCCACCCGCGGCGGTACCTCGCGGCGGCCATTCATCTGAAGTCACGGGCACCGAAGGATCGATCGCCGCCCCTGCCCGTCGGTCCCGCGAGCGGCTCGCGCCGCCGCGCCCCGATGGCCCCGAACTCTACCTGCCGCTCGACAGCGCGGCCGAGGCGGCGCTGGTGCCCGGCGTCACCGTGTTCGGCGCGCCGGACCTGCCCGCGCTGTGCGCGCACCTGGCCGGCGCCGTCGACGCGCGGCTCGCCCCGGTTGCCGCGCCGCCGCCCGAACCGGCGACGGGCGCGGCCCCGCCCGATCTCGCCGAGGTGGTCGGCCAGCACGGCGCGCGGCGCGCGCTCGAAATCGCCGCGGCGGGCGGCCACCATCTGCTGATGATCGGGCCGCCCGGCGCCGGCAAGTCGATGCTGGCCGCGCGGCTGCCGGGCCTGCTGCCGCCGATGAACGACGACGAGGCGCTGACCTCGGCCGCGCTGCTGTCGGCGAGCCGCGTCGGCTTCGCGCCGGCGCAGTGGCGCAAGCGTCCGTTCCGCACACCGCACCACTCGTCGAGCGCGGCGGCGCTGGTCGGCGGGCGCAACCCGCCGCAGCCCGGCGAGATCACGCTCGCGCACCTGGGCGTGCTGTTCCTCGACGAACTGCCCGAATTCGACCGCCATGTGCTGGAGATGCTGCGCGAGCCGCTCGAAACCGGCCGCATCACGATCTCGCGCGCCGGCTTGCAGGCCGACTTTCCGGCCGCGTGCCAGCTGGTCGCGGCGATGAATCCATGCCCGTGCGGCTGGCGCGGCGACCCCGGCGGCCGCTGCCGCTGCTCGCCCGAGGTGGCCGCGCGCTACCTGCGCAAGCTGTCGGGGCCGCTGCTCGACCGGATCGACCTGCAGGTCGCGCTGCCGGCGCTCTCGCCGGCCGAGCTGGCCGAGCGCGCCAGCACGCCGGCCGAGTCCAGCGCGGTGGTGGCGGCCCGCGTGGCCGCCGCGCGCGACCGCCAGCAGGCGCGCCAGCGCAAGACCAACCAGCGCCTGAGCGGGCGCGAGACCGACGAGGTCTGCCGCCCGGGTCAGGACGGCGAACGGCTGCTGCGCGAGGCCGGCGAGCGCTTTCGCTGGTCGGCGCGCGCCTATTACCGGGTGCTGAAGGTGGCGCGGACGATCGCCGACCTGGCCGGCGACGAGCAGCCCGACTCGACGCAGATCGGCGAGGCGATCCGCTACCGGCGCGCGGTGGAGCTGGTGTAAACCGGGGTAAACGCGGGCCGCCCGAGGACGGAAGAGGAACGAAATCGTCGTGCGGCTACACGCGGCAAACTTTGTCTCGGTCGAAATTTCCCGCTGTCAAGACTTGACTTATACACATTTACCGAAATCGATCGAGAGTCTCCTATCCCTTCGCCGGACACCCGCGCGGATTTCGCAAGCCGTTGAATTGACACCCGTTTTTTTATGCCACGACAACGATGAAATCGATTTGAAAGCACCCGGGACAGGCGTTACCGCCGGCGCGGCAGGCTTGTCAACAAAGTTATCCACATCCACGGTGGACGGAAAAAAGTCCAGAGAAATCCGCCGATTAGCAGGGCTTTCCTCGACCGCGCCTGCACATCCTCAACAATCGGGTGCGACGATCAGCCGCCTAGCAGACGACGATCCAACGACTCGCGGCAACCGGGGCTCAGTCGAGCTTCAATGAACCGAAGAACTGGTCGAGCGCCTCGGCCGGCAGCGGGGCATCGGCGATCGCCACCGCCTGATAGACATGCGCGCCGCGCGCGACGAGCCGTGCCACCACCGTCTTGCCGGCCGCCGCGCCGGAAGCGCCGGGCGGCTCGCCGCGGATCGTCAGTTCGATGCCGGGCGTGCTGCCGCCCGCCGCGAGCGGCACCGCGACCTCGCGCACCGCCGGCTGCGCGCGCAGATTGCGCGACAGCGCGGCGCGCAGCGCGTCGAGCACGGCGCGCCGGCCGGCCTCGCTTGCCTCCGGCAGCATCACCGTGCCGACCGCGAACACGGCGCCGGCCACGTGCGCGGCCTGCATCCGCATCGTCAGCGGCGCGCCGCCGATCTCGACCGTGCGCGCGTCGATGGTGGGCCGGGCCGGCAGGTCGATCGTGTAGCCGGCCTCGCTGTGCAGCGTGCGCCAGTCGAGCGCGGGCGAGCAGCCGGCGACGGCCGCCGCCGCCATCACCAGCAACAGGCAGCCGCGGGCGCGCCGCCGCAAGGCCGAGGCGCAGCCACGGCGTGAGCCGCCGTCGCGCGGGAATCGCAGCCTCTCGGCAAGCATGTGGAAATCGGGGATGGACATGTCGGATCAACCAGCGACGGCCGTGGCGGCGCGCAGCGAACGCAGCGAACGCGGCGGGCAACCAGCGGAAACACATGGGAAACCGCCGCGCGGGCGCGGCACCCGTCATTATCGTCGCCGCGGCGCGCCGCGCGGCGAAATGGCCGGCATAAGCCAACACCGCGGCAAAGCACACGGCCAAACACACGAAGCATGCACGGAGAACCCGCGGCGAATCACGGCCCCCGCTGCCGCCCACCGCGCCCCGGCGGTTCCCGAATGGCCGGTATTCGTGCCCGCCACGCCCGATACGTCACACGGTTTGACGGTACAATGATCGCCGCCCGCGCAACGCCGCGCGGGTTTTCGCCTGCCCGCCGAGGTACCGACGATGAACCCTTCCCCCTCTTCCTCCCGCACCAGCCCGCTGCGCTACGTCGCGATCGCCGTGGTGGCCGCCGCCATCGCCGTGGCCGGTTATTTCGCGCTGAACGGCAAGTCGAGCGTGCCCGACGCCACCTTCACGCTGCTCTCGGGCCAGAAGGTCTCGACCGCGTCCGACCTGAAGGGCAAGGTCTACCTCGTCAATTTCTGGGCGACCAGCTGCGAGACCTGCATGAAGGAAATGCCGCAGATGGTCGACACCTACAACCGCTTCAAGGGCAAGGGTCTCGAATTCGTCGCGGTGGCGATGAACTACGATCCGCCGATGTACGTCGCCAACTATACGCAGACGCGCCAGCTGCCGTTCAAGGTCGCGCTCGACGACGGCTCGGTGGCCAAGCAGTTCGGCAACGTCCAGCTCACGCCGACCACCTTCCTGGTCGACCGCGACGGCAAGATCCTCAAGCGCTACGTCGGCGAGCCGCAGTTCGCGGAACTCGACCAGTTGCTGCAGAAGGCGCTCGGCACGAACGCGTAAGCGCCGTACCGGAACGCAGCGCATCGAAAAAGGCCGGCCGCGCCTCACGGCGCCGCCGGCCTTGTCGTTTCCCGTCCCGTCCCCGCAGTTCGCCTCAGCGTTCGTGCTCGCCCTTGGTCGAGAGCCCGTAGCGCTTGATCTTCTCGTAGAGCGTGGCCTTGCCCACGTGCAGCCGGTCGGCGGTGGCCGCGACCGCGCCGCCCGTCTGCGTCAGCGTATCGGCGATCACGGCGCGCTCGAACTGCTCGACGCGCTCCTTCAGCGACTGCTCGCCCCCCGCCTCGTCGCGCGCCTCGGCGGCACCGGCGCCGGCCTCGGCGAGCCCCTCCACCACGCCGAGCACGAAGCGGTCGGCGGCGTTGCGCAGCTCGCGCACGTTGCCGGGCCAGTCGCGCTGGATCAGGCTCTCGCGCTGCCGGTCAGTGAGATGCGGCGCGGGGCGCCCGTAGCGCACGGCCGCGTCGAGCATGAAGTGTTCGAACAGCGGCACGATGTCCTCGCGCCGCTCGGCCAGCGGCGGCAGCGCGATCGTCACGACGTTGAGGCGGTACAGCAGGTCGCGCCGGAACGTGCCGGCCGCCACGTGCTCGATCATGTCGCCCTTGGCGGCGGCCACCACGCGGCAGTTCACGCGGATCGGCTGGTTCGAGCCGAGCCGCTCCAGCACGCCGTCCTGCAGCACGCGCAGCAGCTTCACCTGCAGCGCGAGCGGCATGCTCTCGATCTCGTCGAGAAATAGCGTGCCGCCCGAGGCGTACTCGAGCTTGCCGACGCGGCGCCTGGCGGCGCCCGTGAACGCGCCCGGCTCGTAGCCGAACATCTCCGATTCGAACATCGGCTCGGGCAGCGCCCCGCAGTTCACGGCGATGAACGGCTTGTCGCGGCGCGGCGACATCTCGTGCAGGCTGCGCGCGATCAGCTCCTTGCCGGCGCCGGTGTCGCCGTTGATCAGCACCGACGCGTCGGTCGGCGCGACGTTGGCGATCAGCCTTCGCACCTGCTCGATCGCGGGGCTGCGGCCGATGATGCGCGGCGCGACCACGCCCTGCACGGCCAGCTCGCGGCGCAGCGCAAGGTTTTCGAGCACCAGCTCGCGCCGCTCGATCGCGCGGCGCACCGTCTCGATCAACCGCTCGGAGGCGAACGGCTTCTCGATGAAGTCGTAGGCGCCGTCGCGCATCGCCTGCACCGCCATGGTGATGTCGCCATGGCCGGTGACGAGGATCACCGGCACCTCCGGCGCGCGCTCGCGGCACTGCGCGAGCAGTTCGAGGCCGCTCGCGCCCGGCAGCCGGATGTCGGACACCACCGCACCGACGCGCTCGCCCAGGATCGCCTTCTCGGCCGCTTCGGCCGAGCCGAAGCCGGCCACCTCGAACCCGGCGAGCTGCAGGCTTTGCACGGCCGCGCGTCGCACCAGTTCGTCGTCTTCGATATAAATCACCTGCAGGCGGTTCGCCATCTTCTGTCACCCGGATTTCTGTCGATGTCGCGGCCCGCGAGACCCGTCAATGGCCGGCGGACATCGTCTGCGGATGATGCGTGTACGCGCGGCGCAGCGTCAAGACGAATACCGCGCCATGATCCAGTGCGTTTCGCGCAATGATCGAGCCACCCGCATCGCTGGCGATCGACGACGAGATCGCGAGACCGAGGCCGAGCCCGCGCCCCATCTCCTTGGTGGTGAAGAACGGCTCGAACAGGCGCGGCAGCAGTTCGGGCGGCACGCCGGGGCCGTTGTCGGCCACCGTGATGGCGATCGTCGCGGGCGCGGCCTCGATGGTCACGTCGATGCGCGGCGCGGTCACCCCGCCGACCGCGTCGAGCGCGTTGCCGAGCAGGTTGATCAGCACCTGTTCGAGGCGCAGGTCCTCGCAGATCGCCACCAGGTCCGGATATTCGAGCGCGGGATCGAACCGCTGCGTGCCGTCCCGCGGATCCAGCGCGTCGCTGAGCGTGACGCCGAGCGCCACGCCCTGCAGCCGCTCACGCAGCAGCGACGCGACGTTGCGCAGCGCGCGCGAGACCAGCGCGCGCTCGTTGCGCGGCCGCGCGCGGCCGACGAACAGCTTAAGCTGGTTGGTGATCTTGCCCATCCGCTCGGTCAGCGACGCGATCGCCTCGAGGTTGTCGCGCGCGGCGGCCTGCTCGCCGCGGTCGAGCAGCACGCGCGTGTTGTCGGAGAAGCTGCGCAGCGCGGCGAGCGGCTGGTTCAGCTCGTGCGTGATGCCGGCCGCCATCTGGCCGAGCGCGGCGAGCTTGCTGGCCTGCACGAGCTCGTCGTGGGCGGTGCGCAGCTCCAGCTCGGCGCGGATCCGGTCGCCCACTTCCTTCTGCAGTTGCTCGTTGGCCTGCGAGAGATCGGCGGTGCGTTCGGCCACGCGCTGGTTCAGCTCGGCATAGGCGTTCTGCAGCAGCGTGCGGCTGCGGATCATCTCGTTGACGCGCGCGCGGCGCATGCGCCAGTAGAACGCGAACAGGCACAGCGAGACGAAGCCGAAGCCGGTCACCACGGTGGCGTTGCGCGCGTCGGTGTCCACCGGCTCGACCGGCGCGAGCGTGACGAGCCGCCAGTCGGGCTCGCCGAGCCGGCGCGTGCTGGCCAGGTAGCGCGGCGGGCGCATCCCGGCGCCGAGCCGCACGATCTCGGCATCGGGGCCGAGCACCTTCTCGACGCGGATCGGCACCGGCGTGACGGGCTGCTGCGCGTACTGGCGCGTGGTGAAGATCGAGTCGGCGACGCTGCCGGTGAGCGGCTTGAGCGTGTGGTACTTCCAGGCCGGCACCGACGACAGGAAGATCACGCCGTGATCGTCGGCCACCACCAGCGGCTCGGACGCGTCGGCGCCCTGGAACCATTCGAGGTTGAGCTTGACCACCGCCACGCCGACGATGCGCCCCTCGCGCCGCACCGGCTGCGAGATGTAGTAGCCGGGATCGTGCGAGACCGTGCCGATCCCGAAGAAACGGCCCGTGCCGCCGCGCATCGCATCGATGAAGTACGGCCGGAACCGGTACTCCATGCCGACGAAGCTGTCGGGCTCGCGCCAGTTGCTGGCGGCCACGCAGTGCCCGTCGGCGGCGATCAGATAGGTGGTGGTGGCGTGCGCGTGGCGCGTGAGGTCGTCGAGATAGCGGTTGGCGCGCTCGACGTCGCCGGGCGAGTCCGGATTGGCGAGCACGTCCTGCACGAACGGATGGCCGCCGAGCAGGTAGGGCAGCGATTCGTAGCGATCCAGCGTGCTTTTCAGCGCGCTGGTGGTGCGGTCCACGCGCACCGCCGCGTTGCGGCGCAGGTCGTCCACGCCGCGCTGCCAGGTGATCGTCCAGGTCAGCGCGCAGGCCGCCGCGAGCAGCGCGACGAGCACCAGCAGGACGAGCAGGCGGCGCTTCACGTTCGCGATTTCCGGAAATTGGGAATCGCCTATTGTGGCATAGCCGTCCGCCCCAAATGCGGCGGGGCCGGCCCCGCGTGGCGCCGTCGCGCCGCCGGTTCCGGCCCCGCCGGGCAGCGGCGGCGTCTCGCGCACCGCTGCAAGGGGTTTCACGTCAGACCTTCGCGGGGCTGCCGTCAACCGTGGTTTCGCCGTTCAGCGCGGCGCGCAGCTTGTTGCGGTCGAGCTCCTTCTCCCACGCCGAGACGACGATCGTCGCCACGCCGTTGCCGACGATGTTGGTCAGCGCGCGGCACTCGCTCATGAAGCGGTCGATGCCGAGGATCAGCACCATGCCGGTGAGCGGGATGGTCGGCACCACGGCCAGCGTCGCGGCCAGCGTGATGAAGCCCGCGCCCGTCACGCCGCTCGCGCCCTTCGAGGTCAGCATCGCGACCGCCAGCAGCGTGAGCTGCTGCATCCAGGTCAGCTCGATGTTGGTGGCCTGCGCGATGAACAGCACCGCCATCGTCATGTAGATGTTGGTGCCGTCGAGGTTGAACGAGTAGCCGGTGGGCACCACGAGGCCCACCACCGAACGCGCGCAGCCCGCCTTCTCGAGCTTCTCCATCAGCTGCGGCAGCGCCGCTTCCGACGAGCTCGTGCCGAGCACGATCAGCATCTCTTCCTTGATGTAGGCCACGAAGCGCAGGATCGAGAAGCCGGTGTAGCGCGCCACCGCGCCGAGCACCACCACCACGAACACCACCGAGGTCAGGTAGAACGTGCCGATCAGCTTCAGCAGCGGCACCAGCGAGCCCACGCCGTACTTGCCGATGGTGAACGCCATCGCGCCGAACGCGCCGATCGGGGCGAGCTTGGTGATGATGTGGACGATGCCGAACAGCACGCGGCTGATGCCTTCGATGAAGTCGGTCACGACCTTGCCGCGATCGCCGAGATGCGCGAGCACGCTGCCGAACAGCAGCGCGATCAGCAGGATCTGCAGGATCTCGCCCTGGCCGAACGCGTCGAACATCGTGTTCGGGATGATGTGCATCAGGAAGTCGACCGTCGACTGGCCATGCGCCTTCGCCGCATACGACGCCACTTCCTTGCCGTTCAGCGTGGCCGGGTCGATGTTGAAGCCCGAGCCCGGACGCAGCAGGTGGGTGGCCGCGAGGCCGAGGATCAGCGCGAACGTCGAGACGATCTCGAAGTAGAGCAGCGCCTTGCCGCCGACGCGGCCGACCTTCTTCATGTCCTGCATGCCGGCGATGCCGGTCACGACCGTGCAGAAGATGATCGGGCCGATCACCATCTTGATCAGCTTGATGAAGCCGTCGCCGAGCGGTTTCATGTCGACGGCGAGCGACGGGTAGTAATGGCCGAGGATCACGCCGACGATGATGGCGAAGATCACCTGCACGTAGAGCACTTTGTAGAACGGTTTCTTCTTCACGATGGGTCCAGATTCCAGAAGGGTGAAGGGAGTCGGAGTGTCGGCGTCACGCACGCGGGCGAATGTCAGGGGGAGCGCCATTCGCCCGCGCGGCTGCCGTGCCGCAACAAGCGACGGCCTCAGACCATCCGGGGGGAAGGATACGGGTGGGGCGTCATCGGTTGTCTCCTTGCTGCTGTCGTTGTCCGGCCGGAGGGTCGGCCTTGCGACAGAGATATGCAAGCTCGATGCCAGCCCGGCGTCAGCTCGTAACACTTTGATTTCTTTATTTTTTCCAGGATTCGCCCGGCGCGGAGAATCCGGCTTTCCGGAAATCAGGATTCGGTCACGTCCGGTATTCCGGACGGATTGGAACGCATCGACCGGTAAAATCTACCGAATCGGGCGCGGGCGCCGCCTCGGCATGGCGCCGAAGCAGGAAGCGAGGGACTGGCGCCGGTCGCCTCGCGCCTGCCGCTCAGGGCCTGCCGAGCGCGATGTAGCGCGCCAGATGATGATCCTCGTCGCCGAGCGCATGGTCGATCATCACGAGCCGCTTCGCGTAGTGCGCGAGTGGCAGCTCCCAGGTCATGCCGATCCCGCCGTGCAGCTGGATCGCCTCCTCGGCCACGCGCGCGCCGGTGCGGCCGATCGTGTACTTCGCGGCCGACAGCGCGCGCTCGCGTGCCACGCGCGGCAGTTCGAGCGCGGCCGCCGCGTTGATCACCGCCGAGCGCGCCTGCTCGATCTCGAGCAGCAGGTCCGCCATGCGGTGCTGCAGCGCCTGGAAGCCGCCGATCGGCTGGCCGAACTGGCGGCGCGTGCGCAGATAGTCGATGGTCTGCGCGCGCACCACGTCCATCGCGCCGATCGCCTCGGCGCCGAGCGCCAGCAGCCCGAAGCCGGTCACGCGTTCGAGCAGCGCGGCGCCGTCGCCCGCGAGCCGCGCGCCGGCATCGAGCGCGACGCGCTCGAAACGCACCTCGGCCGCGCGGCCGCCGTCGATGGTCGGATAGGCGCGCACCGACACGCCGGGCGCCTCGCGCGGCACCACGAACAGCGCGAGGCCGGCGGGGTCGTCGTCATCGGCGCCGTCATCGGCGCCGTCGTCGCCGCCGGCGGCCGTGCCGTCGGCATCCGCGAGCCGCGCCGAGACGACGAAGAACGTCGCGCTGCCGCCGTGCGCCACCACGCCCTTCTCGCCGTCGAGCCGCCAGCCCTGCGCGGTCGGCACCGCGCGCGTCGCCACGCGATGCGGCTCGTAATGCGTACCCGGCTCGGTATGCGCGAACGCGGCCACCGCGCGGCCGTCGAGCAGCGCCGCGAGCCGCTCGCGATGCGCGGCGCCGGCGCCGCCTTCCTCATCGCCCTGCCCGCGGCCCGCGCCGAGCGCGAGCGCGCGGCCGGCCATCAGCGCGCCGAGGAACGGCTCGACCACCAGGCCGCGCCCGAGGCATTCGAACACCACCGCGATGTCGAAGCCGGCGCCGCCGAAGCCGCCGTCGGCCTCCGGGAACAGCGCGCCGATCACGCCGAGCCCGGCGAAGCGTTGCCAGAGATCGTCGCTGTAGCCGGCCTCGCCGGCGACGATGCGCTCGCGCACCGCGAAGCCGTACTGCTCGTCGACGAAGCGGTTCAGCGAATCGGCGAGCATCCGGCGATCCTCGCTGTGCGTGAAATCCATGCGGCCTCCGTTCCGTTACAGTCCGATGATCGTCTTCGCGACGATGTTCTTCTGAATCTCGTTCGAGCCGCCGAAGATCGACAGCTTGCGGTTGTTGAAATACTGCGCGGCGGCACTGGCCGCGCCGTCGGGGCCGAGTGCGGCGCTTTGATGGATTCCCTCATCGACACCGTCGTCGGCATCGAGCGCCGCGTCGACGAACGGCGCCGCGTAAGGCCCCATCGCGCGCCGCATCAGCGACGAGATCTCCTGGCGGATCTCGGTGCCGCGGATCTTCAGCATCGAACTCTCGGCGCCGGGCGCGCCGCCGCCCGCCACGGCCGCGAGCACGCGCAGGTTGGTGGTCTTCATGTTCTCCAGCTCGATCTCGACGCGCGCGAGCCGCGCGGCGAACAGCGGATCGTCGGCGAGCGGCCGGCCTTGGCGGCGCACCTTCGCGGCCACCGCGCGCAGCCGGTCGAGCGCGGCCACCGAGAAGCCGATCCCGGCGATGTTGGTGCGCTCGTAGGTCAGCAGGTATTTCGCGTAGGTCCAGCCGCGGTTCTCCTCGCCGACGAGGTTCTCCGCCGGCACCCGCACGTCGGTGAAGAACACCTCGTTCACCTCGTGCTCGCCGTCGAGCAGCACGATCGGCCGGACCTCGACGCCGGGCGTGGCCATGTCGATCAGCAGGAAGCTGATGCCCTCCTGCTTGCGCACGTCGGTGGCGGTGCGCACCAGGCAGAAGATCATGTTCGCGTAGTGGCCGAGCGTGGTCCACGCCTTCTGGCCGTTCACCACGTAGTGATCGCCGTCGCGCACCGCGCTCGTGCGCAGCGAGGCGAGATCGGAGCCCGCGCCCGGCTCCGAGTAGCCCTGGCACCACCAGTCGCTGCCGTCGAGGATGCGCGGCAGCCAGCGGCGCTTCTGCGCCTCGCTGCCGTATTTGATCAGCACCGGGCCGAGCATGTTGACGCCGAACGGCACGATGCGCGGCGCGCCGGCGATCGCGCATTCGTTGTCGAACAGGAATTTCTGCGCGACGCTCCAGCCCGGCCCGCCGTATTCGCGCGGCCAGTGGCTGGCGAGCCAGCCGCGCGCGTGGAGGATCGCGTGCCAGCGCGCCATGTCATCGCGCGTGAGGCGCAGGCCGCCCTTGACCTTGCGCGACAGCGCCGGCGGCAGCGCGTCGGCGAGGAAGCGCCGCACCTCGTCGCGGAACGCTTCTTCGGCGGGGGAGAAATCGAGGTTCATCGTATCGGCTCCGGTCGGGATCGAAGGGTTCGGGATCGCATCGCGGGCGGCGGCGCTCAGCCGGCGCGATTGAGGCTCGCGAAGGTCTCGCCGCGTTCGGCCAGCTCGACCAGCAGCGGCGAGGGACGCCAGAACACCGGATCCTCGGCGGCATAGCGGCGGATCTCGGCCAGCACCTCGGCGAGGCCGAGCGTGTCGGCATAATGGAGCGGGCCGCCATGATGGCGCGGAAAGCCGTAGCCGTGGACCAGCACCACGTCCACGTCGAGCGGGCGCAGCGCGATCTTCTCGTGCAGCACGTTGGCCGCCTCGTTGATCATCGCGGCCAGGTAGCGGCGCACGATCTCGTCGGCGTCGAACGCGCGCGGCACGATGCCCTTGGCCGCGCGCTCGGCCGCGACGATCGCCTCCACTTCCGGGTCGGGCTGGCCGCCGCGCGCGCCGTCCGGATAGCGGTAGAAGCCGCGCTGCGTCTTCTGCCCGAACCAGCCGCGCTCGCAGAGCCGGTCGGCGATCGCCACGTAGCGCAGCGCCGGATCGCGGGTGGCCGCGCGGCGCTTGCGCGTGGCCCAGCCGATGTCGCCGCCCGCCAGATCGATCACCTGGTATGGTCCCATCGGGAAGCCGAAGCCGCGGATCGCCGCGTCGATCTCATACGGCGACGCGCCATCTTCCATAAGGGTGTCGGCGGCCGTGCGGTAGACGGCCAAGAGCCGGTTGCCGATGAAACCGTCGCAGACGCCCGCGCGCACCGCCACCTTGCGCAGCCGCTTCGCGAAGCCGAACGCGGTGGCCACCACCTCGGCATTCACGCGCGCCGGCACGACGATCTCGAGCAGCTTCATCCGATGCGCAGGCGAAAAGAAGTGCAGGCCGATCACGTCGCCCGCGCGCGCGCCGGTGGTGGCGGCCAGCGCGTCGATGTCGAGATACGAGGTGTTGGTGGCAAGCACCGCGCCCGGCTTCGTCACGCGCGCGAGTTCGGCGAACACGGCCTGCTTGACGGCCATCTCCTCGAACACCGCCTCGATCACGAGATCGGCGTCGGCGAGCGCGTCGTAGGCGGTGCTGCCGGCCAGGCGCGCGAGCCGCGCGTCGCGTGCCTCGGCGCTGAGCCGCCCTTTCGCGACCAGCGCGTCGTAGACCTTCGCGACGTGGGCGCGGCCGCGTTCGAGCGAGGTCGCGTCGCGCTCGATCATCGTCACCGGCAGCCCGGCGTCGAGCACCGCCACCGCGATGCCGGCGCCCATCGTGCCGCCGCCCACCACGCCGACGCGCTCGACCGGCCGCGCCGCCGCGCCCTCGACGCCCGGCGCCTTGGCGGCCTCGCGCTCGGCGAAGAACGCGTGGACCAGGCCCGCGCGCTGCGGGCTGTCGAGGCAGGCCATGAACAGCTCGCGCTCGCGCTGCAGGCCGGCGTCGAACGGCAGCGTCAGCGCGGCCTGCACCGCCTCGACGATGCGCTGCGGCGAGAACAGCCCGCGCGCGCGCCGCGCCAGCTCGGCGCGCGCGGCTTCGATGGCCGCCTCGGCCGCGGCGCGGTCGGCCAGGCCCTGCGCGTCGCGGGTGCGGCGCACCGGCGCCGCGGCGGCCAGCAACTCGTGCGTGTAGGCGAGCCCTTCGGCCAGCGTGTCGTCGCTGGCGGCCACGCGATCGACGAGGCCGAGCCCGAGCGCGGCCCCGGCGCCCACGTGCCGCCCGCTCAGCATCAGGTCGAGCGCCGCGGCCGCGCCGATCAGGCGCGGCGCGCGCTGGGTGCCGCCGGCGCCGGGCAGCAGCCCGAGCAGCACCTCGGGCAGGCCGAGCGTGGCGCCCGGCAGCGCGATCCGGTAATGCGCGGCCAGCGCCACCTCGAGCCCGCCGCCCAGCGTCGCGCCGTGCAGCGCCACCACCACCGGCTTCGCGCTGTCCTCGATGCGGCGGCACACGTCGGGCAGCGCGGGCGGCTGCGGCGGCTTGCCGAACTCGCGGATGTCGGCGCCGGCGATGAAGTTGCGGCCCGCGCCGACGATCAGCACCGCCGCCACGGCGGCATCGGCGGCGGCCGCGTCGAACGCCTCGGCGAGGCCGCGCCGCACCTCGGCGGACAGCGCGTTGACGGGCGGATGGTCGACGGTGACGACGAGCACCTCGTCACGGCGCTCGCGCGTGACGGTGCCGGAGGCGGGCGGAAGCGGCGTGGACATCGGGTCTCCTCGGAGGGAATGGCGGCGCGCGTGGCGGCCGGCTACGGCAGCGGGCAGCGGAGCAATCGGCGGTGCGCATTGCAATGCCGTCGATTCTCGATTGATCCAGCCCGATTGACAATTCCAGGATCGTTTTACAAGCTGTCAAAGTTTCCTTGACAATCGGCGGGTGGACACCGGGATGGACCTGAACGCGTTGACGCTGCTCGTCGAGATCCTCGACGCCGGCAACCTCAGCAACGCCGCGCGCCGGCTCAAGATGAGCCGCGCCAACGTGAGCTACCGGCTCAACCAGCTGGAGAAGTCGGTCGGCCTGCAACTGGTGCGGCGCACCACGCGGCGCATCGAGCCGACCGAGGTGGCGCTGCGGCTCGTCGAGCACGGCCGGCGCATCCAGCACGAGCTGCTGGCCGCGCGCGAGACGGTGGCCACGCTGGGCCAGGAGCTGCAGGGGCGCGTGCGGCTGTCGGTGCCGAGCGGCTATGGGCAGATCGTGATGTCGGACTGGCTGATCGCGTTCAAGCGGCGCCATCCCGGCATCGTGCTCGACGTGGTGTTCGAAAACCGCGTCGAGGATCTGCTGCGCGACGAAGTCGACATCGCCGTGCGCGTGCTGGCCGAGGCGCCGCCGAACCTCGTCGCGCGCGACATGGGCGCGGTGCGCTACGTGGCCTGCGCGTCGCCCGAGTTCGCCGCGCGCCACGGCATGCCGGCCACGCTCGACGCACTGGCCGACGCGCCCGTGATCACCGCCACCGTGGTCGGGCGGCAGTTGCGGATCGCCGCCTATCTCGACAGCGAGCGCCACGAAGTGCTGCTCGCCCCCACGCTGATCTCCGAGAACTTCCCGTTCCTGCGCCAGGCCGTGCTGGCCGGGCTCGGCGTGGGCATCGTGCCCGACTACGTGATCCACGACGACTGGCGCCGCGGCGCCGTGGTCACCACGCTCGACGCGTACCGGCTCAGCATCTTCGGCACGCGCATGGCGCTGCTCTACATGCCGAACCGCCACCATACGCGCGCGATGGCCACCTTCATCGAGTTCATCCTCGACGAGGCGCGCAAGTCGGGGCGCGCGGTCGATCGACCTGGCGGATGACGCTGATGCTTGGCGCCCCGCTCGCGGCCGTCGAGGGATTCGACGGATGACGCCACCCCGTGCGAGCGGCGACAATGGCGCGCCGCCCGCGCCCACTTTTTTTCCGACGCTCCTTCCGAGGTAATCGATGATCGACCGGATTCGCCCGCGCCCGACCTTGCCCGCCAACGCCGCCGCCACCGCCCTGGCCGCCACTGCCGCCGCCGTCCTGCTGGTCGCGCTGAGCGCCTGCTCGACCTCGACCACGCCGTCGGCATCGCATGCGCCGGGCGCAGCGAGCGCGTCGGGGCCGGCCGCCGCCTCGGCTGCCGGCGGCACGGACGACGCCGACGCGGCGCGCGCCGAGGCCGCCACCCGCTGGACCGACAAGCCGGGCTGGACCGCGCGGCGCGAGATGATCGTCGCCGCCAACCCGTTCGCCGCGCAGGCCGGCGCCGAGATCCTGAAGGCGGGCGGCAGCGCCGTCGACGCGGCGATCGCGGCCCAGATGGTGCTCACGCTCGTCGAACCGCAGTCGTCCGGCCTCGGCGGCGGCGCATTCCTGCTGTTCAGCGACGGCAAGACCACCGAGGCGCTCGACGGCCTCGAAACGGCGCCGGCCGCCGCGAACGGGCGCCTGTTCGCCGGCGCCGACGGCACGTCCGGCGAATCCGGCGCGCGCGCGGTCGGCGTGCCGGGCACGCTGCGCATGCTGGAGACGGCCTATCGCGAGCACGGCCGGTTGCCGTGGAAGCGGCTGTTCCAGCCGGCGATCCGGCTCGCCGAGCAGGGCGTGCCGATCAGCCCGCGCCTGGCCGCGCTGCTCGCGCGCGAGCCGGCGCTGCGCGACGACCCCGCCGCGCGCGCGCTCTACTACGACCGCGACGGCCAGCCGAAGGCGGCCGGCACGCTGCTGCGCAACCCCGCGCTCGCGGCCACCCTGCGACAGATCGCGGGCGGTGGCGCGCACGCGTTCTACGAAGGCCCGATCGCGCGCGAGATCGTCGCGCGGGTCGGCAAGCCGGCGGCCAACCCCGGGCGGCTGACGCTGCAGGATCTCGCGCGCTACCGCGCCCGGCCGCGCACGCCGCTCTGCACCGACTATCGCAACTGGACCGTCTGCGGGATGCCGCCGCCGTCCTCGGGCGGGCTCGTCGTCGCGCAGCTGCTCGGCATCCTCGAGGCGCGGCCCGACTGGCGCAAGCCGGCCACGCAGCAGCCGGTGCGCACGGCGTCGGGCCTCGAGCCCACGCCGCTCGCCGCGCACCTGTTCAGCGAGGCGGGGCGGCTGGCCTACGCCGACCGCGCACGCTACGTCGCCGACCCCGACTTCATCGCGGCGCCGGGCGGGCCGGGCGCCGACTGGCAGCGGCTGGTCGCGCCCGCCTATCTCGCGCAGCGCGCGCAGCGGATCGGCGAGACCGACACCGGCCGCGCGAGCGCGGGCCTGCCGGACGGCGCGTCGCTCGCGGGCGCGTTCGGCGACGACCCGGCCGCGACCGAGCCGGCCGCGAGCCAGCTGTCGATCGTCGATCGCTACGGTGCGGCCGTGTCGATGAGTTCGGGGCTCGGGCGCCCGTTCGGCGCGAAGCTGATGGTGCGCGGCTTCCTGCTCAACGACGGCCTCGACGCCTTCTCGCATCTGCCGCCCAATCGCGGCCAGCCGCTCGCGAACCGCGTCGAGGGCGGCAAGCGTCCGCGTTCGTCGCTCGCGCCCGAACTCGTGTTCGAGCGCGGCACGCGGCGCGTGGCGCTGGTGCTGGGCGCGGCCGACGGCGTGGACGCCGCGAAGACGCTGGTCGGCGTCGGCGACCAGGGGCTGACGATCCAGCAGGCGATCGCGCTGCCCTACGTCGGCTCGCGCAACGGCCCGACCGAGCTGGAACGCGGACGCGTGTCCGACGCGCTCGCCGACGCGCTGCGGCGGCGCGGGCATGACGTGCGGATGGTCGAGGTGGCGTCGGGGCTGGCCGGGCTGCAGCGGATCAGCGTGGACGGGCAGTCGCTGTGGCTCGGCGGCGCCGATCCTCGGCGCGAAGGGGTGGCGGTCGGGGATTGACAGGGCGGGCTTTGGGCCGGGGCGGGATGCGGTGTGGATGCGGCGCGGCGGATGGCGCGGCTCCGGTGGAACGCGGCGGCGCCAGCCGGCCGCTTGGCGCTTGGCACCTGCCCTATCCGCGTCCCTTCCACGGCACGAGCCGCCGCTCCAGCGCACGCATCGCCAGATCGAAGCCCCAGGCGATCAGGCCGATCAGCACGATCCCCATCACCACCACGTCGGTGCGCAGGAAGCTCGACGCGTTGAGCACCATCTGCCCGAGCCCGGCCGTGGCGGCCACCATCTCGGCGGCCACCAGCGTGGTCCAGCCGAAGCCGATGGCGATCCGCAGCCCGGTCAGGATCTCGGGCAGCGCGGCCGGCAGCACCACATGGCGCACCACCTGCTCGGCGCTGCCGCCGAGCGACCAGGCCGCGGCGATCTGCTCGCGCGTCGCGCTGCGCGCGCCGGCACGCGCGGCCATCGCGATCGGCGCGAAACAGGCGAGAAAGATCACCACGATCTTGGCGGTCTCGTCGATGCCGAACCAGATCACCACCAGCGGCAGATAGGCGAGCGGCGGCAGCGGCCGGTAGAACTCGAGCGGCGGATCGAGCAGCCCGCGCGCGACGCGGCTCACGCCCATCAGGATGCCGACCGGGATGCCGATCAGCGCGGCCAGCGCGAACGCGCCGAACACGCGCAGCGCGCTCCAGCCCAGATGCTCGGCAAGCGGCACGCCGCCCTGCAGGTTGCCGTGCCACGCATCGACGAACGCGCGCCAGACCGCCGCCGGTGCCGGCAGGAACAGCGGCGGCACCCAGCCGAAGTGCGTCGCGGCCCACCAGAGCAGCGCGAGCCCGGCCACCGACGCGCCGCTGAGCGCGGCCGTCGGGCCGTCGCCGGGGCGCCGCGAGCCGTGATGCGGGCGACGGCGCGTGGTCGTCCGGCGGGACGGCGGCGTGCCATGCGAACCGGACGCGACAGCAGCGGCCTGCGTCGCCTCGCCGGTGCCCGCGCGGGCCGGATTGGCTCGCGACAAATCGGCGGCATGCTCACGCAAACCGGCCTCGGCGCTCGCCCGATCCGTCCCGAACGACTCGACCTCACGCCCCATCGCACCCGCCTCCGCAACATCGAACGCCGTGCCGCCCCGCCCTTCGTCGCGCCCGCTCATGCCGCCTCCGTCGCGTCACGCCGATGCAGCAGGCCGATCAGCCGCTCGCGCCATGCGATGAAATCGGGCGCGGACTTCACGGCGCGCGCATCGCGCGTGTCCACGTAGCGCCGTGCGAACGGCAGCGCATGCGATTCGGCGATGCGCCCCGGCCCCGGCGTCATCACCACCACGCGCGTGCCGAGAAACAGCGCCTCCTCCACGTCGTGCGTGATGAAGAACACCGTCTTGCCGGTGCGCGCCCACAGATCGAGCACGAGCGCCTGCATCGACTCGCGCGTGAGCGCGTCGAGCGCGCCCATCGGCTCGTCCATCAGCAGCACGCGCGGCTCGCCGGCGAGCGCGCGCGCGATACCCACGCGCTGCTGCATGCCGCCCGAAAGTTCGTAGACGCGCGCATGGGCGTGCCGTTCGAGCCCGACCAGCGCGAGCATCCGGCGCGCGCGCGCATGGCGCTCGGCCTTCGGCACACGCTGGAAACGCAGCCCGAGCGCGACGTTGTCAAGCACGTCGAGCCACGGCAGCAGCGCGTATTTCTGGAACACCACGCCGCGATCGGCACCCGGCCCGCTCACCGGCGCGCCGTCGATGCGCACCTCGCCGGCGCCCGGCTCGACGAAACCGGCGATGCAGTTCAGCAAGGTGGTCTTGCCGCAGCCGGACGCGCCCACCGCCACCACGAATTCGCCCGCCTCGATCGACAGGTCGACGCCGGCGAGCGCCCGCGTGCCGTCGCGCCCGCGCTCGCCGGGATAGTCCACCGACAGCTGCCGGATCTCGAGCAGGCTCATCGCGCGCCTCGGCGTCGGTCGCGGCCGCTCAATGCGCGGCCGCCTGCACGAAGCGCGGATCGACGCCGACCGAGTAATCGGGCAGCACCGTCTGGATCGTGCCCTGCGTCTTCAGGAACACCGCCGTGGCGGCCAGCGACTTCGCCGCGCCCGCTTGCGCGCCACCGCCGAGCCAGGTAGCCGACGCCTGCTCGGCAAGCGGCGGGAACGCATAGAGCGCGAGGCTCGCCGGCACGTCGTCGGGATTCGCGCCCGATTCCTTCGCGACCGCCGCGGCCTGCGCCGAGCCCTTGCCCCAGGCGGCCGGATGCGCGCGATAGTCGGCGTCGGCCGCGGCCAGCACCTTCACGAAGCGCGTGACGAAATCGGCGTGGTCCTTCGCGAACTCGCGCGTGACCACGAAGCCGTCGAAGGTCGCCTTGCCGCTCGCCTTCGCGACCTGCCCCGAGGTGGTCAGCACCGTGCCGCTCTGCTTGACCTTCGCGAGCACCGGGTCCCAGATGTAGGTCGCGTCGATGTCGCCGCGCGCCCAGGCCGCCGCGACCTCGGGCGGGCGCAGGTTGACGATCTTCACGTCGTTCGGGTTCACGCCCGCCTGCTGCAGCGCCACCAGCGTGTGGAAATGCGAGGTGGAGACGAACGGCACGCCGATCTTGTGGCCCTTCAGGCCGGCCACGCTGGTCACGCCCGAGCCGTTGCGCGCGACCAGCGCCTCGGCGTCGTTGATGTTGTCGAGAATCCAGAACAGCGAGATGTCCACGCCCTGCGAGAGGCCGGCCGCGATCGGGCTCGAACCCGCCTCGCCCAGCTGCACCGAGCCGGAGGCGAGCGCGCGGATCACGTCGGCACCGCTGCCGAGCTTGCGGAACGTGACGTGGTAGCCGGTCGCCTTCTCGACTTCGCCGGTGGCCTGCGCGTAGCGCCACGGCACGACCATGTCCTGGTAGGCGATCACCACGTCCTTGTCGGCCGCGCGCGCGGTGAGCGGCAGCGCGGTGGCAAGGGTGGCGAACGCGGTGGCGAGCGCGACGGCGGCACGGACGGGGCTGAAACGCGGCATGACGATCCTCGAGTCGGGAAGCGGGTGGCACGAAAAGGCACGAAAGCGCCCGACTATAGAGACTTGGCCCGCACGCGGTTCTAACGATTCCTGCGATGCAATTGACGCTGCCGCCGCTATGCTTTTCGCGTTCGGGTGGATGGCGGCGACGGGATCGCGGCGCGGGCGCGGCGGCAGCACGGCAGGCAGCCCGCCTCATCCCCGCCCCCAAAGCAAAAGCCCGCCGGAGGGCGGGCTTTCGTGTCGTGCTTTCCGATGACGCTTTCGCGCCGGCGGCGGTAACTCAGACCACGCCCGCCCCATGCGCCTGCAGATCGGCGTGGTAGCTCGAACGCACCATCGCGCCCACGGCCGCGTGCGTGAAGCCCATCTTGTAGGCTTCTTCCTCGTACATCCTGAACACGTCCGGATGCACGTACTCGCGCACCGGCAGATGGTGCTCGGACGGCTGCAGGTACTGGCCGATCGTCAGCATGTCGACGTCGTGCTCGCGCAGGTCGCGCATCACCTGCAGGATTTCCTCGGGCGTCTCGCCGAGGCCGACCATCAGCCCCGACTTGGTCGCGACTTCCGGATGCAGCGCCTTGAAATCCTTCAGCAGCTTCAGCGAATGCGCGTAGTCCGAACCGGGGCGCGCTTCCTTGTAGAGGCGCGGCACCGTTTCGAGGTTGTGGTTCATCACGTCGGGCGGCGCGGCGTTCAGGATGCCGATCGCGCGGTCGAGACGGCCGCGGAAGTCCGGCGTGAGGATCTCGATGCGGGTCTCGGGCGACTGCTCGCGCACCTGGCGGATGCACTCGACGAAGTGGCCGGCACCGCCGTCGCGCAGGTCGTCGCGGTCCACGCTCGTGATCACCACGTACTTCAGGCGCAGCGCGCCGATGGTGCGCGCGAGGTTGGCCGGCTCCTGCGGATCGAGCGGATCGGGGCGGCCGTGGCCGACGTCGCAGAACGGGCAGCGACGCGTGCATTTATCGCCCATGATCATGAAGGTCGCGGTGCCCTTGCCGAAACATTCGCCGATGTTCGGGCAGCTCGCTTCCTCGCAGACGGTGTGCAGGTTGTGCTCGCGCAGGATCGTCTTGATCTCGTTGAAGCGCGAGCTGCCGGTGGCCGCCTTCACGCGGATCCACTCGGGCTTCTTCAGCTTCTCGATCGGCACGATCTTGATCGGAATCCGGGCCGTCTTTGCCTGGGCCTTCTGCTTCGAGGTCGGATCGTAGGCGGCGACCGGATCGGCCGATGCGGGGGTTGCGGTTACGTCAGTCATTCGAATGTTCCAGTGCCTGCGGCAAAGCGGCGGCGATGGCGCCGTCGAGGTTGGCGGTCAGACGGCGCACGAGTGTGCCGGCGACGTCGCGCCAGTCGGCGATCACGCCGACGGTCGCCATGTCGACCGTTTCGAGTCCCGCGTAGCCGCACGGATTGATCGCGAGAAACGGGCGGAGGTCCATCTGCACGTTGAGGCTCAGGCCATGATAGCTGCAGCCGTTGCGGATCTTGAGCCCGAGGGCGGCGATCTTCGCGCCGGCATGCGGCCCCGATTCCACGTAGATGCCGGGCGCGCCCGCCTTGCGGACCGACGCGAGATTATACGCCGCGAGGGTTTCGATCACGGCCTGCTCGATGCGCTCGACCGTGCCGCGCACCATCAGCTTGCGGCGCCGCAGGTCCACCAGCAGGTAGGCGACGATCTGGCCCGGGCCGTGATAGGTGATCTGCCCGCCGCGATCGACCTTCACGAGCGGCACGCCGCTGTCGGCGACGAGCAGGTGCGAAGGGTTGCCGGCCTGGCCGAGCGTGAAGACGGGCGGATGCTCGACGAGCCAGATCTCGTCGGGCGTGTCGGGCGTGCGCGCGTCGGTGAACGCGCGCATCGCGTCGAAGGTCGGCTCGTAAGGCGCGGAGCCGAGCCACCGCACGACGATCGGCGGCAGCGCGGCGGCCTCGGGGGCAACCGCGCTGCCGGACTCGGTGGATATAGGGGACGGGATGGAAACCGGCGGCGCTGACATGGGCGCTAGTTTACCGAAAACCGACACGCGCCGCCGGCCCGCTGTGCGCAACGACAACGGCGGGACGACGGCGGGACAACGGCGGCAACGGGGAGCAGCGGCCAGGGAGCAACGCCAATGCCGCCATCCATGACGTCAATGGCGGCCGATGTGCGTGGCGCCCGCGCCGCTCACACCGTGCGCCAGCCGTCGTGGAAGCGCGCGAGCCAGCCGGCGAGCCGCGCGAACAGCGTCTGCGCGGCCTCGCGCGGGGTGGCCGCGACGCTGAACGACACGCAGGCGCTGCCCGGCCCCTCGACGCCGAGCCACAGCCGCTCGCCGCGGCGCAGCCGCAGCGAGGCACCGGACACGAGGAAATAGTCGTCCACGTCGTGGCTGCGCGTGGCCCAGACGGTCGCGCCCTGCACCGCCAGACGCGTGCTGCGCACCACTTTCATCGGTACGATCTCACCGGCCTGGATCTCGAACGTGACGCTTGAAGAAATTTCTCTCATGATGCGCTCCGGTAAGCACGGTGGAATGACTACAATCGTAGACACATCAACGGCTTGCGCAAAACGAGACGTTTTCACGTTCTTGTGAGAAAAATTAGCAAGTGGATCCTCGCAAACTTCCCCCGCTGAACGCGCTGCGCGCGTTCGAGGCCGCCGCCCGCCACGGGAGCTTCTCGCGCGCGGCCGACGAACTGTTCGTCACGCACGGCGCGGTCAGCCATCAGGTCCGCGCGCTCGAGGAGGAGCTCGGCGTGCCGCTCTTCACCCGCAACGGCCGCCGGCTCGGGCTCACCGAGGCCGGCGAGCGCTACGCGCGGCAGGTGCGCGCCGCGCTGGCGATGCTGGTGGACGCGACGATCGAAGTCTGCGCGTCGGACCGGCCGAACCGGCTGATCGTGTCCTCGCTGCAGTCGTTCGCCGCGCGCTGGATCACGCCGCGGATCGGCTCGTTCATCGACCGGCATCCCGGCATCGACCTCGAACTGAAGTCCACCGATTCGCTGACCGATTTCTCGCGCGACGACGTCGACGTGGCGATCCGCTTCGGCAACGGCCACTATCCGGGGCTGCACGTGGAAAAGCTATTCGACGAGGTGTTCCTGCCGGCCTGCGCGCCGACGCTGAACGGCGGCGTGCTGCCGAGGGAGCCGGCCGACCTGGCGCGCTATCCGCTGCTGCGCTCCGACGACGAACTGTGGCGCCCGTGGTTCGACGCGGCCGGCCTCGCCACGCTGACCGAGCCCAAGCGCGGGCTGCTGTTCCAGGATTCGTCGCAGCTGGTGCAGGCCGCCATCGACGGCCAGGGCATCGCGCTGGTGCGCCGCTCGCTGGCGGCGGCCGAACTCGAGGCGGGCCGCATCGTGCGCCTGTTCGACATCCTCGGGCCGAGCCCGTGGCACTGCTATTTCGTCTGTCCGCGCTCGCGGATCCAGCTGCCGCGCGTACAGGCGTTTCGCAGCTGGCTGCTGGAGGAACTGGCGCGCTTCGAGCAAAGCTGGGCGCGCGTGATGGCGCGGCCGGCGGCCAGCTCGGCCGCCGCGCGCAAAGCGGCGAGGGAAACCGGCAAGGTGGCCGACGTCACGGAAACGGGCGAGGTGCCCTGACCCGGGCAACGAGAGAACGACGGGAAGGGATGTCCGGCGCGGACGGAGGAAAACGCGGCGGCGCACGTGCGGCCGCCGCCGGCCACGCCGCCCGCGCCGCCGGACAAGACCTGGCGACGCGCGCGGCCGGCGCGAATTACAGCACGACCTTGACCATCGGATGGCCGGTCAGCGAGCGGTAGATGTCGTCGAGCTGCTGCTGGCTCGTGGCGCGCACCGTGATCGTCAGGCCCGTGTAGTTGCCGCCGCTCGACGAACGCTCCTCGATCTTCTCCAGATCGATCTCGTTGTCGTGAACGGCCACCACCTTGAAGATCGTGTCCTTGAACTCGGGATGGGCCTTGCCCATGATCTTGATCGGGAAGTCGCAGGGAAATTCGAGCAGCGTGTCCTTCCTGGTATCGATCGCACCAGTCAGTTCGACTGTCTTGGTCGGTTCGGTCATTTGGCTTCTCCAGAAGGAATCGATGAAAACGGGCGTTCAGGCGAGCGCCAGCTCGCGCACCTTGGCGCGCTGGTAGGCCTCGTAGAGCGCGATGAACACGGGGCCGGGGCGGCCGTCCTGCACCGGCAGATCGTCGAGCGAGGTGACGGGCAGGATTTCGCGCGTGGCCGACGTCAGCAGGATCTCGTCGGCCGCGCGCAGTTCGGCTTCGTTGATCTCGCGCGCCACGAACGGAATCCCGCATTCCTCGGCGAGCTCCTCGACGAGCGCGTAGCGGATCCCTTCGAGGATCCGGTTGCTGCGCGGCGGAGCGAGCAGTTCGCCGTTCTTCACGACCCAGATGTTGGTCGACGAGCCCTCGGTGAGGTTGCCGTCGCGCAGCTGGATCGTCTCGAACGCCTTGCGTTCGGCCGCATGCTGGGCCATCAGCACGCTGCCGAGCAGCGAGGTCGACTTGATGTCGGCGTGCAGCCAGCGGCGGTCTTCCGCCGTCACGCAGCGCACGCCGGTGGTCCGCATCTCGTTGCCGGGCAGCTCCATCGGGCTGACCATCATGAACACGGTGGGCACGATGTCGGCCGGAAACGCATGGCCGCGCTTCGCGACGCCGCGCGTGATCTGCAGGTAGACCTTGGCGTGCTCGCCCTCGTCGAAGCCGGCCGCGTTGGTGGCGAGCAGCTCGTCGATCAGCGCGGTCCAGCCCGCGTCGTCGCGCGGGTTCGGGATGCCGAGCTTCTTGAGGCTGCGCTCGAGCGGCGCCAGATGCTGCGGCAGCCGGAACGGCGTGCGGCGGCCGTCGTGCGCGTACACCGGCACGACCTCGTAGATGCCGTCGCCGAAGATGAAACCGCGATCGAGGACCGGCACGCGCGCCTGCGACAGCGGCACCCGTTGCTCCTCGGCCGAGATGCTCAGATAGACGACCGGATCGAAATCAGCTTGGCTCATGGCGATCAAAAAATCTCAGTGGCGATGCGTCCGAGTCGACCACGTCGCGGCACGGCGCGGGTTGCGGCAGGTCAGCGGAGCCCGGCGCGACGCGCGCGCCGGACCCGCGCCGGGCCGGCGTCTGCTTACTTCTTGCTGAACATCAGCAGGATCGAATCCCAGAGGCGGCCGAAGAAGCCCGCTTCCGGCACCGCCTGCAGCGCGACGACCGGGAACTGCGCGACCGTCTTGCCGTCCGCCACGAACTGCACCGTGCCGACCTGCTGGCCTTCGGCGAGCGGCGCGATGAGCGGCGTGTTCAGCGTGACCTGCGGCTTGATCTTGTCGCCCACGCCCTTGGGCAGCGTCACGAACTGGTCCTTCTGCACGCCGACCTGCACCGAGTTCGCGCGGCCCTTGTAGACGCGCGGCGTGTCCACCGCCTGGCCGCCCTTGTAGAGGCGCACCGTGTCGAACGCGCTGTAGCCGTAGTTCAGCATCTTCAGGCTGTCCTGCACGCGGTCGCTTTCCTTCGTCTCGCCCATCATCACCGACACGAGGCGGCGCGAGGCGTCGGAGCCCGGCAGCGGACGCTTGGCCGAGGCGATCAGGCAGTAGCCGGCGGCCTGCGTGTGGCCGGTCTTCAGGCCATCGACAGTCGGGTCGATCCACAGCAGCCGGTTGCGGTTCGGCTGGCGGATGTTGTTGTAGGTGAATTCCTTCACCGAGAAGATGTTGTAGTAGTCGGGGAAATCGCGGATCAGGCGCGCCGACAGCACGGCCAGATCGCCCGCCGTGGTGTAGTGCTGCGGGTCGGGCATGCCGTTCACGTCGGCGAAGTGGGTGCCCTTCATGCCGAGCTTCTGCGCCTCGGCGTTCATCATGTTGACGAACTGCGATTCGCTGCCGCCGACCAGCTCGGCCAGCGCGATCGCGGCGTCGTTGCCCGACTGGATGATCATCCCGTAGACGAGGTCGTGGACCGACACCGGCTTGTTCGCCTCGATGAACATGCGCGACTCGTCGGTGCCGACGCGGCGCACCGCCTCGCTCGGCGTCACGACCTGCTCCATCGAGATCTTCTTGGTCGAGAGCGCCTCGAACACCAGGTAGGCCGTCATCAGCTTGGTCAGCGAGGCGGGCTCGACGCGCTCGTCCGCGTTGCCGGAGGCGAGCACCTGGTTGCTGCTCGCGTCGACCAGCACCCACGAGCGCGCGTTGACGCCGGGCGGCGGTACCGCGCCCGGCAGGTAGGTGGCCGGCGCGCCGGTCGGCGCCTCGGTGGCCGCCGCGGCGGCCTTCGCCTTGGCGGCGGGCTTCGCCTGCGCGACGGCGACCGTCGTCACGAGCGCGGCGGGCATGACGACGCCGAGCGCGAGGTTGCGCGCAACGGCGGCGAAAGCGGTGGAAGAAGCGAGGGACTTGAGGCCTACGGAGGACAAACGCATGATCGATTCAGGCAGATGGCAGAAAGTGCTGCGCACGGGGCGCGAGATCGGGGAACCGGGACGGCGAGCGGTCCGGCCGCGGCACCTTGGCGGAGCCGGGCGCGACGCGCGGGATTGGACAGGCGGCAGCGGCGTCGGTTCGCGCGACGCGCGGGTTTCGCGCACCGCCGCCGAACCCGCCAACCGCACCGGACCGGGCGCGCGACGCAGGCAAGCCCGGCCATTATACGGGCGCGCGGGCGGCCCAAGCCCGCAAGCGGCGTTTTCGTCGCGTGGAACGGACAGGCCGCGGCGCGTGCGATCCGGCCCGGAAATCGTCGCGCGAGGCGGCTCGATCGCCGGTTCGATACCGGCATTCATCCCGGTCTGATGCCGGGTGGATCTCGGTCCAATGCCGCTCCGATGCCGGGTCCATGCAAGGTCGATGCCGGATCGACGCCCGGCACGGCGGCCGCCTCGCGGCCCGGTTTCAGCGCCAGGCGTCGGTGATCACGCGCCGCAGGATGTGCAGCTTGCGGTGGAAGAAATGCTCGGCGCCCGGGATCACCACCACCGGCAGTTCCTGCGGCCGCGCCCAGTCGTAGACCGAGGCGATCGGCACCGTGTCGTCGGTCTCGCCGTGGATCACGATGGTGTCTTCGGGCACCTCGGCCACTTCCCAGCGGCTCGCGGCGGTGCCGACGAACACCATCCGCTCGATCACCGCGCCCTGTTCGCGCAGGCGCTTCGCGACATGCGACAGCACGAACGTGCCGAACGAGAAGCCGGCCAGCACCAGCGGCGCGTCGGCCTGGCCCGGCTGCGCGCGCAGGTGGGCGATCACGGCGAGCAGGTCGTCGGCCTCGCCGTGGCCGTTGTCATGGGTGCCCTCGGTCGCGCCGACACCGCGGAAGTTCGAGCGATAGACCGTGTAGCCGAGCTGCGTGAAGGTGCGCGCGAGCGTCTGCGCGACCTTGTTGTCCATGCTGCCGCCGAACAGCGGATGCGGATGCGCCACCAGCGCGACGCCGCGCGTGGCGGTGCCCTCGGGCGGCTGGTCGACGGCGATCTCGATACGGCCGACCGGGCCGTCGATCAGGAATTTCTCGGTTTGGGCATTCATGGCGGCGCTTCGCTGCGAGGTAACGGTGAATCGGGTGAATCGGCGGGGAAACCACGGGAAAAACGGCGGCCCGAACGACGCCGGGCACGGCGCGCGGGACCGCGGGACGGGATGTGCGGGCGCTCGGAACGCGCGGGCGCCGCTCAGATCATCAGGCGCTCGACCACCTTGCCGTCGCGCAGATGCGATTCGACGATCTCGTCGATGTCCTGCTTGTCGACGTAGGTGTACCAGGTGCCCTCGGGATACACCACCATCACCGGCCCCTCCTCGCAGCGGTCGAGGCAGCCGGCCTTGTTGATGCGAACCTTGCCGGCGCCCGCCAGGCCCAGTTCCTTCACGCGCTTTTTCGCGTATTCCTGCATCGACTGCGCACCGCAATTCGCGCAGCTTTGACGATCCGCGCTCGGGTCGCGCTGGTTCAGACAGAAGAAGACGTGGTGCTGGTAGTAGGCGTTGCCGTTCATGGTGTGGGAGCCGCCCGCGTGCGCGAGGCGCCGCCGGCTGAATGGGTGAGGTGGGTGATCGATTATAGCGAGCGGTGGCGACGGGTGCAGAGGCCGCGCGCGGGCGTCTTTTCGTGACGGGTGCCGGTCGTTTCGTCATGAATCTGCGGCGGGAGGCGAGCGGCGGCGAGCCCGGCCGACATGCCGGCGTGCGTGGGCGCCCGAAGCCTCCGCTCAACGGCGCCCGCGCCCCGTGCGGTCCGCCCCGCTGCCCGGCCCCCGGCCGCGCGCGCGGCGGCCGAGCCAGCCGCGCTCGGCGTGCCACGCGAGCCAGATCAGCGCCGCGTATGGCCAGATCCAGGCGAGCCAGCGCGCGATGCCGTTGAAGTGCAGGTAGCGGCCCTGGCTCCAGCCCGACAGCGCATAGTCGAAGAACGGATTCACGGGCAGCACGTTGACGAGCACCAGCGAAACGGCGAGCGCGGCGGCGGCGGCGGTGGCGCGCCAGACCGCGCGCAGCCGCAGCGCGGCGAGCCCGGCCTCGAGGCCGAGCGCGATGCCCGCGCAACCGCCCGGCGTGGCCCAGTCGAACGCGAGCCCGCTGCGCGACTGCACGAAGGTGGCGGCCAGCTTCAGCACCAGCACCACGGCGACGAAGCCGATCACGAGCCGCTGGCGCGGCGCATCGCGGCGCATCGTCAGCGACGCGAGCGCGAGCGCCGCGAACAGGCCCAGCGCGGCGAGCAGCGCCTCCCAGGCGGTGGCCGACAGGCGCGCGTCGAGCGCGTCGAACGCGTCGGACCAGCCCGCCACGCGCCAGCCGGCCGGCGCCCAGGCCAGCAGCGCGTCGCGCATCGACACGTCGGCGCGATCCCACAGCTCGCTCGGCCAGCTGCCGATGCCGAACAGGAACGGCGACGGGAACAGCACCGCGAACGGCCACAGCGCCGACAGCAGCAGCGGCGTGGCCGCGTCGCGCTCGAACCACGCGTCGCGCCACCGCCGCAGCATGCCGCGCTCGATCAGCGCCGGCACGACGGGTGCCGCCAGCAGCGCGCCGAGCAGGGTGCCGAGCGCGTTGGCGCCGAGGTCGAGATTGGAGGCGACGCGGGTGGGCAGGTAGGTCTGCAGCGCCTCCATCGCGCCCGACACCAGCGTGCCGAACAGCGTCGCGGCGAGCACGGCGGCCGGCCCGCGCACGCGCGGATGCAGCGCGCCCGCCGCGAGCGCGCCGAGCGGCAGGTAGCCGAGCACGTTGGTGACGACGTCGAAGCCGGTCCAGTAGCGCGGCATCGGCGCGAGCAGATAGTCGAGCGGGCCGACGCCGAGCGAGCGCCAGCCGGAGAACGGGTACAGCGAGGCATAGACGATCAGCGCGGCATAGGCCGCGAACAGCCGCCGCCCGAGCGACGAGGCATGGAGCGCGGCGGGCGGCGGCGCGCCGGCCGTCATCGCGGCTCCGGACAGGGCGTGGCCGGCGCCGCGCGCGTCATGGCGAGGCGCTGGCCTGCACCGCGAGCCACGCCACCAGCTGCGCCACGAGTTCGTTGCTGGCGGCGGCCAGCGCGCCCGCGCCGCCCGCCGCGTCGGGCGTGCTGGCCGGCGCGCGCGACACGAAGCTGCGCTGGCCGAGCACGGCGCCCTCGCGCGTGAGCGTGGCGCGCACCGCCACCTCGCCGTGGCTCTGGCTCTGGCCGTCGAACACCTGCTCGAACTCGTTCAGCTCGACGTGCAGCACGGTGGCGCGCACCGCGTCGCCACCGTCGAGCACCGTGCCGCGCGAGGCCAGCGCCGTGCGCAGCCGCTGCGTGAGCAACTGCGCGGGCGGCGCGGTCCAGCGGCTGTCGCGGTAGGTGGCGATGCGCTGCGCGTCGGCGTAGGCGAGCCGGTAGACGAACTTGTCGGTGTCGAACGCGTCGGGCGCACGCATGTCGAGCACCTTGAGCACGGTGCCCGAGGCCGGCGCGGCGGCAAAGCCCCCGCTGTCGATCGGGCCGAGGTCGTAGCGGATGTCGGACATCCGGGCCGCATCGCTCGCGCAGCCGGCGAGCAGCGCCAGCGCGAACGCGGCGCCGGCGAGCGCCGCGCGGCGGGCGGAAACAACGGTGAAGCGTGACATCGCGGATTCCTGCATGGTCGTGATCTCGTAAGCGGGTGGCCGAAGCCTCGTGAAACGGGCGCCGCCGCGCGCCGCGCCGGCTGCCCGGTGCCGCGGCCGCCCGGTTGCGGCGCCCGCGTGCCTCGTCCTGTCATGCCGGCGCGGTCACGCGTTCGCGCATCGCGGCCCGAACGGAGGTCACCCCCGGCCCGCGCGGCGCCGCGCAAGCTCAGTGCCCGGGCGCGGCCTGCGGCCAGGCGAAGCCCGCCTCGCCCGGCCCCGGCAGGCCGGCGCTGGTGCCGAACAGCAGGCTGCGCGGGTTGCGGCTGATCTCGCCGGCCACGTCGCGCACCGTGCGCGAGGTGTCGCCGAGGTTCGAACTCAGCGAATTCACGCGCGGCAGCGTTTCGTAACGGATGCTCGCGTTCAGTTCGGACAGCGTCTGATCCATCGAGGCGAGCGCAGTTCCCGCCTGCTCGGCCGCCTTGCCGGCGCGGTCCAGGTTCGTGGCCACCGGCCCGTGCGGCCCGACCAGCGAGTCGGCCGAGGCGAGCGCCTGATTCAGGCGGCGGGTGGTCTCGGGCAGCTGCGCGGTGACGGGCTCGAGCGATCTGGTCAGCGCGGTGACGCCGTCGGCGGCCTGCTGCACGCTCGCCTCGGTGGCGCGCAGCTGCTCGCGCATCTCCGGCGAGAGCATCGCGTTGACGCTCCTGGCGGCCACCTCGAACTGCTTGAGCAGCACGTCGCCGCGCTGCTGGAGCTGGTCGAACAGGCTCGGATGCAGCGGGATCTGCGCGACCGTCCTGTCCGAGGTGGGCAGCGGCGCAAGATCGTGGCCGGTGTCGTCGAGCTGCACAAACGCGATGCCCGTCACGCCCTGGAAGCCGAGCGTGCCGAACGTCGAGCGCGTGATCGGCGCGTCGCGATCGACCAGGATGCGGATCGAGATCTCGCCCGGATGCGCGTGGTCGAAATGGATCGAGGCGACCTTGCCGACGTCGAGCCCGCGATAGCGCACGGCCGCGTCCGGATAGAGGCCGGTCACATTGGTGCGCGCGACCAGGTCGTAGGGGATCCGCACCGTGCGGTCGACGTTGAACCAGAACACGGTCGCGATGATCGCGAGCAGCAGGCCGATGGCGAAGAGGCCGGCCCAGAACGCATGTGACTTGTTTTCCATTCGCGATTTCCTGGTGTTACAGCTCGACGCTGGACAGCGCCGGTTCGAGTGCCGCCTTCGGCAGCTTCGCGCGCCGCTCCGGCGGCAGCGCCTGCAGCGCGCGGCGGCCGCGCAGCCCGAGGAAGTATTCCTTGATGAACGGATGATCGACGCTGGCCGCCTCCTCGACGGGCGCGGCCACCAGCACCTTGCGGTCGGCGATCACCGCCACCCGCGTGGAGAGCGCCACCATCGTATCGAGATCGTGCGTGATCATCACCACGGTCAGGCCGAGCGTGCGGTGCAGCGTGGCGATCAGGTCGACGAACTCGTCGGAGGCGCGCGGGTCGAGCCCCGCCGTCGGCTCGTCGAGGAACAGCAGCTCGGGCTCCAGCGCGATCGCACGCGCGATGCCGACGCGCTTGACCATCCCGCCCGAGAGCGCCGACGGCATCTTCGAGGCATGCTTGCACGGCAGCCCGACCATCTCCAGCTTCAGCATCACGATCTCGTGCAGCAGGTCGGCCGGCACGCGGCCCAGCTCGCGCAGCGGCTGCGCGATGTTGTCGAACACCGTCAGCGACGAGAACAGCGCGCCGTGCTGGAACAGCATCCCCGAGCGGCTGCGCATCACGCGCGCGGCGTCGCCGTCGAGCGTGGCGATGTCCTCGCCGAACACGCGCACGGTGCCCGAGGTCGGCCGCTCCAGGCCGAGGATCTGGCGCACCAGCGTGGTCTTGCCCGAGCCCGAGCCGCCCACGATCGAGATGATCTCGCCCTGCCGCACGTCGAAGTCGAGATGCTCGTGGACCACGTTGCGCCCGTAGCGCTTGGTCATGTCGCGCACCTCGATCACGTAGCCGGCCTCGCCCGCGCCTCCGGTGGCCGCGCGCATCGCGGCGGCGGCCGTGTCGGCGCCGGGCGTCGGCGTGTTTGGCGTGTTTGGCGTGTGTCGATGGTCCATCATCCGAGCCCCACGTTCTGGAACAGGATCGCGAACACCGCGTCGGCGAGGATCACCACCGTGATCGACGACACCACCGAGGTGGTGGTGCCCTCGCCGAGGCTCTGCGAATTCGCCTTGATGCGGAAACCGAAGTGGCAGCCCACCAGCGCGATCAGCATGCCGAACACCACGCCCTTGCCGAGTCCGATCCAGAGGTTTGCGATCGGTACCACGCCCGGCAGCGAGCGCACGAAGAAGTTGAAATCGATGCCGAGCGCGAACTTCGCCGCGAGCGCCCCGCCCGACAGCGCGACGACGTTGGTCCACATCACCAGCAGCGGCATCGCCACGCCGAGCGCGAGCACGCGCGGCAGCACGATGCGCAGCCCGTGCGGGATGCCCATCACGCGCATCGCGTCGAGTTCCTCGGTCACGCGCATCACGCCGATCTGCGCCGTGATCGCCGAACCCGAGCGCCCCGCCACCAGGATCGCCGAGAGCACCGGGCCGAGTTCGCGGATCACCGACAGCCCGAGGATGTTGACGATGTAGCGGTTCGCGCCGAACTGCTGCAGCTGCTGCGCCGACAGGTAGCTCAGCACGATGCCGATCAGGAACGCCACCAGCGCCGTGATCGGCAGCGCCTTGGCGCCGGCGTTGTAGACGTTCGCGGAGATCTCGGTCCATGGCATCGTCTTCGGGCGCCGCACGACCGCGCCGAGATCGAGGATCACGCGGCCGAACATGGCGACGCCGCCGAACAGGTGCTCGCCGAACTGGAACATCGCGAGGCCGAGCCGCGTGACCGGGTCATGGCGCACCACCGGCTCGGGCGCCTCGCGCGCCTCGTCGAGCCGCTCGATGCGCTCGAACACGATGCGCTGGTTGTCGGTCAGCGCGACGCCGTCCGGCAGCCGGTGGCCCCAGGCGCGCCAGAGCGCCTGGCCGCCCACGTGGTCGAGCCGCTCGATCGCCGAGAGGTCCCAGCGCCCCGCCGGGCCGTCAGCCGCGGCCGGCTCGCGCGAGCGGCGGCCGCGCGCCGCCTGGCCGCGCGCGAGCTTCTCGGCGCGCCGGACCACGAGGCCGCGATTGCGCGCCAGCGCGAGCGCCGTCCATTGCCCGGACAGGCGCACGATCTTGCCGCCATCGACGCGATCGACCGACAGGCCGGGAGGTGTCTGGAAATCCAAGGGGCGATTCTTGCGAGAAATTTGATAAAGGACATTGTATCGAACCCCATCTGGCTGCGCGCCGGACGTGGAGCACGAGAAAACCCGCAGCCGGGGGCATGCGCCCGATAGTTGGCGGGCTTGTACCGGGGCCAGTCGCGTCGGCTTTCGATATTTCGGCTTTCGATATTTCGGCTTTCGATATTGACTGTCGGCCGACCTGGCCGCCGGCACGCGGCGGATCAACGGCAAACGGGCGGGCCATCCTCGGGTCATCTTCCCGTCGGCGGGGGCGCGGCGCTCATGCCGGCGTGCGCGTTCGGACTCGCGGCGGTGTGCCGGCATCGTGCCGTATCGCGCTCCCGACGCGGCAGCGGCACGTTTCACGAGCAAGCATGCCCCGGACCCGCGACGGTGACGGTGACGGTGACGGTGACGGTGACGATGACGGCCGTATCGTCCACCCGCCTGACGCGCCACGCCCCCACAGGAAACCGGCGACGACAGCGCATCGCGCGATATCGCGGCCCCGGCAACCGCGGTCGCCCCGATCGTTCGCTCGCCCCGGCGCCGGCGCGCAAACGTTCCGGCCCCGCCGCGCCGGCTCTCGTACAATAGCCGCCATGAACGTCTCCCCGCCCCTGCCCGACGACGCGCGGATCGATCCGACGCGCGCCCACTCGCTGCCCGCCAACGCCCCCGAGCCGTGGCCGCTCGACATCGTCGAGGCGACCGGCTCGACCAACGCCGACCTCGCCGCCCATCTGAAGACGCTGCCGCGCACGCGCAGCGCGCTGCCCCGGCCGATCGTGCGCGTCGCCTACGAGCAGACCGCCGGCCGCGGCCGCCAGGGCCGCCCGTGGTTCGCGCTGCCCGGCAACGCGCTGCTGTGCTCGGTCGGCTGCGTGCTGCCGCGCCCGGTGGACGCGCTCGCCGGCCTGAGCCTCGCGGTGGGCGTCGCGCTCGCCGAGGGGCTCGCCACGCTGCCGCTCGCGCGCGGCCAGCGGGTGCGCCTCAAATGGCCGAACGACCTGCTGCTCGCCGACGGCGACCTGCCGGTGGGCAAGCTCGGCGGGATTCTGGTCGAGACGGTCTGGAACACCGCCGACGCGACCGCAATCGTGATCGGCTTCGGCATCAACGTGCGCGGCGCCGAGGCGGTGGCCGCCGAAGTCGCCGCGCTGCGCGAGCGCAACGCGGCGCTGGCGGGCGCGCTGCCGCCCGCCGCGCTGTCGTCGGCCTGCGCGAGCGCGAACCTCACCGATACGCTCGCCGCCGTGCTCGACCCGCTCGCCACCGCGCTCGAACGCTTCGCCGCCGACGGCCTCGCGCCGTTCCGGCCGCGCTGGGCCGCGCTGCACGCGCATGCGGGCCGCGAAGTCGTGCTGCTCGAACAGGGCCGGGAAGTGGCGCGCGGCGTCGCGGCGGGCATCGACGACAGCGGCCAGCTGCTGCTCGACACGGCCGACGGCCGGCGCACGATCGCGGCCGGCGATGTCTCGCTGCGCGAGACCGGAGCCGCGCCATGACGGCGGCGCCTCTCGCGCTGCTGGTGGACGCGGGCAACAGCCGGATCAAGTGGGCGCTCGCCGGCGCCGACGGCACGCTCGTCGAGAGCACGGCGTCCGGCCGAACGGCGGCGCCGGCGCCGGGCGGCGCTTCCAGCCCGACACCCGGCGGCCTCGCCGGCAGCGCCGGGGCCGATCCCGAAATCGCGATTCCCGCCTGGCCCGGCCGCGCCGCGCCGCATCACGCCTGGATCTCGAACGTGGCGGGCGCCGAGGTGGGCGCGCGCATCGATGCGCTGATCGACGCGCGCTGGCCGGGGCTGCCGCGCACGCTCGTCACGGCGCGCGCCGAACAATGCGGCGTGACCAACGGCTACACCACGCCCGCGCAGCTCGGCAGCGACCGCTGGTGCGGGCTGATCGGCGCGCGCGCCGCATATCCGGGCGAGGCGCTGCTGATCGCGACGTTCGGCACCGCCACCACGCTCGAATCGCTCGCCGCCGACGGCCGCTTCAGCGGCGGCCTGATCGCGCCGGGCTGGGCCATGATGATGCGCGCGCTCGGCACGCACACGGCGCAGCTGCCGACGCTCACGACCGACACGGCGCTGCAACTCGTCGGCGAACTCGACGACGCGTCGGGACGCGTGCCGTTCGCGCTCGACACGGCCCATTCGCTGTCGGCCGGCTGCCTGCAGGCGCAGGTGGGCCTGATCGAGCGCGCCTGGCGCGACCTGACGACGGAGGGCCGCGCGGTACGGCTGCTGCTGTCGGGCGGCGCCGCCGACGCCGTGGCGCACGCGCTGACGGTGCCCTACACGCGGCATGATTCGCTGGTGCTGTCGGGGCTGGCGCGGATCGCGAGCGATGCGACGCGCGACGGCGCCGGCCAATGAGGTCACAATCGAGGCCGCACGCCGGCATGCCGTCGGCCCGGCCGGACTGATTATCGAGGGAGAGCTTCGACGATGATGCTACGTTGGTTGATCGCGATCTTGCTGGTGGCCAACCTCATCGCACTGGCCGCGATCGAGGGGCTGTTCGGGCCGCCGCCCGCGGCCGGCGCGAGGGAGCCCGCGCATCTCGCCCAGCAGGTGCGTCCGGAGGCGCTGCGCGTGAGCGCGACGGCGCAGGCGGCCGAGACGCCGGTGGTGGGCGGGCCGATCACTTCGCCGGCGATCGACGTGCAGCCGCTCGGCGCGTCGGCGCCGGACGCGGCTTCGGGCGCGGGCCCGGCTTCGGAGGCCGCGGGGGCTTCAGGAGCCGCTGGGGCTTCGGGGGCTTCGGCGGCGGCCACGGCACCGACATCGGGCGCGTCGGCCGCGGCGCCCGGCGCCGCGACGCCGGCATCCGCGTCCCCCGCCACGTCGGCTCCCGCCGCATCGTCGGCAGGCTCGACGCCGGCGGCCGCCCATGCTGCGAAGCTCGACAGCGCCGCGCCCGTGGTCGCCGCCGCCGCGACCCTCGCGCCGGTGGCGCTGGTCGAGGGCAAGCAGCGCCGCGCGGCCGCCAGGGCACGCGCCAAGACCAGGCCGCACACGGCCGCGCCGCACCACAAGACGACGCGCGCCTGACGCCGCGCGCCGGGGCTCAGCCCTGGTGCGCGCGCACCTTCTTCAAGAGCGCCGTGGTCGAGCGCTCGAACTCGAACGGAATCGCCAGCGCCTTGCCGCCCCAGCCGCGCACGAGCGCCGACTCGGGCAGCGCATCCATGTCGTAGTCGCCGCCCTTGACGAGGATGTCGGGGCGCACCGCCTCGATCAGCGCCACCGGCGTCTGCTCCTCGAAACCGACCACCCAGTCGACGCATTCCAGCGCCGCGAGCAGCGCCATGCGGTCTTCCTGGCGATTGATCGGCCGGTCGTCGCCCTTGCCGAGCCTGCGCACCGAGGCGTCGCTGTTGACGGCGACGATCAGGCAGGCGCCGAGCGCGCGCGCGTCGGCGAGATAGGTGACGTGGCCGCGATGCAGGATGTCGAACACGCCGTTCGTGAACACGACGGGCGACGGCAGCGTCGGGCGCAGCGCGGCAAGCGCGTCGCGGCTGATGAATTTACGTTCGAAGGCGGCGGGCATCGGCATGGACTCCGGGCGAAAGGTCGGCGCGGGACGCGACAGGGTGAGCGGTTCGCCGGACGGGCCGGCGGCGGCAGGCAGCAACCGGCGACGGCCGGTTTGGCGACAAAACCGCGAAATCGAAGCAAGAAGTGCGGCGACGCGGCGGCAAAAAAACGCTCACGCTCCGGCGCCGCGCCATAAAAAAAGCCCGCTGAGCATCGGCGGGCTGATTTCACGGCGGTGCGCCGCGTCAGGCGGGCTGGGCGGCCGCGCCGCCTTCTGGCGCCTGCAGCCGCACCGTCACTTCCTTGCGGTAGCGGTTCAGTTCCTGGGCCGTCGCGAAGGTGCGCTCGAACAGGATCGACAAGTTGTGCAGGATGCGGTCGACGACCTTCTTCTCCCACTCGCCGTCGAAGCGGATCTGCTCGTCGAGCCAGCGCTCGAGCCACTCGGGATCGGGCAGGCGCGACTGCACGGTGTCGCGCGGGAACAGCGCCTGGTTCACGTGCAGGTTGGTCGGGTGCAGCGGCTTCTCGGTGCGACGCGCCGAGGCCATCAGCACGCCGATCTTCGCGAACGCCGAACGCGCCGCGTCGCCGCAGTTCGTGAGCGCCTTCTTCATGTAGCGCAGGTAGGCGCCGCCATGGCGTGCCTCGTCGCGCGAGATCGTTTCGTAGATGTGCTTGATGACGGGCTCGGTATGCCATTCGGCGGCACGGCGATACCAGTGATTCAAACGGATTTCGCCGCAGAAGTGCAGCATCAGCGTCTCGAGCGGCGGCGCCGGATCGAACTCGAAGCGCACCGCGTGCAGCTCTTCCTCGGTCGGCATCATTTCCGGCTTGAAGCGGCGCAGGTATTCCATCAGCACCAGCGAATGCTTCTGCTCCTCGAAGAACCAGACGCTCATGAACGCCGAGAAATCGCTGTCGTGGTGATTGTCGCGCAGGAACATCTCCGTCGCGGGCAACGCCGACCACTCGGTGATCGCGTTCATCTTGATCGTCTTCGCCTGTTCATCCGTCAGCAACGACGCGTCGAACTTGTCCCAAGGGATGTCCTTCTCCATGTCCCAACGGACGGCTTCGAGCGATTTGTAGAGTTCCGGATAAAGCATGGTGTTCATGGTCCCACCCCTGTTCTGCGCATTGCGACTGCTAAACGTGACTGTTGCGTCAAGCGCCCACAATGCGGGCGCCGACCTGACGAACCGGTAATTTTACGCGCTAAACCACGCGCCGGATGCACCTGGGCATCGACGCTTTTTCTGCGAACGCGCAACCGCTTGTGGGGCGGGTACACGCAACGCTCGATCTGGCCGAGCCTCGCGCGTGCCTTTTGAGAGATAGGCCGGCTCGAGGCCGGCTGTCGTTGTCGGGGCCGTGCGCGCGAGCGTCGGGGACGTATCGCGTCGCCAGCACCCGTCCTGGATGATTTCGGCGTCGGCGATGATAGCACGCACATGTGACTGATCCACGACATGAGCCGGGCGAAGTGCGACGAAGCGTCGCGCACAAAACACAGCCGTCGCCGGGCGGCGGACGGTCCGGAGCCGGTCCTGCTCAGCGCCTGTCGTTCCGTTCGGATAGCGAACCGATCGGTGGGGAAACGGAGGGCGTGCCGGCACCGGAACCGCTCGGTGCGGGCGGCGACGACGCAGCGGCGGTCGGCTCGGCGGCAGGGGGGGCGGCAGCGGGCGGTTCCACTGCAGACAGCTCGGCAATGACCGGCGCGATAGCCGGCAACGCTGCACCGGGCGAATCGACGACAGCGGGCGCAAGCCCGGCCGGCAGCCCGTGCGCCACCGCCGCCGGCCCGCCGCCCGGGCCCGCCGACGCGATCCACGCGGCCAGCGTCTCGCGCTGCCGCAGCGCGTCGGCATGGCCGAGCGCGATCAGCTCGCGCGTGAACTCGGCCTCGAACAACAGGTAGCTGGCAAACGACGCGCCGGCCGGCTGGTTGCCGCCGATCGCGCCGAGCAGCCCGCGCACCGTCAGCGGCAGCCGCCGCAGGTGCTTCGCGGCGATCAGCTCGATGCGCTCGGACGGCGCGATCGCGAGCACGTCGACGTGCCGCCAGCCGCTCTCGGGCTCGACCTGGCGCGGCAGATGCTCGACCACGCGGTTGACGTGCTCGATGCGCTCGATGTCGGTGCCGATCGAATCGAGGAACACGCTCGCGAGCACCTGCTGGCCGATCTGCGCGAGCGAAGGATAGCCGACCGCATGGCCGTTGGCGGCCGGCACCTCGGGGCGCGCGGCCGCCGCGCCGATCACGACGATCCGGTCGCCGCCGAAATGGATCGCCGGCGAGAGCGGCGCGATCTGGCGGATCGAGCCGTCGCCGAAATACTCGATGCGCCCGTCGATCACGAGCGGCACGGCCGGGAACACGAACGGAATCGCCGACGAGGCGAGCAGGTGCGCGGCCGACAGATCGACCATCCGCGCCGTGCGCTGCGCGCGCCGCCACGCGTGGATCGGCTCGCTGCCGGCATAAAACGTCAGGTGGCGCCCGCTCGTGTAGCTGAGCGCGGTGATCGACAGCGCATGCAACCGGCGCGCGCCGAGCATCTGGCCGATGCGGTGGAAATCGAGTTCGCGCCGCAGCAGGTCGGCGAGCGGCGCGTTGTCGAGCAGCCCGCGCGGCGCGCGCCGCGCCGCCCAGCCGACGCTCATCGCGGCGAGCCAGCGCGCGCCCGCGCCGGCCACGCCGAGCCAGTCGGTGCGGTAGACCATCTCGGCGCGCAGGTGCTCCCAGAACGACAGCAGGCGCGCCGCGCCGCGCGGGAAATCGTCGGCGTGGCTCGCGATCGCGGCCGCGTTGATCGCGCCCGCCGACGAACCGCAGACGATCGCGAACGGCAGCTCGCGGCGCGCCGGCGCCACCTCGCGCGCGATCTCGGCCAGCGCCTGCAGCACGCCGGCCTGATACGCGGCGCGCGCGCCGCCTCCCATCAGAACGAGCGCGAGCCGCATCAGGGCCTCAGTGGATGGGGATGGCGCGCATCACGGGCTGCGCTTGCGCGACGCCTTCGCGGCCGGCGGCGGCGTGTCGTTCGGTGCCTCGCCGGAAGCCTGGGCACGCGGCGTGCGCGGCTTCGGCGGCGCCGCGCGGCGCGTGGCCGGCTTGTGCGCGCGCGGCGGCGCGGCGGCCGGTGCCGGTGCCGGCTTCGGCTCGCTGGCGCCGGCTCCCGGCGCCGCGCCCGGGCCGGCCGCGCCGGGCTGCGTCATCGCGAAATTGGCGAGCTGGCTGAACTGCGATTGCAGCAGGTTCCACCAGCCGGCCGGATCGAACGCCTCGGCGCCCGTCGGCGGCACGCCGGCGCCGGGCGTCGCGCCCGGGCTTGCGGTTCCGGAAGCGGCGGCCGCCTTGGCCGCGTTGCCGGGCGCGCTACCGGCCGCGTTGCCAGGATCGGGGGACGCCGATGCGGCCGCGCCGAACGGCGGCATGCCGAACGGCGACGCGAACGGTGAGGCCGGTGAGGCCGGCGCGGCCGACGCCGCGGCGCCCTTGGCCTCGGCGCCCGATGCGACGGCCGCCTCGGCGGCAGCCATCGACTCCTGCGCGAGCGCGCCGAACGCACGCAGCGTGGCGAGCGTGGCGCGCTGCACCTCGAGCGCCTGGATCGCCGATTGCAGCATGCCGAGATTGAGCTTCAGCCATTGCTCGACGGCGCGCAGGTCGGTGATCCGCTTGTCGAGTTCCTCGACGCTCGCGAGCGGCGCCATCATGTCGGACATCGCCGACAGCGACGGCGGCAGCCCCTGGCCCGGCGCCGCGCCGATGCCGGCGCCGAACGGCGAGAGCCGCATCATGTCCCACATCCGGTCGAGCATGTCGGACGGCTTGAAGCCTGCGAAGCCGGGGAACGGGTTGGAGCCGGGAGTATCGGTCATGCGGCAATCCTTCGTGACGGGTTCGATTGGGCGGGCGTCGGGCGACGGCGCATGATCCGATCATAGCGCGCGGGCGCGACGCGCGAACGGCGTGTTTGATGATCCGGTGCCCGATCTCGCGCCGCCGGCGGGCCGGGATCGCGCGACGTCGCGCGAACGCGGGCCGACCTCGGCGTCACGGCTTGCCGGCCTCACTGTCCGCCGCCGAGGCCGCGCCGCCGAAATCAGGCGCGCGACGCTCGCGCAGCGAGTCGATGCCCTCGCGCACGTCCGGCCCGGAGAACCCCATGAATTCGAGCGCGAGCGACGCGTCGAAGGTCGGCCCGGCCATGCGCAGCCAGTTGTTGAGCGCGTACTTGGTCCAGCGAATCGCGCTCTGCGAGCCGTGCGCGAGCCGCTCGGCCACCGCCAGCGCCTTCGGCAGCAGCTCGGCCGCGTCGACGGCCAGCGACACGAGCCCGATCCGCTCGGCCTCCGCGCCGCTCACCGGCTCGCAGAGCAGCAGGTGGTACTTGGCCTTCGCCATCCCGCACAACAGCGGCCAGACGATCGCCGCGTGGTCGCCGGCAGCCACGCCGAGCCGCGTGTGGCCGTCGATGATGCGCGCGTCGTTGGCGGCGATCGACACGTCGGCCAGCAGCCCGGCCACCAGCCCCGCACCCACCGCCGGCCCGTGCATCGCCGAGACGATCGGCTTGCTGCAGTTGATCAGGTTGTAGACGAGGTCGCGCGCCTCGTGCCAGACGCGCGTGCGCACCGCGAAGTCGTCGGCCATCTGCTCGACGAGCGCGAGATCGCCGCCCGCCGAGAAGCCCTTGCCCTCGCCGCGGATCAGCGCGACGCGCACCTCGGAATCGCGGTCGAGGTCGCGCCAGATTTCGGCAAGCTCGCGGTGCATGCGCGCGTCGGCGGTGGCGAGGCCGCTGCGGTTGGCGCCTTCGCCGCTCATCACGATCTCGAGGATGCCGTGCGGCAGGCGCCGCAGCCGCAGCGCCTGGTAGCCGGCGTAAGCATCGGGTTGGCTCATGTCCCGCTCCTGGTCGATGTCGTCATGGTGGCTTTGTGTCGTGACGGTGTCGCCCGCGCTCAGGCCGCCTCGTCGAGCGGCGCGACGGCCTGCTCGATCGCGCCGAAGATCGACTTGCCGGCCGCGTCGAGCATCTCGATCTTCACGCGGTCGCCGTAGCGCATGAACTCGGTGGCGGGCGCGCCGTGCTCGATGGTTTCGAGGCAGCGCTTCTCGGCGATGCAGCAGTAGCCGCGCGTGGCGTCGCGGTTCGACACCGTGCCCGAGCCGACGATCGTGCCGGCCCGCAGGTTGCGAGTCTTCGCCGCGTGTGCGATCAGCTGTCCGAAATGAAACGTCATGTCGGTGCCGGCATCGGGCTGGCCGACCCGCTTGCCGTTCCAGTGAACCAGCATCGGCCGCGAGAGGCGCCCGTCGCGCCAGCTCTCGCCCAGCTCGTCGGTGGTGACGGCCAGCGGCGAGAACGCCGTGGCCGGCTTGCTCTGGAAGAAGCCGAAGCCCTTCGCGAGCTCGGCCGGAATCAGGTTGCGCAGCGACACGTCGTTGGCCAGCATCACGAGCCGCACGGCCTTCAGCGCGTCGTCGGGCGCGGTACCCATCGGCACGTCGCCGGTCACCACCGCCACCTCGGCCTCGAAGTCGATCCCCCATGCCTCGGAGGCGCAGACGATGTCCTCGCGCGGCCCGAGGAAATCGTCGCTGCCGCCCTGGTACATCAGCGGATCGGTTGCCAGCTCGGGCGGCAGCTCCGCGCCGCGCGCGCGGCGCACCAGCTCGACGTGGTTCAGGTAGGCCGAGGCGTCGGCCCACTGGAACGCGCGTGGCAGCGGCGCCATGCAGTCGGCCGCCTCGAACGCGAACGCGCGGCGCGCGCGGCCGTGGTTGAGCGCGTCGTAGAGCTCGCGAAGCTGCGGGGCGTGGAACGTCCAGTCGTCGAGCGCGCGCTGCAGCGTCGGCGCGACCGTGTCGGCGATCGCCGCCGTCTGCAGGTCGCGCGACACGACGATCAGTTGGCCGTCGCGCGTGCCGTCCTTCAGCGATGCAAGTTTCATGGAGCTGGATACCGTGTAGTGACGAGGGAAGGAAACTATTCTACGATGGTGAACCGCACGGCGAAGGCCGCGCACCGCCCGCGGTGGCGCGAGGCGCGCCCGCCGTGCCGGCCGGCCGCGACGCCCCGCCGGGCCGCGCTTCTCCGTTGCCGTTTTTCGTTTCCGCCTCCCGTTCCGCTTTCCATTCCTTTTCGCCTCACGCGCCCCGCCCATGTCCGACACCGAACCCGACGAGCTCGCCGACGACGGCGCCGAGGAAAAAGTGCGCTCCGGCATCCAGTCGATCGAGGTCGGCTTCCGGCTGCTCGACGTGCTGACCCAGGAACCGCGCGCGATGATGCTGCGCGACCTCGCGCATCGCGCGCAGATGAGCCCCGCCAAGGCGCACCGTTATCTGGTCAGCTTCCAGCGGCTCGGCGTGGTCGCGCAGGATCCCGTCTCGGGCCGCTACGAACTCGGCGGCTTCGCGCTGCAGATGGGGCTCGCGCGGCTCGCTCGCGTGGACGGCGTGAAGCTCGCGCGGATCGCGCTGAGCGCGCTGCGCGACCAGCTCGACCAGACCGTCGGCATCGCCGTGTGGGGCAACCACGGGCCGACCATCGTCCACTGGATGGAATCGAGCCATCCGGCCCGCGCGTCGCTGAAGCTCGGCGACGTGATGCCCCTGCTCGGCTCGGCCACCGGCCTGCTGTTCGCCGCCTACCTGCCGCGCGGCAAGACCGAGGCGCTGCTCGAACGCGAGTTCGCCGACCTGCGCCGCGCGCCGCATCACCATGGCCCGCGCACGCGCGAGGCGCTCGAGGCGCGCCTGGCCGAGGTGCGCGAGCACGGCGCCGCGCGCGTCGAGGGCATGCTGCTGCCCACCATCCATGCGTTCTGCATGCCCGTGTTCGATTCGCTCGGCGAACTCTCGCTCGGCCTCGTCGCGCTCGGCCACGAAGGCGTGTTCGACATCGCCTGGGGCGGCGAGGTCGATCTCGCGCTGCGCGAGTGCGCCGCGAAACTGTCCTATCAAATCGGCTACAGTCCGGCGCGCGAGGCGTGACGGGCCGAGCCGCGTCACGCGCTATGTCACGCGTCGCGAACGATCGCGGCGCGCCGCTGTCGGATCTGTCCGTGCCGTCCCGCCATATCGCGCCCGCCCGACACGACTGGTGGCAGGCGCGGCGCCATGCCGAACCCGGAACGAAGCTTGCTCGCCCGAACCGTCACCGCGAGCCACGTTAGCGCCTTCACGACACCCTGACCCGATGCCGCCGTCCCCGCCCTCCGACTCGTCACGCACCTCGCCGCGCCGCCTGCTGCGCATCGCGCTGACGCTCGCGGTCGTGCTGCTGCTGCACGGCCTCGTGGCGCTGTGGTTCGCCGGCTATCGCGCGCCCGCGAACCCGTCGCCGCAAGACGACACGCCGGTGCAGGTCGAGCTGCTCAAGCCGCAGCCGATCGAACGCGCGCCGGCGCCGGCACCGCGCCCGCCGCGTCCGCCGCCTCGCCCCGCAGCCGCGCCCGCGCCGCGGCCATCCACGGCGCCGCCCGAGCACGCGCCGGTGCTGACCACGACGCAGCCGTCGCCCGTCACGACGAGTCCCGCCGCTCCGTCCGCCACCCCGTCCGCCGGAACCAGTGCAGGCACCGGCGCCACGGCCGCGTCGCATGCCACCGCGGCCCCCGCCGTGCCGGCCTCCGCGCCCGCGCCGGGCGTGAAGTTCGTGCCGCCGCCCTCGGGCGACCTGCGCTACGGCGCGTACTTCAACGGCAACCTGAACGGCACCGCCACCATCCACTGGGTTACCGACGGCCGCCGCTACCGGCTCGCGATCGACATCCCGGTGCCGTTCGTCGGGCCGTACACCTACGAGAGCCTCGGCCGCATCGACGGCTTCGGGATCGCCCCCGACCGCTACACCGAGCAGCGCGGCCGGCGTCCCGCCGACATCGCGATCTTCAACCGCGACACGCAGCAGATCGTGTTCACGAAGACGCCGAATTCGATCGCGCTGCCCGACGGCGCGCAGGATCGCTTCAGCCTGCTGATGCAGCTGTCGGGGCTCGTGCATGGCGCGCCCGACAGCTATCGGCCCGGCGTGGCGCGCGAGTTCCTGGTGGTCGACAACGACAGCGGCGAGACCTGGCCGATCGTCACGATCGGCGACGAATCGATCCGCACCGACGCCGGCCCGCTGCAGGCCCGCCACTTCCGCCGCCTGCCGCGTCGCGCCGGCGACACGCGCCGCATCGACATCTGGCTCGCGCCGTCGCTCGACTGGCTGCCGGTGCGGCTGGTGCAGACCGAGCCCAACGGTTCGGAGATCGAATTGCTCTGGCAAGGACGATCAGCAGCCACCGCTCAGCTCGGCTACGATGAAGGGGTAACGCGCGAGGCTTCGTCGGTTCCAGCGGTTCCAGCGGTTCCAGCGGTTCCAGCGGTTCCAGCGGCTCCAGCGGCTTCAACTGCCGCCGCCCCGGCGCCCGCCGCCGTGCCGCCACCGGCCTCCGGCACCGTCGCGTCGCCGCCACGAGCGGCCTCGGGCGCGCGGTAATTTCGACCGATCGGCCCCGTCGCGTCAGGGCCCGAGGTTCGCAGGTAAACTTGCGTCACAGTGTTGACAATGTTTGACAACCTGACCCGTGCAGTGGAGGAAAATCGGAACCGTTTCAACGAGATCGGTCTCTAACCGAAACGCCCTTGCCGCGCGGGCGTGCAGCGCCAACCCCTTGAAACCGGCCAGGTCCGCCCCACCTTCGGAGCATTCGGCCTGACAGCCACAGCAAAGAGGAGTGCCGCCATGCAAATGATCTACAACAGCCCCAACTACTGCGTCGTCGAATTTGCGCCGCAGCTCGGCCATCATGCGATGAATTCCGGTGGCTATGAAATCGTGGACAAGAACTCCCAGCGCGAGATCTTCATCGACGGGGAACTGGCCGCACGCTTTCGTGAACATGTGAAGCAGCTGATCGAGGACGAGCCGTCGCTCGACGAGGTCGACGAATTCCTCGGTCAGTTCGACAGCCTGATGACACAGCCGGTGGTGCTGCACTAGAAGCGGCGCGCGCGCCGCCGCTCGCGCGGCGCGCGCCCTGGCTGGCCGGCCGGGCGGCCGCACTTCCCGCCCCGCCGCGCGCAAGCCGCGTTCCCGCCCCCGCCCGGTCCGCCGCGCGGGGGTTTTCGTTGGCGGCCCGGCCCGGCGTGGCCGTCCCGCAACCGCTACAATGTGGCTTTTCCGCCATTGCCGTTGGTCCCGCCATGTCGTCATCCCCGTCCGCCCGCTCCGCCCTCGCCGCGTCCTACACGCGCGGCGCCGACCTGCCCGCGCTGCTCGAGCGCCGGATCCTGATCCTCGACGGCGCGATGGGCACCATGATCCAGCGCTACAAGTTCGACGAGGCCGCCTATCGCGGCGCGCGCTTCGCCGACTTCGGGCGTGACATCAAGGGCAACAACGAACTGCTGTCGCTGACCCAGCCCGACACGATCCGCGAGATCCACGACCAGTACTTCGCGGCCGGCGCCGACATCGTCGAGACCAACACCTTCGGCGCGACCACCATCGCCCAGGCCGACTACGAGATGGAGCACCTCGTGGTCGAGATGAACCTCGAATCGGCGAAGCTCGCGCGCGAGTCGGCGCGGCAATACTCGACGCCCGACAAGCCGCGCTTCGTGGCCGGCGCAATCGGACCGACGCCGAAAACAGCCAGCATCTCGCCCGACGTCAACGATCCGGGCGCGCGCAACGTCACCTACGACGAACTGCGCGATTCGTATTACGAACAGGCGAAGGCGCTGCTCGACGGCGGCGTGGACCTGTTCCTGGTCGAGACGATCTTCGACACGCTGAACGCGAAGGCCGCGCTGTTCGCGCTCGACCAGCTGTTCGAGGACACCGGCGAACGCCTGCCGATCATGATCTCGGGCACCGTGACCGACGCGTCGGGCCGGATCCTCTCGGGCCAGACGGTCGAGGCGTTCTGGAATTCGCTGCGCCACGCGCGCCCGCTCACGTTCGGCCTGAACTGCGCGCTCGGCGCGGCGCTGATGCGCCCGTACATCGCCGAGCTGGCCAAGCTCTGCGATACCTACGTGTCGTGCTACCCGAACGCGGGCCTGCCGAACCCGATGGCCGAGACCGGCTTCGACGAAACGCCCGACGTCACCTCGGGACTGCTCAGGGAGTTCGCGCAGGCCGGCCTCGTGAACCTCGCGGGCGGCTGCTGCGGCACCACCCCCGAGCACATCGCGGAGATCGCCAAGGCACTCGCCGACGTGAAGCCGCGCCGCTGGCCGTCGCACTACAGCGAAGCCGCCTGAGCCGCCGCGCCGGCCGGCCGCCCTGCACGGGCGCCGGCCCGCTACTCCGAGCGCCCCCACCGATACGCCTACGAAACGCCCCGTCATGACCGATCACACCATGCGCCTTGCCGGCCTCGAGCCGTTCAACGTCACTCAAGGCACACTCTTCATCAACGTCGGCGAACGCACCAACGTGACCGGATCGAAGGCGTTCGCGCGCATGATCCTGAACGGCCAGTTCGACGAGGCGCTGGCGGTCGCGCGCCAGCAGGTCGAGAACGGCGCGCAGGTGATCGACATCAACATGGACGAGGCGATGCTCGATTCGAAAGCGGCGATGGTGCGCTTCCTGAACCTGATCGCCTCCGAGCCCGACATCGCGCGCGTGCCGATCATGATCGACTCGTCGAAGTGGGAGGTGATCGAGGCGGGCCTCAAGTGCGTGCAGGGCAAGGCGATCGTCAACTCGATCTCGCTGAAGGAAGGCGAGGAGCAGTTCCGCCACCACGCGCGGCTGATCCGCCGCTACGGCGCGGCGGCCGTGGTGATGGCGTTCGACGAGACCGGCCAGGCCGACACGTTCCAGCGCAAGACCGAGATCTGCACGCGCTCGTACCGGATGCTGGTGGACCAATGCGGGTTCCCGCCCGAGGACATCATCTTCGATCCGAACATCTTCGCGGTGGCCACCGGCATCGAGGAGCACAACAACTACGCGGTCGACTTCATCGAGGCGACGCGCTGGATCAAGCAGAACCTGCCGCACGCGAAGATCAGCGGCGGCGTGTCGAACGTGTCGTTCTCGTTCCGCGGCAACGACCCGGTGCGCGAGGCGATCCACACCGTGTTCCTCTACCACGCGATCCAGGCCGGCATGGACATGGGGATCGTCAACGCGGGCCAGCTCGGCGTCTACGCCGATCTCGACGCGGAGCTGCGCGAGCGCGTCGAGGACGTGATCCTGAACCGCCGCGACGACGCCACCGACCGCCTGCTCGAAGTGGCCGACAAGTTCAAGACCGGCGCCGCGAAGAAGGAGGAGAACCTCGAGTGGCGCAACCAGCCGGTCGAGAAGCGCCTCGCGCACGCGCTGGTCCACGGCATCACCAACTTCATCGTCGAGGACACCGAAGAGGCGCGCGCGGCGATCGACACGGCGGGCGGGCGGCCGATCAACGTGATCGAAGGCCCGCTGATGGACGGCATGAACGTGGTCGGCGACCTGTTCGGCCAGGGCAAGATGTTCCTGCCGCAGGTGGTGAAGTCGGCGCGCGTGATGAAGCAGGCGGTCGCCCACCTGATCCCGTTCATCGAGGAAGAGAAGCGCCGCCTGGCCGAGGCCGGCGGCGACGTGCGCGCGAAGGGCAAGATCGTGATCGCGACCGTGAAGGGCGACGTCCACGACATCGGCAAGAACATCGTGTCGGTGGTCCTTCAGTGCAACAACTTCGAAGTGGTCAACATGGGCGTGATGGTGCCGTGCAACGAGATCCTCGCCAAGGCGAAGGTCGAGGGCGCCGACATCATCGGCCTGTCGGGCCTCATCACGCCGAGCCTCGAGGAGATGGCCTACGTGGCCGCCGAGATGCAGCGCGACGACTACTTCCGCGTGAAGAAGATCCCGCTGCTGATCGGCGGCGCCACCACCTCGCGCGTGCATACGGCCGTGAAGATCGCGCCGCACTACGAAGGCCCGGTGGTGTACGTGCCGGACGCCTCGCGCTCGGTGTCGGTGGCCTCCAGCCTGCTGTCGGACGAGGGCGCGACGCGCTACCTCGACGAGCTGAAGGGCGAGTACGACCGGATCCGCGACCAGCACGCGAACAAGAAGAAGCAGCCGATGGTCACGCTGGCCGCCGCGCGCGCCAACAAGACGAAGATCGACTGGGCCGGCTACACGCCCGTCAAGCCGAAGTTCATCGGCCGCCGCGTGTTCAAGAACTACGATCTGGCCGAACTCGCGCAGTACATCGACTGGGGCCCGTTCTTCCAGACCTGGGACCTGGCCGGCCCGTACCCGGCGATCCTCAACGACGAGATCGTCGGTGAATCCGCGCGGCGCGTGTTCTCGGACGGCAAGTCGATGCTGTCGCGGCTGATCCAGGGCCGCTGGCTGACCGCCAACGGCGTGATCTCGCTGCTGCCGGCCAACACGGTGAACGACGACGACATCGAGATCTACACCGACGACACGCGCAGCGAGGTGCTGATGCGCTGGAGCAACCTGCGCCAGCAGAGCGAGCGCCCGGTGGTGGACGGCGTGATGCGGCCGAACCGGTCGCTGGCCGACTTCATCGCGCCGAAGGATTCGGGCGTGGCCGACTACATCGGCCTGTTCGCGGTCACGGCCGGGCTCGGCGTGGACCTCAAGGAAAAGCAATTCGAGGCCGATCACGACGACTACAGCGCGATCATGCTGAAGGCGCTCGCGGACCGCTTCGCCGAGGCCTTCGCCGAGGCCCTGCACGCGCGCGTGCGGCGCGAGCTGTGGGGCTACGCGGCGGGCGAGACGCTCGACAACGACGCGCTGATCGCCGAGAAGTACACCGGCATCCGCCCGGCGCCCGGCTATCCGGCCTGCCCCGACCACCTCGTCAAGCGCGCGATGTTCGACACGCTGCGCGCCGGGGAGATCGGCATGAGCGTGACCGAGTCGCTGGCGATGCTGCCGGCCGCGAGCGTGTCGGGCTTCTATCTCGCGCATCCGGACAGCACCTACTTCTCGGTCGGCAAGATCGCCGACGATCAGGTGGCCGACTTCGCCGCGCGCATGTCGCTGTCGGATGCCGACGCGCGCCGCGCGCTCGCGCCGCTGCTGTAGGCGCAAACGGGGCCACGGCCGAAATCATCGGAGCAATCGGCGGGCCGCCGCGGCCCGCCTGCTTCGCGCGACGCGCACAAAAAAGCCCGCTTCCAGGAAGCGGGCTTTTCGATGGGCGACCGGCCCGTGGCCGCGCCGCGCCGGGCGCCTCTTGCCGGCCCCGGCGGGGCTCAGAAGCCCCAGTGGACGTCGGCGTTCTGCGCCTTGGCCGCGCGCAGCATGCCGAGGAACGGCGCGACGCGCTGCGCCACGCTCGGCGCGACTTCATGATGGGCGTGGTCGTTTTCGTCCTCGTGGAAGTGGCCACCGTGCTCGGCGCTCGCGCGCCGCGCCTGGTCGGTGACCGCTTCGAGCTTCGCGATCGCGCCATCCAGTTCGTCATGGGTGATGACGCCGCGCTCGCCCAGCTGTTTGCCGACGATGCCCAGCACGTACACCGCGAAATCCTTCAGGACGTCGAGGTCCTGTGCCGCCTTGCTCTTGAACGTAATCATGATCGCCATTTCCTTTCAGCTTGTTGTGCGTGCCGGCACCGGGGCCGGCTGGCGCGGGTCCGTTGGGCGCGCGCCGACGCCTTGCGTCTGAGCGGCATATTAGCACCTGTTAAAATTCAGCGATCCCTGAAACGCGCGCCGTCCGGCGCGCCGTCGGGCCGGTCCGCGAGGGCCGCCGACATCGACCCTTTCCGACCGCATGCTGCCTGCCCAAAAACACATTCTCGAAACCCTGCTCGCCGACAGCGTGAAGCAGGTCGTCCAGGCCCTGAAAGGCGAGGCCGACGCCGCGTTCGTGGCGCCCGCCATCGCGCTCGAGCGCCCCAAGGCCGCCGCGCACGGCGACGTGGCCTGCAACGTCGCGATGCAGCTGGCCAAGCCGCTCGGCACCAACCCGCGCCAGCTCGCCGAGAAGATCGTCGCGGCCATCACGGCGCAGCCGGCCGCGGCCGGCCTCGTCGAGGCCGCCGAGATCGCCGGCCCCGGCTTCATCAACCTGCGCCTGTCGGCGGCCGCCAAGCAGGCCGTGATCGGCGCGGTGTTCGCCGAACGCGACGCATTCGGCCGCTCGGAGCGCGACGCGGGCCGCCGCGTGCTGCTCGAGTTCGTCTCGGCCAATCCCACCGGCCCGCTGCACGTCGGCCACGGCCGCCAGGCCGCGCTCGGCGACGTGCTCGCCAACGTGCTGGCGAGCCAGGGCTACGCCGTGCATCGCGAGTTCTACTACAACGACGCCGGCGTGCAGATCGGCAACCTCGCGCTGTCCACCCAGGCGCGCGCGCGCGGCCTCAAGCCGGGCGATGCCGCGTGGCCCGAGGCCGCCTACAACGGCGAGTACATCGCCGAGATCGCGCGCGAGTACCTGGCCGGCGCCACGGTGGCCGCGAGCAACGGCGAGCCGGTGACGGGCAAGGGCGACGTGGAGGATCTCGAGGCGATCCGCAAGTTCGCGGTCACCTACCTGCGCCGCGAGCAGGACATCGACCTGAAGGCGTTCGGCGTCAGGTTCGACCAGTACTACCTCGAGTCGTCGCTGTACGAGGAAGGCCGCGTCGAGCAGACCGTACAGGCGCTGATCGCGGCCGGCATGACCTACGAGCAGGACGGCGCGCTGTGGCTGCGCACCACCGACGAGGGCGACGACAAGGACCGCGTGATGCGCAAGTCCGACGGCACCTACACCTACTTCGTGCCCGACGTCGCCTATCACGTCGCCAAATGGCAGCGCGGCTTCACCAAGGTCATCAACATCCAGGGCTCGGACCACCACGGCACCATCGCGCGCGTGCGCGCCGGCCTGCAGGGCCTGCATATCGGCATCCCGCAGGGCTACCCCGACTACGTGCTGCACAAGATGGTCACCGTGATGCGCGACGGCCAGGAAGTGAAGCTCTCGAAGCGCGCCGGCAGCTACGTGACGGTGCGCGACCTGATCGAATGGTCGGGCGGCGCCACGCCGGACTCGGAAGTCTCGCCCGACCAGCTCGACGAGGCCATCATCACGCGCGGGCGCGATGCCGTGCGTTTCTTCCTGATTTCTCGCAAGGCCGACACGGAATTCGTGTTCGATATCGATCTCGCGCTGAAGCAGAACGACGAGAATCCGGTCTACTACGTCCAGTACGCGCATGCCCGCATCTGCTCGGTGATGAACGAGTGGAAGTCGCGCCACGGCGCCGACGAGGCGATGCTGGCCGGCGCCGATCTCGCGCCGCTCGACAGCCGCGCCGCGATGTCGCTGCTGCAGAAGCTGGCCGAGTATCCGGACATGCTGACGCACGCGGCCGGCGAACTCGCGCCGCACGCGGTCGCGTTCTACCTGCGCGAACTCGCGGGCGAGTTTCACTCGTTCTACAATGCGGAGCGCGTTCTCGTCGACGACGAGGCGCAGCGCACCGCGCGCATCGCGCTGCTGGCCGCGACGCGCCAGGTGCTCGCGAACGGCCTCGCGGTGCTCGGCGTATCGTCGCCGAGCAAGATGTAAGCCGCCGGGCCGGGCATCCGACGGCCGCGCCCCTCGCGCGGCCGCTCCACGTTTCCCGTTTCACGACTCTTTTAGCAGGTGACTCAAGCAATGGCACAACCGCGCCGCACGTCGAAACCCTCGAAACAAGCCGGAGGAACCTTTCTTGGCATCGTGCTGGGCCTGATCGTCGGCCTCGCGATCGCCGTGGTGGTCGCGCTGTACATCACGCGCGCGCCGTCGCCGTTCGTCTCGAAGGTCGCCCCGCCCGCCGACAACGCCAACGGCGCGAGCCAGCCGCAGCAGTTCGATCCGAACCGCGCGCTGCAGGGCAAGACGCCGGGCCAGCCGGTGCCGCCGCAGGCCGCCCAGCCGGCCCCGCCGAACACCGCGCCAGGCCAGGCCGCGAACCAGACGCAGCCGCCGCTGCTGCCCGAGCCGCAAATCGTCGAGGTGCCGGGCGCGAACCCGGCCGACAGCAACGGCGTGGCCGTCGCGCCGAAGCCGGCCGACAACACGCCGCCGGCGAAGAAGCCGCAGGCCGCCGCCGACAACGCGACCTCGCAGCCGAAGGCCGCGCAGCAGCCGCCGAAGGCCGGCTCGACCGCCACCGCCGCGAACCCGCCGGCCAAGTCCGGCTCGGGCCCCACGGCCGCCGACGCGAACAGCGGCTACTTCCTGCAGGTCGGCGCCTACAACACCGAGGGCGACGCCGAGCAGCAGCGTGCGCGGCTCGGCTTCCAGGGCTTCGAGTCGAAGGTGTCCAAGCGCGACCTGAACGGCGTCACCTACTATCGCGTGCGGATCGGACCGTTCAACAAGTTCGAGGATATGAACTCCGCGCGCCAGCGGCTGTCCGATGCCGGTGTCGATACCGCCGTGATCCGCTTCACGAAGCAATGAGAACCGGCCGGCCGTGACCGGCTCCTGCAACCGTTCGAAAAACCAACATGAAAAAACTGCTCAGCACGCTGTTCCTCTCCATCGGCCTCATTGCGGGCGCGGCCCACGCGTCGCCGTCGGCGCCCGTGGCCGGCAAGGACTACGAGGTGATGAAGGCGCCGCAGCCGGTGTCGGCGCCGGCCGGCAAGGTCGAGGTCATCGAGTTCTTCTGGTACGGCTGCCCGCACTGCTACGAGTTCGAGCCGACGCTCGAGGCGTGGGTCAAGAAGCAGGGCGACAACATCGTGTTCAAGCGCGTGCCGGTGGCGTTCCGCGACGACTTCCTGCCGCATTCGTCGATGTACTACGCGCTGAACGCGCTGGGCGTGGCCGAGAAGGACACGCCGGCCGTGTTCAACGCGATCCACAAGGAAAAGAACTACCTGCTGACGCCGCAGGCGCAGGCCGACTTCCTCGCCACGCAGGGCGTCGACAAGCAGAAGTACCTCGCCACCTACAACTCGTTCAGCGTGCAGGGCCAGGTGAAGCAGGCCGGCGAGCTGCTCAAGAGCTACAACATCGACGGCGTGCCGACCGTGGTGATCCAGGGCAAGTACAAGACCGGCCCGTCCTACACGAACAGCGTCGAGAACACGCCGGCCGTGCTCGACTACCTGGTCAAGCAGGTCAAGGACAAGAAGCTCTGATCCCCCGCTCCCGCTCGCGGACGCCGGCATGACCGCTCCCCTCAAGGTCTTCATCACCGGCGCCTCGAGCGGCCTCGGGCTCGCGCTCGCCGAGGCCTACGCCCGGCAGGGCGCGACGCTCGGGCTGGTCGCGCGCCGCGCCGAGCCGCTCGCCGCGTTCGCGCGGCAACATCCCTCCCTCACCGTCTCGATCCATCCCGCCGACGTGCGCGACGCGGCCGCGCTGCAGCGCGCCGCCGACGCGTTCGTGGCCGCGCACGGCTGGCCCGACGTGGTGATCGCGAACGCCGGCGTGAGCCGCGGCGCGATCACCGGCGAGGGCGACCTCGACGCGTTCCGCGAGATCATGGAAGCGAACTGGTTCGGCATGGTCGCCACCTTCGAGCCGTTCGTGGCCGCGATGCGCGCCGCGCGGCACGGCACGCTGGTCGGCGTGGCGAGCGTGGCCGGGGTGCGCGGGCTGCCCGGCTCGGGCGCCTACAGCGCCTCGAAATCGGCCGCGCTGAAGTACCTGGAAGCGCTGCGCGTCGAACTGCGGCCAGCCGGCGTCGGCGTGGTCACGATCGCGCCCGGCTACATCCGCACGCCGATGACCGAGCACAACCCGTATCCGATGCCGTTCCTGATGGACGCCGACCGCTTCGCCGAGCGGGCCGTGCGCGCGATCGCGGCGCAGGACGCGTTTCGCGTGATCCCGTGGCAGATGGGGATCGTCGCGAAGCTGCTGCACGTCGCGCCGCGCTGGCTCTACGACCGCGTGTTCGAGAAGGCGCCGCGCAAGCCGCGCGCGCCCGGCACGAAGCCCGACTGAGCGCCGCCGCGCGCCGCGTTCGTGTCACCTTCGCGCCGCTTTCGCTCCGATCCCGCCGCCTCCGCGCCCGGCGTCTCCGCACCGGCGCCGGCCCCGCCGCGATCGCCGCCGGCGCGCTCACGCGCGTTCACGCCGCGCGTTTTTTGACGGTATGCTAGTCGACCGGTGCCCGGCGAACCCGCCGCCGCACCTCGACAACCGCCCTGCCCACCCGGGAGATTCCATGCGTTTCACGATGCTCGCCGCCGCCGCGCTCGTCGCCGCCGCCCCTCTCCTCGCCACCGCCAAGCCGCTGACGGTGTGTACCGAAGCGAGCCCGGACGGCTTCGACGTCGTGCAGTACAACTCGCTCGTCACCACCAACGCGTCGGCCGACGTGATCTTCAACACGCTCGTGTCCTACGACGAGGCGACGAAGAAGGTGGTGCCGGCGCTGGCCGACAAGTGGGACGTCAGCGCAGACGGGCGCACCGTCACGTTCCATCTCCGCCCGAACGTCGCGTTCCAGAGCACCGACTACTTCAAGCCGACGCGCGCGCTCGACGCCGACGACGTGGTGTTCAGCTTCGCGCGCATGCTCGACAGCGACAACCCGTGGCACAAGGTGGCCGGCCCGAGCGGCTTCCCGCACGCGCAGTCGATGGGGCTCGTCAAGCTCGTCAAGTCGGTCACCAAGGTGGACCCGCAGACGGTGAAGTTCGAGTTGAACGAGCCGAACGCGACCTTCGTGCCGATCCTGACGATGGGCTTCGCCTCGATCTACTCGGCCGAATACGCGGACCAGCTGCTGAAGGCCGGCAAGCAGGCCGACCTCAACGCGAAGCCGATCGGCACCGGGCCGTTCGTGCTGAAGAGCTACACCAAGGACGCGCTGATCCGCTACGACGCGAACCCGACCTACTGGGGCAGCAGGCCGAAGGTGGACCGGCTGATCTACGCGATCACGCCCGACGCGTCGGTGCGCGCGCAGAAGGTGAAGGCCGGCGAATGCCAGATCGCGCTGTCGCCGAAGCCGCAGGACGTGGCCGCCGCGAAGGCCGACAAGGCGCTGAAGGTGGTGGAGACGCCGGCCTTCATGACCGCGTTCGTCGCGCTGAACACCGAGCACAAGCCGCTCGACAATCCGAAGGTGCGCGAGGCGCTCAACCTCGCGTTCGATCGCGCGACCTACCTGAAGGTGGTGTTCGACAACACCGCGACGCCGGCCACCAACCCGTATCCGCCCAACACCTGGAGCTATGCGAAGTCGGTGTCGCCGTATCCGTATGACCCGGCGAAGGCCAAACAGCTGCTGGCCGCGGCCGGCTTCCCGAACGGCTTCTCGACCACCATCTGGGTGCGCCCGACGGGCAGCGTGCTGAACCCGAACCCGAAGGCCGGCGCCGAGCTGCTGCAGGCCGACTTCGCGAAGATCGGCGTGAAGGCCGAGGTGAAGGTGATCGAATGGGGCGAGCTGATCAAGCAGGCCAAGCTCGGCCAGCACGACATGCTGTTCATGGGCTGGGCCGGCGACAACGGCGATCCGGACAACTACCTGACGCCGCTGTTCAGCTGCAACGCCGTGAAGTCGGGCATCAACTTCGCGCGCTTCTGCGACGCGCAGCTCGACAAGCTGATCGCCAACGGCAAGGAAACCGCCGATCAGGCCAGGCGCACCAAGGCCTATGAAGCCGCGCAGAAGATCATCCACGACCAGGCGCTGTGGATTCCGCTCGGCTACCCGACCGCGTCGGCCATCACGCGGCCGAACGTGAGCGGATATCACGTCAGCCCGTTCGGCCGCCAGAACTTCGCCGAGGTGTCGGTGCAGTAACGGTTGCGGCGCGCGCCTGCCGGTGCCGGCCGGCGCGCGCGCGTTCATCAGCCCGCGCTCGCGGCTCCCTGCGCCGGCCGGAACCGGAACACGCCATCCGCGCCCGTCTCGCGCGCCAGCTCGCCCGCCAGCCACAGCAGATGCAGATGCGCGATCGCCTCGCCGAGCGCGAACGTCAGCTGATGCACGTCCAGCTCGCGCCGGCGGAACATCACCGGCACCACGTCGGCGGCGCTCGTCGGCCGCTCGGCGCACAGCGCGCGGACCTCGTCGAGGCGCGCGGCATGATGCTCGCGCAGCTGCGCGATGCGCGTGCGCACGCCGCGAAACGGCTTGCCGTGCGACGGCAGCACCAGCGTGTCGGCCGCCATCGGCTCGTAGCGCGCGAGCGAATCGAGGTAGAGCTGGAGCGGGTTGCCTTCCGGTTCGAGATCGAACACCGAGACGTTGGTCGAGATCCGCGGCAGCACCATGTCGCCCGAGATCAGCAGCTGCTCGTCGGCGCAGTGCAGCGCGCAATGCTCGGGCGAGTGGCCGAAGCCCGTCACCACCTGCCAGCGGCGCGCGCCGATCGCGAGCGTGTCGCCCTCGCGCAGCCGGCGGTAGCGCGGCGGCACGGCCGGCACCAGGTCCGCGTAGTAGTGGGTGCGGTTGCGCAGCTTGTCGAGCTTCGCCTCGTCGGCCAGGCCGTGCCGCGCGAAATGCTCGGCCGCCGCGTGGCCGCCCGCGTTCGAGCCGTTGCCCGAGGCCATCACGTTGCCGAACAGGTATTCGCCGAGCGTCATCCACAGCCGCACCTGCCAGCGCGCGCGCGCGCCGCCCTCGCAGATCCAGTTGGCGAGCCCGAAGTGGTCGGGATGGCAGTGCGTGACGATCACGCGCAGCACCGGCAGGCCCTCCAGGTGCGTGTCGAAAATGTGCTCCCAGTGACGGCGGATCTCGTCCGAGGCGATCCCGCAGTCCACCACGGTCCAGCCCGCCTGCCCGTCGAGTTCGTCGCGCAGCAGCCAGAGGTTGATGTGGTCGAGCGAGAACGGCAGCGGCATGCGCAGCCACCGCACGCCGGGCGCCACCTCCAGGAACTCGCCCGGCTCGGGCAGCGTGTCGGCGAACGGATAGTCGAGTTGGTGTTCCAGTGCGTTCATGTCGTCTCGTGTCTCGTGTCGTGCGCCGGCGGGGACGGCGTGGGGATCGTCGCCCGATTCTAGCGCGTGCGGCGCGCGGTCGTTCCGGGGCCGGCCACGTCGAGCGCCTTCCGGCGCCCCGCTCCTCCGCCACCCCAACAAAAAAAGTTCGCTGCGCGATCGCCCGCGAACCGCGCCGCTTGCCGACAATTGCGCGATTCGTCGGCCAATCCCGGCGATTCGGCCGCCCGCGCGCCGCGCCGTCCGGCGCCCGGGCCGCGGCAACCGCCGGGGGTGGCGGTAAAATGGCGGCTCGCCCCAGCCACAAGCCCGGACGGACCATGCCTCGCTTTCCCACGCTGCTACCCTCGCAGACCGGTTTCGACGTCGCCCGGACGATGCCCGACGGGTTCGGTCGCCATTGCCGGATCGCTCGCGACGCGGCCATCGAGGCGAAGGCACGGTTCGAGGCGGCCGGCCGGCAGGCGATCGACACCGGGTTCGGCCCGTTCGGCGAGGCGTTCGACTTGCGGCCCGCCGTGCCGGCACGACGCGCGGGAATACGGCGACGCGATTCGCAAGCGCGCCGCGGGATTCGATCGGCCCGCGCGACCTCCTCCCAGCCACCCGCGGGCCGTTCCTGCCCGGCGCCCAGCGCGTGCGCGCGGTGCTCGTCGCCCGGCATCCGGACGGCCTCGAGCCGGCGCGCCGGCAGGACGGCCTGGACCGGCCTCGGCGCGGCGAGCTGCCCGACTTTTTCCCCTATGATGCGTCGCCGCGGTTTCGCACGCGCCGTGCCGAGCGCTTCGCCGGGTACGGCGCGGCCCCGGCCGCCCCGCGCGCGGCCCGAGCCCGGCGACGCCTCCCCCTCCCACGGATCCTCGCGATGACCACCAACGCCCACCCGCTCTCCGACCTGTTCGAGAACAACGAGACCTGGGTCAACCGCAAACTCGCCGAAGATCCGCACTTCTTCGAGCGCCTGAAGGACCAGCAGGCGCCGGAATACCTGTGGATCGGCTGCTCCGATTCGCGCGTGCCGGCCAACCAGATCGTCGGGCTGCAGCCCGGCGAGGTGTTCGTCCATCGCAACATCGCCAACGTGGTGGTCCACAGCGACCTGAACTGCCTGTCGGTGGTGCAGTTCGCCGTCGACATCCTGAAGGTCAAGCACATCATGGTGGTGGGCCACTACGGCTGCTCGGGCGTGAACGCGGCGCTGAACAACCGCCGCGTCGGGCTGGCCGACAACTGGCTGCACCACGTGCAGGACGTGCGCGACAAGCACGCGGCGCTGCTCGACGAGTGGCCGCTCGGCGAGGCGCGCTACCGCCGCCTGATCGAGCTGAACGCGATCGAGCAGGTGGTCAACCTGTGTCGCACGACGATCGTCGGCGACGCCTGGGCGCGCGGCCAGGCACTGTCGGTACACGGCCTCGTGTACGGCGTACACGACGGCAGGATGCGCAACCTCGGCATGACAGTCTCGTCGCCCGAGGCGCTGCAACCCGTTCATCGCCGCTGCGTCGACGCTTTGTCGGCGGGGCGCGCACTGTCGGCGGACAACGATATGGTCGCGGCCGATGCGGCGAAGCTCGCCGACGTCGCCGAACAGGTCGCGAATACTCTGAAGGAGACGAAACATGACAACTGCTGAACGTGATCCGGTCGTAATCGCCGCGGCGGCACGCACGCCGATTGCGAGTTTCCAGGGCGGCTTCGCGCCGCTCACCGCGCCGCAGCTCGGCACCGCCGCGATCGCCGCGGCGCTCGAACGCGCGGGCCTCGCGCCCGAGCAGGTCGAGGAAGTGGTGATGGGCTGCGTGCTGCCCGCCGGGCTGGGCCAGGCGCCCGCGCGCCAGGCCGCGCTCGGCGCGAAGCTGCCGCTCGCCACCGGCTGCACCACCGTCAACAAGATGTGCGGCTCGGGCATGCGCGCGGCGATGTTCGCGCACGACATGCTGCTGGCGGGCTCGGCCTCGGTGATCGTGGCGGGCGGCATGGAGAGCATGACCAACGCGCCGTACCTGCTGCCGAAGGCGCGCGGCGGGATGCGCATGGGCCATGGCGAGGTACTCGACCACATGTACTTCGACGGGCTCGAGGACGCCTACGAGCGCGGCCGGCTGATGGGCACCTTCGCCGAGGAATGCGCGGCCGAATACGGCTTCACGCGCGAAGCGCAGGACGCCTACGCGATCGAGTCGCTGGCGCGCGCCAAACGCGCCAACGAGGACGATTCGTTCGCGTGGGAAATGGTGCCGGTCACCGTCACGACCCGCAAGGGCGAGACCGTGGTGGCACGCGACGAGCAGCCGTTCAGCGCGAAGCCCGAGAAGATCCCCACGCTGAAGCCGGCGTTCGGCCCGAACGGCACCGTGACGGCCGCCAACGCCTCGTCGATCTCCGACGGCGCGGCCGCGCTGGTGATGATGCGCGCGTCGACGGCCGAGCGGCTCGGCGCCACGCCGCTCGCGCGCGTGGTGGCCCACAGCACGTTCGCGCAGGCCCCGTCGCGCTTCACCACGGCGCCGGTGGGCGCGCTGCGGCGCCTGTTCGAGCGCACCGGCTGGCGGCCGTCCGACATCGACCTGTTCGAGATCAACGAGGCGTTCGCGGTGGTGGCGATGGCCGCCATGAAGGAGCACGGCCTCGCGCACGAACGCGTCAACGTGAACGGCGGCGCCTGCGCGCTCGGCCACCCGATCGGCGCCTCGGGCGCGCGCATCGTCGCCACGCTGATCGGCGCGCTGCGCGCGCGCGGCGGCAAGCGCGGCGTGGCGAGCCTCTGCATCGGCGGCGGCGAGGCCACGGCGATGGCCGTCGAACTGATCTGATCGCCTTCAACCCGGAGAATCCTTGATGAAAACCGTCCTGATCGTCGGCGCATCGCGCGGCCTCGGAAGGGAGTTTGTCCGCCAGTACCGGCGTGACGGATGGAACGTGATCGCGACGGCGCGCGACGCGGCCTCGCTCGAGGCGCTGCGCGCGCTCGGCGCGACCGCGCATGCGCTCGACGTGACCGATGCGAACCAGCTCGCCGGCTTCGGCTGGAAGCTCGACGGCGAACGGCTCGACGCCGCGGTGCTGGTGTCGGGCGTGTACGGCCCGCGCACGCAGGGCGTCGAGCTGATCGACGCGGCCGACTTCGACGCGGTGATGCACACCAACGTGCTGGCCCCGATGCAGCTGCTGCCGATCCTGCTGCCGCTGGTCGAGGACGCGCACGGCGTGCTGGCCGTGCTGTCGAGCCTGATGGGCAGCACCGCGAGCCTGACCGGCACCACCGGCTGGCTCTATCGCGCGAGCAAGGCCGCGCTCAACAACGTGATCCGCGTGGGCTCACTGCAGACGCGCGACGCGGCCTGCCTGTCGCTGCACCCGGGCTGGGTGCGCACCGACATGGGCGGCGCCGAAGCCGGGCTCGACGCCGAGACCAGCGTGACCGGCATGCGCCGCGTGATCGCGCGCGCCGCCGCCGGGCCGGGCGCCGCCAACGGCCGCTTCTTCCAGTACGACGGCACCGAACTCGCATGGTAATCAGGATGACCGATCGTTCTTCCGCCGCCTCCGCCGCCTCCACCACTTCGGCCGCGCGCCCCGAGCTGTGTCCGTGCGGCGGCGCGCAGCCGGGCCGGCGGCCCGAACGCGCGCCGCGCTACGCGGCCTGCTGCGGGCGCCTGGTGGACGGCGGCACGCCGGCCGCGAGCGCCTGGGAACTGATGCGCTCGCGCTACACCGCCTACGTGCTCGGCGACACGCGCTACCTGCGCGCCACCTGGGATCCCGCCACCTGCCCGGCCGATCTCGACGCCGACGGCGGCCCGCGCTGGCTCGGCCTCGACATCAAGCGCCACGTCGAGCAGGACGCCGCGCACGCGCTCGTCGAGTTCGTGGCGCGCTACAAGGAGGGCTCGCGCGCGCACCGGCTGCACGAGACGAGCCGCTTCTCGCGCGACGAACACGGAATCTGGCGCTATATCGACGGAGAACTCAGCGAACGCTGAGTCGACGCCGACGCGGCGGAGGCCGGGTTATTCCCGCATTGCACAAGCCGATTTTGTCGGGCTAGGATGGACCCGGTTTCAAACGTTACGGGTTCCGGGCCACGACATGGTGTTGAGCAAGGTGTTTGCAGGTTGGATGGCGGCATGCGTGCTGTCGGCCGCCCAGGCCGGCACCCTGTCGACGCCCGCGGGCGGGGTCGAAACGCTCGCGCCCGGCGCCGCGACGCAGGCGGCCGCACCGGCCGAGGCCGGCCCGCTGGCCGCCGAACGTTTCGACTACAACGAGCCCGGCCTGCCGCAGATCACGGCCGACATGAACGAGCAGATCATCCGGATTCCCGTCGAGGGCGATCCCGGCGTGACGCTCGAAGCCACCGTCTACAAGCCGAACGGCCCCGGGCCGTTCCCGCTCGTCGTCTTCAACCACGGCAAGAACCCCGGCGACCTGCACGACCAGCCGCGCAGCCGGCCGCTCGCGTTCGCGCGCGAATTCGTGCGGCGCGGCTATGCCGTGGTGGCGCCGAACCGCGAGGGCTTCGCGGGCTCGGGCGGCAGCTACGTGCAGGAAGGCTGCGACGTCGAACGCAACGGCATGGCGCAGGCGCGCGACGTCAGCTCGACGGTGGCCTGGATGTCGAAGCTGCCCTACGTGGACGCGAGCCGGATCGTGGTGGCCGGCACCTCGCACGGCGGGCTCGTCTCGCTCGCCTACGGCACGGTGGCCGCCAAGGGCGTGCGCGGCATCATCAACTTCTCGGGCGGGCTGCGCCAGGATCTCTGCGAAGGCTGGCAGAAGACGCTGGTGGGCGCGTTCAACAGCTACGGCGAGGAAACCCGCGTGCCGTCGCTGTGGATGTACGGCGACAACGATTCGGTCTGGTCCCCGGCGCTCGTCGAGCAGCTGCGCGAGGCCTACGTCTCGCACGGCGCGAGCACGCTGTTCGTCGACTACGGCGTCTACAAGGACGATGCGCACCGGCTGATCGTCGATCGCGACGGCGTGCCGATCTGGTGGCCGTCCGTCAACGCGTTCCTGGCCGAACTGCGCCTGCCCACCACCGTGCTCTACGCGGTGGCCTGCCCGCACACGCCGTCGGCCTCCGGCTACGCCTCGATCGACGCCGTCAACGCGGTGCCCTACCTCGACGCGGCCGGCCGCGACGGCTACCGCCACTTCCTGAACCAGCATCCGAGCCGCGCGTTCGCCGTGTCGGCCGAGGGCGCGTGGTCGTGGGCCGAGGGCGGCGACGATCCGATGGCGCTCGCGCTCGAGAACTGCCGCAAGCAGGGCGCCGGCGCCTGCCGGCTCTACGCCGTGGACGATCACGTGGTCTGGCGCGGCGACGGCACCGAGGCGACCGCCGCGGCCACGCCGGCCGACGCGCACGCGCTGGCGAGCCGCTGACGGCCAGCAGCCCTGCCCGTGGTGCTGGCAACGGCCCGCCGACGATTTTTTTTCTCTGCGTTCTCCCCCGTCTGATTGATCCGCGCGCCGCTGCGGCGGGTACGCGACGCCCGCCGACGATTTTTCGCGTCGTGCGCTTCGCATCGACACGCGCCGCGTCGGCCGTCACGCGCGGCGCACCGCCGGCATCCGCCCATCGCGCCCCATCATCGCCACCGCGAAATCCGCGTCCACCGTCGTCCTGCCTTCACGATCCCGCCCCATCATTCGGCCCGCGCTCGTGCCGTCCGCGCCCGTGCTTTCCGTCCGTCGGGTGTCGACCGATCGGTGTCGTCATCTGCGGCCTATTCGACACATCGCGCCCGAACCGTCGCCAGCACCCCGAAACCTCGCCGAACGCCATGCCGGACAAGGCTCGGCACGTTTGTAACCAATGCTGCGCCGGGGCGCGAATCGCGCTACTCTCTGCCCCGTTTTGGTTTTGCACGCAGGCGCGCGCCCGCGCGCGGCAGCCGCTGCCGCCGCCCTTTTTTCGTCCGCCCGGACCCCGCCGCGCCGCGTCCCGTTCCGGAGCCGTTTTTGAGCACACAACCCGACGACTGGGTTGCGCGCAGCCTGCGCGCAGTCTGGCATCCCTGTACGCAGATGAAGCACCACGAGCGCATGCCGCTCGTGCCCGTGGCGCGCGGCGCCGGCCCGTGGCTCTACGACCACTCGGGCGCGCGCTACCTCGACGCGATCAGCTCGTGGTGGGTCAACCTGTTCGGCCATGCGAACCCGCGCATCAACGCGGCGCTGAAGACGCAGCTCGACACGCTCGAGCACGCGATGCTGGCCGGCTGCACGCACGAGAGCGCGATCGAGCTGGCCGAGCGCCTCGCCGCGCTGACCGGGCATACGCTCGGCCATGCGTTCTTCGCCTCGGACGGCGCCTCCGCCGTCGAGATCGCGCTGAAGATGAGCTTCCACGCCTGGCGCAACGGCGGCCGCGCCGACAAGCGCGAGTTCGCCTGCGTGGCGAACGGCTATCACGGCGAGACGGTCGGCGCGCTCGGCGTGACCGACGTGGCGCTGTTCAAGGACGCCTACGATCCGCTGATCCGCCAGGCCCACGTGGTGGCCTCGCCCGACGCGCGCCAGGCCGCGCCCGGCGAGAGCGCGGCCGAGGTCGCCGCGCGCGCGCTGGCCGACGTCGAGCGGCTGTTCGCCGAACGCGCCGGCGCGATCGCCGCGCTGATCGTCGAGCCGCTCGTGCAGTGCGCGGCCGGCATGGCGATGCACGACCCGTCGTACCTGAGCGGGCTGCGCGCGCTGTGCGACCGCTACCAGGTCCACCTGATCGCCGACGAGATCGCCGTGGGCTGCGGGCGCACCGGCACCTTCTTCGCCTGCGAGCAGGCCGGCGTGTGGCCCGACTTCCTGTGCCTGTCGAAGGGCATCAGCGGCGGCTACCTGCCGCTCTCGCTGGTGCTGTCGCGCGACGCGATCTACGAAGCGTTCTACGACGACGACACCACGCGCGGCTTCCTGCACTCGCACTCGTACACCGGCAACCCGCTCGCCTGCCGCGCCGCGCTCGCCACGCTCGACCTGTTCGCGGCCGACGATGTGCTGGCCGCCAACGCGCGCAAGTCGGCGCGGCTGCGCGAGGCGCTCGCGCCGCTCGGCGCGCGCGACGAGGTGCGCCACCTGCGCGAGCGCGGCACGATCTTCGCGTTCGACGTCGCGCTCGAGCCCGAGGCCGCGCGCGGCTTCTCGCGGCGCTTCTTCGAGCAGGGCCTGCGCCGCGAGCTGCTGCTGCGCCCGATCGGCACCACCGTCTACCTGATGCCGCCCTACGTGCTCGGCGACGACGAGATCGACTGGCTCGCCGCGCGCACGCGCGAGACGCTCGACGCCACGCTGGCCGAGGCGCGCGCATGAGCCCGACACCGAACCTGCTCGCCGCGCTCGAACGCGGCCTGGCCGAGATCGACGCGCAGGGGCTGCGCCGCGTGCGCCGCACCGCCGACACCGCGTGCAGCGCGCACATGACGGTGGACGGCCGCGAGATCGTCAGTTTCGCGAGCAACGATTACCTGGGCCTGGCCGCGCATCCCTCGCTCGTCGAGGCGTTCGCCGAGGGCGCGCGGCGCTACGGCTCCGGCAGCGGCGGCTCGCACCTGCTGGGCGGCCATTCGCGCGCGCACGCCGCGCTCGAGGACACGCTCGCCGAATTCGCCGGCGGCTTCAGCGCCGCGCCGCGCGCGCTCTACTTCAGCACCGGCTACATGGCGAACCTCGCCGCGCTGACCGCGCTGGTGGGGCGCGGCGCCGCGATCTTCTCCGACTCGCTGAACCACGCCTCGCTGATCGACGGCGCGCGGCTCTCGCGCGCCGAGATCCACGTCTATCCGCACGGCGACATGGACGCGCTGTCGGTGCAGCTGGCCGCCTCCGACGCCGAGATCAAGCTGATCGTCTCCGACACCGTGTTCAGCATGGACGGCACCATTGCGCCGCTGGCGCGGCTCGTCACGCTGGCCGAGGCGCACGGCGCCTGGCTGGTGGTGGACGACGCGCACGGCTTCGGCGTGCTCGGCCCGCAGGGGCGCGGCGCGCTGGCCGAATACGCGCTGCGCTCCGACCAGCTGATCTACGTGGGCACGCTCGGCAAGGCCGCCGGCGTGGCCGGCGCGTTCGTGATCGCGCACGAGACCGTGATCGAGTGGATGATCCAGCGCGCGCGCAGCTACATCTTCACCACCGCCGCGCCGCCCTCGGTCGCGCACGCCGTGTCGGCCAGCCTCGCCGTGATCGGCGGCGCCGAGGGCGACGCGCGGCGCGCCCACCTGGCCGCGCTGATCGAGCGCACGCGCGCGATCCTGCGCGGCACGCGCTGGCAGCCGATCGACTCGGCCACCGCCGTGCAGCCGCTCGTGATAGGCGAGAACGACGCCACGCTCGCCGCGATGCGCGCGCTCGACGCGCACGGCCTGTGGGTGCCCGCGATCCGGCCGCCCACCGTGCCGGCCGGCACCTCGCGGCTGCGCATCTCGCTGTCCGCCGCGCATTCGTTCGACGACCTGGCGCGGCTCGACACGGCGCTCGCCGCCGCCGGCGCCGCGGAGGCCGCCGCATGAGCACGCCGACGCAGACCCGCACCGGCGCTGGCGCGCTGTCGTGCTTCGTGACCGGCACCGACACCGAGATCGGCAAGACCTTCGTATCGGCCGCGCTGCTGCACGGCTTCGCGCGGCACGGCCTGCGCGCCGCCGCGATGAAGCCGGTCGCGGCCGGCGCCGAGGAACGCGACGGCGTGCTGCACAACGACGACGCCGACCAGCTCGACGCGGCCGCAAGCGTCGCGCTGCCGCCCGCGATCCGCACGCCGTTCATGCTGAAGGCGCCGGCCGCGCCGCACATCGTGGCCGCGCACGAAGGCGTGACGCTCGACATCGACACCATCGTGGCCGCGCACGCGACGGCCTGCGAAGGCGCCGACGTGGTGGTGGTGGAGGGCGTCGGCGGCTTTCGCGTGCCGCTCGGCGACACGCTCGACACCGCCGACCTGGCCGTCGCGCTGAAGCTGCCCGTGGTGCTGGTGGTGGGCGTGCGGCTCGGCTGCATCAACCACGCGCTGCTCACCGCCGACGCGATCGCCGCGCGCGGCCTGACCATCGCGGGCTGGGTGGCCAACCGCGTCGACCCGGCCATGCTCTACGCCGACGAGAACATCGCCACGCTCACCCAATGGCTCGCGCGCGAGCACGCCGCGCCGCTGCTTGGCGAGATCGCGCACCTGACACCGCCCGCGCCCGAACTGGCCGCGGGCTCGCTCGACATCGAACGGCTCGTCGCGGCGCTCGCCGCCGCACGGCCGTGATCCCCCGTTCCCCGCTCCTTACCGAGGATCCCACCATGACCCAAGCCCAGACCGTGACCACGGACGCGACGAAGACGCCCGAAGCGGTGCCCGTCGGCATGCCGAGCGCGCCGCGCTGGCGCGTCGCCGACGTCGTCAAGCTCTACGAACTGCCGTTCAACGACCTGCTGTTCCGCGCCCAGCAGGTGCATCGCGAGCACTTCGACGCCAACGCGATCCAGCTCTCCACGCTGCTGTCGATCAAGACCGGCGGCTGCGAGGAGGATTGCGGCTACTGCTCGCAGTCCTCGCATCACGAGACCGAGCTGAAGGCCGGCAAGCTGATGGACGTGAGCGCCGTGCTCGACGCCGCGCGCGCCGCCAAGGCCAACGGCGCGACGCGCTTCTGCATGGGCGCCGCGTGGCGCAGCCCGAAGGAGCGCCATATCGAGCCGCTCGCCGAGATGGTCCGCGGCGTGAAGGAGATGGGCCTCGAGACCTGCATGACGCTCGGCATGCTCGACGACGGCCAGGCGCAGGCGCTGTCCGACGCCGGCCTCGACTACTACAACCACAACCTCGACACCTCGCCCGAGTTCTACGGCCAGGTGATCTCGACGCGCACCTACCAGGACCGCCTCGACACGCTCGACCGCGTGCGCGACGCCGGCATCAACGTCTGCTGCGGCGGCATCATCGGCATGGGCGAATCGCGCCGCGAGCGCGCCGGGCTCATCACGCAGCTCGCGAACATGAACCCGTATCCGGAATCGGTGCCGATCAACAACCTCGTCGCGATCAAGGGCACGCCGCTCGAGAACACCGCGCCGCTCGATCCGCTCGAATTCGTGCGCACCATCGCCGTGGCGCGCATCACGATGCCGAAGGCGATGGTGCGGCTGTCGGCCGGGCGCGAGCAGCTCGACGACGCGATGCAGACGCTGTGCTTCCTGGCCGGCGCGAACTCGATGTTCTACGGCGACCAGCTGCTGACGACGAGCAACCCGCAGGCGCAGAAGGACCGCGACCTGCTCGCGCGGCTCGGCATGCGCGCCGAGGCGGCGCAGCAGATGCCGGTGGACACCGCGGCCGACGCGGTGACGTGCGCGCACGCGCCGGGGCCGGTGGCGAACTGACGTGGTTGAGGTCGATCGACTGATCGACCGGTACCGAAATCGGCGTGTCGCGATAAGCGGCGCGCCGATTTTGTTTTTGGGGCGCAGCGCAGTTCAGCGCACCGCGTCGAGCGTCGCGCGCACCTTCGCGACCAGCCGGCCTTCCACCGGCCCCCACACCTCGCCGCGCTCGCGCACGCCCGAGCCGAGATGCACGGCCCGCACGCCGGTCGCGCGCACGAAATCACCGATCGACTCCACTTTCAGGCCCGCGCCGGCCAGCACCTGGCACGCACTGCCCTGCGCGCGGCGCACCAGGCGCGCGATCGTCTCGCGGCCGTCGAGCGCCGACGGATGGCCGCCCGAGGTCAGCACCGTCCTGACCGCCGGCGTGTTCAGCAGGAGGTCGAACGCCGCGTTCAGGTCGCGCGAGACGTCGAACGCGCGATGGAACGTGATCGGCTTGCCGCCCGCCGCGTCGGCGATGCGGGCCAGCGCGGCGGTGTCCACGTCGCCATGGCCGTTCAGCGCGCCGAACACGATGCCGGCCGCGCCCGCCGCCACCGCCGCGCGCGTGTCGCGTTCGAGGATCGCCATCTCCTCGGGCGTGTAGACGAAGCCGCGGCCGTGCGAGCGCACGATCACGTTGACGGGAATCGGCAGCGCCGCCGTGACCGCCTCGATCAGGCCGATGCTCGGCGTGAGGCCGCCCTCGGACAGGCCGGTGGCGAGTTCGATGCGGTCCGCCCCGGCACGCGCGGCGGCCTGCGCGTCGGAGAGCGTCGTGGCGATGACTTCGAGCAGGATCGGCGCGGTGGACATGCGAAGGCTCCGGGTTCGGTTGGACGGTGGAGCGGACATCGTAACCGAGGCGCGGCGATCGGCGTGAGAGGGGTGCGGGAGAGGCGTGGGCAGCCGTGCGGACCCGTTGCGGAGCGCCCCGTGCAGGCCGGTCGCGCGGGCCGGACGCGGCCGTGCCGCGCGATGCGAACCGGAGTCGATATGCCGCCGGGAAAGCGGGCACGGCGCGGCCGACAATGCGTGACGGGAACCCGCGCCGGCCACGGCGCCAAGCGAGGTGCGAAAGTGAAAAACCTGTTCGTCACGGTCCTTGCGATCACGCTCGTCATACCGGTATTTCTCGTCATCGTCAGCCTCGACGCGATTCCCCGCTGGCTCGTCAGCGGCCCGGGCCGCGCGCTGCTGGCGCCGCTGTGCCGCCTGTTCGCCGCGCTCGGCGCGGCGCGCTGCGCGGACGTGGCAGTCGGCGTGCTGCTGGCTGTCAGCTTCGTGGTCGCGCTGGCGGTGGTGGCGGGCGGCGCCGCGCTGTGGCGTGCCGCGCGGTAATCGTGATCGAGGCCCGCCCGATTCACACGTCATGCTTGCCCGGTGCTTCGGCATCGGCCGGCTCCGTCAATCCAGACGGTGCTCGGGCGCCCCGGCACCGGCTCCGTTCCGCGGCGGAATCTGCCGCTGGTGAAACCGCGAGCCCGTTATCGATGCCATCGGACGATGGCCGCACGTGATTGCCGGAACCGGCGGATGCACTCCTGCAAACCGGCGTCGACGTGCCGGCCTACGTCAGGCCGGCGTGATGCCGCCCGATCGCGGCAGAAGCACGCCGGGTAACGCAGCGCACGCTCGCCGGCAGCCGCGCGGCCCGCCCCCCGCCTACCCCACCCGTTCCGTCTCCGGCCAGTCGATATCCCCGCACAGCACGCACAGCGAATCGGCGATCCGGATCGCAATCGACAGCGTCACGCACGGCAGCGCCTCGTTGATCGACAGATACGGCTTCGTCACATGCACGCGCTGCGGCTCGGCGATCGCCGCGCGGAAGTACGGCCGGCGCAGCCAGTTCGCGCCCTGCGCGTCCGACAGCGGCGCGAAGCGCATCTCGTGCAGCGCGCGATCGGCGCGCCGCACCACGTTGCTGCCGGCCTGCCGCCCCTGCGCGTCGAGCAGGAAGCAGCGCGCCGCGTCGTCGAGCGAGAGGAAATTCCAGCACACCTCGTCGAGCGACTCGCCGGCCGAGAGCCGCTCGGCCGCGCGCTCGAACGCGCGCAGGTACGGCGCGATGCGCTGCGCGTCGCGCCGCTCGCGCGCCTCGGTCTGGGTGCGGTAGCGCTCGGTCAGCTCGCCGATGCAGGCCGACGCGGTGGCGCCGTCGGTCAGCCCCGGCGCCGGCCGGCCGAAAAAGTAGCCCTGCACGAAATCGGCCTCGCAGGCGAGCGCGACCTGCGCGTCGTGCTCGGTCTCGATGCCCTCGATCAGCACCAGCTTGCCGGCCTCGTGCAGCAGCGTGACGAGCCCGTGCAGGATCGCGGTCTGGCCGCTGCGGTGCTGCGCGTGGGACAGCATGATGCGGTCGAGCTTGACGATGTCGGGGTTCAGCTGCCAGATCCGCTCGATGTTCGAATGGCCGGCGCCGAAATCGTCGAGCGCGATCAGGAAACCGTGCGCGCGAAACGCCTTGACGGCCTCGGCGAGCCGGTCGATGTCGTCGGCGCGCTGCTCCAGCACCTCCAGCACCACGCGCCGCGGCGAGATGCCGAGCCGCTTCAGGTTCGCGAGCAGCGCGGCGCCCTGGAACGGATCGGTCAGCACGCCCGGATGGACGTTCAGGAACAGCCACTCGCGCTCGGCGCCGAGCAGCGAGAAGTTCTCGAGATGCAGCGCCTGCGCGAGCCGGTCCACCTGCATCACGTCGCCGTGCCGCGCCGCCTCGCCGAACACGTCCACCGGCGCGACCACCCGGTCGAGCGCATCGTGCGCGCGCAGCAGCCCCTCGTAGCCGACCGCGCGCTGGTGCGACAGGCTGAAGATCGGCTGGAACATGCTCGACAGCGACAGGTCGCGATGGCGCGTCGCGACGCGCTCGAAACCGGACGTGACCTCGCGCTCGAAGCGGTATGCCGATCCCGACACCGGCACCGGGCGCTCCTGCTGAATCGTCATCACCATTGGGCGACCCTCCTGACAGTCGGCGCCGCGACCGGCGTTCGACGCGATATCGATGAACCCATCTTTCGCACCCTCGTGTTATGCCGCGACATGTTGTTGGTCAGTAATAAGCAAGCTCCGTGCTCACCGCCACCCCGGCCCGCGCCGTGCGAACCGCGCCGCATGCCTGCTGGCGGGGCTCGCCCGCACCAAACCGGTGCGCGACGGCACGCCACGGTTCGCCCGCGCGCGCTACACTCGGCCGGTCCCCGCTTTCGAATACCCTGCACCCTCGATGGAAATCGTCTTCACCGTCCTGATCCTGCTGCTCGCCGTGGCGCTGTCCGGCATCGCGATCCGGCTGCTGCCGCGGCGCCCGCCGCTGCCGCTGATGCAGATCGCGTTCGGCGCCGCGCTGGCCTGGCCGCGCCTGAACCTGCACGTCACGTTCGATCCCGAGATCTTCATGCTGCTGTTCATCCCGCCGCTGCTGTTCGCCGACGGCTGGCGGATTCCGAAGCGCGAGCTCTACCTGCAGCGGCGCGCGATCCTGATGCTCGCGTTCGGGCTGGTGTTCATCACCGTGGTGGCGGTCGGCTATTTCGCGCACTGGCTGATTCCGGAGCTGCCGCTGCCGGTGGCGTTCGCGCTCGCCGCGGTGCTCTCGCCCACCGACGCGGTGGCGCTGTCGGGCATCGCCGGACGCGGCCGGATTCCGCCGCAGCTGATGCACATCCTGGAAGGCGAGGCGCTGATGAACGACGCGTCGGGCCTGGTCGCGCTGAAGTTCGCGATCGCCGCCGCGCTCACGGGGCTGTTCTCGCTGCGCGACGCCTCGATCACGTTCGTGATCGTCGCCTCGGGCGGGCTCGCGGTGGGCGCGCTGCTGGCCTGGCTGTTCAGCGCGCTTTCCACGCGCTTCCTGAACGCCGCGCAGGAGGGCGACCCGGCGCCCGGCATCGTGATGACGCTGCTGATCCCGTTCGCGTCCTACCTGATCGCCGAGCACTTCGGGCTGTCGGGCATCCTGTCGGCGGTGGCGGCCGGGATGATGATGAACTACACGAGTTTCTCGCGCAGCAGCACGGTGGCCGCGCGCGTGCGCGCCGAGAGCACCTGGTCGATGATCGAGTTCGTGTTCAACGGCATGGTGTTCATCATGCTGGGCCTGCAGATGCCGCAGATCATCGGCCGCGCGCTGCTGTCGGCGCACCACGAGAGCAACGCGCGGATGCTCGCGATGATCGGCTACGTGGTCGCGATGCTGGTCGCGCTCTACGCGATCCGCTTCGCCTGGATCTGGCTGCTGCGCTCGATCGCGAGCCGCCGCGTGGCACGGCGCGGCATGCCCGGCACCATGCCGGGCTTTCGCACCATCTCGCTGATGACGGTGGGCGGCGTGCGCGGCGCGGTCACGCTGGCCGGCGTGCTGTCGCTGCCGGTCGCGCTCGGTAACGGCGCGCCGCTGGCCGGCCGCGACACCGCGATCTTCATCGCCTCGGGCGTGATCCTCGGCTCGCTGCTGGTGGCCGTGGCCGGGCTGCCGCTGCTGCTGCGCGGGCTGCGCAGCGTGCCGCATCCGCATGCGCACGAGGAACGCGCCGCGCGCGCGGCCGCCGCGCAGGCCGCGATCCGCGCGATCGACGCGACCCACGACACGCTGACCGCCGACCTCGACGAAGCCGACGCCGCGCGCTGCGCCGACATCACCGCGCGCGTGATGGACCTGTACCGGCGGCGCCTGGTGGCGCTCGACGAGGGCGAGGATGCCGTGACGCTGCGCGCCGAGGCGAAGCAGGCCGAGCGCATGGAGCTGCAGATGAAGATCGCGGCGGTGCGCGCCGAACGCGCGGCGCTGTACCGGCTGCGCACCGAACAGCGGATCAACGACGAGACGCTATCCAAGCTGATGCGCGAGGTCGATCTGTCGGAGACGGCGCTGTCGACGCGCAAGAAGGGGCTGGTTTGAGTGTCTGGGGGGACAGGAGGCGGCGGCTGAGACGGGCGCGTGAGCGGGAGATGGCGCCCCGGGGCACGAGGATGACGTGAGGCCCGCCTCGTTCGCATGGGACGGGCCGCCCGCGTCTCGCGAACGACATGCGCCTCGCGTCACGGGAGATGGCTTCCGGCACCCGTGAGTGACGCAAGGCAGGTGGGCGACGCAAGCGGCCCGCCTCGTCCACACAAGACGAGACGGGCCACCCGAACAACACGCGCCCCTGCCCACCACCCACGCGGCGAGCCCCCGCCCGCCGCCCCCGCTCCCCTTGCTTACTTCGCCACCACCACCGGAATCCCGCGCAGCGCGCCGGCGCCCTTGATCGACTCGATCGCCCGCGTCACCGCCGTGCTGGTCGCCGCGCTCACGCCGGCGCGCAGCGCAAGCGGCTGCTCGGCGCGCTTCATCGCGGCCACGCTCGCGAGCTTCACCGGGCCGTAGCCGCGCACGCGCGCCGGCAGCGCCGCGAGCGCGGCCACCAGGTCCGCGTTGTGCGCGTCGATCACCGCGAACGCGCGCGTCATGGTGGCCTCGTAGTCGTCGGCGAGCGCGCGTTCCATGCGGCGCTCCTCGGTGCGGCCGAACGGATCGAGCGGCGTGCCGCGCAGCGGGCGCAGCCGCGCCAGCACGCCGAACACCGGCCACATCCAGCCGCCGAAGCGCTGCTTCTTCGGCCGCCCGCCGTCGTGCGCCTTCGCGGTGGCGGGCGGCGCCAGGTGGAAGCTCACGCGATAGTCGCGCCCGGCCACGCCGTCGAACTGCGCGGCCAGCGCCGCGCGGAACGTGCCGTCGCTGTACAGCCGCGCGACCTCGTATTCGTCCTTCACCGCGAGCAGCCGGTGGAACGTGGTGGCCACCGCCTCGGCCACGCGCGTGTCGCCGGTGGCGCGCGCCGCGTCCACCAGCGCGCGGTAGCGCGCGACGTAGCGCGGCCCGCCGTAGGCGGCGAGGCGCGCGGCGCGATCTTCCACCAGCGCGTCGAGCGAGCGCGGCGCCGTGCCGGCCGCGACCGGCGCCGCCTGCTGGGCGCGCCAGAGCGCCTCGAGCGCCGCCGGGTCGCCGGCCGCCATGCGCCCGATCGCGAACGCGAGCCGGTTGGCCGGCACCGCCACGCCGTTCAGCTCGATCGCGCGCATCAGCGCCGCGTGCGAGACCGGCACCAGCCCCTGCTGCCACGCGAAGCCGAGCATCAGGATGTTCGCGCCGATGGTGTCGCCGAGGAACTTCGCGGCCAGCGCCTGCGCGTCGCAATCGGTCACGAACGCGTCGCCGGCCGCGTGGCGCATCTTGTCGAGCAGCGCGTCGGCATGCAGGCTCGCGTCGGGATCGCGCACGAACGACGCGTTCGGAATCCGGTGCGTGTTGACCACCACGCGCGTGCGGGCATGGCGCACCGTCTGCAGCGCGTCGGCGCTCGCGCCCACCACCATGTCGCAGGCGAGCAGCACGTCGGCCTGCTGCGTGTCGATGCGCACCTGGTTCAGCCACTCGTCGCGCGCGGCGATCCGCACATACGAAAGCACCGCGCCGCCCTTCTGCGCAAAGCCCATGAAGTCGAGCACCGACGCGCTGTGGCCTTCCAGGTGCGCGGCCATGCTGATCAGCGCGCCCACCGTGACCACGCCGGTGCCGCCCACGCCCGTCACCAGCAGGTCGTAGGGCGCCGCCTCGAGCCGCGCGGCCGGCGCCGGCAGCGCCGCCACGCGCGCGGCCAGCGCGGCTTCGTCGAACGCGAAGCCGGCCGCCTTCTTCAGCGCCGCGCCCTCCACCGTCACGAAGCTCGGGCAGAAGCCGTTCACGCACGAGTAGTCCTTGTTGCACGACGACTGGTCGATGCGGCGCTTGCGGCCCAGTTCGGTCTCGACCGGCTCCACCGACAGGCAGTTCGACTGCACGCCGCAATCGCCGCAGCCCTCGCAGACGGCCTCGTTGATGAACGCGCGCTTCGGCGGGTCGGGATACTCGCCCTTCTTGCGGCGGCGCCGCTTCTCGGCCGCGCAGGTCTGGTCGTAGATCAGCACCGTCACGCCGTCGGTGTCGCGCAGTTCGCGCTGCACGGCGTCGAGCTCGTCGCGATGATGGAAGGTGGTGCCCTTCGGGAACTGATCGCGATGGCCGTCGTACTTCTGCGGCTCGTCGGACACCACCACGAAGCGCGACACGCCCTCGGCCTCCACCTGCCGCGCGATCTGCGGCACCGACAGGCTGCCGTCCACCGGCTGGCCGCCCGTCATCGCCACCGCGTCGTTGTAGAGGATCTTGTAGGTCAGCGTCGCGCGCGCGGCCACCGCCTGGCGGATCGCGAGGATCCCCGAATGGAAGTAGGTGCCGTCGCCGAGGTTCTGGAACACGTGGCGCGTGTTGGTGAACATCGCGTGCGCGGCCCAGTCCACGCCCTCGCCGCCCATCTGGATCAGGCCGGTGGTGTCGCGCTCCATCCACGAGGCCATGAAGTGGCAGCCGATCCCGGCCTGCGCGACCGAGCCCTCGGGCACCCTGGTCGAGGTGTTGTGCGGGCAGCCCGAGCAGAAATACGGCGTGCGCTTCACCGCGTCGGCCGCGTTGGAGAGGATCTCCGGCGCGATCAGCTCGACCACGCGCTCGCGCCGGTCCAGCGCCGGGCGGTGCCGCGCGAGCCAGGCCGCGAACACCGGCAGCACGCGCGACGGGCGCAGCTCGCCGAGCGCCGACAGCAGCGGCGCGCCGTGCTCGTCGTGCTTGCCGAACACGCGCGGCCGCGCGCCCTCGGTGCGGTTGTAGAGATGATCCTTGATCTGCTGCTCGATCACCGGCCCCTTCTCCTCGATCACGAGCACCTCGTCCAGGCCTTCGACGAACGTGTCGAGGCGCGTGGTCTCGAGCGGGAACGACAGCCCGACCTTGTAGATGCGCACGCCGGCCGCATCGAGATCGGCCACCGTCAGGTCGAGCCGGCGCAGCGCTTCCATCAGGTCGAGGTGCGCCTTGCCGCAGGTCACGATGCCGAGGCTCGCGTGCTCGCTGCGCGCGATCCAGCGATCGATGCTGTTGGCGCGCGCGAAGTGGCGCACCGCGTCGAGCTTGGCCGCGAGCCGTGCCTCGATGGTCAGGCTCGGCAAATCGGGCCAACGGTTGTGCAGGCCGCCCGCCGGCGCGACGAAGCCTTCCGGCGCGGGCCAGTCGGTGGCGAGCGCGTCGAGGTCGACGGTCGAGCCCGACTCCACCGTCTCCGAGATCGCCTTGAAGCCGACCCAGGCGCCCGAGAAGCGCGACAGCGCCCAGCCGTACAGGCCGAATTCGAGCATGTCGGCGATGTTCGACGGATTCACGATCGGCATCTGCCAGCCGATCATCGAGAAGTCGCTCTGGTGCGGCATCGACGACGACACGCAGCCGTGATCGTCGCCGGCCACCACCAGCACGCCGCCGTGCTCCGACGCGCCGTAGGCGTTGCCGTGCTTGAGCGCGTCGGCCGCACGATCGACGCCCGGCCCCTTGCCGTACCACATCGCGAACACGCCCTCGACGGTGCGCTCGGGGTCCGCCTCCACGCGCTGCGTGCCGAGCACCGCCGTGCCGCCCAACTCCTCGTTGATCGCGGGCAGGAAGCGCACGCGGCTCGCGTCGAGCAGTTTCTTCGCCTTCCACATCTGCTGGTCGACCATGCCGAGCGGCGAGCCGCGATAGCCGCTGACGAAGCCGGCCGAATCGACGCCGCGCGCCGCGTCGAGCGCGCGCTGCATCAGCAGCAGGCGCACCAACGCCTGGGTGCCGGTCAGGAACACGCGGCCGCGCGTGGCGGTGAGGTTGTCGGTGAGGCGGTAGTCGGCGAGCGGGGGGGAGCCGTCGATCGGCAGGCGGGCAGTCATGGGCGTGTCTCCGGGGCGTATCGGGGCTTGGGGGCTCGGGGGTTCGAATCGAAATCGCGAGCCGCGGGACTTTGCGGCTGTTTGTCGCTATTTTTCGCCCGATGGCGGAGTGGAATTTTTCTGTTCCCGCCGCGAAGCCCGGGATCGGAGAAGATTTCCGATGTTTTGCGGGCGGGATGAGGAGGATTTTGCGCGCGGAGCCGGTTGGGCTTCGGCGGTGCGCCGGGGCGGGGAACGCGCGCTCATTTTGTCATCGAAGCCGATGCGGTGCCGGCGCCTCGCCATCCGGACTCGCCGCTTGCCCCGCGTTCACGTCCCGGCGAATTCCATTCGCACAAAAAAACGGGAGCGCCGCGGCGCTCCCGTTTCCCTGTTCCGCCCCGAACCCGGCGCGGCTATTTCCGGTCGACGATGATCTTGTCGAACGTGCCGCCGTCCGCGAAATGCGTCTTCTGCACGTTGTCCCAGCTGCCGAACACCTGCTCGACGCTGAACGTCTTCAGCGGCTTGAACTCCGCCGCGTGCTGCTTCAGCACCGCCGCATCGCGCGGCCGCAGATGATGCTTCGCGATGATCTCCTGCCCCGCCGGGGAATACAGGTAATCGAGGTAGGCCTGCGCGACCTTGCGCGTGCCCTTCTTGTCGACCACCTTGTCGACCAGCGCCACCGGCGGCTCAGCCAGGATGCTGGTGGACGGGTACACGGCGTCGAACTGCTCGCCCGCGCCGCCGGCGTCCATCAGCGCCACCTCGTTCTCGAACGTCACCAGCACGTCGCCGATGCCGCGCTGCGTGAAGGTGGTGGTCGCGCCGCGCCCGCCCGCGTCGAGCACCGGCACGTTGCGGAAGATCGCCTTCTCGAAGTCGAGCGCCTGCTGGTCGCTCGCGCCCTTCAGCTTCTGGTAGCCCCACGCGGCCAGATACGCGTAGCGGCCGTTGCCCGAGGTCTTCGGGTTCGCGATCACCACCTGCACGCCGGGTTTGGCGAGATCGCTCCAGTCGTGGATCTGCTTCGGGTTGCCGTGGCGCACCAGGAACACCATGGTGGTGGCATACGGCGAGCTGTTGTCGGGCAGCCGCTTGCGCCAGTCCTTCGGCAGCAGCTGGCCGCGCTCGGCGAGCAGGTCGATGTCGTTCGGCTGGTTCATCGTCACCACGTCGGCCTGCAGGCCCTGCAGCACCGACAGCGCCTGCGCGCTCGACGCGCCGTGCGACTGGCGCACCGAGACGGTCTCGCCGCTCTGCTGCTTCCACGCCGCCACGAAGCCCGCGTCGATGTCCTTGTAAAGCTCGCGCGTCACGTCGTACGACACGTTGAGCAGCGCGGTTTCCGCGTGTACGGCCGGCGCCGCCGCGACGAGCGCCGCCGCCGCGCCCGCGATCAGCCAGCGGCCGATCCGTTGCGTCTGGTTCATCGAATCCCCTGTGTGGTCCCTGAGTGTCAGGTATTGGTAAGCGGCGATTGTAGCGAGCGCGGCGCGGCGCCCCTACGATTCAATCGTGTTGAGATCACAACCAAAAGTCATTTGCCGCGCCGCGCGGGCCGTGCCCATCCGGCCGGTGATCCCCGTTCGCGACGGCATTTTTTCTCACTAATTGAAATCGCGGCGGCCTTTTCATTTCGATTCCGCCAAACGTTTGACAACGGGTTTCCCGCCATGCTCATATCGATTCGAGCTTAATCGATTGATAAGCCGATTAATCGATTGGTTTTATTTCGGTTATCAATTGTTCAGGTCGTTACGCATCGACGACCGGCCTTGGCCTCATCGCGAACCGGCGCATCCCCGGGGCCCGCATCACGGGGCCGAAGGCTTGCCCCGCCTGCCTTTCCGGGCGGCGGCGAGCGAGCCGCGGAGGGCATCGCACCAGGCCGCCTCGTCGATCCGGTGCAGGGGCGCACCGCTCGTTCCGCCGCCACGTTTTCATGGAACAGCGGTAACGCAAGGGCCTGGCCACGGCGGGACATTTCAATCGATTCCCGCTGCGGCCAAATAAAACTTGGAGAAAAAGAAATGAAACAAAGGCAATCCCAATCGCTGGCCGCCATATCGGTAAAAGTTCTGGCTTCGGCAATCCTGATCGGCATGCATGCCGGCGCTCATGCGGCGTCGAACGCGCCGGCGGCAGCGGCGGCGTTCCCGGCCTCGGGCACCACCCTCAACCTCGTCAACGGCACCAACGGCACCTATGCCGACAGTCAGGTGTACTGGACGCTGGTGGGCATGGACCCGGCGAACAACAACCGCTTCGTCCACGTCAACTGCTCGGGCACGCTGGTGCCGATGAGCGCCGCCGACGATTCGCAGCAGACCAAGAACGGCGTCGGCTACGCGAACTACTCGAACGCGCTGTCGCAATGCAAGTCGGTCACGATCCCGGCGATCACCTCGGCGCGGCTCTACCTGACGGTGGGCAGCACGCTGTACATGCAGGCGGTGGGCAATCCCGTCACCGGCTACACCGGCCCGAACATCGAGAACCCGACCGATCCGAACATCGACGTGACGTTCGACTTCATCGAGTTCGACACGAACGCCGCGAACTTCTTCGGCAACACCACGCGCGTCGACCAGTTCGGCTTCCCGGTCAAGCTGCGCCTGCAGGGCCAGGGCGGCTACGACCAGACGGTCGGGGAAACCGAAACGCGCGCGGCGCTGTTCCAGGCATACCAGCAGCAGGTGCCGACGCAGTTCCAGGGCCTCGCGCAGGCGCCGTACCGGATCGTCGCGCCCGCGCACGGCAGCTTCAAGCCGGGCGGCGCCAACGCGACCTATCTCGACAGCTACATCCAGTCGATCTGGAATCTCTACAGCACCCAGACGCTCACCTTCACCGACGCGCAGGGCACCTTCACGGGCCACGTCGTGAACGGCCAGTTCCAGTTCACCGACGGCCAGGGCACGTACTACATCAACCGCATGCCGACCACCTCGGAAGTGCTGCTCGGCAACGGCCCGCTCAACGACGCGACCAACGCGGCGCCGGGCGTGCCCACCGCCAAGCAGCTGCAGATCCAGGCGCAGCTCTGCGCGGCGCTGAACCGGCACGTGGCCGAAAATCCCGCGCTCTGGAGCAGCGCGAGCTCGTTCTACGCGTCGCAGCCGACCAATTCGTATTCGAAGTTCTGGCATGCGCACGCGATCAACAACCTCACCTACGGATTCTCCTACGATGACGTGAGCGGATTCAGCTCGTCGCTGGTGGGCACCAATCCGACCATCGCGACGATCACGGTGGGCTGGTAAGTCCGGACCGAGCGCCATGCGGCCGGCCGGGGAGCCCGCTCCCCGGCCGGCCGGCGCCGATGCTAAGATGCAGGCTCGTTTCGACCCGGTACCGATCATGTCGCCGCGCGCGCCGTTTCCGCATTCGTACACGTCCGTCGCCGCCGCTGCCGCCAGCACGGCCGCGGGCGCCGCCGTGCGCGGGGCCGGTCTGAAACTGAAAAAACGACTTCTCGACTGACGGGGAGTCGCGTCCCGTCAGGCGAACAGCCGGACGGGAATCTCCGCGGGTCGCTCGACCCGCTCGCCAACCCGGTCCGGCATGCGCCGGCGGAACGTCCCTTCATCCACGTTCCCTGCCGAGGTTTGCATGTCCATCGATTTTTCCGGTATCTGGCTTCCGGTCATCACGCCGTTCGCGGGCGAGGCCGTCGATCACGACGCGCTCGCGCGTCTCGCGCGGCACTACGCGGCGGCCGGCATCGGCGGCTTCGTCGCCTGCGCGACGACGGGCGAAGGCGCGCTGCTCGACGCCGACGAGCAGGCCGCCGTGTTCGGCACGCTGCGCGCGGCGGCGCCGGGCATGCCGGTGGTGCTCGGCCTCACGCAGAGCGCGACGCAGGCCGCCGCGGCACGCGCGCGTGCGCTGGCCGCGCTCGCGCCCGCCGGCCTGCTGGCCACGCCGCCCGTCTACGTGCGGCCCTCGCAGGACGGCATCCGCCGCCACTTCGAGGCGATCGTGCAGGCGGCGGACCTGCCGGTGCTGGTCTACAACATCCCGTACCGCACCGGCGTCAACGTCGAACTCGACACGCTGAAGGCGCTCGCCACCGACACGCGGATCGCCGGCATCAAGGAGTGCGGCGGCTCGATCGACCGGATGCTGCGGCTCGTCCACGAAACGCCGCTGCGCGTGTTCTCGGGCGACGACAACCAGAATTTCGCGGCGCTCTGCGCGGGCGCGCACGGCGCGATCGCGAGTTCGGCGCATCTGCTGCCGGCCCTGCACGTGCGCGCGCGCGAACGGCTGCTGCGCGGCGACCTGGCCGGCGCGCGGCGCATCGCGGTGGCGCTGCAGCCGCTCGTGCGGCTGCTGTTCGAGGAGCCGAACCCGGCGCCCGTGAAGGCCGCGCTCGCGGCGGCCGGCTGGTGCGAGGACGGCCTGCGCCTGCCGTTCGTGCCGGCCGGCGAGGCGCTGCGCGAACGCCTGCGGTTCGTGCTCGACCGGTTCACGGACGAGGCGGTCGAGGCGCTCTGAGAGAGGTGGCGGCGCGTGCCGGTTGCCCGGCGCCATGCACGCGGCGTGCCGCCGAGCCGGGCCGGCGAGGTGTCAGGCCTTCGCGTCGCGCCGGCGCGTCGATGCCGCCATCGCGCGATAACGTCTCGCGTCGCGCCGGCATCGCGTAGCGGGTAACGCGAAGCCTGCCGCCCGGCACGGCCGATCGCCTCGCGGCACCGGTCCGCTCGCGCGCCGAACGCGATCGCCGCGCGCCATCGCCCGCGCCTCGCCGTTCCGCCACCCGCAGGCCCTCGGGTGCTCAGGCAGCCAGCGAACTCAGCGGCACCTCGGCCGCGCCGCCCACCGACTGCCGGACGATTCGCATCAGTTCCTCGACGGCGGGCGTGCCGGCCGCGCGGCGCGCGAGCAGCACCAGCGGCAGCGACGGCAGCACCGGCAGGCCGTGCGCGCGCGGATCGAGCAGCCGCACCGAGGCGGGCAGGCCGTAGGGTGAGCGCACGGTGATGCCGAGCCCGGCCGCGGCGGCGGCCCACAGCCCGGCCAGGCTCGGGCTCGTGAACACGATCCGCCAGCGCACGCCGGCGCGATCGAGCGCGCCGGTCGCGGCCGTGAAGAACGTGCAGGGCTGGTCGAACGCGACCAGCGGGAACGGCTCGCCGCTCTCGCGCCACGCCGCGGCGCCCGCCATCGCGGCCGGCTCGGCGGCGCCCACCCAGCCCATCGGCACCTGAGCGATGATCTCGGTGTCGATGCCGGCGCGCGCCGCGGCGGTGGACGCGGCCGGATCGCCCCATACCAGCGCGAGATCGATCTGCCCGGCCGCGAGCCGCTCCAGCAGCTCGGCGTTGCGCGCCACGCGCGCCTCGACGCGCACCTTCGAATGCGCGCGCGCGAAGCGCCCGAGCAGGTCGGGCAGCAGCGCCTCGCCGAAATCCTCCTGCAGGCCGATCCGCACCCAGCCGTCGAGCGCGGCGCCGCGCACCGCGGCGGCCGCCTCGTCGTTCAGTTCGATGAGCCGCCGCGCGTAGCGCAGCATCGCCTCGCCGGCGTCGGTCAGCGCGAGCCCGCGCCCGGCCTTGCGGAACAGCGGCGCGCCGGCCTGCTCCTCGAGCTTGCGGATCTGCGCGCTGACCGCCGACGACGAGCGCGCGACGCGATCGGCCGCCTTCGCGAAGCTGCCGAGATCGATGCCGGCCACGAGGCTGCGCAGCGCGGCGACGTCGAAGTTCGTGTGAGACATGGAAACCATCCTGCTTTATCGAACGATCAACACAAAACTTTCTGATTTTCGGGATGAATCTACGACGCGACACTGGCGGCGTCAATCATTCGCGGAGCGTTGCTTCATGTCCCCCCGTCCCTTTCCCGCCGCGCCGGACGCGGCACCGGCCGCGCGCGGCGCGGCGCACCGCTGGCGCGTGCTGTCGGTCGGCGTGCTCGCCAACGTGGCGTTCTCGGCCGCCGCGACCGGCATCCCGACCACCGCGATCTGGCTGCGCGGCGCGTACCGGCTCGACAACGGCGCGCTCGGCCTGGTGCTCGGCGCACTCGGCCTCGGCGCGGCGCTGTTCGAACTGCCCTGGGGCATCGCGGCCGACCGCTGGGGCGACCGCCGGGTGCTGCTGACCGGCCTCGCCGCGATGACGGCGCTGCTCGTCGCGATGGCGCTGCTGGTGGTGCCGCGCGGCGCGTCGATCCCGCCGCTCGCGCCGCTGGCCGCGGCGATGGCGCTGGTCGGCCTGACCGGCGGCAGCGTGAACGGCGCGAGCGGCCGCGCCGTGATGCGCTGGTTCGGCGATCACGAACGCGGCCTCGCCATGAGCATCCGGCAGACCGCCGTGCCGCTCGGCGGCGGGCTCGGCGCCGCGCTGCTGCCGCCGCTCGCCTCGACGGCCGGCTTCGCGGCCGTGTACGGCGCGCTCGCGGCGGCCGGCGCCGTCGCGGCGGCCCTGACCTGGCGCTGGCTGCACGAACCCGGGGACGACGCGGTGGCGACGACGGGGTCGGCCGGCGCGGGCGGCACGGTTGGCACGGCCGGCGCGGGCGGACCGCTGCGCGACCCGGTGATCGGCCGCTTCGTGCTCGGCATCGGCCTGCTGTGCGTGCCGCAGTCGGCGATCCTGGCCTTCGCGACCGTGTTCCTGCACGATTTCGCCGGCTTCGGCGCGGTACCGATCGGCGTCGTGATGGTGACGATCCAGCTCGGCGCGATGATCCTGCGCGTCTGGAGCGGCCGCGCGACGGACCGGCTCGGCAACCGGCGCGCCTACGTGCGCGGCGTGACGCGCCTCGCGGCCGGGCTGTTCGTGCTGCTCGCGCTGGCGACGCTGGCCGCCGCGTCGCGGCCGTCGGGCACGAGCTTCGCGGTCGTGGCCGTGCTGCTGGTGGCGGCCGGCATCGGCGTGTCGGCCTGGCACGGCGTGGGCTATACGGAACTGGCCACGCTCGCCGGCGCCGCACGCGCCGGCACCGCGCTCGGGATGGCGAACACGATGGTCTACACCGGCTTCTTCGTCACCCCGCTGGCGATTCCCGCGCTGCTCGCGCGCGGCTCGTGGGGCCTGGTCTGGTTCATCGCGGCGGCCGTCGCGCTGCTCGCGTATCCGTGCTTTCCGCGCCCGCCGCGCGAGCTCGCGGCGCCGCTGCGGCAACGCGCGGGGCGCGGAGCTTGAGGCGACGGCGGCGAATGCGGTGACGGTGAGATTCCCGGCGCGAGGTAGCATGGCGCGGGTCGGGGCAACCGTCCGGGTCCCGGCCGCCGATCCCGGTCGCCGATCCCGGTCGCCAATCGGGCCGGCGAATCATGGCAGACAAGCCGCGTCACGCGCCGTGTCCGCGAACCCTCGTCCGAAGCGGCCGATCGCACCCGCGCCTCGCCGCGACCGCGCCAGCCAGCCCGAACACACCGCCGCGCTTCATCAGCGACCGCCACCCGGCCCCGCCGCGTTCATACGCGCGACGCGGCGCCGGGCGATACTGTCGGCCCGAGCCGACACCGCCCCGCGCAGGAGAACCTTCGATGATCCGACTGGCCGCCGCCCCCTTGCTGTCGATCGTACTGCTGCTCGGCGCGTGCAGCGACGACTCACATCCCGCGGCGGCGTCCGGCGCGGCGTCGGCGGTGCCGGTGAGCGGCGACGGCAGCGCCAGCGCGTTCAACGGCGGCGCCTCGGCGGCGTCCGCCGTCGCGGGCGCGCCGGTGGCGGCGTCCGGCCAGCCGCCGCTCGCGCCGCCCGAGGTCCACTACCCGCCCACCGGCGAAGACGCTTCGGGCACCACGCCGCCGCCTCCGCCGGGCGGCCCCGGCGATCCGGGCACGGCGGTCCCGCTCGGGCCGAACGGCGCCCCGGCCGGCGCGCCGGACGACAACGGCGCGACGGGCGCACCGCCGAGCCAGTTGCCAGGCTCGACGGGCGGTTCCGCGCGCACGCGCGGCTGAAACGCGACTCGAGGCAGTTCAGGGAAGGCTCAGGGACCGCTCATCGCGAGGCACCGCGCGCCGGTCACGACGATCCGGCCGGCCGCGCGCCGCGCCGTTGCCCCATCGCCATCAGCCAGGCGCTCAGACCGCGAACGCGAAGCCGCGCTCGCCCGCGGCCGGCGCGGCGGCCTCGTCGCGCTGCGCCTCGCGAAACCGCTGCGGCGCCGCGCAATGCACGAGCGTATCGATGAAGTATTTGGCGCGCGGCCACGGCCCGAAGCCGGCCGAGGTATTGACGTGGCCCGCGTCGCCGAGGTTGACGAACGCGCTGCCGAACAGGCGCGCCATCTCGCGCGCGTCGGCAAGCGCCATCCACGGATCGGTCTCGCTGCCGATCAGGATCGACGGCACCGGCAGCCGGCGCGCCTCGAACGCGCCCGCGAACGCGAATTTCACCGGGCTGGCCGGCGCCACGAACAGCACGCCGACCACCTCGGCGGCCAGATCGCCGCGCTGCAGCGCGTGCGCGGCGGCGAGGCAGCCGAAGCTGTGCGCGGCCAGCACGAACGGCCCGCGCTCGCGCGCGAGCGTCTCGCGCACGGCGCCCGACCAGCACGCCAGATGCGGCGCCTCCCAGTCGTCCTGCTCCACGCGCAGCGTATGCGCGAACTGGCGTTCGAGCCAGGTCTGCCAGTGGGCGCCCTCGCTGCCATGCAGGCCGGGCACGGTCACGACACGCGGCGGCCACGCCGACGATTTGCTGCAGATGGACATCCTTGCCTCCTTCGCTTGGCCGGTGGAGTCGATGCCGATTGTCGGCCGCGCGGCGGGCCCGGCGAACCAATTTATCGTGCTTAGCAATTTCGGACTGGCGGCGCCAGATCGCCCGACACCGTAGAATGGCCGTTTCGGCGCAACCCGGCCACGACCCAGCCACGAGCCGGCGCCGCGCCCGCCCCGCCCCGACCACGATGCAGATCCTGCTCCATTACGCCGACGGCGAACTGTCCGACTGGCAACGCGAGATCGAAGCCGCGCTGCCGGGCGCGACGCTGCGCGCCTGGCAACCCGGCGACGACGCGCGCGCCGACTACGCGCTGGTCTGGCAGCCGCCCGCCGCGATGCTCGCGCCGCGCGACGGCCTGAAGGCGATCTTCAACCTCGGCGCGGGCGTCGACGCGCTGCTCGCGCTCGAACGCGACCACCCCGGCATGCTGCCGCCCGGCGTGCCGCTGGTGCGGCTCGAGGACACCGGCATGGGCGCGCAGATGGTGGAGTACGTCGTGTTCGGCGTGCTGCGCCATCTGCGGCGCTTCGACGATTACGCGGCGCAGCAGCGCGAACGCCGCTGGGCGCCGCTGCCGGTCACGCCGCGCGAGCGCTTCGTGGTGGGCGTGCTGGGCCTCGGCGTGCTCGGCACGCAGGTCGCGCGCGCGCTCGCGGGCCTCGGCTTCAGCGTGCGCGGTTTCAGCCGCGGCGCGAAATCGCTGGACGGCATCGCCTGCTCGGCCGGCACGCCGCGCGCGGGCGACCCGGGGTTCGACGCGTTCAGCGGCGGCCTGCAGGTGCTCGTGAACCTGCTGCCGAGTACGCCCGACACCGAGGGCGTGCTGAACGCGCCGCTGTTCGCGCGGCTCGCGCCCGGCGCGCTGCTGGTCAACGTCGCGCGCGGCGCGCACCTGGTCGAGGCGGACCTGCTCGACGCGCTCGCCGCCGGGCAGCTCGGCGCGGCGCTGCTCGACGTGTTGCGCGAGGAGCCGCCGCCCGCCGATCATCCGTTCTGGCAACATCCGCGCATCACGCTCACGCCGCACGTCTCGGCCGAAACCGAACGCGGCGGCGCAGTCGCGCAGATCGCCGCGAAGATTCGCGCGTTCGAGCGCGGCGAGCCCGTCGGCGGCATCGTCGATCTCGCGCGCGGTTACTGAGCGCGAGCACGCGCGAACCAGATAATCGAATCACGTAATCGAATCACGCAGCCGAACCACGCAACCGACCCGCGCCGCCGGCCCCGTTGCCCACGACAACCGCAGCACGATGCGCCCCGCGCGTCACCGAACGATGGAGACTGAGCATGACGTTCCCCGCAGCCGTGAAAATCGTTGAAGTCGGGCCGCGCGACGGCCTGCAGAACGAGAAGACCTTCGTGCCCACCGAGGTGAAGATCGCGCTCGTCGACCGGCTCTCGCACGCCGGCTTCCCGAACCTCGAAGTGGCCTCGTTCGTCTCGCCGAAATGGGTGCCGCAGATGGCCGACGGCGCCGAGGTGATGGCCGGCATCGCGCGCCGCCCCGGCGCGATCTATTCGGCGCTGACGCCGAACCTGAAAGGCCTGGAGAACGCGCTCGCCGCGCGCGCCGACGAGGTCGTGATCTTCGGCGCGGCCAGCGAGGCGTTCTCGCAGAAGAACATCAACTGCGGCATCGCCGAGAGCATCGCGCGCTTCGAGCCGGTCGCGCAGGCCGCGAAGGACGCCGGCGTGCGGCTGCGCGGCAGCCTCTCGTGCGCGCTCGGCTGCCCGTACCAGGGCGAGGTGCCGGTGGCCGCCGTGATCGACGTGGTCGAACGCTTCGCCGCGCTCGGCTGCGACGAGATCGACATCGCCGACACGATCGGCGTGGGCACCGCCGCGCAGACGCGCACGCTGCTCGCAGCCGTCTCGAAGGTGTTCCCGCGCGAGCGGCTGTCGGGCCACTTCCACGACACCTACGGCCAGGCGCTCGCCAACATCCACGCCGCGCTGCTCGAAGGCATCACGATCTTCCACGCGTCGGTGGCGGGCCTTGGCGGCTGCCCGTATGCGAAGGGCGCGACCGGCAACGTCGCGACCGAGGACGTGCTGTACCTGATGCAGGGGCTCGGCATCGAGACCGGCATCGACCTGATCGAGGTGGTCGAGGCCGGCGATTTCATCTCGCGCGCGATCGGCCGCGAGAACGCCTCGCGCGCCGGCCGCGCGCTGCTCGCCAAGCGGCGCGACGCGCAGGCCGCCTGCGCCTGAGGCCGAGCCTGAACTACCCCGTATTCCTATTTCGTTGACGCCTTCATGACCACGACTCCGACACCTCTCGAAGCCCTTCCCGACTCCGCGCGCCGCGTCGCGCAACTGCTGCGCGAGCGCGGCCACGAACACGGCGTGGTGCTGCTCGACGAAACCGGCCGCACCTCGGCCGAGGCCGCCGCCGGCCTCGGCTGCGCGGTGGCGCAGATCGCCAAGTCGATCCTGTTCCGGCGCGCCGCGGACGGCGCCCCCGTGCTGGTGATCGCGAGCGGCGCGAACCGCGTGGACGAACGCAAGGTGGCCGCGCAGGTCGGCGAGATCGGCCGCGCCGACGCGAAGTTCGTGCGCGAGAACACCGGCTACGCGATCGGCGGCGTCTGCCCGATCGGGCATCGCGTCGAGCCCGTCACGCTGATCGACGCGGACCTGCTCGCGCTCGACAGCCTGTGGGCCGCGGCAGGCCATCCGCACGCGGTGTTCAACCTGTCGCCGCAGGAACTCGTCGAGCTGACCGGTGCGCCGGTGGTCGACGTCGCGCTGCGGGAGACGGCATGAGCGGCGGCATGCGGGACGCGGTGAACGACATCAACGCTTCGACCGCCGAGGTGGCCGAGGTCGTTGTCGAAGCGCCCGTCAGCACCGTCGCCTCGCCGTGCACCAACGTCTGCAAGATGGACCGCGAGGCGGGCTGGTGCATCGGCTGCCGCCGCACGCGCGACGAGATCGCCTCGTGGCGCAAGCTCGACGACGCGGGCCGGCTCGCGATCCTCGCGCGGCTCGAGGCGCGCTGGTTCGACGATGCGGCGGCACCGGCCGGCGGCGCCTGACGCGACACACCCGGTCGGCAACGCGCCATGAAAACGGTGCGAACCCGGGCCGGCCACGCGCCGCTCAGCGCGGCCGCGCGAACAAAAAAAAGCCGTTCGTCCAAGGAGTGGCGAACGGCGCTCAGAGTGGAATCCCGTTGACGTGATCAACGTTAAGGCGATCATACGAGCGCCCATTTTGCATCGCATCGGGAGTTTCCCTACAGATCGAAATCCCCCCTCGATGGCGATGGTGCGACGCCGTGTTCCCGCCTGTTTTGCAGGCGTTTGCGGCCACGCGCGAGGCGCCGGCGGCGATGCCGCGACGCGGCATGGGCGCGGCCGCACGACGCCGCCATGACGCGCCGCGCAGCCGCACGTCAGCCCCCCGGCTCGCGCGCCTCGAAGAACGCCAGCATCTCCGCGAGCAGCGCGTCTGGCGCCTCCTCGGGAATGTAATGGCCGCAGTCGAGCGCGCGCCCGCTCACGTCGCGCGCCACCGCGCGCCATTCGTCGAGCGGCGAGAAGCAGCGCGCCACCACGCCGTCGGCGCCCCACAGCACGCGCAGCGGGCAGCCGATGCGGGTGCCGCGCTCGAGGTCGGCGCGATCGTGCTCGAGATCGATGCTGGCCGAGGCACGATAGTCCTCGCACATCGCATGCACCGCGCCCGGCTGCTTCAGCGCATGGCGATACGCGTCGAGCGCGGCCGGCGAGAACGGCGCGAGCCCGGCCGAACGGCCGCCCATCACGCGCTCGACATAGGCGTCGGGGTTCGCGCCGATCAGCGTCTCCGGCAGCGGCGCCGGCTGGATCAGGAAGAACCAGTGGAAATAGGCGGTCGCGAACGCGCGGTCGGTCTTCTCGTACATCGCGAGCGTGGGCGCGATGTCGAGCAGCATCATGCGCTCGACCGCGTCGGGATGATCGAGCGCCATCCGGTGCGCGACGCGCGCGCCGCGATCGTGCGCGCAGACCGGAAAGCGCTCGTAGCCGAAGTGGCGCATCACGGCGAGCTGGTCGGCCGCCATCGTCCGTTTCGAATAGGTGAAATGCGCGGCGTCGCCGCGCGGCTTGCCCGAGGCGCCGTAGCCGCGCAGGTCGGTGGCGATCACGGTGAAGCGCCGGGCCAGCACGGCGGCGAGGCGATGCCAGATCATGTGGGTCTGCGGATGGCCGTGCAGCAGCAGCAGCGGCGGGCCGGCGCCCCCCTTGACGCCGAAGATGTCGACGTCCTGCACCGTTACAGTAAACGCTGCGAACTCGTCAAACGACATGGCGATGTCTCCCCTGGTCGATTGTTGTAGCCGCCATTGTAGGAGCCGGGTTCGCGATGCAAAGCCGCCGCGCCCCGCAAATCGTAGAACCCGAGCACTCATTCGACACCGCCGCCGCCCGCATCGCCCTACAATCGCACGACCGTTCGTATTAATATCCAACGACCGCCGCCGCGCGTCGCCCAGCAGTGCCGCCGGCGCGGCCCGCGACGCACGCGATGCGCCGCGCCGCTACACTCATGTGGCCGCCCGCAACCCACGCGAGCGGCGCCGCCCCCGGAGACCTCACCATGGCCCTGCCCGCTGTCCTCCAGCGCCTGTCGCTGCCCGTCATCGCCTCGCCGATGTTCATCGTCAGCTATCCCGAGCTGGTGCTCGCGCAGTGCAAGGCCGGCATCGTCGGCTCGTTTCCCGCGCTCAACGCGCGGCCGGCCGAGCTGCTCGACGAATGGCTCACGCGCATCGAGGACGAACTCGCCGCGCATCGCGAGCGCCATCCCGATGCGGTGATCGGGCCGGTGGCGGTCAACCAGATCGTCCATCAGTCGAACGTGCGGCTCGAACACGACGTGCGCGTGTGCGTCGAGCACAAGGTGCCGATCTTCATCACCAGCCTGCGCGCGCCGGCCCCGGAGATCGTGCAGGCGGTGCATGGCTACGGCGGCATCGTGCTGCACGACGTGATCAGCCTGCGCCACGCGCAGAAGGCGCTCGAAGCCGGCGTGGACGGGCTGATCCTGGTGGCGGCCGGCGCGGGCGGCCATGCCGGCACCACCTCGCCGTTCGCGCTGGTGGGCGAGATCCGCCGGATGTTCGACGGCCCGCTCGTGCTGTCGGGCTCGATCGCCAACGGCGGCTCGATCCTCGCCGCGCAGGCGATGGGCGCCGACCTCGCCTACATGGGCACGCGCTTCATCGCCACGCGCGAGGCGCACGCGGTGGACGGCTACAAGCAGGCGATCGTCAACGCGAAATCGGCCGACATCGTCTATACGAACCTGTTCACCGGCGTCCACGGCAACTACATCCGCGAGAGCATCGTGAACGCCGGGCTCGATCCGGACGCGCTGCCCGAAGCCGACAAGTCGAAGATGAATTTCGCCAACGACAAGGCGAAGGCGTGGAAGGACATCTGGGGCGCGGGCCAGGGCGTGGGGCTGATGGACGACGTGCCGAGCGTGGCCGAGCTGGTGGAGCGGCTCTCGCGCGAATACGCGGACGCGAAGGCGCGGCTCGGCATCCGCGGCTGAGCGCGCGAACGGCCGGAGCGCGGGACGCCCGAGGGTCCGTCCGGGCGCCCGCTGAACACGGTGCCGGCCGGGCCGGGTCACGTCACCTCATGCAGCGCATGAGCGCTACCGGTCCCCCCATCATGCGTGCGGCGGCGCTGTTTCGGCACGCCGCCGTCGCGTTCAGCGCGCGACGGCCCGCCTCGCCTTCGGCGCGGCGGCTTCCTTCAGATGCTCGTCGATCGACGGGCACAGCGACTGGCCGGCGAAGCGGTCGGCGAGGAAATCGACGAACGAGCGCACCTTCGCGGACACGTGCCGGCGGCTCGCGTAGACCGCGTAGATCGGCAGCTCGCGCGGCGGCATCGCATCGAGCAGCAGCGGCACGAGGCGGCCGGCCTCGAGGTCGTCGCCCACCACTTCGGTGCCGAGCATCGCGATGCCGCTGCCATTGAGCACGGCCACGCGCAGCGCCTCGAGGTGGTTGACGATCAGGTTGCCCGACAGCGTCACGCGCGAGGCCGCGGCCGATTCGAACGCGGCCGAATCGATCGAGGTCGGCCCGGTGTCGCGGCGCAGATAGTTGTGCTGCTCGAGATCGGCGAGCGTGGCGGGCACGCCGTGTTCCTCGAGGTAGGCGGGCGACGCGACCAGCAGGATGTGCGCGGTCGCGATCTGCCGCGCCACCAGCGACGACGATTTCAGGCCGAACGGCGCCGCGCGCACGGCCACGTCGTAGCCCTCGTCGATCAGTTCCACCACGCGGTCGGACAGCGTGATCTCGACGGTCACGTCGGCATAGCGCGCCGCGTAGTCGGTCACCGCGCTCATCACGTGGCGCAATCCGAACGCGGACAGCGAGGTCACGCGCAGGCGCCCCTGCGGCACGATGCTGGCCGCGCCCACCGCCTGGCCCGCCTCGTCGAGTTCGGTCAACGCCTGCACCAGCCGTTCGTAGTATTCGCGTCCCGCCTCGGTCGGCGCGACGCGGCGTGTCGTCCGGTGCAGCAGCCGCGCGCCGAGCTGCTGCTCGAGATGCATCACGTGCTTGCTCGCCATCGCCGCCGACATCTGCATGCGTTCCGCCGCGCCGACGAAGCTGCCGACTTCAACGACATAGCGAAATACATTCATGCTGACGAGGGTATCCATCGAAAACGCTCGCGTTCCAGAAATTGCACATTGAAAAGAACTGTAACAAAGGCTGGCTCGCGAGAACGTCAACAAACGCAAAACGTCGTTTTATGGATGCGGCCCCGCACCGGTTTCCCGGCGGAAATTGCGCCGGCCGGCCCGCCGGCCGCACGGCCTGCCCGTCGCAAAGTTCAGAAACGCACCCGCATCCCGGCACCGAGCGTATCGCCGGTGGACTGGTTCGACAGGTGGTCGAGCAGATAGGCGGCGTAGACGTCGGTGCGCTTCGACAGCGGATAGTCGTAGCCGACCGCCCAGGTCTGACGGGTCTGGTCGAGCCCGCCCGTGTCGCGCGAATACGCATACGAGGCCAGCGCGCTGCCCGCGCCGAGCGGCACCGACACGCCGCCCTGCGCCGTGTTCACGTGCCAGCTGCCGCCCTGCAGGTCGTTCTTCGTATACATGTACTGGCCGTACAGCCTGGCGAACTTCAGGTCGTAGCTGATGCCGAGCTGGGCGACGCTCTGGCTCTTCATACCGGCCACGAGCGCGCCGAGATCGCCGGGCGCGTCGTTGAAGTTCACGTACTGATAGACGGCCGTCATCGCCAGCGGGCCGTGGAAATACTGCAGCTGGCCGCTCCATTTCTTCGCGCCGTTGCTGCCCGACTGATTGCCGAGCGCATACATCGCGCTCGCGTTGAAGCCGTTGAAGTCGGGGGTCGTATACGACACCGCGTTGTTCCAGCCCGAATCGCCCACCACGCCCTGGTCGGTCGTGTAGGTCGGGAACGTGCCGAGCCCGAGGAACACGTGATAGACCATCGGCGAGAATTCGTAGGAGTCGATCAGCGGGTTGAACAGGATCGTCGAGACGAACAGGTGGGTGGTGAGGCGCCCCGCGCGCACCGTGCCGTAGGGGGTTTCGAGGCCGACATAGGCATTGCGCGCGAAGAACGTGTCGCCGTCGAAGCGGCCGTAGCGGCCGTTCTGCGGCCTGAAGAAATCCTCGATCGTGAAGATCGCGCGGTAGCCGCCGCCGAGATCCTCGGTGCCGCGCAGGCCCCAGTACGAGGTCGACATGCCGCCGCCCTGCACGCCCCAGGCGCGCTCGCCGCCCGGGAATTTCTGCGCGCCGACCCAGGCGTCGACCTGGCCGTAGAGCTGGATGCTCGATTGCGCATGGGCGGGCGCCGCCGCAAGTGCCGTCCACGCGAGGCAGGCGAAGGCACCGGACGCGGTCCGGCGAGCAAGTGACTTCATGAGATCTCCGAATCAAATCGAATGGAATCGATGCGCTTTGGTTTGGTGTGACGACGTGCGCATGGATGAGGCCCGGCCATCTTCACGGGCCGATAAGCTGGTCAAAATTGGAAACACTTATGGTTGGTATAGCGCGGCGGGCAATCCGCGCGGATCCGGCGAAGGCGGCGGTGCCGGCCGGCGCGGCAACGGGCCGGCGCCGCCGGCGAGGCGCGAAAGATAGCGCGAGCGATGCACGGCGGGAAAGCGCGGAGAGGGAAAAAACGGGGAAAACGGCGGGGACTGTGGCGAATCCGCGTCAATTGCGCGGCTCGACGCAAGGGCACCCTGGCGGCGGTCGGGAGCCGAAAGCACGCCGGCGCGGAGCCGGCATCGGGACCGGCGACCGGCGCCGCGGCTGCGCGCGGCCGGTCAGGTCAGTTGTTGCGGTAGAACGACGAGAAGAACGTGCCGCGCGAGCCGCCATTGTCCTGGCCGCGTGGCGCCGGCGGCCGGCCGCCGCGCTCCTCGTTGTAGCGGGCCACGTCGGCGCGGATCGAACCGGAGCGCATCGCGCCGTCGGCGGAGCCGGAGGAACGCGGCAGCGAGGACGACGAGGCGCTGACCGAGCGGTACGGGCTGGCCCCCGGGTAACGGCCGTAAGCCGCGCCGTAGGCGGAGCCGGCCGGGCCGCCGCCGCGGTAGGCGGGCATCGAGGACGGCAGCGCGGCCTGGTTCGGGCGCAGCCCCCAGCGCGCGCCGCCGGCGTTCACGCCGGACGGCCGGGCGCGCGAGCCGCCGGCCTCGCCGTGCCAGCCGTGGGCGAGATCGCGGTGCGCCGTGCCGTAGCCGCCGCCCCCGCGCATCCCGCCGCCGTGCGGCGGATGGGCGAACGCGAGCGAGGCGGCGAAGGCCATCGCCGCCGCCGTCAGCCACTTCCCGATAGTCCGTTTTGCCCGATCCACTCTCATAGTTTGATTACCGCGTCCTGTTGGCATTGCGCCCCGGATTCGGACGCCAGCCTTTCAGCAGTAATTTATGGGCGGGTGGATTTGATGTCGAGCCGAAAAGTGTTAGACCGCCGGCATCGATGTAACACCGTGTTACTCCACGGTTTTCACGGGTTTTCACGCTAATTTTTAGCGGATTTTCGCGCGTTTAGGCGTGGACTTCGCGGGGTCGGTTCCCGTTCGAAAATACCGGCGAATTCGCTCGTTCATACAAATCTTTCATCAATCGATTCCTGAAATGAATTTGCCTATTGAATGAGCAACCGTGACAATACGCGCCAGGCGCGTCCTGGCAGCCGGGCCGGTCCGCCCTGCTTTTCCGCGTTCACTCCCGCGCAATCTCGAGACCTCCGATGGCCCGTCCCCGTTTCCTCCCCGACAATTTCACCCTGGCGCTGGTCAGCACCGTCGTGTTCGCGAGCTTCGTGCCATGCCGCGGCGAAGTTGCCCAAGGGTTCAACTGGGCGACCGACATCGCCATCGGCCTGCTGTTCTTCCTGCACGGCGCGAAGCTCTCGCGCGAGGCGGTGATCGCCGGCGCGACGCACTGGCGGCTGCACCTGGTGGTGCTGCTCAGCACCTTCGCGCTGTTCCCGCTGCTCGGGCTCGCGCTCAAGCCGCTGCTCACGCCGCTCGTCACGCCCACGCTCTACGCGGGCGTGCTGTTCCTCTGCACGCTGCCGTCCACCGTGCAGTCGTCGATCGCGTTCACCTCGATCGCCAAGGGCAACGTGCCGGCCGCCGTCTGTTCGGCCTCGGCCTCGAGCCTGCTCGGCATCTTCATCACGCCGGCGCTGGTCGGCGCCATCATCACCACCCACTCGGGCACCGGCGCCTCGGCCTGGAGCACGGTGGGCAGCATCGTGATGCAGCTGCTGGTGCCGTTCCTGGCCGGCCAGGCGCTGCGGCCGCTGATCGGCGGCTGGATCGAGCGCAACCGCGGCGTGCTGAAGTTCGTCGATCAGGGCTCGATCCTGCTGGTGGTCTACGTGGCGTTCAGCGAGGCGGTGAACCAGGGGCTCTGGCACCAGATCCCGCCGCTCGCGCTGGGCGGCTTGGTGCTGGTGTGCGTGGTGCTGCTGGCGATCGCGCTCGGCGTGACGGCCCTCGTCAGCAAGCGGCTCGGCTTCGGCCGCGCCGACCGCATCACCATCATCTTCTGCGGCTCGAAGAAGAGCCTCGCGGCCGGCATCCCGATGGCGAAAGTGATCTTCGCCGCGCATACGGTGGGTGCGATCGTGCTGCCGCTGATGCTGTTCCACCAGATCCAGCTGATGGTCTGCGCGGCGCTCGCGCAGCGCTGGGGCGCGCGTGACTTGAGCCTCGACGACCATCCCGCCGCACCCGCGAAGTCGAAACTGAACGCCGGCGAGCGCTGAACCGCGGGAAACGGGGGCTGGATCGCGCCCCCGTTGTTTGTCAATCCCCAGACAAATTCATAGTCAAAATATAACTAACAATAATGTGACCATGACTCTGGCGGCCGTCGCAGCTTGATCGGCGCACTCGCCTGTAGCAGGGCCGGATGCGAGCGGTTCACGTCACAAAAAATTCACTGCGGCCGGGCCCACGCCGATTGTTAAATAGTGTGTCCCGTCGTCTGCTCGCCCGTCATGCCCCCGCCCGCCGCTATCGCCGTCGCCGAAACGACCCGCGTCGCCGACCTGCTCGCCGCGGGCGCGCTGAGCGCGCAATTCCAGCCGATCGTCGAGATCGCCGGCGGCGCCATCGTCGGCTACGAAGGCCTCGTGCGCGGGCCGCGCGGTTCGGCCGTCGAAATGCCGGCGGCCCTGTTCGCGCAGGCGGCCCGCGAAGGCTGCTCGCTCGAACTCGAACTCGCCGCGGCGGCCGCCTGCGTCGAGACGTTCGCGAAATCGGGCGCCGACGGCCAGCTGTTCGTCAACTTCAGCGCGCATGCGATCGTGCAGCTCGCGCGGCAGCGCGAGCGCGTGCTCGGCGCGATGCCGGCCGGGCGCATCGTGATCGAACTCACCGAGCAGCATCCGGCCAGCGACCTGCCCGGCCTGCCGTCGGCGCTGGCCGAACTGCGCGGCTCGGGCATCTCGTTCGCGCTAGACGACTACGGCACCGCCAACGCCAGCATGAGCTCGTGGGTACGGCTGCGCCCCGACATCGTCAAGATCGACCGCTTCTTCATCGACGGCATCGCCAGCGACCCGCGCAAGTTCGAGGCGGTCAAGGCGATGCAGCAATTCGCGGTGGCCACCGGCGGCCGGCTGATCGCCGAGGGCATCGAATGCGCGGCGGACCTGATCGTGGTGCGCGACCTCGGCATCGACTGCGGGCAGGGCTTCTTCCTGGGCCGGCCCGCGCCGGTGCCGGCGCTGCGCGCGGCGGCCTCGGCCCAGGACGCGCTGATCGCGCCGCACATCGCCGTGTTCCCGGGCCTCGCGCGCACCAGCGCGCTGACGCGACCGAACGCGACGATGGCCGAGAAGATGCGCGTGCCGGCGCCGGCGCTGCCGAGCCACGCCACCAACAACCAGGTGCTCGAACTGTTCCAGCGGCGCCCGGACCTGCACGCGGTGGCGGTGGTGGAAGGCGACCGGCCGATCGCGCTGATCAACCGGCGCAGCTTCATGGACCGCTACGCGCTGCCGTACCACCGCGAGGTGTTCGGCAAGCGGCCGTGCCTGCAGCTGGCCAACACCGCGCCGCTGATCGTCGACAACGCCACCACCGTCGAGCAGCTGACCTCGCTGCTCGCGAGCCACGACCAGCGCTACCTGACCGAAGGCTTCATCATCACCGACCACGGCCGCTACGCGGGGCTCGGCACCGGCGAGAGCCTGGTGCGCGCCGTCACCGAGGTGCGGGTGGAAGCCGCGCGCTACGCGAATCCGCTCACGTTCCTGCCCGGCAACATCCCGATCAGCTCGCACATCGCGCGGCTGGTGGGCAACGACGCGGCGTTCCATGCCTGCTACGTCGACCTGAACCAGTTCAAGCCGTTCAACGACCAGTACGGCTACTGGCAGGGCGACGAGGTGCTGAAGTTCGCGGCCTCGGTGCTCGCCGACGCGTGCGACCCGACCCGCGACTTCCTCGGCCACGTTGGCGGCGACGATTTCCTCGTGCTGTTCCAGAGCGACGACTGGCAAGCGCGCGCGCAACGCGCGATCCACCGCTTCGACGAGGGCGCGCAGCGCTTCTACGCGCATGCGGACCGGCTCGCGGGCGGCATCCGCGGCGAGGACCGGCGCGGCAATCCGGCGTTCTTCGGCTTCGTGACGATGGCGATCGGCTGCGTGAGCGTGCCCGGCACGCGCCGCTACCGCAGCGACGAGATCGCCTCGGTGGCCGCGCTCGCCAAGCGGCGCGCGAAACAGCGGCCGGGCCACCTGTACCTGATCGACGTGGACGAGGGCCGCGCCTGGCTGCGCGCCCACGGCGAGCAGCCGAACGCGCCCGACGCCGACGGCGGCCCGGACGGCGCGGCGCGTGACGCTTGAGCGAAGCCTGAGCGCCGGACGCGCCGCGGCGCCCTGACCACGCGGCGAGCGGGCCGGCCCCGCGCCGGCCTCCCCGCCTTCCCAGCCTTCCCAGCCTCGCCGCCCCCCGCACCATTCAGGCGCGATCGCGCCCGGCCGCCCCGACCGCCGGCGCTCAAACTCCCCTTCTTTTCGTTCTTGTTTAGCAAACGGACGATACGGATCCGCCTCGCCGTCGCCTCGGGAAAACCCCGTGAATCCGGGTATTTCCCGACTTTCCGCGCCGTCTCGCCGGTCATTTTGTCGCGATTTTTTACTATACAATCGCCAGCATTCTAAACATCGGGTCGGCAAGCATGGGCACCACCATTCGCGATGTCGCGCAGGCGGCGAACGTTTCGATCGGCACCGTTTCGCGCGCGCTGAAGAACCAGCCGGGCCTGTCCGAGGCCACCCGCGAGCGCATCGTCGCGGTGGCCGCCGAGCTCGGCTACGACCCCGCGCAGCTGCGCCCGCGGATCCGCCGGCTCACGTTCCTGCTGCACCGCCAGCACAACAACTTCGCCGCCACGCCGTTCTTCTCGCACGTGCTGCACGGCGTGGAGGAAGCCTGCCGCGAGCGCGGCATCGTGCCGGCGCTGCTGACGGTCGGCCCGACCGACGACGTGCTGCGCCAGATGCGTCCGCACGCGCCCGACGCGATCGCGGTGGCCGGCTTCATGGAGCCGGAGACGATCGACGCGCTCGCCGCCACCGGCCGCCCGCTCGTGCTGATCGACATGTGGGCGCCGGGCCTGCGCTCGGTGAACATCGACAACGGCGCCGGCGCCTCGCAGGCGATGCGGCACCTGTTCGCCACCGGCCGCCAGCGGATCGCCTTCATCGGCGGCTCGCTCGCGCACCACAGCATCTCGCAGCGCGCGCTCGGCTTTCGCCGCGCGTTCTTCGAGGCGGGCCTGCTGTTCGATCCGTCGCTGGAAGTGACGATCGACGCCGGGCTCGATCCCGACACCGGTGCCGCGCGCGCCATGGAACGGATCCTCGACGGCGGCGGCCCGCGCCCCGACGCCGTGTTCGCGTTCAACGACGCGGCCGCGCTGGCCGCGATGCGCGTCTGCCTCGCGCGCGGGCTGCGCGTGCCCGAGGACATCGCGTTCGTCGGCTTCGACGACATCCTCGGCGCCGCGCACGCGAGCCCGCCGCTCACCACGCTCGCCGTCGACAAGGAAGCGCTCGGCCGCCGCGGCGTGGAGCTGCTGCTCGCCGACGCGCCCGAGGAAACCGAAATTCGCCTGCCCGTGCGGCTGATCGAGCGCGCGAGCAGTTCCGTCGCGGCCCATGCGCCGCGCCCCCTCACCCCGGTAATCGCCTCATGACGAACCCAGCTTCGCCGACCGCGCCGGACACGCCGGCGCCGCACGTCGCCGACTTCCGCGACGCGGCCTTCCTGATGTCGCACGTCCAGCACACGCTGCGCTTCTACGCGCCGACGGTATTCGATCCGACCGGCGGCTTCTTCCACTTCTTCCGCGACGACGGCTCGATCTACGACCGCACCACGCGCCACCTCGTCAGCAGCTGCCGCTACGTCTTCAACTACGCGATGGCGTACCGGCAGTTCGGCGACCGCCAGCACCAGGACTACGCACGCCACGGCCTGCGCTTCCTGCGCGAGGCGCACTGGGATCCGGCGCACGAAGGCTACGACTGGGAACTCGAATGGCGCGACGGCCGCAAGGCCGCCACGCGCGACGCCACGCGCCACTGCTACGGGCTCGCGTTCGTGCTGCTGGCCGCCGCGCACGCGGTGATGGCCGGCATCGAGGAAGGCCGCGAGCTGGTGGGCCACACCTTCGCGCTGATGGAACGGCACTTCTGGGACGCCGAGGGCGGGCTCTACAAGGACGACGCCACGGCCGACTGGCAGGTGTCCGGCTATCGCGGCCAGAACGCCAACATGCATACGACGGAAGCGCTGCTGGCCGCCTACGAGGCCACCGGCGAGACGCGCTATCTCGACCGCGCCGAACTGGTCGCCGCGAACATCACGCAGCGCCAGGCCGCGCTCTCGCAGAACCTCGTCTGGGAGCACTACCACGCCGACTGGTCGATCGACTGGGACTACAACAAGGAAGACAGCACCAACATCTTCCGCCCGTGGGGCTTCCAGCCCGGCCACCAGACCGAGTGGGCCAAGCTGCTGCTGATCCTCGAGCGGCATCGCCCGCTCGACTGGCTGCTGCCGCGCGCGATCGAGCTGTTCGACGCCGCGTTCGCGCACGCCTGGGACAGCGAGCACGGCGGGCTCGTCTACGGCTTCGGCCCCGACTACACCGTGTGCGACCACGACAAGTATTTCTGGGTGCAGGCCGAGACCTTCGCCGCCGCCGCGCTGCTCGGCGCGCGCACCGGCAGCGAGCGCTTCTGGGACTGCTACGACGAGATCTGGCGCTACAGCTGGCAGCATTTCGTCGATCACCGCTACGGCGCCTGGTACCGCATCCTCACCTGCGACAATCGTAAGTACAGCGACGAGAAGAGCCCGGCCGGCAAGACCGACTATCACACCATGGGCGCCTGCTACGAAGTGCTGAACGCGCTGCCGGGCGCGAACGGCAACGCCGTCCCGCATCGCAAGGAGAACGCATGATGAGCGGCACGTCATTTCCGCGCTTCGTCTCGGCCGGCGACATCCTGACCGACATGGTTCGCCACGACGCCACGCAATGGACCTCGGTGCCGGGCGGCGCCGGCTGGAACGTGGCGCGCGCGGTGGCGCGGCTCGGCGTATCGAGCGCCGCGGTGGGCGCGCTCGGCCGCGACTGCTTCTCCGACGTGCTGTGGCGCGAGAGCGAGGCGGCCGGCCTCGACCTGCGCTTCCTGCAGCGCTTCGACCTGCCGCCGCTGCTCGCGGTGGTCCACGAGACGCAGCCGCCCGCCTATTTCTTCATCGGCGAGAACAGCGCCGACCTCGCGTTCGATCCGGCCGCGCTGCCGGCCGGCTGGGAAGCACCGCTCGAATGGGCGCATTTCGGCTGCATCAGCCTCGTGCGCGAGCCGCTCGCGAGCACGCTGATCGCGCTCGCGGGCACGCTGCGTGCGCAGGGCGTGAAGATCAGCTTCGACCCGAATTACCGGAACCTGATGACGGCCGCCTACCGGCCGACGCTCGAGACGATGGTGAAGCTGGCCGACCTCGTGAAGGTGTCCGACGAGGACCTGCGCCACCTGTTCGATGGCGACGAGGCCGAGGCGATCGCCACGCTGCGCGCGCTGAATCCGGCGGCCGCCGTGCTGGTCACGCGCGGCGCGCAGGCGGCCACGCTCTACGCCGACGGCCAGACGCTCGAAGCGCAGCCGCCGCGCGTCGAGGTGGCCGACACGGTCGGTGCCGGCGACGCCTCGATCGGCGGCCTGCTGGTGAGCCTGATGACGGCGCCGCAGCGCGGCTGGGGCGAGCATCTGGCGTTCGCGCTCGCGGCCGGCGCGGCGGCCTGCCGGCATACGGGCGCGCACGCGCCGACGCTCGACGAGGTCGACGCGCTGCTGGCGCGCTGAGCGGTCGTTAAAGCAGCCGCCGAGCGGTAGCCGGCGCGACGCCCGGGCGGCACGGGGAAGCGCCGGAAACGGCGGGCTTCGGCGACCGGTGGAACGCAGACCCGAAACGCGCGGGAAGAGGCGAAACGGAGCACGAAGCGACGTGCGAAGACAGGCGGGCCACGGGGCCCGGCACAACCGAAGGCGCCCGGCCGCCCGCCGCCCCGGACGGCCCCGCCGGCGCACGTCCTGCAGCCTTTCCGGCGCCGTCCCCCGCGCGATGCTAGGATGAAATCTCCCCCCTCAACGGGAGATCCTCATGGACGGTATCCGCATGACAGCCCGCGGCTATACGGCGAGAGCCTATACGCGCGCGGCAAACGGGGGCCGCTTCCGCGGCTACGTCATCCTGTCCCGCTCGGACGGCGACACGCCGGACAACACCGAGTACGAGACGCAATACGTCCGCGCCGACGAACACGAGGCGCTCGACGACGCGGAGGCGCTGGTCCGGCGCATCGTCGGCGAACTCTCGCACTGATCCCTTCCATCCGAAGCCGGTCCGCCGCCCGCGCGGCGGGCCGCCGTCGTTATCGCCCCGTCACCCCCGGCGTCACCAGAGCCGCGCGATCACCGACACGATCGCCATCACCACCAGCGTCGACATGAACGGGAACGGATAGGCGCGCGAGCCGATCCGCAGCGTCACGTCGCCGGGCAGCCGGCCCACGCCGAACTTCGACAGCCACGGCCAGGTGCGCGCCAGCACCATCACCGCGACGAAGGACACCAGCAGCCAGCGAAACATCGGATCTCCCCGGGGTTCAGAGCGCGTGCGAGCGTTCGCCGCGCGCGAAGGCGTCGAGCCCGTCGATGCCGCGGCCGAACGCGATCACCTTGAACAGCTCGCCCATCTCCGATTCGGAGATCAGCTTCTGCACCGCGTTCGCGGCCGGCAGGAAGCGCGCGGCGTCGGACGGATCGATTTCGGCCAGCACCTCGGTGATGCCGGCGTTCAGCAGGAAGCGGCCCTGCGAGGTGTAGCCGAGCAGTTCGGCGCCGGCCGCCACGCCGGCCGCGTGGATCCCCGAGAACTCGACGTGCGCCGTGATGTCCTGCAGCCCCGGCCAGACGAACGGATCGCCATGCGCGCGGTGCCGGTAATGGCACATCAGCGTGCCCTCGGCGCGCTGCGGGTGGTAGTACTCGCCGGCCGGGAAACCGTAGTCGATGAAGAACGCCGCGCCGCGCGCGAGCATCGTGCAGACGGTGTGCGTGAATGCGCGCGCGGCCTCGTGGGTCTCGGTCAGGTAGCCGCCCGGCAGGTCGAGCGCATCGAGCGTGTCGATCACGTCCGGCGCGCCCGCCGCGAGCGGCCGGTCCTCGAACACGAACGCGCGCGTGGCGGCATCGACGGCCACGCCGCGCTCGCGCCAGCCGGCGGCTGGGGCGCCGGCGGCCCCCTCGCCCGGCTCGTCGGCGCGCAGCACCAGCCGCACCGGCATCGCGTCGAGCACCTCGTTGCCGATCACCACGCCCTCGAAGCGCTCGGGCAGCACGTCGAGCCACTGCACGCGCGCCGCGAGCGCGTCCGGCAACTCGGCCGCGAGCGTCGCGCGCTGGCGCTCGCGCAGCTCGCCCGACAGCTCGACGATCTGGTAGCGCTCGGGCGCGGCGCCGAGCGCGTCGAGCGCGGCCAGCAGCCCCGCCGCGAGCCGCCCGGTGCCGGCGCCGAACTCCATCACGCGCCGCGTGCCGCTCGCGCCGAGCGCCTCGGCCACCGGCCGCGCGAGCGTGTGGGCGAACAGCGGCGAGAGCTCCGGCGCCGTCACGAAATCGCTGCCGTCGTCGCCGCGCCGGCCGAACTTGCGCGCGCCGCCGCTGTAATAGCCGAGGCCCGGCGCGTACAGCGCGCGCTCCATGAAGCGCGAGAACGGCATCCATCCGCCCGTCGCCGCGATCTCGGCACGCAGCGACGCGGCCAGCGTTTCGGACTGCGCGAGCGCGTCCGGGCCGGGAACGGGTAAACTAGCGGGTTCGTGAGCTTTCGGGTTCATCCCGGCATTGTAAATGACCGAATCCGCCGCAACGCCCACCGCCGCGCCCGCCGGCGCCGTGCTCTCCGGCGTGCGCATCGTGCTGATCACGGGCGCCGCGCCCGCCGCCGGCCCGGCCGGGACCGGCGCCGCGCTGGCGCGCGCGTTCGCGCGGCGCGGCTGGGACGTCGCGCTGGCGGTGGACGCCGAGGCGGCCCGGCCCGGCGCCGAGGCGCTGGCCGCCGAACTGGCCATGCTCGGCCGCCGCGCGGCGGTGCTGGTGGCCGACCTCGCCACGGAAGCGGGCGCCATGGCGCTGGTGCCGGCCTGCACGGCCGCGCTCGGCCGGCCCGGCTGCGTGGTCTGCCACGGCGATCCGGCCCCGGCCGACGACGCGCTGAGCGCCGGCCACGCGTCGCTGGCCGCCGCGTTCGCGCGGCTGGTCGCGGCCCCGGTCGTGCTCGGCCGCGCGCTCGCGGCCGCCACGCCGGAGGCCGCGCGCGAGAACGAACGGCTGCGGGCGGTCCTGATACACGTGCTCGACGACGCGCTGTACCATCCGGCGCCGGAGCGGCTCTCGCAGGCGCTGGCGCAGGCCGCGCTGCATCGCGCCACCACCGCGCAGGCGCTGGCGCTGGCGCCGAAGGTGCGCGTGGCGGGCCTGGTGCGCGGGCGCGCGCCGCACGCCGACGAATTCGCCGAGGCCGCCTGCTATCTGGCCGAGGCCCCGGGCGTGACCGGCGCGACGCTGACCGTGGACGGCGGCGAGCATCTCGCGCCGCCGGCCGGCGACAGCCGGGCCACGTCGGCGCTGGCCGGCCAACCCTGACTCGCGTGCCAGCACGCCAACCTGCAACCTGATTGGAATGACCATGTTTTCCGCCCTCCTGCACCCCAGGCTCGCCGACTGCCGCAGACTCTATCTGCGCGACCACGAGGTCTCCATGCGTATCGGCGCGTTCGAGCACGAGAAGCGCGGCGAACAGCGCGTGGTCGTCAACATCGACGTGTTCGTGCCGCTGGCGCTGACCACCCCGGTGGCCGACAAGCTGCGCGAGGTGATCGACTACGATCTGATGAAACAGGCCGTCGCCCATTGCGTGGCGAGCGGCCATATCCACCTGCAGGAAACGCTGGTCGACTCGATCGCCGCGCGCCTGCTCGCGCACCCTGCCGTGCGCGCGGTGCGCGTCTCCACCGAGAAACCGGACGCCTACCCCGATTGCGACGCAGTGGGCGTCGAAGTCTTCCGCATCAAGGACGAGGAGCGCGCATGACCGCCCCCCATACCCCCGAACACGCCGAGGCCGCGCCGGCCGTCGAGGCCAACGTCGCCGAACTCGGCCGTCGCGCGCTCACGCGCCGCGAGCAGAAGGAAGCCTACGAGAACAACAAGCTGTTCAAGCGGCTCGCGCGCCAGGTCGGCCAGGCGATCGGCGACTACAACATGATCGAGGACGGCGACAAGGTGATGGTCTGCCTGTCGGGCGGCAAGGACAGCTACGCGATGCTGGAAATCCTGCTGCGCCTGCGCGAGCGCGCGCCGATCGATTTCGAGATCGTCGCCGTCAACCTCGACCAGAAGCAGCCCGGCTTCCCCGAGCACGTCCTGCCCGAGTACCTGACGCAGATCGGCGTGCCGTTCCACATCGAGAACCAGGACACCTACAGCATCGTCAAGCGGCTGGTGCCCGAGGGCAAGACCACCTGCTCGCTGTGCTCGCGGCTGCGCCGCGGCATCCTCTACCGCGTGGCGGGCGAACTCGGCGCCACCAAGATCGCGCTCGGCCACCATCGCGACGACATCCTGCAGACGCTGCTGCTGAACCTGTTCTACGGCGGCAAGCTCAAGGGCATGCCGCCCAAGCTGCAGTCCGATGACGGCAAGAACATCGTGATCCGCCCGCTCGCCTACGTGAAGGAAGTCGATCTCGAGAAGTACGCCGAGCTGCGCGAATTCCCGATCATCCCGTGCAACCTGTGCGGCAGCCAGCCGAACCTGAAGCGCGCCGAGATGAAGGCGCTGATCCGCGACTGGGACAAGCGCTTCCCGGGCCGCGTCGACAACATGTTCAGCGCGCTCGCCAACGTCGTGCCCTCGCACCTGATGGACACCGGGCTGTTCCCGTTCGCCGGGCTGCGCGCCACCGGCCACGCCGACCCGGCCGGCGACATCGCGTTCGACGAGGAACCGTGCGGCACCGATGCGCCGGACGCCGCCGGCGTCCCCGGCGGCGGCGCCAAGCCGATCTCGATCGTCCAGTTCGACGATCTGTAACAATCCCTCACGATTACCCGAAACGCCCGCCCGGCGGGCGTTTCGGCCGGAAAATCGGCGCCGCCCGGCGCCATCGGCGCGTACCCTGCATGCTAGAATTCGGCACCTCGAACTCTTCCCAAGCTGGCGCCATGAATATCGTGATTTTGGCGGCAGGCACCGGCAAGCGCATGCGATCGGCGCTGCCGAAGGTGCTTCATCCGCTGGCCGGCAAGCCGCTGCTCTCCCACGTTCTCGATACCGCTCGCACGCTCGCGCCGTCGCGCCTCGTGGTGGTGGTCGGCCATGGCGCCGAGGCCGTGCAGGCCGCGGTGGCCGCGCCCGACGTGCAGTTCGCGCGGCAGGAGCAGCAGCTCGGCACCGGCCACGCGGTGCGGCAGGCACTGCCCCTGCTCGATCCGGCCCAGCCCACGCTGGTGCTGTACGGCGACGTACCGCTCACGCGCGCCAGCACGCTGAAGCGGCTCGTCGAGGCCGCCACCGACGCGCGCTACGGCATCCTGACCGTCACGCTGGACGATCCGACCGGCTACGGGCGCATCGTGCGCGACGCCGCCGGCGGCGTCACGCGCATCGTCGAGCAGAAGGACGCCTCGCCCGAGCAGCTGCGCATCGCCGAGATCAACACCGGCATCGTCGTCACGCCCACCGCCCAGCTCGCGATGTGGCTCGGCGCGCTCGGCAACGACAACGCGCAGGGCGAGTACTACCTGACTGACGTGGTCGAGCAGGCCATCGAGGCCGGCTTCGAGGTCGTCACGACCCAGCCCGACGAGGAATGGGAAACGCTCGGCGTGAACAGCAAGGCGCAGCTCGCCGAACTCGAACGGATCCACCAGCGCAATCTCGCCGATCAACTGCTCGTCGATGGCGTGACGCTCGCCGACCCGGCCCGCATCGACATCCGCGGCTCGCTCGTCTGCGGACGCGACGTGTCGATCGACGTGAACTGCGTGTTCGAGGGCGCCGTGGAGCTGGCCGACGGCGTGACGATCGGCGCGAACTGCGTGATCCGCGGCACCAGGATCGGCGCCGGCACGCGCATCGACGCGTTCTCGCACCTCGAAGGCGCGCAGGTCGGCGCGCAGGCCGTGGTCGGGCCGTATGCGCGGCTGCGCCCCGGCGCGGCGCTGGCCGACGAATCGCACGTCGGCAACTTCGTCGAGGTGAAGAACGCCGTGCTCGGCCACGGCTCGAAGGCCAACCACCTCAGCTACATCGGCGACGCCGACATCGGCGCGCGCGTGAACATCGGCGCCGGCACCATCACCTGCAACTACGACGGCGCGAACAAGTCCCGCACCGTGATCGAGGACGACGTGTTCGTCGGCTCCGACACGCAGCTCGTCGCGCCGGTGCGGGTGGGCAGCGGCGTGACGATCGCCGCCGGCACCACGGTGTGGAAGGACGTGGCGAGCGGCCAGCTCGTGCTCAACGACAAGAAGCAGACCGAGAAGGCCGGCTACGTGCGGCCGACCAAGAAGAAGGGCTGAACGGTTCCGGCGGCTCAAACCAGTTTCGGAAGGCGCACCTGAGTGGCGCCTTCCTCATTTCGGAGGATCGATCGCCATGTGCGGCATTGTCGGCGCAGTTGCGCAACGTAATATCGTTCCGGTGCTGATCGAAGGTCTGCGCCGCCTGGAGTACCGCGGGTACGACTCGTGCGGCGTGGCCGTGCTCGAAGGCGGCGCGCCCAAGCGCGCGCGCAGCGTCTCGCGCGTGGCCGATCTCGACGCGCAGGTGCGCGAGACCGGGCTCGAGGGCATGACCGGCATCTCGCATACGCGCTGGGCCACGCACGGCGCGCCCGTCACTCACAACGCGCATCCGATCTTCTCGCGCGATACGGTGGCGCTCGTCCACAATGGCATCATCGAGAACTACGAGACGCTGCGCGAAGGGCTGCGCGCGAAGGGCTACGAGTTCGTGTCGCAGACCGACACCGAGGTCATCGCCCACCTCGTCCACAGCCTCTATCGCGGCGACCTGTTCGCCGCCGTGCGCGAGGCCGTGGCACAGCTGCACGGCGCCTACGCGATCGCCGTGATCCACAAGGACCAGCCCAACACCGTGGTGGGCGCGCGGCAGGGTTCGCCGCTCGTGGTCGGCTTCGGCGACGGCGAGAACTTCCTCGCCTCCGACGCGCTCGCGCTGGCCGGCAGCACCGACCGCTTCACGTTCCTCGAGGAAGGCGACGTCTGCGAACTGTCGCTCGACGGCGTGAAGATCGTCGACCGCAGCGGCTCGCGCGCGGAGCGCGAGGTACGCACCGTGAGCGCCTACGGCGGCGCCGTCGAACTGGGCCCGTATCGCCACTTCATGCAGAAGGAAATCTTCGAGCAGCCGCGCGCGATCGCCGACACGATCCCGCCCGTCGAAGGCTTCGACGCCTCGCTGTTCGGCGAGGGCGCGGCCGAGACGTTCGCCGACATCGACAGCCTGCTGATCCTCGCCTGCGGCACCAGCTACTACTCGGGCATGACCGCCAAGTACTGGCTCGAATCGATCGCGAAGATCCCCACCCAGGTGGAGATCGCGAGCGAGTACCGCTACCGCGACTCGGTGCCGAACCCGCGCGCGCTGGTGGTGGTGATCTCGCAGTCGGGCGAGACCGCCGACACGCTCGCCGCGCTCAAGCACGCGCAGTCGCTGGGCCACCAGCGCACGCTGGCCGTCTGCAACGTGGCGACCAGCGCGATGGTGCGCCAGACCGGGCTGCAGTTCCTGACGCGCGCCGGCACCGAGATCGGCGTGGCGTCGACCAAGGCGTTCACCACCCAGCTGGTCGCGCTGTTCCTGCTCGCCGCCACGCTCGGCAAGGTGCGCGGGCACGTGGACGCGACCCGCGAGGCCGACTACATCCGCCAGCTGCGCCACCTGCCGGCCGCGCTGAACAGCGTGCTGGCGCTGGAGCCGCAGATCATCGCGTGGTCGGAGGAGTTCTCGCGCAAGGAAAACGCGCTGTTCCTCGGTCGCGGGCTGCATTACCCGATCGCGCTGGAAGGCGCGCTGAAGCTGAAGGAGATTTCGTACATCCACGCGGAAGCGTATCCGGCGGGCGAGCTGAAGCACGGGCCGCTCGCGCTGGTGACGGAGGCGATGCCGGTGGTGACGGTGGCGCCGAACGACACGCTGCTGGAGAAGCTGAAGTCGAACATGCAGGAAGTGCGCGCGCGCGGCGGCGAACTGTATGTGTTTGCCGATGCGGACACGCATATCGTCAACGACGACGGGCTGCATGTGATCCGGATGCCGGAGCATTACGGCGCGCTGTCGCCGATTCTGCACGTGGTGCCGCTGCAGTTGCTGGCGTATCACACGGCCTGTGCGCGGGGGACGGATGTGGACAAGCCGCGGAATCTGGCGAAGTCGGTGACGGTGGAGTGAGTTGAGGGAGCGACGTCCCCCCGCCTTGGAAATTCGGATTAGAAGTCGTTACACAGTTCTGCATTTGCCGCTGGAGAAGTCGTTACACGCTTCTAATCGATTGAATTTGCAAGGTAAACACTTCTAATTCGAAACCTGAAATCGCCCGCTTTTGAAGGAAAAATCCCGGAAAAGGTGTACGCGAATGGATCTCTGGAACGGGCAGACCGGGGCCTCGGCCATGGTCTCTCGCTCCCAGCATCCTACCGCCGTATTCCCTGCCTTCCCCCGCGCAGCACCGTTTCCGCCCAGCAACCGCCCTCCGCCCAGTAGCCCGGCCGACGCCTTCCTGTCCTCGCTGCATCGCGTCCTGCCGGTCTAATCACTTCAACCGCCCACACCGACGTCTACGCTCCTACAAGACGGCCTCCTCGGCGCGTTGCTCCTGCCTCCATTTGAGGCGACCTGCCCATCCTTGGGACAGCACCATCACACC
>NZ_CP045094.1:3985440-4094658 GCF_022870505.1 Burkholderia perseverans
GCAAACTACTACAGGCAACTCAGAAATACCGCTGACGTGCCTGTATTAACTTAAACCAACCAGCCTCCACGATTCCCGGTGCGATTCAATCTCGAGCTAGCTGCCGCTACTCGCAGTGGTGGGCAAGTAGGTCACTGTCGCCGATAGGTAGCTGGCGCAGTTGGCCTGCGGCCCGTTCACGTTCGAGGCGCCGGACAAAACGGAATTGCCGAGACCGTCGCTCACTATCTTCATGTTTTGGAAGGATATGGTTAATCCCGGCGATGCTGAACAATCAAATATCGTTTGACCTAAAAACGAGAGCTTGGAGTTATTGAAAAATGCAGCGCTGACGTTGGAGTAGTATCCGAACGCCATATAGGATATTTGCTGCCCAAACTGTGAGCACGAGTTAGTGAACGATGCTTTTGAAGCGGCGACGCACGCATCGGATGCTGGAGTGATGGGTGACTGCCCAGGGGTGGTTGAGCCGTAAGCGATGTTGTTGATCGTATTGCCGTTCGAAAAGGTCATCGCAGCACAAGCGTCTTGCGAAATCTGCTTCCAGCCGACGCTTCCCGCGTGAAACGTGAACGTACTGCCGTACTCGGTTAGGTTGATAGAGGAACCATCGGTGAGGTTGTCGTAGAAACAACTCCCGGATACGGGGGCAACTGCAGGTGTTCAGTAGCTCTGAGAGACGCCCGTCTCTGCAGCCAGTATCCCGTCTTGGCCAATTTGAAGTCCCAGCAGCTTCAGAAGGTCAGCAAGGCCAGTGACGATACCCACAAGCCCCTGCTTCATCACAGGGTTATTGCCGTCGGTGTACTGGATGTCGTAGCGAGGGTTGTACGTTGGGCCACCAGAGTTAAACGCTCCGGTCGCGGCGTTCGTACTCACTGAAGGATCGGCCGCGGTCAGGTCCGTCACCTCCGCGGTCTTGTTCAGCTTAATTGTTGGACTGGATGTGGAATCCTTCCGAATTTCTATCCTCTTCCCGGACTCTTTCTTTTCGACTACTGCACCGCGATGCATTACGTCTTGAATTTGCTTCCACTGGTTCACCGTGGCGTCGCCCGGAACGCCTTCGAGCATCAAAGACTTGCAATTGGCGCGGTCAACCGCAATTTCCTTCTTCACAAACGGTTGGTTTGAAGGGACAACAGATTCAAAATTGTACTGACATGACCCATCCGGCATTTTTTTGCCTAGTTGAATGTACTTCCTGTAGCTCTTCCATCCCACCGGGTCTGGGTAGTTGAAATTCTGAACTCCTGGCGATGCCAAGAATGTTCGTATCTGACTATCATCAGTTATCTCCGGGTCTTTTTCCGCATAAGCAGATACGCAAACAGCAAATCCGAGAAAAAGCAAAAGAGCCTTCATGACGAGCCCCCAAAGAAATATTTATTTTTTGACGCAATTGCTTCGAAAACTCTCTTTTCGGGAACAATCGAAAGAAAAACATCCGACAAATAATACATGACCAAGAATGAAGGAATGTTAACTAAATTCAATACGGCCTTTGAATAACACAATGACAGTGAGATGAGTGGCTCCAGGGCCTTTTATTTTTGAATATCCCCGATATCACTGTCTGATTTATCTCGTTGCCTGCGTTAGACGATGCGTTACCGGCAAGCCGGCCGCGCCAATGGATGGTCCGATAGCGCGTGGACCACGATTCCGGTGTCCTTCCCAATCTTGCGCACCTTATTACGTTACGCCGTCGGTGCACTCCCATCGATGCGGCCCGGGCTTCCTGCCTCCAACGCTGATGACCTGCTTCGAGCGACGTTCCACAACATCGCCGGCGAGGTGCCCGCCAGACCGGCACCTCGATTCCTAGCGTGAACGCGTTCACGCCCGCGCGTGATCCCGAATCCCGCACAGCACCTCATCGCCGATCTTGTCCTTGGCAAGCTCGGTGTCGTAGTGAGTCTGCAGGTTCATCCAGCTCTGCGGATCGACGCCGAAATACGCGCCGAGGCGCACCGCGGTATCGGCCGTGATCGCCCGTTCACCCTTCACGATTTCGTTGATGCGACGAGCCGGCACGCCTATCGCCTTCGCCAGTGCATATTGGCTGATGCCCATCGGCTCCAGCCAGTCGAGTGCCAGGATTTCGCCGGGCGTCGCCAGAGGAACTTCTCGCGCCATGATTTTCTCCAGGCTACATCAGTGGTAGTCGACAGTTGATGCGGACACTGTACTGACCTTTGCGGCCGCCTTTCAACGCTTCGAGCCGATGGCTCGGCGGAATGCGCTGGTACTCCAGATCAATCGCCGCACACAAACTCCCAAACCTACACCTCCCCCTCCCCAAACGCCCCCCGCTCCCGCAACCACCCCACCACCCACCCCGCCCTCGCCGACAGCGGCCACTCCGCGCGACGAATCAGCCACAGCGTATCCACCACCGCCGCCCCGCATGCCACCACCTCGATCGCCTCGCCGCGCGCGAACGCCTGCCGCGCATGGCGCGGAATCACCGTGAACCCGAGCCCCCGCGCCACCGGCTCCAGGATCAGCGCGATCTGGTTGCTGAAGCCGTGGCACGGCAGCGTCCGCACGCCCGGATTGCCCGGGAACCGCCGCGCCAGCAGCCGGCTCGCCATCGCGAAGCCGTCCGGATGGTCGATGAACCCCAGCCGCTCCAGATCCTCCCAGCGCTCCACGCAGGCCCCCGCCGGCACCACCAGTTCCAGCGGCTCCTCGGCGAACCGCTCCACGGCCAGCCGCGCGTCGTCAGGCTTCAGCGTCACGAGCCCGAACTCGTACTGCTTGCGCAGCACCGCCTCCAGCACCTCGGTATCGGGCGCGAAACGATGCCGGATCACGAGCCCGCGGTGCTCCTGCTGCAGGCTCAGCAGCAGCGGATACAGCGCCAGCCCCACGCTGCCCGGCGTGATCAGGCTGATCTCGCCGCGGTCCGCCACGCCGTCGGCGATCCGCACCTGCAGCCGCCGGTCCGCCTGCTCGATCTCGTGGCAATAGTCGAGCAGCGCCTGCCCGGCCGGCGTCAGCTCGATCTGCCGCGCGCGCCGGATCACCAGCACCCCGAACTGCGCCTCCAGATGCCGCACGTGGTGGCTCACCGCCGCCTGCGTGAGGCCGAGCCGGTCGGCCGCGCGCGTGAAGTTGCCGTGTTCGGCCAGCGCCACGAACGAGCGCACCCACTGTGGATTGAGCATGACCAAGTTTTATGGATTGGATAACGATCCATTAGAACATGCGGGGGTCGCGCGACCTTACGATCAGCATCAGTCATTGGAGGTCAACCGTGTCCCAACCGTATCCCCGCAGCTTTTCCCACATTGGCCTGTCGGTCACCGATCTCGACGCGGCCGTGAAGTTCTACACCGAGGTGATGGGCTGGTACCTGATCATGCCGCCCACCACGATCACCGAGGATACGAGCGCGATCGGCGTGATGTGTACCGACGTATTCGGCGCGCAGTGGGGCTCGTTCCGCATCGCGCATCTCTCGACGGGCGACCGCGTGGGCGTGGAAATCTTCGAGTTCCGCAACGCCGCGAAGCCGGCCGACAACTTCGAATACTGGAAGACGGGCGTGTTCCACTTCTGCGTGCAGGATCCGGACGTGGAGGGCCTGGCCGCGAAGATCGTCGCGGCGGGCGGCAAGCAGCGCATGCCGGTGCGCTACTACTACCCGGGCGAGAAGCCGTACCGCATGGTCTACATGGAAGATCCGTTCGGCAACATCCTCGAGATCTACAGCCACAGCTACGAGCTGACCTACTCGGCGGGTGCCTATCAATGACCGCGACGGCGCCGTATCGCGCGTGGGCCTGGCAGGGCAGCCCGGAGCCGCTCGGCCTCGCGCTCGTGCAGCGGCCCGCGCCGGTGCCCGGCGCCGGCCAGGTGAGCGTGCGCAACGCCGTGATCGGCCTCAACCCGGTGGACTGGAAAGTGCTGGGCGGGCTGGACGGCTGGCGCCCCGGCCACGTGCCGGGCGTGGACGGCGCCGGCACGGTGGTGGCGCTCGGCGCCGGCGTGCCGGCCGGATGGCTCGGGCAGCGCGTGGCCTATCACACCAGCCTGCACCGCGACGGCAGCTTCGCCGACTGCACGGTGGTGGACGCGCGGGCGCTGCTGCGCGTGCCGGACACGCTCGACCTCGACACCGCGGCGAGCTTCCCTTGTCCGGCGCTCACCGCGTGGCTCGCGATCGACAAGGTGCCGGCCCGCGCGGGCCAGCCGGTGTTGATCTCGGGCGCGGGTGGCGCGGTGGGGCAATACCTGCTGCAGCTGGCCGTCGCGCGCGGCCTCGAGGTCACGGCGATGGCGAACGCCCGCCATTGGGAACGGCTGCGCGCGCTCGGCGCGCATGACTGCCTCGCCGGCCCGCTGGCCGAAGGCGAGCCGTGGGCCGGCGGGCGCCGCTTCCGCGCGGTGTTCGACACGGTCAGCGGCGGCCATGCCACGCGCCTCGCGGCGGCGCTGCAGGCCAACGGCCATCTGGTCTGCATCCAGGATCGCGCGCCGCTCTGGCCGTGCGAGCCGTTCGGGCTCACGCTGTCGATGCACGAGGTGGCGCTGGGCGCGCTGCACGTCCACGGCGACGATGCGGCCTGGGCGCAGTTGCGCGCGGCGGGCGAGGCGATGCTGGAAGCCGTCGCGAAGGGCCTGATGCAGCCGGAGGCATGCGTGATGCAGGGCTTCGACACGCTGCCGGCGCTGCTGGACGCGCTGCGCCATCGCAGCTTCAGCGGCAAGGCGTTGATCCGGATCGAGCCGCCGGCTTGAACCACCGGCTTGAACGGCGCACGGCTTCGCTTCGAAGGCCGCCGCGCCCATGACGTCGAACCCATCCGGCACACGATGCCGGCATGGTCCGGCGTCCCCATCGAATGAAGGAGTCGATACCTTGATGAAAATGAATGCAATCGTCTGGCCCGAAGGCTTCGTGCCGGGCTACACGGACAACTTCGTCTCGAACGAAGTCACCGTGGCGGGCCTCACCGCGGCCGAGGTCTGGCCGCTGCTCGCCACGCCGTCGCGCTGGCCGGGCTACTACCTCAACTCGGCCAACGTGCGCTTCCACGACGGCCGCGGCCCCGAGCTGGCCAGCGGCGACCGCTTCTACTTCGAGACGTTCGGCTTCCCGGTGGAAGCGCAATGCAACGAATACATGCCACCGGCGGCGGGCCAGCCCGGCCGCGTGGCCTGGCACGGCTGGGCCGGCGAGCCCGGCGCGGCGGACCGCCTCGACGTCCATCACGCATGGCTGGTCGAGGATCTCGACGGCGGCCGCGTGCGCATCCTGACCCAGGAAACGCAGAACGGCGAGCCGGCGAAGCAGCTGCGCAACACGAAGCCGAACCCGATGATCAACGGTCATCAGGACTGGCTCGACGGCCTCGTTGCCGCGGCCGCAGCCGCACGGGCGAAAGCGAACCCGTGACACGCGACCCGCGCGACCTCGCCACCTCCGATGCAATCCAGTGCCGGCGCCCCCGCGCCGGCCGCCTTCACGTTCCCGACGGGAGAGACCGGACCGATGACTGCTGACACGAAGATCCTGCTGGTCCTGACCTCGCAGGCGACGATGGGCGACGATCCGCGCCCGACCGGCGTCTGGTTCGAGGAACTGTCCACGCCGTACTACGCGTTCGTCGACGCGGGCCTGACGGTGGAGATCGCCTCGGTCGCGGGCGGCAACGTCCCGGTCGATCCGCACTCGATCGAGGCCGAGGGCAGCCGCGCGCCGAGCGTGGCGCGCTTCCTCGCCGACGCGGCGGCCATGACGCGGCTCAGGCAGTCGCTCGCGCTCGACACGGTGTCGGCCGACGGCTACGCGGCCGTGTTCCTGCCGGGCGGACACGGCACGATGTGGGACCTCGCCACGAGCGAACGCCTTGCGAGCCTGCTGTCGGCGGCGTGGGCCGACGGCAAGGTGGTGGCGGCCGTCTGTCATGGGCCGGCCGGGCTCGTCAACGCGCGGGACGTGGACGGCAAGCCGCTGGTGGCCGGGCGCCGCGTCAGCGCGTTCACCAATCGCGAGGAAGCGGCCGCGCAGCTCACCGAGATCGTGCCGTTCCTGCTGGAAACGCGGCTGCGCGAGCTGGGCACGCGCTACGAAAGCGGCCCCGACTTCGAGCCGTTCGCGCTGCGCGACGGCAGGCTCGTCACGGGCCAGAATCCCGCCTCGTCGGAACGCGCGGCGCAGCTGGTGCTGGAGGCGCTCGGCGCCGGCAAGTAATGCAGGCTCCGCGTGGCGGCACACAGCGGGCCGCCATGCGCTGGAGCAAGCCGCGCATCACGGCGCGTGGCTCCATCAATCTCGCGCCGCCTGGCGCTCATCAGCACGGCTTCGCACTCCTATACTCGGCCCGGAACCACTGCCACAGGAGTGCATTGTCGTGAATCAATCATGGTTGGTCCGTTACGCCGCGCCGGAGGATTTCGAGGCGTGGCTGCCGCTCTGGGACGGCTACAACGCGTTCTACGGACGCTCGGGCGCCACGGCGCTGCCGCGCGAGATCACCGATCTGACCTGGCGCCGCTTCTTCGACGGCTACGAGCCGATGCATGCGATGGTGGCGGAGTCGGCGGGGAAACTCGTCGGGCTCGTCCACTTTCTCTACCATCGCCACACCACGATGGCCGGCCCGATCTGCTACCTGCAGGATCTGTTCACGCTGGAGGAGACGCGCGGCAAGGGCGTGGGGCGCGCGCTGATCGAGGCCGTCTACGCGCAGGCGAAGCGCGACGGCGCCGAGCGCGTCTACTGGCAGACGCACGAAACCAACGAGACGGCGATGAAGCTCTACGATCAGGTCGCCGACAAGTCCGGCTTCCTCGTCTATCGGCACGCGCTGTAGCGCTCGCCGCGCTGCCGCGAGGGACGCGGCGAGCAATGAGTGAGCAGCGCGTGGGCAGCCGCCGTAGCGGCCACCCGCGCGCCCATGCTCAGGCCGCGTCGCTGCCGGTGCGGCTGCCGCTCGACGAGCCGCCGGCCGCCTTCTTCATCAGCGTCATCACGAACGGCAGGCACAGCAGGCTCACGAGCGCGCCGTCCACGCCGTTGTTGATCATGGTGCCGCCGAACTCGCCGAACTTCGGCGTCGTGACGCCGGTGCCGATCCAGGCCGAGCCCGAAATCGCCTGATCGAACAGCGACATCCGCGAGATGGTCTTCTCGAACGCGTCGCCCCAGTTGGAGCCGCTCGGCATGCGGATCGGATCATGGCCGATCGCCATGTGCGGCACCCCGGCCCAACCCTCGCCCACCGCCTGCTCGATGATGCTGCCGGTGATCTTGTCGAACACCTCGCCGAGCATGTTGGCGCCCACGTAGGCGCCACCGTTGAGCACCACCTCGCGGCCGAGCTTGCCCTTCGCCTCCGCCTTCTCGGTCTCGTTGGTCATCTTCGCGATGTCGTCGAGCTTGTTGGCGAAGCCCGCGCCCGACGTGCCGCCGGCCGTCTGCGCCCAGTTCACGAGGAACTGGTTGGCGCTGTACGGCGCGAAATTGGCGAGCTGGGCGAGCAGCGCGTTGCCGGCCTGCGGGTTGTCCGCATACGGCTTGATGGTGTTGGCGGTGTCGCGCAGGCCGGCGTAGACGACGGTCCGCGCCAGCTGCGGCAGCAGATCCTTCAGGTTGCCGGTGCGGCCGGCGCCGATCGCGGTGGTGATCAGGCCGACCAGCTGCAGCACGTTGCCGGCGTCGGCGGTCGGCGTGTTGGTGTTGCGCGCGCGGCGCATCAGCATCGCGGTGATGTTGCCGATGCCGACCAGCGCGATGATCGCGCCCGCGGCGGCTTCCTGCGCCTTCAGCGAACCCTCGCCCTGGTGCGCGTTCTGCAGATGCTGGACGAGGCCCGCCACCACCTCGCGGATCGCCGTGGTCAGCCCGACCGCCACCGCTTCATGGCCGCCGACGTGGCCGATGTTGCCGAGCCAGTTCATCAGCGCGGTCTTCTGCGCGGGCGTGGCGGCCGTCGTGGTGCCGGTACCGGGCGGATGCATCTCGATGGCATCGTCGTCCATGCCCACCGCCTCGCTTTCCGACGACGAGCTCGAGCGCTCCGATGCCACCTGGCTCGCGGCGTCGAACAACTCGTTGAGGTTGTAGTCGCTGCTCGACTCCGAGCCGCCGCTCACGCTCGCGTGATCGGCCAGCGAGCCGCTGCTGCCCGGCAGCGCCGGCAGGTCGGCGTGGCCGTCCTCGGACGAAGCCGAGCTGGTGGAGGGGCTCGTGCGCCGGCTGGCGGTGCTCACGCTCGCGCGGTCGGCCAGCGAACCGCTGCTGCCCGGCAGCGGCGGCAGGCTGGCGGAGTGGCCGTCCTCGGACGAGGCCGAGCTGTTGCCGGCCGATTGCCCGTACATGCCGCGCAGGCCGTAGCTCGACGGCGTGTTCGCCCCCGAGTTCGACGCGCTGCTCGAGACGCTGCTCGAATCGAACAGGCGGCCGAGCGCGAAGCTCGACTGCGAACTCGACGCCACGCTGCCGCGGCCCGACGGCGGCGCCAGATGCGTGTCCTGCCCGCTGCCCGACGCGCCCGGCGTTTCGCTGGCCAGATGCGGCGCGATTTCGGCAAACAGCTCCAGCAGCTGCGAGACCTTTTCCAGATCCCCGGCGATCGCGGCGTTGGTTTCCTCGGCCGTCATCGGCGTGTTGGCCGGCGCCGCGCTCAGCGATGCCGTGCTGATCTCCTCGATCGGGCTCGACGCACTGGAGCCGCCCACGGACGCCGAATCGATCGCCTCCTTGATGCTGCGCGCGAGCAGCGTCTCGGTGGGCGGCAGATCGGCGGGCGGATCGCCCACTTCGTCGAGCGATCTCGGCAGATGGCTGTCGGACGCGCTGCGCAGATGCATGCCCTGCGTGCGCGCGTTCAGCGCGATCGGGCCGCGCCGCGCGCCGGCATTGCCCGGCAGCGGCATCGTGCGCACCGACGGACGCGACGACGCCTCCGACGCATTCGACGCATTCGACGGGCTACGCGAGCGCTGCGGCAGCGCGCCCGTCACCGCGTTGGTCGATTGCTGGCTCGGTGCGTTGATGACCGGCAGCGGGGTGCCGGACTGCGAGGGCGTCGGCGACGAATTATCGGTGCTGGTAGGCGACGCGCCGCCGGTGACTTTGGGGGGCATGGCAAGGCTCACTGAATGGAATTGAACATCGACACTATAAAAACCCTGCGCGCCGGACATCACGGCGACACGAAGGCGACGGTGGCGACCCGAACAAACCGTGCTGTCAATCCGCTCGGCGCCCCGCATGACTTCGACGGGCGGGGTCACGGCGCCGCGCCCGGGGCCTCCGGCGCGCGGCCCGCGCCCGTTCAGGCCGGGTTGCCGCCGTTCACCGTGGCGCGCGCCTTCTTCATCAGCGTCATCACGAACGGCAGGCACAGCACGCCGACCAGCGCGCCGCCCACGGCGTTGTTGCCCATCGCGGCGCCGTAATCGCCGTACCGCGCCGGCGTGATCGCGGTGCCGACCGCGGCCGAGCTGCCGAGCGCCTGCCCGAACAGCGACATCCGCGAGATGGTCTTCTCGATCGCATCGCCCCACTCGCCCGCGTTCGGCAGGTGCGGGGCATCGTGGCGGATCGTCATCTGGCCGATCCCGCCCATGCCGCCCTCGCCGATCGCCTGCTCGATCAGGCTGCCGAGCAGCTTGTCGGCGATCTCGCCGGCCAGGTTCGCGGTCACGTAGGTGGTCAGCTGGCCCGGCGCCTCGGCGTCGAGCTTCTTGCGCGCCGCGTCGGCTTCGGTCTGGTTGCTCATCTGCGAGATCTCGTGCAGCGCGTTGGCATAGCCGGCGCCGGACATGCCGGTGCCCTGCGCCCAGTTCACGAGGAACTGGTTGATGCTGTAGGGCACCGTGTTCAAGCCCTGCGCGGCGAGGCTGTTGGCGCCCTCGGTGCTGATCCGGTACGGCATGACCGCGTTGATGCCGTCGCGACCGCCCGCGTAGACCACCGTGCGCGTGAGCTGTGGCAGCAGATCCTTCAGCTGCTGCGTCTTGCCCGCGCCGATCGCGCTGCTGATCAGGCCGGCGATCTGCAGCACGTTGCCGGCATCGGCGGTGGCCGTGTTGGTGCCGCGGTTGCGGCGCATCAGCATCGACATCAGGTTGCCGAGGCCGATCAGCGCGATCAGCGCACCGGCGGCGACCTCCTGCGCCTTCGCCGATTCCGGGTGAAGGTTCTGCAGATGGCGGATCAGGCCGTCGACCACCTCGCGGATGGCCGTCGTCACGCCCACGGCCAGCGCCTCGTGGCCGACGACGTGCGCGAGATTGCCGACCCAGTTCTGCAGGTCGGCGGCCAGCGTGGTGACGGCCTGATCGGTTGCGTTCGTGGCGTCGGTGCCGTTCGCTCCGGGCTGCGGCTGCGGCTGCGGCGCGGCGGTCGTGGTCGTGGTGGGCTGGCCTTGCGGCGGAGTCGGCGTGGCGGTGGCCGTGGTGCTCGTCTCGGCGGTGGGCCGCGTGCCGTGCGGGTTCGCGTCGACGATGTCCATTTCGATATCGCCGGGCCGCTCCGGCTCGACGCGCGGCGGCGTGGCCGCCTCGTTCGTCGTAGCGTTCGTCGCGTTCGTCGTGCTCGTGCTGGCGGGCGCGGGCGGCGCCGGCGTGTCGAGCGTGGCGAGGAATTCGGCCGTCTCGCTCACACCATGCCCCGCGTCGCTGTCGGGCAGCGGGGCGCGGCCCGGCGTGCGCGGCGGCGGGCTGGAGGTGCGCAGCGGCGCGCCGGTCGAGGCGGGCATGGCGGGCATGGCGGGTGTCATGGTCGGCGTGACCGGCGGCGTTTCGCTCGCGACCGACGACGTGCGGCGCTCGAAGGCCGGCGGCGCACTCGATGCACGCCTTGGCTCGGGCGTGCCCGTCGGCATGGACGGGGCGAGCGGGGCCGACGGCTGCGCGGTGCGCCCGAGCGGCTCCGACCCGGTCCCGCCGCCCGTTCCACCGATCCCCCCCGAACCGCTCTCGACCGGCGAGGCGAGCGAGGCCAGGAACTCGAATACCTGCGCGACCTTCTCCATCTCGGCCGCGCTGTCGATCTCGTCCTGTTCCGGCGAGGCGGGGCGGTTCGTGGTGCTGGCCGGCGCCACTTCCGTCAGCGCCGCGGTGCCGGCCAGGTGCTGGAGGTGCTCCGGTGGCGCGGCGTCCTCGATCGAGGGCGTGCCCGCCTGCTGCTCGACGGCCTGCTGGATGCGCATCGCGAGCTGCCGCTGCACGGCCGTCAGGCCCAGCGGCGGCTGGCTCAGGCGCGGGCGCGGCGTGCTCGCCTCGCCCTCGGAATGCCGGCGCGCCTGCGCGCCCTGCAACCGCATCGGCGCCATCGCCGCGCTCTCGGAGGAGCGCCGCGCGATCGGCGCCCGCGCGTCGGCCGGTGGCCGCGTCAAGCCGGGGGCGGGCGAACGCCCGGTCGGCAGGCTGATCGACGCGCGCCGCCCGGGTGGCGTGGTCGGCGTGGGCGACAGCGACGGACCGCGCGCCGGCGGCTCCGACAGCGCGCGCGGGCGCCCCGGCAGCGCGCTGCTCAACGGCGACAGCGCCGCGCTGCTCGGCCGGCTGGTCGGCTGGCTGACGGGAGAGGTGATGGGTGACGACGGGCTGTCATGCGGCGACGGTGCGACGGGAGTGGTGACGGGACTACCCTTGACCGAACCGACCATGACGAAACTCGCGAATGTGAGGTGTGTTCCGTCACTATAGAAAGCCGTAAACGGCTGTCACAGTCGCGACACGAAGTGTTCCGTCACGATCCGAACTCGCCGGCGGTGCGGCGGCAAAAAATCGGCAATTTTGTTAGCGCGTTTCGCGCACCGCACCGCCGCATCGGAATTTTTTACAATTTCGCGGAGGCGGCATCCGGTTCGCCGAACTCTCCGGCGGCCCCCCGGGTCCCATCCGGCATCACCGCTCGCCGGAGCCGCCATGCCTTCGTTTCTCCCGATCCGCCGCCGCGCGCTGCCCGCGCTGGCGCTCTCGCTGCTGGTCGCGCTGCCCGCCATGCCGGCCTCGGCCGCGAGCTTCGACTGCACGCGGGCGAGCCAGCCCGACGAGCGTGCGATCTGCGCCTCGCGCGTGCTGAGCGAACAGGATGTGGAAATGGCGGTGCGCTACGAGATGCTGACCGGACTCGTCGCGATGGGCACGCGCGGCGACATGCAACAGGCCCAGCACGACTGGCTGCAGCGCCGCGCGCGCTGCGGCGCGTCGGACGCCTGCCTGGCGGCCGCCTATCGCGACCGCATCGGCGTGTTGGTGCAGCAGTATCAGCAATTGAAACGGCGCGGGCCGTTCTGAACCATCGCGTGTCTGCCGTCCGCCGGCGTCCGGCGGCGCCCTAGCCCGGCTGCTGTTCGAGCAGCCGCAGTTCGTCTGTCGAGAACATCCGCGAGCGCGTGACGAAGCGCCGGCCCGTCGGCCCCTCCAGCGAGAACATGCCGCCCTTGCCCGGCACCGCGTCGACGATCAGCTGCATGTGCCGCCAGGCCGCGTACTGGTCCTCGTGCATGTGGAACGACACGCCGCCGATGGTGCCGAGGCAGATGTCGGCCTCGCCGAGGATCAGTTCGCCTTCGGCGAGACACATCGGCGCGCTGCCGTCGCAGCAGCCGCCCGATTGATGGAACATCAGCGCGCCGTGGCGGCGGCTCAGTTCGTCGATGAGCTGGCGCGCCTCGTCGGTGGCGATCACGCGCGGCGGCAATTCGGACATGGCAGGCTCCCGGTGAAAAGCGCGAGCGCGCGCGGCGGGCGCGGCGTCGTGCGCCCTCGATGCAGGCGTTGTCACTGCATCGCGACATCTTATGACAGGCCGCGCCAGTGCGGCCCGGCGGAACGGGTTAACCCTGCGCCACGCCCGCCTGGTGCCGCAGCCGCCACGCCTGCCGCGGCATGACCACATACAGCGTGCCGATCAGGTCGATCACCAGCACGAGCACCTGCATGAGCAGCATCAGGCCGGCGGACGCGACGTCGGTGTCCTGCGCCGTCGCGAATTTGAGCGCGCTCGACAGCAGGTTGGTGACGAGCGACACCGCGATGGTCCAGCCCCAGGTGGTCAGCCCGAGCATCACGGCCTGCCGGAACGAGAACGACGCCGGCACGGTGAGCCGGTGCGCGGCGAAACCGCGGCGCGTCATGTAGCCGACGATCGGCACGCAGAGCACGCTCACCAGCACCACCAGCATGCCGCCGTAGAAGATCATCCCGTACATCGACGACGCCGCCGCCGACACGAAGTTCGACGCGCCGTGCCGGCCCGCGAACCAGGCGCCCGCCACCAGCGCCACGGCGGCCAGCCAGACCGGCAGCGTGGCGAGGAAGGTGCGCCAGAAGCAGGACCACCAGAGCGCCGTGCGGCGGCCGAAGGACAGCTCGGGAATCATCGTGAACATCGGGGCGCCTCGCTTGGCGGGTGGGTCGAGTCGAACGGCCGGATGCGGCGGGCGGGACGCGCGGCGCACGCCGCGGGCCGCGGGCCGCGGGGAGAAACGCTCGCGCCCGGCGACGGCGCCCGTCCCGCGCGCGAGCGGCGCGGGACGGCAACAACGGTACGGCAAGACGCGAGACGGCAAGACGCGGGACGGCAAGGCAACGACACGTCGCGAAACGGCGATCGAAACGCCGCGAAGCGACGTAACGAAAACACCGCGCAACGACGCGGGCCGCCGCGCCGCCGCCCTCGCGGCCGGCTTTACTCGCCGTCCTTGTCCTGACGGATCTGCGGCAGCGCCGACGCCTCGCCCGGCGTCAGCAGCCCGACCTGCGAGTACACGCGCAGCTTGTCGCGCGTATCGGTGATGTCGAGGTTGCGCATCGTCAGCTGGCCGATCCGGTCGCGCGGCGAGAAGGTGGACGCGACCTTCTCCATCGACAGGCGCTCCGGTGCGTAGGTCAGGTTCGGCGACTTGGTGCTGAGGATCGAATAGTCGTTGCCGCGGCGCAGCTCGATCTTCACCTCGCCCGTGATCGCGCGCGCGACCCAGCGCTGCGCCGTCTCGCGCAGCATGATCGCCTGCGGATCGAACCAGCGGCCTTGGTACAGCAGGCGGCCGAGGCGGCGGCCGCTCTCGCGGTACTGCTCGATGGTGTCCTCGTTGTGGATGCCGGTGACGAGCCGCTCGTAGGCGATGTAGAGCAGCGCGAGGCCCGGGGCCTCGTAGATGCCGCGGCTCTTGGCCTCGATGATGCGGTTCTCGATCTGGTCGCTCATGCCGAGGCCGTGGCGCCCGCCGATCCGGTTCGCTTCCAGCAGCAGCTCGACCTGGTCGCTGAACTCGACGCCGTTCAGCGCCACCGGGCGGCCTTCCTCGAAGCGCACCGTCACCTCTTCGGCGGCGATCTTCACGTCATCGCGCCAGAACGCCACGCCCATGATCGGGTTGACGATCTTGATGCCGCTCTCGAGGCTTTCGAGATCCTTGGCCTCGTGCGTGGCGCCGAGCAGGTTCGAATCGGTCGAGTAGGCCTTCTCGGCCGACATCTTGTAACCGAAGCCCGCCTTGTTCATGAATTCGGACATTTCCGCGCGGCCGCCCAGTTCGTCGATGAACTGCTGGTCGAGCCACGGCTTGTAGATCTTCAGGTCCGGATTGACGAGCAGGCCGTAACGATAGAAGCGCTCGATGTCGTTGCCCTTGTAGGTGCTGCCGTCGCCCCAGATGTTGACGCCGTCTTCCTTCATCGCCGCCACCAGCATCGTGCCGGTCACGGCACGGCCAATCGGGGTCGTATTGAAATAGGTGACGCCGGCCGTCGAGATGTGGAACGCGCCCGATTGCAGCGCGGCGATGCCTTCGGCGACGAGCTGCGCGCGGCAGTCGATCAGGCGCGCGTTCTCGGCGCCGTATTCGCGCGCGCGCTGCGGGATCGAGTCGTAGTCGGTTTCGTCGGGCTGGCCGAGGTTGGCCGTGTAGGCATACGGCACGGCGCCCTTGATCCGCATCCAGTGCAGCGCGGCGCTCGTGTCGAGCCCGCCGGAGAACGCGATGCCGACCTTCTGGCCGGTCGGAAGACTTTCAAGAATCGTGGTCATGGCGATAAACCGTTTGATTTCGTGGTCGGAAGGATATGCACGCAACCCGTAAGTATCGGCGGTGCCCGATTGCGAGGCAAGGATTGTGAGGCAAGTTTTGTCGCCACCCGGGCCGGAAACGGCCACCGGCGGGGCCGGCGCTCCTTAAACAAAGTTTCATCCGCCGATATCGTAGTTTCAGAATTGGCGCCAGGACGCGGTCCGATAATCGACGCATCGTGACCTCGACAGGAGCCGCAGATGACACGCCCGATGAGTATCGAAATGATCAACGAATACGGAAAGAGCGCCGTGATGATCTCGATCGAGCGCGCGTCGGTGCTGCTCGACCCGACCGACGTCGACGCGGTGATCCAGTACCTGAGCCTGCTGCGCGCCTCGATGCAGCCGCCGGTGCCCGAAACGCCGTCGCGCTCCGAGCAGTACGTGGTGGAAATGGACCCGTGCTGGTACACCGAGCAGCATGCGCTGTACGGCGGCGCGGTGCTGTTCCTGCGCCACACCGGGCTCGGCTGGAGCGGCTTCGCGCTGCCGCCGCGCAGCCTCGAACGGCTGCACGAGTCGCTCGGCCGCCATCTCGAAGACCTGCGCGAGTCGAGCGGGCTGCCGAACTGAAAGCGCGGGCCGCGCCCGAATCCGACCCAAGCGTCATGTCGATGGCGCCGTGGCGTGATTTGCCGCGGCCGATCATGAACGCCTCGCCATCGTTGTCCACACACTCATGAACCAGCTCCAGGCCATGCGCGTCTTCACGCGCGTCGTCGATCTCGAAAGCTTCAACCTCGCGGCCCGGCAGCTCGGCATGTCGGCCGCCGCCGTCACGCGCAGCGTGGGCATGCTCGAGGCGCACCTGAACATGCGCCTGCTGAACCGCACCACGCGCAGCCTGTCGCTGACCGAGGCGGGCCGCGAGTATCTCGACGGCTGCCGCGTGATCATCGAGAAGCTCGACGAGATCGAATCGAACCTCGTGCGCGCCACCCGCGACCCGCGCGGCACGCTGCGCATCGCCGCGTCGATGAGCTTCGCCGCGGCGGGCCTCGGCGAACTGCTGGCGGCCTACCGCGCCCAGCATCCGCGCGTGGGCTTCGACGTGACCACCTTCGACACGCACGTCGACATGGTCGAGGGCGGCTACGACGTCTGCTTCTCCGACGACCGCCGGCTCGCCAGCGCCACGCTGGTGTCGCGGCCGCTCACCACGGTGCGCGAGATCGTGGTGGCCTCGCCCGGCTATCTGGCGCACCACGGCACGCCGGCCGGGCCCGCCGCGCTCAACGAGCACAGCCTGCTGACCGTCTCGGACGGCGCCGCACGCAGCTGGGAATTCGCCGACGGCGACGAGCTGTGCCGCATCTACACCGGCCAGGCGCTCGCCTCCAGCGGCAGCGCGATGGTGCGCCTGGCCGCGCTCGCCCACATGGGCGTCGCGCTGCTGCGGAGCCGCTGGTGGCCGGCGATCTGGCACGCGGCGAGCTGGTCGCGCTGCTCGACGGCTACGCGGCCAACGGCGGCCCGCGCAGCGTCTCGATCCTCTACCCGGGGCGCAACTATCTCTCCATGAAGGTGCGCAGCTTCATCGATTTCGCGGTGGGCCGCTATCGCGGCGCCGATCGCGCCGCGCCGCTGCGCGCCGTCGCCTGATCCGCGACCCATGTCGAAGATCCTGACGATCGAGGACGACGTCCTGATCGCCGACAGCATCGTGCGCCAGCTCCACGCCGAGGGCCATACGGTGGACATCGCGCGCACCGGCCGCGACGGCATCGCCAAGGTGATGGCGGGCGACTACGACGCGGTCACGCTCGACCGCATGCTGCCCGACCTCGACGGGCTCGCGATCCTGGCGACGATGCGCGGCGTCGGGCTCGAGACGCCGGTGCTGGTGATGAGCGCGATGTCGGAGGTGGACCAGCGCATCGCGGGCCTGCGCGCCGGCGGCGACGATTATCTCGTCAAGCCGTTCTCGCTCGACGAGATGGTGGCGCGGCTCGAGGTGCTGATGCGGCGCCGCCCGCGCAACGCGCATGCCGACACGGTGCTGCGCGCCAACGGCATCGAGCTCGATCTCGTCAAGCGCTGCGCCTCGCTCGGCGCGCGCGAGCTGGAACTGCTGCCCACCGAGTTCCGCGTGCTCGAATTCATGATGCGCCACGCCGGACGCGTGCTCACGCGCACCATGATCTTCGAGGGCGTGTGGGGCTGCCGGTTCGATCCCGGCACCAACCTGATCGACGTCCACGTCGGCCGCCTGCGCCGCAAGATCAACCGCGCCGGCGAGACGCCGCTGATCCGCACCATCCGCGGCGCGGGCTACATGCTCGGCTGACGCGCGCGGCGTGATTTGCCGCCCGATTCACTACTCGATTCGTTGCACGCAAATCGTTGCTCGCGCATCGATTCCGGCGCGATCGCGGTGCGCCACGTCAGCCCCGCCATCCCCGCATGAAACCGCGATGTCGCGCGCCGGCCGCCGCCATGAAACTTCTTTCATGTTTTTAGCGACCGGCTGTTAGGGCGCGCTCCCCAGAATGCTGTCGTCGGCGCGGATCCGTGTTTTCCCGCATGGCCCGCGCCCGCGCCATCCACCGAACGATGCTTTCTACGGAGCCGCATCCCCATGCTGAAAATCGTCCGGCTCGCCCTTGTCCGGCCCTACACGTTCATCGTGCTGGCGCTCGTGATCTTGCTGGCAGGCCCGCTCGCGGCATTACGCACGCCCACCGACATCTTCCCGGACATCCGCATTCCGGTGATCAGCGTCGTCTGGAATTATTCCGGCCTGCAGCCGGACGACATGTCCGGGCGCATCGTCACCTATTACGAACGCACGCTCGGCACCACCGTCAACGATATTCAGCACATCGAATCGCAGTCGTTCCGCAGCTTCGGCATCGTCAAGATCTTCTTCCAGCCCACCGTCGACATCCGCACCGCCACGGCGCAGGTCACCTCGATCTCGCAGACCGTGCTCAAGCAGATGCCGCCCGGCACCACGCCGCCGCAGATCCTCAACTACAACGCCTCGACCGTGCCGGTGCTGCAGATCGCGCTGACCAGCAACACGCTCGACGAGCAGAAGCTCGAGGACGACGCCGAGAACTTCATCCGCCCGCAGCTGCTGTCGGTGCCGGGCGTGGCGATCCCCACGCCGTATGGCGGCAAGGCGCGCGAGGTGCAGATCGACCTGGACCCGCAGGCGCTGCAGTCGAAGGGCCTCTCGGCGCAGGACGTGGCGCACGCGCTCGCGCAGCAGAACCAGATCATCCCGGCCGGCACGCAGAAGATCGGCCGCTTCGAATACAACATCAAGCTCAACAACAGCCCGCTCGCGCTCGATGCGCTGAACGACCTGCCGATCAAGTCGGCGGGCGGCACCACCATCACGATCCGCGACGTCGCGCACGTGCGCGACGGCTTCCCGCCGCAGTCGAACATCGTGCGCGTGGACGGCCATCGCGCGGTGCTGATGAGCATCCTGAAGAACGGCTCGGCCTCCACGCTCGACATCATCGCCGGCGTGAAGGCCAAGCTGCCGCTGATCGAACAGACCCTGCCGCCGGGCCTGAAGCTCGTGACCATGGGCGACCAGTCCACCTTCGTGAAGGGCGCCGTGAGCGGCGTGGCGCGCGAGGGCATCATCGCGGCCGCGCTCACTTCGCTGATGATCCTGCTGTTCCTCGGCAGCTGGCGCTCGACGCTGATCATCGCCGCCTCGATCCCGCTCGCCGTGCTGTCGGCCATCGCGCTGCTGGCCGCCACCGGCGAGACGCTGAACGTGATGACGCTGGGCGGCCTCGCGCTGGCGGTCGGGATCCTGGTGGACGACGCCACCGTGACCATCGAGAACGTCAACTGGCACCTGGAGCAGGGCAAGGACACGCGCGACGCGATCCTCGACGGCGCGAAGCAGATCGTGATGCCGGCGCTGGTCGCGCTGATGTGCATCTGCATCGTGTTCGTGCCGATGCTGATGCTCGACGGCATCTCGCGCTTCCTGTTCGTGCCGATGGCCAAGGCGGTGATCTTCGCGATGGTGTCGTCGTTCGTGCTGTCGCGCACCTTCGTGCCGATGCTCGCGCAGTACCTGCTGAAGCCGCACGCCTCGGGCGGCCATGCCTCGGGCGAGATGGCCGCGATCATGGACCCGCACGGCAGCCACCACCACGCGCCGCCCTCGCACAACCCGCTGGTGCGCTTCCAGCGCGGCTTCGAGCAGCGCTTCGAACGCGTGCGCGCGTCGTACCGGATCCTGCTCGGGCTCGCGCTCACGCGCCGCAAGCCGTTCGTGACCGGCTTCCTCTGCGTGGTGGCCGCCTCGTTCCTGCTCGCGCCGTGGCTAGGCCGCAACTTCTTCCCGGCCATCGACTCGGGCGAGATCTCGCTGCACGTGCGCGCGCCGGTGGGCACCCGCGTCGAGGAGACCGCCGCCGAATTCGACCGCATCGAGAACGCGATCCGCGGCGTGATCCCGCCCGCGCAGCTGGGCGAGGTGATCGACAACATCGGCCTGCCCAAGAGCGGCATCAACCTGACCTACAACAACAGCGGCACGATCGGGCCGCAGGACGGCGACATCCTGATCTCGCTGAAAGCCGGCCACGCGCCCACCGCCGGCTACGTGCGCAAGCTGCGCGAGCTGCTGCCGCGCGCGTTCCCCGGCACCCGCTTCGCGTTCCTGCCGGCCGACATCGTCAGCCAGATCCTGAACTTCGGCGCGCCCGCGCCCGTCGACCTGCAGGTGGCCGGCCCCAACCAGGCCGCCAACCTGCGCTACGCGCGCGAGCTGTACCGCAAGCTGCGGCTGATCCCAGGCGTGGCCGACGCGCGCATCCAGCAGGCCACCACCTATCCGCAGTTCACGGTGGCCGTCGATCGCACGCGCGCCGACCAGCTCGGCATCACCGAACAGGACGTGACGAACTCGGTGGTGGCGAGCCTGGCCGGCACCAGCCAGGTCGATCCGACCTACTGGCTCAACCCGCGCAACGGCGTGTCCTACCCGATCGTCGCGCAGACCCCGCAGTACCGGATGACCACGCTCTCGGCGCTGCAGAACCTGCCCGTGACCGGCGCGAACGGCCAGTCGCAGTTGCTCGGCGGCATCGCCACGCTGACCCGCGGCACCGGCGACGCGGTGGTCTCGCACTACAACATCGAGCCGCTGTTCGACATCTACGCCACCCCCCAGGGCCGCGACCTCGGCGCGGTGGCGGGCGACATCGACCGGATCGTCAAGGACACCGCGCACGACCTGCCGAAGGGCTCCACCGTCACGCTGCGCGGCCAGGTGCAGACCATGAACGGCGCGTTCGCCGGGCTGCTGCTCGGCCTCGTCGGCGCGATCGCGCTGATCTACCTGCTGATCGTGGTGAACTTCCACTCGTGGGCCGACGCGTTCGTGATCGTCTCGGCGCTGCCCGCCGCGCTGGCCGGCATCGTCTGGATGCTGTTCACCACCCACACGCCGCTGTCGGTGCCGGCGCTGACGGGCGCGATCCTCTGCATGGGGGTGGCCACCGCGAACTCGATCCTGGTGGTCAGCTTCGCGCGCGAGCGGCTCGCCGCCACCGGCAACGCGCTCGCCGCGGCGCTGGAGGCCGGCTTCACGCGCTTCCGCCCGGTGCTGATGACCGCGCTCGCGATGATCATCGGCATGGCGCCGATGGCGCTCGGCCTCGGCGACGGCGGCGAGCAGAACGCGCCGCTCGGCCGCGCCGTGATCGGCGGGCTCGCCTGCGCCACGCTCGCGACGCTGTTCTTCGTTCCCGTCGTGTTCAGCCTCGTGCATCGGCGCGATGCTTCCCGCGCCTCCTCCCCTTCCGCGTCCGGAGCCAACCATGTCCACTGAGATCGAAATCAAGTCGCCGAAACGGCTGCCCAACCTCAAGCTCGTCGCCGCCGTGGCCGCGCTGATCGCCGTCGGCATCGTCGCCACCGGCATCATCGACCGGGTCCACGCGAAGCAGGAAATGGCGAGCTGGTCCGCCGCCCAGGCGGTGCCCACCGTGGTCGCCTACACGCCCTCGCACGGCGGTGCCGGCGCCACGCTGGTGCTGCCGGGCCACCTGTCGGCGTTCGAGAACGCGCCGATCCACGCGCAGGTGTCGGGCTACCTGCACGCGTGGTACGCCGACATCGGCGCGCACGTGAAGGCCGGCCAGCTGCTCGGCCTGATCGACACGCCCGAGCTCGACGCGCAGCTGCAGCAGGCGCGCGCCGATCTGCAAAGCTCGCTCGCCAGCGAGAAGCTGGCCGCCTCCACCGCCGCGCGCTGGACCCGCATGCTGCAGCAGGATTCGGTCTCGCAGCAGGAGACCGACGAGAAGACCAGCGACCTCGCCGCCAAGCAGGCGATGGTGGCCGCGAACCAGGCCAACGTGCGGCGCCTGGAGGCGCTCGAGGCGTTCAAGCGGATCGTCGCGCCGTTCGACGGCGTGGTCACCGCGCGCCAGACCGACATCGGCCAGCTGATCCCGGCGGGCCAGGGCGCCGGTCCCGAGCTGTTCGCGGTGTCCGACATCCACCAGCTGCGCGTCTACGTGAGCGTGCCGCAGAACGAGGCCGGCTCGATCCGGCCCGGCATGAGCGCGACGCTGACCGTGCCGGGGCATCCGGGCGAGACCTTCACGGCGAAGCTGGTGGACACCGACGATTCGATCGCCAACAGCACCGGCACGCTGCTGGTGCAACTGATGGTGGACAACCGCGACGGCAGGCTGATCCCCGGCGAATACACCGAGGTCCACTTCACGCTGCCCGACGACGCGCGCCTGATGACGATCCCGGCCAGCTCGCTGATCTTCCGCCGCGACGGCCTGCAGGTGGCGGTGGTCGGCCACGACAATCGCGCCGAGTTGCGGCACGTCACGATCGCCACCGATCTCGGCACGCGGGTGCGCATCGCCACCGGGCTCGGCCCCGACGACCGCGTGATCGACAACCCGCCCGACTCGCTCGCCTCGGGCGACCCGGTGCGGCTCGCGGCGCCGGCCGCCGCGCTCGCGTCGGCCACGCCGGCGGCCTCGAAGACGGAGCAGTCGCATGGGTAAGCGCCGGCTCTGCGCGATGCTCGCGAGCGTCGCGTTCCTTTCCGCGTGCTCGTTCGCGCCCGCCTATCACGCGCCCGCCATCGTGCTGCCCGCCGCGTTCAAGGAGGCGGGCGGCTGGCAGACCGCGCGGCCCGCCGACCGCATCGCGCGCGAGAGCGGATGGCAGGCGTTCCGCGACCCCGTGCTCGACCGCCTGGAGGCGCAGGTGGCACGCGCCAACCCCGACGTCGCCGCCGCCGTGGCGCGCCACGACGAGGCCGACGCGCTGTTCGATCAGGCGCGCGCCGGGCTGTTCCCGACGCTCGGGCTCGACACGCAGGTCTCCAGCAACCGCGCCTCGGCCACCCGGCCGCTGCGCGGCGCGACCCAGCCCGACGTCTACGGCGCCAACACGCTCGAAGCGGGCTTCGACTACGACCTCGACCTGTGGGGCAAGGTCCGCAACGAGGTGGCGGCCGGCCGCGCGGACGCCGAGGCCAGCGCCGACGATTTGGCCTCGGTGCGGCTGAGCCTGCAGGCCAGCCTCGCGAGCGCCTACTTCGACCTGCGCGGGCTCGACCGGCAGCAGCGCATGCTGGCCGACACGATCGACACCTACGGGCGCGCGCTGAAGCTGACGCTGAGCCGTCATGCCGGCGGCATCGCCTCGGACCTCGACGTCTCGCGCGCGCAGACCCAGCTCGACGCGGCGCGCGCCTCGGCCGAGGACGTGCGGGCGCGCCGCGCGCTCTACGAGCACGCGGTGGCGACGCTCACCGGCGTGCCGGCCTCGTCGTTCACGCTGCCGGCGAGCCTCGACGCCGCGCACCTGCCGTCGATCCCGGCCGGGATCCCGGCCACGCTGCTGCAGCGGCGCCCCGACGTGGCCGCCGCCGAGCGGCGCGTGGCCGCCGCGAACGCGCGGATCGGCGTGGCGCGCGCCGCGTTCTTCCCCGACATCACGCTCGGGCTGGTGGGCGGCTATCAGAGTTCGGGGCTCGGCCACTGGCTCAGCGCGCCGAACGAGATCTGGTCGGTCGGGCCGAGCCTGATGCTGACGCTGTTCGACGGCGGCCGCCGCCAGGCGATCACCGACCAGGCGCACGCCAGACTCGCCGAGAACGGCGCGCAGTATCGCTCGGTGGTGCTGCGCGCCTGCCAGCAGGTGGAGGACGACCTCGCGCTCACGCACCACCTCGGCGACGAGGCCGCGCGCGAGCAGGAAGCGCTCGACGCGGCCGAACGCACGCTGCGGCTGTCCACCTCGCGCTACCGCGACGGCGTGGTCAGCTATCTCGACGTGGTGACGGCGCAGACCACCGAACTCGACACGAAGATCGCGATGATCGAACTCGACACGCGGCGCCAGCTGGCGGCGGTCGGTTTGATCGCGGCGCTGGGCGGCGGCTGGAACGCGGCCGGCGATGGCCACGATGGCGCGGCGCCGGCCGCACCGGCTTCGGCCGTGGCGGCACCGCTGCGTGCGGCCGATCCAACGGGTCCGGGCAGCGCGCCCGACCAGGCGACCTGAGCAACGCGTTTCACTTGACCGTATCTCCGGCGGCATGAAGGTGCATGTCGCTTTTCACGGCCCCCGCTGCCCCGGCGGGCGCCGTTTTTTTTCGTCGTGCGGAACGTGGCGCGCGCCGAAGGCCGGCCCGCTCAGGCGACGGCCGTCGCCGCCGGTTCGAGATAGCGGCCGATGTCGACCTCGTCGATCTGCTCGGGCGACATGAAGCGGCGCGCGTAGTCGAGGTAGACGCCCGAGCGCAGGAACAGCGCGAACAGCCCGGCGTCGATGTGCTGCGTCTGCCGCATCGCGGCCATGATCGAGATCGCCTCGGACAGCGTCTTGCCGCGCTTGTAGGGGCGGTCGCCCGCCGTCAGCGCCTCGAAGATGTCGGCGATCGCCATCATCCGCGCGAGCGGGCTCATCTCCTCGCCGCGCAGCCCTTTCGGGTAGCCGGTGCCGTCCATCTTCTCGTGGTGGCCGCCGGCGATCTCGGGGACGTTGCGCATGTGGCGCGGAAACGGCAGCTGCGAGAGCATCATGATGGTCTGCAGGATGTGCTCGTTGATCTTGAAGCGTTCCTCGTCGGAGAGCGTGCCGCGCGCGACCGACAGGTTGTGCAGCTCGCCGCGATTGAACAGCAGCTCCGGCACCGGCATCCGGAAGCCCCAGCGGTTGTCGGCCATGCCGAACGGCGCGGCCGTCTCGCGCTCGATGCGGTGCTCGGCCTTGTCGGCGAGCAGCCGCTCGCGCACCGGCAGCGGCGCGCGCGGCGCGCGCGCCTGGCGCTTGCGCTCGTCCTCCGACACGCCGAGCCGGTCGTCGAGCGTGCGCCGCCAAGTGCGCGCGCCGATCCGGCCGAGCCGCTCGAAGCGGGCCGGGTCCATCGATTCGCCGCCCTCGTTGCAGGCGGCCACGAACGCGAATTCCTCGTCCAGCTCGCGCAGCAGCGCGTCGCGCGTCGCCTCGGCCTCGTCGCGCGCCATGCCGGCCGCGATCGCCTTCAGGCAGCGGATCTCGGCCTCGCACTTGAGCACCTCGAAGCGCATCCGCACCTCGTGGATGCGGTCGTAGAGCGTCTCCAGCTTGGTGGCCTTGTCGATCACGTATTCGGGCGTGGTGATCTTGCCGCAATCGTGCAGCCAGGCCGCCACATGCAGCGCTTCCCACTGCTGCGCGTTCAGGTCGAAGTCGCGCCACGGGCCGTCGCCGGCGCTGCATGCGGCGCGCGCGAGCATCTTGGTCAGCTCGGGCACGCGGTTGCAGTGGCCGCCCGTGTGCGGGCTCTTCGCGTCGATCGCCTTGGCGATCAGCTGGATGAACGATTCGAACAGCGCGCGCTGCATCTTGATCAGCTCGCGCGTCTCGATCGCGCTGACGAACAGGCCGGTCAGCTCGGCGATGAACGACAGCTGCATCTGCTCGAGCGGCGCCGAATGCAGCAGCACGAACGCGCCGATCAGCACGCCCTCGCGGTTCACGAGCGGCACCACGGCCGCGTCGCCGGTGCCGAGCCGGAAGCGCGAGAAGCCGGCCTGCACGATGTCGGAGTTCGACAGCCGCCCGGCGCGGGCGCGGTTCTCGGCCAGCGCGGCGCGGATCAGGGCCGGCGCCGTGGCCACCTCCAGCGGCCGCAGCACCTCGTCCACCGCGGCGCGCCGCGTGTCGCGCGCGGCCGCCGGCTGCAGCAGCGTGCCGTCCTCGTTGGCCAGGTACAGCACGCCCGCGTCGGCGTGCGCCTCCGCCAGCATCTCGGTCAGCAGCAGCTGCACCAGCCGGTCGAAGTCGGGCTCGGCCGCCACCGCCTGGATCGTGTCGAGGAAGCGCCGGATGGTGCGCTTCATCTCCTCCATGCGCAGCCCGAGCCGGTCGATCTCGCTGATGTGCGAGTTCAGCATCTCGCTGCCGGGCGCCAGCTCGAAGCGGCGCATGGTGGCCGCCTGCGCGGCCAGCTGCGTGAGCGGCCGCGCGATCACGCCGGCGAACAGCCAGGTGAGCGGAATCGACAGCACGATGATCGCGAGCGTGACGAACCCCTCGATCATCAGCCGGTGGTCCGCGCTCTGCATCAGGTCCTCGCGGCGGATCGCGGAGCTCAGGTAGAGCGGCTCGATGTCGTCGACGTCGAGCCGGTTGATCGTCAGGTGCCAGCGCTCGCCCTGCGCGTCGACCACGGTGGCCGAGCGCCATGCGGCGCCGTCCGTCTCGCGGCTGGCGTCGCGCACGCCGGCCGCCATCCGCGCCAGGATCGGCACCTGGCGCATCTCGTCCATGCCGGCCAGCCGGTACAGCTCCTCGGTCGCCTTCTGCACCGGATCGAAGCGCAGCGTCGAGGCCACCAGCTGCCCGTCCGCGCTGATCAGCGCGAACGCGAGGCCCGGCGGGCCGTCCTGCGGCGCGAGCATGTGCTGCAGCGTGTCGAGGTTGACGTCGCAGCCCACCACGGCGCCGCCGTCGGGCGCGGCCATTGCGAGCGTGGTGCCGATCTCGCGCACCGAGGAAAACACGTAGGGCGCGGTGCGGATCAGCCGCTTCTGGCGCAGCGCCTGCCGGTACCAGTCGCGCGTGCGCGGATCGTAGATGGCCGGATAGTCGGGCCGCGCGACGTCCTTGATGACGCGCAGCGCGTCGTCGAAATAGATGAAGCGCCCGACCGGCGGCGACACCGAGCGCTCGATGATCTGCAGCGCGAAGCGCGCGTCGGCAGGCGCCTTCAGGCCGTCGCGCTGGAACTCGCTGCGGATCGCGCGCAGCATGAAGAAGTCGCCGTTCTCGTAGCCGACGTAGATGTCCTCCATGCCCGGCGAGGCGACCAGGATCGCATGCAGCACCCCGAGCACCGCCGAGCGCTGCGCAAACGTATGCGCATCGACGATCCGGCCATAAACCAATGTTTTCACCGCAACCGACGCCGGCGTAAACATCTTCTGTATTTCATTCGCGGTCTCACGACTCATTTCACGCACGTGATTCGCTGAGTTGTCCTCAAGAATCGTGCGTGAATGTTCGTAGTCGACCGCGCTGATCAGGCCGCCGATCAACAACACGATCACGGCGATCAACACCGAGACGTGCAGCCGAAACGGCAGATGCCAGCGTCTGGCCATCTGCATCCCCGAGCGCATTGCTGCCGAATTAGGTCCCCCACTGGGTGTGTCCCAGTCCAATGCCCGGCCAATATACATGGGTCAGTATTGACGTACAACCGCGCGCGCATGACAACCGCGATGATCGGGAAATGCCCTTTCCGGCATCGCGGGAAACGTGCGTCATTCGAATAAAAATCCCTTTCGCGGAAGTCCGCGCGGCACACCGCTTTCCGGCCGGAAAGCAGCGCGCGGCGGGCGCATGGCGGGCACCGGCCTGTCGCAAAACCGACATATGCGGCGGCGCCCTCCTTTCCGTCCCATGCCGCGCGCCATAAAAAAACCCCGTGACGATAATCGTCACGGGGCCGAAGATCACCGCTTGAACCGCCGCACCGTGAATACCGCTCACGGCCCGATGGTGGCGGGAACCGCACTACCGGCGATTCCGGTCGCTCACCGGTCTCGCCGCCACCTAGAGACGACTCCCGTCATCGGCGGATCGGCAAACGCGCCGTCGCCTACGCGCCCTCGCCAACGCGCCGTCGATGACGGGAAGGGTCTCGCGGCGAGGATCCGGGAATTCCCGGATCCTCGCGCCCGGCCGGGGCCGGTCAGAACTTGTGACGGATGCCCGCCGCGACGATCGCCTGGCGATCGTTGCTCGAGGCCGCGAAGTTGAAGATCCCCGCGTTGCCGAGCACCGAGACGCCGTCGGCGCCGCTCACGCGCTGGTAGGTGCCTTCCAGGTACAGGTCGGTACGGCGCGACAGCGCGTAGTCGGCCTGCAGCATGAACTGGTTCCACTTCGGCGCGATACTGCGGCCCGCCGTGTCGAAGCGGCCCTGCGTGAACGTGTACGAACCGCCCAGCGAGAGCGCCGAGGTCAGGAAGTAGCGCGCGTTCAGTTCGTAGTTGCTGAAGGTCAGCAGCTGGCCGTTCACGGTGCCGTAGGCGCCGCCCTGCGAGAGCTCGCGCGGATCGTTCAGGATCGTGCGCGTGTAGACGAAGCCCAGGCTCGCGTTGCTGAACGCGTAGTGCGCGCCGGCGCCGAAGGTGCGCCAGCGGCCGCCCACCAGCATCGCGTCGGTGTCCGAGCTGCTCAGCGCGCCGCCGGTGTTGGCCGGCGTGTTCACGCCGCCGGGCTGGTTCGACTGCAGGTAGGCCACCGCGAGGTCGACCGGGCCGTTCACGTACTGCGCGCCGACGCTGTAGGCGTTGTTGTTCGACGCGCCGCCGGCGAGGTTGCTGAACGCGTAGGCGCCGCCGAACGTGAAGCCGCCATAGTTCGCACTACGGAACTTCACCGAATTGTTCATCCGTGTGTCGTTCGCGAGGTTGTCGTTGTCGAACGGATGGTCGGCGATGTTGCCGCCGAAGCCCGAGCCGGTGGCCGACAGCGGCGCGACGAAGTCCACCAGGAAATCGTACTGGCGGCCGAGCGTGACGGTGCCCCATTGGCGGCTCGCGAGGCCCACCCAGGCCTGGCGGCCGAATTCGTCGCCGCCGTTGCCGAGCTTGCCGTTGCCCACGTTGAAGCCGTTCTCGAGGTCGAACACGGCAGCCAGGCCGCCGCCGAGATCCTCGTTGCCGCGCAGGCCCCAGCGCGAGGTGCTGACGTTGCCGCTCTGCACGCCGTAGGCGGCGCCGGAGCCGGCCGACGATTTCTGGTTGCTGATGTAGTCCAGGCCCGCATCGATCGTGCCGTACAGCGTCACGCTGCTTTGCGCGTGGGCGGCGCTCGAGAGCGCGCATGCGAGCGCCGGGATTGCCAGATATTTCTTCATGATGGTTTCGCTAGAGTGGGTCGGTCTTCTCGCATCGCCCGCTGCGTGTGGGACAGCCGGATCGTCCGCGACGCGATGGCCCACAATTTAGGCAGCGGCCGTGACAGCGCGGTTATGAAAATGCCCTGAAAAATGAAACCTTTTTCATTCGCGCGATATGCGTGATTCATGCCGGCGAAACCGGCCCCGGCGCGGCGGGTAAATTTCTTTTCACGTTGCGTATGCCGATCCGCCATCGGCCCGCCTCTATGCTTGTCCTTAACCTGTCACGCAAGCCTCGAAGCGCGTGCGGTAGGTAAAACCAGTCAACCATGATGAGGACTACGAAGATGAAGATCATCAAGCTTGCCGCCGCCGCGATGCTGGCGGCGATGACCCTGCCGGCGCTCGCGCAGGCGGCCGTGCCGGGTACGCAGCCGATGGCCGCCGCGACCGCGACGAGCGCGACGAGCGCGACGAACGCGCAGCCGGGCCGATGGGTGGCGCCCTACGGCCGGCCGGTCCACGAGAAGACTCGCGCCGAGGTCTACCAGGAACTGGTGCAGGCCGAGCAGGACGGCCAGCTCAAGTACCTGAACTCGACGCTCTATGCGCACTGACGCGCGCCGCGCCATTTCCACGATCACGCCCTCCCGCCGCCCATGAAGCTTCGCCCCCTGCTCTCCCGCACCGCCCGCCTCGCGCTCGTCGCGCTCGCGGCCGGCACCCTGCTGTCCGGCTGCGCGGCCGCCCGGCCGAACGGCCCCGGCGACTGCGTCGGGCCGCCCGACTTCTGCGTGCCGTTCTTCGGCTCGTAACGACTCAAGCACGCCCGCGGGCACGCGCAGACACGCGTAAACGCAAGACGGGCGCGCCGCCGATCGGCCGCACGCCCGTCGCCCCCTTCGTCGATTCCTTCGTCGTTCTCCCGCCCCGCCGCTCCGCGCGCCCGCCGCGCTCACTTCCCCGCCAGCGTCACCTGATAGCCGTAGCGGCTCACCGTGTCGATCCGCAAGTCGGGCAGGTGCCGCGCGAGCTTGCGGCGCAGCCGCGACACCACCAGGTTGACGCTCGACGGATCGACGTCCTCCTTGTCCTGCCACACGTAGCGGATCAGCTGGTCGCGCGGCACCGGCGCGTTCGGGCTGCGCATCAGGCATTCGAGCAGCAGGAACTCGCGGCGCGTCACGGCCAGCCGCAGCTTGCCGTCCTTCAGCTCGCGCGAGAGCGCCTCCAGGCTCGACGGCGCGGCGAGCGGCCCCTCCGGCTCGCGCCCGGCGCCGAGCCGCTGCAGCGCCTGCAGGCGCTCGTGCAGCTCGATGAACGAATACGGCGCGCCGAAGCAGGCATCGGCGCCGGCGCGCAGCGCGCGGATCCGCTCGCTCGCCTGCGCCTGGCCGAGCAGCACGACCAGCGCCGCGCCGCCGCCGTCGGCCACGAAACGCGGCAGCGCGGCCACCAGCGCCGCGTCGCTGCCCGGTTCGAGCGCGGTCGCGACGATCGCGTCGAAGGTCTCCTGCGAGGCGAGAAACAGCCCGTCGCGCAGGTCGTCGGCGCGCTGCAGGCTGTGGCCGCTCTCCTGCAGCGCCTTGTGCAGCCACGACGCCTCGGGATGGCGCGAGGTCACGAGCAGGATCCGCATGCTCAGCGGCCCTCCCCGCGGCGTGCGTTCGCGCGGGCCGCCGCGCTCATACCAGCGTCCTCGGCCAGCATTCGATCGTCACGCGCGTGCCGGGCGCGGCGCTGCCGATGCGCAGCGTGAAATCGTGAACGTTCAGCACCGTCGAGACGATGCTCAGGCCCAAGCCCGAGCCGGCCAGGTGGACCGTGCGGCGGCTGCGGTAGCGGTGCTGCAGCACGGCCTCGCGTTCGTCGGGCGCGATGCCGGGGCCGTCGTCGATCACCTCGATGCACGGCCCCTGCAGGCGCTGCCACACTTCGAGCCGCACGCTGCCGCCCGCCGGCGAATACTTGATCGCGTTGTCGAGCAGGTTGGTCAGCGCCTCGAACAACAGCGCGCGATCGCCATGCACGGCGCCCACCTTCTCGGTGCGCACCTCGAAGCGGATCTCGCGGCTCTCGGCGAGCGGCTCGAACAGGTCGCCCACGTCGGTCACGAGCGCTTCGAGATCGACCTCGGCGAAACCGCCGCGCCGCTGCAGCGAGCCGATCTCGGCGATCCGCAGCATCGCGCGGAAGCGCCCGAGCAGCGCGTCGGTCTCGTTGCGCGCGCGCGAGACGAGGCTCGCGAGCGCCGCGTCGTCATAGGTGCCGGCACGCTCGGCCGCGTGCGCGAGCAGCGTGTGAACGTGCGCGAGCGGCGTGCGCAGGTCGTGGGCGATGCCGTCGCAGACGCCCTTGACCTCGTGCATCAGCCGCTCGACCTCGGCCAGCATGTGGTTGACCAGATGCGAGAGCATGTCGATCTCGTCGCGCCCGCCCACCGGCAGGCGCTGGGCCAGGTCGCCGCGCGCGATGCGCTGCGTGACCTGGCGGATCGCCTTGATGCGCCGCATCTGCCGCACGCTCAGCACGAGCCCGCCGCCGAGCCCCGCGCCGAAGCAGAGCACGCCGCCCACCACCAGCACGTTGATGATCGCCTCGCGAATCCGCAGGATGTGCGTGAGGTCGCGCGCGAGCACCAGCCGGTCGCCGTTGGGGCGCACCTCGGCCATCGCGCGCACCACCGGCGCGACCTCGTCGCCGGCGATCTTCAGCGTGTGCGAGAGGGTCTGGCCGTTGCGGTCGGTGGCGAGGCCGGCCGGGAATTCGAGCACGTCGCCGGCCACGTGCCGGCCGTCCGGCGCGAACAGGCCGTAGTAGTTGGTGTGCATGCGCTCGTGTTCGAGGCGCCGGTGGATCGCGCCGGCCAGGTCGGTGTCGGCCATCGAGTCGAAGTAGATCATCTGCCAGTCGATCACCACGTCGGTCTCGCTCTTCATGTCGTGCGTGATCTGCGTGGCGATCACGCCGAGCAGCAGCATCACCGACAGCGAGAACATCACCGCGTAGACGACGAACAGCCGGAACGTACTCGAATACCAGCGCGGCCCGCGCGACCCGGTGGCCGCGCGGCTTGCAAGTTCAGTCACGATCGGCCGCTCACGAAAGGATGTAGCCGGCGCCACGCACGGTGCGGATCATCGGCGGCGCGTCGGGCGGATCGATCTTCCTGCGCAGGCGCCCCATGTGGACGTCGATCAGGTTGGTGCCGGGATCGAAGTGATAGCCCCACACCGCCTCGAACAGCATGGTGCGCGTGATGGTCTGGCCGGCGTTGCGCATCATGTATTCGAGCACGCGGTATTCGGTGGGCAGCAGCGCGACCTCCACGCCGTCGCGCGTGGCCTTGCGCGCGATCAGGTCGAGCGCGAGCGGGCCGACCGCGAGCGTGGTTTCCGACTGCGCGGGCGAAGCCTGGCTGCGCCGCAGCAGCACTTCGAGGCGCGCGGTCATTTCCTCGGGATCGAACGGCTTGGTCAGGTAGTCGTCGCCGCCGGCGCGCAGCCCGCGCACGCGTTCGTCCACGTCGCCGAGCGCGCTCAGCATCAGCACCGGCGTGCGCACGCCGATGCTGCGCATGGTGGTGACGATGGTCAGGCCGTCCACGCCCGGCAGCATGCGATCGAGCGTGATCACGTCGTATTCGTCGCTGAGCGCGCGCGCCATGCCGTCCCGGCCGTTGGCCACCCATTCCACGGCGAAGCCGCGATCTTTCAGTTCTCCGACGATTTCATTCGCGGTGATTTCATCGTCTTCGATGGTGAGGACTCGGAACATTGTCGTCCCGCCGGCCGCGAGCGGATGCGGCACCGGCGATGCGGGTTGGGAAGAGGGGAATGTTGCCATATCGGCCCGGGCGGTGAGCGGCCGTCCCGCGAGCGGACAGCCATCCGCGGAGGCTACACGCGCGCGCGTGGCGAACGCGTATCGGATTCATTAAACATTGTTCATCCGAAACGTGCGGCACCCCGCCGCGCCCGATTCGACAGGGGTGCGCGCGATCCGCGCGTTGCCGCGGCGCGCCGGCGAAGACGCGCGTCAGGTCGGCCGATCGGCTGCGGCGGCCTCGTGGGCGGCCCGTTTCAGTGCGACGCTGCGTCGCATCTCGACGGCCGCGCGCCGGCGTGCGTCGTCGATCGCCCGATATTGGCGCTCGATCCGCGTGTGATCGAGCACCACGTCGGCGACCGGCCCGCCGCTGCCCTGCACCTTCGCGCCGGCCAGCGTGGTGACCAGCAGCGCGACGGCGGCCAGTGCCGTCGATCCGATCGTGCGCCGCTTCACGTTCGCCTCCTCACGCCCGTCTCCTCCGTGTCGTGGTCCGCCGCGGGGCGCGCCGTGCGCCGCGTCCCGTCATGAGCAGCACGATACGCGAGACCACCTGAACGAACGCTGGCGGCGAAGTGAAGGAAATTTCAGCACGGCGCGGCGGCGAAGCGGCAGCGGCCGGCGGCGATGAAGGAAGTTTCATGTGCGCTCCACCGTTTCGACAAGCGCGCTCCACTAGCCTGCGTTCCGTGATCCGGGCGCCGCTCGCGTGCCGGATCGAACCACGACGCCGGCACGCGGCCGGCCCAACCCGGACCAAGGAGCGACCCATGAAATCCGCCAAGACCCTGAAGCAAGCCCTGCTGTGCGCCGGCCTGATGGCCGTCGGCCTCGCCGCGCACGCGGCCCCGCTGACGCCGCGGCAGTGCGGCGACTATCCGTTCGTGCGGACCTCGGCGCCCGTCACGCACCGGCAGATCGTCAACGAACTCGCGGAACTCGAATCGGTCGGCTATCAGCCCTCGGCCGGCGACGACAGTTCCTACCCCGACGACTACGACGCCGCCGAGCAGAAGCTGATGCAGAAGTACCAGCGCGACTGCGTGGCCCGGCACACGGCCGCGGCCGACACCGGCGCGCCGGCGGGCTCGCGCGTGCAGTGACGGCGGGCGGTGCCGCGCCGCCGCCGCGCGCCAACGAAAACGGGCCGCGATAATCGCGACCCGTCGCGGCCCGTCGTGATCGGCCCGACGTGGCGTCGAGCCTTGGCCCTGCGCTTCAGGCCGGGTCCGGCGCCTTCGTGCGCAGCGTGACGAACTCCTCGGCCGCGCTCGGGTGGATGCCGATCGTCTCGTCGAACTGCGCCTTGGTCGCGCCCATCCGCACCGCGATCGCGATGCCCTGGATCGTCTCCGCCGCGTCCGGTCCGATCATGTGTGCGCCCACCACGCGCTGCGAGTCGCGCACCACCACCAGCTTCATGAAGATCTTCTCGTCGCGCCCGGTCAGCGTGTGCTTGAGCGAGCGGAACGAGGTCTTGTAGATGTCCACCGCGCCGTGTTGCGCGCGCGCCTCGTGCTCGGCCAGGCCCACCGTGGCGAGTTCGGGCTGGCTGAACACGGCCGACGGGATCGCGCGGTGGTCGGCCTCGGTGCGGCGCCCGCCGAACAGGCTCGCGGCCAGCAGCGTGCCGTCGCGCGTCGCCACCGGCGTGAGCTGCGGGCGCGAGGTGACGTCGCCGATCGCGTGGATCGACGGCACGTTGGTGGCCGAATACGCGTCCACGCGAATCGCGCCGCCCGCCTCGCGCTCGACGCCGGCGTTCTCGAGGCCGAGCCCGTCGGTGTTCGGATGGCGGCCGGTGGCGTAGAGCACGGCGTCGTAGGGGCCGTGCGGCGTGCCGTCGACGTCGAGCGTGAGCGCGCCGTCCGCGCCGCGCTCGATCGCGCGCACGTTGGCGTGGGTGTGGATCGCCACGCCGTGCTTGACCATCTCCTCGTGCAGCACGCGGCGCAGGTCGTCGTCGAAGTGGCGCAGGATCTCGTCGCCGCGATAGAACAGGTCCACCTGCGAGCCGAGCCCGTTGAAGATGCCGGCGAACTCGACCGCGATGTAGCCGCCGCCCACCACCGCCACGCGCTTCGGCAGCTCGGGCAGATCGAGCGCCTCGCGCGAGGTGATCGCGTGCTCGATGCCGGGAATCTCCGGCAGCGTCGGCCACGAACCGGTGGCCACGCCGATGTGCTTCGCGCGAATGCGCCGGCCGTCGATCTCGACCGTGTGCGCGTCGACGATCGTCGCGCGGCCCTCGTGCAGCGTCACGCCGGCGTCGGTCAGAAGCTTCACGTAGATGCCCGAGAGCCGGCCGATCTCGCGGTCCTTCGCGGCGATCAGCGTCGGCCACGAGAACTCGCCGGGGCCGAAGGTCCAGCCGAAGCCGGCCGCGTCCTCGACCTCGCCCGGATAGTGCGACGCATAGACCAGCAGCTTCTTCGGAATGCAGCCGCGCAGCACGCAGGTGCCGCCGATCCGCTCCACCTCGGCGATGCCGACGCGCGCGCCGAGCGAGGCCGAAATCCGCGCGAGCCGCACGCCGCCCGAGCCCGCGCCGATCACGAAAAGGTCATAGTCGTATTCCATCGCCACGCTCCGCCAGATTGTCGATGACGAACCATATCAAGTTTTGATGATGCGCGTGATGCGCGACGTCGGGCGGGCGGCCGGGTTCGGAGATCGATCGCATGGCCGGGTTCGTGGCCGGTTCCATGACCGGTTCCATGACCGTAAACGGCCACCGCCCCGGCCGGCGTGGCGAACCACGCGGGACCGGGGCGGTGCGGGCGTCGCGCCGGCCGGCAAGCGGCCTGGCGCGACGCGAAGCGGAACCAACGGGCACCGGGCCGAGCCCGGCGCGCGATCAGAAGATCGTGCGCAGGCCGACCGAGATGCCGGTCTGGTTGTTGCGGCCCGGCAGTTCGACCTCGGCGGCGCCGTTGGCCTTGTTGAAGTCGACCGTGCCGTAGATCTCGGTGCGCTTGGACAGCGCGTATTCGGCCAGCCCGACGATCGCGTAGCGGTTGCCCGAGCCGAGCACGCCGCTCGAGATCGTCGCGTTGCGCGAGTGGTCGTAGTAGAACGCGCCCGTCAGCGTGACGGTCGGGCTCGCCTGCCAGCTCACGCCGGCGTAGGGGCCGTCGTCGATCCGGCCGGTGCCCTTCAGCGAGCCGATGCCCGGCACGATCGCCTGCTGGGCCAGCGTCGAATCGACGAAACCGGTGTCGTCCTTCGAGCGCAGGTAGCCGGCGTAGAGCTTGACCGTGCTGAACGCGTAGACCGCGCCGGCATGGAACACCGTCTGCTTGCGGTTCGAGTTGTCGCTGTTCTGCTGCATGCCGCCCTCGACGTTCAGCGGACCGAACGCGTAGGCGACCGTGAAGCCGTACATGTTGCCCGCGCCGACGTGGCCCGGCACCTGGCCGGAGAAGCCGTTCGCGCCGGTCGAGGTCGAATCGGTGCCGAACGAGTACATCGCGCCGATCGACAGGCCGCCGAACTTGCCGTTGTACTTGACCGCGTTGTCGGCGTAGAGGCCCGCGCCGAGCGCCACCGGCAGCCACGCGTTCTCGAAGTAGTTGCCGACCGTGAGCGGATCGAAGGTGTCGGCCAGCAGATCGAACAGCAGCGTCTTCTGGCGACCCAGCGTGAGGGTGCCGTACTGGCTCGACAGGCCCACGTAGGCCGCGCGGTTGAACAGCCGCGAGCCGCCCGCCATCGAGCCGTCCTGCAGGTTCACGCCGCTTTCGAGGTTGAAGATCGCCTTCAGCCCGCCGCCGAGATCCTCGACGCCCTTCAACGCGAAACGGCTGTTGGTGATCGCGCCGTTGGTCATGTAGAGACGGTTGTCGTTGTTCGCGTTCGAGTTCGTCAGGTAGCGCAGGCTGACGTCGGCGACGCCCCACAACGTCACCGAGCTCTGTGCGTGCGCCTGGCTGCCGGCGAACGCGAGCATCATGCCCCCTACCACTCCCGCGATTCTGGTCTGCTTCATGAGCGATCCCTTTTCTTTTCGTTGACGATGTCTTTATGCCCGGCCGCGACAGCGTCCGGATGCGCGTCGCACGCTTCTGGCACGGACGGCGTGGGCGCATCATAAGGTCGCATCTGTAAGGAACCAAAAACAATCGCGCCGAAGCGCGCGAGATTGTCGCCAACACGCAACGATAGGGAGTGGTGCGGATTGCGGTGGGCGCGCGGTGCCGTTTTGCTGCGGCGCGGCGCGTGGGTGGAAGGCACATGCGCGGCGCGTGCGTGGTGGAGGCGCGCCGCGCCGCGCGGCCGCGTAGAGTGGCAGCCCCGGCTCGATGCGATGCTCCCGGCGCAGCGTGAAGCCGGCGAAGTCGAGATAGCATTCCCTGGCCTTCGCTTCGGAGAAGATCCGCAGGGCCGGAATCGGCGCATGCAGGGTCATGATCGCCTCGGGGTGAGGAACGCAGGCGGCGCGGATCTGGATCGCGCGAAGCAGCGTTCGCAGCAGCGCGCCCGCGCCACCGGATGCTACGTCAAACGGCCCGCCCCAAAACGGCCCGCCCCGCCCACCGCCCCGCGCCGCGCTACAGCCACGCGCCGGCGAGCCCCACCAGCGCGCCGCCGGCCAGCAGCCAGAGCGGATGCAGCCGCGTGCGCCAGGCCAGCGCCGCGCAGGCGGCGGTGATGCCCCACTGCAGCGCCGAGCCATTCGACGCCTGCGAGATCAGCAGCGCGCTCGCGGCCACCAGGCCTGCCGTGACGGGCATCATGCCCTGCTGCACGTAGCGGCGCCACGGCCGGTCGCGAAAGCGCTCCCAGCCGTGCAGCACGATCATCGTGATCGCCGAGGACGGCCCGAACTTCGCCAGCGACGCCACCAGCAGCCCGGCCCAGCCGGCCACGTGCCAGCCCACCAGCGAGACGATCATCATGTTCGGCCCCGGCGCGGCCTGCGCGAGCGCGAACAGCGCCGTGAACTCGGTGGCCGGCATCCAGTGGTGGACCTCCACCACCTGCCGCTGCATCTCGGGCAGGATCGTGTTGCCGCCGCCGAACGCGAGCAGCGACAGCTGCGAGAAGATCGCGGCGAGCGCGACGAGCGTGTCGTTCATCGCCGGCCTCCGGCAGGCAGCATGCGCCCGCGCGAGGCGAGCCAGATGCTGATCGGCGTGAGCACCAGCATGGTGGTGAGGAGCGGCAGCCGCACCAGCGCGATCGCGACGAACGCGAGCAGCGCCACCACGGCCGCGGCCGGCACCTGCCGCAGCGGCCGCGCGACCTTCACGGCCATCGCGATCAGGAGGCCCGCGGCGGCCGCGGCGAGCCCGCCGAACAGGTGCTGCACGCGCGGGTCGCCCTGCGTCTTCGCGTAGATCACGCCGAGCCCGACCACCACCAGCGTGGGCCCCGCGATCAGCCCGAGCAGCCCGGCCAGCGCGCCCGGCACGCCGCGAAAGCGCATTCCCACCGCCACCGACAGGTTGATCACGTTGCCGCCCGGCAGGAACTGGCAGAGGCCGAGCAGATCGGTGAACTCGTCGGGCGTGAGCCAGCGGCGCTCCTCCACCACGGCGCGGCGCACGAACGGCAGCGCGCCGCCGAACGACACGAGCCCGAGCCCGAGAAAGCCGAGAAACAGCTCGCCGATGCCGACCGCGCGGCGCGCCTCGCCGTTCGTGAGGGGGGATGACATGGGAATCCTTGGTGGGGGGTGCGATGCGCCGAGACTACGCCGGTTCCGGGCGTCGGCAAAACGATTTCTCGGCGTGCACCTTGTGATCTAAACTCACAAGCATGACCCGCCTCCTGCCCCCGTTTCCGGCGCTGCGCGCCTTCGAAGCCGCCGCTCGCCACGAAAGCTTCAGCGCCGCCGGCGACGAGCTGCATGTGACCCACGGTGCGATCAGCCGGCAGGTGGCCGCGCTCGAGGCCTGGCTCGGCCGGCCGGTGTTCCATCGCCACGGCAAGCGCGTGCGGCTGACCGAGGACGGACGGCGCTACCTGGCCTCGGTGTCCGACGCGTTCGAGCGGATTGCCGCCGCCACCGCGCGCATGCGCGACACGGCGCCCGAGCAGGTGCTGCGCATCAACGCGCTGTCGACGATCGCGATGAAGTGGCTGCTGCCGAGGCTGTCGCGGTTCCAGCGCGACATGCCCAACGTCGAGCTGAAGCTGTCCACCTCGAGCGCGCCGCTCGACCAGCTCGACGGCCAGTTCGACGTGGCGATCCGCAGCGGCCCGGGCCACTGGCCGAACCGCGCCACCGGCCACTTCCTCGACGAGACGCTGCTGCCGGTCTGCAGCCCGGCGCTGCTCAAGCGCATGCCGATCGCGCAGGCCGACGACCTGTCGCGCCACGTGCTGCTGCACTCCGACACGCGGCCCACCGCCTGGGGCGACTGGTTCGCGGCGGCCGGCACGCCGCTGCGCGCGCGCAGGAAGCAGTCGTTCGATCATTTCTATCTGGCGCTGCAGGCGGCCGTGGACGGGCTCGGCGTGGCGCTCGGCCCGCTGCCGCTGATAGACGACGAACTGGCGGGCGGCCGGCTCGTGCTGCCGCTCGACGGCCCGCGCATCGCCGCGCGCAGCTACTGGTGGATCGCCGCGCGCGAGGCCTCGCCGCTCGTCGTGCAGTTCTGCGCGTGGCTCGACGCGCAGGCGCGGCGCGACTGAGCGGTGATCAAAGGGTCGCTCGAAGCGACGCTCGAAGGGAAATTCGAAGGCGAAGCGGAAGGCCCGGCCGTCAGACCACCGGCCCCGGCTCCTTCTCCTTGCGCAGCAGCGCGTAGAGCAGGATCGCGCCGAACGTGGCGGTGCCGATCCCGCCCAGCGCGAAGCCGCCGAGCTTCAGCGAGAAGTCGCCGGCGCCGAGCACCAGCGTGACGGCGGCCACGATCAGGTTGCGGTTGTCGGAGAAATCGACGCGGTTGACCACCCAGATCCGCGCGCCCGTCACCGCGATCAGCCCGAACACGACGATCGACACGCCGCCCAGCACCGGCCCCGGAATCGTGCGGATCAGCGCGCCGAACTTCGGCGAGAAGCCGAGCCCGATCGCGATCAGCGCGGCCACGGCGAACACCAGCGTCGAGTAGATGCGCGTGACGGCCATCACGCCGATGTTCTCGGCGTAGGTGGTCACGCCGGTGCCGCCAGCGCTGCCCGAGACGATGGTGGCGAGCGCGTCGCCGATGAACGCGCGGCCCACGTAGCGGTCGAGGTTGTGGCCCGTCATCGCGCTCACCGCCTTGATGTGGCCGAGGTTCTCGGCCACCAGGATCACCGCCACCGGCGCGAGCAGCAGCATCGCGTGCGGTTCGAACACCGGCGCCGTGAAGCTCGGGATGCCGAACCAGTGCGCGTTGGCCACGACCGAGAAGTCGATCGGCCGGCCGAGGCCGAACCCGTTGGTGACGATCGCATAGATCGCATAGGCGATCAGCAGCCCCACCAGGATCAGCAGGCGCTGCACGGTGCCGCGCGCGAACACCGCCACGCCGCCCACGCAGAGCACCGTCACCAGCGCCATCACGCTGTCGAAGGTGCTGCCGCTCACGCCCTTCACGGCGATCGGCGCGAGGTTCAGGCCGATCACGGCGACGATCGCGCCGGTCACCACCGGCGGCATCAGCGCCTCGATCCAGCGCGTGCCGACCGCCGACACGATCGCCCCGATCACGGCGTACACCACCCCGCAGGCGATGATGCCGCCGAGCGCGACCGGAATGTTCGGGTTCGCGCCGCTGCCGCCGTAGCCCGTCACGGCCACCACCAGCCCGATGAACGCGAAGCTCGAGCCGAGATAGCTCGGCACGCGCCCGCCCACCAGCACGAAGAACAGCAGCGTGCCGACCCCCGACATGAAGATGCAGAGGTTCGGATCGAAGCCCATCAGCAGCGGCGCGAGCACGGTGGAGCCGAACATCGCGACCACGTGCTGCACGCCCATCGCCACCATCTGCGGCCACGGCAGCCGCTCGTCGGGGGCGACCACGCTGGTGGCGTCGCGCGCGGCGAGGCGCCAGCGCGGGAAATGGGAATCGGCCATCGCGGGCTCTCCGGGTTGTCGTGGTGGGTGGCGAAACGGATGACGCAGCGGCGGCCCAGCCGGCGCGCCGGATGCGAATCAGGCGCGAGTGTACGAAGCCCTGACACGGCTGACAAGCCGGGTCGGCCCGCAAGCGGTGACGCGGATCAGGACGGCCCGGCGCGGATCCGCGCGGGACGGCAGGCGCCGCCTGCGACGGGGCCGCGACGAGGCGAGCCAGGCGGATCCGGCGGAACGCGGCGGAATCAGTGGGGAACCGCGGAAAAACGGCGCGGGGGTAAAGCGGAGGAAAGCGCAGGAAACCGGAACGAAGCGGGGGAAGGCGGTGAAGCGAAGACAAGCGGCGAAACCGGCGAGGCGCGAACCGCGGCGCGGCCGGGGCACCCGCCCCGGCCGCGCCGCGTTCGGCCCGTCAGTTCAGATACTGGAACAGCGACAGGCCCTGCACCTTCGAAAACGCTTCCTGCGCCGCGGTCAGCGAGTTCTGCACCTGCAGCAGCTGGGTGATCGCGGCCGGCATGTTGGCCTGCGTGATGTCGGTCAGGTTGCTGGTGATCTGCAGCGAGTTGGTGCTGGTGATGGTCTGCATCGACTGCACTTCCTGCTCGCGGCCGCCCACCGAGGCCTGCACCGTGGTGACGTTGGCCACCGCGTTCTGCATCTTGGTCAGCGCGGTGGTCAGCGCGTTGTTGAGCGTGGCGCTGGCCGCCGCGCCGCTGCCCACCGGCTGCTTGAGCGCCGCGATCGCCGCATCGAGCGCGCCGATCATGTCGCCGCCGGCCTGGGTGGCCGGCGTCAGCGTGAAGGTATCGCCCGGCGCCGGGTTGCCCGAGACGATCATGCTCTGGCTGCCGATGCTGATCGCGCTGCCGGCCGTGTAGGTCTGCGCGGCGCCGACCGTGGGCGGCGTGGTCGAATTGTCGGTGACCGTGTAGGTCGGCGCGCTGGCGGTGCCGCCGAACGTGACCGTGAACGCGTGGTTGTTGGTCGGATCGCCCGGCGTGCCGCCCGTGATCACGCCGATCGTGCCGGTGCCGGTGTTGTTCGGGTTGCTGGCCGGCACCGCGAGGCTGCCGAGCGCGGGCACCGAGGTGAACACGCTGTTGCCGCTGTCGCCGATCGACACGCTGACCGAATCGGAGATCTGCACCGTGCGCTGGCCGGTGTCGCCCGAGTAGGTCACGCCGCCGGACGGCGAGTTCGTGAATGGCTGGTTGCCGCTCTGCAGGCCTGCGAACAGGTAGTTGCCGGTGCCGTCGGTGGTATTGGCCAGCTGCAGCAGCGTGTCGCGCTGGCCCTGCAGCTGCGCGGCGAGCGCCGAGCGGTCGCTGTCCGACAGCGTGCCGTTGATGGCGCCCGTCAGCGACGGGATCACCGAGTTCAGCACGCTCGTCACGCTCGACAGCGTCTTGTCCTCGAGCTGCAGCGAGGACAGCGCCGACGACTGGTTCGACGAATACTGCGCGAGCGTGGCCGACGTGGCCGACAGCTGCACCGCCTGCGCGGCGCCGAGCGGATCGTCGGCGGCGGTGAGCAGCGTGTTGCCGCTCGCCACCTGCTGATAGAGTTCCGAGAGCTGTGACTCCTGGTTGTTCATCAGCTCGATGTTCTGGGTATAAAACTGCGAGGTCGCGATGCGCATGATGATCGACTCCGTCCTCAGTTGAAGATGCCGAGCAGCGTGCTGAACAGCGTCGAGGCGGTCTGGATCACCTTGGCGTTGGCCTGGTACATCTGCTGGTATTGCATCAGGTTCACCGCTTCCTCGTCCTGGTTCACGCCCGACACCGACTGCTGCTGCGACGTGATCTGGTTGACGAGCGCGGTCTGTGCCGTGCTCGCCGCGCTCAGCTGCGCGGCGGTGTTGCCGATGTTGTTCACGTAGGAACCGTAGGCGGTGGTCAGCGTGGTCGAGCCGCCGTCGAACGTCTTCGAGCTGACGAGGTTCGACATCGCCTGCGCGTTGCGGTTGTCGTTGCTGGCGCCGCCCGGTGCGATCGTGAACGTGTCGCCGTCGCCGGGCGTGCCGGAGATCTGCACCGACACGTTGTTCATCACGCCCGAGGGCGGCGGTTGCGTGGTGCTGGTGATGGTCAGCGACGCGCCGGCGCTCGAATCGTAGGGCACCTGGGTGGTGGCGTCGGTGATCGGGTAGGTGGTCGGCGGCGTGGTGTTGATGGTCACCGTGGTGCCGGCCGGAAAGCCCGACAGCGACTTCGAGGCCGCGTCGTAGGTCAGCGTCGTGGTGCTCGACGGCATCTGGTAGCCGGCCGTGACGGTGCCCTGCGAAATGGTGGCCGAGCCGGTGTTGCCGGTGCCGGCCGTGGCGAGTACCGGCGCGGCGGCCGCGATCGTGTTGGCGGTGCCCACCGACGCGAAGCCGTCCAGCGCGTTGCGCGAGGGCTCGATCGTAAACGAGTCGCCCGGTTGCAGCTTGGTGGCATCGTCGACCGACAGGTCCAGGCCGCCGATGGTGGCGGGCAGCGAGGTGGCGGTGCCGATCACGCTGCCCGAATAGCGGTCCTTCAGCGTGTAATTGGTGCCGTCGTAGGACAGCGTGTAGTCGCTCGTCGGCGGCTGCTGGCCGTTGGCGAAGGTCGCCGAGAGCGTGGCGTCGCCGGTATTGTCGGTGTTGGCGATGGTCTGCGGCGCGGGCACCGTGAACAGGTCGCCGCCCACGTTGCCGTTCGCATCGATGCCGAGCGCGTTCTGCGCGTTCACCTGCGAGGCGAAGCTGACCGCGATCGCGCCGAGCTGCGCCTCGGCCGGGTCGAGCGTCTGGCTGCGGAACTGCAGCAGGCCGCCGATCGTGCCGCCGGTGATGTTGCTGTCGGACAGCACCTGCACCTGGCCCGCCGCGCCCGAACCGGCCGCGGTGTTCTGCAGGCCGATGGTCAGCTCGCTCGGATCGGACGGCGACGGCACCGTCGACATCGTGTAGCTGGTGTTGCCCACCACCAGCGGCTGGCCGTTGGCCATCTGCACGTTGTAGTTGCCGTTGCTCTGCACCACCTGCACGCCGACGATGGTCTGCAGCGTCGCCACCGCCTGGTCGCGCTGGTCGAGCAGCTGGTTCGGCGGCTGGCCGCCCTGGCTCGCCACCGTGATCTGCTGGTTCAGCTGGGCGATCTGGGTGGTCAGCGAATTGACCTGCGTGACTGCGCTTTGCAGCTGCGTGTTCACGCTGGTGCGCAGCGAGTCGAACTCCGCGCCGGCCGAGGTCAGCTGGTTGGCCAGCGTCGCGGCATCGCTGATCGCGGTCTGCCGCGAGGCGGCGCTCGAGCTCACGTTCTGCAGCCCGCTGAAGAACGTCGAGATCGCCGAGGCGACGCCGCCCGTCGGGCTGCCGATATAGTTGTTCAGCGTCGCGACCAGCTGCGAATAGGTGGACAGCGAGCTGCTCGCGGTCTGCGCGGTGTTGAGCTGGTCGGACAGGTACTGGCTGTACTGGCGCTGCACCGTGACGGTGGAGACGCCGGTCGGCAGGAAGCCGTTCGTGGTGTACTGGCCGTCGGATTCGGCATACACCACGCGCTCGACCGAGTAACCGGGCGTGGCCTGGTTGCTGATGTTCTGGCCGGTCGTGTTGATGCCCCACTGCGCGGCGTTGATGCCGCTGAGTCCGATGTTCAGAAGGTTGCTCATGCGATGCCGGCCGCGGACGGCCTCCGGGAAAGGGACACCCGGTATAACGGCGGCGTCCGGTGGAAATTGAGGCCGCGCGCGCGAAAATTCGCGGCGGCCGACCGGCGCGCCAGGCCCGTGCGCGACTATGCGCGGGCGAGCTGGCGGCGCTTCACTTCGAGCTGGGTGATCAGGCGTTGCAGCGTGTTTTCGGCGGCGCCGGGCAGCGACACGAAGCGGAACCCGAGGTAGTAGCGGCGCGCGCCGCTCGGCGTCTCGACGCTGCGCTGCGAGACCAGTTCCAGGTCGAGCGCGAGCTTGCCGTGGCCGGCCAGGTTCAGTTCGACGTGATCCAGCACCTGGCCCGGTTCGAGCGCCGCGGCACGTTCGTCGCCGGTGCGCAGCCCGATCCCGCCCAGCGAGAGATTGTCGATCTCGAATGTGAAGCTTTCGCCTTCGGGCAGCTTGCCGCGCGCGATATACGGTTCGAGCATCGGGGCATCGACGCGGAAATACTCGCGGCGCTGCACGAAATAGAGGACGTCGGGGAATTTGGCGAGGAACGCGGGCTGGCCTTCGTACTCCGTGGCAACCGGCGTCTCGATCGTGAACTCGACGCGCACGCCGTCGGGCAGCGCCTCGAAGATCCCGTAGGGGGCGGCCAGCAGGCTGGCGTTCTGCCCCTCCGCCGCGCCCCAGTCGAACACGAAGCTGCCGGCGCCGACATCGACCTCGAGCACGCGCGTCACGAGCTGTCCGCCCGAATAACGGACCGTCAGGAAATCGCCCCGGTTGACGAGATTGCGCAACTGCACGCCGATTTCGAGCGGGTTGCGACGGCCGTAATCGGGGAGCGAATCGTCATCCCCCGACGCTTCGGTCAGTGCTTCGTTATTCATGGCTTGCCGGTTAGGTCTGCTTGTCGCCCGGTTGTTCCGGGCTCTGATGGCCTGCCTGCGGGACGCGGGCCGCTGGTCTCTCGACGCCCGCCGCTGCGCCGAACGGCGCGCCGGTGCGTCAAGCGCAGAGTGTAGATCGAAATGATCCGAAGATCTTCAGCTAAACGAAAATTCGAAATGCCGGATACCTGGAAATGGGTAAAAAACAACGTCGCCTTATCCGTTGACCGACATCGCGCCGACATTTCCGTCTGCTCCCGCGCCGCCATTCCCGCCTCCTCAGACGATCTGGCGCAGGATCGAAATCAGCTTCTTCGCGTAGTGCGGATCGGTGGCATAACCGGCGCGCTGCATGCCGTTGGCGAAGCTTTCCGGGGTGGTCGAGGCGTTCACCACGCCCGCGTAGCGCGGGTTGCTCTTGAGCATGGTGGCGTAGTCGGTCATCGCGTGCTCGTAGGAATCGTAGGCACGGAACTGCGCCACCACGCGGCGCGGCTGGCCGCCGACGTACTCGGTCGTGACGGCCGACACGGTGCGCCCGGTCCAGTTCTTGGTCGCCTTGATGCCGAACACGTTGAAGCTGGAACTGCCGTCGCGGCCGCGGATCTCGCGCTTGCCCCAGCCCGATTCGAGCGCCGCCTGGCCGACGATGAAGCGCGCCGGGATGCCGGTGGCCGCGCTGGCCGCCTGCGCCGCGCCCGCCACCTTGTCGACGAAGCCGTCCTGGTCGGCCGAGGTGCCGTTGCCCTTGACGGGCGGCGTCAGCGCGCTCGCGGCCGAGTAACCGGCCACGCCGCCGAGCCGGCCGTTGCCGCGCGAATTGGCGAGCGCCTGGGCCAGCGCGCCGGCCGCGGCGAGGCCGCCTTCGTTGCCGCCCGAACCGCCGAGGGCGCCCATCGCGCCGGCCGCGCCGCCGGCACCGGCCGCGCCGCCCGACGGGTTCATGTTGCGCATCAGCTGCTTCATCAGCGCGTCGGCCACGCCGATGCCGCGCGAGGCCATCTGCTGCGAGAGCTGCTGGTCGAGCATCGAGGTGTAGAGCTTCGAGGTGTTCGAATCGAACACGCCGTCCTGGGGCGTCGCATCGCGCATGCTCTTCAGCATCATCTGCGAGAACATCGCGTCGAACTGCGTGGCGACCTGTTTCATGCCCTTGTCGGGCGAGACGTCGGCCTGCCGGCGCAGCTGGTCGAAACCCTGCACGTCGAGCGCGAAGCGCTGCGTGAGGTCGGTGCCGGCGGCGAGGTCGGTGGAATTCGGAAGATTGGCCATCAGATGATCTCCAGGTCGGCCCGCAGCGCGCCCGCGGCTTTCATCGCCTGCAGGATCGACATCAGGTCGGCCGGTGTGGCGCCGAGCGAGTTCAGCGCCTTGACGACGTCGGCGAGGTTCGCGCCGGCGTTGACGTAGCGCAGCGCGCCGTTGTCCTGCTTGAGCTGGATCTGCGACTGCTGCGCGACCACGGTCTGGCCGTTCGAGAACGGCCCGGGCTGCGAAACGACGGGCTGCGTGTTGACGACGACGGACAGGTTGCCGTGCGCGACCGCGCAGTTCTGCAGCGTCACCATCTGGTTCATCACGATCGAACCGGTGCGCGCGTTGAGGATCACCTTGGCCGCGGCGCGGTCCGGGCTCACCTCGAGGTTTTGCAGGCGCGCCATGAACGCGACCTGCTGCGCCGGATCGGACGGCGCGGTCAGCTGGATGGTGCGGCCGTCCAGGGCGGTGGCGATGCCCGGCCCGAAGTTCGAGTTCACGGCGGTGACGATGCGCTCGGCGGTGCCGTAGTCCATGTCGTTGAGCTGCAGCTGCAGCATGCCGTTCATCTGCGCGAGCGCGTTCGGCACCGAGCGCTCGACGATCGCGCCGGCGGCGATGCGCCCGGCCGCGAGCTGGTTGACCTGCACGCGGCTGCCGTTGGCGCTGGCGCCGGCGCCGCCCACCGCCATGTTGCCCTGCGCGAGCGCGTAGACCTGGCCGTCGGCGCCCTTCAGCGGCGTGAGCAGCAGCGTGCCGCCGCGCAGGCTCTTGGCGTTGCCGAGCGACGAGACGGTCACGTCGATCGCCTCGCCCGGGCGCGCGAACGGCGGCAGCGTGGCGGTCACCATCACGGCCGCGACGTTCTTCAGCTGCAGGTTCGACAGCGAGGCGGTGCCGCCCGTCGAGGTGCCGTTGTTGATCGAGATGCCCAGGTTCGCGAGCATGTTCGCGAGCGTCTGGGTCGTAAACGGCGTCTGGGTGGTCTGGTCGCCGGTGCCGTCGAGGCCCACCACGAGGCCGTAGCCGATCAGCGGGTTGTCTCGCACGCCCTGGATCTGCGCGAGATCCTTGAGGCGTTCGGCGCGCGCGCTCGCGGCCGGCAGCGCGACGCCGAGCGCGAACGCCAGGCAGACGGCCAGCGCGGCGCGCAGGCCGCGCGGCAGACGACGGAGGAAAAGGAATTCGGTCATGCGGCTCACCACGGCGCGACGTTGAGGAAGAAGCGCTGCAGCCAGCCCATCGTCTCGGCTTCGTTGATGTAGCCCTTCGCCGAGTATTCGATGCGCGCGTCGGCCACCTGCGTGGAATACACCGAGTTCGCGCCCGAGATCGAGTTCGGATTGACCACGCCCGAGAAGCGCACGAACTCGTTGCCCTGATTGATCAGCATCTGCTTCTCGCCGCTCACCACCAGGTTGCCGTTGGGCAGCACGTTGGTGACGGTCACCGTGATGGTGCCGGTGAACGTGTTGGCCGCGGTCGCGCCGCCGGTGGCGGTGAACTTGTTGTCGCCGGTGGCGCTCAGGTTCGCCTTCGCGAACAGGCCGCCGAGGAAGCCGGCGGTCGGCACGTTGAAGTCGGTCGAGGTGCCGCGGTTCGCGTTCGCGCCCGACGACTTGGTCGCGTTGACGTTCTCCGCGATCATGATCGTCAGGATGTCGCCGATGTTGCGCGGGCGCTGATCCTCGAACAGCGGCCGGCCCGCGTAGCCGGGGTTGTAGATCGAGCCGGGCGCCTGCATCGACGGCGGCACCGGCGGCACGGCCGTCATCGGCTGTTGCGTGATCGGCTGACGCGGCACCTGCGCGCAGCCGGCAAAAGCGGCGGCGGCGGCGAACGCTGCGAATCGGGAAAGGCGAGCCTGCTTCATGATGACGTCGTGCCGGTCGGTCCGTTAGCTCTTCATCTGGTTGACGGTCTGCAGCATCTGATCGGAGGTGGTCACGGCCTTGCTGTTGATCTCGTAGGCGCGCTGGGTCTGGATCATGTTGACCAGTTCCTGCACCACGTTCACGTTCGACGATTCGACGTAGCCCTGATTCAGCGAGCCCGCGCCGTTCAGGCCCGGCGTCGTCACGTTCGGCGCGCCCGACGAGGTCGTCTCCGAGAACAGGTTCTGGCCCAGCGCGTCGAGCCCGTCCGGGTTGATGAAGGTCGCCAGCTGCATCGCGCCGATCTGCACCGCGTTGGTCGAGCCCGGCTGGGTGATCGTCACCACGCCGTCGGTGCCGATCGTCAGCGACTGCGCGTTCTGCGGCACGGTGATGGCCGGCAGCACCTGGTAGCCCGCCGAGGTGACGAGCTGGCCCTGGTTGTTGGTCTGGAACGAGCCGTCGCGCGTGTAGGCGGTGGTGCCGTCCGGCATCAGCACCTGGAAGAAGCCCTGGCCGTTGATCGCGACGTCGCGCGAGTTGCCGGTCTGCTGCAGGTTGCCCTGCGTGTAGAGCCGCTCGGTGGCCACCTGCTGCACGCCGGTGCCGAGCTGCAGGCCCGAGGGCAGCTCGGTCTGCTGCGTCGAGTTCGCGCCCGGCTGGCGCACCGTCTGGTACAGCAGATCCTCGAACACCGCGCGCGAGCCCTTGAAGCCGTTGGTGCTCACGTTCGCGAGGTTGTTCGAGATCACGTCCATCTGCGCCTGCTGCGCATTCATGCCGGTCGCGGCGATGTAGAGGGATCGGTTCACTGGGGTTTCTCCTGCGGATTCGGTGATCCGCTCAGCTGAAGCTGAGGATCTGGTTTGCGCTCTGCTCGTTCTGGTCGGCCGACTCGATCAGCTTGGTATGCAGCTGAAAGGCGCGCGCGTTGTCGAGCATCGACACCATCGCGCTGACCGGATTCACGTTGCTGCCCTCGAGCGAATCGGGTGCGAGCGTGACGTTCGGGTCCACGTCGGCGGGGTTGCCGTCGGCGGTGCGGAACAGGCCGTCGTCGCCGCGCGTCATGGTGGACGGGTCCGGATTGACGAGCTTCAGCTGGTCGACCAGCGCGATCGCCGAGGGCGGATCGCCGGCGGCCAGCACCGACACGGTGCCGTCGACGCCGATCGTCACCTGCCCGTTCGGCGGCACGGCGATCGGGCCGCCGGTGCCGACCACCGGCAGGTTCGAGCCGTTCACCAGCTGGCCGTTCTCGTCCACGTGCAGGTTGCCGGCGCGCGTGTAGGCCTCGCTGCCGTCGGGCGCGAGCACGGTGAGCCAGCCCTGCCCCTGCACCGCCACGTCGAGCGGGTTGCCGGTGCGCGAGATCGGGCCGGCCGAATAGTCGGCGCCCGGCGTCGAGCTCAGCACGAAGGTGCGGGTCGTGTCGGGGTTGCTGGCCTCGCCGAAATTCATCGGCACCGCGCGGTAGGTCGCGAGCTGCGCGCGAAAACCGGTCGTCGACGTGTTCGCGAGGTTGTTCGCGATCACGGACTGCTGGTCGAGCGCCTGATCCGCGCCCGTCATTGCCGTATAGATCAGTCGGTCCATGGTCGTCCGTTCCGGTTTCGCGCGCCGCGCATTACAGGTTGAGCAGCGTCTGGTCGACGGTCTGCTGGGTCTTGATGGTCTGCGCGTTGGCCTGGTAGTTGCGCTGCGCGGTGATCAGGTTGACCAGCTCGCCCGTCAGGTCGACCGTCGAATCCTCGGTCGTGCTGCCCTTGATGGTGCCGTGGTTGGTGCTGCCCGGCACGCCGATCTGCGGCACGCCCGACGCGGCGGTCTGGATGTACTGGTTGCCGCCGATGCTGGTCAGGCCTTGCGGATCGTTGAAGTTCACCACGATCACCTGGCCGAGCGTCATGCTCTGGCCGTTCGAGTAGCTGCCGGTGATGGTGCCGTCGGCGGCCACCGAGTAGTTCTGCAGCGCGCCCGATGCGAAGCCGTCGGCGATCAGGTTCGACACGCCGCTCTTGGTCGCGCCGAACTGGGTCGAGCCGGTCAGGTCGATGGTGATCGCCTGCGGCGTCACCGCGCCGGTGGTGTTGGTCAGGCTGAACGTGAACTTGTCGGTGGTGGCGGTCGGGTTGCCGTCCGTGCCCACCGTGCCGATCAGCTTGCCCGAGCTGTCGAACTCGGCCGTGCCGAGGTCGGTCGGGGTGGTGTTGTCGGCGCCCGCGTACACTTCCCAGCTTCCGGTGGTGGTCGACTTCACGAAGTACAGGTTGACCGTCTGCGCGTTGCCGAGCGAGTCGTAGGCCTGCACCGGCTGCTTGAGCGTGTAGGTGGACGAGTCGCTGAAGTTGAACGGCGAGTTGGTCTGCGCCGTGTCGGTCGTGCTCAGGTTGAACTGGCCCGTGATCGACGCGGTCGCCTTCGGCGGGATGTTGCCCTGCGGTGCCGTCAGCGGCACGATCGCCGAGGTGTTGATGGTGCCATCGGCGTTCACGCCGTAGCCCATCAGCTGGCCGCCGGCCGAGTTCGTGATGTTGCCGTTCGCGTCCGGGCTGAACTCGCCGTCACGCGTGTAGGTGGTCACGCCGTTCGAATTCACCTCGAAGAAGCCGTTGCCCGAGATCGCCATGCTCAGCGGGTTCTGCGAGGTGGTGAAACCGCCCTGCTGGAACACCTGCGCGACCGTCGCCAGCTGCGTGCCGATACCGATGCCGTTGGCGACCGCGCCCGACACCGAATTCGCGTACAAGTCCGAGAACTGCGCCGTGGCGGACTTGAAGCCGACCGTGTTCGCGTTCGCGATGTTGTTGCCGATCACGTCGAGATCGCTCGACGCACCCTGCAAACCGCTCAAACCCTGTTGATAACCCATGTTGGTCTCCGATGGCGCGAGGCCGGATCAGTTAGGTGGACGAGGAATTGTTGGTATCGCTGCCCGAGTCGGTGCCCGAGCCGCTGCTGGAACCGCTGTCCGAGCCGCTGGAGCCGCTCGAGGCCGTCGCCGGGAAGATCGCGCCGACGTTCGGCAGGCCGACCGTGGTGCCGTTCGACAGCACCAGGCCCGGCGTGCCGTCCGCCTGGCGGATCACGCTCTGCACCTGCGCGGCCGTGAGCGTGGTCGCCGTGTTGGTGGCGCCGCTGCCGTCCGTGTAGCTCGCGCTGATGGTGTACTGGCCGTCGGGCAGCGTCGCGCCCGTCGAGTCGGTCGGGGTCCAGTTGAACGGGATCGTGCCGGCTGCCTGCGCGCCCGCGTCGATGGTGTTGACCACCGTGCCGGCCGAGTTCTTGATGGTGATCGTCACGTCGGTGGCGGCGGACGGCAGCGTGACGCCGAAGCCCGTGCCGGTGCCGCTCGAGACGTTGAGCGTGCTGCCGGGGGCCAGCACGTTGGTGCCGATCAGCAGCGCCGCCTGGGTCTGCTGGCCGGCGGTGATCTGCGAGGACAGCGAGGTCAGCGACGAGTTGAGCTGCGCGATGCCGCTCACGGTGTTGATCTGCGCGAGCTGGGACGTCATCTGCGAGCTGTCCACCGGGCTCGTCGGGTCCTGGTTCTGCAGCTGCGTGACGAGCAGCGTCAGGAAGGTCTGCTGCAGGTCCGCCGCCGAGGTCGACGACAGGCCGCTGTTGGTGCTCATCGTGTCGGTCGGCAGGTTGGTGGTGGTGGTGCCACCGCTGCCGATCGAGTTGGTAGTGGAGCTCATCTCCGGGTTGCCTTTCGCGAGTTCGCGGATACGCTGGGTCGGGTTGGGAAACGGTCGCGGGGTGAACGGGCCGCGCCAGTGCGGCCCGGTTCACGGCACGGCACTCAGGTGCCGATCGTTAGGGTCTTCAGCATCAGCTGCTTGGCGGTGTTCAGCGTCTCCACGTTCGCCTGGTACGAGCGCGAGGCCGAGATCATGTTCACCATCTCCTGCACCGGGTCGACGTTCGGCAGCGTCACGTAGCCGTTGGCGTCGGCCGTCGGGTTCGACGGGTCGTAGCTGGTCTTCATCGGCGACGGATCGTCGATCACCTGCTTGACCTGCACGCCGCCCACGCCCTGCCCGGAGCGCGTGCGCGCGCCGCCGATCGGCTGGGTCTCGAACACCACCTGCTTGGCGCGGTACGGCTTGCCGTCCGGGCCGGTCACGCTGTCCGCGTTCGCCAGGTTCGACGCGGTCACGTTCAGGCGCTGGGATTCGGCGGACATCGCCGAGCCGGCGACGTCGAAGATGTTCATCAGCGAAGGCATGCGGATTCCTCGTTTGCGGCTGGAAGAGTGGCGGCGGGCCGGCTTACGAGCCCGACGTGATCGCGGCGAGCATCGCCTTGATCTGGCCGGTCACCACCGTCATGCCGGCTTCGAAATGCACCGTGTTGTCGGCGAACTGCACGCGCTCGGCGTCGAGATCGACCGTATTGCCGTCCAGCGACGGCTGGTTCGGGATCCGGTACGCGGCGCGGCCGAAGTTGTCGGTCGGGCCGCCGGTGGCCGAAAGCCGCGTGTTGCCGCTCATGTGGCCGGCCTCGGTCGACACCAGCGTCATCCCGCTCGTCACGCTGGCCGGCTGCGCGAGCGGCAGCTGGGTCGCGTTGTCGGCCGTGGCCTGGCCGGCCTGCTGCTTGAGCGAGCGGCCGAGCGCCGAGGCGAAATCGACGTCGCGGGCCTGGTAGCCCGGGGTGTCGGCGTTCGCGATGTTCGACGACAGCAGTTCCTGCCGGTACGAGCGAACGTCCAGCGCCTGGCGGCCGAACGCGAATTCGGCGTCGAGTTTGTCCATCATCGTGCGTTCCTCCATCGGGAGCGGTGCGGCGCCCCCTCCCCGCGCGCCATGCGGCGGCAAAAGAGACGCTTTTCGATGACAGCCATCGTAGGCGGGAGACGCAAGCGGCAATCGGGCGAATAACCGGCAAAGCCCCCCTCTATTCATCGTTTGCCGCGGCACCCGGCTGCCTAGAATGCGATCCCGTACCAACGGATTCTCGAGGAGGCGGCGATGACGACGACGGACGCGAGCGCAGCGGCAGGCGCGGCACGCGGCTTCGGCGCGCGCGCCGGCTCGCTGCACGCGCGCCCCGCCCTCCGCTCCCGCCTCGCCCTGCTGGCGCTGGGCCTGGCCGCGCTGCTGCCGAACCTGGCCGCCGCGCAGGCGGCCGGCGGCGACGGCATGATCGTGATCCCGGGCCGCGGCGAATCGGCCGAGACGGCGCTCGCCAACGCCACCGCGCACGGCGTGAACACCCCGGCCGCGCACGCGCCCACGTCGAGCCTGTCGTCCTACAGCTCCACCGAATTACGCAGCGCTTACGGCGCCGGCGGCAGCAGCCGCGGCGCGGCCCCGGAGGCCGCCCCCGCGCCCGCCGGCACCATCGGCATCGTGCAGGGCGCCGGCGGCGACAGCGCGCTGCGCGCCGCCGCGATGGGCGAGGCGCCCGCCGCCCTGCCCGAACCGCCGATCTACCCCACGCCCGGCAGCGCGCCGTCGCGGCCCGCCGTGAATCGCGCGGCGCCGCGCGCCGACAACGCCGGCGCCCCGGGCAACGAAGCGGCCGGCTATGCCGCCGGTTACGCGGCAGGCGTCGCCGCGGCGCGCCGCGCGGCCGCCGCTCAACCCGCCCAGCCGGCGCAACCGGCCCAACCCGCGCCGGCACCGCGCTACCCGTCGACCGTGCAGCGCGGTCCGGCCGGCATGCCGGCCACGACGGGCGGCACCGTGCGCGCCGTCTATTCGCCGGGCGCGACCGAACGCGCGCCGGCCGGCCAGGACGCGGCGGGCAGCGCGATGCGCTACGCGGCGCCGGCCGTGATGCGCGTCTCGGCGCGCCAGAGCGCCCCCGCGCCCAGCGCCGTCGCCGCCGTGGTGGCGTCCACCCCGGCGCCCGCCGCAGCCGCTCCAGCCGCCACGCCCGCCCAGAACGCCGGCACGGCCCAGGCGAACGCCCAGGTCGTCGGCCAGCCGGCCGGCCAGCAGGACCCGGAGGCGATCCGCGCCGCGGCGCTCGCGTTCCTGCACCAGCAGACGGCCGGCCTGCCCGGCAAGGCGACGATCACGGTGGCCGCCGCGTTCCCGCGCGGGCTCGCGGCCTGCACCACGCTCGAACCGTTCCTGCCGACCGGCGCGCGGCTCTGGGGCCGCACCACGGTGGGCGTGCGCTGCGCCGGCGCGCGGCCGTGGACGATCTACCTGCAGTCGAAGATCGAGGTCCACGGCAACTATTACGTGGCCGCCCACGCGCTCGCGCCGGGCGACGTGCTGACGGCCGCCGATCTGGTCGCGCGCGACGGCGACCTGACCATGCTGCCGCTCGCCGTGATCACCGATCCGGCGCAGGCGGTGGGCGGTACCTCGCTGGTGCGCGTCGCGGCCGGGCTGCCGCTGCGCCAGGACATGCTGCGCAGCGCCTCGTCGGTCACCATCGGCCAGACCGTGCGCGTGGTGGCGGCCGGCCAGGGATTCTCGATTTCGTCGGAAGGCAGCGTGATGAACAACGCGGGGCCGGGACAGCAGGTGCGGGTGCGACTGGCGGCCGGCCAGATCGTGACGGCGGTGGTGAAGGACGGAAACACGGTGGAAGTTCCGTTATGATGGGCGCGGCCGCCGGTGCGGCCGGAAAGATTGCAAACTTTTGTTTCTGCAAGCCTTTACGGATGGACGGACGCTAAAGTTCGGCGCGGACCTGCCGTTATCTCGCTCAAATCGTTCAGGAAGCCCATCGTGAAAATCGATACCACCCCCGCCACGAACGTCCGCCCGGCGTCCACCGACGCCGCTTCGTCGCGTAATCAGGCCAGCAGCAGCGCCGCCTCGTCGGCAGCCGCGCAGGCCGAAAGCGCGCCGGCCGGCGGCGATGCGAACGTGAATCTGTCCTCCGTGTCCACGAACCTGCGTTCGCTCGCAGCCTCGGGATCGGCCGACATCGACACCGCGAAAGTGCAGTCGATCCGCGACGCGATCAAGAATGGATCGCTGACGATCGACACCGGCAAGATCGCGGACGGCGTGTTGCAGACGGCCAGCGAGCTGCTGCGCACGCCGGCGAACCTCGGCTGAGCACGACGCGGATGACGCCCTTGGGCGCGCGGATGGTCCGTGCGCCGTCGTTTTGAGCGAGATGCAATGAAAGAAGCCCTGCTGGCGACGATCAACGACGAACACGCGACGGTCGAGGCCTTCGCGTCGCTGCTCGTCTACGAGCAAAAGGCGCTGACGGCCGCGTCGCCGGCTGACGCGCTGCCGGACATCATCGCGCGCAAGACGGAGCTGGTCGAACGGCTCGCGTCGCTGGAAAAGCAGCGCGACCTGCAGCTCGCGGCCCTCGGCTACGCCGCCGGCAAGGCCGGCATCGACGCGGCCGCCGAGCGCGACCCCGGCATCGCGAGCCGCTGGAAGCTGCTGCGCGACGCCACCGAGCGCGCGCGCCACGCCAACATGAACAACGGCATGCTGATCCGCATCCGCATGGACTACAACGAGCGCACGCTCCAGGTGCTGCGCGCGCAGCCCGCGCGCGCCGGCCTCTACGGCCCCGACGGCCGCGTGTCCAACTCGGCGCGCTGAGCGCGACGGGCGGCAGGCGCCGCCCGTTTCCGGTTTTCCTCCGCGGATCTTCCGGTTTTCCCCGTTTCTTTCGTTCGACCGGGCCGGTGCCGACCGCGGCGGCGGCGCGGTGATGACGCCTGGTTGACGTCTGTCGCCGGTCGCCGGTCGCCAGTCGCCAGCCGCGATCGCGACCGCCTGGGCGGCGCCGTCCGGCTTACTTCTCTCGCTCCGTCCCGCCAGCCCACCTTCTCCGGCTTCGCCATACGTCGCGTCGGGCGTTGGGCGTCGTGAAACGAGCCCCGGGCGTCACCGCGAACCGGCGAGCGCCACCGCAAGCCTCAGTCAGCCACCGGGCCCGCGCCGCCGCTCATCGCGCAACCGGAACCGGCACGGCCACCTGCTTCGCCCCGTCGCTCACGCATCCTCGCCGACCGCGAGCGCCGCCGCCACCGCATCGGTGCGCGCGCGCTGCACGGCGTCCCGGATCGCGTCCGGATTGCCGCGATGGCCGGCCGCCACCTGCCCGGCATCGACCTCGCGCGCGGCCACCAGCGCGCGCCGCAGCCGCTCGGCCTGCGGATACGGCTGCGCCTCGAGCCCGAGCCGGCCGCGCGCGTCGGCCTCGCAGGCCTGCAGCATCTCGGCGAAGCGCCCCGGCTTGCGCAGCGCGTCGGCGCGTTCGAGCAGCCGCACCAGCGCGGCGGCGCCCATCGCCATCACCTGATGCAGGTTGCCGTGTTCGCGCGCCACCAGCAGCGCGAGGTCGCGGCATTCGTTCGGCACCCGCAGCCGCTCGCAAAGCGGCCGGAGCAGATCGACGCTGCGGCCCTCGTGGCCGATGTGGCGCGGCAGCACGTCGGCCGGCGTGGTGGCCTTGCCGAGATCGTGGGTCAGCGCGGCGAACCGCACCGCCAGCGAGTAGGCGTGCTTCGCCGCGTAGTCGATCACCATCATCACGTGGACGCCGGTATCGACCTCGGGATGGTAGTCGGCGCGCTGCGGCACGCCGAACAGCGCATCGACCTCGGGCAGGATCCGCGCCAGCGCGCCGCACTCGCGCAGCACCGCGAACATGCGCGACGGCTTCGCCTCCATCAGCCCGCGCGACACCTCCTGCCAGACGCGCTCCGGCACCAGCGCGTCCACCTCGCCCGCCGCCACCATCTCGCGCATCAGCGCGAGCGTCCCGGGCGCCACCGTGAAATCGGCGAAGCGCGCCGCGAAGCGCGCGACGCGCAGGATCCGCACCGGGTCCTCGACGAACGCCGGCCCGACGTGGCGGAACTGCTTCGCGGCCAGATCGGCGCGCCCGCCGAACGGATCGACGAGTTCGCCGGTGATCCGGCCGTCCGGGTCGACCTCGCGCGCCATCGCGTTGATCGTCAGGTCGCGGCGCGCCAGATCCTCGTCGAGCGTCACGTCGGGCGCGTAATGGAACTGGAAGCCGTGATAGCCGGCCGCCGTCTTGCGCTCGGTGCGCGCGAGCGCGTATTCCTCGTGCGTGTCCGGATGCAGGAACACCGGGAAATCCTTGCCGACCGGGCGGAAGCCGCGCGCGGCCAGCTGCTCCGGCGTGGCGCCCACCACCACGTAGTCGCGGTCCTGCACCGGCAGGCCGAGCAGGGCATCGCGGATCGCGCCGCCTACCACATAGATGTTCATGCGCTTCGCCTCCCCGGCCGTCGTCCGTATCCGTATCAATATCAGTATTCGACCATGCGCGTCTCGTGGCGCGCACCGTCGTTCCAGGCCGCGATCGCCGGCACCGCGAGCATGCGCTCGACATAGGCGGCCGAGACCCCGGAGAGCACCGGCGCGTAGCAGACGAAACGCATCACCACCGGCGCGTACATCGCGTCGGCGATCGTGAACGCGCCGAACAGGAACGGGCCGCCCGAGCGCGCGAGGCAGTCGCGCCAGATCGCCTCGATGCGCGCGATCTGGGCCAGCGCGGCCGGCGACAACACGCGCCCCGGCTGCGGCGCGCGCAGGCTGAACGGCATCTCGCCGCGCACCGCCGTGAAGCCCGAATGCATCTCGGCCGAGACGCTGCGCGCCAGTGCGCGCGCGGCCGGATCGGCCGGCCACATCGGCTGCGCGGGGAACCGCTCGGCGAGCGTCTCGGCGATCGCGAGCGAATCCCAGACCGCATGGCCAGCGTCGTCGATCAGGCACGGCACGCGGCCCGACGGCGAGCGCGCCAGGATGCGCGCCTCGGTATCGGGCGCGCGCAGCTCGATCAGCGTCTCCTCGAACGGAATCCCGAAGTGCCGCATCAGCACCCAGGGCCGCATCGACCACGAGGAATAGCTCTTGTCACCAATGATCAGTTGCATCGTCACGTCTCGCTCGTCCAGTCGAAAGGCAAACGCGCGGCACCGGCCGCGCGACGGGTTCGGTTCGCGGCATGCGCGGGCGCCGCGGGGAGCGCCGGCGCGCGCCGCCGGGCGTCGACCGGCAGCCTTGGCGTCAGGCGGCAGCTCGGCGCCGGCGAATCCGCGCCGACAACGGCGGCGCCCGCCCCGCCGCTGGGCGAGCAACGCCGGTGCCCGCCGCCGCGTGTCCCGCGTGTCCCGCGAGTGGCCCGGATGCCGTCAGCGCCGCGAACGCCACGCGTCATAGCGCGTGCCGCCGGTGCCGAGATAGCCGGGCGCAACGCCTTCGAGGCTCGCGGGCCGCACACCGAGTTCGGGCGCGAGCGAGCCGCTCAGCACGTTCGGCACGCGCATCGAGGCGAGGTTGTCGCGCGTGATCACGGGCTCGCCGGGCAGATGCTCGAACACGCTCGCCTGCAGCCGCGCGAGCGCGTCGGGCAGCCGGATGATGCGCGCCTGGCGGCCCACCAGCGCGCCGCAGTAGCGCACCAGCTGTTCGAGCGTGTAGACGCGCGGGCCGCCCAGTTCGTAGGTCCGGCCGTAAGCGGCGCGGTTGCCGGCCACGGCCAGCAGCGCCTGCGCGACGTCGCCGACGTAGACGGGCTGGAACTGCGCGTCGGGCATCGCGAGCGGCAGCACCGGCAGCAGCCGCTGCAGCCGCGCGAAGGTGGTCAGGAACGCGTCGCCGGGGCCGAACACCACCGACGGCCGCAGCACGGTGACGGCGAGCGCCCCGCCCGAGGCAGCCGCCGCCGCGTGCAGCGCGGCCTCGCCGTCGCCCTTCGAGCGCTGGTACATGCTCGGCCCGTGCGAGTCGGCGCCGAGCGCGCTGACCTGCACCAGCTGCGCCACGCCCGCCTCGGCGCAGGCCGCGGCGAGCGTGCCCGGCAGCGCGACGTGCAATTGCCGGAAGCCCTCGCCGTAGGGCGTGCCGTGGCCGCCGTGCAGCGTGCCGACCAGGTTGAACACGATGCCGGCGCCGGCCACGACGCGCGCGAGCGACGCGGCGTCGAAGCCGTCGAGTTCGACGACCTCCACCGGCATCGTGGCGAGATGGCGGGCGCGCTCGCGGCGCCGCGCGGCGAGGCGCACCGGGTAGCCGGCGCGCACCAGGGCCGCGACGAGGCGGGCACCGATGAAGCCGGTGCCGCCGACGAGCGCGATGGTCGGACGATCCATGGCGAAGCTCCCGTCAGGTGTCGAAACGGTATCGAAACGCGCCGCCGGCGCGGCCGCGCGGAGTGGCGTCGGGCGCAGCGTCGGCCCGGTACCGGGCGGCGCGGCTCAGGGCGCGATGAAGCCCAGCCGCGCCTTCAGCGATTCGGGCTTGCCTTCGAACAGCGCCGCGTAATAGGTGGTGTTCGACAGCACGTTCTTCACGTAGTCGCGCGTCTCGTTGAACGGGATCGTCTCGGCGAAGATCGCGCCCTCCACCGGCTGCGTCAGCGCCTGCCGCCACTGGCGCGGCCGGCCCGGGCCGGCGTTGTAGCCGGCCGTGGCCAGCACGGCCGAATTGTCGAACTTCTGGTAGATGTCGGACAGGTACCAGGTGCCGAGCTGGATGTTGGTGTCGATGTCGTGCATCTGCTCGCGCGAGATGCCGCCCATGCCGAGCTTCTTCGCGACCAGTTGCGCGGTGGCCGGCATCAGCTGCATCAGGCCGCCCGCGCCGACCGAGGAACGCGCGTTGGTGATGAAGCGCGATTCCTGGCGGATCAGCCCGTAGGCCCATTCGATGTCGAGGCCGTTGCTTTGCGCGTAGCGCTCCACGATCGGCCGGTACGGCGACGGGTAGCGCAGCGAGAAGTCGTGCAGCGCGGTGGTGCGGTCGGCCGTGTTGACGGTGCGGTCGAGCATGTCGATGCGCTTCGCGTATTCGGCCGCGGCCAGCAGCTGGCGGTCGGTCATGCCGCGCAGCGGCCAGTTCCACTCGCGGTTGCCCTCGAGCCGCAGGTTCAGCGCATAGAAGCGCCGCGCCAGCGCGAAGCCGGGCACCTGGCTCATCGCGTCCACCTCGGCGTCGGTCACGGTGGTGCGCGGCGGGATCACGGTCTTCTGGCCGAGTTCCTCGGCCGCGAGCTGGCCGTAGAAGTCGAAGCGGCCCGCCACCTGCTCGAAATCGCGGCTCGCGCCGCCGGCGTCGCCGGCCTGTTTCAGCGCGCGGCCGTGCCAGTAGAGCCAGGCCGGCTGCGCGCGCAGGTCGGCCGGCATCTGCTCGATCGCCCAGCGCACCATCGGCCAGTCGCCCGCGAGCAGCGCCGCGCGCACGCGCCATTCATAGCCCGGCGTCGACAGCGGCGCGCCGCCCGACTGCTTGTAATACTGCACCGCCAGCGGCGAGCGCTTCAGCGCCGCCTGCATGCCGATCTCGCCCCAGGCGATCGCCTGCTCGGCCTTCGACAGCGAAGTCAGCGTGGCGAGCATCGTCGCGGCCTGGTCCGGATCGTTGCGCGCCATGCGCGTGATCGCGATCAGCGCGAGCTGGCGCGAGGTGGCGTCGGGGCCCACGCCGCGCGCGAGGAACAGCGGCGGCGCGCTCGCGGCCTGGTCGAACGCCACCGGGCGCGGGCCGAGCACGTCGGCGATCTTGCCGGCGGTGGTGGTGTAGTTCTGCTCGAACGCGAGCCGCACCTGGGTCCAGACGTCGTCGGACGAGAACTGCTGGTTCACGGCGAGCGCCGAGATCAGGTCCACGCAGGCGTCGCCGTAGTATTTCGGATCGACCAGCAGGTCGCGCGCGATGTCGGCCACCTTCTCGCCGCGCGCGGCGCGCGATTCGAGCGCGTAGCACTTCACCTGGGTGTCGTCGTCGAGCACGAAGCGCTTGTACTGGTCGTCGAAGCCGCGCCAGTCGTGGCGCGCGCCCAGCACCAGCAGGTAGTCGTTGCGCATCCGGTCGGCGATCGCCTGGCCGTCGTAGCGCTGCAGGAACGACAGCACCGGCGCGTCGGGCGCATCGATGCGCGCGCGGCCCGAGCTGTCGAACAGCTGCGGCTTGATCTGGAAGTATTCGAGATAGGACGGCGCCGGATAGCCGGGAATCATCGCGGCGAGTTGCGCGGCGCGCGCGGGGTTGTTGGCGCGCGCGGCCTCGCGAAGCTGGACGAAGATCTGGTCGTCGTTCGACGAGACTTCGTCGACGGATTGCGCGGCGCAGGCGGCGGTGCCCACGGCCAGCACGAGCGCCGACAGCGTCATGGCGGCCGCGCGATATACTCGGACGAGGCTGGTTGACATCGATTTGATCAGGGAACGAAACCGGAGCACGAAGTGAGCGAAAGCATAGCACGCCCCCCCGTCGCAAATCGCAAGCGGGTCCTGCGCGAAACGCTCGCGCCGCTGCGTCGGGCGGCAAGCGGCGAGGCGGCCGCGAACGCCACGCTCGCGCGCCGCGTGCTGGACCTGCTCGGCAAGCATCCGCTGCTCACGGTGGGCTTCTACTGGCCGCTGCCGGGCGAGTTCGACGCGCGTCCCACGATCGCCGAATGGCTCGCCGACGACGCGCGCCGGCGCGCCGCGCTGCCCGTCATCACCCAGCCCTACACGCCACTGTCGTTTCGCAGCTGGACGCCCGACGCGCCGATGCGCACCGGCCATCACCGGATTCCCGAGCCGGCCGGCGGCGAGCCGGTGGTGCCGGACCTGCTGCTGATTCCATGCGTCGGCTTCGACCGGCAGGGCTTCCGGCTCGGCTACGGCGGCGGCTACTACGACCGCACGCTGGCCGCCTGGCCGAACGACGCGCTGCCCGTCACGATCGGCGTCGCCTACGAGGCGCTCGCGCTCGATGCGCTGCCGCGCGAATCGCACGACCGGCCGCTCGACTGGATCGTCACCGAGTGCTACGCGTACCGCTCGGGCTCGACCGCCTGAAGTAGCGGCACCGCGGGCCGCCGCGCGCCTACAGCGAGGCGGCCGCGCGCGCGGCCGTGTCGTAGAGCCCCGAGGCGTGGCGCAGCAGCTGCGCGGCCTCGCCGATCTGCGCGTTGGTGAGCCCGCTGTCCCTGAGCGTCTCGATCAGGCAGTGCTCGCGCACCTCCCGATACCTCTCGCACAGCGCGCGCCCCTCGGGCGTGACCGAGAACAGCACCTCCTTGCCCGATTTCTCGCCCGCCACGTAGCCGCGCGCGGCCAGCTTCCTGAGCGCGTAGGTGGCAACGTGCGTATCCTCGATATTGAGCACGAAGCAGATGTCGGCCAGCTTCTTGCTGCGGTCGCGATGCCCGACGTGGTGCAGCAGCGAGACCTCGATGGCGGTCATGTCCTTCGCGCCGGCGGCGGCCATGCAGCGCACCATCCAGCGGTTGAACGCGTTGCTCGCCGTGATCAGCCCGTATTCGAGTTCGGACAATTCGGCGCTTGCCTCGGAGACGAGATGTTCGGATGAGACGATCTTGGTGGCGGGACGCGGCGGCATGTCGGGTATGTCGGCGGGAACGATTCGGACGGAAATGAGCCGCAGTGTACGCCAGAACCGCGAACCGACCGTCCCGCGGCAGTTTCTTCTCGACAATTTATCGATAATTTACCGATGATGTATCATCCACGCGAACCGATGCCGCCCGCGAGCCGCTCATGACCGCCCCCCGTCTCTATCCGCTCGGCGACACCGCCGTCGTCTGCGAAGCGCCGCCGCCCGCCACGCTCGAATGCCAGCGCCGGATCTGGGCCGTGGCCGAGGCCGCGCGCGGCTGGCCGCACGTGGTCGACGTGGTGCCCGGCATGAACAATCTCACCGTGGTGTTCGATCCGTTCGACGGCTCGGCCGATCAGTTGATGCCGTTGCTCGAGGCGGCCTGGCGCGACGCCGATGCCGACGCCGCGCCGGGCCGCCAGATCGAGATCCCGGTGGTGTACGGCGGCGCCGGTGGCCCTGACCTCGCGGCGGTCGCGAAGCACACCGGCCTCACGGCCGAGGTGCTCGCGCAACGCCACGCGGCCGGCAGCTACGTGGTGTTCTTCCTCGGCTTCCAGCCCGGCTTCGCCTATCTCGGCGGCCTCGAGGCCGCGCTGCACACGCCGCGCCGCACCGCGCCGCGGCTTGAGGTGCCGGCCGGCTCGGTCGGCATCGGCGGCGCGCAGACCGGCATCTACCCGGCCGCCGCGCCCGGCGGCTGGCAGCTGATCGGCCGCACCGCGCTGACGCTGTTCGATCCCGCCGCCACGCCGCCCACCCTGCTGCGGCCCGGCGACCGGGTCCGCTTCACGATCTCGGAGGTAATCGGCTCATGACCACCCGCCCGGCTCAGGCCGCCGTCGAGGTATTGCGCGCCGGCCCGCTGTCCACGGTCCAGGACGCCGGCCGTCATGGCGTCCGGCATCTCGGCGTGGCGCAGGGCGGCGCGCTCGACACGCTCGCGCTCGAGGTCGGCAACCGGCTGGTGGGCAACCGGCCCGACGCGGCCGCGATCGAGATCACGCTCGGCCCGGCGGCGTTCCGCTTCCCGCGCGCCACGCGCATCGCGATCACCGGCACCGAGTTCGGCGCGACGCTCGGCGAGCGGCCCGCGCACGCGTGGTGGAGCCTGCCGGTGGCGGCCGGCGAAACGCTGGTGGTGCAGGTGGCCAGGCGCGGCATGCGCGGCTACCTGTGCGTGGCGGGCGGCATCGACGTGCTGCCGGTGCTCGGCTCGCGCAGCACCGATCTCGGCTCGCGCTTCGGCGGCCTGGGCGGCCGCGCGCTGCGCGACGGCGACCGCCTGCCGATCGGCCCGATCGCGGCTGGCCGGCGCGGCTGCGTCGCGCCCGATGCGCACGAGTTCGGCGTCAAGGCGCCGGCCTGGTGCGCGCCGTTCACGCGCTTCGACGAGGCGCCGCGGCGGCCGCGCCACACCCATGCCCACGCGCCGTGGGCGACCCCGGTGCGGGTGCTGCCCGGCCCGCAGTACGAGGCGTTCGCGGCGGCCTCGCGGCAGGCTTTCTGGGACGACGAATGGCTCGTCACGCCGAACAGCAACCGGATGGGCTACCGGCTCGCGGGCCCGATGCTCGCGCGCGAGGCGCGCGACGAGCTGCTCTCGCACGCGGTGCTGCCCGGCGCGATCCAGGTGCCGCCGAACGGCCAGCCGATCGTGCTGATGCACGACGCGCAGACCACCGGCGGCTATCCGCAGATCGGCACGGTGATCCGCGCCGACCTCTGGAAGCTCGCGCAGGCGCGCCTGAACCTGCCGATCCGCTTCGTGGCGACCACCGCCGAGGCCGCGCGCGAGGCGCTGGCCGCCGAGCGCGCCTACCTGCGGCAGATCGATGTCGCGATCGCGCTGCGCGACGAGGCGCTGGCTCGCGCGGCGCCCTCGCGGGCCGCCTGACGGCCCGCCCCTTCACCGACCCAGGACCGCACACATCATGGAAATCGACCTGAACGCCGATCTCGGCGAGGGCTGCGGCGCCGACGAGGCGCTGCTCGGGCTCGTCACCTCGGCGAACATCGCGTGCGGCTGGCACGCGGGCGGCGCGCAGGCGATGCGCGACTGCGTGCGCTGGGCGGTGAGCCGCAACGTCTCGATCGGCGCGCATCCGAGCTTCCACGATCCCGAGAACTTCGGACGCAAGGAGATGGACCTGCCGGCGGGCGAGATCTACGCGGGCGTCCTCTATCAGCTTGGCGCCCTGTCTGCGATCGCACAGGCCGAAGGCGGCCGGATCGCCCACGTCAAGCCGCACGGCGCGCTCTACAACCAGGCCGCGCGCGATGCGCGCATCGCCGACGCGGTGGTGGCCGCGGTCCACGATTTCGATCCGTCGGTGGCGGTGTTCGGGCTGGCCGGCAGCGGCTTCGTGGCGGCCGCGCGGCGCGCCGGGCTGGCGGCCGTCGAGGAGGTGTTCGCCGATCGCGGCTATCGCGCCGACGGCTCGCTGGTGCCGCGCGGCGAGCCGGGCGCGCTGGTCGACGACGAGGCCGCCATGCTCGCGCGCACGCTCGAAATGGTGCGCGACCGGCGCGTGCGCGCGGTGACGGGCGAATGGGTGGCGCTCAACGCGCAGACCGTCTGCCTGCACGGCGACGGCCCGCACGCGCTGGCGTTCGCGCGGCGGCTGCGCGACGCGCTCGAGCAGGCCGGCGTGACGCTGCTCGCGCCGGGCACGACGCACGTCTGAGCCGCACGCCTGAACCGCGCGCCGGTCGGCAATCCGGCATCGATCTGTTTGATCGGCACCGCGCAGCGCCGCTGCGCGCGCCACCGGCAGCCCGATTAATGGCGAACGATCAGCCGCGACCGGCAATAAAAAAAGCGCCCCGGGCGCTTTGCTTTTTCAAACAACCGATCGATAAACCGATACCTCATTCAAATGAGGTTATTTCAAATCATGCCATTGAATAATGGCGGAATGATTTACCGGTTTAATTGAACGCGATTCAATCGGGAACCCGAATCGGGAGCCCCAAAAAATACGTCCGCCGCCAACCGTCAAACTATCCACGGCCGGACGGCGGATCGCCCAATTCCTACCACGCTCGAAGCGTGCCTCGTAGTTCTTCGTCTATTGGCCTCGCGTGCTGCCGGTGGCCATTGCCGGCACGTCGATCACGTGCCGGCAACGCCTGCCTCGCGCTTCTTTTTGGTGCTGCTTCCCCGTAGTGCTCTGTTCTTTACAGTTGAATCGACTGTGGAATGGAGAATAGTTTTGACAATGTTTCATGTCAATCGGCAAACGCAAGAAATCGGTAAAACTGTGGGTTTTCCCCATCATCAATCGGCGTCGACACGAAATCCTTGCCGCTTTAACAATTCGATCACACCTTTCGGGCCACCGAGATGCAGGGCACCGACCGCCACGAACAGGGGCCGGTTCGGCCCGGCCAGCGCGATCGAACGCGCGGCGAAGCGGCGGTTGCGCTCGTAGAGGATCTTGTTGTCGATCGCGTCGGCCACCGGCCGCGAGCGCGCGAGCCGCTCCGATTTCGCGCTGGCCCAGGCGGCCAATGCATCGGCGTCGCCGATGCGCCACAGCCGGTGCAGCGCCTGCACGTCGGCGGCGTTCTGCGCCGGGGTCTGCACGATGTCCTGCGCCAGCATCTCGCGCTGCTCGGCGAGCGTGAGCCCGGTGAACGCGCGCATCTGCTCGGCCAGCGTCTCGAGGCCCACCACGCGCGCGCCCTTCTTCTTCAGGAACACGTTCTGCAGCTGTGCCTCGGTGCCGTATTCGGTCTGCAGCCCGGCCGACAGCGAATCGTAGGTTTCCACCACCAGCGCGGCCAGCCACGGCCGCATCCGGCGAATCCCGTCGAGCGCGGCCGGGTTGCCGTGCAGGCGCGCGGCGAGCCGCTGCCAGAGCGGTTCGGGCAGCAGCTTCGGCAGGCACGGGTAGCGGCACACGCCGTAGCGCGAGACGTCGTCGGCCGATTCGAGCAGATCGTCGGGCGAGAGTTCGAGCGCGAGCACGGGCGAGGCCGCCAGCGCCGCGAGGATCGGCCGCCGGAACGGCTGGCCGGGCGGATAGTCGCTCGGGTCGCCGACGTGCAGCGTGCCGAGCATGTAGATGGTGACCTTGCCGCGCGTGGCGACGTAGAACGGCATGCGCGCCGGCTGCGCGCGCACCGCGCCGCTCGAGACGGTGGGATCGGGCGGCGGCGAGTGGAAGCCGGGCAGCGACAGCGACGGCGACAGCCGGGCGCCGTTCAGCGGCGCGTGGGCGCCGGCGCCCTGGGCCAGCGCGTCGCCGGCCGGCCAGCCGAGCCCGGCCAGCAGGCAGGCGCCCACCAGCACCGCCTGCGCGAGCGCGCCGGCGCGCCGTCGCGAGGCACGGCGGCGCAGGCGCGTGCCGCGCACCCGGCATACCCGCAGGCGGCGCGCCAGCTGGCTCGCGCCGCGCCGCTGCGCCGCCCTGGCTTCAGGCATTCCCGTCACCGACCTCCTCGGCGCGATGGCAGGCCACCTGCCGTCCATCGACCTCCCGCAGCGCGGGCACCTCGGCGCGGCAGCGCTCCACCGCGTAGGGGCAGCGCTGGTGGAACGCGCAGCCCGACGGCGGCTTGAGCGGCGACGGCAGCTCGCCCTGCAGCTTGATCTGGATCCGCCGGTCCGACTCGAAGATCGCCGGGGTCGCCGACATCAGCGCGCGCGTGTACGGATGGCGCGGCCGCGCGTAGATCGTGGCCTTGTCGCCGAGTTCGGCCACCGCGCCGAAGTACATCACCATCACGTCGTCGGCCACGTGCTCGACCACCGACAGGTTGTGCGAGATGAACACGTAGCTGGTGCCGAACTGCTGCTGCAGGTCCATGAACAGGTTCAGGATCTGTGCCTGGATCGACACGTCGAGCGCGGACACCGGCTCGTCGGCCACCACGATCTGCGGCTCGAGGATCATCGCGCGCGCGATCGCCACGCGCTGGCGCTGGCCGCCCGAGAACATGTGCGGATAGCGCTTCGCGTGCTCGGGGCGCAGGCCCACCGTGCGCATGATCTGGGCGATCCGCGCGGCGCGCTCGCCGGCGCCGAGCGGCGTGTTGATCGCGAGCGGCTCGCCGAGCGTCTGCTCGACGGTCTTGCGCGGGTTCAGCGAGGCGAACGGGTTCTGGAACACCATCTGCACGCGCCGGCGCAGCGCGGCGACGGTCTCGCGGTTCGCGCCGGCCACGTCCTCGCCGTCGATCCGCAGGTGGCCGGCGGTGGGCGTCTCGATCATCGTCAGCTGGCGGGCGAGCGTCGATTTCCCGCAGCCCGATTCGCCGACCACGGCCAGCGTGCGGCCGCGCGCGAGCGTGAACGAGACGCCGTTGAGCGCCTTCACGGTGGCCTGGCCGAACATGCCGCGGCGCACCGAATAATGTTTCGCGAGCCCGTCGGCGACGAGCACCGCGTCGCCGCGGGCGGCTGCCGGCGGCTGAGCGTGGACTGCGTTCATCGTGTCCCTCCCGATGGCTCGATCGCTTGCAGGTTCAAGGGCTTGATGCAGCGCGCGCGCATCGCGGCGTCGCCGGGCATCAGCTCGGCGAGCGCCGGACGCGCGGCGTCGCAGGCATCGACGGCGTAGCGGCAGCGCGGCGCGAACAGGCATCCGGCGGGCCGGTCGTCGCGCCCCGGCACCATCCCGGGCAGCGCGGCGAGGCGCTCGGCACCCGCGTTGTGCTCCGGAATCGCCGCGAGCAGCGCCTCAGTATACGGGTGATGCGGCGCGGCGAAGATGTCGGGCACGCGGTTGGTCTCGATGATCTCGCCCGCGTACATCACCGCGACGCGCTGTGCGACCTCCGAGACCACGGCCAGATCGTGCGAGATCAGCACCAGCGCCATGCCGCGCTCCTTCTGCAGCGACACCAGCAGATCCATGATCTGGGCCTGGATCGTCACGTCGAGCGCGGTGGTGGGCTCGTCGGCGATCAGCAGCTTCGGGTTGCAGGCCACCGCCATCGCGATCATCACGCGCTGGTTCATGCCGCCCGACATCTGGTGCGGGAACGTGTCGATGCGGTTCTTCGCGTCGGGAATGCCGACCTGGTCGAGCAGCTCGAGGGCGCGACGTTTCAGCGCATCGCCGCGCAGTCCCTCGTGCAGCTTCAGCACCTCGCGGATCTGGTAGCCGACCGTGTAGCTCGGGTTCAGGCTCGACAGCGCGTCCTGGAACACCATCGCGATGTCCTTGCCGACGATCCGGCGGCGCTGGCGCGGGCTCGCGCGCAGCAGGTCGATGCCGTTGAAGGTGACCTCGTCGGCGCTGACGATGCCGGGCGCGTCCACCAGCCCCATCAGCGCCATCATCGTCACGCTCTTGCCCGAGCCCGATTCGCCCACCACGCCCACCACCTCGCCCGGCGCGACGCTGAGGTCGATCCGGTCGACGGCGGCGAGGCCGTTGAAATTCACCGCGAGATTGCGGATGGTCAGAAGATTGTCCATGGTCAGGCCATCCGTTTCAGTTTCGGGTCGAGCGCGTCGCGCAGGCCGTCGCCGAGCAGGTTGATCGCCAGCACCGAGATCAGGATCGCGAGGCCCGGCATGGTGACGATCCACCAGGCGTTGTCGATGTAGTCGCGCGCGCTGGCCAGCATCGCGCCCCACTCGGCCGCCGGCGGCTGCACGCCGAGCCCGAGGAAGCCGAGCGCGGCCGCGTCGAGGATCGCCGACGAGAAGCCGAGCGTGGCCTGCACGATCAGCGGCGCGGTGCAGTTCGGCAGCACCTGCGAGAACATCAGCCGCAGCGTGCCGGCGCCCGCCACGCGCGAGGCCGTGACGTATTCCTTCTGCAGCTCGCCGAGCGCCGAGGCGCGCGTGAGACGCACGTAGCCCGGCAGCGCCACGATCGCGATCGCGAACATGGTGTTGGTGAGGCCCGGGCCGATGATCGCCACCACCGCCACCGCCAGCAGCAGCGAGGGCAGCGCGAGCAGCACGTCCATCACGCGCATCACGGGCGTATCGGCCCAGCGCTGGAAGAACGCGGCGACGAGCCCGAGCATGATGCCGGGGATCAGCGCCAGCACCACCGACACCAGGCCGATCCAGAACGACAGCCGCGCGCCGTACATCAGCCGCGAGAGGATGTCGCGGCCGGCCTCGTCGGTGCCAAGCACGAAGCGCCAGTTGCCGCCGTCGAGCCAGGCGGGCGGGATCTTCACGAAGTCGCGGTATTGCTCGATCGGGCTGTGCGGCGCGACCAGCGGCGCGAAGATCGCCACCAGCACCATCAGCAGCACGATCAGGCCGGCGCCCACGGCGCCGCGGTTGCGCGAGAAGTTGCGCCAGAATTCCTGCAGCGCGAGCGCGCGGCCGCCGGCGCGGGCCGCCGGCAGCACATCGGGGAGTTCGCTCATCGGATTACCTCGTATGGCGGATGCGGGGGTTGAGCACGCCGTAGAGCAGATCGACGACGAGATTGACGATGATCACGAGCGTCGCGATCAGCAGGATGCCGCCCTGCACGACCGGGTAGTCGCGCCGGCCGATCGCGTCGATCAGCCATTTGCCCACGCCGGGCCACGAGAACAGCGTCTCGGTCAGCACCGCGCCCGCGAGCAGCGTGCCGATCTGCAGCCCGATCACGGTGACCACCGGGATCAGCGCGTTGCGCAGCGCATGCACCACCACCACGCGCGCCGGCGACAGGCCCTTGGCGCGCGCGGTGCGGATGTAGTCCTCGCGCAGCACTTCGAGCATCGACGAGCGCGTCATGCGCGCGATCACCGCGAGCGGGATCGTGCCGAGCACGATCGACGGCAGGATCAGGTGGCTCACCGCCGAGCGGAACGCGCCTTCGTCGGGCGCGAGCAGCGCGTCGATCAGCATGAAACCGGTGACGTGCGGAATATCGAATTCCACGGCGATGCGGCCCGACACCGGGGTCCAGCCGAGCGTCGACGAGAACACCATGATCAGGATCAGGCCCCACCAGAAGATCGGCATCGAGTAGCCGGTCAGCGCGGTGCCCATCACGCCGTGGTCGACCAGCGTGCCGCGCCGCAGCGCCGCGAACACGCCGGCCGGCAGGCCCACCAGCAGCGCGAACGCGAGCGCGCAGATCGACAGCTCGACGGTGGCCGGGAAACGCGCGAGGAACTCGTCCATCACGCTGGTGTTGGTGATGATCGACAGGCCCAGGTCGCCGTGCAGCGCCCGGCCGATGTAGTGGAGATACTGCAGCGGCAGCGGCTGGTCGAGGCCGAGGCGGTGCATCGCCTCGGCATGCATCGCCGGATCGACGCCGCGCTCGCCCATCATCACTTCGATGGGGTCGCCCGGTATCAGATGGATCAGCGCGAACGCGAGGATGGTGATGCCGATGAAGGTCGGGATCACCATGCCGACGCGGCGCAACACAAATCGCAACATGGCGGGTCTCGAAAAATCGTGGGGGTAAAGTGCGTCCGGCGACGGGGGGCCGAGCCCCCCGTCGCCGGATCAATTATCGTGCAGTCGGTGCAACGGCGCGCGATCGGCCGCCGCTTACTTCACGCCGACGCCGTCGAAGCGGATGAAGCCGAGCGGCTCGATCCGCTGGTCGACCACGTTCTTGCGCACCGGCTGGTAGACGGTGGAATTCGCGATCGCCGTGTACGGCAGCTGCTGCGCATAGATCTGCTGCGCCTGCGTGTAGATCTTGCTGCGCGCGTCCTGGCCGGTGGTCTCGCGGCCCTTCTTCACGAGCGCGTCAAACGACTTGTCGCACCAGCGCGTGAAGTTGTTGCCGCCGATCGCCTCGCAGCCGAGCTGGGTGGCGAGCCAGTTGTCGGGGTCGCCGTTGTCGCCGGTCCAGCCGATCAGCATCGCGTCCTGCTCGCCCGAGTGGGCGCGCTTGATGTACTCGCCCCACTCATAGCTGACGATGTTCGCCTTCACGCCGATCTTGGACCAGTCGGCCTGGATCATCTCGGCCATCAGCTTCGCGTTCGGGTTGTAGGCGCGCTGCACCGGCATCGCCCAGAGCGTGATCGAGAAGCCGTTCGGGAAGCCCGCCTTGGCAAGCAGCGCCTTGGCCGCGGCCGGGTCATAGGCGGCCGGTTTCAGGCTCGGATCGAACGACCACTGGGTCGGCGGCATCGGCGCGGCGGCCGCCTGGCCGGCGCCCTGGTAGACCGATTCGAGGATCGCCTTCTTGTTGATCGCCATGTCGAGCGCGCGGCGCACCTCGAGCTTCTCGAGCGGCTTGTGCTGCGTGTTGTAGGCGAGGTAGCCGAGGTTGAAGCCCGCCTGCGAGGGCATGTCGAGGTTCGGGTCGGCCTTCAGCGTGGCGATGTCGGCCGGGCGCGGATAGCTCATCACCTGGCATTCGTTGCGCTTCATCTTCTGCACGCGCACGCCGGCGTCGGGCGTGATCGAGAAGATCAGCTTCGCGATCTTCACCTCGCCCTTCTTCCAGTAGTCGGGGTTGCCGTCGTAGCGGATCGTCGCGTCCTTCGTGTAGCTGCGCAGGATGAACGGACCGGTGCCGATCGGCTTCTGGTTGATGTCGGCGGCGTGGCCGGCCTTCATCAGCTGGTCGGCGTATTCGGCCGACAGGATCGAGGCGAATTCCATCGCCATGTTCTGGATGAACGGCGCGTTCGGCTCGGTCAGCGTGAAGCGGACCGTGTACGGATCGACCTTCTCGATCTTCGTGATCAGCTTGTCGAGGCCCATGTCGGTGAAGTACGGGAAGCTGACCGGGTAGGCCTTGCGGAACGCCTGGTTGGGATCGAGCATGCGCTCGAACGTGAACAGCACGTCGTCGGCGTTGAATTCGCGGGTGGGCTTGAAGTAGTCGGTGGTCTGGAACTTTACGCCATGGCGCAGGTGGAACGTGTAGACCTTGCCGTCCGGCGAGATGTCCCACGACTCGGCGAGGCCCGGCTCGACCTTGGTGCCGCCGCGCACGAACTCGACGAGGCGGTTGTAGATGGTGAAGGTGGCCGCCGCGAAATCGGTGCCGGTCGTGTACTGCGCCGAATCGAAGCCCGCCGGGCTGCCTTCCGAGCAGTAGACGAGCGTCTTGTTCGGGATCTGCGCATGCGCGGCACCCGAGATGCCGAACGCGGCCGCCGCGACGGCCGCCAGGGCCGCGCGCAACAGACGATCTGATGTCATTGTGTTATCTCCAGGTCTCGTGCCGGCTGCGCCGGCGTGCGGCGATCTTACTTGAGCTTTCGCACGGCGAACAAGGCTGGCCAATAATGCCGCAAACGGCCGTGGGCAAACGCTTGCATGCCGATTTCCGGCGTGCTTGCGCGCGGCGACGGCGCCGATCTGTTTCGTCGTGGTGCTAAACAACGCAAGGCGGCGGCGGGCCGTGAAATGGCGGCGAGGCGATGTCGAAGTGACGACCGGACGACGGCGAAGCGCCGGTGAAACGACGCGGCCGCGCAGGTGCCGCGCGAGCGCGGCTGGCGCCGGTGCCGCGCGCGAGACCCGCGCCGGGCCCGGCGCGCGGTTCGTCGCGATCCGGCCCGGTCGGCTGCCATCCGGGCCGGCCGGCGCTCAGCCTTCTGCGCCCGGCGCGAGGCGCGGCATCGCGGCGATCGCGATCACCGACAGCGCGATGCCCGCCATCACGTAGTAGGTCGGTGCAAGCGGCGTGCCCGTGACGCGGATCAGCCAGGTGACGATGGTCTGCCCGAATCCGCCGAACAGCATCACCGCGACGTTGTAAGCAAGCGACAGCCCGGTGGAGCGCACGTTGGCCGGAAACAGCTCGGCGATCATCGCGCCGAACGGCCCGTAGTACCCGGCCAGCGTGACGGCCAGGATGCCCTGCACGAGCACCAGCCGGCCGATGCTCGGCGCCGCGTCGAGCCAGAGGAACAGCGGATAGATCAGCACCAGCGTCGCCACCAGCGAGGCCAGCGACAGCCGCTTGCGCCCGAGGCGGTCCGACCACGCGCCGGCCACCGGCGAGAGCACGGTCAGCAGCACGCCGCCCACGATCGTCGCGTAGAACGATTCGCCGTAGGGCAGCTTCAGCTGCTTGACGGCGAAGGTCGGCAGATAGCTGATCAGCACGTAGATCGTCACCGTCAGCGCGATCACCGAGCCGAGCCCGCAGACCACCTCGCGGCCGTGCCGCGCGAGCACCTCGCCGAGCGTCGCGCGCCGCGCGCGCGCCTTGGCGAACAGGAACGCGTCGGAGTCGGCCAGGTGGCGGCGCAGGTAATAGCCGATCGGGCCGATCAGCATCCCGATCAGGAACGGCACGCGCCAGCCCCAGGCATGCAGCGCGGCGCCCGACAGCCCGCGCGTGACGGCCGCGCCCACCAGCGCGCCGACCAGCAGCGCCGCCGACTGGCTCGCCATCTGCCAGCTGCCGTAGAAGCCGCGGCGCGAGAGCGGCGCGGCCTCGATCAGCATCGCCGTCGCGCTGCCGAACTCGCCGCCGGCCGAGAAGCCCTGCAGCAGCCGGCCGAGCACGATCAGGAGCGGGCCGGCGATGCCGATCGCCGCGTAGGGCGGCGCGGCCGCGATCAGGAAGATGCCGAGCGTCATCAGCACCATCACCAGCGAGAGCGCGGCCTTGCGGCCCGCGCGATCGGCGTAGAGGCCGAGCACGATGCCGCCCACCGGCCGCATGAAGAACGCCACGCCGAAGCTGGCCGTGGTCAGCAGCAGCGACGCGTATTCGCTGCTGGCCGGAAAGAACAGGTCGGCGATCACCACCACCATGAAGCTGAACACGGTGAAGTCGTACCACTCGAGTGCGTTGCCGATCACCGCGGCGATCACCGCGCGGCGCCCCGGCGCGCGTGCCTGCGGTGGCGTCGAATCCGTCGTCCGTGTCGTCATGCGTTTTCGAGCCTCCACCCGTCAGCCTCGCCCGGTTCCCTGCGCGTCATCTCCGTCGTGCCGCGTCCGCGCGACGGCACGGCCTGCGCGCCGTGCGGCGCGTATCGTGCAGCGAGTGTAGGGAGCGCCGCCGGCGAACACAAGCGGCGTAAAAAAACCCGGCCGACGTTCGCCGGCCGGGTCGTTTCACGCGAGCGCGCGAGGCGGCGCGGCGTCAGGCCATCTTCGAGAACGCGCCGCACCAGCCCTTCGCGGCTACGTCCTTGCCCGGGAACGCGACGCAGGCCGCCGAGGTGGACCCCTTCTTGCCCTGGTACATCGAGCAGGCCGCGCAGTCCTGGCCGGCCGCGTATTTCGGGAACTTGCTCTTGTCGACCTTCGATGCATCGGCCTTGTAGCCGAGCGCCACCGCGGTCGGATCGGTCTCGGACAGCATCGGCGCGGCGAACGCCTCGCGCGACAACGCGAGCGCGGACATCGCGCCGACACTGGTGATGAGGAAACTGCGACGGGAGGTTTTCATGGGACGGCTCCAGCTTCTCGATATCGTGGGGACGGCCGCTCTGACGGCGGCACGGCGCCAAGCATAACGCCGTCGGCGCGAGCCTGCGCGCCGAATTCCGAGGATAAGAGAATGCCGCGCCTCGCCGCGCGAGCCGGCCCGCGCGACGCATGCGGAATGAAAGGTGCGCGCGCATCGATCCGTCAGCCGCGCCCTCTGGTGTCACGCGCCATGCGTCGTGTCGCGCGCCGCCGCCACGCGCGGCACGGCGGCCGGGCAGCGACGCGTCAGAAGCCGATCGGCCGCCGCTTCGGCATGCCCTCGTCGGCGCGAATGTCGCGCGGCTCGACCGCGTCGCGGCCGTCCAGCCGCGCGGCGCCGAACGCATGCAGCAGCGCGCGCCGCATGGTGCGCGGCGGCACCGCCGCGAGCGCGGCCAGCGACGCCTCGCCGAGCTGCCCGGGAAAGCGCCGGCCCCACGCGTGCGCCTCGCGGATCTGCGTGTAGATGGTCTGCGCGATGCGGCGCGCGCCGGCCTCGTCGGGCGCCGCGATCTCGTAGACGTTCATGCGGTTCAGGATCGGCTCGGGGATCGACTTCGCGTCGTTCGCGGTCGCGATCCAGATCACGTTGCCGGCATCGATCGGCACCTCGGCGAACTCGTCGACGAACGCGCTCGCGGTGTCGTGCTCGAGCAGCGCGTAGAGCGCGCCGAGCGGATCGTACTGCGCGTCGTTGCCGGCCTTGTCGATCTCGTCGATCGCGATCACCGGGTTCGAGTAGCTGCCGTTCACGAGCGCGTCGAACACCTTGCCCGGCTTCGCGTTCTTCCATTGCGACGAGGCCCCCGACAGCACCCAGCCCGCCGTCAGCGAACTCATCGGCACGTAGTGGTAGGCAGTGCCGAGCATCTGCGCGAGCGCCTTCGCGAAGTGCGTCTTGCCGATGCCGGGCGCGCCGAGCAGCAGGATCGGCATCAGTTCGAGCCGGTCCTCCGTCTCGAGGCACAGCGCCACCTGCTTGCGCACGTCGTCGAGCGGGCCGGAGAAGTTCGGCAGCGACTCGGCCAGCGCGTCGAACGCGGGCATCCGGGTGGGCTTCACGCAGAAGCGCAGGTTGCCTGTCTTCAGCATCTTCTCGTAGGTCGCGCGCAGTGCCTCGCTCGCCCCTTCGTTCAGATCGCCCAGCGCCGTCTCGACCCGCTCCAGATCGTAGACACGGCTGAACGACGCCACCGCCAGTTCCTGCCGCACCATTGCCGTCGTCATCGCACACCTCCCGCTCGCCCGCCGCTTCGTGGAAACACCGCCGCGCGCCATGCAGACGCGCGACATCAGACCCCTCGATGCCAGTGTTGGCCAGACAAAAGACCTGCGCAAGCGAGCACTCGGCCCGCTCTGCTGCTAACGGCGGCGGGCGCTGCAAGGCGCCGCGAGCGCGCGTATCATCAACGGTTCACCGCCGCGTGCCGGCCGCCGTTCGCCGGGCCGCCGGCCCCCACGAGGAACCGCCGATGATCGAGCTTTCGCCGCCGTCCCGCCCCGCCGCACGTCGCCCGCGCGCCGTGCCCGCGGCCGCAATCGCAGCCAGCCCATTTCCCGGTTCGCCCCTCCATCCGCTCCTCGCGATGTTCCGCCCGCCCGCCGCACGCGAGGCCCGCGCCGCCCGGCTGCGACGCCTCGCGCGCGGCGCCGCGCTGGCCGCGACGCTGGCCGGCGCGACGCTCGCCGCCCGGGCCCAAGGCGCGCCGCAGTCGATCGACTGGGAAGTGCGCGTGGTCCACGCGGGCCAGACCGTCGACACGTTCCACCACACCACCACGGTCGGCCAGTCGCGCACCGACAGCCACACCTATCCGGTCCGGTTGCCGGCCGGCTGCCCGGCCAGCGTCGAGGCGTCGGCCGTCGCGGCCATGAAGCCCGAGCGCACGCGCAGCGTCACCGTCGCGCCGCTCTACGTGGACGGCAGCACCGTCACGCTCGCGCTCGACGTGCAGGAGACCGTCGACGACGGCGACGGCTGCTCGCTGTCGCCGCGCCAGATCTCGGCCAGCCATCCGGGGCTCGCCGTCAAGGCCGACGGCTGGACCGACTGGGCGCCGGCCGACAAGGCCGCGCGGCTGGTCTATCAGGTGCGCGCGCACGTCGTCGCGAACTGAGGCCGATGCCGATGCCGATGCATGCCTCCCAAGCCCTGCCGTTCGCCGAGCCGCGCACGGCCCCGAATGAAATCACCGCGGTCAGCTGGAACCTGCACAAGGGCCGCTCGCCGCTCGGTTTCACCGCCTGGAACGCGATGCGCCGCTGGGTCGAATCGACACGTGCGGATATCTACTTCCTGCAGGAAGCGATGGCGCGGCGCATGCCGCGCCCGGTGCTGGCCTCCGGCTTCGGCGCGCCGATGGACGACCCCGTCGACGACATCTGGCACTGCCAGGCCACCGAGATCGCGCGCGCGCTCGACTGGCAGATCGCGCTGGGCCCGAACGTGTTCAAGCCGTCGTGGCGGCACGGCAACGCGATCCTCTCGCCGCATCCGCTCGACCTCGGCGGTAGGTGGGACATTTCAGCGCATCGCTTCGAGCGGCGCGGGCTGCTGGTGGCCCGCGCCACGCTGGCCGGCAGCGCGCCGATCACGCTGCTGTGCGCGCATCTCGCGCTCACGCGTGCCGCGCGGCTGCGGCAGATGACCTGGATCGCGCACTGGATCGAGCATCACGCGCAGGAAGGCCCGCTCGTGCTGGCCGGCGACTTCAACGACTGGCGCAACGATTCGGTGCCGCTGTTCGGCCAGATCGGACTGGCCGAGGTGGCCACGCTGCTCGGCGAGTCGGGCCGCACGTTCCCGGCGTTCTCGCCCGCGCTCGCGCTCGACAAGATGTTCGTGCGCGGCTTCACGCCGCTCGAATGGCGCGCGCCCGGCGACGACACGGCCTGGCTGTCCGATCATCTGCCGTACGTCGCGCGGCTGCGCATCGACTGACGCAGCGGCCGACGGCGCACCGCGCCGCCGTCGTTTTGCTGCCGTTTTCAAGTCGTTTCACCGTCTTTTTGTCGCCGGCAGGCCGCCGCCGCGCGTCCCCGAATCCCCGGACCTGCCCGGGGTCAAACGCGTTCGACGCTCAGGCAGGGTAAAATACGGGGTTCTCCAAACGTCTGTTAACGGGTAGGCGTGCGCTTTCGAGAGTGGCGCGCCCGCCATCGGCCGGTCTGCGGATCGGGCCGGTGCCCTCGGTTTCCGTCTCGCATCCGTATCCCATGAGCAAATACGATACCGCTACCGTCCTGTCCGTCCATCACTGGACCGACACGCTGTTCAGCTTCACCTGCACCCGCGAACAAAGCCTGCGCTTCAACAACGGCGAATTCACGATGGTGGGCCTCGAGGTCGACGGCCGGCCGCTCGCCCGCGCCTACAGCATCGTCAGCCCGAACTACGAGGAGCACCTCGAGTTCTTCAGCATCAAGGTGCAGGACGGCCCGCTCACCTCGCGCCTGCAGCACCTGAAGGTCGGCGACAACGTGCTGATCGGCAAGAAGCCCACCGGCACGCTGGTGGCCGACAACCTGCTGCCGGGCAAGACCCTGTGGCTGCTGTCGACCGGCACGGGTCTCGCGCCGTTCATGTCGATCATCCGCGATCCGGACATCTACGAACGCTACGAGAAGGTGGTGCTCACGCACACCTGCCGCCTGAAGGGCGAGCTGGCGTACATGGACTTCATCAAGCACGACCTGCCGGGCCACGAATACCTCGGCGACATCATCAAGGAAAAGCTGGTCTATTATCCGACCGTCACGCGCGAAGCGTTCGACAACGAGGGGCGGATCACCGACCTAATCTCGACGGGCAAGCTGTTCACCGATCTCGACGTGCCGCCGTTCTCGCCCGAGAACGACCGCGTGATGCTGTGCGGCAGCACCGCGATGCTGAAGGACACCACCGACCTGCTCAAGCAGGCCGGCCTCGTCGAAGGCAAGAACAGCGCGCCGGGCCACTATGTGATCGAACGCGCATTCGTCGACTGATTGACATATTGTCGCACCCTCGCAAAACCGGAGCCGATGCTCCGGTTTTTTTATGTTTCCGTCATATTGAGCGGTTACAGTGCCGCCTCGCGGTTACAAACCCTTGCGTTTGGCTACAGGATTGACGGAAAAAAATTCGTCAATCTGCTCCGCTCTACTGTCGGATTTTTCCGACACCCGATGCCGGAATACCGGCTGTTTACCCGAGGAGAGGCCCGCCTGGCGCGTCTCCCGCGTACATTCTGAGTTATGATTCGCGGCGCTTCGGCATTTCGTAACAAGCTTGCGAAGGGTCGAAGCACCTATTACCGAATGTAACGATTGTTACCCGGCTCGCGTTGGACCACGCGAGACTGGAATCGGTCCCGCCCGCCGTCGGCGCGCCGGATCGGTCCGTTTTCCTGCACGAAGGAACGTCATGGACACGCCGCGTATCGCACCGCCCCCAGCGAGCGCCTCTCCCGAGTCGAGCTGCGGCGCGACCCGGCCGGCCCGCTCCGCCGCCGTGCGTCTGCTGCCCGGCGCTGCCCGATCCGCCGCGGCGCGCATCGCCGGCGATGCCGACGCGCAGTTGGCCGCCGTCTCGGCCGAACTCGCCGCCGCCGACGAAGCCGCGCGCGAGCGCCTGTCGCGCGAACTGCACGACGGCCTCGGTGCCGACCTGACCGGCGTGTACTTCGCCTTCGCCAATCTCGAAACCTGGCTGCCGGCCGACGCGCCCGAAGGCGCCCGCCGCGCGCTCGAACTCGCGCAGCAGGCGCTCGACGCCGCGTTCGACTCGTACCGGCGCGCGCTCGACGACGCGGCGCCGCCGCTCGACGCGGGCCTCGCCGGCACGCTGTCGGCCTGGATCGACGGGTTCGGCGCGCGCACCGGGCTGCGCACGCGCGTGGCCTGCGCGGCCGACGCACGGCTCGCGCTGGTCGGCGCGGACGGCACGCTCGCCGCGCTGCGCGTCGCGCAGGAAGCGCTCGCCAACGTGGCCCGGCATGCGCGGGCAACCAGCGTCGAGGTCACGCTCGAGGCGGGGCCGACGCATCTGGAACTGGTGGTCGCCGACGACGGCGCCGGCCTGCGCCGTCCCGCGCGCCGCAATACGGGGCGCAATACGGAACGCAAGGGGCGCGGTCTCGGCCATCTGCGCGCGCGCTGCGCCGCGTTCGGCGGCACGCTCGCGCTCGAAGCGCGCGCGGGCGGCGGCACCGTGCTGCGCGCGAGCTTCGGGTGGGACGCGCTGCTCGCGGCGCCCGGCGCGAACCTGCATGTTTCGGCTTCCTGAGGCGCGGCGATGGGGTTGAATCTGCTGCTCGTCGATGATCACGCGATCGTTCGCCAGGGTATCCGCCAGCTGTTGATCGACCGCCGCGTCGCACGCGAGGTGGCCGAGGCCGAATCGGGCGCCGAGGCCCTCGCGGCCGCCGACAAGGGCAGTTTCGACGTGATCCTGCTCGACATCTCGCTGCCCGACATCAACGGCGTCGAGCTGCTCAAGCGCCTCAAGCGCAAGCTGCCGTCGGTGCCGGTGCTGATGTTCTCGATGTACCGCGAGGACCAGTACGCGGTGCGCGCGCTGAAGGCCGGCGCGGCCGGCTATCTGTCGAAGACGGTCAACGCGGCGCAGATGATCTCGGCGATCCAGCAGGTCGCGGCGGGCCGCAAGTACGTGAGCCCGGCGCTGGCCGAGGCGCTCGCCGAATACGTCTCGTTCGAGAACGAGCCGCTGCCGCACGAGAAGCTCTCGGACCGCGAATACCAGACGCTCTGCATGCTCGCCTCGGGCAAGCGGCTGACCGACATCGCGGTCACGCTGTCGCTGTCGGTGAAGACGGTCAGCGTCTACCGCACGCGGCTGCTCGAGAAGATGAAGCTGTCGAACAACGCCGAACTGACGTTCTACGCGATGAGCAACCGCCTGCTCGAAATGACGCCGCCGTCCTCGCCGGCCGGCGCCTGAACGCGCGGCGCCCGGGCGCCGCTCTCCCGCCTTTTCCCCCTCCCCGCGTCGCGGCATGCGTCACCGCGGCCGCTTCGCGCGCAAGCACCTGATTTTGTTAGACGAATGATAGGTGCAACCCGAATAGGGCAACCTGGACGGATCGGCTAAAATGCCGGGGCTCTACCGATTACAACCATAAACCGCAGCCGTCGGCCGCATTCTCTGTTTATCCATCCGCATGTCACTTCTTCGCAAGAAAAACGTCGACCAGATGATCGCCGGCGCGCAACGCGCGGGGCTCAAGAAGGCGCTCGGCGCCCTCGATCTGACCTTCCTCGGAATCGGCGCCATCATCGGCACCGGGATCTTCGTGCTGACCGGCACGGGAGCCGTGCAGGCCGGCCCGGCGCTGATGGTCTCGTTCATCGTCGCGGCGATCGCCTGCGGGCTGTCCGCGCTCGCCTACGCCGAATTCGCCTCGACGATCCCGGTGGCCGGTTCGATCTACACCTACTCGTATGCCACGCTCGGCGAGCTGGTGGCCTGGATCATCGGCTGGGACCTGATGCTCGAATACAGCCTCGCGGCATCGGCCGTCTCGGTCGGCTGGTCGGGCTACCTGCAATCGCTGCTGAAGGGCTTCGGCGTGGTGCTGCCCACCGTGCTCACGGCCGCGCCCGGCTCGGTGCCCGGCGTGACCACCTTCTTCGACCTGCCCGCGTTCGCGGTGATGCTCGCGATCACCACGCTGCTGTCGGTCGGCATCCGCGAATCGACGCGCGTGAACAACATCATGGTGTTCATCAAGATCGCCGTGGTGCTGCTGGTGATCGCGGTGGGCGTGTTCCACGTGACGCCGGCCAACTGGACGCCGTTCATGCCGCACGGCTGGCCGGGCGTGTTCGGCGCCGCGGCCGTGATGTTCTTCGCGTTCATCGGCTTCGACGCGGTGTCCTCGGCGGCCGAGGAAGTGAAGAACCCGAAGCGCGACCTGCCGGTCGGCATCATCGCCTCGCTCGGCGTCTGCGCGGTGCTGTACGTGACGGTCGCGGCGGTCGCCACCGGCATCGTGCCGTCGGCGCAATACGCGGGCATCACCCATCCGATCTCGTATGCGCTGCAGGTGGCCGGCCAGAAGTGGGTGGCCGGCTTCATCGACCTGGGCGCCGTGCTCGGCATGCTGACCGTGATCCTCGTGATGACCTACGGCCAGACCCGCATCACCTACGCGATGTCGCGCGACGGGCTGCTGCCGGCCGTGCTCTCGCGCGTGCATCCGCGCTTCCAGACGCCGTTCATCGCCACCTGGATCATCGGCCTCTTGTGCGCGCTGATCGCCGCGCTGATCCCGCTCAACGTGCTGGCCGAGCTGATCAACATCGGCACGCTGGCCGCGTTCGCGATGGTGTCGATCGCCGTGATCGTGCTGCGCCGCACGCGGCCTGACCTGCCGCGCGCGTTCCGCTGCCCGGGCTTGCCGGTGGTGCCGATCCTCGCGGTCGCCTCGTGCCTGTTCCTGATGCTGAACCTCAGCGCCGTCACCTGGAAGGCGTTCATCATCTGGCTCGTGATCGGCCTGGTCGTCTACTTCGCCTACTCGCGTCGCCACGCGAAGATTGCGCACGGCGAGACGCACTGAGGTTTCGAAAGGCGGCGGCCCGGCGGCAACGCGGGCCGCCGTTTTTCATTGATGGCGAAGCGCAGCCGGCATTGGCTCCCGTTTCCCCGAACGCAAAAAAAGCGGCGCTCCAGGTGATGGAAGTGCCGCTTTTTTTCGTTGCGCCGCTGCCGGTCGCCTCGCCCACTCAGGCCGTCACGACGACAGCCCCGCGATCAGCGCCGCCGCGATCGACGCGCCGATCAGCACCACGGCGATGGTGCGGCGCTTGTTGAGTTCGGTCCAGAGCAGCACGCCCGTCAGCGAGAGCAGGATCATCGAGCCGGCGATCGTATCCGTCACCAGCACCCAGACGAGGCTCATCCCGACGCCGCGATGCAGGTTGGTCAGCGTCATCATCAGCGAATTGTCGTTGCGCTTGAGCGCGACGGTCCGGCTGCCGACCCAGTACTCGGCGGTCACGTTCGCGCCGGGGCGGAACAGCGTGATCTGCCAATGCTCGGGCTGCACGACGCTGCGATCGCCCCATTCGACGGGCTGCGCGGCCTCCTTGCGAATCCGGCTGCGACCGCTGTCGAACTGCAGCTGCTGCCGCAGCCATGCTTCGAGCTTGGCGGGCGTGGCGGGCGGCGCGCCCGGCAGCGTCAGCTGCACCTCGCTCACCTGCGGCAGGCCCGGCGAGATCCGCAGCGGCCCGGCGCGGTGGTTCATCACGAAGCCGGTCACGCCGAACATCAGGCCGAGCACCGCGCCCCACAGGCCGACCCAGCCGTGGACCTTGCGCAGCCACTTGATGAACGTCGCACGCCGCGAGCGCTGCCGCCTGGCGGCGAGTTCCGTTTCGTCGAGGGCGCGCGCGACGGACGCATAACGCGTCGCGATGCCGGTCGGCAAGGTCGGTTCGATCGATTCTGGCGCGTTCACGCTGTTTCCCTACCCCAAGCAACAAGGGCGGCCCGCGATCACGTCGCGAGGCCGCCCGGTTTTCAATAAATGAGAATCGCTATCATTACATAAAGACATGACGGACTCAACGCCATCCCGCGCATGGCGGCATCGGGCCGCCCGCGCCGCCGGGCGGCGTGACAACGGCGTGACGTTCCCGTGACGGCCGGCGCGATTCGCCGGTGGGCGGGCCATGGGGACCGCACCATGCAAGGGCTTGCGCGGTGGCCCGCACGGTCGCCGTCATGTGTCGGGCCGGCATCGTCGCCCGCCAAAATGACGGCGCGATGTCGTATCGGACGAAATTCGTTGTCCGATGCATTTCGGGTGCGCGGATTCGCCGTGGCGGCGCTAGAATCGCGACAGCATCCGGACCTGCCGCGACCGACGGGGAATCATCGGCCGCGCACCGCCGCCCGCCTGGCGAGGCGGCACCCTCATGGCGGCCGGCATGACAAGACGACAACAATCTGGGCCAGCACATTTCATGAACGACATCGCATCCGCGCCGGGCTCGCCGCCGCTCGCGCCCGCCGCCTTGGCGCCGGGTGCCAGCGACACGTTCCGCGTACGCTTCTCGGTGCAGCCGCGTCCGGCCGGCACGCCGCGGCGCGCCGGCCACGGCGGCCTGCCGGGCAGCGGCACGCTGAGCTTCGGCGCGGCCACCGGCACGCTCTCGCTCGACGGCACGACGGGCGGCCTGCTGCGCGGCACGCCGTTCCATCTGGCGCTGCCGCGCGCGCAGATCTTCGATGCGAGCGCCGCCGGCAAGCGCGTCTGCTTCGACCTGCACACGCCCGACGGCACCTCCAGCATCGTGCTGCTCGCCGCCGACACCGCCGCCGCCGGCCAGATCGCCGGGCGCCTGCCGATGCAGGTCACCTCCGCGTTCTCCTCGCACGAACTCGACGCGCCCGCGCGCTTCGCCGAGCTGGCCCAAGCCGAGCCGCTCGCCTGGGTCACCTGGAGCCTGATCGCGGTCAACCTGCTGCTGTTCCTCGCGATGGTCATGAACGGCGTGCCGGCGCTGCGCCCGGACGTGCCGGCCATGATTCGCTGGGGCGCCAACTTCGGGCCGGACACGCTGGAAGGCGACTGGTGGCGGCTGCTGACCGCGCCGTTCCTGCACTTCGGGGTGTTCCATCTGGGCGTCAACCTGCTGGTGCTGGGCCGTTTCGGGCCGCTCGCCGAGCGCCGCTACGGCAGCCTGCGGCTGCTCTCGCTGTTTCTGTTCGCGGGCGTGGTCGCCGGCATGACGAGCGCGCTGCAGGACCCGATGCAGTGCTCGGCCGGCGCGTCGGGCGCGATCTTCGGCGTGTTCGGCGCGCTGTTCGCCCACCGGCTGCGGCGCGGCCGCGAGCCGGGCGCCGCCGCCGGACGGCCGCGCCGGCTCGCGTTCGGCTTCCTCGCCTATTGCCTCTACAACGGCCTGATGCATCCGGCCATCGACAACGTCGCGCACCTCGGCGGCCTGATCGCCGGGCTGCTGCTGGGGCTCGCGCTCGCGCCGCCCGCCGACCCGGCCGCGCGCGACGCGACGGCCGGCGCGAACCTCGCCACCGCGGCCGGCGTCGCCGCGCTGCTCGCGCTCACGCTCGCCTATCCGCTCACCCATCCCGGCGCCGCGCGCGCGCAGGAGCTGCGCTTCGCACGCGAATACATGGCGATGACGGGCGCGTCGGCCGAGATCGGCGGCGCGCTGGTGGCGCTGCAGCACGCGCCGCTCGACACCGACGCGCAGCGCATCGCCGTGTCGAACCAGGTGATGACCGATATCGTGCCGCGCTGGAACAACCTCTATGCGGTGCTGTCGAGCCTGCCGCTGCCCGACGGCTCGCCCTATCGCGCGCTGCGCGAGACCGGCCTCGGCATGCTCGACAACGCGCGCCGGATGGCGACCACCTATGCGCTGATGCTGGTGCGCTCGCCCACCGGCAGCGACGCCCGGGACGGCCGCGCGCCGGCGCTGCCCGAGCGGCGCGCGGACGCGAAGGCGGTCGCGGGTATCGAGCTGGCGATGCGGCGCGGCGTGCGCCTCGCCCGGCATGGCGCTCCGGCGACGGCGGGACTCGATGCGGGCACGAGCCCGGCCGCGAGCGGGCCGGCCGCGAAATCGTAGCGGGCGTAGCGGGCGGTCAGCGCCAAGACTGCGGCAGCACCCGGAAGGCGGCCAGCGGCGAGACTCGACGCGAGCGCAAACCCAACCGCGAGCGGGCCGGCTGCGTCATCATAAAGGGGGTAGCGGCTTCAGCGCCGTGGCTGCGGCAGCGCCGGGAAGGCAGGCGGCGCGGGCGGCCCGTCCGCGCCACTCTCCGCGCCGCCCTCGGTGCCAGCCACGTCGGCCCGCTCGAGCGCGTAAAGCCAGGCGAGCAGTTCGGCCACGGCACGGTACAGCGCCGGCGGAATCCGGTCGTCGAGATCGACCTGCATCAGCAGCGACACCATCTCGGGCGCCGTGTGGACGTACAGCCCCGATTCGCGCGCGCGCGCGACGATCATCTCGGCGACCAGCCCGTAGCCCTTGGCCACCACGCGCGGCGCCGCGTCGCCGCCCTTCGGGTCGTAGACCAGCGCGGCCGCGGTGCGGCGCTTGTCCGCGCCGCTCACAGCCACGCTCCGTCGTCGTGCAGGCCGAACTCGTCGATGTCGTCGAAATCGCCAAGATCGAAACCCGAGGACGACGCGCGCGGCTTCGCGTCGGCGCCGGCGCGCTGCGCGGCGGCGGCCTGCCCGTAGGCGGCGGCCGCGGCGCGCGTGGCCGCCGTGTCGAACGCGTCGGGCGCGATCTCGACCGACCGGATCGACAGCCCGCCCAGTTCGAGCCCCGAGGCCAGCAGCCGCTGCCGCAGCGCGTCGCCCCGCGCGTTGAGCTTCGCGGCGCCGGCCTCGTTGGCGCGCAGCCGCGCGACCACCTGCGAGCCGGTCAGCACCAGCTCCGCATCGACCGTGCCGAGCGTCGGCAGTGCCAGCACCAGGCGCGTGCGCCAGGCGAGCGGCGCCTCGGCCGGAGCGCCCTGGCCGCCGTCCGGCTCGACGCTCCAGTCGAGCCGCGCGCCCGGCCACGCCTCGCCGGCCCAGCGGAACTGCTCGGTGGCGAGCAGATCGAGCTGCTGGCGCACCAGCGGCAGCGTCGCCGGATGCACGGTGGCCATCGCCGCGGCGGTGTTCGCCGACCCGTCGGCGCCGTCCTGGCCCGGCGTCGTACCGTCGGGCTGGCCCGCGGTGGCGGCGAACAGCCGGCCGGCGGCATCGTCGGCCGCGAACGACGCATAGGCGTGCGCGCCGCTCGCGCCGAACTGGCCAGGCGCCGCCTGCCGCGCGTCCTGCGCCGGCGCCTGGCCGGGCGCGCCGGAGGCCGGCGCGGCAGGCCGGCTACCGTCGCCGGGCGCGGGCGTGCCGGCGCCGCGCGTCAACTGCGTCTGCGGCTCCTGCGCGAGATCGGCGGTGGTGCGCTGGCCCGAGAGCCATTGCGAGAGATGGGATTCGTAGAACAGGCCGCTGCCGGAGACGGCACGCGAGAGCGCCGCGGCCAGCGCGGCGACGCTCGCCTCGGTGACGCCCGGCAGCACCGGCGCGGCGCCGGACGCCGCGCCGGCTGAACCAGCCGAACCGGCCGAACCGGCGGAGGCGGAGCCCGAGGCGGACGTGCCCGAAGCCGCGTCACCGGCCGAGCCCGATGCCGTCGCGGCGGAACCGGCCGGGGCGCCGGTCTGCGCCGCCCCCGAGGGCGGCATGGCACCGCCGGAAGCCGCGGCCGCCGCCGCCGCGTCGGCGGCGGCCTGGGCGGCCGGATCGAGCACGGGCGGCCCGGCCAGCAGCGGCAGGCTGCCGATCACCACCGGCGTGGCGTCGCCGCCATAACGGGAAATCGCGTCGAGCGTCAGCGCGACGCTCGACAGGTCGGTCTGCACGGAGGCCGCGGGCGGGCTCGGCGTCGTGGGCGGCAGCGGCGCCTGGGTGGCGCCGCGGGTGGCGCCCGTCGAAACGCCGACCTGGGTGGCTGCCGCGCCGGCCGACACGCCGCCCTCGAGCAGGCTGTCGATCCGGCTGGCGAGCATGGCGGCGGTAACGGCGTCGATCCCGGTCATCGTGATTCCCCGCGCGGCGCGCGGCCGGCATCTATCGGTGTGGCGGTCGCCGTCTGCGCGGCGAACGCGTATCCATCCAACGCAACGCGCGGCCACCGACCGGGCGGCGCGCCGACCACGGCCCTCGCCAACCCCATTGCCACCCGTTGCGCCCCCCTTCGCCGGCTTCGTGGCCGGCGGCACCGCTCGCCGGCGCGGCCCCGCGCGGCGAACCGCCCGGCCACGCTGCCGGTCCTGCCATCCAGCCGAATCCGCCGACTCCGCCGGCGCTCGCACACCGCAGCGCGGCAGTGCCGGCGCATCCGCGTTCAGCGGCGCGCCTGGTAGATATCCTTCAGCATCCGCGTCGAGCGGCCCGCCTCGAACAGCGCCGACAGCCGCGCGACCTCCGGGCTCGCGAGATCGCGGATCGCCGCGTCGTCGGCGAGGATCCGGCGGATCAGCGAATATTTGTGTCCGCGCTCGGCGGGGTCCAGCAAGACGCCTTCCTCGGCGGCCTTCAGGCCGTCGACGAGCGTCTGGTACTCGGCCTGCAGCCCGTCGACCGCCGGCCAGTCGGCGCCGCGCGCGGCCGCGAGCATCCGGCCGGATACGTCCGCGATCGCCTCGTAGCGAGCGAGATAGGCTGCCTTGCGATTCATCGAGTCACTTCCGGCTGGGCTTGTGGCGTCATCATCCGGGCGACTTCGGGGCCAATGCCGGCCCAGGCTTCCTCGAGCGTCGCGAGCAGGCCGTCCACCTCCAGCAGGATCGCGTCGCTGGCGCTCACGTTCGCCTCCAGCAGGCGGCGCAGCATGTACGAATACAGCGCGTTGAGCCGCTCGGCGATCTCGCCGCCGGCCTTCACGTCGAGCGACTGCTGCAGGCCGCTCTCGATGATGCGCATCGACTTGCTGATCGACTCGCCGCGCGCCGCCACGTTGCCCGAGGCCAGGTGCAGGCGAGCGTGGACGATCGCCTTGCGCGCGCCTTCGTACAGCATCGCGATCAGGCGATGCGGGGACGCGCCCATCACCCCTGTCTCGACGCCGACGCGCGCGTAGGCACTGGCTCCAGCGTGTCCTGGGGAAAACATGGTGGCCCTCCTGTAGTGCGTTCGTGTCTGTGCGGGAAGCCCGTCGCGACGGCATGCGTCGCGCGGGCTATTACCGGCGTTATCGGTAAGGACGGGGAAAGCTTTAGCGCGTCGACGGCGCGGGGGGATGCGCCGTTTTGGGGTCAGACCGACATCTGCATGATGTCGTTGTACGCGCTGACGAGCTTGTTGCGCACCTGCAGGCCGAACTGGAGGCCGATATTGGCCTTTTGCCCGTCGATCATGACATCGTTCAGCGACACGTTCGGCGCGCCGAGTTCGAACGCCTTGGCCTCGCCGGCGGCGGTGGCCTGGGCCTCGCTGATCCGGTCGAGCGACGATTTCAGCGCGCCCGCGAAGCTGCTCGCGGTGGCCGCGCCGTTACCGGCCAGCGCGGCGCCGGGCGTGCCGCCCGCGGCCTGGGCCGCCATCGCCTGCATTTGTTGCAGCGCCGAAGCAATACCGTTGACGGGCGCAGTCATGGGGTCTCCGCAGAAGGATTCGGAAAAAACACGGGAAAAGGAGCCGGCATCGGCCGGAAATCGGTCCGGCCCTCCCACCACCTCGCCATGCCGCACTGGCACGGTGCTGGCGGGCGCGCGGCGGCGACGAAATGCCGGATTGGGACCAAGCATAGCAAGCGCCCGGCACGCGAAGCGGGTGAAGTACGGGGAAAACTCGGCTCTGTTCCCGCGATCGCCACGGGACGCCGGCCGGATAATCGGATCGTGTCATTGTCCGTCCGCTCGTCGAGCGGCAGCCCGCTGTGGAGAACCCCGACGCATGGATTCGCAGGCCAACTCGCTGATCAACCCAGACGCGCGCAACGCCGTCGCCGGCACGTCGCCGAACGCGACCGCCGCGGCCGGCACGTTGCCGGGCGCCGGCGCGGGCGGCGCGGACTTCGGCATGGGCGGTTTCGCCGAACGCTTCTCCGGGCTGCCCGGCCTGTCGCGGATGCGCACCAACCCGAAACTGCCGTTCGTGATCATCACCGCGCTGGTGATCGCCGCGATCGTCGCGCTGGTGCTCTGGAGCCGCGCGCCCGACTACAAGGTGCTGTACAGCAACCTGTCGGACCGCGACGGCGGCGCGATCATTACCGCACTGCAGCAAGCCAACATTCCCTATCAGTTCGCCGACGCCGGCGGCGCGATCCTGGTGCCGGCCAGCCAGGTTCACGAGACGCGCCTGAAGCTGGCCGCGATGGGCCTGCCCAAGGGCGGCTCGGTCGGCTTCGAGCTGATGGACAACCAGAAGTTCGGCATCAGCCAGTTCGCCGAGCAGGTCAACTACCAGCGCGCGCTCGAAGGCGAGCTGGAGCGCACCATCGCCTCGATCAACGCGGTGCGCAGCGCGCGCGTGCATCTGGCGATCCCGAAGCCGTCGGTGTTCGTGCGCGATCGCGAAGCGCCGAGCGCCTCGGTGTTCATCGATCTCTACCCGGGCCGCGTGCTCGACGACGGTCAGGTGCTCGCGATCACGCGCATGGTGGCCTCGGGCGTGCCCGACATGCCGGCCAAGAACGTCACGATCGTCGACCAGGACGGCAACCTGCTGAGCCAGCAGCCGTCGTCGTCGGGGCTCGACGCGAACCAGCTCAAGTACGTGCAGCAGGTCGAGCACAACACGCAGAAGCGCATCGACGCGATCCTCGCGCCGATGTTCGGCGCCGGCAACACGCGCTCGCAGGTCAGCGCCGACATCGACTTCACGAAGAGCGAGCAGACCTCGGAGAGCTACGCGCCGAACGGCACGCAGCAGCAGGCGGCGATCCGCAGCCAGCAGACCTCGTCGTCCACCGAGAACGCGCAGAGCGGCGCGAGCGGCGTGCCCGGCGCGCTGTCGAACACGCCGCCGCAGCCGGCCTCGGCGCCGATCACGGGCGCGAGCGGCGCGGCCGGCACCCCGCCCACGCCGATCAGCGACCACAAGGATTCGACCACCAACTACGAGCTCGACAAGACGGTGCGCCACACCGAGGCGCCGACGGGCGGCATCAAGCGGCTGTCGGTGGCGGTGGTGGTCAACAACCTGCCGGTGGTCGACGCCCGGGGCCACGTGACGATGCAGCCGCTCACGGCCGACAAGCTCAAGCAGGTCGAGCAGCTGGTGAAGGACGCGATGGGCTACGACGAGAAGCGCGGCGACTCGGTGAACGTGGTCAACAGCGTGTTCACCACCACCGCCGATCCGCTCGCCAACCTGCCGTGGTGGCGCCAGCCCGACATGATCGCGCTGGCCAAGGACGCCGCGAAGTGGCTCGGCATCGCCGTGGCGGCCGTCGCGCTGTACTTCATGTTCGTGCGCCCGGCCATGCGCCGCGCGTTCCCGCCGCCCGAGCCGGTGGTCGCGAACCCGGCGCTGGCCGCGCTGGGCGGCCCCGACGAGCCCGCGCTCGACGGCCTGCCGGCGCCCGACTCGGTGGTTGCCGAGGACTCGCCCGAGGCGGCGCTGCTGGCGTTCGAGGCCGACAAGCACCGCTATGAACGCAACCTAGACTACGCGAAGATGATCGCTCGGCAGGATCCGAAGATCGTCGCGACGGTCGTCAAGAACTGGGTGTCCGATGAGCGCTGAAGGCCTGATCAAGAGCGCGCTGCTGCTGATGTCGATCGGCGAGGAAGAAGCGGCGCAGGTGTTCAAGTTCCTGGGCCCGCGCGAGGTCCAGAAGATCGGCGTGACGATGGCCACGCTGAAGAACGTCACGCGCGAGCAGCTCGACGACGTGCTCAAGGAGTTCGTCTCGGAGGCCGAGAAGCACTCGGCGCTCTCGCTCGATTCCGGCGAATACATCCGCTCGGTGCTGACCAAGGCGCTCGGCGAGGACCGCGCCGGCGTGATCATCGACCGGATCCTGCAGGGCAGCGACACCAGCGGCATCGAGGGCCTCAAGTGGATGGACTCGGCCGCGGTCGCCGAGCTGATCAAGAACGAGCATCCGCAGATCATCGCCACCATCCTCGTGCACCTGGACCGCGACCAGGCTTCCGAGATCGCGTCCTGCTTCACCGAGCGGCTGCGCAACGACGTGCTGCTGCGGATCGCCACGCTCGACGGCATCCAGCCGGCCGCGCTGCGCGAGCTCGACGAGGTGCTGACCACGCTGCTGTCGGGCAGCGACAACCTCAAGCGCAGCCCGATGGGCGGCATCCGCACCGCGGCCGAAATCCTGAACTTCATGACCAGCACGCACGAGGAGTCGGTGCTCGAGAACGTGCGCGTCTACGACGCCGACCTGGCCCAGAAGATCATCGACGAGATGTTCGTGTTCGAGAACCTGCTCGACCTCGAGGATCGCGCGATCCAGCTGGTGCTGAAGGAAGTCGAGTCGGAAACGCTGATCGTCGCGCTGAAGGGCGCGCAACCGCCGCTGCGCCAGAAGTTCCTGTCGAACATGTCGCAACGCGCGGCCGAACTGCTGGCCGAGGATCTCGACTCGCGCGGCCCGGTGCGCGTCTCCGAGGTCGAGCAGCAGCAGCGCAAGATCCTGCAGATCGTGCGCACGCTGGCCGAGCAGGGGCAGGTCGTGATCGGCGGCAAGGCGGAAGACGCGTATGTCTGAACGCGCGCGCGCCGGTGCCGCCACGCTCACCGCGTACCAGCGGTGGGAGATGGCATCGTTCGATCCGAAACCGCCGCCGCCGCCCGTCGAGGACAACGGCGAGGCGGCCGCGGCCGCGCTCGCGCTCGAATTGCAGCGCGTGCGCGACGCCGCGCACGCGGAAGGCATGGCGAGCGGCCATGCCGAAGGGCTCGCGATCGGCCAGCGCGCCGGCTACGACACCGGCTACGCCGAGGGCATGGAGATCGGCCGCGCCGAGATGCGCGCCGAGGCCGTCAAGCTCGCCACGCTGGCCGCCTCGTTCAGTGAGGCGCTGCTCGGCGCGCGCGACGGCCTGGCCGACGAACTCGCCCAGCTCGCGCTCGACATCGCGCAGCAGGTGGTGCGGCAGCACGTGCAGCTCGACCCCGGCACGGTGCTGGCCGCCGCGCGCGAGACGCTGGCCGCCGAGCCCGCGCTCGCCGGCGCGCCGCAGCTGGTGGTGAGTCCCGCCGACCTGCCCGTCATCGAGGCTTACCTGCAGGAAGAACTCGACGCGCTCGGCTGGAGCGTGCGCACCGATCCGGCCATCGAGCGCGGCGGCTGCCGCGCCCAGGCCGCCTCCGGCGAGATCGACGCGACGCTGCCCACGCGCTGGGAGCGCGTGGCCGCCGCGCTCGGCCACACGAGCGAATGGTGAGCCGGTCATGACCGCCCCCGCTTCCGCCCCCGACGCCCGCCCCGTTCCGGCCGCCGCCGCGATCGCCGCCAATCCGCACATCGCCCACTGGCGCGGCCGGCTCGGCGCGCTGCGCGAACGCGGCGCGCTGGCGCTGCCGCTGCGCCCCTGCGGGCGCCTGACGCGCGCCGCGGGCCTGGTGCTGGAAGCCACCGGGCTGCGTCTCGCGGTCGGCTCGGAATGCACCATCGAATTGCCGCCCGGCAGCACGCTGCCGGTGGCCGAGGCCGAAGTGGTCGGCTTCGCCGGCGATCGCCTGTTCCTGATGCCGACCACCGAAGTCGCCGGCGTGCTGCCCGGCGCGCGCGTCTGGCCGCTCGAACGCGCGCCAGTGGCCGACCCGATGACGGGCGCCAAGCGCCTGCCGGTAGGCTGGCAGATGCTGGGCCGCGTGGTCGATGCCTCGGGCCGCCCGCTCGACCGGCTCGGCCCGCTCGGCTCGGAACTCGACGCGCCGCTGTCCGCGCCCACCATCAATCCGCTCGAACGCGAGCCGATCCACCACGTGCTCGACGTCGGCGTGCGCGCCATCAACGCGCTGCTGACGGTCGGCCGCGGCCAGCGCATGGGCCTGTTCGCGGGCTCGGGCGTCGGCAAGTCGGTGCTGCTCGGCACCATGGCGCGCTACACCAGCGCCGAGGTGATCGTGATCGGCCTGATCGGCGAGCGCGGCCGCGAAGTGAAGGAATTCATCGAGCAGATCCTCGGCGAGGACGGCCTCGCGCGCTCGGTGGTGGTGGCCGCGCCGGCCGACGTCTCGCCGCTCTTGCGGATGCAGGGCGCCGCCTACGCGACTTCGCTGGCCGAATATTTCCGCGACCAGGGCAAGCACGTGCTGCTGCTGATGGATTCGCTCACGCGCTACGCGATGGCGCAGCGCGAGATCGCGCTCGCGATCGGCGAGCCGCCCGCCACCAAGGGCTATCCGCCGTCGGTGTTCGCCAAGCTGCCGGCGCTCGTCGAGCGCACCGGCAACGGCCCCGAGGGCGGCGGCTCGATCACCGCGTTCTACACGGTACTGACCGAGGGCGACGACCAGCAGGACCCGATCGCCGATTCGGCGCGCGCGATCCTCGACGGCCACATCGTGCTGTCGCGCCAGCTCGCCGAGGCCGGCCACTACCCGGCGATCGACATCGAGCAGTCGATCAGCCGCGCGATGACCGCGCTGATCGACGACCGCCATCTCGATCGCGTGCGCCGCTTCAAGCAGATGCTCTCGCGCTACCAGCGCAACCGCGACCTGATCGCGGTGGGCGCCTACGCGGCGGGGCGCGACGCGCAGCTCGACCGCGCCATCGCGCTGTATCCGCGCATCGAGGCGTTCCTGCAGCAGGGCTTTCGCGAATGCGCGCCGTTCGCGTCCTGCATGGCCGCGCTCGACGCGCTGTTCCCGGGTGAAGGAGGCTGACGATGACCGCACGTTTTCCGCTGCAGATCCTGCTCGATCGCGCGCAGGAAGACCTCGACAACGCGACCAAGCAGCTCGGCCTCGCGCAGCGCGACCGCACCGCCGCGGTCGCCCAGCTCGACTCGCTGCTGCGCTATCGCGACGAATACCACGAGCGGTTCGCCGCCGACGCGCAGGCCGGCATGCCGGCCGGCAGCATGCGCAATTTCCAGTCGTTCATCGATACGCTCGACGCGGCGATCGGCCAGCAGCGCCGCATCGTCGCCGCGGCCGACGCCCGCATCGAGGCCACGCGCCCCGAGTGGCAGGCCAGGAAGCGCACGCTCGGTTCCTATGAAATCCTGCAGGCACGCGGCGTCGCGCAGGATGAGCAACGCGCGGCGAAACGCGAACAGCGTGACGCCGACGAACACGCAGCCAAAGTGCTGCGCATGCGCGCCGACGCCGCCGCGCAATCCTCCAAATAAACTGGAACGAGACACCGCCATGGCCGCCACTTCCCTGAGCGCATCGCTGCTCGACACCCTCTCCGCCACCCGCGCCAGCCAGAGTTCGCGCGCGAGCGACGCGAACGCCGCCGCGCAGAGCTCGACGCCGTTCTCGCAGACGCTGCAGCAGAGCGTGGCGAGCCAGCAGGGCCAGCCGAAGCCGGCGCAGCCCGCGCCGCAGCAGCCGAGCGCGCCGCAACAGCAGCAGGCGGCCGCCACCACCACCCAGGACACCTCGGGCGACGGCTCGGTGCGCCCGCACCGCGGCCACCACGCATCGGACAAGGACGACAGCACGGATACGCAGGATGCGCAGACCGCGACCACGCCGGCCGAGGCCGCCGCGCTCGCGGCCGCCGCGGCGGTGCAGGCGCAGCTGCAGGCACGCCAGGACGCGGCCAACGGCAACGCCGCGGACGGCAGCGCCGCCGATACGGCCGCCGCCGCGCTCGCCGCCAACGCGGCCGCGACCGGCAAGGCCGACGCGAACGCGGCAGCCGCCGCGCTGGCCGGCAGCGCCGCGGCGCAGACCGCCGCGGCCGGCGCGGGCGCGAACGGCAACTCGGTCGCGAACGCGCTGCAGGCCGCGCTCGATCACCTGCAGAACGGCGGCGCCAACGGCGCGGCGGCACCGATGCTGTCCGCACGCGGCGGCACTGGCGGCAGCAGCGCCGCGGGCGGACAGGCCGGCGCGCATCTGGCCGCCACCGGCAATGGCGCCGCGGGCGCCGATCACAATCCGGCCAACGCGGTCTCGCCGTCCGGCTCGTCGGCCTACGCGGCCGCGGCCAACGCCGCCGCCGGTTCGTCGGCCAACACGCAGCACGTCGACACCACGGCGATCACCTCGGCCGATCCGAACGCGGCCCAGACCGCGCTGGCCGCCGCCGCCTCGCAGCAGGCCACGCCGCTCGCGCAGACGGCCGCCGCCACCACCGCCGGCGCGGCCGCCGCCGAAGCGACCATCGGCCCGCGCGTGGGCAGTCCCGACTGGAGCGACGCGCTGAGCCAGAAGGTGGTGTTCCTGTCGAACGCGCATCAGCAAAGCGCCGAGCTGACGCTGAATCCGCCGGACCTCGGCCCGCTGCAGGTGGTGCTCAACGTGGCCGACAACCACGCGCATGCGCTGTTCGTGTCGCAGCATCCGCAGGTGCGCGAAGGCGTCGAGGCCGCGCTGCCGAAGCTGCGCGAAGCGATGGAAGCGGGCGGCCTGAGCCTCGGCAGCGCCAACGTCAGCGACGGCGGCGCCGGATTCGCCCGCCAGGACGCGCAACGGCAATCGTCGGGCGCAAGCGCGACGCGACGCGCGGGCGGCGGGCTCGGATCGGGCGGGACGGGCGACGACGCGCTCGCCGGGATCGCAGCGACGTCGTCCAGCGGCGCGACGCAGCAGCGCGTCGGGATGGTCGATACGTTCGCGTAAGCACCTCCAGAGTTGGCGGGTCGGCGTCGGAGAGCCGGGCAGTCCGCGGACGATCGGACGCCGGGCCGGCCCGCCCATTCTGCCCGCGGTCGTGACTTCCTGCCCGCGGCCGCCTTCAGGCTGTCGTCACGCCGCCCGCTCCGGGCGCCGGCCCCAGCGCCGCGCGTCATCGTTGCCCACGCTTTACCCGCCCGACATCCCCCCGCCAGCCGCCGCCGCGACAGGCATCACCGGCACCACGTTCTCGACGCGCTGCGGCTCGGCCCCGCGCCGCGCGGCCACGATGAAATCGGCCGCGCGCTCGCCGATCATCACCGACGGCGCGTTCGTGTTGCCGCCGATCAGCGTCGGCATCACCGACGCATCGACCACGCGCAGCCCCGTCACGCCGCGCACGCGCAACTGCGGATCGACGACCGACGCCGCGTCGCCGCCCATCCGGCAGGTGCCGACCGGGTGATAGATGGTGTCCGCGTGCGCGACGATCGCCGCGCGCAGCGCGGCGTCGTCGTCGGCCGGGTCGGTGTAGAGCTCGCGCCCGCCTTGCGAGGCGAGCGGCTCGGCCGCCAGGATCCGGCGGATCGCCTTCGCGCCCGTCATCAGCAGCTCGAGATCGCGCGCGTCGCTGAGGAAGCGCGGGTCGATGCGCGGCGCCTCGCGCGCGTCGCCGCTCGCCAGCGTGACGGTGCCGCGGCTCCACGGCCGCAGCGCGCAGACGTGCAGCGAATAGCCGAAGCCCCAATGCATGTGGCGGTTGTGATCGTCGACGAGCGCGGTGCAGAAATGCAGCTGCAGGTCGGGGCGGTCGAGCCCCGGCGCGCTCTTGAGGAAGCCGCCCGCCTCGGCGACGTTGCTCGACATCATGCCGTCGCGCTTCGAGAGCCAGCGGAACAGCTGTGGCGTCATCTTCGCAAGCCCGCGCAGGCAGATCCCCACCAGCTCCGTCGAATCCACGCGCTTGTTGATGATGAAGTCGATATGGTCGATCAGGTTGCGTCCGACCTCGGGCGCGTCGTGGACCACCTCGATGCCGTGCGCGCGCAGCGACTCGCCCGGCCCGATGCCCGAGCACATCAGCAGTTGCGGTGAGTTGAACGCGCCGGCCGCCACGATCACCTCGGCGCGCGCGCCGATCGTCTCGATCCTGCCGCCGCGTTCGAGCGTCACGCCGGCCGCGCGCTTGCCGTCGAACACCACGCGCAGCACGGTGGCGCCGGTCAGGATCCGCAGGTTGCCGCGCGGCTGGTCGTAGAGATAGGCGCGCGCCACGCTGCAGCGCGCGCCGTCGCGATGCGTGACCTGGTAGAAGCCGACGCCCTCCTGCTCAGGGCCGTTGAAATCGTCGTTTAGCGGATAGCCGGCCGCGTGCGCCGCGTCGATGAATCGTTGTGCGAACGGATTGCGAAAGCGCAGGTCGGACACCGTCAGCGGCCCGTCGGCGCCATGCCATTCGCTGGCGCCGCGCTGGTTGCCCTCGGCGCGGCGAAAGTAGGGCAGCACCTCCTGCCAGCCCCAGCCGGTGCAGCCGAGCGCGGCCCATTCGTCGTAGTCGAGCGGATGGCCGCGCGTGTAGATCATCGCGTTGATCGCGCTCGAGCCGCCCAGCCCGCGCCCGCGCGGCTGGTAGCCACGCCGCCCGCCGAGCCCGGCCTGCGGCTCCGTCTGGTAGCCGTAGTTGGTGCCGAGCCGGTACGGCACCAGCGCGGCGATGCCCATCGGCAGGTTGACCAGCAGGTTGCGCCGGTTGTCGCCGCCCGCCTCGATCAGCGCGACGGTGGCGTCGGGGCACGCGTCGGCGAGGCGCGCGGCAAGGCTCGCGCCGCCCGATCCGCCACCCACGATCAGATAGTCGTACTGCATGTCATGTCTCCTTCATGTCATGAACAGTGACCGGCTTCGCCTTGTTCGGCGAGCGGCGCTATCGCCTGTAATGTTCGCGCATTGTAGGAACGCGACGCGCGGCGCGGCGCACGGAATCAAGAGCGATTCCTCTAAACGCCGGGCGCGCGCGGCCGTAAGATGGCCGGATTCGCCTCGCGCGGCAGCGGGCGGTTTCGCGCCTGAGCGCGCCGCGAAATGAGAGACACCGTGGGAGACACCGGCATGGATCAGCAGGCACCGGCGGCCACGCATCAGGTCACGAATCAGGCCCCGCCGCTCACCGACTACAACGCGTTTGAAACCGACCTCGCGCTCGCGGCCGCCGTCGAGCGGCACGGCGCGCCCTGGCATCGAACGGCGCTGGCGCGCCACGGCGCGGCGCTGACCACGCCCGACACGCTCGCGCTGGCCGAACTCGCCAACCGCCACACGCCCGAACTCATCACGCACAGCCCGCGCGGGGAGCGGCTCGACGCGCTGGAATTCCACCCGAGCTGGCACCAATTGCTCGCGCTGCTGCGCGGCGAAGGCCTGCACGCGCTGCCGTTTGCCGAGCCGCGCGCCGGCGCGATGGCCGCGCGCTGCGCCGGCTATTTCCTGCACGCACAGCTCGAATCGGGGTCGCTCTGCCCGCTGACCATGACGTTCGCGAGCATCCCCGTGCTGCAACGGGAACCGGCCCTGTTCGAGACGCTGCGCGAGCGGCTCTACACGCGCGAGCACGATCCGCGCGACGTGCCGCTCGCGGCGAAGCGCTCGATGATGATCGGCATGGGCATGACCGAGAAACAGGGCGGCTCCGACGTGCGCAGCAACGAGACGCGCGCGTTCGCGCTCGGCGCGGGCGGGCGCGGCGAGGCCTACCGGCTGGTGGGCCACAAGTGGTTCTTCTCGGCGCCGCAATGCGACGCGCATCTGGTGCTCGCGCGCACGTCGGACCACGCCGGCATCTCGTGCTTCTACGTGCCGCGCTTCACGCCCGACGGCGCGAAGAACGCGGTGCAGATCCAGCGGCTCAAGGACAAGCTCGGCAACCGCTCGAACGCGAGCAGCGAGGTGGAGTTCCTCGATGCCTACGGCGTGATGGTCGGCGACGAGGGCCGCGGCGTGCCGACCATCATCGAGATGGCGAACCTGACGCGGCTCGACTGCGTGATCGGCAGCGCCGCGCTGATGCGCGCCGCTCTCGTGCAGGCGATCCACCACACGCGGCACCGCCACGCGTTCGGCCGCCGGCTCGCCGACCAGCCGCTGATGCGCAACGTGCTGGCCGATCTCGCGCTCGAATCGGAGGCCGCCACGCTGCTGTTCATGCGCCTCGCCGACGCGGTCGAGCACGACGACGGCCACGACGCCGAGGCACGCGGCTGGCGCCGCATCGTCACGCCGGCCGCGAAGTTCTGGGTCTGCAAGCGCGCGCTCGAATTCACCGGCGAGGCGATGGAGGTGTGGGGCGGCAACGGCTACGTCGAGACCGGCCCGATGGCGCGCTTCTATCGCGAGGCGCCCGTCAACTCGATCTGGGAAGGCTCCGGCAACGTGATGTGCCTCGACGTGCTGCGCGCGATCGAACGCGAGCCCGACGCGGCCGCCGCGCTCGTCGCCGCCTGGCGCGCCGATCTCGGCGAGCGGCGCGAGGTGCTGCGCGCGCTCGACGATCTGCTCGCGACGCTGGCCGCGCCGGCCGAGGCCCGCGAGGCCTCGGCGCGACGCATCGCGCAGCGCATCGCGTTGATCGCGCAGGCCGCGCTGCTGGCGCGCCACGCGCCCGCCGAGGTGGCCGACGCGTTCATCGCGACGCGCCTCGGCGCGGCGAGCCCCGAGGCGGGACGCGTCTACGGTACGCTGCCCGCGAGCTTCGATCACGGCGCGCTGGTGGCGCGCGCGTTCCCGGCCTGACCCGCGGCCCGGGCCGGCCCGACCTCGGGCCGCCGGCCGCTCCGAGGAGACGAGATGAAAAACGACCTGCCCGGCCTCGCGACGCTCGACGCGTTGCTGCACGACCAGCGCGCCGCGTTCCTGCGCGCGCCGTATCCGTCGTGGGACACCCGCGCGGGCCATCTGCGCACGCTGCGCACCATGCTGCTCGAGCATGCCGACGCGCTCGCCGAGGCGATCAGCGCCGACTTCGGCCATCGCGCGAAACAGGAGGTGCTGCTCTCCGAGATCTGGATGGCCAAGGAGGAAATCGACGACGCGCTGCGGCACGGCCGGCGCTGGATGCGCCCGCGCCGCCGCCCGATGAACAAGTGGCTGATGCCGGCGCGCGCCGGCGTGATCCCGCAGCCGCTCGGCGTGGTCGGCATCGTGGCGCCGTGGAACTATCCGGTGCTGCTCGCCGCCGGCCCGCTGATCTGCGCGCTCGCCGCCGGCAACCGCGCGATCCTCAAGATGTCCGAACTGACGCCGCGCACCGGCGAGCTGTTCGAGACGCTGATCGCGAAGACCTTCTCGCGCGAGCACGTCGCGGTGGTGAACGGCGACGCCGAGGTGGGCGCCGCGTTCAGCGCGCTGCCGTTCGACCACCTGCTGTTCACGGGCTCGACGCAGGTGGGCCGGCACGTGATGCGCGCGGCCGCCGAGCACCTGACGCCGGTCACGCTCGAACTCGGCGGCAAGTCGCCCGCGATCATCGGGCCGGGCGCGCGCTTCGACAACGCGGTCGACGCGATCGTCGCCGGCAAGACGCTGAACGCGGGCCAGACCTGCATCGCGCCCGACTACGTGCTGGTGCCGCGCGGCAAGGAGGACGCGTTCATCGCGCGGGCCCGCGCGCGCATCGCGAAGCTCTATCCCGACTTCGCGAACAACGCCGACTACACCTCGATCGTCTCCGAGCGCCATTTCACGCGGCTCGAACGGCTGGCCGCCGAGGCCCGGGCCGGCGGCGCGGCGCTGCATCCGCTGACCGACGCGGCGGCCGATCCGGCGCGGCGCCGCTTCGCGCCGCTGGCCGTCACGCGCGCGCCCGACGCCGCCGCGCTGATGCAGGAGGAAATCTTCGGGCCGCTGCTGCCGATCGTGCCCTACGACACGCTGGACCAGGCGATCGCCTACGTAAATGCGCGGCCGCGGCCGCTCGCGCTGTACCTGTTCGAGGAATCGCGCGCGAGCATCGATCGCGTGATGCGCGAGACGATCTCGGGCGGCGTGTCGATCAACGAGACGCTGATGCACATCGCCTGCGGCTCGCTGCCGTTCGGCGGCATCGGCGCGAGCGGAATGGGCGCGTATCACGGCTACGACGGCTTCGTCACGTTCTCGAAGCTGAAGCCGGTGCTCACGCAGGCGCGCTTCAACGCGCGCAACCTGCTGCTGCCGCCCTACGGCCGGCGCTTCGCGGCGCTGATGAAGCTGATGCTGAGGTTCTGAGGCCGCACGCGCGGCGCGGTGCAAGGGCGGCCGGAGCGGCCGCCGCGTTCGATGCCGATGCCGACGCCGCGCGGCGGACGGCTTGTGACAACCGCGCGGGGCGGCCCGCGCCTACGAGCCGCCGGTCAGTTCAGACCGGCCAGAGCGGGCCTTCCTGCATCGCGCCGATCTGCTCGCGCAGTTCCAGCACGCGCGCTTCCCAGTAGCGCTGCGTGTTGAACCATGGGAATGCCGCGGGGAAGGCCGGATCGTCCCAGCGCCGCGCGAGCCACGCCGAGTAATGGATCAGGCGCAGCGTGCGCAGCGCCTCGACCAGATGCAGCTCGCGCGGATCGAACTCGCAGAAGTCCTCGTAGCCGGCCAGCAGGTCGGCCAGCGCGGCCGAGGCGCCGGCGCGGTCGCCCGGCAGCAGCAGCCACAGATCCTGGATCGCGGGCGCCATCCGGCTGTCGTCGAAGTCGACGAAATGCGGGCCGGCGTCGGTCCACAGCACGTTGCTCGGATGGCAGTCGCCATGCGCGCGCAGCATCCGCACCTCGCCCGCGCGCGCGAACGCGGCCTCGACGCCTTCCAGCGCCAGCGCCAGCACCGTCTCGTAGGCGGGACGCACGTCGTCCTGCACGACGCCGCCGGCCAGCAGCGTGTCGCGCGAATCGTAGCCGAAGCTGCGGATGTCGAGCGTGGGCCGCTCGACGTAGGCGGTGGTGGCACCCACCGCGTGGATGCGGCCGATGAAGCGGCCGAGCCATTCGAGCGTGTCGCGCCGGTCCAGCTCGGGCGCGCGCCCGCCGCGGCGTTCGAACACCGAGAAGCGGAACCCTTCGAAGGCGTGCAGCGTGCGGCCGTCGAGTTCGCGCGCGGGGACCGCCGGGATCTCGCGCGCGGCGAGTTCGGCGACGAACGCGTGCTCCTCAAGGATCGCCGTGTCGGACCAGCGCTGCGGCCGATAGAACTTCGCGACGACCGGCGGCCCGTCCTCGACGCCCACCTGGTAGACGCGGTTCTCGTAGCTGTTCAGCGCGAGCAGGCGGCCGTCGGTGCGCAGACCGGCCGGCATCAGCACGCTGTCGAGCGCGTCGAGCACGCGTTCGGGCGTCAGGCCCGCAAATGGCAGGCCGGCGCTCGCGCCGGCCTCGGAGGGTTCGGAATGGTCGTCGGTCATGCCCCGCATTGTGCCGCGCGCGGGGCGGCTTGACGAGCGCTCAGTGAATCGCGGCGCCCGCCGGCAGCACCGATTCGCCGGTGTCGATCAGGTCCTCGAGAAAGAAGGGCTCGGTGTTCAGTTCCTTCGATTCGCCAGGCACGCCGGCGTACCAGGTCACCATCGCCATGTCACCGAGAATGCGCTGGACGATGCCCCGGGCGCCCTTCGGGACGGCGATATGGGTAGTGCAGACAATCGAACCGACATGCATGATGTTTCCCCACTCAAAGCCGGCCGGAGTCCCGGCCGCGAATACCCGGACGCGCTGCCCGAAGGCCTGGACGCGCATCCATTGTCAACCGATTCCCGCGTGGATGGGAATCGCGTTTATGAAAATAAAAAGATCGCAAAAACACGATCCGGCCGCCCCGCCCCCGTTTTCCGGGACGGCACGGCCACGCCGGAACCCCGTCCGGCGCAGTGCCATCATAACCCGACAGATGTGACGCTCAGCAGAACGCACCATCATCGGCCTTGCGCGAGACGGCCGACCGCCGATGCCATAAGCGACATTCCGTGCTGCGCGCGCCATGCCGGCCGATCCGGGCGACGCGTTCGAACGATGCATTCGGACAACACGTCCGGACGACACCGTCAGACGACATAAAGCAGGCAACCGGCGTATCGTTGCGGTTTTCGTTCGTTGCAGGGAGTCCCAGCGTGAGTGCATCACCCGGATCGCCGGAGCCGGCCAGCCGCCGTCCCGCCCAATCCGAGCCGTCGTCCTCGTCACCGCCGCCGTATCTCGAGCGCGGCACGCGCGGCTACTGGCACGCGGCCATCGCGCTGCTGTTCGCCGGTTACGCCACCTTCTCGCTGCTCTACTACGTGCAGCCGCTGCTGCCGGAATTCTCGGGCGCGTTCGACGTGAGCCCCGCGCAGAGCAGCCTGTCGCTGTCGTTCGCGACGGCCGCGCTGGCGATCGCGATCTTCGTGGCCGGCTTCGTCTCCGAAGGCCTGAGCCGGCACCGGCTGATGACGGCCTCGCTGACCGCCTCGTCGCTGTTCACGCTCGCGGCCGCGTTCGTGCCGCACTGGCACGAGCTGCTGGTGCTGCGCGCGCTCACCGGGCTCTCGCTCGGCGGCGTGCCGGCCGTGGCGATGGCCTATCTCGCCGAGGAAGTGCATCCGGACGGGCTCGGGCTCGCGATGGGGCTCTACGTGGGCGGCACCGCGATCGGCGGCATGGCCGGGCGCGTGATCACCGGCATGCTCGCCGAGTGGTTCGGCTGGCGCATCGCGGTGGCCGGCATCGGCGTGCTCGGGCTGCTGTCGATGCTGGCGTTTCGCGCGCTGCTGCCGGCCTCGCGCCATTTCACGCCGCGCCGCGGGCTCGGCCTCGCGCATCATCGCCGCGCGCTGGCGCGGCACCTGACCGGGCGCCGCGAGCTGCCGGCGCTGTTCCTGATGGGCTTCGTGCTGATGGGCAGCTTCGTCACGCTCTACAACTACATCGGCTACCGGCTGCTCGCGCCGCCCTACGCGATGAACCAGGCCACCATCGGCGCGATCTTCGTGGTCTATCTGGTCGGCGTGTTCGCCTCGCCATGGTCCGGACGGATGGCCGATTCGATCGGGCGCGGCCGCGTGCTGATGGTGAGCATCGTGATGATGGGCGCGGGCGTCGCGCTGACACTGCTCACGCCGGTGGCCGCGATCGCGGCCGGTATCGCCTGCGTGACGTTCGGCTTCTTCGCCGGCCACTCGGTCGCGAGCGGCTGGGTCGGGCGGCTCGCCACCGAGGGCAAGGGGCAGGCCGCCGCGCTGTACCTGCTTTCGTACTACGTGGGCTCAAGCGTGATCGGCTCGCTCGGCGGCCACTTCTGGAGCGCATCGGGCTGGCCCGGCGTCGCGGCGCTGGTTGCCGCGCTGCTCGCGGCCGGCTTCGTCGCGGCGCGCTGGCTGCGCGCGCGGGAACGCGTCGGGGCGGCCTGAGCCGGCAGCGGCCCCGAAGCCGGCGGCCGCCCGCCTGCTTCCCGCCCGCGTGAATGCACGAGCGCACGCATGCAACGCTTGCCGAACGTCCCCGCCCTGCGCTAACGTGAGGGCTCGTCACGTCATCCACGGTTTCCGAACCATGCGGTCTGCCGCACATGCTCACCTCGCCGATTGCCCGCCGCCGCTCGTGCGGCGGCGGGTGCGCGCGCAAGCGGCCCCGCCTCCCCCTGTCGATCCGCCGCGCCTCGGCGCGCCGCCGCCGCATCGCGCGGCCCGGCGCGGCTGACCCGCGCCGCGTTTTCCGCTTTTCTCCTGCGGTCCCGCCCGCCGTTCGTGCGCGACGTCCTCGACGCGCGGCGGTGCGCGCGGCCGTTCGCGACCTCGATCGACAAGGGATCACCATGCGTTCCGTTCAACGCGCGGTCACCGCGCATTTCACCACTTCGTTGTTCGTGCTGCTGTGGAGCAGCGGCGCGATCTTCGCCGAACTCGGCGTGCGCCATGCGTCCGCGCTCGCGTTCCTGATCGCGCGCTTCGCGCTCGCCTCGCTCGCGCTGGCCGCCGTCGCCTGCTGGCGCGGCCGCTGGCTGCCGCCGCGCGGCGGGCGGCGCATCACGGCCGTGATCGGCCTGCTGATGGGCGTCTATTCGATCGGCTATCTGCTCGCGCTCGAACACGGCATCACGCCGGGCATGCTCGCCACGCTGCTCGGCGCGCAGCCGATCCTCACGCTCGCGCTGGTCGAGCGGCGCTGGTCCGCGCCGCGTGGCGCCGGCCTGCTGCTCGCGCTGCTCGGCCTCGCGCTGGTGGTCTGGCGCGGCCTGGCCGGCGGCGGCGTGTCGGCGGCCGGCGCGGGCTTCGCACTCGCCGCGCTGGTGGCGATCACCGCCGGCGCGCTGCTGCAGAAACGCAGCGGCGTGGCGCCCGCCGACGGCCTCGCGCTGCAGACCGCGATCGGCGTGGCGATGAGCGCGCTGTGCCTGCCGCTGTCGAGCGCGCCGTTCGCGTTCGACGGCTCGTGGCCGCTCATCGCCGCCGTGCTCTGGCTCGGCCTCGTGATCTCGGTGGCCGGTCAGATGCTGTTCTATCGCCTGATGCGCGACGGCGACGCCGTCAACGTGACGAGCCTGTTCTATCTGGTGCCGGTAGTCACCACGCTGATGGACGCGCTCGGTTTCGGCCACCTGCCCGGGCTGCCTGAACTCGCCGGCATGGCCGCGATCCTCGCCGGGCTCGCACTGGTGTTCCGGCATGCGCCCGATCGTGCGATGCGGAAAAAGAAAGCTCGCCGTCATGCTTCGGAAAGCGAAGCATCGTGCCGCGCTCATCGATCAGTTGCGGAAGATGTTTCTCCGGATTCGCAATAATCCGGAACGCGAAATTCACGATTTCGTTACCTATACTTGAATCAACCGCCCGCACTTCACGGGCGGGTCGAATCAAGCCGGGAGACGAACATGAGCTACTTCACGATCGGCGATTTCATCCTTCTGATTCCGATGGCGCTGGCCGGCGCGCTGTTCTTCGGCGCGGTGCCGTGCGGCACGCATCATATGCGGCACAACGTGCTGCGCGTGCTTGGCGCGATGCTTGGGGTGGGCGTCGCGCTGCTGCTGGTCGAGGGGCTGCCCGCGCTGATCTAGCGCAAGCACTCCACGATTGATCCGTCGTTGAACGGCGCGCGCTCGCGGCGCGCGTCCTCCTCTTTTCTCTCACGCCATGCAGCCGCGCGGCGCACTTGCCGTCACAGCGCCTGATCGGTCGACGGCTTTTCCCACAGATTGATTCCGCCTTCGGTCGCGTAGCGATCGATCTCGGCCAGTTCCTCGGCCGTGAAGTCGAGCCGCGTCAGCGCGCCGACGTTCTCGCGCACCTGCTCGGGCCGGCTCGCGCCGATCAGCGCCGAGGTCACGCGGTTGCCGCGCAGCACCCAGGCGAGCGCCATCTGCGCGAGGCTCTGGCCGCGCCGCACGGCGATCACGTTGAGCTTGCGCACGTGGTCGAGGTTCTGCGCGCTCAGATGCTCGGCCTTCAGTGAACCGCCGCCGGGCTTGTTGACGCGCGCGTCGTCGGGAATCCCGTTCAGGTATTTCGAGGTCAGCAGCCCCTGCGCGAGCGGCGTGAACGCGATGCTGCCCGCGCCCGTCTCGTCGAGCGCATCGAACAGCGCCTGCTCGGGCCAGCGGTTCAGCAGGTTGTAGGCAGGCTGGTGGATCAGCAGCGGGATGCGCTCCTCGGCCAGCAGCGCGGCGATCTCGCGCGTCTTGCCGGCCGAATACGACGACACGCCGACGTAGAGCGCCTTGCCCTGCTTCACGGCGGTGGCCAGCGCGCTCGCGGTTTCCTCGAGCGGCGTGTGGGCATCGAAGCGATGCGAGTAGAAGATGTCGACGTAGTCGAGGCCCATCCGCGCGAGGCTCTGGTCGAGGCTCGCCAGCACGTACTTGCGCGAGCCGCCGCCGCTGCCGTAGGGCCCCGGCCACATGTCCCAGCCGGCCTTGGTCGAGATCAGCAGCTCGTCGCGGTAGGGGCGGAAGTCGTCCTTCAGCAGCCGGCCGAAGTTGGTTTCGGCGCTGCCGTAGGGCGGCCCGTAGTTGTTGGCGAGATCGAAATGCGTGATGCCGAGATCGAACGCGGTGCGCAGGATCTCGCGCTGCGTCGCGAGCGGCGTGGTATCGCCGAAGTTGTGCCAGAGGCCGAGCGACAGCGCCGGCAGTTTGAGACCGGACTTGCCGCAGGTGCGATACGGCATGTCCGCGTAACGGTGGGAAGCTGCTTCGTAGGCCATCGGGGGTGCTCTCGGTCGAGTCGTGAAGGCGCCCGCCGGGCGATGCCGGCGGGCGGACGGGAAGCGCATGCCGGCCATGGTAGCGGGCCGGCCGCGTTCGCGCAGCCGTTGCCCGGCGCGATGGACGCCATGGCGCCGGTACCCTACACTGCGGCGTCCTGATGAGGCGTGATAGCGGAGCAATCCATGACTCGAGCGATCTCGGTCGCGTTGATCGTCGGCGGCATCGTGCTGCTGTACTTCGGCGGCCAGTCATTCCATTCGTTCAACGACAGCCTGTCGCGATTCTTCACCGGCTCGCCGGCGACCAAGACGATCCTGCTGTTCGCCGGCGGCGCGGTCGCGATGCTGGCCGGCCTGATCGGCCTCGCGATGCCGGGCGGCCGGCGCTGAATGCCGGAGGCGCGCGCGAGCCGTCGCGCGTGAGCCGCGGTTGAATCATCGCGCTTGAACCGGCGCGGGCGGAGCCGACGGCCCCGACGCCGCGTCCGGCTCCCGCCGGTCAAAGCCTCACGTCGGGCTTCGACGCCGAGCGCGAACCGGGCACCGGCCGGTTGCTCTCGCCGTGATAGGTGTAGACGAGCGAGAACTTCACCTCGTCGCTGCGGTTCTGGCCGGCCGAATGCAGCGTGTTGCAGTGGAAGAACACCACGTCGCCGGGGGCGAGTTCGGGGCACACCGCGCGCTCGATCAACGCGCGGTTGGCGGGCAGGTCGCCGCGGAAGAACTTCGCCTCGTCGAAACAGTCGGCGCCGAGTTCGGCCCGATGCGAACCGGGCACGAGCCACAGCGCGCCGTTGCCGTCGGTCTCCGCGCCGACCGCGAGCCAGACCGACACCAGATCCGCGCGCTCGAACGCCCAGTAGCGGAAATCGCGGTGCCAGCCGGTCAGGCTGCCGTAGCGCGGGTGCTTCGTCATCATGCAGTTGTGATGCGCGCGCGAAAGCAGCGCCGCCTCGCCGAAGTACGCCTGCAGCCAGGCGGCGATCTCGGGGGCGGTGGCGCGCGCGGCGAACTCGGGCGCGCGCTGGTAGGCATCGAGCAGGCGGCGCACGGTACGGCCGCCCGGCGCGTCCTTCGACTGCGGCGCGCCCGGATAGCGCAAGTCCGCCTCGAATTCGAGCGGCTCGGCGGCTTCGCGCAACTGGCGCTCGGCGACCGCCTTCAATCCGGCGCAAGTCTCGGGCGCAACCAGCCCCGGAACGATCACATAACCGTGTTCGCGCAATGCGTCGATCTGGGCGCGAATCAACTCCGAATGCTGTGGGGACATGGCTGGCTCGATGTCGTTTTTATGAATGCGTCGATTGTAAGACGGCGCGGATCGATCCGGAACCCAACATTGTCGACGACCGCGACCGGATCTCGCGGCACGCGGGCCGATTGCCGGCGCGGCAGGGCTGCCGGCGCGCTTTCGTCCCGCTTCCGCCCGCTTTTTACCCGCTTTCCGCCGCCATCGCGGAACTGCCGGACGCCCCGTGTGACTAATCCCGCGAAGCGCGAAACGCGCGCCGCCCCGGGGCCACTCTCAGGGTTGTCTCGACTTCTGGGCGTCATGGATCGCCGGTAGGCTGTCGGCGCCTGTCATGTCGACCGGCGCGGGCCAACCGGGCCTGCCGCGCCAGAACGGCGTCCGCCCGGCGCCTACCCTTACTCAGGTGTCGAACACCGACCGCCCGTGGGGCAACCGATCCGGCACCTTTACGAGCCAAGTCACATCGTCATGTCCTTCCGTCTCACCTCCCGCCTGCACCGCGCCGCCCGACGTCTTTCCCAGCTCGAGCCCCGCCGCATCGTCCGCACCCTGCGCCATCATCAGGCGCGCACCCGGGCGCTGGCGACGCGCGCGGTGGCATCGACGCCGCGCTTCGACGGCCTGCGCGCCTGGCTGCATTCGTTCCTCGCGGCGATGCGCGCCCATGCCGGCGCGCGCCGGCTCGGCCTGCCGGCCCTGCTGCGCAAGCCGTCGTCGCTGCGCCTGCTCGCGCTGCGTCGCGCAAACGGCCCGCGCCGCCGCGTCAACCGCCCGCGGCGCCTGTCGGCGAGCCCCGGCTGGTTCGCGTTCGGCGCGCGTTGAGGCGGGCCACCGTCGGCCGATGGGTTGGCCAATGCGCCGTCCGATCACGGCCCGCCCCTCACCACGCCACGCGCGCCCAAGAAAAAACCCCGGCAAGCCGGTAATGCCGTTCAGTTAAGCAACTGAACGGCATTTTTGTTTTGGGGAAGGAGTGGTTGTAAACGCTGCGCTGAAGTG
>NZ_CP045094.1:4094668-4194401 GCF_022870505.1 Burkholderia perseverans
GATCGGGCCGTCAAGTCCCGTCCTGCTCGTTATGCCGTTCGGTTCCTCAGAAAGAACCTTAACTGAACGGCATTACCGCTTCGGCGGGCTTTTTTCATTCAAGCCGTTCGGTCCGGATCCGGACCGCGGCACGCTATGTGAGTTTTGCGCCGGTTTTACGCCGGTTGCGCGACGGCCGGCGTGACGCCTGCCGCTTCCGCGAGGACCAGCGCCTTGTCGGTCGCTTCCCACGAGAATTCCGGCTCGGCACGGCCGAAGTGGCCATAGGCGGCCGTCTTCTCGTAGATCGGGCGCAGCAGGTCGAGCATCTGCACGATGCCCTTCGGACGCAGGTCGAAGTGTTCGCGCACGAGCTTCGTGATCAGTTCGTCCGAGACCTTGCCGGTGCCGAACGTGTTGACCATCACCGAGGTCGGCTCGGCCACGCCGATCGCATACGACACCTGGATCAGCGCGCGCGAGGCGAGGCCCGCGGCCACGATGTTCTTGGCGACGTAGCGGCCCGCGTAGGCGGCCGAGCGGTCGACCTTCGACGGATCCTTGCCCGAGAACGCGCCGCCGCCGTGCGGAGCGGCACCGCCGTAGGTGTCGACGATGATCTTGCGGCCCGTCAGACCGCAGTCGCCCTGCGGGCCACCGATCACGAAACGACCGGTCGGGTTCACCAGGAACTTGATGTCGCCCTTGATCAGTTCGGCCGGCAGCGTCGGCTTGATGATCTCCTCGATCACGGCTTCGCGCAGTTGCGGCAGGTCGATTTCCGGGGCGTGCTGCGTCGACAGCACGACGGTGTCGATCGAGTGCGGCTTGCCGTCGACGTAGCGGACCGTGACCTGCGACTTCGCGTCCGGACGCAGCCAGTTCAGGCGGCCGTCGCGGCGCAGGTTGGCCTGGCGCTCGACGAGGCGGTGCGACAGGTAGATCGGCAGCGGCATCAGCTCGGGCGTTTCGTCGCACGCGTAGCCGAACATCAGGCCCTGGTCGCCGGCGCCTTGGTCGAGGTTGTTGTCGTGCGCGCGATCGACGCCTTGCGCGATGTCCGGCGACTGCTTGTCGTAGGCGACGAGCACGGCGCAACCCTTGTAGTCGATGCCGTAGTCGGTGTTGTCGTAGCCGATGCGGCGGATCGTGTCGCGCGCGATCTGGATGTAGTCGATGTTGGCAGTCGTGGTGATCTCACCCGCGAGCACGACGAGACCCGTGTTGCACAGCGTTTCGGCTGCCACACGGGAGTATTTGTCCTGCGCGAGAATGGCATCGAGAATCGCGTCGGAGATCTGGTCGGCGACCTTGTCCGGGTGGCCTTCGGAAACGGATTCGGACGTGAAGAGATAATCGTTTGCCACTTGGCTAAGCTCCTTGGTGGTTACGGTTGCATTCACGTAGCCAGCTTCGGAACCGGATGAAGTGGCGACGCTTTAGCGGATTCCTTGACCCGGACAGGCATCCTGCACCCCTCCGGCTTCGCCCCGCAAGTTGTCAGTTAACTCGGCGAAGCCCGTATTATAGCGGCTTTCCAGTCTTGTCACACAAGGGTGCATTCGTGGTTGCCCACCGCTACGTTCTGAATTTCCCCCGCCAGGCGCGGGCCTTCCGGCCCCATGGAGACCGCTCATGCTAGGCCGTCTCGGCACGCAGTTCGCGCTGCTTCTGCTGAAGCTGTTCGCGTTGCTGCCGTATGGCGTGACGGCGCGTTTCGGCGACGCGCTCGGCTGGTTGCTGTACCGCATCCCGAGCCGCCGAAAGCGCATCGTACATACGAACCTGAAACTCTGCTTTCCCGAGTGGAGCGAGGCGCGGCGCGAGGAAGTGGCGGGCCGGCACTTTCGTCATGCGATTCGCAGCTACGTCGAGCGCAGCGTCCAGTGGTTCGGCTCGGAGCAGAAGCTGGCCCGGCTGATCGAGGTCGACAGCGCGATCGACCTGACCGATCCGGACCTGCCGCCGACGCTGTTTCTCGGCCTGCATTTCGTCGGCATCGAGGCCGGCTCGATCTGGTTGAACCGCTCGCTGCAACGCACCTGCGGTTCGTTGTACCAACCGTTTTCGAACCCGCTGCTCGAAGCCGAGGCGAAGCGCGCGCGCGCGCGCTTCGACGCCGAGATGGCGAGCCGCGCCGACAGTGCGCGGATCGTGCTGCGCTGGCTGCGCGACCGCAAGCCCGTGATGCTCGGCGCCGACATGGACTACGGCACGCGCAACTCCACGTTCGTGCCGTTCTTCGGGATCCCGACCTGCACGCTGACGGCGGTGGGCCGGCTCGCGAAAACCGGCCGCGCGCAGGTCGTGCCGTTCATCGGCGAGGTGCTGCCGAACTACAAGGGCTACCGGCTGCGCGTGTTCAAGCCGTGGGAGCAGTACCCGACCGGCGACGACGATCTCGACGCGCGCCGCATGAACGCGTTCCTCGAGGAACAGATCCCGCTGCTGCCCGAGCAGTATTACTGGGTCCACAAGCGCTTCAAGACGCGTCCGGCCGGCGAGCCGGGCTTCTACTGATCGCGGACGCCGCGGCGGCGCCGGGACGGCCGCCGCCGCCGGGGTTCGCAAGCCGCGCCCGGCGCGGCATACAATAACGCCCATGAAACTTCCGTTCACCAAGATGCATGGCGCCGGCAACGACTTCGTCGTGCTCGACGGCACCGCCGGCGACCTCGGCCTCACGCCCGAGCGCGTGCGCGCGCTCGCCGACCGCCATTTCGGCGTCGGCGCCGATCAACTGCTGCTGGTCGAGCGGCCGACGCTCGACGGCGCGGATTTCCGCTACCGGATCTTCAACTGCGACGGCGGCGAGGTCGAGCATTGCGGCAACGGCGCGCGCTGCTTCGTGAAGTTCGTGCGCGACAAGGGCCTGACCGACAAGACGACGGTACGCGTGCAGGTCAGCCACGGCCTGCTCACGCTGACGCTGCAGGAGAACGGCGAGGTGGTGGTGGACATGGGCTCGCCCGTGTTCGAGCCGGCCCGCGTGCCGTTCGACGCCGCCGGCCTCGACGCGCGCCACGAGGGGGCGGACACGCTGTTCCCGCTCGAGGTGCGCGGCGCGACGCGCTGGATTTCGGTCGTCTCGATGGGTAACCCGCACGCGGTGCAGGTGGTGGACGACGTCGAGGCGTTCCCGGTCCTCGAGGACGGCCCCGTGATCGAACACCATGCGCGCTTCCCGCAGCGCGTGAACGCCGGCTTCATGCAGATCGTGTCGCGCCGCGAGGTGAAGCTGCGCGTCTACGAGCGCGGCGCCGGCGAGACGCTCGCCTGCGGCACCGGCGCCTGCGCGGCCGTGGCCGCCGGGATTCGCCGCGGCCTGCTCGATTCGCCGGTGGCCGTGCAGACCCACGGCGGCGTGCTGACGATCGCCTGGGACGGCGCGCGCGACGAAGCCGCGCCGCTGTCGATGGCCGGCCCCGCCGTCACCGTGTTCGACGGCGTCGTCGAACTGACCGCCTGAGCCTTTCGGCCCCCGCCCTCCTCCAACCACACCGCTCCATGAACGATCGCGACGTCGCCGACTACCTGCTCGCCAACCCCGAATTCTTCGCCCGGCACGCGGAGCTGCTCGCCACGGTCCGGCTCGCGAACCCGCACGGCAAGGCCGCGATCTCGCTGCAGGAGCGGCAGATGGAAATGCTGCGCGACAAGAACAAGCTGCTCGAACGGCGTCTGGCCGAGCTGCTGCGCTACGGGCACGAGAACGACGGGCTGGCGGCCAAGTTCGGCCGCTGGACCGCGCGCGTGATCGCCGAGCGCGACGCGCACGCGCTGCCGCGCGCGATCGCGGGCGGCCTCGCCGACGTGTTCGACGTGCCGCAGACGGCGCTGCGGATCTGGGACGTGGCCGACGCCTACGCGCAGGCCGATTTCGCGCGCAACGTCGGCGAAGAGGTGCGCCTGTTCGCGAACAGCCTCGTCACGCCCTATTGCGGCGCCAACAGCGGCTTCGAGGCCGCGCAGTGGCTCGCGCCGGTGCCGGCCGCGCCCGAGGCGGCGGACGGGGCCGACGGCGCCGCCACCACCGTCAGCGCGAGCGGCGTGGCCACCTCGATCGCGCTGATCGCGCTGCGTGCGCCCGAGGCCGGCGAAGGCGCCTCGGCCTTCGGGCTGCTGGTGCTCGGCTCGCCGGACGCGCGGCGCTTCCACGACGGCATGGGCACCGATTTCCTGACGCAGATCGGCACGCTCGCGAGCGCCGCGCTCACGCGCCTGCTGCCGCACTGAAGCGTCCACCCGCGCCATGACCGACGAGCCGATCGCCGCCTACCTGTCGTACCTGCAGCACGTCAGGCAGCTGTCGGAACACACGCTGCGCGGCTACGCGCACGAACTCGACGCGCTGGCCGCGTTCGCCCACGGCCGGCCGCTCGCGAGCCTCACCGCCGCCGACATGCGCAGCGCGGTGGCGCGCGCGCACGCGGGCGGACTGTCGGCGCGCTCGATCGCGCACCGGCTGTCCGCCTGGCGCGCGTTCTACCGCTGGTACGCGCAGCGCGTCGAGATGGCGGCCAACCCGGTGGCCACGGTGCGCGCGCCCAAGCGCGCCCGGACGCTGCCGAAGGCGCTGTCGGTCGACGACGCGAACACGCTGATGGAGTCGCCGTTCCCCGACACGCCCGAGGGGCTGCGCGACCGCGCGATCGTCGAGCTGTTCTATTCGTCGGGGCTGCGGCTCGCGGAGCTGGTCGGGCTCGACGTCCATTACGCGAACGCCGGCGGCTACCGCTCGGCGGGCTGGCTCGATCGCGGCGAGGCCGAGGTCAGCGTACTCGGCAAGGGCGGCAAGGAACGCAAGGTGCCGGTGGGCCGCAAGGCGCTGGAGGCGCTCGACGCCTGGCTCGCGGTGCGCGAGGGCTGGGTGCGCGCCGATCCGCACCCGCTGTTCCTGTCGGTGCGCGGCAACCGCATGGCGCCCGGCGTGGTGCGCGAGCGCGTCAAGCGCGCGGCGCTGGTGGCCGGGATTCCCGCCAACGTCCATCCGCACGTGCTGCGCCACTCGTTCGCGACCCACGTGCTGCAGTCGAGCGGCGACCTGCGCGCGGTGCAGGAGCTGCTCGGCCACGCCAGCATCTCGGCCACGCAGGTCTATACCTCGCTCGACTTCCAGCATCTCGCGCGCATCTACGACAGCGCGCACCCGCGCGCGAAGAAGCGCGACTGACGGCCCGGGCGCACCGCCCCGCCGCCGTCTCTTTCACCAGCCCTTGTTGTCGCCGCGCCCCGCGCGGCCCCCGAACCGATACCGACATGCAAACCGTTACGCTCAAACCGTCGAAAGACAAATCCCTGCTGCGCCGCCACCCGTGGATCTACGCGAACGCGATCGAGCACGTGGAAGGCCGGCCGGCCGCCGGCGCGACCGTGATGGTGCGCTCGCACGACGGCCGCTTCCTCGCGCGCGGCGCCTATAGCCCGCATTCGCAGATCCGCGTGCGGGTCTGGAGCTTCGACGAGGCCGAGCCGGTCGATCACGCGTTCTTCAAGCGGCGCGTCCAGCGCGCGGTCGCACACCGCCAGACCATGGTGACCGGCACCGACGCCGTGCGGCTCGTGTTCGGCGAAGCCGACGGCCTGCCCGGCCTGATCGTCGACTATTACGTGGACGACGGCCTGCCGCACGAGCTGCCGCCCGGCCAGTCGCCGGAGACCGCGCCGACCGCCGGCGCGCGGCGCGGCCAGCTGGTCTGCCAGTTCATGGCGGCCGGCGTCGAGGCCTGGAAGGAGGCGATCGTCGCCGCGCTCATCGGCGCGACCGGCTGCCCGAACGTCTACGAGCGTTCGGACGTGTCGATCCGCCAGAAGGAGGGGCTCGAGCAGACCACCGGCGTGCTGGCCGGCGACGCGCCGCCCGCCACGCTGGTCGCGCGCGAGAACGGCGTGCGCTATCACGTCGACGTGTTCAACGGCCACAAGACCGGCTTCTACGTCGACCAGCGCGACAACCGCGCGCTGGTCGGCCAGGTGTCGAACGGGCGCGACGTGCTGAACTGCTTCTGCTACACCGGCGGCTTCTCGCTGGCGGCGCTCGCCGGCGGCGCGAACCGCGTGGTCTCGATCGATTCCTCGGGCGACGCGCTCGCGCTCGCGCAGCGCAACGTGAGCGCCAACGGGCTCGACCCGGCGCGCGCGAGCTGGCTCGATGCCGACGCGTTCAAGACGCTGCGCCGCCTGGCCGACGAGGGCGAGCGCTTCGACGTGGTGGTGCTCGATCCGCCGAAGTTCGCGCCGGCGCGCGAGCACGTGGATCGCGCCGCGCGCGCCTACAAGGACATCAACCTGAGCGGCTTCCGGCTGCTGCGCCCGGGCGGCCTGCTGTTCACCTACTCGTGCTCGGGCGCGATCGACATGGACCTGTTCCAGAAGATCGTGGCCGGCGCCGCCGCCGACGCGCGCGTCGATGCGCGGATCCTCAAGCGGCTCGGCGCCGGGGTGGACCACCCGCTGCTGACCGCGTTCCCGGAAGGCGAATATCTGAAGGGCCTGCTGTTGCAAATCGCCTGAGCGCCCCGATCTGGGGCGTTCCGGCGCGCACGCCGGCCGAATGGCCGGGGCGCGGGCGCTTGACAACTATGTTTCAATAGGTAGTTCGGCACGCGCGGCATCCAGCCGGCGTGCCGCGGCATGCTCCGGCGGCGCGCGGCCCGCGGGCAAAGCCGCAACGTTTTGACCCCGTTTCACGAACCAAGGCGATCGACATGGCCATTCCCGTCACCATCCTCACCGGCTTCCTCGGCAGCGGCAAGACCACGCTGCTCAAGCGCATCCTGAACGACCAGCACGGCATGAAGATCGCCGTGATCGAGAACGAGTTCGGCGAAGAGAACATCGACAACGAAATCCTCGTGCAGGACAGCAACGAGCAGATCATCCAGATGAGCAACGGCTGCATCTGCTGCACGATCCGCGGCGACCTGGCGCGCGCGCTCGGCGATCTGGCCGCCCGCAAGCGCGACGGCAAGCTCGATTTCGACCGCGTCGTGATCGAGACCACCGGCCTCGCGAACCCGGGCCCGGTGGCGCAGACGTTCTTCATCGACAGCGAGATCGCCGACGAATTCCTGCTCGACGCGATCATCACGCTGGTCGACGCCAAGCACGCGAACGCGCAGCTCGACGAGCACGAGGTGGTACAGCGCCAGGTCGGCTTCGCCGATCGCCTGTTCATCACCAAGGCCGACCTCGTCGACGAAGCCGCGCTCGCCGCGCTCAAGCACCGCCTGCTGCACATGAATCCGAAGGCGGCCGTGCGCCAGGTGAACTTCGGCGACGCCGACATCAAGGAAATCTTCGACCTGCGCGGCTTCAACCTCAACGCGAAGCTCGAGATCGACCCGGACTTCCTCGTCGAGGACGACCACGACCACGCGCATCACGACCATGGCCACGATCACGGCCATGACCACGCGAACTGCGATCACGACCATGGCCACTGCGATCACGACCACGGTCACGATCACGCGCACGGCCACCACCACCACGCGCACCACGACGACAAGATCAAGTCGTTCGTCTACCGCAACGACCGCCCGTTCGACCCGACCAAGCTCGAGGACTTCCTCGGCGGCATCCTGCAGATCTACGGCGAGCGCCTGCTGCGCTACAAGGGCGTGCTGTACATGAAGGGCGTCGATCGCAAGGTGGTGTTCCAGGGCGTCCACCAGATGATGGGCAGCGACCTGGCCGGGAAGTGGATGCCGGCCGAGAAGAAGACCAACAAGATGGTGTTCATCGGCATCGACCTGCCGCAGGACCTGATCACCGACGGCCTCGACGCCTGCCTCGCATAAGCGTCGCGCGGGCATCCCGCGCGGCGGCGCCCGCGCCGTCCCCTCCCGCTCCGGGGCGGCCCGTACCACCGCCCGGGCGCCTCGGGCCGGCCGCATCGCGGCGCCACCCGCGCCTCGCTTCCTGCCCGCCGCACGCCATCCATCGCGCCGGGCCAGCCGGCCCGCACCGTCCCGCGGCAGGCCGCGCCCACGGCCGGCCGGCCGGCGGGCACGCGGTTTGAACGCGTCATCGCTTTTTCGCGCTTTGCAGGTTATATTTTTAGGATATCCAGCCGGCACGGCCGTGGAATTTCCTCGCTTGCGGAGCGGCTGAGCGATTCAGTTACAATACGTGCCCACTGGAAACGGCAGTTATTAGGCCCGGTTCTTGCATTAGCTGCCGGGCACACCGGCATCGCCCCCGCCGGCCGGTCATGAACCGGATGCGGCAGGCCTCGCTTCGAGGCAACGGCGCGAGCGGGCCGGCACCAGGGTACCTGGCGAACCGGTACCGGAGGCTTTCGGCCCCGACACGGCAAATGATTGGCAAACCATGACAAAGGCCGTTGCGGGTAATCCCAAAGTGCGGGCAATATCTCGCGATTTGCAGCACATTGAAGAAGCAAGCAGATGACGAACAAACTCTTGACCGAAGCCGAAATCCTGAAGATGAGCGACAAGGATTACATGAACGATGATCAGCTCGCCTTCTTCAAAAATCGACTCGAGCAGCTGCAGGCGGAAATCCTCCGCAACGCAGGCCAGACGACCGAGAACCTTCGCGAAACGGTGATCGTGCCGGATCCTGCCGATCGGGCCACGATCGAAGAGGAACACGCGCTCGAACTGCGCACGCGCGACCGCGAGCGCAAGCTGCTCAAGAAGGTTCAGCAGTCGCTCGCGCGGATCGATTCCGGCGACTACGGCTGGTGCGAGGAAACCGGCGAGCCGATCGGCATCCCGCGCCTGATCGCGCGGCCGACGGCCACGCTGTCGCTCGAGGCGCAGGAGCGCCGCGAGCTGCGCCAGAAGCTGTTCGGCGACTGATCGCGCCGGCGCGGCCGCTTCCCGCGCCTCTTCACGCTGCTTCGACAAAGCGTGCGGCTTGCCGCGCGCTTTTCTTTTTTCGGCGCCGTTTCCCGGCCTGCCGTGCCCGCCACGCTCCCGCCGTCCGGCGCGCCTTCGCCGGTCGTTCGCGGCGCCCCGGCGTTTGCGACCCTCGCCTCGACCGCCCTTGATCCCGCCCCGCTTCGCCAGATTTCCGCTCTTGATATCGTCGCGCGTGCCCTAACATGTCCGTAATGCGCGTGGGGCCATTCGCCACGCCGCGCGCCGCACAAGGGCGGTGGTGTCCGCACCGCCGCGTCTTCCCCGGATTTCTGAAGGAACGCAGATGGAGCAATATCACGGCACGACGATCGTCTCGGTACGCCGCGGCGATCAGGTCGCCCTGGGCGGCGACGGCCAGGTCACGCTCGGCAATATCGTCATGAAGGGCGGGGCGCGCAAGGTGCGCCGCATCTACAACAACCAGGTGCTGGTGGGCTTCGCGGGCGGCACCGCCGATGCGTTCTCGCTGCTCGACCGCTTCGAGGCGAAGCTCGAGAAGCACCAGGGCAACCTCACGCGCGCGGCCGTCGAGCTGGCCAAGGACTGGCGCACCGACCGCATGCTGCGCCGCCTCGAGGCGATGCTGATCACGGCCGACAAGACCACCACGCTCGTCATCACCGGCAACGGCGACGTGCTCGACCCCGAAGGCGGGATCTGCGCGATCGGCTCGGGCGGCTCGTATGCGCAGGCCGCCGCGCGCGCGCTGGCCGAGAACACCGACCTGTCGCCGCAGGAGATCGTCGCCAAGTCGCTGACGATCGCGGGCGACATGTGCATCTACACGAACCACAACCACATCATCGAAACGATCGAGTAAGGACGCTTCCATGAGCACCATGACCCCTGCCGAGATCGTCTCGGAACTCGACAAGCACATCATCGGCCAGGCGAAGGCGAAGAAGGCGGTGGCCGTCGCGCTGCGCAACCGCTGGCGCCGCCAGCAGGTGGCCGAACCGCTGCGCCAGGAAATCACGCCGAAGAACATCCTGATGATCGGGCCGACCGGCGTCGGCAAGACCGAGATCGCGCGCCGCCTGGCCAAGCTCGCCGACGCGCCGTTCATCAAGATCGAGGCGACCAAGTTCACCGAAGTGGGCTACGTCGGCCGCGACGTGGACAGCATCGTGCGCGACCTGATCGAGATCTCGGTCAAGCAGACGCGCGAGACGGAAATGCGCAAGGTGCGCTCGAAGGCGCAGGACCAGGCCGAGGACCGGATCCTCGACATCCTGCTGCCGCAGCCGCGTGCGGTCGGCTTCGGCTCGAACGCCGAGTCCGCCAACGAGGACAACAACGCGACACGCCAGACCTTCCGCAAGCGGCTGCGCGAGGGCGCGCTCGACGACAAGGAAGTCGAGCTCGACATCGAGCAGCCGCAGGCCGGCATGGACATCATGGCGCCGCCGGGCATGGAGGAGATGACCGAACAGATCCGCTCGATGTTCTCGAACATCGGCGGCGGCAAGAAAACGCGCCGCAAGGTGAAGATCAAGGAAGCGCTGAAACTGCTGACCGACGAGGAAGCCGGCAAGCTGCTCAACGACGAGGAAGTGAAGACGAAGGCCGTGCAGAACGTCGAGCAGAACGGCATCGTGTTCCTCGACGAGATCGACAAGATCGCCTCGCGCAATCACGAGGGCGGCGGCGGCGAAGTCTCGCGCCAGGGCGTGCAGCGCGATCTGCTGCCGCTCGTGGAAGGCACCACGGTGAACACCAAGTACGGGATGATCCGCACCGATCACATCCTGTTCATCGCGAGCGGCGCGTTCCACCTGTCGAAGCCGAGCGACCTGATTCCCGAGCTGCAGGGGCGCTTCCCGATCCGCGTCGAACTCGACTCGCTGTCGGTCGGGGATTTCGAATCGATCCTGGTGGCCACCGACGCGAGCCTCGTCAAGCAGTACCAGGCGCTGCTCGCCACCGAGGACGTGCAGCTCGAGTTCGCCGAGGACGGCATCCGGCGCCTGGCCGAGATCGCGTTCTCGGTCAACGAGAAGACCGAGAACATCGGCGCGCGGCGCCTCTATACCGTGATCGAGAAGCTGCTCGAGGACGTGTCGTTCGCGGCCGGCAATCATGCGGGCCAGAGCGTCACGATCGACGCGGGTTATGTCGATCGCGCGCTCGGCGAAGTATCGAAGGACGAAGACCTGTCGCGCTACGTGCTGTAAGCCGGCGGCGACTCGCCGGGATACGGAGCGGACCGGACGGGCGGCCCTGCGCAGGCGGGCCGCCCGTTTTTCTGCTTTTTTGCGATAGCGCCGGGGCAAAAGGCACCGGCGGCCGAATCCGGCCCCGGTGCCGTTGCCGGTGCCGTTACTGCCGGACCGGCCGCTTCGCGAGCTTGCGCTGCAGCGTGCGCCGATGCATGTTCAGCGCGCGCGCGGTCGCCGAGATGTTGTTGTTGTTCTCCGCCAGCACGCGCTGGATGTGCTCCCATTCGAGCCGGTCGACCGACAGCACGACCGGATGCTCGAGCGCGTCCTCGGCCTGCACCTCGCTCGCGTTGGTCTGCAGCGCGGCCAGGATCGACTCGACGTTGGCCGGCTTCGACAGATAGTTGTCGGCGCCGTCCTTCACGGCCTGCACCGCGGTGGCGATGCTCGCGTAGCCGGTCAGCACGAGGATCCGCGCATCGGGCTGCAGGTCGCACAGCGGCGCGATCAGCGAAAGCCCCGAATCGTCACCGAGATGCAGGTCGACGGTGATGAACTGGAACTTCGATGCGCTCGCGAGCTTCAGGGCAGCCTCGCGGCTGTGCGCCTGCTCGACGAGATAACCGCGACGTTCAAGGCCCCGCGCCAACGTCCCGGCAAATACCTCGTTGTCATCGATCACGAGGAAATGGTTGTCGCTCATTTTCTTCTCCTTCGGTTCAGCGAATGTTAAGCGGCCGGTTGCTGCGCCTCGGCCGGCCGCATGGTGCTGCTTACTACGGGCAAGCGCAGCAGCGCGCGCGTGCCGCGCGGCTGCGCGTCGTTCAGTTCGATCGTGCCGCCCAGCCGCGCGGCGGCACTGAACGCCAGATACAGCCCGACGCCGTTGCCGCCCTGGGTGCTGTCGACGGGCGCGGTGCCGAGCGATTCGCGCAGCGCGGGCGGAATGCCCGGACCGTTGTCGACCACCTCGAACACGATCGTGTCGCGATCCGACACGCGCGTGAGCCGCGCCTGCAGCGTCACGCGATCGCGGCTCGCGCGGGCCGCGTTGTCGAGCAGGATCGTGAGGATCTGCCCGGCGGCGACGGAGTCGACGAGTTCGACGCCCGACGGCCCCTCGCCGATCTGATCGAACTGCACGTGCGGATGGCGCAGCCGCCAGTGGCGTCCGAACGTCTCGAGCCAGGCGGCGACGCTCTCGCGCGTCGGCCCCGAGGCGCGGCTGCGCAGCCGCGCGAGCGCCGACGTGCATTGCGACATCTGTTCTTCCAGCACCTTCAGGTCCGCGTCGTAGCGCGCGAGGCCCGGATCGGCGCGCGCGGCGTCGCGCAGCTCCTCGGTCAGCATCGCGATGGTCGACAGCGGCGTGCCCATCTCGTGCGCGACGGTGGCGGCCTGCACGCCGAGCGCGACCGCCCGCTCGTCGCGCAGCAGCCGCTGCTGCGCCTCGCCGAGCGCGGCGTCGCGCTGGCGCAGCGCGTTCGACATGCGCGCGACGAACCAGGCGATCAGCCCGACCGACACCAGGAAGTTCACGCCCTGGCCTGCGCGGTAGTAGTCGAACAGGTTCGCCGGGTTGTCCAGGTTGAGCGGCACCGAATTGAAGCCGAGCGTGAAATAGCAGGCCACCGAGAACGCCGCGAGCCAGACCATCAGGTGCCACGGCAGCACCGCGGCCGCGATCGCCAGCGAGGGCAGGTACAGCGACACGAACGGGTTGGTGGTGCCGCCCGACAGGAACAGCAGCGCGGACAGCGCGCCGATGTCCACCCACAGCTGGCCCATCAGCTCGAAATTGGTCTCGGGGCGCGCGCGCAGCACGCGCAACCAGGTCAGCCCGTTGAACACGACCTCGAGCGCGATCACGCTGAGCATGGCCGGCAGCGGCAGGTTCGCGCCGAAGAAGCGCTGGGCGACGGCGATCGTGACGAGCTGGCCGAGGATCGCGAGCGTGCGCAGCCAGAAGAGGTTGCCGAGATTGACGCGGCCGGTGGTCGTGATTCTGTGCATGATCGGCGCAGTTTACTCCGTCGGCATGGCGCGTCCGCCGGCCGGCTGCCCGGCGAGCCTTCGCGCGTAACAATCGGGGCACAGGCAGTGGCCGGCCGGCAGCGGCGGCCACTCCGGCCCGGCCGGCAACGGCGGCAGGGCCGCGCACCAGCACCGCAGCGGCGCCGCACCGCCCGCTGCCGCGCTGGCCGCGAGCCCGTCGGCCGCGAACTCATCGGGAACGAACCCGTCGGGCGCGGGCGCGCCGCAGCCGAACGGGCGCCGGCACTGCGGGCAGCGGCGCGAAGCGGGAACGGTGGTTGCGGCAGGTGACATCGGCGCCATGAAACGATCGGAAAGACGTGCTGCAAGCATAGCGCGACGGCCCTCGACTGCCGCGTCCGTTTGTCCATGATCGCGCCCTTTTGTCGCATTAAAAATGCAGCGAAACCGCGCTGGCGCAAGCTTGGCCCGAATGGCCAAAAACCCCATGCTGCACTGCGCCAGTTGTGTACAATTCCCCCGTTTCGCCCGTCCAGAATCAATCGTCCCGAACCCGAGTCTCCGCCATGTCCGATCCTCTCGACCTCTCGCAGATCGCGCCCACGCTGAAAGCCGAAATCCTCGCGGAGGCGCTGCCGTACATCCGCCGGTATCACGGCAAGACCGTGGTGATCAAGTACGGCGGCAATGCGATGACGGAAGAGCGGCTCAAGCAGGGCTTCGCGCGCGACGTGATCCTGCTGAAGCTGGTCGGCATCAACCCGGTGATCGTTCACGGCGGCGGCCCGCAGATCGATCAGGCGCTGAAGAAGATCGGCAAGCAGGGCACGTTCATCCAGGGCATGCGCGTGACCGACGAGGAAACCATGGAAGTCGTCGAATGGGTGCTCGGCGGCGAGGTCCAGCAGGACATCGTCACGCTGATCAACCACTTCGGCGGCCATGCGGTCGGCCTGACGGGCAAGGACGGCGCGCTGATCCACGCGCGCAAGCTGATGATGCCGGACCGCGACAACCCGGGCCAGTACATCGACATCGGCCAGGTCGGCGAGGTCGAGGCGATCAACCCGGCGGTGGTGAAGGCGCTGCAGGACGACGCGTTCATCCCGGTGATCTCGCCGATCGGCTTCGGCGAGGACGGCCTGTCGTACAACATCAACGCGGACCTGGTGGCCGGCAAGCTCGCCACCGTGCTCAACGCCGAGAAGCTGGTGATGATGACCAACATCCCGGGCGTGATGGACAAGGAAGGCAACCTGCTGACCGACCTGTCCGCGCGCGAGATCGACGCGCTGTTCGAGGACGGCACGATCTCGGGCGGGATGCTGCCGAAGATCTCGTCGGCGCTCGACGCGGCCAAGAGCGGCGTGAAGTCGGTCCACATCGTCGACGGCCGCATCGAACACTCGGTGCTGCTCGAGATCCTGACCGAACAGCCGTTCGGCACGATGATCCGCTCGCATTGAGCGGCCCCCGCACGCCGGCCCGGGAGTCGGGCCACGAGCCAGCCCGCACGCCGGCCCGGTCCGCGGCCGAGCCGGCGCCGCCGGTGCGCCGCGCGCGCCGCGTCCGGCCTGAGGCCGGCCGGCCGGTCTGGCTGTTCGACCTCGACAACACGCTGCACCACGCCTCGCACGCGATCTTCCCGGCCATCAACGCCGCGATGACGCAGTACATCATCGACACGCTGCAGGTCGATCGCGCGCGCGCCGACCACCTCCGCACGTTCTACACGCACCGCTACGGCGCCGCCCTGCTCGGGCTCGCGCGCCATCATCCGATCGATCCGCACGATTTCCTGAAGGTCGTGCATACCTTCACGGACCTGCCGTCGATGGTGCGCGGCGAGCGTGGGCTCGCGCGCCGCGTGGCGGCGCTGCCGGGCCGCAAGCTGATCCTGACCAATGCGCCGGAAGTCTACGCGCGCGCGGTGCTGGCCGAACTCGGCATCGAGCGGCTGTTCGAGCGCGTGATCGCGATCGAGCAGATGCGCGACCGCCGCGCCTGGCGCGCCAAGCCCGATGCCGCGATGCTGCGCCGGGCGATGCGCGACGCGCGCGTCAGGCTCGCCGATGCGATCCTCGTCGAGGACACGCGCAGCCACCTGAAGCGCTACAAGGGGCTCGGCATCCGCACCATCTGGATCACCGGGCACCTGCCCGGCCACTTGCCGCGAATCGGTCGCCCGCACTATGTCGATCGTCGCATTGCTTCGCTACAATCGCTGCGACTGAGCACACGAGCGGGGCGACGCAAATGCAGCCGACTGAACCGCGGGACCCGGCCCTAGCCACGGCCGACCCGGCCGATCCGGCCGGCACCAGCCATCCGGCGGCCGGCGCCGCGCCGCGCCCGCGCGCGCGACCGAAGCCCGGCGAGCGGCGGGTGCTGATCCTGCAGACGCTGGCCGCCATGCTCGAGGCGCCCAAGCGCGAGAAGATCACCACCGCCGCGCTCGCGGCCCGGCTGGAGATCTCGGAGGCGGCGCTCTACCGCCACTTCGCGAGCAAGGCGCAAATGTTCGAAGGCCTGATCGAATTCATCGAGAGCACGATCTTCGGGCTCGTCAACCAGATCGTCGAGAAGGAGCCGGACGGCGTGCTGCAGGCGCGTGCGATCGGCCTGATGCTGCTCAACTTCGCGGCCCGCAACCCGGGCATGACGCGCGTGCTGACAGGCGAGGCGCTGGTGGGCGAGCACGAGCGGCTGATCGAGCGGATCGACCGGATGCTCGAACGCGTCGAGGCCTCGGTGCGGCAGTGCCTGCGCACGGCGCTCGCGGCATCCGCGCCGCCGGACGCCGGCGCGACGCCCCCCGCCGGCGCGACGCCGCTGCCGCCCGGCTACGATCCGGCGATGCGCGCCAACCTGCTCGTCACGCACGTGATCGGCCGCTGGCACCGCTACGCGCGCAGCGGCTTCGGCAAGTCGCCCATCGAACACGCCGACGTCCAGCTGCAGCTGATCCTCTGCTGAGCGCGGGCCGACGGCACCGGCCGCCGCCCCGCCGCGTGCGGCGATTTCCGCTATACTTTCCCGATTCGCTGCCGCGTCCACGCGGCGGCGGCCAACGAAGCGCGCCGATTTGCTGACTCGATTGCGGGCGCGCGAGCCTGCCGGACCACCGGCCGGGTTCACTATAAATGCGGCTAAAGAGGTCGTCAGCCGCGCCATCCCTCTTCCGCGCATCGCCGACACCATCTAGCCGCCCAGTCATAAGGCGCCACGAATGGAATCGATCGGCATCGTCGCTCCACGGACCATGCATTTCGCCGAGCCGTTGCAGCTGCAAAGCGGCAGCGTGCTCGGCAGCTACCAGCTCGTCGTCGAGACCTACGGCGAACTGAACGCCGCGCGCTCGAACGCGGTGCTCGTCTGTCACGCCCTGAACGCCTCGCACCACGTCGCCGGCACCTACGCGGACGATCCGCGCAGCACCGGCTGGTGGGACAACATGGTCGGGCCGGGCAAGCCGCTCGACACCAACCGCTTCTTCGTGATCGGCGTGAACAACCTCGGCTCGTGCTTCGGCTCGACCGGCCCGATGAGCCTCGACCCCGCCACCGGCACGCCCTACGGCGCGCGCTTCCCGGTGGTCACGGTCGAGGACTGGGTCAACGCGCAGGCGCGCGTGGCCGACGCGTTCGGCATCGAGCGCTTCGCCGCGGTGATGGGCGGCAGCCTCGGCGGCATGCAGGCGCTGGCCTGGAGCCTGATGTATCCGGAGCGCGTCGCGCACTGCATGGTGATCGCCTCCACGCCGAAGCTCTCGGCGCAGAACATCGCGTTCAACGAGGTGGCGCGCTCGGCGATCCTGTCGGACCCCGACTTCCACGGCGGCAACTACTACGCGCACCACGTGATCCCGCGCCGCGGGCTGCGCGTGGCGCGCATGATCGGCCACATCACCTACCTGTCCGACGACGACATGGCCGAGAAATTCGGCCGCGCGCTGCGCCGCGCCGACGGCGCGCTCGACGCCTACAACTTCAATTTCGACGTCGAGTTCGAGGTCGAGTCGTACCTGCGCTACCAGGGCGACAAGTTCGCCGAGTACTTCGACGCGAACACCTACCTGCTGATCACGCGCGCGCTCGACTACTTCGATCCGGCCAAGGCGTTCGGCGGCAACCTGAGCGCCGCGCTCGAACGCAGCACGGCGAAGTATCTGGTGGCCAGCTTCACGACCGACTGGCGGTTCGCGCCGGCGCGCTCGCGCGAGCTCGTGAAGGCGCTGCTCGACATCCGCCGGCAGGTCAGCTATGCCGAGATCGACGCGCCGCACGGCCACGACGCGTTCCTGCTCGACGACGCGCGCTACCACAACGTGGTGCGCGCCTATTACGAACGAATCGCCGCGGAGGTGGGAGCATGAACCAGCAGGCATTGACGATGCTTTCGGCGCGGCCGGACTTTCGCGCCATCGCGCGCTGGGTCGAACCGCGCGCGACGGTGCTCGACCTCGGCTGCGCCGACGGCTCGCTGCTCGCGCTGCTGGCCGAGGAGCTGGAGGTGTCGGGCTACGGCATCGAGATCAACGACGCGGGCGTCCACGGCTGCGTGAAGCACGGCGTCAACGTGATCCAGCAGAACCTCGAGGACGGGCTGCGCCTGTTCGAGGACCAGAGCTTCGATTTCGCGATCCTCTCGCAGACGCTGCAGACCATCCACCAGACCGCCGCGATCCTGCGCGAGACGGTGCGCGTGGGCCGCGAATGCATCGTGTCGTTCCCGAACTTCGGCTACTGGGCGCACCGGCTGTCGGTGCTGAAGGGGCGCATGCCGGTGTCGAAATCGCTGCCGTACCAGTGGCACAACACGCCGAACGTGCGGGTGCTGACGATCCGCGATTTCGAGGCGCTGGCGCCCGAAGTCGGCATCGAGATCCTCGACCGGATCGTGCTGCACGGCGGCCAGCCGGTCCGTTGGGGCGCGAACTGGCGTGGTAGTCTTGCGGTCTATCGCGTGAAGCGCAGCCATCCCTGACGAGCCAATGACCCGACCCGAGCCGCACGACGCGCCCGCGCTCGCCGCCCACGACGACCATCCCGGCTGGCGGGCCTTCCTGAACACGCGAATGCTGATCTGCGTGTTCCTGGGCTTCACCTCGGGGCTGCCGCTGTTCACGCTGGTCTACCTGGTGCAGGCCTGGCTGCGCTCGGAAGGCGTGAACCTGAAGGAGATCGGCCTGTTCGCGCTGATCCAGTTTCCCTACACCTGGAAATTCCTCTGGGCGCCGCTGATGGACCGCTTCGTGCCGCGGCTGCCCGGCTGGCGCCCCGGGCGCCGGCGCGGCTGGATGTTCGCCACCCAGCTGCTGGTGGCGGTGGCGATCGGCGCGCTCGGCTTCGTCTCGCCGAAGGACTCGATCTGGACCGTCGCCGCGCTGACCACGCTGGTCGCGTTCTTCGGCGCGAGCTCCGACATCGTGATCGACGCGTACCGCCGCGAGCTGCTGCACGACACCGAGCAGGGCCTCGGCAACGCGGTCCACGTGAACGCCTACAAGATCGCCGCGCTGGTGCCCGGCTCGCTCGCGCTGATCCTGTCCGACCACCTGCCGTGGAGCCTCGTGTTCATCGTCACCGGCGCGTTCATGCTGCCCGGCATCGTGATGACGCTCGTAGTGCGCGAGCCCGAGGTGCATGGCCTGCCGCCGAAGAACCTGCGCGACGCGGTGATCCTGCCGTTCCGCGAATTCCTCGCGCGCGGCGGCTGGCGCAACGCGGCGCTGGTGCTCGGCTTCATCTTCCTCTACAAGCTCGGCGACGTGATGGCCACCACGCTGTCCACCTCGTTCTTCCTCGACATCGGCTTCAACAAGACGCAGATCGGCGTGATCGCGAAGACCACCGCGTTCTGGGCCAGCCTCGCTGGCGGCATCATCGGCGGCGTCTGGCTGGTGAAAATCGGCATCGCGCGCGGGCTGTGGATCTTCGGCGTGGTGCAGATCGCCTCGACGCTCGGCTTCGCCTGGCTCGCCCGCGCCGGCGCCGATCCGGTGCTGATGGCGGGCGTCTACGGCTTCGAGACGTTCGCCACCGGCCTCACGCTCGCCGCGTTCACCGCCTACATCGCGAGCACCACCGATCCGCGCTACACGGCCACGCAGTTCGCGCTGTTCACGAGCCTCGCCTCGGTGCCGCGCACGCTCGCGTCGGCGTCGAGCGGCTTCATCGTCGCGCGGATCGGCTGGTTCGACTATTTCCTGGTCTGCGCCGTGCTCGGCATCCCGGGCCTGCTGCTGTTGTTCAAGGTCGCGCCGTGGCGCGGCGGCGCGCCCGACGAGGCCGCCCGTGCGAGCTGAGCGCGCGCGCCTCGCGCTCGGCGCGCTGCTGGCCGGCGCGGCCGGGCTCGCCTGCGCGGCGTCGGCCGCCGCGCCGCCCCCTTCGCCCCCTTCGGCCATTGCACCTGCGCCGCAACCGGGGCACGGAGCCACCTACGGGCAGCCGCCCGCCGGCGTGCGCTACGGCAACGCGTTCGCGTTCCGCAACCTGATCCCGTCGCCGGTGCTCGAGCAGATCACCGGCGCGCAATACCAGCGGATGGTGCAGGCGGCCGCCCAGTCCGGCACGCTGATGGCGGCCGACGACGCGCGCGTCAGGCGGCTGCGCGCGCTGGTCGCGCGGCTCGCGCCGTATGCGATCAAGTGGAACGAGCGCGTGAAGGGCTGGCACTGGGACGTGAACGTGGTGCGCGCGCGCGAGATCCGCGTGCTCGGCCTGCCGGGCGGCAAGCTGCTGGTCGACAGGGGGCTCCTCGAACGGCTGCGCCTGAACGACAACGAACTCGGCGTGCTGCTCGCGCACGAGATGGCGCATGCGCTGCGCGAACACGCGCGCGCCGGCCTTGGCGACATGCCGCCCGCCGCCGCGCCCGGCGCGAACCCGATCTCGTCGCTGTACGGGCTGGCCGAGCCGCTGCCCGCGCCGCCCGCGATCGCCGAACGGCTCGCCACGCTGCGCTACGGCGCCACCGACGAGACCGAGGCCGACGTGATCGGCGGCGACATCGCGGCCCGCGCCGGCATCGATCCGCGCGCCGCGATCACGCTCTGGGACAAGCTCGCGGCCGCCACCCGCGGCGACCGCCGGCACGGCTTCATCTACTCGCATCCCTACGACGCGCGGCGCCGCCAGGATCTGATGAAGCGGCTCGCCGACCTGATGCCGGTCTACGCGAAGGCGATCGGCAAGCGCGTCGAGACGCTGCCGCCGTATGCCGGCATCAGCGCGGTGCGCCGCCGCCCCGCCTCACCCGTCAATTGATCTCGGCCGGCTCGCCGTTCACGACGAGGCCGTTGGCCTGCACCCAGCGCACCTCGTCGCCGGGGCTGCGGCCGAACATGCGCTTGAACTCGCGGCTGAACTGCGAGGCGCTCGCATAGCCGACGCGCGCGGCCGCCGCGCCGGCGCTGACGCCTTCCTGCACCATCATCAGCCGCGCATTGTGCAGCCGCGTGGCCTTCACGTACTGCATCGGCGAGGTGCCCGTCACGCTGCGGAAATGCGTGTGGAACACCGCGGCGCTCATGCCGGCCTCGGCCGCGAGCGCGTCGATCGAATGCTCGCCGCCGAGATTGAGGTGGATGCGCCGCAGCGCCTTGGCGATCCGTCCGAAATGATGCCGCTGGCCGAGCGCCGCGCGGATCGCGTCGCCCTGCTCGCCCGTCAGCACGCGGTAGCCGATCTCGCGCATGATCGAGGGGCCGAGCACGCGCGTGTCGTGCGGCGACTGCAGCGTTTCGAGCAGGCGCAGCACCGCGTCGGCGAGCGGCGCGCCGAGCGGCGTCGAGCAGATGCTGTCCGGCTCGCTCGCGGCCGCGCCGTGCGTTTCCTCCAGCAGCATCGCGAGTTCGGCGATCACGCCGAGGTCGATGCGCACCGAGATCGCCAGAAACGGGCCGTGCGGCGCGGTGTAGGTTTCGCACTCGAACGGCAGCGGCACCGACAGCACCAGATACTGGCGCTCGTCGTAGACGAACGTGCGCTCGCCGACGTAGCCGACCTTGCGGCCCTGACAGACGATCACGATGCTCGGCTCGTAGAGCACCGGACAGCGCGGCACGGTGGTACTCACGCGCATGAAGCGCACGCCTTCGAGCGCCGCGTCGGTCGAGCCGTCTTTCGGCGCGAGCCGGTCGATCAGCTCGATCATGCGCCGCTGCACGCGCAGGTCGCCATCCGGTATCAGGGGTTCGAAGCTCATTGCGCATCCGTTACCAGCAATAGGATCAGGCTTGCAATCTAGCACCACGGGCGGCCGGCGCGTGCTGCGCCCGCACAATTCAAGAGGAAAAGGCAAAGCTTCAAGACCTTCAGGTATATCGACGCGCCGCCCCCGTCCTTAGTATGGGAACCCGTTTCGCGCCGCCGGCCGCTGCGGCTGGCGTGCGCGGATCGTCTCGAATCCCACGGTAAGGAGCCTCCCAATGAGCACGACTTACGCTTACGCGGCGCAAAGCGCGACCAGCCCGCTCGCCCCCCTCCAGATCGAACGCCGCGACCTGCGCGAACTCGACGTCCAGATCGACATCCTCTACTGCGGCGTCTGCCATTCCGACCTGCACCAGGCGCGCAATGAATGGCGCAACTCGATTTTCCCGGTGGTGCCGGGCCACGAGATCGTCGGCCGGGTCACGGCCGTCGGCCCCGAAGTCAGCCGCTTCAAGGCCGGCGACCTGGTCGGCGTCGGCTGCCTGGTCGATTCGTGCCGCACCTGCGCGAGCTGCTCGGAAGGCCTCGAGCAATATTGTGAAAACGGTTTCGTCGGCACCTACAACGGCCAGGACCGCGTGACGGGCGACATCACGTTCGGCGGTTACTCGTCGCAAGTCGTCGTCGACGAGGCGTTCGTGCTGCGCGTGCCCGAGAAGCTCGAGCTCGCCGCCGCCGCGCCGCTGCTGTGCGCCGGCATCACCACCTACTCGCCGCTGCGCCAGTGGGGCGCCGGCCCGGGCAAGAAGGTCGGCATCGTCGGCCTGGGCGGCCTCGGCCACATGGGCGTGAAGATCGCGCGCGCGATGGGCGCGCACGTGGTGCTGTTCACCACCTCGCCGTCGAAGATCGAGGACGGCAAGCGCCTCGGCGCGCACGAAGTGGTGATCTCGAAGGACGAGGCGCAGATGAACGCGCACGCCAACAGCTTCGACCTGATCGTCAACACGGTGGCCGCGCAGCACGACCTGAATCCGTTCCTGAACCTGCTCAAGCGCGACGGCACGATGACGCTGGTGGGCGCGCCCGAGCACGACCATCCGTCGCCGAACGTGTTTAACCTGATCTTCAAGCGCCGCCGCCTGGCCGGCTCGCTGATCGGCGGCATCGCCGAGACGCAGGAGATGCTCGATTTCTGCGCCGAGCACGACATCGTGTCGGACATCGAGCTGATCAGGATCCAGGACATCAACCACGCGTATGAACGGATGCTCAAGAGCGACGTGAAGTACCGCTTCGTGATCGACATCGCTTCGCTGAAGGACGCGGCGTAAGCGTGCCGCCCCGGCTTCAGGGCCGGGGTATGAGAGCGAGGTATAAGCAGGAAAGGAAAAACGCCGCCGGGAGCGATTCCGGCGGCGTTTTTCATTGATGCCCGTCAGTGCAACTGGTCGAATCGCTGCGTCAGCATGGCAGCCTGCTGCTCGAACTTGACCCGGTTCGGCCTCAGCTTGCGCAGGTTCATCAGCTTCCATTGCAGCGCCGGCAGCGCACTCGCCCGCGCAAACGGCAGCAGGCTCCAGTCCGGCCCGTCGCGCACCAGCGACAGGAGAAACGCCCGATGGCGCGCGGACAGCGCGGCCGGCAACTCGGCGAACAGGCGGCGACGCGTTGCGATCAGCGCGTCGATCGACACCTCGGCCTGCGTCATGCCCGAGAATTCGGCGTCGAACAACGCGCCGATGTCGCGCGGGTTCGGAAACAGCACCTCATGAACCGGACGGTGATGGCCGGCCAGATAGACGACGAAACAGTCGACGAAGGCTGGCGGCAGGCCGAAGCAAGCATACATCAGTTGCACGTCGAACAGGTCGCGGGGATGCTGGCGATCGAGCGCCGCGACCAGCTTGCTGCCGTAGAGCTCCGGCGTGGCCAGCAACGGCACCTCGATGTTCACGGCAAACAGACGCTGGGCCGCGGCGCTCAGGCCCGCGCGAACCGGCGCCATCGCCGTGCCGCGGAACACGCAGTTGACCTCGGCCTTCACCTCGCGCACGCCGTCCGAGACGAACAGTTTCGTGTCGCTGCCGTCCCGCGACTTGCGCAGCGTGGCCCGCAAGCCGGCCGCTTCGAGCCTCGCGGCAGCGGCGCCCAACTCCTCGCCGATCATTCGCAACGCCGCGTCGCGCGGCAAGGTGCCGTCGACGAAGGCCAGGTCGATATCGACCGACAGGCGAGGCAGGTTCTGGACGAACAGATTCAGCGCGGTGCCGCCCTTCATCGCGAAGCACGGCGATTCGAAGATCAACGGCGCCACCCACACCAACAACTGGACGGTACCGACAAGGTCGACATTCATTCAGGACGTTTCAGATCGAGACGCTCACCGCTTTTACCGACCGCCACCCAACGCCGGCCGCCGCCCAGACGCTCGCAGTGATGGAAAGCGACGGCTTTCCACGATAGATCGAGTTCGTCGGCGAGGTAATACGCCAAACGGACGACCTTGATCCGCTCCAGATGCGCGAACAGCGCTTCGAGCACCGGCATCCGCAGCGAGCGCATGCCTTCGACGAGATGACGTGTCTCTTCCATCCCCTGGCGTTTTCCGACGTCGCTGAGCAGTTCGAACAGCGCCCGCTCCGGCGTCGAGACGAGCACGTCGCCACGCCCTGCCGGCAGCGGCGCCAGCCCCAGATCCGCCGGCATCGCGGCATCGAACACGTGGGTCGCCTGGTAGTGCGCGGGATGGACATCAGTGAACCAGGCCGGCAGCCGGGCCGCGCGATCGCCCCAGAGCGCCACGGTTTCGCGAAAGGCCAGGTTGTGGCGGATGCCTCGCCACGCGAGCGCTGTCCTGCCGCCGACATGCAGGCCAGGCATCACGCTGGCCAGCCACGCGAGCGACGCATCACGGTCGAGCGTGTCGCCGGGCAGGAGATAGACGCCACGCCCGAGCCGGCTGAGCCAGCCGGCCTCGGCCAGGCGGGCGACCTGTTTCGCCGTGAGCCCCCGCGCCGACAGCCAGTCGGTCCCGAGTGGTGTCCCGCGGGGAAGCTCTGTCAGTAATTTTCTGAATAAGAAATTCGGTGAAGTTCGCATCATGCGGGAATTATAGAAATAATTTCATTCCAGCAATGCGATTTCAACCTGCCGCGGGCCATCCGTAACGAGGGCACGCTCCGCCGCACCTTCCCCCAAAAGCAGACAGCGCCGGGGATCGCTCCACCGGCGCTGCCGTCGTCTTCACCGCATACGGGCGTTACTGATAGTCGTAATCCACCGTCAGCGGCGCATGATCGCTGAACTTGATGTCGCGGAAGATCGAGGTTTCCTTCGCCGTCCCCGCCACGCCCGGCGTGGCGATCTGGTAATCGATCCGCCACCCCACGTTCTTCGCGTAGGCCTGGCCGCGGTTGCTCCACCACGTGTACTGGTCGGGGCGCGGGTCGAGCGTGCGGAACACGTCCACGTAGCCGACGTCGTCGAACAGCCTGGTCAGCCAGGCGCGCTCCTCGGGCAGGCAGCCGGAATTCTTCTGGTTGCTCTTCCAGTTGCGGATGTCGATTTCCTTGTGGACGATGTTCACGTCGCCGCAGACGATCACCTCGCGCTTCGCTTTCAGCTCGGCCAGGTGCGGCATGAACTCGTCCATGAAGCGGTACTTGGCCTGCTGGCGCTCGTCGCCGCTCGAGCCTGACGGCACGTACACCGACACCACCGACAGCTTGCCGAAGCGCGCCTCGACGTAACGCCCCTCGGCGTCGAACTCGCTGCTGCCGTAGCCGATGATCACGTCGTCGGGTTCGCGGCGCGTGTAGAGCCCCGCACCGCTGTAGCCCTTCTTCTGGGCATGGTGGAAGTAGCCGGTAAAACCGTGCGGCGCCGTGAATTCGGCGGGCAGATCGTCGGCCGACACCTTGATTTCCTGCACGCAGACGCAGTCGGCCTGCTGATCGCCGAGCCAGTCGAAGAAGCCCTTCTTCGCGGCGGAGCGGATGCCGTTCAGGTTCGCCGTAATGACACGCAGCATGATGTGTTTCCGTTCAGTGTTCCGGGTTCGATGGATGGGGTTTCGCGGCGGCGAGGCCAGCCGGGCGCCGCGGCGCTCATTCGCTCACTCGATCTTCACGCCGGCGAGCTCGGGCTTGGCGGACGGATAGGCGAGCTTCATCGCCGTCATCTCGCGCAGCAGCAGCTCGGCGATCATCACGTTGCGATGCGTCTTCGAGTCGGCCGGGATCAGGTACCACGGCGCGTGCGGCGCGGAGGTGGCGGCCAGCGCGTCGCGATAGGCGATCTGGTAGGCGTCCCAGTCCTTGCGCGCCTCGATGTCGGACAGGTCGAACTTCCAGTGCTTGGCCGGATCGTCCACGCGCGCCTGCAGCCGCGCGCGCTGCTCGTCCTTCGAGATGTGCAGGAAGCACTTGACGATGGTCGTGCCGGACTCGGACAGCATCTGCTCGAACTGGCGGATCTGCCGGTAGCGGCGCTCGCATTCGGCCTTGTCGATGCCGCCCGACACGCGCGGCACCAGCACGTCCTCGTAGTGGCTGCGGTTGAAGATGGTCAGCTCGCCGGCGGCCGGCACCTGCGCGTGGACGCGCCAGAGAAAGTCGTGGGCGAGCTCGACCGCGGTGGGCGCCTTGAACGGCACGACGCGCAGGCCGAGCGGATCGACCTCGTGGAACACGGCGCGCACGGTGCCGTCCTTGCCGCTGGTATCCATGCCCTGCAGCACCAGCAGCAGGCGTTTGCGCGGCTGCGTGTGCAGCATGTCCTGCAGCGCGTCGATCTGCATCGACAGCTCGGACAGATGCGCGCGATCGGTGTCCTTCGAGCCGGCCGAGAACGGCTTGGCGCCAGGCTCGAACGCGTCGAGCCGGAACGCCGCGGCGGCCTTCTCGTCGGTGTGGTACGGCACGCGGAAATCGTCGAGCGACGCTTGCTTCGCCATCAATGCCTCCTGGACGGGATTCGGAAGTCGCCGATGCGGCGCGAGCCGTCGAGCATAACGCAAGCGGCCGGCCCGCAGCGGCCGAGGTGGCCACCGCCGCCGGCCGCCGAGCGGGCCACCGAGCGGGCCACCGAGCGGGCCACCGTCAGCCGAGCTTCTGCTTCAGCAGCTCGTTGACCTGCGCCGGGTTCGCCTTGCCCTTGGTCGCCTTCATCGCCTGGCCGACCAGCGCGTTGAACGCCTTCTCCTTGCCGGCGCGGAACTCCTCGACCGACTTCGCGTTGGCGGCCAGCACCTCGTCGATGATCGCCTCGAGCGCACCGGTGTCGGAGATCTGCTTGAGGCCCTTCGCCTCGATGATGCGGTCGGCCGCGGCGGCGTCGGTGGCCTTCTCGTCCCAGATCGTCTGGAAGATTTCCTTGGCGATCTTGTTCGAGATCGTGCCGTCGGCGATCCGCTGCAGCACCAGCGCGAGCTGCGCGGCCGATACCGGGCACGCGTCGATCTCGATGCCTTCGCGGTTCAACAGCGACGACACGTCGCCCATCAGCCAGTTGGCGGCGGTCTTCGCGTTCGCGGCGCCGGCCTTGGCGACCACCGCCTCGAAATAGGCGGCCATCGCCTTGCTCGAAGTCAGCACCACCGCGTCGTAGGGCGTCACGCCGTACTGCCCGGCGAAGCGCTGCTGCATCGCGGCCGGCAGTTCGGGCATCTCGCCGCGCACGCGCTCGACCCACTTCGGGTCGATCACCACCGGCATCAGGTCCGGATCGGGGAAGTAGCGGTAGTCCTGCGCGTCTTCCTTGCTGCGCATCGAGCGCGTCTCGCGCTTGTCCGGGTCGTACAGGCGCGTTTCCTGCACCACCTCGCCGCCGTCCTCGATCAGCTCGATCTGGCGCCGCACTTCATAGTTGATCGCGTCTTCGAGGAAGCGGAACGAGTTCAGGTTCTTGATCTCGGCGCGCGTGCCGAACTTCTCCTGGCCGACCGGCCGCACCGAGACGTTCGCGTCGCAGCGGAACGAGCCTTCCTGCATGTTGCCGTCGCAGATGCCGAGCCACACCACCAGCGCGTGCAGCGCCTTCGCGTAGGCCACGGCCTCGGCCGCGCTGCGCATCTCGGGCTCGGTGACGATCTCGAGCAGCGGCGTGCCGGCGCGGTTCAGGTCGATGCCGGTCATGCCGGCGAAATCCTCGTGCAGCGACTTGCCGGCGTCTTCCTCGAGGTGCGCACGCGTGAGATTGATGGTCTTCGCGTAGGCATCCTTGCCGGCTTTCTCGTTGGCGGGCACCTGGATCGTGACGCTGCCGCCCTGCACGACCGGGATCTCGTACTGGCTGATCTGATAGCCCTTCGGCAGATCCGGGTAGAAGTAATTCTTGCGCGCGAAGATGCTGCGCGGCGCGACCGTCGCGCCGACCGCGAGGCCCAGCCGGATCGCGCGCTCCACGGCGCCGCGGTTCAGCACCGGCAGCACGCCGGGCAGCGCCAGATCGACCGCGCAGGCCTGGGTGTTGGGCTCGGCGCCGAACTGCGTCGAGGCGCCCGAGAAGATCTTCGAGGCGGTCGACAGCTGCGCGTGCGTCTCGAGACCGATAACGACTTCCCATTGCGTCATTGCTTAACTCCCCGCCGGAACTTGCTTATGCCAATCGGTCGCGCGCTGGAACGCGTCGGCGACCTGCAGCATCCGGGCTTCGTTGAAATAGTTGCCGATGATCTGCAGCCCGACCGGGCGCCGCGCGTTCGCGCCGGCGCCGAAGCCGCACGGCACGCTCATGCCGGGCAGGCCCGCCAGGCTGACCGACAGCGTGTAGATGTCGGCCAGGTACATCTGCAGCGGATCGTCGCCCTTGGCGCCGAGATCCCAGGCCACGGTGGGCGAGGCCGGCCCCATGATCACGTCGCACTGCTCGAACGCGTTCTGGAAATCCTGCGCGATGATGCGGCGGATCTTCTGTGCCTGCAGGTAGTACGCGTCGTAGTAGCCGTGCGACAGCACGTAGGCGCCCACCAGGATGCGGCGCTTCACTTCCGGACCGAAGCCCTCGGCGCGCGACTTCTTGTACATGTCGAGCAGGTCGCGGTACTCGGCCGCGCGATGGCCGTAGCGCACGCCGTCGAACCGCGACAGGTTCGACGAGGCCTCGGCCGGCGCGATCACGTAATAGACCGGGATCGACAGCTCCGTCTTCGGCAGCGACACCGGCACCAGCGTGGCGCCGAGCGCCTCGTACTGCTTGAGCGCCGCGTCGATCGCCGCGCGCACGTCGTCGGCCAGCCCCGCGCCGAAATACTCGTCCGGCAGGCCGATGCGCAGGCCCGCGAGCGGCTTGCCGGCCGGCGCGTCGGGCGTCCACGGCGCGCCGAGGTGGCGGCCGAAGTGCTCGTCGTCGCGCTCGAGGCTGGTGGAGTCGCGCGTGTCGAAGCCGGCCATCGCATCGAGCAGCAGCGCGCAGTCGGCCGCGCTCTGCGCCATCGGGCCGCCCTGGTCGAGCGACGAGGCGAACGCGATCATGCCGTAGCGCGACACCCGGCCGTAGGTCGGCTTGATGCCGGTCACGCCGGCGAACGAGGCCGGCTGGCGGATCGAGCCGCCGGTGTCGGTGCCGGTGGCGGCCGGCGCGAGCCGCGCGGCCACCGCCGCGGCGCTGCCGCCCGAGCTGCCGCCCGGCACGGCCAGCGTGTCCCACGGGTTCTTCACGGCGCCGAACGCCGAGTTCTCGTTGGACGAGCCCATCGCGAACTCGTCCATGTTGGTCTTACCGAGCGTGACCATGCCGGCCGCGGCAAGCCGCTCGACCACGGTCGCGTCGAACGGGCTGGTGTAGTTCGCGAGCATCTTCGAGCCGGCGGTCGAGCGCCAGCCGCGCGTGACGAACACGTCCTTGTGCGCGATCGGCAGGCCGGCGAGCGGGCCGGCGCGGCCGGCCGCGCGCGCGGCGTCGGCCTCGCGCGCCTGCGCCAGCGTGAGCTCGGCGTCGACGTGGACGAACGCATTGAGCTCGCTCGCCGCGTCGATGCGTTGCAGGTAGAGCTGCGCGAGCTCGACGGCCGAGGTTTGGCCGGCGTCGAGCGCGGCGCGCAGTTCGGTCAGGCTGTTTGCGTGCATTGCTGGAGGATTCCTGGATTCTTGAGCGCTCGCGGCGCGGCCGCGAGCCCGAGGCCGGTCGCGACCGGCCGAGCTGGATCGATCAGGCTTATTCGATCACCTTCGGCACGAGGAACAGGCCGTCCTGGACGGCCGGCGCCGGACGTTGATTCTCGTCGCGATTGACCGTCTCGGTGACGACGTCGTCGCGCAGACGCTGCGCAACTTCCTGGATCTGCTCGATCGGGTGCGCGAGCGGGGCGATGCCGTTCGTATCGACGGCCTGCATCTTCTCGACCAGGCCGAAGAAATCGTTGAGCTGGCCGAGCGTGTGCCCGGCCTCGGTATCGTTCATCTCGAGCCGCGCGAGGTGCGCGATGCGTTTCACATCGTTCAGGGTCAAAGCCATGCGGTCACCGGGAAAACTGGGCTGCGCGACGCCTCGGAAGCCGGGTCGCGACAGGGGGTTGGAGGACTCGTTCGAACCCTCAAAATTCGGGCGCGAAGCGGTGAATTGACGGTCCGTTTGGGTTCGAATACCCCGAAATTATAAGGTATCATTACGCGTTCGACCCAGCGCCGGACCGACCCTCCCGCACGGCCCACCGTTAGCTGCAAGCCGGCTGCAAGTCAGCCGCCTGCCAGGCGGGATGCAAGCGGGACGCGCGACGGTCCCGGTAGATTTCACTCGCAGCTTCGAGGTCCAGAGGCGGCCGCTCCCCGCCCGATCCGAGGCTGTTATTTTTTCCGCCGCCCGCCCAGCGTCCCGTCCGCCGGGTCGGCCCAGAGCGAGACAGGATTCTGAATGTTCGGTTTTTTGCGCAGCTACTTCTCCAACGATCTCGCGATCGATCTCGGCACCGCAAACACCCTCATCTACATGCGCGGCAAGGGCATCGTCCTCGATGAGCCGTCCGTCGTGTCGATCCGCCAGGAAGGCGGCCCCAACGGCAAGAAGACGATCCAGGCCGTCGGCAAGGAAGCCAAGCAGATGCTCGGCAAGGTGCCGGGCAACATCGAGGCGATCCGTCCGATGAAAGACGGCGTGATCGCCGACTTCACCGTCACCGAGCAGATGATCAAGCAGTTCATCAAGACGGCGCACGAGTCGCGGATGTTCTCGCCCTCGCCGCGCATCATCATCTGCGTGCCGTGCGGCTCGACCCAGGTCGAGCGCCGCGCGATCAAGGAAGCCGCGCACGGCGCCGGCGCCTCGCAGGTCTACCTGATCGAGGAGCCGATGGCCGCGGCGATCGGCGCCGGCCTGCCGGTGTCGGAAGCGACCGGCTCGATGGTGGTCGACATCGGCGGCGGCACCACCGAAGTGGGCGTGATCTCGCTGGGCGGCATCGTCTACAAGGGTTCGGTGCGCGTGGGCGGCGACAAGTTCGACGAGGCGATCGTCAACTACATCCGCCGCAACTACGGCATGCTGATCGGCGAGCAGACCGCCGAGGCGATCAAGAAGGAAATCGGCTCCGCGTTCCCGGGCTCCGAGGTCAAGGAGATGGAAGTGAAGGGCCGCAACCTGTCGGAAGGCATTCCGCGCAGCTTCACGATCTCCAGCAACGAAATCCTCGAGGCCCTGACCGATCCGCTGAACCAGATCGTCTCGTCGGTGAAAATCGCCCTCGAGCAGACGCCGCCGGAACTGGGCGCCGACATCGCCGAGCGCGGCATGATGCTGACGGGCGGCGGCGCGCTGCTGCGCGACCTCGACCGCCTGCTGGCCGAGGAAACCGGCCTGCCGGTGCTGGTCGCCGAAGACCCGCTGACCTGCGTGGTGCGCGGCTCCGGCATGGCGCTCGAGCGCATGGACAAGCTCGGCAGCATCTTCTCCTACGAGTGATGCGCTCCGGGCCGCGGCCGGCCCGGCCCGCGGGGGCCGACCGCCGCGTCCCTGATCCCGGCATGCAGCAGATACCGATAACGCGCGCGCGAGGCCACGGCTTGTCACGATCAGCCGAACCGCCGCGCGTTTTGCGCGTCTGAGGAACATTTAACCGATCAAGCGCCCGGCGCCGACCATGGAATACAGTCCGCCGCCCCTCTTCAAGCAAGGTCCGTCCGCGCTCGCGCGGCTGATCTTCTTCGTCGCGCTGGCGATCGCGCTCCTCGTCTCGGACGCGCGCTTCAGTACGCTCGAAATCGTCCGGGGCATTCTCGGTACCGCGCTGTACCCGCTGCAGCGGGCCGCGCTGGTGCCGCGCGACCTGTTCATGGGCGCGGCCGATCTCGCCGCGACCAACGCGTCGCTGCGCCACGACAACCAGCAGCTGCACCAGCGCAACCTGGCGCTGTCGCTGCAGGCCAATCAGGCGGCCCTGCTCGCGGCCGACAACGCCCACCTGCGCGCCGTGCTCGGCCTGCGCGCGCGCATCGCCGCGCAGGCCACGCCGGTCGAGATCCAGTACGACACGAGCGACCCGTTCTCGCAGAAGGTCGTGATCGGCCGCGGCTCGCACGACGAGATCCAGAACGGCGCGCCGGTGGTCACCGAGGACGGCGTGATCGGCCAGGTCACGCGCGTGTTCCCGCTGCAGGCCGAGATCACGCTGATCACCGACCGCGATCTCGCGATCCCCGTGCAGGTGCTGCGCACCGGGCTGCGCAGCGTGATCTACGGCACCCCGAAGGGCGATTCGCTGGACCTGCGCTTCGTGCCGACCAGCGCGGACCTGATGGTCGGCGACGAGCTCGTGACGAGCGGCCTCGACGGCCTCTATCCACCCGGGCTGCCGGTCGCGAAGGTGGTCCGCATCGACAAGCTCGCCGATACCGCGTTCGCGCACGTCGTCTGCATGCCGATCGCGGCCGTGCGCGGCGCGCGCGAGATGCTGGTGCTGCACTACCAGAGCGACGTGCCGCCGCGTCCGGTCGATCCGGAGGCCGCCGACAAGAACGCGAAGGGCAAAAAGGGCGCGAAAGCGGCCGACAAGGGCAAGGGCGACGGGGCCGGCCAGCCGGCCAGCACGCCCGCCGCGGCCAGCGGCGCCAGGTCAGCTGAAAAGCCGGCTGCAAAACCGGCCGGAAAATCCGCCGGGCCGGCGCCGCGCCCCGCCACGACAGCGGCCCCGGCCGCCGCGCATCCGGCCCCGGCGGCCCCCGCCGCCGCCCCGTCACGCGGAGCGCAGCCATGAGCCGTCCGCAATACATCCTGCAGCCGGTCAATCCGTACTTCATCGTCTTCAGCCTCGCCGCCGCGTTCCTGCTGAACCTGATGCCATGGGGGCGACTGCCCGGCGTGCCCGACTTCGTCGCCGTGGTGCTGCTGTTCTGGAACATCCACCAGCCGCGCAAGGTCGGCATGGGCGTGGCGTTCCTGCTCGGGATCCTGATGGACGTCCACGACGCGGGGCTGCTCGGCGAGCACGCGCTCGCCTACACGCTGCTGTCGTATGGCGCGATCACGATCCACCGCCGCGTGCTGTGGCTCTCGCTCGGCGTGCAGATGTTCTACGTGGCGCCGCTGCTGGTGGTGGCGCAGCTCGTGCCGTTCGTGATCCGCCTCGTGATGGGCGCCGCGTTCCCGGGCTGGAGCTATCTCGTCGACGGGTTCGTCGAGGCCGTGCTCTGGCCGCTCGCGAGCCTCCTGCTGTTGATGCCGCAACGCCGCCCGGTCGATCCGGACGACACGCGGCCGATCTGACCCGCACCGGCCGCCGCATGCCGAGCGTCCCGCCACCGGCCCCCGCCGCGAGCCGCGACGCCCGCGCGCAGCCGGCGCGACCGCTTTCCTCCAGACTCGCATGACCGAATTCAAGGACACACAACAGCAGCTCTCGAAGTTCCGCCTGCGCGTCGCGGCGGCGGGGCTGTTCGTGTTCGTCTGCTTCGGGCTGCTCGCGACCCGCTTCTTCTACCTGCAGGTCTGGCAGCACAGCAAATACGCGCTGCAGGCCGACGAGAACCGCATCTCGGTCGCGCCGATCGTGCCGAACCGCGGCATCATCACCGACCGCAACGGCGTGGTGCTGGCGCGCAACTACTCGGCGTACACGCTCGAAATCACGCCGTCGAAGCTGACCGACACGCTCGACAACACCATCAACGCGCTCTCGGAAGTGATCCCGATCGACGCGCGCGACCGCCGCCGCTTCAAGAAGCTGCAGGAGGATTCGAAGAATTTCGAAAGCCTGCCGATCCGCACCCGCCTGAGCGACGAGGAAGTGGCGCGCTTCACGGCGCAGCGCTGGCGCTTTCCCGGCGTCGAGGTGCGCGCGCGGCTGTTCCGGCAATACCCGCTCGGGCCGACGGCCGCGCACGTGATCGGCTACATCGGCCGGATCTCGAAGCGCGACCAGGACCACATCGACGCGATGAGCGAAGCGAACGACAGTGATCCCGAGCACTACGACCCGCGCCGCGACGCCAACAACTACAAGGGCACCGACTACATCGGCAAGATCGGCGTCGAGCAGAGCTACGAGACCGAGCTGCACGGCGTGACCGGTTTCGAGGAAGTCGAGGTGACGGCGGGCGGGCGGCCGGTGCGCACGCTGTCGCGCACCCAGGCCACGCCCGGCGACAATCTCGTGCTGTCGATCGACATCGGGCTGCAGCAGGTGGCCGAGCAGGCGTTCGCCGGCAAGCGCGGCGCGCTGGTGGCGATCGAGCCGAGCACGGGCGACGTGCTCGCGTTCGTGTCGTCGCCGAGCTTCGACCCGAACTCGTTCGTCGACGGGATCGACCAGCAGACCTGGGACGAACTCAACACCTCGCCCGACAAGCCGCTGCTGAACCGCCCGCTGCACGGCACCTACCCGCCCGGCTCGACCTACAAGCCGTTCATGGCGCTGGCCGGGCTCGAACTGGGCAAGCGCACCCCCGGCTGGGGCTTCCAGGATCCCGGCTACTTCACGTTCGGCGGCCATACGTTCCGCAACGACGTGCGCTCGGGCCAGGGCTGGGTCGACATGAACCGCGCGATCATGGTGTCGAACGACACCTACTTCTACATGCTCGCGCGCGACCTCGGCGTGACCAACATCGCGAACTTCATGAAGCCGTTCGGCTTCGGCCAGATCACCGGCATCGACGTGCAGGGCGAGGCGCGCGGCGTGCTGCCGTCGCCGGAATGGAAGCGCAAGACGTTCCGCAAGCCCGCGCTGCAGAAGTGGTACGACGGCGAGACCATCAGCCTCGGGATCGGCCAGGGCTACAACTCGTTCACGATCCTGCAGCTCGCGCACGCGATGGCCACGCTGGCCGACAACGGCGTCGTGATGAAGCCCCACCTGGTCAAGGAAATCGAAGACCCGATCACGCGCGAGCGGCACCTGACCGTGCCGAAGGAAAGCGCCGTGATCCCGCTCAAGCAGGCCAACATCGACGTGGTCAAGCGCGGCCTGGAGAACGTGATCGAGAACCCGTCCGGCACCGCCTACCAGGTCTTCCGCGGCGCGCCCTACACGGCGGCCGGCAAGACCGGCACGGCGCAGGTGTTCTCGCTGCAGGGCTCGAACTACCGCGGCCACCTGCTCGCCGAACGGCTGCGCGACCACGCGCTCTTCACCGCCTACGCGCCGGCCGACCATCCGCGCATCGCGCTCGCGCTGATCGTCGAGAACGGCGGCTGGGGCGCGCAGTCGGCCGGCCCGATCGCGCGCAAGGTGCTCGACTTCTATCTGGTCGAGCGCCAGAACCCCGTCAACGAGGCTACCGCGGTGGCCGCCGCCGCCTCGGCCACCGCGCCCGTCAGCGCGCCCGTGGTCGGCGACACCACCCAGCCGGTGGAGATCGCGGCCGGCTTCACGGCGCTGCCGCAGCCGGTGCCGCCCGCCGCCGCGAGCGAAGCCGCCGCGGCCCGCGGCGCGAGCGCGGCCGACGCAGCCTCGGGCGGCATGCCCGATGGCGCGGGCGCGGCCGGCTCCAGTGATGCCGCCGGCGCCGCGGCGCCGGCCGCGGCCAGCCTGCCGCCCGCGCGGCGGCTGCCGCGCCGGCCGCACCGCGCGCCCGCGAGCGCGGCCAGCGCGCCCGCCGCGGCGCGCGACGAGCGCACCCCTGCCCGGCCCGCCGCGGCCGGCATCGACGAATAACGGAGAAAGGCATGCAATTCGACAAGCGCGCCTGGCTCGACAAGGCCAAACAGATGTTCGCGGGCTTCGACCGCCCGCTCGCGCTGATCGTGTTCCTGCTGCTCTGCGTGGGCATCGTCACGCTCTACAGCGCGAGCATCGACATGCCCGGACGCGTCGAGGACCAGCTTCGCAACATCATGCTGACGTTCGTGCTGATGTGGATCATCGCGAACATCCCGCCGCAGACGCTGATGCGCTTCGCGGTGCCGCTCTACTCGTTCGGCATCGCGCTGCTGGTGGCCGTCGCGCTGTTCGGGATGACCAAGAAGGGCGCGAAACGCTGGCTCAACATCGGCGTCGTGATCCAGCCGTCGGAGATCCTCAAGATCGCCACGCCGCTGATGCTCGCCTGGTACTACCAGCGCCGCGAGGGCGGGATCCGCTGGTACGACTATCTGGTCGCGTTCGGCATCCTGCTGCTGCCGGTCGGCCTGATCGCCAAGCAGCCCGACCTCGGCACCGCCGTGCTGGTGCTGGCGGCCGGCCTGTTCGTGATCTACCTGGCCGGGCTGTCGTTCAAGCTGATCGTGCCGGTGCTCGTCGCCGGCGTGATCGCCGTGGTCGCGATCGCCACCTTCGAGGACAAGATCTGCCAGCCGCAGGTGGTCTGGCCGCTGATGCACGACTACCAGAAACACCGCGTCTGCACCCTGCTCGATCCCACCACCGATCCGCTCGGCAAGGGCTTCCACACGATCCAGGCGGTGATCGCGATCGGCTCGGGCGGGCCATTCGGCAAGGGCTATTTGAAGGGCACGCAGGCCCACCTCGAATTCATCCCCGAGAAGCACACCGACTTCATCTTCGCGGTGTACTCCGAGGAATTCGGGCTCGCGGGCGGCCTCGTGCTGCTCACGCTCTACATGGCGCTGATCACGCGCGGGCTGATCATCGCCGCGCAGGGCTCGACGCTGTTCGGGCGCCTGCTGGCCGGCTCGCTGTCGCTCGGCTTCTTCACCTATGCGTTCGTCAACGTCGGGATGGTCAGCGGCGTGCTGCCGGTGGTGGGCGTGCCGCTGCCGTTCATGAGCTACGGCGGCACCGCGCTGATCACGCTCGGCGTCGCGACCGGCCTGATCATGAGCGTCGGGCGGCAGAAGCGGCTGATGAAGTCGTAGCGGGCCGGCCCCGCCGCTGTGGCTGCCGCCGTCGATGTGCAGGATGCCCGCGTGAGCGGGCATTTTTCATTGAGGCGGCGGGTTGGCCGATTGGCGAGGCAGCCGGTTCGCGGGGGCGATCGGTTCGCAGGCGGCCGGTTCGTCGAGCGGCGTGCCCGGTGGCCGCGAGGGTTCTTCGGCCCGGTCCGGCCGCTCCCGTCCCGGCGTCGGCGATGCCGCCCAATGCCACGCGGCGGGCACCGCGAGCCGGGTTCGACGCATGACGCGTGGCAACCGGATCGCACCACGGGGCGGCCGCTCGTGCACCGGGGCCGCCGCGACGGCGCAGCGATCTAGCCGCGGCGCCGCGCGTTCACTGCGAGGCCGGTTGCGAGGCCGATTGCGAGGCCGGCTGCGCGGCCGACGCCTGCGAAGCGGCCGCCGCCACCTGCGCGCGCAGGATCCCGCTGAGCTCCTGGTACTTCAGCGCGGCTACCTCGTCGCCCTGCGTCGCGGCCGCCGCGTAATAGGCGCGCGCGATGTTCAGGTTCACCGTGACGCCGTCGCCGCCGCGCTCGTAGAACGATGCGGTCACGTATTGCGCGACCGGCTCGCCGGCGTCGGCCGCCTTCTGGTACCAGACGAACGCCTCGTGGTTGTCGCGCGGCGTGCCTCGGCCGTCCAGGAACTGGTTGGCGAGCGCGAGTTCGGCCTGCACGCTGCCCTGCCGCGCCGCCTTCAGATACCAGCCGTGCGCCACCGTCGCATCGCGCGCGACGAACTGGCCGTCGTCGTACATCGTCGCGAGCACGTATTGCGCTTGCGTCATGCCGGCCCCGGCCGCCTCGGTCAGCCAGCGCACGCCGTCCGGCACGCTGGCGGCCGTGCCTTCGCCCTTGAGCAGCATCATCGCGTAGTTGAACTGCGCGAGCCGGTCGCCGCGCGCCGCCTCGCGCCGGAAGCCGGCCAGCGCGGCCGGATAGTCGCCCGCGTTGTAGTCCGCGACGGCCGACTCGGTGGTCGCGCGCGAGGCTTTCGGCTTGCCGGCGTGTTTCGTCGGCTTCGCGGCGGGCCGGCTCGCTGCCGCGGCGGCCGGTGCCGAGACCGCGGCATCGGCCGCCTGCGCCGGCCCGCTCGCCGCGAACCACGCGAGCGCCACGCCGAGCGCGAGCACGCCGCCGACGCGCCGACGCGCGGGCATTTCCTGCATGGCGCGCCGCGCCCGCATCCGTAAGCCGTTCATGTCCATTCCTCCTGCGTCACGCGCGGACCGCCGCGCGTCGGATCCCGCGCGACCCGCGCGCGCGCGATCCGATGTTTCGCCGCGCGGGCGGCGAAGTCGTTGTTGTAATCGGGGGAAGGCGTGAGCGACGCGAGGCGGCTGCCGGCTCCCGAGCGGGTGGCGGCGCGCGGCGGCGAGCGACCGGATCGGCCCGCGGCACCACGCGCGCGACGATCATACAGCGGCCAGAAATGTGCTGCCGGGCGCTGACGCGGCGCGGGAAACGGCCGGGCGAAGCGGTCGAGTCGGTGGGGAAAGAAAGCGGGCAACGGCGCCGCGGGCAAGACGCTCGCGAGCGCGGCGGCGAACAGGAACGACGAAGAAAAATCGGAGAAAACCGGAGCAAGCGGCCAGCGTGGCGAGCACGGCACGCCGCGCATCAGCGACGCACGCGCCGGACAGCCGGATCGATTGCGTCGAACGACGTCGGCCGGCTATCGGCAGGCAGAGCCGCCACGAGCGGATAAATGCACCCTGCGCGCACCAACGCAGCCGGCGCGCGCCCGCGCAACCGCCGCTCAGCGGCCCGGCTCGCGCTCCACGTCGGCCCAGCAGTTCGGCGTTTCATAGAGCCGCACGCGCTCGAGGCGCAGGTTCACGCCGTAGTGCGCGTCGTAGACGTCCGCGAGGATGTCGAACGCGATCGCCGCGAGGTTCTCGACGGTGGGGATCCGGTCGAGCACGACCGTCTTGTGGTCGGCCATCTTCTCGAGGAACGAGCGCACCACCTCGTCGCGCGCGTAGACGAGGAACGCGTGGTCCCACTTGCCGACCAGATGCTCCATCGCGAGCGACTTCACGTCGGCGAAATCCATCACCATGCCTCGGTCCGGTGCGCCCTCGACGTCGACGAGGTCGCCGCGCAGCGTGATTTCGAGCACGTAGCGATGGCCATGCAGGTTGCGGCACTGGCTGCGGTGGTCGGGGATGCGGTGCCCCGCGTCGAATTCGAGTTTTCGGGTAATCAGCACGATGAGTGAAGCTCGCGGCTCAGGGAATGTTCAGGTATTTGTGGGTCTGCATCGACAGCCGCCATTGCGGATGGCGCTTGCACCAGTCGATCGCGAGCTTCGTATTGATGTCGCGCGAGGGGCCGTCCATCGGCTGCACGAGGAAGTACTCGAAATCGAGCTGCGCGTACTCGGCGAGGCGCTGGTTGTCCTGCGGGATCACGACCTTCAGCTCGTGCCCGCGGGTCACCACCAGCGGCGCGTCGGCCTTCGGGCTCACGCAGATCCAATCGATCGTGTCGAGCACCGGCAGCGAGCCGTTGGTCTCGATCGCGATCTCGAAGCCGCGTGCATGCAGCGCGTCGACGAGCGGCTGGTCGAGCTGCAGCATCGGCTCGCCGCCCGTGCAGACCACGAAGCGGTGCGCCTCGCCCGCCGGCCACAGCGCCGCGACCTGGTCGGCGAGCAGTTCGGGCGTCTTGAACTTGCCGCCGTTCTCGCCATCGGTGCCGACGAAGTCGGTGTCGCAGAACCGGCAGACGGCGCTGTCGCGGTCGGCCTCGCGGCCGGTCCACAGATTGCAGCCGGCGAACCGGCAGAACACGGCCGGGCGCCCGGCGTTCGCGCCCTCGCCCTGCAACGTGTAGAAGATTTCCTTGACCGTGTACGTCATCGCTCGTGCGGCGGCTCGATGCCGCCCGTTCCATTGGTGCGCGGGATGCCCGCGCGACTGACTGATGCCCGGCTGGCCGGGCGCGATCCGCGACCCGCGCGGGAGCCGCCCGGACGACGCCGCTTCGGACGGCATCTCAGGCCGGCGCCTCGCTCACCTGTTCGCCGTTGCGGTATGCCTCGTAGCCGCGCCGGCGCAGCTTGCAGGCCGGGCATGCGCCGCAGCCGAAGCCCCAGTCGTGCAGCTCGGCGCGCTCGCCCACGTAGCAGGTATGCGTCTCGACGCGCACCAGCTCGACCAGCGCGGCGCCGCCCAGCTGCTCGGCGAGCCGCCAGGTGTCGGCCTTGTCGAGCCACATCAGCGGCGTCTCGAGCACCACGCGCGTGTCCATGCCGAGATTGAGCGCGACCTGCAGCGCCTTCATGGTGTCGTCGCGGCAGTCGGGATAGCCGGAGAAATCGGTCTCGCACATGCCGCCCACCAGCACCTTGAGCCCGCGCCGGTAGGCCACGGCCGCCGCGATCGTCATGAACAGCAGGTTGCGGCCCGGTACGAACGTGTTCGGCAGCCCGTTGTCGGCCATCTCGATCTCGATCGAGCGCGTCATCGCGGTATCGCTGATCGCGCCGAGCACCGACAGGTCGATCATGTGATCGTCGCCGAGCCGGCCGGCCCACTGCGCAAACCGCGTGCGCAGCGCTTCGCGGACGCCTTCGCGGCACTCCAGCTCGACGCGATGCCGCTGGCCGTAGTCGAAGCCGAGCGTCTCGACGGTCTGGTAGCGTTCGAGCGCCCAGGCAACGCAGGTCGCCGAATCCTGGCCGCCGGAAAACAGCACGAGCGCGCCGCCCTTAGCGTCTGTCCGAATCACCGTGTACTCCGTGTATCAAGAGGCCCGCGTCGCGCGATGCCGGAGGCGCCGCCAGCATGGCCGACGCCGCGTGAGCGGAGTATGCGGCGGCTCGGCGCCAAACAAAAAAGGACTTGCGGCGCCGGAAAGCTGCGTCCTCAAGTCCTTCAAGTCTTTGAGTCGGCAGGGATTTTATCATGCGGCCCGCGCCTGCGCCCGGTGAGGCCGCGCGTGGCGCGGCCTGCTGCGCATCGACTCGCGCAAGGAACCCGCGCGCCCGCTTGCCGTTCCGGAAAAAGGAAAAGGTCCAAAAGCCGCGAAGCCTTTGGACCTTTGAATACTTGGTGGCCTGGGTCGGAATCGAACCAACGACACGCGGATTTTCAATCCGCTGCTCTACCAACTGAGCTACCGGGCCAACGAAGAAGTGAGATTATAGTGAGCTCCCCAATGGAGAGCAAGCCCTTTTCCAGAAAATTTCAAAGACCGCCTTCGGGCACCTTCTTGCCGAGCTCGACGCCGAGTTGCTTGAGCTTGCGATAAAGGTGCGTGCGTTCGAGCCCGGTCTTCTCCGCCACGCGCGTCATGCTGCCGTTCTCGCGCGCGAGGTGGTACTCGAAGTAGGCGCGCTCGAACGCGTCGCGCGCCTCGCGCAGCGGGATGTCGAACGGAATCGCGGCCGCCTGCCCCGCGAGCCCGACTGGCACGCCCACCTCCTCGCCGAGCGACGGCAGCGCGGCCGCCGAGGCGACCGGCACCGGGCCGGCGGCCGGCTTCGCGGCCGGATGCTGCAGCACCGGCGCCGCGCCGCGCGCGAGCCCGTGCTCCACCGATTTCAGGAGCTTCTGCAACGCGATCGGCTTCTCGAGAAAATCGAGCGCGCCGATCTTGGTCGCCTCGACCGCCGTGTCGATCGTCGCGTGGCCCGACATCATGATCACCGGCATCGTCAGTTGTCCGTGGCTCGCCCACTCCTTCAACAACGTGACGCCGTCGGTATCGGGCATCCAGATATCGAGCAGCACGAGGTCGGGCGCGTGACGCTGGCGATACTCGCGCGCAGCCTGCGCGTTTTCCGCCACCTCGACGACATGTCCTTCGTCGGCGAGGATTTCCGAGAGCAATTCCCGGATGCCCATTTCATCATCTACCACCAGGATGGTTGCCATTTACGCTGCCCTTGTCTGCACTGTTGCTTTTGTCTTGGCGGGTGCCGTTCCGCTGTTCGCTCCGCCTTCGGAGCCCGTCGTGTCGTCGGCGAGTTGCAGGAACAGGATCGACACCTGCGCCCCCTCGACGACTTCGCCCTGCATCCGGTTGCGCAGATCGATCCGCGCACCGTGTTCATCCACGATCTTCTTCACCGTCGCGAGGCCGAGCCCGGTGCCTTTCGCCTTGGTCGTCACGTAAGGCTCGAACGCGCGCGTGAGGATCCGCGCCGGGAAGCCGGGCCCGTTGTCGGACACGGTCAGCCGCACCGCGATGCGCTTCGTGCCGTTCGCATCGGGGTCGCCATATTCTACTGCCCTCGTTTCGAGCGACACACGGGGCTGCGCGACCTCGTTCACCGAATCCTGCGCGTTCTGCAGCAGGTTGTGGATCACCTGGCGCAGTTGCGTGGCGTCGCCGCGGATCACCGGCAGCGGCCCCTGCTCGACCACGATCATGTTCTTGCCTTCGCCCACACCGTACAGCGTCAGCACCTCGCTGACGAGATCGTTCAGCTGCAGGTTGCCGAGCACCGCCGGCGGGGTGCGCGCATATTCGCGGAAATCGTCGACCATGCGCTTCATCGCCGCCACCTGATTGACGATGGTGGTCGCACCGCGCTTGAGCACCTCGGCATCGGGCGCGGCCAGCTTGTCGGCCAGCTTCATCTGCAGCCGCTCGGCCGACAGCTGGATCGGCGTGAGCGGATTCTTGATCTCGTGCGCGAGGCGCCGCGCGACTTCACCCCATGCCACCGAGCGCTGCGCCGAGATCACGTCGGAGATGTCGTCGAACACCACCACGTAGCCCGAAGTCTGCGGGTCGTCGGCCTCGCCGGCCACCGATGACGCAAGACGCGTGCCGCGCACCAGCAGCGTGAGCGGATCGGTTTCGCCCGGCACCACCACCGCGAACTGCTGCTGCCAGTGGCCGCGATCCGCGACGCCGCCCTGGCCCGCCGCCTCGCGGTCGGCGAACGCCTTCCTCACCATCGCGCCGAATTCGGCCACCACCACGATGTGGTCGAGCGCGGTGCCGATCTGCGCCTGGAACGGCTGGCGGAAGATCCGCTCGGCGCCGCGGTTCGCGATGGTCAGCCGGAACTGCCGGTCGAGCACGAACACGCCAGCCGTCAGGTTCGCGAGGATGCTTTCGAGATAAGTTTTCGAATGTTCGAGCGCGACGCGGTTGCGCTCCACGGCGAGCCGCGCCTCGGAGAGCTGCCGCGTCATCGCGTTGAACGACTGCGTGAGGAAGCCGAGCTCGTCGCGCGTCTTCAGCTCGCGCTTGGGCGTGTAGTCGCCCTCGGCCACTTCCTTGGTGCCCTGCGCGAGCAGGAACAGCGGCCGCGCGAGCTGGTTGCCGAGCGCGAGCGCGATCATCATCGCGATGAAGGTGGCGAGGAACAGCGCGAGCGTCAGCGTGCCGATGTACATCTTGCGCAGCCCGCTGCGGCCGAGCGACTTCTCCTGGTACTCGCGATAGGCGCGCTGCACGGCGTCGGCGTTGCGCGCGAGCGTGGGCGAGACCGGCTGGGTCAGCTGCAGGTAGCGCTCGACCGGCTGCAGCAGCGCCGTCGACGAATCGGGGATGCGCTGCACCACGCGCAGCCGCAGCGCGCCCTTCGATCCGCGCGCGCGCGGATCGCCGTCCACCTCACCCTCGATCGCCGCGTAGCCGCCGTGCTCGCGCGCCTGGCCGAGCATCAGCGAGGTGGGCATGTCGTCGGGGATCAGCGCGGCAAAGTTGCCCGAGGCCTGCGCCACGATATGCAGGTCCGGCGCCGCGCCCGAGCCGGTGTGGCCCGGCTCGACGATGGTCGCGTCCTGCACGCCGAACTGGTCGCGCAGCCGCAGCAGCGTGAGCGTCGTGCCGTTGGTGGTGGCGTCGGCGCTGGCGAGCTGCTCGGACATCAGCCGCGCCTTGTTCTGCAGGTCCGACAGCGACGCGTCGAGCATCCCGCGGCCGAGGTTGAGGCCCGCCGTCAGCGCGGTCTCGACGTTGACGTCGAACCACGACTCGATGCTGCGCGAGACGAACTGGTACGAGACGATGTAGATGATCCCGCCCGGCACCACGCCGACCAGCGCGAAGAACACGGCGAGCTTGGCCAGCAGGCGCGTGCCGAACTTGCCGCGCCGCAGCCGCACGAAGATCATCCCGACCAGCGCCAGCACCACCAGCAGGAACACCAGCGCGACCAGGATGTTGGCCGTGTAGAGCCAGGAGTAGTAGCGGTCGAAGAACTCGGTGTTGGCGCTCGCGGCCGCGAGCAGCACCAGCAGCAGCAGCGCCGTGATCGCCACCGTGAGGACGATCACGCGGACGATCAGGCTTCTGCCGAACACGAGGCGGCGCAGGCTATTTCGCACGATCGGCCACCGTAAACGTGAAGCGCTTCCAGTCGGACAGCAGGCTCCAGTCGCGGTTGTTCACCGCGTCGACCTGGAACGGCTTGGGCATCAGTGCCGTGTCGAGCTGCATGCGCACCGACGCCGTGTAGGTTTCGCCCGCCTGCACCTGGCTGCGGTCGATCACATGCCACGAGGTGACGTGCTGGACCACCGCGAGCGCCTCCTTGAGCGTCGGGAAGCCGAGCTGGAGCCCGCCCGTGGAGACGCGGTACTCGCGCGTGAGCGGCTGGAACGACAGGCGGATGGTCTGCGACACCGACACCGGCTGCTCGTCGAACCAGTACCAGCGCGCGCGGCTCAGCTCGAAGTCGGTCGTGAAGTAGAGCGGGATGCCCTTGTTGACGGCGTCCTCGAGGTTGGCGTTCAGCTCGAACTCGAAGCGCGCGTCGAGCGCCCAGCCGCTGCCGTCCGACTGCAGCGAGGCGCGCTGCACGTTGACCGGTTCGGCATGGACGGGCGCGGCGGCGCCGAGGCACAGCGTGATCGCGACCAGCAGCGCGGCCGCGAACCGAAGTGGAAGGAGGCGAGAGATCGTCACCGTTTCTGAAAGCGCGCGTAGAAGAATCCGTCGTGATCGGCCTGCCGCGCGGCCTCGTCGTGGCCGGCATCCGGCAGCCGGCCCGCGGCGGCCCGCGGCAGCAGTTGCCCGGGCGCGTCCAATCGTACCGCATCTTGAACCGCGCCTTCAAACCAGCGCGCCTGCGCCTCGCCCTCCTCGGGGAAGATCGAGCAGGTCACGTAGAGCAGCTCGCCGCCCGGCTTCAAGAGCGGCCAGAGGGCCTGCAGGATGCGGCGCTGCTCGGCGACCAGCGCCGCGATGTCGGTCTCGCGGCGCAGCCAGCGGATGTCGGGATGACGCCGCACGATGCCCGAGGCCGAGCACGGCACGTCGGCGAGGATCCGGTCGAACGGCCGGCCGTCGTGCCACGCGTCGGGCGCGCCGGCGTCGCCCACGCGCACCTCGGCGGCCAGCTTCAGGCGCGCCAGGTTCTCGCCGATGCGCGTGGCGCGCGACGCGTCGCTCTCGAGCGCGATCACCTCGACGTCGGCCAGTTCGAGCAGATGCCCGGTCTTGCCGCCCGGCGCCGCGCAGGCGTCGAGCACGCGCATGCCGTCGGTCGCGCCGAGCCACTCGGCCGCGAGCTGCGCGCCGGCGTCCTGCACCGACACCACGCCGTCGGCGAAGCCGGGAATCCGGTCGACCGGCAGCGGCGCCGCGAGCCGCACCGCATGGCGGCCGGCCGCGGCCGCCTCGATGCCGTGTTCGCGCAGCGTCGCGAGACAGGCCTCGACGCTCGTGTGCCGCGCGTTCACGCGCAGCGTCAGCGGGCCGGCCACGTCGCCGGCCGCGAGGATCGACTGCCAGGCCTCGGGCCACGCGCGCTCGACCGCCTCGATCCACCACGGCCGGTAGTTCCAGCGCGCGACGCGATCGGTCCGCGCCTGCGCGACGAGCGTCTCGCGCTCGCGCACGAAACGGCGCAGCACCGCGTTGACGAGCCCCTTCGCGAACGCGAACTCGCGCCGCGCGCCGATCGCCGTCACCGCCTGATCGACCACCGTGAACGGCGTGTAGGCCGCCTCGGCTGCGTCGTCGACGAGCAGCGCGAACGCGCAGGCCAGCAGCGCGCGCACGTGCTCGGGCGGCGCCTTGCTGACCAGCGTGCCGATCAGCCAGTCGCTGGTGCCGAGCCGGCGCATGGTGCGGTACGCGATGTCCTGGATCGCGCCGCGCGACGTCGACTGCGCGGCGGCCGGCTGCGCGGCCTGCACCGCCGCGAGCGCGGCGGGCAGCGCGGTGCCGTGCGCGACGGCCGTGATCGCGCGCGCCGCGCCGTCGAGCGCAAAGCCGAGCGAATCGGGCGACAGGTGCAACGGCGCCAGGCGCGGCCCGCGCGAGGCGGGCGCGCCGGATGCGGCGGCCGGCGTCGCCGGCTTCGGCTGGCGGGAACGGGACGGGCGGGCAGGACGAGGCTGGGTCATCGGATACGGGAGCGAGCGCGCCGGCACGGCGCGGGCCGCGCTCCGGGCGAGCACGGCATCAAACCAGGGATTGTAGCGCGCCGGGCGTCCCGCTCCGGCCGGAAAAACCGCGCCCCGCGACGCGCCGCATGTCGCCCCGTGCTTCGAACCGACGCGGCGGCCGGCGGGCTCGCTGCGCCAACGGCAATGACAATGACGACGGCCCGGCGGCACGCCATGCGCCGCCGGGCCGTCCGGATGCCGCTTGTGTCGCTGCCGGCACCGCCGGGCCGCGAACCGCCGGGCGGCGCCGGTGCCTCGATCGAAGCGGCCTGCGCCTCAGTCGAAGCGGCCGGTGCGCGCCATTTCCATCAGGCGCGCGATGCGCTCCTCGGTGGCCGGGTGCGTCGAGAACAGGTTCTGGATGCTGCCGCCCGAGAGCGGGTTCATGATCATCATCTGCGCCGTGGCCGGATGCGCCTCGGCGGTCTGGAACGGGATGCCCGACGCGTAGCGATGGATCTTGTCGAGCGCCGTCGCAAGCGCCTGCGGGTCGCCCGAGATCTGCGCGCCGCCGCGGTCCGCCTCGAACTCGCGGGCGCGCGAGATCGCCATCTGGATCAGCGCGCCGGCGATCGGCGCGAGCAGCGCCACCGCGATGCCGGCGATCGGGTTGGTCGGGCGGCCGTTCTCGTCGCGCCCGCCGAAGAACATCGCGAAGTTCGCGAGCGCCGAGATCGCGCCGGCCATGGTCGCCGAGATCGTCGAGATCAGGATGTCGCGGTGCTTCACGTGCGCGAGTTCGTGGGCCATCACGCCGCGCATCTCGCGCTCGGACAGCACGCGCAGGATGCCGGTGGTGGCCGCCACCGCCGCGTGCTCGGGATCGCGCCCGGTCGCGAACGCGTTCGGCGCCGCCTCGTCGATCAGGTAGACGCGCGGCATCGGCAGGTTCGCGCGCGTGGCCAGCTCGCGCACCATCCGGTAGAACTGCGGCGCCGTGGCCTCGTCCACTTCCTGCGCGTTGTACATGCGCAGGACCATCTTGTCCGAGAACCAGTACGAGAAGAAATTCATGCCCAGCGCGATCAGCAGCGCGATCACCATGCCGCGCGACCCGCCGATCATCCCGCCGATCACGATGAAGAGGGCCGTGATCGCGGCCATCAGCGCTGCCGTCTTGACCCAGTTGAACATAGTCGACTCCTTGATCGAAACCACACTCGGCGGCATCCGTGGCGCGCCGTCGAGCGATTGTAAGCGATTCGTTAGATAGGGATGCGCGCGGAAAATTCAATATCTCGAAATTAGCCCGCGCATTACCGGTGTAATCAACGCTGGGTCGCGGCGGCGAGGCGCAGCCCGAGGCCCACGAACGCGCTGCCCACCAGGCGGTCGAGCCATTTCTTCACGGCCGCGTTGCCGCCGAGGCGGCGCGTGAGGCTGCCCGCGGCCCAGGCGACGAGCGCACTCCAGGCCAGCCCCTGCAGCACGAACACGCCGCCCAGCGCGAGGAACGCGAGCGTCTTGTGGGCACTGTCCGCGGTGACGAACTGCGGGAAGAACGACACGAAGAACAGCACCACCTTCGGATTGAGCAGGTTGGTGGTGACGCCCTGCACGAACAGCTGGCGCAGCGGCCGCGCGGGGCCGGATTGCGCGGCCGCCCGCGTCACTGCGGCCGCGCCAGCCGCGGCGGGCTTCGTGAACGCGAGCTTCACGCCGAGATAGATCAGATACGCGGCGCCCGCGAACTTGATCACCGTGAACGCGGCCGGCGACGCCGCGATCAGCGCGGTCAGCCCGAACGCGCAGGCGAGCGAGTGGACGCCGCAGCCGGTCGCGATGCCGGCCGCCGAGACGAGTCCGGCGCCGCGGCCCTGCGCGACGCTGCGGCCGATGATGTACGCGGTGTCGGGGCCGGGCGTGACGTTCAACAGGAACACGGCCAGCACGAAGAAACCGAAATGGGTGATGCCGAGCATGGGGACGCCTGCAACCGCGTGAATGACGTTCGCATTCTACGCGGGTCGCCGGACGGGTGAACGGGGGTGAACGGGGGTGGATGGCGTGGGCGCATGCCGGTCGCGCGGCGCGGGGAGGGACGCGAAGCCGGGTTCGAATCGTGATGCGCATCGAAGCCCGGATCGGAATGCTGATCGGAACGCGAATCACGACGCCGTTCGAGAAGCGAGCCGCCATGCAGGCCAGGATGCGGACCGTGCCAGCGGCGCGCGCGGCAAGAGTAACGACCAGCGGCAACCGCCGCGCAACCGCCACCGCCCGGCGATACTCAGCCCGCCTCGGGCAGCGCGAAACGCTGGCCGGCCGCGAGCGGCGCGCCGGCGAGAAACTCGCGCGCGGGCAGGCGCTTGCCGCCCGGCTTCTGCAGTTGCGTGACGCGCAGCGCACCGTCGCCGCAGGCGATCACGACACCGTCGGCGCCGGCCTCGACGATCGTGCCCGGCTCGGCCGCGCCGCGCGCGGCGACGGGCTCGGCCGCCCACAGCTTGATCACCGTGCCGTCGAGCGTGCCGGCACCGCCCGGGAACGGATCGAACGCGCGAATCCGGCGCGCGAGCACGGCGGCCCGCTCGCGCCAGTCGAGCGCCGCCTCGTGCTTGCCGATCTTCCCGGCATAGGTGATGCCGTCGGCCGGCTGCGGCGTCGCGGCCAGCGCGCCGTCGCGTTCGAGCTGCACGAGCGCCTCGACGATCAGCCGCGCACCGGTTTCCGCGAGCTTGTCGTGCAGCGACGCGGTGGTCTCGTCGGCCGCGATCGCGACACGCCCTTCGGACAGCATCGCGCCGGTGTCGAGCCCGACGTCCATCTGCATCAGCGTGACGCCCGTCTGCGCGTCGCCGGCCTCGATCGCGCGATGGATCGGCGCCGCACCGCGCCAGCGCGGCAGCAGCGACGCGTGGATGTTGATGCAGCCGTGCGGCGGGATCTCGAGCACTTCCTGCGGCAGCAGCAGCCCGTAGGCGGCCACCACCATCACGTCGTGCGGCGTCGCGCGCAGCGTGTCGAGCGCCTCGGCGGCCTCGGCCGGGTACTTGCCGGCGCGGCGCAGCGACGGCGGCTGCGCGACCGGCATGCCGTGCTCGAGCGCGTAGCGCTTGACCGCGCTCGCCTGCAGTTTCATGCCGCGGCCGGCCGGCCGGTCGGGCTGGGTCAGCACCAGCGGCACCGAGAAGCCGGCTTCGTGGATCGCGGCGAGCGCCGCGGCGGCGAATTCCGGCGTACCGGCGAAGATGACGCGCAACGAATGAGTCATGGAGGATCGGTCAGTCACGCGCGTCACATCGCGCGTTCGAGTTTCTTCATCTTGGACTTGATGCGGTTCTGCTTGAGCGGCGACAGGTATTGCACGAACACGCGGCCGAGCAGGTGATCCATCTCGTGCTGCACGCAGACGGCCAGCAGGCCCTCGCAGTCGAGTTCGAACGGCTGGCCCTGCGCGTCGAGCGCGCGCACGCGCACGTGATCGGGCCGCTCGACCTCGTCATAGACGCCCGGCACCGACAGGCAGCCTTCCTCGTAGATCTGCCTGCCGTCGCTCGACCAGACGATCTCGGGGTTGATGAACACGCGCAGTTCGTTCTTGTCCTCGGACGTGTCGATCACGATCACGCGCTCGTGAACGTCGACCTGGGTCGCCGCGAGGCCGATGCCGGGCGCCGCGTACATGGTCTCGGCCATGTCGGCGACGAGCTTGCGGATCCGGTCGTCGACGGCCGCCACGGGCTTGGCCACCTTGTGCAGCCGTTTGTCGGGGTAATGCAGGATGTTCAGAAGCGCCATGATGTTCGATTCGGAAAGCGGTTGATGCGGCCTTGCGTGCTGGCCGGATCGGCCATCCGGCCGACTGGCCGGGCCGTCGCGGGATCCGGAAGATGAAGCCGGAGTCGCGCGGAATCCGCCGCGCAGCCCAACGCCGCGGGCTCGTGCGCGCGACCGTTCGTTTTATTTCGGATGATGAAAATTCTAGCATGGCAGCTTTCGGGCCGCTGGCGGCGCGTCGGGCGGCGCCGATGAGCGAGGCGCCGCTCACGCGCGAGGCCCTGGTCGCCTGGCTGCATCTGGCCGCCGTACCCGGCCTGCCGGCGGCGGCCCGCGAAGCGCTGCTGCGCGCCTTCGATTCGATCGAGGCGCTCGTCGGCGCCGATCACGCGACGCTCGCGGGCCTGGCCGGCGAGGCGGCCGCGCGCGCGGTCCACGCGCCGCGCGCCGCCGCGCTCGACGCCGAAGCGGACGCCGTGCATGACTGGCTCGCGAAGCCCGGCCACCGGCTCGTCACGCGCCACGACGCCGGCTATCCGCCGCGTTTCGCGGCGCTCTACGACCCGCCGCCGCTGCTATATGTAAAGGGCGACGCGGCGCGGCTCCACCGGCGCGCGGTGGCGATCGTCGGCAGCCGGCTCGCCACGCCGCAGGGCCGCGCCGACGCGACCTGGTTCGCGCGGGCGCTCGCCGCGGCCGGGCTCGTCGTGGTCTCGGGGCTCGCGCGCGGCATCGATGCCGCCGCGCATCGCGGCGCGCTCGACAGCGCGGCGGGCACCATCGCGATCGTCGGCACCGGCGTCGATCGCGTCTATCCGGCCGCGCACCACCTGCTCGCCGAGGCGATCGCGCAGCATGGCGCCGTGCTGTCCGAATGGCCGCTCGGCACGCCGGCGCGCGCCGCGAACTTCCCGCAGCGCAACCGCCTGATCGCCGCGCTCTGCGACGGCGTGCTCGTGGTCGAGGCCGCGCCGCGCTCGGGTTCGCTGATCACCGCGCGCGCGGCCAACGACATCGGCCGCGACGTGTTCGCGCTGCCGGGCTCGATCCACGCGCCGCTCGCGCGCGGCTGCCATGCGCTGATCCGCGACGGCGCGAAGCTCGTCGAAACACCGGCCGACGTGCTCGAGGAGTTCGGCATCACCGTGCGGGACGCGATCCGGCAGGCGGCGGCCGCGGCGGGCCCGGACACGCATTTTCGCGCCGCCGCCATCGCCGCGGCGGATTCGCGGCAGGCCGCGCCCACGCGTGCCGCCGGCGGGCGGGCGCCGCGCGAAAAAACAGCGCCGAACGAGCGTGACGTCATGCGGCCGACCGGACACGTCGCTCCCGACTCCCCCGGCACCGAACCGCTGCCGCCCGACGCGCTCGCGCTGCTCGACGCGCTCGGCCACGGCCCGGTGCCGGCCGATCTGCTGGCCTCGCGGGCCGGCCTGGCCGCCGACGCGCTGCCGCACCTGCTGCTGCGGCTCGAGCTGGCCGGCCGCGTCGCCAGCCTGCCCGGCGACCGCTACCAGCGGCTTGATCCGCCCCCGTCCGGCGTTTCGGCCGCCGTGCTACATTCCGGCGACAAGGCGCAGCCCGCGCCGCCGTCATCAAGCAAGGAATCGTCATGCCCGCGCTGAATCTCGATACCGACGCAGATCGGATCGCCGAGCGCCTTCGGGACCCGGACGCGCTGCTCGTCGCCTGCCTGTGCGCCGAATGGTGCGGCACCTGCCGCGACTACGCCGAGGTCTTCGAACGGCTCGCGGCCGCGCATCCGGGCGCCTGCTTCGTCTGGATCGACATCGAAACCCACGCCGACCGCCTCGACGAGTTCGACGTCGAGAATTTTCCGACACTCCTGATCGAGGACGCCAACGCCGTGCGCTTCTTCGGCACGGTGCTGCCGCACGGCGGTATCGTCGAGCGGATGCTCGCGGATCTCACGGCGATTCCCGGCGTCACCCACGCGCCGAAGCTGCGCAACCTGCTCGACGTCGCCGTCTGAGCGTCATTCGGGCAGCCGTCCCGGCCGCGGACCGCGCGGGCCCGGCGAGGCCGCCGGGCGCCCCGGCAGGCACGCGCCGCCTGACAGTTCGGCGGGCTTGCCGGCGCTTCGGCCCCCACTTATGATGACCCGCTTTTTACACGAGCCGGGTGACAGGCCGGCGCCGTGTGCTATAAAGCCGTCGTAAATGGGCCGTCAGGCGGCCCCCGGTCTACCCAACCAACACGAGTCATGTCCAAAGCACTGATCATTGCGGAAAAGCCCTCTGTCGCGAACGACATCGCGCGCGCCCTGGGCGGCTTTACCAAGCATGACGAATACTTCGAAAGCGACGACTACGTCCTGTCGTCCGCGGTCGGCCATTTGCTCGAGATCGCGGCGCCCGAGGAGTACGAGGTCAAGCGCGGCAAGTGGAGCTTCGCGCATCTGCCCGTCATCCCGCCGCATTTTGATCTCAACCCGATCGCAAAAAGCGAATCGCGGCTGAAGGTCCTGAACAAGCTGATCAAGCGCAAGGACGTTGGCCTGCTGATCAACGCATGTGACGCGGGGCGCGAGGGCGAGTTGATTTTCCGCCTGATCGCGCAGCACGCGAAGGCCAAGCAACCGGTCCAGCGCCTGTGGCTGCAGTCGATGACGCCGGCGGCGATCCGCGACGGTTTCGCGAAGCTGCGCACCGACGAGGACATGCAGCCGCTCGCCGACGCGGCGCGCTGCCGCTCGGAAGCGGACTGGCTGGTCGGCATCAACGGCACGCGTGCGATGACCGCGTTCAACAGCAAGGGCGGCGGCTTCTTCCTGACCACCGTCGGCCGGGTGCAGACGCCCACGCTGTCGATCGTCGTCGAGCGCGAGGAGAAGATCCGCCGCTTCGTGCCGCGCGACTACTGGGAAGTGCGCGCCGAATTCGTCTGCGCGGGCGGCGTCTACGAAGGCCGCTGGTACGACCCGAAATTCAAGCGCGACGAGCACGATCCCGAAAAGCGCGACTCGCGGCTCTGGAGCCTGCCGGCCGCCGAGACGATCGTGGCCGCCTGCCGCGGCCAGACCGGCGTGGTCAGCGAGGAATCGAAGCCGTCGACGCAGCTCTCGCCGCTGCTGTACGACCTGACGAGCCTGCAGCGCGAGGCCAACAGCCGCTTCGGCTTCTCGGCCAAGAACACGCTCGGCCTGGCCCAGGCGCTGTATGAAAAGCACAAGGTGCTGACCTACCCGCGTACCGACGCGCGTGCGCTGCCGGAGGACTACCTCGGCACGGTGTCGTCGACGCTCGAGATGCTCAAGGAGAGCAACAACTACCTGCCGCATGCCAAGCAGGTGCTCGACAAGGGCTGGGTGAAGCCGAACAAGCGGATCTTCGACAACACCAAGATCAGCGACCACTTCGCCATCATCCCGACGCTGCAGGCGCCGAAGGCGCTGTCCGAGCCCGAGCAGAAGCTCTACGACATGGTGGTCAAGCGCTTCCTGGCGGTGTTCTTCCCGGCGGCCGAGTACAAGGTCACGACGCGCATCACCGAGGTGGCCGGCCATCACTTCAAGACCGAGGGCAAGGTGCTGGTCGAGCCGGGCTGGCTGCAGGTGTACGGCCGCGACGCCGAGGGCGCCGACGCCAACCTCGTGCCGGTGCAGAAGGACGAGAAGGTCAACACCGACAAGGTCGCCGCGCACGCGCTCGTGACCAAGCCGCCGGCGCGCTACTCGGAAGCGACGCTGCTCTCGGCGATGGAAGGCGCCGGCAAGCTGGTCGAGGACGACGAGCTGCGCGAGGCGATGGCCGCCAAGGGCCTCGGCACGCCGGCCACGCGCGCGGCCATCATCGAAGGGCTGCTCGGCGAGAAATACCTGCTGCGCGAAGGCCGCGAGCTGATCCCGACCGCCAAGGCGTTCCAGCTGATGACGCTGCTGCGCGGGCTCGGCGTGCGCGAGCTGACCGCGCCCGAGCTGACGGGCGAATGGGAATACAAGCTGTCGCAGATGGAGCGCGGCAACCTTCCGCGCGACGCGTTCATGCAGGAAATCGCGCGGATGACGCAGACCATCGTCAAGCGCGCCAAGGAATACGATTCGGACACGATCCCGGGCGACTACGCGACGCTCCAGACGCCGTGCCCGAACTGCGGCGGCCAGGTGAAGGAGAACTACCGCCGCTTCGCCTGCACCAAGTGCGATTTCTCGATCTCGAAGATCCCGGGCAGCCGCCAGTTCGAGATCGCCGAGGTCGAGGAACTGCTGCAAAAGAAGGAAATCGGCCCGCTGTCGGGCTTCCGCAGCAAGATGGGGCGGCCGTTCTCGGCGATCCTCAAGCTGTCGTTCGACGACGAGACGAAGAACTACAAGCTCGAATTCGATTTCGGCCAGGACCAGGGCGGCGAGGACGGCGAGGCGCCCGACTTCTCGGCGCAGGAGCCGGTCGGCGCGTGCCCGAAGTGCCAGGCGCGCGTATTCGAGCACGGCATGAGCTACGTCTGCGAGAACTCGGTGGCGAACCCGAAGACCTGCGACTTCCGCTCCGGCAAGGTGATCCTGCAGCAGGAAATCGCGCGCGAGCAGATGGCGAAGCTGCTGTCCGACGGCCGCACCGACCTGCTGCCGAACTTCAAGTCGTCGCGTACCGGCCGTAACTTCAAGGCGTTCCTCGTCAAGCAGCCGGACGGCAAGATCGGCTTCGAGTTCGAGAAGAAGGAGCCGAAGCCCGGCGCCGCCGCGAAGAAAGCCGCGGCCCGGACGGCCGCGAACGAGGACGGCGCCGCGCCTGAGGCGCAAGAAGGCGCCGTGCCGGCCAAGAAGGTCGCCGCGAAAAAGGCGCCGGCCGCCAGGAAGACACCGGCGGCGAAAAAAGCCCCGGCCGCCAAGAAGACGCCGGCTCGCAAGACCGGCTCGTAAGACACCATTCGGGGTGGCGCCGTGCGGCAACGCGCGGTGCCTTCGCCGCCCCCTCGCCGAGCGTCGGCATGAAAAAAACGCACTGTCCTCACGGGCAGTGCGTTTTTGTTTTGGCGACGGCGAGCGACCCTGGTCCGTCGCCTCGGCCGTTACGGCTTACAGCGGCGTCGGCGCGGTCGCGCGCTGGCGCGTCTTCGGCAGCGGGGCCGGCATCGACGGGCCGGCGGCCGGGCGCGAGGCGTTCGCCGCGCCGGGCGCCGACTCGGACGGCGGCTGCAGGCCGCTGTGCGCGGCCCATTGTTCGCCCAAGGCCGTTTCCGGCGAGTGGCTGAAGTGCTCGACGAGATGGTCGATGAACGTGCGCACCTTGGCCGGCAGGTGGCGGCGGCTCGGGTAGGCGACGTTGATCTCGACCTGCGGCAGGCGGTAGTCGGGCAGCAGGCGCACCAGCTTGCCGCGCGCCGTGTCGCCGCCGATCAGGTAGCTCGGCAGCATCGCGATGCCCATCCCGAGCAGCGCGAACTGGCGCAGCATTTCGGTGTTGTTGGCGACCACCACGTTGGTCGGCCGCACCCGAACCTCGCCGTCCGGCCCCGTGAACACGCGCTCGTCGCCCCAGTATTCGGACGGCAGGCTCAGCGACGGATGCTCCATCAGATGCTCGGGATGGGTCGGCACGCCGTGCTTTTCCAGGTAGGCCGGCGTCGCGCAGACCGTCATGCAGCCCGTGGTCAGGCGCCGCGTGACAATGCTCGCGCTGCGCATCTGCCGCGCGATCACGACCCCGACGTCGAAGCCTTCCTCGACCAGATCGACCTGCCGATCAACCAGGGTCAGGTCGGGAACGACCTTCGGATAGCGCTGGGTGTAGGTCTGCAGCACGGGCGCGAGATTGTGCAGCCCGAATACCACCGGCGCGACGATCCGCAAGGTGCCGACCGGTTCGTGGTTGCGCGCGACCACCATCTGCTCGACGTCCTCGAGTTCATCGAGTATCTGGCGGGCCCGCTCGAGATAGACCTGGCCGGATTCGGTCAGGGAAAGGCTGCGCGTCGTCCGGTTCAGCAGACGGGTGCCGAGCCGGCCTTCGAGATCGGCGACGTGGCGCGTGGCCACCGCGTTCGAGATATCCATCGCACTGGCCGCTCGCGCGAAGCTGCCCAGATCCGCCACCTTGACGAACACTCGCATCGACTGCAGATGATCCATAACCACTCCCGCCGCTGTGCATTACAGCTTCAAAATTGTGTAGCAAATGCGTAATTCTCCTACGACAGCGGATTTGGTGCAGAGTTGCCGCCGAAGGTCGCGAATTTCACAAAAAATGTTCGGCGCGGTGGGGCTTACCATCGGATTTCATCTAACTATTCTGCCGATGGAAACAATAGGCGCCAAACCCGCCGATTCGCGCCTCAATGCCAATGATGGCGACTGTTTCGAGCGAGCCGACGCCGCCGGTCCGGCCCGTAACAAGCTGTTAAAAAGCGATACACCTGCCGGGGCGGCGGCATAAGATCATGACGGCCCGCCGTTCGGGCCGCCGGGTCGCGCACCCGGCGCATCCGTTTTTCCGTGCCGCTCTCGAATACTTCATGAAAATAGCCATCCTCGACGACTATCAGGACGCCGTCCGCAAGCTCACCTGTTTCGAGTTGCTCGCCGATCACGAGGTCAAGGTCTTCAACAACACGGTGCGCGGGCTCGGCCAGCTCGCCAGCCGGCTCACCGAAGTCGAAGCGTTGGTCCTGATCCGCGAACGCACCCACATCACCTCCCAACTGCTGTCAAAACTGCCGCATCTGCGCATGATCAGCCAGACCGGCAAGGCGTCGAGCCATATCGACATGGACGCCTGCACCGAGCGCGGCATCGCCGTGCTGGAAGGCTCCGGCTCGCCCGTCGCGCCGGCCGAACTGACCTGGGCGCTGATCATGGCCGCCCAGCGCCGGATTCCGCAGTACGTCGCCAACCTCAAGCAGGGCGCCTGGCAGCAGTCGGGCCTGAAGACCTCGGCGATGCCGCCGAACTTCGGCCTCGGCCAGGTGCTGCGCGGCCAGACGCTCGGCATCTGGGGCTACGGCAAGATCGGCCAGCTGCTGGCCGGCTACGGCAAGGCGTTCGGCATGAACGTGATGATCTGGGGCCGCGAGCCGTCGCTCGAACGCGCGCGCGCCGACGGCTATCTGGCCGCCGAGAGCCGCGAGGCGTTCTTCGAGCAGGCCGACATCCTGACGCTGCAGCTGCGCCTGAACGACGACACGCGCGGCATCGTCAAGCAGGACGACCTGATGCGGATGAAGCCGACCTCGCTGCTCGTGAACACGAGCCGCGCCGAACTGCTGGAAGAGAGCGCGCTCGTCAACGCGCTGGCCAACAACCGGCCCGGCATGGTCGCCATCGACGTGTTCGAGAGCGAGCCGATCCTGCAGGGCTACAGCCTGCTGCGCATGGAGAACGTGATCTGCACGCCGCACATCGGGTATGTCGAACGTGAGAGCTATGAGCTGTATTTCGGCGCCGCGTTCCGCAACATCCTCGCGTTCGACAGCGGCGACACGACGAGCGTCGCGAATCCGGAAGCGCTGGTCGGCGGGCGCAACCGGCGTTAGGCGCGGGATCGACCCCAGGCGGCCGTATCGGGCGGGGCCGCCGGCGGTCGGTTGCGGCGGCTACCTGCGTGAGACGTGTTCGACGCCACCGCCGCTCGCGACCGGACGATCCATGCCGTCCGGATAACGACGCGGCGCCGGCACGCAAGCGCTCATGGCATCGCGTCTACGATGCGGCGGCCGTAACGGCGGCCGCGTCCGGCGCCTGGGCCGACATCGCGGCGACGAACTGTTCGCCGTCGCGGCGTCCCAGATCGTAGGCGTGCTGCATCTGGCCCGGGCTCGTGTAGTCCCAGCTCGAGATCGGCACCTTCACCGACGGCTGCACGTAGAGCCGCGTCTGGCCGCCCTGCGCGACCGAGAACATCTGCGGACGCGGATAGCGCCGCGTGACCATCACCAGCACCTTGCCCGGCGTCGGATCGAGCGCGCCCACCGGCACGTTGTCGACCATCCCACCGTCGAGCACGGGCCGCCCCGCGCGGCGCAGCACCGGCGTGAATGGCGGCGTGCAGGACGACTGCAGGATCAGGTCGGCCAGCTCGTCGACATCGGCGCAGGCCTGCGCCCGGACGAATTCGGGCCGGAAGCCGAGCGACTGACCCAGCGTCGGATGCAGCGTCTTGCGGACGTATTTCTCGATGTTGTAGGCGACGAGGCCTGCGGCCACGGCGCTGCGCGCGCCGAGCCAGCGCGGCACGTGCGACACGCCGATGCGGATTTCCGGCGCGTCGGCCAGGCGCGTGAACGGCTCGCCGTAGATGTCGACGAGCGCCTGCCGATAGATCCGGTAGTGTGGAAACACCGGTTTGCCGCGCAGCAGGTTGCCCCAGTAGACGTTCTTCGGGTTGTTGCGCAGCGCTTCGAGGTAATAGCGCATCACCCACCGGGAATCGCGCGTATAGAGCATGCAGGCCGTGGCCGCGCCGGCCGAGATGCCAGTGATCACGCGCGGCCGGATGCCGAGCGCCGGCTGCGCAACGTCCCAGAAACCCGCCTGCCACCAGCAGCGGTTGCCGCCGCCGGCGAATACCACCTGATCGAACATCGCGGGCTCCCTAGTTGACCAATGCGTAGGTGGAGGTGGCGTGGACGGCCAGCTTGCCGTCCTCGTCCGTCACCTCGATTTCCCCGAACACGAGGTTGCGGCCCGTGCGCAGCACGCGCGCCGTGACGAGCAGGTCGCCGCATCGCACCGCGCGCATGAAGTTCGTGTTCAGCGACACCGTCGTCATCGGCCGGAATTCGCCGAGCTTCGCCGCGATGGCGGCCAGCATGGCCGTGTCGGCCGCGGCCATGAAGGCTTGGCCGCAGATCACGCCGCCCGAGTGCCGCAGCTCGCCGGAGAACGGCAGGCGCAGCGTCACGCCCTCGTCCGACACGGTGACGGGCGCAAGCCCGAGCGATTTCACCCACGGCGCGAGCAGCCGATCGAGCAGTTCCCGGATTGCGTCTTCGTCCATCGTGACCACCTTGGCAGCACCGCGCGACCGTCGCGCGGTGGATGTGGGCGTCATGATACCGGGAGCATGGCGCGGCCGGCAGTTCGCGGCCCGCGCCGGGCGCTAGAGGTAAGTCTCGACTTTTTGGAGAAAAAAGTGAGAAAGGGCTGGACAAGCCCCAAAGCCTCGTGCATAATCTTTCTTCTGTTGGGGGCGTTAGCTCAGTTGGTAGAGCAGCGGACTCTTAATCCGTAGGTCGAGTGTTCGAGTCACTCACGCCCCACCACTGAATTTAGCTGTAGGAAATCAAGCACTTACGAGAAATCGTGGTGCTTTTTTTTCGCCTATAGCCTGCGTGTGCAGGCGTCAAAAACTGGCTTTTGTCGGAATATCCCTACCAGGAAAACCGGCGTATTCAACGCTGGATCGTCAATCACCTGCCTCACCGGACTATCGCCAACTTGCGCGGCGCAGATTTCGCAAAGTACAGGGATGAACGTCGGTCGGCCGGTAGGGCGGAGAACACCAGACGACTCGAACTACAAGTCATCAGCCATTTTTTCGAGATTGCCCGGAAAGAATGGGGCATGGAGGCACTAACGAATCCCCTGAGGAGCATTCGGAAGCCCTCTGGGCCAAGCAAGGGATCGGCGCCCACGACCCGGCGAATTCGAGAAATTGCATTCTCTGCTTTCGGCCAGCGGTAACCCATGGGCGACGCCCGCCTTCGAACTAGCCGTCGAGACCAGCCTCCGCCAAGGCACGCTATTCAGCATCCGGTGGGAATAGATCGACATCGAGCATCGCATGATTCATTTTCCGCCCGAGGCCCGCGGGGCTGACAACAAAGGCGTCCCAGCCGCACTTCCACTATCTCGTCGGGCAATCAACATCTTCAGAGCACTGGCCGTGATCAGCGAAGACCAGAACGCAAGACTGGCTCGCTCGCAATCTGGGCCGGCAAACGCAGATTTCGCGCCGTTGAGCGGGCAGGTCTTCCGGACAACCGTGAACGCAGTGATTTGCGCCTGGAAGCGGACCATCAAAGCGGCAAGCCACGACATCCCAGATATCCGCCCCCCCTCCGGTGGCCCAACCTCCGACACGAGGCCGCATCCAGACTTTCCGAGATGAGCTTACACCTCATGGAAGTCGCTGCCATCACAGGTCACCGGAGCACGCAGATGCTGAAGAGATACACGCACCTAAGCTTGGATGACGAGAGGAACAGTCTCCTGTCGGCTCACGGCCCAAGCTGAGTTTAGAGCGGCGCAGCTGTGAGTTCGCGCCAACTTCCCCTGCCCAAGAAGCCGCGACTCCGATCTGAAATGCCGAGCCGTCATCCGAGATGCGGAGAGCGTTGCGCAGCATAAGCCGATACTTTGTAACGCATCTATCGGCACAATGCGTGCGCGGAGTATACTCATAAGCTATACATTTATAGAGCCTCGATAGAACCCAATCCCCACCATGAGCGGAGCCGAACACAAGACAGAGACGCTGAACCTTCGCGTTTCCCCACGGTTCAAGTCCGCTTTGCAGACGGCGGCGCGTCGTGAGCGACGCAGCATGGCGAACATGATTGAGTACCTCGTCCTCGCATATTGCGAAGAACACGACTTGGTCGCGAGCACGGATCAAGAAGGCAATGCGCAGCAACGAAAAACCCCTGACGAAGGGATCTAGATGATGAAGTTCGAGCCACTTATGGAAAACACGCCCGCAGTAATCGAAGACACGGCGAGAGACCTGTTCGGGAACGAAACGGCCGGACGCATCGCACCTGCTCCAAGCCCGCGCCCGTTAAACTGCTCAACGCCCCGCGCGGACTCTGAAGACGCACAATTGCGGCAGGTCGATTGGACCTTCGCGCACCGAAAATCCGCACCGAAAATCGAATCGATACATCCGTATCCGGCAAAATTTATCGGCGCTATTCCAGCGACCTTCCTTGAGCACCTGAAGATCCCTCAGGGCACTGCCGTAATGGACCCGTTTTGCGGCTCGGGCACCACTTTGGTGGAAGCGCAACGAGCAGGTTTCCCCTCTGTCGGCGTGGACTTGAACCCGATCGCATGTCTGATTTCTAGGGTGAAGACTTCTCCACTTGCGCCGGGATTCGTCGATGCTGTCGTGTCGGTAATCGACGCTGCACGCTCCGTGAAGGACGCGGAGACGCCTGATATCCCAAACGTCGATCATTGGTTCCAGAAAGACATTCAAGTTGCAGTCACAGCCATCGCCTCAACTATCGCAAAGCCGCAGTACACCATGTGGCTCGATCAGTTGCGTTTGACACTCTCCAGCATCTTGGTCCGCGTTTCAAATCAAGATAGCGATACACGCTACGCCGCGGTCGACAAAGGTGTTAATCGCGACGATGTGTTCGCCGCATTCTGCGCAGCGGCCAAAAAGCTTAACGAAGCGCTCGCGAGCCGAGACTGGTCACTAGCAGACAGCCAAGTAATCGAAGCAAACATCCTGGAAGTCCAGTCAAAACAGATTTCCCGACCGGTAGGACTTGTCGTTACGTCGCCTCCCTATCCGAATGCGTACGAGTACTGGCTGTATCACAAGTACAGAATGTGGTGGCTCGGATTCGATCCGATCGCCGTAAAGCAACACGAGATTGGTGCTCGCGCCCATTTCTTCAAAAAAAATCACCACACGGCTGAGCTTTTCGAAGAGCAGATGCGAACCACACTTTCGTTACTGGACAGCGTACTCGTTCCCGGTGGCTTTGCTTGCGTCGTGGTTGGTCGCTCTAAGATCCATGGTCGAGTAGTAGATAACGGCTCGATGATTTACGACCTTGGTCAAAGACTAGGCTTCGCTCCTGTTATGAAACTAGAGCGCCCAATCAATGCCAATCGGAAGTCGTTCAATCTCTCTCACGCAAACATCAAGACTGAATCAGTCTTGGTACTCAAAAAGAAATGAGCACGCTCCTACTCAACTGGCATCAATACAAGTACTACCCTTACGAGCAACAGCTAGCAGTTCGAGAGGTAAATAAGCTGCTGGCACCACGCAGCCTCCAGTCTACCGAGATAGGGATTCTCGTTGAAGAGCCGAACACGCCCGCACAGGCGAGTCGGCTGGTTTACGTCGCGTCTCAATCGCGAGGTGCCAACGGAACCCTTAAGCCAACTCAACAAGCCCTTCTAGAGCGAGTGAACGGCAACGGCCAGAACCGCCAGTCAACACGCTACTCAGTGCATGGTCTTCACGAGTACAAGGGAAAATTCAATCCCCAAGTTGCAAAAGCGTTGCTCAACATCTTTGGAGTCACTGCCGGTCACAATGTCCTCGACCCATTTTGCGGTAGCGGAACATCGCTGGTCGAAGCGGCACACCTAGGGATCAATGGACTCGGTACCGACATCAATCCTTTGGCCGTTTTCCTTGCAAACGCAAAGCTGAGGGCTTTGGCTACGCCCGCTGAATCGCTTCTCGTAGCCGCGCAAGAAGTAGCAAACGTAGTGCGTAAATCCCAAAAAATCGAACAGGAAGAGAGCTTACGCCGAGCGTACCTAGAAAATTGGTTTCCTGAAGACGTCCTACGAACGATTGAGCACTTAAGGCATGCCATCTCATTGGCCCCCGAGAACACCCGAGAAATTCTTCTCGTAATCGCTTCGAACTTGCTGCGAGATTACTCACAGCAGGAACCGAGCGACTTGAGAATCCGCCGGCGGAGCTCCCCGATGCCAGACATCGCATATCTTTCGGCCTTCGAAACCGCCGTCGCAAATTTCGCGAAGAAACTAGCAGACTCGCAAAATATCTTGGGGCTATTGAGCACCAGCGCGCATGCTCATTTACACGACTGCAGGTTGTCTCTCTCGGAAATGGAGAGCATTCCATCAGGAGGATTTGACGCAGCATTGACAAGCCCACCGTACGCGACCGCGCTGCCATATATTGATACGCAACGCTTGAGTTTGGTTTGGTTGGACATGCTTGCTCCCGCAGATATCCTATCTCTTGAAAGCCAACTGGTCGGAAGTCGAGAGATTCGTGGTCAAAGTAAGCAGGAACTCCTCGAAACACTCCTCCGTAACGATAGCGACCTTCCGCACAACGAAGCCAACTTGTGTATAGAGCTTCAGGAAGCGTTAAGCGAAAAAGACGGGTTCCGGCGGCAAGCTGTTCCTAGGCTGCTATACCGATACTTTGCCGGAATGGCTGATTCCTTTGCTTCCGTGCGGAAGGTCATGAAGCGGGGAGGCATGTATGGATTGATCGTGGGCGGCAATCATACAGTTCTAAGCGGGAAGCGATTCGATATCGATACACCAGCGCATCTGGCGAGCCTAGCGGTCTCACGAGGCTGGAATCATGTCGAAACGGTCGAGCTGCAGACGTACAAGCGATATGGCCTCCATGCCAAAAATGCCAGTACGACGGAAGCACTGGTCATCCTTGAGGCATGAAGGCAATGAAGGCTTACCAAGCGGGTGAAAGCCCGGGAGGTAGCCCACACGCCCCTCCATCGAGGGTGCTGCTATCTATAGCCTGTTGAAACAATGCTCGTGTTTGCACAGCGATGGATGATTGTGGGTCGAGGAACGTCAAGCCGAAAGAATCGGTTTCCGAACTCGGCCACTCCAGCAGGAAGAGATCGCCTTCGTTTGGCACACGCTGTCCTTGCTTGTTGAGCTCATTAGCGATTTTTTTCACTGCTGCGGGAAGCACCATTCTCAAGTCCCCGTGTCCCGTTTCGCCAACCATAAAACCGTACGCCATAACGTTCGTATTGGCCTCTCGCTCAACGACAAGCGTGTCGGAATAGTAGCGGAGGAACAGCCCGAATTCGGCACGGGGGCGTCCTGATTTTTCAAACACCCCGAATCGGAACGTTCGAATAACTGCAACAGGGATGCTAATGTTTGCAGTCCCGTCACCCCCACTAAAATGACGGGCGCTGTCCTTAGTAAGGCGCAGAATGAGACCGACGGACGGTTCCGGCAATTGCTGTCCCGACATCGCAGCCCAGCCTCTCGTAGGCTGCGTAGCACCAGGTTCGAAGAAGAGATACTCAGGAAATCCTGTGCGCCGCTCAACTGGCAGAAGGCCCAACTCGTCGGCCGTTGTGCTTGCTCCGTCGGGACCGACAGTGCTTAGAGGCTGGGCGGCAGTACCGGCCGCTTCACCGTTGCTGCCTTGATCGGGCGTAGCGTCAGTTCCCTCTTCGACCGCCGTAGGATCCGCTACGTCTGCCTGATCGACCTCCGCTTCTTCTTCAGCATCTGGCCACGGCGGAAGTTTGACGAGCTTCTGTCGTTTTGCTCGTCGGCTCGTGCCTAAGCTATCGCCCCCATTCAAACCTTGGCTGCGAGGGGGTCTCGCTTGAGCTAATAGTCCGAGCTCCAGCAGGCTGTCGATGTCTGCTTGAGAATGAATGATTGCCACGCCATCTTCTGGCGCAGCGTCAAACCATTTATCAATTGCAGTCCGTACCTGGATCAAAAGTTCGTGCGAATCTCCTTCACGTGTATCTATCGAAAGTGCTGCCTCGACATTGCTACCCGTAAGCCCCGACGCAGTGAAATTTGCTGAGCCAACGAACGAAGCCTCATGGCCGTCGGCTCGGGTCACGTGATAGACCTTAGGGTGAAAAAGCGCGTTTCCAAAGTTGACAACTGCAAGCCGGGCGTTCGATCTCGGAAGGCCCAATTTAAGCGCAAGCCTCGAAACGTCCGAGTGTAAGGTATCTCCTTCGTTCGACCCCAGCACAAGGTGAACTCGCAAGTCCTTCTCAATCGCACCTTTGAGGAAGGCGGAGATCGCACGAACTGCGTCGAATGTGAAATAGCCGGACTGTATCCGAAGCTCTGTTATGTCCTCCGCCAAGACTTGTTCAAACCAAATCGCCAGTGCCTGCCCGGCATCTTTGCTGCCCGTGTCGTGGTATCTCATTTTTTTGCTATGGCTTCGCCGTTGCTAATCGTGGTATGACAAGATGTTACACCACCAGTGAGGCGAAAGACGGCTACGCCGATGCAGACAAATATTTGCGAGCTCACTCAGAACGGAGCAGCGTTCATGCTCGCACGCTCAAGCCGTAAGAGCAGATCGGGACTGATATCGTCGCGACCATCGATAACGTAGCGACTTGTCATGCGCGGATCACGGCCTTTCGGCCTTTTGGACACGAGGCCAAGGGGCACAAATACCCTCTCGCATGGCATGCGCCGGGTGCTGGTAGCTATTGACAATCGCGACGGCAACGACACCAGGCCAACTTACGTCGGAACGGCACACGCTGGGCTTGGCTCGCTTCCGCATTTTCGTCAAGCTCGTCGTCGGTCACGTAGTAGCCCGCCTCGACGCTCGCCAGCGCCTGCGCCGCACGTACAGTTTGCCGTTCTAGTCGAGCTGCATCTCTTTCCGGCTCGGCATGGGAAGCATTAATGTTCATTGGCGATCCATCATTGTAAGGCCAACGCATAGAGTCCAACTTAGGTCAGAGCCAGCTGTTATCAGCCGTGGCCTTCGCGCGACACGGTATGCTCGTCAAATTCTTGGACTGCCCAGAGGACACTAGACACCCCTGCCCCTCACGCCGCGGCTTGTTCAAGGCCTCGGGACTCCGGCCGCCGAGATGACTATGGCGGCGGGTTCCATTATAGAAGACCTCAATGTAGTCGAAGACGTCGGCACACGCCATATCGCGAGTTTTATAGATGCGTTTGCGTATCCATTCCTTCTTCAGGCTGCTAAAAAAGGATTCCGCCACGGCGTTGACTGAGTGTCCCAGCAATTGCCGCGTCGACTCATCGAGGGCTTGAGCTGGTGTGCCTGACAGAAGCGACGCCATTCATCACTGCCGTACTGGCTCCCTTGGTCAGAATGGACCAACACGGATTGCTTCGGTTGGCGACGCACAACAGCCATCAACAGATCCGTAGGTCGAGTGTTCGAGTCACTCACGCCCCACCAAGCATTTTGAAGCCCGGTTAGCGAAAGCTGACCGGGCTTTTTGCTTTGCGGGCATCGCCGTTGATGGAGCACGGCCGCCCCGTCAGCCTCACCTCACCGCGCAAATCGCCTCGGCAACTCCTCAACCGGACCACCACCGGCCTCCGTCGAGAGCGTGCCCATCAAATGCGACATCAATTCGGCACCGCTCTGCACGCCATATTTCCGCATCAATCTCGCGCGATGGGCCTCCACGGTCCGCGGGCTGATATGGAGATGCTTGGCGATGTACTTGGTGCTTTTCGCCCGCACGATGAAATGCGCGATTTCCCGTTCCCGGGCCGTCAGGTCGACCGAAATGCGCCGGCTCGTCGAAATGTCCTCGCAAGTCCACACGGCCGTGGCGAACGGGTCGTCGCGATTGAGCGCGCGTCCGGCGACATGGCACCAGAACAGCGTGTTATCGATGCGCCGCATGATCCGCTCGTCGGAGTAGAAGTCGGTGTTGCGCAGCGCCACGATCATGCGTTGGCCATGCCGCCAGAATTCTTCCGGTGACGGATAGAGCGATTCGAGCGAGCGCCCCTTGAGCGCATCCCGGTCATAGCCAAACATGTTGCTGAACGCGAGGTTGTAGGTCTCGACAATCCGGCGTCTCGTCACCAGCAGGCCGATGGGCGCCATTTCGAACGCGAGCGTCAGGTCGTCCACCGATCGCCCGCTGTTCCAGTGCTCCGTCATGTTCCGCACATCGTTTCCGGCTGCCGGCGCAGCCAGCCACGGAGCGCGGTGCGGCATCGGATCGTCGTGGGTCTGAATCCAGCAAAAGAAGCCGCGCCGGCCCGAATCCGCGTCACCGCCGGCGTAAGCGGCCAAAGCCTGGACGAGACTGCACGGCATCGGTCTCGCGGACAGCGAACGGCTGAACGACGTGTGCCCATACACGGCGTCCGCCATGCGGCGGCCGAGCTGCGGGTCGTCTCGAAGCGCATGCACGTGGCGTCCTGCATTCTCTCGCTGGCGTGCCGATATCAGCGCAGCCAGTTCGCCGACGTTTCCGAGCACGAACACATGCAATTCGGAAGCGTGTGCACTGCGGCACATCACGTCGACAAAGTCGGCCACCGACCGGTCCGCCTCCACGGCGACGGAAGGCGGATTGACCCTTCTGATCTCGGTGAGCAAGGCATGAAACGCCTGCTCGAGAGGCCGAACCTCGCTCGATGAATCAATCTCAGGATTCCCGATTATTTCGGCCTGCGAGTCAGAATGCCTCGACTCATCGATTGCAAGCACAACGACCTTGACGTGCGAATCGATATACATGCCGATCACCTTGGCCGAGCGTTTGCGCGGCGGCGTATCGAGCGGCCGCGGCGCCGGTGGCGCCGCCTTCTCGCCGACGATCGAATTTCGGATCCGCGTGACCGTCGACCTGGAAATACCGGAAGCGAGCGCAATCTGCGCCACGCTCGGCTGCACGGCGACGCTTCCACCGCTCAGTACCTTCACGAGTCCAACGACCTGATCGTCGATCCTGCGTGGGGCCCCCGATCTCGGTGCATCGTACAGGCCTGGAATGCGGTCGCTGTTGAAACGCGCCAGCCACTTTCTTACGGTCCGTTCGCTGACGCCGTGCATGTCCGCCACGCGTGTGTTGTCTCCCGTCTCGACACACGCCAGCACGATTTTCGCCCTGATCGCAACGGCCGGTGCCGCCACCCGGCTTTGCGCGAGCTCTCTCAGTTCGCTCGATTCACGCTCCGTCAATGCGATCCGTGTTTTCGGTCGTCCTTTCATCGTCTCCTCTTTTTTGCTTTTAAGGCGCAACGCATGCCTGTCTTGCGGGGGGTATTTCGCTGTGAACTTGCGGACGGGTCTGGCAGGGCTGTTGAAATACGTCGGGTCGACGCGTGGGTGTCTTTTCAAAGAGCACCGCGTCGGCGTGGTTCGTCCATTTCACGATGGACTTCTGTCATTCGGGCGGCCCCGATGGGCAGCGGAGCCACGGCTCAAGTCGCGCCCGGCCACGGGCCGGCGTCGTGCCGGGCCGCCCGTGCAGTCGTCGGTTTGCGGCGTGCGCGAGCATGTCAGCCGCGGCGTCGGCTTCGGCCGCACCGCCGGCCTTCCTACTCGACCATGTCGGTTATCCGTGAGCCGGCACTCGCAACGCGCGAATCCGCTTCTCCGGGGCGCCGCTCGGGCAGTCGCCCTTCCGTGCGCTCGAGCACATCGTTCAGCCGGATACGACCGGGCGCGGGCGGTGATTGGCCGGCACGAAGTCGTTCAGCTTCTTCATTTTGATATCACCGAGGGATAGCTATCGGCTCCGCGTATCGCCGTGGCCTCAGGCTTGTCGGATCGCTCATTTCACTCAACACTTACTGAATTCGTCAGATAACCACTGCGAGAGATTGCGAACGACTTGTGGATATAGTCTAACGACTATTCCGATTTTGATGCACAAACAAAATGAATTAGATACAGATTTATTTATTCTCAACTAACTGATTCCAAAGAGTAATTTCAATTATTTTCAGGAACTTTCCGCCAAATTCATAAACTCGCCGCAATAGCGGATCACACGCCACAGATTACCTACGCTTCTGACGAAAAATGACATTTCGCCACTCGCATTTCATCTCGACGGGCAAAGACGCGCCGCCGCGCGGATATCACTTGCGCGAAATGTTTAATGTGTCGCGCCGGATGGCGCGATGCTTCCCGTCGCGGGAAATGGCCGAGCAGCAGACGCAACGCCGGCTCAACGCCGATAGCGTCGAGGCGATCGATGGTCAATGGTTTGCTGCGTTCGGTGCCGCGTGTGGCGCAGGAGCGCCGGGGCCGGCCCGGCGCGGTCATCCTCGATGGCCGCGCGTGACGAAGGCATGGACTTGCAGGTCATCAAACGAGTCGAGGCGAAGCCGCGCTTCGTGGCGCTCGCTCGTCGCCGGGTGGTCGAAGCTTCGCCCGCTTGAAACGGGCCGAACGACGGCCGCGCGCAGGAAAGCCTCTGGCGCGCCGTGCCGGCAACGCACACGCCGAGCTGGAGCCCGATCCGGGCCAGACGAGACAGACTCCCGTCCGGCGCCGGCAACGCGATCAAGCCGGCGCGTCCAGCCCCTGCGCCGCCCTCGCTAGCCGCGTCGCGACGGCGCCAGAACCCGCTTCGAACGCGCCACGAGCGGCACGATCGCCACCAGCGCGGCGACCGCCGCGATGGCGAACGGAGGCGCGCTGGTCGCGCCGGCCACCACGCCGCCCACCGGCCCGCCCAGCGCCAGCCCGAGATCCCATGCCGACGTCATCAGTCCCAACGCCGCGGTTCGCTCGTGCGAGGAAGCCGTCTCCGTCACGAGACTGGCGAGGCAGGGATAGAGCATCGACGCGCCGGCGCCGGCCAGCCCGGTGCAGATGAAGGCCGACCAGACGTCGGTGACGGCGAACAATCCGAACAGGCCAACCGCTTCGACGATGACCGCGAGGATCAGCACGGTGGGCGCGCCGAGCCGGTCCACCACGGGACTGCCGAGAAAGCGCGCGAGCATGAACGTGATGCCGAACACCGCCAGCGCGAATTCCTGGCCCGGCAGATGCAGCGCGAGAAAGCGCGGCACCAGGAACGCGGCGATCACGCCGTAACCGAAGCTGGCAAACGCCATCGAAGCCCCGGGCGCCCACGCCGCGCGCGGGAAGATCGCGCGGCGGCCGTCCTGGCTCGGCGGCGGCGCGGGGGTACGCGGGCTGCGCAGCAGGAGCAGCCACGCCACCACGGGCAGCACGCAGGCCACCACCCACACCGCCGTATATCCACGCAGGGCCAGTATCGCGGCGCCGAGGATCGGGCCGCCGGCCAGACCGGTCCACATCGACAGGCCGAAGTGGCCGGCAATCTTGCCGCGCCGCGCCGGGTCCGCGTTGGAGAGCACCCAGCCGATCGCCGCCGTGTACAGCGCGCCTTCGCCCAGGCCGAGGATCACGCGCGCGACGACCAGCGTCGGGATGTTGGTGGCGACCAGATGCGCCAGCCCGCCGATCGAGCCGAGAATCGAGCCCATCATGACCACGGGCCTGCCGCCGCGCTGATCGGCAAGGCGGCCGGCGACGGGCCGGATGACCATGCTGGCGAGCGACCCGATCGTCACCGCCAGCCCGGCCTCGATGGCGTTCGCCGCCATGTGCTCGCGAGCGTAGGTCGGAATGACCTGGATGGTCATGCCGATCGCGGTATATCCCAGGAAGCAGGCTGCCCACAATGCCCAGTAGGGAAACGCTACCGCCGCGGCGCCACCCGCATTGCCGGTGGATCGATTTGTCGTCTGTTTCACTGGTGAGCCTCCATTACCTTTTCGTCGCCGCGTCTGAGTGACAAGGTGCGTGGACGGCGTCCGCGAGTACTGATTGATCGCGATCTCCGTTCGACGCGCATCGGGATGCGTTTCGACCTACGAGACAGGGCCGGCTGTCAACGATCCCGCCGAGCGGGCCGAACGTACCGGGCGGGCCGTTTCCACGCCGGCAGCGCATTCAAGGTTCCTGCGCAAAGCGCGTCGCGCCGGCCACCGGAGCAAGCCATTCCAGCGAATGTTCGGTATGTATTTCGACCCGTGGCTGCAGCCCGTCCGGATTGTCCAGCGTTCCGGCTTTCACAATCACCTTGCCGGGCGCCGCGGCAATTTTCGCAAAGATCGGGGACCCGCAGTTACCGCAAAAATGGCGGTGTACCGGTTTTCCGCTACTTCCGGTGTCCATGAAGAGTTTGGTTTCACCGTTTTGTTCAAAATCCGTTTCCCTGATGGCCAGGTTGAACGAGAACGGACTGCCACTCAGTTTCTGACAATGCGTACAGTGGCAAATCGTAATGACGCGCGGCTCGCTTTTCAACACATAACGCACCGCGCCACACAAACATCCGCCTTGACGATCCGGCATGACGCCTCCTTCCCTTCATTGATGACGACCGCGCCAATCAGGCGTCGAATTATTTTCCTGATTGGCGCGGTCATTCGGCCATCGTTACCGCATGCGCCGAATTACCGGACTTCCGCGCTGCCCACCACCTTGGCGACCGGCTCGCCGTCCCGCTGAATGAATACGCACAGCAGCTTCATCGGCTTGTCGCCCAGCACGCGCGCGAAATGCTCGTCCTGGTCGGTAACCAGATAGGACATGCCGGGCGTGAACCGTTGATCCGGCTTGCCCTTGGTGACGAGATCGAATTCACCCTCGAGAACGTAGGTGATCTCGAGGCCCGGGTGAATGTGCGGCGACGCGCTGGTGCCGGCCGGCAGGTTGATGACGTTGACGCTGACGGTGTAATCCTTCGGGAAGCTGGTTTTTTGCAGCACCGTGCGCTTGATGCCCCCCTGTACATAGGAGGACCCCACCGCCGCGGTCAGCGCAGCTTCTTCTTCTCTCGATTTAAGCTCTTCCATGCTGTTTCTCCGTGCTGGTTCAAAAAAGAAGTACCCACTCTCGACAACTACTCGCCACTATCGCGACAAGAATCTGTTTGATGCTTCAGGCATGACGTTCAGCCGACCGTGGATGTGCTCACGCGTGAAAACGGTGTATAGACCTCGCCGTAAGCTTGTGAAAAAGCCGGTAGATCCATGCAGGCGTCGGTGATTCCGGTGAGGGTCGGCCACGCGTCGAACGGCAGGCCCAGCCGACGTGCCGTGAAGACCTGGGGAACCAGCGCGATATCGGCCAGCGTCGGCTGGTCGCGATAACAGAATCGGCCGGTTTCCGGGCTTTTTTCCAGCAGCGCCTCAAACGCCCCGAAGCTTTCCCGGAACCAGTGATACCGCCACTCCCGGATGTCGGCATCGTCGTGCCGCAGCGTCTGTTTCAGATAATTCGCCACGCGCATCGACGTCACCGGATGCGTATCCGCCGCAATCAGCTGCGATAAGGCCCGCACCCTGGCCTGACCGAGCCGATCCTCGGGCAGCAGCGGCGGGTCCGGATAACGGGCGTCGAGGTATTCGATGATTGCCAGCGACTGGGTCAAAACCGTATCGGGCATTTCGAGCGACGGCAGCAGCCCCTGCGGATTGATCGCCAGATAACCCCGGGCGCGATGTTCTCCGCGCGAAAGATCGTGCGATCGCGTCTGGTACTGGACGCCCTTCAGATTGAGCGCAATCCGCACCCGAAACGACGCCGACGATTGCTGGAAGCCATGTAGCGTAAACATTGCGGTTCTCCTGCTGGAAGACTCAGGCAATCGCCGGCAAGGTGGTGGCCGGGCCGTCCGCCGCCGAGGGCGCGCGGTCGCTCTCGCCGGCCGGGCCGCGCGGATCGTCGTCGCGGGTAAGGGCCGCGATGGCGTCCAGCAGCTCGAGCACGCAGCGCTCGGCATCGAGTGTCTGTCGCGACGTGATTTGCGGGCGCGGCAGCGCATGCGTGTAGAAGTGCGGCCCCTCGACCAGAAAGCCGATCGCCCACAGGTTGCGGCGCACCTCGCCCGACGCGCCCACCGGATGCAGCGCCGCATCGATCTCGATGCCGCCGGGGTGGTAGTCGCCGTTCAGATAAGGGCGCACCAGGCCGCGCTTCACCAGGTTGTCGGTCAGCCGGGACGCGTCGGTCAACGGTGAATAGGCGTCGAGCCGCGCGATCACCAGCGCATCGGCATAGGTATGCTCGGTGTGATTGGCATAGGCGGCCTCGATCCGGAAGCTCGCGTGCGCATCGTCGGCGACGACGCGCGCACCGGGACCACCCGCGATGTCGATCAGGCCGGCCTCCTGCAACGCCAGGAATTCCACGTTGCGCTGTTTCGGCGGACCGAACGAGACGCGGTTGGTGGTCGCGTTGAAGTCCTCGACGAAGTATCGATGCGAATCCGGCGTCAGGCCGCCGTATTCCACCGCCACCCGCAGCGCTTCGCGCGTGTCGCGCAACACGTCGGTCGCCGCCTTGACCGGGCTGGAGAGGTTGCCCTTGAACGCCTCGTCCAGATCGTCCCGCAGCAGCTTGTCGAAGAACTCGCGGAACGCGCTGAACGAGTCGAAGCGCTGCCCCTTGAGCGGCCAGAGAATCGCGTCGATCGCACGCAGCTCATCCGGCGTCGGCTCGAAACCGTCGACGTCGATCTCGCGGCCTTCGAGCGCCGTGCGATAGGCGTAGGCCATCTCCTTGATCGCCAGCGGCATGACCTCGCGGCGGAAGTCGATCCGCGAATCGCCCGTCGCCAGCAGCGCCGCCCGTCGTTTGGCTTCGACCGCGTCCTTCGTGAAGAAGCGCGCGCGATGGCGCCCGGCGATGCCTTTCTGGTTCACGCCGCGCGCGGCGAACGGCAGGCAATTGCGGGAAAACAGCATGATGTGAGGCTCGAGCCCGGAGCGCAGGTAGCGCAGCCGGCCGTCTTCCTCGACATAACGCCCGCCGCGCCCCAGCGTGAGCGACGAGATCACGTCGTGCGCGGTCAGCCCGAAGCCCTGCACCGCGACCGTGGCGGCGGGCCAGATGGCGTCGAGCGTCTCGACCGGATAGGGCGACGCAAAATAGCCGAGGCGCGGGTTGTGTCCGAGATGGCGTTCGACGAACACGCTGAACGCCTGGTCTTCCGCAGTGGGTTTGCGTCGGCCATGGCCGGTGGTAAGGAACACGTAGTCGACGCTGCGCGTGTCGCCGCTCTCGGCGACCACATCGAAGCGGCCGTCACGCTCGACCAGATCGACGACCTGCACGCGCCGGTGCGTCACCTGGATGTTGTCCGGCAGGCCGGCCACCACGCGCTGATACACCCACGACAGGTACTCGCCGAGCAAGCTGCGCGGCAGATGGTCGGCCTGCGTGATCGCCACGCCGGCATCGTCGGGCGGATTGCGCACGAAGCGGTCGGCCACGCGCCGGTAGCCGCTCGCCTGCGCCCACTGCACGAGCGACAGGTCGTCGTCGCCGCCGGCCACGCTCGTCGGCGCGAACATGGTGACTTGCGACGCCACCGTGTTGATCAACAGATGATCGGGCTGGTCCGAGCGATGCACGCCCTGGCCGCCCTCTCCGCAATCGAAGACCTCGATCTGCAGCGACACGCGCTCCGACAGCCGGCCGGCATGCTCCAGCAGCCGTTCGAGAAGGGTCAGGCCGCGCGGCCCCATGCCGACGATGGCAATCTGAATCTGCTTCATGTCTGAGCTCCTCTCCGTCAGTTCACGACGGACACGGAATCCGATCCCTGCACCTCGGGGTCGGCGATGCGCGGCGCCGCGCGTGGCGGGACCGGCGGCCGATGCAGTTCGGCGATGTCGGTTTCGCCCGGCCAGGCCGGAAAGCGGGCAAGCACCGCCGGATCGTGTCCGGGGATGATGTGGTCCGGGCCATCGGCGAGGTGCTCGATGCGATGGTGCGCATCGAGCATGCGGGCCACGTCGTAGACGATGGGAAACGGCCGGCGTGAGCGCAGGTTGTCCCAGTAGTGCGCCGCGTCGCTCGCCAGCACGACCCACCCGCGGCCGGTCCGGACCCGGACCACCTGCAACCCGGCGGTATGGCCGCCCAGCAGGTGTACGCTGACGCCCGGCGCGATTTCCTTGTCCCCGTCCACGAAGCTCACGCGCCCCGCGTACAGGCGCTCGATGGTCTGCGCCACGTCGCTCGCCTCGAACGGCTTTCTCAACACCGCATGGCACATGCAGCGGCCGGTGCAGTAGGCCATCTCCGCCTCCTGCAGATGCAGCGTGGCGTTCGGAAACGCCGCGATGTTGCCGGCGTGGTCGTAATGCATGTGGGTGATGACGATGTCCTCGACGCTGCGCGCCTCGACGCCGAGCGTGCCCAGCAGGTCGAGCGGCGAGTGCAGATAGCGGCGCTTCCTGCGCACCGCCATCTCGGCGGTGAACCCCGTGTCGACCAGGATCGTGCGCCCGCCGCACCTGAGCAGCCAGGTATAGAAGTCGAGCGGCATTTCCACGCCGTCGTGCGGATCCTCGCCCAGGTAGTTCTCGTCGCTGGTTCGCCCCTCGTGCCTGGCATAACGCAGCGCGAACACTTCCCATTCGGGAGCGGCCGCCTCGCCGTTGCGGTCGCTCATTGCATCACCTCCAGCTCGTCGGGCAGCGTGCCGTTGCCGTGCGGCGCGGCGCCGGCCTGCATGACGGGAATCACGTGCGAGCGCGCGACCGGCTCCTGCTCGAAGAAGAAGCGCTCCTCGCCGAACGCGGGCACGAGATCGTCGAGCCAGCTCGCCCGCGGGTCGAACTTCGCATAGAACGGGCGACGTACCCAATCCGCGCGGCGCGCCTGCAGGAATTGCAGCGCGAACACCTTTTCTCCAGCGATATCGACGATCCCGTCGATCATGACCTTGCCCGGCATCGTGCTCATCGACGGCCCGCGCACCGTGCGCGCCAGCCCGCCGGTGAGCTGGTAGGCCGCCTGGAAGATCTCGTAGGCGCGCGCCAGCGGCAGCTTGAAGTAGTCGCTCGGTCCCGTGTCGCGTTCGACGAACATGTAGTACGGAATTGCACCCAGCCGCACGCCGGTGGTCCACAGCTGGGCCCAGCCCGCCGGGTCCTCGTTGATGTGGCGGATCAGCGGCGCCTGGATCCGCACGGTCGCGCCGGTCGCGATGATGCGGCGCACGGCACGCTGCGCGATCGGGTGCTGCAACTCGCGCGGATGGTTGTAGTGGCCCATGATCGCGAGGTTGCGCCCGGCCTTCACGACCTTTTCGAACACGCGCAGCAGATCGTCCGAGTCCTTGTCGCTGACGAAGCGCAGCGGCCAGTAGGCGACCGATTTCGTGCCGATGCGAATGTTCTGGATATGCGCGAGGTCCGGCGCCAGCAGCGGCTCGAGATATTCGGCCAGCGACTTCGCGCTCATCACGAGCGGATCGCCGCCGGTGATCAGCACGTCGGTCACGTCCGGATGCTGCCGCAAATAGGCCACGAGGTCGTCGGTGGCACGCGCGTCGAACTTCAGCTCGTCCATCCCCACGAACTGCGGCCACCGGAAACAGAACGTGCAATAGGCGTGGCAGGTCTGCCCGGCCGCCGGGAAAAACAGCACGGTCTCGCGATATTTGTGCTGCAGGCCCGACAGCGGCCGGCCGTCGAGATAGGGCACGTTGTGCGTCATCTGGCCCGCCGGATGCGGATTCATCCGCATCCGGATCGTGTGGACGACACGCTCGATCTCCGTGTCGGGAGCACCGGCCGAGATCAAGTCGCGCAAGGTCTCATACTCGTGCTCGCGCAGCATGTCGCGGTGCGGGAACGTCAGCCGGTATATCGGATCGTCGGGGATGTTGTCCCAGTCGATCAGCTCGTTCAATACATAGGGATTGACGCGGAACGGCATCACGCGGGAAACGACCTTGACCGCCTCCTGCAGGTCCGGCGAGAGCTTTGCCCATTGGGGCGAATCGACAATCGTATGTCGCGTGTACGGCTTGAATTTAGACAATTGGTCCAGGTTCATCTGAATTCCTCCGAAGCATGTGGCCGCACCGAATGAGTTTCCAATCTCGTTCGGACGTCGCTGATTACCGTGGAAGTGCAACGCAACGGACCGCATTGTCATTGAGGCTTTCAGTTCGAAACAGTCGTTAGATTACGTGAGGGTTTTCAGAAGTCCGCTCCATAATTTGCCTGCAATATTTTCGTTGTCCCGATTCATGACCTGGACGCAGAATTCATAGCCGGCAAGGGTTCTACGCGTAGCAGCAGGCACTTCAGTCGATAAAAAAATGAAATTGAATGCCGAGATTAGCGTGAATTCAGCGGGTCGATACCTGCTTTATTTTGATATTTGCTTCGCCATTTACCACTCGCCCGTATAATCAATTGATTTTGCAATTGATAACCACCGGCCACCCATGACCCTCACCTTCATGGATGTAATCGTCAATTGACAATACGAGGTAACAAGCGGAAGGCTGGTTTGGCAGATATCAACCCGACGACGCAGCGCAATGCGCACCGGTTGTGTCAACGTCAGATCGGGAACGGTTTCCGTAACGGAACGCTGAAGGGCCTGGAGGGACGCTGGACGGCCCGCCTGATTTGCCCGGAAACGGCATGAAGTTCAGGCAGCGACGGGGGCACGGACGTGCATCTGTTGTCATTTTTTTGCACTTGATCGCCGGAAACCGCTCAACTGGCGACGCGCCTCGGCCAGATGTCCCATCGGGATCGTTGTGCTCACAACGATCCCGGCAAGCTTCGTCAGACGCTGAACCGGTTCAGCGTATAAGCACGATACGCCGCGACGAACGCATCGAACGACCCGGCGTCCTTGCTTTCGATCTCGGCCTGCTCGGCGAGCGAGCGCTCGGCCTGCTCACGCGCCTCGGCCAGTGCCGCCGCGTCGAGCGGTCGTGCCCGGAAATACTCGGCGTGCGCCTCGCTATGCCGCCGCGCGAAACCGAGGAACGACTCGCCGCGCTCGCGCATCTCGCGCAGCACGCGCGCCGAAGGCGTCTTGTCGGCATCCTCGAGCTTCTCGCGCTGCGCCGCCACCGCGCGCGCATGCACGTCGTCGCCGCGGATCTCGTCGAGCACGCGCGCCGCCGCTTCGATCTTCGCGAACACGTCCTCGGCCCAGGCCCGCATCGTCACCGGCGCGCCGTCGCGCGTCAGCTCGAGTCCGGGCTTGCGGCCTTCCATCGTCACGCGGCCGAAGTTCGCGTTCGCCTCGCGGTACGCATCGCATTCGAGCTTCGCGCTGTCGTCGAGCGCGCAGACGAGCAGATAGGCATCCATGAAACGCGCGGTCTCGAGCGCGATCCCGGTCGGCTCGAACGGGTCGATGTCGAGGCAGCGCACCTCGATGTACTGCACGCCGCGCGAGGCCAGCGCATGCAGCGGCCGCTCGCCCGAATACGTCACGCGCTTGGGCCGGATCGTCGAGTAGAACTCGTTCTCGATCTGCAGCACGTTGGTGTTGAGCTGGATCCACTCGCCGTCGCGATGCGTGCCGATCGCCTCGTAGGCCGGATACGGCTCGCTGACGGCCTTCGACAGCGCGTCGAGATAGGCATCGAGCGAGTTGTAGTCGGCCACCAGCGCCGCCTGCGCGGTGGTGTTCGAGTAGCCGAGGTCGCTCATCCGCAGGCTCGTCGCGTAGGGCCGGTAGGACGTGTCGGCGTCGAACGCCTCGAGCGTGCTGTCGCGCCCGCGCAGGAACGCCGTGTCGAGCGCCGGCGACGCGCCGAACAGATACATCAGCAGCCAGCTGGTGCGGCGGAAATTGCGGATCAGCGCGAGATACCGTTCGGACTGGTAATCGACCAGCGACGCGGCCGATTGCGCATGCTCGTGCAGGCGCCGCCAGACGTCCTCGTGCAGCGAATAATTGTAGTGAATCCCCGCGATGCACTGCATCGTGCGGCCGTAGCGATAGGCGAGGCCGCGACGGTACACCGTCTTCAGCCGCCCGATGTTCGAGGTGCCGTAATCGGCGATCGGAATCTGGTCGTCGGCCGGCAGCTTGCCGGGCATCGATTCGTTCCACAGCATCTCGTCGCCGAGCGAGGCATAGACGAAGCGGTGCAGGTCGTCGAGACGGTCGAGCGTGATCGCGGCATCACGCTCGGCCGGCGTGATCAGCTCGATCAGCGACTCCGAATAGTCGGTGGTCAGCGAAGGATGCGTGAGCGCGGAACCGAGCGCGCGCGGATGCGGCGTCATCGCGATCATCCCGTCGCGCGACACGCGCAGGCTTTCCTTTTCGATGCCGCGCAGACCGTCAACCAGACGCTCGCGCGTCGGCCCATTGGCCAGGACGGCGAGACGTTGCTGCAGCAGGTCGGTGTGGCTGGAAGTCATCTTGTTCGACATGGATGCACAGGTGCAGGCATGGCGGCTCGCTGCCATACGCGCCGCCCGCCGGGATTGACGGTAGCGGGCACTTTAACATCTCGCCGTCACACTCGCTTGAGGCGCCTCCGGTTTGCGCCAAAGCCTTGCTGCGCGGGGCTTCCGGCCGGCTCAACCGCCGCGCGCGGCACCCAGCCGATCGGCGATTTCATTCCACAGATGCATGGCCGCGTAAGCGCGCCACGGGCGCCATGCGTCGCTGCGCAGGCGCTGGCTCGCCGGCCGCGTGAGCGCGGGATCGCGCGCCGCGATCGCCTGCATCAGCACCAGGTCGGTGGCTGGCCATGCATCGGCGTCGCGCCATGCGCGCATCGCGATGTATTCGACCGTCCACGGCCCGATGCCGGGCAGCGCGAGCAGCGCCGCGCGCCGCGTCGCGAGGTCGGCCGCCGTGCCGTCGATCGGCACCTCGCCGGCAGCGACGGCACGCGCGACACCTTGCAACGCGGCGATCCGCTTGCCCGGCATGCCGATGCCGTCGAGATTGGCGGCGGCCAGCGCGGCCGGCTCGGGAAAGCGCCAGCCGACGGCCGCATGCGGCGGCGTCGCGAGCGGCTCGCCGACGGCCCGCACCAATCGTCCGATGATCGTGGTGGCCGCCTTCACGCTGATCTGCTGGCCCACGATCGCGCGCACCACGAGCTCGAACGCGGACCACGCGCCCGGCACGCGCAGCCCCGGCGCGGCGGCGACGAGCGGGGCGAACCACGCGTCGCGCGACAGATGCGCGCCGAGCGCGAGCGGATCGGTTTCGACGTCGAGCATTGCCGACAGCCGTGCGACCAGCGCGGCGTCGGCATGCCGGGCGGCCTCGCCGTCGATCGTCGCGACGAGACAGCGCCGCCGCGGATGGCGGCGCACCGTCAGCACGCCGCTCGCGCCGCGATAGTCGATCGCGCGCAGATAGGCGCCGTCGGCCGCGGTCTCGACGCCCGGCGACGCCCGCCCGCCCAGAAAGCGCAGCACGCGCGGCCAGTCGTAGGGCGACTTGAACGGCAGCGCGATCTCGACGCGCGCGGCGGCGTCCGGGTCCGCGCCGGGGTTCGCCTCCGGTGCGTTTGCGTCGCGGCCGGCGGCCGGTGCCGCGCGCGTCATGCGGCGTCGTCGAGCGACAGCGCGGCCGGCTCGCCGGCCGCATGCCGCGCCTCGGCCGCGAGCAGCGCCGCCTTGCGCGCCGGCCCCCAGCGATAGCCGGACAGCGCGCCGCCCTTCTGCACGACGCGATGGCACGGGATCGCGAGTGCGACGGGATTGGACGCGCAGGCATTCGCCACGGCCCGCACCGCGCGCGGCGAGCCGACCGCCTCGGCGATCTGCGCATAGCTGCGCGTCTGGCCGTAGGGAATCTTCTGCAGTGCTTCCCATACGCGCTGCTGGAACGCCGTCGCGCTGATGTCGAGCGGCAGCGCCACCTGCTCGCTCGCGCCGCGCAGATAGGCATCGATCTGCGCGAGGAACGGCGCGAGCCGCTCGGGTGCCGCCACGCATTCGGCATTCGCGAATTCCGCCGTCAACGCGTCGACGAGCGACACAATCGCGTCGCCAAACGCAATCTGGCAGATGCCGCGCGCGGTGGCGCCGACCAGCACGTGGCCAAGCGGCGTCGGCGCGGTGGCGTACTCGATGCGCAGCCCCGCGCCCTTGCGGCGAAAATCGGACGGCGCCATGCCGAGTTCGCGCGGCACCGCCTCGTAGACGCGCGACGACGACTGATAACCGGCATCGACCGCCGCGCGCGTAACGGCCGCGCCGCTTTGCAGCGCATCGCGCAGCGCCGCACCGCGCCGCGCCGCCTGATATTGGCGCGGCGTCACGCCGACCACGCGCTTGAACAGCCGCTGCAGATGGAACGGGCTCACGTGGACCGCCGCGCTCAGTTCGGCCAGCGTCGCCCGATCGCTCGCGTCGAGTACCGCGCAGGCGCGCCGCACGATCTCGATCTCGCGCGGCTCGCGCTCGGGCTGGCAGCGCTTGCAGGGCCGGAACCCGCCCTCGCGCGCCGCAGCCGGCGCATCGAAGAACGCGACGTTCTCGCGGCGCGGCATGCGCGATGCACAGCTCGGACGGCAGAACACGCCGGTGGTCTTCACCGCGTAGAAAAACGCACCGTCCGCCTCGGTGTCGCGTGCGACGAGAGCGGCCCAGCGCGCTGCATCGGTCGAATACTCGGAGGAATGCATGATCGTCTCGCAAGAACAGTGGGAATGACTCGACTCTACGCGGCAGGCCGCGCGCCGCCTGCCGGAATCTTGCTCTGTGATTCGGGGCGCCCGCGCACGGCCGTGAGGGACACGATCGCCGCTATCCCGTCCTGATCGCGGTCATCCGTTAAGCGAAAGCTACACCCAATTCATCGGAATTTGCCGCAGCGCGTGATCGGGCCAAAACGGTGCGACAGAATGACTCTTTAACGCTTTTTTACGTTCCGATTATTGCGTCGCACCATCCTCGTGTGTATAGTTGGAACTGTCTCCTCCATGTCTCCTCCTGATATGGATTAAGCCCGCTCCCCTTGAGCGGGCTTTTTTTCGTCCATCGTTTCCCGATCCCCGATTCTGCACCGATCGCGCGCGGCTCGCCCGGCGCCACGCCAGCGCGGCGGCCAGTCCGATCGACTAGACTCGACGCATCGAACCGCCTCGCGCGACAGGAGACCCTTCCGATGACACCCCGCATTCTCGGCATCGATCACGTCGTGCTGCGCACCGTCGACGTGGCGGCGATGACGCGTTTCTATTGCGACGTGCTCGGCTGCCACGTCGAAAAGACGCAGCCCGAACTCGGGCTCGTGCAACTGCGCGCGGGGGCCTCGCTGATCGACCTGCTCGCGCGCGACGCGCCGATCGACCGCGCGGACAACGGCGTTCCCGGCGCCGGCCGCAACCTCGATCATCTCTGCCTGCGCGTCGATCCGTTCGATGCCGACGCGCTGCGCGCCCACCTCGCCGCGCATGCGGTCGAAACCGGCGACGTCGCCGAGCGTTACGGCGCGGACGGCTACGGGCCGTCGCTCTACCTGTTCGATCCGGAGGGCAACATGGTCGAATTGAAGGGGCCGCCGCGCGCCGCGCCCGCCTGACTGAAGAAGCGCCGCCATGACGGCCGCCGGGCTGAATGCAACGCTTGAATGCAACACCGGCGACACAGCGCGTGCCGCGCGTCGGCACGCGGAAATCAGCCTTCCGCGCGCGGCTTCAGCACCGTCCATTCGATCGCGACCGGATCGTGCGTGGCGCTCGACAGCCACGCGGCGCCGTCCTGGATCGTGCATTGCAGCCGCATCGTGCGTTCGGCCAGCGCGCCGAGCGCCTCGGCGGTACCCTCCACGAGCGACAGCACGCGCACGTTGCGCAGCCGCTCCACCTTGCTGCGCACGCCCTGCCACCAGATTTCCGAGGTCCGGCCGCCGTAGGCGATCACGTCCACCTCGGTCGAGCGGCCACTCGCCTTCGCGATGCGCCGCTCCTCGGGCTGGCCGACGTCGATCCATGCCTCGATCGCGCCGGTCAGGTCCTTCAGCCAGAGATCCGGCTCGTCGGTGTCCGACAATCCCTTGCAGAACTCGAGGCGCTCGTGCGCGAACAGCGCGAACGCGGCGATCCGCACCATCATCCGCTCGTCCGTCTCGGACGGATGGCGTGCGACGGTGAGCGAGTGGTCGGCGTAGTAGTGCCGGTCCATGTCTGCGATTTGCAGTTCAGCCTTGTAGATCGTCGATTTGAGCGCCATCCGGTATCGTGCCGCTGCGGGCGAAGGGTTCGGTCGGGCCGTGATGATACCGAATGCGCGAGACAGGCGCCGGGGAATGCGGGAATCGGGCCGCGCGGCGAGGCGGCCGGCACGCACGCCAAGCCGGCTCACGGCCGACGAGGCGGCGGCGAGCCGGGGCGTTCGAAGCGAAGGAATACGGCTGCTTTATCGACGCATCAGCACATCAGACGCATCGATGCGCCGACTCATGGACGAACCGGGCGAACGAAGCGCACGTCGGTCCAGAGCCCCTGCTGATCGCTGTTGTCGGCGCTGACGAACTGCACGTCGTCGCGATCGACACTGACCACGCGGAAGCGCGCGCCGTCCGGCACGGTCAGGCAGCGATAGTCGTCGAAGTATTGCTGTTTCGCCTGCGCGTGGCCGTCACGCTCGTGCGAGAGCACCGAATCGAGGTTGTCCTTCGACAGGCAGCCCCAGGCATCCTTTGCCAGATGCACCTCCTGGCGCGGCTTCAATACGACGTCGTCGCCCGCCTGGGCGACCGCGGCCACACCGCTCATCAACGCAATCGCGAAACCGATACGCCTGATCATGTCGTCCCCTCCTGACGCGCGGTGCGCCGGCTCATTTAGCTCTCATTTAGCTAATTGGTTACAGACATCGGCCGGCCCGCATCCCTACATGCTAGAAAACGTATGCACGCTCGCCAAGTGCAATCGTTGTGCGGATGCGGCAGGCACGTGGCGGCAGCACCCTATCCCGCAGACGAAAACGCGCCGCGACGGCCGGTGCGCCCCGCTGCAACGCGCCTCGCGGCCGGCGCCGCCGCCTGCTGCGGCGCACATCCACGGCCCGCGAAACCATCGCTTCGGAATCCTGCCTGCCGGCATCGAGGGTAGGAACGCCATTCTCCGCGCGCCGGCGATCGATAAAATCCGAACGCGCGCCGCGCGCACTACCTAGAATGAACTGTGTATCGATACGCAGCCAGTCAGCCGCGCGGAGGCAATCGTGGTCGAACAAGTGATCCTGGGCATCTTCCTGGTGCTGCCACTCGTCATCGTGGCGGCGCTGTTCTCCGACGAGCTGTGGCAGGAGCACCGCCGGCGACATCCGCGCGACGCGCATGCGGCGCACATCGACTGGCGCCACCCGCTGAAGCACTGGCGACGCGGGCACTGAAGCTCGCCGTTCGGGCCGGCGCCGATGCGCTCGCCACGCGATTCCATCGCGCCGCATCGGCGCGTTGCCGATTATCTCGCCGAACGCCTCGCGTGTTTGGCTCATCGCTCACCGCCCATCGCGCGCCGCGCGCCTCAACGCGCGAAGCGAATGTCGAGCGCGCGCAGGTAGGTTTGCAGCCCCGCATCCTGCAGCGGGATCACGTAGGCGGCCTCGTTCGATTCGTTGAAATGCGCGTGCCAGTAACCGGGCGGCGTGACGAACGCCATGCCCGGCGTCCAGTCCACGCGCTCGGCGTCGACGATGTTGCCCGCCGCGTCCAGCTCCGTGCCGACCAGCGTGTACACGCCGGGCCGGCAATCCGGAATGAAGTCGAGCGCGATCGACTGGTGCCGGTGCGGCTTCTGCACGCTGTTCGGCGCGATCGTTCCGAACATCGCCCACATCGAATGCGTGACCGTGCGCGTTTGCGGGAAATGGCGGTTGCCGAGCAGCACGCTCACGCGGTTGCGCAGCGCGGCGCCCGGCGCCGTCGCCACCTTCTCGAGTTCCGCCCTGGCGCGGGCGGCCGGATAGAGCGTCGGCGCGAAGCGCGGCTGGGCGATGCCGGCGCCGAGATAGGCGAGCAGCGGCGCGTCGCTGACGTAGTAGAGGCGCGCGGTCGAATCGGCGCGGATCACCGCCGGCGCGCCGCCCGGCAGCGAGAAGAAGTCCCCCTGGCCGAAACGGAACGCGCTGTCGCGCTGCGCGACCGAGCCCGCGCCGTCGAGCACGTAGCACACCTGCGAGGTCGCGTTCGGATCGACCTGCACCTGCTCGCCCGCCACGATGCGCACGAAGCTCGCCATCAGGCCCGGCCCGGTCGCCGGATACGCGCAGCCGAGTTCGGCGGACAGGTCGAGCGGGACGATGCGCGTCGGCCCGCTGTCGTAGAGCGACGCGGCGAACGTCCGGTACGGCACGCGCGAGATCAGCTTCGCGCCGATCGGGTTCGCCGACGAGGTGTATTCGAAATACTCGGCGTCGAGCATGGCGCGTTCGTCGTCGAGTTGCAGCGTGGGGGGCAGGGTCTTGTCGAGCATGGTTCCGGCTCCTTCGGATGTGGGGAGGATGCGGGTCGGTGGCCGCCGACGGCACGGCACCGACCGTGGCACCGACTATAGGCGCCGCCCCGCCTGCGGCGGAATCGCCCGGAACGGAAATGAGCTTTGCACAAAAGTGATAACCGGACCGGCCGGCTTGCCCTAAACTGCGCAGGACGAAACAGCGGCCCGCGGCCCGGCGCGGCCGATTTCCATGGACTATTTTTCCGCCATCCGCGCCTTTCTGTTCGCCGCCGAATCGGGCAGCTTCAGCAAGGCTGCGGACAGGATCGCGGTCAAGACCTCGACCGTCTCGCGCTACGTGACCGAACTCGAGCGCGATCTCGGCATCGCGCTGTTCAATCGCTCCACGCGCGGGCTCGTGCTGACCGAGGGCGGCCGGCTGTTCCGCGAACATGCGCTGGTCGTGATCAGCACGCTCGACGAGGCGCGCGAGGCGACGTCGTCGCTGAACGCGTCGCCGCGCGGGCTGCTGCGCGTGACGATGCCGCGCGCGTTCGGGCTGCGGCACGTGATCCCGCACCTGCCCGAATTCGCCGAACGCCATCCGGGGATCGACGTCGACGCGGTGATGACCGACGCGACGCTGAACCTGATCGACGCCGGCATCGATCTGGCGATCCGGATCGGCGCCCTGCCCGATTCGCAGCTGATCGCGCGGCGGCTCGCCGTGCATCGGCGCGTGGTCTGCGCGAGCCCCGCCTATGTCGAGCGGCACGGCATGCCGGCCACGCCGGCGGCGCTCGCCGGCCACGCGACGCTGCGATTTCCGTTGGTGCCTGACGATCGATGGTGGTTCATCGCGCGCGCGGCGCGGGCCGCGCATGCGGCGCAGGAAACCGATGACGCCGGCGGCGGTGGCGGCGATGCCCCGGGCAAGGCGAAGGAAGTGTCGGTGCGGCTGAGCGGCCGGCTGCGCGTGGACGACGCCGAAGCACTGCGCCAGCTGGCGATCGCCGGATGCGGCATCGCCCTGCTGCCGGGCTGGGCGATCGGCGGCGCGCTGCGCGACGGCAGCCTGCTGCATCTGCTGCCCGACTGGGACGCGCAGGCCACGCGCGCGGCGTCGGCGATCTGGGCCGTCTATCCGCCGAAGAAAACCGTGTCGTCGAAGGTGCGCGCCTTCATCGACTTCCAGGCCGAGGTATTCGCGCGCCCGGGCTACTGGGATCTCTGATCAGTAACCGCGCTGCAGCCGTTCCTGGTACTGCCGCTCCTGGCGCACGCGTTCGTCGTGGATCCGTTGCTCCTGCTGGTGCTGGTAGCGCAGGCGGTCGTAGCGGCGCTCGTCCTGATAATGGCGTTGCGCGCGTTCGTAGTCTTGCTGGTCGTTGACGCGAAGAAAGCCGGCGGCGGCCGGCGCGTCGTTCGTGAATGGGGTCAGGGCGAAGGCCTGGGTGGAGGCGAGCCATAACGCGAGGGCCAGGCATCCCGTTGCTGCCGATACACGTAAAGACATGGGCATTTCTCGAGCAGGACGAGGAATTACCGTAGCACTCGCGGCGAACCGGAACCGGCCAGTGCCGAAGTTGGCTGCGGAAACGCGAAGCCGGTGGTTCATCCGGATCCATTCAGGGCGGACCGCTGCTGCCACGGTCTTCGGTGTCGCGCCACGCACCGGCAAGGGCTGCGTGATCGTCGAGGCCAATCCGGCGTTCACCGCCGGCGGCCACAAGACCCGCTGCGGCGCCCCCCCGCCATCGACGCCGAGCATCGTCGGCAGCGAGCAGCCCGCGTGCCTCAGCGCGCTCGCGCGCAGGGCGCCGACCGATACCGCGCCAGCAGCGCCGCGCCGTCCGGGCCGGCGCGCACCAGCCACGCGTCGATCGCGCGCGCGGAGGCCGCCTGCAGCGCCGCGGCCAGCGCCGGATCGCTCACCTCGCTCGTCTCCACCTCGTGTTCGAGCATGGCCTGCCGGTTGCGGTCCTCGCGATCCTGCATGACCGTCCATAGCTGCGTTTCGGTTTCCCGCGCCGCCTCGTCGACCTGACTGCGCAATTCGGCCGGCAGGCCGTCATAGGCCGCCTTGTTCAGGACCGCGAACGACAATGGCGCCGAATAGGCGAGCGCCGCGAAATGGCGCAGGTACTGCCACAGGCGCTGGCCCGCGCCGCCGTCTCCCGAGGACATCACGCCCGTATAGGTGCCATCGGCGATCAGCGGCATGGCGCGCGCCATCGGCAGATGCGCGGCGGGGGTGCCGAGCGAGGCAAGGAAGGCCGCCGAGGTGGCGTCGTAGGTACGCACCTTGAGGTGCCGCAGGTCGTCGAGCGTCGCCACCGGCGTGGCGGACCAGAGGCCGGTGGCGGGCCACGGCGCCGAATAGAGCAGATGCACGCCCAGCGCCTCGAAGCGGCGCGAATATTCGGCGCGCGTCACCGCCTGCAGACACCGGGTATCCGCCACCGAGGTGGCGATGAAGGGCAGCGTGACGAGGCCGAAGATCGGCTCGGCGGCGCCCAGCGGGCCGGCATGCACGTCGCCGATCTCGATGCGGCCCGCGCGCGCGGCGTCCAGCGCGGCGCGCGCGTCGAGCGGATCGTCGTGTCGCACGCTCACGGTCAGCGCGCCGCCGGTGTGCTCGTCCAGGTTTGCCGCGAAGCGCGCCAAGCCGATGCCCGGCATGGTGCTGGCCGGATATTCGGAGGCGGCCTGCCATCGCAGCGGTGGCGCGGCATGACCGAGCGAGGCGAGCGCCGCGCAGGCGGCGAGCAGGGCCGGTCGCAGCGCGCGCCTAACCATTGCGATGCACCGGCAGGGGCGCGGGCGAACGGCGCAGGGTGCCGAGCGCGACGCCGGCCAGGATCAGCGCCGCCGCGCCCAGCAGGCCGAGGTCGGGCCGCTCGCCGAGCAGCAGCCAGGAGCAGGCGAGGCCGAATACCGGCACCAGCAGCAAGCCGATCGAGGTCGTCGAGGAAGGCACCGCGCGATTGACCGTGGTCAGCGCCCAGTAGGCGATCGCGATGCCGAACACGCCGCCGTAGAGCAGCAGGCCCAGCGCGCGGGCCGGGATGTCGGTTGGCGGCGGCCCGTCCACGGCCCAAGCGACCGGCACCAGCAGCACGGTCGCGAGCAGCGCCTGCCAGAAGGTCAGCTCGAACGGCGGCGTGACCCACTTGTGGGCGCGGATGTAGAGGATGCTGAAGGCCCAGAACAGCGCGGCGGCCAGCACCAGCGCATTGCCGCCGAGCGCGCGCGGGTCGTGCCAGGCGAAGTGCCGCGGATCAAACAGCACCAGCAGGCCCGCGATGCCGAGCAGCGCGCCGGCCACGCGAGGCCAGCCGGCGCGTTCGCCGAGCAGCAGGTAGGCGCCCGGCAGCACCCAGATCGGCGTGGTGTAGGCCAGCACCACCGAGCGGCCGGCCGTGACGAATTGCAGGCCGACGCTGACCAGCGCGGAGAAAATCGCCATGTGCAGCACGCCGACCGACAGCACCACGGGCAGATCGGCCCGTTTGGGAATCACCAGCCGGCCGCGCGCGAGGCAGAGCAGCAGCAGCGCGGCGGTGCCCGTCGCCGAGCGCAGGCATACCGCCCAGAGCGGCGGCAGGTCGCGCAGCAGGAGCTTGCCCACCGGCCAGTTGAGCCCCCAGCACAATGCCACCAGGATCAGCAGCGCGAAGATACGGGATGGAGCCATCTTGTTTGCCCTCGGTCATTTTTTTATCGGCATCGCGTCGCGTCGTGCCCGGCCGAGGGTGCGGCGGCGGCCGGGTGACGGGCCATTCTAGCGTGCCGCGGGCGTCATTCAGGCGAGCCAGCGGGCCACCAGTGAGGCGAGCGCCCGGCCACGCTCGGGTTGGCCCAGATCGAGATGGGTGCAGGCGAGTTCGGCGACGCGCAGCGGCCGCTCGACGAAGGCCTGCCAGTCGCGCGGATCGCCGGTTCTTGCCGGGTCGGCGCCGGGCATGGGCACCGTGGCGCGCACGATCGACAGCTCGCCGTCGTAGCGGCCGGGGCAGTAGGCTTCGGTTGCCGCCAGGCCGTTTCTCACCACCGCGAACAGCCGCTGCGCGAGCGCGTCGGACAGCTCCGCGATGCCGAGCGTGCGCGCTCGGGCGATCAGGTCGGCCAGATCGGCGGGCGCGCGCCAGCCGGCGTCGAACACCGCCGGCCCGAACAGCTGGCCGGCAAGCGCGCGCAGCACGCGCGCATCGTCGGGAGCCTCGCCGCGGCCGGCCGGCACCGGCGTGTCGAGCAGGGCGACGAGCGCGAGCGGCTCGCCTTCGGCACGCAGCCGGCATGCCGTCTCGTAGGCGAGCAGGCCGCCGAACGACCAGCCGAGCAATCGATAGGGGCCACGCGGCTGCCGCACGCGGATCGCCGCGAGATAACGCTGCGCCATGGCCTCGACGGTGTCGTCGAACGGTTCGCCGTCGTCGATGCCCGAGGCCTGCAGGCCGAACACCGACAGCGCCTGCGGCAGATGATCGGCGAGCGCGGCGTAGCGGAACGCGGTGCCGCCGACCGCGTGAAAGCAGAACAGCGGGGCAACGGCCGCGCCCTCGCGCAGCCTGACCAACGAGGCCGGCCCGGATGGCTGGGTGTCGCGAGCCTGCAATACCGCCGCGAGTTCGGCGATGGTGGGCCGCTCGAACACGACGCGTAGCGGCAGCGCCGCATGGAAGTCCCGATTCAGCTCGCCGGTCAGCGCCGCCGCCTTCAGCGAATTGCCGCCCGCCGCGAAGAACGACGTGTGCCGGCCCACGTGCGCCAGGCCGAGCTGGCGGCGCCAGATCGCGGCGATGCGCCGTTCCAGTTCGTCGGCCGGCTCGCCGGTGTCGTCGTCGAATTCGGCATCGGGCGGCGGCAGGCCGCGCTTGCTGACCTTGCCGTTCGGCTCCATCGGCAGCGTGTCGGCAACCACGATGGCCGCCGGGATCATGTAATGCGGCAGGACGCGGCGCGCGTGTTCGTACAGCTCGCGCTTCAGCGCGGCGCGGTCGCGCGCCGATGCAACGTGGGCAATCAGTCGTTCGCCCTCATCGCCGGCATGCGCGACCACCGCCGCCAGCGTCACGTCGGCATGCGCCATCAGCACCGCCTCGACTTCGCCGGCCTCGATGCGGTAGCCGCGTATTTTCAGCTGATGGTCGGTGCGGCCCAGGAAGGCGAGCTGGCCGTCGGGCAGCCAGCGGCCGAGATCGCCGGTGCGATAGAGGCGCTCGCCGTGGCCGGCCGGATCGGGCACGAAGCGTTCCGCGCTCAGGCCGGGCCGCTGCCAGTAGCCTCGCGCGAGCTGGATGCCGCCGATCAGGATCTCGCCGGTTTCGCCGTCGGCGACCGGCTGCATGCGCGGGTCGACCAGATGGATCGAGACCCCGGGCAGCGGCTTGCCGATCGGCACCGCCCCGTCGTCGCGCGGCGAGGCATGCCAGCAGGTCACGCCGATCGATGCCTCGGTCGGCCCGTAGACGTTGTGCAGCGGCGCGCCATGACGCTCGGCCAGCTGCGCGATGGTACGCCGATGCAGCGTCTCGCCGCCGCAGAACACGTGGCGCAGCGATGCGCACCGGTCGATCAGGCCGGTGTCGAGAAAGCGCTGCAGCATCGAGGGCAGGAAGTGCGCGATCGTCACGCGCCGCGCCTCGATCAGCCCGGCCAGGTGCTCGGGATCGAGATGGCCGTCCGGCCCGGCGAGCACCGCTTCGGCGCCGCAGATCAGCGGCAGGAAGGTCTCCCAGATCGAGACGTCGAAGCTGCTCGGCGTTTTCTGCAGCACGCGGTCGCCGGGGCCGACCGAGAAGGTGTCGCGCATCCAGCCGAGACGGTTCATCACCCCCGCGTGCGTGCCCATCACGCCTTTCGGGCGCCCGGTCGAGCCCGAGGTATAGATCAGGTAGGCCGTCTCGATCGCGGCCGGCGCCGGATCGGGCGGCGCCGAAGCCGTTTCACGGATCGTGCGCGGGTCGATCACCGTCGCGTGCGAAATGCCGACCCGCGCGATCAGGGCCGCGTTCGAGACGAGCGCCGCGGCGCCCGCATCGTCGAGCATCGCCTGCAGGCGCTCGGCGGGATAACCGGGATCGAGCGGCAGAAAGGCCGCGCCCGCCGACAGGATCGCGAGCGTGGCGGCGATCGCGTCCGGCGAGCGTTCCAGCAGGACCGCGACGATCGGCACGGCGCCCGGCGCCAGCGCCTCGCGGATCGCGATCGAGATGCCATGCACGCGCGCCGCAAGCTCGCCGTATCGCATCGAGCCCGCCGCGCCGCTGATCGCGATGGCCTCCGGCTGCGCGCCGGCCATGCGCAAGAAGGCCTGGTGCAAGGTGTCGGCCCGCGCGGCTTCGAGGAGGGCAGCGTGCCGATCGGCGGGCAGCGCGTCGATGGCGTCGCGGCAGGCATCGCGCGTGGCCCCGCCGCCGATGCCGGTCCAGCCGGGCGGCAAGGCGCGATCGGCGGGCCAGGTCGACAGATCGCCGCGCGCGTTGCGCACGATGCGGTGAAGCGGAGACGGGCAGGCGTCCATGCGGCGTTTCTCCAGGCCGTCTCAGCGGCGCGGTAGTTGATCGAGCCAGCTGGCCGCCTCGGCGAGGATCTCCGGCGTGAAGCCATGGCCGATGCCGGGGTGGTCGCGATGCTCGACGCGCGCGCCGCAGCGCGTGAGCAGGTCGCGCGAGGCATGGGCCATCGGCAGCGGCACGATCGGGTTATCGATGCCGTGCCGGCTCAGCACCGGCAGGCCGTCGAGCCGCGGCTGGGCGCCGTGCGCCATCACGTTCGGCGAGATGCGGCCATTGACGTTGACCAGGCCGTCGACCAGCCCGCGTCGCGACAGCGTGGCCGCGAGCGCCATGGTGCCGCCCTGGCTGTGGCCGAGCAGATGCAGGCGGGAGGGGCGCCGCGAGCGCTTGAGCGCCTCCAGGAACGCGAGCAGGGTGGCGAGGCTCGCGTGCTCCTCCTCGCTGCGGATGATCGGGCCGTCCGCCGTGCGCTCGAAGAAGAACCAGCGGTAGGCGCCGGGGCCGATGCGCAGCGGCGCACGCGGCGCGACCACGCGCCAGTGCGGGCCGAACAGGTCCGCATGCTGATACAGATGGCCCTCGTAGGAGGCGAAGCCGTGCATCAGCACGACCAGCGGTGCCTCGCCGCCGTCGCCACCGGCCGGCTCGCGTTCGAGATAGGACAGGGGCAGGTCAGTTTTCATCGGCGGCCCGTTCCTCGGCGTGCGTGGATCGTGCCGGCGAGGCCTGGTGCAGGAAGGCGATGAAATCGCCGACCGTGACGAATTTCGCGTTGAACACCGCGGTGTCGTCGAAATGCAGGCCGAGGCGCTCCTCGAGCGTGACGAAGGCATGCAGGAAGCCGACCGAGGTCAGGCCGAGCCCGCCCGCCGTGATCGGCGTGTGGTCCGTCACCTCGGCGGGAGGGAACGGCGGTTGAGCCTGGGCGGCCAGTGCCTCGATCGCGAGGCTGCGGATATCGTGGTCGTTCATGACAGCTCCGGGGCGGCTTGGGTGAGATCGGGCAGACAGGACAGCGAGCGTTCGATTTCCTCGTCGCTGACGGCGACGTCCTCCATGCGTCCCTCGAGATATTCCGCATAGGCGCCGAGATCGAACATGCCGTGTCCGCTGACGCAGAACAGGATGGTGGGCGAGGTGCCGGTCTCGCGCGCGCGCAGCGCCTCGACGATCGCGCCGTGAACCGCGTGGGCCGACTCCGGTGCCGGCAGGAGGCCTTCGAGGCGCGAGAACAGCACCGCGCTCTCGAACACCGGCGTCTGCGGATAAGCGACCGCCTCGAAGGCGCCATGGTGATAAAGCGCGCTGAGCAGCTTCGAGCAGGCGTGATAGCGTAGGCCGCCCGCATGCATGCCGGCCGGACGGAACTGGCTGCCGAGCGTGTACATCTTCTGCAGCGGCGTGACGCCCGAACCGTCGGTGTAGTCGTAGCGGTACTGGCCGCGCGTGAGCTTCGGACAGGCGGCCGGCTCGACGCTCACGCAGCGCACCTCGCGGCCGCCGCGCAAACGCTCGCCGATGAACGGCATGGCCGTGCCGCCGAAGTTGCTGCCGGCGCCGAGCGAGGCGATCACCACGTCGGCCTCGGCGTCGAGCGCGGCGAGCTGCTCGCGCGCCTCGATGCCGATCACGGTGGAATGCAGGATCGAATAGGTTTCGCCGCTGCCGACGCTGAGCTGGGTGTCGCTGCGCGAGGCGGCATCCTCGAGCGCCTCCGTCACGGCGAACGCGATATTGCCGGTATCGAGCCGGCCTTCCGCGACCAGCCGCGTACCGGCCTGGGTGCGATCGCTCGGGCTGGCCACCACCTCGGCACCGTTGAGCTGCATGATGGTGCGGCGATAGGGCTTCTGACGGTAGCTGCTGCCCACCATGTAGACCATGCATTCCATGCCGAATGCCTGGCAGCCGATCGCCAGCGCCGTGCCCCACTGGCCGGCTCCGGTGCCGGTGGCCAGGCGCCGCACGCCAGCCGCCTGGTAGTAATAGGCCTGGGCGAGCGCCGTGCTCAGCTTGTGGCTGCCGCTCGCATTGCCGCCCTCGTACTTGAAATAGAGCTTCGCGCTGGTGCCCAGATGAGCTTCGAGGCGGCGCGCGCGAATCAGCGGCGTGGGACGCCACGAGCGATACAGGTCGAGCACCGGATCCGGGATCGCGATCTCACGCTCTTTCGACAGGGTCTGGCGTACCAGCGACAGGGGAATCTGCAGGCGCATGGCGGCACGCGCGGAATCGGTGCCGGGGGCCGGCAGGTCGGCCGGCAGTTCGAACGGCAGATCGCCGAGGATGTTGTACCAATGGGTCGGCAGGTGGGAAGGCTGGCTCATTGCGGGCACGGGGCTCCTCCTTCGTGACGGGTGGTTGTGTCGACGCCGCCGATTTATTCGTATCGGATGAAGTTGCGGCACCCTGACTCTACGATCAGGCCCCTCCGTCGGTAAGCTGCCAATACTCGTAGTTCATCGGCGCGGCGAGGCGCTTCTAGAATCGCGACGGGAGGGTGACGGGCGCCGCCGCCCACGATCACGAGGAGACGACGATGCTGGATCGCGAACGGGCCATCGGATTTGCCGAAAGCTGGTGTGACGCATGGAATCGACGCGACATCGAGGCGATTCTTTCGCACTACGCAGAAGATGCGGCGCTGAATTCGCCGCTGGTGGCGCAGCGCTTCGGGGTGGCGGACGGATGGATACGCGGGAAGGCGAGGCTGCGCGAGAATTTCACGATCGGCCTGCGTACCCAGGGCATGCATTTCTCGCTCGAGACGGTGTTGTTCGGGCAGCAGTCTTTCTGCGTGCTGTATCGGCGCGAGACGGGCACGCTCGTCAGCGACCTGTTCGAGATCGATGCCCAAGGGCTGGCGCTGCGGGTGGTCGCCTGCCATGGCGGCTAAAACCCTTTCTACACGGGGTTTTGCCAGAGATCTTTGGCGTTGGCGGGAAGCTGCTTATTTGCCAATGCAAAACCGGCTGAAAATCACCCCCAGCAAATCATCGGACGTGAATTCCCCGGTAATCGAATTGAGCTGCTCCTGCGCCAGTCGCAACTCTTCCGCGAACAGGTCGAGCGCCTGAGCGTTCTGGTCCGCGTGGCTCGCCGCCTGCGCCAGATGCTCCTGCGCGGCGCGCAGCGCGATCAGATGCCGTTCGCGCGCGAGATAGACGCTCTCGGCGCCGGCCTGCCAGCCGGCGATTCGCAGCAGCTCGGCGCGCAGCAGGTCGATCCCGTCGCCGCGTTTCGCGGACAGCCGGACCTCGCTGAGATCGAGCGCGCCGCCGGTGCCCTCGCCCGCTTCGCCGCCGACATGCGCGACCGACGGTGCCGCGTCGATCAGATCGGTCTTGTTGAACACGCGCACGACCGGCACGCCGGCCGGAAAGCGCCCGGCAATCGCGCGATCGTCCGCACCGAGCCCTTCGCGCGCGTCGAGCAGATGCAGCACGACGTCGGCGCGCTCGATCTCGTCCCAGGTCCGCGCGATGCCGATCTTCTCGACCTCGTCATCGGTTTCGCGCAACCCGGCCGTATCGATGATATGCAGCGGAATCCCTTCGACCTGGATCGTTTGCGCAACCTTGTCGCGCGTGGTCCCGGCGATCGGCGTGACGATCGCGAGTTCCGCGCCGGCCAGCGCGTTCAGCAGCGACGATTTCCCGACGTTCGGCTGCCCGGCCAGCACCACCGACAGCCCCTCGCGCAGCAGCGCGCCCTGGCGCGCGTCGCCGAGCACGCGAGCGAGCTGCTCGCGGATCCGCGCGAGCTTGCCGCGCGCATCGGCGGCCTCGAGGAAATCGATCTCTTCCTCGGGGAAATCGAGCGTCGCCTCGACCAGCATGCGCAGCCCGATCACGTCGTCGACGAGGGCGTGGATATCGCGCGAGAACGCACCGTCGAGCGAACGCCCGGCCGAGCGCACCGCCGCTTCCGTGCTGGCCTCGATCAGGTCCGCGACGGCCTCGGCCTGCGCGAGATCGAGCTTGTCGTTCAGGAACGCGCGGCGCGTGAACTCGCCGGGCTCGGCGAGGCGCACGCCGTGGGCGCGGCCCGCGTCAAGGCAGCGCTGCAGCACGAGCTGCAGCACGATGGGGCCACCGTGGCCCTGCAGTTCGAGCACGTGTTCGCCGGTGTACGAGTTCGGCGCCGGGAAATTGAGCGCGATGCCGCGATCGAGCGCCTCGCCCGCGCCGTCGAGAAACGGCACGTAGCTCGCGTGGCGTGCGGCAAGCAGCTGGCCGCACACGGCCTGCATCAGCGCCTCGGCCGCGCTCGCGCCGGCACGGCCGAAGGAGATTCGCACCACCCCGATCCCGCCGCGCCCGGACGCGGTGGCAATGGCAACGATCGGGTCGGAATCGGTAGTCAGCATCGGGAAAATCGCGGGGAGGAAGACGAAACGAGCCGGCGTCGCGACGACGCAGGCGGAACGCCCGCATTGTAGCGTGCCGGCCCTGATGCGACCGGCCACGGCCGGCGCGCCGCGCGGCATCCGGCACGCTCGCCAGGCTTTAGCCAGTTCAGGCTAAATTCGAGGCAAATCTGGCGTGGAGCCGCCACGCTATTCCAATTATTTCCGGCGTTTCCCGCCGATTTATGAGATAAAAGCGCGAATGAATCGGCCGACCCGCCAATCCTTGCGTCACCCCATGAGATAGATATGGCGCGCCCGGTTGTCATCGAACCGGCGCCCGGATTGCACAATCTGCGCATGCCGACATTCGAAGAAAAAGCGGCGTTCTCCGAACGCCTCAAATTCGCGCTGCTCCGTAGTCCGGAGAAGGTCTCTGGCGCGACGGAACTCGCGCTGCATTTCAATTTGCGCCATCACGGCGAACACCCGGTTTCGCCGCAAACCACGCACAAATGGCTGACCGGCCGCACCATTCCGACCGCGGACAAACTCGCGACACTTGCCAGCTGGCTGCGCGTCGACCTGCACTGGCTTCACTACGGGCCGCCGCCGAGTACGAGCCCGCATGGCACGCCGCGGCCGTTGCCGCGCGACGAGCGTTATCCGCCCACGCTCGAAACCATCGAACTCGCGACGAAGATCGAAGCGCTGTCGTCGCATCATCGCTATCTGGTCCAGGAGCTGATCGAGCAGTTCTACGGCGACGTGCCCTGAGCAAGACGCGGGAGGCGCTCGCATCTCGCCGGCCGGCTACAGCTGCGAAATGCCGCATGCCGATCGACCGGAGCGATCGTCGTTTCACGGGGTTCGCGACACTTGACCGTTAGTTGCACAAGCGAGCACGGCACCCCACTTTCGAAGACGTCGAGCCCACTCGCGGCCATCAAGCTTCTTTAGCTCTTGCGCAGGTTCCACGCCGTTGCGTTCTCCTGAACACGCTAAATTCCAGGTGCGTCGGAATCGCCATGAGAGGCCATCGTTTGGCGTTTATCCCTCACTATCAAGGCATTTATGAGATAACAGCCGGGATGCGATTCATCATGCTTTGGTTGAATCTACGCTCATTTGAGATAGATATAACGCGACTAGTTGTCACTGGCGACGGACACCGCTTGCACAATCGTCCGCATGCCTACGCCCGAGGAAAAAGCGGCGTTCTCCGAACGTCTCAAATTCGCCCTGTTGCGCAGCCCGGAAAAAGTGTCGGGCGCGACGGAACTCGCGTTGCATTTCAATCTCCGGCATCACGGCGAGCAGCCCGTCTCGCCGCAGACGGCGCACAAGTGGCTGACCGGCCGCACCATCCCGACGCCCGACAAGCTCGCGACGCTCGCCGACTGGCTGCGCGTCGATCCGCACTGGCTGCACTACGGGCCGCCGCCTGCCACGGCGCGCCATACGCCAAAGCCGCTGCCGCGCGACGAGAAGTATCCGCCCACGGCCGAGACGCTCGAACTCGCGACGAAAATCGAGGCGCTGTCGCCGCACCACCGCTATCTCGTGCAGGAACTGATCGAACAGTTCTACGGCGACGCCTCCGAACACTGATCTCGCCCCCGCCATCCGGTTCCACTCGATGCGAACCCGCGCACTTCACTGCCCCCGATTCCATAAAAAAACCGCCCGGCGTCGACCGGGCGGTTTTTCGTCATGCGGAGCGGCAAGCAGCGTGCAACACACGCCGCCGCGCCGTCAACCGTCAGCTGGCTTTCTTCTTGCCGCCGATCGCCCGCGTGATGTAGTACTGCTGCGCGATCGACAGCACGTTGTTGACGACGTAGTACAGCACGAGGCCAGCCGGGAAGAAGAAGAACATCACCGAGAACGCGATCGGCATGAACATCATCATCTTGGCCTGGACCGGGTCCGGCGGCGTCGGGTTCAGGCGCGTCTGCAGGAACATCGAGCCGGCCATCAGCACCGGCAGGATGAAGAACGGATCGCGCTGCGACAGGTCGTGGATCCAGAGAATCCACGGCGCGCCGCGCATTTCGACCGAGGCCAGCAGCACCCAGTACAGCGAGATGAACACCGGGATCTGGATCACCACCGGCAGGCAGCCGCCGAACGGGTTCACCTTCTCGGTCTTGTAGAGCTCCATCAGCGCCGCGTTCATCTTCTGCGGATCGCCCTTGAGGCGCTCGCGCAGCTGCTGCATGCGCGGCGTGATTTCCTTCATGCGCGCCATCGACTTGTAGCTGGCCGCCGACAGCGGGAAGAACACGGCCTTGATCAGCAGCGTCAGCAGCACGATCGACCAGCCCCAGTTGCCGACGTAGCTGTGGATCTTCTGCAGCAGCCAGAACAGCGGCTTGGCGATGATCGTGACCCAGCCGTAGTCCTTCACGAGGTCGAGCCCCGGGGCGATGCCCTCGAGCACGCGTTCCTCTTCCGGGCCGGCGAACAGGCGCGCCGACACGTCGGCAGACTGGCCCGGCTCGATCGTCTTGACCGGCTCCTTCACGCCGACGCGGTACAGCGCCGGGTCGATCTTCTCGACGTAGATGTCGCGCTTGACGCCCGCCTGCGGAATCCAGGCCGACGCGAAGTAATGCTGCACCATCGCGACCCAGCCGTTGTCCGCCGAGGTGACGTACTCGGCCTTGTTCTTGTCGATGTCGCTGAACGTGATCTTCTGGAAGTGCTTCTGGTCGGTGTAGACGGCCGGCCCGAGGAACGTGTGCGAGAACAGCGGCGTTTCCACCGCCGTGCTGTCGCGCACGATTTCCATGTAGACGGTGGGCGTGACGGGTGCCGTGCCGACGTTGTCGATCCTGGTGTCGACGCCGATCACGTAGCTGCCGCGCGTGAACGTGTAGGTCTTCACGACCTTCACGCCGCCCTTCTCCTGCGACTCGAACGACAGCTTCAGCGTGTCCTGGCCCGCGGCGAGCGAGCTCGGGCCGCTCACCTGCGTGAACACGTCGTTGTGGTTCGGGAAGTTGCCGCCCGTCACGCCGGTGCGCGCCAGGTAGGTGTGATCCTTGGTGTGGTCGAACAGCGTGACGAACAGGTCTGGCTGCTTGCCGTCGCCTTCCTTCTTCAGCGTCAGCTTCGTCAGCGTGCCGCCGCGCGTGTCGATCTCGCCGTCATAGACGTCGGTCGAGAACGGCACCAGCTGCGCCTGCGCGATCGGCGTGGTGGCCGCGGGCGCCGTGGTCGAGGCGGCCGGCAGGGGTGCCGTCGCGCCGCTCGCCGCCGAAGCGCCGGTGTCGGCGCCGCCCTTGGAGGCCGCGACGTTGGTCTGCGTGACGTTCGGGAAGAACATCGACTGGCGTCCATGGGCACGCTGCCAGTTGTCGAACAGCATGACCGCTGACATGAAGAAGATCACCCATAGGACGGTGCGTTTGATATCCATGCGTTGTCTCAGAGTCGATGGGACGGCGCTTCAGCTTCGGTTGGAGCGCGGGGTTCGGGGGTGGGCGGCGGAACCAGATCGACGCCCCCCGCGGAAAACGGATGGCACCGGCACAAGCGCCGGGCGGCAAGGTAGGTGCCGCGCGCGGCGCCATGATACTGGATTGCCTCGCGCGCGTATTCCGAACAAGAAGGATAAAAACGGCAGCGGCTGCCGAGCAGCGGGCTCACGGCAGCCTTGTAGAAACGCAGCAACGCGATCAATACCGTTTGCATAACTGTCGACGCTTCGCGCGCCGCCATGTGGCCGGCCGGACCAGCCCGCCAGCCGAACCTCGGGAACCTCAGCCGGACGCCGGCCCGGCATTGCCGGGACCGCGCCGGGCGACCTCGCGCGCGGCCTTGTCGAGCAACTCGCGGATCTCGCCTTCGCAGAGCGCCGCGAGCGGCGCGGATGCCGCGCTCGGCATCGCCTTGCGATCGAGCTTCGCGTGCAGGCGCAACAAGATGTCCCAGCCGGCGAACTCGGCGCGCCGCAGGCGGAACGCCTCGCGGGCGAGCCGCTTCACCAGATTGCGCGTGACCGCGCGCGGCGCCTGTTTCTTGCCGACCACGAGGCCCAGACGCGCGGCGCCGCCCGTTGGCTTGCCGTACACCACGAAGTGTACGGAGCGCCGCCAGGGGCGCAAACGAAAAACGGATGAGAACTCATCCGTTTTCAGAAGTCGCGCAGCTTTCGGGAAGGTCGCGCCCGCCGGCAACGGATCGATGCGCGGGCTTGCGACTGCGTCGCCCGCATCGCCGCGGACGGCGGACACGGCGCTTCGCCCGGCCTTAGATGGCGAGGCGCTTGCGGCCCTTCGCACGGCGCGCGTTGATGACCTTGCGGCCACCCGCCGTCTTCATGCGAACGCGGAAGCCATGGGTGCGCTTACGGCGCGTCACGGAAGGTTGGTAGGTACGTTTCATGTTGCTCTCACTTGTTCGAGAATGTACGGAATCAGGGGACCGCGTGCCCGATCCTTCAGGCCACCGGGCGAACGCAATCGCCGAAAATCTAGGATTGGTTTTCGCGGAACCCGCTATTTAAACCGTTTTTCTGTGGACGGTCAATACTTTAGCCTCATTCGCGCGCCCTGCCCGGCAATCGCCGGCCCCACCCACCCCAACGACGCACCCCTGTGGATAACTCCCGCGCCGCCGGCTTTTGGCGTTAGAATCTCGCCTTATCTCCAAGAATCCCGCACGCCGCTCCGGCTCGACCTGTGCCCAAACCCCTTGCGGCAC
>NZ_CP045093.1:0-1169260 GCF_022870505.1 Burkholderia perseverans
CCCATCGACCGAATGGCTAATCTTCAGTCTGTTCGTCACATATCCATTGAAATAAGAAATTCATCGGGTAAAATTTCGACGATCAAAACAGGAGCGAAAATTGGCAGCCGAAATCATTGCGGTCACGCAGCAGAAGGGTGGTGTCGGAAAAAGCACCATCGCCATGCACCTCGGCGCGGCATTCCATGAGAGAGGAAAGCGCGTCCTCGTCGTCGATGCCGACGGGCAAAACACGCTCATCCACTGGTCCAGCGCATCGGGCGACGCCGAGAACGGCATCCCGTTTCCCGTTGTGAATCTCGCCGAAGCCGGCGGCCAAATCCATCGCGAGATCAAGAAGTTCATCAACGACTACGACATCATCGTCGTCGACTGTCCGCCCTCGATCACTGAAAAGGTCTCCGGTGTCGTGCTGCTGGCCGCCACCGTGGCCGTGGTGCCCACGTCGTCGTCACCGGCCGATTACTGGTCGAGCGTCGGCCTCGTGAAGCTGATCCAGCAGGCCCAGGTAATGAACGAGGATCTGCGCGCCGTGTTCCTGCTGAACAAGACCGAAGAAAAGCGCATGCTGACGCGAGAGTTGAAGCGTGCGATCGAAGAACTGGGCTTCCCGCTCCTGAAGACCCAGATCCCCACGCGCGAGGCCTACAAGCAGGCGATGGCACTTGGCCAGACCGTCCTGCAGATGAACGATCGTGGCGCACGGCTCGCAGCCGCGGAAATTCGCGCGTGCGCCGACGAGATCGTCGCCATGCTGCCCTGACTTTATGCGCATAAAGGACCCTGAATGAAACCCTCCCAATTCGCCAAAGGCTTCCAGGCGCGCCCCGATACGACGACCAGCGAAAAGCGCACGGCGCTCGACCGCCTGAATGCGATCGACGGCCTCGTGAAGCCAGACGCATCGGCACCGGCAAAACCGTCGAAGAAGGACATTCCCGTCACGATCGTGGAGACGCCGCCGGCCGAGCCGACCGACGAATCGACGCAATACCACGCCTGGCGCGTCGCGAACCGCTACCAGCCCGGCCAGATCATCGAGCTCTCGCTGAAGGCGATCAAGGCCAGCCCGTTCAATCCGCGGCACTTTTATCTGAAGTCGTCGATCGCCGAGCTTGCCGTCAACCTTGCGAAGCAGGGCCAGCAGCAGGCGATCCACGTGATTCCCGACTACGAGAATCCCGGCACCTTCTTCGTCAGCGACGGCGGCCGGCGCGTGCGCGCGCTGAAAGAGGCGAACAAGGAATCGGTGAAGGCGATCGTGGTCGACATCCCGATCGGCATCGAGAGCTACAAGCTTGGCTACGATCTGAATGTCCAGCGCGATTCGCAGACGGTTTTCGACAACGCCGTCGTCTGGCGCCGGTTCCTGGAAGAGAAGTATTTCCAGAGCCAGAAGGAGCTGGCCGAGCATCTCGGCATCGACGAATCGACGATCGCCGTCGCGCTGTCGATCGGCAAGCTGCCGGAAGCGGTGATGCAGGAAATGGTCACGCGCACCGACCGATTCGGTTCGAACATGGCGTACCAGGTCGGCCGCTACCACACGGCGCGCGGGACCGATGCCACGCTGCGGCTGATCAACAAGATCCTGTCCGACGACCTGAGCACGCGCCAGGTCGCCGACATCGTGAAGGGCAGGGCGAACACGCAGGAGAACGCGAAGCCGGCCGGCCGCCAGCGCTACGCGCAACGTCACGAGATCAAGATGAACGGCTCGACGGTCGGCGATCTGAAGTCCTATGGCGAGGATCGGCTCGAGCTGCGGCTGCGTGGCCTGACGCGTGAGAAGCGCGATGAAATCCTGCAGCAACTCGAAAAGATGCTGCTGAACTGACGTCGCCAGCGCCTCGCCAGTCAGCCAGCGATACCGCTGGCGAACGGCGCGAGACGCACGCCGGACCGCTCGGGCCAAACAGGCGACAGCGCGCAGTTCACACCGTCTCGCGCCAAGCGATCCCCCCCCGAAGGCCGCACCGCAGCCTTCGGGGGGTTTTTCATTCGATGGCCAATACGGCATTCGCCAAAGCAATCGATCTCCCTCGGCCAAGAAAACGACGGCCGTCAGTGCCGACGATCACGATTCCGATCCGCCGTTTCTCGCGATCTCCGCTCGTGTCGCTCGACGGCCGTCAGCCAGCCTCGACGTCCCGACAATCGGCGGCGGCGGCTCATCGAAGCGACCCAGGCGGGAACCACGCATCCATCGCACTCGGAAACCACGCATGCTCGATCGGCGCTTCATCGCCGGCCCGTTCCACTCGCGAAGCCAAACAAAAAAGCCGAACCCGTTCAAAACGGGTTCGGCTTTTTAAAAAACTTCAGCACGAAAGCGAACGTCGGCGCGAACTACCGCCTCACACCCTTCAAGCCGCGCGCGACTGGTTCAGCGTGAACGCGAGCAGATCACCATCGGTCGGCTCGCCCCAGGTCTTCAGCGCGAGCCAGTCGAAGAACGCGGTTTCAACGAGTTTCGAATCGAGGCCGCGCCGGCGCCAGTCGTCGCGCAGATGCGAACCGAGCGCCGGCAGCACGTCGCTCTCGAACGAGGTGCGCGCGAGATCGCGCTCGGCATCGCCCTGTTCCTCGTACAGCGCCTTCGCCTCCTTGCGGCGATATGCGTCGTATTCGCCGCGCAGGCGCGCCTTCGGATCGTCAGCCACGCCGGTCGCCGACGCGACCGCCGTCAGCTTGCCCGCGGTGCTGCCCGGCAGCGCATCGGCGGGGTCGGCCACCGGCGGCGCATAGCCCTTCTTCAGCGCATCCTTGAACAGCGCCGCCGCGCTGCGCACTGGCGGCAGCGTGGTGCTGCGCATGCGCTGCTCGGTCATCTGCAGCGCCGCGCGAATCCGGTTTTCCTCGCTGTCGGCATAGAGCGTCTGCGCTTCCTTCAGCGGGATGCCGATCTTCACCATCCTGTCGACGAGCGTGCTGTCGAACACGTTCGGGTGTTCGTCGAGCGCGAGCATCGGCTGCTTGCGCTCGGACACGCGGAACTGGATCTCGGCTACACGGCGCCCTTCGCGATGTTCGATCAACTCGACGAAGATGTTCGTGACGGCGTTGACCTCGGCGATCGCCGGGCGCAGATAGTCGCGCTTGAAATACTTGTACTCGCGCTTCGCCTCGTCGCCGGCCTCGGTGTCGGGCGTACCCGACAGGATCGGGCGCCACCATTCCCAGGGCTCGCGCATCGTCAGATGGCTCGGGTTCGTGAGATAGCGCACGCAGATCTCGTAGAGCGCGAGGCCCGCGCTGCTGCGCAGCTGGCTCTGAAACTGCAGGCTCAGTCGCGCGTACTGCACCGGATCGAGCAGCTTCTTCTTGATCTTCGGCGCGAACGAGAATTCGACCCAGACGCGGCGCGTGGCCGGATCTTCGAGAATTTCGGCGTCGGCGATCAGCGTCGAGATGCCCCATTTGCGGCCCGGCTTCTGGCTCGAGGTGCCGGTGCTCCATTCCACCTGCACCGACACCATGCGCCGCAGGTGTTCCTTGACGAGCGCGGTGTCGTTCGAATCGAAGGCGGAGTTCGCGACGATATCGGACAGCAGCGCACGGTAGGTGTCGCCGGAATCGTCGGCCTGCTGCGCCACGGCGAGCAGGACGTTGAAGAGCTTGCGGGTCAGCAGCGTGATCTTGCCGCTCTTCGGCTGAATGGCGATCGCCTCGACCGCCTTTCGCAATTCGGCCGAGCTGGCATTCACCACATCGACATCGGTTTTCTTCGCGCGCTTCGTGACCATGCGTCGGATCGGAGAGGGAAAGTTTCCCGCAAGGATAGCGGCTGTGGTGATGGTCGTCTATAAGTGCGGCCTCACCATAGGCGGTGATGGGGGACGATTCCGATCGCCTCACCCCACGCTTTTTCCCGGAAAAGCTCACCGGTGGAAATTCCGGTGATTCGCGCCTCACCTTGGCTGCCGCGGGTGACGCGGACGCGCATGATATCCGCACCGATCCCGACTCGTCGAGTCGCCTCCCGTATCGGCTCACCTCAAAAATTTTTATCGCGATCTGGTGACACAGGCGCGTCGCGGTGATCGTCGCAGGGCGGCCGGGAATCACGCAGTGGGATCGCGCTCATTCGCTGTGAGCCGTCGGGGCGGCTCGGCGGCACGGCAAAGGCGGCAAGGCGGCAAAGGCAGCAAGGCAGCGAGCCAGCCGGCACAGGGCGCTCGCGGTCGGCAAGATCCAGCCATCTCCAGCGCCAGATGCGCCCCTTCGCCGGCACACCGGCACCGCAAACGGTCCGGGCAACCGTGCTTCCACGCATCGGCTGTGCTCTCTCGCCAGCCTGGACGCTCCCGGGTCGGCCCTGAAACGCCGCCCGGCGACCGACTCTGCGCCTCTCGAACCACGAAGGTGCCACGGCTGCCTTGGCCCACCTCACCGTTCCGGCATATTTTCAGCCCCTAAGCGGTGATCGGCCACGGCCCGCGCTTCACCGGTTCAATCTCCCGTAGTCCCGCGGCCACCGCCGCGAAGGCCGCACGTCGATGTCCACCGCGTCCGCAGACCATCCATTCCTACGACCCGCATCCGCCCACCGCCATCCCGCATTGGAACCCACCAGACGCCCCTGTGCGGCCTTGGCGAGCCCCGACCCGTCCGCGGCCACCGGCAGCCCCTTCCAAAGCCCCTGGGAACGCTGGGTGCGGGCGGGCACCAGACGCCCCTCACCGAACCCGCCACGCGCCGCACCAGGTCGCCCATCATCGTCAGGTGGCATCGATCACGGCGCCCGCCTCACCATCGACGACAACCCGCAGCCCGAATCACGACTCCTCGCCGCCGCGAACCCGCAATCGATCCACAAAGATATCCACAGCCGGTCTTTAGCCAGCAAGCCCGGCGGGCCTGCCATTACACGCGACAAATACAGTTGTCCACAAGGAGAGGCGAGCCGATGCGTCGGCATTTTCCCTGATCCGCGTTCCGCCTCCCGCAAAATCTCACCTTTCTGGCGAAACCGGTGAAACCCTCCCGCAAACGAAAAGCACCGACATACGGGGCCCCACAGCCCGAAGCATCCCGAAAAGCCTCACCTTTGGCTTTCCCGATCGAGCACCCATCGCGTTTTCCATCCTCCCGAAAAAGCTCACCTCTTGCCGAGAGCCTTATAAAACATCAATGATTTCATGCAGTTACGTCCTAACCGGCAATCTCGCAACGATCGAGACAAGATCCCGGAAATTCTCACCCTTGGCGAATCGTCGACGCCCGATCCGGTCCGAATCGGTCCTGAAAAACCTCACCTTTCGCGAAATCCGTCACGAAAAACGCGCCTCGGCATCCACTCCCGGCGGGGGTTTGCGGGTAAGTGGACGCCCACTGTTCCCGAAAAGCCTCACCTTTCGCATTTTTTTGCCTGTGAAATGCTCCCGAAAAACCTCACCTCAGGCCATTTTCGGCCTGGATTTCCACGATCCTGAAAACGCTCACCGGCCACCAGGCTGGCGCTGAATTTGCAGGCAAAGGCTCCCGAAAAGCCTCACCTTAGGGGTTTCAGGGCCTGTGAAGCCGCGTAAAACGGTATTTTTTCCCGTAAAGGCTCACGTCAACCTCGGCCCGAGTCCCGAGAACGCTCACCTATGCCTAATCGTTGGGCAAAATCCGCGCCAAAACAGGGGCGAACGAAGGTCCCGCAAACCCTCACCTCTCGGGAAACGCCACGAAACCGGGCGATTCAGGCACCATGCGGGGGCCGCGAGCACAGCCCTCCCGAAAAACTTCACCTTTCGCCCAAGCTGCGCGAGACTGTGATCCCGAATCCGCTCACGATCTTTCCCGCAACGGCTCACGCTGACCCCCGAACCCCATCACTTCGGGTCCTGCAAAAGATCACCATGGTTCCCGCAAAGCTTCACCTTGCCGGCCGCAATCCCTTACCCAGTAAGGCTGTGCGGTGGCGTTAACGTTTTTAACAAGGGTTCAAGGGTGTTTACTTTTATTACTCTCTAGGCGCCACCCGCGAGTTTCCTGAAACATCGCCTCTCTCACCCTCCCTCCCTGTGAAACATCCCCATATTTTTGAAAGCACGATGCTTTGCTTGTAGAAACAAGGGATTAGCACAGGAAGTTCGATTTGTTTCACGGAATTCAGCGGACTGACATGGTGGCTGTGACTGTGGAGCACCTCCGCGTGGCGTCTGCGGACAACTTTCAGCAAGCACAAGAAATACGTATTTCTTGATACGTATTTCGTTATGATTGGTACGTTTTGCTTCTATGCCACTCGAACCATGACTCCCGACGACTCGCTCCGCCAGACCATTCGCGACGAACTCGACGCGATGCGCACCACTGGTGCGCGCCGGCAGGATCTCTCGCTGCACGCCTGCAAGCGCCTGTTCTTCGATCTCGGCATCCGGCCATCGGCCGCCAACGTCCGCGAGCTGACCCAGACCGGCAGCGCCGGCGACATTCCGAAAGACATCGACTTTTTCTGGGAACGGATCCGCTCAGCTTCGAAAGTCCGGCTGGACGGCAGCCATCTGCCGAAAGCGCTCGAAGGCAAGGCGGGCGAACTGCTCGGCGCGCTCTATGACGAAGCACTGAAGGAAGCGCGAGCCGCGCTCGAGGCCGAACGGCAACTGGCCGACGACCAGGTCGCCGCCGCTGTGCAGCAGGTTCGCGATGCCGGCATCCGGCACGAGACGCTCGAGGCCGCGCTCGCGCGCAGCGAGAACCGTGCGGAACAATTGCAGGCGAAGCTCACCGAAGCCGAAATTCAGCTGGCGACTGCGTCGCTGCACGGCAGCGCGCATCATGACTCGCTGCAGGCGCTGACTCAGCGGCTCGAAAACGAAAACGAACTGTTGAACCGGCGGCTCGAGGCCGAGCAGCAGCAAAACGCGTCGCTGCGCGAGCGGATCGACGCGCTGCACGTCGAGGCGCGCCAGAACACCGAGCACTATGCGCAGCAGATCAAGGATGCGATCGCCGAGGCCGAGCGCCGCGTCAAGCCGATGCTGGTCGAGCTCGATTCGCTCAGAAGCATGGCCGGCACCTACCAGGCGGGCCTTCGTGACGTGAACCGCAAGGAATTCGAGTTTTTGCAGCAGCTCAGCGCCGCGAAGGCGCGGGCCGACCGGCTCGACGAGCAGCTGCGCGGCCAGGGCGACGAACTGGCCGCGGCGAGCCGCGAGATCGAGACGCTGCGTGCCGCACAGGGAATCCCGCCCGGGATGGCCGCGTTGCTGCAGCGGCTCGCGAGCGCGGGCCAGCTCGACGCGTCGGCGTTCGAGGCGATCGGCACCTCGCTCGACGCTCACGTCGCGCTGCCGGCGCGCTGTCCGAAATGCGATGAAGGTGAGCCGGAGCTGTCACACGCGGCCGATGGCTACGAACTGCTGTGTCCCGAATGCGAACATGCATCCGGCGCCTGTGCTTCGCGGCTCGAAGCCGTCGCACAGTTCAGCCGGATCGGCCGGGCCGGTTGATCGAGGCTGATCGGCGCCGCGCCGATCGCGCAAAAGGTGAGGAAAAACGGGAGGGGAAAGGTGAGGGCCTGCGGGAACGAAAAGCTCACGCCTTCAGACCAGGCCGGGCTCCGGGGCCGATGACATCGCAGCCTCTTCATCTTCGGCGGCGGCTTTTTCCAGGTTGCCTCGCCAGCTTCGCCACGCGCGATGCAGCCGGTTCGCGGACACGGCCTGCATGAAGCCGAGCCAGTGGCCGACGCGCTCGGGCGCGACGCCGTTCTCGAACAGCTCGGCCGCGAACGTATTGCGCAGCGTTTGCGGGCTCGCGCGCTCGACGCGCGACGCGGTGATATCGGCCGCTTCGATGATCGCGTCGACCGCGCGCAGCATGGTCGCCTTGTGCATCGGCCGGCCCGCGAGCGAGGACGGAAACACGAGATCGCCGGGAATGTCGCAGCGGCGCCGCTCGGCCAGCCACGCGTCGAACAGCGCGATCGCGAACGAGGCGAGGTGCGTTTCGCGTTCGAAATCGGGATGGTTCGACGGGATCCGTACTGCCGGCTCGCCCGGTTTCACGCAACTAATGGTAAGCGTACGCGCTTCGCCCGTCTTCAATCCACCGCCGAGGAACGCGGCCACCAGCGCCCGGTCGCGGCGTTCCTTCCACTGCGACATGCCGATGGTCGGCAAGGGCGAAAACAGATAGGCGAGCAGCGCCGCGCGCTCGGACGGCGAGAGGAAGCTGGTGGGTTCGTTGTCGCGCGCGCGGCGCCAGCTTGCTTCGCCATCCTGAGCAATGAAGCGGGCCGGATTGGTCGAGCCGAATTCGTTGCGGCGCACATGATCGAGCACGCGCTCGATCAGCCGCAAATAGCGGACGCGCTGCGTTTTCTTGATCGGCAGCTCGCCGACGAAATTCGCGATCGACTGGGTGTCGACGGTCGCGAGCGTCTGCTGCCGCTCGGCGAGCCAGGTCAGGAACGCGCCCCACTGGGCGCGATACACGTCGGCCGACGAACGCCGAAACGCCTGGGTGGCGAGCCACGCGTCGAACGACGCGTTCGGTTGGGCGACCCAGTCGGCCTCGGTGCCGTCGAACAGATCGGGTTCGGCGGCCTCTGGCGTTCCGGTGGGCCCGGAGCTTGGGGGAGGCATGTTTATTAATCCGTTAGTTGCTTGTTTGAGCGTAGTGCATAGGCGCCGGGTCGGCCAGTCGGCGGCCCGGGGCTTTGGCTGGCGGGGCGCCATTGCGCCGGCCGGCATCGGTTCGGCCGGTAAGCGCCGGCTTCAGCCGCCCCAGATCCGCACGCGCCGCGGCCGCTTGCTGGCGACGGGCTGCGCCGGCCCGAGCGCGGGCTGACGCGAGGCGGCCTCGAAGGCCGATACGGCATACGAGAGCACGGCCGGCAGCGCGTTCGATTGCGCGACGTCGATCGGATCGTCGGTTTCGGGAAAGTGGAAATCCTCGGGCCGCTCGAACAGGCAGCGGACAAACGGATCGTGCCGCGCCGCGAAGCCGAGATCGGCCAGCGCCTCGGCCTCGATCGCCTGCAGCAGCCGCCACGTCAGCGGCACCTGCTGACGGATGTAGCGGGTGGCGATGTGGCGGACGATTTTCTCCATGTCTTGCGCCGCAGCCTTGAAGCTGAGCGCGGCCAGGTCCTGTTCGGTCATAGCGGGCTCCTCATGAGCCTGTACTGTACAAATATACAGTGGATTGCGCAACTGGCGGATTCGACAGGACCGGCGCGGAATGTCGGCGCCCGCGCGGCGCCTGGAGGAGGATCGGAGGGGAGGTCGGAAGTGGGTCGCGGGGAATTGGCGACGGATCAGCGGTGGATCACGATCAGCAGCGCCTTCGCCTCGCCGCGCCCGGCGTTGCGGATCGCGTGCGGCGCGTCGGCCGCATAGCGCGCGGTCTCGCCTGTCTTGAGGCGCCGCGAGGTGGTGCCGGCCTCGATCTCGATCGCGCCGGCCAGCACCGTCAAGTGCTCGCGCGTGCCCGGCTCGTGCGCGTTCGAGACCAGCGCTCCACCGGCCGTCAGCGTCAGTTCGTACCACTCGAAGCGGCCGGCCAGCTCGATCGGCCCCCACACGCGCAGCTGGTATTGCCCGTCGTGGCCGGCCAGCGTCGGGATGTCGTGCAGGCCGTCCACGCGGATCGTCTCCGGCGATCTCGGCGGCGCGAACAGCTCGTCGAGACTGATGCCGAGCGCGTTGGTCAGCCGCCACGCCACCGCGATGGTCGGATTGGCCTTGTCGCGCTCGATCTCCGAGAGCATCGATTTCGACACGCCGGCCGCGCGCGACAGGTCGTCGAGCGTCAGCTTGCGTTCGTTGCGCAACCGCTGGATCGTCTCGCCGACGCGCGGCGGCGTGGCGGCATCGGTGGCCGGCGCGGGGGCGCCGCGGCGCGTGGCGGAAGAGCTTGCCATTTGTGGTCCGTTCGCTTAGAGTCGTTCGATATCTCGAACTTGTGTTCGAAATACAGGAAAAATACGGTGAACCCAACGGGCGACTATAACAGTAGCAGGCCGTGCGGCGGCCGCCACGAGCGAGCCGGCCGCGCGCCGATGCCCACCCAGGAGCGAACAGATGCGTGATGCCTTCCTCGCCCACGTGCGCGGGACCCTCGACCAGATCCGCGCCGACGGTTTCTACAAGACCGAGCGCGAGATCGCCAGCCCGCAGGCGGCGGACGTGACGCTGGCCGACGGCGCCGGCGTGCTCAATTTCTGCGCGAACAACTATCTCGGTCTCGCCAACGACACGCGGCTCGTCGCGGCCGCGCGCGCGGGCCTCGAGCGCGACGGCTTCGGGATGGCGTCGGTGCGCTTCATCTGCGGCACGCAGACGGTCCACAAGCGGCTCGAGGCGGCGATCTCGGCGTTCCTCGGCACCGACGACACGATCCTCTATTCGAGCTGCTTCGACGCGAACGGCGGCCTGTTCGAGACGCTGCTCGGCGAGGAAGACGCGATCATCAGCGACGAGCTGAACCACGCCAGCATCATCGACGGCGTGCGGCTGTCGAAGGCCAAGCGGTTTCGCTACAAGAACAATGATCTGCAGGATCTGGAGGCGAAGCTGCAGGAGGCCGACGCGGCCGGCGCGCGCTTCAAGCTGGTGGCCACCGACGGCGTATTCTCGATGGACGGCATCATCGCCGACCTGAAGGGCATCTGCGACGTGGCCGAGCGCTACGGCGCGCTGGTGATGGTCGACGATTCGCATGCGGTCGGCTTCATCGGCGAACACGGCCGCGGCACGCCCGAACACTGCGGCGTGGCCGATCGCGTCGACATCATCACCGGCACGCTCGGCAAGGCGCTCGGCGGCGCCTCGGGCGGCTACGTGGCGGCCCGCCGCGAAATCGTCGAGCTGCTGCGCCAGCGCTCGCGCCCGTACCTGTTCTCGAACACGCTCGCACCGAGCATCGCCGAGGCTTCGCTCGCCGTGCTCGAACTGCTCGCGAGCGACGAGGGCGCGCGGCTGCGCACGCAGGTGCGCGAGAACGGCGCGCGGTTTCGCGCGAAGATGAGCGCAGCCGGCTTCACGCTGGTGCCGGGCGAACATCCGATCATCCCGGTGATGCTCGGCGACGCGCAGGTGGCCACGCGCATGGCCGACGCGCTGCTGGCCGAGGGCGTCTACGTGATCGGCTTCTCGTTTCCGGTGGTGCCGCGCGGGCGCGCGCGGATCCGCACGCAGATGAGCGCGGCGCACACGCCCGCGCAGATCGACCGCGCCGTCGATGCGTTCGTGCGCGTCGGCAAGTCGCTCGGCGTGATCTGAGGAGACGGCACGATGAAGGCGCTGGCAAAACTCGAACGGGGCCCCGGCCTCACGCTGACCGACGTGAAGATGCCCGAGGTCGGCCACAACGACGTGCTGATCAAGATTCGCCGCACGGCGATCTGCGGCACCGACATCCATATCTGGAAGTGGGACGACTGGGCGCAGAAGACGATTCCGGTGCCCATGCACGTCGGCCATGAATACGTCGGCGAGATCGTCGAGATGGGGCAGGAGGTGCGCGGCTTCGCGATCGGCGATCGCGTCTCGGGCGAAGGCCACATCACCTGCGGCTTCTGCCGCAACTGCCGCGCCGGGCGGCGGCACCTGTGCCGCAACACGGTGGGCGTGGGCGTGAACCGCGAGGGCGCGTTCGCCGAATACCTGGCGATCCCGGCCTTCAACGCGTTCAAGATCCCGCCCGAGATCTCCGACGATCTGGCCGCGATCTTCGATCCGTTCGGCAACGCCACGCACACCGCGCTGTCGTTCAACCTGGTCGGCGAGGACGTGCTGATCACGGGCGCCGGGCCGATCGGCATCATGGCCGTGGCGATCGCGCGGCACGTGGGCGCGCGCAACGTGGTGATCACCGACGTCAACGACTACCGGCTCGAACTCGCGCGCAAGATGGGCGCGACGCGCGCCGTGAACGTCTCGCGCGAATCGCTGCGCGACGTGATGCACGAGCTGCACATGACGGAAGGCTTCGACGTGGGGCTGGAGATGTCGGGCGTGCCGAGCGCGTTCACGAGCCTGCTCGACGCGATGAACCACGGCGGCAAGGTCGCGCTGCTCGGCATCCCGCCCGCGCAGACCGCGATCGACTGGAACCAGGTGATCTTCAAGGGGCTCGAGATCAAGGGCATCTACGGCCGCGAGATGTTCGAGACCTGGTACAAGATGGTGGCGATGCTGCAAAGCGGCCTCGACCTCTCGCCGATCCTCACGCACCGCTACGCGGTGGCCGACTACGAGCAGGCGTTCGCGTCGATGCTCTCGGGCGAGAGCGGCAAGGTGATCCTCGACTGGAGCGCCGTGCCGGCCACCGCCTGAGTCCCGCTGCCGGATGCGTCCGCATCCGGCCGAATCCTCGATGCCGCTGTCGGCGCGCCGCGCCGGCGGCGGCATTTTTCATGAGCGCGCTGCCGTCACTATCGTCGCTATCGGCGACGCCCGCACGAGGCCAGCGTGACGAGGCACGGCCCCGATTCGGCCAGCGCGACGGGGCGGCTGGTCGGCCGGCACAACATGGCGCTGTCGTAGCCGCGCCCGGCGAAGCGCACCACGTCGGCGATCTCGAAGCCGAGGCCCTGGTAGAACGCGAGCAGATGGGCGGCCGGCTGCGGCGTGTCGAGCGCGAGTCGCGCATAGCCGCGCGAGGCGGCCCAGCGCAGCGCGTAGGCCACCAGCGCGCGGCCCACGCCGCGCCCCTGCCAGACCGGATCGACGCCGAACTGCCGTAGGCTCGCGACGTCGCGGCAGCGGTAGAGGTCGTTCGAGGCGGCACCGTCGCGCTCGTGCAGCGTCATGGTCGCGATCAGATGGCCGTGGCAGGTCGCCACCAAGCAGGTGCCGGCCAGCGCGCGCTGGCGCGTGGCGGCGGCCGGCTGGTCGACGCAGGGGCAGTTGAGCCCCATCGCGCCGAGCCGCGCGAACGCGCGGTGCAGCAGGTCGGTCAGCGTGTCGTAGGCGTCGCTCGCGGGATCGAAGCGCCGCAGCACGATGCGATCGTGCTGCCTCGGCAGGTAGGCGGTGATCGGGGCGGGGGCGAGACGCGGAGTCGACATGGTGTTCCCTGAGCCGGATTCGGTTGTCCGAAGTGTAGGAACGCGCGGTCGCGACGATCAAGAAAAAATCTCGTAAACACCGCGCGCCGCAGGATGACCCGCGGCGCGCGTGAATCCTTGGCAAGCCTTAGCGGGCCGAGCCTTCAGCGCTTTCGGCGCCGTCGGCCGCGCCCGGCGGCGCCATCTCGAACTCGGCCTCGATCCGCACGCGCACGTCGTCGCCGACGGCCGGATACCAGGTCGGAATGCCCAACGCGGCGCGGCTGAACGTGCCGTTCGCCGAGAAGCCGACGGTCGGCTGCTTCGTCAGCGGATTGCGCCCGTAGCCGTTGAACGTGACGGCCAGCGTGACCGGCTGCGTCGTGCCGCGGATCGTCAGGTTGCCGGCCAGCTTGCCGGTGTGCTCGCCGGTCGGCGTCCAGCCGGCGCTGTCGAAGCGGATCGAAGGATAGCGCGTGGCGTCGAGCGCCTCGCTGCCCGCGATCATCCTGTCGAGCACGGGGACGTTGGTGTCGATGCTGGCCGCGTCGATGGTCGCGCTGACTTGGCTCAGGGCCGGACCGCCGGCGCGCCAGTCGAGCACGGCGCTGGCGCGGTCGAAGCGCATCGTGAAGCGCGAATAGCCGAAATGCGAGACGTCGAAGCCGACGCTCCAGTGATGCGGATCGAGCGTGTAGCGGCCGGCCGGCACGTTCTCCGTCGCCGTGCTGACGTGGTGCGTGAGCACCGCCACCGGCGTGCAGCCGACCACGACCGCCAGACCGAAACTGCCCACCAGCGCGCGCCAGCGCCTGTCGAACCGTCTGTTCATGCTCGTCTCCTGTCGATGTTCGCGCACGATAGCGCATCCGGGCCGGGCCGGCCGGATCGCCGCCGGCAAAGTTCGGCGGCCGCGACCGCGGTTCGGCGCTGTCGTCGATGCGAGAGATTTCGTCGACAAGCGTTGACAAGGGAGAATGATCGTTCTACCTTATGCGACATGAACGATACGACCCAACGATCCCCGCGCGGCGCCGAGGCGCCGGACCCGCAAGCCGGCGGCGCGCGCGAGCGGCTGCTGGAGGCGGCCGAGGCGCTCGTCTACGCGGGCGGCATCCATGCGACCGGCGTCGACGCGATCGTCAAGCGCTCGGGCGCCGCGCGCAAGAGCGTCTACACGCACTTCGAATCGAAGGAGGCGCTGGTGGCTGCCGCGCTCGCGCGGCGCGACGACCGCTGGATGGCCTGGTTCATCGACGGCACGCTCGAGCGCGCACGCACGCCGCGTGCCCGCCTGCTGGCGATGTTCGACGTGCTGCATACGTGGTTCGAGCAGCCCGACTTCCACGGTTGCGCGTTCATCAACGCGGCGGGCGAGATCGGCGACGCGAACGATCCGATCCGCGGCGTCGCGCGCTATCACAAGGAGCGGCTGCTCGATTTCGCGCGCGAGCAGTGCGAGGCGTTCGCGCAGGCCTGCGGCGCGCCGCAGCGCGATGCCGTGCGGCTCGCGCGCCAGTGGCTGGTGCTGATGGACGGCGCGATCGCGGTGGCGCTCGTCAGCGGCGACGCCTCGGCGTCGCGCGACGCGCGCGACGCCGGCGAGGTGCTGCTGGCCGCGTTCGAGACGCGCGCCGGCTGACGCCACAGCGGTAATACGAAGGCGCGCCGCGCGGCACGCCTTGCAACGCCCGGTCGGAAAGGCGGGGGAAGAGATGACGGAATGCCGGCAGCGGGAAGCACGCGCCGGCACCATGAAACCTGTCGCGCAATCGCGCAACAGCTTGTTTGCAGTCCTTATGAAGCCAGGAGAATCCGATGTCCGAAGTCAGCGAAGTCCGCCCGCCGGTGCCGCCGTTCACGCACGAAACCGCCATCCAGAAGGTGCGTGCCGCCGAAGACGGCTGGAACACGCGCGACCCGCAGCGCGTGTCGCTCGCCTACACGCGCGACAGCAAGTGGCGCAACCGCGCCGAATTCGTGACCGGCCGCGAGGCGATCGTCGGCCTGCTCACGCGCAAGTGGGCGCGCGAGATCGACTATCGCCTGATCAAGGAGCTGTGGGCGTTCGACGGCAACCGCATCGCCGTGCGCTTCGCCTATGAATGGCACGACGACGCCGGCAACTGGTTCCGTTCGTATGGCAACGAGAACTGGGAGTTCGACGAGAACGGCCTGATGGAGCACCGCCACGCGAGCATCAACGATCTGCCGATCCGCGAGCAGGACCGGCTGTTCAAGTGGCCGCTCGGCCGCCGTCCCGACGATCATCCGGGCCTGTCGGATCTCGGGCTGTAAGGCTTGCGACTAACCGCTCGATCGCGCCACCCGGATGGTGAGCCGATACGGGACCGGGACGCGCATTGAGGTGAGTGTTTTCGGGATCTGACGAACGGTGCGGCCGGCGCCTCGCGCGGCTGCACCGTTCGTTTTTTCAGCGGCGCGCGACGCGTATCCCGTCAGCCGAGCAGTTGCGCGGCCACCGCCTCGCCCACTTCGCGCGTGCCGGCCTCACCGCCCAGGTCGCCGGTGCGCGGGCCATGCTTCAACACGTGCTCGATCGCGGCGAGGATCGCGTCATGCGCCTCGCGCTCGACGCCTTCGCCGTGGCCGAGGAAGTCCACCATCATCGCGGCCGACCAGATCATCGCGATCGGGTTCGCGATGTAGCGCCCTGCGATGTCGGGCGCCGAACCATGCACGGGCTCGAACAGCGAGGGAAACTTGCGGTCCGGGTTCAGGTTCGCCGACGGCGCGATGCCGATCGTGCCGGTGCAGGCGGGGCCCAGGTCGGAGAGGATGTCGCCGAACAGGTTCGAGGCCACCACCACGTCGAAGCGGTCCGGGTTCAGCACGAAGCGCGCGCACAGGATGTCGATGTGCTGCTTGTCCCATTTCACCTCGGGATAGCGGGCCGCCATCTCGGCCGCGCGCGCGTCCCACCACGGCATGCTGATCGCGATGCCGTTGCTCTTGGTCGCGACGGTCAGCTGCCTGGCGCGGCTCTGTGCGAGGTCGAACGCGAACTTCATCACGCGCTCGGTGCCGGTGCGCGTGAACACGGCCTGCTGCACCACGAACTCGCGCTCGGTGCCTTCGAACATCGCGCCGCCCACCGACGAATATTCGCCCTCGGTGTTCTCGCGCACGATCATGAAGTCGATGTCGCCGGCCTTGCGGTTCGCGAGCGGGCTCGGCACGCCCTCGAACAGCCGCGCCGGCCGCAGGTTCACGTACTGGTCGAACTCGCGGCGAAACTTCAGCAGCGAGCCCCACAGCGAGATGTGATCGGGCACCGCGTCGGGCCAGCCGACCGCGCCGAACAGCAGCGCGTCCATACCCGAAAGTTGCGTTTTCCAGTCGTCCGGCATCATCTGGCCGTGCTGCGCGTAGTAATCGCAGCTGGCCCAGGCGATAGGGGTCGCCTCGAAGCGGATGCCGAAGCGCCGCGTGACGGCGTCGAGCACGCGCATGCCTTCCGGCATCACCTCGCGGCCGATGCCGTCGCCGGGAATCACCGCAATCCTGTAGACCTTCTCGCTCATCGCCGTGCCTCCTCGTCGTCATGATCGAAGGTGCGCGCCGACAGGCTTCGGCGCGCACCGCGTCCGCCTAGTGTATTGATTCCGAGGCGGATTAGAATCGGCATCCGGTTAAACGACTTTCCACGAATCGTGAATAAAGCGCCGAATCTGGACGACCTGCGCGTGTTCAGCACGGTGGTGCGCCTGGCGAGCTTCAGCGCGGCGGCCGAGCGGCTCGGCGTCTCGCCCGCCTACGTCAGCAAGCGCATCGCGCTGCTGGAGACGCAGCTCGGCACGCGGCTGCTGCATCGCTCGACGCGCCGCGTGGCCGTGACCGATTCCGGCGAGCGCGTGGTGGCGTGGGCCGAGAAGATCCTCGACGACGTCGATCATCTGGTCGAGGACGTCTCGACCGCGCGCACGGTGCCGCGCGGCACGCTGCGGATCTCGAGCAGCTTCGGCTTCGGGCGCCACGTGCTCGCGCCGGCGCTGCTCGACTTCAATGCGCGCTACGCGCAGATCGACGTGCGGCTCGATCTGTTCGACCGGCTGGTGGACGTGGCCGGCGAGGGCTTCGATCTCGACGTGCGGATCGGCGACGAGATCGCCGAACACCTGATCGCCCGGCGCCTCGCCGAGAATCATCGCGTGCTGTGCGCCTCGCCCGACTATCTCGCGAAGCACGGCGCGCCGCGCCAGATCGCCGATCTCGGCGCGCACCAGTGCCTCGCGATCAAGGAGCGCGATCACCCGTTCGGCGTCTGGCGGCTCACGCAGCGCGGCGAGACGACTTCGGTGAAGGTCGGCGGCGCGCTCTCGACCAACCATGGCGAGGTGGCCGTGCAATGGGCGCTGGCCGGGCGCGGGATCGTGCTGCGCTCGATCTGGGAGGCCGGGCCGCTGCTCGCGAGCGGCGCGCTGAAGCGCGTGCTGCCCGACGTCACGCAGCCGGCCAACGTCTGGGCCGTCTATCCGGCGCGGCTTGCCGCGTCGGCGAAGGTGCGCGTCTGCGTCGATTTCCTCGCGCAGGCGTTCGCGCAATGGCCCGGCGCCACGGCCTGAGCGCCGGCGAAGCCGCGTGGAGCCGCGTGGAGCCGCGCGTCGGGCCAGCGCGGGCACCAACGGTGAAGGTTTTCGGGAGCCCGTGCAAAACGCTTGCATGAAGTGCGCTCGATCACGGCGGCGGCCTCACCCCAGCGTTCCCGGCTGGCTCGCGGCTTGAGCGACAGTTCACGCAATAACCCCGAGAAGCCCGCCCGGCGGGCGTTTTCGCGTTTCGGCCGCGCTGTGCGACAACCATGCGTGCTGTGAGTCCGGTGAGTTCGCTCACCGTTGCACATGCACTCAAATTGTCGTTCGCGCGCGAAAGGTGAGAGTTTTCGGGAGATCGGCCGGCGCGTGAAAAACGCGCCGTCGTTCGGGAGGGTGAGGGGCGGCTGGATCGGCGCCTCACGTTTCACAACAGCGGCAGCGGCCGCAGGCCGCCTCAGCCTTGCGGATGGCTCGTGTCGTGCGCCTGTTGCAGGCGTTCGCGGCTCCTGGACAGATGCACGCGCATTGCCGCGCGCGCATCGTCCGGGTCCTGGCGTTCGATCGCGCGATAGATCCAGCGGTGCTCGTCGAGCACATGGCGCAGCCGGTCGATCTGGTCGAGTTCGGCAAGCTCGGCGCTGCCGAGCCGCGTGCGCGGGCTGGCCGAATGGCCAAGCTGGCTCAGCACGTCGACGAAATAGCGGTTGCCGCTCGCCTGCGCGATCTGCTGGTGGAACTCGATGTCGTGCGCGAGCGTATCGGTGCTGCCGCGTTCGAGCTCGGCCGCGAAGCGCTCGAGCGCGGCCTGCATCTGCCGCAGGTTCGATTCGGTGCGCCGCTTCGCGGCCAGCGCCGCCGACGCGGCCTCCACGTCCATGCGGAATTCGAGCACGGCCATCGCATCGAGCATGTTCGACAGGTCGGCGGTGGGCAGCTGCATCGTCGCGTCGTGGCGCGGCGAGAGCACGAAGGTGCCCACGCCGTGCCGCGTCTCGACGATGCGCGCGGCCTGCAGGCGCGAGATCGCCTCGCGGATCACCGAGCGGCTGACCGAAAGCTGCTTCATCATCGCGACCTCGGTGGGCAGCCGGTCGCCGGGGCGCAGCATGCCGCGGCGGATTTCTTCGGACAGGGACGCGACGACCTTCTCGGACAGGCTGCTCATGGATGGCTTGCGGTGGGCGGGAATCGGGGGATGGGCGGCGGGACGCTCGACGATGTCATCCGATGTCCCGGCACGCGGCATCATAGCCGCAAACTTTTCCGATGACGACATTCGAGCGCGTTTGCGGCCTGAATATCGGGAAATCACGGAGAAATGCCGGGCGTTGCGCCCCCGTCGCGCGGCGGACCGATCCCGCCTTAGCTCATCTGACGACAGACTGTGCGGCGGACCGCCACGCTGCGCGAATTTGCCGGGTCCTTCTTGTTGTCAGACGTCCTAGCATGCGGAGTGACGTTCTGCGCGCCGATCGCGACAGCGGCCCATGACAGCCCATAGAAAGGGCTGGGAGCACTACAGGGTTAACGCGGCTAACCGACTTTCCGGTCATCAGACTACAATGTCGTCAGACAACGTATCACGGCGATCGCAGCCCGAATCGGCCCGCGGGTGCGTAAGGTTCATCCGGCCGTGCGCGGCCGCTTCAGGAGACATCGTTGACAGCAGCTCTCGGCACGGCAGCGACCCCGCTCGATTCGGCGGTCACGAAGGTGATGCGGCACGTGATGCCCCTGTTCCTGATCATGTTCATCGCGAACTACATCGACCGCGTGAACATCGGCTTCGTCAATTCGCACATGCATGCCGACCTCGGCATCGGCGCGGCGGCCTACGGGTTCGGCAGCGGGCTGTTCTTCGTCGGCTACGCGATCTTCGAGGTGCCGTCGAACATCCTGATGCAGCGCTTCGGCGCGCGCGCCTGGCTCACGCGGATCATGGGCACCTGGGGCATCGTCGCGGGCCTGATGGCGTTCGTCTGGAACGACACCTCGTTCTACGTGCTGCGCTTCCTGCTCGGCGTGGCCGAGGCCGGCTTCTTCCCCGGCGTGGTGTTCTACTTCACGCAGTGGCTGCCGCACTCGGCGCGCGGCAAGGCGGTGGCGATCTTCCTCGGCGGCTCGGCGTTCGCCTCGGTGCTGTCCGGGCCGATCACGGGCAGCCTGCTGTCGATCAGCGGGCTCGGCCTGAAGGGCTGGCAGTGGATGTTCCTGATCGAAGGCGGCTTCTCGATCCTGCTGTGCGGCGTGAGCTGGCTGCTGCTGAAGTCGCGGATCCGCGACGCGCACTGGCTCACCGCCGACGAGCAGCAGGCGCTGCAAGCGACGATCGCGGCCGAACAGGCCGAGCGCGACGCGCGCGGCAATGCCCACGTGCCCACCGCGAAGCTGCTGCGCGATCCGCAGATCCTGCTGTTCTGCTTCCTCTATTTCGCGATCCAGCTGACGATCTACGCGGCCACTTTCTGGCTGCCCACCATCATCCGCAAGATCGGCGGCCTGTCCGATTTCCAGGTGGGCCTGCTCAACGCGATTCCGTGGCTGATCGCGATGGCGGCGATGTACGCGTTCGCGCTGGCCTCGGCGCGCTGGAAGCATCAGCGCGCGTGGCTCGCCACGGCGCTCGTGATCGCGGCCTGCGGCCTGTTCGCCTCGACCACCGGCAACGCGCTGCTGTCGTTCGTCGCGATCTGCTTCGCCGCGATCGGCTTCAAGGCCGCCTCGTCGCTGTTCTGGCCGATTCCGCAGGGCTACCTCGATGCCCGCGTGGCGGCCGGCGTGATCGCGCTGATCAACTCGCTCGGCAACCTCGGCGGTTTCTTCGCGCCGGCCGCGTTCGGCTACCTGCAGCAGCACACCGGCTCGATCAAGGGCGGGCTGTACGGCCTGGCCGTGGCCTCGCTGATCGCGGCCGTGGCGGGCTTCTTCGCGCGCAGCCGGCCGAAGGGCGACGCCGAGCCGGAGGCCGGCACGCTGTCGAGCCGGCCGCGCTGAACGCCCGATCCGATTCCGGGCGGCGCCCGCGCGGCGCCGCCGTTTTCCGTCACTCCCGGCGCTGATCGCAGCGCCTTTTCCAGGTAACGCACCATGACCTCGAACTCCGTCCAGGCGAACGCCACCCCCGTCGTGACCGAATTGCGCGTCGTGCCGGTGGCCGGCCGCGACAGCATGCTGATGAACCTGAGCGGCGCGCACGGCCCGTTCTTCACGCGCAATATCGTGATCCTGCGCGACAGCAGCGGCCACACCGGTATCGGCGAAGTGCCGGGCGGCGAGTCGATCCGCAAGACCATCGACGATGCGCGCGAAATCGTGGTCGGCCAGTCGATCGGCAACCTCCAGGCGATGCTGAACCGCGTGCGCTCGCAGTTCGCCGATCGCGACGCCGGCGGCCGCGGCCTGCAGACCTTCGACCTGCGCACCACGATCCACGCCGTGACGGCGCTCGAGGCGGCGCTGCTGGACCTGCTCGGCCAGCACCTGAACGTGCCGGTGGCGGCGCTGCTCGGCGAAGGCCAGCAACGCGACGAAGTGGAGATGCTCGGCTACCTGTTCTACATCGGCGACCGCAACAAGACCGACCTGCCCTACGCAAGCGGCGCCGACGGCCGCGACGACTGGGAGCGCCTGCGCACCGAGGAAGCGATGACGCCGGAGGCGGTGGTGCGGCTGGCCGAGGCCGCGCAGGCGCGCTACGGCTTCAACGACTTCAAGCTGAAGGGCGGCGTGCTGGCGGGCGACGCGGAGATCGAGGCGGCGCGCGCGCTGGCCGAGCGGTTCCCGAACGCGCGCGTGACGCTCGACCCGAACGGCGCGTGGTCGCTGGCCGAGGCGGTGCGCCTGTGCCGCGACATGCACGGCGTGCTCGCCTATGCGGAAGACCCGTGCGGCGCCGAGAACGGCTATTCGGGCCGCGAGGTGATGGCCGAGTTCCGCCGCGCCACCGGCCTGCCGACGGCCACCAACATGATCGCCACCGACTGGCGCCAGATGGGCCACGCGATCCAGCTGCAGTCGGTGGACATTCCGCTCGCCGATCCGCACTTCTGGACCATGCAGGGCTCGGTGCGCGTCGCGCAGATGTGCAACGACTGGGGCCTGACCTGGGGCTCGCACTCGAACAACCACTTCGACGTCTCGCTGGCGATGTTCACGCACGTGGCCGCGGCCGCGCCGGGCAAGATCACCGCGATCGACACGCACTGGATCTGGCAGGACGGCCAGTTCCTGACGCAGGATCCGCTGCAGATCGTCGGCGGCAAGGTGAAGGTGCCGGCCAGGCCGGGCCTCGGCATCGAGCTCGACATGGACGCGCTGGCGCGCGCCAACGCGCTGTACGAGCAGCATGGCCTGGGCGCGCGCGACGACGGCATCGCCATGCAATACCTGATCCCGAACTGGAAGTTCGACAACAAGCGTCCGTGCCTCGTGCGCTGACGCGCGCCGGCCGCCGCCCTGAACTCCGCAACCGGTCGCAACCGACCCGAATCCAACCGACTCCGAACCCGGCAACGCCATGACCACGCCTCAGGAACTCAAGCAGATCATTTCGGAAGGGCTGCTGTCCTTCCCCGTCACCGACTTCGACGCCGAGGGCAACTTCCGCCCCAGCACCTACATCGAACGCCTCGAATGGCTCGCCCCCTACGGCGCCTCGGCCCTGTTCGTGGCCGGCGGCACGGGCGAATTCTTCTCGCTCACGCGTGACGACTACTCGAACGTGGTGCGCACCGCCACCGAAACCTGCAAGGGCAAGGTGCCGATCCTGGCCGGCGCCGGCGGCCCCACGCGCGTGGCGATCGAATACGCGAAGGAAGCCCAGCGCCTGGGCGCCAACGGCATCCTGCTGATGCCGCACTACCTGACCGAAGCATCGCAGGAAGGCATCGCCGCGCACGCCGAGGAAGTCTGCAAGGCCGTGCCCGACATCGGCGTGATCATCTACAACCGCGCCAACTCGAAGCTCAACGCCGACATGCTCGAGCGTCTGGCCGAGCGCTGCCCGAACCTGATCGGCTTCAAGGACGGCGTGGGCGAGATCGAGGCGATGGTCACCATCCGCCGCCGCCTGGGCGAGCGCTTCGCGTACCTCGGCGGCCTGCCGACCGCGGAAGTCTACGCCGCGGCCTACAAGGCGCTGGGCGTGCCGGTGTACTCGTCGGCGGTGTTCAACTTCATCCCGAAGACGGCGATGGACTTCTACCGCGCGATCGCGGCCGACGATCACGCAACGGTCGGCAAGCTGATCGATGATTTCTTCCTGCCGTACCTGAAGATCCGCAACCGCCGCGCCGGTTACGCGGTCAGCATCGTGAAGGCCGGCGCGAAGCTGGTCGGCCACGATGCCGGCCCGGTGCGCGCGCCGCTGACGGACCTGGACGAAGAAGAACTGGCGCAGCTCGACGCGCTGATCAAGCAGCTCGGCGCGCAGTAAGCGACGCGCGGCGTTGCGGGGCTGGCTGGAGGATGGGCTGGCTCGCGACAAGCGCTTGCGACAACCCCTCGTCTCCCCTCGGGAGCGAGGGGTTTTGCTTTTGACGCGCTGGTGAGCGGGCGCGCGCCTGTCACCTCACAGCTTGCCCGCCTGCCCCAGCGTCACCACGCGCGCCCAGCGCCGGGCGGCGCGCCGGTCCGGCATCGGCAGCGTCCACGCCGCGCGCGACGCGTCGCGAAAGCCGACCACCAGGCACCACTGCCCGTCCACGCGCCTCGCCTCGCAGGCGCCGACGTCGCTGAACGTGAAATGCGCCTCGACGCCATCGCGCGACAGCCACAGCAGCCCCTGCGTCGACGACAGCTTCAGCGCGGCCGGGCCGTGGCGCATCACGTGCGTCCAGCCGCCTTCCTTCGTGTTCGGCGCGATCTCGCGGCGGCGCCGGATCCAGGCGGCCAGCGCGGCGGCCAGCAGCACGGCCACCACGGCCGCCATGGCGGTCGCGAGGCCGGTACCGAACTGCGCGGCGGCGTCACGAAACGCCGCGATCGCACCCCACACGAGCGCGGCCAGCACGAAGAGAACGATCAGGATCGGCATGACGGAAGACGGCAGCGGAAGAGAAAACGAAAACGCGGCCGGCGCGTGCCGCGCCGGCCGCGCGGACCACCGTCAGCGGGGACGGTGGATGTCGTGCGTGACGAAGCCGGCGTCGTTGACCGGCAGCTCCAGCGCGTCCTGCACGGCGAGCGTCCTGCGAATGTCGGTGAGCCCCGCGGACCAGTGGTCGCGCATCGTCGACAAGCCGAACTGATAGTCCTTGTAGTCGTGCTCATACGACTTCTGCTGGTAGATCAGATGCTGCACGTTGTAGCGCTTGCCGGTCGACAGCACGGCCGCCTGCTGCGCCCACGGATCGCTGTTGCGCACGTCCTCGGGCACCAGTTCGAGCACGCGGCGCAGCACGTTGCGAAAGCGCTGCTCGCGCTGCAGCGTGTCGGTGACGAAACGCGTGCGGCTCGAATACTGCACGTCCTTCATGCGCTCGGTGACGTCGGCGAGCGTGCCCGGCAGCGGCCCGCGCGCGTTCCAGAGATCGACCTGGAACGCCAGCGTGTCGCGTCGCGGCGAGGCGCGCAGCACTTCCATCAGCGGCGTGTTCGACACCACGCCGCCGTCCCAGTAGAACTGGCCGTCGATCTCGACCGGCGGGAACGCCGGCGGCAGCGCGCCCGAGGCCATGAAATGCTCGGGGCGCAGCGTCATCCGGGTGTTGTCGAAGTAGGTGAAGTTGCCGGTGGCGACGTTGACCGCGCCCACCGACACGCGGATCTCGCCCGAGTTGATGCGGTCGAAATCGCAGAGCTTGAGCAGCGTGGCGCGCAGCGCCGAGGTGTCGTAGTAGCTGACGCGCTCGGGATCGTCGCGCACGCCGGGCAGCGGCGGCGGGAAGCGCGGCACGAAGAAGCCGCGCTGCCCCTGCAGGATCGCGCTGGCCGCCTGCGAGGCCGTGAATGCCTGGCGCACCGATTCGACGCTGTTGAACAGCGCGAACTCGAGCGCCGCCGGCAGGGCCGGGAAGAACGCCGGCTGGCAGATCGTGTCCCAGAACTCGCGCAGGCGCTCGAGCTGCCGTTCGGGCGGATTGCCGGCGATCAGCGCGGTGTTGAGCGCGCCGATCGAGATGCCGGCGATCCAGTTCAGCGGCATGCCGGCCTCGTGCAGCCCCTCGAACACGCCCGCCTGATAGGCGCCGAGCGCGCCGCCGCCCTGCAGCACGAGCGCGACCGTTTCGTAGGGCAGCGTGCGCGCCAGCGGTGCGCCGGCCTGCGGCTGCAGGTCGGGGTCGCTGGCCTGCTTCTCGGTGCGGGCGCGCGGCTTCATTGCATGAACCAGCCGTGGCTGACGACGAACGACTGGCCCGTGAGCGCCGCGCTCGGGAACGCCGACAGGAACAGCACCGTCTGCGCCACGTCTTCCACGGTCGTGAACACGCCGTCCACCGTGTCGCCGAGCATCACGTTCTTGACCACTTCCTCTTCGCTGATGCCGAGTTCCTTGGCCTGCTCGGGGATCTGCTTGTCGACCAGCGGCGTGCGCACGAAGCCGGGGCAGACCACGTGCGAGCGCACGTTGTGCTTCGCGCCTTCCTTGGCCAGCACGCGCGCGAGGCCGAGCAGGCCGTGCTTGGCCGTCACGTAGGCCGACTTCAGCGGCGAGGCCTCGTGCGAATGCACCGAGCCCATGTAGATCACCACGCCGCCGCGGTCGTCCTTGTACATGTGCTTGAGCGCGGCCTTGGTGGTCAGGAACGCGCCGTCCACGTGGATCGCCTGCATCTTCTTCCAGTCGGCGAACGAGTAGTTCTCGATCGGGTTGACGATCTGGATGCCGGCGTTCGACACCAGGATGTCGATCGTGCCGAATTCCTGCGCGGCCTTGTCGATGCCGGCGTTCACGGCTTCCTCGCTCGTGACGTCCATCGCCACGCCGAGTGCCTTGCCGCCTGCCTGCTTGATCTGCTCGGCCACCGCGTTCGCGCCGTCCTGGTTCAGGTCGGCGATCACCACGGCCGCGCCGGCCCTGGCGAGTTCCAGTGCGATTTCCTTGCCGATGCCGCTGGCGGCGCCCGTCACGACCGCGGTCTTGCCATTCAGATTGCTCATGATCGTTGTTCCCGTGTGATGGTTGGAAGAAGAGGGAGCCGCAAGGGCTTACTGCGCGAGGTAATCGTAGACGACTTCGCCGAGGCCGAGCGTGAGGTCGGCCATGATGTGGCGCGCCTCGACGATCTCCAGCACCGGCAGGTCGGCCACCGGCGCGAGCGCGTGCGGCGCCAGATGCAGCGAGGCCGGGCCGGTCCAGGCGCCCTTCATCTGGATGTCCTGCAGGTAGTAGCGCACCAGCTCGCAGATGCGCGGGCTGCCGTCCACGTGCGGAATGATCTTCAGCAGATAGTTCGCGCCGGCCAGGCGCTGCTGCTGTTCGACGAGATCGAGTTCCTTGTGCTTGTAGCCCATGGTGCCCGTGGCGACGCGCACCGGGCCGTAGTCGAGCGTGCCGAGCAGCGTGTCGATGTGGGTTTCCAGCGTCGGCTGCGCGAGCTTCTTCGGGAATCCCCACAATTCGCGGCCGCCGGCGATCGGCGGATGATCGTTCAGGTACATCGCCAGCGTGTAGCTGCCCGGCTTGCCGTCGAACTCCACCGGAATCACCTGGCCGCTCTCGGTGTAGTCGCCGAAGCCGGTGGAATCGGGCATGCGGATGAACTCGTAGTTGACGAGCGGCTGCGTGACCTTGAGCGGCTCGGGGACGATTTCGCGCAGCCGGTCCAGATCGGTGCGATAGGTGATGATCAGGAACTCACGATTGATGAAGCGGTACGGGCCCATCGGAAAGGCGGGATTCGTGAGCGGCATCGCGAACGCGTTGGACCGGACTTGACTCGGGTTCATGCGGACTCCTGGTGGATTGCTGCTGATGGCGGGTGTCGTCATCCTATTCTGTTGCAGATCGATTGTGCGGCGCCGCAAGCGGAAAAGTTTATTGCTTAATCTGCACCACTCATGCCGTGATGCTTGCACATCGACACGCGAAACCGGATCAATCTCTGAGGCAATGCCGGATCATCCCGCGCCGACGTGACGTCCATAGGTGGACGAAGGTGAGGGAATTCGGGAGTCAGGGTGAGAGAGTACGGGATCGAATTTCGGCGCGATATGAATTTATTGTGGCGCGGAGCATTGAACTTCCGTGGTGCGGTGCCGTCGAAGTGCCGCGCCGCAGCATGCGTTTCAGGCAGCTTTCAATCGCGGCGCGTCATTACGTTTTCCTTGTCATTGCACCTCGCGCGATTCGCTCGCGACGCCGCGCGGGGTCTCCCCTTGCCCCATGCCAAACCTCGATCTCGCGATGTTCTCCGCGCTCAACGCCGGCCGCGATCCGCAGCCGGCGATCGCGCATCTGGCCGTGTTCGCGGCCGACTGGCTGGTGGGCGTGGTGCCGCTGTTGCTGGCGGCGCTCTGGCTGGCCGGTACGCGCCCGGTGCGGCGCGCGGCGATCGCGGCGGCCATGAGCGCCGGCCTCGCGCTGCTGCTCGCGCAGCTCGTGTCGCACTGCTGGTATTCGCCGCGCCCGTTCGCGCTCGGCATCGGCACGCAGCTGATCGCGCATGCGCCCGACAGCGCGTTTCCGAGCCATCACATGGCGTTCATCTGGAGCGTGGCGGCGCGGCTCTGGCTGTCGCGCACCACGCGCGCGCTCGGCGCGGCCACCGCGATCGACGCGCTGCTGGTGGCCTGGGCGCGTGTGTATGCGGGCGTTCACTGGCCGCTCGACATGGTGGGCGGCGCGCTGGCGGGCAGCGTCGCCGCGCTGCTCGTGCAGCGTTACGGCGGTGCGCTGGTGGCGCGGATCGAGCGGGCCGGGGAGGTGCTGAGAATGATCGCGACGGGCAACTTGCGTGGCCGTTGAGCGGGCCGCCGGTTGTCGGCGGAAATGAGGGCGATGAGGGCTCGGGCGGCGCGGCGTTGAGGGTTGCGCGGCGGCCGCCGGCGTGCTGCCGGTCAGCCCGGCGTGTGCGCGGCGGGCGTCTCGGGTGCCGCGTCCGGCGACGAGCCGGTGCTGCCGTGCAGTTCGAGGCTGTCGTTCGGCGCACGCTGCGCTGCTTCGCGGTCGAGCGCGCTGTCGCGCAGGATCGCGCACATCGCCACGAACAGCGCGATCGCCAGTGCCGCGAGCGTGCAATAGCCGAAGATCCGGAGCGACCGGGCCAGGGATGCGTGTGTGTGCTTGTCGGAGGTCATGTTCGGCGCCGTGGCGATGAGCATGTGCCCGCACCGGCGGACACCGCGTGGCTGCTGCACTGTTGTCCGCGGCCGGCTGGCTTCGTCGTGCTGCGCGAGGTGAGGCGGCCGATGCCGACGGCCCGCCGGTTGCGATCGCGTCGCGAGCCGGCGGGCCGTCCAGTGAGATATATACCACGCGCGGCGGCGATGTAAACGCCGCCCGCCTATTGTTCACAAGCTTACCGAACCGATGGCGACGGCACTCATGCCTCAGTCGTCGAGCGTCTCGTGGACGCCGGTCGCGCCGCGCTTCCAGTACGCCGAGGCGCGGATGCGTGACTTGTGGACGCCGCGCGCCTCGCACAGGTGCTGGCGCACCGCGCGCATCGCGGCGGCCTCGCCGGCGGCCCAGACGTAGCCGTCGCCGGACGGCAGCGGCAGGTCGCGCAGCGCGGCGACCAGCTGCGCGCCGTCGCCGGCGGCCGCGGCCGGATCGTTGCGGTAGCGCCAGATCGCGTAGACGTCGGCCTCGGTGTCGAATTCGAGCTTCGCCGATTCGTCCGCGACCTCGAGCACGATCGCCGCGCGCGTGCCGGCCGGCAGTTCCGCGAGACGCCGCGCGATCGCCGGCAGCGCGCTGTCGTCGCCGACCAGCAGATGCCAGTCGAAATCGGTCGGGACCACGAACGATCCGCGCGGGCCGCCGATCGCGAGCGTCTGGCCGACCTCGGCCTGGCCGGCCCATTGCGAAGCCGGGCCCGGATGATGCAGCACGAACTCGAGGTCCAGCTCGCGCGCGGCGCGGTCGTAACGGCGCGGCGTGAAATCACGCATGATCGGCTTCGGCGCGCCGTCGGGCAGCACCAGGCCGTTCGGGCCGAGTTCCGGCAGCGTCGGTTCGGTGTCGCCGGGCGCCGGGAAGAACACCTTGACGTGGTCGTCGAACGACGCGCTGACGAAGTCGTCGAGATCGTCGCCGCCGAGCGTGACGCGCAGCAGGTGGGGCGTGACATGGGTGATGCGCCGGACCGTCAGCACGCGGCGTTTCAGGGGGTGACGCACGCGCGTGACCGCGCGTTCGGTGGGGTTCTGCATCGATCGGATCTCCGAAGGGAAGCGGGAAGGCGAAGCGGGTCGGCTCAGGCTTGCGGCGGCATGCCGTCGATCTCGGCCGCCGCGCGGCGCAGGATCTCGGCGATGCGGCGCTGTTCGTCGGGCGCCGCCGCGCTCTTGCGGAACAGCGCCTGGCGCAGCGTCATGCGTGCTTCGACGAACTCGGGCAGCCAGCCGCCTTCCGGGGTGTCGTCGGCGGCTTCGCCGGGCTGGCCCGTCTGGCCCGTCTGGTTCGCGAACGCGCGGCGCATGAACTCCATCTTGCGGCCGAGGTGCGCGAGCTTCGCGAACAGCAGCTCGACGCGTTCGCGCTGCGCGTCCAGATGCGTGCGGCCGGCTTCGGCGAGTGCGTAGCGCTTGCGGTTGCCGTCCGCCTCCACCGTCACGTAGCCGAGTTCCTCCAGATACGTGAGCGCCGGATACACCATGCCGGGGCTCGGCACGTAGAAGCCCTGCGAGCGCGTGTCGAGCGCCTTGATCAGTTCATAGCCGTGGCTCGGCTGCTCGGCGAGCAGCGAGAGCAGCATCAGCTGCAGGTCGTCGGAATTGAACTGGCGGCCGCGCGGCATGCGCGGGTCGTCGAAACCGCCGGGGCCACCGGGGCCACCCATGCCGCCGGGGCCGCCGAAGCCATCGGAGAAGCCGCCGAAGCCGTGGCCGTGGCGACCGCCGCCGCCGCGCCGGCCGCCGACCATCGCCCAGAGGCGGAACAGGCCGTGGTGGTGCGGCTGGTGGCCTTGATGGTGGCCGTGGTGATCGTGATGATGACCGTGATGGCCGCGGTGCTCGTGGCGGCCTTCGTGGCCGGGTGCGGCGCTAGGGCCGAAGATGTCGTGGTGATGGGAACGACGCATCGTGTTCTCCTTAAGGTATGTCTTAAGATGTATCGAAAGATATATATCTAAAGATATAAGATCAAGGGGAAAATTTGGGGCGGGATGAGGGGCTTGCGGATTTCCGGCAGCGAAGCGGTGCCGGCCATACCTGTCGTCACGCGACGGGGGCTGATGCGATGCAACCGCTTCGGACGGCCCGGGTTGGTTCACGCAAAGTCTTCCGATATCGCGGGCTCTCGATAATGGAAAGGACTTGATTCACCACGGAGCGGATACCGCATTGAGGTAGCAGCGTTGCTGCCTGGTATTGAAGCCGTATTGATTTGTTTCAGTGCCGTGACATGTGCCGATAAATACAAATGCGGACGCCGAGATGGTCAGTATCGATTGGATACACCTCGGTATCTCGTGAATATCGTGCTCATCGGATCCGCTTTGGTTTCATGTGGTGCCTCGAACGAACTGTGCGAAGGTGGTCATCGGATCAGAGAACATCGGACGATGTTCGTCGTGATTACTCGACGAGAGCAATAACCGCATCGTTAGCGGCTCGAAGAAAACACTTCGGCTTTCGAAAAAGCCCGGTTTCCTTCCGAAGTCGGCATTCATTCGGCATATATCGATCGGCTGGCTATGCTAACGTCTCGTTTTCCGAGCGAGCTGTCACAATATGCCTGCCTACGTCAAACCAAGATGGTTACGGGATCTGTTACGTTTCCTTCCGTTAAAGAGCCAGTTCGTCCTGTCAGGGAATGTGCGTGATCTGCAGGCATGCGAGGTGGCACCGGATGTGGTGACGGCGCAGTCGTTGGTCAGTACGCTCGGCGACGCTTTGCGGGAGGTGGGTCATGCCCAGTTGGTCGTCTGGAATCCGGTTGCGGGTTTCACGGTGCCGGACAGTCGGGTGCCATCCATGGAGCCGGCCGATGAAACGTTGCAGCGCCTTGGGCTGACGCCGGTCGACGGCGTGGCGCCAGGCGGCATCGATGTGCTCACCGCGTGCCTCGAGCGCTTGGTCATGCTGCCGGGCCGGCCAATCGCCCTCGTCGTCGATTTTGCCTCCCGCCTGGCAATTCGCGCTGAAACGCTGAATCCTGCCGAGCACACGCTTTTTACGCGTGCGCTGGTTTTGGCGCACATGGCGGCGCCGCGTCCGGCTGGCGAATTGCGACGGCCGTTTTTCAATACCGTGATCTGGATCGTCGACAAGGAAGGGGATCTGCCGGACTGGCTGCTGATCGACAATCCGCGCATCCGGCATATTCCCGTGTCGAAACCCGACAGCGCTGCACGTCGCGCGTTGGCGGGCGCATTGCTGCGTGGCGTACCCGGTGCGCAAGCGGCCGAGCAGGACAGCTTGACGGCGGCGGAGAAGGCTTTTGTCGATGGCGCCGAGGGTTTGCTGTTGGCAGACATGAATGCAATCGCCACGCTCGCCCGAGTCGAGCAGGTTCCCGTCGAAAAGATCGCCGATGCCGTACGGCGCTACAAGGTCGGCGTGACCGAGGACCCTTGGCAGCAGATCGAGCGCGACAAGATTCGTCATGCCGAGACCTTCGTTCGGCAGCGCGTCAAAGGCCAGGCGCATGCGGTCACGCACATGCTCGATCTCGTCAAGCGCGCCATGACGGGAGTCGGAGCCCAGCGCAAAGGTAACCGGCCGCGTGGGGTGGCATTCCTGGCAGGCCCGACCGGCGTCGGGAAAACGGAGCTTGCCAAGACCATCACAAGCCTGTTGTTCAGTGATGAAAGCGCTTACATCCGTTTTGACATGTCGGAGTTCAGCGCCGAGCACGCCGACCAACGGCTGATCGGCGCGCCGCCCGGCTATGTCGGCTATGACGTTGGTGGAGAACTGACGAATGCGATTCGCGAGCGTCCATTCAGTGTGGTGCTGTTCGATGAAATCGAAAAAGCGCATCCGCGCATTCTCGACAAGTTCCTGCAGATTCTCGATGACGGTGTGCTGACATCGGGGCGCGGCGATCGAGTCTATTTCTCCGAGGCACTGATCATCTTCACCTCGAACCTCGGCATCTATCGTCAGGACGAATCGGGTCTGCGCGTGCCGAATGTCCAGCCGGGTGAGGATTTTGCGGAGATCCAGAAAAAGGTGCTCAGCGAGATTCAGCAACATTTCAAGCTGGTCCTGAATCGGCCGGAAATCCTGAACCGTATCGGCGAGAACGTCATCGTCTTCGATTTTATTCGCGAGGATGTCGCGATCGATATCTTCGAGCAGATGATTCGTGGTGTGCTCGACGACGTCATGGCCCAAGGCATCAGCGTCGATCTGGACATGGAGTCGAGGATGGCGCTCCAGTCGCTATGCCTCGGCGATCTCTCCAATGGCGGGCGCGGTATCCGCAACCAGATCGAGGCGCATCTGCTCAATCCGTTGGCGCGCGGTCTGTTCGATCAGGACGCGAACGCGGGCGACCGGTTCGTCATCACGGGCATCAACTCGGGCACTTTTCAACTGCAGAAGCGTTAGTCCATGGACATCCGCGTTTCACGCCTGCATTTCCCTGTCACGACGCTCGGCCCGGGACGGCGCGTCGGAATCTGGTTTCAGGGGTGCTCGATTCGATGCCCGGGTTGCATTTCGATGGATACCTGGGCAAGCGTCGGGGGCGATACCACGGTCGGTGCCGTGCTGGCACAAGTCGGGACGTGGCTGCCTGATGTCGATGGCATCACGATTTCCGGCGGCGAGCCGTTCGATCAACCCGAGGCGCTGCTCGCGCTTCTGCAAGGCCTGCGGCAGCTATCAGCCTGCGACGTCCTCGTCTACAGCGGCTATGCGATCGAATCCCTGGCTGCCACCTTGGCCCGAGCCGACGGCCTGATCGATGCGTTGATTTCCGAACCGTTCGACATGGCCGTCCCGCAGACGCGTCCATTGCGGGGTAGCGACAATCAACGCTTGCATTGCCTGACCCCTCTCGGTCACACGCGTTTTGCACAGTACGAGCACGCTTCACGCAACGGCGGCAGGGTGCTGGATGTGATGTTCGACGAGGATGGCAGCGTCTGGTTCGCGGGGATACCGGAACGGGGCGACTTTCAACGCTTGAGAGACCTATTGACCGATCAGGGCCATCAGGTCCGGATCAGCGCCGACAAGGCGAAAAACAGATAAGACAGGAAATGTCAGCCATGATGCGTTTTTGTCCAAATTGCCGGACCGAGCGGCCGGTCAACGAATGGTTCTGCGGCGGCACGGTCGATGGTGCCGCCTGCGGCTGGGATCTGTCGAGCCTACCGATCAGGGCGCCCGGATGGCGCCCGCAGGATGTGATCACGGCCGACGAGGTGGTCAACCAGCAGGTGGTACCTGTCGAATCCGGCGCCGCAGCCAGCGCGCAGCGGTCCTGCCTGAATGGCCATCTAATGAACGATGGCGACTTGATGTGCCTCGAATGCGGCGCGGATTTAGCCGTGCAGGCCGACGCGCGGTGGCCAGATAACGGCGTTGGTGATAACCACGGTTTGGGGCATTCCACTGCGACAGAGCCTCCCCCGGATCCGGCCGAGGAGACACGGATCGATGGTTGGCGATTGCTACGTCAGATTTCGAGTACGGACGGCGTGCGTGAGCGTTACGTCGCGCAGCATGACGAGACTGGCCGGCAGGCGGTTCTGACGCTGTACCGGCCTGGAGCGGAACCGGATCCGGCAATTTACGACGTGGTTCGCCGCCTGCCGCGCGAGCATGTCCCGGAAATTATCGCCACTGGACGCTGGGATCAACGCGCCTACGAAGTCGCTGAAGAACTGAGCGGCGGGACGCTGGCGGATCTGGGCGTGGCGGTACGTGACATCGCGACGATCCGGCATGTGGTCGACGAGCTCGGCCAAGCCCTGCAGGCGTTTTCGGATGTCGGCCTGCGGCATCGCGATCTGAGACCGGGCACGTTGCTGGTGCGTAGCCATGAACCGCTGGACCTCGTGATCAGCGGCTTCGGCTCGGCACGGCTGTCCGAATTCGATCTCGACATCGTCTCACCGCTCGAAACGACACGCTACATGGCGCCCGAGGCCATCGCGGGTGGTGTTGCCGCGGCGTCCGACTGGTGGAGCCTCGGCATGATCCTGCTCGAGCAGCTTACCGACGGTCGCTGCTTCGAGGGCATCAACCCGCGTGCCTTCCTGATTCATGTGCTGGCCAACGGCGTCACGCTGCCGGACAATCTGGATCCATCGCTTCACCTGCTGCTGCGTGGCCTGCTGGCACGCGATCGGCACCAACGCTGGCAATGGTCGCAAGTCAAGGCGTGGCTTGACGGCAAGCCGGTGGATGCACCGGTGGCGACGGGCGTCGATTCCGACGACGGTGAGGGGGCCAGTATCGCGTTAGGGGCACGGCAATATCGCAGGCCGGCTCTCTTTGCGCTCGCCGCGGCGGAGCGCGAGAACTGGGATACGGCCCGCGATCACTTGAATCGCGGTGTCGTGCTGACGTGGGCGGAGCAGGCCGGTATCGGTGCAAAAGCGCTAGCCGGCCTCCGCCAGGTGATGCAGCTCGATGGGGTCGACGACGATTGTCGTCTGATGATCGCGCTCAAGCTGTTGAATCCCGACATGCCGCTCATTCTGCGCGGCGACATCGTCACCCCCGGCTGGCTGCTGCAAAACCCGCTGGAAGGCTATGACCTGATTACCGGGCCGATACCCACGTTCCTCGAGCGGCTGGGGACGGAAAGCTGGCTGTCGCGACTACGCTCGCGGGCCGAGGAGGTACGACACCGGGCTGGCCATCTCGGTGTCGAACTGGACGAGGACATGGTGCGCATCGCGCTGCTGTCCACCTCGCGTGCCCAATTGGCGGCACAGTGGGAGGCGCGGCGCCTGTTGTTGCCGGATTCGGATCATCATGGCCTGCTGTCGTTGTCCGAACGCCGCATCCTCAGTGAGGAGGATCTTATCGTCCTGCTGAGCGCGGCCATTTCCCAATTCCGCTCGGTCGATGAAATCCTCGAGCAGGCCGCCGTCATCGCTGAACGCGAGCAGATCCTGGCGTTTGATCGCCAGGCGGCCCAGGTTGCCCTAGCGCTGCCGCGCGTCGAGCTGTTTCGCTCCGTTGACGACCGGATTGCCGGATTTGCGCGCACGGGCAATTCAACAGTCGATGCATGGGCAGAGCAATTTCGTCTCGAACGCCGCCTGCCACTGCACGAAGTGATCGTGCTGTTGTCGGTGCCTGCGGAGCAGTGGCTGGAACCACAGAAGCAGCAGTATGTGTCGCAGATTCTCGACTTCTTCGAGAAGAAGGTTGCCACTACCGTCTTGCGCGGTCCACTGGTTCGCATGACCATCGGCAAGACTACGGGCAGGATCGATCTCAACGAATTGAACGGCGAGCGATTCGCCAGTGCCGCGTTGCTCGATCACCTGCTTCAGCGCAACGTGCAGACGGTGTCGGTAGACCCGGCCGTGTTTGGCGCGAGCGGAACGCTGGAAGGTCGACTGAACACGCTGTATCGACAGACCTCGCTCTACAAGCGCGATACCGGCATCGACGGGCTCTATCTGGGTTTCCCGTTCGTGCTTTGCAAGGACCACCGCAGCACGACGCGTCCCCGTATTGCTCCCGTCCTGTTGTGGCCGGTCAGGCTGCTGATGGAGCTCGGCACCCGTGGACAGGTTGCGATGGCCTTCGACGGCGAGCGGGAGGAAGTCCGCCTGAATCCGGCGCTCGAGGGCCTGTTCGGACGCGAAGCGGTCAAGGCATGGCGTGTCGCGGCTGACGAGGTACTCGGCCGTTCCGCGCTGAAGGCTGCCGATGTCGTCGATGCCTTCGGCCTGCTGGCCGAGGTGGCGAGCCGCAAGCTCGGCGCGTTGCCGCCGCCGACCATCGACCTGCCGGTTGGCACGATGCGCATTGCTTGTGCCGGCGTGCTCTTCCATGTCGATTTCGCCGGGCAGGCCATTGGAGAAGACCTGCGTCAGCTCAAACAATTGTCGCCCTCGGGTACGGCGCTGGAGTCGATGTTGAGGCTCAAGGACAAGTCGGCCTACGATGCGCCCGAAGCGGCCGCGACGGAGCTCGACCGACTCCTGACGGTGGCGAGCGATCCGTCTCAGGAAACGGCAATTCTGCAGGCGCGGCAGGGACCAGGATTGCTGGTTGAAGGGCCTCCTGGTACCGGCAAGAGCCAGACGATCGTCAACATGGTTGCCGACGCGATCGGACGGGGCCGCAGCCTGTTGATCGTGTGTCAGAAGCATGCGGCGCTAGAGGTCGTGCGCAAGCGCCTGGTCGCGGAAGGGCTGGGTGATCGCATCGTGATGGTCAATGACGTCAACAAGGACCGCGAGCCGACTATCCGCGCCGTCCGCGAGCAACTGGATGCGATTTTTCGTGGCACGGCGCTCGATCATGGCGTGATCCGTCAGCGCGAACGCATGGCCGCGAGGATCGAGACGCTGGAGGGGGAACTGGATCGCCAGCACATGGCGCTTCATCGCGTCGACGAGTCGACCGGCCTCAGCTATCGGGCATTGCTCGCCGAGCTGATCCGGCTCGAGGCAGGTACGCCGCCGATCAGTGTGCCGCAACTGCGCACGTTGCTGGCCGCGCTCGATATATCGGCACTGACGACGCTGGAGGAACACTGCGCGCCCTTGGCGCGTTACTGGCTGCCGGCGAAATTCGAGGGCAGCGCGCTGGCTCAATTGACCTCGTTCTCGACGGACGCGGATACGATCGGGGCGTTCCGTGCGCGGTTCGCGGATTTTTGCGAGGCGGAGCGCCTGCGCACCGAGACGCTCGCCGCCCACCCTGCCCGCTTCGAAGTGGACGACCCCGCACCCTATCGGAAGTGGCTCGATACCAATGCCGGCCGTCTCGTCGCACTGGACGACGTCCAACGCAAGCGGCTTGCGCAATGGCTGCCGCTATTTCGTCCGGCCGATCAGGCCGACGCGGAAGGTCACCGGCATCATGCGTCGCTCAGTAGACTCCATCGCGATCTGCTGGCGGTCGATATCAGCGGTTTCGACGCCACGCTGTCAGATGCCGTCGCGAGCACGTCAGATCAGGACCTCGACCGACTCGAAAGCCAGGCCGCACTCGCGACGCGCGCGCCGTCCTTGTTGAGTCGTCTGAATCCCGTCACCTACCTGCGACGCGGGCGCCTGATGAAATTCGTCGCCGGTTGCGGCGCACCCGCGACGGACGAGACGCTGCGCAAACTGCTGGCAGCCGCGCGGCTCGAGCAGGTCTGGCGGCCGTTGCGTCACACGTTGAACACGATCAGTCGGGCATTGCATCTCGAAGCGGTCGACCCTGCATGTGGGCCGGCGCTTGCCGATGCCTGCCTTACCCGCTTGCGCCAGTTCGAGGAAATTCGCGAGCTCGCGCAGCATCTCGCGATCGCGCCGCGCGGCGATGAATTCGATTCGGCTGTGATGACGGGGGATCGGGCACCGGTTGAGCAGTTGCTCGACGGTTTCGAGACGGCGTTCATCCGCCACAACGCACGCCAACACAGTCTTCAGGCGTTGAGGCTGATCGAGGAGTGGTGCTCGGCAGAACTCGTTGCGGCCTGTCGTCAGGCGATCGGCGACAACGTCAGCTACCAGGCGCCGTTGAATCGGATCGGCGATGCCTTGCCGACGTTGGCTGCCTATCAGCAGTTCCGTACTCGAGCCAGGCATGTCACGGCCGAAGCACTAGGCGTGTTCGCCATCCTGCGCGACCACGAGGATGCGCTTGCTCGCCTGCCGCTCGATCATCTCGACGAGGCGGTGCGGCGGATGATCAATCGTGAAGCTCGGCTCGGCTGGAAGCGGCGCATGGAGCAGGATAACCCCGAGTTGCTGCTCGACCAGAGCGAGACCGCTTCGAAAATCGACGCGCTGGCGGCGGCCGATGAGGAAATGCGGCGCCTGAATCGCGAGATGCTGCGCAACGGCATCGACCGCGGCAAGCTGGGTTCGGCACGAGATTGGGAAGATGTCACGCGTTTGACGGGGCGACGCTCCCGGCGTCTGCGCGAATTCATCGAGCTTGGCAGCGGGCTGGGCCTGATGACGTTGCGTCCGGTCTGGCTGATGAATCCCGATGTGGCCAGCCGCGTGCTGCCACTGAAGTCGGGTTTGTTTGATTCCGTCGTCTATGACGAAGCCTCCCAGATGCCCGTCGAGTATGCGATTCCAACGCTGTTTCGCGGCAACCTGTCGGTCGTCAGCGGCGACGAGAAGCAGATGCCTCCGACGGCGTTCTTTGCGAGCCGAACGGATAGCGACGAGACAGAGATCTTCGACGGTGAGCAGCCTGACGACACGGCGACCGAAGATGAGCGTGAGCGCTTTGAGGACACCTGGAATCGACGCGAAATCAAGGATTGCCCCGATCTGCTGCAACTGGCGCGTAGCGCACTGCCGGTATCGACGCTGCAGATCCACTATCGTTCGGCGTATCGCGAACTGATCGGCTATTCGAACGCGGCGTTTTACGAGAACAACCTCAGCGTGCCGGTTCGCCATCCCGATGCCACGGTGCGCGAGGTCAAGCCGCTCGAGCTCATTCAGGTAAATGGTCTTTATGAACAGCAGACCAACGGCGACGAGGCGGATCGCGTTGTCGACTATCTGGCGCAACTCTGGCAACAGCCTTACGCGCAGCGGCCTTCGGTCGGCGTGGTGACGTTCAATCGCAAGCAGGCCGACCTTATCCTCGAACGCCTGGCGTTGCGGGCGGAAACCGATGAAGCGTTTCGCGACGCCTATCGTGAAGAACTGGAGCGCACCGATCGCGGCGAGGATATGGCCGTATTCGTGAAGAACGTCGAGAATGTGCAGGGTGACGAGCGCGACACGATCGTCTTCTCCACGACCTTCGGCCGTAACGGTCAGGGCACGTTCCGTCGCTTCTTCGGCGTGCTTGGTCAGAGTGGCGGCGAGCGACGTCTGAACGTGGCCGTCACGCGCGCTCGCCACAAGATCGTGCTCGTTACCTCGATGCCGATCCGTGAAATTTCCGACATGCTCGCTACGCAGCGTAAGCCGGCGATTCCGCGTGACTATCTTCAGGGCTATATGGAATATGCCCGCGCCATGTCGAACGGCGAATTGCCTGCTGGTCGTGCCTTGTTGAGCCGCATGAGCAGCGAACGGGCGCATGCGAAATTACGACAAACGGGTGCTTCCGACGGCTTCGCGAGCGAGGTGCTTGCTTATCTCGAAGGGCTCGGGCTGACGCCGGTACCTGCGCAGGAAGGCGACGCTTTCGGGCTTGATTTCGCAATCGCGAACCCCGAGACCGGTCTGTACGCCATCGGCATCGAGTGCGATGCGCCGCGTCATCCCTTGCTCGAACATGCGCGAGCACGGGAGATCTGGCGTCCGTCCGTGCTGGGACGGGCCATTCCGAAGCTGCATCGTGTTTCGTCGCAAGCCTGGTATCACGAACCCGATGCGGAGAAGGCCCGCCTGAAGAGCGCCGTGGAGTTTGCCCTGACCCAAGAGGAAGCGGCATGAGCGGCCCGAAAGTGGTGCGTATCGTGACGCGTGAGGAAATCACCGCGATCTGCGAGGGACATCTGCAGCGTCTCGAACAGGCCATTGCGACGTGGATCGCCGAGGGGCAGCGTACCGGCATGCTGTCGGACGAGGAGATCGCAGCGACCCGGGCACGCCAGAAGACACTGACCGCATTGCTTGCCGCTGATGCATTCATGGACTTGCAGAAGAAGGTGCCCGACGAGATCGCCTTCCTGAAGGCAGATCTCGCGCGGCGCCAGCAGGCGGCGGTGGAGCAGGCTGAACAGGCAATGAAGCGTCGGCGGCAGGGACGGCATGGTGCCGCGACGTTGCTCGATGCGCTGGAGGCGAAAGGTATCGAGATCCCGGCCGAAGTTCGCGGACAACTCGATCGCTTGCGTTCGGGAGAGGTGCTCGACAATGCCGATGCTGTGCTCGCAAAAGGGTTTGCGCTATTGGTGCCCAGCCGGACGCCAATGCTCAGTGAAGCGCAACGGGCACTGGCGGATCGCTTGATGCCAACTGAGGCGGTAACGGATTTTCAGGCCTGGAAAGTCGCGCAATTGGCGCAGGCCCGCGATCCGGCGATCGATCGCCTCGACCGGCGAATCGGTGAGGCGCGGGTGTTTTTGGACGCGTCCGCGGTCGAGGGTTTTGCGTCGCGGCTCGACGTCCTGGAGGACGAGGCGAACGTTGCACGCAAAAGCCTGTTGCTCGACAGCCTGATCCTCGATCTGTCGAGTGCTGTCGAGGCGGCCCGCGCGCGGCGCGCGGCGATTGCCGTATTGGAGGAGCTGACGGCGGAGATTCGCTCGCACGATGCGGCTGACGCGGTAGCCTTTGTCGAACGTGCTCGACAGTGTGATCTAGCCACTTCCCCCGATGTCGTCGCCGAACTGACCGGAGCCGGTCAGGATCTGATCGCGCGGATGCGGCAGCAGCAGGCCGCGGCTGCGCGGCGCAACGCAATTCTTAACGGCCTCGCGCGACTCGGCTACGAAGTCCACGACGGTATGAGCACCGCATGGGCTAAGGATGGCCGCGTGGTCGTCAAGAAATCTTCACTGCCCGGCTATGGCGTCGAAGTGGGGGGGCAAGCGCAAGCTGGTCGCCTGCAGGTCCGGGCAGTCTCCTTGACCGCGAATCGCGACGTTGCACGCGACAAGGACGTGGAGACACTCTGGTGCGGCGAGTTTGGCCGATTGCAGGCCTTGTTGGCAGAGCATGGCGACGATCTGTTGATCGAACGCGCGATGGGCGTCGGCGAAGTGCCGCTCAAGGTCGTTGCCGATATGGACGACAGGTCCGACACGGGGTCAGCCAGTCGGGCCATGGATTGAATCGGTGCAAGGATAGGCGGCCCGGCCACGGTAGTTACCATGCGCCGGATCCGTTGATCATGAGCGATTTAATTGCTCTTTTCCGGAACTAACGGCTGGGAGCCGAGTGAATCCGTAAACTGGCCGATACGCTCACCATAGGCGTGGCGCAGGCAGTCCAGATCCCGACCGCATCGATGTCGTGCGGCGACCCAGTCCGATTCCGATTGACGAAGCGTTTCCGGATCGGAAATGGTGCGTAGCGCGGCCGAATATAACTGTGCAAGCCTTCGATCCATTGCCGCCAGACCGGGGTCGTGGCAGATAGCCGACTCGTCGTCCTGTGATGCACGTGAACAGTCGAAACTGGTCGCAAACGTCGGATCTGGAACGGCACCGGTAGCAGGCGCCTCGGGGGCGTCATTACTTGTCGTGGATATTTCAGGAGATCGCTGGTCCGTGTCTGCCATATGGGGCTCGGATGGCGCCGATGCCTGCACTTCGGGCGCCGGCGTGTCGCGGCTTTCCGATACGGTCGGAGCAGGAGTCGTTTGCGCGGTGGCGCGCTCCTCGCTGTTCGCCTCGTTCCGAATTGGCGAGGATTGCACCGGTTCGACGTCTGAATTGAACAGGCGGTTGACAAGCAGGCCAACCAGGAAAATGCCAATTCCGCACAACAAAATCTTGCCCGCCTGTCCGAAGTTTCTCGTATCGGGGGCGTTATTCTTATAGCCGGTCTTGAATCGCCGATCGACCTTGCGCGTGTCCATAAAGCCGCTAATCCCGATCAACGATGCGAGCGCACCGATTCCGATCAGGCTATTGCCCAGCATCGTCATGTGATTCCCCGTGGCAAAGCTGCGGATGAGTTTGCCGTTGTTTGATATATTTTATTCGCGCTTCCTGCGCGGATGATACCCGAGTCAATCGATACGATGTCGATGTTTGTGCGTGATATCACATTGCCATTGAATTTCATTCTCCGGTCATTTGTGCCTTGTACAGAGATGGATGTGTAATGTCTTGTGCATTCATTGTCACGATTCTCTTTCGGCAGATATCGCGGTCGCTGATCGCGCACCGGTCCTCATGGAGGGGGCCAGTGAGCCATGATCAGAATCGGGCTGCGATGGTGTCGGACTATAGCGGCAGGAGGCTCGACGTTGAGTTGCCGCCATGAGGCTGGACCGCGATGTCGGCTTGTGATCGAGCCCCGCTTCTAGCCGTTTCCTTGCCGAGGATCGCCGGCAGGCCAAAAAAATCGATCTTTTTTCGCAGGAGTTGACCTGCACGATTGAACGATTCGTTCGATTGCCAAATGCTATCGATTGCGAAGGCGGCGTCGCGAATCGATGGTCAAACGCCGGGTCGCTCCGGCATTGCCCCGCATCTTCGACATGATCCGCCCGGCGCCCGGCGTTCCGGTTTTGTTCTAAGTAAGCACTGCAAACCAAAGTCGAACGCCGTGCTCTCGTCTGTCCGGCGCATTCGGCTTGACACGCCTCTTGCCGCTGTTATGGAATGAACGAGGCACGCCGGGCCGCTGGCACCACGAAAGACGGGCGACGCGCAGCAGGCCGAGGCATCGGCATGGCGGCTGCGAATCTCAACCCGCACCCGCGGTGTCGCCAACCGGCTTCGTGATGGACGCGATGGTTTCGCCTGGGCAGGCGCTGGCCCGGCACGCTGGCCATTCGAAAAACATAAATGCTCAACACGGATCTCGACGAATGGCCAATTTATCCAGTCTATTGATCACCCACCCCGAAATCGCGCTGTTCGCGAGCCTCGCGCTCGGCCATCTGATCGGCTCGGTGCGGCTCGGGCCGCTCTCGCTCGGCGGCGTGTGCGGCACGCTGATCGTCGCGCTGCTGCTCGGCCAGACCGGCGCGCGGCTCACGCCGGACCTCAAGAACATCGCGTTCGCGCTGTTCATCTTCGCGCTCGGCTTCACGGGCGGCCCGCAGTTCTTCGCCAACGTCGGCCGCGGCTGGCGCTACGGGGCGCTGTCGCTGATCGAGGTGCTGACGGTGCTCGCGCTGGTGCTCGGGGCGGCCTGGTGGCTGCGGCTCGACGCCGGCACGGCGGCCGGGCTGCTGGCCGGCGCGGCGACCGAATCGGCGGTGATCGGTACCGCTTCCGAAGCGATCTCGCGGCTCGGCCTGGCCGCGTCCGACATCACGCGCCTGCAGGCGAACATCGCCACCGCCTACAGCGTCAGCTACCTGTTCGGCCTCGTCACGATCGTGCTGTTCACGAGCCAGCTCGCGCCGCTGCTGCTGCGTGTGGACCTGCGCGCCGAGGCGCTGCGCGTCTGGCGCAAGCTCGGCGGCGACGGCGCGCTCGCCGACGGCCAGTGGCCGGCCGCGCCGGGGCTGGTCGGGCGTGCGTTTCGGGTGGATGCGCAGGCGAGCGTGGCGGGCGCGACGGTCGGCGAGCTGGAGGCGCGCCACGGCGGCAACCTGACCGTCGAGCAGGTGCTGCGCGGCGGCGAGCGGCGGGCCGCGCATCCCGGTTTCGTGCTCGCGGCGGACGACGTGGTGCTGGTGGCGGGGCGCCGCGACGCGGTGGTGGCGGCGGCGCCGATGATCGGCGAGGAAGTGGCGGGCGACGGCTTCGGCGTGCTGTATTCGCAGCGCGTGGACGTGATGCTCACGCGCCGCGAGGCCGACGGGCTCACGCTGCGCGAAGTGCGCGCGCGGGCCGAGCCGGACCAGGCGCGCGGCGTGTACGTGGAGGCGGTGTCGCGCATGGACGCGACGATTCCCGCGCTGCCCGGCACCGAGCTGCGGCGCGGCGACGTGCTCACGCTGATCGGCGCGCCGACCGACGTGGCGCGCGGCGCCAGCGCGCTCGGCTACGTGGTGCGCGCCACCCAGAAGACCGACTTCGTCTATCTCGCGCTGGGCGTGATCGCCGGCATGGCGATCGGGCGGCTCGGCGTGCGGCTCGGCGACGTGTCGATCGCGCTCGGCACGGGCGGCGGCTGCCTGCTGTCGGGGCTGCTGTTCGGCTGGCTGCGCGCGCGCACGCCGCGCTTCGGCGCGCTGCCGTCGGCGGCCGCGCAGATCCTCAAGGACTTCGGGCTCGCCACCTTCATCGCGGCGGTGGGCCTGTCGGCCGGCCCGGACGCGATCCGGCTGGTGCGCGAGTTCGGGCTCGCGCTGCCGCTGGCGGGCATCGCGATGGTGCTGGTGCCGGGGCTGCTGTCGCTGTGGATCGGGCGCACATGGCTCAAGCTCGACCCGCCGATGCTGCTCGGCGCGATCGCGGGCCAGCAATGCAGCACGCCGGCCATCAGCACGCTGGTGGGCGTGACCGGCAACGCGACGCCCGTGATCGGCTACACGATCACCTATGCGATCTCGAACGTGTTGCTGCCGCTGATGGGGCCGGTCGTGGTCGGCCTGGTGGCGAAGCTGGCCTGACGCGGCGGCAGGGGCGGCTCGCGCCATGGCGGCAGGCGGCTCATGCGCCGTTCCAGATCGCCGCCTTGGCGCGCAACGTCTCCACGGCCAGGTCGACGAACGCGCGCACCTTCTGGTTCACGTAGCGGCCCTCGCGATGCACGACGTGGACCGGCAGCGCCTCCACCTCGTAGTCGGCCAGCAGCACGCGCAGCCGGCCGGTCGTGATCCCTTCCGCGACCTGGTAGGCGAGCAGCTGCGCGATGCCGAGGCCGCTCAGCGCGGCGGCGACGGCGGCGTCGTTGGTGGTGGTGGTCAGGCGCGGCTGGACCGGCCACGCCTGCGAGCGGCCGTCGAGGCGAAAGCGCCACTCGGGCGCCGAGGTGAGTCCGGTCGCATGGATCAGCGTGTGCCCGGCGAGATCCCCGGGGCGGCGCGGCTCGCCGTGCGCTGCGAGATAGTCGGGCGCGGCGCACGCCACGCAGCGCACCTTGCCGACCGGGATCGCCTGCAGCGAGGAGTTCGGCAGCTCGCCGATCCGCACGCCCACGTCCACGCCCTCGTCGACGAGGTTGACGATCCGGTCGAGGAACCAGCAATCGAGATTCACGGCCGGGTAGCGCGCCAGATAGTCCTGCACGATCGGCACCAGATAGTGCTTGCCGAACAGCACCGGCGCGGTGATCGTCAACTGGCCGCGCGGCGTGGTGTTGACGCTGGCCGCCGACGCCTCGGCGATCTCGATCTCGGCGAGGATCCGCCGGCTGTCCTCGAAGAACCGCGCGCCGGCCTCGGTCACGCGCACCACGCGCGTGGTGCGCGTGAGCAGCCGCACGCCGAGATGCTGCTCGAGTTCGGTCACCACGCGCGTGATCACCGAGGGCGAGACGTTGAGCTTGCGCGCGGCGGACGCGAAGCCCTCGGTCTCGACCACGGCGACGAAGACGGTCATTGCCTGATGCCTGTCCATGTCCGGATAGCGATGGGAAGAAGGGAATCGGAAGGGGCCGCGGCCGTGGCGGCCGGCTGGCCGTAAACATAGCAGCATCGGCACGACGTGCGCTGCCGGCGGCCCCGCTCAGAGGTCGAGCAGCAGCCGTTCGCCGCCGCCCGACGCCGGGCTCGCGGGCACCGCGCAGCAGATCAGCGCTTCGCCGTCGGGGACCGCGAAGCCGGGCGGCTCGGCATAGGTGACGGCGCCCTCGACGATGCGCGCGCGGCAGCTGCCGCAACTGCCGCCGCGGCAGCCGTATTCCGGCGTGAGCCCGCGCGCCTCGGCCAGCTCCAGCAGCGAGCCGCCGCCCGGCTGCCAGCGCGCTTCCTTGCCCGACTTCACGAACGCCACCGGCGTCGGCTGGTCGGCCGGCGCGCGCGCCGGGGCGGCGCCGGTTGCCGGTGCGGGCTGTCGGCGCTGGAGCCCGGACGGACCGAACGCCTCGGCGTGGATGCGGTCGTCGGCGACGTTCAGGTCGCGCAGGCCGTCGTACATCGATTGCATGAACGCGGCCGGCCCGCACAGGTAGAAGTCGTAGTCGTTGAACGGCAGTGCCTCGGTCAGCAGCGCCACGTCGATGCGCCCGCTCACGTCGAAATCGGCGCCGTGCCGCGCGCCGGCGGTGTCGGTCAGCGCGCGCACCACGGTGACCGCGCCGCTGGTGGTGGCGGCCAGCGCCGCGATCTCGTCGCCGAACGCGCGCTCGGCCAGCGAACGCGCCGAATGGAAGAACCAGGTCGGGCGCACGCGCCGCTTGCGCAGGCCCTCGTACACCACGTGCCGCAGCATCGCCAGCATCGGCGTGACGCCGACGCCCACCGCGAGCAGCACGGCGGGCCGGCGCTCGGCCGCGTCGATCGTGAACTGCCCGGCCGGCGCGCGCGCCTCGATCACGCTGCCGGCGCGCAGCGTGTCGTGCAGGTACGACGACACCAGGCCGTCGCGCTTCACGCTGATCCGGTAGACGTCGTCGGACGGCGCGCTCGACAGCGTATAGGTGCGCAGCAGCGGCCTGTCCTGGCCGGGCGGCGTGACGCGGATCGGCAGGTGCTGGCCAGCGGCATGCGGCACGCGCCCGGCACCGTCGAGCGGCTCGAGATGGAACGAGCGGATCGTGGCGCTCTCGTCGATCACGCGCGCGACCCGGAACGGCCGCCACGCGTTGGCCAGCTCGGCGGCTTTCAAGCGCGCGGCGGCCTCGTCCCAGTTGCCCGTCATCAGCGAGTTCGGCGACCAGCCCGCGTCGCGAAACCGCCAGCGCAGCGGCATCGCGTCGGGCCGCAGCTGCACGCGGCGCGGCGTGAAGCGCCACAGCCGCTCGGCGCCCTGGAACGCGGCGATCTCGGCCGAGTCGAGATCGACCTCGGCCTCGCCCGTCATCTGCAGCAGGTCGCCGCTGGCGAAATCGACGAACACCAGCCCCGCGCGCGGATTGACGAGGAAGTTGCCGAGCGTGGCGAAGAACAGGTTGCCGGCGAAATCGGGCACGGTCAGGCGGCCGTCCGCGCCGATCCGCACGAAGCCGGCCTTGCCGCCGCGATGCGAGACGTCGACCTGCCGCGCGTGACCGTCGCCGACATACGAGGCGACGAAAAACGTGTCGGCTGCTTCGATCATCGCGCGGGCGCGCTCGGTCAAGCCGTCGAGCTCCTGCGCGGGCTGATCGGTATAAACGTCAGGATTGCGAATGAATGAGAAATCGCGCTGCTGGATGTACTGCGGGCAGTTGCCGAACGACTGCGCGACGGCCACCTCGAAGCCGCGCGCCGAGCGACGTTCGAGCCGGCCGTTCACGCGGTTGCGGCGTCGCGTGTGCAGCTCGATGCCGAGCAGGCCGAGCGCCGCGCCGTCGTGCAGCCCGGCCGAGACCGGGTCGCGCGGGTCGCTGCCGGCCTCGATCCGCAGGGTCCGGCCGTCCGGCGCCTGCATGAAGCCGGGTTGGCCCGCGAGGAAGCTCGCCCACACGTCGCCGCTGCCGTCCACGCCGCCGATCGCGATGAACGGCAGCTGCGCGTAGAACGCGCGGTGCTGCTCCGGCAGGTGGTCGCGCACGAAGCGCCGGCCGACGTCGTCCATCCGCGCCGCCACGCCGGCCTTTTCCTGCAGCGCCAGCTCGCCCGCGTGCCATGGCGACGCTGCAACGAGGGGAGTCGTGTTCATGATCTGCTCCTGTGGAAACGGGCCGGCTTGATGGTTCGGCGATGCGGTGGCGGCGGGTGCCGCCGCCCCGGAGGGTCAGGCGGCCAGGCCGACCGGCGTCTTGCGGAATTCGACGAAGCCGGGCAGCGCCTCGATGCGGCGCAGCCAGGCGTTGACGTTCGGATAGAACGACAGGTCGACGTTGCCTTCCGGCGCGCGCGCGACATAGCCGTACAGCGCGATGTCGGCGAGCGTCGGCCGCGTGTCGGCCAGGTAGTCGCGGCCCGCGAGCGCGTCGTCGATCAGCTTGAGGATGCCGTGGGCGCGTGCGATCACTTCCCCGGCGTCGTGCTTCGAGCCGAACACGGTGATGAGCCGCGCGGCGGCCGGGCCGAACGCGATCTCGCCGGCGGCCACCGACAGCCAGCGCTGCACGGCGGCCTCGGCTTCCGGTGTGTGCGGCTGCCACTGCGCGCCGCCGTACTTGCGCGCGAGGTAGACGAGGATCGCGTTCGAATCGGCGATCACGGTCTCGCCGTCGACCAGCACCGGCACCTGGCCGAACGGATTGAGCTTGAGGAATTGCGGCGACTTGTGCGCGGCGGCGGCCAGGTCGACTTCGATCGCGTCGTGCTCGAGGCCGAGCAGCGACAGGAACAGGCGCACGCGATGCGAGTGGCCGGACAGCGGATGGTGATAGAACTTCATGGCGTTGCTCCTCGGGGTCGGTGTGATCGGAGATCCGAATCACGATGAGCCAGAGTCTAGGGACGCCGCCGCCGCCGGAGAATCCCGCGCGGGCCGAATGGATTGTTCGCGAAACGAGAATGGCGGGCGCCGAGGCCCGTGCACCGGCACGATCGCGCCCGCCGCGCGGCGATGCGCGCGGCGGCGAACCCGCCACCGCCTACTTCTGCTCGGGCAGGAACCAGTTCATCACGAGCGCGCAGATGCCGCCGGTGGCGACGCCCGACGCCAGCACGTTCTTCAGCGCGTTCGGCAGGTGGGTGAGGATCTCGGGCACCTGCGAGACGCCGAGCCCCAGCGCCAGCGACACGGCCACGATCAGCAGCGCGCGGCGGTCGAGCTTCACGCCGGCCAGGATGTTGATGCCCGAGGCCGCCACCGCGCCGAACATCACCATCGCGGCGCCGCCGAGCACGGGCTCGGGCACCGCCTGCAGCACGCCGGCCACTACCGGGAACAGGCCGAGCACCACCAGCATGGCGGCGATCCAGAGGCCGACGTGGCGGCTCGCGATGCCGGTCAGCTGGATCACGCCGTTGTTCTGCGCGAACACCGAACTCGGGAACGTGTTGAACACGCCGGCCAGCAGCGAGTTCGCGCCGTTCACGAGCACCCCGCCCTTGATGCGGCGCATCCACAGCGGCCCCTCTACCGGCTCGCGCGACACCTTGCTGGTGGCCGTGACGTCGCCGATCGCCTCGAGCGAGGTGACGAGGTAGATCACCAGCATCGGCACGAACAGCGACCACGAAAAGCCGAGCCCGAAATGCAGCGGCGTGGGGATCTGGAACAGCGCCGCCTCGCGCGCGCCGGTGAAGTCGAGCCGGCCCGCGGCGCCGGCCGCCAGATAGCCGAGCGCGAGCGCGATCACGAGCGCGGTGCTGCGCACCCAGACCACCGGCACGCGGTTCAGCACGACGATCGTGCCGAGCACGAGCCCGGACAGCATCAGGTTCTGCGCGCTCGCGAAGCTGCCGTTGGCCATCGCGCCGTAGCCGCCGCCCATGCTGACGAGGCCGACCTTGATCAGCGTGAGGCCGATCAGCAGCACCACGATGCCGGTCACGAGCGGCGTGATGAGGCGCTTGACGAACGGCAGCACGCGCGACACGGCCATCTCCACGAACGAGCCGGCGATCACCACGCCGAAGATCGCGGCCATCACGGTGCCCACCGGCGTACCCTGCTTGACCATCAGGCTGCCGCCCGCGATCAGCGGGCCGACGAAGTTGAAGCTGGTGCCCTGCACGATCAGCAGGCCGGCGCCGAGCGGGCCGAAGCGGCGGCATTGCAGGAACGTGGCGATGCCCGAGATCACCAGCGACATCGACACGATCAGCGTGGTGTCGCGGCTCGGCACGTTCAGCGCCTGGCAGATCAGCAGGCCCGGCGTGACGATCGGCACCAGGATCGCGAGCAGGTGCTGGAGCGCGGCGACGAACGCGATGGCCGGCGCGGGGCGGTCGTCGGGACCGTAGACCAGATCGGGGACGGCGGCGGGCGCGGCGGGGTCGGCGTCGGGATGGGCGGTTTGCATCGCTGGGAGGGCCGGTCGGATGGAAAGTGCGGAATTTTACCGGCTGGGCCGCGCGCCAAAAAGCGACGCGCGGCGTGTCCCCCGGATCCCGGGCAGCGGCGCGGCCCCGGTCGAGGGCGCCAGGCCGTGCCTTGCCGTCGGCTGCCTCGCGTGCCGCCCGGTGCCGCCGCATGCCGCCGGCGTGGTGCGGTTTATTCGTCGTCCGCTTCCGAGGCGCGCCGCAGCGCGTCGAGCACGCGTGTGCCGAGGTGCTGGAAATCGGCGAGCGTGGTCACGTGCAGTTCGTCCATCAGCGTGCCGCCCGGCTTCATGTAGTCGAGCACCTTGTCGAAGACCGGCGCGAGGCCCGCCTGCACCTCCGGCGGCGCCTTGGCGGTTTCCGCCAGGAGCCGGTCCATCAGGGGCCGCCAGTTGCCGGACTCGGGCCTCGACATCAGGACGGGCGTCCAGCCGAGCGTGACGTTGAGCACGACGTGGGTGTCCGCCGGATCGCGCTGCGACTCGGGGATCGCCGCGATCTGGTCGAGGATCTTGTGCAGGTTGCCCATCCCGTCGCGCATCGCTTCCGGGCTGTCTTGCGCGTCGCCCTTGAGCGCGTTCACGGCCAGCCCGATCAGCGCCGGCATGCGGTGCTCGGGCGGATAGCTGGCGATCTGCGTGTTGAGATGATCGAAGGCGGCCTGCTGCGTATCGAGCGGCTGCACGCGGTGCAGCAGCCGGCCCAGGTCGCCGGTGACCTTGGCGCGCATCTCGTCGGGCTGCACGTGGTTGGCCGACATCACGGCGTCGTACATGTCGCGGCCCGAGATGCTGCTGTCGTTGGACAAATGCTCGAGCGTGGCGATCATCATCGGACCGGCGCGTTTTTGCAGATCCGCCCGGACCTCGGGCGGCAGCTGTGAAATCGTGACCCGCCCGCGCGCGGCGTTGCCGACCGACATCGGCCGGCCGCCCAGCAGCTGCATCAGCTCGTGCAGGTGCTGCGGGCCGATGTTCTCGCCGCTCTCATGGGCCTCCACGAGCTTGTTCATCCAGGCGGTGGTCTGCCGCTGTTCGGTGGACATGCGCTGCGGTGCCGCGCCGCCGTTGGCCGGCGTGGACGGCGTGGGCTCGGCGGGCGCGTTCGTCTGGCTCGTCTGGTTCGTCTGACTGGTCGGGAGGGCGCCGTCGGCAGGGGGGCTGGCCGGCATCGCGGGGCGCTGCTGCGCGGCGCTGGCGGGAAGCGCGGTGGCTTCTTCGTAAGACGGCGGTGGCGCCTCCTCGGTGGCGCCGCCCGGGTTCGACGGCGCGGGCGCACTGGTCTCGGCGGGCGAGTAGGGCGGCGGTGGCGGCTGGTCCGGCACCGGCACGTCCATCAGCGCCTGGCTCGCGGCGTGCGGCCGTGGCGGCGGCGGTGGCGGGACGTCGTGGCTCGTCACCGCGGGCGTCTGCGTGCCGCCGCCGGAGGCCGACAGGTCTTGCGGCGCCGGGCCGCCGGACGGCGTGGCGAGGATCTGCGGCGCGCCTTCCATCTGCAGTGCGTGGAACGCGTCCGGCAGTGACGGCACATGCAGGATCGTCGCACTCGATTGCGCCTCGCTCGACTGCCCCTCGCCGTGCTGCGGCGAAGTCTGGCCGTTGCGTTGCGCCCCGCGCCGCCGCAGGCCGCCCAGCAGCGCGTCGGGCGTCGCGTTGGCGCGGCTCGCGCCGGACTGCGGCCGCGACGGCGCTTCGCCGGTCAGGCCGGACGGCGTGGAGGGAATGCCGCCGGTGGAGGCGCGGCGAATCGGCGGCGGGGGCATCGAGGCGTTCCGTTCAGTGGGGCGGCCGGCATCGTTTCGGCGTACACGCCGGTCGGGACGCGGCGCGGAGCCGACACCTGCCGTCGCGACGGCCAAGCGTGGTATGTCAGCCCAGAGGTATAACGCATCGCGCCGCAAGCGTGGCGCACGAGGCGAACCCCGCGCGCGTCATGCGAAGTTTTGCGCATGGTCCACGGGCCGGCGTCAGGGCTTTCGGCCGAACGCTTCTCGCAGCTTGCGCTTGGCTCGCTCCAGCGTCGCGCGCCGCGTTTTTGGCAGGTTGCGGCCGGCGCGGTTGACGTAGAAGTTCAGCATCGACATGGCCGACTGGTAGGGCGATGCCTTCCGCCGGCGGCTGTGTTCGGCCGAGCGTTTCAGCGAGGCCGCGATCGCCGCGGGGTCGTCGGACTTGAAGATGTCGGGCTCGACGTCGAGTGCGTCGCTGCGTCGGGTGACGTCGCCGGACCAGCGCTGGCCCGAGCCGGTGGTGCTGGCGCGGCGCCGGCCGGGGCGTCGGGTCGAATGCTTGCCGCGCGAGCCCGGCTTCGCGTGCGAGGCCGGGCGGGAGGAACGGGATGCGCTCATCGTGGGAGCCTCCGGGGTAACGGGCCGATGGCGGGACCGGCCGGGATCCAGATGGCCCGCATGGCAACAGGGCATGCGGGCAGGATGGACGCGACGGGCGACGGGCGACGGGCGGCCGGCGGCGGGCGCGGGCCGTCGGCCGGCTCCCGCCTGGCGAGGCACGCCGTGCCGCCGCGGCTTCAGGACTTGCCGTGCTTGTCGCCCGACGGCAGCACGGCCGACAGCACCTGCCACGCCGTCTCGACGATCACGCCGCGTTCGCGCGGGTCGCCCTTCACGAGCGTCTCGGCAAACTGCCTGGCCTGCTGCAGCGTGACGTGCGGCGGCAGCGGCGGCACCTCGGGGTCGGTCTTGACCTCGATCACCACCGGCTTACCGGCCGCGAGCGCCTCGTCCCAGGCCGCGCCGACCCGCTCCGGGCGATCGACGTAAATGCCCTTCAAGCCGATCAACTCGGCGAAGCGGTGATAGGGCACGTCGGGCACCTGCTGCGAAGCGTCGAACTTCGGATCGCCCTCCATCACGCGCTGCTCCCAGGTGACCTGGTTCAGGTCCTCGTTGTTGAGCACGAGGCAGATCCAGCGCGGGTCGTCCCACTGTCGCCAGTATTTGGCGACGGTGATCAGCTCGGCCATGTTGTTCATCTGCATCGCGCCGTCGCCGACCATCGCGATCACCGGCCGCCCCGGATACGCGAACTTCGCCGCGATCGCGTATGGCACCGCGGCGCCCATCGAGGCGAGGCCGCCCGACAGCGAGGCCATCATGCCGCGCCGCATCTGCAGGTCGCGCGCATACCAGTTCGCGCAGGAGCCCGAGTCGCTCGACAGGATCACGTCGTCGGGCAGGCGCGGCGAGAGTTCGGTGAACGCGCGCTGCGGATTGATGCCGCGCCCCGTGCTCGCGTCGGCGGCCGCGCGCTTGGCCAGCGTGTCGCGCCAGTCGTCGTTCCAGCGCGCGATCCGGTCGCGCCAGCGGTGCTCGGTGCGCTCGGTCAGCAGCGGCAGCAGCTGCGTGAGCGTCTCGGCGCTGTCGCCCACCAGGTTGACCTCCATCGGATAGCGCAGGCTCAGCATGTCGGCCTTCAGGTCGATCTGCACCGCGCGCGCCTGGCCTTCCTTCGGCAGGAATTCCGCATACGGGAAGCCGGAGCCCACCACCAGCAGCGTGTCGCACTCGTTCATCAGGTCGTAGCTCGGCCGCGTGCCGAGCAGGCCGATCGGGCCCGTCACCCAGGGCAGGTCGTCGGGCAGCGCGGCCTTGCCGAGCAGCGCCTTGGCGGCGCCCGCACCGAGCCGGTCGGCCACCGCCATCACCTGATCGGTGGCACCGAGCGCGCCGGCGCCCACCAGCATCGCGACCTTCGAGCCTGCGTTGAGCACCTCGGCCGCGCGCTTCAAGTCCTCCGGGTACGGCACCACCTTCGGGCGCGTGTAGCCGACGCCCGAATGCACGGTGCCGTGGGCGCGCGCGGGCGGCGCGTAGTCGAGTTCCTGCAGGTCGTTCGGCAGGATCAGCGCGGTGACGGTGCGCGCGCCGAGCGCGGTGCGCACGGCCCGATCGACCAGATGGCGCACCTGCCCCGGGACGCTCGCCTGCTGCACGAACGCGCCGGCCACGTCCTTGAACAGCGCGGGCAGGTCGAGCTCCTGCTGGTAGTGGCCGCCGAGCGCGGCGCGCGCCTGCTGGCCGACGATCGCGAGCACCGGCATGTGGTCGAGCCGCGCGTCGTAGAGGCCGGTGATCAGGTGCGAGGCGCCGGGCCCGGAGGTGGCGATGCATACGCCGAGCTTGCCGGTGTACTTCGCGTGCGCGCTGGCCATGAACGCGGCCATTTCCTCGTGGCGCGCCTGGATGAACTCGATCTTGCCGCGCGCGCGGTTCAGCGCGCCGAACATGCCGTTGATGCCGTCGCCGGGGTAGCCGTAAATGCGATCGACGCCCCATTCCGCGAGTCGTTCGACGATGAAATCCGAGACAGTCGTCATGCCGTTCCTCCTTGATGTCGATGGCCGCCGCGCCGAGCCGCATGCCCGCCGGGCGGCACGCCGCCGCCGTGCTGCCGGTGCGGCGCGGGGTTGCCGGTTCGCGCGCCGTCCGGCGCGTGGCGCGATCGACCGGATCGCGCAAGGCGCGTGCCGCCCGGCGCGTCCCGGGTGGCACGCCCGCCGGCCGCGGTCGCCGCCCGCCTTTCAGATCCCGAAACTGCATGAGTTGTGCCGGTTGACATCGGCGCTTGTAAAAACGTCGCGTCGCATTGATGCGCCGCCGCAAGCGAACCGTCATGTCGCCGCGGCGGCCCCGCCGCACGGGCCTCCGGGCGGCGCGCGCGAGCGGGCCCGATCCTTGCTGCGCTGCCCCCGATGCGAGTTCGCACATGACCGTGCGATGCGATCCAGCCTGGAGCCCCACGCGATGTCCGATGTCACCGAGTTCCCGTTGCCCTTCGCCGTGCGAGGCCGGCGCGCGCCGACCCGCCGCGTGCCGCGGCGCCTGGCCGATGCGCTGCATGGCGCGTTCGCGCCGCGGCGCGCGCGCGCCGCTGACGCCGATCCGCCGCCGCGTCCGTCCGGCGACCCGCCGGGCGACGGCGCGACGCGCGCGAGCGGCGGAACGGACTCGCGTGACCCGGACGAGCGCGACGCGGGCTCGTCCGATGGTGGCGAACGCAACGATCGTTCGCGCGACGGCGAGCGCCGCAATGACGGCGACGACGGCGGCGGCAAGCGCGGCGACGAGGGCGGCGGCAACCACGGTGACGGTGACGGCGGCAACGGCGGCGGCGACGACAATCACGACGGCAAGCGCGACGACGGCAAGCGCAAGGGCTCGAACCGCAAGACGCTGATCATCCTCGCGATCGTGGTGGTGCTGCTGCTGATCGTGGCGCTGGTCTGGTGGCTGATGACGCGCAACCAGGTCAGCACCGACGACGCCTACACCGACGGCAACGCGATCGCGATCGCGCCGCACGTATCGGGCTACGTGACGCGCCTGAACGTCGACGACAACACCTTCGTCCATCGCGGCGACCTGATGGTGCAGATCGATCCGCGCGACTACCGCGCCCAGCTCGACGCGGCCGACGCGCAGCTCGGCCTCGCGCAGGCGCAGCTCGACGCGGCGCGCGTGCAGCTCGACATCGCGCGCGTGCAATATCCGGCGCAGTACGCGCAGGCCCGCGCGCAGATCGAATCGGCCGACGCGGCCTACAAGCAGGCGCTCGCCGCGCAGGAACGGCAGCACGCGGTGGACGCGCGCGCCACCTCGAAGCAGGCGATCGACGCGGCCGACGCGCAGCGCGCCAGCGCCGACGCGAACGTGGCGATGGCACGTGCCCAGGCCCGCACGGCCGCGCTGGTGCCTCAGCAGATCCGCACCGTGGAGGCCACCATCGAGGAACGCCGCCAGCAGGTGCTGGCCGCGCGCGCGCAGCGCGAGACGGCCGAGCTGAACCTGTCGTACTGCGAGATCCGCGCGCCGTCCGACGGCTGGGTCACGCGCCGCAACGTGCAGCTCGGCTCGTTCCTGCAGACCGGCAGCTCGCTGTTCTCGATCGTCACGCCGCGCATCTGGATCACCGCGAACTTCAAGGAGTCGCAGCTCGAACGCATGCGCATCGGCGACCACGTCGACGTGTCGGTCGACGCCTATCCCGACCTCACGCTGCACGGCCACGTCGACAGCGTCCAGCTCGGCAGCGGCTCGCGCTTCTCGGCGTTCCCGGCCGAGAACGCGACCGGCAACTTCGTGAAGATCGTGCAGCGCGTGCCGGTGAAGATCGTGCTCGACGGCCCGCTGCCGACCAACCCGCCGCTCGGCCTCGGCCTGTCCGCCGTGCCCACCGTCCACCTGCCGTGATGCGCCGCCCCGCCATGGTCCATTTCGCGGCGCCGCCGCCTGGGAGCGAACCGATGCTCGTGCCGTTGCCGTTGTTTCCCGCGCCTCGCGCGGGCCGCCGCTCATGAGCCGGCCCGCCGATGCATCGGCCGCCCGCGACGGCGGCGGGGGCGGCGAGCGCGCCTGGCGCCCGTCGGCGAACCCCTGGCTGATCGCCGTGGTGGTCACGCTGGCCGCGTTCATGGAAGTGCTCGACACCACCATCGTCAACGTCGCGCTGCCGCATATCGCCGGCACCATGTCGGCGAGCTACGACGAGGCCACCTGGACGCTCACCTCGTACCTCGTCGCGAACGGCATCGTGCTGCCGATCTCGGGCTTCCTCGGCCGGCTGCTGGGCCGCAAGCGCTATTTCGTGATCTGCATCGCCGCGTTCACGGTCTGCTCGTTCCTGTGCGGGATCGCCACCAACCTCGGCCAGCTGATCGTGTTCCGGATCCTGCAGGGGCTGTTCGGCGGCGGCCTGCAGCCGAACCAGCAGTCGATCATCCTCGACACGTTCCCGCCCGAGCAGCGCAACCGCGCGTTCTCGATCTCGGCGATCGCGATCGTGGTCGCGCCGGTGCTGGGGCCGACGCTCGGCGGCTGGATCACCGACACGTTCTCGTGGCGCTGGGTGTTCCTGCTCAACGTGCCGGTGGGGATCATCACGGTGCTGGCGGTGATGCAGCTGGTGGAGGATCCGCCGTGGCGGCGCGACGGCGAACGCGGCATCCGCATCGACTACATCGGCATCGGCCTGATCGCGCTCGGCCTCGGCTGCCTGCAGGTGATGCTCGACCGCGGCGAGGACGACGACTGGTTCGGCTCGAACTTCATCCGCCTGTTCGCCGTGCTGACGGTGCTCGGGCTGACGGGCGCGGTGCTCTGGCTGCGCTACACGAAGAAGCCGGTGGTGGATCTGGCCTGCCTGCGCGACCGCAATTTCGCGCTCGGCTGCGTGACCATCGCCTGCTTCGCGGCGGTGCTGTACGGCAGCGCCGTGATCGTGCCGCAGCTCGCGCAGCAGCAGCTCGGCTACACCGCCACGCTGGCCGGGCTGGTGCTGTCGCCGGGCGCGATCCTGATCACCATGGAGATTCCGATCGTGAGCCGCCTGATGCCGGTGGTGCAGACGCGTTATCTGGTCGGCATCGGCTTCGTGCTGCTGACCTTCTCGCTCGTCTATTCGCGCACGCTGGTGCCCGACATCGACTACCGGCACCTGATGATGATCCGCTGCGCGCAGTCGCTCGCGATCGGCTTCCTGTTCGTGCCGATCACCACGCTCGCCTACCTGACCATCCCGCAGCGGCTCAACGACGACGCCTCGGCCCTCTTCACGATGTTCCGCAACGTGGCCGGCTCGATCGGCATCTCGGTGTCCACGGCGCTGATCCGCGAGCGCACGCAGGCGCAGATGGCGCATCTGTCCGGCCACATGTCGCCGTTCTCGCAGAACTTCCAGGACGCGCTGCAGCGCAACGCGCAGTCGATCACCGCGCTGTCGGGCGCGCCGCCCGCGGCCGCGCTGCAGACCGCCAACGGCCGGCTCTACGAGACCTTCGTCTCGCAGGCCACGATCCTCGCCTATCTCGACGTGTTCGCGATCCTGGCGGTGTTCTGCGCGATCTGCATCCCGTTGACGTTCATGTTCTCGCCGGTGAAGGCGGCGCAGGGCGGAGGAGGACATTGAGATGAAGCATCAGGCACCGCGGCCCCCCCGGGCTTTCCGGGCTCCCCAGGTACCGACGCGCGCTCGCGCCTTCGCGTGGCCGGCCGCGCTGGCCGGCTGCCTCGCGCTGGCCGCCTGCACCGTCGGGCCCGATTTCAAGCCGCCGCGCGCGGACGCGCCCGCGCAGTGGCACGACCTGCAGGGCGCGAGCGGCGCGGCCGCGGCGGGGCCGGCCTCGGCCGCCGCGCCGGTGGCCGGCGCCTCGCTGACCGACGCCGCCTCGGCGCCCGACGCCGGCGTGCATTCGAAGCCGGTGGTGGATGCCGACCCCGATCCGCGCTGGTGGCAGGCGTTCCACGATCCGCTGCTCGACCGGCTGGTGGCGCGCGCGGCGCACGACAACCTCGATCTGCAGACGGCCGTGCTGCGCATCGCCGAGGCGCGCGAGCAGTTGCACCAGGCCGCCGCGCAGGGCCTGCCGAACGTGCGCGCCACCGCCAGCTACCAGCGCGAGCAGCTGGGCGTGAAGGGCATCCTCGAGGACGAGGGCGTCAACGACCAGATCAACCGGCTCGGCGCGCCGGGCTCGGCGCTCGCCAACGCGGTGCCGGGCGGCAGCACGGCGATCCAGCAGGGCGCGAGCAAGGCGCTCGATGCGATCTCGTCGCCGACCAATCTGTGGCAGGCCGGCTTCGACGCGTCGTGGGAACTCGACCTGTTCGGCCGCGTGCGGCGCTCGGTGGAAGCGGCCGGCGCCGAGACCGGCGCGGCCGTGGCGGGCCGCGACGACGCGCTGCTCTCGCTCGAGGCCGAGGTCGCGCAGACCTACCTGCAATATCGCGGCGCGCAGGCGCTGCGCGCGCTGGCGGTGGAACTCACGCAGTCGCAGGGCGAACTGGCCGATCTCACGCGCGATCGCGCCGCGCACGGCCTGACGAGCCAGCTCGACGTGCGCAGCGCCGAGGCGCAGCTCGCCACGCTTCGCGCGCAGCTGCCGCAGTACGACCAGCAGATCGCCACGCTGCGCAACGGTCTCGCGTATCTGGTGGGCGGCGCGCCGGGCGCGCTCGACGCCGAACTCGACGCGCCCGGCGCGCTGCCGGCGCTGCCGCCGACGGTGCCGGTGGGCCTGCCGTCCACGCTGGCGCGGCGGCGGCCCGACGTGCGCCGCGCCGAACTCGAGCTGCACGCGGCCACCGCGCAGGTTGGCGTGGCGGTCGCGCAGTTCTATCCCGACGTGTCGCTGACCGGGCAGATCGGCCTGCGCTCGACGCACGTGCGCGAACTCGCGCAGTGGTCGCATCTGTTCTACTCGGCCGGCCCGGCGATTTCGCTGCCGATCTTCTCGGGCGGCGCGCTGGTGTCGAACCTGCGGCTCTCGAAGGTGCAGCAGCAGGAGGCCGCGCTCGCCTATCGCGGCGCCGTGCTGGTGGCGCTGCGCGACGTCGACAACGCGCTCGCCGTCTATCGCACCGACCAGACGCGCCATGCCGAACTCGACGACGCCGTGCGGGCCGAACGCGGCGCGCTCGATCTCGCACGCGACAGCTATCGCAAGGGCATCGTGCCGTTCCTCGACGTGCTCGACGCCGAGCGGCAGTGGTCGCAGGCGCGGCAGCAGGCGGTGCAGGGCGAGCTGCAGACCACCACCGATCTGGTCGCGCTGTACAAGGCGCTCGGCGGCGGCTGGGATCCGGACGCGGCGCCGGCCGCGAACCGCGCCGCGGATGACGGCGCCCCGGCTTCGCGCGGCGCGGACGACGCGGGCCGGGCGGTCGGCGGCGCCGAGGTGGCGAACGCGCGCTGAGTCGCGTGCGGGTTCATCAAGGCCGCGCGGATCGATCCGTGCTGTCGATCCGCGCGGTTGATCGCGGGAGCGCCGGTCCGGTCCACGCGCCCGCCGCGCTGGCGAACGGAGCGGCGGCCCTTCCGGCTCCCGCCCGCCGGCCCGGGTTACGCGCGTGCCCGCGACGCATCCGTTCGACTGATCGCGGGGGCCCGGCCCTGCCGCGTCTTTGCGAACCGCGCACGGGCGCCTCGCCCGACCTGATTCGCGCCCGCCGGCTCAAACCGGATTGCGCCCGTGCTCGCGCAGCTCCGGTTCGAAGAAGATCCATCGCGCGCGTGGAAACGCCTCCTGCAACGCGAGTTCGATCGTGTTGATGGTGCGCACCAGCGCGTCGGCGCTCGGATGCGGGCGCAGTTCGGCCTGGATCGCGACCACGTGCTCGTCGGACCAGCGCAGCACCACCAGCGAGATCACGCGCACGACCTCGGGCCGCGCGCGCAGCCACGCGTCCATCTCGCGGCGCACCGTTTCGTGCGCCGATTCGCCGACGATCAGCGACTTGATCTTGCCCATCGCGAACGCCGCGCTCGCCATCAGGATCAGGCCGACGGCGACCCCGCCGAGCGCGTCGAACACCGGATTGCCGGTGGCGAGCGCGAGCCCCACGGCGGCGAGCGAGACGAGGATGCCGCCGAGCGCGGCGGTGTCCTCGATCACGGCGAGCAGCAGCGCGGGCTGGCCGGTCTCGCGCATCCAGCGCAGCAGCGCGAGCGGCCGGCCGTGCCGCTCGATGGTGTCGATCGAGGCCCTCAGCGCGAACGTCTCGATCACGCCCGACACCAGCAGCACCGCGATCACCACGCCGCCATGCTCGACCGGTGCGCGCTGCACGAGCCGCAGGCCGCCGACGGCCGCTGACGCCAGCCCGCCGACGATGAAGATCTGCGTGGCCACCAGCATCGCGTAGAAATAGGTGACGCGGCCGAAGCCGAGCGGATGCGCGGCGTCGGCGCGCGCCGCGGCCGCGCGGCCGCCCACCAGCAGCAACACCTGGTTCAGGCAGTCGGCGCTCGAATGGATCGCCTCGGCGAACGCCGAGCCGGAGTTCGTGTAGGCGGCCGCCGCATACTTGCAGGCGGCCACGGCCAGGTTCGAGGCGAGCGCGTAGTAGACGGCGCGCGGCACCGTGGCGGACATCGGCGGCTACTCCCGCAGCGACCAGCTCACGCCGCCGCCGCTGTGGCTCACCAGCGCGGCGATCGCCTGCTCGACCGGGTCGTCGCGCCGCGGCGCGTGCCATTTCAGCTCGTAGTGGCGGCGGATCGCGCCGCGCTCGGGCAGCGCCTCCATGCCCGTCAGCGACACGCGGCAGTGCAGCGCGTCGAGCCGCGCGAGGGCGTCGGCGAGGCCCGGCGCGGGCGTCCCGTCGGCGTGCTGGATCACGCGCAGCCGGGCGCGGCGCCGCTGCGGCAGGCGTCGCTCGACCGGCTTGAGGCCCGACAGGATCGCCACGCCGAGCACGGTCGCCACCGCCGCCAGCAGCAGCTGGCCGCCGCCCGCGCAGAGCCCGATCACGGTCACGAACCAGAGCGTCGCGGCCGTGGTCAGGCCGCGCACCAGCCCTTCCTTGCGCAGGATCGCGCCGGCGCCGATAAAGCCGACGCCGGACAGGATGCCGAGCGGCAGCCGCATCAGGTCGAGCGTCGCGAACGACTGCGGGCCCTTGCCGGCCTGCGGCAGCAGCAGGTTCACCTGCAGCATCGCGAGGCAGGCCGCCAGGCCTACCAGCATCGTCGTGCGCAGGCCGGCCGACTTGCCCGCGCCGCCGCGATCGAAGCCGATGATTGCGCTGGCGACGAGACAGGTGGCGAGGCGCAGTGCCAGGTCGGCGTGGTCGAGGACGAGCGGCATGGTCGGCATCGGAGCGCGGGCGGGGATGGTGGCGATGACACCGTCCTCGCAAGCCCCGTGCCCGCTCGACGGTGATCGGCGGTGCGCTCCACCGGGGTCCGGACGTGCGCGTTGCGAGCCGAACGACAATTGCGCGGACCGCGCCGACGCGCCGCTGTCGGCATGCCGGCATCGACGGCCTGGCGTTTTTACGTTCCTTGTCGAATCCGCCGGCCGCGTCGTCGCCGCACCGGGCGCGCCCGCGCACGCGCGGGCGGAATGGTCGTTGCTCGATATTCGCTCGAGCCTATGAGTGCCTGTGAGTCCTCGGGCTCTTGAGCCGCGCGCGGGCGCGGCGCGAACCGAAACGGAGGCAAGCGATGAAATCCCGACACCAGCAGGATCCGGCCACCACGCGCGAAGCGCCGGAGCGCCGCGCCGCGCCGTCACCGCAACCGGCATCCCCCGATCCGCACGATCCGCACGATCCGGTGGCTTGCCCCGACTGGTGGAGCGAGCCCGGCGCCTTGCCGACCGGTGCGTCGGAGGTGCGGCACGTGCCGGAAGCCTATCGGGAGCAGGGCATGATGCGGCGCGCCGCCGAATGCCGGGGCGGTCCGGCGCCGCAAGAGGAGTCCAACGCGGAGCCGCCGCGGGCCGCCGGCGATTCCGGCGCGCGCCGCTAGACGCGGAGCGCGGGGCCGGGATCATGCGCCGGCGCCCACGCAAAAAGCGGGCGCCGTTGCCGACGCCCGTTCAAGACCTCACAGCCATCCGGGATGCGAGGCGGCGGCGCGCAGCCGCCAGGGGAGAGATCCATTTCAGGCCGGCCCGCGCGGGCGCACCGGCGAGCGCAGCCCGAGTTCCTCGGCGAGGCTGTACTCGCGCGGCGCATCCTCGGTGTCGTAATGCTGGATCACGGCGCTTTCCCAGGCCGGATCGGTCGCCACCCGCCAGGCATCGAGGTCGATCGCGGGTGCGCCGCGCACGGTGGCCGCCGACAGCGCGACGCGCAGCCCGGTGCCGTCGGCGTCGAGCGCCACGTAATGCCACGGCACGGCGGTCAGCAGGCGCGCGTGGATGCGCTCGTCGAGCGCGAGCAGCGCGTAGGCGATGCGGCCGGTGCGCAGGTCGAGCATCACCTCGCTCACGTAGCCGAGCGTGTAGCCGTCGGTGGCGCGCGCGAGCGCGCCGTCGAGCATGCGGGCCGGCACCATCGCGCGGCCGGTGTGATGGGCGGCGCCGGCGGCGGCACCGGCTGGGGTCGATTGCATCGTGGGCTCCCTGGGAATCGTGTTGATGCGGTGTTGATGCGCGTGGCGACGCGATGCCGGCCCTCAGCGCGGCGGCGAAAGACAGTCGAGCGTCTCGCCGATGGCGTCGCGCTCGGCCACACCGCAACGCGTCGCGAAGTCGCCGAGCGAGACCCTCCCCACCAGCCGTCGCTCGCGCGACATCACCGGGATCCGGCGCACCTGCGTGCTGGCCATCTTGCGGCGCACCGCGTCGTCCTCGCCGCACCATTCGATCGGCACCGGGGTGATCTCGCGCACGGTGGCGCCGCCGCCCTTGCCCGAGGCTTGCGCGCGCGTGACGATGTCGCGATTGGTCACCCCGCCGGCCACGCGCGGGCCGTCGTACACGGGCAGCGCGCCCACCTCGTGGCGCGCCATCCATTGCGACGCATGACGAATCGAATCGCCCGGCGCGACTTGCACGACGTCGGGCGACCTGATCTGGCGAATTCGTTGCATCGTCTGTCTCCATCATGAAGAGGATCGATGGGGCGATCGACGCAACGCGCGTGCCACGCCCGCGCTTGCGGCCCCGCGCGCGCCGGCATGGCGGCCGGCGGGGCCGCGGCGGCGCGGCGGGTGCCGTGATTTACAAAGCATGGAAAGCGTTACCGGCGCGCCGGGCCGGCTAGCCGGGAGATGGTTTGCCGTCGTCGTCGCGCATCAGCGCGAGCCGGTTGTAGAGCGTCTTCAGGCTGATGCCGAGCGATTTCGCGGTGCGCGGCTTGTTGCCGTCGAAGTATTGCAGCGAGGCGGCGATGAAGTGCTGCTGCGACTGCGCCAGCGTCGCGCCGACCTGCAGCGTCATCACGTTGTCGCGCACGCTGGCGGCGGCCGGCGCCAGCGCCGGCGGGTGCAGCTCGATCTGCTCGTCGGCCAGGATGAAGCCGCGCTCGACCACGTTGCGCAACTCGCGCACGTTGCCGGGCCAGCTGTGGGTGTTCAGCACGCGCAGCGCCTGTGCCGAGAGCCGCTTCGCGGTACCGTGGCGCGCGTTGAGATGCGCCACCAGCTCGCGCGCGAGCTGCTCCGCGTCGCCCTCGCGCTGGCGCAGCGGCGGCACGTGCAGCGGCACGGTGGCGATCCGGTAGAACAGATCCTCGCGAAAGCGGCCGTCGCGTACCGCGGCGGCCGGATCGTGGTGGGTGGCCGCGACCACGCGCACGTCTACCGGAATCGGCTCGGTGCCGCCTACCCGCGTGATGGTGCCGCTCTCCAGCACGCGCAGCAGCTTGACCTGCAACTCGGGCGGCGCGTCGGCGATCTCGTCGAGGAACAGCGTGCCGCCGCGCGCGGCCTCGAAGAAGCCGATATGCTGCGCGACCGCGCCGGTGAAGCTGCCTTTTTCATGGCCGAACAGCTGCGATTCGGCCACGTCGCGCGCCACCGCCCCGCAGTTGACCGCGACGAACGGCTGAGCCGCGCGCGGCCCGAGCGCGTGCAGCAGCCGCGCGACCACGTCCTTGCCCGAGCCGGTCTCGCCGACGATCAGTACGCTCGCCTGCGCAAGCGCGGCGCGGCTGACCTTGGCGAGCAGCGCTTCGATCGACGAAGACTGGCCGGCCAGCCGCGGCGGATCGCTATCGAGCCGTGCCATGGAACACAGAAAACGAGCATTGGGGGGTCGGACACATGTATGGCGTCAGCTATTCCATCAATCAAGCGTTTATCATGCATTTTTTTTGAGATGGCCGCAGAGCGTGCTGAGCACCGGGGGATTGAATCTCGCAATGCAGTCAGCCGACATGGATAGAAAGATCCGATGGCGCCGAGCGGTAATATCTGCTTTCCTAGAGGTAGTCGGTCGTCCGCCCCTCCACTCGGAACTCGCGGCGCCGAACCCCGCATCGCCTACTCCGTCATCTCTCATCTCGCCGCCGCCAATGTGGCATCAGGGGCGCGCGACGCAATCGTCGAAAGGAGTCTGCATGCCACGCATTTTGATCGTCGATGACGACAGCGACACGCGCGAGATGCTCGCCGCGCTCGCGCAGAACCGGCAGCTGGCCTGCGATACCGCCGCCTCGCTGGCCGAGGCCCGGTCGCGCATGCTGACTCAGAGCTACGAACTGGTGCTCTGCGACCTGGTGCTGCCCGACGGCAACGGCATCGAGCTGTTCGAGGATTTCACGCAGCGCGGCAAACGCGGCGAACTGGTGTTCGCCACCGGTCACGCCACGCTCGACACCGCGATCGACGCGCTGCGGCAGGGCGCGAGCGACTACCTCGTCAAGCCATTCAACATGCAGCGGCTGGACGGCATCTTCGCGCGCGTCGCGCAGATGGAAGTCCACGAGGAAGAAATCGGCGCGATGCGCGACGAACTCGAGCGCGCCGGCCGCTTCGGCCGCCTGCTCGGCAACTCGCCGCCGATGCGCACGATGTACGACGCGCTCGCGCGGGTGGCCACCACCGACGCGTCGGTGCTGCTGACGGGCGAATCGGGCACCGGCAAGGAAGTGGCCGCGCAGACGCTGCACGAGTTGAGCTTCCGGCGGCGCGGGCCGTTCATCGCGATCAACTGCGGCGCGATTCCGGCGAACCTGGTGGAGAGCGAGATGTTCGGCCACGACCGCGGCAGCTTCACGGGCGCGGACCGCCAGCACAAGGGCTTCTTCGAGCGTGCCGACGGCGGCACGCTGTTCCTCGACGAGATCACCGAGATGCCGGTGGAGCTGCAGGTCAAGCTGCTGCGCGTGCTCGAGACCGGGCAGGTCACGCGGCTCGGCTCGGTGCGCGAGACCTCGATCGACGTGCGCATCGTCGCCGCCACCAATCGCGATCCGGAGGCCGCGATCGCCGCCGGCACGCTGCGCGCCGACCTTTACCACCGCATCAACGTGTTTCCGATCCCGATGCCGCCGCTGCGTGAACGCGGCGCCGACATCGTGCTGCTGGCCGACGCGTTCCTGGCCCGGCTCAACGAGGACAGCGGCCGCGCGATGCGCTTCAGCGATGCCGCGAAGGCCGCGCTGACGCGCTACGACTGGCCCGGCAACGTGCGCGAGCTGCGCAACTTCGTGCAGCGCGCCAGCATCTTCGCCGACGGCGACGCGATCGACACGCTGCCGCCGCCGATCATGGACGAAGTATCGGGCATGGCCAGCACGGGCGGCAGCGCCGTGACGGTGCCGCTCGACACGCCGCTCGAGGAGGTCGACCGCCGGCTGATCCTCGGCACGCTCGAACAGTGCGGCGGCGTGAAGGCGCATGCGGCCGAGATCCTCGACGTCAGCCTGAAGACGGTCTACAACCGCATCGGCACGCCGGGCGAGAAAGCCACCGGCGGCAAGCCGCGCGACGACAAATAAGCCCCCGGCGCCGGCGCCGCCGCGCGCGCGGCGGGCGCTACCGTCACCACCGGCATCGCGCCGGCACCGGCTTGCAGCCGTCGGGCTTCAGCGCGACACCGCGATCGCCGCGTTGACGGGCACCACGGGCGACTCGACGTCGGGCGCGCCCGCCACCACGAAACGCTCGATCACGTCCGGCTCGAACAGCAGGCAGAACGTCGAGCCGCCGTACTGGAAGTAGCCGATCTCGTCGCCCTTGGCCAGGCGCTGGCCCGGATGCGCGTCGATCACGCACGACGACACGTCGCCCATCCCCACGAACACGCAGGCCACGGTGCCCATGCCGGGGTCTTCGCAGTCGATCACCACCACCGCGCGCGTGGCCACGGCCGTCATGTAGCCTTGCGAGTCGTTGAGCCCGGACGGGTCGAGCCCCTCGACGTCGGCGCCCGAGAAGTAAGTGCCGGGAACGCGGTAGGCGTGCGTGACGATCCCGCCCACCGGCGCGTGCCAGCGATGGTAGTTGTAGGCGCTCAGATAGGCCTGGTAGATGTCGCCGCCGACGAAACGCTCGGCCAGCAGCGCGTGCTGCGGGGTCAGCATGTCGCGAATCGAATAGGGCTGCGACTTGATCCAGAATTCGTCGAGGCGCTGCACGCGCGCGGCGATCTGGTACGGCGCCGCCTCGCAGGCGCTGACCACCACGCGCGGGTCGTTCGGCTCGGCCACCGGCCGCGCGCCGTCGCGAAAGCGCCGCGTGAAGAAGTGATTCCACGAGTCGAAACCCCAGCACGGTTCGTCGCGGCGGCAGACGAATTCGTCGAGCCGCATGCGCTCGCGCGCCACTTCGCTGAACCAGCCGCTTGGACCGCGCTCGTGCAGATGCTCGCGCGAATGCGGGCCGGACAGGAAATCGCACCAGCCCGACAGCAGGCGGCCCAGTTGCGCATTGACGGTGGCGTCGCGGAACAGCGGATAGCCGGACGGCATGCACATCGGCCAGTCGAGCAGCGCGTTGACCGGGCAGACGATCAGGCTCTCCTCGCTGAATGGCGGCGCGTAGCGCATCACGTGGTCGAGGATCGCCATCAGGTCCTCGATGGTCGCGTAGCCGAGCGCATAGCCGGCCTCGCCCGCTTCGCCGATCGCGCGCGTGAGGCCCATGCGCAGCACCGCGTCGCGTTCGAACAGCGCCGCGAACTCGGCCACCACCGCCGTGCGTGGCCGTTTTCCGGCCACCGCGTAGGCGTCCTGGGCGAGCTGGCGGCGGTAGGCCGTCATCCGCAGTTCCTCGGTCGCGAGCCAGTCGCCGAGGCGGCGGCGCGTGGCCCGCGCGGGGCCCTGGATTGCCGTCATGGATCTGTCTCCGTGGCTGGTCTTGATGTCGTCGATGCCGTTGAGGTCGCGAGGCGGCGAGGCCGCTGGCGTCGGCGTTGGCGTCGGTTCGTCGGGCCTCACTGGCGCGGCAGCGAGCCGATCGCGTTCGGTTCCGGTTCGGCGTCGCGCGGCCCGCGCGACGGTATCGGTTCGCCCTGCGCATGCCGCGTGAGCTTGCCGTGCCGCACGACGTGCGGCTCGCCCGGCATCGCCTCGACCTCGTCGCCGAAGCGCGCCCGCACGAACGCGCGCAGCAGCGCGGTGCGCAGGTCCGGCCCGCTGCCGTGCCCCTCGCGGGCCGCGCAGGCGGTGCCGTCGGCGTCGAAGGTGGCCACGCAGCTCAGCGTGCCGTGCGCGTCTCGCGTGCTGCGCACGTCGATCAGCCGGTCGAGCACGTCGGTCGCGTCGGCCCATCGCGAGGACGGCGCGAACCGCGCATCCATGCGCGCCGCCGTGCCGTTCGAGAACGTCACGACGAGCGCGGGCTCGAGCGCGACGAAGGCGATCGGCAGGTCGTCGCGGGCCAGCGCTCGCGCGGTCCAGTAGTCGAGTTCGCGGCTGTCGAGATCGTCGGTGCGCATCGGGGGTATCCGGAGTGGGCGTGGAGGAAACCGAGCATCGGGCGTGCCTGCGCGGCGCGCGACGGGAACGGCCGTTGCGCGCCCGATGTCGGCACGACCCGGCATGGCAACAGGTCCGGCGTGCGCGGTTTTTGCATTGCGTTTGAAGGATTCGACTCACCCATGCATCCAGGAGGCGAGATGAAGGAATCTGAAAGAACCGTGACGAGCGACAGCTACCGCGGCCATGTGATCGCGGTGACGGCGCATCGCAACGAGCGCGGCGCGTGGGTGCCGAGCGTGACGTTGACGCGCGAGGGCGCCCCCGTGGGCCGGCCGCTGCCGGAGCCGGTCGATCCCGAATGGCTGACCGAGGAAGAGGCGGTGCGCGCCGGCATCGAGCGCGGCCGCTTCGCGGTGGATCAGGAATAGGCTCCAGAACCGGCACGAGCCGGCGGCGCCGGGGCGGCCGCGTGGCCGGTCGCCCCGGCACCGTGCCTGGCGCGGGCTGGCGGCCGGCGCGGCGCCCCGCGCGAACGGATCAGCGCGAAGCTGCCTCGCTCTCGGGGTTGCGCGTCAGGAACGCGTTGACCACCTGCGGCAGATGCTGTTCCAGCCAGTTCGCCATCGCCACTTCCTGCGGCAGGATCCGCTCGCAGACGGTGAGCGTGTCGGCGTCGCCGGCCGTGCGCGCGGCCGTGATCAGCGTGCGGTAGGTCGCGATCTCGAAGTTCTCGAACGCATAGCTCGCGATCGCGCTCTTGACCACCTCGTCGGCCGCCAGCATGCCGGTGAAGCCTTGCAGCGTGGCAAGGCTGCGCGCGCCCAGATCCTTCAGCGCCGACACGTCGCTGCCGCGCCGCCCGATGCATTCGCGGATCAGCCGCGCCTGCTCGCGCGTCTCGCCCAGATGCTGTTCGATGCGCTGCTTCAGGTCGGGATAGTGTTCGAGGCGCCGTGCCATCGCGGCGAGCATGGTGCCGGCCTGTTCTTCCATCGCATGCGCGTCGCGCAGCCATTCGTCGAGATGTTCGTCGATCGAGCGTTTCGTGTGTGCCATGTGGTGCTCCTGGTCGGGGGAGGAACTGCGTGAGCTGCGGTGGGACGCACGGCGCGATGCAAATGTCGCGCCCGCGTCGCGCGCATGGCCTGGGCGCGGCCGTCGAGCGCTGCGCCGACGGCGGGGCTTGCCCGGCAGGGCGCTTTTTGCAATCGCTTGTCAAACCCGCTCATGCCCGGCGCGATCGCGCCGCCCCGTGCGGCCGGCGCGCGGAACGCGGTTTGCTGACTCGATGAGAAATCGACCGAACTCCGGAGGATCACATGCAGACGATGAACCCGACGCTTCACAGTCTCGCGCGCGCGGCAGCGATGGCCGCCATGACCGTGCTGGCGGGCGGCTGGTCGCTCGCCGTGTCCGCCCAGGCGATCGTGCCGGTGGCACCGGGCAGCGCGCAGCTGCCGACCGGCGCCGCGTCGAAACACGACGCGAGCCCGAACCCGCCGCGCGATCCCGGCGCGCACCTGCAGCCCGACGATCGCGCGGCCGACCGTGCCGGCGCGCATGGTGTCTCGCCCGGTGCGCGCGGGCTTTCGCCGCGCGGAACCGGCTCGCATCACGACAGCGGCGCCAATGGCGGCACGATGCATCGCGACGCCGCGGGCGGGACGCGCGGGGCCGCTTCGGGCGGCGGCGCGGGCAGCGGCGATGCGCACGGGTACTGAGGCCGGACGCGAAATCCGAAGCCGGCGCCGCGGCGGCGCGACGAATGAGCGTGTGCCGCCGTGGCGGCCGCGCGCCTGAACCCGTCAGCGGGTACCGGGTACCGGGTCGATGCGGACGCAGCGATCCGGCTCGACATCCGCCCTCAGGCGGCACCCGGCGCCGGCTCATGATGCGCGAGTCCGTATCGCACGAGACGCCGCGCCGTGCGCAGGGCGTCGACCAGTTCGTCGTAGGCGCGCTCGCGCGAATTCGCGTCGCGCGTGCGCAGCACGAACGACGGATGATCGGTGCCCACCACGTAGCGCCCGTCCGGCAGCGCGACCGCCTGGTGCGTGCGCGGCAACGTCGCCGCCGGGTCGTCGAGCACGGCGCGTAGCGCGGTGGCACCCAGCGCCACGATCACGCGCGGTCCGACCGCGTCGAGTTCGCGCGCGAGCCAGTGGCGGCATGCCTCCACCTCGCGCTGCGCGGGCGGCCGGTGCAGCCGGCGCTTGCCGCGCGGTTCCCATTTGAAGTGCTTGACCGCATTGGTCAGATAGACCTCGGCGCGCGCGATGTCGGCATCGGCCAGCGCGCGGTCGAGGATATGGCCAGCCGAACCGACGAACGGTCGGCCGCTGAGGTCGTCGCGGTCGCCGGGCTGTTCGCCGACCAGCATCAGTAGCGCGCGTCGCGGCCCCTCGCCGCGGACCGCCTGCGTCGCGTGTTCCCACAGCGGGCAGCGCCGGCACGCGCCGAGTTCTCGCGACGGCGGCGCGTCGGCGCGGCGGACCCTGGACGGACCGGTCATCGGGATGTCGCCCGGCCCGGGGCGGGCGGCGGCGTCGGAGCGAGAGTTCATGAATCGCCCGGCGCGCAATTCCCATGCCGGGCAAACGGTGTCGCGAGGTCGGAACGACCGGCACGGCGTTTGCATGATCCGGCATGACGGTGCGCGCGCGAGCCCCTGGGGCGGTGTGCGAAAGCCGCGTGATGCCCATGCGGCGTCCAGGTACTCACCGGCGGCCCTCGTCCGTACCGAACGGGCCGCCGCAGCAAGGAGAGCGTGATGATGACCCACGACCGGGGCCGGCAGGTCCACTACGAAGTCAACGTATGCGGCGGCACGTTCGAATCGGTGCGCGGCCGCTTCCCCGTCTGGCAGCGCGAGCCGCTGCTGCACAGCCCGCAGCGGACCATGTTCGAGGACAAGGCCGGCGTGCGGCGCCTCGACGACACCGTGTTCGACAGCGCCGAAGCCGCGCAGCGCGCGCTGCGCCGCGCCTGCGCGCCGGACGACCGCGACGCGCTGGCGGCGCCGATCGTCGACGGCGAGCGTTCGCTGTGGCTCGTGATGGCCGCGTTCGTGGCATGAGCGTGCCGGCGGGTGGAATCTTCAAGCCATGTAGCGAAGGCGCGGCCGGCCCGACATCCGCCGTCCGGCGCGGCGCCCAAAACCAGGAGTTCCGATGAAAACCGATCCGATCCTGCATCAGCCCGATCCCGGTACGCCCGAGGCGCCCGAGATCCCCGAAACCGTGCCGGAGCCCGCGCCCGGCCCCGGCCATCAGCCCGAGCACGTGCCCGAGCCGTACCAGCAGCCAGGGGGGGATCCACCGGCGCCGGTGCGCGGCCTGACATCCATTCAAGGCGGCGGGTCATGAGCCTGCGCATCGCACCCGGCTCGCGCGCCATCGCCGGGGCGTTCCTGCCGCGCAGCCCGAACGCCGGTGCCGGCGGCAATCACGTAAAACGCCGCCGATCCGACCATGCACTTATTACGAGCGCATGGTAGATACGCCAGACCGCGCCTTGCCCGATTCCGCGAAACCCCGCTCCGACGGGGCTCGGAGCCCCTGGCACGCGGTTTGCATGAGAATGCGGGCCGGAAGGTGGGCGTGGTGGCTTCGACAGGCCGCCACTCCTGCATGAACCGGCCGCTTGCAAGGAGAACGAACATGCCAGCCAAGTCCCAATCCCAGCAGCGTGCGGCCGGTGCCGCGCTGGCCGCCAAGCGCGGCCAGACCAAGGTGGGCTCGTTGAAACCGGCATCGAAATCGATGTACGACTCGATGAGTGAAAAGCAGCTCGAGGACTTCGCCCATACGAAGACCCGGGGCAAGCCGCGACACAAGCACGACGCTTGATCCGCGGCGCATCCATGATTTGAATGACTTGAACAGGGAGGTAACCATGCTCTACTACGCCGTCGTATTTTTCGTGATCGCAATCGTTGCCGCATTCTTCGGGTTCGGTGGCATTGCCGCCGGTGCCGCATCGATTGCCAAGATCCTGTTCTTCATCTTCCTGATCGTGTTCATCGTCACGCTCGTGATGGGCATGATGCGACGTTGAACCAGGCCGCCGCCGCGTGCCGCCTCGGCGGTGCGTGACGGCGGCCATGCCACCGACGGCGCGGCCGGCTCGAATGCCGGACCGCGCCGTTTTTCGTTGCGGCGCGCCCCGGACTCAGCGCCCCGCGCGCGAGAAGCGGTGATACCAGTTCATCAGCGGCGTGGCCGACACGCCATGCACGATCACCGACAGCGCCACGATGCCGAGCACCACCGGCACGAGCGGCAGCGCCGCGTCGGGGCGATGCTCGATGGCGAACAGCAGGTAGTAGAACGAACCGATGCCGCGGATCCCGAACCAGCCGATCAGCCGGCGCTGCGTCGCGGTGGTGGGCGAGCGGGCCAGCGACAGCGCCACCGCGAGCGGCCGGATCAGCAGCATCAGCGCGGCGGCCAGCGCCAGCATCGGCCAGCCGAACGCGGCCGGCGAGAGCGTGGCGAGCGCGCCGCCCACCAGCGTCATCACCACCGCCTCGGCGATCCGCTCCAGTTCGATGGTGAAGCCGAGCACCGATTCGGTCATGTAGGCGTGGGCCTTGGCGGGGTCGCGCTCGGTGGCGCTCACGTCGGTCGAATCGATCGTGCCGATCACTTCGCGCGGCGCGCTCGGCCCGCTCGCGCGGTGTTCGACGCGCCGCATCGCGACGCCGGCCGCGAACACGGCCAGGAAGCCGAAGGTTTGCGCGGACTGCGCCACGCCGAACGCGATCACGATCAGCCCGAGCGCGAAGAAGCCTTCCAGCCCGAGCGCCTGCGCATGGCGCGTCCGCAGCCAGGCGACGCCGTGAGTGGTGATCCAGCCGAGCCCGGCGCCGATCGCGAGCGCGCCCGCGATGCCCCAGGCGAGCTGGCCGAGGAACGCCGCGGAGCCGGGCGCCGCGCCGCCGGTCGCGGCGGTGTCGCCGCACAGCGCGAGCGCCGCCAGCACGAACGGCAGCGCGATGCCGTCGTTCAGGCCGCCCTCGCCCGACAGCGCGAAGCGCACCAGATCGACGTCGCCGGGGCTGCGCACCTGCACGTCATGGGCAAGCACCGGATCGGTCGGCGAGAGCATCGCGGCCAGCAGCAGCGCCGGCCCCCAGCCGAGGCCGAGCGCGACGGTCGCGACCGCCGCGACCAGCGGCACCGTGACGAGCATCGCCACGAAGCCGAGCCGCACCGGCAGCAGCCAGAGGCGGTCGAGCGACGGCAGCCGCAGGCGCAGCCCGATCGCGAACAGCGAGACCAGCAGCGCGATCTCGGTCACGTGCCGCAGCAGCGTCGCGTCGCGCGCGAGGTCGAGATGCATCAGGCCGATCCCGGCCGGCCCGAGCAGCGCGCCCACCGCGAGATAGATCATCGCGGTGCTGCATGGCAGCTGGCGCAGCGCCGAGCCGGCGAAGCCGACCGCGATGAACACGCCGCCGACGATCAGGTACCACTCGGTTTCATGTGGCATCGAAGCTCCGGATAAGCGGCCGGCGGCGCGGCACGACGCGCGCGGATTGCCGGCCGGGGGGAAGGGCGTCGCGGTCGCGGCAGTATCGCGCGGTCGCGGCGTCGGCGTCGGCATGCTGAAAGGCGAAGAGCGAAGCGGCCAGGCGCGAATCCCGCCGTGGCGGCGCGGTGATCGACCCCATCTCCGCGGTCGGCAAGCGCCATGCCTGTTCAACCATGCGACGCGATCGCGTCGCCGGTCGAAACAACTGGCCGAGCCGGCGGCGCGGCATGCGCGTTGCGCGGTATCGGGTTCGTCCCGGCCGCGCCAGCGGGTGACGGCCGTTTTCCCGAACCACGAGATCCGGAGGTGTTCCATGACAGCGAGCCACCGTTCGCATACCGGCCACGAACTGAGCCATTCGCGCGCGCACGAAGGCAGCCGCGCGCAGCAGGACCACGACAAGGGCGGCCATCAAGGCGGCCACGAGAAAGGCGGGCGGGACAAGCCGCCGAGCCCGCTCGACGTCCAGAAGGCGCTGAAGGGCGTCGATTACCCGGCCGCCAGGGCCGACCTGGTGCGCAGCGCGCGCGAGGGCCACGTCAACGCGCGCATCGTCGACAGTCTGCAGCGCATTCCCGATCGCGAATACGCGACGCCGGCTTCGGTGTCGAAGGAACTCGGCAAGGTAATGTAAGCGCGGCGCCGGAGGCGCTGCCGATCGCCTCCGGCGCACCATGCATCTCTTGAGCATGGCTTGAGTTTTCCGCCGCCGTTTTCGCGGCCGCAGCGTTCAGCTTCCCTCGCCTGTCCCGCTTCCCGTCCGGTCGGAATTGCCGCCCGGCGGCGCTCGTCCTGTCCGCTCGCGCGACCGTTTCCGGTCACTTCGACCGCGCCCCGCATTCGGCCGAAACCCACGCCCGGCGTGGCATCGGGGCCTACCCTTACAGACGATTATTTTCGATTTTTTTATATTTTTTTCTCCCGATGATGTCATCCGCTGGAAAGCTTGTTTTCAAATTTCCATCGTTCTCCTTTCGTGCGGATGGACATGATGCGTACCAACAGCAAGGTCTCGATCTGTATACCGACCCATAATCGCGCCCATCTGATCGGCGAGTGCATCGACTCGTGTCTGGCCCAGCGCCACCCCGACATCGAGATCGTGATCGGCGACGACTCCGCGGGCGATGCCACCGAACGCCTGGTCCGCGAGCGTTACGGCGGCGATCCGCGCATTCGCTATGCGCGCAACCGGCCCTCGCTGGGCCAGGCGCCGAACGTGACGAGCCTGTTCGCGCGTGCGAGCGGCGACAAGATCCTGTTGATCCACGACGACGATTTCCTGCTGCGCGACGGCCTCGCGCGGCTGCTCGCGCAATGGGAGCGCCACCCCGACCTCGACGCGGCGTTCGGCAACCAGTACGTCGTCGACCAGCGCAGCCGCATCGATCGGGCCGCCACGCGCCGGCTCAACCTGATGTTCCACCGTCGTCCCGCGGCGGCCGGCCTGCAGCCGCAGCCGGGCCGCGTCGGGCTCGTGCAGATGTTCCCGAACAACGGCTGGCTCGCGCGAGCCGATCTCGTCAAGCGGATCGGCTACGACGACAGCTACGGCTCGTGTTGCGACTACGTGTTCAACACGCGGCTCTGCCTCGCCGCGCGGCGCATCAGCTACGTGGACGACTACGTGTCGTGCTACCGCGAAACCGACGTGTCGATCTCGCGCGCGACGCGCCACTCGATGCGCTCGGCCTCGCTGATGGCATGGCATTTCGTCAACGAGCTGGCGCTGCCGCCCGAGCTCGAACCGGCGCGGCGGCTCGCGCTGCGGCGGCTGGTGCCGATCGTCGTGTCGCTCTATGCGCGCAACCACGAGCCGCGCACGAGCCTCGCGATCGCGCTCGGCAATCTCTATGCGTATCGGTTCGGGCTCAGCCCGCGGCTCTATTACCACCTGCTGATGATGTGGAAGGGGCGGCGCGGCGTCGAGCCCGGTCCGGTGTAGTCGGGATGGGGGCGGCGCAGGGATCGGTGGCACCGCGGCCTGGGGGGAGGGATGAGCGCCCGCGCGCGGACCGTTGTGGCTAAGATGGCGGGCAACGCCGCGCGCCATTTCCTCGCCGACAGCCGATACCGATGACACTCCATTTTCCCGACACCGAACGCCTTCATCTCGACAACCCGATCTGGCGTGCCTTGATCACCTGCCAGGCCGGCATCGCGGTCGGCGGCGAGCTGGCACGACGCTTCCAGCCCGAGATCTCGCCGTTCGGCGCGCTGGCCGCCGACACGCCCGAAGCATGGCGCGCGTTCGCGGCGCTGATGGCGCCGGGCGAGACCGTGAAGATGTTCGCCACCACGCCGTGGCAGCCCGCTGACACGTTCGAAATCAAGGGGCAAGGCACGCTGAACCAGATGATCCAGCGCGCGCCGCGCGAGGACGAGACCGGCGACGGCATCGAGCGCCTCGACGCCGCGCACGCGCGCGAGATCGCCGAACTGGTGGCGCTGACGCAGCCGGGGCCGTTTGCGGCGCGCACGCCCGAGATGGGCCGCTACTACGGCATCCGGCACGACGGCGAGCTGGTGGCGATGGCGGGCGAGCGGCTGCACCTGCCGGGCTTCACCGAGATCAGCGCGGTGTGCGTCCATCCCGATCATCGCGGCCGGCGCCTTGCCGGGCGGCTCGTCGGGTTCGCCGCGCAGCAGATCGTGGCGCGCGGCGAGTTGCCGTTCCTGCATGTGTTCGAGACCAACGCGGGGGCGATCGGGTTGTACGAAAAGCTCGGGTTCGACGTGCGGCGGCCGTTGTTCGCAGTGACGCTGGCGCGGCGTTGAGGAAAGCGGACGGGCCGGCGCGTTGCCCGTCAGCGATTCTCTCTGCGCCCCGAGGCTGCTGATGCCCGACACGGGGCGCGCTCGTTGCGCGTCGAACCGGCGTCCAGCGGGAAAGTCCCCCCGTATTCATCGCTTGCCCGGCCCATTCACGATGCTTACAATCTCGTTTCGAAATATTTCGTAACGCTTGAGGTGCCGCGGCTCGCGCGGCACCCGCGCGATGCGGGGTGTTCGTCCGCCGGGACGCGTGACACATCGGGCCGATCCTCAGGCATTCCCACTCGATTCACCTGCTGTTCGAGGCACCGGAAACGATGTCTCGACGGGCGCGCGCGTCGGTACGCCGACGTGGGCGGGCGGGATGTCGGATCGACGCTCGACGGCCGCATGCCCGCGCCGGCATTTCCCGATACCCATAACGATCTCGTGACATGAGCAAACGAAACCTGGTTATTTTGTCGTGCCTGGCGGTATTCGCCGGCTGCGGGGGCGGCGAGGATGCGGGGCCGGTCGTGGCGGGCACGACCGGAGGCGGCAACGCGGGAAGCGAGCCGACCAGTCGCGTCGCGAGCTTTACCCAGGCAGAGGGAACCCAGCGGATCTGGGAGGGCGTCGCGATCGGGAGCGGGGACTTGCCGGCCATGCCGAGCTATCCGCAAATTACGCTCGACGACCGGGGCATGGCGCTCGCGTCATGGCGGGATCTCCTCGGCCCGTCGCAACTGGTGACCTCGGTCACCGATGGCGACGGCAAATGGTCCGCCGCGCAGGTACTGGCGGGATCGGCCGGGACTGCGTCCGGCTATAGCAGCTATGTGCAGCGGACCAATGCCGCGGGACAGCGTGTCCTGCTCTCGAGCCAATCGGGCGAATACGCCGATAGCGCCGTGAACCATGCCTTTTTCTTTACGCCGTCGATCGGATGGTCCGGCGCGGTTCCCCTGTCCCGGGAGCTGGCGGCGGACTCGCCGAACGCTTCCGATCTGACGGTGACCGACGACGGCACGGCGCTGGTTTCCGTGCTCGGCTACGACTCCCTCGCCAACCCCCAGGACACCACGGCGCCCGCCGAACTGTATCGCGTGCGTCCTGACGGAGCGGCGTCGGTCGGCCTCGCCGGCGTATCGATTGCCGAGAACGGGTTGATCCTTGCGCCGCGCCAGTCGACTCACCGGCACGCCGCCTTTGCGATGGCGCCTCGCGATCCGGACGTGGCGGCGATCCAGGGATACTTTCTATGGCAGGAAGTGAGCCTGTCGTTCCCGCAGTATTCGTCGCTCGGCGTGCTCCGTCCGTCGATCGACGGCGCTCAGACCACGTTCCCGCATCGCGCGTTTGGTTTGCACCTGAGCGACGAGCATTTCCCGGCGGGCAGCCCGTTCGCCGCCACCTGCGACACGGCCGGCCTGCCGATCGGGAAAGCGTTGAGCGCGCCCTCGGCGATATTCATCTTGGGCGTGGGAACGTCGTCGGGCGAATGCATGCTGGTGCCGTCTCTTTACGCCGAGACTGATTCCAGCTGGGGCATCACGACCGGCACCATCGCCACGGGCGACCTGGGTGACGTGCGGCTGCTGACGAACGAGGCCGGAAGCGCCCTGCTGCTGTGGTCGCAAACCGATCGGTCGACGGGCAGCACCGAGTACTGGTGGAGCCAGGCGCGCAACGGTCATCAATGGGATCGGCCGGCCCGCCTCGCCAAGGCGCTTGGGGTCGACGACACCGCGCTCGACTCGGTTGCCATGGCGATGAGTCCGGCAGGGGAAGCCGTGATTGCGTTTTCCACGAAGGGGCCGCGACTGCAGAATCTGCGCTCGGGCCAGTTGAACTACGCGCGCTTCAACTTCAAGTCAGGATGGGGCGGCAAGACGGAAATTGCCCAAGGCAACTACAACTTGGGATTCGGCATCGCCGTCGACATCAATCGCAACGGCAAGGCCGTGGTGCTCTACACGGTCGCGCCGTGCTTCGTGCCCGGCGACGCGAAGACGAACTGCACGTCGCCGTCGGTGTACGCCTACACGTTGTGAGCGGTGCGCGTGATGTTCTGATGCCCGGCCTGATGGCGTGTCGCGCTTGCGATCGGCAGGCGGGCGGGCTGGCCCCGCCGCGCTCCCGAAAGATTTCTCAAAAAACCGCTTGACTCTCTATCTTCCAGTAGATAAAGTACAACCCATGGAAACGAAACCGAACGTCCGCGAACAACTGCTCGAACATGCGATCGAGCTGATGATGCTGCGAGGCTACAACGGTTTCAGTTACCGCGACCTGTCGGCACGGGTCGGCGTCAAGACCTCGAGCATCCACTACTACTTTCCGTCCAAGGACGATCTGGTGCTGGAAGCGGTCGAGGCCTACAGCGCGAACGTGCTGGCCGGCATCGACAGCATCGACCCGGCGCTGCCGGCGGACCAGAAGCTGAGCCGCTACACGCAGTTGTTCGGCACGGTGCTCGGCGACGGCCACCGGATCTGCCTGTGCGGGATGCTGGCGGCGGACATCGAATCCTTGCCGGATTCGGTCCGGCAGGCGGTGCAGGCGTTCTTCGGCGTCAACGAGCGCTGGCTCGCCGCGCTGCTCGCGCAGGGCGCCCAGGACGGCACGCTGGCCTTCAGCGGCGCGCCCGAGGATGCGGCCCGCACGCTCTACGCGGCCTACCAGGGCGCGGTGCTGGCGAGCCGGCTGTTCCAGGCGAAAGGGCGCCTCGACGAAGTCGAACGGGCCTGGAAAAAAACGCCGTGACGGCGGAGGTGGCAGTACACGGAAGGGCGGCTCCCGCCTTTTTATTGGAATTTGTTATCTATCTATTGATAGATAAATAGTCGAAAGGCAGACGGTCATGCGTCTGCGTTTTTTGAATCAAGTTGTCTATCTAGTAGTCGATAGTTAAACGCCGTTCCCTCATTCAACAGGAGTCAATCATGTCGATCGAAAAAGTGCTGTACCGCGCCCAGGCCCATGCAACCGGTGGCCGTGACGGCCGTGCGGTGGTGCCCGAAGGCAACCTGGATTTCAAGCTGACCACGCCGCGTGAACTCGGCGGCGCGGGCGGTGCCGGCGCGAACCCGGAGCAGCTGTTCGCGGCCGGCTACAGCGCCTGTTTCCTCGGTGCGATGAAGTTCGTCGCGCATCGCGACAAGATCGCGATCCCGGCGGACGTGGCGATCGACGGCAGCGTCGGCATCGGCGCGATCCCGAACGGCTTCGGCATCGAGGTCGAGCTGCGCATCGCCCTGCCGGGCATGGACCGCGAAGCGGCGCAGGCGCTGGTCGACAAGGCGCACATCGTCTGCCCGTACTCGAACGCGACGCGCGGCAACATCGACGTCACGCTCACGATCGTCTAATCGCCCGCTCGCCATCCATTCCGTCTTTCGTCATCGCCATCCATTGCTGAGGAGTCCATCATGAAGATCGTCAAGCCCCTGCTGATCGCCGCCGCCGTATCCGCGATCGTCGCCGCCAGTTCCGCGTTCGCCGCCGGTGCGGCCACCTCGACCGCGCCGGCCACGCCCGATGCCACCACCACGCGCTTCCTCGCCGCGCTGAACGGCACGAAGGGGCCGGGCCTCGAAACGCTGGCGCCGGCCAAGGCCCGCCAGGTGCTGGTGGACGCGCAGAACGGCGTGAAGGTGGATCTGTCGGGCATCGACGTGTCGACGCGCACCATCGAGCAGGACGGCCTGAGCGTGCCGGTGACGATCGTGCGTCCGCAGGGCGCGAAGGGCACGCTGCCGGTGTTCATGTTCTTTCACGGCGGCGGCTGGATCCTCGGCGATTTCCCGACCCACGAGCGGCTGGTGCGCGACCTCGTCGTCCAGTCGGGCGCGGTGGCGGTGTTCGTGAACTACACGCCGTCGCCGGAAGCGCAGTACCCGGTGGCGATCAACCAGGCCTACGCGGCGACCCGATGGGTGGCCGCGCACGGCGACGAGATCGGCGTGGACGGCAGCCGCCTCGCGGTGGTCGGCAACAGCGTGGGCGGCAACATGGCGGCGGTCGTCGCGCTGATGGCGAAGGACAAGGGCGGCCCGGCGATCCGTTTCCAGGGCCTGCTCTGGCCGGTGACGGACCACAACTTCAACGACGGCTCGTATCAGGCCTACCAGAAGGATCACTTCCTGACGCGGCCGATGATGAAGTGGTTCTGGGACGCGTACACGACGAAGGAAGCGCAGCGCAACGAGATCTACGCGTCGCCGCTGCGCGCCTCGACGGCCGAGCTGAAGGGCCTGCCGCCTGCGCTGATCCAGGTCGCGCAGTTCGACGTGCTGCGTGACGAGGGTGAAGCCTACGGCCGCAAGCTCGACGCGGCCGGCGTGGAGGCCACCACCACGCGCTACAACGGCACGATCCACGACTTCGGCCTGCTGAACGCGCTGGCCGAGGACGCGCCGACCAAGGCCGCGATGAAGGCGATGGCGAGCGAGCTGAAGTCGCGCCTGAACTGAGCGGCGGGTTGCGGCTTCGGCCGCACCCACGTTCGCACCGGTTCCGCCGCCGGTGCCGGAAGCCGGATCACGACGGACCGGTCGCGTCTTGCGCGCGACCGGTCCGTTCGCGTTCGGGGCGTGCGTGGCGCGGCCGCATCGCCCATTGGCGGCCGTGCGGGCCGACACGTTATCCTTGGCGGTTTCGGATACATGGACACGCGGACATGAAATCAACGCCCAGGTCACGCGCCGGCGGCGCGCCGAACCCGGCGGACCCGGCCCTCGCCGATCCGGCGGCGGGTCCGGCGGCCGAGGCGGGCGGCGACCGGACCGAATCGGTCGCGGCGGTCGGCAAGGTCTTCACGATCCTCGCCGCGATGGGCGCGAGCGGCGCGCGGCAGGCCGGTACCGCGATCGACGTGGCCGAGCTATCCCAGCAATTGGGCATGTCGCGCCCGGGCGTGCAGCGCCTGCTGCAGACGCTCGTCGCGCTCGGCTACGTCGCGCGCGAGCCCGACCCGGAGCGCTACCGGCTCACGATGCAGCTGTTCGAGCTGGGCGCGAAGGCGCTGGAGAGCGTCGACCTGGTGCGCGAGGCCGATCTCGAGATGCGGCGCATCGCGGCCGCCACGCGCGAAGCGATCCACCTCGGCGCGCTCGACGACGACGCGATCATCTACATCCACAAGATCGACGCCGACTACGGCCTGCGCATGCAGTCGCGCATCGGGCGCCGCAATCCGCTGCACAGCACCGCGATCGGCAAGGTGCTGCTGGCCTGGACGCCCGACGACGAAGTGCGCGAGATCCTCGCGCGCGTGGAGTTCCGCCCGTCCACGGCGCGCACGCTGGGCTCGGCGCAAGCGCTGCTGGCGATCCTGCCGCGCGTGCGCGAGCAGGGCTACGGCGAGGACGACGAGGAACAGGAAGAGGGCCTGCGCTGCCTCGCGGCGCCGATCTTCAACCGCTTCGGCAACGTGGTCGCGGCGCTGTCGATCTCGTTTCCGACCATGCGCTGCGGCGCGAACACGAAGACGCACTACGTCGCGCTGCTGCGCGAGGCGGGGCAGGCCATCTCGGCGCGCATCGGCTATCACGGCGCGTGGCCCGGCCCGGGCGCCGGGCGCTAGGACGGCGGCGCCAGCCGCCCGAGACCGGCACGGCCCGGGCATGGCGCATGGCTCAGGGAAGGCTCAGGCCGTTTTCGCGCCACGGATCGCCGTGCGCATGAACGACACGAAATGCTCCGTCACCGCATGGTGCCGCGCGGTCGGCCATGCGAGCCCGACGCGCCATTTCGCGGTGCGGTCGCGCAGTTCCAGCACGGTGGCGTCGCGCAGCAGATGGCGCGCGCGCGACGGGATGAAGGCCACGCCGGCGCCGGCCGCCACCGAGGCCAGCACCGACTGCACGTCCTCGGCCTGCTGGCTCACGTTCGGCACGAAATCATGCGCGAGGCACCAGCGATCGACCTGCGCGGCCAGCCCGGCGCCGCGCGAGCGCTGCAGCGCGATGAAGCCGATCTCGTTGAGCACCTCGAGCTGCGCCGGCAGGCGCGCATGACCGAGTTGCGGCGGCAGCGCCAGCGCGAGTGTTTCGTCCACCACCTTGAACGACGCGAGGCCGTCGGCCGCCGGCATCCGCAGGAAGCCGGCCTCGAGCTTGCCCGACGCGAGGCGGCGCGTCTGCTCGCCCGACGACAGGTCGCTCAGCGTGACCGACACCGACGGGTTGCGGCGCCGGAACTCGGCGATCAGCGGCGGCACCAGCGTCAGCACCGACAGGCAGATGCCGATGCGCAGGTGCCCGCGCCGGCCGCTGCTCGACTCGCGCGCGCGGGCCAGGATCTCGTCGGCGTCATGCACGAGCGCCTGCGCGTCGATCACGAAGGTCTCGCCGAACGGCGTGAGTTCGGCACCGTGCCGGCCGCGCTCGAACAGGCGCCCGCCGAGGCTCGCCTCGAGCGCGCCGATCTGCTTGCTGAGCGCGGGCTGGCTCATGTGCAGCGCGTCGGCCGCGCGGCCGAAATGGCGCAGCTCGGTGACGGTCAGGAAGGTCCGCAGCAGTTTCAGTTCCATTCCGTGGCGTTATCGGATCGATCAAAACATTCATTTTACGGATCGATGCCGGACGCGTTCAATACGGGCTCGTCCCGCCCTCAAGGAATCACGATGCCCGACCGACACCTGAATGGCCGCGCGCCCGACCCCGCTTCGCTCGTGGACGACTGCACCCGCGCGTCATCGGGCGATGGAGCACCGGCAAGTCATGCGGAAGCCGGCGAATCCGCGTCGCCGGTCGGCAAGCGCTCGCGCGGCCGGTTCGCGGCGGCGCCGGTCGCGCCGCGCGCGGCGGCGGGGTCGATCGCGATCAGCTTCGCCGTGGTCGCGTTCCGCAACTGGCCGCGGCGCGGCATCTGACGGAAAGGCGGCGGCGCGCGCAAGGCACGGCCGCCATGCTCACGACGCAATACCGTCGCGCGGCAGCGGGGCGACCAGCAGGCCGTCCAGCACGCGCCGGGCGTTCTCGGCGCAGGCCATCTCGTCGGGTTTTTCCTCGACCTGCCGGATCAGCGCGAGCAGCCGCGCCTTGCCGAGCGCGAGCTGCTGCTCCATGCGCTCGATGTCGGCCACCTTGCGCCGCAGCTTCGGCAGCAGTTCGCCGTGGCGCCAGTCCGACAGATCCTCGGGCAGCATGTCGCGAATCTCGTCGAGCGAGAAGCCGGCCTGCTGCGCATGCACGATCACGGCCAGCGCGAGTTCGGCGTCGGACGCATATTCGCGGTAGCCGTTGGCCAGCCGCGTCGCCGTGCGCAGCAGGCCCCGGGCTTCGTAGAAGCGGATGCGCGACGGCGCGAGTCCGGTGCGCCGGGCCAGTTCTCCGATTTTCATGCGCGGCTCCTCCCGCTTGACATTGAAGCGAACTTTAATCTTATCGTCGGTGGCATTCAATGCGGGGAGCCGCCCATGACACTTTTCACCGCCCTGACGCTGCCGAACGGCACCGTCATCCCGAACCGTCTGGCCAAGGCCGCGATGGAGGAAAACCTGGCCGATGCCGACCACGCGCCGTCCGCGGCGCTGTTGCGGCTCTACCGCGCGTGGGCCGACGGCGGCGCCGGGCTGGTGCTGACCGGCAACGTGATGATCGACCGGCGCGCCATGACGGGGCCGGGCGGCGTGGTGCTGGAGGACGACCGGCATCTCGGGCGCTTCGCGCGCTGGGCACAGGTGGCGCGCTCGGGCGGCGCGCAGGTATGGATGCAGATCAACCATCCGGGCCGGCAGATGCCGGCCGAACTGGGCCAGCCGACCGTCGCGCCGTCGGCCGTGGCGATGGACCTGGGCGCCTTTTCGAACCGGTTCCGGGTGCCCGCCGCGATCACGGACGCGCAGATCGCCGAACTCGTGCAGCGTTTCGCGCGCGCCGCGCAGCTGGCCGAAGCGGCGGGTTTCAACGGCGTGCAGATCCATGCGGCGCACGGGTATCTGCTGAGCCAGTTCCTCTCGCCGCTGACGAACCGGCGCGACGATCGCTGGGGCGGCCAGATCGCCAACCGCGCGCGTCTGCTGCTGGAGGTGGTGGCCGCCGTACGCGCGGTGGTCGGCGCCGGGTTCGCGGTGTCGGTGAAGCTCAACTCGGCCGATTTCCAGCGCGGCGGCTTCGAGCCCGACGACGCGAGGCAGGTGGTCGCGATGCTGGGCGAGCTGCCGGTGGACCTGATCGAGCTGTCGGGCGGCAGCTACGAGGCGCCGGCGATGCAGGGGCAGGCGCGCGACGGCCGCACGCTCGCGCGCGAGGCCTATTTCCTCGAATTCGCGCGCGACATCGCGGCGGTCTCGCGCGTGCCGCTGATGGTGACGGGCGGCATCCGGCGCCGCGCGGTGGCCGAGCAGGTGGTCGCGAGCGGCGTGGCGATGGCGGGGATCGCCACTGCGCTGTCGATCGCGCCGGACCTGCCGCGCCGCTGGCGTGCCGGCGAGGCGCTCGCGCCCGCGCTGCGCCCCGTCACGCTGAAGAACAAGGCGCTCGGCGCAATGGCGAACATGGCGATGGTCAAGTACCAGCTGGTGCGCCTGAGCCGCGGCCGCGGCACGAAGCCTGACGTCTGGCCGATCGGCGCGCTGGTGCGCCAGCGCCTCGCGAACGCGTGTCAGGTGCGTCGATATCGGCGCTGGTCGGCACGCGGCGAGGTGCGTTGAACGGGGGCGACCGTGGTGCGCGCGAGCGGCTCCGCGGTGCCGTCGGGACGCATGGGCGGCGGCGCTTCCATGCGGAACCGCGTAAGGCCGAAATCCTGAGCCGAAGCCGCGGCCGCGGCTGCGGGCCGAACGTCGAAAATCGAAGGTCGAGATCGCGCGCTGTGGGCCGTGAGCAGCTCATCGGCCCGCATCGCGCCGTCCGTGACCCGCATGCCCAGCGCATCGCGTGCATCGCAGACGCGTGGTGCAACAGCAACCCATCCACCGCTCACACCCATCAAACAACTCGCGCCCGCGAATCACGCGGGGTCGGCTTTCCGCGCGGCGCCTGCAGCAGATACACACCGCACAGGATCAGCGCGAGCGCGCCGAGATCCCATGAATGCAGCGGTTCGCCCGCGAACACGCAGCCGATCGCGAGCGCGACCACGGGCGGCAGGTAGGTGACGCTCGACGCCGCGACGGCGCCGAGCCGATGCACGATGAAGTAATACAGCACGAACGCGATGCCGGTGCCGGCGAGTCCAAGGCCGAACACCATGCCGGCGAACGTCGCGCGGTCGGTGGCGATGCGCGCGATGCCGTGGAAGTCGGTCACCGCCGCGAGCGTGACGAGCGCGAGCCCCATCTGCCAGGTGGCCAGCGCGAACGGTGAGAACGCATGCGCCGACAGGAAGCGCCGCGCGTAGACGAACGACGCGCCCACGCTGGCCGAGCCCGCCAGCATGAACAGCACGCCGAGCGGATTCACGCCGTTGGCCGCGCTGTTCCACGGCCGCGCGATCAGCAGCACGCCCGCGAAGCCGAGCGCGACGCCGGCGATCTTGCGCGGCCGCGGTCGTTCGCTGTCGAGGAACAGCGCCGCGCAGACGAACGAGAACAGCGGGATCGCGCCGCTCAGCATGCCGGCCACGCCCGAGGCGAGCAGCGACGCGCCCTTGGCGAACGCGAAGTAGTAGACCGAGGTGGCCAGCAGCGACATCACGAAAAAGTGGTGGATCTGCCGTGCCTGCCGCCAGTGCAGATCGCGCCGCAGCAGCGCGAACGCGAGGATCGCGACGAAGCCGAACAGCACGCGCAGGAACACGATCTGCAGCGGCGTGATCAGCAGGCTCGCCCACTTCATCATCAGGAAATTGGTGCCCCAGATCAGGCCGAGCACGGCGAAGGCGGGATAGGCGAGGTTCATGGCGGTGGCGCTGCGATCGTGGAGGGACGGCAGGCCAGTGTGGCGGCGGCGGGGCGCCGTCACAAGCCATGAATTTTGCTCGAAAACAGTAGAAAAACTACTGTCTAAAGGGTCCGGATGAAAACCCGTCGGTAGCGCCAAGGCCTGGACCGGCAAGTCAGCGCCAACCCAGCCGGGGCGCCCCGTCAGCCAATAGAAATTCTACGGAAAGAAAGCAGGAATGATGATTCGACACGTCTGCCTGGCCGGCACTACAGTGGCCAAGGTGCGGGACCGGCGGGCCTGCCGGTTCGCGATTCCACTCCAGGAGGACACATGACTGCAGAAAAAGTCGCGCTCGTCACGGCGGCGGGCAAGGGCATGGGCGCGGCCATCGCGACCGAACTGGCCGCGAACGGCTATCGCGTCGCGCTGATGTCGCCATCGGGCAGTGCCGAGCGCCTCGCCGCGGAGCTGGGCGGCTTCGGCATCGCGGGCTCGGTCACCGAGGACGCCGACGTCGAGCGGCTGGTGGCCGGCACGCTCGAACGCTACGGTCGCATCGACGCGGTGGTCAACAACACCGGCCATCCGCCCAAGGGCGAGCTGCTCGCGATCGACAACGGACAGTGGCACCTCGGGCTCGACCTGATCGTGCTCAGCGTGGCGCGCGTGCTGCGGCGCGTGACGCCGGTGTTCCAGGCGCAGGGCGGCGGCGCGGTGGTCAACATCTCGAGCTTCGCGGCCGATGCGCCGGAGCCGGCGATGCCGGTGTCGTCGACGCTGCGCGCGGCGCTGAGCGCCTACACGCGGCTCTACGCGGAGCGCTACGCGAGCGAGGGAATCCGGATCAACGCGGTGCTGCCGGGCTTCATCGACAGCTGGCCGGCCACCCCCGAGATCGTGGCGCGGATTCCGGCCGGGCGCTTCGGCCGGACCCGGGAGATCGCGAAGACGGTCGCGTTCCTGCTGTCGGACGGCGCCGGCTACATCACCGGGCAGAACCTGCGCGTGGACGGCGGCATCGTCCGCGCGCTGTAACGCGCCGGGCGCGGCCCGGCCGCCTCGCGCTCAACGCAAACGTCAACGCAACGTCAGCGCAGCTGGGTGGCCGCGAGGCAAAGCACCATGCTGCCCACGGCGCCGTCCAGCAGGCGCCACGCCACCGCCTTGCGAAACAGCGGCGCGAGCAGCCGCGCGCCGTAGCCGAGGCCGATGAACCACAGCACGCTGACCGTCATCGCGCCGATCGCGAACGCCACGCGCGCGCCGGCCGGCTCGCGCGCGCCAGCGGTGCCGATCAGCAGGAAGGTGTCGAGGTAGACGTGCGGATTGAGCCAGGTGAAGGCGAGCGTCATCATTACGATCGGCAGCACGCGCTGCGCGGGCGGCGCCACCTGGCCCGAGGCGGCGTCGAGCGTGGCGTGGCCGGGCTTCAGCGCGCGCAGCAGCGCGCTGAGGCCGAACCACGCCAGATAGGCGAGGCCGATGTAGAGCACCACGTGGATGAAGGTGGGGTAGCGCTCGACCAGCGCCGAGGCGCCGCCCACGCCGACGGCGATCAGCAGCATGTCGGACAGCGCGCAGAGCACGACGATCTTGCCGATGTGCGAGCGCATGATGCCCTGGCGCAGCACGAAGGCGTTCTGCGCGCCGATGGTGACGATCAGCGACGCGCAGAGCGCGGCGCCATGAGAGAGGGCGATCCAGTTCATGAAATTTGGGGGACGGTGGACTTGGGCGACGTATGCGGCTAGTCTGCGGGTTCGATTGTCATAAGAAAAGCTAAATTCCCTAATCTCAATGAAGGAAAACTGAATGCTCGACTACGCGCTGCTGGAGGCGCTGTCCGCGGTGATCCGGCACGGATCGTTCGAACGCGCGGCGAAGGACCTCAACGTGTCGCCGTCGGCGGTGTCGCAGCGCATCAAGCTGCTCGAGGAACGCGTCGGCAGCGTGCTCGTCAAGCGCGGGCAGCCGTGCGTGGCGACCACCTCGGGCGCGCTGCTGTGCCGGCATACCGAGCGCGTGCAGCTGCTCGAGGCCGAACTGTCCGGGCAGGTGCCGCATCTGCCCGGCGCGGTGGGCGCGTGGCCGACGCTGCGCATCGCCGTGAACGACGACAGCGTGGCCACCTGGTTCGTCGACGCGGTCGCGCCGTTCTGCGCGCAGAGCGGCACGCTGCTCGACCTCGTGATCGACGACCAGGACTACACGGCCGAGCGGATTCGTGACGGCAGCGTGCAGGGCGCGATCACCGCCCAGGCCGAGCCGATCCAGGGCTGCCGCTCGACGCGGCTCGGCCGGATTCGCTATCACGCGGTCTGTTCGCCGGCGTTCCAGGCGCGCTATTTCGCCGACGGCCTCACGCGCGAGGCGCTGCGGCGCGCGCCGTGCGTGATGTTCAGCCCGAAGGACGGCCTGCAGATGCGCTTCATCCGGCGCGCGACGCGCACCGATCTCGATCCGCCGAAGCACTGGATTCCGCACGTGGCCGGCTATCTGCGCGCCTGCGAGACGGGACTCGGCTGGGGAATGTGCCCGGTGCGCATGATCGAGCGGCAGGTCGCCTCGGGCGAGATGGTGGACCTGTCGGAGGGGCGCAGCATCGACATCGAGCTCTACTGGCAGAGCTGGCGGCTATCGATCGGCTGGCTCGACGAGTTCAGCCGCGTGCTGAAGACGAGCGCCGCGCAATGGCTCGATTGAACGTGGCGCGAGGGTGTCGTGCGTACCAAAAAACAAAGGCGCCTCTGGAGGCGCCTTTTGTGATCGCAGGGCCGACAGGCGTCGGGCCTCGATGGGGAGTGGCAGTGGGGTCTTGATTCGAAGGCGGGATCGAGCCGCGCATCGGACCCGTGGCTAACGGAACCATCAGATTGCGCGCAGGCCGTCGAAATCGAGCACGCGAACCACGCGCCCCTGCATGACGAGCAGGCCCTGCCGCTGGAACTTCGACAGCGTGCGGCTGACCGTTTCGAGCGTGATGCCCAGATAGCTGCCGATGTCCTCGCGCGTCATGCGCAGGTTGAACTCGGTGGCCGAATAACCGCGCACCATGTAGCGCGCCGAGACGTCGAGCAGGAACGAGGCGACACGCTCGTCGGCGTTCAGCGACCCGAGCAGGATGGCCTGCGTGGTCTCGCGTACGATCTGCTCGCTCATCAGCTTCAGCACGCGTGCCTGCAGCGTGCTGGCCTCGGAGCACAGCGAGCGCAGCGAGCCGTAGGGGATCACGCAGACGGTGCTGTCCTCGAGCGCGACGGCGGTGCGCGGATGGTGGCTGTCGCAGATGCCGTCGAAGCCGAGCGCCTCGCCGGCCAGATGGAGGCCCGCCACCTGCTCGCGGCCGTCCTGGCGCGTGGCGATGGTCTTGATCGAACCGGAGCGCACCGCGTAGAGATTGTCGAACTCGTCGCCTTCGCGGAACAGCGCTTCGCCGCGGCGCACGGGGCGCGCCGCGCAGATCACCGACTCGAGGCGCTCGACGGCCTCGGTATTGAGGCCTTGGGGCATGCAGAGGTGCCGCATCGAACAGGTGGAGCAATGGGCGGCGGGATGGGGGGCCCAGGAGCTGGAGGAGCGGACCGGGCGGGAGGAACGTTGGGGGAGAGGAATCAACATGATGCGTACTCACACTTATGAAGAAGCAACGGTGACTATTGTCCCACCGGGTTTTCCATGAGTTGAGCGGCAAAACGCCGCGACGCGGAATGCGTCGCGTTTTGCGCCATGGCAATGTGATCAGCTTTCCTTAGTTTTTTCCGACGCTTCGTTTGAATGCGATGCCGCAGACGGGATCAAAAGCACCGGCAGACAAGCCTGTCGGACGCATTGCTCGGCGATGCTGCCGAGCATCAGGCGTTTGAATCCGCGCCGGCCGTGGGTGCCGAGCACGAGCAGGTCGGCGCCGTATTCGGTTGCCGCTTCGAGGATCAGCGACGACACGTCTGCGAGCGTGGCGGCCTCGCCGGTCAGCACGTCGCCCGTCACGCCGGCGTCCTGCATGCGCTGGGCGAAGTCGCGCGTGAGGTCGCTGCCCTGCGCCACGAGCTGCTCGCGCAGCACGGACGGGTCGTAGCCGGGCACGTTGTAGTAGACGGCCGCGTTCTCGACCGCATAGAACGCGCGCAGCGTCGCGTGTTCGGACTGCGAGAGGGCAAGGGCCGCATCGAACGCGTGACGCGACGTTTCACTGCCGTCGACTGCTACGAAGATGCGCTGGTACATGAGGGCTCCCTGGTGCGGTGGATGAAGGCGCTCCGGCGACGCCGGATGCCGTTGAAAAGATGCTGCGAGGGAGGTTATACGATCGGTTCGCGATTTGCAGCGTCGCGGGGCCGCCGTGCAATCATGTCGCACCCCGCCTCCGCCCGGTGCCGTCCGGACGTGGTTGCCGCATGGGCCGAGCATCGGACGTCGGACCTCGGGTCCGGCTCGCCGCGATCCGTGAAAACCCCGTCCTGGCCGCCTGCCGCATGGCGGAACGGCGAGCGGCGCCTGCTCACTGACAGGATTTATTTCAGGTAGAAGACAGGGAAACGACAGAGTATGATGCGCTACGAGATGGGCACGGCGGCCTCGGCCCGCCGTGCCGCTTCTGCCCGCAACGGGCACCGCGGCACCCTTAGACGGTGGTAGTGAAGAAAAACACAAGGGACACAAGCTGGGGCGGACTCATGCATTCGACGACAACGGCATTCACCCATCGCGGCTATCTTCTGAATTGCGCGCCGGCCCGCGCCGGCGACGGTTCGTTCCAACCCTACGTGGTCATCTCCCGATCGAGCGACGGCGAGCTGGTCGCGAATCGATTTTTTCCATCCGATCTCCATTTCTGCGAAGAAGGCGAGGCGGTCGCGCACGCGCGCGACTGGGCCGTGCGCTGGATCGACGCGAGCAGCATGACGGTGTAGGCGCCGGCAGGGGCGTCGTTGCGGGGCGGCATTTCGCGTGCGTATACAAAACGCGGTAATCTTGTCGTCTTCGTCATCCTTCATTCTTCCAGCACGGCCGTGGGGTTTCCGCACGGCCGGCTTCCCCTGCCATGTCGAATTCGTCCGCCGGCCGCTCCTGGGGCCTTGAACAGATCGTCGCCGAACTGCGCGAGTCGCGCGAAACCCTGCACCGCACGCGCCACCCGCGCGGCATCCGCGAGCTGCCCTCGCGCGACGCCATCTGCAAGTTCGTGACCGGCCTGCGCGCCTCGCTGTTCCCCACCCATTACGGCGCGCCCGACCTGACCGACGAGAGCGTCGATTTCTACGTCGGCCACACGCTGGAAGCCACGCTGCGCGTGCTGCACGAGCAGGTGCGCCGCGCGCTGCGGTTCCTGCCCGAGTATGCGGACAGCGGCTTCGCCGAACTCGACGAACGCGCGTTCGAGATCGCGCGCACGTTCGGCCGGCAGCTGCCGGCGATCCGCGCGCTGCTCGTCAGCGACATCCAGGCCGCCTACGCGGGCGATCCGGCCGCGCAGCACATCACCGAGATCCTGCTCTGCTATCCCGGCGTGCTGGCGATGATGCACCACCGCCTCGCGCATGCGCTGCACCGGCTCGGCGTGCCGCTGCTCGCGCGCTTCATCAACGAGATCGCGCATTCGGCCACCGGCATCGACATCCATCCGGGCGCCACGATCGGCCCGAGCTTCTTCATCGACCACGGCACCGGCGTGGTGATCGGTGAGACCGCGATCATCGGCGAGCGCGTGCGCGTCTACCAGCACGTCACGCTCGGCGCGAAGAGCTTCCCGGCCGACGGCGACGGCGCGCTCGTGAAGGGCAACGCGCGGCATCCGATCGTCGAGGACGACGTGGTGATCTATGCCGGCGCGACGATCCTGGGCCGCGTGACGATCGGGCGGGGCTCGGTGATCGGCGGCAACGTCTGGCTCACGCACAGCGTGCCGGCGGGCAGCAGCGTCGCGCAGGGCAAGGTGCGCGAGGGCGAGCGCACGGAGCGCGACGGCGGCGCGTGAGCTCGGGCCGCGGGGCCGCCCGCGACGCCGGCATGCGGGCGCAACGCATGCCGGCAGCCGGCGAGCCGCCGCCAAGGTGAGGTTTTTCGGGGGCGGTGGACGTCGATTGAAAATGGCGGCGATGCAATGCCGCCGAGGCGATATGGATTCGATCCGGATCGTTCGGATAACTGACGGACGGGAGTAATCCGGCATGGATGGCCGAAGCGGAATGGCACAACGCAGCCGCATCGAAACGGACAACGAAACAGCGGCGACGCGCGCAAGCCTCGCGCGCTTCATCGCCGCCGGCTATCTATCGGCAACCGAGGACCGCTCAGCGCGACTCGGCCGGCGAGCGATGCTTGTAGAGCACGTCCTGATCGACGCGGATCAGGTTCTGCCCCGCATCGACGACGAAATCGACGCCGTGGTACGCACTGCCCGTCAGCAGCAGGATCGCGTCGGCCACGTCGTCGGGGCCGGCGATTCGCGCGAGCGGTGTCGAAGCATGGCTCGCGTGCTCGAAATCGGCCTCGGTCTGGTCGTCGCTGGGCAGCATCAGCCCCGGGAACACCGCGTTCACGCGCAGCACCGGCGCGGCCGACATCGCGAGCATCTGCGTCAGGTTGCCGAGCGCGGCCTTCGCGACCGTGTAGCTGAAGTGGTCGCGATGGAAGTTGTCGCGGATCTTCTGGTCGATCACGTTGATCACCACGCCCTGCGCGCCGGCCGCCTTCGCGCGGTCGTGAAAGCGCCGCGCGAGCAGCAGCGGCGCGCGGCAGTTGACCTGCCAGGCAGCGTCGAGCGCCTCGAGCTCGAAGCTCGGGAAGTGATCCTGCCAGAACACCGACGCGTTGTTGACCAGCACGTCGAGCCGCCCGAAGCGCGCGTACACCGCGTCGACCAGCGCCGCGCAGGCCGCGGCGTCGGTCAGGTCGGCCTGCAGCGCCACCGCAGCCGCGCCGGCCGCGTCGATCTCGCGCGCGGTGGCGTCGGCCGCGTCGGCCGAGCGGTCGTAATGCACGGCGACGCGGTAGCCGCGTGCGCCGAAGCGGCGCGCGAACGCGCGGCCCGCGCGGCGCGCGGCGCCCGTCACGAGCACCACCGGCGCGGCGTCGGACGATGCGGCGGCGGGAGCATGCTGCGCCATCACGTATTGGTCAGGTTGACCGACGACGGATTCGCCACGATCGACAGGAACTCGCGGCGCGTGGCCGGATCGGTGCGGAACGTGCCGAGCATGCGCGAGGTGACCATCTCGACGCCGGGCTTGTGGACGCCGCGCGTCGAGATGCATTGATGCGCGGCCTCGAGGATCACGCCCACGCCCTTCGGCTGCAGCACCTCGAACAGCGTGTCGGCGATCTGCACCGTCATCTTCTCCTGGATCTGCAGACGCTTGGCGAACGCATCGACGAGCCGCGCGAGCTTCGAGATCCCCACCACGCGGTGGTTCGGCAGATACGCCACGTGCGCGCGGCCGATGATCGGCACCATGTGGTGTTCGCAATAGCTCTCGAAACGGATGTCCTTCAGCACGATCATTTCGTCGTAGCCGTCCACCTCGCTGAAGGTGCGCGCGAGGATCTCGCGCGGTTCGAGCTGGTAGCCCCGGAAGAACTCTTCATAGGCACGCGCCACGCGCGCCGGCGTATCGAGCAGGCCCTCGCGGGAGGGATCGTCGCCGGCCCAGCGCAGCAGCACGCGCACGGCATCTTCGGCTTCGGCGCGGCTCGGGCGCGCGAGATCGCCCGTGGTCGGGGCTGCGACGGGTTCCGCCGCCTTGTTGGCGGTCTTGCGTTTTGACATGCTTTCGGGCTCCTGTTGGCGCCGCTCGGGGCGGCTGACCGGCCATTGTTTCATGCTTTTGACGATCCCGCCGCTGCGTTCCGGGCTTCACGATGGCTTCACGCGGGCTTTGCGCGCTAGGGGGCGCGGGCCGTGTCGCGCATCGGTCGGGCAGCGCTTCATTTCGGCCATTCGTCGAGCGCGTCGTTGAAGAGGCCCGCCACCACGCCGCGCAGCCAGCTGGTGCGCGGGTCGTTGTGGAACTTCCGATGCCAGTGCTGGCGAAGATCGAAACGCGGCAGCGCGAGCGGCGGTTCGAGCAGCGTGATCGACGCATGCTCGGCGGCATAGGCATAGCCGATCGCATGCGGCACGGTGGCGATCAGGTCGGTGCGGCCGAGGATGAACGGCAGGCTCATGAAGTGGCTGGTCTCGAGCACCGCGCGCCGATGCAGCCGCGCCTTCGCCAGATGCTGTTCGAGCACCTCCTGGCTGCGCCCTTCGGCGCGCACCACCGCGTGGCCGCAGGCAAGGTACTGCTCGAGCGTGAGCGGCCCGCCCGCGAGCGGATGCCCGCGTCGCACGAGGCAGATGAAGCGGTGCGTGAACAGCCGCTGCTGGAAGAAGTTGCTACCGCCGAGATCGGGGAAATAGCCGACCGCGAGATCGACCGCGCCGGCTTCGAGCCCGCGCTCGACCTCGGTGTGCGGCAGCGACACCGAGCGCAGGTTCGCGCGCGGCGCCCGGCGCGCGAACTCCTGCAGCAGCCGCGGCAGGAACACGATCTCGCCGACGTCGGACAGCGCGATCGAGAACGTGTCGGTGGCGGTGGCCGGATCGAACGCATGCGGCGTGGCGAGGCCGCGCCGGATCTGCGCGAGCGCGTCGCGCGCAGCCGGCACCAGCGCCAGCGCGCGCGGCGTCGGCTCCATGCCGCGCGAGGTGCGCACGAACAGCGGATCGCCGAAGTGCTCGCGCAGCCGTGCCAGCGCGGCGCTCACGCGCGGCTGGCTCACGCCGAGCAGGTCGCCGGCGCGGCTCACGTGGCGCGCCTCGTCGAGAGCCACCAGGTAGGGGATCAGGTTCAGATCGAGTTCGAAATCGAGTTCGGGCATGGCGCGACCATTATCGGAATTCGATATGAAACATATCTCCAAAATGGCATTGCCGCATAGTCGGCGCGGCCCCGACAATCGGACCACAAAAGATTCATTCATCGAATCAAAGTTCAGGAGACGAACAATGCGTACCCAGGTCGCGATCATCGGCGCCGGTCCCGCCGGGCTGCTGCTATCCCATCTGCTTCGCCTGCGCGGCATCGACACGGTGCTGATCGAGGCGCGTTCGCGCGAGTACTGCGAGAACCGGATTCGCGCCGGCGTGCTGGAGCAGGGCACCGTCGATACGCTTCACGAGGCCGGGCTCGGCACGCGGATGCGCCGCGAGGGGCTGGTCCACCACGGCATCGAGCTGCTGTTCGGCGGCGAGCGCCACCGCCTCGACCTGTCGGCGCTGACCGGCGGGCGCGCGATCACCGTCTACAGCCAGCACGAGGTGGTGCGCGACCTGATCGCGGCCGGCATCGCGCACGGCCACGAAATGCATTTGGAGGTGAGCGAGGTCGCGCTGCACGAGGTCGAGTCCGGGCGCCCATCGGTGACGTTCCGGCGCCGCGACGGCCGCGCCGAGCGCATCGACTGCGATTTCATCGCCGGCTGCGATGGCTTCCACGGCATCGCGCGGCAGACCATCCCCGAGGCGCTGCAACGCACCTTCGAGCGCGTCTATCCCTACGCCTGGCTCGGCATCCTCGCGCAGGCGGCGCCGTCGCTCGACGAACTCGTCTACGCGCACCACGAGCGCGGCTTCGCGCTGTTCTCGATGCGCTCGCCGACGGTCACGCGCCTCTATCTGCAATGCCGCCCCGACGAGGATCTCGCCGCGTGGTCCGACGCGCGGATCTGGGACGAGCTGCACGCGCGCTTCGCGAACGCCTCGGGCTGGACGCCCACCGAGGGGCCGATCGTGCAGAAGGGCGTGACGCCGATGCGCAGCTTCGTCTGCGAGACGATGCGCCACGGCCGCCTGCTGCTGGCCGGCGACGCCGCGCACATCGTGCCGCCCACCGGCGCGAAGGGGATGAACCTGGCGGTGGCCGACGTGCGGACGCTGGCGCACGCGCTCGCGGCTCACTACGCGGGCGACGCGGCGCCGCTCGACGGCTATTCGGAGCGCTGCCTCGAACGCGTCTGGCGCGCCGAGCACTTCTCCTATTTCATGACGAACATGCTGCATCCGTCGCCCGACGATTCGCCGTTCGTGAACCGCCTCAAGCTGGCCGAGCTGAAATACGTGACGCGTTCGCACGCGGCCGCGCAGGTGCTGGCCGAGAATTACGTCGGGCTGCCGTTCGACGATGCCGCCGCGGCCGCCACCCCCGCGTCAGCCCGCCTTGACAACGCGCCGAGCGAGATTCTATGATCGCCGCATCGTTCGCTAAACGAATCTAGGTTCGATAGACGAACAAAACGGGTCGCCCGGCGGCCCGATGCGGCGCGGCCCGAGTGATCCGGCGCGCTGGCCGGCCGTCGCGCTGCGCGACGCGGATTCCCTCAGGAAGAGCCATGGTCAACAAGATTTTCGATTCCCTGCAGTCGGCGGTGGCCGACATCCATGACGGCGCGACCATCATGATCGGCGGTTTCGGCACGGCGGGCATGCCGTCCGAGCTGATCGACGCGCTGATCGCGCATGGCGCGCGCGATCTGACGATCGTCAACAACAACGCCGGCAACGGCGAAACCGGCCTGGCCGCGCTGCTGAAGGCCAGGCGCGTGCGCAAGATCATCTGCTCGTTCCCGCGCCAGTCCGACTCGCAGGTGTTCGACGCGCTCTACCGTTCCGGCGAGATCGAGCTGGAACTGGTGCCGCAGGGCAACCTGGCCGAGCGGATCCGCGCGGCCGGCGCCGGCATCGGCGGCTTCTTCACGCGCACCGGCTACGGCACGAAGCTGGCCGAAGGCAAGGAAACGCGCGAGATCGACGGCAGGCAGTACGTGTTCGAGACGCCGATCCATGCCGATTTCGCGCTCGTGAAGGCGTTCAAGGGCGACCGCTGGGGCAACCTCGTCTATCGCAAGACCGCGCGCAACTTCGGGCCGGTGATGGCCACCGCCGCGAAGACCACGATCGTGCAGGTCTCGCAGGTCGTCGAGCTGGGCGGCCTCGATCCCGAACAGATCGTGACGCCCGGCATCTTCGTGCAGCGCGTCGTCGAAGTGCCGCAAGCCGTGCATGCGGCCGAACTCGCCGCGCAGGCCGCCTGAACCCGGAGAACCCACGATGAAACGACTGACCCGTGATGAGATGGCCCAACGCGTGGCCCGGGACATTCCCGAAGGCGCCTACGTGAACCTCGGCATCGGCGTGCCGACGCTGGTGGCGAACCACCTCGACGCGAACAAGGAAATCTTCCTGCACAGCGAGAACGGCGTGCTCGGCATGGGCCCCGCGCCCGAGGCCGGCGCCGAGGACGACGAGCTGATCAACGCCGGCAAGCAGCACGTTACGCTGCTGACGGGCGGCGCGTTCTTCCACCACGCCGATTCGTTCGCGATGATGCGCGGCGGCCACCTCGACTACTGCGTGCTCGGCGCGTTCCAGGTGTCGGCGCGCGGCGACCTGGCCAACTGGCACACCGGCGCGCCCGACGCGATCCCCGCCGTGGGCGGCGCGATGGACCTCGCGATCGGCGCCAAGCAGGTGTTCGTGATGATGGAGCACCTGACCAAGCAGGGCGAAAGCAAGATCGTCGCCGAGTGCTCGTATCCCGTTACCGGCATCGGCTGCGTGACGCGCATCTACACCGACCTGGCCGTGCTCGACGTGACGCCGACGGGCCTCGCCGTGACCGAGATCTTCACCGATCTCTCGTTCGACGAACTGCAGACGCTGACGGGCGTGCCGCTCGTCGACGCGACCGAGCGCGCGACCGCGTAAGCGGGTAGGCGAGTCAGCGCGCCCGGCGGGCTCGCGCGCGGGCACCGACGCGGGCCGTTGCAAGGTCCGCCGGGTCCGCCGAGGTTCGCCGGAGCATGCGACTATCAGGAGACGCCCGCCGGCACCACGCCAGCGCAGCGGCGCGGCACCAGCGGCGGTCGCCCACTCGCGGCGCCGCGCGCGGCCGCCGCCCGCCAGCGCACGGCGTCGCGCTTCGGTGGACAATACGCGCTACCGGCCCTTCCCGACCTTCCGATCCTCCCATGTACGAAGACAGTGCCCGATTGACTTCCCTGATCGGCGGCGACGCCGCGCTGATCCGGATCTGGTCGCCGGCGGCGACGCTGCAGCGCATGCTCGACGTCGAGGCCGCGCTCGCGCGCTCGCTCGCCGCGCACGGCGTGATTCCCACCGCGGCCGTCGCGCCGATCGAGGCCGCCTGCCGCGCCGAACGGCTCGACGCCGAGGCGCTCGCGCGCGACGCCGCGCTCGGCGGCAATCTCGCGATCCCGCTCGTCAAGCAGCTGACCGCGCGCGTCAAGGACGCCGACGCCGAGGCGGCGAAGTTCGTCCACTGGGGCGCGACGAGCCAGGACATCCTCGACACCGGCCTCGTGCTGCAGCTGCGCGACACGTTCGACGCGCTCGAACCGCTGCTCGACACGCTGTGCAATTCGCTCGCCGCGCTCGCGCGCACGCACCGCGCCACGCCGATGATCGGCCGCACCTGGCTGCAGCAGGCGCTGCCGATCACGCTGGGGCTGAAGTTCGCGCAGTGGCTCGACGCGCTCGGCCGCCACCGCCAGCGTCTGGCCGCGCTGCGCGGCGAGGTGCTGGTGCTGCAGTTCGGCGGCGCGGCCGGCACGCTCGCGAGCCTGCGCGAGGCGGCACCGCGCGTGGCCGCCTCGCTCGCGGCCGAGCTCGCGCTCGCGCTGCCCGACCTGCCGTGGCATACCCAGCGCGACCGCATCGCCGAGACGGCGTCGTTCTTCGCGATGGTGATCGGCACGCTCGGCAAGATCGCGCGCGACATCTCCCTGCAGATGCAGACCGAGATCGGCGAGCTGGCCGAGCCGGCCGCGGCCGGCAAGGGCGGCTCGTCCACCATGCCGCACAAGCGCAACCCGGTGGGCTGCGCGGCCGTGCTGAGCGCCGCCGTGCGCGCGCCGGGGCTGGTCGCCACCGTGTTCGCCGGGATGGTGCAGGAGCACGAGCGCGCGCTCGGCGGCTGGCAGGCCGAATGGGACGCGCTGCCCGAACTCGCGCGGCTCGCGGGCGGCGCGCTGGCCGGCGTCGCGCAGATCGTCGGCGGCCTGAACGTGGATACGGACCGGCTCGCCGCCAACCTCGACGCCACGCGCGGCCTGGTGCTCGGCGAGGCCGTGATGCTCGCGCTCGGCGACCGGATCGGCCGGCTCGACGCGCATCATCTCGTCGAGCAGGCGTCGAAGGAAGCGGTGCGTTCGAACCGCACGCTGCACGAGGTGCTGGCCGCCGAGCCGGCCGTCACCGCGCACCTGACGCCCGATGCGCTGCGCCAGCTGCTCGACCCCGCTCATTACGTCGGCGAAGCCGCTGCGTTCGTCGATGCCGTGCTCGCGCGCCACGCGAGCCACGCCTAAACCAAGGAGAACCAACGATGCCCTTTGCTTCTGTCAACGGTGTGAAGCTGCATTACCGGATCGACCGTGCCGCGAGCGCCGACGCGCCGTGGCTGGTGTTTTCGAATTCGCTCGGCGCGGACCTGTCGATGTGGGCCGCGCAGATCGCGGCGCTGCGCGCGCGCTTCAACCTGCTGCGCTACGACACGCGCGGCCACGGCCACTCGGACGTGCCGCCCGGCCCCTACACGATCGACCAGCTGGCCGGTGACGTGATCGGCCTGCTCGACCATCTCGGCATCGAGCGCGCCCACTTCTGCGGCATCTCGATGGGCGGCCTGACCGGCGCCGCGCTGGCCGCGCGCCATCCGCAGCGCCTCGGGCGCGTCGTGCTGGCCAACACCGGCGCGAAGATCGGCACGCCCGAGGTATGGGAGCCGCGTGCCGCGAAGGCGCGCGACGAAGGCATGCACGCGCTGGTCGACGCGGTGCTGCCGCGCTGGTTCAAGAAGGAATTCTTCGCGGCCGAGCCGCGCCTCGTCGACGTGGTGCGCGACACCTTCGTGCATCACGACAAGCACGGCTACGCGGCCAACTGCGACGCGCTGAACACGGCCGACCTGCGCGAGGACGTGAAGGGCGTCACGCTGCCGGTGCTGGTGGTGACCGGCGCGCACGACACCTCGACGCCGCCCGAACTCGGACGCGCGCTGGCCGCCGCGATCCCGGGCGCGCGGCACGTGGAATTCGACGCCGCGCACATTTCCAACATCGAATGCGCCGACGGCTTCAACCGCGCGCTGCTCGATTTCCTGACCGCGTGACGAGGAGCCGACGCATGGACGACCAGCAACGTTACGAAGACGGGCTCGGCGTGCGCCGCGCGGTGCTCGGCGAGGCCCACGTGGAGCGTTCGCTCGCGAACCGCAGCGAGCTGACCACCGATTTCCAGGACTTCATCACGCGCTATGCCTGGGGCGAGATCTGGACCCGCGAGGGGCTGCCGCGCCATACGCGCAGCCTGCTGACGATCGCGATGATGGTGGCGCTCAACCGTGGCGAGGAACTCGCGCTGCATCTGCGCGCCGCGAAGAACAACGGCGTGACGCGCGACGAGATCAAGGAAGTGCTGATGCAGACCGCGATCTATTGCGGCGTGCCGGCGGCGAACTCGGCGTTCCACCTGGCCGACCGGATCTTCAAGGAAGACGACGCGGCCGCGGCTGCAGCCGCGGAGTCGTGAGCGCGGGCTGCTTGCGCGGGACGTGAGGTGAACGCGGCGCGGTGCGTTGGCGGCGCCGCGCCGATCGAGACGAAGCGGGGCGCTTGTCGCGTGCGTGATGCGCGCGACAAGCGCCCCGTGTTCATTCCGGCGCATCGTGGAGCTTCGCGAACTGGCGCAGATAGGCGCGCAGCGCCGACTCCACGCCGCGCCGGTCGGCCGGCGTGGCCGCGCGCATCGTATGTTCGTCGCCGAACAGCGTGCGCGGCGCGACGTAAGTGCCGACTTCGCTGCGTTCGCGCGTGACGCGGATGTGATGGGTGTTCGGGTGATATTCGGCGCGCCAGCGCAGGCCCTCGATGCGGTCGCCGGCCTTCACGATTGTCTTCATCGGCTCTCTCCCGGCCGGGCGGGCGTGCCGTCGGCGCGCCGGCACCCGGTCGGTCAGCCTACGCCCCGGCGTGGCGGCGGGCAAGCGGGGCACGAACGGGCGGCGAGGGGCGGCTCACACGCGGACGGCCAGCATGACTCGTCGCTCCCAACCTTGCTTCGGCGCCGGGCCGCCGCTCAGGTCGCCACTCAAGCCGCCGCGAGCTTCGCCGCGATCGGGTACAGCGAGGCCACCAGTAGCACCGCCATCGTCACGTTGAACGCGCGCAGCCGGCGCCGGTTCGACAGGAAGCCGCGCATGCCCTGGCCGAACGCGGCCCACACGCTGATGCAGGGGAAGCCGACCAGGATGAACACCACGGCCATCCCCACCGCATTCGCGCCGTAGCTGGCCGAGAGCTGCACGGTGGTCGCGGCGGTCAGCACCATCATCCACGCCTTCGGGTTGATCCACTGGAACAGCGCGGCCTCGACGAACGTCATCGGCCGGGACTTGCCCTGGTTGGCGCTCACTTCGCCGGAGGTGCCGATGCGCCAGGCCAGATAGAGCAGATAGACGATGCTGGCGATTTCCAGCACGGTATAGAGTCGCGGCACGCGCGAGAACGCCTCGCCGAGGCCGAAGCCGATCGCGAGCATCATGATCGCCACGCCGCTGCTGATGCCGACCATGTGCGGCATGGTCCGGCGAAAGCCGAAGTTGACGCCCGAGGCGAGCAGCATGGTGTTGTTCGGGCCGGGCGTGATCGAGGTGACGAGTGCGAACAGCATGCCGGCGGGCAGGGCGCTCAGGGTGAGGATGTCCATGGGTGGCCTCTTTTCTTCGGGGTCGCCTGGATGGCGGGTGGATGAAGAGGCAGTGTAGCGACAGTTATCGGTACGGTACCGGTACAGTTTGGCAGTAAGGCGCCGGTACGAGTGGCCGGGTGGCCGGGGAGGTGTCCGCGGAGGGCGGCAAGCGGCATCGACATAAACAGGCCCGCGCGTCTTCGATGGCAATCCTGAGTTTCGCGCTCTTACCGTTTCACCTTCGTCGCGCGCCTACCCCACCAGCTTCGCGATCTGCCGTGCCGCGGCCTTCAGGTGCCCGGCCAGCGTCTCGGCATGGCCGGGCCGCCCGGAAAACATCTGCGAGGGGCCGGCGATGCTGAGCGCCGCGATCGCGCGGCCGTCGCCGCCGACGATCGGCGCCGCGCACGAATCGATGCCGGCTTCGAGCGCGGCGTGGCTCCATGCGCAGCCCTCGTCGCGAATCCGCTGCAGCCGCGCCGACAGCGTGGCCCAGTCGGGCGCGTCCGCTTCCCGCCACGCCGATTCGCACATCCGCGCGACCTCGTCGGGGTCGGCGAGCGCGAGCATCGCGAGGCCCGGCGTGGCGCGGTAGGCGGGCAGGCGGCTGCCGACGCGGATCTGGCTGACGAGCGGTGTGTCGGGCGTTTCCGCGAGCGAGTAGACGATCTCGTGATGCTCGCGCACGACGAGGTAGGTCGACATGCGGGTGGCGGCGGCCACGCCGGGCAGCACCTCGCGCGCGCGCGCGATCAGGCTCGACGAGCCGAGCGCGGCGGCGGCGAGCGTCAGGAACGGCACGCCGAGCCGGTGCCCCTCGGCCTCGCCGACCAGCATGCCGGCCTGCTCCAGCGTGGCGAGCAGGCGCATCAGCGTCACGCGGTTGACGCCGATCCGGCGCGCCGCCTCGCTGATGTTGCGCGTGCTGCCGCCCTCGGCGATGAAGCGCAGCAGGCGCAGCGAGCGTTCGACTGCGCCCGATGCGTCGGCGGGGCGTTCCGGGGAGGCGGTCATGGCGAGGCAGGTTCAGGGGCGTGGCGACGGGACGACATCATGCCAGAGGAACGCGCCACGCATCGTAGCCGTAGACCCAGTCGGCATTGCCGCCTTCCTTGAGCCAGGCGTTGCCGCGCGAGCCGACCTGGATGCGCGCGGTGCGCTCGCGGCGCGCGGCCTCGTAGCGTTCGAGCGAGGCCGCGAGCGTGGCCGGCGCGGCCGCGTCGAGCGCGCGCGCCAGCACCACCGCGTCCTCGATCGCCATGCCGGCGCCCTGCGCCATGAACGGCATCATCGGATGGCAGGCGTCGCCGAGCAGCGTGAAGCCGGGACGGCTCCAGCGCGGCAGCGGATCGCGCACGTAGAGGGCGGAGGCGAGCACGCTGTCGCAAGCGGCCAGCAGCGCGCGCGCGTCCTGGTGGAACGCGCGGTAGGCGTCGCGCAGCGCATCGGGATCGCCGGGCGTGGTCCACGATTCGTGGGTCCAGTCGGTCTGGCCCGTGGTCGCGAAGATGAACACGTCGCGGCCGCGATTGAGCGGGAACGTCACGATCTGCGATTCGGGCGTCGGCCCCCACCACTTCACGAACGCGCCGACGTCGTTGCCGGTGATGCGCTTGACCGGCACCACCGCGCGATACGACACCACGCCGGTGAACTGCGGCCGGTCCTCGCCGAACATGAATTCGCGCACGCGGGAATGGATGCCGTCGGCGCCGACCACGAGGTCGAAGTCGTGGCGGCTGCCGTCGGCGAGGTCGATCGACGCGCCGGCCTCGCTACCTTCAACGCGCGCGAAGCCGGCCACGCGCGCGCCGAGCCGCAGCCGCGCGGCGGGAATCGCCTGCACCAGCGCGTGGACCACGTCGGCACGGTGCATCGTCAGCTGCGGCGCGCCGTACTTGCGCTCGGCCTCGTCGGACATCGGCAGGTGCGAGGTGACTTCGCCGGTGTCCCAGGTGCGGCTGATGCGGGCGCTGGGGCGCGCGGCCGTCTCGCGCAGCCGCTCGCCGATGCCGAGCCCGTCGAGCGCGCGCACCGCGTTCGGCGTCAGGTTGATGTCGGCGCCCACGCGCCCGAATGCGTCGGCCTGCTCGAACACGGTGACCTCATGCCCCGCCCGCTCCAGGGCGATCGCTGCCGCGAGCCCGCCGATGCCGCCACCTGAAATCCCGATCTTCAACATGCCAAGCACTCCGATACGTTCAAAAATGAACATGATGTAAAAGAATTGAACAAAACGGAGTGTCCGAGCTTTTTATTTTGGCCGCAAGCCATTTTCATGGCCCGGAATGCGCGCGCCGATCGCGGCGTGGCCGCCTGCCGGGGCCGTGCCGCGGGGCGTCGGTATTTTCCCTTGGTGATCTCGAAAACATTTTTTTCTGGCGGAGGCCTTGGCTTAAAATTAACCACATACGAATCGTTGTTCCGTAAGTGGAACGAACAGCCCCAGGAAACCACGATGACCGTTCAACCGCAACTTGGCGATGTAAACCTATGGACATGAAGGTCGCAGTGGACAACGCAACAGGGACCGGCCAGGCCGGCGCGTCGGATCGCCTGACGCTCGGGGGCATCGTGGCGCGCATGGAGCGGCTGCCCGGCAACGCCATGCAGATCCGGGCGCGCGTGCTGATCGGCTGCGCGACGTTCTTCGACGGTTTCGACGTGATCGCGATCGCCGCGACGCTGCCGATGCTGATCGCGAAGTGGGGCCTCGCGCCGTCGCAGATCGCGTTTCTGATCGCCGCCGGCTCGGTGGGCCAGTTGATCGGCGCGCTGCTGTTTCCGGCGCTCGCGGAGCGCTACGGGCGCGTGCGCACCATCGCCTGGAGTTCGGGGATCGTCGGCATCACCAGCATTGCCTGCGGCTTCGCGCCATCGTATGCGAGTTTCGTCGTGCTGCGCGCGGTGCAGGGCGTGGGGCTCGGCGGCGAGCTGCCGGTGGCGGCCGCCTACATCAGCGAGATCACGCGCGCGCACGGCCGCGGCCGCTTCGTGCTGCTGTACGAAATCATCTTCCCGATCGGCCTGCTGGTGTCGAACGCGCTGGGCGCGTGGCTGGTGCCGGTGCTTGGCTGGCAGGTGATCTATTTCGTGGGCGGCGTGCCGCTGATCCTGGCCTTCACGCTGCGCCGGCTGGTGCCGGAGTCGCCGCGCTGGCTCGGCCAGCGCGGGCGCATGACGGAAGCCGCCGCGTCGCTCGCCGCGTTCGAGGCGAGCGTGAAGGGGCCGCTGCCGCCGCTGCCGTCGGGCGAGGCCGCCGCGCAGGCGGAAGGGCTGGCGAAGCATCCGAAGCGCGGCCTGCGCGACCTGTTCGGGCCGCTGTACCTGAAGCGCACCATCTCGGTGGCGATGCTGTGGATGACCTGCGGCGTGATCCAGTACGGCCTGCTGACCTGGCTGCCGACCATCTACAAGACGGTCTATCACGCGCCGCTGCAGCTCGCGCTGAACCTCACGGTGGGCGCCTCGGTGCTCGGCGTGATCGGCTCGCTGATCTGCGCGCTGGTGGTCGACAAGGTCGGCCGCAAGCCGGTGATCAACGTCTCGTTCCTGCTTTGCGCGATCGCGCTGTTCGGCGCGGCGGTATTCCACGACAGTTCGGTCTACGTGGTCGGCACGTTCTGCGCGCTGTCGTTCGGCCTGCTCGGCTGCGGCTTCATCACGGCCTACGTCTACACGCCGGAACTGTACCCGACCAGCGTGCGCGCGCTGGGCTGCGGCGTCGGCAGCGCCTGGCTCAAGATCGCCGCGATCGCGGCACCCGCGCTCGTCTCGAAGACCATCACCACCAACATCAGCGTCGCGTTCTACGCGTTCGGCGCGGTGCTGCTGGTGGCCGCGCTGGTGATCCACCGGCTCGGCATCGAGACGAAGGGCCAGGTGCTCGAACAGCTCGAAAGCTGACCCACCCCCATGGAACAAGGAGCCAACCCGGTGACTTCCGAGAACGTGCAGGACGCGGTGCTGATCACCGTGTTCCTGCGGCACGACCAGACCAACAACCTCGACGCGATCCAGACCCGGCTCAAGGAAGCCGACTGGTGGGAGCGCTTTCCCCCGGAGGGCGTGCGTGTCGTGTCCTGGACGGTGGCGATGGGCTTCGGCCAGATCGTCACGCTGGAAGTGCCGCCGCGGCTCCTGCCGCTCGTCAACCTGGAGCTGGAGCGCTCGGCTTGGGGCGTGTTCAGCACCGAGTGCTATCCCACCTACGATTTTCTGCCGGTTCGCGAGCGCATTCGCGAACGGGTTCGCAATGGAGGCAAATGATGGACCGATATCTGGAGCCGCATCAGGCGCGGCAGCGTCCCCCGACGCAATACGAGAACCTGCTCGGCGACGCGATCGAGCGCGCCTTCGCGCAGGGCATCACGGCGTTGCCGGCGCTGGTGGCCTACCTGAACGATTTCGGGCCGCGCACGCAGAACGCCGAGGTCTGGACGGAAGACAACTTCCGTACCGAGATGGCGCGTCTGGCGCAGTAACCCTTCGGAGAACCCCATGAATACGGATCACAAGGACGACATCGAAAGCACGCTGCAGCGCGGCCTGGACAATCTCTGGTACCCGATCTGCCCGGCGTCGTTCGTGAAGCAGGAGCCGATGTCGCTGCGCCGCCTCGGACGCAAGCTGGTGTTCTGGCGCGACGTGGACGGCACGCCCTACGCGCTCGAGGATCACTGCCCGCACCGCGGCGCGCCGCTTTCGCGCGGCGTGGTGCTGGGCGACCGCATCCAGTGCGGCTATCACGGCGTCCACGTGCGCTGCGACGGCGTGGTGACCTCGGTGCCGGGCAGCCCGGGCTGCAAGCTCGAAGGTTCGCGCGGCGCGCGCTCGTTCCACGTGCGCGAGGCGGCGGGCGTGCTGTTCCTCTACAACTCGGCCGACAACGTCGACGAACCGCCGCCGCTGGTGCTGCCGGAAGAGCTGACCGGCGCGGAGTTCTCGTCGTTCCTCTGCTACACCGAGTGGAAGGGCGACTACCGCTACGTGCTCGACAACGTGATGGACCCGATGCACGGCGCGTATCTGCACAAGCAGTCGCATTCGATGGCCGAGGGCGAGATCAGCGCGACCTTCACGATTCGCGACACGGAGCGCGGCTTCGTGTTCGAGAAGGTCGGCCAGCGCGACGTGAACTTCGACTGGACCGAGTGGGCCGACACGGGCCTGCACTGGATGCGCCTGGAGATCCCCTATCCGAAGACGGGCGGCCCCGGCGGCAACTTCATCATCATCGGCAGCTACACGCCGATCACGCCGCAGCTGGCCGCCGTGTTCCACTGGCGCTGCCGCAAGGTGGAAGGCTGGCAGCGCGACACCTGGCGCTTCCTCTACCGCAACCGGCTGGAAGCGCGCCACTGGGCCGTGCTCGAACAGGATCGCGAGATCCTCGAACACATGGAACCGGACGCGAACCGGAACGAGCACCTCTATCAGCACGACATGGGGCTGGTGCGGCTGCGCCGCCATCTGCGCAATCTCGCCAAGGCGCAGCTCGAGAACGGGGCGGCGCGATGAGCGCGCTTCAACCGGCCCGGCTCGCGCCGGTGCAGGTGCATTGCGAGGCGGTGCCGGAGGCGCCGGGCGCGACCTGGAGCAACGCGCTCTTGGTGGGCGATGAAATCGTGATGTCGGGCATGACCGCGCATCCGGCCACGCGGGAGACGGCGGGCGGCCTGTCCGCCTACGAGCAGACGCGGGTGGTGCTGGAGAAGATCCGCGCGCTGGTGGAGGCGGCCGGCGGCGACGTCGGCTGCATCACCAAGCTGGTGGTGTACGTGACCGACATCGCCGACAAGGCGGAAGTCGGCCGGGCGCGCCGCGAGTTCTTCGCCGAGCGGGTCGGGCAGGGCGCGCCGTATCCGTGCTCGACGCTGGTGCAGGTGTCGGGCCTGGTGTTCCCGGAACTGTGCGTCGAGATCGAGGCCTGCGCGCGGCTCGACCTCGCCAGGGCGACGATCAAGTAAAGAGACGCGAAGAAAGAGACGCGAAGATGAGCAATCAACCAGCCTACACGGCGCTCGTGCGCACGCTGCGCCACGAGGCGCCGGGCATCATGAGCATCGAACTGGTGCCGCCGCGCGGCGAGCGCTTCCCGAGCTTCGAGCCGGGCGCGCACATCGACCTGCACCTGTCGAGCGGGCTGCTGCGCAGCTATTCGCTGCTCAATCCGGGCGGCGAGACCGAGCGCTACGTGGTGGGCGTGCAGATCGACCAGAAGGGGCGCGGCGGCTCGCGCTTCATCCACGAGAATTTCCGGGTGGGGATGAGCGTGGGCCTGTCGGCGCCGCGCAACCTGTTCGCGCTCGACGAGAGCGCCGCGCACAGCGTGCTGATCGCGGGCGGCATCGGCGTCACGCCGATCCTCTGCATGTACCGCCGCCTGGTCGAACTCGGGCGCCCGGTGCGGATGCTGTATTGCGCGCGCAGCGCCGAGCACGCGGCCTTCCTCGACGAGCTGCGCGGCTTCGGCGGCACGCTCGACGTGCATTTCGACGCCGAGCACGACGGCCGGCCGGCCGACCTGAAGGCGTACCTGGCCGAGGTACCCGCCGACGCGCACGTCTACTGCTGCGGCCCCGCGCCGATGCTCGACGCGTTCGATCAGGCCTGCGAAGCGGTCGGCATCGCGAACCGGCACGTCGAGCGCTTCGCGGCGGCGCCACCGGCCGAGCCGGCGGCGAGCCACGGCTATCAGGTCGAACTCGCGCGCAGCAAGCGGCAGCTCGAGGTGGCGGCCGGACAGTCGCTGCTCGATACGCTGCTGGCGGCCGGCGTGGAAGTGGACCACAGCTGCATGGAAGGCATCTGCGGCTCGTGCGAGACGCGCGTGCTGTCGGGCTGCCCCGACCATCGCGATTCGGTGCTCAGCGCGTCCGAGCGCGCCAGCAACCAGGTCATGATGATCTGCGTGTCGGGCTGCAAGGGCGAGAAGCTCGTGCTCGACCTGTAACGCGATCCCGGCCGGCGGCCCGCTCGCGCCGCCGGCCGGATGCCTGATCGGCCCACGATCGACCCGTGACCGGCATCAGGATAAGGATCAGGACCAGAATCGCGACCGGCCCATGCCTTCGCGCTATCATCGGTGTTCTTTTCCACAACAATCTTGCCGATCATGGCGCGAGCAACCCCCACTGGCAATGCAAAACGGCCCCGCGCCGGACAGGCGCCCGACGCCGACCAGGCGCCCGCGTCCGCGCCGGATGCGTCGGTTGCCGGCGGCGAGCCCGCGGCGGAGGCCGGCGACGAGGCCGGCACGGCGAGCGGCTCGTCCTATTCGGTGCCGGGCCTCGAGCGCGGGCTGCGGATCCTGGCCGAATTCTCGTCGCGCGAGCCGGTGCTGGGCGCGCCCGAACTGTCCAAGCGCATCGGCATTCCGCGCACCACCACGTTCCGGCTGCTGCAGACGCTCGAATCGCTCGGCTTCCTGGAGCGGGCGCCGGGCGACCGCCGCTTCCGGCTCGGCGTCGCGATCCTGCGGCTCGGCTTCGAATACCTGAACTCGCTCGAACTGACCGACTTCGGCCAGCCGGTGCTCGACTGGCTGCGCGACGACACGGGCTTCAGCACCCATCTGCTGATCCGCGACCAGCGCGACGTGGTGTTCGTGGCCAAGGCGCAGACGCGCGACCCGATGTTCAGTTCCGTGAAGGTCCATGTCGGCACGCGGCTGCCCGCGCATGCCACGGTGCATGGCCAGGTGCTGCTCGGCGACCTGACGCTGGCCGACCTGCGCAGCCTCTATCCCGAGCGCGAGCTGTCGCGTTTCACCGAGCGCACGCCGGCCACCGTCGACGATCTCTACCAGCGCATCCGCGCCACCGCCGCGCAGGGCTATGCGCTGAGCGAGGCGTCGTTCGAGCGCGGCATCTCCGCGATCAGCGCGCCGGTGCGCGATCACACCGGCCGCATCGTCGCCGCGCTGACGGTGACGGTGCCGCGCTCCGACATCGGCGATGCCGAACGCGCGCCGCTCGTGGCGCGGACCTGCCAGGCCGCGCTCGACCTGTCCGCGCGCCTGAACTACCGGCCGCGCGTCGGCGATCCCACGCTGTCCTACGCCCACGTCTGAATCACGCGGCGCGCGCCGGCCTCGAGTGCCGCCGCGCGCCGCGCCGCCCGAGCCGCCCGGCTCAGAACGAGTGGTGGATGCCGGACAGCACGATGGTCTGGTTGCGCCCGCCCGATACTCCCGCCGTGAAGAACGCCGCGTTGGCGTTGCTGTTGGCGTGCTCGTACATCAGGTTCACGTACACCTGCGTGCTCTTGGAGAGCGAATAGGTGTCGCCGATCTCGACCTGGGTCCAGCGCCGGCCCGACAGCGTGGTGGTGGACGCGCCGCCCGCCACGTTGCTGAACGGCGTGAGCTGGTAGTTCGCGCCGACGTCGAAGCTCTGGTAGATGTCCGAGTAGCCCGCCGATTCCAGCTTCACGTGCGTATACACGCCGTGCAGCAGCAGCTTGCCGATCTGGTATGAGAGGCCTGCGCCCATGTTCTCGACCTTGGCCGCCGTGTAGTTCGCCGCCGCCACGCCCTGGAAGCTGGTGATGCCGGTGGTGACGATCGACGGCGTGCGGTTGCTCTCGTTCGAATACACCGCGCCCGCCTTCAGCGGCCCGTGCGCGTAGGTCAGCGTGAAACTGGTGTTGCGGCCGGTGGCGAAATTGGTGGTGTTGCCGAGCCCCATCATCGCGCCGACCGTGAAGCCGTAGTAGTCCACCGAGCGGAACTTGGCCGAGTTGTCGAACGGCACGATGCCGGTGTCGGCGAGTTCGTCGATGTTGCCCGGGTGGAACGTGAACCAGCTCTGCGCCTGGTAGGCCGTGCTGAACGGCCCGAGCACGTCGAAGTTGAACGGCGTCTGGTGGCCCAGCGTCAGCGTGCCGATCCGGCTCTGGCTCAGGCCGACGAACGACTGGCGGTTGAACAGCGTGCCCGCCTTCGCGAAGCTGCCGGTGTTCGTGTAGAAGCCGTTCTCCAGCTTGAACACCGCGCGCCAGCCGCCGCCCAGGTCCTCGGTGCCGGTCAGGCCCCAGCGATCGGGCTGCGTGTTGCCCTGCTCCTCCATCCACTTCGAATTGCCCGCGACGTTGCTGATATAGGCAACGCCCGCATCGAGGCTGCCGTACAGCGTGACGCTGCTCTGCGCCGACGCCGTCGCGCTAACCACAAGACCTGCCACCCCGGCAGCAATGATGCGCTTCACAGTACGTACTCCTAATGTGTGGTTGTTCAGTGGGGCCTGCTTGGCCGACCCGCCGCCGGCGTGGAAATGCCGGTGTGGCGGGTCGCGAAGTTCGCCGCTCGTCAGTGCGTCGTTTGTTTCATATAAGGAACGACGTATCTTCTATGGAAATTATAATGAGATGGAAGCGTGGACAAAAAAAGCTTGGTGTTCGGACTTACCCGCAGACGGCGCATGTTGCGGAAACGCCGCGACCCCTTCATACAGGGCATCGACGCGATCACGCACTGGACGCGCCAGTGTTTTCCCTGAGCCGGGAAATTTTCTTTTTGACCCGTGCCGGTCAACCTTATAATGACCACATATAAATCAGCGTTCCTTGTATGGAACAATTAGCCGGAGGCAGGATGAATCTCCCCACGTACCGCGACACGGATGGAAGGCTGGACGGCCGGCGTGTGATCGTGACCGGCGGCGCCCGCGGGCTCGGCGCCGCGTTCGTCGAGGCGCTGGCGGCGGCCGGCGCGCAGGTCGTGTTCGGCGACGTGCTGCATGACGCGGGCAGCGCGTTGGCCGCGCGGCTCGGCGAGCGCGTGCATTTCGCGCCGCTCGACCTGCGCGACGAGGCGAGCATCCAGGCCTTCGTCGCCGCGGCAGCCGAGCGGCTCGGCGGCGTGGACGCGCTCGTCAACAACGCCGCGATCACGAATTCGGGCGGGCGCTTCGCCGACCAGCTCGATACCGATACCTGGGACGCCGTGATGGAAGTGAACGTGCGCGGCACCTGGCGCATGTGCGTGGCGGCGCTGCCGCATCTGCGCCAGTCGTCGTGCGCCGCGGTGGTGAACCTCGCGTCCGATACCGCGCTGTGGGGCGCGCCGAAGCTGCTGGCCTACGTCGCGAGCAAGGGCGCGGTGATCTCGATGACGCGTTCGCTGGCGCGCGAGTTCGGCGCCGACGGCATCACCGTGAACGCGGTGGCGCCGGGGCTGACCGAGGTGGACGCCACCGAGTACGTGCCGGCGGAGCGCCACGCCTACTACCGGCAGGGCCGCGCCATCGCGCGCGCGCAGCTGCCGGCGGACGTCACCGGGCCGGTGCTGTTCCTGCTGTCCGACGCGGCGCGCTACCTGACCGGACAGGTGCTGCCGGTCAACGGCGGCTTCGTGATGAACTGATTCTCGCCATCGAGCGAGTCAACCTGGAGAATGAAGATGGCCGATGCCGATATCGAACGCAAATCGTGGGACCAGCCCGCCGACGCGAGCTTCGAGCAATGGATGGAGGCGCGCGTGGCGCGCTTCGCCACGCGCCGCTACGACTGGGACGCACTGAAGTTCCAGGCCGACTACGACCCGAAGTACCGCCGCGCGCAGATGCGCTACGTCGGCACCGGCGGCACCGGTGTCGCGAAGGACGTCAACACGGTGCCCGCTGGCGGCTTCACGTTCTCGACCATGGTGATCCCGGCCGGCAACGTCGGGCCGAGCCATATTCATATGGATGTCGAAGAAATCTTCTTCGTGCTGCGCGGCAGGATGAAGGTGATCTGCGAACGCGACGGCGAAACCTGGGAATCGGTGCTCGGCGAGCGTGACCTGATCTCGGTGCCGCCCGGCGTATACCGCACGGAAATCAACGTCGGCGAGGAAGACGCGCTGATGTGCGTGATGCTCGGTTCGCCGAAGCCGGTCACGCCGACCTATCCGCCCGATTCGCCGCTCGCGAAGATCAAGCGCGAACTCGCGAAGTAAGAGGCCGCCCATGCACGACCACCCCAGCCACGGCGGCCCGACCGACGGCGCGCCGGACCTCGGCGCCCGGCTCGCGGCGTTCCCCGCGCGGCGGATCGACGTGGCGCCGGCGCGCGCCGTCGGCTATCGCGAGGCCGTCGGCCCGGATGTCAGTGGCCTGCCGATCGTGCTGCTGCACGGCATCGGCTCCGGCGCGGCGTCGTGGGTGCAACAGCTCGACACGCTTGGCGCGGCGCGCCGCGTGCTCGCCTGGGACGCGCCGGGCTACGGCGAATCGAGCCCGGTCGCGCCGGCCTCCCCGCAGGCCGGCGACTACGCTGCCGTGCTGGCGGGCTGGCTCGACGCGCTCGGCATCGCGCGCTGCGTGCTGGTCGGGCATTCGCTCGGCGCGATCGTCGCCGGCCGCTTCGCGGCCACGCATGGCGCGCGCGTCGCGGGCCTGCTGCTGCTGTCGCCCGCGGCCGGCTACGGCGCCGCGAGCGAAGCGGTGCGCGCGCACAAGCGCGACACGCGCCTCGCGATGCTGGCCGGACTCGGCCCGCAAGGGCTCGCCGAGCAGCGCAGCGCGAACATGCTGTCGCCGTCCGCGAGCGAGCCGGCCCGGCAATGGGTGCGCTGGAACATGGCGCGCGTCGTGCCGGCCGGCTACGCGCAGGCCACGCACCTGCTGGCCAACGCGGATCTGGTCGCCGATCTGGCCGGCTATCGCGGGCCGCTGATGGTGGCGGTCGGCGAGCACGACGGCATCACGCCGCCCGAAGCCTGTGCGCGTCTCGCGCAGGGGGCGGGCGTGCCGCTGCAGTCGATCCCGAACGCCGGCCACGCCGGCTACATCGAGGCGCCGGCGGCCTATGACGCGCTGATCGACGCGTTCGCGCGGCGTTGCGAGACGCAACACCCGGAGGCGAGCGCATGACGCCGGCATCGACCGACCGCGCCGCGCCGGATGCACCGGACGCGTCGGCGCAGGGCGAAATCAGCTATCTCGTGCCCGGCCTCGATCGCGGGCTGCGCATCCTCACCGAGTTCTCGGCACGCGAGCCGATCCTCGGCGCGCCCGAACTGTCGCGCCGGCTCGGCATTCCGCGCACGACGGTGTTCCGGCTGCTGCAGACGCTCGAATCGCTCGGCTTCATCGAGCGCGCCAACGGCGAGCGCAATTACCGGCTCGGCGTGGCGGTGCTGCGGCTCGGCTTCGAATTCCTCAGCTCGCTGGAGCTGACCGATCTGGGCCTGCCGCTGATCGAGGCGCTGCGCGACAGCACCGGCCTGTCCACCCACATCGTGATCCGCGACGGCCGCGACGTGGTGTTCGTCGCCAAGGCGCAGAGCCACGCGAGCGCGTTCAGCGCGGTGAAGGTGAACGTCGGCACGCGGCTGCCCGCCCACGCCACCACGCACGGCCACGTGCTGATGGGCGACCTGACGCTCGACGAACTGCGCGCGCTGTACGCGGGCGTCACGCTGGAACGCTTCACGCGGCACACGCCCGGTACCGTCGACGAGCTGTTCGAGCGCGTGCGCGCCGACGCCGAGCAGGGCCACGCGATCAGCGAATCGTCGTTCGAACACGGCATTTCGGTGGTCAGCGCGCCGGTGTTCGGCGACGCGGGGCGGATCGTGGCGGTGGTCACGGCCACGGTGCCGCGCGCGCATTTCGACACCACGCTGCCCGCCGCCGACCTGATCGACAAGGTGCGGGAGACCGCGTTTCAACTCTCGCTGCGGCTCAACTACCGGCCGCCGGCGGAAACCCGCTTCATGAATGCTTTGGAAATCTAAATGATTCAGATCGATCTCACAGGGCAGGTGGCCGTGGTGACGGGCGGCTCGTCCGGCATCGGGCTGGCCGCCGCGCGCCTGTTCCTGCAGGCGGGCGCCTCGGTGGCCATCTGCGGGCGCGATGCCGGCCGCCTGGCCGCCGCCGAGCAGGCGCTGCGCGACGCGTTCCCCGAGGCCCGGCTGCTGGCCGCGCGCTGCGACGTGCTCGATGCCGCCGACGTCGCGCGCTTCGCCGAGGCGGTCGGTACCGCGTTCGGCCGCGTCGACATGCTCGTCAACAACGCCGGCCAGGGCCGCGTGTCGACCTTCGCCGACACCAGCGACGAGGCCTGGCGCGAGGAGCTGGACCTCAAGTATTTCAGCATCATCCGCCCGACCCGCGCGTTCCTGCCGATGCTGGAAGCCGCCGCCGAAGCCGGCGACGGCGCGGGCGGCGCGATCGTCTGCGTCAATTCCCTGCTCGCGCTGCAGCCCGAGCCGCACATGGTGGCCACCTCGTCGGCGCGCGCCGGCGTGCTGAACCTGGTCAAGTCGCTGGCGGGGGAACTCGCGCCGCGCCGCGTGCGCGTGAACTCGATCCTGATCGGCATCGTCGAGTCGGGGCAGTGGCGGCGCCGCTATCAGGCGCAGGCGCGGCCCGGCCAGAGCTGGCAGGACTGGACCGGCGAGCTGGCTCGCCAAAAGAAGATTCCGCTCGGCCGCTTCGGCCGCCCCGAAGAAGCCGCGCAAGCGCTTTTTTATCTGGCCACACCGCTGTCGTCGTACACGACGGGAAGCCATATCGATGTCTCTGGAGGCGTAGCACGTCATGTCTAATACCACGACGGTCGGCGAACTGATCGCCGCTTTTCTCGAACAATGCGGCGTGCAGACCGCGTTCGGCGTGATCTCGATTCACAACATGCCGATCCTCGACGCGATCCACACGCGCGGCAAGATCCGCTACGTCGGCGCGCGCGGCGAAGCCGGCGCGCTGAACATGGCCGACGGCCTCGCGCGCGTGTCGGGCGGCCTCGGCGTGGCGTTCACCAGCACCGGCACGGCGGCCGGCAACGCGGCCGGCGCGATGGTCGAGGCGCTCACCGCCGGCACCGCGCTGCTGCACGTCACCGGGCAGATCGAGACGCAGTACCTCGACCAGGATCTGGCCTACATCCACGAAGCACCGGACCAGTTGAGCATGCTGGCCTCGATTTCGAAGGCCGCCTACCGCGTGCGCTCGGTCGAGACGGCGCTCGCCACCGTGCGCGAGGCCGTGCGCGTGGCGCAGACCGCGCCGAGCGGCCCGGTCAGCGTCGAGATCCCGATCGACATCCAGGCCGCCCGCGTCGAGTGGCCGGCCGACCTGCGCGCGCCGCACGTGAGCCTGCCGACCCACGACGCGCAGCGCGTCGAGCAGCTGGCCGACGCGCTCGCGTCCGCCAAACGTCCGCTGCTGTGGCTCGGCGGCGGCGCGCGCCACGCACGCGCGCAGGTCGAGCGGCTGGTGCGGCTCGGCTTCGGCGTGGTCACCAGCGTGCAGGGCCGCGGCGTGCTGCCGGAAGATCATCCGGCCACGCTCGGCGCGTTCAACGTGCAGCCGACCGTCGAGGCGTTCTACCGGACCTGCGACGCGATGCTGGTGGTGGGCTCGCGGCTGCGCGGCAACGAAACGCTGAAGTACAAGCTGGCGCTGCCGCAGCCGCTGTACCGGATCGACGCCGACGCGCTGGCCGACAACCGCGGCTACGCCAACGCGCAGTTCGTGCATGGCGATGCGGCCGCGACGCTCGACCAGCTCGCCAATCTCCTCGAAGGCCGCCTGCGCGTCGATCCGGCCTTCGCGCAGGATCTGGCCGCGGTGCGCGAAGTGGCGGTGGGCGAGACCGGCAAGGGCCTCGGCCCGTACCGCAAGCTCGTCGAGGCGTTGCAGCAGGCCGTGGGCCGCGATTTCAACTGGGTGCGCGACGTGACGATCTCGAACAGCACCTGGGGCAACCGCATGCTGAAGATCTTCGAGCCGCGCGCGGGCGTGCACGCGCTGGGCGGCGGGATCGGCCAGGGCGTGCAGATGGCGATCGGCGCCGCGCTGGCCAACGCCGCCGCGAAGACGGTCTGCCTGGTGGGCGATGGCGGCCTGATGGTCAACGTCGGCGAACTCGTCACGGCAGTGCAGGAAAACGCCAACGTGATGATCGTGCTGATGAACGACCAGTGCTACGGCGTGATCCGCAACATCCAGGACGCGCAGTACGGCGGCCGCCGCTGCTACGTGCAGCTGCACCAGCCCGAATTCGCCCAGTTCTGCGCGAGCTTCGGCCTGGCCCACTACCGGATCTCGTCGCTCGACCAGGCCGAGGCCGTGATCCGCGAAGGCATGGCGGCCAGCGGCCCGGTGATGGTGGAGGTGGACATGCTGTCGATCGGCTCGTTCGCCACCGCGTTTGCCGGCCCGCCGGTCAAGCAGCAGGAGCCCGAACATGCGTGAGCACGCCATGGCGCCCGGCGGGCGCATCGAGGTGGCGATGATCGGCTTCGGCGCGATCGGGCAGGCCGTGTATCGCGCGGTCGCCGCCGATCCGCACGTGCGCGTCACGCAGATCGTGGTGCCCGGGCATCAGATGGACACGGTGCGCGAGCTGGCCGGCCCCGACGTCGACGTCGTCAGTGCCGTCGCGGCGCTCGCGAACCGGCCGCGTTTCGCGCTCGAATGCGCGGGGCATGGCGCGCTGCTCGATCACGTCGTGCCGCTGCTCGAGGCCGGCACCGACTGCGCGGTGGCGTCGATCGGCGCGCTGTCCGACCTGTCGCTGCTCGAGGCGCTCGAGGCGGCGGCCACCGCGGGCAACGCCACCGTGTCGCTGCTGTCGGGCGCGATCGGCGGCATCGACGCGCTCGCGTCGGCGCGCGAAGGCGGCCTCGACGAGGTGCAGTACATCGGCCGCAAGCCGCCGGTCGGCTGGCTCGGCACGCCGGCCGAGGCGATCTGCGACCTGCATACGCTGAGCGAGGCGCGCGTGATCTTCGAAGGCAGCGCGCGCGACGCCGCGCGGCTCTACCCGAAGAACGCGAACGTGGCGGCCACCGTCGCGCTGGCGGGCCTCGGGCTCGACCAGACGCGCGTGCGCCTGATCGCCGACCCGCAGGTCACGCGCAACGTGCATCGCATCGTGGCGGCCGGCGCGTTCGGCGAGATGTCGCTGGAAATGAGCGGCAAGCCGCTGCCCGACAACCCGAAGACGTCCGCGCTGACCGCGTTCAGCGCGATTCGCGCGCTGCGCAACCGCGCCGCGCATTGCGTGATCTGATCAGGGAAGGACGACATGTCAGACAAGGACATCATCGCTTCGCTCGTGCCGTCCGACGAGATCTTCGTCGGCGGTCGCTGGAAGCGCGGCCGCGGCGCCGTGTTCGCGAGCCGCTATCCGGCCGACGGCTCGGTCAACGCCGAAATCACCACCGCCGATGCCGACGATGCGCGCGAGGCCGTGGAAGCGGCCGATCTGGCCTGGCGCCGCGCCGACTGGGCCGGGCTCAAGCCGCACCAGCGCGCGCTCGTGCTGTACCGGATCGCCGACCTGATCATGGCGCGCCACGAGGCGCTCGCGCAGCTGCAGCGGCGCGACAACGGCAAGCCGATCGGCGAGACGCGCGTGCTGGTGGCCAGCGCCGCGAACACGTTCCGCTACTACGCGGCCTGCCTCGAGACGCTCGACGAGGAGCTGACGCCCTCGCGCGGCGACTACCTGACGATGAGCGTGTACGAGCCGATCGGCGTGATCGCCGCGATCACGCCGTGGAATTCGCCGATCGCCTCGGATGCGCAGAAGCTCGCGCCGGCGCTGGCGGGCGGCAACGCGGTGGTGCTCAAGCCGGCCGAGGTCACGCCGCTCGCGTCGCTCGCGCTCGCCCGCATCTGCGAGGAAGCGGGCGTGCCGCCCGGCGTGCTGAGCGTGCTGCCGGGCAAGGGCTCGGTGATCGGCGACGTGCTGGTGCGCCATCCGCTCGTGAAGAAGGTGTCGTTCACGGGTGGCACCGAGGTGGGCCGCGGCATCGCCCGCATCGCGGCCGAGAAGCTGATGCCGGTGTCGCTCGAACTGGGCGGCAAGTCGCCGACCCTGGTGTTCGCCGACGCCGATCTCGACCATGCCGTGAACGGCGTGCTGTACGGCATCTTCAGCTCGTCGGGCGAGGCCTGCATCGCCGGCTCGCGGCTGTTCGTCGAGCGCCCGGTCTATGATGAATTCATGCGGCGGCTGGTGGAGAAGGCGCGCCAGCTGCGCGTCGGCGATCCGGCGCAGCCGGCCACGCAGATGGGGCCGCTGATCACGGACCGGCACCGCGAATCGGTCGAGCGCTACGTGGCGCTCGGGCTCGAGGAGGGCGGCCGCCTGCTGTGCGGCGGCGAGCGGCCGGTAGGCGAGGGGCGCGAGCACGGTTATTTTTATCAGCCTACGATTCTCGAAGGCCTCACCAACGGCGCACGGATCTGCCAGGAGGAGATCTTCGGGCCGGTGCTGGTGGCGATGCCGTTCGACGACGAGGCCGCGCTGCTCGCCGAGGCCAACGACAGCGTGTTCGGCCTCGCGGCCGGTATCTGGACCCGCGACTACAAGCGTGCCTGGCGCGTGGCGCGCGCGCTCGAAGCGGGCACGGTGTGGATCAACACCTACAAGCTGTTCTCGATCGCCACGCCGTTCTCGGGCTGGAAGGACAGTGGCATGGGCCGCGAGAAAGGGCGGCTCGGGATCCGCGAATACATGCAGCAGAAGAGCCTGTACTGGGGCTTGAACGACGCGCCGCTGGCGTGGGCGAACTGAGGAGGCAGGCAACATGACGATTCTGGGCATCGAACAGATCACCTACGGCGTGGACGATCTCGACACCTGCCGCCGGTTCTTCTCCGACTGGGGCATGCGCGAGGTCGCGCACGAGGTTACGCCCGATGCGGGCCGGGCGCGCTTCGAAACGCTGAACGGCTGCACCGTGCTGGCGGTCCGCGCCGACGACCCGTCGCTGCCGCCGGCCTTCGAGCCCGGCCCGACGCTGCGCGAGGTGACCTGGGGCGTGGCGGACGCGGCCGCACTCGCGGTCTACCGCGAGCGCCTGGCCGGCACGCCGGGCTACTACGCGACCGACGCGGCCGTGGGCTGCATCGATCCGGCCGGCATGGCGGTGCGGGTGGAAGTCACGCGGCGGCGCGCCATCGACGTGCAGGGCTCGCCGTCCAACGTGTGGGGGCAGGCGCCGCGGCGCGTCGATACGCCGAGTCCGGTGTACGACCATGCCGAGCCGGTCGAGGTCGGGCACGTGGTGTTCTTCACCAACTGCCTCGCCGATCAGCAGCGCTTCTACGAGGAGCGGCTCGGCTTCGAGCTGTCGGACCGCTACCCGGAACGCGGCGCGTTCATGCGCTGCGCGCCGCACGGCGGCCATCACGACATCTTCCTGCTGGCCCTGCCGAACGGCAAGAAAGGCCTGAACCACGTGGCGTTCACCGTGCGCGACATCCACGAGGTGTTCGGCGGCGGGCTGCACATCAGCCGCTGCGGATGGACCACCCAGCTCGGGCCGGGGCGGCACCCGGTGTCGTCGGCCTACTTCTGGTACTTCAAGAATCCGGCCGGCGGGCTGATCGAGTACTACGCGGACGAGGACCAGCTGACGCCCGACTGGCAGCCGCGCGATTTCGAGCCCGGTCCGACCGTGTTCGCCGAGTGGGCCGTCGACGGCGGCCTCGACGGCCATACGCGTCGCCAGAAAAGCGCCGACGCGCCCGAAGGCGCGTTCATGACCGAACGCAAGTAAGCCTCCCTCCAGCTTCGCTGTCTCGGCACGCGCCCTGCCCGCAGGGCGCGCCGGCCGCGCTCGCGCGTGCCCGGGCGGAGCGACATCACCCACGACGCCACAAACGACACGCTACGACAGGCAGGCAGCCGGACATGAAAAGCTTAACGATCAACGCGCGGCTTGCCATCACGGTCGCGATCCTCGGGGTGATGGTGGTGCTGGTGGCCGCGATCGGGCTGGCGGGCATGACGCTCGGCGACCGCGCGCAGGACGAGGCGTACCGCCTGCATTTCCTGTCGGTGAACGCGCTGCGCAAGTCCGACGCGGCCATGTCGCGAGCGCGCTTCGGGCTGGACTGGGCGATCGCGAACCCGCAGTCGCCCGAACTGGGTGCCCAGCTCGAACGTTCCAGGCGGCTGTTCCAGGAGTCGGACCGCTGGTGGGCCGAATTCCGCGCGCTGCCGAAGACGCCGCGGCTCGAAACCTTGAGCGCCGATCTCGCCGTCAAGCGCGAGGCCGTGTTCAAGCAGGGTATCGACCAGCTGATGGAGGCGATCCGCGCCGGCAACACCGGCTGGATGGACGCGGCGCGCGCGAAGCAGCTGATCGGGCTCTATTCGGCGATGAACGCGAGCCAGGCCGCGATCGCCGACTATCTCGACGATCACGCGCTGCAGTCGAGCCGCCGTTCGAACGCGCTGTTCCGCGCGTTCCGGATCGTCAGCGCGGTGGTGCTGGTGCTGGCGCTGATCGTCACGATCGCGGGCTGGCGCTCGCTGCGGCGCGCGATCGTGGAGCCGCTGCGCTCGGCCATGGCGCAGTTCGCGTCGATTGCGCGCGGCGACCTGACCGCCACCATCGAGGCCCGTCGCGACGACGAGATGGGCGCGCTGCTGGCCGGCCTCGGCGCCATGCAGGGGCGGCTGCGCTCGACGCTGCGGCGCATCCGCAGCGGCGCGGACGCGCTGTCGCTGACCACCCAGGAGATCGCCAACGCCAATATCGACCTGTCGCAACGCACCGAGGAACAGGCTTCGTCGCTGGCGCAGACCGCCGCCGCGATGCAGGAGCTGGTCGAGACCGTGCATGGCAATGCCGCCAACGCCACCCAGGCGCGCACGCTGGCCGGCAACGCCACCGAGGCCAGCGTGCGCGCCGAGCAGTCGGCCGTGCGCGCGGCCGACACGATGCGCGAGATCCGCGCCAATTCCACGGCGATGATGGACATCATCGGCACCATCGAGTCGATCGCGTTCCAGACCAACATCCTCGCGCTGAACGCGGCCGTGGAAGCGGCACGGGCCGGCGAGCAGGGGCGCGGCTTCGCGGTGGTGGCGAGCGAGGTGCGCACGCTCGCGCAGCGCTCGGCGACCGCCGCGAAGGAAATCGCCGGCCTGATCTCGCAGTCGGACGCGCGCATCACCGCCGGCGCGGAACTCGTCGAGCAGAGCCACGTCTCGATGCAGGCGATCGTCGCCGCGACTTCGCAGGTCGATACGCTGATCGGCGAGATCGCGGCCGCCTCGCGCGAGCAGAGCCAGGGCATCGAGCAGGTCGGCGTGGCCGTCTCGCAGATGGACGAGGTCACGCAGCAGAACGCGGCGCTGGTCGAGCAGAACGCGGCGGCCGGCAGCGAGCTGGCCGAGCACGCGGGCGCGCTGCGGGCGCTGGTGGCCGATTTCCGGCTGTGAGGAAGGCCGGCGCCATGCCGGCTTGCGTGGTGTGCCCGCACGCGACGCGCGTGCGGGATTTCTGACGCTCGAGGCGGCGCCCGCCGGGCGCCGGCGCATTCGCCGGTGAACGTGCGGGTGCCCGCGCGCGAGTCCCTTCCCAAGCTTTTCAAATCACGCGCCCTGCGGATGCCGCCGGTTTTTTCCGGCCGAGGCGTCGGGTGTCGACTGGATTGCGGACACCTGTCTTTCTGCTTGCGGAAATATTGTGTAATATTCCGCCGCCATCTAAAATGGCGCGGCTCGTGCGCGGGGCAGGCCGCCGCGATTCACGACCGGAATCGCATGCCGTGACGGCCGACGCCGGGGAACTGTGTCGGTGATGTGTCGGACATGCATGAATAAAGCAGGCCGACCGGACCCTCGGCCGCGGATGACACGAGAGATCGATTGATTCAGTCATCCTGATTAATAAAACGACACGATATGAACAAGCGGATGACGATTACCCTGGCCTGCGTGGCGATGTTCGCGGGCTGCGGTGGCGGCGGGGATTCGGGCAGCACGGTGGTGAGCGGCGCCGATGCGGGCAGCAATGCAGGAAGCAATGCAGGAGGCGGACAGACGCAGTCGAGTTCGAGCTTCACCCAGATGTCGGGTACCCGGCTGGTCTGGCAGGGAACGCAGGCCGGCCCGGGTGTCGATTATGTCGGTGCGCAGAGGCTGCAGGCCAGTCTCGACGAACACGGCGTGGCGCTCGCATCGTGGCAGAACACCCAGACCATGCAGATCATGACGTCGGTAACCGGCCCCGGCGGGCAATGGTCCGCGGCCACGTCGCTGCCGGTGCCCACCCGCATGGAGCTTGGCTACTTGCAGCGTACCAATGCCGCCGGCCAACGTGTTCTGCTGGCCGCGAGAGGCGATGACGGCGCCAACGATTACCACAACGTCGCATTTTTCTATACGCCTTCGATCGGGTGGTCCGACGCGGTGCAGTTGAAGCGGGACCCGGTAGGCGGGTATCTCAGCAGATCGGATCTCACCGTCGCCGACGATGGCACCGCACTGCTTGCCGTGGAAGGCTACGACCTCAAAGGCGGCCTGACCAGCACCGCCGTGCCAGCCGAGTTGTATCGCCTGCGACCGGACGGAGCGCAAGCCACCGGGATCACGACGTTCCGGATCGACAATCAAGGCAAGCCCGACCCCTATGCCTTTACCCACGTGCAGGATGCCGCGTTCGTGATGCCGCGTCAGGATTCGCACGATTTTAAAAACCGGGGCTACTTCTTCTGGCGGGAGAGCGACTATTCCTCGGGAACTTCCGGCAACTATTTCCCGCTGGGCGTGGCCGGCGCGGAGGTGAGTCCGAGCGCCCTGTACACGAGCGAAGCGCGCGGCCTCGATATCCCCAATGTCGGCACCGTGAGCAGTGGTCGCTGCGGGGTCGAGGCGAAGGCATCGGACACGCGGAATGCGGCGGTCATTTGGGGCAAAGGGGACGGCATGGGGCGCTGCCAGCTGATGGCGACCCGGATCAGCGAGGACGGCGGCTGGCACACCCGCACCGACGCGCTCGGTTCGAGCGCGATCGCCCTCCAGCCCCCGAAACTGTTGATGGACGACGCGGGGAACGCCCTCGTGATCTGGGCCGTCACGAATGGCCAGGCATGGAGCTATTGGTGGAGTCAGTCGCTGGCGGGTGGTGGCTGGAGTGAGCCGGCCGATCTGTTGGCATCGCTTGGCGTGAATGGCCCGGGCGGGTTTCTGATTGACCTCGACGGCATCGAGATGAACGCGGCGGGCGAGGCCGTCGTCGCCTTCAGCACGACGGATTTGAAAGCTCCCGGGGTCATCATCAACTTGCTGTCCTATGCCCGCTTCAACTTCCAGGCCGGGTGGCAGCGGGGGGCGGTGATCGCCTCCGGCTGGACCGGGGGCACCTTCCAGGCCCAGTCGGTGGTGAATCGCAACGGCAAGGCGATGATCGTCTATATCGTCGCGCCGTGTGGTCTGCATCCGGACGGGAACGGACCGACCTGCGAGGCTTCATCGGTCTACGAATACACGCTCTGACCCGCGCGCGCCGTGATCGACGCGGCGCGACGCCATGGTATCCATCAACGGGAAGCGGCAGTGATCGTCGACGTCCGGAGCGCGTTCGTTTCGGACGGCTGCCGCAAGACGGGTTCGCGGGCCCTATCGTAAGCTGCGCGATACTGCGGGTTTCGAGTGGCTGGGCGAGATGCGGCCGGTATCCAAGCAGCGATCGACCTCGTCATTTGTGATAATATTTGTACACATAGCCTGTCTTTTGGCTGGTTACTGAACAAATATGTCAACTTTCGTATTGGCGCTTCCCGACGAAATATGTCGGGAATTGGGGCAACGGGTGCATGACCGTCGAGTGGGCATGAACCTGCCTGCCTCCGAACTGGCTGCCCGGATTGGCGTGTCGCATCGCACCGTCCTTCGCTTCGAGGCGACCGGGAAATGCACGCTGGATACCTTCGTGAAGATACTCGAGGCACTCGGTGCGATCGAGGATCTTCAGCCGGTTCTGGCGGCGCCCGTGCAATCTGTCGCTGAAATGCGCGAACGCGCCACGGCCGGCACGCGCAAGCGCGCCTATCGGAAGAGAACGAATCCGTGAAAGAACTCCGCGTGATCTATCGGGGGGGAAGCGAGCCGTTCGACCTCGCGATTCTGGCTGACGACGGCCGCAACGTCCTGTTCGAATATACGCCGCAGGCACTGGCCCGCCGTCTGGAGCTTTCCCCGATAAACCTTCGATTGCGGCCCCAGGCCTACCCCGACCGGCAGTATCAGTACGAGTCGATGCAGCGCGTACCGGGGCTGCTCCACGATGCGCTGCCTGACGCGTGGGGCTACCGTGTCATGGCGAGCCGGATGCGGGCTCACCACGTCGATTTCGCCACGACCAGCACCCTCGAGCGGCTGGCCTTTCTCGGCGAGCGCACGATGGGAGCATTGACGTTCGAGCCGGCCTCCGGGGATCCCGCGAACATCCAGGGGGCGTCGCTGGCCGAACTGATTGACGATTACCACGCGCTGATCACCGACGAGAGCCATATTCTCCTGCCGGAAATCGCCCAGGCCGGCGCGTCCCCGGGTGGCGCACGTCCGAAAGCGATGGTGTGGTACCGGGAATCCGACAGGCAGATGACGACGAGCGAGGCTGCACTGGCCGGCGCGGAGCCTTGGCTGGTGAAGTTTCCGGCCGACGGCGATGCCGACGACAGCTGCGCGCTGGAAGCGGCTTATGCCGAGATGGCTCAGGTGGCGGGACTTGGCTTCATGCCGTTCCAGTTCTTCGATCTCGGCAGTGTCAGTGCATTCGCAACGAAGCGGTTCGACCTGATCGCCAGCCAGCGTCTACACGTCCATACCCTGGCGGGATTGCTTCACGCGGATTTCAGGGTGCCCTCGGTCGGATACGGAATGTTTTTCCGGGCGACTCGGCAACTTTCCCGTGACGTCCGCGAAGTCGAGAACGCCGTCCGTATTTGCGTCTTCAACATCCTCATGAACAACCGCGACGATCACGCAAAGAACGTGTCCTTCATGATGGATGCCCAGGGGCAGTGGAAGCTGGCACCACCGTACGACCTGACGTACTGCCCGGGCTACCAGGGCGAGCACTTCATGGACGTCGCGGGAGAAGGCGGCAATCCCGGGCGGGACCACGTCGTTCATGCCGCTGGAGAGGGAGGGATCGCGCCGGCACGGGCCGAGCAACTTATCGACGAAATCCTTCAAAAGGCCGATTCGCAAGCATGGCGCCGGGCCGTCTCGAACTACCCGGTTCGGCCAGGAACTGCCCGCGATGTCGGGGTGCGCATCGAAGCGAATCGACGGATGCTGCAGAAGCGGAAGGCCTGACAGCGCCGGCTGCCTGCGCGTGGCAATAGCCCGTCGCCGCATCGGTTGGCGTCGTCTCCCTTATGAGGGATGAGATGGACGGCCTGACGACTTCCTTCATGGCGCGGCCTGGGGCGGCACACCGCTTCTCGTGGCACTGGCTCGCCACGGTTCGTGGGCGCACCGCTTTGCGCGACCTGTGTCCGGCGAAGCCGCGTGACGGGGGGACCGCCTGATCACCGCGCCAGCCTGCGCCACCGTCGTCCACAAACATGAGAAATCGACGGCGGCAACGGGCACAATGGTGGCCGGCGGCGCGGGTGCCACTCCGCCGCTCTGCACGCCATCCATTCCCACCCGCGAGGCGCCCGATGCGCCGCGACGGCGGCCGGACACGCTCGACCACGACGCGATCCGGCCCGCCCGCATGCATCACGGCACGCCCCGCCAAGCGCACGAACCGACCATGACTGCCTTTCGCGATTCGCTTGAACGCATTGCCTTCGACGCCGGCGCGGCGATCCTCGACGTGTACCGCGCCGGCCCCAACGTGGCTTACAAGGACGATCATTCGCCCGTGACCGAGGCCGACGAGCGCGCCGAGGCGATCATCGTGCGCGGGCTGGCCGCCGCGTTTCCCGGCATCCCGGTGGTGGCCGAGGAGGCGGCGGCGGCGGGGCGCGTGCCCGACGTCGGCGGCGGCCGGTTCTTCCTGGTCGATCCGCTGGACGGGACCAAGGAATTCATCGGCCGGCGCGACGACTTCACCGTCAACATCGCGCTGATCGAGCGGGGCGTGCCGGTGGCCGGCATCGTGCATGCGCCGGCGCTGCGCTGCGCCTACGTGGCTGTCGACGGCCATGCCGAGAAGCTCGTGCTGGGCGCGGACCAGACCATCGAGACACGCGAGCCGATCCACGCGCGCGCGCGCGGAGCGAGCCTGACGGCCGTGGTCAGCCGTTCCCACGGCAGCCCCGAAACCGAGGCGTTCCTCGCCGATCATGGCGTGACCGAGCAGGCGAGCGCCGGCTCGTCGCTGAAGTTCTGTCTGCTCGCGGAAGGCCGCGCGGACGTCTACCCGCGCTTCGGCCGGACCATGGAATGGGACACGGCGGCCGGCCATGCGGTGTTGAACGCGGCCGGCGGGGCGGTGGTGCGCGTGGACGGCGCCGCGCTCGGCTACGGCAAGACCAACCAGCCCGACGACAGCGATTTCGCCAATCCGCACTTCATCGCCTGGGCGGACCCGGCGTCCGTGGCGTCGCGCGCATGAGCGTGAGCCGGCCGCCGCGCCGCCGCCGATACGGCGCCGGCGCCCTGCGCGGGAACCCGCCGAACCGATCGGAGCCCGCATGGACCGCCTGACCTGCATCGGCATCTTCGTCGCCGCCGTGGACGAAGGCAGCCTGGCCGCCGCGGCGCGGCGCTTCGGATTGTCGGCCGCGATGGCGGGCAAGTACGTCAGCGCGATCGAGCATGAGCTGAACGCGCGGCTGCTCCAGCGCACCACGCGACGCCTGAGCCTGACCGACACCGGACGCGTGTACTACGAACGGTGCCGGCGCATCCTCGACGCGTGGGAGCAGGCCAACCGCGAGGCCAGCGACGCGCACGGCACGGCGCGCGGCCTGATTCGCCTCGCGGCGCCCGTCACGTTCGGCGCGATGCATCTTGGCGAGGTGCTGGCGCGCTACCTGGAGGCGCATCCGCACGTCAATCTCGAGGTGTCGCTGAGCGACCGCTACGTCGATCTGCTCGAAGCCGGCGTGGACCTCGCGATCCGGATCGGGCGGCTGCCCGACTCGGGGCTCGTCGCGCGCCGGCTCGCGCCGTGCCGGATGGTGATCTGCGCGGCACCGGCGTTCCTCGAACGCCACGGCACGCCGCGCAGCCCCGACGATCTGCGGCAGGCGCCGCGCCTGACGTTCAGCGAGGCGGTGTCGGTGGGCGACTGGACGCTGACCGACGCGGGGCAGCGCACGCACGTGATCGACGGGCCGTGCCGGCTGGCGGCCAACAACACGCAAATGCTGCTCGCCGCGGCCCGCGCCGGTGCCGGCGTGGCCTACGGGCCGAGCTTCGTGTTCGGCGAGCCGATCGCGCGCGGCGAACTCGTCGAACTGCTGCCGGACTTTCAGGCCGCCGAACTGACGATCCAGGCCGTGTTCCCGAGCGCGCGACAGATGCCGGCGCGCGTGCGCCACCTGCTCGACCATCTGGCCGGCGCGTTCGGCGAGGGCGGAACGCCACCATGGGATCGCGCCACGCCGGCGCGTCCGGCGCGTGCGTCGGTCAAGCGGCGGCGCTGAGCGGGCGGCTCATCGGGCCACGCCGAGCGGGTTCGAGATGCTCAGCTTCCATGCGCCGTCACCGTCGCGCCGCATCACCTGGGTGGCCGTGCCGCGGCTGTCCGTGCATCGCCCGTCGGGCAGCGTCACGCGCATCGTCCAGTCGAGCAGGACCAGCGCGACGTCGCCGCTCACCAGCGCGGGCCGCGCGCGGTTGCGGATCCGCGGGGCGCCGGCCTCCAGCAGCGCGGCGAACTGCTCGCGGATCGCATCGCGCCCGTGCGCGACGGTCCGGCCGTCGGCCATGCGCATGACCGCGTCGTCGCGGAACAGATCGAGCAGGCGGTCGAGATCGCCGGCATTGAACGCGGCGTCGAAGGCGACGGGGACTTGCTCGGGCGTCCGGCACGCGGCCGGATCACCGGGATCGCTGGAGTCGCCGGACGGTGCGAGCGCCTCGACGAACCGGCCGATCGCCGCCGCGACCTCGCGCGGCGCTTCGAGCGGCGACAGATGGCCGACGCCCGGCAGCACCTGTAGGCGCGCGCCGGGAATCCACGGAAGCAGCGCCTGGCGCAGCGCGTCCACCGGGTCGACGCGGTCGTGCTCGCCGACGATCACGCACACCGGCACGTCGATCGCCGCGACCTCGGCCGTCAAGTCCTCGCGCATCGCGGCGTTCGGCCAAGCCTCGCGGGCCGGCGCCGCGCCGCGCAGGCTGTCGGTGATCACCTGCTCGCGCAGCGCGGGCGCGAGGCGGGTGGCGGTGAGGACGTGGTCGAGCACCCACGCCACCGATTCGCGCGTGTCGTAGGCGGCCAGCAGCGCGGCGCGATCCGCGTCGGGCAGGTGCGTCGCCACGGGCGGCGACGGTGCCACCAGCACCAGGCCGCGCAATCCGCGCGGCCGGCGCGAGGCCAGCAGTTGCGCGACCTTGCCGCCCATCGAATGGCCGACGAGGACGAACGCGCGCAGGCCGAGCGCCCCGATCACGTCGGCCGCGTCGTCGGCCAGGTCGGCGATCGCATAGCCGTGCGCCGGCGCGGACGAATCACCCCAGCCGCGATGATCGGGGGCCACGGTGCGATACCGGGCCGACAGTTCGGCGGCCACCCCGCACCAGGTGCGTGACGAGCCGCCCCAATAATGCAGGAACACGAGCACCGGCTCGTCCCGTTCCTGCCCCTGCCCTTGCTCCTGTACGCGGACGTGGATCCGCGCGCCTCGGGTGGAAATGTCCATCGTGATGCTCCCTCGCTGCGTATGCGCCATGGCGCGTGACTGATGGAGGGATCTTAGGTTTCGCGACGCCGCCTGATAATGGCCGCGCCGCGATCGGCAGCCGATCATGCGGTGATCGAATCGCGGCGTCGGCCTGCCGGCTCGTTACAGCGCCGGCCGCAGCCCCCGCACCGGGCTCACGTCCTCGAGCAGCGCGGCGAGATGCAGGATCGTCGCCTCCGCCAGCCAGCTGCCCACCAGCTGCACGTTGATCGGCAAGCCATCACGGCTGGTGCCGAAGCGCATCGACAGGCCCGGCAGCCCCGTCAGGTTGAGCGGCACCGTGGCGCCCTGCAGGTAGGTCGCGTCGACGATCTGGCCGTTGATGGTGAACTCGGCCTCGCCGTGCCGGTGCGCCGGGATCGGCAGCACCGGCGTGAGCAGCGCGTCGTAGCGCGAAAAGTAATCGGCATAGCCGTCGCGCAGCCGTTCGGCCGCCTGCTCGGCCTCGATGTAGTCGCGCATCGACGTCTCCGGCGCGGCGAGCATGGTCTTCGCCATCAGGTAAAGCTCGTCGTCGCGGCGGCCGGCGGTGGCTTCCACGAACGCCGGCTTCATCTCCATCACGTGCAGGCGATTGAACACGTCGAGCGCGAAGTCGCGTTCGAGCGCGGGAATCCGCACCGGCTCCACGATGCAGCCGAGGCCTTCGAGCGCGGCGGCGGCGGCCTGCACGGTGGCGCCGACCTCGGCGTCGATCGGGCCGAAGCCGGGCTCGACCAGCCAGCCCACGCGCAGCGGGCGCCGCGGCACGCGGCCGGGCTCGAGGTCGGCGCCGGCCTGCGCGGTACTGGTGGCGAACGCATCCTGGCCATCGGCGCCGGCCAGTTGCGAGTAGGCGAGCGCGAGATCGCGCACGCTGCGCGCCATCGGCCCCACATGCCAGAAGCGGCGCGGCGCGCGCGGCCAGATGCCCGTCATCGGCACGCGGCCGTGGGTGGCCTTCAACGCGACGATGCCGGTTTGCGCCGCCGGCCCGCGCACGGAGATCGCCAGATCGGTGCCGAGCCCGAGCGGCGACATGCCGGCGGCGATGGCGGCCGATTCGCCGCCGCTCGACCCGCCCGGCGTGCGGTCGAGATTCCACGGGTTGTTCGAGCGGCCCGTGAGCAGGTTGTCGCTTTCGATCCAGTACGAGAACTCGGGCAGGTTCGTCTTGGCGAGCAGGATGGCGCCGGCCCGCTTCAGGCGCGCCACGCTGGTGGCGTCGGCGTCGGGCACGCGGCCCTGGAAGATCGGCGAGCCGCGCTGGGTCGCCACGCCGGCCGTGTCGATCGAATCCTTGGCGGTGAACGGCACGCCGTGCAGCGGGCCGAGCGCGCGGCCGGCCAGCACGGCCGCTTCCGCCGCGCGGGCGGCTTCGAGCGCGCCGTCGGCCACGGTGACGATCGCGTTCACGCGCGGGTCGACCGAGGCGATCCGGTCGAGATGCGCCTGCATGACCTCGACCGGCGAGACTTCGCGGGTGCGGATCAGTTCGGCCAGCCGGGTTGCGTCGTGATGGACGAGTTCCGAATTCATGGGTTGCCTCCTGGAGCAGGGACGAGCGTGGTGGGTCAAGGTTCGGGTTGGTGTTTAACTAACATTAGTTAGTTAATGGAAATCAAAAAAAACGACACCATGCGGCGCCGTGTTGCCAGCGTCGTTTTTATATACCTAACGTTTGTTAGTCGACACTCTAAGCACGATGGCACGTCGCGTCAACAGGCTTTTTTGGGGGGAAGTTGCCGCCGTGAAGCCGGCGGTCGGAAATATGCCAATGGCACGAAACATGACCATATACGTCATTTGAGCCTAAGCGGAACCGCGCCAGAATCCACTCACCGCATCACCACCTGACCCACAAACGGAGAGAAATCATGACGCAAACCCATCAAGGCACGGCACTGATCACGGGCGCTTCCTCGGGGATCGGCGCGGTCTACGCCGAACGGCTCGCCCGGCTCGGCTACGACCTGATCCTGGTTGCACGCAGCCGCGAGCGGCTCAACGACGCCGCGCGCCGCATCACCGACGCGACGCAGCGCAACGTGGAAATCCTCGCGGCCGATCTGAACGAGCGCGCGGGCCTCGCGGCCGTGGAAGAGCGGCTGCGAAGCGACGCGAGCATCACGCTGCTCGTCAACAACGCCGGCGTGGGCACGCACAAGCCGCTGCTCGACAGCGACGTCGACGACATGACGCGCATGATCGAGCTGAACGTCACCGCGCTCACGCGCCTGACCTACGCGGCCGTGCCGGGCTTCGTCGCGCGTGGCCGTGGCGCGCTGATCAACATCGCCTCGATCGTCGCGATCGCGCCGGAGACGCTGAACGGCGTGTACGGCGGCAGCAAGGCGTTCGTGCTCGCGCTGAGCCAGTCGCTGCATCACGAGCTGGCCGACAAGGGCGTGCGCGTGCAGGCGGTGCTGCCGGGCGCGACGGCCACCGATTTCTGGCGCACGGGCGGCCTGCCGGTCGAGCACCTGCCGAAGGAGATCGTGATGTCGGCCGACGCGATGGTCGATGCCGCGCTGGTCGGCTTCGAGCGCGGCGAACTGGTGACGATTCCGTCGCTGCATGCGGGCGAGGAATGGGATGCCTACGAGGCGGCGCGGCAGACGATGGCGCCGCACCTGTCGAGCGACGTGCCCGCGCCGCGCTACGCGGCGGCGCGCTGAGGCGGGGCGGCGGCAGGCTTTCTCCCATCAAGACGTATCGAAATCATCAAGGACAACTGATCATGAAACTGAGCGGAAACACCATCTTCATCACCGGCGGCACGTCGGGCATCGGGCGCGCGCTGGCCGAGGCGTTCCACCAGCGCGGCAACCAGGTGATCGTCGCGGGGCGCCGCCGTGCGCTGCTCGACGAGATCGCGCGGGCCAACCCCGGCATCGACACGGTGGAACTCGACATCGGCGATGCGGCCGGCATCCGGCGCGCGGCGCAGCGGGTGATCGAGCGCCATCCGTCGCTGAACGTCGTCATCAACAACGCCGGCATCATGCCGTTCGACGACGCGGCCGGCGCGCTCGACGACGAGCAGGCGGTGCGCCTCATCGACACCAACCTGCTCGGCACGGTGCGCGTGAGCGCGGCGTTCGTCGAGCACCTGAAGCGCCAGCCGGCGTCGTACCTGATCAACAACAGTTCGGTGCTGGCCTACGTGCCGCTCGCGCCGACCGCGCTGTATTCGGCGACCAAGGCGGCGATCCATTCGTACACGCTGTCGCAGCGTTTCGCGTTGCGCGATACGGGCGTGACGGTGCTCGAGATCGTGCCGCCGTGGGTGGATACCGACCTGGTCCGCAAGAGCGGCGACCCGCGCGCGATGCCGCTCGACGCGTTCATCGCCGAGCTGCTCGTGCGGCTGGAGACGGCCGAACACGAGGTGGTGGTGGAGGCGGCGCAGGCGTTCCGCGACAACGCCGGCCCGAACGAGCACGGGTTCGTCACGCAGTTCAACCAGGCGGTGGTCGAGAATCCGATTCCGGTGGCGTGAGCGGGACGGGGCGCGGCGGCGGATCGTGAAAGCCCGCACATGACATCGCCCGCGCCTCACCGCGCCCCGGCCGCATCCATCTCCTGAAACCGCTGGAACGCGCCGAGCAGACGCGCACGCAGCGCCGCCAGCGCCGGGTCACGGCGATCGCGCGGCCGGGCAACGTCAACCGGGAACGCATCCTCGACGCGCCCCGGGTTCGCGGCCAGCAGCAGCACGCGATCGCCGAGATACAGCGCCTCGTCCAGATCGTGCGTGACGACCACGGCCGCCATCGCGCGGCGCCGCACGACGTCGAGCAGCAGCGTCTGCAGCCGCATGCGCGTGAGCGCATCGACGGCGCTGAACGGCTCGTCGAGCAGCAGCAGGTCCGGCTCGCCGAACAGCCCGCGTGCGATCGCGGCGCGTTGCGCCATGCCGCCCGACAGCGCGGCCGGCAGCGCGCGCGCCGCGCCATCGAGCCCGACTTCGGCAAGCAGTTGCGCCACCTGCGGCGAGCGTCCGCCGCGCGCGCCGGCCGCGAAGCCGACGTTGTCGGCCACCGACAGCCACGGCAGCAGCCGCGGCTCCTGGAAGATCACGCCGATGCGCGCCGACGGCCCGTGCAGCGGCGCGCCGTCGAACCGGACGCTGCCGTGATGGTCGGCGTCGAGCCCGGCCACGATCCGCAGCAGGGTGCTCTTGCCGCAACCGCTCGGGCCGACCACGCAGACGATCTCGCCGCGCGCGACGCGCAGGCCCACGTCGGCCAGCACGACGCGATCGCCGTAGCGCTTGCGCGCCACGCGCGCGTCGAGCAGCGGCACCGCGCTCATCGGGCCGCCTTGCGCGCTGCGCCGTCGAAGCCGTCGCGCCAGTCGAGCCAGCGCGCCTCGACGCGGCGCATCGCGCCGTCGCTGAGCTTGCCGAGCAGCGCGAGCAGCAGGATCGCGCCGAACACGAGGTCCGGCCGCCCGGTCTCGCGTCCGTCGCTGAGCAGGAAGCCGAGCCCGCGCGTGGCCGCGATCAGCTCGGCGGCCACCATGAACATCCAGGCGAGGCTCAGGCCGGTGCGCAGGCCGGTGACGATCTGCGGCAGCGCGGCCGGCAGCAGGATCCGGCGGAACAGCGCGAACGGGCCGAGCCGGTAGACGGCGCCGAGTTCGACGAGCTTGCGGTCCACGCCGCGAATCCCGGCCACCACGGCTAGATGCACGGGGAAGAACGCGCCGATCGCGATCAGCGTGATCTTCGGCGCCTCGTCGATGCCGAGCCAGAGCAGCAGCACCGGCACCCAGGCCAGCGACGGGATCGCGCGCAGCGCCTGGAAGCTCGGTTCGAGCAGCGCGTCGATGCGGCGGCTCAGGCCCATCGCCGCGCCGATCGCGAGCGCGAGCCCGGAGCCGGCCGCGAAGCCGAGCGCCACGCGCAGCGTGCTCGCGCCGACGTGGCGCAGCAGGCGCGCGGCGCCCATCCGTTCGAGCGTGGCGAGGATCTCGCTCGGCGCGGGCACCAGGTGATCGGGCAGCCAGCCGGCGCGCACCGCGAGTTCCACCAGCGCGAGCGCCGCGAACGGCAGCGCGATGCCGGCCACGCGCCAGGCGCGCAGCGGGTCGCGACGTGCCGCATGTGCCGGCGCATCCGCACGGTCATGCAAAGATTCATGCAACGACCCGTGCGCCGAAGCCGCGAGCGCCCCATCGCGGGTGGTCGATTCGCGCATCGCCGCCGGCCCGCCGTCAGTGCGACGCCGCCACCAGCGGGCGCGCGAACGACGGATCGATCAGCGCGTCGACGATCTTCGCCGGATCGACGCCGGGCTTCACGAGCTGCTCGTCGGTCAGCACCGGCGCGGCGGCCTTCAGCGCGGCGCGCTGGGTATCGCCCGGCACCGGGTCGCTGAAGTCGTTGCGCTGCAATTGCAGCTTCGCGACCGGCAGCGACACCTTCGATTCGTCGGCGACGATCCGCGCGGTGTCGTCCGGATGCGCGACGATCCACAGCCGCGCCTTCTCGTACACCTTCAGCACGCGCGTGACGGCCTGCGGGTACTGGCTCGCGAACGCCTCGCGCACGTTCAGGAAGCCGTAGGTATTGAAGCCGACGTTGCGGTAGAGCAGGCGCGCGCCGTCGTCCACCTGCGCGGCGGCCATGTGCGGATCGAGCCCGGCCCAGGCGTCCACCTGGCCGTTGGCGAGCGCGGTGCGCCCGTCCGGATGCTGCAGGTTCACGAGTTCGACGTCGTCGCGCGTGAGGCCCACCGTGTGCAGCGCGCGCAGCGTGAACAGGAACGGGTCGGTGCCGCGCGTCGCGGCGATCTTCTTGCCCTTCAGCCCGGCAAGCGTGTGGATCGGCGAATCCTTGCGCACCACCAGCGCGGTCCATTCGGGCCGCGAGAACACGTAGACGGCGCGGATCGGGTTGCCGTTGGCACGGCCGAGCACGGTCGCGAGGCCGGCCGTCGAGCCGAAATCGACGGCGCCGCTGTTCAGGTATTCGAGCGCGCGATTGCTGCCGAGGCTCAGCACCCAGCGGATCGCCGTGTGGTCGGGCTTGAATGCATCGTCGAGCCAGCCGAAATGGCGGATCACGAGGCTTTCGGGCGAGTAATAGGCGTAGTCGACGCGAATCTCGGCGGGCGCGGCCGGTTCGGCCGCCTGCGCGGGGATCGGGACGAGGCCGGCGGCGGTGGCGAGCGCGGCGAGGCTCAGGGCCGCGTGACGTAGCACATGCAGCACGCGGGGCCAGGACAGCTTCATCGGTGGGTCTCCGGGGGGCGGCGTCGCGCCGCGAAATGATCGGGTGGACCTTTCAATCTACGCAACCGCACGCGATTCGCTAACCAACAAATCATCGATTGGAAAGCGCGCCGGCTGATAAGGGCGCGGCCCGGCAAGCTTCGCGGCGGCGCGGTATCGTGAGCGTTCCGCCAACCCACGCCGCGCGCGCGGCGATCGACCATGACCCGCAACCGACAACTGCATCTGGGCGCCTTCATGCGGCCGGTGAGCCTGCATACCGGCGCGTGGCGCCACCCCGATGCGTGGCCCGACGCGAACTTCAATCTCGCGCACCTGAAGCGCAGCGTGCAGACGCTGGAGCACGCGAAGTTCGACGCGTTCTTCATGGCCGACCATCTCGCGGTGCTGAACATGTCCCCGGCCGCGCTCAAGCGCAGCCATACGGCGACCTCGTTCGAGCCGCTCACGCTGCTGTCGGCGCTGGCGATGGCGACCGAGCGGATCGGGCTGGTCGCTACCGCCTCCACCACGTTCGACGCGCCGTACCACGTGGCGCGCCGCTTCGCCTCGCTCGATCACCTGAGCGGCGGCCGCGCGGGCTGGAATCTGGTGACGACGTCGAACCCCGATGCCGCGCTGAACTTCGGGCTCGACGAACACATGGAGCACGACGCGCGCTACCGCCGCGCGCGCGAGTTCTTCGACGTGGTGACGGGGCTGTGGGACAGCTGGACCGACGACGCGTTCGTGCGCGACGCCGCGAGCGGCCTGTACTTCGAGCCCGAGAAGCTGCACGTGCTCGGCCATCGCGGCGAGCACTTCTCGGTGCGCGGGCCGCTCAACATCGCGCGGCCCGTGCAGGGCTGGCCGGTGGTGGTGCAGGCGGGCTCGTCCGAGGCGGGCCGCCAGCTCGCGGCCGAGACCGCCGAGGCGGTGTTCACGGCGCAGCCGTCGCTGGCTGCGGGCCGGCGCTTCTATGCCGACGTGAAGGGCCGGCTCGACCGGCTCGGGCGGCCGCGCGAGCACCTGAAGATCCTGCCGGGCGCGTTCGTGGTGGTCGGCGATTCGGTGGACGAGGCGCGCGAGAAGCGCGCGTTCCTCGACACGCTGGTCCACGACGACAGCGGGTTCGCGTCGCTGTCGATCGCGCTCGGCCACGACGTGTCCGGCTTCGATCCGGACGGGCCGCTGCCTGCCGTGCCCGAGAGCAACGCGAGCCACACCTCGCGGCAGCGCGTGCTCGAGATGGCGGCCGAGGGGCTGACGGTGCGCGAGCTGGCGCGGCGCGTGGGCGGCTACTCGGGGCTGCAGTTCGTCGGCACGCCCGCGACGATTGCCGACGAGATGCAGCAGTGGCTCGAGGAAGAGGGCTCGGACGGCTTCAACGTGATGTTCCCGTACCTGCCGGGCGGCCTCGACGACGTCGCGCTGAAGGTCGTGCCCGAACTGCAGCGGCGCGGGATCTTCCGGCGCGAGTACGAAGGCACGACGCTGCGCGAGCATCTGGGGCTGCCGCGCCCCGACAACCGGTTCTTTGCGCGCTGAGGGCGCGGCGGGCGGCGGCGGATATAAAAAAAGACGGCGCAACCGGTATCGACCGACTGTGCCGTCCGGCGCCCTGCCGCGGCGTTCAGCGCTTGCGTCCGCGCCCGAGGAACGACGCCTGCGCGGCCGGTTCGTCGAACACGCGCACCGGCGGGATCGTGCCGCTGAACTTCTCCACTTCGCAGATCACGGTCTGCGCCGAAGTGGCCTGCGCGAGCTTCGAGGTCGCGATGCTGGTGGTCAGCACGTTGACGTCGCCGTAGCGGCATAGCGTGTTCGCGCGGCGCGGATCGGCCGGATCGTACCAGCCGCCCTCGCTGATCCGGATCACGCCGGGCATGATGTCGTCGGTCACGCGGATGCCGACCAGGATCTGGCCGCGATCGTTGTGGGCGCGCGCGATGTCGCCGCTCTTGAGGCCGCGCGCGGCGGCGTCCTTCGGATTCATCCAGCACGGCTCGCGCCCGCCCACCGCGTAGACCTCGCGCAGCGCGGTGCCGCACAGCTGCGAGTGCAGCCGGTAGTTCGGATGGATCGCCGCGACGTGCAGCGGAAAGCGCGCGTTCGGGCCGCCGAGCCGCTCGACCGGCTCCATCCAGGTCGGATGCGGCGGGCAGTCGTCGTAATGCATCTTCTCGATCGTCTTCGAGTAGATCTCGAACCTGCCCGACGCCGTGCCGAGCGCGTTGAGCAGCGGGTCCGCGCGGAAGTCGGCATAGGCGACGTAGTCGGTCGGCCCCTCGGCGAGCGGGAACGCGAGCGGCGCGTCGCTCTCCCAGAACACGTCGAACACCGGCATCTCCATGCCCTTGGCGCGCGCCACCAGCCGGCCTTTCTCGTAGAAGCTGCGGATCCAGTCCATCTCGGTCAGGCCTTCCGTGAACGCGTCGCGCCGGTCGATCTTCGCGCAGATGTCCGCGAAGATGTCGTAGTCGGAGCGCGCCTCGAAGAGCGGCTCGACCACCTTCTTCATCGGCACGATGTGGCTCAGCGCGAAGTCGCCCACCTGCTCGATGTCGTTGCGCTCGTAGGAGGTGGTGACGGGCAGCACGATGTCGGCGTGGCGCGCGCTGGCCGTCCACTGGAAATCGTGGACGATGAAGGTCTCGACCTTCTTCCACGCCTGCACCATCTCGTTGCGGTCCTGGTGATGCGCGAACGGATTGCCGCCCGCCCAGTAGACGAGCTTGACGTCCGGGTAGGTGACCTTGCCGCCGTTGTAGTCGATCGTCATGCCCGGGTTGCGCAGCATCTCCACCACGCGCGCGACCGGAATCGCCGGGCCCTGCTCGTCGAGGCAGTACGACGAGGTGTTGCCCGGGCTGCAGCCGGGCTTCAGCTCCTTGATCGTGCTGCCGTCGGTCATGCCGGGCAGGCTCGGCGAGGTGTGGGTGGGCACCCCGGCGTTGTAGTGGTAGGCGTGGCCGAAGCCGCCGCCCGGCAGGCCGATCTGGCCCAGCATCGCGGCGAGCGTGACGAGCATCCACGGCACCTGCTCGCCGTGGTGCTGGCGCTGCGTCGACCAGCCGAGCGCGAGCATGGTGCGGTGTTGGGCGAACGTGTGCGCGAGCTCGCGCAGCTTGGCCGGCTCGATGCCGCAGATCTTCGCGGCCCATTCCGGTGTTTTCGGCGTGCCGTCGGCGCGGCCCGTCAGGTAGGCCGCGAACGCATCGAAGCCGGTGGTGTAGCGCTTCAGGAACGCCGCGTCGTGCAGCTTCTCGGTGTAGAGCGCGTGGGCGATGCCGAGCATCATCGCGACGTCGGTCTGCGGGCGCGGCGCGATCCATTCGCCGTCGAGCAGCTTGCAGGTCTCGGTGCGCATCGGGTCGATGCAGATCACCTTGATGCCGGCCGCCTTCGCCGTCTTGATCAGGTCGAAGTAGTGGTGATCGGGCACGAGCCAGCCGATCTGGCAGGTATTGAGCGGGTTGCAGCCCCACAGCACCAGCACCTGCGTGTGCTTCGCGATCACCGGCCAGGTCGTGCATTGATCGACCACGCCGGCCGAGCCCACCACGTAGGGCAGCACGGCCGAGGCGGCGGCGTCCGAATAATTGCTGAGCGAACTGGTGAAGCCGCCGTACAGCTTGAGCATGCGCCAGAGCAGCACGCGGCAGCTGTGCAGCTTGCCGGTGCTTTTCCAGCCGTAGGAGCCCGCGTAGATCGCCGGGTTGCCGTGCGCCTTGCGCACGCGGTCGAGTTCGCCGGCCACCAGCGCGATCGCGCGCTCCCAGCTCACACGCACGAAATCGCCGGTGCCGCGGCCGTCCGGATCGGCGCCGGGGCCGTGTTCGAGCCAGGCGCGGCGCACCATCGGGTACTTGATGCGGGTCGGCGAATAAATCGAATCGCGCATGCCCTGCAGCATCGGGGTGGGATGCGGGTCGCCTTCCCACGGCGTGACGCGGTCGAAGCGGCCGTCGCGCACACGCGCGCGGAAGATGCCCCAGTGGCAGGCCGACAGCACCATGCGGTCCGGCACCCGGGCCTGCGCGCCGCGGCTGAACGGCGAGGCGCCGAGCGCGCCGAGCGCGGCCAGGGCGGAGGCGCTCCTGATGAAGGCGCGCCGGTCGAGAGTCGGGTGAGGCTTGGGCGTGACGGCAGACATCGGATACTCCTAGAAAGGGCGCTCGCCCGACGCGCCGTGCATCGTCGCGGCCGGCGGTAGGCATGAGAGGAAGGCGTCCAGCAGGGTGACGAGATCGCCGTAGGGGCCGGTGTCGTGGCGCGCCGCCAGCGCACGCGCGATATTCGGCACCCAGCCGCGCAGGCGCGCCGCCAGTTGATCGGCCAGCACGGGTTTTTGCTGGCGCAGCGCCTCGGCCAGCGCGGCGAGTTCGAGCCCGAGATGGTCGGGCGGCTCGCGGCAGGCGTCGTCCACCGCGACGTCGAGCTCACGCAGGATCGCCTGCATTTCCACGAACGGCGCGCGATGGAGGCCCGGGCCTTCGCCCGCGTGCGCGCTCTCGTAGAGCGGGATCGTGTCGGGGCCGGCCACGCCCTCGAACAGCCGCACGAAGCGATGACCCATGCGGGCCGCCGCGTGCTCGGGCGGCGGCTCGCGCAGGAAGCGCGAGAGCGCCGCGGCCGCGGCCGGCCGGCCAAGTGCGCTGCCGAGGTCGAGCAGGAAGCGGTGCAGCGTGTCGTTGCGATGGATCTCGATCGTCGCGACATCGAGCGGCGCCAGCAGCAGGCGGCCGAACCAGCCGGCCACGGCCGCCGCCGCCTCGCGTTCGTCGGTGCGGGCCGGCGGCCCGTTGGTGGCGGGCTTCATGGCTTTGTCTCCGCGGCCGGCGCCGTGTCCCGGGCATGGTTCTGCACGTAGCTGAGCAGCATGCGGTACTGGTCGTCGGTGAGCGACGTGTAGCGGCGCATGCCGCCGAGCGTGCCGACCCACTGGTTGGCCGAGAACTGCTGCGGCTGCGGCAGCGAGTGGCAGGCCGCGCAGGTGCCGTTCAGCAGCGCCGACGAGTAGTGCCAGAGATTCGCGAGGCTGGTGTTGAGATCGGCGCCGTCGATCCAGGCCGTGAGCTTGACCGGCGTCCATTCGGTGCCGGTGTCCGCGTCGGCCTGGGCGGCGCCGCGTTCGAGGCCGGCCGTGGCCGTGTCGTCGAGCAGCGCGGACATGATCCGCTTGCCGCGGCGGGCGTAGATCACCGAGGTCACGCCGGCCGGCTGCCAGCCGTCCAGCTCGACCTGCAGCGTGTTGCCGTCGCGCTTGAGTACGTGCAGCGCGGCCGCGGCCAGCAGCTTGCCGTGGCTGCCGTCCGGGCGGCCGACCGCCGCCGTCTCGGTGAAGAGCGGCTTGGTGGCCGTCACGTAGAGCGTGTCGGCGCGGGCGACGTCGGCCTGAGGCGAGGCCGGCAGCGGCGAAGCGTCGTGCCGGATCGGGATCATCACCACCTTGTCGGTGCGGTTCGGCTCGGGCTGGCCCGGGGCCGGGCGGTCCACGCCCGGGATCGTCTTCAGGTAGGTGGCCATCGCCCAGAGGTCGCGCGTGGGCAGCTGCCGCGTGTTCTGCACGACCTCGGCCATGTCGCCGCCGGCCGTCTTGCCGAGCGGGCTGACGCCTGTCTTCAGGTAGTTGACGATCGAGGCGGGGGCCCAGAAGTCGATGCCGGTGTCGCTCTGCGTGATGTTCGGGAAATAGCCCTTGCCGTCCGGCGCCGGGCCGCCGGCGAAGCGCTGGCCGCGCTCGATCACGCCCATCACGTTGCGCGGCGAATGGCATTCGGCGCAGTGGGCCGGGCCTTCCACCAGATAGCGGCCGCGCGCCACCAGCTGGTCGTGGATCGAGGGCGTGCTGCCGAGCACCGGCGGCGTGCCGGGCGCGGGGCCGCCGCCGTCGAGCGGTTTGCCGTCGAGGAACACCAGCCGCCAGATGCCCACGCCGCGCCGCAGGTTGTACGGGAACGCGAGCTGGTGGTCGGGTGCCTTGCCCGGCACCGGCGGCAGCGTCTTCAGGTAGGCGAACAGGTCGCGAACGTCGTCGGCGCTCAGGCGCTGGTAGGAGGTGTAGGGGAACGCCGGGTAGAGGTTCCGGCCGTCGGGGCCGACGCCCTCGCGCACCGCGCGCGTGAATTGCGCCAGCGTCCAGCGGCCGATCCCGTCGCGGCGATCGGGCGAGATGTTCGGCATGGTGAACTTGCCGAACGCGGTGTCGAGCGCCTTGCCGCCGCCGAGCATCAGCAGGTTGTGGCGAGCCGGGCTCGCGTGGCAGGTCGCGCAGTCGGCGGCCACGAAGATCTCGCGGCCGTTGACGAGATTGGCCGGGCCGGGGCTCGCGACGTTGCGCGTCGGATGCGTCAGCGACCACAGCCACGGCGAGCTGAGCAGCAGGAAACCGCCCGCGCCGAGCACGACGGCGGCCGCGATGCCGATGAAGAGGCGCTTGCGTGAGCGCGATGAAGGTCTTGATGCCGGCATGTGGGTTCCCCTCGGTTTGCTGCTGATCCTTTGGTAGGTCGACAGCTATGAAACACCCGTGAGGATCGGGCCGGATTGACTCGGGTCAAGCGGTACGGCGTGGGGAGGAGGGGCGAATTCGGGTTTGATGCGTAAAGGCGGGCGGGCTTGCGATGGCGTAATGAGGTGGGGGATTTTCAGGAGCACGAAGCGTGGGCGTTGCGCGATCGCAAGGTGCGGGGGGAGGGTTTGCGTGGGGTGGCCTGGGAGTGGCGCCGCTGGTTGGCGCCGACGCGCTCGCGCCGCTCAAGGAAGGTATGCTGTTTTTGGGAAGTTGATCGTCTGGACGTCGGCGGATTTCGCCTGCGAGGCCGCCGCTGCCGTCGCCAGCAGTGTCAGCGACAGGATGCGGAAAAGGGATGGACGAGCGATCATGGCGGTGAGCGGTGCGAGCGAGCGGGCCGACGGTGATGGGCCTCTCACCATCGATCGAAAAACAGGTTTTCAGGCCTTTCCATGGAGGAGGATGCCATGCGTATGGCAGCGGCTTTTGCGGTTCTGTTCATTGCGCTCGCCGGGCACGACGCGGCCAGCGCGCAGTCCCGCTTGCCGAAAGACGGGCCGACGCTCTGCGACGACGGCGAGGACGTGTACTTCAGTTGCCCGCTGGAGAACGGAAAGACCGTTTCGGTCTGTGCAGGCGGCAACACGCGCCCCGATCGCGGTTACGTGCAGTACCGATACGGCAGCCGCGGCGACGCGTTCGCGATCCCCGGCGAGCGCGTTCCGCCCGCGAGGGCGGTCGGCATCACCGACGTTTCCGAAGGAAGCATCCGCGGCCTGCATCTGAAATTTTCCAGAGGCCCGTACACCTATGTCGTGTCCTCGGTTGCGCCGGGCGGCGTCCACGTCGTGAAGAACGGGCGCGTGGTGTTCGACAAGGCGTGCGGCGCCTCGCAATACAAGAGCTTCGCCAACCGGGTGTTCGACGGCATCAACCAGGCGCCGCCGACGAAGGCCGACCGGTATTGAGCCTCGTCTTCGGCGTTCAGCTTCCGTCGAAGCTGTCGAGCCCGGATTTCTCGCCCGGCTTGATGCCGAAGTCGGCATCGTTGCTGATGGGCGTGAAGCCGTTGTCGAACTCGCAGGTCTTGGTCGCGACGGACTTGCCGTTGCGGAACACGCCGATTTCGGGCGGCTGCACCGCGTTGGAGACGACGTAGGTGTAGGCGCCGTTGCTGAATGTCAGGTGCTTGCCGATGCCGTCGCGGAAGTGATTGACGGTGAGGATGTGGAACGTGTCGCCGGGCGCGACCTTCGAGGCCGGAAACCGGAACGCCGAGGCCGCGTCGTGGCCGTAGCGATACTGGACGTAGCCGGCGTCGGCGGCGGTGTTGTCCTTGGCGCAGACCGAGGCGTAGTCCCTGGTGTGCTCGATCTTGCAGGAGAAGTAGATCGTCTCGTCGCTGCCGCACAGCGAGCGCGGCCTGAGGTCGGCGGCATGGGCGCTCTGTGCGACAGCGCAGGCGGCCAGCACGGCCGCGGTCATCGGGAAATTCACGCGTTTACTCATTGAATCCGCCCCAGTTGTAGATTCTGGTGAAATTGTCACGCCGTCCCTGGATGCTTTCCATTTTTTTCGCGTCGATCGGGTGCGAAAACAGGCCGGAGTTGATGACCCTGGTGATCGAATCGACGTTGTCGGAGGTGGCTCCGGCATCCGCCTTCGTGTAAAGGTTGTTGGACACCCAGAAGAAACAGGCAGACCGGATCGCGTAGCGAACCTCGGCGACGCGGTCGGGGTTGGCCTCGAAATCGATGTCGTCCTCGGATGGCCAGTTGGCGGCCCGGTTGTTCCGGTTCCAGGTCGTGAGGCGTTGGTAGCCGCCGCGGTGCGTCAGCTGGATATAGCCGCGCCCGCGATACTTCCAGCCGTCGCCGCTCTCGATATTGCCGTTGCTGTCGGAGTCCGCGTAGGTGCGATTGGCGATCGCCTGCTGATTCGCAGGATGGTCGTGGGTTCTGCCGTAAAGCTCGGCTTCCTGAGGGTTGTGGATGAAATAGCTGAACAGCTGCTTCAGTGCCGTCGACGCGTAATTCATGCCCTCTATCGGCACGCTCAGCGTCGCACCCACTTCCTGCTGGATCTGCGCGAACAGATGGCAGCGCCGCAGCGGCTTGTCGAGTTTGTACAGATCGATATGGGCGTTGAGTTCGTCGACGACGGCCTGGATGTCCTGTTGCGAGGCATTCGGGAACAGATGCTTCAACTGCTCGATGGTGAACCGGAAGCCGACCTTGAAATTGCCAACAAGGCCGACCGGATGCAGATGGTGGACGGTGGCCGAGGCCGGGAACGTGTCGACCCCCCTCACTGCGCTCCAAAACCGCAACGCATCGATCCGCTTCTTCTCCGCCTGCCACACCGGCAAGCCCGCATGCATGTGCGAATCGAGCGCGTCCCACTTGCTCATCTCGCCGCCCCACTCGCTCTCGTATCGCACCACGAGATGATCGATGCGATCGGCGAGCCATGGTTTGCCGAGCGCCAGCTGCAGCTCCTGCGCGCTGATCTTGCCGTCCTTCTGCTGCTGGCCGTCGATCGCATCCTCGAGTTTCTTGATGGTCTCGTCCGAGCGCGCGCTGTTGAACGAATCCTCGAAGCTCGCGAGTTCGTCGGGCGTGCCGCTGTCGGCGACGAACAGCGCGCGCTGGAACATGTCGGACACCGACGTGTCGAGGCTCACGAGATCGAAGCCCGGCCAGTCCCACGGACTCTTCAGCTCGACGAGCGGATGGCCGTGGTCGCAGGCCCAGCCGTCCACCTGCGCGTTGTTCTCGTCGGCGATGCTGACGGCGTACCAGGTCTTGTTCTCGGCCTCGACGCAGGACGGCGCCGCGAACGTGACGATCACGCGAGTCCAGGCCGCGGCCGCGCCGCCGGCCGCCGCGATGCTGAGCGGGAAATGGCTCCACGCCTGGCGCGCGCCGCTCGCCTGCAGGTCGCCACGCGCGATCCACAGCGCGGGTTGGTCGGCGATCGGGTGGCCCGCCGCGTTGACCTTCGCCACCTTCGCCCACGGGCCGGCGGCCGGCGAATCGGCGGCGGCCTTCACGGCCGTGCCGGCGGGGATCGAGGTGTCGGCGGCCGAGGGCTGCACGAGCTTCGCGCCCTTCGAAATCAGCAGCAGCTTGCGCGCCTTCGGATCGAGCTGCTGCGCCCGCGCGCGGCTGCGCGTGATGAACGCGTTCAGGTCGTCGCCGGTGAACACCTCCACATGCAGCAGCGGCCGTTCGCCGAGCTTGGGCGGCAGCGTGTGGTGCGCGCGCGCCTCGGCCAGGCGCTGGTATTCGCCGAGATAGGCCACGGTCTCGCCGGCCGCGATCTTGTGCGGCTTCGGCAGCACGTGGACCTGATCGACGGTGGGCGGCAGCAACTGCTTGTCGAGTTCCGCCAGATAGACCCAGCCGACGGTGCCGGCGGCGGGGGCGGGCTTGTCTTCCTCGTAGGACTGCATCGATCCCGACACGAAGCTGTCGATCCTGCCCCACGCGCCGTGGGTTTGCCCGATCTTCAGCTGCGTGCCGCGCGCGAGCCATCCCACCACGTTGGCATGCCCGGACGCCGACGCGCGCACGCGCAGGCCCTGCGCCGTGTTGTCGACATGGCTGGCGCCGGCGGTGGTCAGCCGCGGATCGGACGCGCCGGTGCCGACGCTGCGGACCTCGGTCGCGCCGTAGTACGCGGGCAGCGTCTTCGCATGGCCCTGCGGCGGCGGACTCGCGTCGTAGCCGTCGAGCGGCAGCGTGTGCATGTAGAGGCTGAAGAACGTCAGCGTGTCGGCGGCGGCCGGCGTGCCGCCGGGAGCCGGAGCCGGCGTCGAACCGGGCGCGGGCGTTGGAGCCGGCGCAGGCGCATTCCCGTTACCGCCGGCCGGTTGCGCGGTGGGCGGCGGCGGCAGCACGAGCCGGTGCCGCACCAGCGTGAAGCCGTGCGAATACCCGGCCTTGCCGCCGTCCGGATAGGCCAGTTCCTGCAGCTTCGAATCGAGCCGGAACGCCACCACCTCGCCGTCGGCGATGCATTTGACGCCGCCGTCCTGGTCGAATTTCGCGGCGGTCTGCGCGCCGAAGTGAATGCCGCCGTGCCACAGGCCGTTGGCGCCGAGCGGATAGAAGCCGTCGGCGGCGGTGGCGAGCGCGGCCAGATAGCTGTCGGGGCCGGCGTTCGACGCGCTGGTGGTGCCGGCGGTGCCGGTGGCGGGTTTCAGCGGAAACGGATAAGCCCAGCCCGCGACTTTCGACGGTTGTTCCGGTTGTTGCGCCACGCGCTAGCCTCGGTTCGATTCGGGAGTGGAAAATGAGTGGACGGCGGGCCGCATCAGCCCGAGAAATCCACCGAGCGGGCGCCGTTGCTGCCGGCCCACGCGGGGAATTTCTCGTCGAGCCGCGCCGGGCCGCTGAAGCCGTGCTGCGCGCCCTTCACGTCGATGGTCCCCGGCGCGTGGATCTCGATGTTGCCGTCCTTCAGGCGCAGGTAGGCGCCGCCCGAGGTCAGCAGCAGCTCGCCCTTGGCGATCGCCTGCAGCTGGTCGGTCGAGGCGACCAGCTTCAGCGTCTTCTGCGCGGTCAGCTCGATGTTGTCGTCGTGCGCCTGGATCTCCACCTTGCCCTTGCCGGCGAACAGCTTCATGCCGGCGTTCTGCACGAACAGGCTCAGCTTCTGCGCGACGCCCGCGAGCAGCGACTTGCCGGTGGCCAGATTCACGCTCTGGCCGCTGACGAGGTTGATCTGCCGGCCGGCGGCGAGGTGCGCGGACTGCTGCGTGGAGAGCGCGATGCCGGCCGGGCTGCCGATCAGCATCACGGGCTCGGCGAACGCGTTGGCGCTGCCGGTGCCGCCGCCCGCCGTGTTGCCGCCGCCGGCTACCGCGCCCTGCGCGTTCGACCGGGTGGCGGCCACGAACTGCTTGAACGCGTCGGCGCCGTCCTGCAGCGGTTCGGCCTGATGCGTCGCGCTCGTCTGCGAGACCGCCTCGACCAGATCCTGCGCGTTGGCGAGCTGCGCGCGCGCGTCGGTCACGTCGAGCTGCTGGCTCGTCGCCTTGCTCGCGTGGGTACCGAGGTAAAGGCCCTGCGAGGCGCGCACCGCGCCGAACGCGTCGGACTTCAGGTCGAAGCCGCTGCCGAGATAGGCGCCGCGCGCGTTGCCGTCCTGCGCGATCAGGTAGCCGAGATGCAACTGCGAGCTGGCGCTGCTGCTGGCCAGCTGCACGCGGTTCTGGCCGGTGGCGTCGTCCATCACGAGCTGGTTGTAGCCGGCGCCACCGTATTCCTTCGAGCGGAAGCCGGACAGGATGCCGTTCGAATGCCAGTTCGGCCTGGTCGAACGGTTGTAGACGCGCCCGGTCACGATCGGGCGATCGCAGTCGCCGCCGAGCCAGTCGATCAGCACTTCCTCGCCGACGCGCGGCAGATGCACGCCGCCGTAGCCGTCGCCGGTGTCGGCCATGGTCGCGCGCACCCAGCACGACGCGTTCTCGTCGCCGTCGTTGAGGCGGTCCCAGTGGAAGCGCACCTTGATGCGGTTCAGCGTGTCGGTATAGACCTCCTGACCGGACGGCCCGACCACCATCGCGGTCTGCGCCTTCATCGGCGGCTTCGCGTGTTCGAACGGGCTGCGGAACGGCACGCTGCGGCGCTGCGCCTCGATCTTCACGAGCAGGAAGCCTTCGCCGCCATCGGCGGCGGCCACCGTCAGCGCGCCGGCCGTGCCCTGGTGCTCGGCGCGGATCGCGGCGAGCCGCTCGCGCAGGCTGTGCGGGAACGGTGACGCCTGCGTGGCCGGCAGCGGCAGGTTGTTCTCGATGTACCAGCTCGCCTCGATCACGCCGAACTCGCGATCCTGCGCGCCGTCGGTGTCATGCACGGGATGATCGTCGAGCGTGAACCAGGCGCCCGCGTCGAGCCGGCGCACCGCGCCCGCGCCGCTGAAGCGCTTCGCGCGCGACTCCCATTCCTGCATGCGGATCCCGGAGAGCTGGTCGCCGCGCGGCTGCTCGCCGTAGGTGTAGGCGCCGGTGTATTCGTACACCTCGGCCTGCTGGGGCAGGCTGCCCTGGGTGGCGAGCGTGGGCACCGAGGTGCCCTTCGGATTGACGGCCGGGGCGGGTGACTTGTAATCGAAGGTGCGGGTGGTGAGGGTGGTGCTCTGCAGCGTGCGGGTGCCGCTCCATTGCACCAGCGCATCGGTTTCGGCATTCACGCCGGATCGGTAAAAATCAACCGATTGCGGATTTAAAACCGGTAGAGCGGCAAAATCATCGGTAATAACGACCGTATGCGATTTACCATCCGCGGCTTGTTCGAAATAACTGAACAGGCCTTCCGATTCCATAATCCGCTGGCAGAAATTCCAGTCGCTTTCGTATTGCACGCAGAACGACCGCTGCGGCAGCGCTGTCTTGATCGCGAAACGGAAAGCGCCGCGCGCCTGCGGGTGGGCCGCGAACACGCTGGCGAGGATCGCGTCGGCGCTCTGGTTCTGCCAGATCCGGGCGTCGTGGCGGAACCGCAGGAAGTGCAGCCACGAGGTGAATTCGAGCTGGTAGCTGGTCAGGGCGCCGTCGGCACCGAGCCGCCGCGCCGTATGGACGTAGCCGTGGCGCGGCCGGTACGACTGGTCGGCCTGCTGCAGCCACAGCGTGACGGGCTGGGCGATCAGCTTCTTCAGTTCGACGTCCTCGCGCAGCGAGACCACGTCGAGCGTGAAGCGGTAGTCGCGGCCGATGCGTGCGTGGCCGACCACGCGTTGCGGTACCAGGACGTCGCCGCCGAGCGGCGTGTCGAGCCGGATCAACCGGTCGTCCTGCATCAAGCCGGCGGCCATGGATGCCGCGAGATCCTGCGCCCCCATCGTCTGATTCCTTGCGGTCCTGTCTAATTAGGCGGGGCTATTCTACATAATAGATTTGGCAAAAGGCGGATTTAAGGGTTTGCATAAAGAAAAAGCGAATTGGGCCGATGATTTTCAGCGGCCTTTTCCTCAATGCCCGGTATTCTCGCGCAGCAGTTTTCCGTGAATTGCGTCGCGCTCGCGCGGCTCGCGAATGAAGATGCCCGACAGCACCGCGCCGGCCAGCGCCACGCCGCCCGCCAGCAGGAACGCCGTGGCGAACGAGCCGCTGCGCTGCACGAGCAGGCCGGTCACGGCCGGCCCGATCACGCCGGAGAGGCTGCCCACGCAGTGCATGCAGCCGCTCACGCTGCCCACCTTCGCCGGATGCACCACGTCCTGCACCACGGCCCAGTACAGCGCGCCCGTCACGTACAGCAGGAACAGCGCCACCGACATCAGCGTCACGGCGCTGGCGGCCGTCTGCACGGTGCCCGCCACGCCGACGCAGAGCCCGGTGCCCACCAGCGCCACCACCAGCACGATCTTGCGCGACAGCATCAGCCGGCCGGTCCAGCGGAAGATCGCGTCGGAGATCGCGCCGCCCGCGGCGAGCCCGACCGTGCCCACCAGCCACGGCGCCACGGTGGCGAGGCTCATCTCCTTCAGGTTCAGGTGATGGGCCTGCACGAGATAGCTCGGGAACCAGCTGAGGAAGAAGAACAGCACGTAGTTGTAGCTGAAGAACGCGAACGCGGCTGCGATGATGAGCGGCTGGCGCACCCAGTCCCACAGCGACAGCCGCGCGGCTTCGGGGCCGAACGCCGCACGGGCGCTGCCTTGCGCGCCGGCCGCGTTGGCCGTGTCGATGCCGGCCGGCTGCGCCCCGGTTGCGGTCACGAGCCGGCTGCGGCCCGGCTCGTCGGCGGTCAGCGCGATCCACGCCACCACCCACACCAGCCCGATCGCGCAGATGATCCAGAACGCCGGACGCCAGCCGAAGCTGACGGCGAGCAGGCCCACCACCGGGCCGGCCAGCGCGCCGCCGAGCGGCGAGCCGGCGCTCAACAGGCCCATCGCGGTGGCGGCGCGCTCGTGCGGCATCCAGTTGTTGACCATCTTGTTGGCGCCGGCGCAGAGCGGCCCCTCGGCCATGCCGAACAGCACGCGCACCACCAGCAGGCTCGCGAAGCCGACTGTCACGGCCGTCAGCCCGCAGAACAGCGACCAGAGCCCGACGGCCAGCACGTAGACGAGCTTGGGCCCGAGCCGGTCGCTGGCCAGCCCGCCCACGAAGTTGAACAGCGCGTAGCCGACGAAGAAGCTGCTGAACACGATGCCCATCTGCGCGGCATCGATGCCGAGGTCCTGCTGGATCAGCGGCGCGGTGAGCGAGAGCGCCACGCGGTCCAGGTAGTTGATGCCGTAGACGAGGAATAACAGGAACACCGTTATCCAGCCCATGGTGCGTTGCTTCATGCCATGTCTCCTGATTCGGGTTCGCGCGTCCGGCCGGTGGGCCGGCCCCGGTGTCGCGCGTGCCGGGGCGGGCGGCGCCGGCTGTCGTGCCGGGCGCCGCGGTGAGCCTGGGTGCTGCGCTCAGCGGTGGCCGGGCGCGTCGAGCAGCGCGCCGGTGCCGCCGCGGCGCAAGGTATCGAGGTGCCGCGCGAGCCGCGCGATGAAGTGCTCCGGCCACGGCGCGTCGCCGAACACGCTGGCGTGGCCGAGCGCAGCCCGCGCCTTGTCGAGCGGCGCGGCGCCTGCATGCAGGCGCGCGGCCAGCGCTGCCGCGCCGGGGTCGCCGATCACGAGCGGTTCGCCCGCCTCGCTGCGCGCGCTATCGAGGTAATGCAGCCAGGCGGCCAGCGCGCGTTCGAGCCGCGGCCGCTCGATGCCGGCGGCCAGGCTCTCGCGCAGCGCCGGCAGCCAGCGCACGGGCACCTTCTGGGTGCCGTCGGTGGCGATCTGGCGCGTCTGGTGCGCGAGCGTGGGATTGCGAAAGCGCGCGAGCAGGTCGCGGCAATAGCCGCCGGCGTCGAAGCCGGCCGGCGCCGCCACGGTGGCGAGTAGATCCTCGGTCATCAGCCGATGGACGAAGCCGGCCAGCGCCGGGTCGGCCATCGCGTCGGCCACGGTGGCGCGCCCGCGCAGCTGGCCAAGATAGGCGATCGCCGAATGCGAGCCGTTGAGCAGCCGCAGCTTCATCGCCTCGTAGGGGTGGACGTCCGCGGTCAGCAGCGCGCCGGCGTCCTCCCAGGCCGGCCGCGGCCCGCTGAAGCGATCCTCGATGACCCATTGCGAGAACGGCTCGCAGACGATCGCGGCCTCGTCGCGCAGCCCGAGGCGCGCCTCGGCCGCGTCGAGCGAGGCGGGCGTGGCGGGCGTGGCGGCCGGCACGATGCGGTCGACCATGGTGTTCGGAAACGCGATGGTGTCGCCGATCCGGCGCGCGAGCGCGGCGTCGGTGAGCGTCGCGTATTGCATCAGCAGCCGGCGCAGCGTGTCGCCGTTGGCGGCCATGTTGTCGCAACAGAGGATCGTCAGCGGCGCACCGGCCGCGCGCCGGCGCAGGCCGGCGGCGAGCACGCCGAGCGTGCTGCGCGGCGCGTCGGGCGCGAGCGTGTCGTGGCGGATGTCGGGATCGTGTTCGTCGAGTTCGCCGCTGGCCGGCGCGATGCCGTAGCCCTTCTCGGTCACGGTCAGGCTGACGATCGCGACGCCGGGATCGGCGATCGCGTCGAGCACGCCGGACAACGCCGAGGGCGCGTGCAGCGCGCCGAGCAGGCCGCCGATCACGCGGCTGCGCGCGGCCTCGCCGTCGCTTTCGGTGACCGAGTAGAGCGTGTCCTGCGCGGCGAGCCGGTCGGCCATGCGGCGCTCGCGCAGATGCACGCCGAGCGTGCCCCAGCGCGCGTCGCCGCGTTCGAGCAGCGCCTCCGTGTAGACGGCCTGGTGCGCGCGATGGAACGCGCCGAGCCCGAGATGGACGATGCCGCGGCGCAGCCGGTCGCGTGCGTAGATGGGACGTTGCGTGGTCGGGGCCAGCGCCGGCAGCGCCGCGGTACACAGGAGTTTCGCCATCGTGGGGATGATTGTTACCATGGTAGAGTTCGCGGTGTGCCAAGCTTAAACGGCGCGTATCGCCGATTTTATCGGTGTAAACGCTACGAATGGTTTGTTGCACCTCGCTGCTACCATGGTACAAATCATCGCATACCCACGCTCATGACCGACATGGCCCCCGTGCTGCAGGAAGACACCGCGCTCGCGGCCCTGCGCGGCTTCAAGGCGAACGCCGACCAACCCTATCGCCCCCAGGTCCACCGTTTCTTGCGTGACGCGATCGTGCGCGGCGCGCTGCCGCCGCATACGGGCCTGTCCGAGGCCGCCATCGCCGAGGCGCTCGAGGTCAGCCGCACGCCGGTGCGCGAGGCGCTCGCGCAGCTGGCCGACGAGCATCTCGTGAACATCATCCGCAAGGTCGGCACGATCGTCGCGCCGATCTCGGTCTCGCAGCTGGAGGAAGGGCGCTTCGCGCGCAGCACGCTCGAATGCGCGAACCACGTGCAGCTCGCGCAGACCATCACGCCGGCGCAGCTGACCGAGTTCGGCCAGATCGTCGCGGCGCAGCGCGAGGCCGTGGAGGCCGGCGACGTCGAGCGCTTCTTCGATCTGGACGAGCGCATGCACCGGCGCCTGTTCGAGTTCGCGGGCCGTGGCCACGTGTGGGAGATGCTGCAGCCGATGAAGCGGCAGTTCGACCGCGTGCGCTGGCTGCTGCTCGATCGCGTGGCCGACCACGCGCGCCGCGCGCTGCACGAGCACGAGCTGATCCTCGCCCAGCTGGCCTCGCGCAACTTCGCGCTGCTGGGCGCCACGGTGGCGAGCCACATCGACCGCGTGGGCTCGCACCTGCCCGAGGTGCGCGGGCGCGTGCCCAGCCATTTCATCGATTGATCCAGGCACTACACGCGAGCCGCACACGTTCCACACACGAACCGCCCGCCGGCCGCCGCGCCGCCCGGGCCGCATGCAGAGGGAGAAACACAGTGAAGATCGAACGGTTGCAGACCATCGTGACCTGTCCGGGCCGCAACTTCGTGACGGTGAAGATCGTCACGGACGAGGGCGTCCACGGCCTCGGCGACGCCACGCTGAACGGGCGCGAACTCGCGGTGCGCGCGTACCTGGAGGAGCACGTGTTCCCGTGCCTCGTCGGGCGCGATCCGCGCAACATCGAGGACATCTGGCAATACCTCTATCGCGGCGCCTACTGGCGGCGCGGCCCGGTGACGATGACGGCGATCGCGGCGATCGACATGGCGCTGTGGGATATCCTCGGCAAGCTGGCCGGCATGCCGGTGTACCGGCTGCTCGGCGGCAGGAGCCGCGACGGCCTGATGGTGTACGGCCACGCCAACGGCCGCGACCACGAGGAAGCCGTGGACGCGGTACACAGGCACATCGAGGAAGGCTATCAGGCGATCCGCGTGCAGTCGGGCGTGCCGGGGCTCGACAAGGTCTACGGCGTGGGCAAGGTGGCGGGAGAATACGAGCCGGCGCAAAAGGGCCTGCCGCCCGAGGAGCCGTGGGACACCGCGCTCTACCTGCGCCACACGCCCGAGCTGTTCCGCAAGGTGCGCGAGGCGGTGGGCTTCGGGCCGCATCTGCTGCACGACGCGCACCACCGCCTCACGCCGATCGAGGCGGGGCGCCTCGGCCGCGATCTCGAGCCGTACCGGCTGTTCTGGCTGGAAGACGCGACGCCGGCCGAGAACCAGGAGAGCTTCCGGCTGATCCGCAGCCACACCACCACGCCGCTGGCGGTGGGCGAGGTGTTCAATTCGATCTGGGATTGCAAGGACCTGATCCGCGAGCAGCTGATCGACTACATCCGCTCCACCATCGTGCATGCGGGCGGCATCACGCACGCGCGGCGCATCGCCGACTACGCGGCGATGTACCAGGTGCGCACCGGCTTCCACGGCGCCACCGACCTGTCGCCGGTCTGCATGGCGGCGGCCGTGAACTTCGGGCTGTGGGCGCCGAACTTCGGCATCCAGGAGCTGATGCCGCACAACGCGCTGACCAACGAGGTGTTCCCGCACACCTACCGCTTCGACAAGGGCTTCCTCGTGATGGACGACGCGCCGGGGCTCGGCGTGGAGATCGACGAGGCGCTCGCCGCGAAGTATCCCTACGAGCGCGCCTATCTGCCGGTCGCGCGGCTGCGCGACGGCTCGATGTGGAACTGGTGAGCGTGCGCGCCGCGACGCCGCGCGCGCCGCATTCCAACCCCTTTCAAGACATCAGGAACCAGACATGCTGAGCGTCGTCGTCGACCGTCCCAACAGCCTGAGCGTGCGCGAAATGCCGCTGCCCCAGCCCGCCGCGGGCGAGGTGCGTGTGCGTGTGCGTTACGCGGGCATCTGCGGCTCGGACCTGCACATCTATCGCGGGCACAACCCGTTCGTTTCGTATCCGCGCATCATCGGCCACGAGTTCGTGGGCCGCGTCGAGGCGCTCGGCGAGGGCGTGGACGCCGCGCGCCTGGGCGAGCTGGTGGCCGTCGATCCCGTGATCAGCTGCGGCCAGTGCCAGGCCTGCCGGATCGGCCGGCGCAACGTGTGCCGCAAGCTGGTGGTGCTCGGCGTGCATCGCGACGGCGGCTTCAGCGAATACGTCTGCGCGCCGGCCGCCAACGCCTACCGGATTCCCGAAGGCATCGCCGACAGCTGCGCGGCCATTGTCGAGCCGTTCGCGGTGGCCGCCAACGTGACCGCGCGCACCGGCGTGCTGCCCGACGACGTCGCGCTGATCTACGGCGCCGGCACCGTGGGCCTGACGATCCTGCAGGTGCTCAAGCGCGTGCATGGCGTGCGTGCGTTCATCACCGACCGCCTGGACGAGCGGCTCGCGCTGGCGCGCCGCTGCGGCGCGGCCGACGACGAGACCATCAACACCGGCGAGGAGGAGATCGGCGAGGCGCTGCAAACGCGCGGCGTGGACGGCGGTCCGACGCTGATCTTCGACGCGGTCGGCCATCCGTCGATCCTCGAGGAGGCGGTGCGGCTCGCGGCGCCGGCAGGCCGCATCGGGCTGCTCGGCTTTTCGTCCGCGCCGTCGGCGATCGCGCAGCAGGAGTTGACCAAGAAGGAATTGACGCTGGCCGCCTCGCGCCTCAATTGCGCGATGTTTCCGACCGTGATCGACTGGCTCGAGCGCGGGCTCGTGACGCCGGAGTCGATCGTCACGCACAAGGTGGATTTCCGCGACGTCGGCAGCGCGTTCGAGCTGGCCGAGCACAGCCCGAAGGACACCTGCAAGGTGCTGCTCGACTTCGCGCCGCCAGGCTGAGCGGCGCAGTCCCGCCGCGGCGCTTATTCCCCGATCAGATGCACCACCACCTCGCGCCGGTGCGCGGCGCGGCGATGCTCGAACAGGTAGATGCCCTGCCAGGTGCCGAGCACCATGCGGCCGTGCTCGACCGGAATCGACAGCTGCACCTGCGTGAGCGCCGTGCGCAGATGCGCGGGCATGTCGTCGGGGCCCTCGTCGTCGTGCTCGTAGCGCGCGGCGTCCTCGGGCGCGATCTCCTCGAAGTAGCGTTCGAGATCGCGCTGCACCGACGGATCGGCATTCTCCTGGATCAGCAGCGACGCCGAGGTGTGCCGGCAGAACACCGTCAGCAGCCCGTCGCGCACCGATTGCTGATCGATGAACGCGCGCACGCGCGTGGTGAATTCGACGAGGCCGCGCCCACGCGTCTCGATGGCAAGGTGCTGGATGGCCTGTTTCATCGGCGGCGTGCGGCTCAGGCCAGCGCGGCGAAGCCGTCGGCCTCGATCTGCGCCGACTCGGTGGGCCGCACCACGCGCGCCACTTCGGCGCCGTCGCGCAGGAACACCAGCGTCGGCCACAGCTTGACGCGGAACGAACGGCCGAGCGGCCGGCCGGGGCCGTCCTCGATCTTCAGGTGGCGGATCCCGGGGTGGGCCGCGAACGCCTCGCGGATCGCGGGCTGCGCGCCCTTGCAGATGCCGCACCAGTTGGCGCCGAACTCGATCACGGTGGTGCCGGCGAGCGCGTCGACCTCGGCGCGGCTCGGGGCATCCTCGGAATAGGCTTGCGGGGAACTCATCGTCACTCCCGGTGCTGGAGGAAAGGGGCGGCCCGCGCTGCCATGCAGCGGGGCCGTGACTGCCACTGTAGCGGAAACGGGCGAGGGCGGTGCAAGGCGCCCCGCGTGATCAGTTTGACCCGCCTCGCGGCGCCGCGCACGACGCGCGGATCATCAGCTCGGCCGCCCAGCCCACGCTCTCGACCTCGGCCTGCCCGTCGAGCTGCGCCAGGATCAGCCGCGCCGCCTGCTTGCCGATTTCGGCGCTCGGCACGCGCACCGTCGTGATCGGGATCGGCAGCTCGGCCATCAGTTCGAAATCGTCGAAGCCGATCAGGCTCAGCTCGCCCGGTACGTCGATGCCGATCGCCATCGCCTCCAGCATCGCGCCCATCGCGAACGAGCCGTTGCCGCAGACGATCGCCGTGGGCCGCGCCACCGGCGCCTCCAGGATCCGGCGCAGCAGCTGGCGCCCTTCCTTGACGCTCCAGTAGCCCTCCACCTCGTGCGCGGGATGGATCGCGATGCCGCGCTCGGCCAGCGCGTCGCGCACGCCCATCCGGCGCGCGGCGGCGCGGTCGTTGGTGTCGGCGTTCTGGGCGATCATCGCGATGCGCCGGTGGCCGAGGTCGAGCAGGTAGTGGGTGCAGTCGTAAAAGGCGCGGTAGTTGTCCACGCCCACGCAGACGGTGCCGTGCCGCGGCGGGTAGGTGAAGGTGCTCACGCACGGGATGCGGCGCTGCTCGAGCAGCGGGTAGAGATCGGGATGATGGCCTTCGCCGACCATCACCACGGCGTCCACGCCGCGTTCGAGCATCTTGCGTACCTGCCGGTATTCGCGCTCGAGTTCGTACTCGGAGCAGGCCAGCAGCAGCGTGTAGCCCTCGGTCTCGAGTTCGTCCTGCAGCGTCTGGATCGCGCTCGCGAAGTGCTCGTTGGCGAGCGTGGGCACCACCGCGCCGATCGTGCCGGTGCGCTGCGTGGCGAGCGCGCGGGCCGCCGCGTGCGGCACCCAGCCGAGGTGGTCGATGGCCACCTGGATGCGCTCGCGCACGGCCGGCGAGACGATCTGCGGATTGTTGACGAAGCGCGAGACCGTGGCCTTCGAAACGCAGGCGAAATCGGCGACGTCCTTCAGCGTGGCGGCGCCGGCGCGCGGCGCGCTGGCGATGGCCGGTGCCGCATCGGACTTGCTGCTGCGCGCACCTTTTGCCATGTCGATTGCCGGAGGAGGAAAGGGGCACATTATACCGGCGGGGCTTCGGCCGGCATTGAGCGATTGACGAAGCAAACTGAACGGAACGCGAAGGTGGCAAACGTTAAGCTTGCGCCTCCGTTTCGTCGTCGTGCGCGGCGAACCCGTTCAACCTCGTCAGTGAGATTTTCATGCGCTTTCCTACGGTGTTCCAGGCTCCGGCAATCAATCGAAAGCAGGTCGGCGACATGATCGTCACGATGTTGAGCGACGGCCATCTCGACGTGTCGTTCGAGGTGCTCCACGGCATCGACCCGGCGCGATCCTCGAACAGCACGGCGCGCCGGCGCTGCCGAGGCTCAACATCAATGCCTATGTCATCGAGACGGCGGAGCGCACGATACTCGTGGACAGCGGCGCGGGCGGCATCCATGGCTGGGGCGGCCGCCTGCAGGTGGCGCTGAGCGCCGCCGGCATCGATCCGCTGCGGATCGACACGGTGTTGCTCACCCATGCCCACCCGGACCATATCGGCGGCCTGGCGGCACCGCTTCGATCGCCGATCTTCAGGAACGTGCAGCAGCTGTTCGTGCATGAACGGGAGCTCGCGTTCTGGCGTGACGACACCGTCTACTCGAACGCGCCCGACGGCTTCCGCCCGTTCTTCGAGGTGGCCCGCAACGCGTTCGGCGCCTACGAGGACAGGCTGGTCCCGTTCAGCCAGGAGTCGATCCTGCCCGGCATCCAGGCCGTGCCGCTGTTCGGCCATACGCCCGGGCACACCGGCTATCTGCTTGGCGAAGGGCGCGACGCGCTGCTGATCTGGGGCGACATCGTGCATTTCCCGCACCTGCAGCTGGCGCAGCCCGAGGTCACGATCGCCTTCGACAGCGACTCGACGCAGGCCGCGGCCACGCGTGCCCGGCTGCTCGATCGCGTGGTCGCCGACCAGCTGTCGATCACCGGCATGCACTTCAACCTTCCGGCGGCCGGCTCGATCGCCCGCGACGGCAATGCCTATCGGCTCAGCTATGATCTCTGGTCCCCCGCCGTTTGAGTCGTCGGCGAATCATCAATGAAGCCGCGCAGCAACATGGAACACGAATCGGAACGCCAACCGGAACGTCAATCGACGAGCGCGCTGCTCGCCAGCCTGCTCGATCTGGCGCGGTCCCCGGATGCGCTGCCGTGCGATTGCCTGCGCTCCGTGCAGGCGCATCAGGTCAATCAGTACGATGCCGACGGCGCGACGCTGTCGTTCCCGCTGCTGGGACGCTTCCGGTACCGCGAGCGGGATCGCTGGCGCGAGGTGCGCCCGGGCGACATCCTGCTGGTGCCGACCGCGCGCAACATCGACGTCAGATACATCCCCGACCCCGACGAGGGCGAGTTCGTCGCGTTGAGCGTCGGGCTGCTCGACGAACAGCTGGAGGCGGCGCGGCTGTTGCTGGCGGCGCCGCCGCCTGCGACCGGCACCGACGAGATCGCCGCCGTGCCGTTCGACACGGTGCTCTCGCCGCTGATGCGCTGGGCCGAGGCGATGCGCCAGGGGCGCCGGACGCTGTCGCTGCTCGCGATGCTCGAGATCGTGATTTCGCTGTACGAATCGGGCTACATCACGCTGCTGCATCCGCGCGCGCCCAGCCTCGCGACCACCATCCGCCGGGCCGTCGCGCGGGATCCGGCTCACGGCTGGAGTTCGGCGGAGCTGGAGGCGCTCACCGGCCTGAGCGGCCCGACGCTGCGCCGGCGCATGGCCGAGGAGGAAACCACGCTCAGGGCCGTGATCGCCGACGCGAGAACGGCCGAGGCGCTGCGTTTGCTGATGACGTCGCGCCTGCCGCTCAAGACGGTGGCATCGCGCGTCGGCTACAGCTCGCTCGCGAGCTTCAGCCGGCAATTCTTCGAACGCTACGGGACCGAGCCTTCCAGGTTTCGATGAGCGGCGGCGGCGGCCGCGCCGCGCTCACTGGTTCGACAGCTTCTTCGCCCACTTCATCAGGTGCCGCCCCGCGGCCACCACCTCGCCGCGCTGGTTGATCACCTCCATGTCGGCGGTGCTGCGGCGCTTCTCTTCATCGATTTCCGCGACCTTGTAGATCACCGTCACCGTGTCGCCGAGCAGCACCGGCCGGATGAATCGGATGCGGTCGTAGCCGGCCGACACCGGGAACTCGTCCAGATCGGTGCGATGGATGATGTGCGCGATGCTGATGGTCGAGGCCGTCGACATGTAGCCGACCAGCAGCGCGCCATGCGCGATGCGCGTGCCGATCGCCGACTTCTCCTGCATGTACTGCTCGTTGACGTGAGTGTCGCTGAAGTCGCCGGTGAGGCCCGCGAACAGCGTCACGTCGGTCTCGCCGACCGTCTTCGCGAAGCGGAATTCCTGCCCGATTTCCACGCCCTTGATTGCCATCGTCTGTCTCCTGAACGGGTGATGTCCCTGCCATGAGCGGCCGTCGCGACCCTCGCGGCGGTCCGTCATCCGTCAAAAATGATACCGGTTACATCTTGAAGAAGTAAACCAGATCACGGAGATAAACCGAAAAAAACTGCGTATACGTGAAATCACTAGGTAAAATGATGATCGATGTGCGCTCTAATGAAACCGGTTACACAAAAGCGTGAACGTAGGGCGAGCGACGCCCCCGGCGCAGGCAACGATCAGTCAGGAAGGCGACATGGAGACAATCACGGCGGCCGAGGCCGCGGCATGGGTGCAGGACGGCGACGCGGTGTTGATCGGCGGCTCGGGCGGCGGCCATTCGGTGCCCGAGGCGCTGCTGGCCGCGCTCGGCGAGCGCTATCGCGAGGTGCAGCAGCCGCGCGGCATCACCTCGATCAGCGTGGTGGGGGTGGGCGACCGCGCCGCGCTCGGCGCCACGCATCTGGCGCAGGAAGGGCTGCTGCGCCGCGCCATCACGAGCGCGCTGGTCGATTCGCCGGGCCTCGTCACGCTGGCCGCCGAGGATCGCATCGAAGCCTATACGCTGCCGCAGGGCGTGCTCTCGCAGCTGATGCGCGACATGGCGGCCGGCCGCCCGGGCCTGATCACGAAGACGGGCCTCGGCACCTTCGTCGATCCGCGCCAGCAGGGCGCGCGGCAGAGCCCGCGCACGCCGGCCGATTTCGTCGAGCTGATGGAGCTGGACGGCGAGGAATGGCTGCGCTTCAAGCCGCTGCCGCTGAACGTGGCGTTCCTGCGCGGCACCACCGCCGACGAGGACGGCAACGTGACGATGGAGCAGGAGGCCGTGTTCGGCGAGATGCTGGCGATGGCGCAAGCCACGCGCCGCGCGGGCGGCATCGTGGTGGTGCAGGTCAAGCGCATGGCGCGCCGCAACACGCTGCCGCCGAAGCAGGTGAAGATCCCCGGCATCCTGGTGGACTTCGTGGTGGTGGTGCCCGAGCAGCGCCAGACCTACGCCACCGACTACGACCCGAGCTATGCCGGCGAGCTGCGCGTGCCGCTCTCGCAGATCACGCCGCTGCCGTTCGGCGCGCGCAAGGTGATCGTGCGGCGCGCGGCGATGGAGCTGTATCCCGATGCCGTCTGCAACCTCGGCGCGGGGATTTCCACCGGACTCTCGACGGTGGCCGCCGAGGAGGGGCTGCTCGACGCGGTGGTGCTGACCAACGAGCAAGGGCTGATCGGCGGCGCGCCGATCACGGGCCGCGACTCGGGCGGCGCGCAGAACTTCGCGGCGATGATCGACCAGCCGGCCCAGTTCGACTTCTACGACGGCGGCGGGCTCGACCTCGCGTTCCTGTCGTTCGCCGAGGTGGACGCGCAGGGCAACGTCAACATCAGCCGCTTCGGCGACAAGATCGTCGGCGTCGGCGGCTTCATGAACATCAGCCAGAACGCCAGATGCGTGATCTTCAGCGGCACGCTGACGGCGGGCGGGCTCGACATCGGCTGGGAGAACGGCCGCACCGTGATCCGCACCGAGGGCCGGCATCGCAAGTTCGTGCGCTCGCTCGAACAGATCTGCTACAGCGCGCAGCTCGCGCGCGCACGCGGCCACCAGGTGCTGTTCGTGACCGAGCGCGCGGTGTTCCGCGTCGGCGACGCGGGGCTCGTGCTGTCCGAAGTCGCGCCCGGCATCGACCTCGAACGCGACGTGTTCGGCCAGATGGCGTTCCGCCCGGCCGTCGCGCCCGACCTGAAGGAGATGGACGCGCGCTGCTTCCGGCCCGAGCCGATCGGCATGCGCGACGAGATCCTCGCGCGCGAACGGCGCTTCCGCTCGGCGCGGCTCGCGGCCTGGCACGCGGAGCAGCGGCGATGAGCGGCCCGCGGGCGCCGAACCGGGCGGACGGGGCGAACGCGGTGGACGGGGCGCCCAGCGGCTGCGCGATCGACGGCGCCACGCGTCTCTATGCGATCGTCGGCGATCCGGTCGCGCAGGTGCGTTCGCCCGCCGTCTACACCGAGGCGTTCGCGCGCGCCGGGCGCAATGCGCTGCTGTTCGCGGCGCAGATTCGCGACGCGCGTTTCGACGAGGCGGTGCGCGGCCTGATGGCGCTCGGCAATCTCGACGGCCTGCTCGTCACCTCGCCGCACAAGGCGCGCATGGCACCGCTGGCCGCGCGGCTGTCGCCGCGCGCGGCGATCGTCGGCGCCGTCAACGCACTGCGGCGCGAGCCCGACGGCAGCTGGTCCGGCGAGATGTTCGACGGCGTCGGCTTCGTGGCCGCGGCGCGGCGCGTGGCGCCGCTGGCCGGCTTGCGCGCGCTGGTGTTCGGCTGCGGCGGCGCTGGCGCCGCGATCGCGGCCGAGCTGGCGGCCGACGGCGTGCGCGCGATCACGCTGCTCGATCCGGACCACACACGCGCGGCGCGGCTGGCCGGCGAGCTGACGCAACACTTCCCTGCCTGCCAGGCCGGCATCGAGCGCGACGGCGGCGCCTACGACATCGTGATCAATGCCTCCACGGTCGGCATGCGCGACGGCGACGCGCTGCCGGGCGAGCCCGGCCCGCTCACGGCGCGCTCGATCGTCGGCGACGTGGTGCTGCGGCCCGAGGCCTCGCCCACCGCGCTGGTGGCGCGCGCGCGGCAGGCCGGCGCGCGCATCGTGACGGGCCGCGACATGCATGCGGGGCAGGTCGACGCGATCCTCGATTTCTTCGCGGTGCCGCGCTGACGCCATCCCCATCAACCCATCAGGAGACACGCTCATGTCGCTGCTCGGTCGGGCGGCGGTGCTGATCTGGAACGACGTACTCGACAGCGCCGAGACCGCTTTTTATCAATGGCATGACCAGGAACACATTCCCGAGCGGCTCGCGCTGCCCGGCTTCCGGCGCGGCCGGCGCTACCGCGGCAGCGGCGAGCCGGCCTGGCTGACCGTCTACGAGGCCGACGATCTCGGCGTGCTGACGAGTCCCGCCTACCTCGAACGGCTCGACCATCCCACGCCGGCCACGCGCGAGACCGTGAAGTCGTTTCGCAATACCGCGCGCTCGATCTGCCGTGTCGAGCGCAGCACGGGCGGCAGCACCGGCGGCCATGCGCTGACGCTGCGGCTGCCCGCCGACGCCGGCCTCGACATCGAGGCCGCGTTCGCCGCGCTGCCGGCCGCCACCGGCGTGCTGGCCCTGCATCTGCTCGCGGCCGACGACGCGGCGAGCCGCATCGACACGGCCGAATCGCGCGAGCGTGCGTTCGTGGTGCCGCCGCGCGTGCTGATGGTGGAGACCTCGACGCTGGCGGCCGCGCAGGCGGCGCTCGACCGGCTCGTCGAGATGACCCGCGATGCGGTGCGGCCGGGCCTGACTGCCGGCGCCGGAATCTTCTCGCTCGAAATCTGCCGGCTGCCGGCCGCCTGAGCCAGGCGGCCCGCTCACCGAACCCCATGCATCCGCAACATTGAGGAACCCGAATGAAACTGCTCAGATACGGCCCCATCGGCCAGGAACGTCCCGGCGCGCTCGATCGCGACGGCCAGCTTCGCGATCTGTCGTCGCTGTGCGACGACTTCACGCCGGCCTTCTTCGCCGCCGGCGGCATCGAGCGCCTGCGCGGCGTGGCGCTCGACACGCTGCCGCGCGTTGAAGGCACGCCGCGCATCGGCGCGTGCATCGCGCAGCCGGGCAACTTCATCGCGATCGGGCTCAACTACGTGCAGCACGCGATCGAGACCAATGCGCCGATCCCGGCCGAACCGATCCTGTTCAACAAGGCGCCGTCATGCCTGTCCGGCCCCTACGATCCGGTGGTGCTGCCGAAGGGTTCGCGCAAGTGCGACTGGGAGGTGGAGATCGCGCTCGTGATCGGCGAGCCGGCGCTCTGCGTCGACGAGGCGAGCGCGCTCGACCACGTGGCCGGCTACTGCGTCTGCAACGACGTGTCCGAGCGCGAGATGCAGCTCGAACACGGCGGCCAGTGGGTGAAGGGCAAGATGTTCCCGAGCTTCGGGCCGCTCGGCCCGTGGCTCGTCACGCCCGACGAGGCCGGCGACGCGCAGCGGCTCGGCCTCTGGCTCGACCTGAACGGCCGGCGCCTGCAGGATTCGTCCACCTCGGACATGATCTTCAGCCTCGCGCGGATCGTCTCGTATGCGAGCCACCACGTGCTGCTGCAGCCCGGCGACGTGATCACCACCGGCACGCCGCCCGGCGTCGGGCTCGGCATGCAGCCCGAGCAGTATCTCAAGCCCGGCGACGTGATGGAACTCGGCGTCGAGGGGCTCGGCGTGCAGAAGCAGACCGTGATCGCGTGGGAGGATTCGCGGTTCGCGCGCGGGGTGAAGTAGGGCAGACAAGCAAGGCAATCGGGCAAGCCGGCGGGAGACCGCGTGATCGGACGCGGCGCGGCGCCACGACGTGCCACGACACGACGAAGCCACGCCGCGCTGGCAGCATTGGCTTCGTCGTACCAAACATGGAGACCCGGCGCCAAGCCGCCGGAGCAACGGACGGGCCTTGCCCGCGAAGGAGTGCGTCATGAGAACGACGGAAGCCACGGAGCACGCGGTGATGAAGAGGATAGCCTGGTATCGCGACATCACCTGGCGCCAGTGGCGCGTGCTGATCGCGGCATGGGGCGTGTGGGTGATGGACGCGGTCGATTTCCTCGCCATCACGTTCGTGCTGCGCGACATCGCGAACGAATTCCACGTCGGGCTCGACGTGGCCTCGCTGCTGCTGTTCGCCACCTACGGCGTGCGCTGGCTGGGCGGCCTGCTGTTCGGCAGCCTCAGCGACCGGATCGGCCGCAAGATCCCGCTCGTCATCACGCTCGTCTGGTTCACGGGCGGCGCGGTGCTGACCGGGCTGTCGTGGGACTTCACGGTGCTGGCCGTGTTCCGGCTGCTGCTCGGCTTCGGCATGGCGCCGGGCTTCTCGCTCGGCGCGACGATGGTGGCCGAATCGTGGCCCGAGAAGTATCGCTCGATCGGCATCGGCATCCTCGACACCGGCTGGGGGCTCGGCGCGATCGGCGCGGCGGTGGCCTACGATCTCGTCTATCCGGCGTTCGGCTGGCGCGCGATGTTCTTCGTCGGCGTGCTGCCGTCGATCGTGCTCGGCCTGTTCATCCTGTTCTGCGTGCCCGAGTCGGACGCGTTCCGCCATGGCCGGGCGCGCGTGCGCGTGCCGCTGCGCGACAACCCGGCGGTCGTGCTGTTCCGCCGCCATCCGAAGCGCGTCGGCTATCTGGCGCTGCTGATGCTGGTGCTCTGCTTCGGTTCGTGGCCGTTCCAGGGGCTGTTTCCGACCTACCTGAAATCGCTGTCGTTCGCGCCGGGGCTCGTCACCTGGCTGACCATGACCTCGGCCGTCGGGCAGGTGCTCGGCTTCTTCGCCTCGGGCTTCATCGCCGAGCGGATCGGGCGGCGGCTCGGCATCGGCCTGATGATCGGCATCGGCTCGCTGTGCGTGGCGGCGCTCGTCTACAGCGTCCACCAGTTCCTGCTCGCCGAGCTGTTCGCGTTCCTGAGCGGGTTCTTCCTGGTCGGCTCGTCGGGCATCTGGGGGACCATCCTCACCGAGAACCTGCCGCGCGACGTGCGCGCCTCCGGCGTCGGCTTCCTCTACAACGTCGGCGTGGTCGGCGGCGGGCTCGCGCCGTACATCGTGCTGTCGACGGTGAAGTCGCTCGACATGACGATCGCGCTCGGCATCGCCGCGTTCAGCGTGGTGGCCGCGTTCGTCGCGATGCTGATCCTGCTGCGCGTGCAGGAGACCAGGGGGCTGCGGCTCGCGGAGATCGACGCGGGCGCGGGCGAGTGAACGACGCGGCGCGTGGCGCGCCACGCCCACCTCCTCTCTCCACGTTCCCACGTTCCCACGCTCACTCGGCCGGCACCGCCCGCGCCGCCGTCTCCATGCCCGCCTCGGCCTCGCGTATCGCGCGCACGTCGCGTTTCGGCGGCTGGCCGAACAGGCGGCTGTATTCGCGGCTGAACTGCGTCGGGCTCTCGTAGCCGACACGATGCGCGGCGCTGGCCGCGTCGATCCGCTCGTTCAGCATGAGCCGGCGCGCCTCGTGCAGCCGCAGGTGCTTCTGGTATTGCAGCGGGCTCATCGCGGTCAGTGCGCGGAAGTGCTGGTGCAGCGTCGATTCCGCCATGCCCGCCGCGCGCACCAGCTCGCCGATGCTGAACGGCCGCGAGAAGTTCTCGCGAAGCCAGCGGATCGCGGCGGCCACGCGGTTGGTCTGGGTGCCGAGCTGCACCGCCTGCCGCAGCCGCGCGCCGGCCGGGCTCGTCAGGATGCGGTACAGCAGTTCGCGCTCGATCGAGCGGGCCAGGATCGGGATGTCCTGGGGCGCGTCGAGCAGCGCCACGAGGCGCAGCGCGGCCTGCGCGATGGCTGGCGTGACCGGGCCGAGCGCCATGCCGGTGGCGGCCGACGGCGTGCGCGGGCCGTGCTGGTCGACCTCGGCGATCAGGTCGGCGGCCAGCGCCAGGTCGATGTCGAGCTTGATCGAGTAATACGGCGCGCTCGGGCTCGCGTCGAGCACCTGCACCACGGTGGGCAGCCCGACGGCCGTGAGCAGGAAGCGCGTGGCATCGTAGACGTAGGTCTGCCCGGCCAGCATCACGCGCTTCGCGCCGCACGCGATCAGCGCGAACGACGGCTCGTAGAGAAACGAGGCGGGCTCGGTGGGCGCATGGACGCCGTGGATCGTGAAGCCCGCGATCGGCGTGGCGCCGTCGTTGCGGCCGCCGAGATGGCGCGCCACGATCGCGGCGATCCCGGTGCGGGCCGCCGCCGTGGAGGCGCTGTCTTCCGGCTTCGTGGGGTGCGTGTCCATGCTCTGTTTCGCCTCCGGTTGAGCGGCGCGGGCCGCGAGCGCACGCCGGTTTGCGGTGCGCAATGTCGCCCGACCTGCCGCCTGACTCGCGACCGGAACTGTCGCCTGATGCCTGGCTTGCCGGTCTCGTCTATCCCTCGACTCGCCGCCTGACGCGCGCCCGGTTCATCGGGAAAGTATACGGCGCGCCCCGCTCCGCCGGGCGGCGCGTTCTTGCCTGATCCCGCGAATGTCTTGCCTGTTTCCCTGCGGGGCGGACGGCGCGCGCCTTGCCGGCGGATCAGGCAAGAACCATGCTGGATCGGGCTACCGCCGGTGCGTTCGGGCGTTCTACAGTCGATGCAACGACGCGATGCGCCAACGCGGCCTGCACAAAAGCCCGGCGGCCATCGCGGTTGCGCAGTCGAACCCAACCCAAGGAGAACCCTCATGGCAACCTGGCTGATCACCGGCGCGAACCGCGGCCTCGGTATGGAAATCGCGCGTGCCGCGCTCGAGGCGGGCGACCGCGTGCTGGCCACGGCGCGCAACCCGGCGCCGATCGCGGCCGCGCTCGACGGCTTCGGCGAACGCCTCGCCACCACGCGGCTCGACGTGACCGACGCGGCCTCGATCGCGGCGGCCGTCGAGCTTGCCCGGCAACGCTTCGGCGGCATCGACGTGCTCGTCAACAACGCCGGCTACGGCCAGCTCGGACCGTTCGAGCTGATCTCGCCGGCCGCGATCGAGCGCCAGTTCGCCACCAACGTGTTCGGCGCGTTCGAGGTGACGCGCGCGGTGCTGCCGGTGATGCGCGCGCAGCGCTCGGGGCACGTCGTGACGCTCTCGTCGATCGCGGGGCTGATCGGCATCGAGGGCGTGTCGATCTACTGCGCGACCAAGTTCGCGCTCGAAGGCTGGTCCGAATCGCTGGGGCAGGAAGTGGCGCGCTTCGGCATTCGCACGACGCTGATCGAGCCGGGCCGGTTCCGCACCGATTTCCTCGACGCGAGTTCCGTCAGCCACGGCGATCTGGCGATCGGCGACTACGACGCGTTCGCCGCCGAGAACCGCGCCGAACTCGACGCCGGCAATCACCAGCAGGCCGGCGACCCGGTCAAGCTCGGCCGCGCCGTGGTAACGCTGGTGCGCGCGCCGGAGCCGCCCGTGCGTTATGGCGCCGGCTCGGAGGCCTACGGCGTGATGGTGGCCCGGGCCGAGCGTTTGCGCGCCGAGGCGGAGGCATGGCGCGAGCTGTCGTTGTCCAATGATCTGGATGCGTGAGGCGTGAGGCGTGAGGCGTGAGGCGTGAGGCGTGAGGCGTGAGGCGTGAGGCGGTCGAGCCGCAGGTCGTGAAGCGCAAGGCTTGTGGCCGATGCCTGGACATGGTCGCCGGGGCGGTGGGTATCGCGCTTAGCGTGCCCCGGCGTGAGCGCGGTCGGTTGCGCGAAGCTTGTCGACCCGCGTCGATGTCGGGCGCGTAGTCGGACGATCGTGCCTCGATCGAGGCGCCGGCGCGTACCGCCGATGCCGGGCGCCAGGGCGGGCTCGCCATCGCGGCCCGCGCGCTTCCGCACTAAACCGCTGGCTCGCCCAACTCCCCCCGATCCGCCTCCGCCCGGCTCGCGCGCCGATAGGCGCTCGGCGCCACCCCCGTCACGCGCTTGAACGCGCTGCTGAACGCACTCTCCGACGCATAGCCGAGCCGCGCGGCCAGCACCGCGACGTTCGCATGCTCGTCGGCCAGCGCGCGCCGGGCCAGATGCATGCGCCACTGCGTGAGCCAGGCCAGCGGCGCGACGCCGGCCACCTCGCGGAAATGCACGGCGAACGCGGTGCGCGACATCGCGGCGGCCGAGGCCAGTTCGTCGAGCCGCCAGTTGCGCTCCGGCTCGTCGTGCATCCGCTTCAGCGCGGGCCCGAGCCGGGCATCGCCGATCGCGCGCAGCCAGCCCGGCGCGAGCGCCGCATGCGAGGCCAGATGGACGCGCAGGATCTCGATGAACATCATCTGCGACAGGTGGTTCGAGGCCAGCGCGCTGCCGGGCCCGGCCACCTCCAGCTCGCGCACCAGCCGCGCGAGCAGCCATTGCAGCACCGCCGCCTGCTCGCTGCGGCCGTCGACGTGGATCAGCGGCGGGAGCATCTCCAGCAGCAGCGTGTCGTTGGCGGGATCGAGCCGCACGTGCCCGCCGATCTGCACGCAGTCACCACCGTCGCCGATCACGGCCGAGCGCGTGGGGGCGCTGCCGGAAAACAGCGTGAGCGCGTCGACGGGCGGCACGGCCGGGTCGCTCGCGAGCACGAACGCGTGCTCGCCGCGCAGCAGGAAGATGTCGCCGGCCTCGACGCGCAGCGGCGCGGCGAAGCCGTCGATCGCGAGCCAGCAGCGGCCCTTCACGATCGCGAAGAACTTGAGCTTCGACGGACGCGGGAAGCGGATCGCCCACGGGCCGCCGGCCGAGAAGCCGCCGGCCACCACGGGGCAGGCGCTGACGAGGCGCAGCACGCCGGACAGCAGATCGTCGGTAAGGTCTGAACGCATGCGACAGGATCCTGAATTTTCGCTTATTCATCGTACAGGAACTGGCGCCTACACTGGTTCGACCGCTTACCCCGCCACGCTTATACGAGGCCCCGCCAATGCCGAACCTGTCGCCTTCCACGTCCACGCCATCCGCCCCGTCCGCCATGCCCACCGCGCCGGTCCAGCAGCCGCTGCGCTCCGGTTTCGGCGCCGCTTCCACCGCCGCCGAGGTACTCGCCGGCATCGACCTCGCCGGCCGCACCGCCGTCGTCACGGGCGGCTATTCGGGGCTCGGCCGCGAGACGGCGCGCGCGCTGCGCGCGGCCGGCGCCACCGTGATCGTGCCGGCGCGCGACGTGGCGCGGGCCGAGGCCGCGCTCGCCGGCATCGACGCGCAGGTGCATCCGATGGACCTGCTCGATCCGGCCTCGATCGACGCGTTCGCCGCCTCGCTCGCGGCTCGCGTGCCGGCGCTGCATATGCTCGTCAACAGCGCCGGCATCATGGCCGTGCCCGAACGCACGCTCGACGCGCGCGGCTATGAACTGCAGTTCGCCACCAACCATCTCGGCCACTTCCAGCTGACCTCGCGACTGCTGCCGCTGCTGCGCGCGGCGGGCGGCGCGCGTGTGGTGTCGGTGTCGTCGCTCGGCCACCGCTATTCGGACGTGTGGCTCGACGATCCGAACTTCGCGCAGCGCGACTATCACCCGTACACGGCCTACGGCCAGTCGAAGACGGCCAACATCCTGTTCGCGGTGGCGCTCGACCGCCGCGAGCGGGCGAATGGCGTGCGCGCGTTCTCGCTGCATCCGGGCGCGATCGTGGAAACCGGGCTCGGCAAGCACGTCACGCGCGAGCAGCTGATCGAGGCCGGCGTGCTCGACGCTGATGGCCGGCCGGTGCGCGATCCGGCGCGGCAGCTGAAGACGGTGGAGCAGGGCGCGGCCACCCAGGTCTGGTGCGCGACGAGCCCGCGGCTCGACGGCCTGGGCGGCCTCTATTGCGAGAACGTGGATGTGGCGCCGCTGCGTGTCGAGCCGCCGGCCGGCATCGTGATGGCCGACGCGCTGCGGCTGACGGGCGTGGCGCCGTATGCGGTGGACCCGGCGCGCGCGGAGGCGCTGTGGACGCTGAGCGAGGCCATGTTGCGCGTGTGACGGTGGGTGCCGGGGGCGTGAATTCCTCGGCAAACCCCCAACCGCCGGCGCGTCCCTCACTTCACCGCGACCGCGCACCCGCCGCCGGCCCCGCCGCGGCATCCTGCCGATCCACGCGGCGTCGCGCCGTGCCGCTGCCCGCGCGCGGCCCGCCCAGCTCGTGCAGCGGCGTGCGGTAGGTTTCGCGCGCGGTCCACGCCGAGAGCGCGGCCAGCGCCGTGATCGCGAGCGTGGCGGTGCCGATCAGAAGCGGGATGTGCTGCGTGCCCGGCGGCGCGATCGCCGCGAACAGCGAGGGCAGCAGCGCGGTGAGCGCCATGCCGATGTTCTGCCCGATCGACATCGCCGAGACGCGCGTGCGGGTGGGGAACAGCTCCGGCATGAAGCTCGGGAACACGGCGTTGAAGCCCTGGTAGATCACCCCCCACATCAGCACCGAGGTGACGATCGCCACCGGCGCGTCCTTCACGCTGATCGCGTAGAGATAGACGTAGGACAGCAGCCCCGCGCCGAGCGAGCCGACCACCACCGGGATGCGCCGCCCGATCCGGTCCGACAGCCGGCCGACATACGGGATCACGATCACGGCCACGATGTTGCCGATCAGCGGGATCGCCAGATAGGTGTTCGGATGGAAGCCGATGCCATACGAAGGCTGCACCGCGTAGGCCGCGCCGAAGATGGTGGCGACCATCGCGATCACGGCGGCGGTGGCCATCACGGCGATGCGGATCATGTCGCGCCAGCTCTCGCGCAGCGCGATGGTGACGGGCGAGGCGGGGATCGCGCCGTTGGCGTCCTCGTTCACGAACGCGGCCGATTCCGACACGTTGCGGCGGATCACGATGCCGGCCACCAGCACCAGCGCGCTGAGCAGGAACGGGATGCGCCAGCCCCAGGCCACCAGCGACGCGGTCGGCATCCAGTAGGCGAGCGGCATGAAGATCGCGGCCGCGAAGATCTGGCCGGCCTGCGTGCCCTGCAGCGCGAAGCTCGCGTAGTAGCCGCGCCGGCCGGGCGGCGCCTGTTCGAGGATCATCGAGCTGGCGCCCGAGATCTCGCCGGCCACCGCGAAGCCCTGGATCAGCCGCAGCAGCACCAGCAGGATCGGCGCGAGGATGCCGATCTGGTGATAGGTGGGCAGCAGGCCCACCGCGAACGTCGAGCCACCCATCAGGAACATGCAGAGCAGCAGCAGGTGCTTGCGGCCGTGCGTGTCGCCGCGCCGGCCCAGCAGGAAGCCGCCGATCGGGCGCGCCACGTAGCCCACGCCGTAGGTGGCGAGCGACGCCACGATCGCGAGCTTCGGGTTGCCGGCCGGGAAGAACAGCTGCGGGAACACCATCGCCGCGGCCTGCGCGTAGATGAAGAAATCGTAGTATTCGAGCGCCGAGCCGATCCAGCCGCTGGCGGTGGCGCGCCGCGTCTGCTGCGCGCTCGGGGTGGGGGTTGCCTGTCCGTCGTTCATCGATCGGGTCTCCTGAATAATATTGGAATGCCATCCTCGTGGATGGGAACTGCCACGCAGCGGTCCGGCCGCCGCGTCGATGCCTGTCTCCCGCGCTTCCCGCTTCTCGCTTCTCGCTTCTCGCGCGGTGCCTACACTTCCAGCGGCGTGACGTTCATGAACGCGCCCAGATTGCCGAACTGCGCGAACGCCATCTCGGCGCCGGTCTGGATCCGGCAGCCGGCGCCGCGCGCCAGTTCGAGGAAGCGCGTGACCTCGGGCGCCGTCACCACGTCGGCCGCGAGCGTGCCGCCGCGCAGCGTCGCGAGCATCGCCACGGGCAGCGGCAGCGCGGCGTAGCCGTCCATGCCGGCCGGGCTCGCGTTGACCACCAGGTCGAACGGCGCGAGCGTGTCGAAATGCGGGTCGATCGCGGTAGCCGGGTAGCGCCGCGCCAGCAGCTCGCGCAGCCGCGCCGCGCGCGCGGCGTCGAGATCGGTAATGGTCAGCGCCGCGGCGCCCTGCTCGCAGAGCGCCCAGGCGATCGCGCTGCCCACCCCGCCCGCGCCCACCACCAGCGCGCGTGCGCCGGCTGCTTCGAAGCCGTGCTGGCGCGCCGCGTTCAGGAAGCCGTCGCCGTCGACGATGTCGCCCACCAGCCGGCCGTCGTGCTCGCGGCGGATCACGTTCACGCAGGCCAGCGCCTCGGCGCGTTCGCTGAGCGCGTCGAGCCGCGCAGCCATGCGCTGCTTGTAGGGCACCGTGACGACGCAGCCGCGCAGGTTGCGCCAGGCGCGCAGCGCGTCGACGAACGGCTCCAGCGAGTCGCCGTCGAGGTCGATCGGAATCATCGAGGCGTCGCGGCCCTGGCGCGCGAACCAGTCGTTGAAGTTCTGCGGTGATTTCACCTGTGCGATGGGGGAGCCGACGATGGCCACCAGTTCGGTCGTACCGCGAATCATTGAGGCGCACCGGATGTCGTTGTGAACATGGCCTTATGGTGCGACCGGGCCGGGCGGCGGACAACGCTAAAAAAATGAAAACGTTGCGATCAGCGGATCGGCATTGCGATAATCGCACTGCCGCTGCGATTCCCGTGCTCCCCAATGATCCGATGAAAACCCCCGTCATCCACGACCGCGACCTGATTGCCGGCCTGCAGAAAGGGCTCGCGCTGATCCTGCTGTTCAACGACCAGACGCCGCGCCTGACCGTGCCCGAGGCGGCGCGGCTGGCGGGCCTCACGCCCAGCGCGGCGCGGCGCTTCCTGCTCACGCTGGTCCACGACGGCTATGCGGAGACCGACGGCCGCTACTACTGGCTGACCGCGAAGAACCTGCGGATCGGCCAGGCCTACGTGGAATCGGCGCGGCTGCCGCGCATGATGCGGCCGATCGTCGAGAAGGTCGCGGCCGAGACGCGCGAGCATGTGTCGGTGGCCGTGCGCGACGGCGACGAGGTGGTCCACATCGTGCGCAGCCGCGTGATGAACGTGTCGTCGCTGTCGATGCGGCAGGGCTGGCGCCTGCCGATGTACTGCACCGGCAGCGGGCGGCTGTGGCTCGCCTCGCTGCCCGACGCCGAGGTGGACGCCTACCTGGCGCGCGTCGACCGCCAGGCGCTCACGCCCTACACCTGCACCGACGTGGCCGCGATCAAGGCGATCGTGGCGCGGATCCGCGAGCAGGGCTACGCGGAGCTGGACCAGGAATACGAGGTGGGCATGCGGATCCTCGGCGTGCCGCTCACCGACCGCCACGGCCAGATGCGCGCGAGCCTGACCCTCACCACGCAAGTCTCGTCGCTGTCGCTCGCCGAGATCCGCGAGCGCTACCTGCGCTTCCTCTACGAAGGCCAGGCGCTGCTGCGGCCGATCATGGACACCTGACGCCCGGCCGCGCGCACCGCACGCTCAGAACTGCGCGTCGATCTGCTTGCCCGGCAGCGTCGGCAGCCGCGCGAAGCTGCCGTCGAGCAGGCCCAGCGTGGCGTTCATGAAGCCGTCCCAGGCCGCGCGCGCGAGCGCTCCGCCCACGCTCACGCGGCGCACCCCGAACCCGGCGATCTCGGCCAGCGTGAATTCGCTTGGCGCGCCCACCAGCAGGTTGACCGGCTTCGGCGCGAGCGCGGCCACCACCGCCTCGATCTGCCCGCGCGTGCGGATCCCGGGCGCGTAGAGGCAGTCGGCGCCGGCCGCCGAATAGGCGCGCAGCCGCGCGATCGCGTCGTCGAGATCGGGGACGTTGGCCACGAAGTTCTCGGCGCGGCCCACCAGCAGCGTGTCGCCGCCGGTCGCGTCGATCGCCTGGCGCGCGGCGGCGATGCGCGCCACCGCTTCGTCGATCGGGAACAGCGGGGTAGCCGCGTCGCCCGTCGCGTCCTCGATCGAGAGCCCGGCGATGCCGGTCTCCACCGCCAGCCGCACGCTTTCGCCGACCTCGTCCGGGGTCGCGCCGAAGCCGTTTTCGAAATCGGCGTTCACGGGCAGGTCGGTGGCGCCGACGATGTCGCGCAGATGCGCGAGCACGGCTGCGCGCGACACCGTGTTGTCGGCGTGGCCGGTGGACCACGCGTAGCCCGAACTGGTGGTGGCGAGCGCCTGGAAGCCGAGCGAGGCGAGGTAGCGCGCGCTGCCGACGTCCCACGGGTTCGGCAGCAGGAAGCAGCCGCTTTCGTGGAGCTGACGGAAGGCGGCGCGTTTTTCGGCGGGGGTGCGGGGCATGTCGTGTCCTTGGTGGTCCGTCGTGGCGCGGGCGCCGGGTTCGGGTTCGTGGGGCGAAGCATGGGCGGCGCAGCGGGCACCGGAATTGCGTCCCGGCCGCGCCATGCGCCGTGGCGGCACGGCGCGGCGAGCCGGGCCGCCGGCCGGTCCGTCAGTCTGCGGCAATTCCGGCGCGCCTGCCATCGCCGCGCGCAGGCCGTCCGACGGCCGATGCGCGCCGGTTTCGGCGCATCCCGGTCGGACCTCTGCGGGCGGCACGGCATGCGCCGTGGCCGATGGTGCCGGCGCCGGCCGGAATGACGATGCAACCCCGGATGACTAGAATCGAAGGCGCTCATGAGCGCATGCAGAACGCAGCGTCCGGCCAGACCGCAGCGCGTGCGCGGCGTGGCAGCGTGCCATGCCGCACCGGCCGGCGACCCTCCCAGCCTCGCCAGAAAGGAACAGGTATCCGATGAGAGCGCTTTCCCTGCCGATGTCCCGCCCGGCTGTTCATGCCGCCCGCCGCGGTCTTTTCCCCGGCCTGAAGCTGGCCGCCTGCGCGCTCGCCGCCTCGGCCTGGCTGGCCGCGGCGCCCGCCTGGTCGGCAACCATGACCGAGGCGCCCTACGGCACCACCAAGGACGGCAAGCCGGTGACCGAATACACGCTGAAGAACGCGCGCGGCACCACCGTCAGGCTGATCAACTACGGCGGCTGCATTACCGCGATCGAGGTGCCCGACCGCCACGGCAAGTTCGCCAACATCGTGCTCGGCTTCGCGTCGCTGAAGGACTACGAGGCCTACAACGGCGACATCCACTTTGGCGCCCTGATCGGCCGCTACGCGAACCGCATCGCCGGCGGCAAGTTCACGCTCGACGGCAAGACCTATCAGCTGCCCATCAACAACGCGCCGAACACGCTGCACGGCGGCCCCGACAGCTTCGATTCGAAGGTGTGGAGCGCGAAGCCCGCGAGCGGCAAGGACGGCGCCGGCGTGGAGCTGACCTACGTGAGCCCCGATGGCGAGAACGGCTTTCCCGGCACGCTGACGGCGCGCGTCACCTACCTGCTGACCGACGACAACGCGCTGCACATCCGCTACGAGGCCACCACCGACCGCGACACGGTGGTCAACCTGACCAACCACACCTACTTCAACCTGGCCGGCGAGGGCAGCGGCAGCGTGGAGCAGCAGGAGATCCGGATCGCCGCCTCGCGCTACACGCCCACCGATCGCACCTCGATCCCCACCGGCGAACTGGCGCCGGTGGAGGGCACGCCGCTCGACCTGCGCCAGCCCACGCCGATCGGCAAGTACCTGCGCTCGAACTTCGAGCAGATGGTGTATGCGCGCGGCTACGACCACAACTGGGTGCTCGACCACGGCGGCCAGCGCGTGCCGGCGTTCGCGGCCAGCGTGCGCGACCCGCACAGCGGACGCGTGCTGAGCGTCGACACCACGCAGCCGGGCCTGCAGTTCTACTCGGCGAATTCGCTCGACGGCAGCGCGGTGGGCGCGAGCGGCCATGCCTACCGGCAGACCGACGCGTTCGCGCTCGAGGCCGAGCATTTCCCCGATTCGCCGAACCATCCGGCGTTCCCGACCACGGTGCTGAAGCCCGGCGACACGTTGCGCGAGGAAACCGTGCTGCGCTTCTCGGTGCGCTGAGCGCGCGGCACCGATTCAGCCAGGCGCGGCGCTGGCGCGGTTCGCCGCTCGCGCCGCGCCGGCTTCGCCCGCTTCATGCCGCGAGCGCCCGACGGTGCCCGCACCCGGGCGCTGCATGCCTCACACCGCGCGCCTCACACCGCAAGCCTCATGCCGCGAGCCGCTGCTCGTGGCGCGCGACCACGGCCGCCTCGTCCTCGAGCGCGCGGCGCACGGCCGGACGCGACTCGATGCGCGCGAGGTAGGCCTGCAGATGCGTCAGATGGTCGAGGTTGACGCCCGACCGCTCGTGCCACATGGTGGCCCACACGTAGGCATCGGCCACCGTGAACTGCTCGCCCGTCAGATAGGCGCGGCCGTCGGCGAGGCGCGCGTCGAGCGTGCCGTAGGCGCTCAGCAGCTTGCCGGTGTGGAACGCGATGCCCTCGGGCGTCATCAGCTTGCGCATCAGCGGAATGTGCTTCTGCGCGATCTCGGTGGCGATGAAGGTCAGCAACTGGTCCATCCTCACGCGCTCGATCGTGCCGAGGCGCGGGATCAGGCCCGACTCCGGATGCTGGTCGGCGAGGTACGAGGTGATCACGATGGTTTCGGTCAGATGATCGCCGTGTTCGGTTTCGAGCACCGGCACGTAGAGCAGCGCGTTGACGTCGGCGAAGTTGCCGTCTTCCGACATCGACTTGCCGAACACGTCGAAGTGAACGAGATCGGGCGACAGGCCGAGTTCGTTGGCAACGGCCTGGACGGCGAGGGAACAGGTGGCTTTCGCGATATAGAGCTTCATGGTTTCCGCCTTGCTGGATGAGGTTGACGAGCGCGGCCGGGTGGCTCGCGGGTCGGCTTGGTGCTGACGGAAACCAGTATCGCGATTATGGTTCGGGCGATAAACGCCGCACGCGGCGCCAGTCTGTAGCGTGACGGGAGACAAACGGTGCGAAGTGCGCGGAAGCGCTCGACGGGCGGCGTGCGGGACGAGCCGACGCCGGCTTGCGCGCGGCCGCGATTGTCGCGCGACGGGAGACGCTGTGCGCACCGCGGCGGCGTTGATCGGCGCGCCGCCGGCCAGCAGAATGGCTTCCTCGCGCGCCGGCGCCTCCGCGCCGGGCACCCGGGACGGCGCGCCATCCGGCTCCCGAACCTGCTCACCGACCAACGCTGCTTCCGGCTTCGGGCCGTCGATCCTGGCCTCCCTCGTTCTGCCGCTGCTGCTTTCATTCCCGGGCAGCGCTCACGGCGCGAACCGCGTGACCCGGGGCACGCAACCCGAAACCCGACGCCGCAGGTTCACCGGCCCTGGTCCCGCCCACGCGGGCGCACGGCGCCAATCTACAATGCGCGAGCGTATGCGCGCCGCCGCGCATTGTCCGACCACCCCGCATCGTGGAGACGAGGCAGCAAGATGAACGATCGTATGGACGCACCGCTGAACGAGATCGCCGTGTTCGTGGCCGTCGCGCAGACCGGCAGCTTCACGCGCGCGGCCGAGCAGATCGGCAGCAGCAAGTCGAACGTCGGCAAGGCGGTGCAGCGGCTCGAGGCGCGCCTCGGCACGCGGCTGTTCCAGCGCACCACACGCGCCGTGCGGCTGACCGAGGACGGCGAGACCTACCTGGTGGCCGCGCAGGATGCGCTGGAAGGCCTGCGCGAGGCCGAGCAGCAGCTCGCCTCGCGGCGCGCCGAGCCGTCGGGCCGCGTGCGGCTCGACCTGCCGGCCGGCTTCGGGCGGCTGTTGCTGCCGAGCTTCGCGCTGCTGCGCGAGAAACATCCGAAGATCACGCTGGAACTGGCGCTGACCGACCGCATGTCCGATCCGGTCGGCGAGGGCTGGGACGTGGTGGTGCGCATCGGCGTGCTGCCCGAGGACAGCGAACTGACCGTGCGCAAGCTCTGCGACCTGCGCCTCGGGCTCTACGCCTCGCCCGACTATCTCGCGCGGCGCGGGCCGGTGAACGACATCGCGGCGCTGGCCGCGCACGACGCATTGGTGTTTCGCGGGCCGAGCGGACGGCTGCGGCCGTGGTCGCTGCGCGACGGCGCGACGGTGCGCGACTACGCGCCGACGCAGCCGGTGATGGTGGTGGCCGACGGGCAGGCGCTCGTCGAGGCGGCCCTCTGCGGCCTCGGCATCGCGCAGATCCACGACCGCGTGGCGCTGCCCCATCTGCGCACGGGCCGGCTCGTGCAGCTGCTGCCCGAGTACGCGGTGGACGGGCCGCCCGTTCACGCGATCATCTCGCTCGGCCAGAAGATGGCCGCGAAGACGCGCGCGGTCGTCAATCATCTGGCGGAGATGCTGCGCGACGAGCCGGCCTGATTCGCGAAGCGCCGCCGGCACGCACGAAGCCGCAAGCCGCCGCGCGATGTTGCGTTGTTCATGCGAAACGAATTGAGATTTCATCCGTAGCCGCTGTTCAGCGCGACGCCGACCCGTTACGCTTGTCTCAACCCCTTACCTCCTCCCGTTGTTACCCCGGGGGCCAGGGGCGCAGGCCACCAGGTGGCGGCGTCCCGACTCTTTTTCCCGCCTGTTTCTTTCATCGCTTCCCCCGCGAATTCCCGGATTGCCCGGATGGTATTGCTGCGGCCTCGATCGTCCAGATAGTTGTGCGAACAACCTTAATCCACAACGAGTGTCTCTTGTTGTACCCGGATGAAAGGCACGATCCGCCGCGCTGTTCGGTTCTGCCAATCGTCGTATGAAAAATGAAACGGCCTATCCGGTCACGCCGGATGGGCCGTTCGTCATGCAGGCGCTCGTACCGGGCCGCGCAGCCCGGCGCCGCGATCAGTCGATGGCGCCGCCGCGCGAGGCCAGCCGCGGTGCCTCGGCCGCCGCGACCGAAGCGTCCGGCGCGGCCTCGTCCCAGCCGCCGCCCAGCGCGCGGATCAGGCTCACCGTCGCGGCGGCCTGCACGCCGCGCGTCTGCGCGGCAGCGCGGCGCGCCTGCAACACGCCGCGCTGCGCGTCGATCACGTCGAGATAGCTGACCTCACCCTCGGCGTACTGGCGCTGCGCGAGATCGGCCGCGCGCTGCGAGGCGGCCACCGCCTCGTCCTGGGCGCGTGTCTGGTCCGCGAGCAGCCGCATGTCGGAGAGCCCGTCCTCGACCTCGCGGAACGCACCCAGCACCTGCTGCCGGTATTGCGCGACGGCCTCGTCGTAGGCCGCGCGCGAGCGTTCGAGATTGCCGCGCCGCGCGCCGCCGTCGAAGATCGGCACGTTGAGCGCGGTGCCGGCCAGCGGCCCGAGCAGGAACGCGCGGCTGCTCCAGCGGAACAGGTCGCCGAGCGTCGCGGCCTCGAAGCCGGCCGTGCCGGTCAGCGCCAGCGACGGGAAGAACGCAGCCCGCGCCACGCCGATCCGTGCGTTGGCGGCGGCCATCGCGCGCTCGGCCGCGGCGATGTCGGGGCGCCGTTCGAGCAGCGACGACGGCAGCCCCGGCGGAATCCGCAGCTCCACGGGCCGCAGCGGCGCGGCCGCGAACGTGAACGCCGCCGGCGGCTCGCCGAGCAGTACCGCGAGCGCGTGCTCGGCCGTGGCGCGCGAACGCGTGACGGCCAGCGCGTCGGCCTTCGCCGAGGCCAGCTCGGCGCGGGCGCGCGCGAGATCGAGCTCGGTCACGTCGCCGGCCGCGTAACGCTGCGTGATCAGCGTCAGCGCCCGCTCGCGCAGCGCGACGGCCTGCGTGAACACCTCGGCCTCGGCGTCGAGTTCGCGCAGCGCGAAGTAATGCTGCGCGACGTCGGCCTGCAGCGCGAGCAGCACCGAGCGGTAGAGCGCCTCGCCGCGCTGCGTGTCGGCATGCGCCGCGTCGATCGTCGAGGCGACGCGGCCGAACAGGTCGACCTCGTAGGCGGCGCTCGCCTGCGCGCGCCACAGCGTCTGCTGCGGGATGGCCGTGCCGTCGGGCCGGAACTGCGAGACGGCCGACTGCAGCTGGCGCGTCGGGCCGAAGCCGGCGTCGAGCGTCGGGAACAACCCGGCGCGGGCCTGCCGGTCCAGCGCGCGCGCCTCGGCCAGACGCGCGGCGGCGGCCTTCATGTCCTGGTTGGCGGCCAGCGCGCGGGTTTCCAGCGCGTCCAGCGCCGGATCCGCGAACACCTTCCACCATGCGCCGCGCGCGGCGCCCTCGGCCGGCTGCGCCGGTTTCCAGCTGCCGAGCGTGGTGTCGGCCGGCGTGGTTTCCCTGTAGGCGGCGCTCACGGGCGCGGCCGGCGCGTGATAGTCGGGCGCGAGCGAGCAGCCGGCCAGCACCAGCAGCGCGCCGAGCAGCGTCGGGATGCCGAGCGCGCGCAGCGCGCGGCGCCCCGGCGTCGACGGGATGGCGTTCATGTTTGCGTTCATGATGGGCTCCTTATTCGTGGGCCGCGGTTTCGCGTGCATCGGCGCCCACCGTTCCCTTCGTGACGGCCGGCGCGGCGTGATCGGTCTCGTCCGGGCCATGCACGTGGCGATTGCGCGCGTGGCGGTTCCTGAGCGGCTTGCCGCCGGCGAGCTTGCGCAGCAGCACGTAGAACACCGGCGTGAGCAGCAGCCCGAACAGCGTCACGCCGAGCATGCCGAAGAACACGGCGATGCCCATCGCGCGGCGCATCTCGGAGCCGGCGCCGGTCGAGATCACCAGCGGCACCACGCCCATCACGAACGCGATCGAGGTCATCAGGATCGGCCGCAGGCGCAGCCGGCACGCCTCGATCGCGGCCTGCACGATCGAGCGGCCCTGCATCTCCAGCTCGCGCGCGAACTCGACGATCAGGATCGCGTTCTTCGCCGAGAGCCCCACCAGCACCATCAGGCCGATCTGCGTGAAGATGTTGTTGTCGCCGCGCGTGAGCCAGACGCCGGCCAGCGCGGAGAGGATCCCCATCGGCACGATCAGCAGGATCGCCAGCGGCAGCGTCAGGCTTTCGTACATCGCGGCCAGCACCAGGAACACCAGCAGCACGCTGATCGGGAACACCCAGAACGCGGTGTCGCCGGTCAGGATCTGCTGATAGGTGAGGTCGGTCCATTCGAACTGGATGCCGCGCGGCAGCGTCTGCGCCGCGATCCGTTCGACGGCCGCCATCGCCTGCCCCGACGAATAGCCCGGCGCCGGGCCGCCGTTGATGTCGGCCGCGAGGAAGCCGTTGTAGCGGATCACCGTTTCCGGCCCGTAGGTCGGCGTGACCTTCAGCACCGACGAGAGCGGCACCATCTCGCCGCGCGCGTTGCGCGTCTTCAGCTGCAGGATGCTGTCGGCGTCGGTGCGGAACGGCGCGTCGGCCTGCGCGCGCACCTGGTAGACGCGGCCGAAGCGGTTGAAGTCGTTCACGTAGAGCGAGCCGAGGTAGATCTGCATGGTGTCGAACACGTCGGTGACCGACACGCCGAGCTGCTTGGCCTTCTCGCGGTCCAGGTCCACGTTCAGCTGCGGCACGTTGATCTGGTAGCTCGAGAACGACGGCCCGAGTTCGGGCGCCTTCGCGGCGGCGGCGAGGAATGTGCGCACGGCGTCGTTGAGTGCTTCGTAGCCGAGCGCGCCGCGGTCCTCGATCTGCAGCTTGAAGCCGCCGATCGTGCCGAGCCCCTGTACCGGCGGCGGCGGGAAGGTGGCGATCGCGGCGCCGCGGATGCCGGCATACTCGCGGTTGAGGTTCGCCACGATCGCGGCGGCCGTTTCGTGCGGGCCGCGCTGCTTCGACGGGCTCATCACCGGGAACACCAGCCCGCTGCTCGACGAGTTCATCAGGCCGGTCACGTTCAGGCCCGGGAATTCCGGCGTGTGGACCACGCCCGGCTGGGCGCGCGCGATGCGGCCCATCTGCGCGACCACGTCGGCGGTGCGGTCGAGCGAGGCGCCCGGCGGCAGCTGCAGGATGCTGACCAGATAATCCTTGTCCTGCGCTGGCACGAAGCCGCCCGGCACCAGCCGGCCGAGCAGCACGGTGGCGGCCAGCAGCACGCCGTAGATGATCATCATCGCGGCCTTGCGCCCGATGATGCTGCCGATGCCGCCGCCGTAGGCCTGCGAGCCGCGCTGGAACACGCGGTTGAAGACGCGGAAGAACGGGCCGAACACGCGGTCCATGGCGCGCGTGAGCGTGTCCTTCGGCGCGTGGTGGTCCTTCAGCAGCAGGGCCGAGAGGGCCGGCGAGAGCGTCAGCGAGTTGAACGCCGAGATCACCGTGGAGATCGCGATGGTCATCGCGAACTGCTTGTAGAACTGGCCGGTTAGGCCCGACATGAACGCGAGCGGCACGAACACGGCGGTCAGCGTCAGCGCGATCGCGATGATCGGCCCGCTCACCTCGCGCATCGCCTCATACGAGGCCTCGCGCGGCGAGAGTCCGGCCGCGATGTTGCGCTCGACGTTCTCCACCACCACGATCGCGTCGTCCACCACGATGCCGATCGCCAGCACCATGCCGAACAGCGACAGCGCGTTGATCGTGAAGCCGAACGCGAGCATCAGCGAGAAGGTGCCGACGATCGACACCGGCACCGCCAGCAGCGGGATCAGCGAGGCGCGCCAAGTCTGCAGGAACAGGATCACGACGATCACCACCAGCACGATCGCCTCGATCAGCGTGTGGACCACCGCGTCGATGCTCTCGCGCACGAACTGCGTCGGATCGTAGACGATCTCGGCCTTCACGCCCTCGGGCATGTCCTTCTGCAGGCCGGCGACGATCCTGCGCACGTCGCTGGAGATCTGCAGCGAGTTCGCGTTGGGCTGCTGGAAGATGATCAGCTGCACGCCGGGCTTGCCGTCCAGGCTCGCGCGCAGTGCGTACTCGGCCGCGCCCATCTCGACGCGCGCGACGTCGCGCAGACGCGTGAGCGCGCCGTCCGGCGAGGTCTTCACGACGATGTTGCCGAACTCCTCCGCGGTCTTCAGGCGCCCCTGCGCGTTCACGCTCAGCTGCAGCGGCACGCGCGTGGTCATCGGCGCGCCGCCGACGATGCCGGCCGCCACCTGCACGTTCTGCTCGCGGATCGCGTTGATGACGTCGGTGGCGGTCAGGTTCTGGCGCGCCACCTTGGTCGGATCGAGCCAGATCCGCATCGAGTAGTCGCCGGCGCCCCACATCGCCACCTCGCCCACGCCGGCCACCTGCGCGAGCCGGTCCTTGACGTTGATCAGCGCGTAGTTGCGCAGATAGGTGAGGTCGTAGCGGCCGTTCGGCGAGACCAGGTTCACGCCCATCGTCAGCGTCGGCGAACTCTTCACGGTGTTCACGCCGAGCCGCTGCACGTCCTCGGGCAGCCGCGGCAGCGCCTGCGCGACGCGGTTCTGCACGAGCTGCTGGGCCTTGTCGGGATCGGTGCCGAGCTTGAACGTGACGGTGGTCGTCAGGTTGCCGTCGCTGTTGGCCTGCGACTGCATGTAGAGCATGTTCTCGACGCCGTTGATCTGCTCCTCGATCGGCGAGGCCACGGTTTCGGCGATCACCTTCGGGTTGGCGCCGGGATACTGCGCGCGCACCACCACCGAGGGCGGCACGACTTCGGGATATTCGGCCGTCGGCAGCTTGCCGAGCGCGATCGCGCCGGCCAGGAAGATCAGCACCGACAGCACGCCGGCGAAGATCGGCCGGTCGATGAAGAAGCGGGACAGGTTCATGATCGGATCTCCGGGCTCAGGCGGGCGCCTGCGCCGAACTGGCGGCGGCCGCCGTGGCTGACGCGGCCGCTGCGGTCGACGCCGGCGCCATGCTCACCATGCGGGCGCGCACGAGGTCGTTGGGGCGCACGCGCATGGTGCCGTTGACGACGATGCGCTCGCCGGCCGCGAGGCCCGCCTCGACTTCGCGCAGGCCGTCGTGCAGGCCGCCGAGCCGGACCTCGCGGTACTGCACGCGATTCGCGGCGTCCACCACCAGCACGTATTGCTTCGACTGGTCGGTGCCGACCGCCGCGTCGTCGATCAGGATCGCCGGATGGGCGCGTCCGCCGCCCACCTTCACGCGTGCGTAGAGGCCCGGCACCAGCGCGCCGTCGGCGTTGTCGAAGCGCGCGCGCACGCGCACCGTGCCCGACGACGGATCGAGCCGGTTGTCCACCGAGCTGACGGCGCCGTCGCGCGAATAGCCGGATTCGTCGGCCAGGCCGAGCGAGACCGGCACGCGAGCGTTGCGGTCGCGGCCGAGATAGCGCAGGTAGGTCTGCTCGTCCACCTCGAACGCGACGTAGATCGGCGACACCGAGACCAGCGTGGTCAGCACCGGGGCGTTGGCGCCGGTGCTGACGCTGTTGCCCGTCGTCAGTTCGGCGCGCGAGACGCGGCCAGCCACCGGCGCCACGATGCGCGTGTAGCCGAGGTTGACGCGCGCCGCCTCGAGCGCGGCCTGCGCGGCCTTCACGCCGGCGGCGGCTTCGCGCGCGGCGTTGTGCTTCTCGTCGTAGTCGCGCCGGGCGATCGCGTTGTCGGCGATCAGCCGTTCGGCGCGCGCGGCATCGGCGCTCGCGTAGGCGGCGCGGGCCTCGGCCGCCGCGAGCTGGGCGGCGGCGCGATCGACCTCGGCCTGGTACGGGCGCGGATCGATCGTGAACAGCAGGTCGCCCTGGCGCACCAGCGCGCCGTCGCGGAAATGCACGGCGACGATCGTGCCCGGCACTTGCGGGCGCACGTCCACCTGATCGATCGCTTCGAGCCGGCCGGTATAGCGCTGCCAGTCAGTGATGGTGCGCGAGATCACGACGGCGGCGTCGACGTCGGCCGCCGGGGCCGGCGCGTCCGCGGCTTGCGCGTCGGCGAGCGGCGAGCCGGCCGGGTGGTGCAGGCCGAGCGCGGCGGCCGCGCCTGCGACCGCCACCGCGCCGGCCACCAGCGTGAGCCGTTTCCTGGTATGCATGAACATGAAGAGGATTCCTTATCGAATGGCGTGGAGGATGAAAACGTCGTCGCGTCCGGAGCCTGTCGTGTCGCTGCCGCGCGCCGGTGCTGCCGCGCGCGGGTCCGGGGCCGCAGCGTCGGACGAAGTATGGAGTGGGCGCCGAGAGCGATAAAGCCGGCGCCGGTGGTTTCTTTGTCTCCGCGCGAGCGACAGTGCGGCGAGCGCGGGCAGGCGCGGCGCGGGTGCCTGCTGGCGCCGCGCCGCATCGGAGAGCAGCGATTGTCGCGGCACCGGCGCGGCGGACAAAGCGCGCCGGACCGATTTATCAATTCGGGGAAATCGAATGGCGGGCGGCGGGGTGGGCGGGGCGCGCGCGTGAGAGGCTTTGCCGCGTTGAAAGAACGCCCCGCTGTTGCATCTCCCGGAGCCGGGTAACGCCCGTCACATCATCTCGATGAGGAAAGCCAATGAACGTGAAAAAGCACGCTTTGCGCAGCGACTTGACGAAGCTTGACGCACGGGGCGCCACGCGCGCCGACTACGAGGACATCCCGGAGCTGGACGATGTCTTCTTCGAGCAGGCCGACGAACATCACGGCGGCGTGCTGGTGAAGCGCGGCCGTGGCCGGCCGCCCGGCGCCACGAAGGCGCAGATGAACCTGCGCATCGATCTCGACGTGATCGAGGCGTACAAGGCGCAGGGCGCCGGCTGGCAGACGCGCATGAACGACGCGCTGCGCGACTGGGCCAAGCAGCACGGAATGATCTGAATCCGGGGGTGCGCCGTCGTTATTCGCTCAGCGCCAGCCAGCCCGGCTGCCGCACCGGGTCCGATGCCACGCGCGCCTGCGCGAGCCCCGGCGCGCTCTGCGCGAAGCGCTCGGTGATCCAGTCGACGAACGCGCGCGCCGGCAGCGACAGCTGGCGGTTGTACGGGCTGATCGCCGAGATCGGGAACGGCGCCGGCCGCCACTTGCCCAGCACCTCGACGAGCGCGCCCGATTCGAGGTGCGGGCGCGCCAGGTAGTCGTTGAGCTGCACGAGCCCGAGCCCCTGCAGCGCGCATTGCAGATAGGTGTCGCCGTCGTTCGCGGCGAGCCGCGAGCGCATCCGCACCGTCACCGGCTTGCCGTCGACCACGAAGTCGATCGGCATCATGCGGCCGTTGCTGCTCGAAAAATAATTGACCGCGTAGTGATGCTCGAGATCGGCGAGCGTGGTTGGCACGCCGTGCGCGTCCAGATAGGCGGGGCTCGCCACCGTCACGAATTCGGACAGGCCGACGCGCCGCGCCACCAGTGTCGAATCCTGCAGCGGGCCGATCCGGATCGCGCAGTCGACGCCGTCCTGGATCAGGTCGACGGCCTTGTCGCCGATACCGAGCATCAGCTCGACGTCGGGATAGCGCGCGTGGAAATCGGCCAGCGCCGGCACCACGATCATCCGCGCGATCGAGCCGGGCATGTCGGTCTTGAGCCGCCCGCGCGGCGCGACGCGCGTGGAGAATACGCTCTCGGCCTCGTCGACGTCGGCGAGGATGCGCGTGCAGCGCTCGTAAAACGCGGCGCCGTCGGGCGTCACGCTCAACCGCCGCGTGGTGCGGTTCAGCAGCCGCACCTTCAGGTGCGCCTCGAGGTTCTGGATCGTGGTGGTGACCGTCGAGCGCGTCATCTGCAGCGTGTCGGCGGCGCCGGCGAAGCTGTTCGATTCGACGACGCGCGTGAACACCTGCATCGCGTGGAGTTTGTCCATGGGCGCGAGCGCTCAGTCGGGCAGCGCGGCGGTGCCGACATCGGCATCGACGTCGACCCACGCCAGCCGGCGTCCAACCGCCTCGTGCAGCGCGTCGACATAGGGATCGTCGAGGCCGAGGCCGCGCAGCGAGGCGTGCAGGCGGAACAGGTAGTCGGCGTTGCTGCCGAGCTGGCCCTCGGCCTGCGCGATCAGCGGCGCGGCCGTGGCCACCGACGCGTCGCGCTCGTATTGCGCGCGCCGCGGGTCGGCGGTGAACGCGATCGCGTCGGCGCGCGCGCCGTCGTCGAACGTGACGGTGGCCCAGGTCGGCAGGTACGAGCCGAGCACCATCTCGCGGCGCCACACCAGCCGCAGCTCGTCTTCGAGCCGCTCGCGGTGCAGGCGCAGCGCGATGCCGGCCGTCTCGCCGCCCGGTTCGAGCGCGAGCATGCGGCCCGGCAGGTCGGGGCAGCCGCGCCCGACCGTGACGCGCAGGCAGAAGCTGCGATGCCAGCCCGCGAGATGCGCGACGCGGCGCGCGGCGAATTCGATCGCGGGATTCCAGATCAGCGAGCCGTAGGCGAACACCCAGACGTCGCCGTCGCCTCGCGGCCGCGCGCCGAGCGTCTCGGCCAGCGAAGCGTCGATGCGCTCGGGCGTCCAGAGTTCCGGCATCGCTTCGAACGGTTTCCGGTACGCGCCGCTTTCGATCGCGTCTCGCGTCAGTAAGGTCATGATCGGTCGTGAAGAAGGCCCCGGCGGCGTCGAGCGCCGCCTGACGGGCGATGTTCGACAGTATCGCGGGCGTGCCGCGGCGGATAAACCACCACGCCGGAAACAGATTGGCGATACGGGAGCGACAATCACGGCGCGCGACACGAGGCGGCTCCGCCGCGTTCAGGCCGGGAACAGCCGCCCCTGCCCCGAGATCAGCGATTCGAAATCGTCCTTCAGGAACGGCAGGATCGCGTCGGCCACCGGCTGCAGCTGGCGGCTCAGGTAGAACGCGTAGTCGATCGGCGAGCGCATCGTCTCCAGCGGCTCGGGGCCGGCGGTGGTCATCACGTAGCTGATCCAGCCGCCGCGCTGGTATTGCTGCGGGCGGCCCTGCTCGCGGTTGAATTCGTCGGCGGTGCGCGCGGCGCGCACGTGCGGCGGCACGTTGCGCTGGTATTCGCTGAGCGGCCGACGCACGCGCTTGCGGTACACCAGCAGCGCGTCGAGTTCGCCGGCCAGCGTCTTGCGCACGGTGTCGCGAATGAAGTCGCCGTAGGGCTCGCGGCGGAACACGCGCGTGTAGAGCTCGCGCTGGAACTGCTGCGCGAGCGGCGTCCAGTCGGTGCGCACCGTCTCCAGGCCCTTGAACACCACGTCGTCGCCGCCGTCGGCCGCGCGCGCGAGGCCCGCGTAGCGCTTCTTGCTGCCTTCCTCGGCGCCGCGCACGGTCGGCATCAGGAAGCGCAGGTAGTGCCGCTCGTATTGCAGCTCGAGCGCGCTGTCGAGGCCGAAGCGCTCGCGCAGGTGGGCGCGCCACCAGCCGTTCACGTGCTCGACGATCGCGCGGCCCTTGGCGGCGGCGTCCTCGTCGCGATGCGCCTCGCGCAGCCAGACGAAGGTCGAGTCGGTGTCGCCGTAGATCACCTCGTGGCCGAGCCCCTCGATCAGCTCGCGCGTGCGGTGCATGATCTCGTGGCCGCGCATGGTGATCGACGAGGCGAGGCGCGGATCGAAGAAGCGGCAGCCCGACGAGCCGAGCACGCCGTAGAACGCGTTCATGATGATCTTCAGCGCCTGCGAGAGCGGCGCGTTGCGCTGGCGCTTGGCGAGCTCGCGGCCTTCCCAGACGCGCCGCACGATGTCGGGCAGGCAGTGCTGCGTGCGCGAGAAGCGCGCGCCGAGGAAGCCGGGCACCGAGTGCGCGTCGTCGGGACGCTCGAGGCCCTCGACGAGTCCGGCCGGATCGATCAGGAAGGTGCGGATGATCGACGGATAGAGGCTCTTGTAGTCGAGCACCAGCACCGAATCGTAGAGCCCCGGGCGCGAGTCCATCACGAAGCCGCCGGGGCTGTTCTGGCCCGTCACGTCGCCGAGGTTCGGCGCGACGTAGCCGAGCCGGTGCATGCGCGGCAGGTACAGATGCGTGAACGCGGCCACCGAGCCGCCGGTGCGGTCGGCCGCGAGCCCGGTGACGGTCGCGCGTTCGAGCATGAACGACAGCAGGTCCGCCTTCGCGAAGATGCGCGTGACGAGCTCGCAGTCCTTCAGGTTGTAGTGCGCGAGCGCGGGCTTGTCGTGATCGAAGCGGCGCTGGATCTCGTCCATGCGCTGATACGGGTTGTCGACGGCCTTGCCCTCGCCGAGCAGCGTCTGCGCCACGTATTCGAGGCTGAACGACGGGAAGCTCCAGGTGGCCGACTTCAGCGCGTCGATGCCGTCGATCACGAGCCGCCCGGCCGCGCCGGCGAAGAAGTGGTCGGGCTGCGCGCCGTGCGCGCGCCAGTCGAGCACGCTGCCGTCGCGGCCGAGCCGCAGCGGCACGCCGAACTGCTGCGAATGCGCGTGCAGCACGCGCAGGTCGAACTGGATCAGGTTCCAGCCGATCAGCACGTCGGGGTCGTGGCGCGCGAACCAGTCGTTCAGCTGCACGAGCAGCTCGGCGCGGCTTTCGCAGTAGACCAGCGTGAGGCTCGGGTCGGGCATGCCGCCGTTGGCCGGGCCGAGCATGTAGACGTCGCGCTGGCCGCAGCCTTCGAGCGCGATCGAATAGAGTTCGCCGCGCGCGCTCGTCTCGATGTCGAGCGAGACGCAGCGCAGCGTGGGGCGGTAGGCGTCGTCGGGCTTGAGTTCGCCGTCGGTCAGCAGGCCCGCGCCGGCCGGCTGGCCGCGAAAGCGCACCGGCGCCGTGATGAAGCGCTCCATCGTGTAGCGGTCGGGCGGGCTCACGTCGGCTTCGTAGACGTCGATGCCGGCCTGCGCGAGACGCTTCTGCAGCGTCGAGAGATGGCGGTGGCGGCGGCAATAGAGACCCGCCACGGGGCGCTGGCGGAAATCGCGCAGCGCGAGCGGGCGCAGCTCGACGCCGGTTTCGCCCGCCAGCGCGCGCTCGGCGGCCTCGCGCTGCGCCGCCGGCACGAACGCGACCGATTCCTGCGGACGCAGCCGCACGCGGCGCGCGCCGGCGTCGGTCGCGAGCCAGAACTCGATCTCGACGCCGGCCGCGGTGTCCCGCCAGTGACGGGTCAGGATGAAACCCTGCTCGAAATCAGTCAAAACGTGTGCTCGCCGTGGGATGCCTCTGGCGGCGGATTTTAGCGCCTGCGCGAGGTGCGTGCTTGGTTTGCGGAGGGCTTGGTGTGATCGGGCGCGGGCGGGGATGTCGCAACTAACGGCGGGGTTGGGGCGAGGCGGTGGTGGTGCGGGGGTTTTGTGAGGGTGGTGGTGGCGGTGAAGCGAGGGTGGCGACCGCCGACCGCCGACCGCCGACCGCCGACCGCCGACCGCCGACCGCCGACCGCCGACCGCCGACCGCCGACCGCCGTGATCGATCGTTATCCTGATTATTGGATCGCGTACCCGGCCCGGAGGCGATCCCGCATCAGGCAGCCTGCTGCGCCGCCAGCGCGAGCAGCGCCTCGGCGGTCTCGACGATCGTGCCGTCGATCGGCCGCGGCTGCCAGCCGAGCAGCCGCATCGCCTTCTCGCCCGACGCATCGAAGTTCTTGCCCATGTGCGGCACCAGCACCTTCACGCCCGGGTTCACGAGCGCCAGCACGCGCGCGGCCCAGATCGGCAGCTCGCGCGTCGGCACGCGGCTCGCGCGCGCGCCGAGCCGCTCGCGCAGCAGCGCGGCGATCTCGCGAATCCACAGGCTGCGCCCCGACACGGCCAGGAAGCGCTCGCCGGCCGCGGCCGGATGGTCGATCGCGCGCAGATGCAGGTCGGCCACGTCGCGCACGTCGACGAAGCCGATCGCGAAGCGCGGGATGGCCGGCATCGAGCCGTCGAGCATGCGGCGGATCAGCGTCAGCGACGGCGAATAGTCCGGCCCGAGCAGCGGCCCGAGCACGCCGACCGGATTGATCGCGACCAGCTCCAGCCCGGGCGCCTCGTCGCGCACGAAGTCCCAGGCCGCGCGCTCGGCCAGCGTCTTCGACTTCTGGTACGGCGGGATGCCGGCGTCCACGTCGGTCCAGTCGGCCTCGGTGAACGGCGTCGCGCGCGGCGGATGCCCGTAGCCGACCGCGCCGAACGCCGAGGTCAGCACCACCCGGCGCACCCCGGCGCGGTGCGCCGCGCGCAGCACCCGCAGCACGCCGTCGCGCGCGGGCCGCACCATCTCGTCGTCGTCGCGCGGGATCCGCACGAGCGTGGGCGAGGCCACGTGCAGGATCGCGTCGCAGCCGGCCACGGCCGCGTCCCAGCCCGCGTCGTGTTCGAGATCGGCCGCGAAGAATCGCACCGAGCCCGCGTCCGCGGCGCCGCCACGGCGTAACATCTCGCGTACCGACGGCGCGCGGGACAGATCGCGCACCGTCGTGCGCACGGTGTGACCGGCCGCGAGCAGGGCCAGCAGGCACCAGCTGCCGATATAACCGGAACCGCCGGTCACCAGAATATTTGCCATCATTCGCCTTTAATCGGAGATATCTCCGTTTTCGGCGAACAATACGGAGAACTCTCCGTTTTGTCAACACAGGATGTCCATCGATGACCCGATCCGACGCCGCCCGCAATCGCGAGCGGCTGCTGGCGGTGGCGCGCGACGCATACGCGGCGTCCCCCGATGTCTCGCTGAACGCGATCGCGAAGGCCGCGGGCGTCGGCCCCGGCACGCTGTACCGGCATTTCCCCACGCGCGAGGCGCTGGTGCTGGCCGTCTACGAGGAGCAGATCGCGCAGCTGGTGGCGCTCGCGCCGGCGCTGCTCGAGGAACACGCCGACGCGCCGGTCGAGGCGATGCGCTGCTGGCTCGAGGCGCTCGGCCGCTACGGGCGGCTGAAGCACGGCATCGCCGAGGTGCTGCACGCGGCGATGACGGAGGCGATCTTCCGCAGCACCTATTTCCCGATGGTCGACGCGCTGCGCCAGCTGCTGCAGGCGGGCGAGCGGGCCGGCGCGTTTCGCCCCGGCACCGATCCCGACGACCTGCTGCTGCTGCTCGGTTTCCTCTGGCGCATGAAGCCGGGCGAGGCCAGCGAGGCGCAGGCCACGCGCCTGATCGGCTTCGTGCTGCAGGGGCTCGGCGCGGCGGAGGCGGCCTGACCTGAACCGGATGGCCGCGGCGGCCGTTATCCGGGAATGCCCCGGACCCGCCGAGGACGAGGCGGGCGCAGGCAAGGCAAGCAAGGCAGGCAGGGCAACAACAAGGAATGACCAGAGGATTGCAGTGGAACTGAGACAACTACGCCATTTCGTCGCCGTCGCCGAGGAGGCGAACTTCACGCGGGCCGCCGAGCGCTGCCATATCGTGCAGTCGGCGCTGTCCACCTCGATCCGGCTGCTGGAGGAGGAACTCGGCGCGCGGCTGCTGGTGCGGACCACGCGCCGCGTGAGCCTGTCGGCGGCCGGCGCGGTGTTCCTCGACAGCGCGCGGCGCGCGCTCGACATCCTCGACCGGGCCGGGCTGGAGGTGGCCGACATCACCTCGGTGCGGCGCGGCAAGCTGTCGATCGGCACGGTGCAGAGCCTGCCGCAGTTCCTCGAACTGCCGGCGCTGCTGTCGCGTTTCTACCACGCGCATCCGGGCGTCGAGGTGCGGCTCGTGCAGGGCGGCGCGACCGAGCTGAACGAAAAGGTCAGCGCGCGCGAACTCGATCTGGCGATCCTGCCGATCGAGGAGCGCAACGAGCGGCTCGAATCGCATGTGATCGCCTGCGACGAGATGGTGCTCGCCTGCGGACGCGATCATCCGCTCGCCACCTCGGGGCCGGTGCCGCTGTCGCGGCTCACGAAGGAGGCCTTCGTCGATTTCGTGCCGGGGCAGGGCACGCGCCGGCTCGTCGATCGCGGCTTTGCCGAGGCCGGGCTGCAGCGGCGCGTGGCCTTCGAGATCGGCGATCTCGACACGCTGCTCGATCTGGTCTGCCAGGGGCTCGGCGTCGCGCTGCTGCCCGAGGACATCGTGGTGCGCCGCCCCGACATGCTGGCCTGCGTGCGGCTCGAACAGACCCAGCTGTGCTGGGAGCTGGTGGTCACGCACGCGGCCTCGGCGGTCGGCGACGCGCCCGACCTGCTCGACCCGGCGCCCATCGCGTTCCTCGACATGCTGATGGCGGAAACGGCCGACCAGCGCTGAGCGGCGCGGCGCCGCCGCCGGTCACGGTTGCGAAAACGGATTCCGCGCCGCGCTTGCCTCCGGCCGGGTGGTCGGAGCGGGCCGGCCCCGCCACGGCACCGATCGACCGAGTATTGCAAGGAGCTGTCGTAAACATTACGTAATGACGTCAATCGTGCCGTAAGACGCCGGTGGCGTCCGCCGCCGGCGATCCCGGTTCCCGCATCGATCCCCTTGTCAATCCCGTGAATGCTCGGCTGGTCTTTAACTGGTCGTACATCTCATGATTTGTCTGGTCAATGTTGGAAAGCCTGATTGTTGTCCGAGGACGGATACCGGTCGATGCCGAGCATGGAAAGCTTTTGAAATGAAAACGAAAGAAATAAAATGCTCATAAAAATCAACGAGATGAAAATTGGTGTCGGGCTGTCAAGTGATGGTTTCAACATAAATGACACAGAGATTTCCCTAATGATGAGCAATTGTTAATGCTGAATTTTGCAACATTGTTATAGGATGTCTGACTAGATGAGGTGCTCGGCGAGCAAGACAAATCACACCTCACCTGGAGACCGGCCGGCGCGCAAAGCGTCGGCTGATTGAAAAACGGATCACTCATTGCCTGCGGGGTGCAGGCTCTGGAACAGGGGACGCAATGAAGAAACGCATCATGGTGGCGGCCGCCACGCTCACCGGCCTGACCGCCGGCGTCGCGAACGCACAAAGCAGCGTGACGCTGTACGGCATCGTCGATACCGGTATCGGCTACCAAAGCAGCCAGACCTCGCTCGGCTCGACCACCGGCGGCAAGTCGGTGACGAAGATGGTCAACGGCATTTGGGCCGGTAGCCGCTTCGGCCTGAAGGGCAGCGAGGATCTGGGCGGTGGCCTGAAGGCGATCTTCACGTTGGAAGAAGGCTACAACAGCTCGACCGGCGCGCAGTCGGTGTCGGGTCTGGCGTTCAACCGTCAGGCGTTCGTCGGTCTGCAGGACGCCCGCTTCGGCGCGCTGACGGCCGGCCGCCAGTACACCGCGTACTACACGCTGCTCGCACCGTACAGCCCGACCACGTGGCTGACGGGCGCCTACGGCGCGCACCCGGGTGATATCGACTCGCTGGATACGACGTACCGCGTCAACAACTCGCTGGTCTACATGTCGCCGACCTACGGCGGCTTCACGTTCGGCGGTTCGTATGCGTTCGGCGGCACGCCGGGCAGCGTCAACAACGGCTCGACCTGGAGCGTGGGCGGCCGTTACGCGGCAGGCCCGGCGGGCATCGCGGTCGGCTTCATGCGCGTGAACAACTCGACGGTCGGCGGCGGCGCGTGGGGTGCGAACTCGACGCTCAGCAACGGCGGCTCGGAGCCGAGCGTGTCGGGCATCAACAACGGCTACCAGCTCGCGGCGGCGCAGCAGCGTCTCGCGGCCACGGCCGGCTGGACGTTCAACTCGCAGTGGGACGTGACGGCGTCGTACTCGAACGTGCAATACATCCCGGGCACGGGTTCGAAGTTCGCGAACACGGCGATCTTCAACACGTTCGGCGGCGTGCTGCACTTCAAGCCGACCCCGACGTGGGATCTGGCGGCAGGCTACAGCTACACGCGCGCGACGCTCGCCAACGGCGTCCAGCATGCTGCGTACTACCACCAGTTCAACCTGTCGCAGTACTACAGCCTGTCGAAGCGCACCGGCCTCTACGCCCTCGAAGCGTACCAGCGCGCCGGCGGCCAGACGCTCGCGCTCGGCGGCAGCATCATCAACGCCACGGCCGACATCGGCGACGGCCAGAACAGCGCACCGTCGTCGTCGCGCAGCCAGGTGGCTGTCGGCGCCGGTATCATCACGCGCTTCTGATGGTCCTTGCGGGCGCGGCGCGAGCCGCCGCCCGCATGCGGTTCGGTTCGGGCGGGGTTTCCTCCGCCCGATCGCATCGCCTTCGCACCGCCCCCTGCGTCTCGCAACGCACGGGGCGGTGTTTCGTTTACCTCCCCGCCTCCCCGCATTTCCCTTGGTTGCTGATCGGCGCGAGCCTGCGGATTCGTCATCGCGGTGATGACGGGCGCGGCATGGTTGCGCCGGCGTGCCGCCTCGACAATCGGCGGGTCGGCTGTCGGGCCGCCGTGTCTTGAGGATCTTGAAGATCGCTTGGCGCGTGCGGCGCGCGACGGCCTCGTTCGAATCCGGCGACGCGCCACCGTCGCCCTGCATCGGGAGGACATCAACATGACTTCGGAATCCACGGTATTGGTCGTCGGCGCGTCGCGCGGGCTGGGGCTCGCGCTCGCCGAGGAATATTGCCGGCTCGGCCGGCGCGTGATCGCCACCGTGCGCGGCGAGTCGGCCGCGCTCGCGGCGCTGGCCGCGCGCCATCCGGGGCGGCTCGAGATCGAGACCGGCGTCGAGATCGCCGACCCGGCCAGCCTGCGCGCGTTGCATGGCCGGCTCGCGGGCCGCACGCTCGACCTGCTGTTCGTGAACGCCGGCATCGCGCGCTCGATCGCGCTGACGCCGGCCACGGCGCCCGAGCACGATTTCCTCGAGATGATGCGGGTCAACGCGTTCAGCCCGGTGCGGCTGGTCGAGATGTTCGAGGATCGCGTGGCCGCCGACGGCACGATCGCGATCATGTCGTCCGAACTCGCGAGCATCGCCGGCAACGACGGCGCCTGGGACCTCTACGCGTCGAGCAAGGCGGCGCTCAACATGCTCGTCAAATGCCATCTCGCGCACCGGCCCGACAACCGCCGCGCCGTGCTGCTGGTCGCGCCGGGCTGGGTGCGCACCGAGATGGGCGGCAGCGAGGCGAGCCTCGCGATCGAGCAGAGCATTCCGCGCGTGGTGGAGATGGTGGAGCGCCAGCGCGGCCGGGCGGGCCTGCGGTTCGTCGACCGCTTCGGTGCGACGCTGCCGTGGTGAGCGGCAGGGCGAGTGATTGATGCAACTAACGGTCTGTCCCGCCGGTGCCGGTAAAGATAGCGGCCGGCACGCGCATGGCGCGCCGGCCGCTTAGCGACCAGCGACCAGCGACCAGCGACCAGCGACCAGCGACCAGCGACCAGCGACCAGCGACCAGCGACCAGCGACCAGCGAATCAACGATCGATCCGCCATCCCGCCATCAACCCGACCTCACTCGGTCATCAGCCGGACCTTGACCTTCTTGCCCTTGATCTTGCCGCCGTTGAGGCGGCGCAGCGCGTCGCGCGCGACGCTGCGCTCGACGGCCACGTAGGTCGAGAACTCGGTCACGTTGATCTTGCCGATCTGCGTGCTCTGGAAGCCGGCGTCGCCGGTCAGCGCGCCGAGCACGTCGCCGGGGCGGATCTTCTCCTTGCGTCCGCCGAGGATCTGCAGCGTCTCCATCGGCGGCAGCAGCGGGCCGTCGCCGGTCGGCGCGAGCGCGGCGAGCGGCTGCCATTCGAGGTCGCGCCCCTGCGCCTGCTCGATCGCGCCCACCCGCCCCATCTCGTTCATGCTCGCGAGGCTCAGCGCCCAGCCTTCCCGGTCGGCGCGGCCGGTGCGGCCGATCCGGTGGACGTGGACTTCCGGGTCCGGCGTCACGTCCACGTTGATCACGGCCTCCAGCTGCGCGATGTCGAGCCCGCGCGCGGCCACGTCGGTGGCCACCAGCACCGAGCAGCTGCGGTTCGCGAACTGGATCAGCACCTGGTCCCGCTCGCGCTGGTCGAGTTCGCCGTGCAGCGCGAGCGCGTGGAAGCCCTGCGCCGTCAGCACGTCGAGCAGGTCGCGGCACTGCTGCTTGGTGTTGCAGAACGCGATCGTGCTGGCCGGCCGGTAATGGTTCAGCAGCAGGCCCACCGCGTGCAGGCGCTCGTCCTCGCTCACCTCGTAGAAGCGCTGGCGGATCTTGCCGGCGTCGTGGGTTTCCTCCAGCCGGATTTCCTTCGGATTGCGCAGGAACTGGCGGCTCAGTTTCGTGATGCCTTCCGGGTAGGTGGCCGAGAACAGCATCGTGAGCCGCTCGGTCGGGCACTGGCGCACGACGGTGGCGATGTCGTCGAAGAAGCCCATGTCGAGCATGCGGTCCGCTTCGTCGAGCACCAGCGTGTTGAGCGCGCCGAGCGCGAGGCTGCCGCGCTCGAGGTGATCCATGATGCGGCCCGGCGTGCCGACCACGATGTGCGCGCCGTGCTCGAGGCTGGCCGTCTGCGGACGCATCGGCGTGCCGCCGCAGAGCGTCAGCACCTTGACGTTTTCCTCGGCGCGCGCGAGGCGCCGGATCTCCTGCGTGACCTGGTCGGCGAGCTCGCGGGTCGGGCACAGGATCATCGCCTGCACGTCGAAGCGGCGCGCGTCGAGCCGCGCGAGCAGCGCGAGCGAGAACGCGGCGGTCTTGCCGCTGCCGGTCTTGGCCTGCGCGATCAGGTCCTGGCCGGCGAGCGCCACCGGCAGGCTGGCGGCCTGGATCGGCGTCATCTCGACATAGCCGAGCTGGGTGAGGTTGGCGAGCGCGGCGGGCGCGAGCGGCAGCGCGCTGAACGGCCGGGCGGGCGTGGGCTGGGTCATCGGGGCTCCGGGCTCAGAAGGGGCGGCCTTCGATCTGCTCGTAGACGACGTTGCCTTCGTCGTCCTCGAAGCGCTCGAGATAGTTGCGCGCGCCGCACACGGTGCAGCGGAACAGGTCGCCCTGTCCCTCGTCCTTGATGACGACTTCGCTGAGTTCCCACGGCGTGCCGCAGCTCTGGTTTTTGCAAATGAACACGTTCTTCTCCAACGGGATTCGGGGGCGCCCCGGGTCGGCCGGGGCGCTCGCGCGCCATGCGCCGCGGTGGGCGGCATCCGGCTCGCGGCGCGGCCGGGCAGGGGGTAGGGCGCGCAGGCGCGGGTGAGGTGGGGCGATCGGGGATCGCGCGTGACGCGATTCTAACGGATACGCGCGGCGCGGCGGCGGATCGGGTGCCGGGCGTGGCCGCCGGGTGGAGGTGGCGGCGAGGCGCGGTACCGGGAATCCGGCACGGGAAAATATCGGGCGCGAACAGGAAAAACCACGCCGCCGGCGCTCCCGCATGCAACGAGCAGCGGCGGCGCAGCGCCGGCACGTGGCATGCGGCGTCGCGCATCGGCGCACGAGCGGCGTTATGCGATACGCGGCAGCGGTCGGCCGCTGCCGCGTGCGCGAACCCGCCGCCGCGTGCATAAGGTTCTGCCGAAAGCTTGGTTCGCCGCGTGTCGGCGCGCTGCTATCGTCAAAGCCGTCGATCGCGCCGTGCAAGCCGTGCCGCGCGCGATGTCAGGCAGCGCATCCGCATTCGCCATGAGCCCCACCTACGACATTCTCGATACCACGCCGCTCGATCCGATCGCGGCACCGCTGCTCGACGGGCTGGCCGTGGAGTACGCGACGCGCTACGCCGACGTGCGGCCCGGCGGCCTCGCCGAGGCGCGCGACGAGCTCGCCACCTATCCGGTCGCGCACTTCGCGCCGCCGGCGGGCGCGTTCGTGCTGCTGCTGCACGAAGGCACGGCGGTGGGCGGCGGCGCGTTCCAGCGCTACGACGCGCATACCGCCGAGCTGAAGCGGATCTGGACCCACGACGACTGGCGCCGGCGCGGCGTGGCGCGGCAGGTGCTCGACGCGCTGGAGACGCGGGCGCGCGCGCAGGGCTACCGGCGCGTCTACCTGACCACCGGCTTCCGGCAGCCCGAGGCCGCCGGGCTCTACGACGCGGCCGGTTACGCGCGGCTCTACGATCCGGCGATCCCGATCGAGGTGCATTGGCGGCTGCCGTTCGGCAAGGATCTGTTCGCGCCGCGGCGCACCGATTCGCTGGCCGACCTGCGGCGCGCCGGGCCGCTCGGCCGGCGCTGAACGCGCGGCAAGAACGACACGAGCAGCACGAACGGTACGAACAAGAAGGCACGGCACCCGCTGCCGGCCACCCACCGACGATGTTCAAGAAACGAGAACCGATGACATTCAGCATGACGAAACAATCGACATGGGCGGCATGGCTCCTCGCGGCCGCGGCCTGCCTCGCGACGGCGGCCCACGCGGCGGCGCCGGACCTGAACCTGAGCCCCGACCAGCACGACCGCGTGCGGGCCACGCCGGACAGCGCGGCGATCGCGGCGATTCCGGCCAACTATCCGTTCGTGTCGAAGGGCGAGCTGGTGGTGGGCATGGCCGTGTCGTGGCCGCCGCTCGACACCTACGCCACCGACGCGAAGACGCTGGTCGGCTACGACCCCGATCTCGCGCAGGTAGTGGCCGACGGGCTCGGCCGCAAGCTGCGCATCGTGCCGCTCGCCTGGGAGGACTGGCCGCTCGCGGTGGCCTCGGGCAAGGTGGACGCGGTGCTGTCGAACGTGACCGTCACCGAGGAGCGCAAGGAGAAGTTCGACTTCTCGACCTACCGCCGCGACGTGCTCGGCTTCTACGTGACCAACGGCAGCCCGATCCAGGCGATCCGCGAGCCGAAGGACGTGGCCGGGCTGCGCGTGGTGACCGATTCGGGCACCAACCAGGAGGCGATCCTGATCGCCTGGGACAAGCAGAACGTCGCGAAGGGCCTGAAGCCCGTGAAGATCGTCTATTACGACGACATCGCGGTGCGCAACGTCGCGCTGCAATCGGGGCGCGTGGACGCGATCTTCAGCGTCAATGCGGGCCTCGCCTACCAGCAGTCGCGCACTCACGACACGCGGCTGGTGGGCACCGTGAGCGGCGGCTGGCCGGTCACGGCCGAGGTGGCGATCACCACCCGCAAGGGCAGCGGGCTCGCCGCGCCGATCACGCTGCTGCTCAACGACCTGATCCGCAACGGCAAGTATCGGCAGGTGCTCGACCGCTGGAACCTCGGCAGCGAGGCGATCGACGCGGCGCGCACCAATCCGCCGGGCCTGCCGAAGAGTTGAGCCATGTCGCGCCGATCATCCTGCGCGCGCCGGGCGCCCCGCCCCGGCCGGCATCGCACCGCTGCCGCCCGCACCCGGCGCGTCGCCGCGTCGGGCCGCTTCCCTCACCGTGGCCCGCGCGCCGGCGCGGCCGACCGAGTCGAACCATGACCTATTCCGTTTCGCTGCTGGACAAGAGCCCCGTCGCCGACGGCACGACGGCCGCCGACGCGCTGCAGGCCACGCTGCGGCTCGCGCGCCGCGCCGAGGCGCTCGGCTATCGCCGCTTCTGGGTGGCCGAGCATCACGGCGCGCCGGGCCTGGCCAGTTCCGCGCCCGAGGTGCTGATCGCGCACCTGCTGGCCGTGACCTCGCATATCCGCATCGGTTCGGGCGGCGTGATGCTGCAGCACTACAGCCCGTTCAAGGTGGCCGAGACGTTCCGGCTGCTCGCCGCGCTCGCGCCGGGTCGCGTCGATCTCGGCGTGGGCAAGGCGCCGGGCGGCCTGCCCGCCACGACGCGCGCGCTGCAGGCCCGCCACGCCGGCGCCGCGCAACCGTCGTTCGACGCGCTGCTGGCCGAACTCGACGCGTTCGTCGCGCCGGCCGATGCCGCGGCGGTGACCGATGCCGCCGCGCCGCCCGCCGCGCGCGCGCTGCCCGAGCCGCCCGAGCCGCCGCAGCGCGTGCTGCTGGGCGGCAGCCCGGCGAGCGCGGCGCTGGCCGCGCGCCACGGCTGGCAGTTCTGCTACGCGGGCCACTTCAACGGCGACGTGGCGAACCTCGAGCGCTCGCTCGCGGCCTATCGCGACGCCACCGGCCGCGCGCCGCTGCTCGCGCTGTACGCGTTCGCGGCCGATTCGGCCGAGGCCGCGCGCCGCGAGGCGGGTGCGCTGCGCCTGTTCCGGCTGCAACTGGCCAACGGGCAGGCCGTGAACCTCGGCAGCCCGGAGGCGGCGGCCGACTACGCGGCGCAGGTCGGCGCCACCGACTACCGGATCGAGGAGCTGCGCCCGCATGCGGTCGCGGGCAGCGGCGACGAGATCCGCGCCGAACTCGACGCGCTGCACCGGCGCTTCGGCGTCGAGGAATTCGTGATCGACACGCCGGTGGCCGACTACGCGAAACGGCTCGCCTCGATCGAGGCGATCGCCGGCGCGGCGCTCACGGAGCCGGCCTGACGCCGGTTCGAACCCGGCGCCGCGGTCGGCCGCGCCGGTCATTGCCCACTCTCTGGCGGATCTCGACATGACACGGAAAAACCTGAACTTCGGCATCATGCTGCAAGGCGCCGGCAGCCACATGAACGCCTGGCGGCACCCGGCCGGCCCGGCCGACGCGAGCGTCAACCTCGCGTTCATGACGCGCATCGCGCGCGAGGCGGAGGCGAACGGCATCGCGTTCGCGTTCGTCGCGGACGGCCTCTACATCAACGATCGCTCGATTCCGCACTTCCTGAACCGCTTCGAGCCGATCTCGCTGCTGTCGGCGCTGGCCGCGGCCACCAGCCGGATCGGCCTGGCCGGCACGCTGTCCACGTCGTACAGCCATCCGTTCACGGTGGCGCGCCAGTTCGCCTCGCTCGATCTGCTGAGCGGCGGGCGCGCCGGCTGGAACGTGGTGACCTCGCCGCTGGAGGGCTCGGCGAAGAACTACGGCGGCGCGCATCCCGAGCATGCGCTGCGCTACGAGATCGCCGACGAATACCTCGAAGTCGTGCAGGGCCTGTGGGACAGCTGGGACGACGACGCGTTCGTGCGCGACCGCGCGAGCGGCCGCTTCTTCGATCGCGACAAGCTGCATACGCTCGACCACAAGGGCCGCTTCTTCGAGGTGGCCGGGCCGCTCAACATCCAGCGTTCGCCGCAGGGCCAGCCGGTGATCTTCCAGGCCGGCTCGTCGGACGCCGGCATCGCGCTGGCCGGCAAGTATGCCGACGCGGTATTCACGCATTCGCCGTCGCTCGACGAGACCCGCGAGTTCGCCGGGCGCGTGCGAGCGAGCGCGGTGGCGCATGGCCGCGCGCCCGACGCGGTGAAGCTGTTCCCGGGCATCGGGCCGATCGTGGGCGCCACGCGCGAGGAGGCCGAGGAGAAGCACCGCGTGATCCGCGAGCTGGTCTCGATCGACGAGGCGCTCGCCTATCTCGGCCGTTTCTTCGACCATCACGATTTCCGCCAGTATCCGCTCGACGCGCCGTTCCCCGAGCTGGGCGAGATCGGCCGCAACAGCTTCCGCTCGACCACCGACCGCATCAAGGCGACCGCGAAGGCGAGCGGCGCGACGCTGCGCGAGGTGGCGCTCGACGTGACCACGCCGAAGACGCACTTCATCGGCACCGGCGAGGAGATCGCCGACGCGCTGATCCACTGGTTCGACGTGGGCGCGGCCGACGGCTTCATCCTCGGCTTCCCGGTGCAGGCGCAGGGCTTCGACGATTTCGCGCGGTACGTGATTCCGGTGCTGGAGGCGCGCGGGCGCTACACGCGCGAGCTGGCCGGCACGACGCTGCGCGAGCACCTGGGCCTGCCGCGCCGCGAGAGCCGCTACACGCTCGCGCGCGCCGTGGCCTGAGGCGCGCCGCTTCATCAGACAGTTTCGTGCAGGAGTCCAGATCATGAACGACACCACCCGTCTCGCCGCCGCGCCGCTCGGTGCCGCCGGCGAGGCCGCGCCGGCCGACGACTACCGGCATCTGCGGATCGTCCCGGTCCGCCATCATGCGCGCACGGCCGGCACCGTGCTCGCGCTCGCGCTGATCGCGCTCGGGCTCCAGTCGGTGCTCGGCAACCCGCGCTGGGGCTGGGACGTGTTCGCGAAGTGGTTCCTCGCGGCGCCGGTGCTCGACGGGCTCGGCCAGACGCTGGTGCTGACGCTGCTGGGCGCCGTGTTCGGCTTCGCGCTGGCGCTGCCGGTCGCGCTCGCGCGGCTGTCGGCCTCGCCGCTGCTGCGCGCGCTCGCGTGGGGCTACATCTGGCTGTTCCGCTCGATTCCGCTGATCGTGCTGCTGCTGTTGCTGAACAACCTCGGCTATCTCTACGAGACGGTGCGGATCGGCGTGCCGTTCACGCAGCGCGTGCTGTTCGAGGCGCCCACCACCGGGCTGATCACGCCGTTCCTCGCGGCCGTGATCGGCCTGTCGCTGAGCCAGGCCGCGTTCTCGGCCGAGGCGATCCGCGGCGGACTGCTGTCGGTCGATCACGGCCAGCGCGAGGCGGCCGCCGCGCTCGGGCTGCCGCGCGGCCGGCAGATCCGTCGCATCGTGCTGCCGCAGGCGATGCGCGCGCTGCTGCCGGGCGCGTTCAACGACGTGATCGGGCTGGCCAAGAGCACCTCGGTGGTCTACATCCTCGCGATGCCGGACCTGTTCTACACGGTGCAGATCATCTATCACCGCAATCTCGAGGTGATCCCGCTGCTGATGGTCGCCACGGTCTGGTACCTGATCATCCTGACCGCGCTGTCGGCGCTGCAGGTCCATGTCGAACGCCATTTCGCGCGCGGCGCGACGCGCGAGGGCGTGGCGCCGTCGCGGCTCGGCGCGTGGTGGCGCCGCGCGCGACGCGGCGCGGAGGCGGCCCGGGAAGCTCATCTGGCCGAGCCGGCACGCGCCGGGCGCGCCGAGCCGGCATTGGCGGCCAAGGCGACCGGCGACGCGGGCTGGGCCGCGCGCCGCGCGGGCGGCGCGGTGCGCATCCATAACGTGACGAAGCGCTTCGGCGCGCACGTCGTGCTCGACCGCCTCTCGCTGGCGGCGGCGCCGGGCAGCGTGACGGTGATCCTCGGCCAGTCCGGCTCCGGCAAATCCACGCTGCTGCGCTCGATCAACCACTTCGAGCGCATCGACGACGGCTTCATCGAGGTGGACGGCGAGCTGGTCGGCTACCGCCGCGCGGGCCGCGTGCTCCACGAGCTGAAGGAGACGGAGATCCTGCGCCGGCGCGGCGACGTCGGCATGGTGTTCCAGAGCTTCAACCTGTTCCCGCACCTGACGGTGCTCGACAATCTGCTCGAGGCGCCGCTCGCCGCCGGCGTGCCGCGCGCGCGGGCGCGCGACGAGGCGCTCGCGCTGCTGGCGCGGGTGGGCCTGGCCGACAAGGCGCGGGCCTGGCCGCGCCAGCTGTCGGGCGGCCAGCAGCAGCGCGTGGCGATCGCGCGGGCGCTGGCGCTCAAGCCGAAGGTGCTGCTGTTCGACGAGCCGACGTCGGCGCTCGATCCCGAGCTCGTCAACGAGGTGCTCGACGTGATCCGCCAGCTCGCGCGCTCCGGCACCACGCTCGTGATCGTCACGCACGAGATCGGCTTCGCGCGCGAGGTGGCCGATACCATCGTGTTCATGGACCAGGGGCGTATCGTCGAATCGGGGCCGCCGTCGCGCGTGCTGGTCGATCCGGCGCATCCGCGCACGCGCGATTTCCTGTCGAAGGTGTTATGAGTTCGCTATTACTGAAGCCATCCGGGCCGGCCGTGGCATCCGCGCCCGACGTGTTCGTGTCGATCGCCGCCGACGATCCGCGCGCGCATCCGCTGTTCGACGAGCTCGCGTTCGAATACCGCAGCCGCTACGCCGGCCTGATCGACGACGCGGCGCTGCGCGACGAGATGGTCCGCTATCCGGCCGCGCTGTTCGTGCCGCCCGCGGGCGCGTTCATCCTGCTGCTGCGCGGCGGTACCGCGATCGCGGGCGGCGCGTTCATGCCCCACGCGGATCCCGGCACGACCGAGTTCAAGCGGATCTGGGTGGACCGCGCGCACCGCCGGCAGGGCCTGTCGCGCCGCGTGCTGGCCGAACTGGAGCGGCGCGCGGCCGGGCAGGGCTATACGCGCGTCTATCTCGGCACCGGGCCGCGCCAGCCGGAGGCGATCTCGCTGTACCTGACGAGCGGCTACCGGCTGCTGGCCGCGCACGATTTCGGCGAGGATGCCGAGCCCGGCTATCGCTTCGACAAGCTGCTGGCGGGCGGTGCCTGAACACGCCGGCCGGAAAATGCCGCCGAAAATCCTCGCCGGAAATCGCTGTCCGTCGTGCTCGATGCAATCGGTGTCGGCCAATTGTTGCATTGGGAAAAATCTCAAGGTATTCTCTGCGCGATACTGATCTGTCTCGTCTCGCCGATATCAAAATGCTCCGCGAAATGACAACGGCGTGATTGATCTGGAGACAAAAAAGGCGGATCAAAATGATACCGATAGTCTATTGATACCGATGGTCTATCGCGTAGTACGTCCGAATTCGACATTCCGAAGGCGGGACGGATATTCAGAAAAAAATCATATCCGGTCGAATAACGAGGACCTGAGAGGCTGTCGAGCAAAGACGCGGATTCCAATATGCAAGGTATTGGAATCCGCCTGACGGCGATGCCCCCCGATTCGCGAAACTCCCCGCCCCGTCTGGCTTTCAGGCCGTCTATCCCGGTTTCTTCCCGGCTTGCGAATGGATCGCGGTGGCGGCGAACGCGCGGCGAAATCTAATTGCTGCGTTTGCACATGATCGATATCCGCATTCTGGAGAATGATTTTGATTGCTTCGATCATTGCGTGCGGGAAACGCGTGCCCCGGCAATTCGGCGCGTGTGCCGGTACACTGCCGGCGATTGCATTCGATCGGGTATTGATATGACACATGCGGGTCACGCCAATACGACAGCGATGCCCCTCACGTATCGTCATTTCGATTATGTAGAATGCCGGCAAGTGCGTTGACGGATTCGGCGATGGGCGCCGCCGGACGCACTCCACAACGAAACAGTCAGGACAGCATGCGACACGAAATGGCAGCGGTGGCAAACGAGATCCCGTTTCGCGCGTTCGATCGCGATTCGGTCAATGAAACCCAGGTCAACGAAGCACTCGCGTCGGTGCTGACGCTGCCGCTCGGGTCGGCGGTGGCGGCGCTGTGCGCCGAGCCCGAACTCGAGGCATGGCTCGACGTCGCGCCGGGCTGGAGCGAGGCGTTCCTCGCGAAGCTGCGCGAGACGGTGGCGCGCGCGTTCGGCGCCCGCGAGGCGGCGGCGCTGGCCGAAGTCCACGCGGCGTTGTTCACGCTGTACGACCTGCACGTCGCCGACGGCACCGATCCGCGCGCGGTCAACCAGTTCAATCCGCTGCTCACGCAGGCGCGCCGCATGATCGAGCGCGCCTGGCTCGGCAGCGAGCGCGAGCGGCTGTCGGTCGAGACCGGCGTGACCGACAGCGCGGCGGTGGTGAGCGCGCTGAAGGCGATCTGGTCCGGGCATCGCGCCGCGTCGCATCCGCTGTTCGATTTCCTCGAGAAGGACGCCACGCGCGAGCAGATCGTCGCGTTCTTCCGCAACGACAGCGCGCTGAACATCCGCTTCTTCGACCTGCTGTTGTATGCGCTGATCGGTTCGCGCGTCGAGGTGCGCCGCGAGCTCGTGCAGAACCTGTGGGACGAATCGGGCCGCGGCAACCCGGCCCTGAGCCACGTCAATCTGTTCCGCCGCCTGCTCGACGTGGCGGGCGTGGGCCAGTCGCCCGACAATCACGCGAACCAGCTCGAACTGGACGGCCACGCCGGCTACAACCTGTTCATGCTGACGAGCCTGAACCGCCAGCACTACTTCATGCTGCTGGGCGTGATGGCGATGACGGAGCTGCTCGATCCCTCGCAGTACGAAAAGCTCGTGCGCGGCTGCAAGCGCGTGGGTTTCGGCGCGAGCGGCGAGCTTGCCTACTACGAGGAGCACGTGACGATCGACATCGTCCATGCGGAAGGGTGGCTGGCCGACGTGATCGTGCCGGTGGTGGAGCAGACGCCGTCGGTGGGCGACGACATCCTGTTCGGTGCCGCGCTGCGCATGACGACCTGCGAAGCGTATTACGACTCGCTCTACGCGAAGCTGACGGCGCTGCCGGCCAGCCACGCGTAGGCGTCGACGAGCCAGCCGCGCGCCGCGCGGCTGCGGAACCCGCCGAGCCGGGCTCAGGCCGCCGCGGCCTCGCGCTCGGCCGGTGCGCGGCGATAGGCGGCCAGCAGCCGCTCGGCCGCTTCCCATGCCTCGCCGGCCGCGTGATCGCGATCGCCGCTGGTGGCCGCGATGATCGCGCCGTCGAGGATCATCACGAGCTGCCGCGCCACCGGCTCGACCATCGTCGGCGAAACCAGGTCGCGCAGCAGGTTCTGCACGAAGCCGCGCAGCCCCTGCTTCTGCGACACCGAGATCCGCACGATCTCGCCCGCGCCCGCATGGAACTCGGACAGCGCGCCGACGAACATGCAGCCGGAAAAGTCGCTCGACATGAACCAGCGGTGATGCCATTCGAACAGCTCGTGCAGCTGCTCGTCGGGCGTGGGCCGCGTGGCGATCGCGTCGGCCATCGACTGCAGCGCCTGGCTGGCGCGCTGCGACAGCACTTCCGAGATCAGGTCGTTCTTGGTCGCGAAGTGACGGAACAAGGTCATCTTCGCGACGCCGGATTCCTTGATGATTCGATCGATGCCGACCGCGTGATAGCCGTTCTCGGCGAACAGGCGTGTGGCGGTATCGACGATGTTCTGCTTCTTGGTACTCATGCGTCGGACTTCCTTTGCCCACCCGGGCCGGCGGACACCCTCCGCAATCGGAGGCCGCGTTTCATGGGCACATCTTCCGGCGGACGGAATATCCGTCGGACGATATGTCGGGATTCGGATCAGACGCACAGATTACCTTGAACCGGGCCGTTTTCGCTGATCGAATCGTGATCGTCGCAACGTCTTATGCCGCGCGGGGCGTTGTTTTCATTGATATAACGGCGATTCGCGACGGTTGCGCACCGCAATGGGGCGCGATGGCCGCACGGCGGTGCGAATGTCAGCATTTCGTCAGCCGGCGAGCGGTGAGAGCCGCCCGCGGCGCGAGCGCGTCGTCGTCGGCGCCGATCGAGGTAAGCGTCCAGCGCCGTGCCCGGGCGGATCAATCCCGCCGTTCGACGTTCTCACCCTTTTTGCCCCGCTCGTCGTTCTCGTCCTTCCCGTCGTCGTCGTGCCGGGCCGTGTCGACGAACGGCGAATCGGTGTCGGATGCGCCGTCGCGCAGCGCGTGGCGTGCACGTTCGGCCAGCGCTTCGTAATGCTTGCGAAAGCGTTCGAGTTCCTTTTCGTCGAGTTCCTCCAGATCGAGCAGCGCGTTGTGCGCGCCATTGACGGCGCGGATCAGCTCGTCGAGCTTGATCTGCATGGCCGCAGTATCGCGGTTCTGCGTGTTCTGGATCAGGAACACCATTAGGAACGTGACGATGGTGGTGGAGGTGTTGATCACCAGCTGCCACGTGTCGCTGAAATGGAATATCGGGCCGGAGACGGCCCAGACGATCACGAGCGCGCCGGCGAGGATGAACGTGGCGGGGCGGCCGGTGGCCGTCGACAGCATGCTGGAGAACCGCGAGAACCACTGGCCTTGCTTCATGGTGGGCGTCGCCTGTCGTATCGGGGTGCCACGATGATGGCACAAACCCGTGGCACAAACCCGTGGCAACAACCCGTCACGCGGACCGGCGGCTAGGCCACGGCCTGGGCGGGAGGCAGGTCGCCCTTCTTGTTGCGCTTGGCGTCGTACATCGCCGCGTCGGCGATGCGCAGCAGCGCGTCGATGTCGGTATCTTCGCTCGACACGGGCGCGATGCCGACGCTCGCGCCCACATGCACGGAAATGCCGGGTGCGAGGTCGAACGGCCGTGCGATCTCGCGCGCGATCGCGTTGGCGAGTTCGCGCGCCGTCGCGCTGTCGCGGCAGTCGCCCACCACCACGAATTCGTCGCCGCCCATGCGCGCCACCAGCGCCTCGCTGCCCGCCAGCCGCAGCAGCCGCTCGGCCACCTGAACCAGCAGGCGGTCGCCGGCCTCGTGGCCATAGGCGTCGTTGATCGGCTTGAAGCCGTCGAGATCGAGGTAGAGCAGCGTCATGCCCGCGCGGATGCGCGCGCGCGTGTCGCCGTTGGCCGCGTTGAACAGGCCCGCGCGATTGAGCAGGCCGGTCAGCATGTCGTGGCGCGCGCGATGGCTGTTCTCGCGCTCGGCCTTCATGGTCGAGATCAGCAGCGCGTTGAGCCGGCGCGCGGCGCCGCTCATCGCGAACAGGTAGAACGGAATCTGCACCAGCGTGAGCAGCAGCACGTACTCGCCCGAGAGCAGCGCGCCGATCGCGCAGGGGCCGAGCGAGAGCACGATCATCGCCGCCACCAGGCGCGGCGCCGCGAAGTTGCGAAAGCAGATGCCGCCCACCATCGCGGCGGCCGACAGGAACGACAGCGTGGCGGCCACCCAGTCGCCGCTGATCGCGCTGACGAACGCGCCGTAGCCCACCGTCGCGCCCCATAGCGGCGCGAGCGTGATGTAGAGATCGGTGGGCGTGGGGCGATGCTGCAGCGCGCGGCGGCGCGATATCACGAGCACGATCAGGCGCACGGTGCAGACCAGAATCTCGGCGATCAGCCAGAAGCGGAACATCGCCGTGGGATGGCGGGCTGCGAGCACCCAGGCCACGGCGATCGTGTTGAAGACGCCGCCGAAGAAGATCGGCAGCGTGCCGAACAGGGTGCCCACCAGCGCGACGCGGATTTCGTGCGGCGCATCCTGGCCCGGCGCGGTCAGCCACGTCGCCAGCCTGCCGCGAGGCAGCGAATAAACTTCGGTCCTGCTCTGCACTTGGCCTACCTTCGTCGAGTCGCGGCCGGCTCACGTCGCACGCCGGCGGCACTATGGGAATCGGGCAGGCATGATGCGGCGAACGGCATGGGCGGCACGCACGATGCGAGGCCCTGCGGTCGGGGCCTGCCGTCCTTGCGTTGCGGGACGGTTCCGACGTTCGCGCGGGTGCGACGCGCCTGGCCTGCGTGGCGCGGATCGCGCCGTGTGCGCAAGTCTACCAGCCTCGGGCGCGCCTAAAAATGCCTGAAGGCGTTTATGTTGGCATGCTCGGGGCGGCCCTGCCATTTGTGGCAGTCGTGTGCCGGGGCGGGTGAATGGGCGGGCGCGCGGGCGAGTGAATGCGGCGATGCTGAGGAGGGCGAACGGCGCGAGGGTGGCGTCGCGCGGCGGGGGCGGCGCTGCGCGCCCGTGCGATCGCAGTCGTGGGGGCGGGCGGCAAGCGCGCTGCGCCGCGTGGCGCGCACGATCGTGCGGCGTGGTTCGGCTCGGGTGGTCGTACCGGGGCCGTGGTTTGCGTTGCCGCCGTCATGGTCGTTGCCGTCGCTTGCCGAAGCGTTGCGTGGCCGTTCCGCGTTCGTTTCGTGCCTGTCTCGCGGCCCGGCGCTAGAATGCCCGCTTCGATGGGCGAGCCGCCGGCGCGCCCGCTTGTCGGCCGCGCCCGACCGATTCCATGAACCGTATTCCCAAACCTCGCCGCCTGCCGCCGCTGAACGCCCTGCGCGCGTTCGAGGCCGCCGCGCGCCATCTCAACTTCCGGCTCGCCGCCGAGGAAATCGGCGTGACGCAGGGCGCGGTCGCGCAGCAGGTCCGCCATCTCGAGGACATCCTGCAGCGCCCGCTGTTCGAGCGGCTGCCGCACGGCCTCGCGCTCACGGCCGACGGCCGCGCCTACTTCCCGGCCGTGCAGCGCGCCTTCTCGATCGTTGCGGACGCAACCGACGCGCTGGACCGCCGGCCTTCCACCCTGACCATCAGCACCGCGCCGTCGTTCGCGTCGAAGTGGCTGATTCCGCGCCTCACGCAGCTGCGCGAGGCGCTGCCGCAGCTGGAGGTGCGCGTGATCGCCGACGAGCGGCTCTCGACGTTCCGCGGCGACGGCGTCGATATCGCGATTCGCTACGGCAAGCCGCCGTTCGGCAGGGGCCTGACGGGCGAGCTGCTGTTTCCGCTCGATGTGTTCGCGGTGGCCGCGCCGGCGCTGCTCGACGGCGCGCGGCCGGTGCGCTGCGCCGCCGATCTCGCCGGGCATGCGCTGCTGCACGACGCGCACGACCTGTGGCCCGAGTTCCTGGAGGCGCTGCAGGCGGGCGGCGCCGTCGACCCGGCCAAGGGGCCGCGCTTCAACCAGTCGTCGCTGGCGATCGACGCGGCGATCGGCGGCCAGGGGATCGCGCTGATGAGCGAGCCGCTCGTCGAGCGCGACATCGCCGCCGGCCGGCTGCGTCGCGTGCTCGACTTCTCGTTTCCGCTGTCGATCGGCTATTACGTCGTGTATCCGCAGGGGGCGGTGGAGTCCGACGCGCGGCGCACGCTGCGCGACTGGCTGTTCGCGCAGCGCGACGAGGACCGGCGCGTGTACGGCACCAGCGCGCTGCGGATTTGAGCGGCGTGACGGTCGATGTTGGGGCGGCGCGCGAAAGCGGAGCGGGCAGGTTGCCGATGCGGCCCGGCCCGCCGGTTCAGGGGGCGATCCAGTCGGCCCGCCAGCGGTTCGCGCCGAACACGAGCCGTGCGCGCTGGTGGCCGTCGCCCGAGAGGTCGAGCCAGTCGATCGCGTTCACACACACGTCGATCACGGCGAAATGCTCGAAGCCGTCGAGCGGCGCGTCGTTCCCGGCGGCGGGCGGCTGCGCGTCGGCCGGGGTCGTGACCGGCGTGCCGGGCGGCAGCGGCGCGCGATAGAGAATCAGCGTGCGCGGCCGGCTGGCCTGCCAGATCGCGAGGCGCCCGGCGGTGTCGGCGCGTGGTGTCGCCGTGCCTTCGACGCGGATCTGCAGGCCGTTCGCGAGATCGCAGCCGACCATCGCGATGCGCGCGTCGCGCGCCAGTTCGGCGACCTTCGCGGAGCGTGCGTCGGTGTGGAACATCAGCGTGCGCGCCTGCCGGTCCGCGCCGCGCAGCACCACGGTGCGCACCTTCGGCGCGCCGTCGAGCCCGAGCGTGGCCGCTTGCAGCATCGTGAACGGCGAGCGCTCGCGGCCGGCGCCGGCGCCTTCTTCGAGCAGGGTCCAGATTCGGTCGCAGAGGTCGGTCATGGTCGCGGTCGTGGTCGATCCCGCCGGGCTGACGGGACCGACCACGATAACGAGCGGCCTCGGGGCGGTCAATCGCGCGCCCGGGGCGCGCCGCTCGCCGCGGCGCGCTCGTGACCTGCGATCAGGCGCTCGGCGGCGGGTTGTCGAACGACTCCGGTGCGTCGTGGAAGACGTCGTCCTCGTCGTCGTCCGTGTCGGGCGTTTCCTCCGTGTGGCGGGCGGCTGTCGTGCCGGCCGTGTCGAGCGGTGCGCGCGCGGACGGGTTGCTGCCGCCCGGCACGGCGGGTGTCGACGTGCTTCCGGTCCGGCCACGTTCCAGTACCGACACGATGCCCGGCTGCGCATCGCGGGCGAGCTGGCGATCGTCGAGCATGGCGTCGATCGAGCCGAAACGCGGCGTGCCGAGCGGCGCGCGCGACGGCTGGCTTGCCGGTTGCGCGGGGCGCACCGGCCGGCGGCCGTCGGGCGTCGCGGCCAGCGATTCGCGTTGCGGAGCCGGCGTGCGCGCGGCATCGGGCGTTGCCGGCGTTGGTCGGCCGCCGTCGAGCGCCGCGCCGAGCGAACTGAATCGCTGAGCCGGAGCCGGCTCGCGCGCGGCATCGAGCGTCGTCGGCGTTTGTTGTTCGCCATTGAGCGCCACGCCGAGCGAGGCGAATCGCGGCGCCGGAGCCGGCGTGCGCGCGGTATCGGGCGTTGCCGGTGGTGGTCGGCCGCCGTCGAGCGCTGCGCCGAGCGAACTGAATCGCTGAGCCGGAGCCGGCTCACGCGTGGCATCGAGCGTCGTCGGCGTTGGTCGGCCGCTGTCGAGGGCCGCGCCGAGCGAGGCGAATCGCTGGGCGGGTGCCGGCTCGCGCGCGGTATCGGGCGTCGTCGGCGTTTGTTGTCCGCCATCGAGCGCCGCGCCGAGCGAGGCGAATCGCTGGGCGGGTGCCGGCTCGCGCGCGGCATCGAGCGTTGTCCGTGTCGGCCAGCCGCCATCAAGCGCCGCGCCGAGCGAGGCGAATCGCTGAGCCGGAGCCGGTTCGCGCGCGGCATCAAGCGTCGTCGTCGGCCCGCGGCCATCGAGCGCCGCGCCGAGCGCGCCGAATTGCGGCGCCGGAGCCGGTTCACGCGTAGCGTCAAAGGCCGTCTGCGCATTGCGGCGCCCATCGAGCGCCGGACCCGGCATACCGAACCGCGGCGTCGCAGCCGGCTCGCGCAGCCTGTCGAGCGCCGCGACGCCGCTCGCGCGCCGCGCGCCGCCGGCGGCATCGAGTGGCCTGGGCGTCGGCGTGGGCAGCGGCAACGGTGCCCGGTCCGGCCTCGGCGTCCGGGGCTGGGGCGGCGGCGCGTGCGTCGTCACCGGTCGGCGTCCGTCGATGCCCGCATCGTTGCCTTCGATCGCCGGCCGGTCCGGTGGGCCGCCCGCATCGCGCATGAGCGCGGGGTCGGCCGGCACGACCGTAATCGGCTCGTCCTCGCCTGCCACCACTACCTCCTCCTCATCATCCTCGACGCCGGCCGCCGCCGCCGCCGCGCGATCGGCCTGATACCGTTCCAGCGCGTCGAGCTGCGCGAAGTCGGCCGTCTCCGAGACGATCTCGTGCTCGCCCGACACCTGCGTGACGGCGGTCACGTGCAGCGCCACGTTGAGGCCGGCGCGCGAGGCGCTCGAATTGACTTCCTTGACCTTCAGGTCCGACGCGATCCACGAGGCCGGGTCCGACATGATCCGGTTGATCTCGCGCGCGACCGCCGGGTTCGGCCGCCCGCCCACTTCGCTGGCGGTGAGCGCGTCGATGCGCGTGGCCGCGTCGCCGCGCAGGCGGAACCGATGGAAATACGTCTGGTTCGGCGCCGAGTTGCCGCGCACCTCGCCGAGCAGCTTGTCGATCTTCTCGTCGGCGCGCGCGTGCGCGGTGGCCCAGTGCTCGGGGCTGGCCGTCTCGATCGTCACGCCCTGCTTCTTCAGCGAATCGAGCGCGTAGAGGTCGCGCCAGGCGCCGCGCTGCGCGTCGATCGCGCGCGTGAACATCGCCGGCGACTTGTATTCGACGTCGACGATGCACGAGCGCGGCATCAGCACGCCGTTGTCGCGCGCGATCTGCACGCGCGATTCGATGCCGGTGTCGCGCAGCGCGAGGTTGATGGAGGGGGTATCCACCGAAGTGGTGCCGAGCCCGACCGTGTGCGGCTTCGTGCCGATCGGCACCGAGCCGCTCAGGCCGGCGGTGAGGCGGCCCACCCACTGCGAGCCGCCGCCGGAGCGGTGCTGTTCGAGCTGCAGCGAGCCGCCGTGGTCGCGCTGCTCGCGGATGTGATTGTGCGTGGAGGTGTAGCCGACGCCCACGCCCACGCCGGCCGACAGCGGCGTGTGCGGAATCCCGCCGTAGACGCCCACGTCGAAGGTCGCGCCGCTGCGCGAGGTCTTGTCGGTGCCGTCGGTCCAGCCCACCGAGATGTCCTCGTCCTCGAGGTATTGCTCGGCGAGGTGGTTCCAGGTGCCCTCGGCGCTCTTGTCCGGCGCCGCGGCCGAGCTGTCGACCAGATGCTTGAAGAGCCCGGCGTATTTCGTTTCGAGCATCTTGTCGTCGAAGTTGCTGCCGTCTTCCTTGACGCGGCGCGTGACGCGCAGCGACACGCCGCGCGGGTTGTTGGTCTCGGACTGGTAAAGCACGCCCTGCGCGGTCACGCCGGCGCGCACGTAGGACAGGCCGACGTCGAAGTCGTAGCCCACCCGCACGCCGGCGCCGGCCTGCCAGCTGCTGCCGTCGGCGGTGCCGGCGAAGATCTCGGCGCCGTAGTTGCTGCGCGCGAACTCGACGAGCGCCGAGCGGTTCTTGTTGTAGCGCGCGTCCACGCGCGCGGTGAGCGGGATGCCGGTGGCGTTGAGCAGCTTGCCGAAGTTCGCCGACAGCCCGCGCGTGCTGATGCCGGCGCGGTTGCCGTCCTGCACGCGCAGCCGCGCGCCCGACGGCAGTTGCTTGACGACCTCGCCGAGCGCGTCCACCACGTGCTCGCGATCGGGCGTGTCGACCGCGCGCGGCAGGCTCTTCGCGCTGGCCTTCAGCGCGGTCAGCTCGCCGTCGATCTGCGCGTCGAGTTCGGCGACGAAGGCCGGATCCTCCACCTGCGCGCGCTGCGCCCAGCCGGCCAGGCGGTCGAGATTGAACGGCACGTTGCCCACGCCCGCGAACGCGGCGTGATCCTGCGCGTGCCGGCCGCCCCAGGCCTCGGTGTCGTGCAGGAACGCGTCGCGCTCGGGCGAGGCGGGCTGCCCCGCGATCTCGCCGCGCATCTGCCTGGCCTTCGCGACGATGGCCTTCATCTGCGCGGCGTCGGGCTTGCCGGTCTTGAAGCCGCCGCTGTCGAACCAGACGTGCAGCGCGGCCAGCTCGACGAGCGAGTGGGCGGGCTGCGCGTGGCCGAGCGTGGCGGCCGGCTGCATCGCCGGCAGGCCGAGCAGCGCCTCGCGCCGGTCGGCGAGTTCGCCGAGCGCCTTCTTCTCCTTGGCGATGGTCAGCCGCGTGACGTCCTGCGTGCCGTTGCGCACGGCCGCGAGCGGCGAGCGGTGCTTGCCGACCGCGCGCGCGGCGAAGGTCTTCCAGCGGTTCTCGCCGGCGCGATCGAGGGTCTTGCCGGTGAAGCGGTGCAGACGCTCGCGCGTCATCGCGAGCGGCGTACCCGCGCCGTCGTCGCGGAAATGCTGGCGCCACGCGAAGAAATCGCCCTTCTGGTCGAGCCGCATCTGCGTCGCGCCGCGGGTGTTCGCGATCGCGGCCGCCGAAAACGCGCGCGCGGGCAGCGCCGCGGCGTCCGGCCCCGCCAGCAGCCGCGCCTGCACCGCGCCCGGCGCCGGATCGCTGGCAGCGGTGAACGTGTCGTGCGGACCGGGGTCGGCGTGGTCGGCGGCCTGCAGCATCATGCGCTGCGCCATCCGCTGGAGCGGCGGCTCGTGGCCCGGCCCGCGCAGCGTGCGCAGCGCGTCGAAGCCTTCGTCGGTGCGCGACAGCGTGCGCGCCACCAGCCAGGCCTGCGCGCGCGTGGCGTCGACTTCGTGCGCGGCGCCGGCCGGCAGCGCGCTGGTCTGCGTATCCATGCGCGCGAAGTCGAGCGAGGCGAGCGCGTCGAGCACGTCGCGCGCCTGCCCCGCGTCGCTCACGCCAGCCTCGCGCAGCGCGCTGGCCGTGAGCACGCCGCGCAGCATCGCGGGCGCGCGGTCGGGCGCGCCGAGTCCGGCGAGGCGGTCGGCAAGCTGCCGGCTCGCCTGCGCGCCGGCGTGCGGATCGGGAAACCAGGTCTGCACCTGCACGCTCAGGCCGGCGCGGCTGTCGAGTGATTCGAGCTGCAGCGCGGCTTCGTCGGCGTCGGGATGTTCGTCCTCGGGGATCGCCGGCATCGCCGCGCCGAGCGCGTCGCCCACGCGCTTGCGCTGCTTGCGCGCGAGCGCGGCCGCGTGCGAGGCCTTGGTGTCGGTGGCGTAGCGCGTGACGTCGGTGCGGTACTGCTGCGCGGAGAGCGGACGGTGGCGGTCCGAGTGCTGCGAGAACGGCGTCGAGATGTCGGTGGCGGCCGCGTTGACGTGCGCGACGGCGTTGGCGAGGGTGCCCGGCGACTGGCTCGGCGGCTTCGGCGCGGTGCCGGGCGCGTCGGGCCTGGCGCGCGTGAACATCGCCTTGAGCCGGTCGGTCCCCTGGCGGCGCCGCGCCTCGGCGGCGGCCGCATCGGTCTGGCCATGCGCCGGCGCGGGATGGGGCTGCGCGTGGCGCGTGGCGGGCGCGCCCGGATGCGGATGCGTCGCGTCGCGCCGGGCCGGCAGCGGCGCCGCCGGTTGCGCGGCCGGGGTCGGCACCGCGTGCGTGACGCCGGGGATACCCCGGGCCTCGGCGGTCGGCCGCGCGTCGGCGCTGCTGCCGCCCACCCGGGCGAGGACTGACTTGAACGACATCTGGGCTCCGGGATTCCGCGCGGGGCGTGCGTTTTCGGCGCACGCGCCCGACGGGCTGGATGGAGCCTCACATTAATTTCTGTGTGTGACACCCATCAGGTAAAACCCGAAGTCATGAGCGAAGCGATGTCGTGAAATCCGAAGCGAACGGGCCGGTGTCGATTCAATCGGCATCATTGCTGTCGATGCTTGCATCGAGCGCATCGAGATCGGCGCGAATCCGCTCGACGATGCGATAGGCGCCCTGTTGGGACGCGCAGCGCAGCGCATGCGCGAGGCTGCGCCGCGTGGACTCCGGCGGCTCGCCGCGCGCGCGCGACAGCACCCCTTGCAGGTGCAGCAGCCACGGCTTGGTCCAGCGCTCGCCGGTGCGATCGGCGCGCCGCACGGCCTGCGTGATGCCCTGCACGAGCGTGTCCGCGAGCGCGTCGTGGCGCGTGAAGTCGATCGACGGCATCAGCGTGGTCACGAACGCGAGATCGACGGGCGGCACGCGGTGCGATTCGAAGCGTTGCGCGATTTCCTCCACCAGCTGCAGGCCGGTGGCATGGTCGCCCTGCCGGCCGAGCAGCCACCGCTGCACGTCGAGGCCGGTGCGCAGCCAGCGGCGCGGCGCGGACGAACTGGCCAGCTCGACCAGCGCGGCGGCGTAGGCCTCGGCGCGCGGCGCGTCGTCCTCGACCACGGCGAGCGCGCAGGCATGGCGCAGCGCGACGCAGCACGACATCGGCTCGTTGTCGGTGGCGGCCAGCTCGGGAATCTCGCTGTCGCGCGGGGTGCCACCCACCAGCCACTGCACGGTGGACAGCGCCGCGCTCGCGATCAGGTGCAGCGACAGGCCGTGGCGCGTGGCCAGCGCGCGCGCCTCGCGGATCACGTCGGGATGCGCGCCGTTGGCGCTGCCGAGCAGCGGGATCGCCATGTGCAGGTCGCCGGTGTAGGCGCGCAGCAGGCCTTCGATCAGCCGCGCGTTGTGCTGCGCGGCGGGCCAGCGCGCGGCGTCGGCGATCTCGGTGTACTTGCGGGCCAGCTCGCGCGCGCGGTCGGTCTCGCCGCGGATCTGGGCGCGGAAGAACAGGTGCAGCAGCGCGCGCAGCCGCGTGGAATTGTCGGCGCAGGCGCTGGCGATCTCGTAGGCGCGCTGCCATTGCTGCGCCGCCTCGCTGGCGGCATTGCGCTTGCAGGTGAGCGCGTTGGCGAGCGCGGCGGCCACCCGCATCTCCGGGCGAATCCGCCGGACCTCGCCGCCGTTGCCGCAGACAGCCACGCGCCGGGCCCAGCCCACGTATTCGTCGCCGAGCGAGAGCCGCACCCAGAGCGGCGCCGAGTGGTCGAGCAGGTCCGCGCCGAGTTCCGGCTTGCCGGCGTCGATCGTCCATTCGAGCGCGGCGCGCAGGTCGGCCAGGTCATGGCGCACGGTGGGCGGCGCGAGGAACGGGCCGGCGCCGAAGCGGCGCGCGACCATGCGCGCCACCAGCGCCGCGTGCAGCGCGCCGGGCGTGGCGCGCTCGGGCGTGCGCGCGAGCGTGGCCAGCGCGTAGCGGCGCACCGAGGGCGGCAGCTGCAGCCGCATCTCGCCGTCGCATTCGACGTCCTCGACAAGCCCGGCGCCGACCAGCTGGCGCAGCCGCCGGCGGGTGGCCTCGGCGGGCGTGTCGTCGAGGCCGAGCGCGCGATCGAACGCCACCAGCAGCTCGGCCGCCGCGCCTTCCTCGAACGCGCCGTGGAACAGGCCGAGGCGGCGCAGCACCGTGCGGGTGCCCGCGTCGAGCCGGCCGTAGACGAAATCGAGGCTGGCCAGCTGCAGGTCCGCGTGCGGCAGCAGCCGGCGCCGCGAGCCGGTGCGCTGGGCGAGGAAGCGGTCGAGCTCGGTCGCGCAGGCCACGAACGCCGCGCGCACGTCGCCGTTCGAGGCCAGCGTCGCGGCGATGTCGGCCGCCAGCAGTTCGACCGGATGCGGCATGCCGTCGAGGCTCGCGCAGATCGAGGCGGCCGCGGCCAGCGCGTCGGCCGGCAGCCGCGCCGGCGCGGAGGTGCCGTCGCGGCGCTGGCGGCGCTCGAACGCCGCGAAGAACAGCGCGAGCGCGTCGCTGTTGCCGATGTCGTCGGGCTGGTGCGCGTCGGCCGACACGCCGAGCGGCGCCACCGCCATCGCGCGCTCGCCGCCGACCGCGAGCGCGGTGTCGCTGGTGATCAGCAGGTGGACGCCGGGCGTGGCGGCGGTGAGCCGCTCGGCCGCGCGCGCCACCGCGTGGCGCAGCGGCGCCGCGTGGTCGAGCACGATCAGCAGGCGCCGTTCGCCGAGCGCCTCGGCGAGCTGGGCGGCGTCGATCTCGCCGCCGCGCGTGTCGACTTCGAGCGCGTCGGCGATCGCGTGGACCAGCCGGTCGGGCGCCGACAGCGTGGCGAGCGGCACGTAGGCCACTCCGTCGGGGAATTGCGGGGCGAGGCTGCGCGCGGCCTCGATCGCGAGCCGGGTCTTGCCGATCCCGGCCGCGCCGGTCAGCGTGAGGGTGCGCACGGCGGGCACCGTCGCGAGCAGTTCGGCCAGCTCGGCGTGGCGGCCGACGAACGGCGCCGGGTCGTGCGGCTGGGCCTGCGCGAGCGTGTTGCGGGCGAGCGGCGCGGCGGCGGCCGGCACGGGTTCGGGCGGGAGCGGGTCGGCGGCCGGCGCGGCCGGGTCGGCGGCGTGCTCGGCGCCGTCGGCGTCGGGATGCTCGACCACGCGCAGGTCGCCCGCGAAGCGGTAGCCGCGGGCCGGCACGGTCTCGATCAGGTCGCGGTCGTCGCCGAGCGCGCGGCGCAGCGCCGAGATCTGCGACTGGACGGTGTTGGCGTCGACCTCGAGCCCGGGCCAGACGGCCTCGCGCAGCGAGGCCACCGACACGGCCCGGCCGTTCGCGTCGATCAGCCGGATCAGGATCGCGAGGGGGCGCGCGCCGAGCGAGACGATCTCGCCGTCGGCGATCAGCAGGCCCGCGTCGCGCAGCAGCCAGAAGCGGGAAAAGGCGATCGTGCGGCCGCCCGGGGTGTCGGACGGCGCGGTGGCGTGCCGCCGGGTGAGCGCACGCGGAGAAGCGGATTTCGACATCGGGAACTGCGCGTGACGCCAGACTCGGGTTGATCGGCCGAGCGGCGCCTAGACGGTCATGCGCGCAGCCAGATGTATTCCCCGGAGGCGATGCCGTCGAACATGTCGTCGCTCGATTCCATGATGTTGCGCCGCCAGTAGCGGCCGTGTTCCGCGTAATGGGCGAGCAGGTCGGCCAGTTCCGCACCGTCCACGCCGCTGTCGAACGGAATGCGCAGTATCAGTACCACGTTCCCGGTATCTGTGTCGATCCCCATTTGCGCCTGATCCTGCGCGTAAACCAGCAGGTTCGCCTCCAGCATCAGGCGGAAGATCGTCAGCGTGCGGCCGGCCGTGACGGCGCCGTAATGGAAATTCGCGTACATCGCGTCGATGTCGTTGTCGAAATAATCGAGGCGGACGTCGAAACCCTCGACCTCGATCGCGCGCGTGGTCAGCACGTTCTGGACATCGGGCAGGTCGATGACGGCACAGAGATCCTCGATCAGCCAGGTATATCGGTCGGAGCTCATGCGGTGGGCGGATCAGGTACGAAGTGAACGGGACGGCGGGGGACGGCGGCCGCCCGGGGATGGGCACGGCCGCCGCGATGGCGTCGCATGACGCGACGCCGGGTGGCGTCATTAGCCGCCTTGCGATGCGCTTTTGACGTTGCTCGCGCCGCTTTTCATGACGTTCGACAGGGCCGCGGCCATGCTCTGTTGCAGCTGCATCTGGGCCGATGCGAGCGTCATCTGGTTCATCTGATCGCTGATGCCCTGCATCTGCGATTGCGTCGAAGCCGCGCTCGCGCCGCCCGAAGCCGCGGCAGCTGCGCCGCCGATGGCGTTACCGGCCGTGCTGGCGATGCTGGAGGCGCCGCCCAGGACGCTGCTGGCGCTATTGACGGGATTTGGCATGGTATTACCTCGCGTTGTTTAAAAAGCGGTTGCGATGGACATGGATACTGCAACTGCGGATAGGTGCCGTTCCTTCCCGGGCACATGCCCGTGGCGCGGAGCCGGCGGCTTTCGAAGGCGGCGGGCCGCCAGCGAATCGATTACGACGCGTTCGCGCGCTGCTCCTGGAGCTTCGCGAGCGCGCGCGAGGTGGCCAGGAAGCCGCGATACAGCTTCGCGAGGTTGCTGCGGTCGAGTTCGTTGGTCGACGGGGTCGCGCCGATCTTTTCGGCGGTCGCGTCGAGCGCCGCGCGCAGCGCGTTCACGCGCGCCTGGGCGTCCGGCGCGTTCAGCAGCGCGCGGATGTCGTTGAAATCCTTGGCGTACGGGTCGAGCGATTCGTACATGGCCTATCCCTGTGAATGACGTGCCGGGCTCAGCTCGCGATCGGCGAAGCCGGCGGCCGGGACGATGGTTCGGCCCGACGCGCCTCGGGCGCGACGGGAACGTTGGCCGATGCGAGCATCGGCGGATTCGGTGGCGCCGCGAACGCGTGCGGCAGCGGCACGAATTCGTCGGCGGTCTTGCGCGGCTGCGGCGCGGCGCGCTTCGCGGCGGCGCGGCTGCCGCTGCCATTACCGTTGCGGGCGCCGGTGCCGGCTGCGGCGTTCGTTTCGGCGCCGCCGTTGCCGTCCGCCTCGTTCGGCGCGCCGTTCGCGGCGACGTTCGCCGGGGCGGCGACGCCGTGGTTCGCGCCGGTGCCGCCCGCGTTGTTGCCTGCCGTATCTGCCGCGGCCGCGTTCTGCGGTGCGCCGACCGCGGCCGCGCCGGACGCGTCGGGCAGGTCCGACGCGTAGATGTGCTTCACGCCGTCGGGCGTCTGCGCGTACTGCACGCCGTCGGCCGAGAGCATTTCCGAGTAGGCGAGGCCGTCCGAGGCGTTCGCGCCGCCCGACGACTCCGACACGTCGGCCACGATGTCCTTCACGTTCGGGTCGAGATCGGCGCGAATCCGCGCGATCGCCGAATCGAGCGCGTTCTTGTTGCCCACCGAGCCCTTGATCACGAAGCGGCCCGCGCCGCCGTACTGCACGCGCGCGCCCGGCACGCCGAGCGAATCCTCGATGCTGCGCGCCACTTCGGGCGCCACGTCGTACTGGCGCGCCACCTGCGCGATCGCGAGGCGGTTCAGCAGCTGGCGCACCGCCGAATCGTCGGCCGAGCTGGCCAGCATGCCGGTGACCACCACCGTGTCGCCCACCGCGTGCGCATTCAGGCCGTCGATGTGCGCGGCGGCCAGCGCCTCGGTGACGCGGCGCGCGTGGTCGTCGCCGTTCGGCGGCAGCGCCGCGCGGCTCATCTGCGCGGTGGACAGCACCGAGATCGTGACGATCACCGCGCCGACGCAGAAGCAGGCCGCCGCGATGCCGAGGTAGCGGCGGCGCAGCGGCGAGGCCTTCGCGGCCGGCTTGGCGGCCAGCAGCGTCGAGAGCAGTTCGTAGTCGGACGGCCACACGCCGTTCTCGTCGCCCACGCAGAGGATCGTGCCTTCGAACTGCATCGGCACGAAGTCCACCAGCAGGATCTGTTCGAGCGGGCCGCTGGTGGCGCCCGGATCGACGGCGCCCGTCGCCGAGGCGACCGCCTGCGCCGACACCACGCCCGTATCGCTGACGGTCAGCCACAGATCCGCCCCGCGCCAGTCGGTCAGGCGAATGTCGGCCGCGTCGTCCGTGCCGATGCGGTGCGCGCCGGGCGCGAGCTGCAATTGCGCGCCTGCGTGGGTGCCGGTCAGAATCCGCAGCAGTTTCATGGGTCCGTCGATCTGGTCACAGCCTGAGCTTTCGTTGCGGCTACTGTAGGCGGTCGACCGATGGCGGCGGGCGACGAATGCGAAGCGAGAACGCGGTATGCGAACGGAGATGCGGGCGGTGGGGGAGGGGCCGCGGAGCGCGGATTGGCGGGCCGGCGGACGCCGGTTGGCGGGGGCGAAGCGGTGTGGAAAATGGGGATTGAAGTCGTGTCGAGGCGGGGGGCGGGTGGGGGCGAGCGGAGGGAGACACTGGGGACGCTCGCCCGGGACATCGGCCGGGCAAGGGCCGCCGACCTGGGCGCGATGGTGAATTCAAAGGAACGCGTGGAGATCCGGCATGGCCAGAACCCGCTTCAAGCGTGATGCGCTGGAGGCGATTCATGGCGCCGCCGCCGGCCTGCATCGCGCGAAGCGCATCGACGAGACGACGATGCACGAATGCGACGCGCTCTGTATCGAAAAGGCGCCGCAATTCAATCCGGCCGATATCGCCCGCATTCGCCAGGACGTGAACGTCGGCCAGCGCGTGTTCGCGCGTTATCTCAACACCACCGTTTCCACGGTGCGGCAGTGGGAGCAGGGCGACAGGAAACCGGGCCGCGCATGCTGCAACCGGTGCGGAAAAACGGCCTCGCGAACTTAGGGTGAGGGTTCGGCGGTAAGCGGGGTTGGCCCGGCGGTCCGGCGCGGGCCGGCCGCTCAAGGCTTCTTCGCCTGGGCCGCCTTCGCGACGCGCCCCGCCATCCCCGCTCCCACGCTCTGCTGGATCGCCCCGCCGCGCTCGCGCCTTGCCTTGCCGCGCAGCGGCGCGGCGCCGGGCGCCTCGCTCGGCGGCCCGCCGGCCTTGTACGAGGCGCGCAGCATCGCGAGCGGCAGGATATGGTGGAACGACTCGCTGCCGCCGCCCTTGCCGAGGTGCTGCAGCATCTCGCGCAGCATGGCCACGCCGCCCGCGCCCACCGGGCCGATCTTCATCTCGATCTGCTGCAGCGCCACCATCAGCGCGGACAGGCGCATCGCCCACGGCCCGGCCTCGCTGTTGCCGGCGGTCTGGAACAGCTCGCGCACCGAGTCGTGCCACGCGTTGCGCACCGCCTCGGCGCGCTGCGCCTCGTCGCCGGGGCCGAACTTCGCCGCGATCGCGTCGAGCTGGCTCGGCGGCGCGGCCTGCGCCGAGGCCGGCCGCACGTCCGGCGCCGCGTTGTCGCCGCCCGCCGCGCCGATTTCGGCCTGATCGTTCTGTTCCTGCTGCTGGCGCCCGCCGCCGCCGCCGCGGCCGCCGTTCAGCGCATCCATGTCGTCCTGCTTGACCTGCGCGTCGCCGCCCTCGTCGTCGCCGGCGCCGCTCGCGGCGTTGCGCTTGGCACGCGCCACGTTGGCGCGCTTCTTGTTGCGTGCGAGGCTCGCGAACTTGCGCTGCGCGGCCTGGTTGCCGTTCTGCGCCTGGTTGGTGTTGGTGAACAGCGTGCCGTTGTAGCTGGTGGCGCGCTGCGCCGCGCGCGCGCCTTCCTTGCCGGCGGCGTTCTGCTGCGCGTCGGCCAGGCGCGCCTGACCGGCGGCGTTGGCCTGCGCGTTGCTGCTCGGTGCGCGATTGATTGCCATCGAATCCTCCTTGCCGTTACAGCGGCACCGCGGTGCGCATCAACTGGTTCGCGAAGTGCAGCACGGCCGCGCAGCACACCGGCGCGGCGATCACGATCGTGATGGTCACGGCGATCAGCTTGAGCACCTGCGGCAGCGTCTGGTCCTGCAGCGACGTGATGGCCTGCACGAACGACACGCCGAGCCCGACCACGGCGGCGACGATCACGGGCGGCAGCGACACGGTCAGGCACAGCAGCATGCCCTCGGTGGTGAAGCGGATCAGCGAATCGACATCCATCGTCGAGGCTCCTGGTTACTTGTAGGTCATCACGAGGCCGTGGATCAGCGTCGACCAGCCGTCCATCACCACGAACAGCAGCAGCTTGAACGGGATCGCGACGTTGGTCGGCGTGACCTGGTTCAGCCCCAGCGCGAGCAGCACGTTGGCGATGATCAGGTCGACCACGATGAACGCGATGTAGAGCAGGAAGCCGATCTTGAACGCGTCGGTCAGCTCGGACAGCGTGAACGACGGCGCCAGCACGATCAGGTCGTGCTCGGAAAGCTGCTGGGCCTGCTCCTTGGGCCACACCACGGCGGCCGAGCGCAGGAAGAAGCGCTTCTCGCGCTCCTGCGTGTGCTTCTCGAGGAACGCGCGGAACGGCTCCTTGGCCGCGCCGAACGCCTGGATCAGCGCCTGCGACGGCTGCGAGGCGAGCTGCTGGCCTTCCAGCGACTTCGACGCCTGCATGCCGATCGGTGCCATCACGTACAGCGAGACCAGGATCGCGATGCCGTTGAGCACCATGTTGGGCGGCACCTGCTGCACGCCGAGCGCGTTGCGCAGCAGGCCGAGCACCACCACGATCTTCGCGTAGGAGGTGACCACCATCGCCACGAAGGGCAGCAGGCTGATCGCGATGACGACCAGCAGCAGCCCGGTAATGTCACTGAACTGAACCATGCCGATGGGCCATCCTGATGATGCGAACGCCAAGATGCTCGCCGACCGTCACGAGCTCCCCGAAACCGACCGTCTGGCCGTGTACCACCAGCCGCAGCTGCGCGTCGGCGGCCGGCACCGGCAGCTCGACAACGTAGCCCGGCCCGAGCGAGGACAGCTGGTCGAGCGGCAGCGCGACCGTGTCGATCTCGAACTGCACCGGTAGCTCGATGTTGCCGACGGTGATCGCTTCGTCGGGGCGATCCGTCGCTAGGCCGAGATCGGCGCGGGTCGAATCGAGTTCGTCGGACATGTACCACTCCTGATTTAAGGTAAGCGACCGCCCGTCGAGCACCGCCTGCGCGTGGACGCGCGCATGGCCGCGCGCGCCCCACGTCGCGACGACGCGCGGTCCCGCGCCGTCGCCGCGGCCGCCGGCCTGCAGCGACGCCGCGTCGAAGGTTGGGAACAGACAGCGCAGCAGCACGTCTCCGGGTTCGAGCGCGGCGAGCGTGTCGACCGCGAAGGTTCGCGTGCCGACGATCGCGCTGCCCGGTAGGGTCAGCGCGGGGAACGCCGTGCGCCAGGCGTCGCTCGGGGTGCGCGCGATCAGCGCGTCCACGGTCGCGAGCGCGGCGGTGCCGAGGGCCACGGTGCAATCGATGCGGGTTTCGCCGAAGCCGATCGACAGCGCCGCGGGCGGCACGTCGAAGGCGAGCTCGGCCACGCAGTCGGCCAGCGGGCGGCGCGTGACCGAGATCACGCGCGGCGCGTCGAAGCCGAGCCGCGCGAGCGCGGCGGCGAGCGGATCGAGCAGCACGCCGGCCACGGTCTGGCGCAGCGCGAGTTCGGCGCCGCCCGGCGCGAGCATGGCCGGACCGCCCGGTGCGCCGGCGCGGTCGGGCCACGCGACGATCGCGAGCGCCGGATGCGCGTCGAGGTCGAGCTCGACGAACACCGGGCGCGGCGCGGCGCCCGGCGCGGCCACCGACAGCTCGATCACGGCCGGATCGCGCGCGGCCGGCGCCGCGCCCGCCCGCGCGGCGGCGAGGCCGGCGAGCGGCGCCGCGTGCAGCACGGTGGCGCCGGTGGCGGCCAGCACCGCCGCGCCGAAGCGCGTGTCGTGCAGCGTCTGCGTGAGGCGCGCGGTGGCGCTGTCGATCCGGCGCGGCACCGCGCGCGCGATCGGCATGCCGCCGGCGCGTGCATCGGGCGCATCGGGCCTGTCGGGCGCACCGCCGGCGGGCGTCGGCACGGCCGGGCCCGCCGCGGGGGCGGCCGGCGCCGTCGGCACGCGGGCAGGAACTGCGCTCGCGTCGCCGTCGCGGGTCGTCGCGGTGAGAAAGTCGGCCATGCGGGAATCGGATTACCAGACGGTGAGTTCGATGTCGCGGAGTTCGCCCCACGCGCGCAGCGTGTCGGCGAGCTCGCGCTCAAGCATCGTGCTGTGGGTCAAGAGTAAGTCGCGCGAGGCCGGGTCCTGCGCGTCGAACCGAAGTCGGAGACTGAAACGCGAAAGCGACAGCGCGAGCCGCGTATGCGGCAGCAGCGCGGGATCCAGCGTCATCTGGGCTTCCCAGTTGCCGGCACTGGCGATGGCCGGGTCGCCGCAGAACGCGGCGATCTCGCGCGTGAGCACGCCGAGCACCTTCAGGTACTGCTGCTGGTGCATGTAGACGGCCGACACCACCGGCACGGCGGCGCGCTCGACGCGGGAGCTCAGGCTGTCGCGCGCGTCCTCGGTCGCGAGCGGCAGCGGGGCCGCGGGCGGCTCGGGCGGCGCGGCGGCGCTCTCGTCGGGCGCCGTGCGCGGGTCGAAGTAGAGCGCGATCTCGGCCTGGCCGGCCGGCTCGTCGTCGGGCGCCTCGCGGCCGCCCTGCTGCGGCTGGCCGCGCGCGGGCAGGCGGTGCGGCGAGCGGCGCGCGGCCAGCGACGCGTAGTCGAAGCGCCGCTCGCGCGCGCCGCCCGGCTCGTCGGCGGCGGTGCCGGGGATGATGCGCGCGGCGCGAGAATCGATGCTCGTCATGCGGTCAGCGTCACGCGGCCGACGGGCTTCAGCTCGACGTGCTCGCCGAGTTCCTGGTACGAATAGACCGACAGCCAGCCGAGCCGCGATTCGATCATGCGGCGCACGTAGCGGCGGATGTCCATCGAGGTGACCAGCACCACGCCCTCACGCGGCGCGGCGCCCACGAACGACTGGATCCGGTCGATCAGGAACGCGGCGTCGTTGGGCGGCAGCGCGAGGAAGTTGCCGGTCGGCGTCTGCTTGATCGCGGCGCGGATGTGCTGCTCGGCCTGCATGTCGAACAGCACCGCCGAGAGCTGCCGCTCGCCCTTGGCGGCGCGATGCGCGAGGAAGCGCGAGAGGTCGCCGCGCACGTACTCGGTCAGCATCAGCATGTCCTTTTCCTTGGCGCCCCAGGCGATCAGGCTCTCCATGATCGAGCGCACGTTGCGGATCGACACCTGTTCCTCCAGCAGCCGGCGCAGCACGTCGGCGATCCGCTGCGGCGGCAGCACCTTCTGCACCTCGGCCACCAGGCCCGGCGCGTCGTGGCTGAGCTGGTCGAGGATCCACTGCACCTCCTGGATGCCGAGGAACAGCGTCGCGTGGCGCCGCATGGCGGCCACGCAGGCGTGCGCGATGATCTGCTCGGCGCGCCACACCGGCGTCTTGGCCGGCACGCCGCGCTCGTCGATCCAGCGCGTGGGGGTGCCCGCCGAGTCGAGCGACGGGCCGTCCTCGGTCTTCTCGGCGAGTGCCTGCAGCTTGTCGGCCGAGGCCGCCGCGACCTCGGCCGGCAGCAGCCGCGTGTCGGGCAGCATCGCCTTGCCGGTCGGGATCGTCACCATCAGGTGCGGCACGTCGTGGATCAGGATCTCGAAGGTGGCGATCGGCAGCGCCGCGTGGATCCACATCGTGATGCCGGGGAACGGCAGCCCGAGCGCCTCCTGCAGCGCCGCGCGCTCGGCCTCGAACGCGGCGTCGAGGACCGGCATGGCCAGCTTCGCGGCGAGGTCCGGCGAGATCCGCACGCCCACCGCGCAGGCGAACTGCGGCGCGCGCGGCAGGATCGGCGGCACCTCGGTCTTGGCGCCCACGCGCTGCATCGAGGCGAGCGTCTCGGCGCCGCCGTGCTCGCTGTCGCGCGACGAGGGCTTCTTGACCGACAGCCGGTAGCCGGCGAACGACAGCGCCGCGGCCAGCAGCACGAACAGCAGCGACGGGAAGCCCGGCACGATCGCGAAGCCGAGCAGCAGCACCGCGGCGAAGAACAGCGCGCGGGCGCTCGAGCCGAGCTGGTGGCCGATCTCGTCGCCGAGCGAGCGCTGCTTGGTCTGGCGCTCGTCGGCCACCCGCGTGATCATCACGCCGGCGGCCACCGACAGCAGCAGCGACGGGATCTGCGAGACCATCGCGTCACCGACCGACAGCACCGAGAAGCGGTTCGCCGCGTCGCCGGCCGACATGCCGTGGTAGGCCACGCCCACCGCGATACCGGCCAGGATGTTGATCATCGTGATGATGAGGCCCGCGATCGCGTCGCCCTTCACGAACTTCATCGCGCCGTCCATGCCGCCGTGCAGCTGGCTTTCCACCGCCAGCGTGGCGCGCTTGCGCTTGGCTTCCTCGGGCGTGAGCAGGTTCGCGCGCAGGTCGGCGTCGATGCTCATCTGCTTGCCGGGCAGCGCGTCGAGCGTGAAGCGCGCGCCCACTTCGGCCACCCGCTCCGAGCCCTTGGCGATCACGATGAACTGCACGGTGGTGATGATCGCGAACACCACGAGACCCACCACCAGGTTGCCGCCCACCACCAGCTTGCCGAAGCTCTCGATGATGTTGCCGGCCTCGGCATGCAGCAGGATCGACTTGGTCGAGGCGATGTTCAGCGAGAGCCGGAACAGCGTGGTGAACAGCAGCAGCGACGGGAACGCCGAGAGCGCCGAGATGTCGGGCACGTACATCGTGATCATCAGCAGCGTCACGCTGATGGTGATGTTCAGGCCGAGCAGCATGTCGATCAGCAGCGGCGGCAGCGGCAGGATCATCAGCGAGATGATCGCCACCACCAGCGCGACGATGCCGATTTCGCCGCCGGCGGGGAGTTTCAGGGACTTCAGCATCGTGGCTCCGGCTCTCGGCGGTCAGTGTTGCGTGTCGCTGCGGGCCGCGCCGATCGAATCGACCCAGCGCAGGATCGCGGCGATGGTCTCGAACAGCGCGTCGGGGATCGGCTCGTCGAGCCCGACCTTGTAGAGCGCGCGCGCCACCGGCGGGTTGCCGACGATCGGCACCTCGGCCTCGGCGGCGGCGCGCCGGATCGCGGCGGCGGCCTCGTCCATGCCCTTGGCGATCACCACCGGCAGCGGGTGCTCGTCGGGCGCGTAGCGCAGCGCCACCGCGTAGTGGGTGGGGTTGACCACCACCACGTTGGCGCGCGCCATGCGCGGCGGCGGCGCGTTGGCCATCTCGCGCGCGATGCGGCGGCGCTCGCCCTTGATCATCGGGTCGCCCTCGTCGTTCTTGTGCTCGCGCTTGATCTCGTCCTTCGACATCTTCATCTGCTTCATGAACAGCATCTTCTGCAGCTTGACGTCGGCCGCGCCCACCAGCACGAAGATCACCGCGGCGATCATCATCAGCTTGAGCAGGATGCCCCAGTACATCGCCGAGATCTCGGCGAGCGGCTGGTAGATCGCGCCCGAGACGAGCGGGATCAGGCCGCGCACCACCACCCACATCACGGCGAAGATCAGCGAGGCCTTGACGACCATCTTGACCGTCTCGATCACCGTCTTCATCGAGAAGATCTTCTTGAGCCCCTCGCCCGGGTTCAGCGCGTTCAGGTTCGGCATCACCGGCTTGAACGCGATCTGCAGCCCGACCTGCATCGCCGAGCCCATCACGCCCGCGAGCGCGGCGGCCAGCGCGAGCGGCACCACCGCCAGCAGCGCGATGCCGCCGAACCGGTAGAGCCGGTCGAACATGTCGGGCAGCGCGTGGTCGGTGGTGACGAAGTCGAGCGCGCTGACCACCAGCTGGCGCATCGAGTCGCGCAGGTGGGCGCTCGCGGCGATCACGAAGCCGATCGCGGCCAGCATCGAGATCGCGTCCGCCAGGTCCGAGCTCTTCGACGCCTGGCCGTCCTTGCGGGCGTCGCGCAGCTTCTTGTCGGTTGGCTCTTCGGTTTTTTCGTCGCTCATCGCTCGGTGCTTCGTCGCAGACGCGTCGGCCCGGGGGCGGACTGGGTGGGCGGGGTGGCCGCTCGCGCGCGGCTGGGCGCGGCACGGAGCGGGCCGGTCGGACGAAGATAGCCGCGCGAGGGGGGCGGCAGGCCCCCCGACGCGAATCGGGCGCTGCGCATGCGAAGTCTCGCGCGGCGGCGCGGATCCGGGGCGCGATGGCGGCCCGGCCGGGGCCGGCCGCGGCGCGGCAAAACCGTTGCCCGGCGCGGCTTTGCGCATTTCGTGCCGATTTTGTGCGCGCGCCGCGGGCGGCGGGCGCCGGTGCCCGCCCGGCGCCGCTCCGGCACCTTTCGGGAGGCTTCGTTTTCGGTGCGTTCGCTTCGCATCGCGCACCGCGCGGGTCACGGCCGGTTGCTAAGGTTCCGTCGTGCGTCCGATCGACCCCGAGCGCGGCGCGAAGAATACCGCCAGGAGAATGCGCGATGACCAACGCCACACCCGATTACCTGAACTGCAGCCCGGAGATCGTCGGAGGACTGATCGAGACGGCCTCCGATGCGCTGTTGCAGACCTTCCCGAAGGTGTCGGTCGATCCCTACGACATCGAGCTGATGCTCGACGCGCTGCGCGTGCTGCGCCCGAAGGTGCCGGAAATCCAGATGCTCGACGGCATCCTGCACATGGTCCGCAACCATTGGGACGACGCGATCCTGGTGCTGCGCGAGGTCAGCGAGAGCGCGCCGCGCTTCGCCTACGCGAAGGCGCTGCTGGCGTTCTGCCTGTCCACCAAGGGTGACGCGGACTGGAAGATGGTGGCCAACGAGGTGCTCGAAGGCAACCCGACGCGCGATACCGTCTCGCTGGTGAAGGCGCTGCATGCGCGCGAGGAACTCGTCAACGCGGTACAGGCGAGCCGCAACGGCAGCACCTTCATCACGCCGGCCTCGGTCGACGAACTGAACGAGGAACTGGCCGCCCGCGGCGACAAGCCCGACGTCGCGCCGGTCAGCCAGCCGCCGTCGGCCGGCATCGAATCGCTGCCGTTCGGCGTCGCGCTGCGCGCCTGAGCGCCTTTCCTTCCCCGCACGGAGAACGCCGATGACCGCCATCGACCATTCCGCGGCGCTGCGCGCGTCGCTCGAAGCCCTCTCGAAGCCGGAAGCCGCGAGCGGTTCGCCCGCCGCGGCCGACAAGTTCAAGGCGCTGATGGAAAAGCCGTCGATGGCGCCGCCGCACGCCGAGCAGAGTCATTCGCTGGAGGTCGCCTCGAAGCTGGTGGCGGCGCAGGACGCGGAACTGCAGCGCAGCGTCACCGACGCGGCCGAGTTCATGCAGCGCGCCCCCGAGATGAACCTCAACGAGATGAACGCCGGTTCGATCCGCCTCACCTACGAGCTGGCCAGCACGCAGCTCGACATGGAAGCGAAGATGGGCGTCGTGAACGCGTCGAAGTCGTCGATCGAAACGCTGATGAAAAACCAGTGACCCGCGGCGCCCGCAAGCGCCGCGCGGTCAGTCGCGGAAATTACGCCATGTCACAGTCACGGTCCGGATGGCGGCGCGCGTCCGTCGCGGGCGTGTTCGCGCTCTGCGCGCTGCTCGCCGGTTGCAAGAAGGAGCTGTACGGAAACCTGTCCGAGCAGGACGTCAACGAGATGGTCGTGGCGCTGCTCGAGAACGGCGTCGACGCGTCCAAGGAGACGCCCGACGCCGGCAAGACCTGGACGCTCGAGGTCGACGGCGACCAGATGGTGCGCGCGATGGAAGCGCTGCGCTCGCGCGGCCTGCCCAAGAGCCGCTTCGACAATCTCGGCGACCTGTTCAAGAAGGACGGCCTGGTCTCGACGCCGACCGAGGAGCGGGTGCGCTTCATCTACGGCATGTCGCAGGAGCTGTCGTCCACGCTCTCGAAGATCGACGGCGTGCTGGTGGCGCGCGTGCAGATCGTGCTGCCGAACAACGACCCGCTAGCGCAGACCATCAAGCCCTCGTCGGCGGCAGTGTTCATCAAGTACCGGCCCAATTCCGACGTCGGCGCGCTGGTGCCGCAGATCAAGACGCTCGTCATGCACAGCGTGGAAGGGCTCACCTACGACCAGGTCAGCGTGACGGCCGTGGCGGCCGATCCGTCCGATCTCGCGCGCCAGCCGAGCCAGCCGCAGGGCGGCCTGCCGGTGGTGTGGATCGTGAGCGGCGTGGCCGGCATGGTGCTGATCGTGGCGGCGGCGCTGCTGGTGGTGCTGCGCCGGAAGCTGCCGCAAGGCGACGGCCAGAACGGCGGGGCCGCGGGCGGCGACGCGCAGGAGCCGGCCGGCGGCCTGCGCGGCAAGCTCGGCGCGCTGACATCGCGGCTGCGTCCGCGTCCCGCGAACTGAACGGCGCGCCGCGAACCGCATGGCGTCCGCCGCGTTCTATCCTCCGCAGCGTGTGGTCGCCGCGTTGACCGGCTATCGCGACAACCTCGACAGCGCGGCCCTGTGGGCCGACGCGTCGTGGTCCGCGCTGCCCGACCACGGCTGGCGCGACGCGCTCGCGCGCGCCTCGGCCGCCGCGCGCCGCGCCTGCTCGCATGCGTTCGCGCGCGCGGCCGGGGTGCGCGAGCCGCCGTTCGGCGCGTTCGCCACGGCCGCCGTGCTGGGCCTGGCCGGCAGCGCGCCCGGCATCGGCCCGAAACCGAATCTGGCGCTGCTCGACGCGCTGCCGATGGCGCAGGCGCTGGCCGTGCTGCGCGTGCGCTCGCTGTCGTTCCGGCGCGCCGAGGTGCGCCGGCTGATCGACAAGCAGACGCGTTCGCGGCTGGCCGAGTGGACCGGCGTCCACCCCGACGCGATCGCGCAGGACCCGCACGCCGCCGACGCGCCCGACGTGGCTCACCTGACGATGAAGACCGGCCTGCCGCCGCTCGCGCGGCTCGACGCGACCGCGATGGCCGCCGAGGGCTGGCTGCTGCTCGCGCGTGACGCGGGCGGCGCGGCCGAGTCGCGTCCACCGTCGCTGACGCGGCTCGCGCTGCCGCGCGCGTTCGCGCCGCCGGCCTCGCTGCCGGCCGCGAGCGGGCTGGACGCGGCCGGTTCCGTGCGCCTGTTCGCGCGGATGCCCGAACTGATGCCGGAGGTTGCATGGCTATTTGGTTGAGCCGTCCGCAGGACGCCCATCACCAGCCCGACGAGAGCGTGCTGCACGCGCGCCTGGGCGCGGCCGCCGACGTGCTGCCGCGCGAGATGTTCGGCGCGCTGGTGTCGCTCGAGGACGCCTACGCGGCGCTCGCCGCCGATCGCGCCGCGCTGATCGAGGCGGCCCACGACGAGGCCGAGCGGATCGTCGACGCGGGCCGCGAGCAGGCCGGCGAGATCCTCGACGCCGCGCAGCGCGAGCGTGACGACGCCGCGCGCGCCGGCTACCGCGACGGCTACGATCGCGCGCTCGGCGACTGGATGGACCGGCTCGCCGACGTCGCGCACGCGCAGAACCAGCTGCAGGTGCGCATGCGCGAGCGGCTCGCCGACATCGTCGCCTCGGCCGTCGAGCAGATCGTGCGCACCGAGAACCGCGCGGCGCTGTTCGAGCGCGCGCTGGCCTCGGTCGAGCGGATCGTGGACGGCGCGACCTACCTGCGCGTGGCCGTGCATCCCGACGATCTCGACAGCGCCAAGGACACCTTCGACCGGCTCGCCACGCGCTGGCGCGAACTGGGCCGGCCGATCCCGATGTCGGTGGTGGGCGACAAGCGGCTCGCGCCCGGCAGCTGCATCTGCGAATCCGATTTCGGCGCCGTGGACGCGAGCCTCGACACGCAGCTGCGCGCGATGCACGGCGCGGTGTCGCGCGCGCTCAAGCGCACGCTGGTCGAGATCGAGGCCGCCGCGCCCGAGGACGGCGCGGCCGGCGGCGATCCGTATGGCGGGCAGGGCGACGGGCAGGGCGGCGCGTATCCGGCGGCCGGCGACGATCCCTACGCGGCGTCGGACGCCTATCCGCCCGCGGGCGGCGCGGATCCGTATGCGGATCCGTACGCGGCCCCATCAGCCGATCCGTATGTGGCGCAGGGCTACGTGCCCGACGCGCGCCATCGCGATCCGCCACCGGCCGCGCAAGGCTACGTGCCCGACGAGCGTCATCGCGACCCGCCACCGGCCGCGCAGGGCTACGTGCCCGACGCGCGCCACCGCGATCCGCAGCCGGCCCCGGCGCAAGACGATCCCTACGCGGCGCCGCGCGCGCCGGCCCACGGCGGAGGCGGCCGATGAACGTTTCCTGGCTGTCGCGCACCGACGATTTCGAGCGGCTGACCGACGCGATCGAGCGCGAGATCCTCGCCGTGCCCGCCGTGGCGCGCACCGGCAAGGTCATGGAAGTGGTCGGCACGGTGATCAAGGTGTCCGGCCTCGACGTCACGCTCGGCGAACTCTGCGAGCTGCGCGCGCCCGACGGCACGCTGCTGCAGCGTGCCGAGGTGGTGGGCTTCACGCGCGACGTGGCGCTGCTCTCGCCGTTCGCGCGGCTCGAGAACGTGTCGCGCGCCACGCAGGTGATCGGCCTCGGCCGGCCGTTGTCGATCCAGGTCGGCGACCAGCTGCTCGGCCGCGTGCTCGATGGCCTCGGCGACCCGATCGACGGGGGCCCGCCGCTCGATTCCGACGACTGGCGCCCGGTGATCGTGCAGCCGCCCGACCCGATGAAGCGGCGCATGGTGGATACGCCGATGCCCACCGGCGTGCGCGTGGTCGACGCGATGATGACGCTCGGCGAAGGGCAGCGGATGGGCATCTTCGCGCCGGCCGGCGTCGGTAAATCGACGCTGATGGGGATGTTCGCGCGCGGCGCGGCCTGCGACATCAACGTGATCGCGCTGATCGGCGAACGGGGCCGCGAAGTGCGCGAATTCATCGAGCTGATCCTCGGCCCGGAAGGCATGGCGCGCTCGGTGGTGGTGTGCGCGACCTCGGACCGCTCGTCGATGGAGCGCGCCAAGGCCGCGCACACGGCCACCGCGATCGCCGAATACTTCCGCGACCGCGGCCTGCGCGTGCTGCTGATGATGGATTCGCTGACGCGTTTCGCGCGCGCCGGCCGCGAGATCGGCCTGGCCGCGGGCGAGCCGCCGGCGCGGCGCGGCTTCCCGCCCTCGGTGTTCGCCGAGCTGCCGCGCCTCTTGGAGCGCACCGGGATGGGCGCGACCGGCTCGATCACGGCGCTCTACACGGTGCTGGCCGAGGACGAGACGGGCGGCGACCCGGTGGCCGAGGAAGTGCGAGGCATCCTGGACGGCCACATGATCCTGTCGCGCGAGATTGCGGCGAAGAACCAGTATCCGGCGATCGACGTGCTCGGCAGCCTGTCGCGCGTGATGTCGCTGGTGGTGCCCGACGCGCACACGCGCGCGGCCTCGCGGATTCGCGAGCTGATGGCCAAGCACCGCGAGGTGGAAGTGCTGCTGCAGGTGGGCGAATACCAGCCCGGCCAGAACCCGCTCGCCGACGAGGCGATCCAGAAGGCCGACGCGATCCGCGCGTTCCTGTGCCAGCGCACCAGCGACTACGCGCCCTACGAGGAAACCGGCGCGCATCTGCACGAGCTGTCCGGGGTGAGCGCATGAGCGCCGAGGCGCGCCTCGCGCGCGACCGCCGCGCGATCGCGCTGAACCGCGCGAGCGACCGCCGCCGCAAGCAGAACGACGCGCTGCGCGCGCAGCTCGTCACGCAGCGCGCCGCGCTCGCGCAGCGCGAGGCCGAACTCGTGGCCGCGCACGAGCAGGTGGAGCGCGACCTGGCCGCCGTGCAGTCGATCAACGACCAGATCGACGCGATGATGACGGGCGCGGCGCCGTTCGTGCTCGACGATTTCAACGCCTGCAGGATCGTGCTCGGGATCGCCACCGAGCGGCTCTACGCGAGCGAGGAGCAGGTGGAGGCGGCACGCCGGGCGGTGGACGACGCGGCCAATGCGATCACCGAAACCAACCGCGCGATCGCGCGCAATCTCGGCAGCGTGGACGCCTGCCAGCAGCGCATCGCGGTGATGCGGCGCGGCTACCAGCGCGCCGAGGACGACGCGGCCGACGACGAGGCCGAGGACGGCGTGCTGGCGCGCCGCGCGCGCGACAAGGCGGCCGCTTGAGCCCGACGCTGCAGGTCTTGCCCGACATGACCCGTCTCGTGATGGGTTACCTGACGCTGATCGGCGTCTCGTCGGTGCGCCTGTTCGTGATCATGACGATCTTCCCGCCCTCGGCCGACGGCGTGCTGCAAGGCCCGGTGCGCAACGCCATCGTGCTGCTGTTCAGCACCTTCGTGGCCTACGGCCAGCCGCTCGCGTTCGCCGAGGGGCTGCACGGCGCGGCGCTGGTCGAGATCGGCCTGCGCGAGGGGATGATCGGGCTGGTGCTCGGCTTCGCGGCGTCATCGGTGTTCTGGGTGGCCGAATGCGCGGGCTACTACATCGACGACCTGACCGGCTACAACAACGCGCAGGTGCAGAACCCGCTGCGCAACGAGCAGGCCACGCCCACCGCCACGCTGCTGCAGCAGGTGGCCACGGTGGCGTTCTGGAGCCTCGGCGGCATGACCTTCCTGCTCGGCACGCTCTATCAGTCCTATCAGTGGTGGCCGCTCAATTCGCCGACCATCGACGTGTCGAACGTGCTCGAGGCGTTCGCGATGAAGGAGACCGACACGCTGATGCAGCAGGTGGCCAAGCTCGCCGCGCCGGCCGTGATGATTTTGTTATTGATCGACTTCGCGTTCGCGTTCGCGGCGAAGTCGGCCAGCAAGCTCGAACTGATGGGCCTGAGCCAGCCCGTGAAGGGCGCGGTGGCGGTGCTGCTGCTCGCGCTGTTCGTCGGCGTGTTCGTCGACCAGGTGCGCGACCAGCTCACGCTGACCGCGTTCACCTCGCAGTTCCAGGCCTGGGCCGACGCCGCGCGCGACGGCGCCGCTCACACAAAATGAGTTTTCACGGGCCAAAACTACCGCGTGCGTTCGGCACGCCGGCAAGAACTTCGCCTGAGCAATCATGAGACTCGCACGAGGCCGCGCCACGCCGTGCGCAAATCTCAAATCGGCATCATTGCTGAAGATTGCTCAGCCAAACTGAGAGTTTGAAAACGAGGCCCCGACTACATTGCTCGAACTGCGCCGCGATCCGGTGCCCAGGCAACAGCAAGGAGAGTCGCTTCATGTTTTCGATGCTCTATTTCCCGGTCGTGTCCGCGCTTGCCGCGTCCGACGAGGATGCCGGTTCCGGCATCGCGGCCCGTGCGGTCGATTCGATCCTCGACGGCGAATTCGCCGCCGCCGTGCAGCAGTCGGGCCGCCGTCTCGACGAGTCGGCGGCAGGCGTGAGCGCGCAGGATCTGCAGTGGCACGCCGATCTGCAACTGGTGCTCGGCTTCGATGCCGAGGCCGAGGATGCCTACCGCCGCGCGCAGCGCCGGATGCGTGCCTCGAAGGCCGAGATCCGCGTCGCGACCTGCCGCAACGCCGCGTGGCAGGCGCTGTTCCGCCATCGCATCGGTACCGCGCTGGCCTGCTTCGCACGCGCCGCCGACGAGGCCGAGGCGCACCCGGCGCGCCGCATCGAGGCGCGCATCGGCATCGCCTGCGCGCTGCACGAACTGGGCCGCACGCGGGAAGCGCTCGACGCGCTCGACGAAGTGGTGGCCACCAGCACGCGCTGGCGCGAGCTGGTCACCGCGCTGCGCTTCGACCTGGTCGCGCAGCACGAGCTGCGCTGCGCCAACGCGCTGCAGGATCACGTCTACTGGCGCTCGGCCGCGCTGGCGAGCCCGGCCGCCTACGTGCCGGCGCCGCGCATCGGCTTCGCCGAGGCGCTGCAGGCCGCGGCCGGCGTGCGCGCGCCGCTGCTGGCCGCGCGCGTGGCCTACCTGCGCGACCTGCGCAACGTGACGAGCGGCGACCGCGACGCGATCGCCAACGTCTGCGCCTATCTCGAACGGATTCGCGAGCAGGGCTTCGCCGACTACCAGCGCGCGGTGCGCCTGGAGATCGCGCTGGCCACGTTCGTCGGCGACGCGCCGCACGTCGCGCAGAGCATCGTCGAGCCGCTGCACCAGGGCGTGCGCGGCTCCGACACCGGCCACCGCCAGCTCGAATATCTCTACTGCGCGGCCAAGCTGCGCGAGACCCAGGGCCGCGCGCAGGAATCGCTGCAGTGGTACAGCCGTTACGCGCTGGTGGCGATGCAGTGCCTGCGCGAGGATTCGCACGTGCGCACGCCGGCGCTCGACCGCCAGCCGAAGGCCGCCCCCGACGACGTCAGCGCGCGGCTGCCCGCCAAGTACCGGCGCGCCTATCGCTACGTGCTCGACAACCTCGACCGCGCCGACCTGTCGGTGCGCGAGATCGCCACCCAGATCGGCGTGACCGAGCGCGCGCTGCAGAGCGCGTTCAAGAGCTGCCTGGGCCTCTCGCCGAGCGAGCTGATCCGCACGCGCCGCATGGAGCGGATCCGCGAGGCGCTGATCGACCACGCCGACGCGGGCGACCAGCGCGTGCTCGAAACCGCGCGCCGCTGGGGCGTGCAGAGCCGCTCGACGCTCGTCACCGGCTACCGCAAGCAATTCCGCGAAGCGCCCTCCGAGACGCTCGAACGCTGACCCCGCTTCCCCCACCTTTCTTCCTGATTCGACACCATGAGAGTGAAGCAGCTTGCTGCCGCCGCGTGCCTCGCGGCGGCGATTTTCGCCTGCCTGCCCGGCGCGGCCGACGCGGCTCCCGTGCGCTGGCGCAGCGCCACCGTCCACGTCCAGCTCGACGGCAAGGATCTGAAGGACGTGCTGCGCGATTTCGCGGCCAGCCAGGGCATCGCGGCCTCGATCGCGCAGAACGTGCAGGGCACCGTGACGGGGCGCTTCGACCTGTCGCCGCAGCGGTTCCTCGACACGCTCGCCTCGACCTTCGGCTTCATCTGGTTCTACGACGGCAACGTGCTGTCGATCAGCAGCTCGAACGACGTGACGCGGCAGGTGCTGCAGCTCGATCACAGCGAGATCGGCGCGCTGCGCTCGACGCTCAAGCAGATCGGCCTCGACGATCCGCGCTTCCCGCTCAGCTATGACTCGACCTCGGGCACCGTGCTGGTGAGCGGCCCCGCGCAATACGTGCAGATGATCGCCGACGTGGCCGCGCGGCTCGACGCCACCACCGGCCACCGCTCGGGCTCGGTGATCCGCATCTACAAGCTCAAGAACGCCTGGGCCACCGACCACAGCGTGCAGGTGGACGGCAACAGCGTGAGCGTGCCGGGCGTGGCCACCATCCTCGCCAACATGTACAGCGTGAAGTCGGGCTCGGGCGGCGGCCAGCCGAGCAGCGCGCCGAACATGCAGCGCGTGCAGTCGATGAACGACGTGTCGGGCTCGTCGACGGGCTCGATCGGCGGCGGCGGCAACGGCATGCAGCCGCCGCCGCTGCCGCCCTCGATGACGGGCTCGCAGTCGGTGGGCAACGCGGGCCAGGCGTTCGGCGGCGCCTACGACAACAACGGCGGCGGCTACACGCGGCGCCGGCGCGGCGGTGGCGGCGGCGGCTTCGGCGACCTGAACAGCAACGACGTGGCGGTGACCGACGGCAGCGACGGCCTGCCGGTGATCCAGCCGGACCCGATCACCAACTCGGTGCTGATCCGCGACACGCCGGACCGCGTCGGCCAGTACGAGGACCTGATCCGGCAGCTCGACGTGCGCCCGCAGATCGTCGAGATCCAGGCCCACATCATCGAGATGGATGACACCACGCTGCAGCAGATCGGGGTGGACTGGCACGCGCACGGCAGCCATCTCGACTTCCAGACCGGCAACGGGCAGGCCGCGCAGAACTCGTTCTCCACCGGCCAGTTGAACCCGACCTTCGGCTCGGTGCAGCAGGCCGGCCCCGGCAACACCATCGTCAACGCCACGCCCACCGGCGCCGCGATCTCGGCCGTGGTGGGCGGCGCCGGGCGCTACCTGCTGGCCAGCGTGAACGCGCTGCAGTCCAACTCGAAGGCGAAGATCGACGCGACCCCGCTGGTCGCGACGCTCGACAACGTCGAGGCCACCATGGACAACACCACCAAGTTCTACGTGCGGGTGCAGGGCTACACTTCGGCGGACCTCTACAGCGTGTCCACCGGCGTCTCGCTGCGCGTGCTGCCGCTGATCGTGCATGACAAGGACGGCACGCGCATCAAGCTCAGCGTCCACATCGAGAACGGTTCGCTGACCCAGCAGCAGGTGGACAACATCCCGGTGATCACGACCAGCCAGATCAACACGCAGGCCTTCGTCGGCGAAGGCGACAGCCTGCTGATCGCCGGCTTCACGACCGACAAGACCACCAACGGCGTGACGGGCGTGCCGTTCCTGTCGAAGATCCCGCTGCTCGGCGCGCTGTTCCGCGACAACAGCAACGAGCACGATCACAACGAAACCGTGTTCCTGCTGACGCCGCGCATCATCGACGCCGGCAGCTGAGCCGGCATCCGATCCGGTCGTTGCGGTTCCCTGACGGGGCCGGCGCTGCCTGCGCCGGCCCCGCGCTCGTTTCGCATCGCCGGCTCCGGCTTCGTGCCGGGTGTGCGGCGCTTGCGGCCGCTTCCCTATAGTGCGAGGAGTCGGCCGAACCGCCGTTCCAACCAGGAGTCGCTCATGTCGCTCATGATTTCCAGTCCCAGCCAACCCCCGGGCATCGACGCGCTGTCGTCGAGCGATCCGCTGGGCGGCACGGACAGCGCCAGCAGTTCGCAGATGAATCAGATCATGCAGATGATCACGCAGATCATCCAGGAAATGGCCCAGATGGCGCAGCTGCTGAAGCTGGCCGCGCAGCAGGGCGACGGTAACGGACTCGGCAGCGGCGGCGGCGGTGGTGGTGGAGGCGGCGGCGGGTTCCCGATGGCGCAGAACCTGGCGGCTTCGCCCGCGGGTGGTGGTGGCGGTGGCGGCGGGATTCCCGCAGGCGGTGGAGGTGGCGGCGGCGGTGGCGGGATTCCCGCGGCGGCCGACAGCGGCACCGGCGGCGGCACGCCGGTCGATGCCTCGTCGGGCACCACGGGTGCCGGCAGCGGCTCGCCGATCACGAGCCTCGGCGGCGACAACGCGAACCAGATCGCCAGCGCGCTGAAGGACGCGGGCTACAACAACACCGCGATCGCCGGCATCCTCGGCAACCTGCAGCAGGAAAGCGGCCTGCAGCCCGACGTCAACCAGGGCGGCGCGACCGGCGGCCCGTCGTCGAACAACGCCGACGACAACGCGCACGGCTACGGCCTCGCGCAGTGGGGCGGCTCGCGCAAGGAAGCGCTCGAGCAGTTCGCGCAGCAGCAGGGCAAGCCGGTCACCGATCTCGGCACCCAGGTGCAGTTCATGATCCAGGAAGCCAACAACATGCCGGGGCTGAAGGACGCGATGAACAGCGCCGGCTCCCCGCAGGCCGCCGCGGCGACCTGGTGCCAGCAGTTCGAAGGCGCGACCGATCCGGAAATGCAGAACCGTAACCAGTACGCGGCGCAGTTCGCGCAGCAGCTGGGCGCGTAAGCGGGAACCTCGGCGGCACTTCGCTTCACCCGCCGCCGTAAACGAAAACATCCCGCCGGCGGCGGGATGTTTTCAGTAGCGAGACAACGGGGCCGGCGGCCCCGATCGTTGCGGACTCAACCGTCGCTGCGCGAGCCCGACAGCGTCGGCATGCGGATCTGGTGATCGGCCGCGGCGCCGTCGTCGTGAACGGCCTTCGCGATCATGGTGGCGCCGATGTGCCACGGGTTCGCATACGAGGCCCAGGGCTGCGCGAGCGAGGCCGTGAGGCTGTGGCGCGCATGCACCGTGGCTCCCGCGCCGGGCGCGACAACGTTTGCGCGATCGGCAGGCAAAGTCAGCCCCGTGCTGCGCGCTTGCGGTGCGCAAGTGGCGGGCGCTTCGGCGCGCACGCCCAGGCTGTCGAGCTGCGCGTCGGCGAGCTCGTGCGGACCGGCCTCGGCCTCGACGCCGGCGTCGATCGCCATGCCGTCGGTCTGTTCGATCCGGTAGCCGTGCGCATACATCGTGCGCAGCGCGACGCCGGACTCACCCGTCAGTTCCAGCTTGCGGCGCAGCTTGTAGATATGCTGCTCCAGCCGCCGGCCGACGATATCCTCGGTGCTGCCCCAGATCGCGCCCGCCAGCTGGCGGCGCGTGACGTATTCGCCGGCGCGCGAGAACAGCAGCCAGGCGATCGCGAACTCGCGCGTGGTCACGCGCACGTTGCGGCCCGCGATCTGCACGGTGCTGGCCTGCTGGTCGAGCGTATAGGCGCCGAGCGTGACGCGCTGCTCGTCGCGCGGGGCGGGTTCGGCCTCCACGCGGCGCATGGCGCGGAACGCGCGGGCCGCTAGCTCGTTGCGGTCGAACGGAGCGAGCACCACGTCGTCGGCACCCGCGTCGAAGGCGCGCTCGAGGCTGTCGCGATCGGTAAACGTACCGACCACCAGCAGCGGCGCCCGTCGGCCGCCGTAGAACGCGCGGCGCGCGAATACGGTGCGCGTGCCGTCGATGCCGGTGGCGGCGTCGACCAGAATCACGCGGTAATCATCTCGGTAAAGGCCACGCGCCAGCGCGACGTCGTCCTCGAATTGAATGCATTCGACGGAGGCATCGAGAAAATGCTGGCGCAGTCGTTCAAACATGCTGACGTTGGGCGTTAATACGGCGAACTTCAACCTGAACCTCCTCTACTTGTCCCGACGTGAAATGAACCGGCAGGCTACTGGCACGGAGCGAAAGTACAGGCATCGAAAATCCAAGGGTGTAACTTATTGTTAACCGCCGGAAAGAAATTGCCATGATTCCGGTGCCATTGAGGCATGTTTTTCGAATCATGGAATGCAATGTTTAGTTTTTAACCTAAACAAAATGTTTCGATATGTATTTGTAAGCTTCAAGCGCGCTGCGTCAGACAAGTTTGTAAGGCGTTCGTCAGATACCTGGAAACAGGTAAAAGTCGATGTCATTTAGAAACTTTTCAATTTGTAATGTTTGCTGATATTTGGTGAGTAATGGAATGCCAATGGTGAAACGACGTGCATCGATCGTCATCCACGGGTAAGCGGAAATTCAAATCCGGAATTGCGCCGATTTAACCGGGAAAACAAAAAGATGTGTTATTCGGCGAGCGCGGCGCGGCGATATAACAGATAGGTCGCGAAGTACGGCACGTACAGCGTGGCGCCCTCGAGGCGGCAGCGGTCGGTGGCCGGCAGACCACCGTGGGTGTTGATGCGCACCACCGTGCTGATGTTGGTCATGCGGCCGCCGCTGCCGTCGCGCGCGTTGGTGCTCGCGTGGACCTGATAGCGCACCCACGGCAGCGCGCTCGCGTCGACGATGGTGGCGGTCTCGGTGCCGGCGACGGCGAAGCTGCCGTCGTAGGAGAGGAAGTAGCGGCCCGGCACGATCGAGCCGACGTTGTGGCCGCGGGCATCCACCAGCGTGGCCTCGGGGCCGTAGGCGCGCCAGCGCAGCGTATGGCCGGCCGCTTCGCCCGGCGCGCCGGCGTCGAGCGCCGCCACGCGACGGCAGCGGTACACCTCGTCGCCGCCGGCGTTCAGCGTTTCCTGCCATTGCTCGGGCGCCGCGCCGCGCAGCGCGTCGGGCACGGCCGCGTCGGGCGGGCCGGGCGGCGGCGTGGCGCAGCCGGCCAGCGCGGCCAGCAACGCGAGCGCGCCGGTGCCGAGCGCCGCGCGCGAACGCAGGCCGCCGGGCGCTCCACCGTGAAGCGCTCCATCATGAGGCGCCGTGTCGTGAAGCGCGGCGTCGCGGCGCGTCGGCGCGCCGCCGTCGGGTGTGCGCGCGCAAGGCGCTTTCCGCCGGGAGGCGAGCCGGTCGGCGAACAAGAACACGTGCATGGCCGCGAGACGCAGAGTCGGTAAACCAACATCAGACCGTAACCCGATGGCGCACGCGCGCAGCGATACGAAGCGCTGCGCGGCGAGGCGCAGCGACCCGGGGCGCCGCGCCGCCGATCACCGCGCATGGTTCGCATCCGCTTCGCATTTCCGGCAAGCGATTCGGATCGACGAAGTTTCGAGGTGCGGCCCTTGTCTAGTATTGGCAACGGCATTGCGCCTCCTATGACGGGCGGCGTATGGCGAGTCATTCGGGACGTCGTTTCTTGGAACACACCATAGGAGGCCATACATGAATTTTCCCAGCGGTCTTGGCATCAGCCAGCCGATCCAGCAACCGCTCGGCAGCCTCGGCGGCGTGTCGGGCATGGCATCGCAGATCGAGTCGTCGATGCAGCAGGTCCAGAGCCAGGTGGAGCAGGCGGTCAGCACGCTGATGCAAGGGTACATGTCGCAGATCCAGAGCCTGATGCAGCAGCTGGAAAGCGCGTTCCCGAACACGGGCGGACAGACCGGTGAAGCCGGCGGCGCCGGCGCGCCGACGGGCGGCGCGGGCCTGCCGAACACGGCGGGCACCGGCGAGGGCGTGGCCGGCAACGGCGCGATCGGCGCGGGCGGCATCGGCCAGGTCGACACCTCGGGCATGACCACGCAATCGGCGGCGGGCGCGCTGTCGGCGTACATGCAGGAGAACAACGTCGGCTCGATGTCGCCGAACCAGCTCTATCAGCTGGCGATGAACCCGCCCACGGGTACGCCGCCGGACGTCTCGAAGGCCGCCGCGTTCATGCTGCAGAACCCGGACGTCTATCAGGCGATCGAGACGCACGACGTGTCGGGCAGCGACGGCGTGGCGGGCCAGGGCGACATGCAGTGGGCCGCGCAGGGTGGCCTCGACAGCATGCAGAGCGCGCAGTCCGCGCCGACCATGTCGGACGGCTCGCCGATGACGCTGCAGTCGGCCGCCGGCGCGCTGTCGGCCTACTTCCAGCAACAGGGCACGCAGACCGTCGATCCGAACGCGATGTACCAGCTGGCGATGAACCCGCCGGCCGGCACGCCGCCGGACGTGCAGAACGCCGCCAAGGCGCTGCTCTCCAGCCCGGAAGCCTACAAGGCCATCGAGACCGCCGACGTGGCGGGCGCGGACGGCCTGTCCGCCGCCTCGAACTTCGGCAAGGCCGCGCAGGGCGAAGTGCAGATGCCGGCCTCGACGGCCACCGCATCCGAGTCGCCGGCGATCGAGGGCTTCCACCCGCAGATGCTGATGAACATGCAGAGCCTGGCCATGAACCCGTTCGGTTCGACCGGCGGCTTCGGCATGGGCATGGGCGGCATGGGCGGCCTGCAGATGCCGAAGGCGCAGGACGACGACGACAACGTCTGATGCCGGCGGCCCGCGGCTTCGGCGGCGGGCCGTTCGCATCGGCGTCACGCGGGGCGGCGGGCGCCGCTCCGTGTTTCCATTTTCGAATTCTTATCTTCCGTTCCCATGACCTCGCTCTCAACGCTCTCGTTTTCTCCGACCGTCGCCGCTCCGTCGATGACGGGCGTGGCAGACCCGTCGAGCAGCCTGCAGGCCGGCATGCAGCAGCTCGAACAGATCGACTCGCAACTGCAGCAGATGGTGCGCGCGCTGGTGTCGTCCGCGCAGCAGCAGGATGCCAGCGGCACGTCGGGCAGCAGCGACGCGACGCCGTCGAGCGGCCTGCAGATGCCGCAAACCGATGCCTCCTCGCTGCCGCAGGACGGCACGCCGGGCGGTACCGACGCGACGGGCGCGGGGGCGGGAGCGGGTGCCGCGAGCGGCGCGGCGACCGATGACGGCAAGTACGCCGCGCTCGACAGCTACAGCCAGACCAACGACCAGTCCGATCTCTCGAAGTGGGCCGATCTCGCGCCGCCCGACCAGGGCGCCTCGCTCGAGCGTCCGCTCGCGGCGATGCAGATCCTGAGCGGCAAGGCCGGCCCGGACGGCCAGCCGCCGACCGACGCGCAGAAGGCCGCCGCGATGCAGTTCGTGAACGACAACCCGTCGCTGAAGTCGGCGCTGCAGAACACCGGCGCGCTGAAGTCCGACGGCACCGTCGACACGAAGAAGATGGACAAGTTCATGGGTCAGGTCAGCACCAACCTCGACCAGGCCGACTCCGACATCAAGGACTACATGAAGAAGCATCCCGACGCGGATGCCGATTCGGTGAACGTCGAGCGTTCGGCGGGCCTGCTCAAGGCCTACAACGCGATCGCCGGCGAGTCCGAGGGCCACCAGTCGCACGGCAAGAACGGCAACAACTACACGAACGGCGGCAAGAGCGGCGGCGGCCTGACCACCCAGAAGCAGATCGAGGACCTGCAGAACGACGCGGGCTTCAGTTCGTCGCTGAAGGCGGCCGCGCAGGCGTTCGGCTCCGACGGCGGCTTCGACGACCTGGACCGCAGCGGCGACGACAAGGCCACCAACAAGCGCGACCAGGTCTACTCGACCAACAACATCGACAACTTCCTGAAGAAGGACGCGCCGACCACCCAGGCCGGCTCGCAGCAGTTCCTGCAGGACGCGAGCCTGCAGAACATCACCGGCAACACCGACATCAGCCAGCTCAACGGCGACGTGATCCAGAACCCGCAGAACTACTCGCCGCAACAGAAGGCGGCGGTGATGGTGAAGCTGATGGAGACGCTGGTGGACGTGCAGGCCGGCGGCTCGGACAAGCTGCGCAACGTCGACAAGACGGTGGCCGCGCTCCAGCAGGACATCCAGAAGCTGGCGAGCGACCCGGACACGGCGGCCTACCTGCAGAAGACGGTGCCGCCCGAGATGCAGCAGATGTCGGGCGAGTTCCAGCAGGCGGGCGGCATCAGCACGGCCGGCAGCGGCGCCGACGACGGCACCGACGGCACCACGGCCACCGGCGGCAACGGCCAGTCGGCCGGCCAGACCATCGACGACGTGCATCGCGGCCTGAGCGACGCGAAGACGGTCACCGACACGCTGAGCGATCTCGCCAAGGGTGACGGCTTCATGGGCCTGGGCGGCGACAGCGCGGCGGCCGAAGCGGCCGGCGCGGCGGCGTCGGGCGGCGCGGAAGGCGCGGCCGAGGGCGCGGCGGCGGGTGCCGAGGCGGCCGAAGGCGCGGCGGCCGGTGCCGAAGGCGGCGCGGCGGCGGCCGAGGGCGTGGCCGGCGCGGTCGGCGGCGCGCTCGCGGCGGCGGCACCGGTGATGGCGGTGGGCGCGGCCGTGGTCGGCGTGGCCGGCATCATCTTCGCGATCGTCGAGGCCGTGAAGAAGCACAACGACCAGAAGAAGTTCGCGTCGAACGTCAACCCGACGCTGCAACAGTTCGGTATTCCGCTGCCGTCCTGATCCCCGGAGGCGCCATGCGCAATCTGGTATTCGACCGCCACGACGAAGTCATGCACTTCGTCGCGGCGCGCACCGGCGAGGAGCGCTACGACGACGCCAAGGCGATCGGGCTCGCGAAGGACGGCGAGCTGGTGGCCGGCGTGGTGTTCCAGGGGCACAACGGGCCGAACCTGCTGATGCATTTCGCGCTCGACGGCTCGCGCCACCTGATCACGGCGGCGTTCGTGGCCGCCGCGTTCCTCTATCCGTTCGCGATGCTCGGCTGCCGCCGCGTGACGGGGCTGGTGCGCGTGGACAACCTCGACGCGCAGCGCCTCGACGAGCATCTCGGCTTCGTGCGCGAGGGCGTGATGCGCGGCGCGGCCAGCGACGGCACCGACTTCATCCTGTACGGGATGCTGCGCGACGAGTGCCGCTATATTCGCGGGCGCTATCTGAAGGCGTTTCTGAAGGAAACCGAAGCGATTCCGGATGCGGAGACGATTGCGCAGACGGAGCGTGAGGCTGCGTAGTTTTCTGGCCGTCGCGATTATCTTGCGGTGGCCTGTTGTTATCGGTTCGGTTTCCTGATTTGTCCACGGTCCATGGACCGTGGACAAACGTAGACCATCGCGCACTCGCGATCCGGTTCGCAGCCGCGAATCCGGCTCTGCCGCCGCCACCCGGCGGCCCTCAGCCTCCCCCTCCCATCCGACGCGTTCCCCCGAATTCCGCTACAGTCACCGCGCCCCGGCGCCCGCGCGGCGCCATGGGCATCAATGGCGAACCCTTTGAAAGACGAATGCAAGGAGATGGCGATGCGGATTCTGGTGGTGGGCGCGGGCGCGACGGGCGGCTATTTCGGCGGACGGCTGGCGGCGGCCGGCCGTGACGTGACGTTTCTCGTGCGCGAGGGCCGCGCCCGTGCGCTGGCGCGCGACGGCCTGGTGATTCGCAGCCCGCACGCCGGGGACCTGACGCTCGCCGGCGTGAACACGGTGCAGGCCGGCGACGCCGCGCGCGCCGGCGCGTTCGACCTGGTGTTCCTGAGCTGCAAGGCCTACGGCCTCGACGACGCGATCGACTCGTTCGCGCCGTTCGTCGGCCCCGACACGCTGATCCTGCCGGTGCTCAACGGCATGCGCCATATCGACGTGCTGCAGGCCCGCTTCGGCCGCGAGCGTGTGCTGGGCGGCCTCTGCATGATTGCCTCGACGCTCGACGCCGAACAGCGCATCGTCCACCTGAACGACTCGCAGGCGGTGGGCTTCGGCGATCTCGCCGGCGGCATGCCGGCGCGCGTGCAGGCGATCGCCGGGACGTTCTCGGGCGCGGGCTTCGACGTGCTGCCGAGCGACGACATCGTCGCCCGCATGTGGGACAAGTGGACCTTCCTCGCCACGCTCGCGGCGGCCACCACGCTGATGCGCGCCGCGATCGGCGACATCCTCGCGGCGCCGGACGGCCGGCAGCTGCTCGAGGCACTCTATGCCGAAACCGGCGCGATCGCCGCGCATCATGGCTATCCGCCGCCCGCGTCGACCCACGAGAGATCGCGGCGCCTGCTGTTCACGCCGTCGCCGATGACGGCCTCGATGCTGCGCGACGTCGAGAACCGCTCGCGCGTGGAAGCCGACCACGTGATCGGCGACCTGCTCGCGCGCGCGCCGGCCGCCGCGCCCGGCGCGGCCGGCCTGCCGCTGCTGCGCGTCGCCTACAACCACCTGAAGGCCTACGAGGCGCGTATCGCGCGCGAAGGCGTGAGCGCCTGAGGGCGGCCAGCGGGCGCCTGATGTCGGGCGCGACCGGCGCAGATGCCCGCTCCCGCGCGGCCCGGCCCACGACCCGAGCGCGCCCCACACGTGGCCCCGCCGCTCCGCAGCAGTTCGTTTTCCCGCAACCCGATTCGCCGTTGTCGGCCCGTCGTCGGCCTGCGATGGTCCCATCAAGGTTTTGCCAGGAAAGCGCATGTCTCCGATTCGTTCGCCATCGCCGTCGCCGTCGATCACCACGCCGTCCACGCCCGTTTCGCCGGGGACGGCGGACGGCGCCGAAGCGCGCCCCGGGCGCGGCCTGCCCGCCACGCAGAGCGGTCCGGCGCAACTGGCCGGCCTGCGTTCCCGGTCGCCGGCGTCCGCTCGCGGCGAGGGCGGCGCCGAAGGCGCCCGCACCGGCCGTAGCCGCGCCGCGTCCCACAGCGCCGAAACGGCCGCGCCGGCCCGCTCGACCGATCCCGCCGAGTCGGCGCGCATGGTCGCCGGTGCCGAGTCGATCACGACGCTGCCGGCCCTGCAGGCGGCGCTCGGCGAATTGGGCGGCCTCGACCCCAGCCTGCACGCGAAGCCGCTCGGGGCGCTGGCCAACCGCATCGAGACGCTGCCTTCGGAGGATCGCGCGGCAGCGTTCCAGGCCGTGTCGAACGCGGTCGGCGAGCTGCCGCCGGCGGCCCAGTCGCATCCGCTCGCCCGCCTCGGCTTCCAGGCCTGCGAGCTGCCCGAGCCGGCCGATCGCGCGCGCGCATTCCAGAACACGTTCGCGTCGATGGAGCACGTGGTGAGCAGCGGCCAGGCCACGCCGGGCGAGCACGCGCAGATGCTGGCCGGTCTCGCCTATTCGGTGCCGGGCCTGACGCCCGAGCGGCAGCAGGCCGAAGTCGGGCGGCTGATGACGCAGATCGGCAAGCTGCCGGCGGGCTCGCGCGGCGCGCCGATCAGCAGCATCGCGTACCGGCTCGACGCGATCGATCCCGGCGTGCGGCAGGCCGCGTTCGACGGCGCGATCTCGCATCTGGAGCCGGGCGGCGGAGGCAAGGCCGAACTGACGGCGCTGGCCGCGGGCGTGCATCAGCTGCCGGACCCGGGTAAGCGGCAGGAGGCATTCGATGAACTGCTGCCGCGCATCGACAAGCTCGCCGGTCCTGACCGCGGCGAGGCCGTCCAGAACCTGACGATGCAGATCGTCCACCTGCCGGCGCAGAACATGCTGCCGGCCGTGAACACGATGCTCGGCGTGGTGGGCGAGCCCGGTGAGGATCCCCATCTGCAGATGGCGCAACAACTGCTGAATCACTTCAGGAACCTGCTGTCCCAGGCGGTGGACGCCTAGCGCCGGCCCGCTCGTCGGGCGCCACGCCCGACGAGCCGGGGACCGGTCCCATTACCGGGGGGGCCGGTCCCTCCCTGGATTGCTCCACCGCTTCCTCCTGATCCGCCCTCCGATTTCCCCCACGTCCGCGGCCGGCCTGCCCGCGCCCCGCGCAATCTTTCACACCGGCGCGCCGCCGATTTCCCGGCACAGCCCCGCACAGGTCGCGCGCCGCGCGCAATATCACCGCCGAATTCAAAAACCACGCGAATCCCGCGCGTAATGAATAAATCCCGAAGATTACGGATGAAATAAAAACGGTGCGCCGCGCACGCCGGCCGGAAAATCCGGCCGATTCGCGCTCCGGCCCCGCCGGGCCTTGCTTTTCCGCGCGCCGGCGGTGATCGGAAATACCACTTTTTACGTGCTGTTTTTGGTTTTCAATAACATCGTAAAAAGATTTTGAAAATCGGTATGACTCCGGGACGAAAGGCTCTATCACTCCGTGCGGCGAATTGTTACGATCACCGCCGAAGCGGGCGACAAAATCAAACGTGGAGATGATTAAATGAGCCAATACGGGCCATTGAAATTGCATGTACCGGAGCCGACCGGGCGACCGGGCTGCAAAACCGACTTTTCTTATCTGCAACTTTCCCCGGCCGGCAAGGTGCGCAGGCCGCCAATCGACGTCACGCCGGTCGATACCAGCGATCTGGCCCATGGCCTGGTGCGGGTGCTCGACGACGACGGACGCGCGGTCGGCCCCTGGGCACCCGAACTCGACCGCGAGCGGCTGCGCGCCGGCATGCACGCCATGCTCAAGACGCGCGTGTTCGATTCGCGGATGCTGATCGCGCAGCGCCAGCGCAAGATCTCGTTCTACATGCAGAGCCTGGGCGAGGAGGCGATCGGCACCGCCCATACCTTCGCGCTCGACAACGGCGACATGTGCTTTCCGAGCTACCGCCAGCAGAGCATCCTGATCACGCGCGAGGTGCCGCTCGTCGAGCTGATGTGCCAGCTGATGTCGAACGACCGCGATCCGCTGAAGGGCCGCCAGCTGCCGGTGATGTACTCGAACCGCGCGGCGGGCTTCTTCACGATCTCGGGCAACCTCGCCACCCAGTTCATCCAGGCGGTGGGCTGGGCGATGGCCTCGGCGATCAAGGGCGACACGCGCATCGCGTCGGCCTGGATCGGCGACGGCGCCACCGCCGAGGCCGACTTCCACACCGCGCTGACCTTCGCGCACGTCTACCGCGCGCCGGTGATCCTCAACGTGGTCAACAACCAGTGGGCGATCTCGACGTTCCAGGCGATCGCGGGCGGCGAGGGCGCGACCTTCGCCGGGCGCGGCGTGGGCTGCGGGATCGCCTCGCTGCGGGTGGACGGCAACGACTTCCTGGCGGTCTACGCCGCCTCGCGCTGGGCCGCCGAGCGCGCGCGGCGCAACCTCGGCCCGACGCTGATCGAATGGGTCACCTACCGGGCCGGCCCGCACTCGACCTCGGACGATCCGTCGAAGTACCGCCCCGGCGACGACTGGACCCATTTCCCGCTCGGCGATCCGATCGAGCGCTTCAAGCGCCACCTGATCCGCGAGGGCATCTGGTCCGAGCAGGAGCATGCCGACCTGAAGGGCGTGCTCGAGGCCGAGGTGATCGCCGCGCAGAAGGAGGCGGAGCGCTTCGGCACGCTCGGCGACGACCGCGTCGCCGACGTGGCGAGCTTCTTCGAGGATGTCTACAAGGACATGCCGGAACACCTGCGGCGCCAGCGCCAGCAACTCGGAGTCTGACCGATGACCACAGCACAACCGAAGGGTCAGTCGGCCACGACCATGACCATGATCCAGGCATTGCGCTCCGCGATGGACGTGATGCTCGAACGCAGCGGCGACGTGGTGGTGTTCGGCCAGGACGTCGGCTATTTCGGCGGCGTGTTCCGCTGCACCGAGGGCCTGCAGGCGAAGTTCGGCAGCTCGCGCGTGTTCGACGCGCCGATCTCCGAGGGCGGCATCGTCGGCGTGGCGGTGGGGATGGGCGCCTACGGGCTGCGGCCCGTCTGCGAGATCCAGTTCGCCGACTACTTCTATCCGGCCTCCGACCAGATCGTCTCCGAGGCCGCGCGGCTGCGCTACCGCTCGGCGGCCGAATTCACCGCGCCGCTCACCATCCGCATGCCGTGCGGTGGCGGTATCTACGGCGGCCAGACCCACAGCCAGAGCCCCGAGGCGATGTTCACGCAGGTCTGCGGGCTGCGCACGGTGATGCCGTCGAACCCGTATGACGCGAAGGGCCTGCTGATCGCCGCGATCGAGAACGACGATCCGGTGATCTTCCTCGAGCCGAAGCGGCTCTACAACGGCCCGTTCGACGGCCACCACGAGCGTCCCGTCACGCCGTGGAACCAGCATCCGGCGAGCCTCGTGCCCGAGGGCTACTACACCGTGCCGCTCGAAACGGCCGCGGTGGTGCGGCCCGGCCACGCGATGACGGTACTGACCTACGGCACCACCGTCCACGTCTCGCTCGCGGCCGCGCAGGAAACCGGCATCGACGCCGAGGTGATCGACCTGCGCAGCCTGTGGCCGCTCGATCTCGACGCGATCGTCGCGTCGGTGCGCAAGACCGGGCGCTGCGTGGTGGTGCATGAAGCCACCCGCACCTGCGGGTTCGGCGCCGAGCTGATCTCGCTCGTCCAGGAGCACTGCTTCCACTGGCTCGAAGCGCCGGTGGAGCGCGTCACCGGGTGGGACACGCCTTATCCGCATGCGCAGGAGTGGGCGTATTTTCCGGGGCCGAGCCGCGTGGGCGAGGCGATGCGACGCGTGATGGAGGGCTGAGATGGGTATCCATGTGATCAAGATGCCGGACATCGGCGAAGGCATCGCGGAAGTCGAACTGGGGCTGTGGCACGTGAAGGTGGGCGACCTCGTGAAAGAGGACCAGGCGCTGGCCGACGTGATGACCGACAAGGCGTCGGTGGAGATTCCGTCGCCGGTGGCCGGGGTGGTCGCCGCGCTCGGCGGCAGCGCCGGCGACATGATGGCGGTAGGCGCGGAGCTGATCCGCATCGAGGTGGACGGCAGCGGCAACCATCGCGGCGAGGCGGCGGTGGCCGCGAACGAGGCGAAGCAGGCCGCGCCGGCGGCGGTGCGCGAAGCGGTGCAGGAGCCGAAGCACGAACCCGTTCGTGAACCCGTGCAGGAAGCCACGCGCGAGCCGGCCCGTGAAGCGGCCCATGCCCAGGCCACGCTCGCGCCGGTGGCCGGGCGCGGCGAACGCGCGGCCGCGAACGCCGTGGCCGCGCTGCCCGTCGCGCGCGAGCCCGGCGAGCGGCCGCTCGCCTCGCCGGCGGTGCGCAAGCGCGCCTGGGATCTCGGCATCGAGCTGCGTTTCGTGCGCGGCACGGGCGAGGCGGCGCGCATCCTGCACGAGGATCTCGACGCCTATCTGCAGGGCCGCGGCGGCATGTCGGGCGGCGGCGCGCCCGCCGCGCGCAGCGGCTATGCCGAGCGCCACGACGAGGAGGCGGTGCAGGTGATCGGCCTGCGCCGCCGGATCGCCGAGAAGATGCAGGAGTCGAAGCGGCGCATTCCGCACTTCAGCTACGTCGAGGAGATCGACGTGACCGAACTCGACACGCTGCGCGCCGAGCTGAACCGCCGCCACGGCGAGACGCGCGGCAAGCTGACGATGCTGCCGTTCATCGCGCGCGCGATGGTGATCGCGCTGGCCGATTTCCCGCAGATCAACGCGCGCTACGACGACGAGGCCGGCGTGGTCACGCGCCACGGCGCGGTGCATCTGGGCGTGGCCACGCAGAGCAAGGCCGGGCTGATGGTGCCGGTGGTGCGCCATGCCGAGACGCGCGACGTCTGGGCGCTCGCGGCCGAGGTGGCGCGGCTGGCCGAGGCGGTGCGCAGCGGCCGCGCGGCGCGCGACGAGCTTAGCGGCTCGACCATCACGCTGTCGAGCCTCGGCGCACTGGGCGGCGTGGTCTCGACGCCGGTGATCAACCATCCCGAGGTGGGCATCGTCGGCGTGAACCGCATCGTCGAGCGGCCGATGATCCGCCACGGGCTGGTGGTCGCGCGCAAGCTGATGAACCTGTCCTCGTCGTTCGATCACCGCGTGGTGGACGGCATGGACGCCGCCGAATTCATTCAGGCCGTGCGCGCGCTGCTGGAGCAGCCGGCCCTGCTTTTCGTGGATTGAGCCGATGAACGAACCGATTACAACCACGCTGCTCATCGTCGGCGCCGGCCCGGGCGGCTACGTCGCCGCGATCCGCGCCGCGCAGCTGGGCGTGCCCACCGTGGTGGTGGAGCGCGCGCAGCCGGGCGGCACCTGCCTGAACATCGGCTGCATTCCGTCCAAGGCGCTGATCCACGCGGCCGACGAGTTCGACAAGGCCCGTCACTACAACGGCGACTCGCCGCTCGGCATCCGCGTGGCCTCGCCCGAGATCGACATCGCGCGCACCGTCGCCTGGAAGGACGGCATCGTCGGGAAGCTGACCGGCAGCGTGGCCACGCTGCTCAAGCGCCACGGCGTCGAGCTGGTGCGCGGCGACGCGCGCGTGATCGACGGCAAGACCGTGGAAGTCATGCGCGAAGCCGCCGGCCCGGTGCGGATCCGCTGCGAGCACCTGCTGCTCGCGGCGGGCTCCGAGCCGGTCGCGCTGCCGTCGATGCCGTTCGGCGGCATCGTGCAGTCGTCCACCGAGGCGCTCTCGCCCGCCACGCTGCCGCGCCGGCTGGTGGTGGTGGGCGCCGGCTACATCGGGCTCGAGCTGGCGATCGCCTACCGCAAGCTCGGCGCCGAGGTGAGCGTGGTCGAGGCGCAGGAGCGCATCCTGCCGATCTACGACGCGGCGCTGACCAAGCCGGTGGCCGCCGCGCTCGCGCGGCTCGGCATCACGCTGCAGCTCGGCCGCAAGGTGCTGGGCCTGGGCCCGGCCGGCGACGCGGTGCGCGTGCAGGATGCCGCCGGCGCCGAGACGGCGCTGCCGGCCGACCGCGTGCTGGTGGCGGTGGGGCGCCGGCCGCGCACCCAGGGCTGGGGGCTCGAGGCGCTGCAGCTCGATCGCGCCGGGAACGCGTTGAAGGTCGACGACCAGTGCCGGACCTCGATGCGCAACGTCTGGGCGATCGGCGACCTGGCGGGCGAGCCGATGCTCGCGCATCGCGCGATGGCGCAGGGCGAGATGGTGGCCGAGATCGTCTCGGGCAAGCGGCGGCGCTTCATGCCGGCCGCGATCCCGGCGATCTGCTTCACCGACCCCGAGGTGGTGTCGGTGGGGCTCGCGCCGCACGACCCCGCCGCGCCCGACGACGCGCTGGTGGCCAGCTTCCCGCTGGTGGCCAACGGTCGCGCGATGACGATCGAAGGCACCGACGGCTTCGTGCGCGTGGTGGCGCGGCGCGACGATCATCGGATCCTCGGCTGGCAGGCGGTGGGCCGCGGCGTGTCGGAACTCGCGGCGGCGTTCTCGCAGTCGCTCGAGATGGGCGCGCGGCTCGAGGACGTGGGCGGCACCATCCACGCGCATCCGACGCTCGGCGAGGCGGTGCAGGAAGCGGCGCTGCGCGCGCTCGGTCACGCGCTGCATATCTGACCGGTGGTACCGGGATGCCGCGCGCCAGGACGCGCGGCATCCCGTGCGGCAAACGATGAACAACACAAGGCCGGGACGCACGACGGACCCGGCCATCAGGCATTCGACGACGAGAGAGTACGAAGTCTGAGTTTCAGCTACAAGGAATGGCGGGGCGGGAGGGCGCACGGCGCGGGCAAGCGCGGGTGCGGCCGCTCCCGCACCCGCCGTCATCGTCTCCGCAATCCGGCCCGAGTCCAGGAGAGGCTTCGGGCCGCACGAGCGAACCGGCACCGTCCGCCGCGGCCAGGCCTGCCGTAGCGGGGTCGCGTGCCGTGCGCGACGCTGCGCCGCCGCGCTGCGTTCGCGACCCCGGTGCGGGGCCTCCCGGCTCCGCGCACATCGGGCGGCCGCGCCGCGTCCATCGACGCGGCGCGGCCGCGTCGTCACGTGCCGCCGCCCTTGCCGGCCGCGCACGTTCGTCCGTCTGTCACTTCGGCTTCCACCGCCCGGCCGTGCCGGCTGCTGCGTGCCCGCTTCGGCGGCGCGCCGCGTCCGGCCATGTTGGCTCCGGGCCGGGCCTGTTTCTCGTCGCTCGAGATCACCGGCGCGCGGCGGCGCATCCGCCGCGCGCTCGATCCCACCGATGGCCGTCGGTGCGCGTGGCGCGGAGCGAGGCATGCCAATCCAGTCGATCGTCCCAGTCGTTCATTGCGTTCACGTCCCGTGCGCAATCCGTTCCTGTCGCCGTGCCGGTTCGATTGGCGAGCGCGGCGGCCGGACGGACCGCCATCGCCTCCACTCACTCGACACGTGGTCCGGCGCACATGGCTCGACACTCCGTTCCCCCTTCCCGTCCTATCCCCGAATTCGGTTACGACGACCTCCTGCAAGTCCGCCACGGCGTGACGGGCGGCAAGCAGATCTCGCTCGTGGCGCGCGGCAGCCCCCGGCACGGCTTCGTGCTGGAGCGGCACCGGCGCGCGCCCGGCGAGTCCCACTCGATCCAGCGCATCGACGCACGCGATCGCGCGGCGCTGGCCGAGTTCGTCGCGCAGGATCCCTACGCGGCGCAGCTCGGCGACGAATACCGCGCGGTGCTCGATGCGCTGGCGGCGGCCGGCACGCCCGGCGTTCAAGGTCCGCAAGGCACGCCCGGCGCCCCCGGTGCTCCCGCCCCGGCCGCCGCGCGCGCGCCGGAGCGGCTGCCCGCCTACGCGTCCGAATGCGAGAGCGATGCCGAGCTGATCACGCTGATGCGGCGCATCACGGGCGCCTGCGGCGCCGTGCAGTGCTTCTTCCACTGGTTCGTCTACGACGAGCGCAGCGGCGAGGTCGCCGCGCATCACCTGCTGATCGGCGGCGATCCGGCCTGGGCGCAGCAGTACGTGGAGCGCCACTGGTACCTGAACGATCCCGCCGTCGCGCACGCGCACGACGACACGCGGCCGCTGCGCGGCTCGTCGCTGGTGATGCCGCCCGGCCACTGGCTGAACCGGCACGGCCCGCTGCACGGCATGCGCAGCCACCAGTTCCACCCGGCGCACCGGCGAGACGTGGCGACCATCGGCGTGCTGCACGTCAGCACGGCGGCCGAGCCGCCCGGCGGCGAGGAAGTGCTGTGGGCGCACCGCCGCCCGCTGCGCGGCCTCGCCAACGAGCTGCTCGAATGGCAGGTGCTGCGGCGCCGCCGCGAGCTGGCCGCCACGCTCTCGCTGGAGGCGCGCGAGCTGCAGGCGCTGCGGCTGGTGGCGCGCGGCGGCAGCGCGCGCCACGTCGCCGCGGAACTCGGCATCGCCGAACGCGCGGCCTACCAGCTGTTCACCGCGATCAACCGCAAGCTGGACAGCGAACACATCAAGGTCAGCGCGAACAAGGCGCGCCAGCTCGGGCTGCTCGGCGACGGTTATATCCAGGAATGATGAAAAATTCCATGCATATGCAGGAAACGATCTAAGTCATTCCCCGTCGCTATCCCGTTAATGTGCATCTCAGGAATTGAGCAGAAGAAACACGAATGAGAGAGAGGGACGCAGCCCGCGGGCACGCCGCATCCGATGCGGCGTCGCACCAACGGCCGTCCGACCAAACCGAGGGGCCGAACCCGGCCGAGCGTATCGCGCATGCCTGCCTGCATGCACCACGCGATGCGCCCAAGGGATCGGTGCGCCATGTCGCCCGCCTTGCAGAAGGTGCCCATAGAGACACATCGCAGGAGGGTCATCGAGATGTCCGGACACATCGTTCAAGCCATCCAGACGCACGCGCAGGCCACGCCGTATCGCGCGGCGCTGTCCGATTCACGCGGCGATTTCAGCTACGCCGACCTCGACGTCTTCAGCACGCGTTTCGCGCTGCGCCTGCAGTCGTATGGCTGCGCGCCGGGCGACCGGGTGGTGATGGTGGCGAGCCGCTGCGCGCTGATGGTCGCGACCATGGTCGGCACCTTCAAGGCGGGCTGCATCCACGTGCCGCTCGACCCGAAGATGCCGATCGAGCGGCTGCGCTACATCCTCACCGACATCGCGCCGGCGCTCGTGATCGCCGACGACGAGATCGCCGAACTGGTGGCCGGGGCGCTGCCCGAAGCGGCGCCGGTGCTGCGCGTGAGCGACGTCGAGCGGCTCCACGACGACGACGATTCGGCGCTGCGCGACGCCTGCGTGCGCGCGCTGCCGCTGCCCGATCTCGACCCCTCGGCCACCGCCTACTGCATCTACACCTCGGGTTCGACCGGGCGCCCCAAGGGCGTGCTGATCGCCCATCGCGGCATCGCCGATTTCTTCGACGGCACACGCCGCGTCTACGAGGTGACGGCGCAGTCGCGCTGCGCGAGCTTCTCGCCGCTGCACTTCGACGTGTTCCTGATGGACATGCTGTTCCCGCTCTCGCAGGGCGCGCATCTGTACGTCCACGACGACGTGGTGGTGCCCGACATCATGCTCGACGCGCTCTGCGCGCACGACGTCACGCACTTTTCCGCGTGGGGGATGATGCTGGGCCTGCTCGCCCAGGCCGAGCACTTCGCCACGGCGCCGCTGCCGCATCTGAAGCAGATCCTGACCGGCACCGACGTGCCCGACATCAAGACGGTCCAGCGCTGGATGCGCAAGACCCCCGGCGTGCAGGTGATCAACGCCTACGGGCCGACCGAGGCGACCTGCGCGTCCACTGCGCACGTGATCCGCGAGATCGAGCCGGAGCGCCGCACGCTCTATCCGATCGGCGTGCCGTTCGAGCACGTGAAGGTGCTGCTGGTGGGCGACGACGGCCGCGCGATCGACACGCCCGACACGCCCGGCGAGCTGATGGTGGGCGGCACCCAGGTGATGCAGGGCTACTGGCACCTGCCCGAGGAAACGGCCGCGCGGCTCACCCACGTGGGCGGCGTGCCGTTCTATCGCACCGGTGACCTGTGCCGCTGGCTCGACGACGGCAGCCTGTTCTACATGGGCCGCCGCGACAACGAGGTCAAGCTCGGCGGCTACCGGATCCATCTGAACGAGGTACGGCGCGTGATCGACAGCGTGCCGCACGTCCACGGCTCGGAAATCGTCGTGCTCGACACGCGCTTCGGCGAGAAGGTGCTCGCGGCCGGCGTGCTGTTCGAACAGGCGCAGGCGGTGGATACCGAGTCGCAGCTCGCCGCGATCCGGCAGCGGCTCGCGGGCGAGCTGCCCGCCTACATGGTGCCGCGCTATCTGACGGTGTTGGACGAGTTTCCGGTGTTGTCGTCGGGAAAGACGGATCGCAAGGCGCTTCTGTCGATTTTGCAGCAACGCATCAATACAAGCCACCAGGAGGAAGTCAATTCATGAAAACCGAAGCCATCTTGATTCAGGTTCTGGAAGACGTGATCGGCGTGAAGAACGTGACGCCCGAAACGCGTTTTCCGGATATCGGCGGCAACTCGCTGAATCTCGTCGAAGTATTGAAGCAGATGAAGGCGAAGGTGGGCATCACGCCGCCGCCGCGTCAGTTCTTCGACCGCACGCGTTCGAGCGTCGCCGAGCTGGCGGCGGCCACCGACGCGCTGCGCGAGGCGAGTCGCAACACGGCCGACGCGGCGAGCTGACCGTCGGCGGGCGCGAGCCCGCTGCCCGGTCGATCCCGAGATTCGTCCGCCCCCGGCGCCGCGCGAGCGGTGGAACCCCGCAGTACCCGTCGTTACCCCGCGCATGGTCTTCCATGCAAATTTAGGAGAACTGAGATGCAGAAGCGTTTTCACCTGTCCGAGGACGAGAAGAAGTTCTTTTACGAGAACGGCTATGCCGGCCCGTTCACGCTGTACGAACCGGAAGAGATGACGCGCGTCTGGGAGGAGGTCCGCATGGATCTGCTCGACGCCACCAACGCGCCGTTCCCGGACAGCAAGCTCAACTACGACCGCCATCTCGACCTGACGAACCTGAGCCGGATGAGCAGCCATCCGGCGATCGTCGACCGGATCTCGAGCATCCTCGGGCCGGACGTGCTGAGCTGGCGCACCGAGTGGTTCCCGAAGTATCCGGGCGACGAAGGCACCGACTGGCACCAGGCGGAAAGCTTCGTCGAGTTCGAGGGCACCGAGAAGCTCGAACCGACCGCGGCCGAGGAAGGCCGCCCGTGGGAGCTGACTGCCTGGGTCGCGATGAGCGAGGCCACCAAGGCCAACGGCTGCCTGAAGCTGATGCCCGGCAGCCACCGCACCTGGTACTTCGACGAGAAGCGCAACATCCCGTTCGAGCCGGAGAACTTCAACCAGCGCGTGCTCGACGACGGCCAGAAGTCCGGCTTCTACGGCTACGACTACGAGAAGCTCAAGCTCGATCCGAAGTGGAAGCCCGACGAGGACCGCGCCGTCCACATGGAAGTGAAGCCGGGCCAGTTCTTCATCTTCACGTCGCGCTGCATGCACGGCTCGAACCCGAACTCGACCAAGGATTCGGTGCGCTTCGGCTGGGCCACGCGCTACGTGCCGACGCACGTGAAGGTGTACGCGGGCCAGGAGTCGTTCCACCACTTCGGCGAAGTGCTGCCGCTCGACCGCTACTCGACGGTGCTGGTGGCCGGTGAGGATCGCTACGGCCACAACCGCGTCTCGCAACCGCTGGCCGCCAAGGCCACGGCGACGGCCTGAGCGATGACCGGCGCCGATCTGGAGACGCGCGAATCCGACTGGCTCCTGTTCGGCGCCGGCGGTCCAAGGTCCGACGCGCGCGTGCGGCTCGTCTGCTTCCACTACGCGGGCACCGGCGCATCGATGTTCGCGCCGTGGGCCGCGGAGCTGCCCGGCGAGGTGGAACTGCTCGCCGTGCAGCTGCCGGGCCGCGAGAACCGGCTCGACGAACCGCTGCTGCATGCCATGGACGAGATCGGGGCGCCGGTGGCCGAGGCGCTCGCGCCCTGGCTCGACCGGCCCTACGTGATGTTCGGGCACAGCTCCGGGGCGCGGATCGCGTTCGACGTGGCGCGCCGGCTGCGCCGCGCCGGCTTCGCGCTGCCGCGCGTGCTGATCGTCTCGGCGCAGTACGCGCCCGACGTGGTGCCGGAGGTGATCCGCTACACGCTCGACGACGCGCAGTTCGTGGAAGTGCTGCGCGCCTGCGAGGGCACGCCCGACACGATCCTCGACGATCCGGTGCTGCTCGACCTGCTGCTGCCGAGGATCCGCGCCGACGGCCAGGTGTTCGAGACCTACCGCTACGAGGCCGAGCCGCCGCTCGACTGCCCGATCGTGGTGTTCCAGGGCACCGCCGACGCGATGGTCGACGACGCGGGGGCCGCGGGCTGGGCGCGCCATACGCGCGGCGGGTTCCGGCTGCGCAACTTCGAGGGCGGCCACTTCTTCATCCACGAGAAGCAGGCCGACGTGCTCGACGAGATCAACCGGGAGCTGGCCGTGCTGCTCGGCGAGCCGGATTCCACCCTGACTGGATGACAAGACAATGGCCCAATGGAATACGGATGAGGAACTGTTCGCGCTGATGCGCGAGGAGCTGGCGACGTGCCCCGTCAGCGACGTGCTCGAACAGCTCGGTTTCGCCGCGCCGATGCTGCCGCCCGCGATCCGGCCGCTGCGCGCCGAGATGGTGATGATCGGCCGCGCGATGCCGGTGCAGGACGATCCGCCGGTGCCGCACGGCGGCCTCAGGCGCTACGACGCGAAGCCGTTCGGCTTGCTGTTCGAATCGATCGAGGCGCTGCGTCCGGGCGAGGTGTACATCGCCAGCGGCGGCCCGGTGGGCGCCGCGCGGATCGGCGACTTGCTGGCCTCGCGCGTGAAGAAGATCGGCGCGGCCGGCGTGGTGCTCAACGCCCACGTGCGCGACGCCAACGCGATCGGCGAACTGGGGCTGCCGGTGTTCGCGCACGGCACCCATGCCTACGGGCTGCAGGGGCGCCACAACGTGGTGGATTTCCGCTGCTCGATCCGCATCGGCGAGGTGCGGGTGCGGCCCGGCGACCTCGTGTTCGGCGACAACGACGGGGTGTGCGTGATTCCACGCGAAGTGGAGCACGAGGTGATCACGCGCGCGATCGCCAAGAACCGGCTCGAGCGCAAGGTGCGCGATGCCGTGGCGGCGGGGCGCAGCGTGGTGGATGCCTTCAACGAATACAGCGTGATGTGAGGAGACGAGCGGCGATGAACGCGAAATACATCTGGAAGAACGGCGAGCTGCTGCCGTGGGAGCGGGCGCAGGTGCACGTGATGAGCCACGCGCTGCACTACGGCACGAGCGTGTTCGAAGGCATCCGCGCCTACGAGATCGGCGACAAGGCGGCGATCCTCTGCGGTCGCGAACACTACGAGCGGCTGCTGTTCAGCTGCAAGGTGGCGCGCATTCCGTCGCCGCTCACGGTCGGGCAGTGGATGGAGGTGAGCGCCGAGACGCTGCGCGCGAACGGCCATCGCGCGGCCTATATCCGGCCGCTCGTCTATCGCGGCGCGGGCGATTCGCTCGGCCTCGACGCGCGCTCGCATCCGGCCGAGGCGCTGCTGGCCACCACGAAGTGGGGCGCCTACCTGGGCGAGGCCGCGCTGACCGGCGGGGTGGACGTGCAGGTCAGCAGCTGGCGGCGCCATGGCCCCGGCGCGGCCAGCACCATGGCCAAGATCGGCGGCCAGTACATCAACGGCCAGGCGATCGCGATGGAGGCGCGCGAGAACGGCCTGAGCGAGGGCATCGCGCTCGACGGGCACGGCTTCATCAGCGAGGGCAGCGGCGAGAACGTGTTCCTCGTGCATCGCAACGAGATCTTCACGCCGTCGGTGGGCAGCAGCATCCTGAGCGGCATCACGCGGCAGTGCGTGATGCGCATCGCGCGCGACCTCGGCTACACCGTCACCGAGACCAGCCTGCCGCGCGAGATGCTGTACCTCGCCGACGAGATCTTCTTCACCGGCACGGCCGTGGAGATCTGCCCGGTGCGCTCGATCGACCGCATGCCGGTGGGCAACGGCGCGCGCGGGCCGGTCACCAAGGCGATCCAGGACCGCTACTTCGGCATCGTGCGCGGCACTCACGCCGACAAGTGGAACTGGCTCACCACGGTGCCGGTGGCGGTGCCGTCGCGCGACGAGGTGCGGGCATGAGCGCGCAAGTGGACGAATCCCCCTGGCTGATCGTGCATCCGGCGGCGAGCGGCCAGCCGGCGCGGCTGCGCCTGTTCTGCTTCCACTACGCCGGCGCCACGGCCTCGATCTTCCGCTCGTGGCGCGGCGGCCTGCCCGACTGGGTCGAACTGGTGGCCGTGCAGCTGCCGGGGCGCGAGTACCGGCTCGGCGAGCCGCTGTTCGAGAGCGCGACGCCGATCGTCGAGGCGCTGGCCGAGTGCGTGCCCGACTGGCTCGACCTGCCGTTCGTGTTCTTCGGCCACAGCATGGGCGCGCTGATCGCGTTCGACCTGGCCCGCCTGCTGCGCGCGCGCGGCCACGCCGAGCCGGCCCTGTTCGTCGCGTCGGGGCGCAACGCGCCGCGCTACCTGTGGCGCGACGCCGGCATCCAGGCGCTGCCCGACGAGGTGTTCCTCGCCACCGTGCGCGACTACAACGGCACGCCCGAGGAACTGATCAACGAGCCGTCGATGCGCGACCTGTGGATGCCGCGGCTGCGCGCGGACCTGACCATCTCGGCGCTCTACCACTACACCGAGGAGGCGCCGCTCGCGTGCCCGCTGCTGGTGCTGCGCGGCACCCACGACGGGCTAGTCAGCGACGAGGGCGTGGAAGGCTGGCGCGCCGAGACCACCGGCCCGATCCATTACGTGCGCTTTCCCGGCAACCATTTTTTCCTGCACAGCGAGGAGCCGGACGTGCTGGCCGAACTGCGCCGCGCGCTGGCGCAGGTGTCGGCGGACCAGTCCGTGCAGCACGGCCACACGGCCGCCCGCCAACAGATCGAGGAGAACGGCAGATGAAGAACCGATCCACCCGTGCCGAGCGCCAGGTCCGCGCCGCCGGCACCGCACGCACCCGTGTCGCCATCCTCGGCTCGGGCAGCATCGGCATCGACCTGATGTTCAAGGTGAAGGCGTGCGAGCAGTTCGATCTCGCGTTCGTGGTCGGGCGCAACGCGGACAGCGACGGGCTGCGGCTCGCGCGCGAATGCCATGTGGCAACCTCGAGCGACGGGCTCGATTTCCTGCGGGCCAACGCCGACGCCTACGACCTCGTGTTCGACGCCACCTCGGCGGCCGCGCACACGCAGCACAACCGCTTCTTCGCCGAGGCCGGCAAGTTCGCGATCGACCTGACGCCGGCCAAGGTCGGCCGGCTCTGCGTGCCCTGCATCAACCTGCCCGACACGCACGCGGTGCAGAACGTCAACCTGATCACCTGCGGCGGCCAGGCGAGCCTGCCGCTCGCCTACGCGCTGCGCCAGGCCGTCGACGAGATCGACTACCTGGAAGTGGTCTCGGCGATCGCCTCGCGCAGCGCCGGCATGGCCACCCGCGAGAACATCAACGAATACCAGACCACCACCGAATACGCGCTGGCGAAGTTCAGCGGCGCGAAGCGCACCAAGGCGATCCTCAACATCAATCCGGCCGAGCCCGGCATCCAGATGCAGACCACGCTGTACGCGCACGCGCGCTACCGCGACTTCGGCCGGGTGCGCTCGCGCATCGAGGCGATGGCCGAGCAGGTGCGCGAGTACGTGCCCGGTTATCAGCTGGTGGTGCAGCCGCTCGAAAGCCAGGGGCGCATCACCGTGAGCCTGACCGTGCGCGGGCGCGGCGACTACCTGCCCGAGTACGCGGGCAACCTCGACATCATCAACTGCGCGGCGCTCGCGGTAGCCACGCACCGCCATGCAACCCTTCGCTCAGGAGCCACGCAATGAACCTCATCAGTGATGCGACGCTGCGGGACGGCAATCACGCGATCCGCCACCAGTTGACCAGCGCCCAGATCGCCGACTACGCGCGCGCCGCCAACGCGGCCGGCATCGACATCGTGGAAGTGGGCCACGGCAACGGCCTGGGCGGCTCGTCGTGCCTGCTCGGCCAGACCCCGATCGACGACCGCGCCATGCTCGAGACCGCGCGCGCCGCGCTCACCACCAGCCGGCTCGGCGTGCACTTCATCCCGGGCCTCGGCAAGTCGGCCGACATCGAGCTGGCGATCGAGACCGGCGTGGACGTGGTGCGCGTGGCCACCCACTGCACCGAGGCCAACGTCTCGCGGCGCTTCATCGACCAGACACGCCAGGCCGGCCGCACCGCGTTCGGCGTGCTGATGATGTCGCACATGGCGCCGGCCGACGTGCTGCTCGCGCAGGCGCGGCTGATGCAGGGCTACGGCGCGCAGGCGGTGATCCTGATGGACAGCGCCGGCTATTCGACGCCTTCGCTGGTGCGCGAGAAGGTGCGGCTGCTGGTGGGCGAGCTGGAGGTGGCGGTGGGCTTCCACGCCCACAACAACCTCGGCCTCGCGGTGGCCAACAGCCTGGTCGCGCTGGAGGAGGGCGCCACCATCGTCGATGCCTGCGTGAAGGGCTTCGGCGCCGGCGCCGGCAACACGCAGCTCGAAACGCTGGTGGCCGCGATGGAACGCGAGGGGCACGCGGCCAACACCAGCTTCGAGCGCGTGACGCTGCTCGCGCGCGAGTCCGACGCGTTCCTGAGCCCGAAGACGCCGCACATCCCGGCCGCCAACATCGCCAGCGGCCTCTACGGTCTCTTTTCCGGCTACGTGCCGCACATCCAGAAGGCCGCGCTCGAGTTCGGCGTGAACGAGTTCGAGCTGTACCGGCGGCTCGCGGAACGCAAGCTGGTGGCCGGGCAGGAAGACATCATCACCGAGGAGGCGAGCCGGCTCGCGCGCGCGCGTGACGCGCAGCAGGCCGCGCGGCGCCAGGAAACCGCGCGCGAGCTGTCCGCCTGAGCGGCGCGGCGCCGGCATTCGACAAGCGATCCACCCCAACCGGGAGAGAGACGACATGGCAGGGCTCAACGAACACGGCCACGGCACGTGGGACGGCATCGAGCGCGAGGTGCTGACGCCGCGCATCGAGCGGCAGGTGGTGAACGGCGACGCGCTGATGATGGCGAAGCTGTTCATGAAGAAGGGGGCGTTCGTCGCGACGCATTCGCATCCGAACGAGCAGTTCACGGTGATCCTGTCGGGCCGCCTGCTGTTCCGCTACGGCGAGCGGCTCGAACACGAGGCCGAGGTCGGCCCGGGCGGCATCCTGCATCTGCCCGCGAACCTGCCGCACAACGCGCTGTGCCTCGAGGATGCCGTCGATCTCGACATCTTCACGCCGCCGCGCTCGGACTGGCTCGAACCGGACGGCAACCGTTATTTCGAACGCGAACCGGCCGAGCCGGCGCGCGGCTGACGCGGCGGTGCCGCTCCCGTTATTTCAACCCTTCAACCCGTTATCTGATCCTGATCCGATCGAGGAGGCATCGTGCCGCTCCAGGATGCGTTGTTACGGATGCTGATGTACGTCTCGCTGGTGCTCGTCGTGCCCGGCCCCACCAATACGCTGCTGCTGTCGTCGGGCCTGAAGGTCGGGCTGCGCGGGACCTGGCCGCTCGTGATCGCCGAGGCGCTCGGCTACCTGGCGGCGGTGTCGGTGTGGGGGCTGTTCCTCTGCACGTTCGCGGCGACGCGGCCGTGGCTCTACGACATCGTCAAGCTCGCGAGCTCGGCCTATATCTTCTACCTCGCGCTGAAGATGTGGACCCGCAGCCGCGTGCTGGCGGAAGTGGCCGACGTGAGGCCGATCAGCTTTCGCGACCAGTTCGTCGCCACGCTGATGAACCCGAAGGCGCTGCTGTTCGCGAGCACGCTGTTTCCGGTCGAGGCGTTCCGCTCGGTCCACGTCTACCTGACCGCGTTCGCGCTGTTCCTGATCGTGCTCGCGCCGATCGGCGTCGGCTGGTCGTGCCTCGGCGGGCTGATCACGTCGCGGCGCGCCTGGGCCGAACGCACTTCGACGCTGCTGCGCGGCGCCTCGCTGGTGCTGCTGATGTTCTCCGGCACGCTGATGTACTCGGTGCTCAAGAGCTGAGCGGCGCGGCGCCGCTTCCAACCAACCGACACGACGAGGAGACACGATGGCCAGCCCATGGAGCAACGCAAAAACCGACGGCGCGATACGCGCCGCACTCGAGGCGGCCGTGGCCGCGCCGGCGCCGGGACGCGCGCGGCCCGGCGCGGTGGGGGCGGCCGATGCGGCCAAGGTCGCGCATGCCGCCCACGCCAACCACGCTGCGAACGGCGCGGCCGCGCGGCAGGCCCCGGCGCCGGAGCCGTCCGGCACGGGGCGCGACGCGCGGGACGAGGCCGAACTCGCGCGCCAGTTCCGGCATGCGATGCGCCGGCTCACCGCCGCGGTGTCGATCGTGGCGACGCGCGAGCACGGCGCGCGCTACGGCATGACGGCCACCGCGCTCAGCACGCTCAGCACCGAGCCGCCCGCGATCGTGGTCTGCATCAATCGCAACGCGAGCGTCTACCTGCCGCTCGCGCGCACGCGGCGCTTCTCGGTGAACCTGCTGCAGGCGCGCCAGGCCGACCTGATCGCGCCGTTCAGCGGCAAGCTCGACCATGCGGCGCGCTTCGCGTTCGGCGCGTGGCGCGAGGCGCGCGGGCTGCCGGTGTTGAGCGGCGCGCAGGCCACGCTGCTGTGCCGGGTGGACGTGATGTACGGCTACGGCAGCCACGATCTCGTGATCGGGCGCGTCGACGCGGTGACGGCCGCCGAATCGGTCGCGCCGCTGTTGTGGCAGAACGGCGGGCCGGCCGCCGCGAGCGGGCTCGGCGCATGAGCGCGGTGCATCTGGCGCCGCTCGTGCGGCCGGGCGCGGCCGTGGCACGCCGCGCGCGGGCCGCTGCATGCGCGGGTTCAGGTGCGAAGGCACGCGCGAAGGCAAGCGCGGCCCCCGGGCGCGTCGCGCGGCGTCCGACCCGCCCGAGCAGGCCCGCGCGGCAAGGCATGGCCGCCGCGCGGGCCGGGGCCGCGAGCCCGCCTTCCCGGCGTGCCCCGCCGCCGCGCGGCGCCGCCGCCGGATCGAACCCTCTCCCGCGCGGCGCCGGCAGGCATCCGGGCGCCCCGCGCGGGTCTTTCCCACTTTGCGAGGAAGCTTCGTCATGCAAAAGAAACGCATCAATTTCGGCGTGCTGATCCAGGGGCCGGGCGCGAACATGAACGCCTGGAAGCATCCGAGCGTGCCGCCCGACGCGAGCGTCAACTTCGAGTTCTACGCCGAGCGCACGCGCACGGCCGAGGCGGCCGGCATCGCGTTCGCGTTCATCGCCGACGGCCTGTTCATCACCGAGAAATCGGCGCCGCACTTCCTGAACCGCTTCGAGCCGATCGCGCTGCTGTCCGCGCTCGCCGCGCTGACCACGAAGATCGGGCTGGTCGGCACGGTGTCGTCGCCCTATGCCGAGCCGTTCAACGTGGCGCGCCAGTTCGCCTCGCTCGACCTGATCAGCCGCGGCCGCGCGGGCTGGAACGTGGTGACGTCCTCGCTCGAGGGCACCGCGCGCAACTACGGCCGCGAGCATCCCGACCACGCCGCGCGCTACGAGATCGCCACCGAGCACATCGACGTGGTGCAGGGCCTGTGGGACAGCTGGGACGACGACGCGCTGGTGCGCGACCGCGCCACCGGCCGCTTCTTCGATCCGGCCGGGCTGCACCGGCTCGATCATCGCGGCCGCTACTACTCGGTGGACGGCCCGCTCAACATCCGCCGCTCGCCGCAGGGCCAGCCGGTGATCTTCCAGGCCGGCTCGTCGGGCGACGGCGTCGAGTTCGCCGGGCGCTATGCCGACGCGGTGTTCTCGAACGGCGGCACCTTCGACGACGCGCGCACCTTCTACCGCCGCGTCAAGGAAGCCGCCGCGCAGGCCGGCCGCGATCCGGAGCACGTGAAGGTGTTTCCCGGCATCGGGCCGATCGTCGGCGCGACCGACGCCGAGGCCGACGAGCGCTATCGCCAGGTGCGCGACCTGCTCTCGCCGAAGGAGGCGCTGGCCTATCTCGGGCACTTCTTCCAGCAGCACGATTTCAGCGTCTATCCGCTCGACGGGCCGTTCCCCGAGATCGGCGAACTCGGCAACGACGGGTTCCGCTCGACCACCGACAACATCAAGCGGCTCGCGCGCGAGCGCAAGCTGACGCTGCGCGAGGTGGCCTACGAAGTGGCCACGCGGCGCTCGAACATCGGCACCTCGGAAGCGTTCATCGGCACGCCGGAGCGCGTGGCCGACGAGATGATCCGCTGGGTCGAGGAGGGCGCGGCCGACGGCTTCATGCTCGGGCTGCCGGTGGTGGGTTTCGGGCTCGACGACATGATCCGCCACGTGCTGCCGGTGCTGACCGCGCGCGGCTACTTCGACCCGGTGCTGCGCGGCGCGACGCTGCGCGACCACCTCGGGCTGCCGTACCGCGAGAGCCGCTACGCGGCGGCCGCACAGGTGGCGGCGATTTAGATACACTGGGCGGCGCGCGCGGCCGATCGCCGCCGCCCGGACCGGGTCCGCCACGGGCGGCCGTGCGATCGCAGGCTCGACAGCATCGGGCCGGCGCATCGCCCGGCCGCCCGCCGTTTGCCGTTGCGCGTCATCGTGAGCGGAACCCGCAACCATCCCCACCTGGCCATCGCCACGAGCGATGGTGAAGATACGGAGACACTCAATGAAAGTCGGATTCATCGGCATCGGCGTGATGGGGCAACCCATGGCGCTCAACCTCGCGCGCGCGGGCACCGCGCTGGTCGTCTGGAATCGTTCCCCGGAACGCTGCGCGGCGCTGGCCGAGGCCGGCGCGCAAGTCGCCGGATCGGTCGACGAGGTCTATCGCGACACACGCACCGTGATCCTGATGATGGCGACCGACGAGGCGCTCGACGCCGTGCTCGGCCGCGGCACGCCCGATTTCGCGCGGCGCGTGGCGGACCACCTGATCGTCCACATGGGCACCGTGTCGGCCGAATATTCGCGCGGCCTCGACGCCGATATCCGCGCGGCCGGCGGCCGTTACGTGGAGGCGCCCGTGTCGGGCTCGCGCAAGCCGGCCGAGGCCGGGCAACTGGTGGCGATGCTGGCCGGCGAGCCGGCCGACGTCGAGGCAGTGCGCCCGCTGCTCAAGCCGATGTGCCATGAATCCGTGGTCTGCGGGCCGGTGCCCACGGGGCTGCTGATGAAGCTGTCGGTCAACACGTTCCTGATCCCGATGGTGACCGCGGTGGCCGAGGCCTCGCACCTCGCGCGCTTCTACGGGCTCGACATGAAGCAGTTCCAGACCGTGCTCGACGCCGGGCCGATGGCGAGCGCCGTCTCGCGCGTGAAGATCGACAAGCTGGTGCGCGAGGATTTCGAGGTGCAGGCGTCGATCGCCGACGTGCTGAAGAACAACCGGCTCGCCGCCGAGGCCGCGCGCAACGCGAACCTCGCCTCGCCGCTGCTCGACACCTGTTTCGAGCTGTATACCGAGACGCTGAAGCTCGGGCACGGCGGCGAGGACATGGCCGCCGTGGTGCGCGCGATCGAGGCGCGCACGGACGCCCGGCGCGCCTGAGGCCCGACGCGGCGCGCGTTGTGGACGAGGCGGCGCGGGTGATGCGCCGCATCGTCAGCGTGCCGCGTCGTAGCGCCGGTGCGATCCCGACGCCTTGATCGACTCAGCCGCCTTCATCGAAAGGACCGGCCTCAGCGCGCCGCCGCGTCGGCCGCTTCCCAGGCCGCGTCGAGCGCGGCCCTGTCCGCATACACCGGCACCGAATCCGGAAACGGGTTCGGCTCGCCCGGCGCCACGATGCCCGCGAACGGCATGCCCAGTTCGCGCGCCGCGTCGAACTCCGTCCACGAATCGCCGATCGCCAGCACCTCGGCCGGCTGCCAGCCGCCCAGGCGCAGCACGTCGGCGAAGGCGACCGGCTTGGTGGTCGGCGAGCCCGCGATGGTGCGGAAGTAGCGCGCGAAGTCGCGCCGCTGCGTGATGTGGCGCAGGTCGTCGTCGGTGGTGCCGGAGATCAGGTGCAGCGACAGCCGGCCCTGCATCCGTTCGAGGAACGCGCGCGCGCCGGGCAGCTCGGGACAGGCGTCGATGCGCGGCATCAACAGCTCGCTGTAGCGCCGCGCGAGCGTGGCCACCACCTCGGGATCGGGCTCGCGGCCGAAGATCGCGCTTTCGTAGTGGGCGAACTTCGCGACGCGGCCGACGCCGCCGTGATGCGTCAGGTGCGCGAGCATTTTGGCGCGCTGCGCCGGCATCAGCGGCCTGCCGTAGTCCTCGTAGCACTCGAGGAACAGGTTCACCTTCATCCAGACCGAATCGAGGATCACGCCGTCGAAATCGAAGGCGATCGCGCGGATCGTGGTGAACGGGATCGGGTGCGGCATCGTCGGGCTCCGGAGGCGGCAGTAAGGCGGGAAGGCGGGAAGGCGACGCGCGAGCGGCGGCGGCCCGCGCGCAAAGCGAAGACTTTACCCGAACTCGCGCGGCGGCGAAGGCGCGGCGGGCAGGCATGCCGGGCGATGTCCGGGCCGATGTCCAGCCGATTCGCATCAGGGGCTTCTCAGCTTTTTTGACATTGTATAAAATATACGTACATCGAATTCAGTCGCCCGGAGCGCGGTTCGTCCCAGGCTGGTTTCGTGTGATGTTCAATCCGTCCGACCGAACTTTCAGGAACCTGTAATGACCACCAACGTTTTCGAAGGGACCATTCCGGCCCTCATGACCCCCTGCAAGCAGGACCGCACGCCCGACTTCGACGCGTTGGTCAGGAAGGGCCGCGAACTCATCGACCTCGGCATGCGCGCCGTGGTGTATTGCGGCTCGATGGGCGACTGGCCGCTCCTGACCGAGGCGCAGCGCCAGGAAGGCGTGGCGCGCCTGGTGGCCGCCGGCGTGCCGACCATCGTCGGTACGGGTGCCGTGAACACGAAGGAAGCCGTGTCGCACGCCGCTCACGCCGCGAAGGTGGGGGCGCACGGCCTGATGGTGATTCCGCGCGTGCTGTCGCGCGGCTCCTCGCCGGCGGCCCAGAAGGCCCACTTCTCGGCGATCCTGGCAGCCGCGCCGGCGCTGCCGGCGGTGATCTACAACAGCCCGTACTACGGCTTCGCCACGCGCGCCGACCTGTTCTTCGCGCTGCGCCAGCAGTTCCCGAATCTGGTCGGCTTCAAGGAGTTCGGCGGCGCGGCCGACATGCGCTACGCGGCCGAGCACATCACCTCGCAGGACGACAACGTGATCCTGATGGCCGGCGTCGACACGCAGGTGTTCCACGGCTTCGTCAATTGCGGCGCGACGGGCGCGATCACCGGCATCGGCAACGCGCTGCCGCGCGAGGTCCTGCAACTGGTGGCGCTCAGCAAGCGGGCAGCGGCCGGCGATGCGCTCGCGCGCCGTCAGGCGAAGGAGCTCGAAGCGGCGCTGAACGTGCTGTCGTCGTTCGACGAGGGCACCGACCTGGTGCTGTACTACAAGTACCTGATGGTGCTGAACGGCGACACCGAGTACACGCTGCACTTCAACGAAACCGACGTGCTCAGCGATGCGCAGCGCAACTACGCCGAGAAGCAGTACGCGCTGTTCCGCGAGTGGTATCGCTCGTGGTCGGCCGATCTCGAACGCGCCTGACGCGCGGGGTGGGCAGCGCGACCGTCGCCCGGCGGCCGCGCAATGTGAAGGCGATGAGGTAGATGAAGGTGAGCGACGCGGCCCGAACGCAGGGCCGCCGCCGTGAGCCGGCGGACCGGACGAGCGGGGCGGCGAACGCCTGCCCCGCCTTCGCCCCGCGTCCCGATGCCGGCGCCGTTCAGGCGCCGCGCCGTGATTCCAGAAAACGTTTCAGTTCGTCGCCGACGTGCTCGATATGCGCCTTCAGCAAGGCCGCGGCACGCTCGGCATCGCGCTGCCGGCAGAGCTCGACGAGTTCGGCATGTTCGCGTTCGGCGCGATCCGCGCCTTGCGCGGTCAGCGAAAGCTGCACGCGCGTGTGGCGATCGGTTTGCTGCAGCAGCGAATGGACGATGCCGGCCGTCCTCGGCTGGTTCGCGCGCGACAGCAGCAGCTGGTGCAGCTGCGTGTTCAGTTCGCCCCAGCGCGCCGGCGCGTTCGCGTGCAGCTCGTCGCTGAACGCGTCGAGCACCTGCTGGATCGCGGCGAAATCGTCGGCGACCAGGTGGGGTACCGACTTGCGCAGCAGCATCGGCTCGAGCAGCGCGCGCAGTTCGAACAGTTCGGTGATCTCGTCGATCGAGAACTCGGCGACGATCGCGCCCTTGTGCGGCAGGATCCGGACGAGGCCTTCGCTTTCGAGCTGGACCAGCGCCTCGCGCAGCGGAATGCGGCTGATGCCGAATTCGGCGGCGAGCGCGTCCTGCTTGAGCTGGGTGCCTTCGGCGATGTCTCCGGCGAGAATCCTGCGCCTCAGTTCGTCAGCCGCCGCCTCCGCCCGCGTCATATGACCCAGTCCGGGCCGCTTGTTTTGCATTGTCGATTAGTGGAAGGTCGATCACGATGCGGGCGCCCGGGCGGGTGCCCGCATATTTTCTACAATATTAGCGCACGCGGCAGGCGGCCCGGGAGGCGGGGCAGGCGCCCCGCCGTGATCCTTTCCCCGCGATCATTGCCCCGCCGTCATCCCCTCGAGCTGCCGCACGATCTCGTCGCGCAGCGCCGGCGAGAGGTTCTGGTAGCCGAGCAGCTCGGAAATCCACAGCCCGTCGGCGGCGAGCCGGCAGATCATCAGCGTGGCCGCCTGTTCGAGCGGCAGCGGATCGGGACGCGACAGCTCGCGCATCGGCGCGGCCCAGCGCTCGCGCGCGTCGGGGTCGGTCATCATCGACGACACCAGCACGCGCAGCAGGTTCGTGCTCGCGGCCGGCGTGGTCTCGTTCATCGCCGCGTGCAGGTAGGCGCGCGCGTTCGCGCCGCCCGGATGCGGATCGGCGGCGATCGAGGTCTTCATCTGGGCTTCGAAGCGTTCGAGGGTCTGCGCGAACAGCGCGTCGAACAGCGCCTGCTTGCTGCGGAAATGGTACTGGAGGCCACCCTTGCTGACGCCGGCGCGCTCGGCCACGGCCTCGAGCGTGACGGCCTGCACGCCGTGCTCGGTGGCGATGTCGGCGGCGGCCCGCAGCAATTCCGAGCGGACGTGGGCCGGCGCCTTCTTGCGGCGGCTGCCGCGCGTGTCGTCGGCGGGGTGGGCGGAATCGGAGGGAGAAGCGGCGCCGGCGGCAGCGGACGCGCCGGCGCGCTCGGGCGCGGGATCCGGCGCGGACTGCTGGGGGGCGGGCGCGGCGTCCGCCGGGGCGGGCGGCATGCCGGGCGCGGGAGGCCGGGTGTCGTTCATGCGCGCATCTTACCATCGACGTTTCTGCACGCAGAACAATCCGGCCGGATGGTATGATCCGGCCGATGAAAAATTCCGATCTTCCCCTCCCGTCCCTGCTCGACGCCGCGATCCTGCGCGGCCGCGATGCGCTCGCGCAGCGCCAGAGCGCCGACGGCAGCTGGTGCTTCGAGCTCGAATCCGACGCCACCATCACCGCCGAATACATCCTGATGATGCATTTCATGGGGAAGATCGACGAGGCGCGGCAGGCACGCATGGCGCGCTACCTGCGCGAGATCCAGCGGCTCGCCACGCACGGCGCGTGGGACCTGTACGTGGACGGCGCGCCCGACGTGTCGTGCAGCGTGAAGGCCTATTTCGCGCTGAAGGCGGCCGGCGACAGCGAGGACGCGCCGCACATGGCGCGCGCGCGAGAGACGATCCTCTCGCTCGGCGGCGCGGCGAAGTCGAACGTGTTCACGCGGATCCTGCTCGCCACCTTCGGCCAGGTGCCGTGGCGCGCCACGCCGTTCATGCCGGTGGAGTTCGTGCTGTTCCCGAAGTGGGTGCCGATCTCGATGTACAAGATCGCCTACTGGGCGCGCACGACCATGGTGCCGCTGCTGGTGCTCTGTTCGCTGAAGGCGCGCGCGAAGAACCCGCACGGCGTGTCGATCCGCGAGCTGTTCGTGACTGCGCCCGAAGCGGAGCGTCGCTACTTCGCGCGCGGTGGTTTCGTGCGCAACCTGTTCCTGACCATCGACCGCGTGCTGCGCCCCGTCGATGCGCTGATCCCGGCGGCGCTGCGCCGCCGCGCGATCCGCCATGCCGAGGCGTGGTGCGCCGAGCGCATGAACGGCGAGGACGGCATGGGCGGGATCTTCCCGCCGATCGTCTACAGCTACCAGATGATGGACGTGCTCGGCTATCCCGAGGACCACCCGCTGCGCCACGACTGCGAGAACGCGCTCGAGAAGCTGCTGGTCGAGCGGCCCGACGGCAGCGTCTATTGCCAGCCGTGCCTGTCGCCGGTGTGGGACACGGCGTGGAGCACGATGGCGCTCGAACAGGCGCGCGCGGTGCCCGACACGCGCGGCGATCCTCAGGTCTCCGAAGCGGAGCTGCAGCAGCGCATCGCGGCATCCTACGAATGGCTCGCCGGCAAGCAGGTGACGCAGGTGCGCGGCGACTGGATCGAGAACGCGCCGGCCGACACGCCGGCGGGCGGCTGGGCGTTCCAGTACGAGAATCCGTATTACCCCGACATCGACGACAGCGCCGTGGTGGCCGCGATGCTGCACCAGCGCGGCCGGCTGCTCGCGCGCACCACCGGCACCGATCCGTATGCGCAGGTGGTCGCGCGCGGGCTCGACTGGATGCGCGGGCTGCAATCGCGCAACGGCGGCTTCGGCGCGTTCGACGCCGATTGCGACCGGCTCTACCTGAACCTGATCCCGTTCGCCGATCACGGCGCGCTGCTCGACCCGCCCACCGAGGACGTGTCGGGGCGCGTGCTGCTCTGCTTCGGCGTGACCGGCCGCGACGAGGACAAGCCGGCGCTCGCGCGCGCGATCGACTACGTGAAGCGCACCCAGCGCGCCGACGGCTGCTGGTGGGGCCGCTGGGGCACCAACTACATCTATGGCACCTGGAGCGTGCTGGCCGGCCTCGCGCTGGCCGGCGAGAGCGCCTCGCAGCCCTACATCGCGCGCGCGATCGCGTGGCTGCGCGCCTGCCAGAACGCCGACGGCGGCTGGGGCGAAACCAACGACAGCTACCTCGATCCGGCGCTGGCCGGCGCCAATGGCGGCGAGAGCGCGTCGAACTTCACGGCCTGGGCGCTGCTCGCGCAGATGGCATTCGGCGACTGGGAGTCGGAATCGGTGCAGCGCGGCATACGCTATCTGCTGTCGGTGCAGCAGGGCGACGGCTTCTGGTGGCACCGTTCGCACAACGCGCCGGGCTTTCCGCGCATCTATTACCTCAAATATCACGGCTACACGGCGTACTTCCCGCTGTGGGCGCTGGCGCGCTACCGGCGGCTCTCGCAGGCGGTGGAGCACGGCGTGACCGAAGGCGCGGCGCTGGCCGTGAACTGACGCGGACGCGGCGGCCGGTGCGCCGCCGCATCCGCATCCGTATCTGCATCCACATTCCCCGCCGTTCATGCCGTTCGCCGGCCAGGTCCGCACATCACGGCGACGCGCCCGCCGACAGCGGGCTTACCGTGCCCCCTTCCGTGTACTCCGTCGAAATTTTTACCCGGCGCATGCATCGGCACTGAAATATCTTCCGGTACGATATGCGCTTTGCGTGGAGGCAGGCGCACGATCCCGTGTCACGCCCGAGGCCTTCATGGATCGGATCCCTCCGTCACGCTGCCATGTCCACCCCGACCGCGCTTATCGGCGTAGCGACCCTGTTCTGCCTGATGAGCGCCGCCGTTCTCGGCTCGCTGCTGCAGGCACGAATCCCGGGCGTGCGCCACTGGTGCGTGGCGGTGGGCCTGCTGGGCGCCGCCACCGCGTTGCTGCTGCTGCGCCGCTCGGACAGCGTGGTGGCCGGCGCGAGCGTGCTGCTGGTGGCCGCCTCGCTCGTCGCGCTGCACGGCTTCCGGCGCTTCTTCCATCTGCGCGCCTCGGTGAACTGGGAGTACGGCGCGTTCGGTCTGCTGCTGGCCGGGCTCGCCTACTGGACCTGGTTGTCGCCCGACGTCGACGCGCGCGTCACGCTGGTGTCGGGCTTCCTCGCCTACGTCCGGTTCGCGATCGCCTGGCTCGCGCAACGGCACCGGCCGGCGGGCCGGCCCAGGTACAGCTACGATTTCGTGTCGGTGGTCGCCGTGCTCGGGGCGCTGGTCCACGCGATCCGCTGCGCGGCCTACGGCTTCGGCGTCGTGCATGAAACGGCGTTCCTGACGGCCACGCCACTCAACCTCGCGTTTCTCGGCATGGCCACGCTGAGCTTGCCGTGCCTGTCGGTGGGCATGGTGATGCTGGCCCACGACCGGCTGATGGAGCGGATGGAGCGCCTCGCCACCATCGACGATCTGACCGGCCTGCTCGGGCGGCGCGCCTTCATCGCGCGGGGCGAGGCGCTGCTCGAATCGGCGCGGGCCGCGCAATCGCCGCTGTCCATCGTGATCCTCGACATCGACGACTTCAAGCGCATCAACGACCGCCACGGGCACGCGGCCGGCGACCAGACGCTGGCGCACGTCGCCCTGACCATCGCGCACGAGACGCGGCACGGCGACGTGCTGGGCCGGATCGGCGGCGAGGAGTTCGCGCTGCTGCTGCCGCGCACCGGCAGGGAGGAGGCCGCGCGCCTGACGAACCGGTTGCGCGCGATCGTCGCCGCCTCGGTGGCGAGCGCGCCGGCGGGGGACGTCGCCTGCACGTTCAGCGCCGGCGTGGAGGAGATCGGGGCCGGCGATACGCTGGCCGAGGTCATGGCGAGGGCGGATACCGCGCTCTACGCGGCGAAGGCCAACGGGCGGAATTGCGTGGTGCTGGCGGAGGTGGGAGAGAAGAGATGGGGTGGGGAGGTGGCGGGGGCGCTGTGAGGTGGAGTGGAGGCTGGCGTGGGTTGCTTTGGGGAGAGTGTTAACCAGCCGGAAGCTGCCATTCGCGGCCAGCGGGCAAAACTGCTGCCGGAATGGTTGTATTACGTTGAAAAAATAGTAGACCTACTATAGGTCAAGCCGGTGGTATGAACACGATATGAATCGCCAGGTATTGGATGAAATAAATCGTTGCTGGAAGCCTGGCGCGAACTTTCCCTTAGAATTTAGGAAAAGGAACATTACCTACCCCGGGCCATGACAGAGGAAAGACCTTATTTCGACCGAAGTATCGTTGAGCTGGAGGCGTTGTTTGTCGCGGCACAGGCTGACGATAAGCTCAAGCGGTTACTCAGGGACGAGTTGAACCATCGCAGCACGGCGCGTGCGGCAGCTCTTTTGCAACGCATCGAATCCTCGCTGCAAAATCGCGAAACTTCAGACCGTGGCCTCAACGAAGGTGAGAACCCGGACGAGCGTGCCGCAAGCAAAGGAAATTCGTCTAGAGCGGGCTGGACTCAACGAGAGGATTTCGACTCGCGAGCGGAAAGAGTACAAGTGTCTTCCAAAATTTCCGGGCACCGGTTGGAACGGTCGAATGATGAGCCGGCGGCGATTCTGACCAGCTGGATTGCGATGGAAGCATTATCGCCTCAAACTTATCGTCGTCCCGCAGACTTGGCAAGTGGTGACCAACGGTGTGTTGTAGCGCTGGACCAGGAAAGCTTGCCGTGGGTGAAAGGCGAACGGTCCCGGCCCAAATACCAACTGTTCTACCAAATTGTTTTGGGAAGCGTTGTGATGGACAGGGCGACGCAAAGACTCGTCGAGACATTTGGTGAGAATGAAGAACGCAGCGCGCGCGATCGTGAGAAAGCGGCCATTGCCGCAGTGCTTGTCGACAGAAACGGCATCCTGCTCGAGGACAAATCCGTGGCCGTCTCAAGTTTTGCCTGGGCATTACCCGTTGCGCTCGACAGTGAATTTGCACGCATGGGCCAGTGGACCGATATCGAGTCAAGGCTTGTCGAAAGCCTTACCAGGCGCCTTCGGAGAGTCGATGCTGAGGGGCGACCGATGCCGCTGACGTGGCAGATGATGAACGAGGCATATCAATGGCTCGTCGACGGTTTGAAACTGCCGCAAGACCTTATCGAGCCGCCATCATTTGCGCTACGGGTTTATCACCATTTCAAAGCCCGCTCCTCGCCAGAAGTTGATTTGTTGAATTCCTTTTACCTCACTGACCTGGGGCGTGCTGCGAAACTTGTCGGGTCGGGACAGTCCGGGGAAGTACTGTCCCGCTTCCTGGGCTTGAGAGCGGTCGTCAAGGGGCCAGACCTGCTGAGTGATCGCCCCGCGCTGGAGGCGTTGCTGGCTCCGGCAGCGATACCCGCAGCAAAATGGCCCGCTCCGGGCGGCTTTCCGCTTGTGACCCTGCAGCAGGCAGCCGTGAACGGAATCCGGAGTACGCTCCGAGGCGCAAGCGACGGAATCGTTGCTGTGAATGGGCCGCCTGGTACCGGCAAGACCACGCTTCTGCGCGACATCGTTGCCGGATGCGTACTGGACCGTGCGATGGCGATGGTCGCTTTCGACGACCCGGTTGCCGCGTTCAGTCCGTCGGGACAGAAAATCGCGGCGGGGGAGCGGGCATTTTTCAATCTCTATCGCGTCGCGGAATCACTGAGGGGACACGAGGTAGTCGTCGCATCGAGTAACAACAAGGCTGTTGAAAACGTCAGCAAAGAGCTTCCATCCCGGAAAACCGTCGGAACTGACCTGCGATACTTGCGAACGGTTTCAGACCGCCTTCAAGCAAGTCGATCGGACGACGGTGAATTCATCGAAGGTGAGCCGACGTGGGGATTGGTCGCGGCTGTTCTCGGCAATGCGACGAACCGTGGCCTTTTTCAGCAGGCAATCTGGTGGGATGACGACAAGAGCCTGCGGCTCTACCTCAAGGCTGCGAGGGGAGACCAAGTCTTCCGGGAGATTCGGGACGATGACGGGAATGTTGTATCCAGGGTAGTCCCGACAATCGTGGTGGAGGAGCACCCTCCCACGCCAGAAGTCGCGAGAAAACAGTGGCAGAAAGTACGTCATTCGTTTTCGACGTTGCATGCATCCGTTCTGAAGGAACTAGCGGAACTCGAAAGTGTTCGCAGACTTTGCCTTGAGTTGACCGCGGCTCGAAAAAAAGCTGCTGCAGTGAGGGCCGCATGGGAGATAGCCACATCGGTGGACCTCGACTGTCAACAGACTGTTGCACAGAAAAAAGTGGCGTTGCAATCTGCCGAATCTGCCCTGGCAGACCTGGAGCAAGCGCGCGTGGCTTTCTTTAGCCAGCGTCCAAACTTTTTTGCACGGATCCTAAAGACGCAGCGTTACCAGAAATGGCTATCCAATTATCGACCCATCGAGGAGTCAAAAGACGCTGCGAGCGAAGCATTGGTGGACGCAACTCGTGAACATCGGGCCGCTTTCGATGCCTTGAATATCGCATCGACGGCTTTGTTGGGTGCTACAACGCGGCATCGTGAGGCCACGACGACCGTGTCGACGCTGGAGGCTCAGGTGACGGACCAGCGAAATCGACTCGGTGTATCCCTTGTGGATGACGCGTTTTTCGAGCAAAGCCACGATGATTGGAATCTTTCGTCACCCTGGGTGCCGGCGTCACTGCACCGGAAGCGCGAAGAGTTGTTCGCGATTGCGATGGAGGTGCATCAGGCATTCTTGAACGTTGCGGCTCAAAAGATTTCGCATAATCTAGGGGCGCTGATGGGGGCGATGCAATCCGGTGCCCTCAAGAGTGATGAAAAGAAGGCATTGCTCCCGGACCTATGGGCCACGTTATTTCTTGTCGTTCCCGTTGTGTCGACGACATTCGCATCGGTTGACCGGATGTTGGGAGATGTGCCTCCAGCAAGCCTCGGATACCTGCTTATTGATGAGGCGGGACAAGCGACGCCGCAGGCAGCAGTAGGTGCCCTGATGCGGACTCGCAAGGTAATTGTTGTAGGAGATCCGTTGCAGATTCCGCCGGTTGTATCGCTGCCTGAGCGGCTCGTAATGGGAATCTGTGATTACTTTCGGGTTTCGCACGCCGAATGGGCAGCGCCGCAAGCATCCGTGCAAACTATTGCGGATGCTGCTTCTCCGTATCAGGCTCAGTTCCGCGGAGATGTTGGTAACCGGCAGGTCGGTTTCCCTCTCCTGGTTCACCGGCGCTGTCAGCTGCCGATGTTCTCAATCTCCAACAAGATTGCGTACGATGGCCAGATGGTCTATGCGGCTGGCAATGCGACGGAAGGCGCGATTGCAAAGATACTCGGCAAATCGAGCTGGTTCGATGTCAATGGTACTGCTTCATCGAAATGGTGCCCGGACGAAGGGAGACTGGTGGTTGCTCTTCTAGAGAAACTCGCTGCTGCCGATGTGCGGCAGCCCGATATTTACATCATCTCGCCATTCCGTCTGGTTGCCGCTGAATTGCGACGCCTCCTGTCCGAGCGCGATGACCTTTTTGCGCAGTTCGGCGTTGATGCCAAGGATTGGTTGAAGGACCGGATCGGAACGATCCACACGTTTCAAGGTAAAGAGGCTGAAGCCGTTATCGCAGTTATGGGAGCCCCCATGGCAGCTCAGCAAGGTGCTCGGAGATGGGCCGGAGAGACACCTAACATACTGAATGTGATGGTTTCGCGTGCGAAGAACCGGATGTACGTCGTTGGCTCGCGAGTAGCTTGGGAACGTGCGGGACATTGCCAAGATGTGGCTTCAGCGCTCCCCGTCCGTGCGTTGCACGATAAGGACGGAAGAGCTGATGTCGCTCGAGCATAGCCGCTGAAATTTCTTAGTGAATGTAAGCGATTTAGGTGTTTTGAGTAACTGTTTCGGGTTGAATCTATCATTCATCGGATTGCCGATTTTACTTTTTGAGTGCCTGAAAAAAATAGAAGCAGTAAAAGGGAAAAGTTGTTCCGCCACCTACGACTTGCCAATCGCCTCGCTCTTTTCAAAATCAGCCTTCGCTCAACGTAGGCTGGGTCACGTTGACTCGGCATGGCATGACGGAGCTTGCCGAGGCGGTTATTTCAAAGCGTGGCGCCGCACCCTGATTGCCCTTCCCGCGCGCGTGAGCCCGGGTCCGATTGAGTCGATGAACAAGCGCTGGACTTCTCCCCGCCGTTTAAAGAGAATCCACTGACCTAACCCCGCCCCTCCCGATGCGCAGGCCCCACGTCCCCCGAGTTGGCATCGCGCCGCAGCCGCATTACTCGTCATCGCACTGGCCGCGGCGGCCTGGCCGCGGCGAAAGCCTCGGGGCCGTTCGACGGCAGATGGACGTTCAGATATGCCTGAGAAGGCGCGTCCGTCGCCTATGCCGAACAATGTCAGCGAGGGCAGGGCGACTTTTTCTCCCTGTCCCGGCTCACTCAGGCCGGGAACTGCGTCTGCGGTTATTTCGTTGCGACGATGTATGGGAATCGCAAGGTCGGCGAAGGCGACCTGACCGGCGACGCCTCTCGATCTATTCTGCCGACGCACTGACTTTCATTTGAAATTAATCGCTTGCGTGACTCGAAAATCGCAAGAGCAAGCTCAAACAAGGTCAGTAGCAGGTCATTCAAGGCCACATCGACTGCAATTCAGTCGCACCGCAATGCACCGCATTTATGTCTGCCTGTGGTTGCGCAATATATAAGACGCCGACTTATTTGGGCGTTTTCGTGGATGTGAATGTCGGTGCGTATAATGCTTCTTTTGGAGTCTTGTTCCATCAACGACGAGTTTCTCTCTGCTTTCGAAAACTTACCGCCCCGTGCTATACCTGTTGCCGTGGTCTGACAGAATTGCGCTGTTTGCCGTGCGGTTGCCGCGATAGCCGCTCCTTGTTTGCTGCCGCGCGTCGTAAATTCATCACTTCGACGATTGCAACCCCAATGAGCGCAAGCGCGCCCCCAAGCAGCAAATTCCATGTGAATCTTTCTGCCAGGACAACGACTGCAAGAGCGGCGGTAACGATCGGAACCAGGTTAAAAAACAATGCAACCCGCGCTGGCCCCAGTCGCCTGGTCCCGACCATCCAACTCAACGGTGCGACGATCGACGCGGCGAGCGTTGCATACAAGATCATGCTTCCATTCGCAACCGTTAATACATGTTTAGAAGAGGTCACGTAAAACGGAAGTAGAATAGTCGCCGCACACACTGCTTGACAGAACATAGAGGCAATCAAAGGAATTTCTAGGTGCCACCGTTTGAGCAATGTGCTGTACAAACCCATCGAACACACCCCCAGAAGCATCATTGCGTCGCCTCGATTCACTCCGTTGGCAATGAAGGTCTGTAAGCTCCCGCCTGAGATCACAAGCAATACGCCGGCGAGAGACACGATTGCACCTAATATTGAACTGGTAGTCGGCACCGTGCGAAAAGCGACACTTGCCATGAAGATGGTGACCATGGGCACCAGTGCCTGAATCACTCCCATATTGATCGCGGAAGTATACGCAGCAGCCGTATAGGCCAGCGTTTGGTATACGACACCACCCGCCATCCCTAGCAACGCAAGCTTCCACCAATTCGACGCAATTGTTTCGCGGTATTGCCGCAGGGGTTTGATTGCAAATGGAAGCAGCAGAATCGCAGCTAACAACCAGCGAATAAAGGCGATTTCGACCGGGCCGATCGCGGACGCCGCCGTTTTGGCGACCAAAGTATTGCCCCCCCACAACAGTGCGGAGAGGATCGGAAAAACATAGTTCATTGATGTCGCGCCACATGCCTGATTGAAAGATATCAGCTTAGATCATGTCGTTGAGGAATGGTATCCTTCCAAAACGACAATCGATATTTGAGGAGCGACAAAATGAAGTTGCCGGACGGCATCCCTACCGGCTTTACAGGGGAGATCTACTATCGTCACGAGCAGTTTGCTCGTGGGGAGTGGGAAAGGCACTCGCATGCCTGGGGTCAATTCAACTTCGTTTCTCAGGGAGTTATGCACATTGAGATAGATGGCCAACACTTCCTGTCTCCACCTCGGCATGCGATATGGATTCCCCCATTCGCAGAGCATTTTTCCTACGCTAATATGGCGACTGTTTATCGCTCGGTGTATTTATCGCTCCCCCGCTGCCAAGACCTGCCTGACAAACCTTGCTCGGTCAGCGTCGGTAGCGTATTACGCGCAATCCTCGACGATCTCGCCGCGCGCGATGTTCGTTCACCGGTCAGTCCCGCTGACTTGCGAATGTCAGAGGTCGCGATCGACCAAATCCTCGGCGCGACCTATGGCGACACGTACTTGCCGTCGGGCAACTCCATGCAGGTGAACATAGTCCTGGAGGAACTGCACCGCAATCCAGCGGACAGGCGATCGAATGCAGAATTGGCTGCTCATGTGAACACCACCGCGAGGACATTGGAACGGAAGTGCCAGCTCGAACTGGGGATGGCGCTCAATGAGTGGCGACAGCGGCTGAAGCTCTTGCGCGCGATAGAAAGTTTGGACGGCGGCGCACAGGTCCAGCGAATCGCTGACGAGCTCGGATTCGCGACCTCGTCAGCGTTTATCGTGATGTTCAAGAGGCTTACGGGAATGACCCCCGATCAGTATCGCGTTTCGGGCCAGCGTTAGGCCCACGGCGACGCGCTTGTCGTCGCGAAAGGTGATGCGTGTCGATTTCGTCTGGCATGTCGTCAAGGGCATCGACGATCAAAACTGGTTTCCCGACGATGCCGTCCTAAATCGGGATGCTTCCAATCAATCGACCACGCCGACCGTCTGCTGGGAGGTGCAGGTCAATCCGACCCAGTAACGCTCGTTGCCCATTTCCCAGCGCCTGGTGCGAGCACAGCCGCCCCCTTCAATTCCCCGCCCCCTTCACCGCCGATCCCGCCTCCATCGCCACCGGCGCCACGCAGCGCCGATACGCCGGCCCGGTGTGCGTGAACGTCACCGTCACGCAATTTGCCGGCGCGCCGCCGGGGTCCACGCCGTGCCCCGTCACGCGAATCGCGCCGTCGCTCTGCCAGGCGAGCGCCGGCGCGGGATCGCCGCCGAACTTCACGTCCCCCACGCTCACCTCGCCGTCGCCGTGCAGCGTGCCGCTCCACGACAGCAGCTGGCGCGCCGCGCCGTAGTCGCCCGACATCGAATCGACGTCGAACGCGAACGCCTTCGCGCGCTCGACCTGCGAGAACGTCTGCTCCTGCCAGAACAGCGTCCAGCCGCCGCCCTTGCCGCGCCGCACGACGGTGGCGGGCGGCCACGCGACGCTGCCGATCGTCACGGTCTTCGCGAGCTGGCACGACACGAGGCGCGGCGTGGGCGCGTGGCGGTTCTCCACGCGCAGCACCGTGTCCATGTCGGCGATCGCCGCGCAGGGCCAGCCCTCGATGGTCTGGTCGAACGCGAGCAGCGCGCCGTAGGTGTCGTCGGCGCCGCCGGCCACGCGATGGATCGCGCGGATCGACAGCTTGCCGAGCGCGACCGGGCGATCGGCCTCGACGGCGGCCGGCTGCGAGGCGTCGCCGCGATCGTCGGGCGCGAGCATGGCGACGCGGCTGCCGGCCGGGAAGGTCGCGCCGCCCAGCTCCACCGGCGTGTCGGTGGTGTGCATCGCGGTGGTGGGCGTCGACGGCGTGAATTCGCGCGGCTCGGTCATCGCGAACCAGCCGTAGGTGATGGCGAGCCAGAGGAACGGCGCGGCCAGGAACAGGCCGCTCGCGGCGTAGCGCGTGTGCGGCCGGACCCGCCGCAGCATCGTGAACAGGAACAGCGTCAGCAGCAGCCAGCCGCCGGCGAGCGCGTAGATGGCGATGCGGCCGGCGCCGCCGAGTTCGCCGAAGCCGCCGAGCACGTCGCTCTCGGCGCGGCAGACCATCGGTATCAAGCCGCCGGCGAGCGCGACGGCGAGTGCATGGGCGGCCCGCTTCGCGCGTGGGCCGGATGGCCGGCGCGTGGTGGCCGGCACCGGGTTCGTCGGGTTCGGAGTGAGGCGGCGGGAGGCGGCGGACAGCTTGGAGCGGGGCGTCGATATCGTATCGATCGTGGTCATCGATGTTCCGGAATGGCCTGGTACGCCCTCACGATACACGAGCCCCGCGCGCCGTTGTTCGATGCGCGCCGGGTTGGCGCGCGGGTGTTCATAACGTTATCGCGCGGGCCGCGCGGCGCGGCGCGGCGCGTGTTTCGTTCTGCCATTGCCCTTGGCCATCGCCAGCGGCGCCGCTTCGGCGAAAAAACCGCCGCGGCGGCACCAAAAATGTCACTTCGTGATAAATCAGGCCGCGAGCCACGCGAGCAGCGCGGCATTGACGGCATCGGTGCATTCGAGCGTCGCGTTGTGGCCGCACCCGGGCACGATCACGAGCGTGGCGCCGGGAATCGCGTCGGCCATCTCGCGCGCGTGATCGGGCGGCGCGAGCGGGTCGCTGTCGCCGGTCAGCACCAGCGTGGGGACCGCGATCGTCGCGAGGCCGGCGCGCGAATCGACGCGGCCGATCACGGCCTCGCTCTGGCGCGCGAAGCCGGCGCGGCCGATCGCGGCGGCCATGCGCCGCTTGATGGCCGCGAGCGCCGGATCGTGGCGGCGCGACGGATGGGCCGAGGTCATCGACACGTTCGCGAGCACGGTGTCGAAATCGCCGTGGCAGGCGGCATCGACCAGCGCGCGACGCATCTCGACGTGGATCGGCAGGTCCGGGCGCGCCGAGGTGCTCAGCAGCGCGAGCCGCGTCACGCGCGCGGGTGCCTGACGCAGGATCTCGTGCGCGATGTAGCCGCCCATCGAGTAGCCGGCCAGCGCGAAACGCGGTGGCGCATTGGCGAGGATCACCGCGGCCAGCTCCCGTATCGTCTCACCTTCGAGCGTCGAGGCGACCATGACCGGGCCGTGCGGCCACAGCGCGGGAATCTGCGGGGCGAAGACTTCGGCCGTGCAGAGCAGGCCGGGGATCAGGACGATCGGGGTCACGCGAAAGCTCCGGGAGCGAAGAGGGCGGATGCGATTATCGCGCGGTGTGGGCGGGCGTGCGCGCGAGGTGCCGTGGCCGGCGAGGCAAGCTCGAATCGATCGGCGCGTGGCGCATGCGCGATGAACGGGCGAGGCGGTGGCCGCCCCGCTCGTCGCGAGGCGGCCATGCCGCGTTCAGCCGCGCGCCGTGGTGCCCGTGGCGCCGGCCACGGGCTCGATCCGGTGCGGCAGCCGCATCGCGCCGAGGCACGTGAGCGCATAGAGCGCCGCCAGCATCGCGAAGCCCCAGGCGAACGCGCCGCCGTGGTTCGCGCCGACGGCGGCCGGTACCGCCAGCCGCCACGCGACGAGCGTCGTGCAGAGCGTGGTCAGCACCGGGCCGCCCAGGCGCTGCACGATGTTCAGCGCGGTGGTGGCCATCGGCAGCGAGGCGCGCGGCACCGAGGCATAGGCCGACGAGATGGTCGGCACGCCGATCGCGCTCTGCCCCATCCCGCGCAGGAACTGCGTGACGAGCAGCACGCCGAGGTCGAAGCCGTGCAGCGCGAGCCAGACCATCGGCAGCGTCGCGACGCAGGCCAGCAGCGAGCCCGCGGCCGAGACGCGACGCAGCCCGAAGCGCGCGGTCAGCGCGCCCATCGACGGATAGGTGACGAGCATGCCGAGCCCGGTCGGCGCGAGCAGCCAGCCCATCTCGGCCGGCGTGCGGCCGATGTCCTCGATCAGGTAGAGCGGCACCAGCATCTGGCCGACGAACAGCGCGCCGTTCCAGACGAACTGGATCGCCGTGGCGAGCGCGAACACCGGCCGTCGGAACAACGCGAGATCGAGCAGTGCGGCGTCGGCGCGGCGCCGCGCGCGATGCACGAACCACGCGAGCAGCACGGCGCCGGCCGCGGCGGCCGCGAGCCCCGTGGCCTGCCCGATCCGTTCGCAGCCGAACAGCAACAGCACCAGCGCCGGTGACAGCTGCGCGAAGCCGATCCAGTCGAGCCGGCGCCGCGCCGCCGCGGGCGGATCGGCCGGCAGCACGCGCAGCGCGAGCGCGAGGCCGAGCGCGCCGATCGGCAGGTTCATCAGGAACAGCCAGCGCCACGACGCGTAGTCGACCAGCGCGCCGGCCAGCACCGGCCCGAGGATCGGCGCGAACAGCACCGGCACCGCCGAATAGCCGACCACGCGCGCCATCTGGGCGCCGGCCACGCGCGCGATCGTCATCTGCGCCATCGGCGCGAGCAGGCCGCCGCTGATGCCCTGCAACACGCGGAACGCGATCAGCGAGCCGGCCGACCAGGCGAGCCCGCACAGCGCGGAGCTGAGCGTGAACGCCGCGAAGCAGAGCAGGTACACGCGCTTCGCGCCGATCCGGTCCACCAGCCAGCCGTTCAGCGGCAGCGCCAGCGTGAGGGCCAGCAGGTAGCCGCTCGTGACCCACTGGATCGTCGAGAGGCTGCAATGCAGCGCCGTGGCGAGGCTCGACAGCGAGACGTTGACGATGGTCGCGTCGAGCTGCGCGAGCAGCGAACCGAGCGTCGCCACGCCGGCGATCTTCCAGACCGAGCGGTCGAGCCGAGCAGGCGATGCCTGGGCGGCTTGCGGGGCTTGCGCGGCGTCCGCCGGCGCGGGCGTGTCATTCATATCGCCCGCATGGCCCGCAGCACCGGCCCCCGGAAGGCCGCCGTCGTCGCGCGGACGATCAGGCATTGCGTTTGCCGAGCAGCGCGATGATGTCGTCGGTGGTGCCGGTCTCGCCGAGGCGCGGGAAGATCCGCTCGATGCTGTTGGCGTGCGCGTCGGCGTTCAGGTCCGTCATCGCGTCGACGGCGAGCGTGACGTGGTAGCCGAGCTGGTAGGCGAGGCGCGCGGTCGATTCCACGCCGATGCTGGTGGCGATGCCGCACAGCACGACCTGCGTGACGCCGGCCGCTTTCAGCTTCGCGTCGAGATCGGTGTTGGTGAAGCCGCACCAGGTGCGCTTGGTGACGAGGATATCGTCCGCCTGCTGCTTCAGTTCCGGCAGCAGGTCGGCCCAGTCGGGCGGCAGCTCGCCGCCGCGGTGCGGCTGCTCGTTGCGGCCTGGCGCCATGCCGGTGACGTTGACGAGCACCACGGGCAGGCCGCGTTCGCGAAACGCATCGAGCAGGCGCACCGATTGTTCGACGATGGCGGTGGGCTGGTGCGCGACGGGCAGCGCGACGATGCCTTTCTGCAGGTCGACGACGATCAGCGCGGTTTTCGGATCGAGGGTGGTGACGGTCATGAAAAGCTCCTTGGGCCGGGGGCCGTTGACGGGAATGAGCCCGGGCAAGCCCGGGATGAGGCCGCGCCGCCCGGGCCGGGGGCGCAGTCGTGAAGCTCGCGCGCCGGCCGGCGGCGCGCGGGTGCGGATGTCGTGCGGGCCGTGGCCGGCCGCGCGGCGGATCGATACGGAGCGTGCGTTGCGCTGCGGGGCACGCCGCAGTGCATGCCACGCGTCAGGTCATGATTCAGCGCTCGGCGAGCCGGCGCAGCAGCGGGGTGGCCGCGGTCAGCGCGCGGCGCTCCTCCACGCTGAGTTCGCGGATCGCTTCGAGCAGCCACGCGCGCTTCGCGCTGCGGCGCTGCCGGCGCTCGGCCGCGCCGGCCTCGGTCAGCGCGATCAGCCACTGGCGGCCGTCGGTGGGATGCGACTGGCGCTCCACCAGGCCGGCCTGTTCCAGGCTCTGCACCAGCGTGCCCATCGACTGCGGCTTCATCGATTCGGCGCGCGCCAGCTCGGCGATCGTCATCGGGCTGCGATGTTCGAGGCGCGCCAGCACGCTCAGCTGGGACAGGTTGTAGTCGCTCGGATCGACTTCGGCGCGAACCCGGCGCACGAGCTGACCGATCGCGAGCGTCAGGTCCACGACGGCGGCTTCGAGCGCGCGGTCGGATTCGGTGGAGGTGGTCATGGCCGCTATCGTAGTTAAAGGAAGATCAACTTGCAAGATGAACTTCTAATATCTGCGAATGCGAAAGCGGCCTGAAAGATCAGGGGTGCCGGCGCGCCGGGCGGCGTGCCGGCGGTGACGCGAACCGTCAGCGGTCGAGTTCGGGGTAGTGCCGGAAGATCCCTTCCTTGTTGAACGGGATGCGTCGCTCCGAGGCCAGGTAGCGCGCGATCGGCGGATGCTCGGCCACGCGATCGCGGATCGCGGTGAGGCCCGCGTGCTGCTTCTCGACGCGCGCGGTGGCCTTCGGGAACGCGTAGCGCAGGCCCTCGATCAGCTGGAAGATCGACAGGTCCACGTAGCTCAGGTGGCTGCCCACCATGTAGCCGCCCTTGTGCGGGTTCTGCTCGCGCACGCGGTCGAAATAGCCGAGGAACTTCGGCAGCCGGTGCTTGATGAAATCCTCGGCGCGCATCGCCGCCTCGGCCTTCTGGTCCTCGTAATAGAGGTCCGAGGCGATCGGGTGGTGGGTGTCGTGGATCTCGGTGACGAAATCGGCCACGGTCAGTTGCAATTGGTGTGCCCAGAGCCGGCCCGCTTCGTCCTTCGGCGCGAGCTGATGTTTGGCGCCGAGGAACAGCAGGATGTTCGGGGTCTGGCCGATGATCTGCTCGCCTGCCTTCAGGAACGGCGGCGCGAACGGCGGCGTTTCGAGCGAGCGGCTGTCGAGCAGGTCCATCAGCGCCGCCACGCCGTGGCCCTTGCCGCCGTGTTCGCGCGCGACGTCCAGGTAGTCCGCGCCGGCCGCTTCGAGTGCCAGCCGAACGTATTCACCGCGGCCCTGGATGGTGGGCCAGTAATAGAGTTCGTATTGCATGCCGTGCTCCTCTTCGTATGCGAACGGCCATTATGGAGCGCGGGGGGGAAGCCTGCAGTGGGGGTTCCGGTGCGATTGCGGCGCTTATCGGCTGGTGTCGTCCAGGGCGAGAGCGCGTGAATCGGGGCCGCGTGAATCGGGGCGATGCCGGCCTCGCCGCCGCGCGTGGTCAGCGACCTGATCGAAGGCGCTGCGCGCGCGGCTCATCTCACCGGATCAACGTCAATCCGGCCGGCAGCGCCTCGCCGAACACGCGCCCGGTGTCGGCGCTGTCGAGCGTGACGACCTCGCGCACCATCGCGAGCCAGCTCGGCGCCGCGTGTGCGGCCGCGAGCCGGCGCAGCACCGCGTCGCGCACCGCGTCGGGCAGGTCGCGCGAGCGGTCGCCCGTCATGCGCGCGATCTGCGCGGCCGCGAACATGGCCGGTTCGATCTTCTTCCAGTCGAGCGCGAGGATCGCGTCGAGCCAGCGCGTGGCCGCCTCGGGCGGCACCACCTCGTGCGTGCTGCCGTAGAACGGCAGCCGCGCGCCGATCCGGCCGATCGCCCACCAGTCCTGGCGGTTGCCCGCGCCGCGCGCGAGCCGGTCGAGCAGCGCCTCGGCGATCGCGATCTTGCGCTCGGCGGGGATCCGTTCGAGCGAGGCGTAGAGGCGCGTCATGTCGGCCTGGCCGAGCTTCGACGGATCGAACGGCAGGCCGTGATGCTTCTGCGCGGCCGCTTCGTCGAGCCAGGCCAGCGCCTCGCAGACCTGCTGCTGCGCCTCGGCCGGCAGGCCGCCGGCCGCGCGGCGCCAGAGCGTCCACCATTCGGACCACACCTGTGCGTCGTGAACGTGCTGGATGCCGTCGTCGAACAGCGTCCACAGCTGCTCGACGCGCCATGCATCGAGCGCCTGGCCGAAGCCGGGACGGATGCACCAGCCGGCGAGATTGAGCCACAGCCGCTCGTGGTCGGCCGAGCGGCGGCGCCGCGCGGCGCGCTCCCACAGCGCGCCGAACAGTTCGCGCAACAGCGCGAGATCCCAGCCCTCGCGCGGGCCGAGCCGCTGTTCGAGCTGCGCGCGCAGGCGCTTCACTTCCTTCGGATCGATGCGTGCCGACGGCGCGCCGAAGCCGCGTTCGATCAGTGCGATCGCGGCGTCGAGGCCGGGATGGCGCGCGGCGTCGGCGGGCCCGCCGCCCTCGGCCGCGTCGGCACCCGTTTCATCCGCGCCGCGCAGCCGGAATTCGAGCTGCCAGCGCTGCGCGTCGTCGTCGGTGGCCACGCAGTGCATCTCCAGCGTGCCGACCTCGGTCAGCGCCGCCGTCAGCCGCACCGCGCGCTCGCGGGCCTTGCCGGCGCCGCCGTCGCGCCGCCGCACCACGGTGGCCAGCGGCGGCAGCGAGACGAAATCGTCGCCGGCCAGCTCGGCGATCTCGCCGGGGCGCCACGGCGTGTCGGCCACCGTCGAGACGAGGCGGAACTGCACGGGATGGCCGAGCCGCAGCGCGAACGTGCGATCGTCGAGCCGCACCGGCTCGTCCTCGGGCGTGCCGCGCGGCAGCACGCAGACGCCGCGCGGTGCCGGGGTGTTGGTCTCGTCCGTGGCTCCGGCCGCTGCTTGCGCGTCGCGCTCGCCGTCGAGCACGAGGAAATAGCTGCGCGGCGAGCCGCCTCCGATCTTCGGCGCGAGGCCGGCGCGCGCGAGCCCGTAGGCCACCGCGCCGCGCGCCACGGCGAGGTCGGGCTGGGTGTTGCTGAGCACCTTGAGCGGCGCGCCGCGCCAGGCGCCGAGCGTGTCGGCGAGGCGCGCGGCCGGCGCGCGGGCACGGAACACGCCGCCGTTGAGCAGCAGCGTGTCGGGCAGCGCGAACGCGGGCGGCGCGTCGCCGGTTGCGGCGTCCGCCGGATTCGATGCGGACGCAACGAGTTCGCCGTTCGCCGCGTGGGCACCGTCGGCGAGCGAGTCGCACGATTGCGACGCGAAGCGTGCGAGGAACGTCGCGATGTGCCGCGTGATCGCCGGATCGGCCGCGTAGGGCAGCCCGAACTCGACGAGCGCCGCGCGCGAGCGGCGCGGCAGCTCGCCGGCGCGGCCGGCCGGGAAGAAGCCGTCCACCACGATCCGTTCGACCTCGGCGCGTTCGAGCCGCGTGCTGCGCGCGCCGCCGATCAGCTTCGCGCCGGCGCCGAGCAGCGTGACGGGGACCGCCTCGGGCGCGTCGTCGCCGAGCAGTTGCTCCTTCGCGCCTCGGCAGCGCTCCACCAGCTGCGAGAGGCTCGCCGCCGACAGCTTCGCGCCGCCGCCGCCGTTGCCATCACCGGCGAGTCGGCGCTCGGCCAGATGCGCGAGCGCGAGATCCATGTTGTCGCCGCCGAGCATCAGGTGGTTGCCGACGCCCACGCGCGTGAGGGTCGGCTCGCCCTGCGCGTCGAGTTCGACGCGGATCAGCGTGAGGTCGGTGGTGCCGCCGCCCACGTCGCAGACCAGCACCAGCCGCGTGCCGGCCAGCGCGTCGCGCAGCCGTTCGCGGTGCTGGTAGAGCCAGTCGTAGAACGCCGCCTGCGGCTCCTCCAGCAGCCGCAGCGCGGGCAGGCCGGCCGCGCGCGCGGCTTCCAGCGTGAGCGCGCGCGCGCCGTCGTCGAACGACGCGGGCACGGTCAGGACCACGTCCTGCCGCGCCAGCGGCGCATCGGGAAAGCGGTGGTTCCAGGCGTCGCGCACGTGCGCCAGATAGCTGGCGCTGGCGGCCACCGGCGAGACCTTGCCGGTGCCCTCGGGCGCGCCCCACGGCAGGATCGGCGCGAGCCGGTCCACCGAGGCGTTCGACAGCCAGCTCTTGGCGCTGCTGACGAGCCGGCCCGGTACCTGCGCGCCGAGCTGACGCGCGAGCCGGCCGATGATCGCAGGCGGCGTGGTGCTGTCGGCCGTTCTGTTTCCTTCGGCTTCGCCTTGCCGCCACGGCAGCGCGAGCGCGCCGGCGGCCAGTTCGCCCTCGGCCGGGTGGTAGCGCGCCGAGGGCAGCAGCGGCGCCGCGCCCAGTTCGCCGAGGCCCACCAGCTGGTCGATCTCGAACAGGCGAATGTCGGTGCCGCCCGCCTCGACATAGGCGACCACGGTGTTGCTGGTGCCGAGATCGATCCCGACGACGTAGCGCGCCTTCGCCTGCGCCATCAGGCGTCCACGCCGCCGCGCACGTCGAATTCGACCTTCCAGCGCTCGCCGCTGCCGCGCGGCATCGCCTCGAGTTCGAGCGTGCCGGCTTCGGTCACGTGCGCGTGCAGCCGCACGGCCACCACTTCGCCGGGCGTGCGGCCCTCGGCGGGCAGCGTGGCCTGGATCGCTTCGAGTTCCTGCAGCTCGTCGGCGGACCAGTAGTCGAGCATGGTGCCGACCTGATCCTGGCGCCGCACCGACGAGCCGAAGAAGCGGAACGTCACCGGCTCGCCCACCACCAGCCCGAACTCCTGCTCGGGCAGCGCGGCGTCGGAGCCTTCCTCCATGCCGAACGGCGCCACGCAGAGCGCCGAGACGGGCGGCTCCATGCCGGGGATCGCCGGCATCGCCGATTCGATCGCGATGTAGTAGGCGCGCGCCGTGCCGCCGCGAATCCGCACGCCGCGGCCGCGCTTGACGTAGCCGTAGTAGGCCGCGCCGCGCGCCACCGCGAGGTCGAGGTCGGCGCCGCCGAGCAGGCGCGCGGGCGCGGCGCCGTCGGCCGAGAGCCAGCCGTTCAGGATCGTGAGGATGCGCTCGGTCAGCAGCTCGGACTTGAACACGCCGCCGTTGAACAGCACGGCGGTGGGATGCAGGAAGCTCGCGCCTTCGGCCGGCGCGGCCGGCAGCCCGTCGAGGTCGGCCAGTGCGCCCACCTGCTTGCCGAGGAACGCGGCGAGGTGGCGCGTGATGCCGGCGTCCTGCGCGTAGGGCAGGCCGAGCTGGGTGAGGCCGGCGCGCGTGCGCACCGCCGGCCGCGCGGCGGCGTCCACCTGCGGGAAGAAGCCGTCGAGCAGGATCTGCGTGAGTTCGGCGCGCGTGAGTTCGGTGCGGATCGAGCCGCCGATCAGCTTCGAGCCGCGGCTCGGCACCACCAGCGGCACGGCGTCGAGCGTGCGGTCGCCGAGCAGCGTTTCCTTCGCACCGCGGCATGCGTAGGTGAGCGCGCGCAGCTGCCACGGATCGGCCTGGGTGCCCTGCGCGGCCAGCTTGCGCGCGACCACGTGCGCGAGCGCGAGGTCCATGTTGTCGCCGCCGAGCAGGATGTGCTCGCCCACCGCCACGCGGTGCAGTTCGAGGTTGCCGTCGCGCTCGACCACGGCGATCAGCGAGAGGTCGGTGGTGCCGCCGCCCACGTCCACCACCAGGATGATGTCGCCGACCTTCACGTCCTTGCGCCAGCCGCCGCCGCTCTTCTGGATCCAGCTGTAGAGCGCGGCCTGCGGCTCCTCCAGCAGCGTCATGCGCGCGTAGCCGGCGGCCTGCGCGGCCTCGGCCGTCAGCTCGCGCGCGGCCGGGTCGAACGAGGCGGGGATCGTCACCGTCACGTCCTGCGCGGCGAACGGCGCGTCCGGATGCGCGTGGTCCCAGGTCTCGCGCAGATGCGTGAGGTAGCGCACCGAGGCCTCGAGCGGCGAGACGCGTTCGACTTCGGGCGGCGCGTCGTTGGGCAGGATCGCCGCGCGGCGGTCGACGCCCGGATGGCAGAGCCAGCTCTTCGCGCTCGACACGAGCCGGATCGGCGTGCCGGCGCCGCGGCTGCGCGCCATCTCGCCCACCGCGTAGTCGCGCGTCGCGGTCCACGGCAGCGTCAGGTCGCCCGGCGTGAGTTCGCCCGGATGCGGCAGGTAGAGGAACGACGGCAGCAGGCTCGGCGAGCCGATCGCGCCGGGCGAAGTCAGCTGCGCGATCGGCAGCACCTGCTGCTGCGGCGCGTCGCCGTCGCTCGCGGCGAGATCGACATAGGACAAAGCACAGTGCGTGGTACCGAGGTCGATACCGATCGAGAAACGCGGCTCGCTCACAGCTCCACCTCCGCCGGCGCGATCACGCTCACGTCGTGCGTGCCGATCAGCTTCGGCAGCTTCACCTCGGCGGCGCGCCAGCCGCGGTGGCTCAGCGTGCCGGTGAACGGCGCGGCGCCCACCACGTTGCCGGTCAGGCGGTTCGCGCTCGCGTCGAAGCCTTCGGCCAGCGTCACGCGCGTGCCCTCGGCCTCGGTGCGGACCGGGCGGATCGTGAAGTGCTCGCGCAGCGTGGCGCGGCAGCCTTCGTGGACGAGGCGCGCGGCCGCGCCGATCTCGGCGTCGGCGTAGCTCGCGATGTCTTCCTCGACGAAATCGACGAAGCGCGCGTTCTTCTGCAGCAGGCCGAGCAGCTGCAGCGCGGCGTCGGGGCTCGCGGCCTGGATGGCCGGCGCGGGGGCTGCCGCCGGGGCGGGGGCCGGCGCCGGCTTCGGTGCGACGGGCGCGGGGGCCACGGGCGCGGGGGCGGGCGCGCTCACGCCGTTGCGCAGGTTGCGGACTTCGGCGGCGAGCTTGCCGTCGCCGAGGATGGCGAAGAACGATCCGATGGCGACCGACAGGCGGCCAGCGAACGACAGATTCGACTCAGGCATGGTCATGCGACTCCGGTGGGCTCGCGGCACGGCGCGAGCAGGCCTGCCGGCGCGACGGCGCTCGCGGCTGGCGGCGGCGCACGAGGCGGGCAGGCGGGGCGAGCCCGGCACGGGCTCGGAAAAACCCGTATTTTGCCTTGTTGTGGTGCGGTGCCGCTCAAAAATGCGGGCGGGGGGCGGGAGTGGTGCGGGTTTGGCCGCGTTTGGCGCGCGTCGGCTGGGCGTTGCCGGAAGGCTTGGGGGAAGCGCTACGGCGCGCGATACCGCATGTCGCCGGATCCCGGCCGCGCGTGTCGGGGCCGGAGCGACCGCCACCAAGCTGCGATAACATGTACGTTATTCGGTACAAACCGACCCCTTGAAGAGCCGCCATGCCGATCTCGGCCCGCGATGTGATCTCGTTGTCCCAAGCCGTGGCCAATTTGTCCGAACTGGCCGATCAGGCGAAGGCCGGCGCGGAGAAGATCGTCACGAAGAACGGCGAAAGCTACGTGGCCATCATCGATGCCGAACGGCTGGATTACTACCATCAACCGGAGCGGGAGCGCATTCACCTGCTGTTGCAGGCCGATGCCGGCGCGGGCCTGGCCGACGTGGCGGCCGGCAAGGTCAAGGACGCGCGTGATGCCATCTCCGCTATCAAGCGGCGGCGTGCCGGCGGCGGTGCGGACTGAAGCCGTCCGCCGAACAGCCGGTTCGCACCGTGACAGCCCGCCATACCGTCAAGCTCACCGCCAACTTCGAACGCAATCTCGGGCGATATCGAAGCGTTCCTGCGTGAAGCCGAAGCACCGCAAGCCTTCGATGCGCTGCTGGACGAACTGACCGACCGGGTCATTTCCAATCTCGAGCGTTTGCCGGGATGGGGCGCGCCTTCCTCGACCGCCCGATCCGCTCCGTGGAGGTGAGCAACGGTGTGGCCGAGTTGACCGCGCAATTGAATGCCATTGCCGAAGGCGGCGAGTTGCGCGAGTACCTGACGACGCATTACCTGCTGCTGTATGCCCGGATCGGTGACACGATCCATCTGCTGTCGATCCGCCATCATCGACAGCTTTCCTTCGATCTGGCGCGTCACTGGCCGACCTGAGCCGATCGTGACGCGATCGGCCGGATGATCCGCTTGACCACCGGCGAAGCCGATGGCCGCCCGAGTCTGGCGGCGCCCAAGGCCTCCTTTTCGGATGAGTACGCGTAACCTCGCCAGATCGGCCTGCCAGGAATTCATGGCCCGCACGCCATGCGGAGACGGCCAGACGTTCACCGTGCGGGACGATGCGCAGCAGCCGGCTCCCCGACGAATCGCGGGCGCCGCGCCCGAACGCGGCACAATGGCGGCCTGCCCGCTTGCCGGGCGTCTTCCGGAGACCTCCTGCATGAATCTCGCCCTGATCGGCGCGTCGGGCCTGCTCGGCCGCGCCGTGGCCGCCGCGCTCGCGCCGCGTCGCGAATGGCGGCTGGTCGCGACGGTGCGCGATCCGCACGGCGCGCCGGCGCGCGCGGCCGCGCGGATCGCGGGCCTTGCGCCCGAGGCGCTGACGCGGCTCGACCTGCTCGATGCGCACGCGCTCGACCGCTTCTTCGCCGAGCATCGGCCCGATGCCGTGATCGTCTGCGCGGCCGAGCGCCGGCCCGACGTCTGCGAGCACGATCCGGCCGCCGCGCGCGCGATCAACGTCGGCGCGCTCGCCGCGCTGGCCGAACGCGCCGACGCGCTCGGCGCCTGGACGCTCGCGATGTCCACCGACTACGTGTTCGACGGCCGCGCCGCGCCCTACCGCGAAACCGATCCGCCCGCGCCGCTGAACGCCTACGGCCGCAGCAAGGCCGATGGCGAGGCGGCGCTGCTGGGCGCCTCCGCGCGCGCCTGCGTGCTGCGCCTGCCGCTGCTGTACGGGCCAATGATCGATTGGGACGATTCGGCCGTCACGAGCCTGGTGCCGCCCGTCGTCGCGTCGGCGCGGCCCGGCGCGGCGCGCGCCGACATGGACGCCTGGGCGATCCGCTATCCGACCTGGACGCCCGACGTCGCTTTCGTGATCGCGCAACTGATCGAGCGCCACGCGGCCGGCGAGGCGGTGGCGGGCCTCTGCCAGTGGTCCGGCGACGAGCCGATGACCAAGCACGAGATCGCCGCGCGGATCGGCGCCGCGCTCGGCCTCGCGCCGCGGCTGAACGCGATCACCGAGCCGCGCGATGCGACGCCGCGGCCCTACGACTGCCATCTCGACTCGACGCGGCTCGAGGCGCTCGGCATCGGCCGGCGCACGCGCTTCGACGTGGCGATCCGCGAGGTGCTGCGCGCCGGGCCGGCCTGACGGCAGGCGGCGGGCGGGCGCGCTCGCGCCTGCCGCGAGGGGCGCGCGATCCATCGCCGATGCGCGATGGCGCGCCCGCTGTCACCGCGCTGTCATCTGCGGCTCGCGCTTCGCATTCCCGACGAAGGGTTCCGGTGAACGACACCGCTGTCCTGGTTTGTATCGACAATCCCGGTGCATGACGCGATGCAGCATCGCATCGCGCCGCCTCCCCTTCGCCCGTGTATTTCGTCGAGCGTTCCATGTCCGCATCACGCGTCACCCGTCCGCCTTCGAGCCGTGTCGATTCCGCCGCCGCGCCGTCCGCCGCGCATGAAGCGCCGCTTTCCGCGCCACGCGGCCCCGAAGCGCGCGGTGTGGAGAACGGCCTGCTCGGCGCGCTGGCCGGCCTGCAGCGCGCCGCCGTGCAGTCCGACGGTGCCGGGCACCGCGGCCCGGCCAGCGCGTCACGGCGCGGCGGCGTGCCATTCTCGCCGGCGCTGTCGAGCGACAAGGCCACGCGCATCGAGGCCGCCGCGCGGCGCATGCGGGACCGGCCGCTGAACGCGGTGGAGCGCGAGATTGGCGAGACCTACCTGCTGCCTCGGCATCTGGTTGCGATTGCAGAGGCGGCGCGAATCCTCAACGTTGCCGTGAGCTTTCGCCCGGCCGGCGCGCAGACGCTGAAGCGGCTCGAGGCCGGCGCGCTGCCCAAGCCGCACGGGCTGTCCGACAAGACCATCAAGCGCGATGCGCTCGAGACGGTGTACGGCGACAAGGACGAAGCGGCGCGGCGGATGCGCGAGGCGCGGCGCAACGATATCGACGGCTTCGTCGGCCATTATCGCGACGGGCGGCTCGACGGCCTCTACGTGCAGCACTCGCAGCCCGGCATGTCGGCGCTGCCGCTCGAGCCCGCACCCGAGGCGCCGGGCTGGAAGTACCTGCCGCTCGACCACGATCACCTGCGCGAGGATCTCGTGCGCCTGCAGCACACGCCCGACTTCGTCGGCGCGCTCGTGACGGGCGACTACGACATGCACGACGCGATCAACCTGAGCGGCACGCGCGGGCCGCTCGTCGAGGGGCAGGAGCTGAGCCTGATCTCGGGCATCAACTGCGCGGTGGGCGCCGTCGATGCGCGCCGGCCGTTCGACCAGCCGGCGCTCGGCGTCGTCCAGCACGGCCCGCAATACAACTACCTCGCGCATATGCGCAACCGGGAGCCGGGCGCGCGCATCGACGAACGCGTGACCGCGCCGTCGCTGCCCGTCGCGATGTGCGACCGCGGCAGGTGGAGCATCATCCGCACCGAGGCGGAGCTGAGCCGGTTCTACAGCGATCACGGGATTCGCGGCAAGAGCGGCTGGACCGGAAGCCAGGGGAGCGGGACGTCGTCGCGGGAATCGTCGCGGCGCGGGTCGCTGGCGGACGCGACGGAATCGCGTCGCGGGTCGTTGGCCGAGATCGATGCGTCGCGGCGTGGGTCGTTGGGCGATATCGCGGCGTCGCGGCGTGGGTCGCTGGCCGAGATCGGCACGTCGCGGCGCGTATCGTTGGCCGAGATCGACGCGTCACGGCGCGGCTCACTGGTCGAGCGCGACGCGTCGCAACGTGGTTCGGCGGCGGAGGCCGGCGCCATGCGACGCGGCTCGGGCGCCGATATCCCCGCGCAGATGGCCGACTCCGGCATCGACATGGGCACGGGCCGGCGCGATTCCGGCGACGGTGCCGGGATGAACGGGGCGGACGACGGGAACGCCAGGAACGAGGTGGCCGGGAACGACGGCCGCCCGCGACGCGGTTCGGCGACGAGCCTCGGCAACGCGTGGCGCGATGCGGCGGCCAACCCCGGCGGCGCGCGGCGCGGTTCGGCGGACAGCCCTGGCCAGCCGTGGCGCGAGCCGGCCGCGCCGCGCGCCGCGAGCGACGTCGGCGTTGGCCGGGGCGGCATGGCGATCGACGATTTCTTCGCGCTCGCCGCGCGCAATCGTCCGCCGCCGGCCGAGCCTCGCGGCAGGGCGGCGACCATGGAGCCCGTTGCCGAAGGCGTCGAGTTCAACGATCCGTTCGCGGCGGCGCGCGAGCCGCGGCGCGCGCCGGACGAGCCGCCGACGGAATAAATCGCGCGCTCGCGTGTTCTGTTCGACGAACGCCCGCCATCGTCCCGTGGGTCTCGCGACACCCTCCGCGCGAGACGGGACGGCGGGCGCGCCGCGATGCCGACGGCCACGCGGCGCCGAACCCGCGAGGAACTCGATATGTCCGCTGCTTCCGGCCTGACCCTGACCATCCACGACGTGTCGGCCACCCGCACGATCGACGTACCCGAGGCCGGCGCCACGATCGGCCGAGGCGCCGAATGCGACGTCGTGCTGGCCGATCCGCGCCGCGCGATCTCGCGGCTGCAGGCGCGCATCGACTGGCGCGACGGCCACTACCGGCTGACCGACGCGGGCCGCAATCCGACGCTCGTCAACGGCCACATCCTCGGCGTGTCGCGCGAGGCGGTGCTGCGCGACGCGGACACGCTGAGCATCGACGCATACCGGATCGAGATCGGCATTCGTGGTGCGTCGGCCGGCGACGAGCCGACGGTGTTTGCGGCGCTGCCGGCGGTGGGCGCCGACGACGAAGCCGCGCCGCCCGAGGACGGGTTCGACCCGCCGACGAGGGTGCGCGTGCCGGGGCGCGAAGCGGACGAGGGCGCGGCGCCGGCCACCAGCCACACTGACCATACGATCGCGCCACGGATACGTGACGAAGCGCCGAGGACAGACGAGGCGTTCGATGTGCCGACGAGGGTACGCATGCCCGACGCCGACGCGGGACACGTGCCCGATGCGCGGGCCGCCGAAGCGGCGCATGCCGCCGCCGATCGCGCCGACACGGCGATGCGTCCGGCATGGGACGCCGCGCATCCGACGAATCCGCCGATCGACGCTTCACGCGACGCGGCGCTTCCTTCATCGGCCGCCATGGGTGTCAGCGATGCCGCCGGCGTCGATGCCACCGACGCCACCGCGCCGCGCACTCCGACGCCGGAGCCCACGCGCCACACGACAGCCGGCCACGCAGCCGGAGCAACGCCGAATGACGCGCTGCTGGCCGCGCTACAGGACGGCCTCGGCATGGCTTCGACCGCGCCCGCGCCGCGTGACGCGCTTGCGTTCGCGCACCTGGCCGGCGTGCTGCTGCGCGAATCGATCGGAGGCGCGATGGCGATGCACGGCCACGCATCGGACCGCGCCACCGTGCCGGGCGATGCGGCGCCGAACCCGCTGCTCGACGCCACCAGCGTCGAGGCCGCGCTGACGCGGTTGCTGGCGAGCGCTCACGCCGAAGCGTCGCGCACGATGCTGCGCGATGCATTCGGTGTCATGCGCGAGCGCCAGCGCGCCCTGCACGACGTGTTGCGCGAGCTGCTGACCGATCTCGCGCCCGTGACGGCGCCGCCGTCACGCACGGGCTGGTTGGGCCGATGGCTGGCGTCGCGCGCGAGCCGCTCGTCGGCGCGTCACGAGCAAGCCTGGGCACGCGCCGCGCAGCGCGCCGCCGCGTTGCTGGGCGTGCCGGCCGCCAGCCTCCGGGCGCCCCGAGCAACTCAAGCGACTCAAGCGACTCAAGCGACTCAAGCGACTCAAGCGACTCAAGCAACCGACTCGCGGCCACGCTCCACCTGAGCCTTCGCGGCGACGCGGCGCGCGATCCCCGAGCCTCCCGCGCTACCGCCGCTTCACCACCCTCACTCATCCAGCGCGCGCAGGAACGCGAGCTTGTCGACCGACGCCGGCAGCGCATCGGCGAGCCGCGCATGGAACGTGGCCAGATCGGCGCCGACGGCCGCACGCTGCGCGACGAGCCGCGCGATCGGGCCGAGATGAATCGCGAGCCGCCGCGCGGCCGCATCGATCCGGGCCGGGTCGAGCGCCGGGCTCGCGACCGTCTCCGCCGCCGCGCCGCCATCACGCGCCGTGTGCGCCGCATCCGTCATGGCTGTCCCCGCCGCATCATGCCGTTGCAGCAACGTGTCGACGTCATGCCGCGCGGCCTCGTCAGGCAAATGCCGCGCGAGCGCCGCCGCGAGCGTACGCGAATCGCTCGCCAGCGCGGCGGCACGCCGGACCAGCCGCGACGCCACCGGCCCGACATGGCCGGCAAGCCGGCGCTCCAGCTGCGCGAGCAATTCCACCGACCAGCCGCCCGGCGGCGTGCCCGCCTCGGTGGCTTCATTCGGCGGCGCGAGCGCGTGCCGCGCGAGCGGCGCGGCCACGATGGTCTCGTCGGGATCGCGCGGCGCGGCGAGCGTATCGAGCTGCGCCAGCACGGCGCCGCGCCACGCCTGCGCCGACGCGTAGCGCGCGTCCGGCGCCTTTTCCAGCGCCTTCAGCACCAGCGCGTCGAGCGTGGCGGGCAGGCCCGGCACGCGGCTCGACGGCGGCGCGGGCGGCTCGTCCAGCACCTGCCGCATCACCGCGGCCGACGAGCCCGTGAACGGGCACTGCCCGGTCAGCATCTCGTAGAGCACCACGCCGGCCGAGTACAGGTCGCTGCGCGCATCCACGGGCGCGCCCGCATATTGCTCCGGCGACATGTAGCGCGGCGTGCCGATCAGCATGCCGGCCTGCGTGAGGCGGCCCGTATCGAGCTGGGCGATGCCGAAGTCGGTGATCTTGCAGTCGCCGCGCGGCGCGATCAGCAGGTTCGCGGGCTTGATGTCGCGATGAATCACGCCGGCCTCGTGCGCATAGGCCAGCGCGTCGAGCAGCTGCGCGAACCACACCAGCACGCGCGGCAGCGGCATGGTGCTGCCGTTGCCGGCATGCGCGGCGAGCCGCGCCGCGAGCGTCTCGCCGCGCACGTATTCGAGCGCGAGGTAGGCGACGCCGTCGGCCTCGCCGTAATCGAACACGCCGACGATGTGCGGATGCACGAGGCGCCCGGCCGCGCGCGCCTCGTTGATGAAGCGCGCGGGCAGCTCGGCATCGGCGGCGTCGCCGCCCGCGTGCGCGTCGCGCAGCAGCTCGGCGCGGATCGTCTTCAGCGCCACCTGCCGCTGGATGTGCGGATCGGTGGCGAGATAGACGGTGCCCATCGCGCCGCGCCCGAGCACGCGCTCCACGGTGTAGCGGCCGATGCGGGCCGGCGGCGCCCCGGCGAGCGTCATGGCCGCGATCCGCCCGGCGCGGTGCCGGCCGCGCCGGTTTCGTCGAGGATCTCGAAGGCCGTCACGAGGCTGGTGCGCATCCGGCCGAACGACACCGCGAGCGAGGCGATCTCGTCGCCGCCGCGAGTGGGCAGCTCGACGTCGTCGAGCTGGCCGAGGCTGACCGCGTCGGCCGCGCGCGACAGCACCTGCAACCGCCGCGTGACGAGGAAATGCACCATCACGTTGAGCACCACCAGCACCACCGCGAACACCACCGCGAGCGCTTCCATGAAGCTGCGCCAGAGCGCCCGGCCGCGCGCGATCGATTCCGACATCGGTACCGACACGAACTCGGCGCCGATCACGTCGTTCATGGCCCAGCCGAAGCCGTTGGCGGGGCCGTACTTCTCGAGCATGGTGCGTGGCGCGGCCGACGGCGTGCTGTGGCACTGCATGCAGGTGGCGTCGGTGATGCGGCTCGGGCGCGCGAGGAACAGCAGCTGCTCGCCGCCCGGCGTGCGCCGCTGCCCGGTGATTTCCTTCAGCGCGGGCTGGTCGTGCAGATGCGCGATCACCTCGGTTTCCCAGTCGGTCGGCCGGTCGCGCGGATTGGTCGGGTTCAGCATGGTCGAGCGGTACGAGAAGTTCCTGAACGAGCTTTGCAGCGTGTTCAGCATCTCGATGGCCGAGAACGCCGGCACCGATTCGGGCACGAACGAATACTGGATCTGCGTGGCGAGCAGCGGCGTGATGTGTTGCGCCGTGTAGTCCTGCATCGCCTCGGCGGCGCGCATCAGCACGTCGGCGTCGTGGCGCGTCTCGTCGAGCGCCTGCCGCTGCAACACGCGGTCGGCCACGACGCCGGCCGCGATCAGCCCGATCGCGAAGATCGCGACGAACACGAGATTGAACTTGATGGCGAGCGACAGTTTCATGGGCGCACGAGGATCGAGGGATAGGCGGAGGGCGGCGCGAGCGGCGCGGCCGATGAGGTGCGCGGCGGCACGCGGCGCGGCGGCGGAAACAGCAGCGCGCGCCAGTCGGGCAGCGCGCCGAGGTGTTGCCGCACGTCGCGGCGGAACGCGGGGTCCGACAGGCGCGGCCGGAACCGCTCGGCGAAGCGCGTCGGCGCGGCGGTGCGCACGGCGAGCGAGCTGGTGAGCCAGTCGGCGACGTCGCCGTAGGCCACCAGGTGCGAGGCGGGCGCATCGTGCTGAGCGGGTGGCACCGGCAGCGCGCGCAAGGCGTCGCGGAACGCCGTCGGCATCGCGGCCACGAAGGCCGGATCGGGGCCGGGCAGCACGGCGATCGTCTCGTTCGTGGTGGCGCGCTGCGCGAAACGCGGCGCATCGAGCTTCGCGTGGGCGGGCCGGCCGAGCGCATCGACGCGTGCCGCACCGCTCTCGCAGAACGCGGCGTCGGCGTCGTAGCCGGGCGGAGCGGCGGCGATCACGAGCGCGCCGCGCGCGACCGGCGCGAAGCGCGTGCGTTCGGTCTCGACGGCGGGCAGTGCGCAGCCGGCACCGCCATCGCAGGCGGACAGCAGCTTGAGCCAGCCGCGCAGCAGCGCGACCTGCGCGCCGCGCGCGAGCAGCACGCGCGTGTCGGGGCCGAGCGCGAGCACGTTGCCGTCCGCGTCCTGCAACTGCGCGCTGCCCGCCGGCGCGGTCTCGACGATGTCGTTCACGGCGAAGCGCTGGCCCGTGGGCGCCAGAGAGCGCGCCGTCTCGTGAATCGCCGTGACGGGCGCCGTCGCGCGCACCAGCGTCCAGCCGGCCGGTGTTTGAGCCTCGGTTTGCGCGGCAAGCGCGAGCAAGGCCAGCGACGCGACGCATCGCGAGACAAGGACGCGGATCGAAAGGCTTGAACGTGTCATTCGGTGCAAGGCATCGGCGGGCAAGCCGCCGCCGGACAGGAATCGGATACCTGCTGAACGATCGGCGCCGCGTGTTTATTCCGTGCGTCGTCCACGAATCGCGCGACGTATCACTACTGCTACGTCCTCCGAAGCGCACTCATCACTCACCGCCACGCGCCAATTCGTAACAAAACGTTTTTGTGCCGCCTCTCGCGGAATATTCGCGCGCCGCGAGCCGTTCTGGCTTGCGACGACGATGACGAACCCGATGCACCGGCAGCCGCTGCCGGCATCGCGGGCCCCGCGAAAAACACGGCCGCCATGGAATAGATCGCGACACCGCGCTGTTTTGTGGTCGTGGACGGCGACGGCACCGGTCCAGCGGCTCGTCGGATTTCCAAAACCCTATGCACCCGGAGGAACAGCGCATGGCAACGAGGCAGAGCAGTCAGAAATTCATTGCGCGCAATCGTGCGCCACGCGTCCAGATCGAGTACGACGTGGAGCTGTACGGCGCGCAGAAGAAGGTGCAGATCCCGTTCGTGATGGGCGTGATGTCGGACCTGTCCGGCGCGAACGCGGGCGAGCTGCCGCCGATCGAGGAACGCAAGGCGCTCGAGGTGGACGTCGACAACTTCGACAGCCGCATGCAGTCGATGAAGCCGCGCGTCAACTTCACGGTGCCGAACACGCTGACGGGCGAGGGCAGCCTCGAGGTCGACATCACGTTCGAGAGCATGGACGACTTCTCGCCGGCCGCGATCGCGCGCAAGGTCGATTCGCTCGCGAAGCTGCTGGAGGCGCGCACCCAGCTGGCCAACCTCGGCACCTATCTCGACGGCAAGTCGGGCGCGGAAAAGCTGATCGCGCAGGCACTGAAGGACCCGGCGCTGCTGCAGTCGCTGAGCGCGGCGCCGAAGGCGGCCGACACCGAACCCGGACAGGAGTGAGCAGACCATGGCAAGCCAGCAGCAATTCGATCCGGCCGCGCAGGCCCCTATGGCCCAGGCCGCTACAGCAGAAGCCGGCGATTTCGCGGCCCTGCTGAACCGCGAGTTCCGGCCGAAGAACGAGCGCGCGAAGGAGGAAGTCGAAGCGGCCGTGCGCACGCTCGCCGAGCAGGTGCTGCGTGATTCGAACATCGTCTCCGACGACGTCGCGCAGACCATCAACGCCTACGTGGCCGAGATCGACCGCAAGCTCAGCGAACAGCTGAACCGCGTGATGCACCACGCCGAGTTCCAGAAGCTCGAAGGCGCCTGGCGCGGGCTGCATCACCTCGTCACGAACTCGGAAACGGATCCGATGCTGAAGATCCGCGTGATGAACGTGTCGAAGCAGGAGCTCGCCCGCAACCTCAAGCGCTTCAAGGGCGTGGCATGGGACCAGAGCCCCGTGTTCAAGCGCATCTATGAAGAGGAATATGGCCAGCTCGGCGGCGAGCCGTATGGTTGCCTGATCGGCGATTATTACTTCGACCACAGTCCTCAGGACGTCGAACTGTTGCGCGGCATCTCGCAGGTCGCCGCGGCGGCGCACGCGCCGTTCATCTCGGCGGCCGATTCGACGCTGCTCGGCATGGAGAACTGGAACGAGCTGGCCAACCCTCGCGACCTCTCGATGATCTTCACCACGCCCGACTATGCCGGCTGGCGCTCGCTGCGCGAGATGGACGACGCGCGCTATCTGGCGCTGACCATGCCGCGCACGCTGGCGCGCCTGCCCTACGGCGCGAAGACCGACCCGGTCGAGGAATTCGATTTCGAGGAAGACACCGAGGGCGCCGATTCGGCCCGCTACACGTGGCAGAACGCGGCCTACTCGATGGCGGTGAACATCAACCGCTCGTTCAAGCTGTACGGCTGGTGTACGCGGATTCGCGGCGTGGAGTCGGGCGGCGCGGTGGAGAACCTGCCCGTGCATACGTTCCCGAGCGACGACGGCGGCGTGGACATGAAGTGCCCCACCGAGATCGCGATCACCGACCGCCGCTCGGCCGAACTCGACAAGATGGGCCTGATGCCGCTCGTGCATCGCAAGAACTCGGACGTGGCCGCGTTCATCGGCGCGCAGTCGGTGGCCAGGCCCGAGGAATACGACGATCCGGCCGCCACCGCGAACTCGAACCTGTCGGCGCGGCTGCCCTACATGTTCGCCTGCTGCCGCTTCGCGCACTACCTGAAGTGCATCGTGCGCGACAAGATCGGCTCGTTCAGCACGCGCGAGCAGATGGAGAACTGGCTGTCGAACTGGGTCATGAACTACGTGGACGGCGACCCGGTGAACTCCAGCGAGGAAACCAAGGCGCGCAAGCCGCTCGCCGCCGCGCAGGTGGTGGTGGAGGAAGTGGAGGACAACCCCGGCTACTACACCTCGAAGTTCTTCCTGAAGCCGCACTACCAGCTGGAAGGCCTGACCGTGTCGCTGCGCCTCGTGTCGCGCCTGCCGTCCGGGCGCGCGGCCTGACGCGAGATTCCGCCGGAGCGGGCTGCGCTCCGGCTCCCAACGTTCGTCGGATCGGCGAGCACATTCATCAGTAACGATCAGAGGTCACTATGGCATTCGACATGCACCTGAAATTCGGCTCCGGTTCGGTCACGATCCAGGGCGCGTCCAACCACGCGAAGCACAAGAACGAAGTGCCGATCATCGCGTGGTCGTGGGGCGTCAGCAACACCGGCAACCTGCACACGGGTGCCGGCTACGCGTCGGGCGGCAAGGCCAACATCCAGGACATCACCATCACGAAGTACATCGACAGCTGCTCGAACGCGATCCTGAACGCCTGCTGCACCGGCGCGCGCGTCGACAACGCCTATCTCTACGTGACCAACGCCACCGGCCAGCAGACCGACTTCCTGACCATCGAACTCAGCGAAGGCGTGCTGATCACCTCGGTGTCCACCGGCGGCACCGGCGGCGACGAACGCCTGACCGAGAACATCACGCTGCACTTCGGCAAGTTCAAGTATTCGTTCCAGCCGCAGGACGACGAAGGCAAGGCCAACGGCGGCACCAAGGACTTCACCTACGACATCCAGCAGGTCGCGAAGCAGTGAGCCTCACCACGCGCGGCGCGCGCCGCACGGCATTGCCTGCCGCGCGCCGCTTCGCCTCGCATCCGGCGCCGCTGGCTGGCGCCACCCATCCGGGCAGGCCGGGCGCCGGCCGCGCCCGGTCCGCGCCCCCGTTGAACGGAATCGCCGACGTGAACCTGACTCCCGCCATCACCAGCCCGGCAGCGCTGCTTGCCAACGGGCAACTCGACGAGGCGCTGCGCGCGCTGTCGGCCGAGGTGCGCAGCCGGCCCGCCGACGCGGCGCTGCGCGTGTTCCTGTTCCAGCTGCTGGCGGTCCACGGCGACTGGGAGCGTGCCGGCCACCAGCTGAAGGTGGCTGCCGAACTCGACGCGGGCAACGCGCCGATGGCCACCGCCTATGCGTTCGCGCTGCGCGGCGAACTCGAACGCGACGCCGTGCTGGCCGGCGCGAAGAGCCCGCTGCTGGCCGGCGAGCCGGCCGCCTGGCACGCCTCGCTGCTGCGGTCGCTGCATGCGCTGACCGAACGGCGCGTGACAGCCGCGCTCGAGCTGCGCGCGGCCGCGTTCGACGCGGCCGAGACGGTGGCCGGCACGATCGACGGCGAGCCGTTCGACTGGCTCGCCGATGCCGATCCGCGCTTCGGTCCTTGCCTCGAACTGATCCTGAAGAGCGGCTACGTCTGGGTGCCGTTCTCGCAGCTGCGCTCGCTCACGTTCGACGCGCCGGCCGATCTGCGCGACAAGATCTGGGCGCCGGTGCGGATCGTCTGGCTCAGCGGCGCCGAATCGGTCGGCTTCGTGCCGTGCCGCTACGCCGGCAGCGAGCGCTCGGGCATCGCCGATCTCGCGCTGGCCGCCGGCACCTCGTGGACCGAGCACGGCGAGGACTGCTTCACCGGGCGCGGCCAGCGCATGCTGGTGACCGACCGCGCCGAATATCCGCTGCTCGACGTGCGCTCGATCACGATCGACGCGCGCTGACGCCGACCCCGACGGGAGCGCCGACACCATGGCCGAACTGACGCCGCAGGAACGCCTGCAACCGTCGCTGCTCGACCGGCTCACCGACCTCGCGCCGGCCGAGCCCGAGGAGAGCCGCGAGCAGCGCGTGATCACCGCCGCGAAGCTGCGCGAGTGCGTGACGCGCGACATCGCCGCGTTGCTGAACTGCACGCGCCAGTGGGACGGCGAGGCGCTGGCGGGCCTCGACGAGGTTGGCAACTCGGTGCTGAACTTCGGCATCCCCGACCTGGCCGGCAGCGCGCTGTCGGGCATCGACGCGGGCGAGCTGCAAAGCCGGATCCGCGCCGCGCTGATCGATTTCGAGCCGCGCCTGATCGCCGACACCGTGCAGGTGACGGTCAGCGCCGACGCCTCGCGGATGGACAGCCGCGCGCTGAGCTTTCGCATCGACGCCGAGATGTGGGCGCAGCCGATGCCGCTCGGCCTCTATCTGCGCACCGATCTCGATCTGGAGACCGGCGAGTTCCGCGTCTCGTCACTGTTGGGTTGAATCGCCATGGATCCCCGTCTGCTCCGCTACTACAACCGCGAGCTGCAACACGTGCGCGAAATGGGCGCCGAGTTCGCCGGCGCGTATCCGAAGGTGGCCGGCCGGCTCGGCCTGGAAGGCTTCGAATGCGCGGACCCCTACGTCGAGCGGCTGTTGGAAGGCTTCGCGTTTCTCGCCGCGCGCGTGCAACTGAAGCTCGATGCGCAATACCCGGTGTTCACCCAGCATCTGCTGGAGATGGTCTACCCGCATTACCTCGCGCCGATCCCGTCGATGGCGGTGGTGCAGATGCAGCCGGACGCGACCGAGGACCTGCCGCCCGGCGGGCACGCCGTGGCGCGCCATACCGTGCTGCGCAGCCTGACCGGCTTCGGCGACCGCACCGCCTGCGAATACCGCACCGCGCATGCGCTGACGCTCTGGCCGATCGAGCTGGCCGAGGCGCGCTACTTCGAGACGCCGGCCGCACTGGCCGCGGCCGGACTCGTGCCGCCGCGCGGGCGCACCGCACGCGCCGGCCTGCGCTTGCGGCTGCGCACGCTGGCCGGCGTCGAGGCGAAGCTGCTCGCGCTCGACGCGCTGCCGATCCACCTGGCCGGCGCCGACGAGCTGCCGGGCCTGCTCCACGAGCAGCTGCTCGCCAACGGCACCGGCTACACGGTGCGCACGGCGGCGGCCACCGAAGGGGAATTCGTCGAGACCCACTACGACGCGGCGGCGCTGCGCACGCCCGGCTTCGACGAGCACGAGGCGATGCTGCCCGCCAGCGGCCGCTCGTTCAGCGGCTACCGGCTGCTGCAGGAATATTTCGCGTGCCCCGAGCGGTTCCGCTTCGTCGAGTTCACCGGCCTGCGCGCGCCGCTCGCCCGCGCGCGCGGCCATGCCTTCGAGATCGTGATCTGGCTCGATCGCAGCGTCGCGCGGCTGCACAACGCGATCGACAAGGGCAACTTCCGGCTGTTCTGCACGCCGGCCGCGAACCTGTTCGAGCGGCGCGCCGATCGCATCCACCTGCAGGCCGGCCGAACCGAGTACCACGTGCTCGGCGACCGCACGCGGCCGATGGATTTCGAGGTTCACGGCGTGCTCGACGTGCAGGGCTACGGCGACCGCCAGGAGCCAGAGCAGCGCTTCGTGCCGTTCTACGACAGCACCTCGCGCAGCTGGCACGGCGGCGAGGCCGCGTTCTATACGCTGCGCCGCGAGCCGCGCCTGCTCTCCACGCGCCAGCAGCAGCGCGGCCCGCGTTCGAGCTACGTCGGCAGCGAGACCTTCATCGCGCTGGTGGACGGCCACGACGCGCCGTATGCCACCACGCTGCGCCAGCTCGGCCTGAAGCTGCTCTGCACCAATCGCGACCTGCCGCTGCACATGCCGGTGGGCAAGTCCTACACCGACTTCACGCTCGACACCGATGCGCCGGTGGCCTCGATCCGCTGCGTGGCCGGCCCCACCCGGCCGCGCGCGCCCACCGCCACCGGCGAGACGGCATGGCGGCTGATCAGCCATCTGCAGCTGAACTACCTGTCGCTGCTCGGCGAGGACGGCGAGCAGGGCGCGGCCTCGCTGCGCGAGATGCTCGGCCTCTATCACGACGAGTTCGACGCGGCCGCGCGCCGGCAGATCGAGGGCATCCGGCAGGTGGTGGCCAAGCCAGTCACGCGGCGCGTGCCGGTGCCGGGGCCAGTCACCTACGGGCGCGGGCTCGAGATCGCGCTGACCTGCGCGGACGCCGCGTTCGAGGGCAGCAGCGCGTTCCTGCTCGGCTCGGTGCTGCAACACTTCTTCGCGCGCTACGTCTCGCTGAATTCGTTCACGGAGACGGTGCTGCGCACGCTCGAACGCAACGAGGTGGCCCGATGGCCCGCGACGCTCGGCAAGCGCCCGATCCTGTGATGGCGGCGGCGTCGACATCGCCGGCAGCGGCGCCGGCCCCGGATGCGCCCGCCCCCGATCCGCGCCCGCCCGCGGCCCGCGCGCTCGAAGCGGCGCTGCGCGAGCGGCCGTTCGATTTCGAGTTCTTCGAGGCGATGCGGCGGCTCGAGTGCGCGTATCCGCAGCGCCCGCGCGTCGGGCAGTCGACGCGCCCGGCCGAGGATGCGGTGCGGCTCGCGCATGCGGCCTCGCTCGACTTCCCGGCGCGCAGCATCGAGCGCTTCGAGCCGGGCGAGGGCGATGCGCCGGCCCGGCTGCACGGCCTCTTTCTCGGGCTGTTCGGGCCGAACGGGCCGCTGCCGCTGCACCTGACCGAACACGCGGTGGACCGCCAGCGCAACGCGAAGGACGGCACGCTGGTGGCGTTCGCGGACGTGTTCCATCACCGCATGCTGAGCCTGTTCTACCGCGCCTGGGCCGAGGCGCAGCCCACCGTGCAGCACGACCGGCCCGAGCAGGATCGCTTTCGCACCTATCTCGGCGCGCTGATCGGCATCGCCGCGCCGCGGCTTGAGGCGCGCGACGCGCTGCCGGACCGCTACAAGCGCTTCTTCGCCGGCCGGCTGGTGCCGCAGGCGCGCAACGCGGAGGGGCTGAAGGGTTTCGTCGAGCATTACTTCGGCGTGCCGGTCAGCGTGATCGAGTTCGTGCCCGGCTGGATGACGCTGCCGGCCGATGCCCATCTGAAGATGGGCGGCGCGATGGCCGCGATGGGCCGCAACGCCACGCTCGGCGCCCACGTGCGCGGCGCCCAGCAGCGCTTCCGGCTGCGCCTGGGGCCGTTGAGCCTCAGCGAGTTCAACCGCTTCCTGCCCGGCGGCGAGGCGCTGGACGAGCTGGCCGCGGCGGTCCGGCTCTATGCCGGCGACGAGAAGGGCTGGGACGTGCAGCTCGTGCTGAAGCGGCAGGAGGTGCCGGCGATGCATCTGGGGCGCGCCGGGCGGATGGGCTTCAACAGCTGGATGGGCCGCTATCCGAAGCCCGCCGACGCGGACCAGGTGGTGGTGGCGCCGCTCGGATGAACCCCGTCGCCATGCCGACGGCGGGCTCGTTTCGCCCGAAATTTCGCGCGTCGTTTCGTTTCGAACCGGTGGCCGCGCCGCGGCCGCCACACTCTGCAAAGGATTGACATCATGGCCGAGATCAGTCGCGGCGCCCTGTTCGGCAAGCTCAACGCGCTCGCCTATCGGGGTATCGAAAGCGCCACCGTGTTCTGCAAGCTGCGCGGCAACCCCTACGTCGAACTCACGCACTGGATTCACCAGCTGCTGCAGTTGCAGGACTCGGACCTGCATCGGATCGTGCGCCACTTCGAGGTCGATCCGGCGCGGCTCGCCCGCGACCTCACCGCCTCGCTGGAGAAGCTGCCGCGCGGCAGCAGCGCGGTTTCCGATCTGTCGGCCGAGGTGGAGGAGGCCGTCGAGCGCGGCTGGGTGTTCGCCACGCTGATGTTCGGCGAGACGCAGGTGCGCACCGGCTATCTGCTGGTCGGGATGCTGCGCACGCGGCATCTGCGCCACGCGCTGCACGCGGTGTCGGGCGAGTTCGCGAAGCTGAAGGCCGAGGCGCTCGCCGACGCGTTCGCGCGGATCGTGGCCGGCTCGCCCGAAGACGCGCTCGGCGCGACCGACGGCTTCCGGGCCGACGCCGCCGAGCCGGGCGAGGCGAGCGGCGCGCTGGCGCCGGCGCCGCTCGGGCGCGGGCAGGCGTTGCGGCAGTTCACGGTGGACCTGACCGAGCAGGCGCGCGAGGGCCGGCTCGACCCGATCGTCGGCCGCGACGGCGAGATCCGCCAGGTGGTCGACATCCTGATGCGGCGCCGCCAGAACAATCCGATGCTGGTGGGCGAGGCCGGCGTCGGCAAGACGGCGGTGGTGGAGGGCTTCGCGCTGCGCATCGCGCGCGGCGACGTCCCGCCCGCGCTGCGCGAGGTGCAGGTGCGCACGCTCGATATCGGCCTGCTGCAGGCCGGCGCCAGCATGAAGGGCGAATTCGAGAACCGGCTGCGGCAGGTGATCGACGAGGTGCAGGCCTCGCCGCGGCCCGTGATCCTGTTCATCGACGAGGTCCACACGCTGGTGGGCGCGGGCGGCGCGGCCGGCACCGGCGACGCCGCGAACCTGCTGAAGCCGGCGCTCGCGCGCGGCAACCTGCGCACCATCGGCGCGACCACCTGGGCCGAGTACCGCAAGCACATCGAGAAGGATCCGGCGCTGACGCGGCGCTTCCAGACCGTGACCGTGGACGAGCCCGACGAGGCGAAGGCCGTCCTGATGCTGCGCGGCGTGGCGGCCGTGATGGAGCGCCACCACCGCGTGCAGATCCTCGACGAGGCGCTGGAGGCCGCGGTGCGGCTCTCGCATCGCTACATCCCGGCGCGGCAGCTGCCGGACAAGGCCGTGAGCCTGCTCGACACGGCCTGCGCGCGCGTGGCGATCAGCCAGCACGCGGTGCCGGCCGAGATCGACGACGCGCGCAAGCGGATCGAGGCGCTCGATACCGAACGCGCGATCATCGCGCGCGAGAAGCGCGTGGGCGTGGAGGTGGCGGCGCGCGAGGCGCGCGTGGCCGATGCGCTCGACGCACAGCACGCCCGGCTCGCCGCGCTCGAAGCGGACTGGGCGCGCGAGAAGGGGCTGGTCGAGCGGATCCTGTCGTTGCGCGCGCAACTGCGCGGCGAGGCGGTGGCGGTGGATGCGATGCCTGATGTCGATGCAGATGCCACCGATATCGACGCCGCCGGCCACGCCGCTCAACTCGTCGAGCTGCGCGACTTGCAGACCCAACTGGCCGACCTGCAGGGCGAGCGCCCGCTGATCCTGCCGAGCGTCGACCATCAGGCCGTGGCGGCCGTGGTGGCGGACTGGACCGGCGTGCCCGTCGGGCGCATGGTGCGCAGCGAGCTGCAGACCGTGATGAACCTCGCGAGCCTGATGCGTGCGCGCGTGATCGGCCAGGACCATGCGATGGAGGCGATCGCGAAGCGCATCCAGACCTCGCGCGCCGGCCTCGACAATCCGGACCGCCCGATCGGCGTGTTCCTGCTGGCCGGCACCTCGGGCGTGGGCAAGACCGAGACGGCGCTGGCGCTGGCCGAGGCGCTCTACGGCGGCGAGCACAACCTCATCACGATCAACATGAGCGAATTCCAGGAGGCGCACACCGTCTCCACGCTGAAGGGCGCGCCGCCCGGCTACGTCGGCTACGGCGAGGGCGGCGTGCTGACCGAGGCGGTGCGGCGCAAGCCGTATTCGGTGGTGCTGCTCGACGAGGTGGAGAAGGCGCACCCGGACGTCCACGAGCTGTTCTTCCAGGTGTTCGACAAGGGCGTGATGGAGGACGGCGAGGGCCGCTCGATCAACTTCCGCAACACGCTGATCCTGCTGACCACCAACGTCGGCACCGACCTGATCGCCGGGCTGTGCCGCGACCCGGAGCTGCTGCCCGATGCCGAGGCGCTCGCGCAGGCGCTGCGCGCGCCGCTGCTGGACGTGTTCCCGCCCGCGCTGCTGGGCCGGCTGGTCGCGATTCCGTATTTCCCGCTGGACCCGGCGATGCTCGCGCGCATCGTCACGCTGCAGCTGGAGCGAATCCGGCGGCGCGTGGCGGAGCGCTATCGCGTGCCGTTCGACTACGACGAGGCCGTCGTGCAGCGCGTGGTGAGCCGCTGCACCGAGAGCGAATCGGGCGGCCGCATGATCGACGCGATCCTCACCAACACGATGCTGCCCGCCATCAGCCGCGCCTTCCTCACGCGCATGATCGACGGCGGCGAGATCGCGCGTGTGAGCGTGGGCGTCGAGGCCGGCGATTTCGCGTATCGCTTCGACGCGCACGACGCGCTCTCCACGGCCGCCGCCGAGGCCGCCGCGCTGCCGGCCGGCTGATACCACGCACGTCTGTTTTTTTTAATGGGCGGCGGCCGGCGCCGCCCGACCGTTCGTTCGCATCAGGAGCAACCCATCATGAAGGCCATTCCCAAGGTGATCCACATCATCTGGATCGGCGGCGATATCCCGCAACGCAACCGCGACTGCATCACGACCTTCGTGCGGCACAACCCCGACTGGACGATCCGGCTGTGGATCGACGCGAATCAGCTGCTCACGGGCGAGCGCCGCCGCCAGGTGACGGCCCAGCACAACGGCAGCGTGAGCAAGGAGGCGTGGCAGGCGGTGGCGGAGCGGCTCGGCAGCGGCGGCGACGCGGAGACGATCCGCTACCTCGCGAACCATTTCGACCAGCGCGGCGAGGCGCTGCAAGGCCTGCGTCTCAGGCAGGTCAACTCGATCATGGATTTCTGCCGCGCCAATGGCATCACGCTCAGCGAGGTGCAGCGCGACCTGAAGACGGGCAAGAACGCGGCGATCTACCGGCAGGAACTCGTCAATCGCGGCGCCAACTTCGGCTCGGCCAGCGACATCCTGCGCATCGAGATCCTGCTCCAGTACGGCGGCATCTACGTGGATACCGACGTCGATTGCGTCTCGGCGCTCGGCGAGCTGATCTGCCATCAGTCATATCCGCGCTTCTCGGCCGTCAGCGCGCTGTGGGCCAACGGCGTCACCGAGCAGGACTGGAACAGCGACGCGTGGTGGAAGCAGCGCTTCAACGGCCAGATGGCGCCGAAGATCAGCAACTCGATCATCGCCGGCCATGCCGGCAGCAAGGGGCTCAAGGCCTACCGCAAGCTGATCGCCGGCAACTTCACGAAGCTCAGGCGCGACGACGAGATGCGCGGCGCCTACTTCGAGAGCATCCGCACCAGCACGATCCAGATGACGGGGCCGACCGCCGCCGCCGACAGCACCGGCTTCAACCGCGCGCGCGAGGCCGCGAAGCACGACGGCGACGCGTTCAGCGACCAGCGCAAGCTCGACCTGCGCGATCACTGGTATTTCCCGATGCATCACGTGCGCGACCGCTATTTCCACGACTGGCTGTGAGGCGCCGCTTGCCGGCTCGCGCGTGTCCCCGATTCTTTTCGCGCGCGACGACGGAATAGATCGCGGCGCCCGTGCGTTCTGACTGGCGAAGGGCGCGTTTTTCGCGCCGGAAAAATGGTCTTTCGCCACGCAACGAGGTTCCGCGATCACGTCATGGCTCACGCAATCACGCTCAGTTCCAATCTCGGCAGCAGCCTGCTGTTTTCGAACCTGACCGCCGACGAGGCGCTCGGCCGGCTGTTCACGTACCGGCTCGAAGCGATCAGCCGCAACGCCACGGTCGAGCTGCGCGCGCTGCTGGCCACGCCGATGACGGTCAGGCTGGTGAGCCCGCAGGGCGATACGCGCTACTTCAACGGCATCGTGCGCGACGCCGAGCAGCGCGGCTTCGTCAACATCGACGGGGTGCGCTACGCCGTCTACGCGTTCACGCTGGTGCCGAAGCCGTGGCTTGCCACGCGGCGCCGCGACTGCCGCATCTATCGCGGCATGACGGTGCCGCAGATCGTGCAGTCGGTGCTCGGCGAGATCGGCTACGGCGACCTGAAGCCGAGCCTGAGCGGCAGCTATCCGGCGCGCGAGTATTGCGTACAGTACCGTGAGAGCGACTTCGATTTCATCAGCCGGCTGATGGAGCAGGAAGGCATCTACTACTTCTTCACGCATGCCGACGGCACGCACACCATGGTGCTGGCCGACGCGCTCGGCGCGCACGCGAGCGTGTCCGGCTTCGAGCAGATTCCCTACGCGCCGCCCACCGAGCGCGGCAAGCGCATGAAGGCCTCGATCAGCGACTGGCACACCGCGCGCACCGTCAACACCACGCGCGTGCAGCTCGACGACTACGACTACCTGAAGCCGAAGGCCTCGCTGGTGGCCACCGAGGCGCTGACCGACCAGGACGACGCGCCGGGCGTGGACGGCCTCGACGGCTACGACTGGTCCTACGACACGGTCGGCCACGACCAGAAGCTCGCCGACGGCCAGCGCTACGCGCAGGTGCGCGCCGACGCGCTGAACGTGCCGCTCGCCGCGAGCCACGGCCACACCGATGCCTACGGGCTCGCCACCGGCGCGCTGTTCCGGCTCAAGGATTTCCCGCTCGCCGAGGCGAACCAGGAATACCTCGTGATCGAGACCGAGACGCGCCTCGTCGAGCCCGACTACGTGACGGGCGGCGGCAGCGGCGACGACGCGGAGCCGCCGTTCCACTGCGCGTTCCGCGCGATCCGCGCGCGCCAGCCGTTCCGCGCCATGCCTCTCACGCCGCGGCCGCGCATCGCCGGCCTGCAGACGGCCGTGGTGGCCGGCGACACGCCCGAGGACATCGCCGTCGATAAATATGGACGCGTGCAGCTGACGTTCTTCTGGAGCCGCCCCGGCAAGCCGCACGCCGACAACTCGTGCCCGGTGCGCGTCGCGCAGATGTGGGCCGGCAAGCGCTGGGGCGCGCAGTTCATCCCGCGCGTGGGGCAGGAAGTGGTGGTGAGCTTCCTCGACGGCAATCCCGACCGCCCGCTCGTGATCGGCAGCGTCTACAACGCCGACAACATGCCGCCCTACAGCCTGCCCGACAACCGGACCCAGAGCGGCGTGAAGAGCCGCAGCCACCAGGGCGGCGGCAGCGAGGACTACAACGAGCTGCGCTTCGAGGACCGCAAGGGCGCCGAGCAGGTGCTGATCCACGCGCAGAAGGATCTGCGCGAGGAATCCGAGCATGATCACGACGTGCAGGTGGGCCGCAACTACACGCTCACCGCCGGCAACCAGATCCGGTTCGTGACGGGGCTCGCCAGCATCACGATGAACCGCAGCGGCGAGATCGCGATCGAGGGCACCAACCTGACGATCAACGGCAACCTGAACGTGACGCTGAGTTCGGGCCTCGCGATGGAGATCAACTCGAAGGCGAACCTGAACGTCAGTTCGATCGCGGCGATGGAGATCCTGTCCGAGGCGGATTGCCTGGTGCAGTCCACCAACCTGCAACTGATCGGTACGGCCACCGCGGTGCTCGGCGGCGCGGCGCCGATGATCCTGTGAGCGCGCTGTTCGACGCCGCGCGCCAGATGCGGCTCGGCGCGCCCGCCATGGCGCGGCTGCAGGCCGCGATGACGCCGCACGCGGCCGTCTCGACGCTGCTCGACGCGGGCCTCGCGGCCGATGCGCTGAGCCTGCTCGCGCGGCTGCTGCCGCATCGCTACGCGGTGGCCTGGGTGTGCCAGTGCGCGAGCCGTGATCCGCTCGATCCGCTCGATGCGGCCGATCGAGTCGCGGCGCTGGCCGAGCCTGATCGCGCCGGGCTCGCACTGGCCGAGGCCTGGGTGCGCGAGCCCGACGAGGCGCGCCGCGAGGCCGCCGCCGCGTTCGCGAGCGCGCACCGCTATCGCGGCATCGGCGCCTGGGCCGCCGCCGCGGCCGGCTGGAGCGGCGGCAACCTGAACCCGCGCCACGAGCGGCCCACGCCGCCGCCCGCGCATCTGAGCGCGCTGGCGGCGATGGCGGCCCTCAACTATCTGGCGGCGCGCGCGCCGCAGCGGCTCGACGCGCGACGGGCGGCGTTCGTGCGCGACGCGCTCGGCCTGCTCGGCATTCCCAACGGTGGTGACGGAGGACTTCGATGAACAGCGGACCCAGCCTGATCCTGGCCGTGCAGGGCGAGCGCGCCGAACGGCTCGGCAGCCGGCGCGAGCGCGTGTTCGATTGCCGCGACGGCAGTATCGGCCGCGCCGACGACTGCGACTGGGTGCTCGGCGCCGAGGGCGTGTCGCGGCTGCATGCGCTGGTGCGCTACCTGAACGGGCTGTATTTCGTCGAGGACCGCAGCACCAACGGCATGCTGCTGAACGGCGCGCCGCTGCGCAAGGGCGACCCCGCCGCGCTGCGGCACGGCGATCGGCTGCAGATCGATACGTTCGAGATCGACGTGCGGCTCGGCGGCGAGGCGAGCGGGCGGCGGGAGGATACGGCCGGGCGCGGCGAGGCGGCGGCGGATCTCGCAGCGGCCCCGCGTGATGCGGGTGGCGCGGGCTCGTTGTCTTCGATCGGCGAGAACCGCGATCCGCTCGATCTCGGCCCGCTGCTGGCGTCGTCGAGCGATCGTGTCGGCGATGCAGGGCGCCCGGATGGCCTGATCCCCGGCGCGCGCGACGCGGCCGTGCCGGGCGCGAGCCTCGATCCGCTCGCGTTGTTCGATGCGCCGTCGTCCTATTTCGACGAGACGCCGGCCGCCGCGCCCGCGCAGCCGGGCTGGAACCACACGCCGGCCGAGGCCGACCGGTTCCGCCCGCCGCGTGTCGAGGCGGCGCGCCTCGGCGCGCCGCTGCTGCCCGAGGATTGGGACGCGACGGGCAGCCGGGTGGTGCCGCGCGAAGCCGGGGCGCACGCCGATGACGCGTCGTTGGCACCGGCTCCCGTGATGCGGGACGAGGGTCGCGAAAGCGATGCGCCGCGTCACGAGGCGGGGGCCGCTATTGATTCGCCGTCGCCGTCGCCGTCGTCGCCCTCCGCATCCGCTACCGACACAGGTGCCGCGCACGCGTTGCCGTCGCCGTCGCAATGGACCGACTGGCTGCCCGAGCCGGCGCCCGATGTCACGCACGACATCGACGCGAGCGAGGCGCCAACGCCAACGTCAGCACCAGCACCAGCACCGCAGCACCCCAACACGAACACCGAGCCCGCCAAGCGCCCGGCGCCGTCCGTCGAGCCCGGCTCGATCTCGCGCCACGACGCGTCGCCGGCCCCGGTCGCCGCGCCGTTGCCGGCGGCACCGCCCGAAGCACCGCTCCGACCCGCCACGCCGCCGCCGCCACCCACGCCGTCGACCGAACTGCCCGCCCTGTTCGAGATCGCCGTCGACGCGATGATGGACGTGCTGCGCGCGCGCGCCGAGCTGAAGAACAGCTTCCGCCTGCCCGCCACGCTGATCCAGCGCAGCGAGAACAACCCGCTCAAGTTCGCGCCCACCGCGCAGGAGGCCGTGCGGCGCCTGCTCGCGCCGCCCGACGACGGTTTCCTGGCGGGCCACGCCGCGCTCGTCGACGCGGCCGACGACATTCGCCATCACCAGATGGCGATGCTGGCCGGCGTGCGCTCGGCGTTCGATTCGCTGCTCGCGCAGTTCGATCCGGCCCGCATCGAGCAGGACGCCGAGGGCGGCGCGCGACGCTTGCCGCTTGGCGGCCGGCCGCGCCACTGGGAGCGCTACAAGGAGCAGTTCGAGGCGCTGACGAGAAACCGCGACGAATGTTTCCGGCGCCTGTTCGGCGACGAGTTCGCGCGCGCCTACGAGGAACAGCTCGCGCGCCTGAAGCCGCGCCGCTGAGCCGGCGCGGCGCCCCGATCCGCACGACCCCGCGCGCCGCCAGGGCTGCCCACGCAGCCGCGACGCGACGCATCCCGAACCCTTGATCGACCTGACGACATGACCCAAAGCAACAAAGTCATCTGGAGCGAAGGCCTGTTTCTGCGGCCGCAGCACATGCAGCAGCAGGAGCGCTATTTCGAGCGCTACGTGGAGCTGCGCGCCGGCGCGCTGAGCCCTCACGCCTGGGGCTTCCAGTCGCTCGAACTCGAAACCGACCTGCTCGCGATCGGCAAGCTCGGCATCAAGCGCGCGCGCGGCGTGTTCCCGGACGGCACGCCGTTCGCGATGCCGGGCGACGATCCGCTGCCGCCGCCGCTCGACATCGAGCCGAACTGGCGCGATCAGGTGATCCACCTGACGCTGCCGCTGCGCTCGCCCACCCGGCCCGACAGCGCCTGGGCCGATGCCGGCAAGCCCGGCGACGATGCGTTGCATCGCTTCCAGGTGCGCGAGACCGAGGTGCGCGACGCCTCGGGCAGCATGGAAGGGCTGACCGCGCTCGAAGTGGCCGGCATGTGTACGCGCCTCGTGCCCGACGCGCAGCCCGCCGAGGGCCTGATGCGGATTCCGCTCGCGCGCGTGATCGAGTGTCGCGCGGACCGCCGCGTGGTGCTCGACGAGGGCTTCATGCCGAGCGCGCAGGCCGTCGAGGCGGCCGACCGGCTCGTGATGTTCCTCTCCGAGCTGCTCGGCCTGCTGCATCAGCGCGGCGAGGCGCTGGCCGCGCGCGTGGCCGAAACCGATCGCGGTGGCGCGGCCGAGATCGCCGATTTCCTGATGCTGCAGGTGATCAACCGCTGCCAGCCGCTGGTCGCGCATCTGGCCGCCGCGCCGCTGCTGCATCCGGAGGCGCTGTACCGCGTGCTGGTTGGGCTGGCCGGCGAGCTCGCCACCTTCACGGCGCCGGGCAAGCGCGCGCCCGCGTTCCCGCCGTACCGGCACGAGCAGCTGCGCGAGAGCTTCGAGCCCGTGATCGCCGCGCTGCGCATCGCGCTGAGCGCGGTGCTGGAGCAGAGCGCCGTGCCGATCCCGCTGCAGCAGCGCAAGTACGGCGTGTGGGTGGGCGTGGTGCCGGACCCGACGCTGCTCGACACGGCCACCTTCGTGCTGGCCGCGAAGGCCGACATGAAGGCCGAGGACATGCGCCGGCAGCTGCCCACGCAATCGAAGATCGGCCCGGTCGAGAAGATCCGCGATCTCGTCAACCTGCAGCTGCCCGGCATCGGCGTCTCGCCGATGGCGGTCGCGCCGCGCCAGCTGCCGTACACCTCGGGCTTCCTCTATTTCGAATGCGACCGCAACTCGTCGATGTGGCGAATGCTGAAGACCTCGGGCGGCATCGCGATGCATTTCGGTAGCGGCTTCGCGGGCCTCGACCTGCAATTCTGGGCGGTGCGCGCATGAACGACGACACCCGCCGACCGGGCCGTGGCGAGCCCGCCGCGCTGCGCATCGACGCCACCGTGCTGCGCCCGCAGGGCAGCGCCGGTGCCGACGACGCGACGCGCATCATGGCGCCGCGCGCGCCTTCGGCCGAGGCCGGAGGGACGTTCGATGCCGCCGCGTCACGCGCCGCCGGCCCGGCTCCCGCGCGCACGCCGCTGCGCGCCGAGCTTGCCGATTTCATGACCGGCGTGGCCAACCCGCTGGTGCGCGCGGCCAACCCGCTGCTGCAACTGACGGTGCAGCTTCGCCACAGCGTCGCGCCGCCGGCCGACGTCGCGCGGCTGCGCGAGCAGGCCGTGGCGCAGGTCCACGGCTTCGAGCGCTACGCGCAGGGCGCCGGCATCAACACGCAGACCATCATGGCCGCGCGCTACGTGCTCTGCACGCTGCTCGACGAGGCCGTCAACAACGCGCCGTGGGGCGATGCGAGCGGCTGGGCGCAGCAGACGCTGCTCGTCACGTTCCATGGCGAGACCTACGGCGGCGCGAAGTTCTTCCAGATCCTCGATCGCCTCGGCGTGGATTTCTCGCGCCATCTGGACCTGATCGAGCTGATGTACGTCTGCCTCGCGCTCGGCTTCGGCGGCCGCTATCTGGTCGAGCCGGGCGGGCTCGGCCGGCTCGCCGACATCCAGGACGACCTGTACCGCCGGATTCGCGGCCTGCGCGAGGCGCCCGCGGCCGAACTCGCGCCGCACTGGCGCGGCGTGGAGGACCGCCGCAATCCGGTGATGCGCCACGTGCCGCTGTGGGTCGCGCTGGCGGCCTCGGCCGTGATCCTGCTGGCCAGCTTCCTCTACTTCTTCACGAAGCTGAACGGCCTGGCCGAGCCGGTCAGCGCGCAGCTGGCCGCGATCGGTATCGAGCATGCGCCGCCGCCGCAAGGCAACGCCGCGCCGGCGCCGGCCGGCCCCGACCTGAAGGCGTTGCTCGCGCCGCTCGAACAGGCCGGCGCGCTGAGCGTGGACCAGCAGCCCGACGGCCGCGCCACCGTGCGGCTTGCCGCCGGCCTGCTGTTCCCGTCGGGCGGCGCCGAGATCGCGCCGGGCGAGGCGCCGCTGCTGCGCCAGGTGGCCGCCGCGCTGAACCGCGTGAAGGGCCGCGTGATCGTGGTGGGCCATACCGACGACCAGCCGATCCGCTCGCTGAAGTTCAAGGACAACTTCGAGCTGTCCACGGCACGCGCGCGCAACACGCTCGCGATCCTCGCGCAGGGGCTCGACGATCCGCGCCGGCTCGAGGCGAACGGCGCCGGCGCCTCGCAGCCGCTCGCCACGCCGGCGAACCTGCCCGAGAACCGCGCGCGCAACCGGCGCGTGGAAATCCTCTATCTCCCGGAGCACTGAACCCATGAACAGCCTGAAGACCTGGGCGCGCTCCCGGTGGTTCGCGGTGGCGCTCGGCCTCGCGCTGATCGCCGTGCTGATCTGGCTCGGCGGCCCCTACCTCGGCATCGGCGATCACCAGCCGCTCGCCGGCGCCGCCGCGCGGCTCGCGCTGATCCTCGCGATCGTGCTGGCGTGGCTGGCGGTCGAGCAATTGCTGCAATGGCGCGCGCGGCGCAAGACGGCGCGGCTGTCCGGCGAGCTGGCCGGGCAGGAGGCGCGGCTCGCGGCCGGCGAGCCCGGCGACGCCGAACGCGCGCAGCTGCAGCAGCGCTTTCGCGAGGCCATCGACACGCTGCGTCGCACGCGCCGCAACGGCCGCAACCTCTACGCGCTGCCGTGGTACGTGGTGATCGGGCCGCCCGGCTCGGGCAAGAGCACGCTGCTGCAGAACTCGGGGCTCGACTTCCCGCTGTCCGAGCGCTTCGGCAGCCAGGCGCTGCGCGGCATCGGCGGCACGCGCGATTGCGACTGGTGGTTCACCGACGAGGCCGTGTTCCTCGACACGGCCGGCCGCTACACCACCCAGGATTCCGACGCGGCGGCCGATGCGTCGGCGTGGCAGGCGTTCCTCGCGCTGCTGCGCCGCTACCGCCGGCGCCGGCCGCTGAACGGCGTGATCGTGACGATCAGCGTCTCGGACCTGCTCGGCTTCGACGACGCGCAGCGCCAGCAGCACATCCGCGCCGTGCGGCGGCGCCTCGACGAGCTGACGCAACACCTGAAGGTGGCCGTGCCGGTCTACCTGATGTTCACGAAGTGCGATCTGGTGGCCGGCTTCGGCGAGTTCTTCGACGATCTCGGCCCCGAGCTGCGCGCGCAGGTGTGGGGCACCACGTTCCCGCTCGCGGCCAGCCTCGACGGCAGCGCCTGCGGCCGCTTCGCCGGCGAGTACGACCTGCTGCTGGAGCGGCTCGGCACGCGCCTGATCGAGCGGCTGCACGCCGAGCGCGATCGCGGCCGGCGCGCCGCGGTGCTGGGCTTCCCGCAGCAGCTCGGCGCGTTCCGCGAGATCGCGCGGCAGTTCGTGGAAGGCACGTTCGCGCGCAACGAATACGGCACGCCGCCGCTGCTGCGCGGTGCCTACCTGACCTCGGGCACCCAGGAGGGCGCGCCGATCGACCGGATGCTGAGCGCCGTGGCGCGCACCTTCGGCGTGGACGCGGCGCGCGTGCAGCCGGGCAACACGCAGCGGCGCACCTACTTCGTCGAGCGGCTGCTCAAGGACGTGCTGTTCCGCGAATCGGGGCTGGCCGGTACCGACCCGCGCCTCGAACGGCGCAAGCTGTTGCTGCAGATCGGCGCCTATGCGGGCATCGCGCTGTTCACGGTACTGATGGTGGCCGGTTTCGCCACCAGCTACGCGCGCAACCGCGCCTACGTGGCCGAGGTGCAGGCCACGCTGAAGGATCTGCCCGGCGCCGAGACGCTCGCCAACGTCCCCGACATCCGCACGTATTTCGCGCGCGCGCTGGCGCGGCTCGAGGTGATCGCCGGCACACTCGACTCGGCCGGCCGCTATCGCGATCACGTGCCGCTGCCGATGCGCTTCGGCCTGTTCCAGGGTCGCGCGCTGACGGCACAGGCGCACGACGCCTATCTGCGCGAACTCGACGGCACGCTGCTGCCCGGCGTGGGCGTGCGGTTCCGCGACGGGCTCGGCGCCAGCGCGAACGATCCGCAGGCGCTCTACGACTACCTGAAGGGCTATCTGATGCTGGGCCAGCCGCAGCATCTGGACGCGAGCGAGCTGGCCGCGCTGGCGCGGCTCGAATGGCAGCGCCTGTTCCCCGACGATCCGGCGATCCGCGCCGCGCTCGACCGGCACTTCTCGGCGCGCCTGCACGATGCGCCCGCGCCGCGCGCGCTCACGCTCGACAGCGCGCTGATCGACCAGGCGCGCGCCACGCTGAAGACGGCCGATCTCGCCACGCTGATCTACGGCAGCGTGAAGCTCGACGCCGATCGCTCGGGCGTCTCGCCGCTGCGCCTCGACTCGGCGCTCGGGCTGCTCGGCGACGTGTTCCGCCGCCGCAGCGGCACGCCGCTCGCGCAGCCGCTGCCGGTGCTGTTTACGCGGCCGGTTTTCGCCTACGAGGCCACGGGCGGCCTCGACCGCGCGGTGGACGGCTTCGTCCGGGACTACTGGGTGTTCGACACCGGCCGCGTCGATCCGCTCGCGCGCTCGCGCTACGCGCAGCAGGTGCTGACGCTCTACGAGCAGGACTACATCCGCAACTGGGACGCGCTGCTGGCCGACCTGCAACTGCAACCAGTGGCGAACCTGCGCGACGCGAGCACGGTGGCCGCCAAGCTGTCCGGGCCGAGTTCGCCGCTCAAGGCGCTGCTGAACCTCGTGCGCGACAACACCAGCGACCTGCTGCGCGGCCAGGACGGCGCGACGGCATCGGGTGCCGCATCGGGCGTTGTACCCGATGCCGATCAGGCCGCGCAGCAGGCGAAAGCCGTCGGCGAGAACCTGGCCGCGCGCCGCGCGCTGAACACGAAGCTGGCCGGCGAACTGCGCACCGCCGGCGCTCCGCTGCCCTACGGCGTGACGCTGGCCGGCCGCAACGCGAACGCATCGGGGGGCACCGCGCCCGGCGCCGCGATCGAGCAGCACTTCGCGTCGATCGACGCGCTGAGCGTCGGCACGCCCGGCGCCACGCCGCTCGATCACACGATCGGCGTGCTCGACCAGCTCGGCAGGACGCTCCTGACGATGAACGACCTGAGCGATCCCGCCGCGCAGAACAATCCCGCGCTGCTGTCGGCGCGGCAGGAGGCCCAGCAGCTGCCGCCGCAGGTGGCGGGGCTGATCTCGGGCCTGACCGGCAAGAGCGCCGACCTGGTGGCCAGCGGCGGCAGCGCCGCGCTGGCCGAGCAGTTCCGCGCGGCGGCCGGCAACGACTGCGCGAACTTCGTCGATGGCCGCTATCCGTTCGCGGCCGGTGGCGCGTCGGACATCCCGCTGCAGAACTTCGCCGAGCTGTTCGGCGGCGGCGGGCGCTTCGACGGCTTCTTCAAGAGCACGCTGGCCGCGCGCGTCGATACCGGCGCGAGCAGCTGGCGCTGGAAGCCGGGCCTGCCGCCCGGGCCGGCCGGCGTGCTGGCCGGCGCGCAACTCGCCGACCAGATCCGGCAGGACTATTTCGGCAGCGGCGCGCAGCCGCGCGTCGGCTTCACGCTGCTCGCGCCGCAGTTCGACACGGCGGTCGCGCGCGTGGTGGTGGAAGTGGACGGGCAGAAGTACGAGTTCGCCGCGAACGGCGCGAGCGCCGCGAACGGCGCGAGCGCCGCGTCGAGCGCGATGACGTGGCCCGGGCCGCAGCCGGGGCACGTGGTGATCAGCGCGTTCGACGGTTCGAATCATCCGCTCGGCACGCCGTACAAGTTCGATGGCGATTGGGCGCTGTTCCATGCGCTCGACGCGGGGCGGCTGCAGAAGCAGGGCGAGTTGCGTTTCGTGGCGAGCTTCGTTTTCGGCGGCCACGAGGTGAAGCTGCCGATCCAGCCGGCCAGCCTGCGCAATCCGTTCGCCGACGACGCCGTGCGACGCTTCAGGTGCCCGCGATGAGCGGCGGCGTGGGTTTCTACGGCAAGCTGCCGGGCGCCGGCGATTTCGTGAAGCGGCGGCTGCCGGTTGATTTCATCGAGGGCTGGGATCGCCATTTCCAGCGCGCGATGGAGACCGGCCGGCGCGAGCTGGGCGAACGCTGGGCGGCTGCGTGGCGCGACGGGCCGGCCTGGCGTTTCGTGCTGCCGCCGCAGGTATGCGGCAGCGGCGCCTGGTGCGGGCTGGCGGGGCCGGCGCTCGACCGGCTCGGCCGCGCGTTCCCGATGGTGCTCGCCGCGCCCTGCACCGGCGACGTCGCGCGGATTCTCGGCAACGCGGCCTGGTTCGACGCGCTCGAACGCGTCTATCGCAGCGCGCAGGCCGACGCGGCCAGCGTCGAGACGTTCGACGCGCGCGTGGCCGTGCTGCCGCCGCCGCTGGCGGGCGGGGCGGACCTGTCGGCGCGCTGGCGCGTGCTGCCGTGGGATGCAGGGCAATGGCGGCTCGACATGCCGGGCGCGGCGGCCGCCGGCGTGATGCTGGTCGAGGCGTGGCGGCAGCTTTGCCTGCGGCCCGGGCCGTGGTGCCTGTGGTGGACGGCGGGTGCCACGCGCCTGCTCGCGACGCGCGGGCTGCCGCGCAGCCATGCGGCGTTGCTGGAGCCGGTGGGGCCGGGTGGCACCGCTCACGATGATGATCTTGCCGACCTGTTCGCCGGTGTGGATTCGCGTACGAGGGCTTCGGTCGAGGTTCAAGCGGCGAGGAATCGCGCGGATTGGCTCAGCGACGAAGCGAGCACTGACGGCACGGCGAAGGAGATCGCGAGTGACGGTCGGCTCACGAATGTCGATTCGCATTTGTCGGCCCTGGTCGATGCCATCGCGGCCACGATTCGCGCGGATTGGCTCGGCGACGAGGCAGGCGCTGACGGTATGGCGAACGAGGTTGCAAACTGCGATCGGCCCGCGAGCGTCGATTCGCATGCCTCGGCCCCGGTCGATGCCGCAGCGGCCACGATTCGCGCCGATTGGCTCGATGGCGAGGCGAACGCCGGCGGCACGGCGAAGGCGGTTGCGAACGGCGACCTTCTCGCCGATCTCGCCCGGCATGCGTCGAAGCCGGCCCCGACCGATACCGCAGCGGCCACGATTCATGCCGATTGGCTCGACGACGAGGCGGGCATCGACGGCACGGTGACGGATGCCGGCGACGGCGGCGTGCCCGCCGATCGCGACCATGCCCCGCATTCGACCGCGATGCCAGCGCCTGCCGATCCACACGCCTCGGCCGTCAACGACGAATCGGCCTGCGCGCTGTGGCTCGACCACGGCCGCACGCTGGTACTGAGCGCCGACGACGACGCATCCACCCCGACCACCCCCCGCACCGCCGCGCGAGCGATCCGCGCGACCGCCGCCGCGCACGCGGCCGATCCCGCGAGCCTGCCCGGCGCGCTGCTCGCACTGCACGCCCAACTGCGCGCCACCGCCCGCGATACCTCGCCGCCCGAAAACGGCGCGGCCCTCGTCGCCCGTTTCAGCGGCGCTTCCGTCCACCTCCTGCGCTTCGGCGCGGCCGCCGTCTGGCACTGGCGGCGCGGCGTGCTGCAGGCACCGTTCGTCGAGCGCGCGGCCGGCGCCGGCGGCGAGTTCGACGACCTGCTGTTCGGCGACGCGTGGCTCGCGATGCCCGGCATCGGCACGACCGGCGAGCCCGACCGCGACGCGGCCACGCTCCACCTCGAAGCCGGCGACCGCCTGCTGCTGCTCGCCACGCGCGCGCTGCTGCGCCTGCCGCGCGAATGCCTCGCCGACGCGCTCGCGCTGCCCACCTGCGACGACGCCCGCGCTCACCTCGCGCTGCACGCCGGCCTCGCCGCGCCGTCCGCCCATTGGCCGCTCGCGGTCCTCGGAGTCCATGCATGAACACGCGCTGCCGCTCCGCCGGCCACACCGAGACGGGCAAGGTGCGCCGTCGCAACGAAGACGCGATCCTGGTGCGCGACGACCTCGGCCTGTGGGCCGTGGCCGACGGGCTCGGCGGCCACGCGGCCGGCGATGTCGCGAGCGCGCTGATCGTCGAGCGGCTCGGCGCGCTGACGCGCGACGGCGACGTCTACGCGTTCGCCGTCGCGGTCGAGGAATGCCTGCAGCAGGTGAACGCCGAGCTGCGCGACGCCGCGCGCGCGCGGCAGGTGGACGTGATCGGCTCGACCGTGGCGCTGGTGATCCACGATCCGGCCTTCGTGCTGTGCGGCTGGGTCGGCGACAGCCGCGTCTACGTCCACGAGGAAGGCCGCCTCGCGCAGCTCACGCGCGACCACGTCCACGGCCAGCCCGTCGACGTCACGCACTACGGCTTCAACGGCGCGCCGCCGCCGGCTGCCGGCGCGGGCGTGCTGACGCGCGCGGTGGGCGTGGAGGACGCGCTGTTCCTCGACTGGGCCGTGGCCGGCAGCCGCCCCGGCGTGCAGTTCCTGCTCTGCTCGGACGGCATCAACAAGGAACTGAGCGATGCCGAGCTGGCCGACGCGTTCCGGCGGCAGCCGGCCGAACCCCGGCAGCTGGTGGACCACCTGTTCGAACTGTCGCTCGCGCGTCGCGCGCGCGACAACCTCTCGGCCGTGATCGTGCGGCTCGAGGCTCCCTGAGCGCTTCCCGATGAACGATCCCCACGCACTCCTGAACGCGGGCCGCCTGCGCTGGCGGCGGCTCCTGGCCGGCGTCGAGCACCGCCTTGCCGGCCGTCTCCCAAGCCGCCTCGCACGCCGTCCCTCGCGCGGCCCGCAACCGGCTCACGGCAGCCTGCCGAACGCGGCCACCGCCACGACGAACCGCACCGCGCGCGCGGTGACCACCCACGGCGATCTGACGATCGTGCAGGCCGCGCGGCCCGGCGTGAACGACGCCACGGCGCGGCCCGCCGCGCATACCGCGTCGCCCGGCGACGACGACGCCACCGTGGTGGCGCGCCCGCTCGCGCGCATCGGTGGCGGCGGCACGCAGTCCGACAGCCTGAGCCGCGAGAGCTGGCGGCGCATCGCCAGTGCGCAGGGCGGCGACCACGCCACGGTCGGCACGCTGCTGAAGGGCCGCTTCCTGCTCGAACGCGAGCTGGGGCGCGGCGGCATGGGCGTGGTCTACCTCGCGCGCGACGAGCGCAAGGTGGAGGCGCGCGACCGCGATCCGTACCTGGCCGTGAAGGTGCTCAACGACGAGTTCCGGCGCCACCCCGATTCGCTGATCGCGTTGCAGCGCGAGGCGCGGCGCGCGCAGAAGCTGGCCGACGACCACATCGTCCATGTCTACGATTTCGACAAGGACGGCACGATCGTCTTCATGACGATGGAGTACATCGACGGCATCGACCTGCGCACGCTGATCCGCGGGCGTCCGTCGGGGATGCCGCTGCGCGAGGCGTGGCCGCTCATCGACGGGATGGCGCGCGCGTTGCAGCGCGCGCACGCGAGCGGCATCGTGCATTCCGACTTCAAGCCCGGCAACGTGATGGTCACGCGCGACGGCGTGCCGAAGGTGTTCGACTTCGGCATTGCGCGGGCCGGCAACGCGCGCGTCGGCGCGGCCGGCGAGCAGACCGTGTTCGACGCCGGCACGCTCGGCGCGCTGACGCCGGCCTACGCGAGCCTGGAGATGATCCAGGGTGCCGACCCGGCGGTGCGCGACGACGTCTACGCGCTCGGCTGCGTGATCTTCGAGCTGCTGACCGGCCATCATCCGTTCGAGCGCCACAGCGCCGAGGTGGCGCTGGCGAGCGGCGCGCTGCCGCCGGCCGTGCCGGGGCTGCCGCGCCGCCAGTACCGCGCGCTCTGCGAGGCGGTGGCGTTTCGCGGCGAGCATCGGCTGCAGACCATCGGCGCGCTCGTCGAGGGGCTGCGCCCGCGCCGCCGCGGCGAGCGGCTCGCGCCGTATTTCGCCGGCCTGTTGGCCGCGGCCGTGGTGGTGGCCGGCGGCTTCGCGCTGCACGGCCACCACCGCCAGCGCGAACTCGATCTCACCATCGCGCGCTTCGCCGACGGCGACGCGCATCGCTACGCGAATGAGGCCCAGGCACAGGCCGCGCTCGACGCGCTCGGCAGCGACGCGCGCGAACGGCTGGTGCTGGCGCGCAGCGACGTGATCCTGCATTTCCTCGCGCAGCGGCTCGACGCGTACTGGAGCCCGCCGCTCGGCCGTTTCGACTACGCGGCCGTGCAGCGCGTGTTCGCGATGCGCGAGCGGCTCAAGCTGTTTTCGCCGGAGTTCGACGCGCGCCGCAAGCAGATCGAGGACGAGCGCACCGACATGCTCGCGAGGCTCGGCGGCGCGCTCGACGAAGCGGTCGATCGCGACGCGCTGTTCGAGGACGTGCCCGGCAGCGCGGCCGACGTCCTGCAGCGGATCCGCCTGCTCGATCCCGGCAGCGCGCTGCTGCGCGGCACGCGGCTTGAACTGAAGTACGACGCGGCGATCGGCCAGTCGATCGATCTCGGCAAGTACGACGAGGCACGCGCGCGGATCGCGCTCGGCCTGCAGCTGTTCCCCGATTCGGCGCGGCTGCGGCGGCGCCGCGACCAGCTCGCGGCCGAGATCGCCTCGGCCGCCGCGCGGCCCGCCCGGCCGGCCAGCGCGATGAGCGCCGACGACGCGCGCCGCGCGCTGACCGAACTGGCCGCCAGTCCGTCCACCAGCAAGCCCTGGCTCGACGGTGTGGCGGGCGCGATGGCCGCGCTGCAGGGCGACGATGCGCCCGAGACCGGCAAGGCCGTCGAGACGCTGGCCGACGGCATCGTCGCGGCGGCCGCGCAGGTCGGCGATCCGGGGCTCGCGCATCAGTACCTCGATCTGGTGGAGGTCGGCTTGCGCTACGCGCCGCATTCGCCCGGGCTCGCCGAGCAGCGCGACCGGATGCTGATGCTGTTGCAGCAGCAGCGGATCGACCAGCAGATCGCGAGCGACGATCCCACCGCGCAGGTCGAGGCGCTGCGTCTGGCCGCCTCGGCCGGCGACGGGCCGCGCGCGCTCGCGGCGCTGAACCGGCTGCGCGCGTTGCAGCCCGGCAGCGCGGTGCTGACCGGCGCGGGGCCGCAGTTCGTGGCCACCGCCTACCTCGCCAACGCGCGCGCGCTGGCGCGACGCGGCAAGCTGGCCGAGGCGGCGAGCCTCGTCTCGCAGGGCGCCGACGCGGTGCCTGGCGATGCGCGTCTCGGCGCCGCCGCGCAGCGCTACCTCGTGGCGGCGGCGATCCTGGCGGCGCGCGGCAAGCCGATCGCCGACCCCGACCTCCAGGACCTGCACGCGCGCTACGCGGTCGCGCAGTCCGCCGATCCGGCCGGCATGCAGCAGCTCGAACGCGATCTCGGCGCGAGCACGCCGCTGCCGACGGGCGGCCTCGGCGCCGTGCTCGACCAGTTGCGCGCGACGGCCGGCGGCGCGTCCGGTGCCGATGCGGGCAGCGGCGCGGACGGTGGCGACGGCACCGACGGCGGCGAGCCGCGCGTGGTGGGCAGCGGCGGATGAGCGGCGCGATCCGGCAAGGCATGAACCGATACGCACGAACCAACGACAGGCCGCCGCGCGCGGTCGACGATGAGGGAACGGCAATGAGCCTACGCGAGCAGCAGGCCAACGACGCATTGCGTGGGCTTGACGAGATGCATCGATCGGGCCGGCTCGATCGCGATGCCTACCGGCAGCGCCGCCGCGCGCTGCTCGAAGCGCTCGGCGATACGTCGGGCGTGACGGAGCGCGATACGGTGCGGCGTGGTCTGGACGGGGCCGGGACCGGGCGACGGCGCAGCGATGATGGCGCGGGCGGTTGGCAGGCAGCGCGGATCCTGCGAGACGACGGAGGCGGCGGGAGCGGCCGCCTGATGACCTGCCTTTGCATAGTGCTCGGCATGGCGGCGGGGGCCGCCGCCGTCTGCTGGTTCATGATGATGAGTTGAGCCGAACGCGATTTCCTCGGCCGGCTTCGATCGATGTCAGTCCGTGTCAGGTCGGGACAGTGCCTGCAATTCCGACAGGCCGCCCGATGCGATGTTCTTCAGCGCTTCCAGGAAGCCGGCCGCGATTCCTCCCGGCCGGCCGCGATCGGCGTCGATCGGCGTCAGTCGGCATCCGCCCCGGACAGCGTCTGCAACTCCGACAGACCGCCCGGCGCGATGTCCTTCAGCACCTCCACGAAGCTCTTGCCGACCAGCCGCCGCGCGCGCCTGAGCAGGATCGGCAGCGGGCTGGACGGCTCGACTCGTTGGTAGTACTCGCAGATTTCGTCGAGGCGGCGAATCACGTCGTCGTGGCCGGCGATCCTGCCGCGCGCCGGTGGCGGGGCGACGTCGGCCGCTGTCGTGATTTGCGAATCGGCGGCGGCGCCGGCCTCATCGGCCGCCATTGCCGCCGCCCGCTCCGGAAAGCGCCGCACCACCTGCGCGTCCACGAATCTCCGCAGCTCGGCCAGATCGGCCAGCAAATGCACGAAGTCGGGGCTCGACGTGCCGAGCCGCTCGCGCAGCAGCGCGGCCAGCGCCTGCGCGTGCGTCTGCGCGTCGGCCAGCTGCGCGGCGGCGTCGGGCAACTGCGGCTCGGCGCAGTCGAGGCAGCAGGCGTCGAGATCGACGAGGGTGGGCGGCGGCGCGCCGTCGGCCGACGGCGCGGCCTGGATCGCGCCGGTCGCCACGCGCAGGTCGCGCAGCGAGAAGCGGCCCAGGCGCGGCGATTGCACGAACGGCACCAGCCGGAAGTAGCCGAGCACGCTTTGCGGATCGCCGAGCGGCATCAGCGCATTGGCGCGCGCGGTCGGATCGTTGTCGTCGTCGGCGTCGAGCCGCGGATGGACTTCGTCCCAATAGCGTTCGAGCAGGCCGCGCGCGAGGCCGAGGCCCGCGGCCCAGCCGGCCAGCCCCAGCCGGCGCGTGTAGGCCGCCGTCAGGTAGACCGCCACGCGCAGGTCCTTGGTACGCGCGAACAGCGCCTCGGCGGCGGCCGCCACCTTGTCCCAGTCGGGTTCCTGCGCGGCCTTCAGGCTGTCGCCCATCGCGCGCTCGGGCGTCGGCATCGCGAGGCGCTCGAGTTCGGTGAAGGCGGCGTCGTATTCGAGGTTCGGGCCGGTCGGCGCGGTGTCGTCGATCGGGGCGAGCAGCAGGGTCGGGTCGGATGGCAGCATGTTGGCGGGTGCGTGGAGCGATCGGGCGGGACACCCTGGAGAACGCCCGGCGCGGCGAAAATATTCCGCGATGCCGTGTGACGCGGCAGGGCGTTCGCGCTGCATGCTCGCGAACCGCGCGCGAACACGCGTTCCGCCACGCGAAGCGAGACCCGGCGCGAAGCGCCGCCCGCCTGCCTCCGCAGCCGCTCGCCGGCGCTGACGCCGAATCGTTTAGGTAGCCATAAACAGCGCACGCGACCCATCGGCGTGCGCACCCGTGCGCGGCGCCTCGCCGGGTTCCCTGACAGCCGCGTCAGGTAAGCCGGGGCGCCAGGTGTTACGCAACGTATCGGCGCTTGCGGGCGGTGCGAAAACTGCCTATGTTGGCGGCGTTCGCCGTTTCGTTTTTGCGGCAGCAAACGTTTTTCGGACGTTGTACAATCCGCGAGCTCGTTCAACCTGCCGGCAACGGCCAGTTTTCCCCGGTGTGCCAGCCGGCGATCCTGCTTTCAGCCAGTCAACCATGTCAACAGCGGATGTCGAGAGTCTGCCCAATCTGCTGCCGGGCATGCTGCCACGGCTCTGGGCGTTCTCCCTGCGCCTGTGCGGGAACCAGCACGACGCCGAGGACGTGCTGCAGCGCGCCTGCGTGCGAGGCCTCGAACGTGCCCATCAATTGCGGCCCGGCACCTCGCCGCTGAGCTGGATGTTCTCGATCGTCCATTCCACCTGGATCAACGAACTGCGCGCGCGCAACGTGCGCAGCCGTTCGAGCATGGACTGGGACGACAACTTCCTCGAAACCGTGCCCGATCCGGGCGCGCGCAATCCCGAGGAAACCGTGATGAACGGCGAGGTGATCGCCGCCGTCGAGCGCCTGCCCGAGGCGCAGCGCATCGTGATGCTGCTGGTGGCCGTCGAAGGGCTCAGCTACGCCGAGGCGGCCGAGGTGCTCGAGGTGCCGATCGGCACCGTGATGAGCCGGCTCTCGCGCGCGCGCCAGACCATCGGCGCGCAGTTCGGCCAGCGCGACGCGGGCACCGCGCGCGACGCCTCCACCCAGCGAGCCGCGCGATGACGATCGACGACGCCAGCCTGTTGGCCTATGTGGACGGCGAACTGCCGCCCGAGGACCGTGCGCGGATCGAGACCGCGATCGGCACCTCGCAAGAACTCGCCTCGCGCGTGACGCTGCTGCGCGCCTCGCAGCTGCCGTATGGCGAGGCGTTCGCGCAGCAGGCGCTGCCGCCCGTGCCCGAATCGCTCGCGCGCAGCGTCGACGAGCTGATCCGCCGCCATCGCGCCGGCATGCCGCTGCAGGCCATGCCCGACGAAGAGGAATCCGAAGCGCCCGATGCGCAGTCCGATGCATCCCTCGGCGACAACGTGCATCGGCTCCGGCCGCGCGCGCGCCGGCTGCTGCCGGCCGTGTCGTGGCCGAAGCTGGCCGTGGCGTTCGTGGCCGGCGCGTTCTGCTGCGGGCTCGCGCTGCAGTTCGCGCCGCGGCTGTCGGGCGGCGGCTTTCTGGCCGCCTCGAACGATGCCGGCATGACGCCGTGGATCAAGGCTGCGGCCGGCTACCAGCAGCTCTATTCGCGCGACACCATCGCCGCGCTGCAGCCCGACATGGGCGCGACGGCCACCACCGTGGCCGACATCCATCAGGTCGACGATCTCGCGCTGCAGATTCCCGACCTGCGCAGCCAGGGGCTCACGTTCAAGCGCGTGCAGCGGCTGCGCTTCCACGACAAGCCGCTGGTGCAGATCGTCTACCTGCCCGAGAAGGGCAAGCCGGTCGCGCTGTGCGTGCTGAAGGAAGCGAAGGCCGACGCGGCGCCGGCCGGCCATCGCGTCGACGGCATGTCGGTGGTGGCGTGGCGGCGCGGGCAACTCGGCTACGCGCTGATCGGCGCGCCCGGCGACATCGATCTCGATGCGCTCGGCAAGCAGCTCTACAACGGCCAGGTGCCGACCACGATCGGCGCGGCCGACACCACCGACCCCACCGGCGGGCATGGCCGTCGGGCCTGACCGGTCGCGCAATGCGGGGCGGCGGGACGATGGCCACGGCGCTGACCGGCCGATACGGCATGCCGCCGCTGCATGGACCCGGCTCCGGCCGCCGTCGATGACAACCGATAACCCGCCCGACCGTCTGCGCCGTGCGCCGGAGCGCTCGCTGGCTGCTTCGTCCCATTCTTCGGCACCGCACCCGGCACTGCCGCCGAGCGAATCGCGCGGCGGCCACCGTCGATGACCACCGATAATCCACCCGGGCCGCCGGAGCGCTCTCCAGCCACGGCGCCACGCCCGAGCAGGCGTTCGCTCGCCTGGCGCTGGGCCATCGTGCTCGGCGCGCCGGCCACGCTCGTCGCGTGGTTCGTCTGGTGCGGCGGCTGGCTGTCGTCGCGACTCACCGCGCCGCGCCTCGTCGACGCGTTCGAGGCCACCACCACCGCGCATCCCGGCTTCCGCCGCAACCACGCCAAGGGCATCTGCGTGACCGGCCATTTCGACAGCAGCGGCAGCGGCGCATTGCTGTCGCGCGCGAGCGTGTTCGTGCGCGGCCGCTATCCGCTGGTCGGGCGGCTCTCGATGCCCGGCAGCGATCCCGGCGAGGCCGACGACGCCGGCATGGTGCGCAGCTTCGCGCTGCGCATCGCGCTGCCGCACGATGCGGACTGGCGCCTCGCGATGAATTCGGTGCCGATCTTCGCGGTGCGCACGCCGCAGGCGCTCTACGAGCAACTGGCCGCCGACGCGCGCGACCCGCGCACCGGCCGGGCCGATCCCGCGAAGATGCACGCGTTCCTCGAGCGTCATCCGGAGGCGCGCGCGTTTCGCGATTACGTGGCGGCGCATCCGTCCTCGTCGCGCTACGACAACGCGTCGTACTACGGCATCAGCACGTTCCGCACCACCGACGAGCATGGCGTGCGGCGCTTCGTGCGCTGGGCGGCGGTGCCCGATGCGCCGTACCGGCCGATCGACTTGAGCGGGCAGCGCGATCCCGATTTCCTGTCCTATGACCTGATGATGCGGCTTGCCGACGGCCCGCTGCGCTGGCATCTGGTGGTCGAGGTCGCGATGCCGGGCGATCCGATCGACGATTCCACGCGGCAATGGGCACGCTCGCCGCGCCGCCTGCGGATCGACACCGGGGTGGTGGTGATCGAGCACGCGCAGGCACAGATCGACGGACCGTGCCGCGATATCGTGTTCGATCCGACCATCCTGCCCGACGGCATCGCGCCGTCCCGGGACCCGCTGCTGGCCGCGCGCTCGTCGGCGTATCGCGTCTCGTTCGATCGCCGCATGCAGGAGGAAGCGGCGGTACGGCGGCACGCGCATTGAGCGGCCGGGCGCGCGCCGAATTGATCGGTTATGCAGAGGATTGCCCGGCGCGGGACGCATCCCGACCTATGGCGCCGGAAAACTGTTCCACTTTATGTTGTATCTGCTCATAAAGCGGAACTATGGTTATCATAGGGCTTTGCTAACGAACGACGAATTCGGTCGGCGATTCGGTAGTGCCGATACCGATAACAACCGGTTCACATCGCGGCTACTCTTTCGCCTTTCGTGAGTCCATCGACCTGATGAAACCCGACGACAGCACACTGATCGCCTATGCCGACGGCGAGCTCGACGCCGCCGACGCGGCGCGCGTCGAGCAGGCGCTGGCCGAGTCGTCCGAGTTGCGGCAGAGCGTGGAGCGCCTGCGTGCCTCGCGTCTGCCGTATCGCGACGCGTTCGCGGCGCAGCGGCTGCCCGAGCTGCCCGATGCGTTGCGCCTGCGGATCGAGACGATGGCGAGCGCCGCCCAGGCGCGGGCGGCCGGCGAGCCGGCGGCGGGCGCGAGCATGGGCACACCCGAGCGCGAAGCCGCATCGCCGGCGGCCGCCAACGTGCATGCGCTGCCGGTGCGGCGGGTCGCGCGGCCGGCGCTGTGGCTCGCCGCAGCGTTCGTGGCCGGCGCGTTCTGCGCGGGCCTGGTCCAGCAGTTCGCGGCCGGCGGCTTCGGGTCAGGCCTGGCCGGCGGCGGCGCGACGCTCGCCTCGGCCGGCGCGAAGAAGCCATGGATCAGCGTGGCCGCCGATTATCAGCAACTCTACACGCGCGACACGGTCGCAAACCTCCAGCCCGATCCTGCGGTGTCCTCGGCGATCGTCGGCGCGATCCGCAGCGACGACGGCATCCGCCTGCGCGTGCCGGACCTGCGCATGGCCGGTTTCACGTTCAAGGCCGTCGATCGGCTGCGCTACGACGGCAAGCCGCTCGTGCAGATCGTCTACCTGCCCGAACACGGCACGCCCGTCGCGCTCTGCGTGATGAAGGACGCGCGCCCCGACCAGTCGATCGCGCAACGCGAGATGCACGGCATGACCGTGGTGTCGTGGCGGCAGAACGAACTGTCCTACGCGCTGATCGGCAAGCCCGATTCGGGCAACCTCGAGGCCGTGGCGCGGCAGATTTCGGGCAGCCACGTCGACGCGATGTTCGCCGTCCACGAGCGGCGCAGCGGGTATCTGGGGTAAGGGTGAGGGTGCCGGCAGCGGGTGCCGGCGGTCTCACGCCCGTTTTGGGCGGTCAGCCGAGCGCGAAGTCGTGGAAACGGTACTCGCGGCCGCGTTCGTTGAGGGCGGCCACCAGCGATAGTGCTTCCTTGTCGGCCAGCCCGCGCTCTCGCAGCACGGCATAGATCTGGTAGAACTCGCCTGCCAGTTCCCCGGCGAAGATGCCAGGGTCATCCGACCCCAGCGTCACCATGATTTCCGGATCGCCCGCCTTCAATGCGCCGGGCAGGCGCATCCAGCGAAACACGTGGTGCTCCTCGAAGTGCTGATACTGGCTGATGCGGACGTTGCTCGACGGCAGCGTTTCGATCAGCACGCGGCGCTGCTGCACGATCCTCATCAATGCCTGTTGCAGCGTGACGTATTCGCTTGCGGAGAAATGCCCACACGCCACCGGCATCAGTTCGCGCCCGCGTTCGCGCAGCGCGTCGTCGCTGAGCCAGTGCCACAGCAGCTTGCAGTCGCCAGGGCGGGTGCGGATCGCGTCGTCCACGCGCTTGGCCTCGGCGCGTTCGGCGTCGTGCAGCGGGCTGACGATGTCGGTCGACTTGCGCGGGCGGTTCGTGGCCAGTTCGTCGTGTGTCGAGCGCGAGAAGACCAGATCGAGATAGGCGACGTTCAGGCCGCGCAGGCGCATGGCGCGATCCAGCGTCACTGCGCTGATCTCGCTGCCGAACAGTTCGCCGCCAAGTTCGGTCAGTTCGCGCTCGACTTTATAGGCGAGCGCGGTCTCGTTGCTGGCCTGCAGCAATTGCCAGGCCGCCAGCAGATCCAGCAGCCATTCGTCCTTGCGCAGGCGCACCTGGCCCGGCATGCGTTGCAACCAGAGTTCCGGGTCGATGCCCATCGCCGTGCCGTGACCGATGCGGTCGCCGTCGCGCAGGTCGAGCAGTTCCACCGCATCGAGAATCGCCCGGATGCCGCTCATCAGATGGTGGAAATCCTCCCCGGCGTGATAGCTGCGCCGGGTCACGCCAGCCGCGCGACAGATCCGGAACGTGCTGGCGAAGACTTCGGGCGGGGCGTCGAGTTCGTTCGCGGCGGCGTCGATGCCGCGTATCCAGTGGCGCAGCGACGGATACAGACTGAATATCGAGCACAGCGTATGTGCCTGATCGACGAGCCGCTTGCGCAGGACGTAGAAGCGGTAGGGCTTGTCGTCGGTGGTTTCAGGCGACTTGATGAAATGCGCGACGAGCGCGAGCCGCAGATGGCGTCCCTGTGCCGGCTCGCCCAGCCTGGCATCGAAATCGCGCAGCAGCTTCGTGAAACCGGACGGTGGATCGTCGCCGTTCCGGTAGCGCCAGTAGCCGCGCAGGATGCGTTCGAGCAGCTCGATATTCTTGGAATCGATCTGTTTCGGCGCGAAACGCCCTTCCAGGTAGACGATCCGGCTGTGCGTGGGCAGCGGGCCGTGCATGGCGCGGAAGCGTTCCAGGTAGTCCTTTTCCGCGGGCTCGCGCAGGTCCGTCCAGGTCAGCTTCTGGAACTGGTCGAAGCCGTACTGGTCCTCGCTCTGCACCAGTAGCCGGTAGTAGAGGTTCTGCAGCAGCAGATAGCCGTGCAGCATGTTGGTAAGCGTTACCGAGGGCCGCTCGGATAGCCGGACGAGCAGCCGGTACAGCCATTCGCGCTCGGTGGTGACGCTGATCGCGCCGCGCCGGGCCAGGCGTCCGTAGTCGGGCGAATTGCGCAGCAGGGGCGGCGGTGTGAGGCTCAGCGCCTCGGTGTAGAGCACCTCGAACGTGGCCGGTAGCGCTGCCTCGTTGCTCAGGCAGTCGAACGCGGCGGCCAGCAGATAGCCACGCAACTGCCGCGCGATGAAGAGCTGCCGCTTCAGTTCGACGATGGTGAAATCCGGCTGGATCGAGCGAGCCAGCTCGCGCAGGCCATGCGCCTCGCGGGTGCCGGATGCGAGCTTGATTTCGAATTCGTCGGTCTCCTGGTCGGGCGCGTCGAGCGCCCGCAGCCAGCAGAGTTCGGCGTGCGTGCTGCCGTTCAGGTGCAGGTGCGTCTCGTGCAGTCCCTCACGATGGAAATATTCCTCCACGAGCGGATCGTAGGGCAGTAGCAGCGTGTGCGGCTGACGCGGTGCCTGCATGCTGGTGGCGCTGGGGGCGGCGAGGAGCGGCTGCAGGAAGCAGTCCTTGGGCGGCCAGACGTGGGCGGCGGCCTGCAGCGGCAGCCCGCTGATGCGGCTCAGCACGCTCTGCTGCCAGACGCCGAAGCGGTCGAGCTTGACGTGCAGTTCGCCGTGCCGCGCGGTCAGGAACTCCTCGGCGAGGATGCGCATGGCGGCCAGCAGCGGCGGCCCGCCGCCTGGCTGCCGATAGGCATCCCAGGCTTCCCAGGCGCGCCGGAAGACGTGATCGGGCTCGCGCGCTGCCCACGGCTGATGGGTCAGGTAGAGCGCTTCGCGCAGGTCATCGTCGGCCAGTGGTTCCTGCAGCGAGCCGGCCTGCAGGCGCGCCAGCACGCGGTGGCTCGACAGCAGCGCACAGGCGAGCAGCGACGGAGTGGAGATCGGCAGGCCGCTCATGCTTGGGATTTGGCCGATCCGGAATGTTTCTGCCATTGGCCGGCGATGAATGCATTCTTGACGATACTGGCCTCTGGCAGCTTGTGGATCAAATTGCCGAGCGGGCCGAGTTCCAATGCCTTCACCATGATTTTCCGCTCATTGGTGCCGAGCAGCCCGAGTACGAGCGGGCAGCTCGCGATCGCGACGGTCAGCGGCAATTGTGTCCGATTGGCTTGCAGGAACGCCGTCTTGTGCTTAAGCGTGGAAGCCGCTGAAGTGGCCGGATTGGTGCGATCCACGGTGCCTTCGAATTTGCCCAGGCTGTGGTCGGCTTCCTCGACGAGGAACGCATTGATCAGGCAGGCTGCGCTGAGCGCCATGATTTCATCCAGACGCTTGTTGCCGTCGCGGCTCGCGCTGCGGGCAAGGTCCGAGGCCTTTTCGAGGCTGAAATAGGTTCGCACCCAGATCTTGCCGAGCAGGATCGATGACGGAGCGTAATTCTCGAAGATGCCTTCGAGTGAGGTGGTCCAGGCTGTCATGGCTTCGACCAGCTTGCCATGCGCGCTGTTTGCCGGGAGGGGAGTGTCGTCGGCGCCATCGGGCTCGTCGCTGTCCGTGTCGCCGGCGTTGCCCGAGGCGATGATGCTCTCGCCCCAGTCCGGGCTGCTGATCGTCAGCGGCGGAAAGGTGCTGCTCAGGCGCCGCTCGATGGCAGGGCTCTCCGCGCTCAACAGCCGTTCGATCAGGCCGAGAATGTTGTAGATCGACGCATAACCGCGGCTGCTCTGGTTCGAGACGTCGAGCATGCTGTACGCGATGGTCGGCAGTCCTTCCGGGGACGACGCCTGAAGGCGCAGGATGTCGTCGATGACCTTGAAGTCTTCCTTTTTCGCGTGACTCGGTTTTCTCTTGTTCAGGCCGATCACGCCGAAGTCCACCACCGATGAACTCGGCGAGGTCGGATGGGCCGCCGCGAGCACGGCCGTGGCTCGGCGCGCCCAGTTCAGCGCGTCCTCGACGCGGCCCACTGCCATGTATTGGCGAAACTGCTTCATCAACAACTCCGGGCTGATCCGCGACGCCATGCGCCGTGTTTCCTTGCCCCACAGCGAGACGCTGCCGGGGCCGGCCAGCATGTAGATCAGTGCGTTCGACGGATTCTCGGCGCACAACCCCGCTACCTCGGCGGCAAGCGACATGTAGCAGTTGTTGAGATCGTCGTCGCTGGCCTGCGGGCGCAGGTAGGCGGCCGTATCGACGTCGCCGTCCTCGCAGGCCAGCTCGAACACGGCTTTGGTCAAGGTGGGCAGGTAGTTGGCCGCCAGATCGTCGACCATGATGCCTTTCTTGTAGAGGCTGCCCTGCGCCATCGCGCGCAGCGATCCGCGCACGGCATCGGACAGATCGCGACTCCAGCTCGTGTCGTCCTTGGCCTGTTCGTCGGTTTCGTGCAGAAACGGTGCGCAGCCCTGCATGACCTGCAGCACCGAGCGCAGCGGCTGCTTGAGCAGATGCTCGCGAAACAGAGAAACGTCGGACGCGGAGCGCACGCGCAAGCCACGCCGGATGATTTCGTCCATTACCGAGATCGGCGTGCGAGGAGCCTCGTCCCAGCGGGTCGAACGGAATTGGTAGGTGTTGTTCTTGCCGTCTTCGTCGAGCAGGCGCCCCAGTTTCTTGAGGTGATACCTGCGGCGCAGCGGGAACAGCTTCAGCAGGTATTGATCCTCAAGATGGTCGAGCATGCGGATCCGCTGCGCCTGTCGGCTTTCGCCCGGCTCGTCGGTGGCCGTCGGCAACTGCAGCGAGAACGCGCGGCGCGTCAACAGGGAATACAGTTCCATGTCGCCGGTGACGAGAATCACGAGCCGCGGCGTATCGAGGTAGCTGCGAAAGCATTCCAGCAGCTTGTAGGCATGGCGTGAATTGGTGTCGGCGTCGTCGAACGCGAGCAGCAGCGCGTCGACGCCGAGCATGTTGCAGGCGAGGTCGATCGCGAGGTGCAGGCCGTTGCGCAGTGAGTCGCTGTCGGCCGCGCGAGCCAGGCCGCGGTCGAAGAACAGCTCGGGGTCGTGATGCGCGAGCGGATCGTGTTCCTTGCGGAACAGGCTCAGGCCGCCCGCGAGCTGCTTGAAGTGCCGCCGGAAATCCTCGCGACGGCGTTCGTTGTCGAGACTGGGTGTGGCTTTGTCGGCCACCAGCTTGAGGGCGCGCAGCACGTTCAGCAGGATGATCTCGCTGCCTTCCAGGCGCGTGGGATCGATGTAGGCGAGCTGCTGCACCTGGACGCGCTTTCCGACCGGCGGATCTTCCGACAGGGCGCGCGGCAGATCGGCGTAAACCGTGCGCAGGAAGGTGGTTTTCCCCGCACCGCGCGAGCCGTCGATGAAGTGGATCAGGCCGCTGCCGGGCGGATAGTGGTCTTCGTCGGGGCGCGATGCCTTCGAGTCGCCGGCTTCAGCGCGGCTGGCCCGGGACAACAGCGACGCCGCGATATCGTCAGTCAGCGCCTTGTAGATTTTTCGGTGAACCAGATTATCGGGCTCGATTTTGGTCGAGTTATCGTAATCGTCCAGATGGATGGTGATTGAGGTCATCAGGGTCTCCGTATCGCTCGGCAATCGCCCCGGCGTCGCAACGCCGATCGGGCGCGGGACGGCAGCGTCCGCGCGGTCGAGGCGGTGAGGAGGAAGAAGGGGGATTGGCGCTGCGGGAAATAATAGGGCGCGTTTGGATCGTTCTCTCAAGATCGATAACGGCCGTTTGATCGTCTGACTTTAGTGTGGACTCGCATTCGGCTGCATCGCGCCGCGCTGTTGCGAAAACCCCAATCCCTGTTGCACCGCAGCGATGGATCCGTATAATACGGGTTTTCCCCTAGGCACTAACCCTGAGGTCATCATGAAAGCTGCGACTGCGTCGACTCCCGTTGTGAATCAATGGTTTGCTCAACTGCGTAGCGGTCTGGCGCGCGCGTGGGAAATCCACGTCCGCACCTGCGAACTGATCGCCGAAGCGCACCGCCGCATGTAATGGCGGGCGGCACGGCCGCCGGTGCCATGATGCGGAGCGGCGCGGCCTGAAGGCTGCGACGGCGCATCCGGCTCCCCGACGGCCGATGTCGCGTATCGAACCCGGCGGCAGTCGCCGCGCAGGGTTCCGGCACGCTGAAACCCGCGTGCCTTTGCCGGTCACGCGAACGCGTTCGCGTCGCCGATCGTCCCGCCGGGGCGAATCCAGAAACCGGATTCGCCGCAACCCGGCAACCGCTCGACGATCGGCCGCGACGGCAACGAGCAGGCAGAGAAACGCCTGATTCGTGGCGCGTGCTTACCGGTCATCCCATTCGTTCCGTCGCATCGACTGCGACGGAATTGTCTTTGGTGGCGCGCGTATCGCGTCGTGCCTTCGGGCATGCGCCGCCCGCCGTCATGTTCCTTCCTTTCCGCCCGGCACGGCTCACAGCCAGCCCAGCAAGCGCCACCACAGCGCATTGGCCGGCACCACGAACACGAATCCCAGCAAGGCCGTCACGAGGCAATAGCGCCGCGCCGCGCATCGTTCCAGTTTCGCGAGCGCGTTGCCGAACACGATCGGCGGCGACTGGTACGGCAGCACGGTCGTTGCGTATCCGGTGACCTGCGCGAGCAAGGCCGTCTTCAATGGCAAACCGTGTGCTAACGCATGCGCCGCGAACGGCGTGTAGAGCGCCGGCTCCGCGTTCGAGGTGACGGCGAAGCAAAGGACGATCGACAGGGCCGTCAGCGCGAGATACGCGAGCAGCGGGCGATCGCGCAGCGCGTCGGGCACGAGCAGGCCGTAGGCGCGCGGATCGAGCCGGTCGACGAGCGCGGTCAGCCCGATGATCGCCGCGACAAACGCGAGCAGATCGAGCTTCAGCGTGGCCACGAAGCGGCGGAACTGCGCCGGCGGCGACGTCGCGAAATAGACGAGCACGAAGCCGAGCCCGACGCGGCCCGGGGCGACGTGATGCAGCGAATCCGTGAGCCAGAGCCCGAGCGTGATCGCGAGCAGCGCCGCCGCATGCAATTCCCGGCGGCCCGGCGCCGAGTGCGGCGCATCGGGCGCCCGAGCCGCCTGTGCCTGGTCCGGAAACAGCCGCCGCGCGGCATACACGAGCACCGCGCCGCGCACGATCGCGCCGGCCAGGAAAAACCGCAGCAGATACTCGAAGAAGCCGAGCCGCACGCCCAGCGATCGCTCCAGGACGCCGGCCATGATCACGTTCGGCAGGTTCGCCGGCAGCACGGCGGCGGCCAGCTCATACGAGCCGACCACCACGAGCAGCAGGATGCCGCGCCGGCCATTGGTCCCGGCGCCGAACCCGACCGCGTCGCAGTAGCCGGCCGCGAGCGGCACCAGGATCGCGATGCGGCCGAACGTGGACGGCATCACGAGCGAGAGCGCGAAGCTGAGCGCGGCGAACGCGAGCAGCCCGTTCGGATACGAAGCGCCGATGCGCCGCGCGAGCAGCAGGCCGAGCCGCTGCGCGAGCCCGCTTTCCTTCAGTGCGAAGCCGATCGCCGCGCCGCTGAACACGAGCCAGAACGCGCCCGAGCCGAAACCGGCAAGCAGGGTGGTGACCGGAACCGGCGTGCAGGCCGCGGCAAGGCCGAAGAACAGCAGCGAGATCTTGAGGCTTGCCACCGCGCCCGTGGCCCAGAGCACGATGCAGACGAGGACGATGGCGACGATTCGCGCATCGGCTATGGTCACCACGCCGTACAGGACCGACAGCGCGATGGCCGCGGCGCCCGCGACGAGCAGCGCCGCGGCGAGCCATCGGTTGGCCGTCATGCGTGCTGGTCTCGCGAGCGGCTCGGCCGGCGCGGCGCAGCGGAACGGGAGGCGGGGAACTGGCATGGTTGTCCGGGTGGGGTAGGGAGGATGGGCGATATCAAAATGCGCGCTGTATTCCGTTTGTCTAAAAAAATAGATTATCGGGCAGGCGTTGGTCGATAACAATGTCCCGATTCAGGAACGAGGCGGGGCCGACGGGCGGAATACCGCATCGGATCCGGCCTCATCCGCCGGATGCGCGGCGCAATCGAGCGCCGCAAGCAAGGCGTTGCTGCCGCGAGCGCCGGCATCGGCGAGCCGCCGCGCCTGTTCATGCAGCGCGGCAAGAACCGTCCGCATTGCACCGGCCGGCAAGGCCGTGCCCTCATGCCGCCCGGTGAACGCAGCCGCAGCCTGCGCGATGAGCGCCAGCGCCGCTGCCTCATGGTCGGCCCGCGCCGCCGCGCGGCGGCAGCGTTCGGCGAACGCGTCGAGATCGGCGAATCCGGTGACGTCCGGTGACAGCCATGGCGTCGCTTCGAGAAGCGTCACGACTCGCGCGGTCGTCTAAATATTTAGACTAACTGCGCCGCCGGCCGATTGCAAGCGGCGCGTGCGGGCACGGTTCGGCCAACGCGTGTCGCGTCGTGCCCGGTTGGGGCCACGCGCTTTCACGTAATATCGTGCCGAATTCCCATCCGCGATCCCGAGGTCCTGAATGTCCGTAGCCGGTTCCCGAAAAAAGCGTCTTCGCGGCGCGCGCTTCGACTTCGCCAGCATCGGCGAACGTCTGCGCGCGTACCGGATGGCCGCCGAACTGCGCAGCGAGGACGTGGCCGAGCGGCTGGCCATCTCGCGTGCGGCCGTCTACAAGCTCGAACGCGGCGAGATCGTGAAGATCGACACGCTGGAGCGGCTTGCCGCGCTGTTCGGCGTCTCGCTCGCGAACCTGCTCGGCGTGGAGGTGGAATATCACGATTCGGCGGTCAGCTATTTCGAGCGGATGCGCCAGCTCGAAAGCCGCGCGCAGCGCATCGTCGCGCATTTCGATCCGTTCTCGTTCCTGCTCACTTCGGATGACTACGAAGACTGGCTGCGCACGATGCTCGCGGAGAGCGCGCCGCCGGCGCCCGCCGATGCCGACTGGCCGCGCACGCTGACCAACGTGATGGCGATCCTGGCCGAACGCAAGGCCGCCTACCGGCAGGCGCCGCCGAACGTGACGAGCCTGATCGGGCTGCGCCAGATCGAGCAGTTCCTGCACCACGGGCTGGTGGGCCGCCTCGGCCTGCCGACCGGCGTGCAGCTCGAACGCAAGCTCGCCGCGCGCCGCGAGGTGGCGCGCATCGTCGGCATGCTCGAGGACGACGCGGCCGGCGTGCGGATCGGCATCGTCAACGACAACCTGCCGAGCGAAACCTTCCAGATCTTCGAGAGCGGCGAGAGCGTCCACGTGGCGGCCTCGCCGTTCCGGCTCGGCGAGCTGCCGAACGTCCGCACCGGCATCGCCACGATCACGACCTCCGCCGACGCGGTCGCGATGTACCGCAGGATGATCGACCGGCTCTGGACCGGCGCCGCGAAGGGCAAGGCGGGCGCGAAGCTGCTGAAGGCGTTGCTGGAACGCGTCTAGCGCGCGTGCCGCCGCTGGCCGAACGGATTCGTTACGATATCGGGCGTCTCTTCTTTTGTTTCCGGCTGTGACGATGACCCAGACACTTGCCAATACGCTGACACTCGCCGCCGTGCTCGCGCTCGCCGACGAAAAAACCGTCGCGCGCGGTCTCGCTTATTTCCATGACGGAGCCGTGTCTCGCCTCGATGTCGACGATGCGAGCCTGCATGCCACGGTGCGCGGCGGCGCGATCTATTCGGTCGAATTGCGGGCAGGCCGCGACCAGGAACTGGTCCATGCCTGTGATTGCCCGGTCGGCGCTCGCTCGCAGTTCTGCAAGCATGCGGTGGCCGTCGCGTTCTCATGGCTCGAGAATTCCGGGGCCGAGGTGTTCGCGCCGCCGGATGCGCCCGCGAAACCCCAGACTGCGCGGAAGCCGCGCCGGACTCACGCCGAACTGATCGACGATTTCCTCGCCACGCTCGACCCGGATTCGCTGCGCGGCTGGCTGCGCCAGGCGGCGCAACACGATCGCGGTCTGCGCGACAGGCTGCTGCTTGCTGCGCGCGCCAGCGGCGGCGACAAGGCGGGCCTGAAGGCGGCGGTGCGCGGGATCGCTCGCGCGAGCCGCCATCTGGACTGGCGCGAAGCCGCCGATTACGCGGCGGGCCTGACGGCGCTGGCGGACAGCCTGCGCGAACGGCTCGATGGCGCGCTGGCCGGGCAGGTGGTCGAGCTGGCCGAGCTGGCGATCGAGCTCGCGGTGGAGAGCCTCGAACGCATCGATGATTCGGGCGGCGCGGTGTTGCCGGCGATCGGCGAACTGGCGGCCGTGCATCTCGATGCCTGCCTGCGGACGCGGCCCGAGCCGGTCTCGCTCGCGCAGCGGCTGCACCATCTTCAGTCGATGGACGACTGGCGCATTTTCGATGACGTGCTGCCCGACTATGCGCAGCCGCTCGGCGACGAAGGACTGCGCCGTTATCGCGAGCTGGTCGATACGCAGTGGGACGCGCTGCCAGCGCTGGGGCCCGGCCGTCGTGCCTCCCATGACAGCAGGCGATTTCGGCTCGAAGCCGCCAAGCTGGCGCTGGCCCGCTTCGACGGCGATGTCGACGCGCTGATCGCGGCCCTCGCGAAGGATCTGTCCAGCGGCTATCGGTTCCTGCAGGTCGCCAAGGCGTGCGCGCAATACGGGCGCGACGACGAGGCGATCACCTGGGCGCTGCGCGGCATGGCCGAAACCGGGACGCACCCGGACACGCGGCTTCACGCCTTCTGCATCGATGCCTACCTGCGCCGCGGCGATGTCGCCGACGCGGATGCGGTCGCATGGCAGCGCTTCCTCAGCCTGCCCACGGCCGATGCATTCGAGGCCTTGATGCAAGTCGCCGCGCGCACGGGCAGTGTCGAGGCGACGCGGACACGTGCGCTGGACCATCTGCGCGATGGCGTCGTCCGCATGGCACCGCAGACAGGCAAACCCGGCGGCATCCACCAGGAGGCGCACCGTACCGAACTCGTCAAGGCATTGCTGATCATCGGCGATGCCGATGCCGCCTGGCAGACGTTCAACGAAGGCGCGGTGAGTGTCGGTATCTGGCCGGCGATGGCGGCGGCGCGTGCGCGAACGCATCCGCACGACGCGATCGCGCTGTACCACCGCCTGCTGCCGTCGGCGATCGAGCGCGGCGCCTACGGCGCGCGCTACGAACAGGCGTTCGAGTACGTGAAGGCGATCGCGGACCTGCGGCTGCAACACGGGGAGCACGCCGAACTCTCGGCCGAACTCGATGCGATACGCACCGCCCACCGCGCCAAACGCAATTTCATCAAGCTGCTCGATTCGCTGTCCTGATGCGCTCGCTCGCGGCGTAGAATGCGCCCGAATCGCCTTCTCTTGGCAACCCGCCGCCCCGTATGGAAATCAAGTGGATCGAGGACTTCCTGGCCCTCGCGCAATACCAGAGCTTTTCGCGCGCGGCGGAGTTCCGCAACGTCACGCAGTCCGGCTTCAGCCGGCGCATCCAGTCGCTCGAACAATGGGTGGGCGCCGAGCTGATCGACCGCAGCGGCTTTCCGCCGGTGCTGACGCCGGCCGGGCGGTTGTTTCGCGAAGTCGCCGAGGACGTGCTGCACAAGCTCAACGACACGCGCGCGATCATCCGCACCGAGCAGCGCATCGGCGGGCGCGGCCTGCAGATCGCCGCCGGCCACACCATCGCGCTGAACTTCCTGCCCGGCTGGCTGAAGGCGCTGGCCCGGCGCTTCGGCGAAGTGCGCGCGCGCGTCGTGCCGGCCAACGTCCACGATTCGATCCTCGCGCTGGTGAACGGCAACTGCGAGCTGATGTTCGCCTATCACCATCCCGAGCTGCCGCTCCATCTCGACCCGGCCCGCTACGAGCACCTGACGGTGGGCATCGACACGCTGCTGCCCGTCAGCCGGGCCACGCCGCGCGCGGCGCCGCTGTTCCGGCTGCCCGGCACCGCGAAGCAGCCGCTGCCGCTGATCGCCTACACCGACACCAGCTACTTCGGGCGCTGCCAGGCGCTGCTGCTCGCGCGCGCCCGCACGGCGCCCACACTGCGGCTGCATTACGAATCGGACATGGCCGAGGTGCTGAAGAAACTCGTGATCGAGGGCGAAGGGCTCGCGTGGCTGCCGCGGAGCGCGGTCGCGCACGAACTCGCGGCCGGCGAACTCGTCATGGCCGGCCCGAGCGCGTGGCATCTGGACGTGGAGCTGCGCGTCTATCGCGACGCCACGCGCCGCGATGCGTTCGTCGACACGCTGTGGCAGCATCTGCGCGTTTCGGCCTGAGCGCCTCGCTCGAACATCACGCGGCAGGCTATTTCACGAATCGTATATTTCGAAATATTTCCGGTTCCTTGGGATTTCATTTCAACAACTTTTCACCGAAATTAGCGGGCGATTTCCCTTCTGCTCCGCTCATGGTCGCGCCGCGCGATTGCTAGTCTGTCGGCACATCGATGCTTCGATCGATGCGTTCCAACCGGCCGACCAAGCATGAATAGCCCTGCTGTCCTGAACTTCTCCGGTGGCCCCGGCGCGCTGCCCGACGCGGTGCTGCGCGAGACGCGCGAAGCGATCCTCGCGCTGCCGGAAACGGGCGTGTCGGTGCTCGGCATGAGCCACCGGTCCGACTGGTTCCTGGCACTGGTGGACGAGGCCGAGCAGACCCTGCGCGCGCTGCTGGGGCTGGACGAGCGCTACGCGATCTGTTTCCTGCAGGGCGGCAGCAGCCTGCTGTTCGCCACGATTCCGATGAATTTCGCCGGTGCGGGGCGCGGCCTGCCGGCCTACGTCGATGCCGGCTACTGGAGCGCGCGGGCCAGCGCCGAGGCGCGCCGGGCGGGCGGCTGCCGCGTGGTGTGGGACGGCCGCGAAAGCGGTTACCGGAGCCTGCCCGAGCTGGCGTCGCTGGCGCTGCCGGCCGATACGCGCTATCTGCACTACGTCTCGAACGAAACCGTCGAGGGCCTGCAGTTTGCCGCGCCAGACGGCGAAATCGCGGCGCCGCTGATCGCCGACATGTCGTCGGACTTTCTTTCGAAGCCGGCCGAGGTGAGCCGCCATGCGATGGTCTACGCCCATGCGCAGAAGAATCTCGGGCCGGCCGGCGTGACCGTGGCGCTGATCGATCGCGACTGGCTGGAGCGCATTCCCGACGGCCTGCCGTCGATCCTCGACTTTCGCACCCACGTCGCGCATCGCTCGAACTACAACACGCCGCCAGTGTTCGCGATCTATGTGCTGACGCTGGTGGTGCGCTGGCTGGCGCGCGAGATCGGCGGGCTCGCGGCGATGGCGCGGCGCAACGCGGCCAAGGCCGAGCGCCTGTACGCAACGCTCGACGCGCTCGGCGACGCGGTCACCGTGCATGCCGGGCGCCGCTGGCGTTCGACGATGAACGCGGCGTTCACGTTCGGCGACGCGCGGCTCGACCAGGCCTTCATCGACGAGGCGCGCGCGCTCGGCATGCTCGGCCTGGAAGGCCATCGCTCGCTGGGCGGGCTGCGCGCCTCGCTCTACAACGCCGTCACGCCCGAGGCGGTGGCCGCGCTGTGCGAGGCGCTGGCCGATTTCGGCCGCGCGCGCGTCTGAGCCGATGCCGATGACCGCGCCGAATCCGTCGCCCGCTTCGACCACAGCCGCCGCGGCCGTCGTGCCGGAAGGGATCGCGGACCTGTCGCGGCGGCTCGACCGCGCGCCGCTCGACGCCGATCTGCACGAGCGGCTGCTCGCGATGCTGCGCACCCACGGCGATACGGCCGGCGCCGCCGCGCACGAGCTGGCGCTGGCCGCGCTGCGCATGCTCGGCGCGGCGCCCGACGAGCAGCGCGCGCTGGCGCTCTACAACCTCGCGACCGTCTACCTGATGCACGGCCGGCACGCCGACGCGCGCCACTGGTACCGGCACACGCTGGCGATCGCGCCCGGCATCGCGGCGGCGCACCAGAACCTCGCGGTGCTGCTCGACGGGGACGGCCAGCCCGAGGCGGCCGCCGCGCATCGTTCGCAAGCCTACCGGCTGCAGCGTGTGTTCATCGAGCCGGCGCTGGGGCCGGCGCCGCTGCGCCTGCTGATCCTCGGCTGCGGACGCGGCAACGGCAACGTGCCGATCGGCGGCCTGCTGCCGCTGGCCCGCGTCTGCCGCATCCGTTACGCGATCGACTATGCCGACGCGGCCGAGGACAGCCAGCTGCCGCCCTACGATCTCGTCTTCAACGCGCTCGGCGATGCCGACGTGGCCGAACCGCTCGGCGAGCGGCTCGCGCATTTCATGGCGGCGTGCCCGCGCCCCGTCCTCAACGCGCCGGACGCGGTGGCCCGCACGCGCCGCGACCGCATCGGCGCGCTGCTGGCCGACATCGCCGATCTGGTGGTGCCGGCCTGCGTGCGCCTGGCCGCGCGCCCCGCGAACGTGCCGGCGCTCGCGCGCGAGCTGGCCGAAGCCGGCGTCGGCTTCCCGGTGCTGCTGCGGCCCGCGGCGAGCCACGGCGGCGACCAGGTCACGCTGCAGGCCACGCCCGAAGCGCTGTGGGCCGCGCTGGGCGAGCTGTCCGGCCCCTGCTACGCGACCGCGTTCCATGACTCGCGCGGCGCCGACGGCCACTACCGCAAGTACCGCATGATCCATGTCGGCGGCGTGCCGCATGCCTACCATCTGGCCATTTCGCGCCGCTGGCTGGTGCATTACTTCTCGGCCGAGATGACCGAGCATGCCTGGAAACTCGACGAGGAGCGCCGCTTTCTCGCGAGTCCGGCCGAGGCGCTCGGCGCGCGGGCGATGGCCGCGCTCGATGCCGTCGGCGCGCGCCTCGGCCTCGACTACGCCGGGATCGATTTCTCGCTGCTGCCGGACGGGCGCGTGCTCGTGTTCGAGGCGAACGCGACGATGCTGGCCCATCGCGAGCCGGCGGCCGGCCCGCTGGCCTTCAAGAATCCCGGCGTCGAACGGATCGCGCAGGCGGTGGGCCGGCTGCTCGAGGCGCGCAAGCCGGACGGCGCCGGCATCACGGCCTGACTGCCTGGTCGACGTCCGGGCGCCGCGGTTGCGCCCGGCGGCCCATCCTCGTCTTTTCCACGACGGACCCGACGCCTCCTCTGCGTCACCGGGTCCGGTTCCCCTCCCGGTGTTTTCCTGCACCATGCGGATTCCGCATACGCGCATGCCACACTCGCATCATCACCTTTTTGGTCATCCCTACCATCCGTGCTGACGGTCTGGCGGCGCCGATGCCGGCCTCGCGCCCGTCGTCATCCGACTTTTCCTTCACAACGCGCCGCGCGGCTTCTCGCACCCGCCCGGCACCCTCCCGGGGACGGACATGAAATCACGCCTTACCTTCTGGATCGCCGCGGGCATCGTGCTCGGCGGCGTCGCCGGCTATCTGTGCCATGCGAACGCGGCCGACGCCGCGCAGGCCAAGGCGATCGCCGGCTATTTCGGCATCCTGACCGACATCTTCCTGCGACTGATCAAGATGATCATCGCGCCGCTGGTGTTCGCCACGCTCGTCTCGGGCCTCGCCGGCATGGAGGGCGGCCGCGACGTCGGGCGCATCGGCGCGCGCACGGTGGCGTGGTTCTTCTGCGCGTCGTTCGTTTCGCTGCTGATCGGGCTGGTGTTCGCGAACCTGCTGCAGCCCGGTGCCGGCCTGCACCTGACGGCCGGCGCCGACGACACCGTGGCCGGCCTCAATACCGCCGCGCTGAACGTGAAGGACGTGCTCACGCACGCGTTCCCGACCAGCCTGCTCGACGCGATGGCGCGCAACGACATCCTGCAGATCCTGGTGTTCTCGGTGTTCTTCGGGCTCGGGCTCGGCGCGCTGAAACGCGACCCGCGCGTCGCGCTGCTGGTCGGCGCGGTCGACGGCCTGGTGCCGGTGATGCTGCGCCTGACGGGCTACGTGATGCTGGCCGCGCCGCTCGGCGTGTTCGGCGCGGTGGCCTCGGCCGTCACGCTGCGCGGGCTCGACGTGATCCTCACCTACGGCAAGCTGATCGGCGCGTTCTACGCCGCGCTGGTGCTGCTGTGGGTGCTGCTGGCCGGCGTCGGCTACCTGTTCCTCGGCCGCAAGGTGCTGGGCCTGCTGAAGGCGGTGCGCGAGCCGGCGCTGCTGGCGTTCTCGACGGCCAGCAGCGAAGCCGCCTATCCGCGCCTGATCGAGCAGCTGGAACGTTTCGGCATCCCGCAGAAGGTGGTCGGCTTCACGCTGCCGCTCGGCTATGCGTTCAATCTCGACGGCTCGATGATGTACCAGTCGTTCGCGGCGATCTTCATCGCGCAGGCGTTCGGCATCGACATGCCGGTCTCGCAGCAGTTCGCGATGCTGCTGGTGCTGATGCTGAGCAGCAAGGGCATGGCGGGCGTGCCGCGCGGCTCGGTGGTGGTGGTCGCGGCGGTCGCGCCGATGTTCCATCTGCCGGCGGCCGGCGTCGCGCTGGTGCTCGCGATCGACCAGATCCTCGACATGGGCCGCACCATGACGAACGTGATCGGCAACAGCGTCGCGACGGCCGTGATCGCGAAATGGGAGGCGCGGCGCGAGGCGGCAGCCGCGGCGGCGGGCGCGCCGGCCGCGGACGCGACGCGCTTCGAACTCGACCGGCTGCCGGGCGAGGCGCAATGATGGCCGCCCCGGCACCCGCCGCCGGCGCGCGGCGTTACGGCATCGTCGGCGGCCTCGGGCCGCTGGCCGGCGCCGACGTGTTCGGCAAGCTGATGCGCGCCGCGCTCGGGCAGCCCGGCGCCGCGCCGCTCGACGCGATCCTGGAGCAGCGGCCGTGGCGCGGCGCCGGCTCGGACCGCGTGGCCACCAGCGAGCGCAAGCTCTACGTGTTCGACCGGATTCGCGAGTTCGAGCGGCGCGGCGTGACCACCGTCGTGCTGCCGTGCTTCCTGAGCCATACCTTCATCGACGAACTGCGCGCGAACACGCCGCTCGCGATCGTCGACATCGTCGAGGCGGTGCGCGAGCACGTGCGCCGCACCTATCCGGCGGCGCGGCGCATCGGCGTGCTGGCCTCGGCCGCGACGCGCGAGGCGCGGCTGTTCGAACGGTATTTCACGGCGCCCGGGTTCACGCTGATCTATCCGGCCGAGGATGCGGACGGGGATATGACCGGGGACGTGGCCGGCGGCGACGCGGTGACCGAGGCCGTCTACGGCGCCGACGGGATTCGCGACGGCTACGCGGCCGGCCGCCCGGCCGAACTGCTGCGGCGCGCCTGCGAGTCGCTCGTCGCGCAGGGCGCCGACCTGATCATGCCGGGCCTGACCGAGATCGCGCTCGCGGCCGACGCGATCGGCCCGCTGCCGGTGCCGCTGATCGATTCGAACGCGGTCTATGCGCACTACGTGCTGGACGTCGGGGCCGGCGAGGGAGGCGGCGGACCGGCGGCCGAGCCGGGGCCGATGCGGATCGGCGTGGTGGGCGGCGTGGGGCCGGCCGCGACCGTCGATTTCCTGCGCAAGCTGGTCGACCACACGCCGGCCGCACGCGACCAGGACCACCTGAAGGTGCTGGTCGAGCAGAACCCGCAGATTCCCGATCGCACCGCGCATCTGATCGGCGACGGCCCCGATCCCACCGTCTCGCTCTACGCCACCTGCAAGCGCCTGGAGCAGGGCGGCGCGGATCTGGTGGCGATTCCGTGCAATACCGCGCATGCGTTCGTCGAGCGCATCCAGCCGCATCTGGGCATCCCGATCGTCAACATGCTGACGGTGACGGCGCGCCATCTGCGCGAGCGCTTCCCGGCGCTGCGCGAGATCGGCGTGCTGGCCACCTCGGGCACGCTCGCGAGCGGCGTCTACCGCGACGCGCTGGCCGCCGAGGGCTTCGCGCAGCGCGTGCCGCCGCCGGCGCTGCAGGCGCGCGTGATGGCGGCGATCTACGGCAAGGCCGGCGTGAAGGCCGGCTTCACCGAGGGCCGCTGCCGCGAGGACATCGGCGCGGCGCTCGACGCGCTGATCGAGGCCGGCGCCGCCGTGGTGCTGCTCGGCTGCACGGAGCTGCCGCTGCTGCTGCCGATGGCCGACTACGTCGCGCCGGACGGCGCACGGGCGGTGCTGGTCGATCCGACCGAGGTGCTCGCGAAGGCCTGCATCGCGATGGCGACGGGCGGCAAGGGCGTGATGGCGCTGGGCATCGCCGGGGCGGGCCTCGCCGGGCCGCCGGTTTGATCAAAAAAATCGATTGTCAGATCGGAAAAATATCGTTTTTTATCGATAAAGCTCATCGGTAAGATGGCGTTCGTCGTCCTGCCGTGCGAGAGCCGCGCGGCGCCCGTCCCCAACTTCAGAGTCCCGATCCATGAGCGCATCCGCCGCCCCGCTGCTTCCGTTCCACATCGCGTTTCCCGTGCATAGCCTCGAGGCCGCGCGGGCCTTCTATGGCGACCTGCTCGGCTGTCCCGAAGGGCGCAGCTCGGCCGAGTGGGTCGATTTCAACCTGTACGGCCATCAGATCGTCGCGCATCTGGCGCCGGACGAAACGGGCATCGCGCGCACCAACGCCGTGGACGGCCATGGCGTGCCGGTCCGCCATTTCGGCGCGCTGCTGACGCTGGAGCAGTGGCACGCGCTGGCCGACCGGCTGCGCGCGGCCGGCACGCAGTTCGTGATCGAGCCGTACATCCGCTTCAAGGGCGAGCCCGGCGAGCAGGCCACGATGTTCTTCCTCGATCCGTCGGGCAACGCGCTGGAATTCAAGGCGTTCGCCGATCTCGGCAAGCTGTTCGCGAAGTGAGCGCGAGCCGCCGGGAGCCGTCATGAGCCGCTGCAACGTCGCCATCTCGGGGTTCGGCGCGATCGGCCGGAGGGTTGCGCAGCTGCTCGAGGCGCGCCGGCCGCGCTATCGCGAGCACTACGGCGTGGACGTGCGGCTGACCGGCATCAGCCGGTCGCGCGGCGGCCTCGTCGCGCCGGACGGGCTGCCCGCCGGCACCGATGCGCTCGCGGCCGACGTGGCGCTCGACCCGGCGCTGGCCGGCGCCGCGTTCGTGGCCGCCGCGCGCCCGCGGGTGCTGATCGAGGCGGGGCCGACCGACTATCGCACGGGCGGCGCGGGCCTCGGCTATCTGCGCGCCGCGCTCGGCGCCGGCATCCATGGCGTCGCGATCTCGAAGGGCGCGCTGGTGGTCGATTATCCGGGGCTGCGCGCGCTGGCCGACGCGAACGGCGTGGCGCTGAAGATCAGCGGCGCGACCGCGGCCGCGCTGCCCACCATCGACCTGCTCGACTACAACGCGGCCGGCTGCGAGGTGCGCGTGATGGAGGGCATCTTCACGGCCACCACCAACTACGTGCTCGACCGGATGACGGGCGGCGCCGGGTTCGCCGAGGCGCTCGCCGACGCGCAGCGGCTCGGCATGGCCGAGCCCGACCCGAGCTTCGACGTCGACGGCTCCGACACCGCCTGCAAGGTCTGCATTCTCGCGAACGCCGGTTTCGGCGCGCGGCTCGCGCTCGATGCGATCGCGCGCGAGGGGATCGAGCGCGTGAGCGGCGAGGATCTGGCGCGCTGGCGCGCGGCCGGCCTGGTGCCGAAGCTGGTCGGCCGCATCGAGCGGCAGGCCGACGGCAGCGTCGGCGCGGCGGTGCAGCTGCGCACCTACGCGGCCGATCATCCGTTCGCGCGGGTGGGCGCCGGCATGAAGGCGGTGCGGATCGAAACCGATGCGATGGGCGAACTGATCGCGATCGGTCGCACCAGCCCGCAGGCGACGGCCGCCGCCGCGCTGAAGGACTTCGAGCATCTGCTGATGCGCGGCGCGTTCGCGGCCTGAAAGAGCGGAAAGCGGAGCGCGGAGACAGCGCGGGCGCGACCGGAGTCGCGCCCGCTGCTCATGGAAGAGGGAAGCGAGCGCGGCCCGCCTCAGGCGGCCGGCCGCGGTTCGGCGCCGAGATTGAGGATCGGGATCACGGTGCGCGCGCCGTTGGTGCGCAGCACGTCGCGCAGGTCGTTGATGACGGGGAACACCTCGTGGTTCCAGTCCTCGCCCTGCATGTCGTGCGCTTCCTGCTCGCGCTCGACGATCCAGCGGTCTTCCTTGAAGATCCGCTCGGTGAACCACACCAGCAGCGGCCAGGCCATCTCGAGCGCGAACGGGAACGACGGCTTGCGGATCGACAGCATGCCGAACGTGCGGTTGGTGCGCTGCTGCCTGTCGAGCGGCACGTAGACGATCCACAGGTCCATCACCAGCGTGCCTTCGCTGGAGAGGATCTTCAGCGTCTGGTACGGGTATTCGGTGCGGATCGTCATCACGCTCTTGTCGCTCTGATCCTGCGGCTTCTTGCTCGCACCGAACACGAGCGCCTCGCCGATCGGCTGCTTGCCCTCGGCGCGCGAGAACGTGTAGTCCACTTCCACCCAGCCGTCGCCGCGCCGGCGGCCCAGCGAGCGCGCCTTCATCTGCCCCATCTCGCGGCGATGCAGGAACTGGTGGTTCATGTCCATCAGGTTCTCGTGCATGAACGAGTAATGGCACTTCACCGGGCGGCCGAAACGGCGTGTCTTGTACTTCGGATCGGACACGGTGGGCAGCGCCGGCAGCGGCTTTTCGTCGGCCAGCGCCGGATCGCCGGTGAACACGAAGATCAGGCCCTGCACCTCGCGGCACGGATACGAGCGCACGCCGTTGGGCAGCCGCTCCTTGCCAAGATAGGGCACGTCCACGCACTTGCCGCTGCAGTCGTAGGTCCAGCCGTGGTAGCCGCAGCGCAGTGCGTCGCCGTCCACTACGCCGGCATGCAGTGGCACCTGGCGGTGCGCGCAGCGGTCCTCGAGCGCAAATACCGTGCCCGACTCGCCGCGGAACAGCACGATCGGATCGCCGGCGAAATGCACGCCGAGCGTCTTGCCGCGCTTCAGTTCGCGCGACCAGGCGAGCGGGTACCAGAAATCGGGGTGAATGGGCACGCGGCGCAGATCGCGCACTGGCGTGGTGGCGGTCGGTTCAATCACGTCGTCGGGTTGCGACAAGGGCACTGCGTGCATGCGGGGCATCTCCTGGCATTACGGGTGCTTCGACCCACGCGGCGAAGCGCGAAGGGAGGATCTGGCGCAGTTTACGCGAAGTGGCCGCCGTGCGGCGAGCCTTGTTAAGTGACGATGACAAACCTCAAGGCGAAAGCAGCCGATCGCGGGTATAGGCGGCACGCGATCGGCAAGGATTGCCGGGTGGGCGTCCCGGGGTGGCGCCGCCGTGATCGCGGCCGGTATTTTTACCGCCGGCGCCGCTGCCGGAACGGTCCGCGGCGGCGTTCCGGCCTCGTGGCCGCTTTGCCCGGCACCTGCATGCGGGCGGCCGTGGCGTGCTCGCCGACGCTCGTCATCCGGCGTCAGGCCGAGCCCGCTCGCGTATCCGGTGCGCCCGGCGACTCGCCGGTTTGCCTGGCCCACGGCGGATGCGCGAATTCCTCCGCTACCCAGTCGATGAACGCGCGCACCTTCGCCGGCGTGAAGTGGGCCGACGCGCGGATCACATGCATCGTTTCGTCACCGGCCACTTCCCATCCGGGCAATACCTCGACGAGGCGTTGCTCGCGCAAAGCGTTCGCGACGATCCAGTCGGCGCAATAGGCCACGCCGGTTCCCTGCAACGCGGCGTGCATCAACGCATCGATATCGTCGGTGGCGAGCCGCGGACGGGTGCGCACGGCGTGGCGCTGTCCGTGCCGCGAAAGATGCCAGACCGGATGCGAGGCCATCGGCGTGAACCCGATGCATGCGTGCTGAACCAGATCCCGCGGATGACGGATGGGCGGATGCGTGTCGAGATAGGCGGGCGATGCACACAGCAGCCGGCGCATCGTCCGCACGTGCCGCGCGACGAGCCGGTTGTCTTCCAGCCGCCCGATGCGCACGCCGGCGTCGAAGCGCTCCGCGATCAGGTCGACAAAGCGGTCGGTGAATACGGCTTCCACTTCCAGCGCCGGATAACGGGCGAGAAACGAGGGCAGCCGGGGCGCGATCCAGCGCCGGCCAAAACCGGCCGGCAGGCTCAGGCGCAGCAATCCGATCGGCGACGCGCTCAACGAGCGCGCTTCTTCCTCGCCGCCGCGGATCAACTGCATGGCTTCCTGCACGCGTTCGCGCAGGCGCGCGCCGGCCTCCGTGGCGGACAGGCGGCGCGTCGTCCGTTCGACCAGCCGGGTGCCGAGCCGTGTTTCCAGCGCCTTCAGGCGTCGCGAGATGACCGAGCTGTCGCGCCCGAGCTGCCGTGCCGCGGCCGTGAAACTGCCGGTCTCGAGCACGGCGAGCAACGCGCCGATTTCGTCCGCTTCCACGCTGTTCATTCATGCACTCCACGCAAGGATGTCGTGTTTTCCGGATCGATTATAGAGATTGGCGTCGGCTAGCATGGGCTGGTCGACAACCATGACGGAGTGACGGACGATGCGCGCTTTCCAGTTGATACCCGGAGACACCTGGCAACTCCTTCCAGGCGAGATGCCCACGCCCCGGCCGGCGGCGGACGAAGTCCTGATCCGGCTGCATGCCGCCGGACTGAATTATCTGGACCTGATGGTGGCGCGAGGGCGGCTGGGCGACCCGTCGGCGCCGTTCGTCCCCGGCACGGACGGCGCCGGCGAGATCGCTGAAATCGGGGAGCGCGTGCGTGGCTGGGCGATCGGGGACCGCGTGATCGCCGGGTCGATGGTCGACTGGCCGGCGGGTTTGCCTACCGAAGCGAACACGCGGCGCATTCGCGGCGTCACCATGCCGGGCTCGCTCGCCGACTATGCGGTCGTTCCGGCCAGCGCGCTGGTGCGCATTCCCGACGGCATGCCGTACACGCGGGCGGTCACGTTGCCGATCGCGGCCACCACCGCCTGGAACGCCATCGTGAAAAGCCGGATCGGGCCGGCGTCGACGGTGGCGCTGCTGGGCACGGGAGGGGTGAGCCTGTTTGCCCTGCAGTTCGCGAAAGCCGCCGGTGCGCGGGTGGTGGTGTCGTCGTCGTCGGATGACAAGCTCGAACGGGCGAAACAGCTCGGCGCCGACGTGCTGATCAACTATCGCGCGCGGCCCGCCTGGGATGAAGCGCTGCTCGAGGCAACCGGCGGCCGGGGGGCGGACCTGGTCGTCGAGACGGTCGGGGGCGGCACGTTTGCACGCTCGATCAACGCGGCCGGGATCGGCGGCACGGTGTACGTGGTGGGCTTCATCGGCGGCATGGAGGTGACGATGCCGGTGCTGCCCGTGATGGTGAAGACGCTGAACATCCTGGGCAGCCAGACGGGGTCGATCAGCGATCTGGCGGGCGCCGTGCGAGCGGTCGGGCAGGCGGGCATCGAGCCGGTGGTCGACCGGGTGTTTCCGTTCGAGGCCGCGGCGGACGCCTACGCCTATCTGGCGTCGGGGGCGCACTTCGGAAAGGTGGTCGTGGGCGTGGCGTGAACGTGGTCGTCCCCGCGGCACGCGGCATCGACGCGACGCCCAGGGCCCGCGTCGGGGCGGAACGCGGTGGATCAGGCGGCAGGCCGCTGCCGATGACGACGCGGTGTTCGTCATGACCGGGCGCCAGGGCCCGGTCCGGCGCGGCGCCCCGGATGCGCGAACTCGAATCGCCGCCCGGCGTGGTGCCGCGCGGCATCCGCCGGCCGGTAAACGCAGCGGCTGACCGACCGTGGGCGTGAAGACGTGCGCCGGCGCGCGCGCTCAGCGGCCGCCCGACCCGCACGCGGCCGGGGCCGGCAGCGCCACGCGCTCGAACCTGCCGGCCAGTACGCCGTAGGCAAGGATCGCGACGATCCCGTGCGCGCCCACGAACCAGAGCGCGCGGTCGAACGAGCCGGTGGTGGCCACCACGAAGCCGATCACGAGCGGCGTGACGATCCCGGCCGTGTTGCCGATGCCGTTGAAGATGCCGCCGCTCAGGCCCGTCATGTCGCGCGGCGCGACGTCGGCCAGCACGGCCCAGCCGATCGCGCCGAGCCCCTTGCCGAAGAACGCCAGCGAGACGATCACGATCACCGCCGCATCCGAGCCGGCCCACGGCGCGAGCATCAGCGAGGTGGCGAGCACCATGCCGAGCAGGAACGGCGTCTTGCGCGCGGCCGAGGTGGATACGCCGCGGCGGATCAGGAAGTCCGACAGCATGCCGCCCAGCACGCCGCCGCTGAAGCCGCAGATCGCCGGCAGCGCGGCCACGAAGCCGACCGTCATGATGTTCATGCCGCGCGCCTTGACGAGGTAGATCGGGAACCAGGTGATGAAGAAGTAGGTGAGCGCGGTGATGCAGTACTGGCCGATATAGACGGCCCACAGCGTGCGGCTCGTGAACAGCGCGCCGATCTCGCGCGAGGTGAAGCGGCGGCGGGGGCCGGCCTTCGCGTCGTCGAGGCCGACCAGCGCACCGTTCGCGGCGATGTGCTCGAATTCGGCGCGGCTCATGCGCGGATGCGAGGCCGGATCGCGCAGCACGGCGAACCAGAGCACCGCCATCGCCAGCCCCAGCGCGCCCATGAAGAAGAACACGTGGTGCCAGCCGAGCCGGTGGGTCAGCCACGCCATCAGCGGCGTGAAGATCACCACGGCCAGATACTGCGCCGAATTGAACAGCGCGCTCGCGGTGCCGCGTTCGTTGGTGGGGAACCAGGTCGCGACGATCCGCGCGTTGCCGGGGAACGCCGGCGATTCGACCAGGCCCAGCATGAAGCGCATCACGAACAGAGCGGCGGTGGCGCCGGCCGCGCTGCCGATCAGCGAGACGGTGCCCTGCGAGATCGTGAACAGCGACCACAGCACGATGCTCGCGCCGTAGACGCGGCGCGCGCCGTAGCGGTCGAGCAGCCAGCCGCCCGGGATCTGGCCGATCGCGTAGGCCCAGCCGAACGCCGAGAACACCACGCCGAGCGCGGCCGGCGTGAGGCCGAGGTCCTTCGACACGAAGGTGCCGGCGATCGACAGCGTGGCGCGGTCGGCGTAGTTGAGCACGGTAACCGAGAAGATCAGCGCGAGGATCCAGTAGCGGAAATGGCCGATCCGGCCGCTCGCGACGGCGCCGTTCGAACGCGTGATGTCGATGCTTTTCATGTGTCTCCTCCCATGCGATACGGGATGGTTCTGGTTCTGTCGGCATCGCGCGGGCGGGGTGCGCGAGGTCCGGTGCTGCCGGGTGTTGCTCGATGCGATGCGGTGAAGCGGGGCGGTGAAGCGGGGCGGGCCGCCGGTGGCGAGTTGCCGCCCGGAACCGCCGCCCGCCGCGTCAGGGCGTGACGCTGGTGGCCGGGCGCTGCCCCGCGAAGCTGGCCGCGAGGCTGTCGAGCACGATCGCGCCCATCGCCTCGCGCGTCTGCACCGTCGCGCTCGCGCGGTGCGGCTGCAGCACCACGTTCGGCAGGGCGAACAGTTCGGGCGGCACGTTCGGCTCGTCCACGAACACGTCGAGCCCGGCGCCCGCGATGCGGCGCTCGATCAGCGCGCGCACCAGCGCCGGCTCGTCGACGAGCTTGCCGCGCGCCACGTTGATCAGGTAGCCGTCGGGGCCGAGCGCGTCGAGCACCGTCGCGTCGATGATGCGTTCGGCGTTGTCGGCCGACGCGGCCAGCACCAGCGCGTCGCTGTCGGCGGCGAGCTGCGCGAGGTCGGCGACGAAGCGGTGCGGCACGCCGTCGAGTTCGCGCAGGTCGGTATAGGCGATCGGGCAGCCGAACGCGGCGGCGCGCGCGGCGATCGCGCGGCCCACGCGGCCGAGCCCGACGATGCCGATCCGCATTCCGCTGAACTTGCGCGCGAGCGGCAGCGCGGCGGCCTTGCCCCATTGGCCCGCGCGCACCTGCGCGTCGCCGTGGCAGAGCCCGCGGCAGACCGACAGCAGCAGGCCGATCGCGAGATCGGCGACGTCGTCGGTCAGCACGCCGGGCGTGGTCGAGACATGCAGGCCGCGGTCGCGCGCGTAGGCGAGATCGACGGCGTCGGTGCCGATGCCGTTGATCGCGACGATCTTCAGGTTCGGCAGCTGGTCCATCACCGCGTTGCGGATGCCGGACGCGCCGCCCGTGACCACCCCGCCGATGCGCGCGCCGATCTCGCGCAGGTGGGCGGCCGGATCGGCCTGCTCGTAGTGGCGGTGCAGCGTGTAGCGCTCGGCGAGCTGGCGGTCCAGCGACGGCAGGACGGGGTTGATCAGCAGGATGTCGGACGGCATGCGGTGTGGGATCTCGAACGATGAATCGGTGGTGCGCCGGCAAGGCCCGCCGCGCGGGCCCGGCGACCGGGTGCGAACGAGTATAGGCAGGCGATCGATCGAGGTCTAAGCTATATTCCGCATCGATCAATACAAAAACTGGAATGATGGTCGAACTCAATCATCTGCGTTGTTTCGTGGCCGTGGCCGAGGAACTGCATTTCGGCCGGGCCGCCGCGCGCCTGTTCATGACGCAGCCGCCGCTGAGCCGGCAGATCCAGCTGCTGGAGGATTCGCTCGGGCTGCTGCTGTTCGAGCGCAACAGCCGCAGCGTGAAGCTGACCGACGCCGGGCGCGCCTATTACGACGACGCGCGGCGCATCCTGCGGCTGACCGACGAGGCCGCCGACGCGGCGCGGCGCGTGGCGCGCGGCGATGCCGGGCAGGTCACGGTCGGCTTTACCGCGGTGGCCGGCTACCGGCTCGTGCCCGAGCTGCTCGCGGCCGCGCGCGAGCAATTGCCGGGGATCCGGCTGGTGCTGAAGGAGATGGTGTCGGTGGCGCAGCTCGATGCGCTGAAGACGCGCGCGCTCGACATCGGCATCCTGCGCGCGCAGGCGGCGGATCCGGCGATCGGCGTCGCGCGGCTCGCGCGCGAGCCGCTGCTGGCGGTGGTGCCGGCCGCGAATCCGCTGGCCGCGCGCACGGCGATCGCCGCGGCGGACCTGCACGGCGTGCCGTTCGTGATGTATTCGGCCGATGGCGGCCGGTATTTCCACGATCGCATCGTCGCGCTGCTGACGGCGGCCGGCGTCCACGTCGACGCCGTGCAGCAGCTCGACCAGACCCATACCGTGGTGACGCTGGTGCGCGCCGGGATCGGTCTGGCGATCGTGCCGGCCTCGGCCCGCGAACTCGGGATCCGCGACGTGGTGTTCCGGCCGCTATGGACGCCCGAGGCGGTCGCCGATCTCGATCTCGGCTGGCGCGTGGAGCGTAATAGTCCGGCGGTGGAGCGGTTCCGGGCGTTTGCGCTGGCTTATGTCGGGGGGAGCGGGCGCGCGGCGTGAACGCATGACGCCCGGCACCGGATCAGTCCGGATCGACTTCGGGCCAGAGTTTCGGGAAAACGAAGCGCAGGCTTTTCAGCGGCAGATTGAACGCGAGTTCGTCGCGATGGGAGGCTGCTTTCAGGATGCCGAAGTCGAGCAGGCTGCGGATGATGCGGCGGCTCGTGCTGTCGCTTTCACCGAGCATCCGGATAAAGTCGGCACGCGGCAGCGAACGGCGCAGCGCGATGAATTCGAGCGGAATGGCCGTGAGTGCCGGCTTGACCACGGATTTTTCCGAGCCGGTTCGCCATGGATTGGCCTCGAGATAAAGCAGCAGGTCTTTCAGGCGCTGCGCGACGCCGTCGAAATCGACCATCTTCAGCATGAAGTTGACCTGGTCCAGACAGCAATCGAGGAAATAGTCGATGAACCGGACCAGGGCTTCCTGGGAAAGATTGCCCCGTCCGTCCAGATCGCTCCGGCGCGTCATGTCGGCATCGGCGAGCCGCGTGTCATAGGCCTCGTGGGTGCGGGCAAAGCCGCGCAGCGGCGACCAGAGGCCATTGGTCAAGCCGGCCGCGCGAAGGGCGAGATGCGAATGCAGGCGGCAGACGCGGCCGTTGCCGTCGATAAACGGATGAATCCAGGCCAGCCGATGGTGGACGCAGGCGATGGCGATCAATTGGTATTCGCGCGCCCGAATCGGCCGATAGCGCGCCTCCCATGCCGCCAGCAGCGGTTCGATCATGGCAAGCTCGGGCGCCTTGTGTCGCCCGACGATCACCTCCTTGTCGCGTAGCGCGCCCGGGATGATCGGGTCCCCTTCCGGCGTGAACCGGAGCGCTTCGGGCATCGCCGCAAAAAAACGGGCATGGATTTCCCGGACCCGGGCCGGCTCGAACAGATCGGATACCGATGCATCGCGCCACTCCGCTTCCAGCTCCGCTTCGGCCGCGATGTGAGCGATCGCCATGCGCTGTTTTCGATACTCGTCCACATCGGGCGAATACTGCTTGTGAAGCGCCGCCTCGATCAGCGCCGGTGTCGTGTGCTGCCCTTCGATCCGGTTCGTGTAGTACGAATTCATGCTGCGCAACTGCGGCACGAGCGCGGCGGCCAACGGGGTGCCATCGACCTTCAACAGCAGTTGGGCCTTGTCGATCAGCGCGGCGGCCCGCTCGATCGAGCCCTCCAGGACGCGCTCCTCGGGGAATAGCGGTTGAAATGTGGCGATGCTGGTCATGGCGAGCCTTGGAGGCCGGAATGGGCGGTTGCCTGGAGGGTTCGGTGGATGCGAAATTGTAGCGTAACTAATTGTGGTTAATGGTTTTTTCTGAAATTGTGGAGAGTGGCTTGGGCGGTTGATTGGAGGCCTCCGTGGTGCGCTGTGGAGCGCATTGCCAGGAAAGCGGCGGTTCGAGCCGGCGAGCTCCGTTTTTAAGCCTCGTTTAAGCCTCGTCGCCGAACATTTCCGCGCGACATTTTCGCCGCCCGTCCCGACGAGCGATAACGACAGGAGAAGAAACCGATGCGACTTCATGCAGCGATCATCGCCGGCGCGTTCGTGCTGGCGCCGGTCCTCGCGATGGCGTCCGATCCGGTATTCGTGCAGGTCGACGGCCAGCCCGTCGCCGCGCACGAAACGTCCCGGATCGTGCAGACCGCCGCCGGTCCGGCCCATGTGAAGACCTGGAGCTGGCAAAGCCCCGACGGCGGTGCCAGCTTCGTGATGCAGACCAGCAGCAGCGGCGGCGCCGCGCCCGCGGCGCCGTCGATGTCCCCCGCGATGATGCGGCAGATGCAGGCGCGCATGCAGTCGCAGATGCGTGCCCAGATGGCCGAGATGGCCACGCTGCAGGCGCGCATGCAAGTGCAGATGCAGGCGCTCCAGCAGGCCGCGTTCGGCGGCATGCCCGGCTTCGCCGGCGGCCCATTCGACGCGATGTTCGTCGGCCCGCCGGTGGTGGTGATGCAGGCGCCGCGCCCGGTGCTGTACCTCGTGCCGGTCGCGCCGCCCGCCCGCGCCGCGGCGCCGGCCCGCACGCCGGCACCGGTGCCGGTCGCGCCGGCCACGCGCAATCCCGGCGTGGAGATCTGAGCGAACGCCGGCTTCGGGCCTCACGGATCGTGCTTCCGGGCGCGGCCGGCGAGACCCGAAGCCGGGCCGTCGCATCGAACCCCGGCCGCCCCGGCGGCCGTCCTTCCCGCCCTCCCTGTATTTCCCCGCCTTCCCCCCGCGTTTCCCCTTCGCCGCTCCCTCAGACGATCATCCCGCGCCCGCTCGACACGTCGCTCGCCAGCAGCACCGACAGCCGCCTGAGCGCCGCGTGCAGCTGCGTGCGATCGGGCGTCGCGCCGAGCGAGATGCGGATCGCGCCCGGCGCCTGCCCGCCGAGATGGAACGCCGTGGACGGCGCCACGGCCAGCCCCTCGGCGCCGGCCGCGGCCGCCAGTTCGCCGGGCGCCCAGTAGCTCGGCAGCGGATACCAGAGATGGATGCCGGCGCCGTCGCCGGCCACCGCGCCGAGCACCTGCGCGGCGGCGCGCTGCCGCTCGCGCGCCTCCACGCGCACGCCGTCGAGCAGCTGCGCGGCCGAGCCGTCGTTGATCCATTGCGTGACGAGCGAGTTCGTCAGCGGCGGCGACATCAGCGAGAACGAGCGCAGCGCGATCAGGAACGCGTCGCGTGAGGGCTCGTCGGGCAGCGCGACGAACGCGGTGCGCAGCCCCGGCGACAGGCATTTCGACAGCGTCGACAGATACGCCACCTGGGCCGGCGCGATGCGCGCGAGCGGCGGCGGCGCGTCGGGCGCGAACAGCCAGTACGGATCGTCCTCGACGATGGGCAGCCGATGCCGCAGCGCCACCTTCAGCAGTTCCTGCCGGCGCGGCGCGGGCATGGTGGTGGCGGTGGGATTCTGCAGCGTCGGGTTCAGGTAGATCAGCCGGATGCCGCTGCCTCCGGCGCCGGCCGGCTCGCGGCAGGCCGCGTCGAGCGCGTCGGGCCGCATGCCGTGCGCGTCGGTCTCGATCGGCCGCGCGATGCGGCCGAGCTGGCCGGCCGCGAGCGGCAGCCCCGGATAGACGAGCGGCTCGCAGGCGATGGTGTCGCCGGGCCTCGTCATCGCGACGATCAGCGCGGCCAGCGCCGCCTGCGCGCCGGGGCTCACCGCCACGCGCGAGCGCGGCACCTCGCCGAGCATCGGCCGCAGCCAGCCGGCCGCGGTGGTGCGGTCGGCCTCGCTGCCGCCGCCCACGTGGTAGGTCATCAGCAGGTCGATGTCGCTGCGCAGCAGCACTTGCGACATGCCGCGTCGCAGCAGCTGCTCGAGATCGACACCGGCCGGCGGCGGCGGGATGTTCATGCTGAGGTCGACGCGCTGCGCGAGTTCGGCCTTCGGCGCGGCGACGAACGTGCCGAGCGGCCCGCGCGCCTCCAGCAGATGCCGCTGGCGTGCCTCGTTGAAGCCGCGCGTGACGGTGGTCAGGTCCACCCCGAGCCGCTGCGCGAGCTGCCGCTGCGGCGGCACGCGATCGCCGGGCTGCAGGCGCCCGTCGGCGATCGCGCGCTCGATGAAGCTGGCGATCTGCAGATAGCGCGGCCCTCGGCCCTCGGCCAGTGCGTCATTCCATACATCGATGGCACCGGAAAGTTTTTGCGTCATTCTGTCGCGGTATGTATGTGCAATGTCTTACTCTACCATCCGACATCGAAGCGCGTAAATCCATACATATTCTGTTTTGTATGCACGGCCAGCCGGCCGCGCGTTCCGGGGGCCGGCGTGGACGGGCAGCGATGCGAGTGGACGGATTTGCGCGTATGGCCACCACGGACATCCCCCCATGCGCACTCCCTCTTTTCGAAGCCGGCCCGATGTCGAATCGGGTCCACCGCATTCCCCGTCGTCGCTTTCCTCCTCATCCCCGGGCCCGCGTTCGCTGGCGCATCGCGCGGCGTCGGCCGCGCGCCTGCTGCCGGTGAGCGCGCTGCTGCTGCTCGGCGGCTGCAACGCCGTGCTGCTGGACCCGAAGGGCAACATCGGCGTGCAGGAAAAGAACCTGATCCTGATCGCGCTCGGCCTGATGCTGCTGGTCGTGATCCCGGTGATCGCGCTGACGCTGTGGTTCGCGTGGCGCTACCGCGCCGGCAACACGCGCGCGACCTACGCGCCGCGCTGGTCGCATTCGACCGCGATCGAGGTGGTGGTGTGGTCGATCCCGTGTGTGATCGTGATCATTCTCGGCGTGCTGATCTGGCGTACCACGCTGAGCCTCGATCCGTACCGGCCGATCGAATCCGGCGAGAAGCCGGTGCGCGTGGAAGTGATCGCGCTGAACTGGAAGTGGCTGTTCATCTATCCGGACTACGGCGTCGCCTCGGTCAACGAACTCGCGGTGCCGGTCGGCACGCCGGTCGATTTCAAGCTGACGGCCGAATCGCTGATGAACTCGTTCTTCATCCCGCAGCTCGGCAGCCAGGTCTACGCGATGCCGAGCATGCAGACGCGCCTGCACCTGATCGCCGACGAGCCGGGCACCTATCTCGGCCAGTCCTCGGCGTTCAGCGGCCCGGGCTTCTCGGACATGCACTTCCAGACCTACGCGACGAGCCGCGGCGAGTTCGACGCCTGGATCGCGCGCGCCCGCAAGGCGAGCGTCACGCTCGACGCGGCCGCCTACGCGCGCCTCGCGCAGCCCAGCGAGAAGAACGCGCCGACGCTCTACGCGAGCGTGGTGCCGAACCTGTTCGACAACGTGCTCGAAACCGCGATGCGCGCCGGCTCGGCGAACCCGAGCTGCACGCCGAGTTCGCCGGGCGTGGTGTCGTCGACGCTCTCGCCGGCGCGCCTGGCCTCGGTTTCCCTTTCTTCCGGCGGCGCCGACGCGCCCAATTCCGCTACCCGGTAAACATCATGTTTGGAAAGCTCACTCTCGATGCCATACCCTGGCACGAACCCATCATCATGGGCACGCTCGCCGTGGTGCTCGTGCTTGGCGCGGCCCTGCTCGGCGCGATCACCTACGCGGGGAAATGGCCGTACCTGTGGCGTGAATGGTTCACCTCGGTCGACCACAAGAAGATCGGCGTGATGTACATCGCGCTCGCGATCGTGATGCTGCTGCGCGGCTTCGCCGACGCGATCATGATGCGCGCGCAGCAGGCCATCGCCAACAACGACGCGGCCGGCTACCTGCCGCCGCATCACTACGACCAGATCTTCACGGCGCACGGCGTGATCATGATCTTCTTCGTGGCGACGCCGCTGATCCTCGGGCTGATGAACGTGGTGGTGCCGCTGCAGATCGGCGCGCGCGACGTGGCCTATCCGTTCCTGAACTCGCTGAGCTTCTGGCTCGCCGTGGTGGGCGCGATGCTGGTGATGGTGTCGATGTTCGTCGGCGATTTCGCGGCGACCGGCTGGGTGGCCTATCCGCCGCTCTCCGAGCTTGGCTACAGTCCGACCGTGGGGGTGGATTACTACATCTGGTCCCTGCAGATATCGGGCCTCGGCACCACGCTCACCGGCATCAACTTCATCGTGACGATCCTGCGCATGCGCGCGCCGACGCAGAAGCTGATGCAGATGCCGGTGTTCGTCTGGACCGCGCTGATCACCAACATCCTGATCGTCGCCGTGTTCCCGGTGCTGACGGGCACGCTCGCGCTGCTGACGGCCGACCGCTACCTCGGCATGCACTTCTTCACGAACGAGCTCGGCGGCAACGCGATGATGTACATCAACCTGATCTGGGTGTGGGGCCACCCCGAGGTGTACATCCTGATCCTGCCGGCGTTCGGCGCGTTCTCGGAGATCATCGCGACGTTCTCGGGCAAGCCGCTGTTCGGCTACAAGTCGATGGTGTACGCGACCTCGTCGATCGGCATCCTGTCGTTCTTCGTCTGGCTGCACCACTTCTTCACGATGGGCTCGGGCGCGAACGTCAACGCGTTCTTCGGGATCATGACCACCATCATCTCGATCCCGACCGGCGTGAAGCTGTTCAACTGGCTGTTCACGATGTACCGCGGGCGGATCCGCTATCACAGCTCGACGCTCTGGACCATCGGCTTCATGGTGACGTTCGCCGTGGGCGGCATGACGGGCGTGCTGCTGGCCGTGCCGGGCGCCGACTTCGTGCTGCACAACAGCCTGTTCCTGGTCGCGCACTTCCATAACGTGATCATCGGCGGCGTGGTGTTCGGCTGCCTGGCCGGCATCAGCTTCTGGTTCCCGAAGGTGTTCGGCTTCACGCTCGACGAGTTCTGGGGCAAGGTCTCGTTCTGGTGCTGGTTGATCGGCTACTGGCTCGCGTTCACGCCGCTCTACATCCTCGGCTTCGAGGGCATGACGCGCCGCATGAACCACTACTCGGTGCCGTCGTGGCATCCGTGGCTGGTGGTGGCGCTGGTGGGCGCGGTGTTCGTCGGCCTCGGCATCCTCGCGATGCTGGTGCAGATCTACGTGAGCGTGCGCCGCCGCGATGCGCTGCGCGATGCCACCGGCGATCCGTGGAACGGCCGCAGCCTCGAATGGTCGACCTCGTCGCCGGCACCGTTCTACAACTTCGCGATCGTGCCGACCATCACCTCGATCGAGCAGCACTGGGAAGACAAGGAAACCGGCCGCGCCTACGTGCAGCCGACGCACTACGAAGACATCCACATGCCGCGCAACACCGCGGCCGGCGTGATCATCGCCGCGTTCGGCATGCTGCTCGGCTTCGCGTTCGTCTGGCACATGTGGCCGTTCGTGGTGATCGGGCTGCTCGGCATGGTCGGTACCTTCGTCGCCCGCAGCTACAACACCGATACCGATTACTGGGTGCCGGCCGCCGAGGTCGAGCGGATCGAAAACGCGCGCTTCGCGCAACTGCAGCGTCACGTGCCGCTCGTGCCGCTCAACGAAACCGAGGTCGCATGATGAGCGCGCAGACTATCTCGCAAACCGGCCATGACGGCCACCACGCTGCCGGCCACGGCCACGCGCATCACGACGACGGCAGCAAGACCACGCTCGGCTTCTGGATCTACCTGATGAGCGACTGCCTGATCTTCGCCACGCTGTTCGCGACGTTCGGCGTGCTCGCCAACGCCACGGCCGGCGGGCCGACCGGGCAGGGCCTGTTCGAGCTCGACTACGTGCTCGGCGAAACCATGCTGCTGCTGGTCAGCAGCTTCACGTTCGGCCTCGCGATGCTGGCGATGAACGCCGGGCGGCGCGGCGCGGTGATCCCGTGGCTGGCGGTGACCTTCGTGTTCGGCGCGGGCTTCATCGCGATGGAAGTCCACGAGTTCGCGAAGCTCGTCGCCGACGGCGCCGGGCCGCACACGAGCGCGTTCCTGTCCGCGTATTTCGGGCTGGTCGGCACGCACGGCCTGCACGTGACCTGCGGCCTGCTGTGGATCGCGGTGATGATGCATCAGGTCAGGAAGTTCGGCCTGACCGGCATGGTGCGCCGCCGTCTGGCCTGCCTCAGCATGTTCTGGCACTTCCTGGATCTGGTCTGGATCTGCGTGTTCACCTTCGTTTATCTGCGGGAGTTCGTATGAAACCCAGCTCGCATTCGCATCATTCGCCGGCGCATGCCGCGCACGACGCCTCGCACGGCACGCTGAAGAGCTACGTGATCGGCATGATCCTGTCGGTGCTGCTGACGCTGGTGTCGTTCGGCGCGGTGATGACCGACGTCGTGCCGCGCCGCTTCGGGCTGGCCGCGATCACGGTGGCCTGCGTCGCGCAGCTGATCGTGCAGCTGATCTACTTCCTGCACATCGGCTCGGCGCGCAGCCAGCGCGCGAACACCGGCATCTTCCTCTGCACGGGCTTCCTGATCGCCGTGATCGTCGGGCTGTCGCTGTGGGTGATCCATAACGCCAACGTCAACATGATGCCGACGCACATCACGGTCGAGCGGGCGCTGGCGAAGGATTGAGGACGGCGTTGCCGGGGCGCTTCGGCCCGGCATGAAGGAAAGCGGCGCGGCGCCTGGATGGGGCCGCGCCGTTTTTTTGCATGGACGGATCGCAAGCGGCACGACCGATGAAGTAAGATCGGCTTATCTCGAAACTCCATGAATTTCACTCATTTTCCATGCTTGATCGTATTCATCTGGCCATCGTGCAGGAAGTGGAGAAGCAGGGTTCGCTGACTGCGGCCGCGGGCGTCCTGCACGTGACGCAATCGGCGCTGAGCCACAGCATGAAGAAGCTGGAGCAGCAGCTCGGCACCGACATCTGGCTGCGCGAAGGCCGCAGCCTGCGCCTGACCCAGGCCGGCCAATATCTGCTGGCGGTGGCCAACCGCGTGCTGCCGCAACTGAATCTGGCCGAGGAACGCCTGCAGCAGTTCGCTCAGGGCGAGCGAGGCGCGCTGCGCATCGGCATGGAATGCCATCCGTGTTACCAGTGGCTGCTGAAGGTCGTGTCGCCATATCTGGCCGCATGGCCGGACGTGGATGTCGACGTCAAGCAGAAATTCCAGTTCGGCGGCATCGGCGCGCTGTTCGGCTACGAGATCGACCTGCTGGTCACGCCCGATCCGCTCGACAAGCCGGGCCTCGTGTTCGAACCGGTGTTCGACTACGAGCAGGTGCTGGTGGTGGCCGGCAACCACCGGCTGGCCAAGGAGGAATACATCACGCCCAAACAGCTGACCAACGAGATCCTGGTGACCTACCCGGTGCCGGTCGATCGCCTGGATATCTACAGCCTGTTTCTCGCGCCGGCCGGCATCACGCCGAAGCGCCACAAGGCGATCGAGACCACCGACATCATGCTGCAGATGGTGGCCAGCGGCCGTGGCGTGGCCGCGCTGCCGCGCTGGCTGGTGCTGGAATACGCGGACGCGATGGACGTGGTGCCGGTGCGGCTCGGCAAGCACGGGATCGCCAAGCACATCTTTCTGGGGACGCGCGAGGCGGACGTGGGCATCGATTACCTGCGCGCCTTCATCGAACAGGCGAAACACGCCGAAGTGGCCTGAGCCGTCGCGGAGAACCTACAACAGGTCAACGGCCGCGGCGCGCGCGGCCTCGCATGATCCCGGCATGCCGTATCGGGAATACAACCGGCGAAAAGGCGGCCGCTCGGCGCGCATGATCGAGGCCGGCAAGCGCGAAAACTTCTACCGGCAGGCCTATTGCGGCGGCGTCCACTCGCCGCGCGATGCCAATCGACATCGGCAGGAAAGCGGCCGCGAGCGCGTTCAGCCCGGCGTGAAGTTCCACGGCGACGACGACTCCGCGATCGAATCCTGATCCTGCCGCCCGTGCCGGGATCGCCCGGCGAAACGGCCTGAAAATGCTGCGCTCGCGGCCGGAAAGGTCGCGCCACGAGCCCCCTCGATACACTCGATACACATGAACGTGGCTAATGGTTTTATGAGATAAATTCACTTTTTTTCATGGATCGCCGGCCATAGAATTTGACCCGAATGCCGATGCTGCGCACCTTTCCGAGGACAAACCGGAAAGCAAATTCGGCGCATATTGAACGTCAAGGATGAACGCCGGTTCATCCCGGGAATCAGGGTTGCGGATCCACATGAGCAAAGATTTCACCTTTACCATCAAGCGTATCGGCTTCGATGAAGACTATCGTCCGTCGGACAGCACGCGCATCACGACCAACTTTGCCAACCTGGCCAGGGGAGCGAGCCGTCAGGCGAACCTGCGCAACACGTTCAAGATGATCGACAACCGTTTCAATGCCCTCGCGCATTGGGATAATCCGGCAGGCGATCGCTACAGCGTCAAGCTGGACATCATTTCCGTCGAAATGAATATCGACGGAGAAAGCAGCCGCGCCGGCCTGCCCCTGATCGAAATCCTGAAGACGAGCATCGTCGATCGCAAGACCAACGAGTGCATCGAAGGCATCGTCGGGAACAACTTCTCGTCCTACGTGCGGGACTATGACTTCAGCGTCCTGCTGCTGGAGCACACGAAGCATCAGCCCGGATTCAGCACGCCGGAGAATTTCGGCGACCTGCACGGCAAGCTGTTCAAGTGCTTCGTGAATTCGAGCGCCTACAAGGCCAACTTCAAGAAGCCGCCCGTGATCTGCCTGAGCGTGTCGAGCAGCAAGACCTATCGCCGGACCGCGAACCAGCATCCGGTGCTGGGCATCGAATACCAGCAGGACGAATATTCGCTGACCGACGAATACTTCCGGAAAATGGGCCTGAAGGTGCGCTACTTCATGCCGCCGAACAGCGTTGCGCCGCTGGCGTTTTATTTCTCCGGCGACCTGCTCGGCGACTACAGCGATCTCGAGCTGATCGGCACCATCAGCACGATGGACACGTTCCAGAAAATCTACCGGCCCGAGATCTACAACGCGAATTCCGCGGCCGGGACGTCCTACCAGCCGAGCCTGAAGCACGAGGATTTCTCGTTGACCCGCATCGTTTACGACCGGGAAGAACGCAGCCGGCTGGCTGTCGAGCAGGGCAGGTTTGCCGAGGAGCATTTCATCAAGCCGCACCGGGCGGTTCTCGAGCAGTGGTCCGCCAACTTCGCACTTTGATCCATCAGAAACACAAGGCCATCCAACGTGAAAAAATTGTTGCCCACCTCGACCGCCGGCAGTCTGCCCAAACCCTCCTGGCTTGCCCAACCGGAGACCCTCTGGTCGCCGTGGAAACTGCAGGACGAGGGGCTGGCCGAGGGCAAGCAGGATGCGTTGCGTCTGTCGTTGCAAGAGCAACAACATGCCGGGATCGATATCGTCAGCGACGGCGAGCAGACGCGTCAGCATTTCGTGACGACGTTCATCGAGCACCTGGACGGCGTCGATTTCCAGAACCGCAAGACCGTCCGGATTCGCGATCGCTATGACGCGAGCGTGCCGACCGTGGTCGGCGACGTGGCCCGGCAAAGGCCGGTGTTCGTCGAGGACGCCAAGTTCCTGCGCCGGCAGACGAAGCAGCCGATCAAGTGGGCGCTGCCCGGCCCCATGACGATGATCGACACGCTGTACGACGATCACTACAAGAGCCGCGAAAAGCTGGCCTGGGAGTTCGCGAAGATCCTGAATCAGGAAGCGCGGGAACTGGAGGCCGCCGGCGTCGACATCATTCAATTCGACGAGCCCGCGTTCAACGTGTTCTTCGACGAAGTGAACGAGTGGGGCGTGGCCACGCTGGAGCGCGCGATCGAAGGCCTCAAGTGCGAGACGGCCGTGCATATCTGCTACGGCTACGGCATCAAGGCCAATACGGACTGGAAGAAGACGCTCGGGTCCGAGTGGCGGCAATACGAGGAAGCCTTCCCGAAGCTGCAGCAGTCGAGCATCGGCATGGTTTCGCTGGAGTGCCATAACTCGCACGTGCCGATGGAACTGATCGAACTGATCCGCGGCAAGAAGGTGATGGTGGGCGCCATCGACGTGGCCAGCAACACCGTCGAAACGCCTGAGGAAGTCGCCGGCACCTTGCGCAAGGCGCTGCAGTTCGTGGATGCCGACAAGCTCTATCCGTGCACCAACTGCGGCATGGCTCCGCTGTCGCGTGCCGTGGCGCGAGGCAAGCTGGAAGCGTTGAGCGCGGGCGCGGAAATCATCCGGCGGGAACTCGCGAACTGACAAGCCTTCGTCGCTTCCGATCGAACCGCCCCGGGCATTGCGCATCCACCATGTCACTTTCCAGCACCGCCATCGAGCCATTGCGCTTTCGCGAAGCGCTCGGGCATTACGCATCCGCCATCACGGTGATTGCCTCGCAGGTCGATGGCGAGCCGGTCGGCTTCACGTGCCAGTCGTTCCACAGCGTATCGATGAGCCCGCCGCTGGTGTCGTTCAGCGTGATGTCCAGCTCGGGCAGCTACCCGGGCATTCGCCGGGCGGGCCGGTTCGTCGTCAATATCCTGTCGGACGAGCAGGTCGCGATTTCCGACCAGTTCGCCCGACGCGGCACCGACAAATGGCACGGCATCGAGTGGCGGGCATCGCCGCTCGGTAACCCGATCATTGCCGGCAGCCTGCACTGGCTCGATTGCGAAATCCATGCCGAACACGTGGCCGGGGATCACCTGATCGTGATCGGCGAAGTGAAGGCGCTGGACCTGCAAGACGCGGTGGCCACGCAGCCGCTGCTGTATTTCAAGGGGCAATATTGCAACATCGCCGCGCATGACGCGGCGTGAGCGTCGTTACCCACTGCCCGCCGTCACAGGTTGCCGCTCAGACAGCCGACGTCGTAACCGAGCATGAACAGCGAGGCCTCGAACGCATGCTGCCGCGAATGCGGCTGATGTCGAAGCAGTTCGGGCGTGCGTTCCAGCACGGCCTCGATGATCCAGCCGAGCCGCAGCTTGGCGCTCGCCCACGTCCGCGCGATGCCCGAACTGTTGTAGCGCATGAGGGTCCGCGTCGACACCATGGCCCGCGGATTCAACGCCACCACCTTGCGGCGCGCTTCGTTGGCCATGGTCGGGAACAGCAGTTCGTCGGGAATCGTCTTCCATTGCGGCTTGCGCTGCAGCCGGAAGATCTCCACCAGCGACGCGATCGCGGCGGCCACGCGTGAGTCGTAGATCGGCAGGCCGTCGCCGGACGCGAGCGCGTGAACCTTGGTCAGCATCGAATTCATCGCCTCGACGCAGCCGAGCTGGTCGAGCCCGCCCGTGCCGAGGTTGAACGCGGCGCGCGTCGTGTCGAGATAGGTCACGAGGCGTCGCGCCGCGAACTGCTGCTCGATGAATGGCCGCGCGCCCTTGTTCGGATCGCGCTCGCCGCCCCACCGGAACACCATCCCGCAGGCATGCCGCGCGCCGTCGGCGGAGCCGGCCGCGAGCGCGTCCCGCAGGCTGCGGCCCAGGCGGTCGAGGCTGCGCGCCGTGCTGTCCCAGTGCAGCGACTCGACCGTCTCGCCGTTGGTGTCGATCCAGCTGGCGCGCCACGCGTAGGTGTCGAGGATCGCATCGAGGCCGCGCACGGTCCCGATGATGGCGCGCGGGACATAGGCGGAGCGGCCGATGTTCAGATCGGCGACGACGGTGGCGGAAAACGACGAGAGCCATTCGACGAAGCCGTCGACGTCGGGTTGGACCAGAAATTGTTCGCGATTCATGAGCGTGCGGTAAGCGGCGCCCGTGAATCGGGCGCCGCGCGCATTGTGCCCGACTTCCTCAGATCGCCGCCGTCACCAGATGATGCGGGTCGCCCAGCGCATCGGCCACGAGCCGCAGCGCCTCGCGGCAATCCTCGGGCGTTTGCGGGCCGCCCAGGCAGATCCGCATCGCGTTGGGCGGATTGCCGTCGGTGGAGAACGCGGCGCCCGCCACCGCCGCCACGCCGCGATTGCGCAGCTGCTGCGCGAGATCGGGCGCATAGCGATGGCAGTCGGCCGGAATCGGCAGCCACAGATGAAAGCCGTCAGGATGCGCGTCGAACGGCCAGTCGCGCAGCACCTGCGCGGCGATCGCGAGGCGCGTGTGGCCCTCGGCGCGGATCGCCTCGAGCATCGCGGCGGCGGTGCCGTCGTGGACCCACTGCGTCGCCAGCAGCATCGTGTACGGGCTCGGCATCACGGTGGTCGCGCGCAGCGCGCCGGCGATGCGCTGGGCCTGCCGCGCCGACGGCGCGAGCAAGTAGGCGATCCGCAGCCCCGCGCCGAAGTTCTTCGACATCCCCGTCACGTAGTGGGTCAGTTCCGGCGCCAGCAGCGCGAGCGGCGGCGGCGCGCTGTGCGGCAGCATCGCGTAGGCGTCGTCCTCGATGATCGGCACGCTGTAGCGCAGCGCGACGTCGGCCAGCGCCTCGCGGCGCCGGTATGGAATCGTCAGCGTGCTGGGGTTCTGCAAGGTCGGGTTGCAATAGAACGCGGCCGGCTTGTGGCTCTTGCAGAGCGATTCGAACGCGTGCGGCAGCGGGCCGTCCTCGTCGCGCGGCAGCGGCTGCAGGCGCGCGCCGAGCTGCGAGGCGATCGCCTTGATGCCGGGATAGGCGAGCGCGTCCACGCACAGCATTTCGCCGGGCCGCACCAGCAGCGAGACGAGCGCCACCAGCGCGCTGTGGATGCCGGGGCAGACCAGCACCGCCTCGCCGTTGCAGCCGGGCAGCCGCCGGCCGAGCCACAGGCGCCCGGCCGCGCGATCGGCCGGCGCGCCGCCGAAATCCTGATAGCGCAGCAGCTGATACGGATCGGCATGCGCATGCAGCGCGGCGGCCGAGTCGGCGAGCCGCGCGGCCATCACGGCCGGCTCGGGCGGCATGTTCATCGACATCTCCACGCTGCCGCCGCCCGACAGCGGCAGCGTCTGCGTCGGCCCGCGCACGAACGTGCCGCTGCCGGCGCGGCTGTCCAGCAGCCCGCGCTTGCGTGCCTCGGCATAGGCGCGCGCCACGGTGGTGTAGTTCAGCCGCAGCGCGTCGGCCAGGTCGCGCAGGCCGGGCATGCGGTCGCGCGGCTTGAGCCGGCCCACCGCCAGATCCTCCTCGATCAGGTCCGGAATCAGCAGGTAGGCGGGCTTGCGGCTCTCGGCGAGGCGCCGGGTCCAGTGGGCGAGCGAGTGTTCCATCGAAGCATCCTTGAGATCCGGGGCGATTCCTGTCGACTCGCCTCGATTCACGTTAACACGCGAACCCGTGCGAAAAAAAACTGGATCGGATACCGAAGCGAAAATGATTGCATTGATCGGGTGACAGATCGTTTTGATGCATGGACGCACAGCCGGCGCGCATCGCGCTGCGCCAGCACGGTGCGCGGCGCGCCAGACGGCGGGGCGCCGGCACCGGCGCGGCGCCGGTTCGCGGGCGGCGGGAACGACCATTTCGATATCGCACGGGCGCAATGATCGGAGGGTGATCGCATCGGCGCGCGCCTTGGCGGCATGGCTGTTGCGTGAAGCGAGGCGTCCGGGCGGCGCTCGCCCGGCGCACCGATCCCCCAACGAATCAAGGAGAACACGATGCCCGCCGTCAATCACCCGCAGCACCAGAAAGGCGACGTACTGGTCGACTACGAAGAGAAGGTATTCGAGGACGTGAAGGCGGAGCCGGGCGAGAAGGCGCTGGTCACGTTCCACACGGTCGCGTTCGAAGGCTCGATCGGCTTCGTGAACCTGCTGCAGGCCACGCGCCTGCAGCGCAAGGGCTTCGAGACCTCGGTGCTGCTCTACGGTCCGGGCGTGACGCTGGGCCTGCAGCGCGGCTTCCCGACGCTCGGCGACGAGGCGTTTCCGGGCCATCTGAACTTCAACAAGCAGCTGGTGAAGTTCATGGAGGAAGGCGGCAAGGTCTACGCGTGCCGCTTCGCGCTGCAGGCGCTGTACGGCCACGGCGAGGCCTCGCTGATCGAGGGCATCCGCCCGATCAACCCGCTCGACGTGCTCGACCTCCAGCTGCTGCACCGGAAGGACGACGCGCTGATCATCCACACCTGGACCGTCTGAGCACGCCGCGGGGGCCAACATGAGCGACAAACGCATGGTTCGCGCGGCCGCCGCCCAGATCGCACCCGATCTGGAGCGGGCCGCGGCGACGCTCGACAAGGTCTGCGCGGCGATCGACGCGGCGGCGCGCGAAGGCGTGCAGCTGATCGTGTTCCCCGAGACTGTCGTGTCGTATTACCCGTACTTCTCGTTCGTGCGGCCGCCCGTGCTGTCGGGCGCCGACCACATGCGGCTCTACGAGGAAGCGGTGGTGGTGCCCGGCCCGATCACGCAGGCGGTGGCCGGGCGGGCGCGCCGGCACGGCATGGTGGTGGTGCTCGGCGTGAACGAGCGCGACCACGGCAGCCTCTACAACACGCAACTGGTGTTCGATGCCGACGGCCAGCTGCTCGTGAAGCGCCGCAAGCTCACGCCCACCTTCCATGAACGGATGATCTGGGGGCAGGGCGACGCGGCGGGCCTGAAGGTCGCGCACACGGCGGTCGGCCGGGTCGGCGCGCTGGCCTGCTGGGAGCACTACAACCCGCTCGCGCGCTATGCGCTGATGGCGCAGCACGAGGAGATCCACTGCGCGCAGTTCCCGGGCTCGCTGGTGGGGCCGATCTTCGCCGAGCAGATCGAGGTGACGATCCGCCATCACGCGCTCGAATCGGGCTGCTTCGTGATCAATTCGACGGGTTGGCTCAGCGACGCGCAGGTGCAGTCGATCACGCCCGATCCGCAGCTGCAGAAGGCGCTGCGCGGCGGCTGCCTGAGCGCGATCGTGTCGCCGGAGGGCCAGCATCTGGCCGAGCCGCTGCGCGACGGCGAGGGCCTCGTGATCGCCGATCTCGACATGTCGCTGATCACCAAGCGCAAACGCATGATGGATTCGGTCGGCCATTACGCGCGTCCCGAGCTGCTGAGCCTCGCGATCAACGATCGCCCGGCCGTGCCGGTCACGACCATGGCGCCGGCCGGCGCCTTTTCCCCCGTCCCCGCTTCCGAAGGAGCCTTCGATGAATCCCGTCAGCGCGAAACCGTCGGCGCAGAGCCGGCAACTGATCACTGAGCTGCAATCGGTCGGGCTGCGGCTCGTCGATCCGAAGGCCGGCGCCGCGAGCCGGCGCGGCGGGGCCGGGCCGTCCGACCACAAGGCGGTGACGGTGGACGGCGTCACGGTGATGGTGCCGGTGCATACCAGCACCGCCTGGGATTCGCCGTTCGTGGCCGGCGCGCCCGACGCGAGCGGCGCGAGCACGCTCTCGCGCGGCACGATCCCGATCGCCGACATCCGCTTCCCGGCGAATCCGCGCTTCTACGCGCTGCAGACGCTCGACGGCGTGCCGTATTCGCAGATCGCCACGCTGCACGGTGCCGACGTGCTCGCCACCACGGTGCTGCAGACCTGCATCCGCTACGAGAGCCGCCGCAAGATGTGCCAGTTCTGCTCGATCGGACAATCGCTGGCGGCGGGCCGCACCATCGCGCGCAAGACGCCCGAGCAGCTGGCCGAGGTGGCGCGCGCGGCGGTGCTGCTCGACGGCGTGAAGCACATGGTGCTGACCACCGGCACGCCGGCCGCGAGCGATCGCGGCGCGAGCATCCTGTGCGACAGCGCGTTCGCGATCAAGGCCGCCGTCGATCTGCCGATCCAGGGGCAGTGCGAGCCGCCCGACGACGACGCCTGGTTCGCGCGCATGAAGGCGAGCGGCATCGACACGCTCGGCATGCATCTGGAGGCGGTCACGCCTGCCGTGCGCGAGCGGATCATGCCGGGCAAGGCGAGCGTGCCGATCGCGCGCTACCTCGACGCGTTCGACGCGGCGGTGGCCGTGTTCGGGCGCGGCCAGGTCAGCACCTACATCCTCGCCGGGCTCGGCGACACGGCCGAGGCGATCCTCGCGATGTCGGCGCAGCTGATCGCGCGCGGCGTCTATCCGTTCGTGGTGCCGTTCGTGCCGATCAGCGGCACGCCGCTCGAAAGCCATCCGGCGCCGTCGCCCGAGTTCATGCGCGAGGTGCTCGCGCCGCTCGGCGCGATGCTGCGCGAGGCGGGCCTGCGCTCGGCCGACATCAAGGCCGGCTGCGGGAAATGCGGCGCCTGCTCGTCGCTGTCCACCTACGAGGCCTGACCATGGATTGCGACGCGATGTGGGAAGCCGGCGCGGCGCTCGCCTACCGGCCCGCCGAATACCGGATCAAGTGGGCCGCGCTGCCGTGGGAGATCGAGGAAGCGCACCAGCTGCGCCGCGCGGTGTTCTGCATGGAGCAGGGCGTGTTCGTCGGCGACGACCGCGACGAGATCGACACGCACGCGCAGCTGCTGGTGGCCGTCAGCGGCTGCGCCGGGCTGCCCGACCAGGTGGTCGGCACGGTGCGGATCCACGAGTTCGCGCCGGGCGAATGGCTCGGCTCGCGGCTCGCCGTCCACGCGGCGTTCCGCAACCATGGCCGGATCGGCTCGACGCTGATCATGCTGGCGGTGCGCAGCGCCCACGCGCTCGGCTGCCATACGTTCCATGCGCACGTGCAGGCGCAGAACGTGCCGCTGTTCCGCCGCCTGCACTGGGATTCGCTCGGCGAGGAGCTGCTGCACGGGCGCCTGCACCATCGCATGCAGGCCGATCTCGCGCATTACCCGCCGTGCACGACGCCGTATGCGGGCTTCGTGCTGCCGGCCGGAGGCGCGCGATGAACGGCACGCCCGATCTCACCACCGGCGCCGCCATGTCTCCCGCCGCCGCGCTGGCCGCGCGCGTCGAACGCCTGCGCGCGAGCCGCGGCTTCGCCCACAAGACCGACATCGCCGACGTGGTCGGCACACTCGCGCGCGCGCTGCCGAACGGCGCGGCCGATCTCGCGCAGGCGGTGGCGGTCGGCGACGACTGTGCCGCGATCGCCGACGGCGACGGCTATCTGCTGTTCGCGATCGAAGGCCTGGTGGCCGACTTCGTCGCCGCGATGCCGTGGTTCGCCGGCTACAGCGGCGTGATGGTCAACGTCAGCGACGTCTATGCGATGGGCGGCCGGCCGCTCGCGGTGGTGGACGCGCTCTGGAGCGACGGCATGGCCGGCGCGCGCGCGGTGCTCGACGGCATGGCCGCCGCCTCGGCCGCCTACGGCGTGCCGATCGTGGGCGGCCACAGCAACGCACGCGCGAATGGCTCGCAGCTCGCGGTGGCGATCCTCGGCCGCGCGCGCCGGCTGCTGACCAGCTTCGCGGCGCGGTCCGGCGACCGGCTGGTGATGGCCGTCGACCTGCGCGGCCGTTTCGAGGATCCCTATCCGTTCTGGAACGCCTCGGTGGGCGCGCCGCCCGCGCGGCTGCGCGGCGACCTCGAACTGCTGCCGGCGCTGGCCGAGGACGGCCTTTGCGAGGCAGCCAAGGACATCAGCATGGCCGGCGTGCTCGGCACCGCGCTGATGCTGCTCGAAGCGTCGGGCGTCGGCGCGCGGATCGAGCTCGACGCGCTGCCTCGCCCCGACGGCGTCGATTTCGAGCGCTGGCTCAGCGCGTTTCCGAGCTACGGATTTCTGCTCGCGGTGAGCGAGGCCAACCTGGATGCGGTGACCGCACGCTTCACTGCACGCGGGCTGGCCTGCGCCGCGATCGGCACGCTCGACACGTCGCGCGAACTGATCGTGACCGAGGGCGACGCGGCGGCACAGCTGTGGGATCTGCGCGAGACGCCGTTCATCGGCGCCGTGCCGGAGGTCACGCCATGATGCCGGCGCGGCCCCTGAGGATCGGCCTCTGCACGCATTCGGTGAATCCGCGCGGCGGCGTGGTCCACACGCTCGAACTGGCGCGCGCGCTCGGCGCGGCCGGCCACGACGTGACGGTGATCGCGCCGGCCGCGCCGGGCGAAGATCTGTTCCGGCGCGATGCCGCGCCGGCTGGCGGCGCGGCCTATCGCGTGGTGCTCGCGCGCACCGCCAACGCCGCGACCGATTCGGCCGATACGGTCGGCATGGTCGCCACGCGCATCGCCGCGATCCGCGCGGCCTTCGATCGCGAGGCGCTCGCGCGCTTCGACGTGCTGCACGCGCAGGACAGCATCAGCGGCAACGCGCTCGCCGAGTGGAAGGCCGAGGGCGCGATTCCGGGCTTCGTGCGTACCGTCCACCATCTCGACACGTTCACGAACCCGACGCTCGACGCGTGGCAGCGGCGCGCCTGGCGCGATGCCGATCGCGTGTTCTGCGTGAGCGCCGCATGGACCGCGCGGATGCGCGACGAACATGGCGCCGATGCGCACCAGATCGCGAACGGCATCGACGTCGAGCGGTTCCGCCGCGCGCCGGCCGGCGGCGTGGCCGCGCTGCGGCGGCGCTTCGGCCTGGGCGACGGCCCGCTGGTGCTGGCGATCGGCGGCATCGAGGCGCGCAAGAACACGCTCGCGCTGCTCGATGCGTTCGCGCGCCTGCGCGCGGCCCGGCCCACGGCGCAGCTCGTGATCGCCGGCGGCGCGAGCCTGCTCGATCACGATGCCTGCACGCGCCGCTTCGTGGCGCGCGCGGCCGAGCTGGGCCTGTCGATCGGCGCGGGCGCGCCGGTGGTCGTGACCGGCGCGCTCGACGACGACGCGATCGTCGCGCTGCTGCACGCGGCCGGCGTGGTCTCGATGGTGTCGCTGCGCGAGGGCTTCGGGCTGGTGGTGCTCGAAGCGCTCGCGGCCGGCCGGCCGGTGGTGGTCTCGCGGATCGCGCCGTTCACCGAGCATCTCGACGAACGCACCTGCGTCTGGGCCGATCCCGCCGATGTCGCGTCGATCGCCACGGCGCTCGGCGACGCGCTCGACGGCCGCCGCGCGCCCGATTTCGCGGCCGCCGTGCCCGCGCTGCTGGCGCGCTTCGGCTGGGCCGCGAGCGCCGCCACGCACGTCGCCCTCTACCGGGAATGGCTGGCGTCGCGCGCCGCGGCCCGCTCACTTTCTCCCTTCGCACAGGAAACCTGATCATGCCCGTCATGCACTTCCGGGTCCGCTGGCCCGACGCTTCCGAAACCCGCTGCTACTCGCCGTCCACCATCGTGGCCGACTACTTCACGCCGGGCCAGCACTACGCGCTCGACGATTTCGTCGCGCGCTCGCGCGAGTCGCTCGGCATCGCCTCCGAACGCGTGCGCGCGAAGTTCGGCTACGCCTGCTCGGCCGCGATGGACGAACTCGCGCGCATCGAGTCGCTGGCCGAGCAGTTCGGCGCCGTCCCCGACGCCGCCGTCACGGTGCTCGCGCTCGACTGAACGCGCCGCGCCCGCCCCATTTCCGCTACAGGAGCTTCATCATGTCGATCCCCTCCCCGTCGTCGTCCGCCCCGTCGGACGCGGTCCCGCACCATCCCGTGATCATCGTCGGCGGCGGGCAGGCCGGGCTGTCCGTCAGCTATTACCTGAAGCAGGCCGGCGTCGCTCATCTGGTGATCGAGAAGGAAACCGTCACGCACACCTGGCGCGGCCAGCGCTGGGACGCGTTCTGTCTCGTCACGCCGAACTGGCAGTGCGCGCTGCCCGGCTGGCCCTATCGCGGCGACGATCCGCACGGCTTCATGACGAAGGACGAGATCATCGCGTACCTGGACGGCTTCGTCGCGATGGTCGACGCGCCGGTACTCGAACACACGCGTGTGCTGCGCGTCTCGCGCGATGCTAACGGGCGGTATCGGGTCGCCACCTCGCGCGGCGCGTTCACGGCCGACCAGGTGGTGGTGGCCTCGGGCGGTTATCACACGCCGATCGTGCCGCGCCTGGCCGAGCGGCTGCCGGCCTCGATCGTGCAGGTGCAGTCGTCCGACTACCGCAACGCCGCGATGCTGCCCGAGGGCGGCGTGCTGGTGGTCGGCTCCGGGCAGTCGGGCGCGCAGATCGCCGAGGATCTGCATCTGGCCGGCCGGCGCGTGACGCTGGCGGTCGGCGACGCGCCGCGCTGCGCGCGTTTCCATCGCGGCCGCGACGTGGTGGACTGGCTCGCCGACATGCGCTACTACGAGATGCCGGTCGAGCAGCATCCGCTGCGCGAAGGCGTGCGCGACAACACCAACCACTACGTGACGGGCCGCGACGGTGGCCGCGACATCGACCTGCGCCGCTTCGCGGCCGAGGGCATGGAGCTGTACGGCCGGCTCGAGGACTACCGCGACGGCGCGCTGCAATTCGCGACCAACCTCGGCGCCTGCCTCGACAGCGCCGACGAGATCTACAACGGCATCAACGCGAGCATCGACGGCTTCATCGAGAAGCACGGCATCGATGCGCCGCCCGCCACGCGCTACGAGCCGGTCTGGCGGCCGGCCGCCGAACGCGCCGCGCTGCCGCTGGAGACGAGCGGCATCGGCTCGATCGTCTGGTGCATCGGCTTCACGCCCGACTTCAGCTGGATCGACCTGCCGGTGTTCAACGGGCGCGGCTACCCGGCTCACTCGCGTGGCGTGACGGCCGTGGACGGCCTCTATTTCGTCGGCCTGCCGTGGCTGCATACCTGGGGCTCGGGGCGCTTCTCGGGCATCGCGCGCGACGCCGAGTATCTGGTCGCGCGGATTCGCGAGGCCGCAGGCGCAGCCGATTCGACGGCGGCCGGCGCCGCGCGCGTCGCCGAAGGCGCGGCGGTCTGACGGGCGGGGCGGTCGCGATGCAGACGAGGCTTCACCGCTACCGGGCCGGCATGCCGCAACTGGGCTACACCGGCCTCGCGGAAAACTGGCTCTTGAAGGAATGCGGGCACCGGCACTGGGAGGCGCTCGCCGCGCATGCGGGCCGCGACGCGCCCGATTTCGTCGACGATCGCGGCCGGCGCGCCTACGCGGCGTTCGTCGCGATTCGCGTGGTGCTGCCCGCGCCCTCCGCGATCGACGAGAACGACGCGTTCGAGATCGCGCTCACGCTGCGCCGCGTGGGCGCCGTGCGGCACGCGAGCGAGCAGCGCATCGTGCGCGGCGGCGTGGAGGTGGGTTCGGTGACGATGCTCTCCACCTTCGTCACGCGCGAGCGGGCCGGCAGCAACCGCTCGGTGGCGCGGGCGCGCTTCGCCGCGCTCGGCGGCGCGCTGGACGAGGCGGGCACGCTGCCCGAGGCGGTCGCGGCGCTGGCTTCGCGCGGTCGCGCGCTGCGCGAGCGCGATCCGGCCGCCGTGCCGGCGTGGGCACAGCCGCTCGCGGCCACGGACGCCGGCCCGATCGAGGCGGCCGAGTTCCTGCCGTGCCCGAACAACGATTTCAACGGCGCCGACCTGCTGTATTTCGCGAGCTTCCAGGCCTTCGTCGATCGCGCCGAGTGGCAGCGCCACCGCTTCGCGCGCCCGCCCGCGCTGGTGTCGCGCGTGCTGCATTTCCACGGCAACCTCGACCTCGGCGACACGCTGCGGGTCCAGCCGCTCGCCGAGCAGCGCGACGGCGCGCGGCTGCGCCACTGGTGCGAACTCGTGCGCGGCGCCGACGGCATGAAGATCGCCGACGTGATCACCGAAAAGACCTGGGAGGCCGCATGAGCGACGCCACCGTGCCGCCGCGCGAGCGCGCGGTACCGCTGCGCGCGCTCTACACGCGCGAGGATCTGCACGGCATCGCGCATCTCGACGCGCTGCCGGGGCAGGCGCCGTTCGTGCGCGGCCCGCATCCGTCGATGTACACCGGGCGCCCCTGGACGATTCGCCAGTACACGGGGCACGCCGACGCGGCCGACACCAACCTCGCGTTTCGCGCGGCCGTGGACGCGCAGGCGAACGGCCTGTCGGTCGCGTTCGACCTGCCGACCCAGCGCGGCTACGATTCCGATCACCGCGAGGCGGCGGCCGAGGTCGGTCTGGCAGGCGTCGCGATCGACACCGTCGACGACATGCAGCGGCTGTTCGACGGCATCGCGCTCGATCGCGTGTCGGTGTCGATGACGATGAACGGCGCGGTGCTGCCGGTGCTGGCGGCGTTCATCGTCGCGGCCGAGACTCGCGGCGTGCCGGCCGCGCAGCTGACCGGCACGATCCAGAACGACATCCTCAAGGAATATCTGGTCCGCCATACCTGGATTCATGCGCCGCAGCCGTCGCTGCGGATCGTCGCCGAGGTGGCCGCGTATCTGGCCGAGCATGCGCCGCGCTTCAACGCGCTGTCGGTGTCCGGCTACCACTTCCAGGAAGCGGGTGCCGACCCGGTGCTCGAACTCGCGCTGACGCTGGCCAACGCGCGCACCTATGTCGAGCGGCTGACGGCGGCCGGGCTCGACGCCGACGCGGTGTGCGCGCGGCTGAGCTTCTTCTTCGGCGTGGGCACCGATTTCTATACCGAGATCGCCAAGCTGCGCGCCGCGCGGCTGCTGTGGGCCGAGATCGCGGCCGGCTGCGGGGCGCGCAGCGATCGTGCCCGCGCGCTGCGCACGCATTGCCAGACCTCGGGCTGGTCGCTGAGCGCGCAGGAGCCCGAGAACAACATCGTGCGCGTGACCGTGGAGGCGATGGCGGCCGTGTTCGGCGGCACGCAGTCGCTGCATACGAATGCCTGGGACGAGGCGCTCGCGCTGCCGTCGGCCGGCGCCGCGCGGCTCGCGCGCAACACGCAGCGAATCCTGCAGCACGAGATGGGGCTGTGCGACAGCGTCGATCCGTGGGCCGGCTCGTACCTGATGGAATCGCTGACCGACGGCATCGCGCAGCGCGTGCGCGAGGAACTGCGGGCGATCGACGCGCAAGGCGGCATGCTCGCCGTGATCGGCAGCGGCTGGGCGTGCGAGCGCGTCCGCGCGGGCGCCCGGGCCGCGCAGGCGCGCATCGATGCGGGGCGGCAGGTGGTGGTGGGCGTGAACCGCTTCGTGGCCGACGACGCGGGCGGCGCGCCCGACTGCCGCGAGATCGACGGCCGGCATGTGCGCGCGATGCAATGCGCGCGGCTTGCGCAGACGCGGGCGCGGCGCGATCCGGCGCGCGTCGCGGCAGCCTTGCGCGCGTTGACCGACGCGGCACGCGACGGCGGCGCGAACCTGCTCGCGCTGGCGATCGACTGCATGCGCGCGCGGGCGACGGTGGGCGAATGCACGGCGGCGCTCGAAATCGTCTGGCCGCGCTACCGCTTGCCGGACGAAGGTGCGCGCGGGGTTGGCGCGGAGGTGGTGAACGCGGCGCCTTACGCGAGCGAGCGCGGCGGCGATCCCGCCTGGCAGGCGGCGCTGGCGCGCGTGCGTGCGCTTGCGGCGCGGCTTGGCCGCCGGCCCGGCATCGTGATCGCAAAGCTCGGGCAGGACGGCCACGATCGCGGCGCCGAGGTGGTGGCCACGGCGTTCGCGGAAGCCGGGTTCGAGGTGCTGCGCGCGCCGCTGTTCACGTCGCCCGAGGCGGTTGCCGAACTCGTCGCGACGCGCCGGCTCACGGCGAGCGTCGATCTGCTCGGCGTCTCGACGCTGTCGGGCGCGCATGGCGAGACCGTGCCGGCGCTGCTCGACGCGCTGGCGGCGCGCGCGCTCGCGGTGCCGGTGATCGTCGGCGGCATCGTGCCCGAGGCGCATGCACGGGCGCTGGTCGCGCGTGGCGTGGTGGACGTGTTCGGGCCCGGGGTGCCGCTCGACGTGCTGGTTACGCGCGTCGCGGCGGCCATCGAGCGGACTGTGGTGCCGGCGCGCGGGGATCGTGTCGCTTGAGGGTGAGGGATCCGATTGAATGCCCGCGCTGCCCGCGTTCAACCGTCCCCGTCGCGCCGGAACGGCGCGGCCTGCCGCACGTCGGCCTGATAGAACGCCGGAAACCGTTCGAGCTGCCGCAGCGCGTCGTCGAGCGCGACGCCGTCGGCCAGCACCGCGCTCGAAAAGCCGGTGCGCTCCATCAGCATCAGCTGGTCGGCGAGCACCTCGCCCGTCGCGCGCAGGTCGCCGCGAAAGCCGAGCCGGCGCCGCACCAGATAGGCCTGGCTATAGGCGCGGCCGTCGGTGAACGAGGGGAAATGCAGTTCGACGCGCGCGGCCCGCGCGATCGCGTCGGCATGCTCGATCACGTCGGCGTCGTTGCCGAGCGTGACCACGGCGTGGGTCGTGTCCGGCGATTCGGCCGCGTGCGTGTCGGCCGTCAACAGGCGAAGTCGGTCGGGTGCGTTCATGCGAGCTGCTCCTCGGCGGGTTCGGCGCTGCGCGCGGCCTGCGCGGCGGCCTTGAACGGCTCGATGCCGATCCGGGCCACGGTCTCGATGAAGGTCTCGCGGCGCGTGGCGGGTGTGTCCGGCGTGGCAGGCGTGGCACGCAGCGCGACGTAAGTGGACAGTACCGCGTCGATCACGTCGGGCACCTCGCGCGCCGAGAACGACGGCCCGATCACCTTGCCCGCGCGCGCCTCGCCGCCGCGCGCGGAGCCGTCGGCGCCGCCGAGCGTGATCTGATACCACTCGCGGCCGTCCTTGTCGACGCCGAGGATGCCGATGTGGCCACTATGGTGATGGCCGCACGAGTTGATGCAGCCGCTGATATGCAGATCGATCTCGCCCAGGTCCTCGAGTTCGTCGAGATCCTGGTAGCGCTCGGCGATCGCATCGGCGATCGGCAGCGAGCGTGCATTGGCGAGCGCGCAGAAATCGCCGCCCGGGCACGCGATCATGTCGGTCAGCAGGTGGACGTTCGCGCTCGCCAGCCCTTCGGCGCGCGCCGCTTCCCAGAGCGCGAGCAGATCGTCGGCGTGGACCCACGGCAGCACCACGTTCTGCGCATGCGTGACGCGCGCCTCGCCGGCCGAGAAGCGATCGACCAGCGTGGCCACGCGTTCGAGCTGGTCGGCCGACGCGTCGCCGGGCGCCTGCAGGGTCCGTTTGAACGACAGCGTGACGATCCGCAGCGCCGGATCACGATGCGGCGCGACGTTGCGCGCGAGCCAGCCGGCCAGCGCCGGCGTGCGTGCAGCGGCCTCGGCGAGCCGGGCCGCGGCGCCCGCATCGATCGCGCCCGCGAGGCGCGCGGCGACGGCGTCGGGCACCACGAAGCAGGCGCGCACGCGCGCCAGTTCGGCATTGGGAATCGTGTGCGGGCCGCCGTCGTGCTCGACGATCTGCTGGAACTCGGCCTCGACGTCGTCGATGAAGCGCTGCCCCTCGGCCTTCACGAGGATCTTGATGCGAGCCTTGTACTTGTTGTCGCGACGGCCGTACTGGTTGTACACGCGCACGATCGCCTCGATGTAATTCATGATGTGCCGCCACGGCACGAACTCGCGCATCGGCGTTCCGATCACGGGCGTGCGGCCCATCCCGCCGCCCGCCGTGACGCGAAAGCCGAGTTCGCCGGCGGCGTCATGCACGAGCCGCAGCCCGACGTCGTGCCAGGCGGTGGCCGCGCGGTCCTCGTCGGCGCCCGTGATCGCGATCTTGAACTTGCGCGGCAGGAACGCGAACTCGGGGTGCAGCGTCGTCCACTGCCGCATGATTTCGGCGAACGGGCGCGGGTCGGCGATCTCGTCGGGCGCCACGCCGGCGCGTTCGTCGCACGAGATGTTGCGGATGCAGTTGCCGCTGGTCTGGATACCATGCATGTCGACGCTGGCGAGCAGGTCCATCACGTCGGCCGAGCGGTCGAGCGGGATCCAGTTGAACTGCACGTTGGTGCGCGTCGTGAAATGCGCGTGGCGCGTGGGCAGCCGCACGGTGCCGAGCGCGCGCTGGGCGTCGAGCGCCCGGCGGTAGACCTCGGGCTCGGGCACGTCGTAGTCGCGCGCCACGCGGGCCAGCACGCGCAGCTGGGCGCTCGACAGCTCGCCATAGGGCACCGCCACGCGCAGCATCGGCGCGTGGCGCTGCACGTACCAGCCGTTCTGCAGCCGCAGCGGGCGGAACGCGTCCTCGCTGAGCCGGCCGTCCTGCCAGCGTTCGAGCTGATCGCGGAATTGCGCGGCGCGACTGCGCACGAACGCGCGGTCGAAATCGGTATATCGATACATGGTGGTGGGGAAAAGGCGCGGCGGGACGTGCCGAAAGCGCCGACGTTACGACGCGGGTGCCGCACCGGCAAGCAGCAGATGGCGCCGAAAACGGCGCAGCAGACGAGCGAACGACAACCCCGCGTGCAGAAGGTTTGCGCGGCGCCATCTGCTATGCACGTTTTCCTTGCGGCTGCTGCTGTACCGGTGCGCCGGGACACGCGATGATGGATGCCAGAGCGAGACACCGTGGCGCCCCTTCGTCCGGTGTCGAGCCGGGATTACTGCGCGAGTGCCCGGATCATCACGCCTAAACCCGCAGAGCTTGCGGCCGCATGCCTGTGGCGCGGCAGGCAACCGCTCCGACACTTGCGTGCCGGAGCCCTCATTCGAGCGATCGACGCGGCCCGGTAGCGGGCCGCGTCGCATTCCGGCCGGGTCTCGCGGTTCACGTTGGAGTCGCATCGGATTCCTGACGATGCCCGAGCGCCGTTGCTTCGTTCCTCAAGCCATGCTCAACGTTCCGCGTTCGCGGGGCCGAACCGCCGGCCGGCCTTCCGAAACAGCCGGGCAATCGCGCGTGCCGCGCTCCTATAATGGCCGCTCCCGATTCGAACGCCCACGGTCCTTCCCATGTCCACCAATCCGAACCGAAACCGGCTGCGGCTGCAGCGCCTGTTCCTCTGCGCCTGCGCCGCGTTCACGCTGCACGCGCAGGCCGAACCCCGCTGGCAGACGCTGCCGCCCACACCGGCGCCGGTGGCGGGCGAGCGGCACGGCATCGCCGACGTCCACGGCATCCATCTCTACTACGCCACGATCGGCCATGGCACGCCGGTTATCCTGCTGCACGGCGGCCTGTCGAATTCCGATTACTTCGGCCATCAGGTCAAGGCGCTGATGAAGCACCATCAGGTGATCGTGGTGGACAGCCGCGGGCACGGCCGCAGCTCGCGCGACGCGCAGCCGTTCGGCTATGACCTGATGACGAACGACGTGGTCGCGCTGATGGACACGCTCAAGCTGCGCCGGGCCGACATCGTCGGCTGGAGCGACGGCGCGATCATCGGCATCGACATGGCGATCCGTCATCCGGACCGGGTCGGCAAGGTGGTGGCGTTCGCCGCGAACACGAAGACCGACGGCGTGATGCCCGACGTCGAGAAGAACCCGACGTTCGCGGCCTTCATCCGGCGCGGCGGCGACGAGTACCGCCGCCTGTCGCCGACGCCGAAGGAGTACGACGCGTTCGTCGAGCAGATCAGCCACATGTGGGCGTCGCAGCCGAACTGGAGCGATGCGCAGCTGAAGGCGATCACCACGCCCGTGCTCGTGATGGACGGCGATCACGACGAGGCGATCAAGCGCGAGCACACCGAATACATCGCCGCGACGATTCCGGGCGCGGGGCTGCAGATCCTGCCCGGGACGAGCCATTTCGCGATGCTGCAGGATCCCGAGGCGTTCAACTTCGCGATCGAGCATTTTCTTGGGGATCGGTAGGCGGGGGCTCGGGGCCGGTCGGGTGCGCGCCTGACGCGATCGTGGTCCGCTCCAGCGCCTGCTATACCTTCTAGCGCAAACCGGCCCCCTCAACGCCGGTCCCCCGCCGCCGCGAGGCGCCGCATCGATTCGGCCGCCGTCTCCCGCAGCCATTCGGCGAGGCGCCGCGCGCCGTCCGGCAGGTCCGCGTCCATGCGGCTGCACAGATAGTAGTCGCGGCCGTCGTCGAGCGCGCTGTCGAACAGCTGCACCACTTCGCCGCTCGCCAGCTCCGCCTCGATCAGCGGCGCGCGCATCAGCCCCGCGCCGAGTCCCGCGCGAATCGCGCTCAGGGTCAGCTGCCCGTCCTCGAACATCGGCCCGACCACCGGCGGCACGTTGCGCACGCCCGCGCCGCGCAGCCAGTTCACCCAGGTGCTGCGGTCCTCGTCATGCACGAGCGGCACCGCGGCGAGGTCGGCCGGCTTGCGGAACGGCCCGAAGCGGCGCCGGAACCCCGCGCTGCAGACCGGCACCATCGCGCCCGGCAGCAGCTTCTCGCAGCGATAGCCGGCCCAGTCGCCGGCGCCGAAGCGGATCGAGAGATCCGACGCGTCGCTGCGATAGTTGCGGTGGTTCGCGTAGAGCACGGTCACGTCGACGTCGGTGTTCGCCTCCAGGAAGCGGTGCAGCCGCGGCACGAACCAGCCGATGCCGAACAGCGGAATCAGGCTGATCGTGATCTGTCGCAGCGACGAGCGATCGCGCACGAAGCCGGTCGCGCTGCGCAGCACCGAGAACGCCGCGCTGATCGAGCGGTAGTAGTCGCGGCCTTCGTCGGTCAGCACCAGCGCGCGGCCCTCGCGCACCGTCAGCGGCGTCAGGATGAACGCGTCGAGCAACTGCAGCTGATGGCTGACCGCCGACGGCGTGATGTCGAGTTCGGCCGCCGCGGCCGTGACCGAGCCCAGCCGCGCGAACGCCTCGAAGGCGCGCACCGCGCGCAGCGGCGGATCGTTTGACAATTGTTCGATATTTTTCATGTTTTGAATTCTATCGAATAATCCGGACGACGGCAAAATCACCAGATTCCTTTGTGGCTAAGGAATTGGTTCGATATTGCCGGCCGGGCATAAGCATTCAATCAAAGCGTATTTGGTTGTGATCGCATGACTGTTTAATATTTTTCATGTTTTAATCGATCGCCCACACGCCTGTCACCCATGAAAAAATCCGTCTCCCTCACCGCCGCCGCGCTCGCCATCGCCGCCGGCGCCACGTTCGCGCTGCCCGCCGGCGCCGCCGCGCCGCAAACCGTGCTGATCGGCCTCGCGGCGCCGCTGACCGGGCCGTCCGCGCGGATCGGCAAGGATCTGCAGAACGGCGCGCAGCTCGCGCTCGACGACGCGAACCGCCGCCATCCGACGCTCGACGGCAAGCCCGTCGTCTACAAGCTGGTGGCCGTGGACGACCAGTCCGACCCGCGCACCGCCGTGACGGTCGCGCAGTCGCTGGTCGAGCAGCACGTGATCGGCGTGGTCGGCCACTGGAACACCGGATGCAGCGTGCCGGCCTCGCGCGTCTATCGCGACGCCGGCATCCCCGAGATCGCGCCGGCCTCCACCGGCCATCAGTACACGCAGCAGGGCTACGCCACCGCGTTCCGCATCATGGGCCACGACGACGACGGCGGCGCCTACACCGGCGCCTACGCCGTGAAGACGCTGCACGCGCGCCGCATCGCCGTGCTCGACGATCGCACCTCGTTCGGCTCGGGCCTCGCCGACCAGTTCGTGAAGGGCGTGAAAGCCGACGGCGGCACGATCGTCGACCGCGAATACGTGAACGACAAGACCGTCGATTTCAGCGGCGTGCTGACGGCTATCAAGGCCAAACAGCCGGACGTGGTGTTCTTCGGCGGGATCGACGCGCAGGCCGCGCCGATCGCGCGCCGCATGCGGCAGCTCGGGATCCACGCCACGCTGCTTGGCGCGGGCGGCTTCGTGAGCCAGACCTTCCTCTCGCTGGCCGGCGCCGACGGCGACGGCGTGACCGCGCTCGAGCCGGGCCGGCCGCTCGCGAAGATGCCGGGCGGCGCCGCGTTCGACGCGCAGTACCGCGCGCGCTACCACGCGCCGATCGAGCTGCACGCGCCGTTCGCCTACGACGCGGCCGCCACGCTGATCGCCGTCGCGCAGCAGACCGGCTCGACCGATCCGGCCACGCTGGTGGCCGCGCTGCATCGCGTCGACCGGCAGGGCGTGACCGGGCGCATCGCGTTCGACGCGCAGGGCAACCTGAAGGATCCGGCCTATACGATCTATCGCGTGCAGGACGGCAAGTGGAACGTCGTCGACGTGCTCGGCGGCGGCGCGAAGCAGTAAGCGGCACGACGGGCGGCGCGCGCCGCCCGGCAGGACCGGCAGCACCCAGACTGCACCGATCACCCACGATAACGACGAACCCCCAAGTCAGGAGTCACCATGACCGAGCCGACCCAGTCCGCCGCGTCGAGCGACGCGGCCGACCATCGCCTGGGCATCCTCGCGCGCCGCAGGATCGAGGCGGAGATCATCAAGCCGATCTACGAAATCATGAAGCGCGAGTTCGGCACCGAGCGCGCGCAGGCCGTGATCGCCGAGGCGGTGCGCGGCGCGGCCGTGGATGCCGGCCAGTCGTTCGCGGCGCAGGAGCCGGACGGCACCAGCATCGCGTCGTTCGTCGCGCTGCAGGTGCTGTGGGAGAAGGACGACGCGCTCGACGTGGAGGTGCAGCGCGAGGACGGCGCGCACTACGACTACGACGTGCATCGCTGCGCCTATGCGGAGATGTATCACGCGATGGGGCTCGGCGAGATCGGCCATCTGCTGAGCTGCGCGCGCGACGAGTATTTTATTCGCGGTTACGATCCGCGTGTCGCGCTCACGCGCACCACCACCATCATGCAGGGCGCCTCGCGCTGCGACTTCCGCTACCGGATGCGCGACGCGGCGCACGCCACCGGAGAGAACCACGATGACGAATGAATCGAAACCGCTGCCGGCCGGCACGCCTCGCGCCGTGCGCGTGGACAGCGCGCGCCTGTGGGAGTCGCTCGACCGGATGGCGCGGATCGGCGCGACGCCGAAGGGCGGCGTCTGCCGCCTCGCGCTGACCGAACTCGACCGCGAATCGCGCGACCTGTTCGTGGCCTGGGCGCGCGAGGCCGGCTGCGCGATCCGCGTCGACGCGATGGGCAACGTGTTCGCGCGCCGCGAGGGCCGCCATGCCGGTGCGGCACCGGTGCTGACCGGCTCGCATGCCGATACGCAGCCCACCGGCGGCCGTTACGACGGCATCTACGGCGTGCTTGGCGGGCTCGAAGTGATCCGCGCGCTCAACGATGCGGGCGTGCAGACCGAGCGGCCGATCGAGGTCGTGCTCTGGACCAACGAGGAGGGCTCGCGCTTCGCGCCGGCGATGGTGTCCTCGGGCGTGTTCGCGGGCGCGTTCACGCTCGACTACGGCCTGTCGCGCACCGACCGCCAGGGCACCACGCTCGGCGCGGCGCTCGCCGCGATCGGCTACGCGGGCGACGCGCCGGTGGGCGGCTTCCCGGTGCATGCGGCCTACGAGCTGCATATCGAGCAGGGGCCGATCCTCGAACGCGCCGGCAACACGATCGGCGTGGTGACGGCCGGGCAGGGCCAGCGCTGGTACGAACTGACGTTCACGGGCGTCGACGCGCACGCCGGCACCACGCCGATGGACGCGCGCCGTGATGCGCTGGTGGGCGCCGCGCGCGTGATCGGCTTCGTCGACGCGATGGGCCGCGGCCGGGCGCCCGACGCGCGCGCCACGGTCGGCCTGATCGAGGCACGGCCGAATTCGCGCAACACGGTGCCGGGCGAATGCTTCTTCACGGTGGAGTTCCGCCATCCCGACGCGGCCGTGCTCGCCGAGATGGACGCCGAACTGCGCGCCGAGGTGGCGCGGATCGCGAGCGAGACCGGGCTCGGCGCGCGCATCGAGCAGATCTTCGACTACGCGCCGGTGCCGTTCGCGCCGCGCTGCATCGAGACCGTGCGCGACGCGGCGCTGGCGCTCGGTCTCTCGCATCAGGACATCGTTTCCGGCGCCGGGCACGACGCCTGTTATCTGGCGCGCGTCGCCCCCACCGGCATGATCTTCGTGCCCTGCGTCGACGGGCTCAGCCACAACGAGGCCGAGGCGATCACGCAGGAATGGGCCGAGGCGGGCGCGAACGTGCTGCTGCACGCGGTGCTGGCGAGCGCGCAGGACGCGGTGGACGCCTGAAGCGGGCGGAGCCGGGACTGCGGCCCGGTTCGGCCGCGACTGCCGATGCGTGCCGGCGCAAACTCAAGCGCACCGGCCGCATCGACCAGCACGGGCGGTGCATCAGCGACAAGCCGTTAACACACGGCAATATCTCAGGCAATCAAGCACCGGATCCGGTGCGCGAGCGTTCGCCGCGCGAAGCTCAGTGGTCCATCACCAGCGTCGGATGGCATTCGAACGTGAGCTTCGCCTCGTTGTCGGAGACGTGCTCGGCGCCGGGGCTCGCATGCATGCCCTGCTGCGCGCAGTAGGCATCGGCGGTGCCGATCGCCTTGCGGTGGGCCGCGGCCCACGAGAGCACGGCGCCGTGGGCCGTGGTGTTGACGGTATAGACGTGCGGCTTGTCGGTCGCGCTGACGTCGGATGCGCTCGAACAGGCGCCGAGCCAGAGTGTCAGGGCCGCCGCGATCAAGCCGATGAGCGGAGTTCTGGGAGACATGGGAAATTTTTTCTGCAATGAAATCAAGGCGACATAAAACGTCGCACTGGAACAGGCGGAAGTATCGGCGATTTCCGCGCGCCGATCATCGTCGCGGGATTGAACAGTACGTTTCCGCCGTGTGAACAATGGCCGGATGGCGCGACGGCCGGCGCGGCGGGTCCTGCGCCGCCCGGATATCGCGTCGAATATCGCGGCGAATATCGCGTCGGACACCACTTTCCGCGTTTTGCCATCCGGCCGGCGGTAAGCTGTGCGACTGCGCGGACCCGCTCGGGTTCCGGCAATTTTCGATCCAATTTCCGAACATAAGCCGGCCCTGCCGCCGGCCCGCCACGGGGGCAATCATGACGGTTCGAATCGGCGCCGGCGCGCTGCTGATCGCACTGGCCGCCGCCGCGTCCGCACACGGCGCGAGTTTCCATTGTCAGGCCGCGCATTCGCCGGTCGAGCACCGGATTTGCGACGACGCCGCGCTCGGCCGGCTCGACACGCAGCTGAACGACGCCTACCACGCGGCGCTCGCGCAAGCCGACGATGCCGGCGAGCTGGCCCGCGAGCAGCGCATCTGGCTCGCCGCGCGCAACCGCTGCGCCGACACGGCCTGCCTCGACCAGGCCTATCACGCCCGGCTCGCGGCGCTGCGGGCGGCGAAGCCGGCCGAATGGCGCCGCTATTCGAACCCGGCCCTCGGCATCGCGTTCGATTACCCATCGAACCGCCGGCCCGTCACGCCGTGCCCCGGCACCGGCGGCAAGCGCTGCGTCGCGCTGGTCGGCGCCGAGATGGCGAACAGCGACTATCTGGTCGAGTTCAACGTCGTGGACGGCGCGCTCGAAGCCGTCGCGCAGCAGGAAGCAGGCTTCGTGCGCAACGATGGCGGCAAGTGGATGACGAGTTTCGGCCGCGGCGATCCGGTCGAGGTCGAGCGTTTCACCGGGACCGGCTGGCAGGGCATGCGCGCACGCGTCGCCTGCGGGGTCAGCGATCCGGACACCGGTTTCCATGCCGTTGCGGGCCAATGCTTGTGGGCCGTGGTCGGCGACGGCCGGCATGCGGTGGTGGCCGATACGCAGGGCATCGTCGGCGACGACGACGCCACGGCGCGCAGCCTCGCCTCGCTGACGTTCCTGAAATAGGCACGCGGCCGGGCCCCGGCGGCCGGCGCTTCGCCACGGGGCCGCCGCCGGAGACGCGTGCGCCATTGCTGCCCTCATCGCGCGCCGCGCACCCAGCCCGCGCGGCCGCGCTCGCCGAGCAGCGCGCGCCCCAGCGCCGCGAACGCGACGGCCGGCAGATCGGCCAGCCGTTCGACCACGGTGCTGGTCGGATAGAACGCCTCCACCGCGTCGTCGAGGATGCCCACGCCGATCAGCTCGATGCCGCGCGCGCCGATTTCGGCGATGCGCGCGCGCAGGTCGGCGCGCAGCCGGGCCGGGTCGCCGTCGCCGGTGGCCGGATAGCCGTCCGACAGCACCATCAGGATGCGCCGCCGCGCGCGGCGCGCGAGCAGCCGTTCGGCGGCCCAGGCGAGCGCCTCGCCGTCGGGGTTCTCGTGGCCGCATTCGATGCGCGCGAGTCCGCTCGGATTGTCCGAATCGAAGCGCTTGTAGATCTCCAGGTCGAGCCGCTCCACGAAGCGGTTGTGGCCGCGCGGCGAGTGGCCGGCGGCCAGCCAGGCCTGATGCCAGGCGCGCATCGCCGGCGCGTCGATCGAACTGTAGCCGAGCGCCTCGCAGGCGAAACCGAGCTGGGCGAGCGCATCGCAGAGCGCGGCGGCGCACAGGCGCGCGAGTTCGATCTTGCGGCCCGCCATCGAGCCGCTGCGGTCGATCAGCAGCGTGACGGCCGTGTCGCGCCCGGCCCGCGCGCGCCGCACGCGGAACGGCGTGCGATAGCCGGGCGAGGTGGCGAGGCGCGCGAGCGCGCGGCGATCGAGTTCGCCGCGTTCCTGCTCGCCGCGCCAGTGCAGCTGTTCGTCGGCTTCGAGCGCGCGCTCGAGCTGGGCCTTCAGGCGTGCGGTCTGCGCGCGGGCCGCGGCGCGCAGCTTGCGCCACGCGGTGGCGTCGCCGCTGCCGGTCAGGTCGGTGATCGTGTCGAACGCGGTGGTGATCGGGATCGACAGCGCCGGTGTGGTGTCGGCGCGGGCCGGGCGCGGCGCGGGGGCGCTGTCGCCGGCAGCGTCGGCGTCGGGGTCGGCCGGGGCGGTGTCGGCGAGCGTCGTCGCGCCGGGCTGCGCCGGATTGGTTGCGCGCGCATCGAGTGGATCGGGCGCGCCGGGTTCGTCTTCGGCGGCGAAGTCGTTCGCCACCTCGGCCATGCTCGCCGGGGAATCGAGCGTCGTCTCGCGATCGACGCCGATCATCATGTTGTTCGCGTCACCGCGCGCGAGCGCCCGGACCCGTTCGACGATTGCCGCCGCCGCGTCGATGCTGGCGGCCGTGGAGCGCGAGGCGCGTGCCGCGTCGATCAGCGCCGAGGCGGCGGCCAGCGTGGCGTCGAGCGAGGCGCTGCGCTCGGCCGGCGGTGGCGCCTCGCCGCGAAGCATGCGCGAGACGCGCCAGACGAAGCGCTCGCGCCAGCCGAGCTTCGGCCAGCGCAGGGCCGTCTCGCGCGCTGCCGCCTCGCGCTGGCGCGCCAGCAGCGGCGCGGCGCCGGGGAAGCGGGCCAGCAGCGCGAGGCTGGCGCGGTGGTCGTCGATCGTCTCCGCGAGCGCGCGCGTGACGTGCGAGGCGACGCGTGCGCGCCGTGCCGGCTCGCCGAAGCGCAGCCGCGCGGCGAGCAGGTCGACCCAGCCCGCCAGTTCGTCGGCGGACAGCGGCGCGCCGCCGGCGCTGGCCGGCACCACCAGCAGCGTGGACGCCGACGGCTCGCCGCCCGGCAACCGCGCCGGGCCGTCGTGCGAGATCCGCACCTGCACGGCGGCGTCGCCGGTCAGCACGCGCGCGAGCTTGCCGAGCCGCTCGCCCGGATCGTCGCCGGTGCCGGCCGGGGCGTTCGCGTTCATGCCGGCGGGATCGCGCATGGCCGTCACGCCGCGTCGAGATCGATGTGGTGGCGGATGATGTCGCGGATCAGCGCGGCATCGTCGAGGCTCACCTTCGCGTAGATGGTCGGGCCGGCCGCCTCTTCCGGGTCGCCGGTGCGCAGCATCAGGTCGGTCCAGTCGATCAGGCGCCGCGTCGAGAACGCGCTCGCCAGGTCGTCGCGCTCGAACGCGCGCCGGCAGGCCGCCGCGATCGCGGCGAGCGTGTCGGCCATCGCCGGGCTGACGCGCTCGCCGAAGGTCCGGCGCAGCACGGCGGCCTCGTCGGCCGGCGTCAGATAGTCGATCTCGTAGACGCGCCAGCGATCCAGGAACGCGTCGTTCATCACGTTCGCGCCCTGGTAGAGATGGCGGAAGCGGCTCATCGCGCCGGCCGCGTTGGCGGTCGCGAACAGGCGGAACGACGGATGCGGCGCGACGATCTCGTCGCCCTTCTCCTTCAGCAGCAGCCGGCCGCCCGGTTCGAGCACGGCGGTCAGCACGGCGAGGATCGCCGGCTCGGCGAAATCGACCTCGTCAACGATCAGCCAGAGCCCCTGGCGCATCGCGCCCGGCAGCACGCCGTCTACCCAGATCGTCGCGCCGCCCTTGACGGTCCAGAAGCCGACGAAGTCGCCCACCGTGGTCTGGCCGTTCATGTTCGCGCGCAGCACGCCGTGGCCGGAGTGCGCGGCCGTCTGCTCGATCAGGCTGGTCTTGCCGCTACCCGTGTGGCCGATCAGCAGCAGCCGGCGGTTTTCGACAATGTCGCGCAGCACGTTCGCGGCGCGCGCGCCGAACAGGTAGGCGGGGTTGCGCGCGGGCACCAGCGGGCCGCCCGCACCGGCCGGCAGCGTGACGCCGGCCAGCGTCGCGCCGGGCGGCGCGTCGGTGGCCGGTGTCCTGGCCGCTTGCGCGGTCGCGCGGGCCGCCGCGCGCAGTTCGCGCAGGAAGCCGGCCCGATGCGGCGGCGGCGCGCCCGTGGCATCCGCGTCACCGCGCGTGTAGCCTTCGCGCTGCCATTTGCGCAGCTTCGCGTCGAGGTTGTCGGGATCGACGACGGTGTCGATGTCGATCGCGCCGTCCGCGCGGCGGTGCTGGATGCGGAACAGGTGCGGGCGGTCCGAATGGCTGACGAGCCAGGCATCGTCGTCGCACGCATAGACGCCGACGGGCGACGCGTCGGAGGGGATCGGGGCGGGCTGGGTGGTCATCGGCGATTCGGACGGCGGCGCGGCACCGGTCGGCAAGGGAAGCCGTCATTGTGCTACGCGGCCCGCGGGCGCTGCAAAACCGTGGCCACGGCGCCGGTCGCTCGACAGGAACGCGGCCTCGCCTCGTCATTCGTTCCAAATAGGATTTAATGCATTTCTTCATGTTGATTTATTGCTTGACGAGATTGTTTCAGACTGGCGATCCTGCGTCGCGCGGCCGTGCCGCGCCGGCTGTCCCCATCTTCCGTGCGGAGCGATACGCGATGACCCCCGACCTGATCCAGGAACCGAGCTCGACGCTCGCCTACCGGCTGCGCCCGGCGCACGGCACGCCACGGGCGCGCCTGCTGCTGCTGCACGGCGTCGGCGGCAACGAAACCAATCTGATGGCGATGGCCGAGGCGCTCGACCCGCGCCTCGAACTGGGCTTCGTGCGCGGCCCGCTCACGCTTGGCCCCGGGCAATACGCATGGTTCCCGGTGCAGTTCGGGCCGAACGGTCCGTCGATCGACGCCGCGCGCGCCGATGCGAGCCGGCTCGCGCTGATCGGGCTGATCCGCGCGCTGCATGCCGCCGACGGCGCCGCGCCGCTGCCGACGCTGATCGGCGGCTTCAGCCAGGGCGGCATCATGAGCGCGAGCGTGGGCCTCAGCTCGCCCGCCGACGTGCGCGGCTTCGCGATCCTGAGCGGCCGCATCCTGCCCGAGATCGACGCGCATCTCGCCCCGCGCGAGGCGCTCGCGACGCTCGACGCCTTCATCGCGCACGGCGACGACGACGACAAGCTGCCGGTGTCGTGGGCCGAGCGCGCCGACGCGAAGCTGACCGGGCTGGGCGTGCCGCACGACACGCGCCGCTATCCGGTCGGCCACCAGCTGAGCGAGGCGATCGTCGCTGATTTCGCGGCGTGGGTGGCGCGCCGCGCCGGTCTCGACTGAGGTGCGCGGGCCGGCGATGCGGCTTGCGTTGCGCGCGGTGACGGTGGCGGGCGGCCGCCGTCCGGCCGATTCGCGAAGCCCGGCGCGGCGCGGCCTATCGCGCACCCGTTTGGCTTCGACACGATCGCGCGCCATCGCCCGTCGCGCGCGATAATCGCGCTTTTCGATCCGGAGGTCTCGCCGATGAAGCTGTCCGAACAATGGGTGCTCGTTACCGGTGGCGCGCGCGGGCTCGGCGCTGCGATCACGCGCGCGCTGGCGCGCGAGGGCGCGGGCGTCGTCATCAACTATCTGCACAGCGAGGCGGCGGCGCGCGAACTGGCCGCCGAACTCGGCCCGCGCGCGATCGCGCTGCAGGCCGACGTGACCGATGCGCAGGCGGTGGGCCGGCTGTTCGCCGAGGCGAGCGAGCGCGCCGGCGAGCCGGTACACGCGGTCGTCAACAATGCGCTCGCGAGTTTCCGTTTTGATGGCGATGCGCGTCCGACGCTTGGCGAGATCAGCTGGCAGCGCATGCAGCAGCAACTGGAAGGCGCGCTCAAGGGCGCGCTGAACACGATCCAGGCCGCGCTGCCCGGCATGCGCGAGCGCGGCTTCGGCCGGATCGTCAACGTGGGCACCAACCTGTTCCAGAATCCGGTGGTGCCCTATCACGACTACACGGCGTCGAAGGCCGCGCTGCTGTCGCTGACGCGCACCGCCGCGAACGATCTCGGCCCCGACGGCATCACCGTCAACATGGTGTCGGGCGGCCTGCTGCGCGCCACCGACGCGAGCCGCGCCACGCCCGAGGCCGTGTTCGAGATGATCGCCGGCTTCACGCCGCTGCGCCGCGTGACCTCGCCCGAGGAATTCGCCGACGCGGTGCTGTTCTTTTTGTCGCCGTGGTCGCGCGCGGTGACGGGGCAGAACCTGATCGTCGACGGCGGCCTCGTGAAGGGCTGACGGCCGCGGGTCGGCCGCGGCGCGTGAATGGAAGCCGGATGCGCCGCCGGAAGGCCCGCCGCGGGCGATGCGCGTGGCGGGTGGGTCCGGTCGTATTCATGAAGGGCCGGCCGGGCTTGTCGCTTCAGGCCGGCCGCCGGCCGCTCACGAAAACGACATGTCGAACGACCCCCACCGACCTGCGCAGCGTCGGTGATCAACTCAGCGCGCGCCCTTAATCGACGCTCACGACACGAGCAGGCCTGAACGCCCCCCACCCACCCGTGTAGCACCGGCGATCAACTCGCCGCGCGCTCTCAGCCGACGCTCACGACACCACCAGGTCGAACTGCTCCCACCCGCCCACCTGCGCGGCACCGGCGATCAGCTGGCCCTGGCCCGCGTTCGCCGCCGTCACGTAAAGCCCGTTGGCATGCGCGCGCAGCGCCACCGCGGCGCCCGTGAACGGCTGCACGATCAGGTCGAAGGTCTCCCACGGGCCGACCGCCGCGCGGTTCGCGATCAGCGCCGCGGCGCCGGCATTCTCGGCCGTCACGTAAAGCCCGTTGGCGTGCGAGCGCAGCGCCACCGCGCCGCCGCCCGCATCGACCAGGTCGAACTGTTCCCACGGCCCGATCGCGGTCCGGTTCGCGATCAGCGGCTGGCTGCCCGCGTTCTCGGCCGTCACGTAGAGGCTGTTGGTGCGCGAGCGCAGGCTGATGACAGTGGCGAGGCCCGTCGTGCTGTTCGTCACCGGCGCGGTCGGCCGCACCTGCGTGAGCGCCAGCGAGCCCTTCAGCATGCGGCCGCCGTCGCGCGTGAGGCGCAGGTAGTAATCCGGCGAGCAGGGCGTGCCGTCCTCGTCGAGGCTCAGGAAGCCCGAGCCGGCCGGCACGTCCTGCTGCGTCGCGGCCGTGTTGACGATCTGGTTGCCCTCGTTGTACTCGTCGAACATCGAGATGTAGAGGCCCGACACGCCGAGGTTCACGAGGTTGTAGAACTGCCGCCACATATAGTTGCCGTGCGCGCGCTGGCGCACCGACAGGTCGCCCGGCATCACGCAGGGCTGGTAGTCGATGCCGTGCGCGGCGCAATCGGCCTGGTCGGCCGCGGCCACTTCCACCGCGAACGCGTTCGCGTCGGCGATCGAGCCGATCGCGCCGATCATCCACGGCGAGATCATGTCGAACTGATGGAACACGTCGAGGAAGTTCGGCCGCACCGATTCGCCGGTGCGCCAGCGCGTGGGCACGCCGCCGATCACGTAGCAGCCCTGGCTCTTGAACCACTGGATCACGTCGGCGCAGGCGGCGGCGTCGAACGGATGGTTCGCGTCGTCGAAGCCGAAGCCCCAGATGCAGACCACCGGCTTGCCGTTCTGGCGCGCGTAGGCCGACGACGCCGTGTAGGCCGACATCTTCGCGGTCCAGTCCTGCTTGATCTGCGTCTGCATGCTGGTCCAGCCAGTCACGTCATACATGATGTAGAACTTGCGGCCGTAGGTTTCGGCGGCCTGGCGCACGTGGGCGGCGGCCGCGTCGCGCGTGGCGCCCTCGCCCGAGAACGGGTTGAAGCGCTGCAGCGCGGCCGTGTCGATCTCGTTCTGCTGCATCCAGCTGAATTGCAGGTTGACCGTGTCGAGGTCGTATTGCGAGAACAGCGTAGCCGGCGCGCCGCTGTTGAGCGGGCTGAATGCCGTCGGATAGGTGTGCGTGTAGCCCTGCATGTCGGGCCAGGCCTTGATCGCGTTGTTGGCGGGCGAGGGCACCGCGGCCCAGTTGCCGGCCCAGTGCCACCAGCCGTTGATCGGCGCGCCGTCGCCGATCGCCGCGAACCAGCCTTGGTAGCCCACCGTCACCTTGCCGACGACGTCGCCGGCGCCACTCGCCGCCGCGCGCCGCGTCGCGGCCAGCGCGCGCGTGAGGCCGCGCGCATCGAGCGCACCGACGGCGAGTGCCGCCGCGCCGCTTTTCAGAATCGAACGACGTGAAATCGTCATGACCAAATCCCTCGTGATGTTGTGATGTCTTGATTGGAAGGCGGGCGCGTGGCGTGGTGGCATGCCGGCGCCGCGCCGAGGCGATCATCGCGAGGCGTGCCGTTTACCGCTCGGCGCGATCCGAATGCCGGACGGGGAATCCGAAGCGGCGCGAGCGGGTGGTGCGGGGCGGGGTTGGTGGCGGTGCTGGATCGGGTGGCGCGGTGGGTGATGGTGATGTCGGGGCGGGCGGGAAGAAAGGCGGCGCGAGCGCGCCTCAGCCCAGCGTCTGCGTCCCGTCGGCCACGAGCCCAGGCACCGCCTCGCGCATCGCCGCCACGAAGCGCAGCAGCCGCGACGGATAGAACCGCGCGTGCGGATAGGTCAGATAGGCCGGCAGCGGCGCGGCCTGCCAGTCGGGCGCGACGTGGACGAGGCGGCCCGCCGCGAGATCGTCGGCGAGCAGCCACGCGGAGCTGATGCCGATGCCCATCCCGTGCAGCATCGCGCTGCGCATCGCGAACAGATTGTCGGTGCTCATGCGCGGCTGGATCGTGAAGCGCCGCGTCTCGCCCGTGCCGCGATGCGTGAGCGCGACCTCGTTGCGGTAATAGGTGCGCAGCGAGAGCCAGGTCAGCGTGGCGAGTTCCTCGGGGGTCTCGGGGATGCGGCCGCCGGCGAGCATCGACGGCGCGGCCACCACGATCCTCGACACGTTGGCGAGCTTGACCGTGACCACCGACGGATCGGTCGGCCGGCCGATCTGGATCGCGCAGTCGATGCCGTTGCCGATGAAGTCGCGGACCTCGTCCTGCAGCAGCCATTCGACGGTCACGCGCGGATGCTCGCGCAGGAAGCGCATCAGCGGCTCGACGAAGATCTCCTGGCCGAACGCGTGCGGCACCGTCACCCGCAGCGGGCCTTCGGGCTCCTGCTGCGCGCCGCGCAGGTCGGCCTCGAACGAGGCCCAGCTCGCGAGCAGATCCTTCGCGCGCTTGAAGGCGCGCTCGCCGTCCACGGTCAGCCGCATCGTATGCGTCGAGCGATGCAGCAGGCGCACGCCGAGCGAGCGCTCGAGCGCCTGCAGGCGCCGGCTGACGGTGGGCTGGGTGGTCCGCAGCAGCGCCGCCGCCGCCGACAGGCTGCCCGATTCCACTATACGAACGAAGGTTTCCATCAGCTGGAAACGATAACCAGCATCACCGGGCGACGCTTCCAGTGCCCGGGAACGGCCGCTCGGGGCCGGCGTGACAGGGGTTTTGGCGCTCATGCGCTGAGCGTATAACAAATGTGCGGGCGGTGCTACTACCGGGATCGGACGCCCCCAATCACACTCGCGTTCCAGATTCAAGACGACCCGGAACCGCACCCATGACCTCGACCTGTGACCTCGACTCCGCCGCCGGCGGCAGCTGCGAAGCGGTGCTGCCGGCCGCCGCCGCGACCTATGCGCCGCGCGCGGCCGAGCCCGCCGCACCGGCACCCGCGCATGCGCATGCCGCGCACGGCCAGCCGTCCGTGCTGACGCCGCGCCTCGTGCTGCTGCTGGCCGCCGCCGCCGGTCTCGGCGTGGCGCCGCTCTATTACAGCCAGCCGATGCTCGGCGTGCTGGGGCCGGACATCGGCGCCTCCGAGCGTGCGGTCGGATTCGTGCCGACGCTCACGCAGCTCGGCTATGCGCTCGGCATCCTGCTGCTCGCGCCGCTCGGCGATCGCTACGACCGACGCCGCGTGATCCTCGTCAAGGCCGCCGTGCTGGTTGGCGCGCTGCTGCTCGCCGCGCTCGCACCGTCGATCGGCTTCCTGCTCGCCGCGAGCTTCGCGGTGGGGCTCGCGGCGACGCTCGCGCAGGACGTGGTGCCGGCCGGCGCGACGCTTGCGCCCGACGCGCATCGCGGCAAGGTGGTCGGCACCGTGATGACGGGGCTGCTGCTCGGCATCCTGCTCTCGCGCGTGGTGGCCGGCGTGCTGGCCGGCAGCCTCGGCTGGCGCGCGACCTTCGTGTTCGCGGCGCTCAGCGTCGCCGTGATCGGCGTGGCCGCCGCGCGCGGGCTGCCGAGCTTCCGGCCCACCACGCAGCTGCCGTATCGCGAACTGATCGCTTCGCTCGGCCATCTGTGGCGCCGCCATCCGGCGCTGCGCCGCGCCGCGTTCGCGCAGGGGATCCTCTCGATCGGTTTCAGCGCGTTCTGGACCACGCTTGCCGTGATGCTGCACGGCGCGCCGTTCCATCTCGGCAGCGCGGCGGCCGGTGCGTTCGGCCTGGCCGGCGCCTCGGGCGCGCTGGCCGCGCCGCTCGCCGGCCGGCTGGCCGACCGCCGCGGCGCGGAATCCGTGACGCGGCTCGGCATCGGCGTGGCCACCGTGTCGTTCGCGGCGATGGGGCTCGCGCCGCTGATGCCGGTGTCGGGCCAACTGGCGCTGATCGCGCTGTGTACGGTCGGCTTCGATCTCGGCTTCCAGTCCACGCTGATCGCGCACCAGACGATCGTCTACGGCATCGACCCGGCCTCGCGCAGCCGGCTCAACGCGGTGCTGTTCGTCGGCATGTTCATCGGCATGTCGGGCGGCGCGGCGCTCGGCACGCTGCTGTTCGCGCAGTGGGGCTGGACGGCGGTGGTCGTGATGGCCGTGGCGACCTCGCTCGTGGCGCTGGCGGTGAGGGGGTGGCGGCGCGCGTGAATGCCGGCGCGCCGTCAGGCGTAACGACAGACACGATGACGGGCGGGCCGCAGGGCTCGCCCGTTTGCGTTGGATGCCACGTTCGATGCCGCGCGCGCGGAAAGCCGGGGCAGCGGTCGCGCGCGCGTTGACGCCCGTGCGCGATCTGTCGACAATCCGCAGACCATCCGCCGATCGAGGTCGTCATGTCGTTTCGCCTGAATGTCGTGTCGCGTCGCTTGAGCTGGCTGATTGCAATCCTGGCGACGACGGCGGGGCCGGGCTCCGCGTTCGCGGCGGATTCGGCCGGGCCGGCGGCGGCATCGGCGGCATCGGCGGTCGAGCCCGCGCGTGCATCCAGCGTGCCGCCGCCGGCTCGCGCCCGGTCCGCACCGGCACCGGCCTCGCAGGCGGACGCCTCGCATCGAGCCGCCGCGCCCGATGCCCACCGGCCCGACGACATCCATCCGGCGCAGAACGATGGCGCGTTCGTGCCGGTCCCGCCCGAGGCGGCGTCGGTCACGCGCCATTCGATCCGTCTCGACGGCCGCACGCTCGACTACACCGCGACGGCCGGCAACCTGCTGCTGCGCGACGACGCCGGCCAGGCCACGGCCAGCGTCTTCTATATTGCTTACACGGCCAACGGCAAGCGGCCCGGCGAACGCCCCGTGACGTTCCTGTTCAACGGCGGCCCGGGCGCAGGCAGCGTGTTCCTGATGATGGGCTCGTTCGGCCCGAAGCGCGCGCGCACCGCGAGCCCGGCCGTCAGCGGGCCGGCGCCCTACGATCTCGCCGACAATCCCGACAGCTTGCTCGGCCAGACCGATCTGGTGTTCATCGACGCCGTCGGCGCCGGCTTCTCGCGCACGGTCGGCCACGCGACGGGCAAGGCGTTCTGGAGCGTCGACGGCGATCTCGACGCGTTCGATCATTTCATCGAGCGTTACCTGACCGTCAACCAGCGCTGGAATTCGCCGAAGTATCTGCTCGGCGAGTCGTATGGCACCGCGCGGGCCGCGATGCTGGCCTACCGCCTGAACCAGAGCAACATCGCGCTGAACGGCGTGATCCTGATGTCGTCCGTGCTCGATTCGGCGGCGTTCTCGCCCGGCTCCGATTTCGAGAGCGAAAGTTATTTGCCGACCTTCGCGGCGATCGCCTGGTATCACGACCGGCTGCGGCCGAAGCCGCCGAGCCTGCCCGCCTTCCTCGACGAGGTGCGGGCGTTCGCGCGCGGCCCGTATGAGCAGGCGCTCGCACAGGGCGACGCGCTGCCGGACGCCGAGCGCGATGCGATCGCCGCGCGGATCGCCCAATACACCGGCGTCGACGCGCAATACATCAAGGAGGCGAGATTGCGGGTCGGGCCGACGCGTTTTCGCAAGCAGTTGCTGCGCGGCGAGTCGCGCAGCCTCGGCCGCTACGACGCTCGCTTCGAGGGCATCGACTACGACGATGCCGGCGAGCATCCCGATTTCGATGCGTCGGCGGCGAGCATTTCGAGCGTGTTCGACGCGGCGCTGCATCAGCATCTGGCGAACGGTCTCGATTACCGTCCGGCCGACCGCTATCGCGTGTTCAACGACGCGGCGCTGGTGCAATGGGACTGGAAGCATCGCGAGTGGTGGGGCGAGCGGCTGGCCGTGCCCTACGCGGCCGGCGATCTGGCCGAGGCGATGCGGCAGAACCCGAAGCTGCGCGTGATGTCGCTGAACGGCTATTTCGATCTGGCGACGCCGTTCTACGCGACCGAATATGCGCTCTCGCATCTCGGCATCGAGCGTTCGCTGCAGGCCAACGTCGAGATCCGCCATTACCCGACCGGCCACATGATCTATCTCGATGACGCGGCGCTGCACGCGATGAAGGTCGATCTCGCGCGTTTCTATCAGGGAGAACAGCGCACTAACTGAAAGCGGTGATGAAGGCAACGGCCGCCAGGCATTGCATGAATGTCGACGGCGAACTGGATCGCTCGATGAACGTAAGCGGACGTCGCTCGGGGTGTCGTGCAGGTATCGTGATCGTTGCATCCGCAACCTGATTTCGCGCTCCTTCCGCATTTCTTCTTTTGCTATCAAAGGCTTGTTGACAAGGGCGCCGCGTGAGCGGCGCCCTTGGCCGTTTTTTTCTGCCGATTCTTCACGAAAGGGCTTGCAGGAAGCGGGATCGGTGCTTAGAATCACGCCTCTTTCGCGCTAACGGAAACGCGGCGCGGAAGGGGAAGCTAGGCAGGACAAACGCAGCGCCGAAAGTCGGCTGCTTGTTGGTTCTGTCGAAGGGAAGTGATCAACGCGGGTTGTTGATCGCAGCGAGAAAAAAGTAGTTGACGCGCTGCGAAATGTTGATCATAATCTCGCTTCTCTGCTGCTGAAAACGCAGCGCCGCTGAGAAAGCCGGCAAGTCCGGTCAGCTTGGTGGAAACGCTCTTTAAAAATTAACAGCCGATAAGTGTGGACGCTTGATCGACGCGGTCCTGATCTCCGGATCAGGTCAGCAAAAGTATCAAGAGTCTCACACAAAAGTAAGTCAGGTTCATGAAGCAATTCATAACCTGTCAGCTTTGAGTGAGCGACCGGTTCTTAACCGAACCGAAAACAGTAACAGGTATTGAACTGAAGAGTTTGATCCTGGCTCAGATTGAACGCTGGCGGCATGCCTTACACATGCAAGTCGAACGGCAGCACGGGTGCTTGCACCTGGTGGCGAGTGGCGAACGGGTGAGTAATACATCGGAACATGTCCTGTAGTGGGGGATAGCCCGGCGAAAGCCGGATTAATACCGCATACGATCTACGGATGAAAGCGGGGGATCTTCGGACCTCGCGCTATAGGGTTGGCCGATGGCTGATTAGCTAGTTGGTGGGGTAAAGGCCCACCAAGGCGACGATCAGTAGCTGGTCTGAGAGGACGACCAGCCACACTGGGACTGAGACACGGCCCAGACTCCTACGGGAGGCAGCAGTGGGGAATTTTGGACAATGGGCGAAAGCCTGATCCAGCAATGCCGCGTGTGTGAAGAAGGCCTTCGGGTTGTAAAGCACTTTTGTCCGGAAAGAAATCCTGAGGGCTAATATCCTTCGGGGATGACGGTACCGGAAGAATAAGCACCGGCTAACTACGTGCCAGCAGCCGCGGTAATACGTAGGGTGCAAGCGTTAATCGGAATTACTGGGCGTAAAGCGTGCGCAGGCGGTTTGTTAAGACCGATGTGAAATCCCCGGGCTCAACCTGGGAACTGCATTGGTGACTGGCAAGCTAGAGTATGGCAGAGGGGGGTAGAATTCCACGTGTAGCAGTGAAATGCGTAGAGATGTGGAGGAATACCGATGGCGAAGGCAGCCCCCTGGGCCAATACTGACGCTCATGCACGAAAGCGTGGGGAGCAAACAGGATTAGATACCCTGGTAGTCCACGCCCTAAACGATGTCAACTAGTTGTTGGGGATTCATTTCCTTAGTAACGTAGCTAACGCGTGAAGTTGACCGCCTGGGGAGTACGGTCGCAAGATTAAAACTCAAAGGAATTGACGGGGACCCGCACAAGCGGTGGATGATGTGGATTAATTCGATGCAACGCGAAAAACCTTACCTACCCTTGACATGGTCGGAATCCTGAGGAGACTCGGGAGTGCTCGAAAGAGAACCGATACACAGGTGCTGCATGGCTGTCGTCAGCTCGTGTCGTGAGATGTTGGGTTAAGTCCCGCAACGAGCGCAACCCTTGTCCTTAGTTGCTACGCAAGAGCACTCTAAGGAGACTGCCGGTGACAAACCGGAGGAAGGTGGGGATGACGTCAAGTCCTCATGGCCCTTATGGGTAGGGCTTCACACGTCATACAATGGTCGGAACAGAGGGTCGCCAACCCGCGAGGGGGAGCTAATCCCAGAAAACCGATCGTAGTCCGGATTGCACTCTGCAACTCGAGTGCATGAAGCTGGAATCGCTAGTAATCGCGGATCAGCATGCCGCGGTGAATACGTTCCCGGGTCTTGTACACACCGCCCGTCACACCATGGGAGTGGGTTTTACCAGAAGTGGCTAGTCTAACCGCAAGGAGGACGGTCACCACGGTAGGATTCATGACTGGGGTGAAGTCGTAACAAGGTAGCCGTATCGGAAGGTGCGGCTGGATCACCTCCTTTCTCGAGCTAATACCGCAAACATTGAGCGTTCACGCTTATCGGCTGTTGATCAAGACAGACTCAGGGGTCTGTAGCTCAGTCGGTTAGAGCACCGTCTTGATAAGGCGGGGGTCGTTGGTTCGAATCCAACCAGACCCACCAATTGTCTGGCGGTAGTCCTGAGAAGTCTCTGTACACATGGGGGCATAGCTCAGCTGGGAGAGCACCTGCTTTGCAAGCAGGGGGTCGTCGGTTCGATCCCGTCTGCCTCCACCAATCTTCAATAAAGAAGGCTTGGACCAAGAATGCTTGGACCCGAGGTTTCCTTATTGGCGATTGAGCCAGTCAGAGGATAAGTCACACGTTGCACTTATCGGCTGTCGTTCTTTAACAATCTAGAAGAAGTAGTAATTTGGATAGCGGAAGCGCTTATTTGAGATGGGCGTGGAAACTATCCGGGTTGTGATTGTATCGATGTATCTCAAGATGATTCGAACTTAAATGTTCGGCTCGATTGGAATACGGCACAAATGCGAGAACTCAACCTGTAACGACTGTCCTCTCCCTCGGGAGGCGAGACAGACCCGTTATAGGGTCAAGCGAACAAGTGCATGTGGTGGATGCCTTGGCGATCACAGGCGATGAAGGACGCGGTAGCCTGCGAAAAGCTACGGGGAGCTGGCAAACAAGCTTTGATCCGTAGATGTCCGAATGGGGAAACCCACTCCTTTTGGAGTATCCATAGCTGAATACATAGGCTATGTGAAGCGAACGCGGTGAACTGAAACATCTAAGTAACCGCAGGAAAAGAAATCAACCGAGATTCCCAAAGTAGTGGCGAGCGAAATGGGAAGAGCCTGTACTCTTTATTTGTATTGTTAGCCGAACGCTCTGGAAAGTGCGGCCATAGCAGGTGATAGCCCTGTAGGCGAAAACAGTATGAAAGAACTAAGTGTACGACAAGTAGGGCGGGACACGTGAAATCCTGTCTGAAGATGGGGGGACCATCCTCCAAGGCTAAATACTCGTGATCGACCGATAGTGAACCAGTACCGTGAGGGAAAGGTGAAAAGAACCCCGGGAGGGGAGTGAAATAGATCCTGAAACCGCATGCATACAAACAGTCGGAGCCTCGTAAGGGGTGACGGCGTACCTTTTGTATAATGGGTCAGCGACTTACGTTCAGTAGCAAGCTTAACCGAATAGGGCAGGCGTAGCGAAAGCGAGTCCGAATAGGGCGTTCAGTTGCTGGGCGTAGACCCGAAACCAAGTGATCTATCCATGGCCAGGATGAAGGTGCGGTAACACGTACTGGAGGTCCGAACCCACTAACGTTGAAAAGTTAGGGGATGAGCTGTGGATAGGGGTGAAAGGCTAAACAAACTTGGAAATAGCTGGTTCTCTCCGAAAACTATTTAGGTAGTGCCTCGTGTCTCACCTTCGGGGGTAGAGCACTGTCATGGTTGGGGGGTCTATTGCAGATTACCCCGCCATAGCAAACTCCGAATACCGAAGAGTGCAATCACGGGAGACAGACATCGGGTGCTAACGTCCGGTGTCAAGAGGGAAACAACCCAGACCGCCAGCTAAGGTCCCCAAATATAGCTAAGTGGGAAACGAAGTGGGAAGGCTAAAACAGTCAGGAGGTTGGCTTAGAAGCAGCCACCCTTTAAAGAAAGCGTAATAGCTCACTGATCGAGTCGTCCTGCGCGGAAGATGTAACGGGGCTAAGCTATATACCGAAGCTGCGGATGCGTGCTTGCACGCATGGTAGGAGAGCGTTCCGTAAGCCTGCGAAGGTGCATTGTAAAGTGTGCTGGAGGTATCGGAAGTGCGAATGCTGACATGAGTAGCGATAAAGGGGGTGAAAGGCCCCCTCGCCGTAAGCCCAAGGTTTCCTACGCAACGTTCATCGGCGTAGGGTGAGTCGGCCCCTAAGGCGAGGCAGAAATGCGTAGCTGATGGGAAGCAGGTCAATATTCCTGCACCATTGTTAAATGCGATGGGGGGACGGATCGCGGAAGGTTGTCCGGGTGTTGGAAGTCCCGGTCGCTGCATTGGAGAAGGCGCTTAGGCAAATCCGGGCGCGGAATTCAAGGGTGTGGCGCGAGCTTCTTAGGAAGCGAAGCAATCGGAAGTGGTTCCAAGAAAAGCCTCTAAGCTTCAGTTTAACAGTGACCGTACCGCAAACCGACACAGGTGGGCGAGATGAGTATTCTAAGGCGCTTGAGAGAACTCGGGAGAAGGAACTCGGCAAATTGGTACCGTAACTTCGGGATAAGGTACGCCCCTGTAGCTTGACTGGCCTGCGCCAGAAGGGTGAAGGGGTTGCAATAAACTGGTGGCTGCGACTGTTTAATAAAAACACAGCACTCTGCAAACACGAAAGTGGACGTATAGGGTGTGACGCCTGCCCGGTGCCGGAAGATTAAATGATGGGGTGCAAGCTCTTGATTGAAGTCCCGGTAAACGGCGGCCGTAACTATAACGGTCCTAAGGTAGCGAAATTCCTTGTCGGGTAAGTTCCGACCTGCACGAATGGCGTAACGATGGCCACACTGTCTCCTCCCGAGACTCAGCGAAGTTGAAGTGTTTGTGATGATGCAATCTCCCCGCGGCTAGACGGAAAGACCCCATGAACCTTTACTGTAGCTTTGCATTGGACTTTGAACCGATCTGTGTAGGATAGGTGGGAGGCTATGAAACCGGAACGCTAGTTTCGGTGGAGCCGTCCTTGAAATACCACCCTGGTTTGTTTGAGGTTCTAACCTTGGCCCGTGATCCGGGTCGGGGACAGTGCATGGTAGGCAGTTTGACTGGGGCGGTCTCCTCCCAAAGTGTAACGGAGGAGTACGAAGGTACGCTAGGTACGGTCGGAAATCGTGCTGATAGTGCAATGGCATAAGCGTGCTTAACTGCGAGACCGACAAGTCGAGCAGGTGCGAAAGCAGGTCATAGTGATCCGGTGGTTCTGTATGGAAGGGCCATCGCTCAACGGATAAAAGGTACTCTGGGGATAACAGGCTGATACCGCCCAAGAGTTCATATCGACGGCGGTGTTTGGCACCTCGATGTCGGCTCATCTCATCCTGGGGCTGTAGCCGGTCCCAAGGGTATGGCTGTTCGCCATTTAAAGAGGTACGTGAGCTGGGTTTAAAACGTCGTGAGACAGTTTGGTCCCTATCTGCCGTGGGCGTTGGATATTTGAAGGGGGCTGCTCCTAGTACGAGAGGACCGGAGTGGACGAACCTCTGGTGTACCGGTTGTCACGCCAGTGGCATCGCCGGGTAGCTATGTTCGGAAGAGATAACCGCTGAAAGCATCTAAGCGGGAAACTCGCCTTAAGATGAGATATCCCCGGGGACTTGATCCCCTTGAAGGGTCGTTCGAGACCAGGACGTTGATAGGTCAGGTGTGTAAGCGCAGTAATGCGTTCAGCTAACTGATACTAATTGCCCGTAAGGCTTGATCCTATAACCGGTCTGTTTTGCACCAACATCCTTGGTGCGCAGCGGTTGGATGCTCGACATGTCGTGCCATACAAGCACAACCCAACACTACTTCTTCCAGATTGGTCGTGGCGCTCAACCAGCGACGCGACAACCCCTTTAGCCTGATGACCATAGCGAGTCGGTCCCACCCCTTCCCATCCCGAACAGGACCGTGAAACGACTCTACGCCGATGATAGTGCGGATTGCCCGTGTGAAAGTAGGTAATCGTCAGGCTTCCTCTTCGAAACCCCCGCTGCCCAGGCAGTGGGGGTTTTGTCTTTTCCAGACGCAAAAACGCCGGACCAATGGCCCGGCTTCGGTGCGATCTAACGCGCCTTCGTCACCCGCCATACCGAATCGCCCACGTCGTCGGCGATGATCAAGCCGCCATCGCCATCCTGCGTGATCCCGACTGGCGCACCATGCAACTGCTTTTCGTCATCGGAGACGAAGCCGGTCACCACCGGTTTCGGCGCGCCGGTCGGCTTGCCATTCTCGAACGGCACGTAGACCACCGCGTAGCCGCTCAATGGCGACCGGTCCCAGCTGCCGTGCTCGCCGATGAAGGCGCCGCCGCGGTACTCGGCCGGCAGGTTGTTGCCGGTATAGAACCACAGGCCGAGCGGCGCGACGTGCGAGCCGATCGCATAGTCGGGGCTGATCGCCTTGGCCACCAGATCCGGCCGCTGCGGCATCACGCGTGAATCGACATGCTGTCCGTAATAGCTGTACGGCCAGCCATAGAAGCCGCCCTCCTGCACCGACGTCAGATAGTCCGGCACCAGGTCCGCGCCGATTTCATCGCGCTCGTTCGCGATGGCCCAGAGCTTGCCTGTCTTCGGCTCCCACTGCAGCCCGGTCGGATTGCGGATGCCCGAGGCGAACACACGGCTCGCGCCGCTGGCCACGTCGACCTCGAGCACGACCGCGCGCCGGTATTCCACGTCGAGGCCGTTTTCCCCGACGTTGCTGTTCGAGCCGACACCGACATAGAGCTTCTTGCCGTCGGGGCTCGCCAGCAGCGACTTGGTCCAGTGATGGTTGATGGTGCTCGGCAGGTCGGCCAGCTCGACGCCGGGCGCGGCGATCGTCGTCTGGCCCGGCGTATACGGGAATTTCAGCAGCGCATCGGTGTCGGCGACATAGAGCGTGTCGCCGATCAACTGCACGCCGAACGGCGAATGCAGCTTGTCGATGAACAGGTACTTGTCCCATCCGCCGCCGCCGGCCTTGCGGCGCAGCAGCGTGATCCGGTTGCCGCCCGGCGCGCCCTTGCCGGCGCGGCTCGTCACCATGCCGGCGATCAGCTGCTTCGGTGTGGTCACGGGCTCCGTCCTCGGGCTGTTCGCCTCGACCACGAGGATGTCCTGGTTCGGCAGCACGTAGACCTGCCGCGGATGCTGGAGGCCGCCCGCGATCTTCTCGATGGCGAGCCCGGCCGCCACCTTCGGCACCTGACCATCCTGCCAGCCGACGCCCTTCGGCACCTGGATCGGCGGCACGATGAAGTTTTGCGCGCCCGGCAGCGGCGGGTTCGCGCCCGCCTGGTGCTCGGGATCGTACCTGGCTTTCTCGCTGCACGCGCCGAACAGCAGGGCGATGGCGAACGCGAGGGCGGTGGCGGCTCCGATGCGCTTATTCATGGCCGACCTCCTGCACCGCGAACTTGCCGAGCGCGAGCGTGAGTTGAGCGAGGCCGAGCAGCACGACCGTGATGACCGACAGGATCACGTTCTCCGGCACGATCGCATAGGCATCGCGGCTGTGGACGAACGCGTTGGCGATCGCGGCGATGATGCCCACCAGGTTCAGCCAGAAATCGAGGCGCTCGACGCGCAGCACGGGATGGCGCGACGGCAGCCAGACATGGCCGAGATTGAGCAGGCGCGGAACGATCGCGATCACGAGCCCGATGCTGACCTGCCATGCGGCCCCTTTGGCCCACAGGATGTCCGCGGTGTTGGCGTAGAGGATGTCGAAGATCAGCGTGCCGACGAACAGGCCATACGGGATCGGATTGAGCAGATCGAAGACCGCGGTGGCCAGCCGCGATCGATATCTCGGGCGATAAGGCGTCATGGAATGGTCCTTTTTCCGGAGAAGACGGGATGCAATGTGAAGCGCACGGACAACACCGATGGCGCGACGCGATCCGCCGTTGCAACGGGCGGGACATGGCGATGTCGGCTCTCAGGCTCTGAAGATCGATGCAGCGACACGGCGCGAGGCAGGCATGCCGCGCCGCGACCGGGCAGGACGACGAAGGAAGGACCCGGTCATTGCCAATATAGACGACGTCGCGCGGATGCGTATTGCAGCGGGATTGCGGCCTGACCACGGGGTCCACGCTGAATCGCAGCAAATCGACGCCAGGCGCAACCGATTCGTCCTCGACGAGGCGGCACCGCGAGATCGATGCACGCGCAACAATTCCTCCGCATCGACGGAGGACGCCCGGTAGCCGGAGATAGCGCTATAGCGGAAACAATATAGCGCGGTGTGTTGATAGCCGTATTGTCACTCAATGCTTTCATCCGAAAAAAGCCGCATTTTCGGCATGCTCTTATGAAGACCATTCATCAATGTCTGTGCGATGATGCGCCGTCTGGTCGCACCCCCACGCGACATTGCCGGCCCGTTGCGCCGGTTGCTTTTCCGGAGCGACGTCGAATGCCTACGCTCGAGAACATGCGCCTGTTCGTGAAGGTGGTCGAGACAGGCAGCTTCACGAAGGCCGCGCAGTCGGCCTTTGTTGCAACGCCACAGGTCTCGCGCGCGATCTCGTCCCTCGAAGCCCAGCTGCGCGTGCGGCTGCTCAATCGCACCACGCGACGCGTGGCGCTGACCGAAGCCGGCGAGCGCTATCTCGCCCACTGCCGGCAGATTCTCGATCTGGTCGATGAAGCCGAGGCGGAGGCCTCGGGCGCCGTGCGCTGCGCGTCGGGCCGCCTGCGCGTGCATGCGAGCGCGGGCTTCGGCCGCCACTATCTCGTGCCGCGTCTTTCGCGCTACCGCGAGTGCTATCCGGAAGTCACGATCGACCTCACGCTCGCACAGCGCATGCCCGATCTGGTCGAGGAAGGCTTCGATCTCGCGCTCGTCGTCGCCAACGAACTCGACGATTCGACGCTGATCGCCGAGCGCATCGGCACCAGCCACAGCGTGCTGTGCGCGGCGCCCGCCTATCTGGCGCGCGCCGGCGTGCCGGCCTCGGTGGCGGACCTCGACCATCATGCCTGCCTGCAACTGGTGGTGCCGAACGCGCCGGCCGGCAGCTGGGCGCTGGAAGGCCCGGTGTCGTCCGCCACCTTCACGCCCGCGCAGCCCTGGCCGTTCGTCGTCAACATCGCCGACGCGATGGCCGACGCGCTGCGCTCGGGCATGGGGATCGGCCCGCTGCCGGTGTGGACCGCGCTCGACGGGCTGCGCGACGGCACGCTCGCGCGCGTGCTGCCGGGCTGGCGGCTGCGCTCGCACGGCATCCACGCGCTCTATCCGTCGCGCCGGCATCTCGAGGCGAAGGTGCGTACCTTCATCGATCACCTGCGCAGCGTGGTGCCGCCGCTGCTCGAACTCGAAACGCATGCACTGAACCGCTTCACGCAATCCCACGCGGTGCCCGCTACGCATCCGCAGCCGCAGCGAGATCTGACCGACTGCGACGCCTGATCCGCCCCAAGCCTTGCCGCGACACGCTCCAACCATTCCCCCACAAAACCGGGAGCTTTCGATGACCACGTTGAACATCAATGGCGTGACGCACAGCGTCGACGCGCCCGACGACATGCCCCTGCTCTGGGTACTGCGCGACCTCGTCGGCCTGACCGGCACGAAATTCGGCTGCGGCATCGCCCAGTGCGGCGCCTGCACCGTCCACCTCGACGGCGAGGCCGCGCGCTCGTGCGTGCTGCCGGTGGCCGCCGTGGCCGGCCGCAAGATCACCACGATCGAGGCGGTCGGCATGACGCCGGTGGGCGCGAAGGTCCAGCAGGCGTGGCGCAAGCTCGACGTGGTGCAGTGCGGCTACTGCCAGTCGGGGCAGGTGATGGCGGCCGCCTCGCTGCTGGCCTCGAACCCGCACCCGAACGACGCCGACATCGACGCGGCGATGGCGGGCAACATCTGCCGCTGCGGCACCTACAACCGGATTCGCGCGGCGATCAAGCTGGCCGCGCGGGAGGCCTGACCATGTCCTCGGGAATCATCGAAGCGAGCCGCGCCGCGAGCGCGGCCGACGGTAACGCGGCAGGCATCTCGCGGCGCCGCTTCCTGCAGGCCGGCTTCACGCTCGGCGCGGCGGCCGGCGGCGGCCTGCTGCTCGGTTTCGCGGTGCCGGCCTCGGGCGGGGCGACGCGCCCGTCGGTGATCGGCGGCGACGCGCCCGACCAGGCGCCGGCCGGGCTGTTCGCGCCGAACGCGTTCGTGCGCGTCGATCGCGCGGGGCAGGTCACGCTGGTGATGCCGAAGGTCGAGATGGGGCAGGGCGTCTACACGTCGATCCCGATGCTGATCGCGGAGGAACTCGAGGTACCGCTCGACAGCGTGGTGCTCGACCATGCGCCGGCCGACGCGAAGCGCTACGGCGACCCGCTGCTGGGCGGCGGCCAGCTGACCGGCGGCTCAACCTCGATCCGCTATGCGTGGGAGCCGATGCGCCGCGCCGGCGCCACCGCGCGCACGCTGCTGGTGGCGGCGGCCGCGCAGCAGTGGAAGGTCGATCCGGCCTCGTGCAGCGCGGCGAACGGCGAGGTGCTGCATGCGCCGAGCGGCCGGCGCGCGGGCTACGGCTCGCTGGTCGACGCGGCCGCGAAGCTGCCGGTGCCGACCGACGTGGTGCTGAAGAAGCCCGAGGCGTTCACGCTGATCGGCAAGCCGGTGAAGCGGCTCGATTCGCCCGAGAAGGTGGACGGCACCGCGCAGTTCGGGCTCGACGTGCGGCTGCCGGGCATGCTGTACGCGGCGATCGTCAACAGCCCGGTGTTCGGCGGCACCGTCGCGAGCGTCGACGACAGCGCGGCGAAGCGCGTGCCGGGCGTGCGCCAGGTGGTGCGCGTCGACAACGCGGTGGCGGTGGTGGGCGACCATACCTGGGCCGCCAAGCGCGGTGCCTCGGCGCTGGTGATCGAATGGCATGAGGGCGACGGCGCGCGCGTCTCGATGGATGACATCGTCGGCGATCTCGCGCGCGAGTCCGAGCGCCCCGGCGCCGTGGCGCGCAACGACGGCGACGTGGCCAAGGCATTCGGCTCGGCCGGCGCGCGCATCGATTCGGTGTATCAGCAACCGTTCCTCGCGCACGCCACGATGGAGCCGGTCAACTGCACGGTCCACGTGCGTGGCGACGGCTGCGAGATCTGGGTCGGCACGCAGGTGCCGGGGTTCGCGGTCGACGCCGCGAAGCGCGTGACCGGCTTCGACGAGAGCCGCATCGTGCTGCACAACCACCTGCTCGGCGGCGGCTTCGGGCGGCGGCTCGAGACCGACATGATCGCGCAGGCGCTGAAGGTCGGCAAACAGGTGGACGCGCCGGTCAAGGTGGTCTGGACGCGCGAGGAGGATATCCGCCACGACCTGTATCGGCCTTACTACTACGACCGGATCTCGGCCGGCGTCGACGCGAACGGCAAGCCGGTGGCGTGGCAGCACCGCATCGTCGGCTCCTCGATCATGGCGCGCTTCGCGCCCGGCGCGGTGAAGAACGGCGTGGACAGCGACGCGGTGGAAGTGGCCGCCGACCTGCCCTACGAGATCCCGAACCAGCGCATCGAATACGTGCGCCAGGAGCCGCGCCACGTGCCGACCGCGTTCTGGCGCGGCGTCGGCCCGACGCGCAGCGCGTTCGTGGTGGAGAGCTTCATCGACGAGCTGGCGGTGCGCGCGAAGGCCGACCCGGTCGCCTACCGACGCTCGCTGCTGGGCCGCACGCCGCGCGCGCGCAACGTGCTCGACGTGGTCGCGCGCGAATCCGGCTGGGGGCAGGCGGTGCCGGCCGGGCACGGCCGCGGCGTGTCGGTGCTGCACGCGTTCGGCAGCTTCTTCAGCATGATCGTGGACGTGGCGGTGGCCGACGGCGAGGTCAGCGTCGAGCGCGTGGTCTGTGCCGTCGATTGCGGCATGGTGGTGAATCCCGACACGGTCGAGGCGCAGATCCAGGGCGGCATCGTGTTCGGCATCACCGCCGCGCTGTACGGCGAGATCACGATCCGCGACGGGCGCGTCGAGCAGAGCAACTTCACCGACTACCGGATGCTGCGCATCAACCAGACGCCGAAGATCGACGTGCATATCGTCAAGAGCGCGGAGGCGCCGGGCGGAATCGGCGAGCCGGGCACCTCGGCGATCGCGGCGGCGGTGGCCAACGCGATCCACGCGGCCACGGGCAAGCGGCTTTACCGGCTGCCCGTGGGCGATCAACTGAAAACGGCATGAGGGAGACGGCGATGACGATTCCGAACCGGCTGCGCCGGGCATTCGGCGCGGCGGCACTGGCCTGCGCCGCGTTCACGGCGCCGGGCGCCCACGCGGCGGTGGCCGACGGCAGCAACGACGCGGCGCTGGTCGCGCGCGGCGAATACCTGGCGCGCGCGGGCGACTGCATCGCCTGCCATACGGCGCCGAAGGGCAAGCCGTTCGCGGGCGGGCTGAAGATGTCCACGCCGATGGGCGCGATCTACACGACCAACATCACGCCCGACGCGGCCACCGGCATCGGCGGCTACAGCGAGGCCGACTTCGCGCGTGCGCTGCGCGAGGGCGTGGCGAAGGACGGCCATAATCTTTATCCGGCGATGCCGTACCCGTCGTATGCAAAGGTCAGCGACGACGACGTGCGCGCGATGTACGCCTACTTCATGCACGGCGTGGCGCCCGTCGCGCAGGCCAACCGCGACAGCGAGATCCGCTGGCCGCTCAACATGCGCTGGCCGCTCAAGCTCTGGAACCTCGTGTTCCTCGACGGCACGCGCTATCAGGCGAAGGCCGACCACGACCCGGTCTGGAATCGCGGCGCCTACTTCGTGCAGGGGCTCGGCCACTGCGGCGCGTGCCACACGCCGCGCGGCGTCGGCTTCCAGGAGAAGGCGCTCGACGAGCGCGGCAGCGCGTTCCTGACCGGCGGCCTGCTCGACAACTGGTTCGCCTCGAACCTGACCGGCGAGGCCAACACCGGGCTCGGCCGCTGGAGCGAGGCCGACGTCGCGCAGTTCCTGAAGACCGGCGCGAACGCGCATGCCAGCGCGTTCGGCGCGATGACCGACGCGATCAACCACAGCACGCAGTACCTGAGCGGCGACGACCTGAGCGCGATCGCGCGCTACCTGAAGTCGCTGCCGGCCGCGGGCGGCACCGGCGCGCCGCCGTATCGCTACGATCCGCAGCGCACCATGGCCGCGCTGAAGCATCCGGCGGGCGATCCGGGCGCGGCCGTCTACGCCGCGTACTGCATGCACTGCCACGGCACCGACGGCCGCGCGTTCGCGCCGCTGCTCGCGCCGCTCGCCGGCAATCCGAACCTGCTGGAGGCGAACCCGGCGTCGCTGATCAACGTGACGCTGAACGGCACCGCCGATCTCGTGATCGCGGGCGTGCCGGCTGCCTATCCGATGCCGAAGTTCGCCGACGTGCTGACCGACCGCCAGATCGCCGACGTGCTGACCTTCGTGCGCGCGGGCTGGAACAACGGCGCGCCGGCGGTGAGCGCCGACGAGGTCGCGAAGCTGCGCCGCGCGACGGCGGCGGCCCGCTGATGGACAGCGTCGATCTCGACGTGCTGCGCACCAGCGCGCGCTGGCTGGCGGCCGGCCGGCGCGTGCTGCTGGCCACCGTGGTGCGCACCTGGGGATCGTCGCCGCGGCCGGTGGGGGCGCTGCTCGCGCTGCGCGACGACGGCCGCGCGGTCGGCTCGGTGTCGGGCGGCTGCATCGAGGACGACCTGATCGCGCGCGTGCGCGAGGCCGGCATCACGTGCGACGCGCGGCCCGAGACGATCCGCTACGGGATCAGCGCCGACGAGGCGCACCGCTTCGGCCTGCCGTGCGGCGGCACGCTCGAACTCGTGCTCGAGCCGCTCAGCGCCGCGAGCGGCATCGCGGCGCTGTGCGAGGCCATCGACGCGGGCCGGCTGGTGGCGCGCACGCTTACGCTCGCCACCGGCGCGGCGACGCTCGATCACGCGGTGACGGCGGCCGACGGCGTGACGTTCGACGGCGCGAGCCTGCGCACCGTGCATGGGCCGCGCTACCGGATGCTGGTGATCGGCGCGGGGCAGCTGTCGCGCTACCTGTGCCGGATCGCGACCGGGCTCGACTATCAGGTGACGGTGTGCGATCCGCGCGAGGAGCAGGTCGAGGCCTGGGACGTGCCGGGCACGCGGCTGGTGCGGACCATGCCCGACGACACGGTGCTGGAGATGCGGCTCGACGCGCGCTCGTGCGTGATCGCGCTCACGCACGATCCGAAGCTCGACGACCTCGCGCTGATGGAGGCGCTGAAGACGCCCGCGTTCTACGTCGGCGCGCTCGGCTCGCGCCGCAACAACGCCGCGCGCCGCGAGCGGCTGGCCGAGTTCGATCTGGACGCCGCGCAGCTCGCGCGGCTGCACGGGCCGGCGGGACTGCACATCGGCAGCCGCACGCCGCCCGAGATCGCGCTGTCGATCCTCGCCGAGGTCACGGCGGTCAAGAACGGCATCGCGATTCCGCACACCATGAACATCGCGGTCGCGAAGACCGGCGAATCGGGCTGAGGCAGCGGTCACGCGAGCGCGCGCGAAGCTCAGTCGCGATGCTTCAGCGCGTCGATCACGAGCGACAGCGCGCGCGACGACTGCCGGCGGCTCGGGTAATAGGCGTGATAGCCGGGGAACGTCGCGCTCCATTCCTTCAGCACGCACTTCAGGTTGCCGGCCCGCACGTGCGGCATCAGTTCGTCCTCGGGCAGGTAGGTGAGCCCGAAACCTTCCAGCGCGGCGGCCAGCATCTGCGGCGTGCTGTTGAAGATCAGCTGCCCGTCCACACGCACCAGCAGGTCGTGCCTGCCCTTCTTCAGCTCCCACGCGTAGAGGCTGCCGCGTGTGGGCAGCCGCAGGTTGATGCAGGCATGGTCGAGCAGGTCCTGCGGACACTTCGGCGCCGGATGGCGCGCGAGATAGTCGGGCGAGCCGGCGATCATCATCCGCACGTCGGGGCCGATCCGCACCGCGATCATGTCGTTGGCGACCTGGTCGCCGAAGCGCACGCCGATGTCGTAGCGCTGCGCGACGATGTCGGACAGGTTGTAGTCGATCGACATCTCGATCTTGAGGCCGGGATAATCGGCCAGCAGCGGCTTCAGGCGCGGCCACAGGATCGTGTTGACCGGATGGTCGGTGGCGGTGATGCGGATCAGGCCGACCGGCTTGTCGCGTAGTTCGGACAGCGCGTTCAGCTCGGTTTCGATCTCGTCGAAGCGCGGCGCCGCCACGTGCATCAGCCGCTCGCCGGCCTCGGTGGTGGCGACGCTGCGCGTGGTGCGCGTCAGCAGCCGCACGCCGAGCCGCGCCTCGAGCCCGCGTATCGTGTGGCTCAGCGCCGATTGCGACACGCCGAGCTGGGTGGCGGCCTTGGTGAAGCTGCGTTCGCGCGCGACCGCGAGAAAGGCCAGGAGATCGCTGAAATTGTCGCGTGCCATCGGTAGATCGCCGCCGGATGGCGGGGGATAACGGAATATCGAGAGCGCATCGTACCATCGGCCCGAAATCGGCGTGCGATGCCGGCCCGCACGGCGGCGGCGTGCGCGGGCCGTGCGCCGCGCCGGCCGATTCATGAATCACATTCATAAGGCCATGCCGGCTCGGGCGTCTAATCAAACAATTGCGTCGCTGGTACATTGCGGTTCCCCGGAAGTGGAACGCGCCTTCCGGGCCGAACGTGGAGCCTGCCCGGCCGACCGGCCGCCGGCTCCGCCCGCGCGGCGCGACCCGCCGCGCGACGTTCACCGCATGACGCGTTCACCGCCATCGTCGCGCCGCCCGCCGGGCCGTGCGATGTCCGGATCAAGAGGCTGGCGCCGCAAGGCGCAGGAGACGGGCGCCGGTCGAGGCCCGAGCGCGGCGGCGCGCCATGCGTGCCGCCCGCAACGGAATCCGCCGACGCCGCAACGGACGTTTGCACGCAGGGGCGTGCAGGCCGTAGCTCCCTGGAGTCGGAACATCATGAAGTCGTACTGGAAGGCCGCCTGCGTCGCGGCCGCTTTCGTCATCCCCGCGATCTCCTTCGCACAGGGCAGCGGCCCGCTGAGCCGCGCCCAGGTGCGGGCCGACCTGGTCCGCTACGAGCGCGCCGGCTTCAATCCGGCCCGCCAGAACCCGTCGCACTGGGTCGACGACCTGCAGGCCGCGTCGGTGCGCGTGCAGGCCGACGACGGCGTGGCCACCGCCAGCAACACCGCCTCGCAGGCCGCCGCCGTGACGAATTGAGTTTTGTTCAACGCAATCGTCATCCATTTTGTGATAGCTTCGCCGTCCGCCTGTCAGCGCGGTGTAATCGAATCCGGGTGCGTGTCCGGGCGTGAGCCCGGGCACCGCTCGCTCGCCCGCTGAGGCCGCCTGCCGGAACCGCGCGTTCCGGTTTGGCGGCCGCGTCGGGCTTCCTGGTTTTTCCGTGAAGTTTTTCGTCCGTGAAGTGTTGTCCGTCACGGATGCCTTCGTTGCGTCGTCAGGTCGTGGCCGCCTGTTGCGGGCCGGCGACCGGCGGCGCCGGCCGATGCCGCCAGCGCGGCGCCGGTGCTGGTCGTTCCCGTGTTTGCCGCATCGGTTTCCGGCGATGGACTGCCGGCCGGTGCCGTTTCGTTGATTCTTACAGAGGTCGCTCCATGCGCGTCGAACGGGTTTCTTATCGCATTCTTCCTGTCGCGGCAGCCGCCGCGCTGCTCGCCGCCTGCGGAAAGCAGGACGCGGCGCCGCCGCCCCCGGCGCCCGAGGTCGGTGTCGTGACGGTCCAGCCGCAAGCGGTGCCGGTCATCACCGAACTGCCGGGCCGCACCAACGCGTTCCTGATGGCACAGGTCCGGGCGCGCGTCGACGGCATCGTGCTGCGTCGCGAATTCACCGAAGGCTCCGACGTGAAGGCCGGCCAGCGGCTCTACAAGATCGATCCGGCGCCGTACCTCGCCACGCTCGACAGTGCCAAGGCCACGCTCGCGCGCGCCCAGGCGAACCTGGTCTCGACCAACGCGCAGGCCGCGCGCTACAAGGTGCTGGTGGCCGCCAACGCGGTCAGCAAGCAGGACTACGACAACGCCGTGGCCTCGGCCGGCCAGGCCGCGGCCGACGTCGCGTCGGGCAAGGCGGCGGTGGACACCGCGCAGATCAACCTCGGCTACACCGACGTGCTGTCGCCGATCTCGGGCCGCGTGGGGATCTCGCAGGTCACGCCGGGTGCCTACGTTCAAGCCAGCGCGGCGACGCTGATGTCGACCGTGCAGCAGTTCGATCCGATGTACGTCGACCTCACGCAGTCGAGCCTCGACGGCCTGAAGCTGCGCCAGGACATCCAGAGCGGACGCGTGAAGACGGCCGGCCCGAACGCGGCGAAGGTGTCGCTGGTGCTCGAGGACGGCAAGACCTACTCGGCTGAAGGCAAGCTGCAGTTCACCGACGTGACGGTGGACCAGACCACCGGCTCGGTGACGATCCGCGCGATCTTCCCGAACCCGAACCACGTGCTGCTGCCGGGCATGTTCGTGCGCGCGCGCATCGAGGAAGGCGTCAACGACAACGCGTTCCTGGTGCCGCAGATCGGCGTGCAGCACGACCCGAAGGGCCAGCCGACCGCGCTGGTGGTGGGCCAGGACAACAAGGTCGCCACCCATGTGCTGAAGACCGCCGGCACCTACGGCCAGGACTGGATCGTCGAGGGCGGCCTGCAGGCGGGCGACCGCGTAATCGTGCAGGGCGTGGCGAAGGTGCAGCAGGGCATGACCGTCAAGCCGGTGGCCGCGCAGCTGCCGGCCGATCCGAACGCCGCTTCCGACGCCGGCGCCGCGCAGGCACCGGCCGGTGCCGCATCGGGCGCATCGGGCGCGGCGGCATCCGCGGCGGGCGCATCCGCCGCGAAGTAACGAGGGGTCTCAAATGGCAAAGTTTTTTATCGATCGGCCGATCTTCGCGTGGGTGATCGCGATCGTGCTGATGCTCGCGGGCGTCGCATCGATCTTCACGCTGCCGATCTCGCAGTACCCGACGATCGCGCCGCCCGCGGTGCAGATCACGGCGAACTATCCGGGCGCGTCGGCGAAGACGGTCGAGGACACGGTCACGCAGGTGATCGAGCAGCAGATGAGCGGCCTCGACAACTTCCTGTACATGTCGTCGACCAGTGACGATTCGGGCAACGCCACCATCACCATCTCGTTCGCGCCGGGCACCAACCCGGACATCGCGCAGGTGCAGGTGCAGAACAAGCTGTCGCTGGCCACGCCGATCCTGCCCCAGGTGGTGCAGCAGCTCGGCCTGAAGGTCACGAAGTCCAGCACGAGCTGGCTGATCTGGATCGCGTTCAACTCCGACGACGGCAGCATGGGCCGCAACGACCTGACGAACTACGTCGCCTCGCACGTGCTCGATCCGATCAGCCGCCTGAACGGCGTCGGTCAGACGCTGCTGCTCGGCTCGCAGTACGCGATGCGGATCTGGCTCGACCCGAACAAGCTGACCAACTTCAGCCTGACGCCGTCCGACGTGACGGCCGCGATCACGGCGCAGAACGTGCAGATCGCGGGCGGCCAGATCGGCGGCACGCCGGCCAAGCCGGGCACGGTGCTGCAGGCCACCATCACCGAGCAGACGCTGCTGCAGACGCCGGAGCAGTTCGGCAACATCCTGCTGAAGGTGAACCAGGACGGCTCGCAGGTGCGCCTGAAGGACGTGGCGACCATGAACCTCGGGGCGGAGAACTACAACTTCGACACCAAGTACATGGGCCAGCCCACGGCCGGCCTCGGCATCCAGCTGGCCACCGGCGCCAACGCGCTGGCCACGGTCGATGCGATCAAGGGCAAGGTGCAGGAGCTGTCGAAGTACTTCCCGCACGGCATGGTGGTGCATTACCCGTATGACACGACGCCGTTCGTGCGCCTGTCGATCGAGGAAGTGGTCAAGACGCTGCTGGAAGGCATCGTGCTGGTGTTCCTCGTGATGTACCTGTTCCTGCAGAACCTGCGCGCGACGCTGATCCCGACCATCGCGGTGCCGGTGGTGCTGCTCGGCACGTTCGCGATCATGGCGGCGGCGGGCTTCTCGATCAACACGCTGTCGATGTTCGGCCTGGTGCTCGCGATCGGCCTGCTGGTGGACGATGCGATCGTGGTGGTGGAGAACGTCGAACGCGTGATGGTGGAGGACGGCCTTTCGCCGAAGGAAGCCACGAAGAAGGCGATGGGCCAGATCACCAGCGCGCTGGTGGGCGTGGCGCTGGTGCTGTCGGCGGTGTTCGTGCCGGTGGCGTTCTCGGGCGGCTCGGTGGGCGCGATCTACCGGCAGTTCTCGCTGACGATCGTATCGGCGATGGTGCTGTCGGTGCTGGTCGCGCTGATTCTCACGCCGGCGCTGTGCGCGACCATCCTGAAGCCGGTCGAGAAGGGCCATCACGAGGAGAAGAAGGGCTTCTTCGGCTGGTTCAACCGCAACTTCGACAAGGGCCGCGAGAAGTATCACGTGGGCGTGCATCACGTGATCAAGCGCTCGAGCCGCTGGCTCGTGATCTACCTCGCGGTGATCGTCGGCGTCGGCTTCCTGTTCGTGCGGCTGCCGAAGTCGTTCCTGCCGGACGAGGACCAGGGCTACATGTTCATGATCGTGCAGACGCCGCCGGGCTCGACCCAGGAGACCACCGCGCGCACGCTGGCCGACATCACCACGCACATGGCGACGCAGGAAAAGGACGTGGTGGATTCGGTGTTCACCGTGAACGGCTTCAGCTTCGCGGGCCGCGGCCAGAACGCCGGCCTCGTGTTCGTCAAGCTCAAGCCGTTCGAGGAGCGCCGCAGCGCCGACCGCAAGGTGCAGGCGCTGCTGAAGCGGACCATGGGCCACTACGCGACCTACAAGGACGCCGTGGTGATCCCGTTCAATCCGCCGTCGATTCCGGAACTCGGCACCGCCGCCGGCTTCGACTTCGAGTTGACCGACAACGGCGGCCTTGGCCACGATGCGCTGATGGCCGCGCGCAACCAGCTGCTCGGGATGGCCGCGAAGGATCCGGCGCTGGCGCTGGTGCGCCCGAACGGCCTCAACGACACGCCGCAGTTCAAGGTCGACATCGACCGCGAGAAGGCCAACGCGCTCGGCGTGACGCCGGCCGCGATCGACCAGACCTTCTCGATCGCGTGGGCCTCGCAGTACGTCAACAACTTCCTCGATACCGATGGCCGGATCAAGAAGGTGTACGTGCAGGCCGACTCGCCGTTCCGCGTCACGCCCGAAGACCTGAACATCTGGTACGTGCGCAACAGCGCGGGCGGGATGGTGCCGTTCAGCGCGTTCGCGACCGGCCACTGGACCTACGGTTCGCCGAAGCTGGAGCGCTACAACGGCATCTCGTCGGTGGAAATCCAGGGGCAGGCGTCGCCGGGCAACAGTACCGGCCAGGCGATGGCGGCGATGGAGAAGATCTCGCAGAAGCTGCCGAACGGCATCGGCTACTCGTGGACGGGCCTGTCGTTCCAGGAACTGCAGTCGGGCTCGCAGGCGCCGATCCTCTACGCGATCTCGATCCTGGTGGTGTTCCTGTGTCTGGCGGCGCTGTATGAGAGCTGGTCGATCCCGTTCTCGGTGATCATGGTGGTGCCGCTCGGCGTGATCGGCGCGCTGATCGCCACCACGGTGCGCGGGCTTGAGAACGACGTGTTCTTCCAGGTCGGCCTGCTGACCACGGTGGGGCTGTCGGCGAAGAACGCGATCCTGATCGTGGAATTCGCGCGCGAGCTGCAGATCGGCGAGAAGATGGGGCCGGTCGAGGCGGCGCTGGAAGCGGCGCGGCTGCGGCTGCGCCCGATCCTGATGACCTCGCTCGCGTTCATCCTCGGCGTGCTGCCGCTCGCGATCAGCAACGGCGCGGGTTCGGCGAGCCAGCACGCGATCGGCACCGGCGTGATCGGCGGGATGTTGACCGCGACGTTCCTCGCGATCTTCATGATCCCCATGTTCTTCGTGAAGGTGCGGGCGATCTTCGGCGGCGAGAAGGAAGATGCCGACGAAGCGCTGCGTCTCGCGCAGGAACACGCGCACCGGACCCAGGAAGGCGGCGACGGCAACAAGGAACAGTGACAATGCGAAAATTTGCTTTGACTGCAATGGCGGTCGCACTGGTGGCCAGCGGCTGTACGCTGGCACCGCATTTCAAGCGTCCGGCGGCGCCGGTCTCGGGGTCGTTCCCGTCCGACGGCGTCTACGCGACGCAGCCGGGCGCGAGCGCGACCAAGAGCGCGAACGGCCAGGCCGCCAGCGACATCGGCTGGCGCAACTTCTTCACCGATCCGCGGCTGCAGCAGCTGATCGAGCTGGCGCTGAAGAACAACCGCGACCTGCGCGTGTCGGTGCTCAACGTGGAGGCGGCGCGCGCGCAGTACCAGATCACGCGCGCCGAGCTGCTGCCCACGCTGGGCGGCACCGGCACCGGCTCGCTCCAGCGGCTGCCGGCCGGCGTCTCGACCACGGGGGCGCCGCTCGTCACGCACGTCTACAACGTCGGGCTGTCGGCGTCGTGGGAGCTGGACCTGTTCGGCCGGATCCAGAGCCTGAAGGACCAGGCGCTCGCGCAATACCTGTCCACGGCACAGGCACGCAAGGCCGCCGAGATCTCGCTGATCTCGCAGGTGGCCGACCAGTACCTGACGGTGCTGTCCACCGACGACCTGCTGAAGGTGACGGAAGACACGCTGAAGACGGCGCAGTCCTCGTACAACCTGACCAAGCTGCAGTTCGACAACGGCACCGGCTCGGAGCTGGACCTGCGTCAGGCGCAGACGGTGGTCGAGCAGGCGCTGGCGAACCAGCAGGCGCAGGCACGCGCACGGGCGCAGGCGCTCAACGCGCTGGTGGTGCTGGTGGGCGAGCCGCTGCCGGACGACCTGCCGGCGGGCCTGCCGCTCGACTCGCAGGACCTGCTCACCGACATCCCGGCGGGGCTGCCGTCGGACCTGCTCACGCGCCGGCCCGACATCATGGAGGCCGAGCAGACGCTGCGCGCGGCCAACGCGAACATCGGGGCGGCGCGCGCGGCGTTCTTCCCGCGCATCTCGCTGACGGGCGCGTTCGGCACGGCGAGCCCGACGCTGGGCGGGCTATTCAAGGCGGGGACGGCGGCCTGGTCGTTCGCGCCGGACATCACGCTGCCGATCTTCGAGGGCGGCTCGAACCTGGCGAACCTCGATCTCGCGCACGTGCAGAAGCGCATCGAGGTGGCGAACTACGAGAAGGCGATCCAGACGGCGTTCCAGGAAGTGTCGGACGGGCTGGCTGCTCGGGGGACGTTCGACCAGCAGATCGCGGCGCTGCAACGCAACGAGCAGGCGCAGCAGCGGCGCTACGATCTGTCGGACCTGCGCTACAAGAACGGGGTGGACAACTACCTGACAGTGCTGACGGCGCAGACGGATCTGTACACGGCGCAGCAGTCGCTGATCTCGGCGCGGCTGTCGCGCTGGACGAACCTGGTGGACCTGTACCGCGCGCTGGGCGGCGGCTGGATCGAGCATTCGGGCGACACGCCGCGCGAGGCCGATGCGCCGGTCGACTACGGCAAGGCTGCTCCGGCGGCACCGGCTTCGCAAGCCACGGCGGGCTGAGCCCCGGATCGAGGCAGGCGGGTGGCGGCAGCATCGGCCCGCGCGCCTCGGACACCCCGGCAGGCTTCACGGCTTGCCGGGGTGTCGTTTTTTTGTCCCCGTGTTGAGCATGCGTCACCGACCTGTCGCCGCGCGACATCGGCCGGACCGCGCCGGTCGCGCGCCGATTCCATCCCATTGCGTTGTCGCAATTCTTCTAGATGGCGGCCGGCGCTTCCGGTTGAATAGCGCACCGAATCAAGCAATTTGTTCGAAGCGCGCCGGGCGGACGCCGATCCGTGCCGGGAGCCGCCGCGCGCGGCGCAGGGTAAGTCTTTTGATGACGGACGTCGGGAAAATCATGTTCAACTATTCCAGCAGCAGCATCGAAGCGGTCGATCCGGATCTCTGGCAGGCGATCCAGCAGGAAAACCAGCGCCAGGAAGATCACATCGAGCTGATCGCCTCCGAGAACTATACGAGCCCGGCCGTGATGGCCGCGCAAGGCTCGCAGTTGACCAACAAGTATGCCGAGGGCTATCCCGGCAAGCGCTACTACGGCGGCTGCGAATACGTGGACGTGGTCGAGCAGCTGGCGATCGACCGCGTCAAGGCGCTGTTCGGCGCGGACGCGGCCAACGTGCAGCCGAACTCGGGCTCGCAGGCCAACCAGGGCGTGTTCTTCGCGATGCTGAAGCCGGGCGACACGATCATGGGGATGAGCCTCGCGCACGGCGGCCACCTCACGCACGGCTCGCCGGTGAACATGTCGGGCAAGTGGTTCAACGTGGTGAGCTACGGCCTGAACGAAGGCGAGGACATCGACTACGAAGCGGCCGAGAAGCTGGCGCAGGAACACAAGCCGAAGATGATCGTGGCGGGCGCGTCGGCGTTCGCGCTGAAGATCGACTTCGAGCGGCTGACGAAGATCGCGAAGTCGGTGGGCGCGTACCTGATGGTGGACATGGCGCACTACGCGGGGCTGATCGCGGCGGGCGTGTATCCGAACCCGGTGCCGCATGCGGACTTCGTGACGACGACCACGCACAAGAGCCTGCGCGGCCCGCGCGGCGGCGTGATCCTGATGAGGGCCGAATACGAGAAGCCGATCAACTCGGCGATCTTCCCGGGTATCCAGGGCGGCCCGCTGATGCACGTGATCGCGGCGAAGGCGGTGGCGTTCAAGGAAGCGGCGTCGCCGGAGTTCAAGGCGTATCAGCAACAGGTGGTGGAGAACGCGCGGGTGCTGGCGGAGACGCTGGTCAAGCGCGGGCTGCGGATCGTGTCGGGGCGCACGGAAAGCCATGTGATGCTGGTGGACCTGCAGGCGAAGAAGATCACGGGCAAGGCGGCGGAAGCGGCGCTGGGCGCGGCGCACATCACGGTGAACAAGAACGCGATCCCGAACGATCCGGAGAAGCCGTTCGTGACGAGCGGGATCCGCCTGGGCTCGCCGGCGATGACGACGCGCGGCTTCGGCACGAAGGAAGCCGAGATCGTCGGCAACCTGATCGCCGACGTGCTCGACCATCCGGAAGACACGGCGACCATCGAGCGGGTGCGCGCGCAGGTGGCCGAGCTGACGAAGCAGTTCCCGGTGTACGGCGGCCGTTCGGACGCCTGAGCGATCGAGGCACCGGCAGGGCGGAGCCTTCACCACGCGTGCGTTGCGCGTGACGGCTCCGCCCGCATCGATCCGGTTGCCTTTCCATCCGGAGGCCGCGCATGGCGGATTCCCTCGACACGATCGGCCTGACCGCGTGGCTGCGCGATCTGTCTGTTTATCTCGACGCCGAACACGGCGGGCGCGACGCGCTCGACGCGGCACGCGCCGCGCTCGAGGGCGTGCCCGCACCGGTGGCGCCGCGTGAGGCGCCGCACACGTCCGACGTCGTCGAGACCTGGCTGGCCGATGCCCTGCATCGCGCCACGGCCGCCGACGCCGCGCTCGCGCCGCTGGCCATGGGCTTCGCGCGCCTGGCGCCGGCGCTGCGCTGGTATCGGCGCCCGACCGACGAACCCGATCCGGCATTCGAGCAGGGCCACGCAAACGCGATCGTGATCGGCGGCGCGGGGCGCGCGACGCTCGGCACGATGATCGTCGGCGTGTCGCTGCTCGCGCCCGGCGTCGCCTATCCCGTGCATCGGCATCCGCCCGACGAGGTCTACGTCGTGATGTCCGACGGCGAGTGGTGGCGCGACGGCACCGCATGGTGGGCGCCCGGCCCCGGCGCGCTCGTGCATAACCGCGGCGGCGAGCTGCATGCGATGCGCGCCGCGGCCACGCCGCTGTTCGCCGTCTGGTTCCTGACCGGCACCACGGCCGGCGCCGGCCGCTGAATCACGGCGCGGCGCCGGATGGCTGCGGTGCCGCCCCGGCCTGCGCCTCGCCGTCGGCGCGCACGAAATCGATGAACGCGCGCAGCGGCGCCGGCACGAGCCGCCGCCCCGGGTAGTAGAGGAACGGCCCCGAGAACGTCTCCCACCAGCCTTCCAGCACCGGTTCGAGCGCGCCGCTCGCCAGGTGCGGGCGCAGCCAGTCCTCGAACAGGCGGATGATGCCGGTGCCGGCCACCGCCGCGTCGACGGCCAGATCCACCGCCGCGCCCAACTGCACGAGCAGTTGCCCCGACGGCTCGATGCGCACCGTCTCGCCGTCGCGCTCGAAGCTCCACGGCGGCATCGCGCCGCTCGGGAAGCGGCCGAGGATGCAGTCGTGGTCGAGCAGCTCGCGCGGATGCGCGGGCCGTCCGCGCCGGTCCAGGTAGGCGGGCGCGGCCGCCATCGCGAAGCGCTGCAGGCGCGGGCCGATCGGCACCGCGATCATGTCCTGCTCGAGCCGCTCCTCGTAGCGGATGCCGGCGTCGCAGCCCACCGCCAGCACGTCGACGAAATTCTCGTCGGCCGACACTTCGAGCCGGATCTCGGGATAGGCCGCCAGGAAGCGCGGCACGATCGACGGCAGCACCAGCCGCGCCACGCTGACCGGCACGTTCAGGCGCAGCGTGCCGGCCGGCCGGTCGCGAAAGCCGTTGACCTCGTCGAGCGCCGCCTCCACCTCGCCGAACGCCGGCGCGAGCCGCGCCAGAAGACGTTCGCCGGCCTCGGTCGGCACCACGCTGCGGGTGGTGCGGTTCAGCAGCCGCACGCCGAGCCGCGCCTCCAGCCTGCGCACCGCCTCGCTGAGTCCGGACGCGCTGGTGCCGGTGGCGCGCGCGCCGTCGCGAAAGCCGTTCGCGCGCGCCACCGCCACGAACGCGCTGAGGTCCGACAGATCGACGTTCATTGTTCGCTCCTTCGTACAAGCCGTGCGGATTATGGCGGCTTATCGATGGAATCGCCAGCGCGTAAGCTCGGGTTTCCCTACCAGGAGGCGCTTCATGAACGCATCAACCCCGACCCAGGTTTTCCCGCTCGGCAGCCATTCGGTCCACCGCATCGGCTATGGCGCCATGCAGCTGGCCGGCCCCGGCGTGTTCGGTCCGCCGAAGGATCACGCCGCCGCGCTGGCGGTGCTGCGCGCGGCCGTGGAGGCCGGCGTCGACCATATCGACACCAGCGACTTCTACGGCCCGCACGTCACGAACCGGCTGATCCACGAGGCGCTGCATCCGTACCGCGACGATCTCGTGATCGTGACCAAGGTGGGCGCGCGCCGCGACGCGGCCGGTGCCTGGCTGCCGGCGTTTTCCGCCGCCGAGCTGGAGAGCGCGGTCCACGACAACCTGCGCAATCTCGGCCGCGACGTGCTCGACGTGGTGAACCTGCGCGCGATGTTCTCGACGCACGGGCCGGCCGAGGGCTCGATCGAGGCGCCGCTCGCCGTGCTGGCCGAACTGCAGCGCAAGGGGCTGGTGCGCCACATCGGGCTCAGCAACGTGACGCGCGCGCAGATCGAGGAAGGGCGGCGCATCTGCGAGATCGTCTGCGTGCAGAACCTGTACAACCTCGCGCATCGCGACGACGACGCGCTGATCGACACGCTGGCCGCCGAGGGCGTGGCCTACGTGCCGTTCTTCCCGCTCGGCGGGTTCTCGCCGCTGCAATCGTCGGAGCTTTCCGCCGTGGCCGGGCGGCTCGGCGCCACGCCGATGCAGGTCGCGCTGGCGTGGCTGCTGCGCCGCGCGCCGAACGTGCTGCTGATTCCGGGCACCTCGTCGGTCACGCATCTGCGCGAGAACCTCGCCGCCGGGCAGCTCGACCTGCCCGACTACGCGATGCGCGAACTCGACGCGATCGGCGCGGCCTGAGGTAACGAAGCCGTGAGGTGACGCAAGGCCGGCGGCGGCGCCGGGCGGTGCCGGTGGCCGGCCCGGCGCGCCCGGCACTGTGCGGCCTGGCACGACATTGTCCATGCCCCGGCATGGCCGGCGGCGCGGACCCGCGACGCGCGGGTGGCGCGCGGGCGCCGCGGGCTGCCAGCCCCACCGCGCCGTGCTCGTTGCGGATGCCTTTCAGCGCTTCTTTCCGGCCCGCTTCGGCTTCCTTTCGGCCGTCTTCCCTCTGCGGCGACCGTCATCCGGCCCGTTTCGACTCACCGAGCCGGCGCGTTTCGCATCGGCTGCCGCGCATTCCCGCGAGCATGCGCGGCGCGTGCGGCCGCGGCCCGGACGATGCGCGAATTCCCCGCGTTTCGTTACGCCGACGCGGTGGCGCGCCGGGTTTGTTGCGGCGTTCGCGGGCTTTGCACGGAGATTTCCGGATGCGCGGAACGCTCAGGTCGATTACAGTGTTCGGTCAGCGCGGCGGCGGGACGTTCCCGCCGCCCCAATAAAACAGGAGCGGACCACAATGAGCACCGGCAGCACCCCGACTTTCCCGATCGAGCGTCATCCGAATCCGACTTCCGCCGAAGCTCGCGCGCGACTGCTCGAGAATCCCGGCTTCGGCAAGATTTTCACCGACTACATGGTGACGATCCGCTACACGGAAGGCCAGGGCTGGCACGACGCGAAGATCGAGCCGCGCCACGCGCTCCAGATCGATCCGGCCATGCTGGTGCTGCACTATGCGCAGGAAATCTTCGAAGGCATGAAGGCGTACCCGCTGCCCGACGGCCAGGTCGCGCTGTTCCGCCCCGAGCAGAACGCGCGCCGGTTCCAGAACTCGGCGGCGCGGCTGGCGATGGCGCAGCTGCCGGAAGAATTGTTCGTGGAAGCGGTGCGCCAGCTCGTGAAGCTGGAGCGCGACTGGATTCCGTCGGCGGAAGGCAGCGCGCTGTACCTGCGCCCGTTCATGATCGCCGACGAGGTGGTGCTCGGCGTGAAGCCGTCGGCGCAGTACCTGTTCTGCGTGGTGGCCACGCCGGTGGGCGCCTACTTCAAGGGCGACGCGTCGAAGGGCGTGGCGATCTGGGTGTCGGACAGCTACACGCGCGCGGCGCCCGGCGGCACCGGCGACGCGAAGTGCGGCGGCAACTACGCGGCGAGCCTCGCCGCGCAGGCCGAGGCGACGCGCGAGGGCTGCGATCAGGTGGTGTTCCTCGACGCGGTCGAGCGGCGCTGGATCGAGGAGCTGGGCGGCATGAACGTGTTCTTCGTGTTCGACGACGGCTCGCTGCAGACGCCGCCGCTCACCGGCACGATCCTGCCCGGCATCACGCGTGCCTCGCTGATCGAACTGGCGCGCGATCTGGGCTACACCGTGCGCGAGGAGCCGTACTCGATCGAGCAGTGGGAAGCGGACGCGAAGAGCGGCCGGCTGGTGGAGGCGTTCGCCTGCGGGACCGCGGCCGTCGTCACGGCGATCGGGCAGGTGAAGGGCCGCAAGCACAGCTTCATGATCGGCGACGGCGGTGCCGGCCCGGTGGCGACGCGTCTGAAGAAGACGCTGGTGGGCATCCAGACCGGGCGCGAAGCCGATGCGCACGGCTGGGTCGACATCCTCGGCTGAGATCCGGATCCGACGGCGTGCCGTGCGGGCCTCGGGCGCGCACGGCGCCGGCCGTCAGTCCCGCGCCGGCCCGGCTGCTTCGTCGGTTTTCCTGGCTTTCCTGGTCTTCCCGGCCTTGCCGGCGTTCTCTTCTTTCTCTTCCTTCCCGGCCCGCTTCGCTTTCCTCACCTCTTCGGCCGCCTGAACCGATTCCTGCGATGGCCGGCGGATCTGCCACGATTGGCCGCCGACGGCGACCTCGAGCCTGCCCGCATCCTGACTGGATCCGCCAGGGCGGCAGGCGAGGCTCAGGTCATGGCGTTCGTTCGCGTGTCCGGTGATGCGGAGAATCGGATCGCGGATGTCGGGCTTCACGAACCGCGTGATTTCCTCGCCGGACCGCTGCTTCACATGGGCCCGGACGTCCTTCGCCCACGTGGGCCTCGCCGCCCGCGTTCCGGAACGCCTGGGTGAGCGCTTTCAGCTTGCCGGACGGAGTCGGGTCGAGCACCAGCAGCACCGGCCGGTAGCCCGAGGCCCGGCAGTCCTCCGGAAACGCAGTGCTTCGTCGAAGCGTCCCCGGCCGCCGCGAAACCGTAGGAAAATCCGGCCGCTCCCGAGAACAGGGAAAGGACGGCATCGGATCTCGGAGTCATGGCGAGCGCGGCGTCCCGTGGGCAACGCGCGCAAATACACGATGCGAGGGCCGCGCATCCGGGCCGCGCGGGGGCGGTTCAGCCCGTCACGCCGGCCCAGCCCTGCCAGACCAGCACGGCGTTCAGTGCCGTCACCACGCCGGCCGCGAGCGTCGCCGCCGCCGTCGTCAGGCGCCGGTTGCGGAACGGCCCCATCACGGCGCGGCTCGCGGTCAGCCGGATCAGCATGAACATCGGCAGCGGCAGCGCGAAGCTGAGCACCACCTGGCTCAGCACCAGCGCGCGCGTCGCGTCGATGCCGAGCGCGATCACCACGAAGCTCGGCGCCATCGTCACGAAGCGTCGCAGCGACAGCCGCAGCCGCCTTTTCACGAAGCCCTGCATGATGACCTGGCCCGCCATGGCGCCGACCACCGAACTCGATACGCCGGCCGCGATCAGGCCGGTCAGGAACAGCAGCGCGGCCATCTCGCCGAGCAGCGGGCGCAGCGTGTGATAGGCGGTGTCGATCCGCGCGATGTCGCTGAAGCGCTCGTGGAACGCACCGGCCGCGGTGATCACCATCGCCAGGTTGATCAGCCCCGCCACGCCGAGCGCGGCCACCACTTCGAGGTTCGAGAACGTCAGCAGCCGCCGCAGCTCGGCCGGCCCCTGCGGCGTCACGCGGTTCTGCGTCAGCCCCGAATGCAGGAACAGCGCGTGAGGCATCACGGTGGCGCCGACGATCGCGACCGAGATCATCAGCGCGTCGGCGCGCGGCAGCCGCGTCGGCACGAGCTGCGCGAACACGGCGGGCCACGCGACCGGCACGATGACCAGCTCGATCAGATACGCGGCGCCGATCGTCGCGACCAGCGCGGCGATCATCAGCTCCAGCGGACGGAAGCCGCGCCGCTCGAAGCCGAGCAGCGCGCTGACGATGGCCGCCGTCACCAGCATCCCGACCAGCAGCGGCAGGCCGCACAGCAGCTGCAGGCCGATTGCGGCGCCGACCAGCTCGGCGAGCTCGGTCGCCATCGCCACGAGTTCGCTCAGCAGCCACATGCCATACACGGCGGCGCGCGGCAGCCGCAGGCGGCAGTGTTCGGCGAGGTTCAGGCCGGTCACGAAGCCGAGCCGCGCGGCCAGCGCCTGGAACAGCATGCCGATCAGGTTGGCCAGCAGCACGACCCATAGCAGCGAATAGCCGAAGCGCGCACCGGCCTCGATGTTGGTGGCGAAGTTGCCGGGGTCCATGTAGGCGATCGAGGCCACCACCGCCGGCCCGCTCAGGGCGATCAGCCGCCGCAGGCCGGGACGCGGCCCGGACAGCGCGGCCCGCGCCTCGCGCGTGGTGCGTTCGGTCAGCGCGGACACCAGGTCGGGCTTGAAGACGGGATCGGTCATGGGCGCGCGGGCGTCAGCGGGCGCCCGCGCGACCCAGCCGCGCGAGCTGGCGTCCGACGATGCGTTCGAGCTGCGCGTCGTAGGTGTAGTGGCGGCGCAGCGGCTCGGCGACGGCGCGCGGCGCGGGATAGGTGAGCCCCTGCGGGTCCACGCGATAGATCGAGGCGAAGCTGCGGAAGCTGCCGCTCAGCAGGGCATGGTCCCAGCCGAGCGTGCCTTCGACGAGGCCGTGCAGCGCGGCGAGCGTGATGGTCGATTCGAGGTTCGCGTAGTCGGACGGCCCGCCCTGCGCGCGCGGCGCCGCGTCGGCCAGCTGGTAGTGCCAGCTTTGCGTGCGGGTGGGCGACACCACGTTCAGCTGGTAGATCACGTCCCACTCGCGATGCGCGGCGCGCAGCGCCGGGTCCATGCCGAGAATGTGGCGCGGCAGCGCGTCGGTGCATTCGGTCTCGGCCACGCGCCATTGCAGCGCTTCGGCGGGCACGTCGGCGCCGGATGCCGGATGCTCGAACGGCACGCCGAACCGCACCGGGTCGAAGCGCGGCTCGGGGCCGCCGTCGGCGAGCCGCACGGCGAAGCGGCTCGCGCCGGGCGCGTGCGTGACGACGGGGGCTGCTGCGGCGCGCGCGTCGAGCCGCAGCAGGTCGGACGGCTGCACCGCGTGGCAGGACGCGGCCAGCGCCGGGCAGCGCTCGCCGAGCGCGCGCACGAAGCGCTTCAGCGTGAGCGGGAACACCAGCTGGTTCATGAACGCGGCGGGCGGCAGGTAGGCGAACATGCACGAGCCGGGCGCGACATGGCGCGGCGCGATGCGGGCGATCTGTTCGAGCATCGCGCCGACGCGCTCGTGCGGAAACGCCAGCGAGCGGTTCAGCGGGAAATTGTTTTCCAGCAGCGGCTGCCATGGCGCGATCAGCAGATCCACCTGGCCGAGCTGCGCGGCGATGCGCGACGAGGTCGCCTCGCTGACGATAGTGTCGACGGCGTTCCAGAGCAGGCACGGCCCGTCGCGCACGATCAGGCCGAATTCCGGCACGCGGTTCTCCGAGCGCGTGATGGTGAGGCGCACCTCGCCGAACCCGATCTCGTCGAAATCATGCACGCGCTCCACGTTCGGGTAGCCGAGTTCGTGCAGCGCGTGCGCGATCAGGTCGTCGTCGGGGATGATCACGCGGCACTCGCGCGACAGCCCGGCCAGCGTCTCGACGTCGAAGTGATCGAGATGGCGGTGGGAGATCACCAGCAGCTCGAAGCGCAGCGCGTCGAGTTCGCGCAGCGCGCGCTTCGGGAACACGTCGAGCAGGCCCTCCTGGTGCGAGGCGCCGAACACCGGGTCCATCAGGATGTTGCCGGCGCTGGTTTCGATCAGCAGGCTGGCGTGGCCGAGGAAATGGATTTGCATGTGAAGGTCTCCCTGCGCGGCTCAGTCGGTGCTCAGTCGGCGCTCAGTCAGCGGTCAGCCCGCGTGCCTCGCACCAGGCCGGATCGAAGAAGGTGTTCAGGTACGGCCGCGCGCCGTCGGGCAGCAGCGCGACCACGTTGCGCCCGCGCGCGGTGGCGGGCGCCGTTGCGCAGTAGCGCAGCGCCGCCGCCACGATGCAGCCCGACGACGGCCCGGCGAGCATGCCCTCGCGCTCGAACAGCCGCTGGCTGACCGCGCGCGATTCGGCGTCGGCGATCTCGAACACGCGGTCGACGTCGGCGAGGCTCGCCACCACGGGCACCTCGTCGTTGCCGACGCCTTCCACGAGGCTGCCGCGAAACGCGGCCGTGCGCGCGTGCCATGCGGCCGAGAACGCGCTGCCGGGCGGCTCGGCCAGCACGATCTCGACGCCGGGGTTCTGTTCCTTGAGAAAGCGCGCCACGCCATGCAGCGTGCCGCCGGTGCCGGCGCCGCACACCAGCGCGTCGATCCGGCCATCGCTTTGCCGCCATAGTTCGCGGCCGAGCCCGGCATAGGCGCTCTGCCAGTTCATCGGGTTGCCGAACTGGTTCGCGAACCAGCCGCCGGGGATCTCGCGAGCGAGGCGCCGCGCGGTGGCGGTGCCCGATTCGGGATGGTCGGCGGGCAGGCCGGGGCTGACCAGATGCACGGTGGCGCCGCAGGCGCGCAGCAGGTTGATCTTGTCGGGCGTGGTGGTGCGCGCGACCACCAGCACCACGCGGTAGCCGAGGATTGCGCCGACCGTGGCGAGCCCGACGCCGGTGTTGCCCGAGGTGGTCTCGATCACGGTGCCGCCGGGCGCGAGCAGGCCGCGGCGCGCGGCTTCGGTCAGCAGCGTGCGCGCGAGCCGGTCCTTGATCGAGCCGCCCGGATTCATGAACTCGCACTTGCCGTGCAGGCGGTTGGCGTGCGGCTCCGGCGCCGGTGCGAGCCGCGCGAGCCGCACCAGCGGCGTGTCGCCGATCGCCTCGGCCAGCGACGCGAGCGCGCCCGGCATCAGCCCGGCATCGGGCGCGTCATGGGGCGCGGGAAGGCTTGCTGGCAGGCTCGTCGGTTGGTCCATGCGGCGGCTCACGAGGCGGCGCGCGCCGCCGGCTTGGCGAGCAGATGGAAGCCGAGGCTCCACGGCACGGTGACGCGGCCGTCGGCGTGGCGCACGGGGCTCAGCCAGTGCTCGACCAGCGGCGCCAGCTCGGCCAGCCCGATCTCCAGCCCGAGCAGTCGCATGATGTACGAGAGCGCGGCACCCGCATCGCTGAACTGCCAGTCGGTGGCGCGGCGCTGGCTCCAGCGGTGGAGCATCCCGGCGCGATCGCAGAGCAACTGCATGAACGCGCGATCGAGGAACTCGACCTCGTGGCCGGTGCGACAGTGATGCTGGACCACGTGGTCGAAGAAGCGCTGCGCCGGCGTGCCGAAATCGACGTCCACGATCAGCAGCTCGGCGTTCGGCTTCAGCACGCGGCGGATTTCGTCGAGAGCGACCTTCTTGTTCTGCACGTGGTGGAAGCTCGCCATCGAGAACACCAGGTCCACCGAATCGTCGGGCAGGTCGATTTGCGACGGCGTGGCCACCAGCTTGCGCATGCCGGCCAGCGGCTGCAGATGCGCGAGCATGTGGGGCGACGGATCGCAGGCGATCAACTCGCCGCCGGGCGCGAGCTGTTCGAGCAGGGCCGGCGTGGCGAAGCCGGAGCCGGCGCCCAGCTCGACGATGCGCCGCACCGGCGGGCGGCGGCGCTCGGCCAGCGCCCAGCACGCCGCTTCCAGTTCGGCGGCGCGCGCATACGGCGAGGCGCGCATCGCGCCTTCGTAATCGACGGCGCGCTGGAGATCGAATTCAACGAACATGATGGGATTCCCGGTCAGGTCGACTTGATCAGCAGGCGGTCGCCGACGCACAGCGCGTCGAGCGCCACCTCGTGATAGAACGCCTCGCTCTGCGCGGCGGTGGAGAAAATCGGACTGCCGCCGGCATTCAGCGAGGTGTTGAGCAGCACCGGCACGCCGGTGCGCGCCTCGAACGCGCGCAGCAGCGCGGCGAACGGCTCGTGCTCGGTGCCGGGGCCGTCGGCCACGGTCTGCACGCGCGCGGTGCCGTCCTCGTGGACGATCGCGGCGAGCTGCTCGCGCCGCTCGGGCCGCACGTCGATGGCGCGCAGCATGTAGCGGCTCGAGCCGCTCATCTCGAACCACTCGCCGGCCCGGCTTTCCAGCACGCTCGGCGCATACGGGCGCCAGCGCTCGCGCAGCTTCACGCGCGTGTTGAGGATTTCCTTGGCGTCGGCGATGCGCGGGTCCATCAGGATCGAGCGATGGCCGAGCGCGCGCGGCCCGAGTTCGCCGCGGCCCTGGTGCCAGGCCACGATCTTGCCGGCCGCGAGCAGCTCGGCCACCCGTTCGATGGTGTGCGGCGACGGCGTTGCCTCGACCGGATCGTCCTGCCAGTAGGGGAAGCCGCCGGTCGGGAACAGCGGCTGGTCGAGCTGGATGCGCAGCAGCTCCAGGCAGCCGAGCGACAGGCCGCCGTCGTAGGCATGCGGCGGGATCGCGAGCAGCGGGAAGTGGCGCGCCAGCAGCTCGTTGCAGACCACGTTCTGCGCGCAGCCGCCGGCGTAGAGGAGGGTGTCCTCGGCGCGGCAGTGGCGCTGGAAGAAGCGCAGCACGTATCCGGCCACGCCGTGATGGATGGTGGCGAGCCAGTCGCGGAACGAGGGGTTGTCGAACGAGAAGAAGTCGTTGCCGGCGCGCGGCACCCAGCGCCGCGCGACCGCATCGACCACGATCTGCGGGTCCGCCTCGGGAATCGCGCCGCGCCACGGCACGGCGCGGATCAGGTCGTAGATCGCGTGGTCGGCGATCGCGTCGAAGTCGATGCCGTTCAGGTAATCGTGATCGACGCTGCCGTAGGCCTGCGCGCCCATCACCTTGCCGACCAGATCCTCGAGGCCGCCGGACAGCTTCATCAGCATGCCGATCTTTTCGAACAGCATGCCGAACGAGCGGTTGCCGGTGCTGAACACGAGTTCGGGCGTCTTCGAGCCGGGCGCGCGAATCACCGATTGCGAATTGCCGTTGTCGCCGTTGCCGTCGAGCGCGACGCCGACCGCCGCCTCGGCCACCGGCAGCAGCGGCCAGCCGCTCAGCACGTGCGCGTAATGGTGGTCGACGCACCAGGTCGGCGTGTCGCCGAAGCGCGGCAGCACCGGGCGGCTGCGCTCGAACAGCTGGTTCGGCGCGCAGCTGCCGAGCCCGTTGCGCTGGCCGTCCGAGAACGCCACCGCATCGACGCGGTCGAGGCCCCATTCGGCGCAGGTCCGCTCGACGAATTCGAGCGTGGCGCGGTGATGCTTGATGCCGGTGGCGCGCTCCGACTTCGCATAACGCACGCGGCCGTCGATCCAGGCGGCAACGTTGCTGTCGTGACGGCCCAGATAGAACGAGACGAAGTTCATTCGGTACTCCGGTTGGTGGGCGTGAGCCCGGCGATGAACGCGTGGATGGCGGCGGCCGTGGCGTCGGGGCGTTCGTGCATCGGCAGGTGGCCGCAGTCGGGAACGATCGCGAGCGCGGCCTGGCCGGCCGGCAGCCGTTCGACGAAGGCCTGCGCGTAGGCGGGCGGCGTGAAGCGGTCCTGCGCGCCGGCGATCACCAGCACGCGCCGCTGCAGATGCGGCAGCCGGTGGCGCAGGCCGTGCTCGGCGAACGGCCAGGCGATCCGGCTCAGCGCGTTCATGCCGCGCGCCGGCCAATGTGCCTGCATGCGCCGCGCGTCGGGATGCGCCGGGTCGTGCCAGAGCAGGCCGGTGGCCGCGGCCGGACCGAGCGCGAGCAGGTTGGCGAGCGGCTGCGCGTCGAGCCAGAGGCCGAGCGGCGAGATCAGTACGAGCGGGGCGGTAGGGGCCGAGTCGAGGCCGTCGAGGCAGGCCAGTTCGGCCGCGAGCATCGCGCCGAGGCCGTGCGCGATCAGGAGCGGGGGCGTGGTGGCCATCTCCGCAGCCTCGTCGCGAAGCTGGCGCAGCTGGCGCGCGCAGGCGACGAGCACGTCGAGCAGCGGGTTGGCGCCGGCCTGCGTCTGCATCGCCAGCTCGCCGGCGGCCATCACCGGCACCGGCCGCGAGGACAGCGCATGCAGGAAGCGTTCGGGCACCAGCGGATCGGCGCCGCCGAGGTAGCGCGCCGCGAGGGACGGCGGCACGGTGGAGAGGGCGGACGAAGTCGAGCTCATGGCGTGGGGGCTCCGGCGATCGCGCGCGGCGTCCAGCGATCCTCATGCTCGTCGTGCAGGTCGCGCAGTTGCGGCATCACCTGCGTCGCGAACAGCCGCGCGTTCTTTTCGGTCAGCTCGGCCGACAGCGTGCCGACCTGCAGGATGCCGATCAGGTGGCCGATCCGGCAGCGCGAGGCGAGGTCGCGCAGCGCCGCCGTCACGGTGGCCGGGCTGCCCGCGATCACCTGGCCGCGCGCGACGTAGTCGGCATAACGCAGCGGGCCGCGCGGCTCGGGCTTCGAGTCGGCTCGCGCATCGGGCTTTGCATCGGCGGACGGCTTCGGCGCCGGCGTGTCGCTGACCGGTACATGCGCGAACATCGGCGTGACGGCGGTGACGGTGCCGAAGAAATGCTCGACGGCCTCGGCGTAGTCGGCCTCGGCCGACGCGTCGGTCTCGCTCACGCAGATCACCTGCGCGAGCGCGAACCGGTACGGGTTGTCGTCCCAGCCGTTGGCATGCACGGCGGACCAGTAGCCGTCGAGGAACGCCACCGTCTTCTGCGTGCCGCCGAACGACAGGTAGCAGTAGCAGTAATCCTCGCGCGCGGCGATCGCCCAGGTGTCGTGGCTGCCGGTGCCGGGCAGCCAGATCGGCGGGCGCGGCTGCTGCAGCGGGCGCGGCCACGGGTTCACGTGGGCCAGCCGGGTGTAGGCGCCGGCGAAAGCGAACGGCGCGTCGGCGGCCCAGGCCGCGCGGATCAGCCGGTGCGCCTCGGCCCAGCGCTCGCGCAGCTCGCCGGGCGCGACGCCGCCCGCGAAGCAGGCATCCATCGGCGTGCCGAACACGAAGCCGGCCACCAGCCGGCCGTTCGACAGCACGTCGATCACCGCCAGCTCCTCGGCCACGCGCGTGGGCGGGTTGTATAGCGGCAGGCTGTTGCCGAGCACCACGATCGCGGCGCGGCGCGTCTCGCGCGCGAGGATCGCCGCGAACAGGTTCGGCGAGGGGCTGACCGAGCCGGCGTATTGATGGTGCTCGTTGACCACCAGTCCGTCGAAGCCCAGTTCGCTCGCGAGCCGGTAGCCGCGCAGCGTGTCGTCGTAGAGCGCGGCGACCCGGGCCGGATCGCAGTGGCGGCGCGGCGGCGTCACCCACATGCCGCCGTCGCGGGCGCCCGCTTCCTCGGCGAGGCCCGGATACGTGAATTCGACGAACCAGTGGAATTTCATTGCGTGACGGCGCGGTTGTCGAGCAGGTCGAGCATCAGCGGCGAGGCGACGTAGTTCTCGATCAGCACATCGGTGCGGTCCTTGCGGACCAGGCGCACCTGCGCGCCGATCTCGGGCGTCCTGCCGAGGTTGTAGAGGTGATCGTCGTGGGTGGCGTTGCGCGCGTGCTTGAACGCCTCCGGGCCGATGTAGCCGCCCAGGTGGTCGCAGCGCCCGGTCGCGAGATGGAAGGTGCCGAAGATCTTCTCGTCCTGGATGCCGGTGCCGGTGACGGGCAGCCGCGAGGTGCCGAGACCGAACTCGCAGATCACGGCGGTGGCGGGATCGTCGCGGAAGCGCTGCAGGCCCTCGGCCAGCGTGTCGGCGCTGCCGTCGAGCAGCGTGCCGTCGACGATGCTGCCTTCCACCACGCGCAGCGCGGCGAGCGTGCCGTCCTCGAACTTGTGCGGAAAGGTGCCGCTCGCGCTCTTCGGCAGGAAATACACCTCGCCGTCGGGCAGGTTCTCGACGTTGCGCTGGCCCGGCGGGCAGCGTCCGCAGCTCTTGCCGGCGTGGCGCCCGCCGATCTCGATGTCGAGCCGGAACTGCTGCGTGCCGTAGAAGAAATCGATCTCGGCGCGCTCGGCTGGCGAGAGCGCGACGCGAATCCGGTTGGTGTCCTCGCCGACCTTGCGGTAGTCGAGGCACAGGCCGCTTTGCATCACGTCGCGGTTGATGCCGTGCATGGTGGCGGCGCGAAAGCCGATCCGGCGCGCCAGCGCGAGCAGCGGCGCGGTGGCCGAATGCGTGGACAGGCACAGCAGGATCGAATGCCCCTCGCAGATCTCCTTGACGAAATCGACCACGCGGCCGTCCGGCGTCACGGCCTGCGCGGGCAGCTCGGCGTTGCTGCCCGACACGGTCCGGTAGGCGTACAGGTCGACCGCGCCGAGCTTCAGCTGCTCGGCGACGCCGGCGCGCAGCGGCTGGTAGAACTCGTCGTGCGCGAGCGCCTGCAGCTCGAAGGCGGGATCGCCGAGATAGCGGAAATTCTCGACCAGCGACGGGTCGGGCAGGTCGATCAGGATCGCGAGCCGTTCGCCGGGCTCGGGCTCGAAGCAGCTTTCGAGGAGGCGATAGAGGTCGAAGGTCGGGAAGGTGAGATCGGTCATGGCGGGGTTCCGGGTTGAAATGGGTGGATCGATATGCGGCGCGAAACGTGGCTCGGCATGCGGCCTGGAATGCGGCCCGAAGCGCGGCGCCGGCTCAGTCCGGCTGGCGCGGCGTGCGGCGCAGTTCGTGGCCGATGAAGCTGATGCAGGCGCCGAACCAGCGCCGCACGAACCGCCGGCTGCCGGCCCACGAGCCGCGCACCAGCGCCCGCGAGCCGTGGCTGCCGGCCACGCGCGCGTAGCGCAGCAGATGCCGCGCGCGCGGCGACAGCGCGTCGAACACGTGCTGCTCGATCGGCCGCCGATAGTCGCGGTCGCTCTGCACGCTTTCCTCGACGATGCGGCCGAGCAGGTTGCCGAGATTGAGCAGGCGCTGGTTGGCGATCGCGCCGCCGCTCGCACCGCTCGCGCCGCGCCCGGCCTTGCGCACGCGCTCGGCGAGCCAGACGCCGGCGCGCGCGAGCCATGCATGGGGCGCCGGCCCGGGCTGGACGTAATAGAGCGAGAGCATCGGCCGCGACGCGTCGGAGCGGTTCGCGGTGCCGCGATGCAGCAGCCGGTGGTCGCGCAGCACGAAGCTGCCGGCGCGGTTGGTCAGCCGCTGCGAGCGGCGCGTGGCCGAGATGTGGCGCGCCTCGTCGGCGGCAATGAAACACGGCTGCGTGTCGAACCGGCCGCCGCAGTGCGTGCCGGGCCAGATCTCGGTCGGCCCGTTGTGCTCGGTGACGTCCACCAGCGGGACATTCAGCGCGATGCTGAAGCGCGTGAAATCCTGGTGCGCGCCCTGGAAGCCGGCGCCGGGCAGCGGCGTGTCGGAGGCGATCAGGTAGCAGACCGCGTCGGGGCCGATCAGCCGGTCGACGATCGCCATCACGCGCGGATCGTTGAACAGGCGCTCGTCGAACAGCGGCCCGTGCGACGGCAGGTGCATGTTCCAGCGGTTCAGGTCGTGGTTGCCGCCCTTGGGCTTGAAGTCGTTGAGCACCGCGTCGTTGCGGTCGAGCAGCGCCTGGTCGGCGGCCACGCCGTGCAGGCCGAAGCGGCGCATCTTCGCGTCGAGCAGCGCCAGATAGTGCTCGCGCAGCGTGTCGAGTTCGCGCGGGCTGAACGGGCTGTCGAACGTGCAATGGCCGTCGGCCACGAACCGCTCCAGTGCGGATGAATCGGAGTCCATATCAGTGGATACCGGGTTCGATGCCGCGTCGGCCCATCGCGCATGCATTTCCATGGTCGTTCATTCCTTGTCGGTCCGATCCGCGGATCGAGTACCGGACGAAGAGTGTCACGAGCGGGGCGCCGCGCGCACCTATAAACCTTGAGAGGTTGAACGGCGCGCCGCCGCTGTCCTACTCTGGAAGCCTTCCGCCGGCCTGCGGGCTTCGGCGTGTCGTCACTTCAAGGAGCGGACCCGATGCCGGAGCGGAACCAGCGCGATACCGATCCGCCCCTGGCCTGGCCGGCGCGCGACGCCCGCCCGCCGCGCGGCGAGCCCGGGCCGCTGAGCGTGGCCGGCTTCCTGCGCGGCCAGCTGCTGGAGGCATGGCGGCCGCTGAGCGGCGCGATCACCGGCCAGCTCGTGTTCGTGCTGGTGGCGATGGCCACCACGCGCATGATCGGCAACGCGATGGAGGCGGCCAGCCACGGCGCCCAGTCGCTCGGCGCGCTGTGTACGCGCTTCGCGCTGATCGCCGCGCTGCTGCTGCTCGGCATCTGCGTGCGCCGCTATGCCGATCGCGCGGTGATGGACCATATCCTCACGGTGTCGTGCGCGATCGTGCAGCAGGGCTACGAGCGCGCCGAGGAGAGCCGCAGCGAGGCCGGCGCGCTCGGCGGCCCGGCCGGCCAGGATCGCAGCGGCGCGACCGTGCGCAAGATCCTGCGCGCGCGCCAGAACTACGACGTGCTGGTGAGCAGCTGCTACTTCTCGCTGCTGCCCGCCGCGCTCGGCATCCCGTTCGCGATCGGCGTGACCGCGCTCGACAGCTGGCCCGGCGCGCTCGCGATGCTGGTCTGCCTGACGCCGATGCTGTTCGCCACCGCGCTGTTCGGCCGGCGCCACGTCACGCCGCTGCTGCGCGAGTCGGCACGGCTCGACAGCCGGCTCTCGGCGGAGCTGTCCGACGTGCTCGGCAACCACGCCACGGTGACGAGCTGGGACACGCATCACTACGAGACCGGCCGCCTGCAGCGCCTGAGCGAATGCTGGCGCGAGCGCACCGCGCCGGCCTGGGGCCGGCTGGTGGACAACGCGATGCTGCAGAACGCGCTGTCGGCGGTGACGCTGGTGGTGCCGCTCGCGGTGGTGGCCGCCGAGCTGCTGGCGCGGCACGGCAACATCGCCGCGGCCACCACGGTGGTGGGCGCCTCGTTCGTGCTGCGCAGCTCGCTCGGCACGTTCGGCAAGGCGGTGCGCGACGTCCACACCTCGCTGTCCGACCTGCACGAGTACGTCGATCTGCTGAACGTCTCGCAACCGGCCGTCGCGCAGCGCGAACTCGCGGCGTTCCGCGCCGCCGAGATGCGGATCCGCTTCGACGCGGTGGACTTCCATTACCCGGGGCGCCGCGAGAGCGGGGTGCGCGCGCTCGACGTGGCGATCGAACCGAACCAGACGGTCGGCGTGGTGGGCAGCTCCGGCAGCGGCAAGACCACCTTCCTGAAGCTGATTCTCGGCATCCACGTGGCGAGCGCGGGCCGCGTGACGGTGGACGGCCAGGACGTCGCGCAGATGCGGCGCGGCAGCCTGCGCCGGCACATCGCGCTGGTCGCGCAGGACACGCCGATGTTCCAGCGCACGCTGCTGGAGAACCTGACCTACGGCATCGGCCACGTGCGCCGCAAGACGATCGACGCCGTGGTGCGCGCGGTGGGGCTCGACGTGCTGGTTGCGTCGCTGCCCGACGGCTACGCGACGATGGTGGGCGAGCGCGGCGCGAGCCTGTCGGGCGGCGAGCGGCAGCGCGTGGCGATCGCGCGCGCGCTGCTGTCGAACCGCCGGCTGCTGATCTTCGACGAGGCCACCGCGAACCTCGACATCGTCACCGAGGCGCGCGCGCAGGCGGCGATCGAGCGCTTCGCGGCCGGGCGCACCTGCATCATCGTCGCGCATCGGCTCTCGACGGTCCGGCATGCCGATCGCATCCTCGTGTTCAGCGAAGGCCGCATCGTCGCCGACGGCAGCCACGACGAACTGGTGCGGCGCGGCGATCCGGCCTACCGGCGCCTGCTGGGCGAGCTGCACGGCGCGCCGCCGCGCGAGGCGCGGTCCGAAACACCGCTTGAAACGCCGTTCGAATCGCCGTTCGAGACACCACCGACGGGCCTGCCAGGCTAGCCGGCCCGGCCCCTTCTTCCGCGCGGCACGGCCGGCGCGTTCCCGACACTTCCCAGGCAACAGGAACCCACACCATGCAGGTACAAGTCGAATCGCTGGAACCCACGCTGTTTCGCTACACGCGCCGCTATCCGGACGTGCCGCCGGAAGTGATCCTGAAGGAAGACCTGCTGCGGCTCGGCCTGCAGATCAACCGCGACGCGCTCGCGCTGCTGCGCGGCTGCCGCACGCAGGCCTACTTCCTGTTCTCGTACAACATGTCGTCGGTCGATGCGCTTGGCGAGGACATCAGCGCGCTCGCGCCCGAGGACATCTCGTTCCTCGGCGGACCGCTCGCGCTCCGGCGCACCTCGGTGCGCGTGGTGCTGTCGGCGAAGTCGCCGTACCAGCTCTGCGAGGCGGACGGCAAGCTCGCGATCTGCGAGAACGGCGAGCTGCTGGCCGAAGTCGCGCTGCCGTCGAAGCCGCCTTACTACGGCAACCTGTTCGACGACGGCACGCGCTACGAGCAGGTGGTGCCGCTGCTCTACAACCACTACGCGTTCGTGACGACGTTCCGGGTCTGCCACTACTGGGGCGACAAGGAGGAGTGCAAGTTCTGCGACATCAACGAGCACGTGCGCCAGCTGCGCCGGCAGTCGGGCGACCACGTGCTGGCCGAGCCGGTCAAGGAACAGGACAAGGTAGTGGCCGCGATCCGCGCGATGTACGAGGAGACGTCGCCCGAATTCCGGCTCGTGACGGTGCTGATGACGAGCGGTTCGATCCTGCGCAAGGTGCGCGGCGGCGCCGGCAACCCGACCGACTTCAACCTGCCCTACGTGGAAGGAATTCGCGCCGCGATCGGCAACCAGACGCCGATCGTGCTGATCACCGAATCGCAGCCGATCGAGCAGGTCAGGCGGCTGCACCGCGCCGGCGTGACGAGCCACAACGCGAACCTGGAGGTGTGGGACCGCGAGCTGTTCGAGGTGATCGCGCCGGGCAAGCAGAAATACGTCGGCTACGACCGCTGGCTGCACAACCTCTACGACGCGGTGACGGTGATGGGCGAGGGCAACGTGAGCCCGAACATGGTGTCCGGCATCGAGATGGTCCAGCCGTGGGGCTTCAAGTCCGTGCCGGACGCGGTGGCGTCGGCGCGCGAGGGCTTCGAGACGCTGATGTCCCACGGGGTCGTGCCGCATCTCGACACCTGGTGCATCGAGCCGGGCTCGCGGCTGGAAGGGCATCCGCCGCCGCCGCTCGATTTCCTCGTGCAGGCCGACATCGCCTGGTACGAGACCTGGCGCAAGTACAACCTGCCGCCGTTCTCGGGCTACGGCCCGATGGGCGCGCCGGGCTGCGCGATCTACGGCAACAGCGCGTCGGTCGACATGGGGGGCTGACGCGATGAACGGCAGCGCGACAGGTTCGATGCAGGCCATGCCGGCGCAGGCCGCGGCCGACCCCGCCCGGGCGGCGCCGCGCCGGCCCGGCGCCCCGTTCGCGGCGCGCGGCGCCAGCGCGCTGCTGGGCGCGATCGAGGCGCAGGTGCTGCGCGCGCCGCAGGCGCTCGCGATCGCGGACATGGCGCGCGACTGGTCGTATGCGGCGCTGTGGGAAGCCGTCGAGCGGATGGCGGCGCGCCTGCTGGCGGCCGGGCTGCGCCCCGGCGACCGCGCGCTGTGCGTGGCCGGGCGCGGCGCGCCCACGGTGGTCGCGCTGCTGGCGATCTGGCGCGTGGGCGGCGTCTACGTGCCGGTCAAGGACGATTACCCGGCCGCGCGCATCGAGGCGATCCGCGTGCAGTCCGGCGCCGTGCTGACGATCGGCTGCGAGCCGCGCGGCGCGCGTGATGCCGGCGGCGAAGTCGTGCCGAGCGAGATCGGCGTGACGGCCGGAGTCGCGCGCGACGTGGGTCCATTGTGCGAGCCCGTCGGCGGCGACGCGCTCGCCTACGTGATCTACACCTCGGGATCGTCCGGCGCGCCGAAGGGCGTGATGGTCGGCCACGCCGCGCTGCGCAACGTGATCGAAGATCATCTCCGCGCGTTCGCGCTGAACCGCGCCGATCGCGTGCTGCAGTTCTCGTCGCCGGCCTTCGACGCGGCGCTGTTCCAGATCCTGATGCCGCTCTGTTGCGGCGCGGTGCTGGTGCTGGCCGACGAGGCGACGCTCGGCGACGTGGAGCGCCTGCTGGCGCGCGTCGAGCGGACCGGCGTGAGCGTGCTGTCGCTGCCGCCCGCGTATCTGGCGCGCTTCGAGCGCCGGCCGCTGCCGGCCTGCGTGCGGCTGCTCAATACCGGCGGCGACGCGCCGGTGGTGGCCGACGCGCGCCACTACGCCGGCTGCTGCGCCTATTTCAGCACCTACGGGCCGACCGAGGCCACCATCTGCTGCGCCCATCACCGCGTCGACCCACGGTGCGACTACGCCGGCGGCGTGCCGCTCGGGCAGCCGGTGGACAACATGCGGCTGGCGGTGTTCGACGCGCAACTGCGGCCGGTCGCGCCCGGCGAGATCGGCGAGCTGCTGGTGAGCGGCGTCGGGCTCGCGTTCGGTTATGTCGGCGAGCCCGAGAAGACCGCGCGCGCGTTCGTCGAGCTGCCTTGTGACGATGATGGCGAAGGGCGCACCGTGCGCTGGTATCGCACCGGCGATCGGGTGCGCGAGCAGGACGGCGAGCTGTTCTTCGCCGGCCGCGCGGACCGGCAGGTCAAGATCAGCGGCTACCGGATCGAGCTGGCCGAGATCGAGCGCGCGCTGGAACGGCATCCGGCCGTCACGCGCAGCCTGGTGGAGCGCATCGCCGGGCCGGACGGCCGCAACGCGACGCTGCATGCCTACCTGCAGGGCGAGCCCGGCGCGGGCGCCACGGCGGCCGTGCGCGCGAGCCTCGCCGCGTCGCTGCCCGCCTACATGATCCCGGCGACGCTGAGCTGGGTCGCGCGGTTTCCGCTCACGTCGAACGGCAAGATCGACACGAAGGCGCTCGCGGCGCTGCGTGCCGAGGCCGGGGCGGCGGGGCAGGGTGATGTCGAGGATGATTCATCCGCCGTCGAGATGACGCCGTTCCGCCGGCAGCTCGCCGAGATCTGGCGGCGCGCGCTCAAGCTGCCCGATCATGGCCCGCGCAGCCATTTCTTCGCGGCCGGCGGCGACAGCCTGATCGGCATGCGGGTGACGGCCGAGGTCGAGCGCCGGCTCGGCTGCGAGACGAGCGTGGCGGACTTGCTGCGCACGCCCGCGTTCGACGATTACGCAGCGCTGCTCGAAAGCCGGCCGCGTCGCGCGTTGCCGGCCGATGAGGTGGCTTCCGAGTCCGCCGAAGACACGCTCGACGCCACCACCGATCCCGACGCGCCATGGCCGCTGACGTCCGCGCAGCGTCGGCTCTGGATGCTCGGACAGATCGAGCCGGCATCGAGCGCCTATCACCTCGCGCATGCGTTCGTGCTGCGCGGGCCGCTCGACACGGCCCGGCTCGAACGGGCGCTGGACGCGGTCGTGCGGCGCCATCCGGCGCTGCGCGTGGCGATCGTCGAGCATCACGGCATCGCCTGCCAGCAGCCGCGCGACGGCGCGATCGGCCTGCTGCCGCTGCGCGTACCGGCGCCGGATCTTGCGCGTCAGGCGCAGGGCGCCGCGCACCGCGACGCGACGCTCGAAGCCGCGCTTCACGCCGCGCGCACCGCCGCCGACGCGCCGTTCGATCCGGCCCAGGGCCCGCTGCTGCGCATGGCCGTCGCGCGGCTCGATGCCGATCGCACGCTGCTGCTGTGCGTGGTCCATCACATCGTCTGCGACGGCACCTCGCTCGGCATCGTCCTCGACGATCTCGGCCACGCCTATCGCGCGCCCGATGCCGCGCCGCCGCTGCCCGTCTACGACTACCGGCAACTGATCGCGCGACAGGCCGCGCGCCTGCAACGGCGGCTGCCGACGCTGGCCAGCTTCTGGCAGCCGCGCGTCGCCGGCCTGCCCGAGCCGCTCGCGCTGCCCGCCGATTTCCCGCGCCCGGCGCGGCGCGGCAGCAGCGGCGAGGTGTTGCGCTTCGATCTCGACGCGTCGCTCGGCGAGCGCCTGGCGCGCGCGGCGGCCGACCATGGCGTGAGCCGCTTCAGCTTCGTGCTGGCGGTATTCAAGGTGCTGCTGCACCGCTATACCGAGCGCGACGATCTGGTGGTCGGCGTGCCCGTCACCGAGCGCCACGACGCGCGTGATGCGCAGGCGGTCGGCATGTTCGTGAATACCGTGATCGTGCGCACGCGCCCGACGGCGGCGCTGCCGTTTCGCACGCTGCTGGCACAGGTCGCCGACGAATGCGCGCAGGTCTACGCGCACAGCGACTACCCGTTCGAACTGCTGGTCGAGCAGTCCGATGCGGCGCGCGACCCGGCGCACGGCGCGCTGTTCAACGTGATGGCCGCGTGGCAGCGCGCCGACGATCTGCGCCTGACGCTGGACGGCGTCGAACTCGAACGTCACGTGCCGCTCGAAAGCGGCAGCAAGTTCGACCTCAGCATCGATTTCGTCGACGGCCCGCACGGGCTGCAAATCCTGCTCGAATACAGCGATGCGTTGTTCACCGAAGCGCGCATCACGCGCCTGTTCGCGCACTGGTGCTGCCTGCTCGATGCGGCGCTGGCCGATCCGGACCTGCCGCTCGCGCGCCTGAACCTGCTGCCGCCGCACGAACGCGCGGACCTCGAACGGCGCTTCCAGGCGCCGCGCCTCGCCGGGCCGGCGCCGCTCGTTTTCGACGGTTTCGACGCGACGGTGCGCGCCGAGCCGCATCGCAGCGCGATCGTCCATCGCGGCCGGCACTGGCGCTACGCCGAGATCGACCGGCAGGTGAGCGCGCTGGCCGCCGCGATCGGCCGGCGTCTGGCCGGCGCGCCGAACCGGCTGGTCGGCATCCTGGTCGAGCGCTCGGAGCGCTTCTTCGTGAGCCTGCTGGCGATCTGGCGCGCCGGCCACGCGTACCTGCCGCTCGATGCGCAGCATCCCGACGCGCGGCTGCGGCAGATCGTGGAGGCGAGCGGCTGCGTGCTGATCGTCGCCGATCGCGCGCTGGCCTCGCGCGCGCCGGCCGATCGGGCGCCGCTGCTCTGCTACGACGAGGCGGACCCGGATGGTCCGAATGGCGCGCCGCCTCCGCCCGCCGCGCCGGCCTTGCAGCCCGACCAGCTCGCCTATTGCTACTTCACCTCCGGCTCGACCGGGCAGCCGAAGGGCGTGCTGGTCGAGCACGGCAACGTCGCGAATGCGATCCAGGTCTGGCGCCACGATTACGCGCTCGACCGGCCGCGCGTGCTGCAACTCGCGGGCCATGCGTTCGACGTCGCGCTGGGCGACCTGTGTCGCTCGCTGCTGATCGGCGGCACGCTGGTGATTGCCGACGAGGTCGAGCGCGCGAGCCCGCCGGCGATCGCCGCGCTGCTGGAGGCCGAGCGGATCGACGTCTGCGAGATCACGCCGGCCGTGGCGCGCCTGCTGACGAGCCACTTCCAGGAACGTGCCGCGCCGGCCGGGCTGCGCCTGCTGGTGGTCGGCTCGGACGTCTGGACGCTCGACGAGTTCGCCGCGCTGCGCGCCCGGCTGGCCGTGGGCACGCGCCTGATCGGCAGCTACGGCACCACCGAGGCGACCGTCGATTCGACCTGCTACGAGCCGGCCGCGGCCGACGCCGCGACCCCGGCGTTGCACGACGGCGCCGGCGAGCGCGTGCCGCTGGGCCGGCCGATGAGCAACGTCGAGGTGCGGATCTGCGACCGGGCCGGCAACCTGATGCCGATCGGCGTGCCGGGCGAGTTGTGCCTGGCCGGCCCGTCGGTGGCGCGCGGCTATCTCGGCTGGCCGTCGCCCGACGGCGAGCGCTTCGTCGCCGATCCGGCGCATCCCGGCGCGCGCGTGTTCCGCACCCGCGATCGCGCCGCATGGCGCGCCGACGGCAGCATCGCGTTCCTCGGCCGCGACGACGACCAGCTCAAGGTGCGCGGCTACCGGATCGATCGCGTCGAGATCGAGCAGGCGCTGCGCGCGGTGCCGGGCGTGGCGCAGGCAGTGGTGGCCGTGCATGCGGGCGCGGGCCGGCTGATGGCGTTCGTGACCGGCGCGGCGGCGCCGCGCGCCGAGGCGATCCGCGCCGCCGTGGCCGCGCACCTGCCGTTCTTCGCGGTGCCCGAGTCGATCACGGTGCTGGCGCGCCTGCCCTTGAACGTCAACGGCAAGGTGGCCGTGAAGCAGCTGGAGGCGCTCGAATCGCAGGCGCCGGCGGCCGGCGTCGAGGCCGGCCAGCCGCTGCCGCCGCGCGAGGCGCTGCTCGCGCAGCTGTGGCGCGAGGTGCTGCGCGAGCCGGGCGCGATCGACGCGTCGAGTTCGTTCTTCGGGCTCGGCGGCGATTCGCTGCAGGCGGTCAGCCTCGTGATCGCCGCCGCGCGCGTCGACGCGCGGCTGACGCTGGCCGACATCTATCGCCAGCCGCGCCTGGCCGAAATGGCCGCCTGCCTGCAGCCGGGCCACGCCGGCACGGCCGCGCCGCTGGTGGTGCCGCCGGTCGGCGAGGCGCTGCGGCGGCGCCTCGCGGCGCAGGCGGTCGACCTCTATCCGGCCACGCAGATGCAGGCCGCGATGCTTGACTGGTCGCAGCGCAACCCGGCCAGCTATCACAACCAGTCGAGCTGGCGGCTGCGCGCGCCGCGGCTCACGGCCGCGCTGGCGGGCGTGGCGGTGGCTGCCGTGGCCGCGCATTACCCGGCGCTGCGTACCGCCTTCGTGCGCGATCCCGACGCGCCGGGCGGCTATGTGCAGGTCGTGCTGGCGCCCGAGGCGATGCCGCTCGTGATCGAGGATCTGTCGGCGCTCCACGGCGCCGCGCGGGAGGCGCGGCTGGCCGGCTATCTGGCCGCCGACCGCGAGCGGCCGTTCACGGTCGGCGCGGCGCCCGATTCGCTCGTGCCGATGAGCCGCGCCGCCGTGTTCGAGCTGGGCGGCGGCGAGATCGAGTTGATCTGGTCGCAGCATCATGCACTCGACGACGGCTGGAGCCACCTGCAGATCGAGACGCGCCTGCTCGCCTATGGCGCGCAGCTGCTGGCGCGCGGCGAGATCGCGCCGGAGCCGCCCGACACCAGCTATCGCGAGGTCGTGGCGCTGGAGCGCGAGCAACTCGGTTCAGCCGAACTGGTCGCATATTGGCGCGCGCGATGCGCGGGCTGGGCGCTCGACGGCGAGGCGGACGGGGAGGCTTCCGGAGCCGCCGCGCTGATTCGGCCCGAAGCCGCACCAGGCCCGATGCGCCAGCACATGCTCGCGCTCGACGCCACCACGCTGCAGGCGCTGCGGCAGCGCGCGGCGGCGCTCGGCGTGAGCCTCAAGAGCCTGTTCGTCGCCGCGTTCCACCGCGCGCTGTGCGAATGGCGCCCGCAACGGCGGCCGGTGATCGGCATCGTCTCGAACGGCCGCTCCGCGCGCATGAGCAATCCGCTCGGCATGGTCGGGCTGTGCTGGAACCTCGTGCCGTTCCATCGCAGCGAGGCGCGGCTCGGCGCGCAGGCCGCGTTCGACGAACTGGCCGCGATCGAATCTCACGCGGGCCTGCCGCTGCCCGCGATCGCGCGTCTGGCAGGCCGGCCCGAGCTGCTCGACGCCTGCCTGAACTTCACCGACTTCCCGCGCGATGCCGCCGCGAACGACGCCGCGATCGTGGTCGCGGCGCGCGGCACCACCGGCTGTTTCCATTTCCCGGTCACGCTGACGGTGGCGCTGCGCGGCGACGGCGCCGCGTCGTGCGCGGTGCTCGAATGCGACGCCGGGGCCATCACCGCCGCCGGGCAGGACACGCTCGGCAACCTGTTCCTGGGAGCCTTGCAACGATGAACGACCCGCACCGGATTCGCGTGACGCGATCGCTGCTGCAGCAGGACGACGTCGGCCGTCTGGCCGCGCAACGCTACGGGCTCGCCGGCGAGGTGCGCACGCGGCTGTGGACCATCGGCGACAACGACAACTACATGCTCTATCACGACGGCGCGCCGCGCTTCCTGCGCGTCTATCTGGCGAGCAAGCATTGGGGCACCGGCGAGGCCGACTACCGCTTCGAGCTGGATTTCCTGCTGCATCTGCACGCGCAGGGGCTGCCGGTGGCCTACCCGCTGCGCGCGCTCGACGGCGACGTGCTGAGCCCGGTGCCGGCCCCCGAAGGCACGCGCTATCTGGCGATGTTCTCCTACGTGCGAGGCGACGTCGATCCATTCCCGGACGGCGAGGACGGCGAGGCGCGGCGCGCCGGGATCGGCCGCCATCTGGCCGGCGTGCATCGCGCCGGGACGCACTTCACCTCGCGCCACGCGCGCTTCGCGCTCGATGCCGGGTTCCTGCTGTTGCGGCCGATCGAGCGGATCGGCACGGTCTGGCGCCCGCGGGCGCGGCCGCGGCTCGACGCGCTGCTGGCCGAGGCGCGCGAGCGTGTCGAGCCAGCGCTGGCCACGCTGCCGGCGGGCGGCGACGGCGTGATCGTCGGCGATTTCCACGGCTCGAACTATCACTTCTTCGAAGGCCGCGCGACGCTGTTCGATTTCGATCTGTGCGGGGTGGGCTGGCACGCGCACGATCTGGCCACCTGGCTGTGGGATGCGCGCAAGCGCTTCGGCGACGAGCGCGCGCGGGCCCTGTTCGGCGCGATGGCGCGCGGCTACGAATCGGTGCTGCCGCTGTCGGCGGCAAGCCGCGCCGCGCTGCCGGCGCTGATGATCGCGCGCGAGATCTGGCTGGCCGGCGAGCATTGCGCCGATATCGAGAGCCTCGGCGAGCAGCGGCTCGACGCCCGCTACTGGGATGCCTTCGAGGAGCGGCTGGCGCGCTGGCTGGCCAGCCTGCCCGTGTTCGACTGGTTCGAGTGCGCGTAGCGACGCGATGCATGACCGGGGGGAATGCCATGAAGCACGACGAGACGGGACACGGGGAGCCGGGCGCGGACGCGGTGCCGGCACGGGCGGCCGGGCAGCCGGACTTGCTGGACGCGCTCGACGCGGCCAGCCCGCGCTACTGGGACGATCATTTCGAGCGCCGCCACACGCCATGGGACCAGGGCGGCGCGCCGCCGGCGTTCCAGGCCTTCGCGGCGCGCCAGCCGCGCCCGCTCGAGGTGCTGATCCCCGGCTGCGGCAGCGCGCACGAAGCGCTCTGGCTGGCCGAGCGCGGCTGGCGCGTGCGCGCCATCGATTTCTCGGCCGCCGCCGCGGCCGCCGCGCAGGCCCGGCTCGGCGCGCATCGGGCCTGCGCCGAGCAGGCGGACTTCTTCGGCTACCAGCCGCCGTTCGTGCCGGGATGGATCTACGAGCGCGCGTTCCTGTGCGCGCTGCCGCGCGCGCGCCAGCGCGACTACGCGGCGCGGATGGCCGAACTGCTGACGCCGGGCGCGCTGCTGGCGGGCTTCTTCCTGATCGGCGCCACGCCCTCGGGGCCGCCGTTCGGGCTCGGGCACGACGCGCTGCTGGCGCTGCTGGGGCCGCATTTCGAACTGGTCGAGGAACACGGCGTGGCCGGCTCGATTCCCGCGTTCGCCGGCAAGGAGCGCTGGATGACGTGGCGCCGGCGCCGCTGAGGCCGGCGCGCCGCGTGCTTCACTGCAGCAGCGGCTTGCGCGGCCAGTGGCGCGCCAGCGCGACGTACACGTCGGCCTGCCAGCCGAGGGTGGCGAGCCGCGCGCGCAGCAGCGCGTCGGTGGCGCGCCGGCCGAGCGGCTCGCCATGCTCGCCGGTCAGCATCAGGTTGCTGCCGATCGAGCCCGGCGCGAGCTCGGCCTCGCCGATCGGCTTCAGCAGCCAGGCCCAGCCCACCGAGACGAGGCCGGCCGGATGCCGGCCCTGCCACTCGGTGACGCCGCACAGCAGGCAGGGGACGCCGCGCGCGGCCAGCGTCTCGCGCACCTCGTCGTCGAGCGCCGACCAGCGATGCTGCAGCGCGATCCGCTCCAGCTCGACGCGGGTCAGGTGGAGGCGTCCATCGTCGGGCATGGGGTTCCTCGAAAGGGGCCGCGGGCGGCCGGGCGGGCATGCCCATGCTGCGCCCGCGCGAGGCGGCGCGATACTATCAACTTTGCGAGTTTTCCCCGCGCGGCCCGGCGTGTGTAATCGGCCTCGTGGTCACTACGGAGGCCGTCATGATGACAACGATACGTAGAACCGGGGGCGATCTCGCGGAGCTGTTCCGTCCGCTGGCCGAATACCGCCACGCGGTGTTCGTCGAGAAGCTGGGGTGGCCGCTCGCGGTGCGCGACGGCCTCGAACTCGACCAGTTCGACGGCGCCGGCACGCGCTACCTGATCGGCCGCGACGGGGCCGGCGCGATCTGCGGCTGCGCGCGGCTGCTGCCGACCCGCGGCGCCTATCTGCTCTCCGAAGTGTTCGCCTCGCTGCTCGACGGCGCCGCGCCGCCGCACGACGACCGCGTCTGGGAGCTGTCGCGCTTCGCGGTCACGCATCCGGCCGATGCCGGCCGCGCGATCATCGACGTCGACGCGGCGACGCGCGCGATGCTCGGCGCGAGCGTCAGGCTCGCGGCCGAGTGCGGCGCCGAACGGCTCGTCACCGTCTCGCCGCTCGGTATCGAGCGCCTGCTGCTGCGCATGGGCGTCGACGCGCATCGCGCGGGCCGGCCGCAGCGCATCGGCGGCAAGCCGATCTTCGCCTGCTGGATCGAGATCAACCGGCAGACCACCGAGGCGCTGCATCTCGCCCCGCCGCCGGGCGCGAACCGCCTGCCGCCGCCGGCCGAACGCGCCGCGCGCCCGCACCGCGCGGCCCGGGCCTAGCGGCGCGCACGAGGAAGCGCAGGCCACGCGTGCCGCGCAGGAGGATGCGGCAGCGCGTGCTTCAGCGCAGCAAACCCGTCAGCGCGGCCTTGGCCACCGCCTGGATCTTGTTCGTCACGTCGAGCTTGGCCACGATGTTCTTGACGTGGAAATTGACCGTGCTCTCGGCGATGCTGAGGATCATCGAGATCTCGTGCGCGGTCTTGCCGTCCGCGGTCCACTTGAGCACGTCGACCTCGCGCTGCGTCAGCGGCGAGCCGGCGACGTTGCCGCCCGGCAGGAACGGCGCCACCACCGCATGCGCGGTCTGCGCGAGCCACAGCACGACGCCGCGGTAGCTGGCCTGTTCCGCCTCGCTGATCAGGTCGTCGCTGCGCGACAGCGTGAGCAGGCCGACCGTGCCGTTCGCGCCGCGCGAGGCCGCCGACCATCCCTCGACGATCCCGAACGACGACGCCTCGCCCCAGAACTCGGCGGCGGACAGGCCGCTGCCGGCCGACCAGACCACCGGCTCGTTGCTGCCGAGCGCGGCCCGCACCACCGGGTCGACCTCGACGTAGCGCGCGTGGACATAGCGCTCGCGCCAGGTGTCCGGGTAGTTCGAGATCATCACGGTCTGCCGGTTGTGGATCGGGAACGGCTTGCGCATGCCGTGCGCGGCGTACTCGAATCCCAATGCCGAGGCGGCGCGCGTCAGTACCGCCAGCACCTCGTCGTAGCTCTTGCATCGGGAGAATTCATCAAGCCAGTTGGGAACCAAGACATGCATGGTGGATTGACCCTCGCATTCACTGTCGCGGCCTGATCGTTATCGGGATACCGGCCGCGCGGGCGGCGGCGGGACGGCGATGCCTGGCTTCCGGTGAAATACGGGCCGGTTTCCACGACGGCCGGGATGCGCCGGATTGCCTGGAATCGTGAGAAACGGACGCCTGCCGTTTTACGAACGGGATGGCCGGAAGCACCGCGGGACGAGATCGAGGTAGGGATCGTTTTACATTTTTTATCGATACGGGACTGGGTGATAACAAAGTTAGCTCGATCCGGCGGATTTGCCGAGCGCTATTTCAATTCGGGATCGTGGGGCGGCATGGTCGGGCTGGCCCCAAATAACCGGCCGGCCCGCTGCCATCGGTGCCGGCGATCGCTGCCGCCGGCCTGGCAGAGCATTGTAGGGGCCGGGCGCGCCGGGGACCATGCATGGCATGGCATATCGACCAAACCATTACATAACTATTATTTTATTGAGTTTATGAGAATTCAGTGTATGTGTGCCGTCGGATTTTTTATTGTGTTTCGGTATTTGTCCTGGTTTTCATGACAATTCGGTAATCGCGGTGTCATTGTTGCTGGCTGCCCGAGGTTATCGGTCGGTATTGCGGTTTGAGGGGGTTATGCATGACATCGATTATATTTTTTATTGTTTATGGTTGACGGGGTGGGTGTTTATTCGCGCGATTCTTCGGAAATGAAATGCGATTATTTATTCGAATTTCGTATTGATTCCGGGTGTCGGTCCGCAGCGGGCGCCATGCCGGCGCGGCAGGCGTTTCGAGGCGGCCCGCCGCTAAGCCGATCCATGCGTGACCGGCATGGCGGGCCGCTTTGGCCGCCGCTTTCGCCTTCGCGTCAGCGGACCGTTTCGCCGAACTGCAGCGCGGCCAGCTGCGCGTAGAGCGGCGAACTCGTCAGCAGTTCCGCGTGCCGGCCCTGCGCCACGATGCGCCCATGTTCGAGCACGACGATCCGGTCGGCCTGCTGCACGGTGGCCAGCCGGTGCGCGATCACCAGCGTCGTGCGGTTCTGCGCGGCGTTGTCGAGCGCCTGCTGCACGAGTCGTTCGCTGGCCGCGTCGAGCGCGCTGGTCGCCTCGTCCAGCAGCAGGATCGGCGGATTCTTCAGGATCGCCCGCGCGATCGCGATGCGCTGCCGCTGGCCGCCCGACAGCCTCACGCCGCGCTCGCCGAGGAACGTGTCGTAGCCTTGCGGCAGGTCCTCGATGAAGGCGGCCGCCGCGGCCATCCCGGCGGCGCGCTTCACGTCGTCGAGCGTGGCCTCGGGCATCCCGTAGCGGATGTTGTCGAGCACGCTGCCGGAAAAGATCACCGACTCCTGCAGCACCACGCCGACCGCCCGCCGCAGCGCATCGAGCGGCACCTCGCGGGTGGCGACGCCGTTGATCGTGATGCGTCCCGCGCGCGGATCGTAGAAGCGCAGCAGCAGCTGGAACAGCGTGGTCTTGCCGGCGCCGGACGGCCCCACCAGCGCCACGTGCTCGCCCTCGCGCACGTCGAGCGAGATCCCCGCCAGCGCGTCGATGCCGGGCCGCGACGGATACGAGAAGCTGACATCCTCGAAGCGGATGCCGGCGCCCTGCATCGGCAGCGGCACGGTGCGCCCGGCCTCCAGCACCGGCGAGCGCGCCGCCAGCAGCTGCAACAGCCGCTCGGTGGCGCCGGCCGCGCGCTGCAGGTCGCCCCATACCTCGGCCACCGCGCCCACCGCGCCGGCCGTCAGTACCGCGTAGAGAATGAACTGCGAGAGCTGCCCCGCGCTCATGGTGCCGGCCAGCACCGCCTGCGCGCCGAGCCACAGCACGAACACGATGGCGCTGAACACCAGCACGATCACCACGCCCGTCAGCCAGGCGCGCGCCCGGATGCGCCGCAGCGCCGTGTCGAACGCGGTTTCCACCGCGTCGCCGAAGCGTCCGGCCTCGAATGCCTCCTGCCGGTAAGACTGCACGGTCGGCATCGCGTTGAGCACCTCGCCCGCCAGCGCACTGGCGTTCGCCACCTTGTCCTGGCTCGCGCGCGACAGCCGCCGCACGCGGCGTCCAAAAATAACGACGGGCGCGACCACCACCACCAGCGTGCCGATGATGTAGCCGGACAGCACCGGGCTCGTCACCACCAGCATTGCCAGGCCGCCCAGCAGCATGAAGAAGTTGCGCATGCCGAGCGACAGGCTGGTGCCCACCACGGTCTGGATCAGCGTGGTGTCGGTGGTCAGCCGCGACAGCACCTCGCCGGTCTGCGTGGTTTCGAAGAACTGCGGGCTCATCCTCACCACGTGGCCGTACACGGCGCGCCGCAGGTCCGCCGTCACGCGCTCGCCGAGCCACGAGACCAGATAGAAGCGCAGCGCCGTGGCTCCGGCCAGCACCAGCGCCACCACGAACAGCGCGATGAAGTAGCGATCGACGTGGGCCGGGTCGCCGCCGGCGAAACCGCGGTCGATCAGGTACTTGAACGCCACCGGCAGCACCAGCGTCGCGCCGGCCGAGGTGACCAGCGCGAGGAACGCGAGCGCCCAGCGTCCGGCATACGGGCGCATGAACGGCAGCAGGGAGAACAGCGGGCCGAGGCGGGCGGCACGGGGAGCGGCGTCTGACACGGATTTTCCTGGGAAGCGGCGGACAAGGGGGATTGTGCCTGCGCCGGATGGCGCCGGTGCAAGAGAGGCGGCCGGGCGCGTTCAGCGTGGCCGGCGCCGGCCGCGGGCGCTCAATACGCGAAATGCTCGTCCGCGCGCGGGCCGGCCTCGCGGTAGAGCCGGCGCGCGAGCCGCGCGGCGGCGTCGAGCAGCGAGACGCCGGCCGCCGTCAGCATCGGCCGCCGCGCCTCGCCCGCGGACGGTTCGAGCGAGATCAGCTGGCGGTCGCGCAGCGTCTCCAGTTCGGTGCGGGCCGGGTCGAGCTGGTCGGGCGCGTTGCGCACCAGCATCAGCGTGGCCAGTTCGTGTGGACTCAACATGGTCGGGTTCCTCGATTCCTTGGCGTTGACGCGCGGCTGGCGCGTCAGCGCACCTTGACGAGCGTGATGGCGCGCTCGGGGCAGGCCGGCACGCACAGCCCGCAGCCGCGGCACGCGTCGGCGTTCGGCGTGTAGGCCACGCGCATGCCATGCACGCGCAGCTTGAAGCGCTGCATCAGGCCGAGCTGCCGGTAATCGGCGTCGTCGATGCGGCGGATCTCGAACACGTCCTCCGGGCAGACCACGGCGCAGTCGGTCTTGCCTTCGCAGCGCGCGAAGTTGACCGACGGCGCGATCACGCCGGGCGGCTGCTTGCAGGCCGTGGCGGTGGCGGCGTCGCGGCTCATGCGCCGGTCTCCCCGTCGCGGCGTGCGGCTGCGTCCATCGCGCCGCGCAGCCGGTCGCGTTCGTCCTGCGTCATGCGCTGCCAGTGGTGCCAGTGCTTGCGCTCGCGGCAGCCGCCATGGCCGCGAAAGCCGCCGAACAGAATCCGGCTCAGCACCAGCAGGCCGATCGCGTGCGGATAGTCGATCGCGTGCGCGCCCACCACGAGTTCGGGCACCACCCAGTTCCACAGCCCCATCACGATGCGCCCCAGCACGGCCACCACCACCACGAGCAGCAGCAGCTTGGCGAGGAATTTGCGTCGATATCTCATCATTCAGTTCTCCTTCGCTTCAATTTCCGAATTCGTCGTAGACGGGCTGCAGCCGCTTGCGCAGATGCAGCACCGCGTACCGCTTGCGGGCCAGCAGCGTGTTCACGCTCGTGCCGGTGGCCGCGGCCAGCTCCTTGAAACTGCGCCCGTCGAGTTCGTGGGCGATGAACACCTCGCGCTGGCCGGCCGGCAGCTCGTCGAGCGCGGCGCGCAGCGTGTCGAGCAGCGCGGCGCGTTCGTAGGCGGCCTCCGGGCCGTCGGTCGAGGCGGGCAGCGCGAGGTCGAGCCGGTAGGCCTCGTCGTCGTCGCCGGCGGGTTCGGGCAGCGGCGCTTCCTTCTTCTTGCGGAAGCGGTCGATGATCCGGTTGCGCGCGACCCGAAACAGCCACGCGCCGATCTGCTCGATCGACTCCGGCAGCCGGTACGCCTCGACCATCTCCTCGAACACGTCCTGCAGGATGTCCTCGGCCTCGTCCTGGTCGAGCACGCGGCGGCGGATGAAATTGCGCAGTCTCGGCCGCTCGCGGGCGACGGCGTCGGCGATTTCACGGTCCTGCGCGGTCGGCGGGGGCGGGGTGGGCAGCGGTTCCATACCCGTGTTGACGAATCAGGAAGGGAAATATTGTGGCGCGGGCGGCCACTTCGCCGAAAATTTTCGGGTTGGGGGAAACGAGTGGGATCTGCGCGAGGGCGGAAGGAGGGAAATGTGAGGAGGAACGGGCGGCCGGACGCCGCCCGCGCCGCTTTCCTAGCCGCGCCGCGCCACCAGCGCCGACACCATCTGCGAGGCTTCCAGCAGCGGTTCGAGGAATTCCTTTACCATCTGTTTCGCCGTGTGCCGCTGCGCGTTGCCGCTGATGTTCATCGCCGCGATCACCTTGCCGCGGCGGTTGCGGATCGGCGCCGACAGCGAGATCAGCCCGCCCTCGAGTTCCTGGTCGACGATCGCCCAGCCCTGCTTGCGCACGGTGGCGATCTCGGCCTTCAGCGCGGCCGGATCGGTCAGCGTGCGCGGCGTGTGCGCCGCGATCGGGCTCTGCGCGAGCAGTTCGTCGAGCGCGGCCTCGTCGAGCGAGGACAGCAGCACGCGCCCCATCGACGTGCAGTAGGCGGGCAGCCGGCTGCCGATCGACAGGTTGATGGTCATGATCTTGTGGGTCGGCACGCGCAGCACGTAGACGATCTCGGTGCGGTCGAGCACGGCCGCCGAACAGCTTTCGTGGATGCGCGCGGACAGCTGCTCCATCACCGGCTCGGCGAGGTTCCAGAACGGCATCGAGGTCAGGTACGCGAAGCCGAGATCGAGGATCTTCGGCGTGAGCCGGAACAGCCGGCCGTCGGCCTCCACGTAGCCGAGCGTCTGCAGCGTCAGCAGGATGCGCCGCGCGCCGGCGCGCGTGAGGCCGGTGGCGGCGGCAACCTCGGTCAGCGTCTGCTCGGGATGTTCGGCGTCGAACGCGCGGATCACGGCGAGGCCGCGCGCGAACGATTGGACATAGGAATCGCCGGGTTTGGCCTGAAGGTCGTCGGTGCTCATGAGTCGGGGCAAGGTCGTCAACGGTAGAGAGTAGCGCATGGGGTCGGGTCGCGCCAACCGCGGCGGCATGTGCGGCGACATCCACGGCCGCCATCCGCAAGCTTGACATGCCCCCGGCCCGCTCCCTATGATCGCATCACTCGTTCGATATTCGATCTTATGTTCGTATAAAGAACATTTTGACGCAACCCCGGCGCCCCGCCGCGAGCCTTCCGGTGCGCGCCCCCTTCCGATGATGTTCCGGAGACAACCATGACCGATGCATTCCTCTGCGACGCGATCCGCACCCCGATCGGGCGATACGGCGGCGCGTTGTCGGGCGTCCGGGCCGACGATCTCGGCGCGGTGCCGATCAAGGCGCTCGTCGAGCGCAACCGCGACGTCGACTGGGCCGCGATCGACGACGTGATCTACGGCTGCGCGAACCAGGCCGGCGAGGACAACCGCAACGTGGCGCGCATGTCGGCGCTGCTGGCGGGCCTGCCGCAGGCCGTGCCGGGCTCGACCGTGAACCGCCTGTGCGGCTCGGGGATGGACGCGATCGGCATCGCCGCGCGCGCCATCAAGTCCGGCGAGGCCGGCCTGATGATCGCGGGCGGCGTGGAGAGCATGAGCCGCGCGCCGTTCGTGATGGGCAAGGCGAGCAGCGCGTTCTCGCGCCAGGCCGAGATCTTCGACACGACCATCGGCTGGCGCTTCGTGAACCCGCTGATGAAGCAGCAATACGGCGTCGATTCGATGCCGGAGACGGGCGAGAACGTCGCGACCGACTACGCGGTGAGCCGCGCCGACCAGGACGCGTTCGCGCTGCGCAGCCAGCAGAAGGCCGCGCGCGCCCAGCAGGACGGCTCGCTCGCGCAGGAAATCGTCGCGGTCACGATCGCGCAGAAGAAGGGTGACCCGCTGGTGGTCTCGCGCGACGAGCATCCGCGCGAAACCTCGCTCGAAGCGCTCGCCAGGCTCAAGGGCGTGGTGCGCCCGGACGGCACCGTGACGGCCGGCAACGCGTCGGGCGTCAACGACGGCGCCTGCGCGCTGCTGGTGGCCAACGAGGAGAACGCGAAGCGCCACGGCCTGGTGCCGCGCGCGCGGATCCTCGGCATCGCCACCGCGGGCGTCGCGCCGCGCGTGATGGGCATCGGCCCGGCGCCGGCCACCCAGAAGCTGCTCGCGCGGCTCGGCATGACGATCGACCAGTTCGACGTGATCGAGCTGAACGAGGCGTTCGCCTCGCAGGGTCTCGCGGTGCTGCGCCTGCTCGGCGTGGGCGACGACGATCCGCGCGTGAACCCGAACGGCGGCGCGATCGCGCTCGGCCACCCGCTCGGCGCCTCGGGCGCGCGGCTCGTGACCACGGCGATGTATCAGTTGCACCGCACCCATGGCCGCTTCGCGCTCTGCACGATGTGCATCGGCGTCGGCCAGGGCATCGCGATCGCGATCGAGCGCGTCTGAACTCCGGGGGCGCGGCGCCGCCGCCCGCTCCCCTTCTTCTCGTCGATTTCCCCTCGTCCGCGTCCGCGCGATGCTCGACGGCAGCCCGCCCTCACGGTCCGGCTGCCGTTTTTTTTGGTTTCGTGCCGGCGGCCGGATCTCGCGCCCAGCTTGACAATCCGGCCCGGCATCCGGGCCGCGCAGGCAACCGCTGCCTGCAAAAAATCAAATTTCCTTGATGTGAATCAAAAGCAGGATAGTTTTGACATGTTTTTGCCCGATAAGGGTAAGGTTTTGGCCCCGGCTGCCGTCAAAAAAGAAGATAGGCCCGTGGCTGCTGCAGCGCAATGAGGCGCGCGCGGGCGGCCGACCCGACACCGACCCAGAGAGCAGGCACGGCCGCCAGCGCCGTGCCCCGGAGCAGCGAATGCGCAATAACCAGCCGGTCACGCAGCACGAATACGAATTCCCCGAAGACTCGACGCTGATGTCGACGACCACGGCCAACGGCACGATCACCTACGCGAACGCGACGTTCGTCCAGATCAGCGGCTATTCGGCCGAGGAGATCGTCGGCGCGCCGCACAACGTCGTCCGCCACCCCGACATGCCGCGCGAGGCGTTCGCGGACATGTGGGCCACCATCCAGGGCGGCGAGCCGTGGATGGCGCTGGTCAAGAACCGCCGCAAGAACGGCGATCACTACTGGGTGCGCGCGAACGCGGTGCCGCTGATGCGCGGCGGCCAGCCGCTCGGCTACATGTCGGTGCGCACCAGGGCGTCGCGCGAGGAGATCGAGGGGGCCGAGGCGCTCTACGCCGATTTCCGCGAGGGCCGCACGCGCGGGCGGCGTTTCTACAAGGGGCTGGTGGTGCGCGGCGGGATCGGCCGCCTGGGCTCGCTGATGAAGACGATGTCGGTGCGCACGCGGATGTATGGGCCGCTCGTCGCGCTGGTGCCGGTGGTGGCGGCCGGCGCCTGGGCGAGCGGCGTGACGGGCGCGGCGCTGGCCGGCGTGGCCGGCTCCGCGGCGGTGGCCGCGGGCCTCGTCGCGGCCTGGCTCGACCTGCAGATCGCGCAGCCGCTGCGCGCGGTGCGGCAGCGCGCGCTGGACGTGGCGACCGGCGAGAACCGCAGCGGCCCGGCCGTCACGCGCGTCGACGAGATCGGCATGACGCTGCGCACGATCGACCAGCTCGGGCTGATGTTCCGCTGGCTGGTGGACGACGTCAGCGAGCAGGTGCTGAACGTGCAGCGCGCGAGCAGCGAGATCGCGCAGGGCAACAACGACCTGAGCGCGCGCACCGAGCAGGCGGCCACCGCCGTGCAGCAGACCGCCTCGTCGATGGCCGAGATGACGGCCACCGTCTCGAGCAACGCGGCCACCGCCGCGCAGGCCAACCAGCTCGCGGTGTCGGCCAGCGACGCGGCCGCGCGCGGCGGCCATTCGGTGGGCGAGATCGTCGGCACCATGAACGAGATCACCGACAGCTCGCGGCGCATCGCCGACATCATCGGCGTGATCGACGGCATCGCGTTCCAGACCAACATCCTGGCACTGAACGCGGCGGTGGAAGCCGCGCGCGCCGGCGAGCAGGGGCGCGGCTTCGCGGTGGTGGCGGGCGAGGTGCGCGCGCTCGCGCAGCGCAGCGCGAACGCGGCCAAGGAGATCAAGACGCTGATCGAGAACAGCGTCGAGCGCGTGGCTTCGGGCGCGCGGCGCGTGGACGACGCGGGCCGCGCGATGGACGACCTCGTCGTCCAGGTCAAGCGCGTGGCGGACCTGATCGCCGAGATCAGCTCGTCCACCTCCGAACAGAGCGTGGGCGTGGAGCAGGTCGATCGCGCGGTGATCGACCTCGACAACATCACGCAGCAGAACGCGGCGCTCGTCGAACAGAGCGCGGCCGCCTCCGAGAGCCTGCGCCAGCAGGCCACCTCGCTGGTCGACGCGGTCGGCGTGTTCCGCTGAAGCTGCACGCGCAGCCGGATCGGCCGGCTCGCGCCATCGCACCGGGGACACGAGGATGGCAACCTATCGGGACATTCAGGCGTTCGTGAAGGAGCGCTACGGCATCGACGCGCAGAGCGCCTGGATCGCGCATGTGAAGGAGCTGAACGGACTGCCGGTGAAGAGCCGGCGCACCTCGATCCGGATCAAGTCGTGCCCCGAGCAGTGGCGCGCCGCGATCGAGGAGGCGATGCGCCACTTCGGCTGGCTGCACGCGGTGGCCGCGAGCGCGGCCGAGGAAGCGGGCGCGGCGCGCGCGCCATGAAAAAACGCCTTCGCGACCTGCCGCGCGAAGGCGTTTCGTATTGATCGCTCCGGTGGCGAAGCGATCGGCGGCCGGCTTACATGCCGAGGCTTACACCCCCAGGCACAGATACTTGATCACGACGTAGTCGTCGATCCCGTAGTGCGAGCCCTCGCGGCCCATTCCCGACTGCTTGACGCCGCCGAACGGCGCGACCTCGTTCGAGATCAGCCCGGTGTTGATGCCCACCATGCCGTATTCGAGCGCCTCGGCCACGCGCCAGACGCGGCCGATGTCGCGGCTGTAGAAGTAGGCGGCGAGGCCGAACTCGGTGTCGTTCGCGAGCGCCACCACCGCGTCGTCCGAGGCGAAGCGGAACAGCGGCGCGAGCGGGCCGAAGGTTTCCTCCTTCGCGACCTTCATGTCGGGCGTGACGCCGGTCAGCACGGTCGGCTCGAAGAAGCCGTGGCCGAGCGCGTGGCGCTTGCCGCCGGTGGTCACGCGCGCCCCCTTGGCGAGCGCGTCCTCGATGTGCGCCTCCACCTTCAGCACCGCCGCCTCGTTGATCAGCGGGCCTTGCGCGACGCCGGCCTCGGTGCCGCGGCCGACCTTGAGCTGCTCGACGGCCGCGCGCAGCTTGTCGGCGAACGCGTCGTAGACCTTGTCGTGGACGTAGAAGCGGTTGGTGCAGACGCAGGTCTGGCCGCTGTTGCGGTACTTCGAGGCGATCGCGCCGGCCACGGCCGCGTCGAGGTCGGCATCGTCGAACACGATGAACGGCGCATTGCCGCCCAGTTCGAGCGAGACCTTCTTGACGGTCGGCGCGCACTGCGCCATCAGCAGCCGGCCGATCGGCGTGGAGCCCGTGAACGAGAGCTTGCGCACCGTGGGATTGCCGGTCAGCTCGCCGCCGATCGCCTTCGGCTCGCCCGTCACCACGCTGAACACGCCGGCCGGCACGCCCGCGCGCTCGGCCAGCACGGCCAGCGCGAGCGCCGAGAACGGCGTGGCCTCGGCCGGCTTGACCACGATCGGGCAGCCGGCCGCGAGCGCCGGGCCGACCTTGCGCGTGATCATCGCGGCCGGGAAATTCCACGGCGTGATCGCGGCGCAGACGCCCACCGGCTCCTTGACCACCACGATGCGCTTGTCGCCGGCCGGCGTCGGGATCGTGTCGCCGTACACGCGCTTGCCCTCCTCGGCGAACCACTCGATGAACGACGCGGCGTACTGGATCTCGCCCTTCGCCTCGGCGAGCGGCTTGCCCTGCTCGGTGGTGAGGATCAGCGCGAGATCGTCGGCGTGCGCGAGCATCAGCTCGTACCACTTGCGCAGGATCGCGGCGCGCTCCTTCGCGGTGCGCTTGCGCCAGGCCGGCCAGGCGGCGTTGGCCGCCTCGATCGCGCGGCGCGTCTCGGCCGCGCCGGCCAGCGGCGCGGTGCCGAGCAACTCGCCGGTGGCGGGGTTGCGGACCTCGAACGTGGCGCCGGTCGCGGCGTCCTGCCATTCGCCGGCGAAATAGATCTGCTGGCGGAACAGCGACGGATCCTTCAGTGCGGAGGTGAGTGCGGTGCTCATGTGATATCCCGTGAAACCGATGCAAAACGCCGCGTCCCGAACGAATCAACGGACGCGGCGTGGCGGAGGCGGGGCGGGTGATCCGCCCTGGGTGGGTTGGCGTCAGGCGGCGACGCCGACGGTTTCCTTCAGCACTTCCTCGAGGATGCCGAGCGCCTCGTCGAACACGGCGTCCTGGATCGTCAGCGGGAACAGGAAGCGGATCACGTTCGAATGGACGCCGCAGATCAGCAGCAGCAGCCCGCGTTCGAGCGCGCGCGCCTGCACGCGCCTGGTGAAGTCCGCATCCGGTTCCCGCGTGCCGGCCTTGAAGAACTCCACGGCCACCATCGCGCCCGGGCCGCGCACGTCGACGATCTGCGGCACCTCGGGCTGCAGCGCCAGCAGCTTCGCCTTGAGCTTGTCGCCGAGCGTGACGGCGCGCGCTTCGAGCCGTTCCTCGTCGATGATGTCGAGCACCGCGTGCGCCGCGGCCACCGCGAGCGGGTTGCCCGCGTAAGTGCCGCCGAGGCCGCCCGGCGCCGCCGCGTCCATCACGTCGGCGCGGCCGGCCACGCCCGACAGCGGCATGCCGCCCGCGAGGCTCTTGGCCATGGTGGTGAGGTCGGGCAGCACGTCGTAGTGCTGCATCGCGAACAGCTTGCCGGTGCGCGCGAAGCCGGTCTGCACTTCGTCGGCGATCAGCACGATCCCGTGTTCGTCGCAGATCCTGCGCAGGCCGCGCACGAAATCGGCCGGCGCCGCGTAGAAGCCGCCTTCGCCCTGCACCGGCTCGAAGATGATCGCGGCCACGCGCTTCGGATCGATGTCGGCCTTGAACAGCAGGTCGATCGCCTTCAGCGAGTCGGCCACGCTCACGCCGTGCAGCGCGTTCGGGTAGGGCGCGTGGAACACGTCGCCGGGGAACGGCCCGAAGTTCAGCTTGTATGGCGCGACCTTGCCGGTCAGCGCCATGCCCATCATGGTGCGGCCGTGGAAGCCGCCCGCGAACGCGATCACGCCGGGGCGGCCGGTGAACGCGCGCGCCATCTTGACGGCGTTCTCGACGGCCTCGGCGCCGGTCGTGAAGAACGCGGCCTTCTTCGCGAAGCTGCCCGGCGCGCGCGCGATGATCTTCTCGGCCAGCTCGACATAGGACGCGTAGGGGACGATCTGGTAGGCGGTGTGCGTGAACTGCTCGAGCTGCGCCGCGATCGCCTTGACGAGCTTCGGATGGCGATGGCCCGTGTTCATCACCGCGATGCCGGCCGCGAAGTCGATGAAGCGGCGGCCCTCGACGTCCCACAGTTCGGCGTTCTCGGCGCGCGCGGCGTAGAAATCGCACATCACGCCGACGCCACGCGGGGTGGCGGCGTTCTTGCGGGCTTGCAGATCGGCATTCTTCACGGGATATCTCCTTCCGGTCGGTTCGACTCGGTCAAAACAAGAGGGGCGCGGGGGCCTCCGACGGACTTGACTATAATCAAATTTGGCTCTGGAAATCAGAGCCATTCTGGTAAATCTATAGGAGCCAATTTTGCGTGCGAGCGTGTTGTCCGACTGGCTGGCGCAGCGCCTCGTGCGGGGCGGCGGCGCGCAGCCGATCTACCGGCAGCTGCACCGGCTGCTGCAGCAGGCGATCCTGTCGCGCGAGCTGCCGGCCGGCACCCGCGTGCCGTCCTCGCGGCTGCTCGCGGCCGAACTCGGGATCGCGCGCAACACCGTCACGCAGGTCTACGAGCAGCTGGTGCTGGAGGGTTACGTGACCTCGGCCACCGGGCGCGGCACGTTCGTGGCCGACAGTTCGCCGGACGAGATCGTCGGCGTGGCCGAGCGGGACGAGGCGGGTGGCGGCGCGAACGGGAAGGGCGGCGGGGCGGGCGCCCGGCGGCGCGGCGGGGTGGGCACGGCGGCGGCCGATGTCGCGGCGAATTCGGGCGGCGCCGGCGGTTTGCCGGCCGCGCCGCCGCCGGTGCGCTCGGCGGCCGGGGCGCTGTCCGCGCGCGGCGCGCGGCTGGTGGCCGGCGCGGGCGTGTCGAAGCGGCAGGGCGGCGCGTTCATGCCCGGCGTGCCCGACGTGTCGCGCTTCCCGGCGCGCGTCTGGATGCGGCTGCACAACAAGTACTGGCGGCGCCTGCGCCCCGACCTGCTGACCTACGCGCCGGGCGGCGGCCTCGCCTCGCTGCGCGAGGCGCTGGCCGATTACCTGCGCACCTCGCGCTCGGTGCGCTGCACGCCCGAACATATCGTGATCACCACCGGCATCCACCAGTCGATCGATCTGGCGGTGCGGCTGCTGACCGATCCCGGCGACGCGATCTGGACCGAGGACCCGTGCTACTGGGGCATGCGCAGCGTGCTGCAGGTGTCGGGGCTGACCACGCGGCCGATCGCCGTCGACGACGAGGGCATCGCGCCCGACGCCGCCGATCTCGCGGCGCCGCCGAAGCTGATGCTCGTCACGCCTTCGCACCAGTATCCGCTCGGCATGGTGATGAGCCTCGCGCGGCGGCGCATGCTGCTCGAATACGCGCGCCAGCACGGCGCCTGGATCATCGAGGACGACTACGACAGCGAGTTCCGCTACGGCAGCCGGCCGCTCGCGTCGCTGCAGGGGCTCGACACGAGCGGGCAGGTGATCTACGTGGGCAGCTTCGGCAAGACGCTGTTCCCGGGGCTGCGCGTCGGCTATCTGGTTGCGCCGGAGCCGCTCGCCGAGAGCTTCGCCACCGCGAGCGCCGAGCTCTATCGCGAAGGGCAGCTGCTGCAGCAGGCCGTGCTGGCCGAGTTCATCGCCGAAGGCCATTTCGTGTCGCATATCCGCAAGATGCGCGCGCTGTACGGGCTGCGCCGCCAGACGCTGCTCGACGTGCTGGCGCGCCGCTACGGCGACGCGCTGCCGGCCATGGGCGGCGACGCGGGGCTGCATCTCGTGATGCGCCTGCCGGACGGCGCCGATGATCGCGCGGTCGCGCGCGCGGCGCTCGAACGCAATATCGTGGTGCGCGCGCTGTCCGGCTATTACGCCGATGCGTCGCGCGCGGCGCCGGGGCTGCTGCTCGGCTACGCCTGCGTCCACGAGGACGAGATCGGCGCGGCGTTCGACACGCTCGCGCAGGCGATCGACGCGGTCGCGTTCGCGCGGCGCGACGGGTGAGCGGATCGCCATGCCGGTTTCCCGGCTTGTTGCGATGGAATGAACCTGGCGGCGTGCGTGTTCCGTGACGGACAGCGCTTATCGATGTGACGCAGGGCGGTGTGCCCGGCCGTGCTGAAAACCGGTCTTCCGGTAGCGGAGCGCGATGGTTTCGCGTGCAACGATCCGCCCGTCGCGATGCCGTCGACGATGGATGACGCCGCGCAATTCCGGTGCGGTTGGCCGCCGTTGCCGGCCTGGCGCCCGGTGTCGACCCGAACCAGGTCAAGCGGGCGGCGCTTGCGTGCCGTTATGCTTGTGGCACGGTTTGCGGCGCGGCGGATCACGATTGATCGATCCGCCCCGCACGGCGGCATCGCCGTGCATCATCGGTGCCACGGCGGCCTGGCGAAGCCCGGCGGCGCGCTGCCCGTTTCGCGGTTATGCCGGCTCGTGCGCCGCTGCGCCTCGCAGCGCGGCACGACGTTTCCGGCTTCGTCACGATCCTGTCGATGAAACGGCGTATCCGCTTCTCGCGGTGCATCGGTATCGGCACATGCATTGAATTTGGACTCCTATGGAATTGAAGACGCTCTGGCTCTGCATGGCGCTGGTGTTTCTGGTGTTCGGCCTGGCCGCCCTGCTGAAGCCGGAATGGTTCCTGTCCTGTGCATGGACGCTGTATCCGCATCACATCACCCCGGAGACGATCGCGCACCTGCAAGGTGAGCCCGAGGCCGGGCAGGGCGGCGAAGCGGGCGCGCCCGGGGCTGTCGCGTTCGGCACGGGCGACGGCGAGCCGGCCGTGTCGCTGGCCGTGGCCCCGCTCGCGCCGCGCCAGGGCAGCCGCGCCGCGTTGCAGGACGTGGCGGCCCGCTGACGCGCTTCGCCCACGCTCCGCGTCGGCGGGGCTTGGCCCGGCATGCGGGCCGCGTCACGCCCATGCCGATAGGGTCGAAGACGCGTCCACGCGCCGGCCAGCCCGGCATGCCGGAACGTTCCCGGACCGCGCGGGCGCCGGTTGCGAGAAGCCGGGGGCATGTCGCTCCAAATTCATCGACCACGACGACCACGCTCGGTATACCCTTCCAGCTAGCGACCGTTTCCGGGCCGTCCCCTCCGGGGCTGCCTGCATCTCGCGCGGCAGCCGTTGCCGTGCTCGATGCGGCGGGGCCGGTGCCGATCATGGTGGCCGCCCGGGCGTCCGGCTCGACCTGGAAGTCCACCCGGGCCAGGGCACGCGTCCCCGGTCGAACCGCATCGGCGGGACGGGCCGGCCGCAGGGGAAGACGTCGGCGCGCCGACATCGACGAAACAGCCGGCACGCCGGTATCGAGGAAGATAATGCGACCAACGGAAAAAACAGAAGGGCATGCGTCGAATGTCGTCGAGAGGCTGTTCGAACACGGTCTGTTCGCGAGCCGCTGGGTGCTGGCACCGATCTACGCGGGCCTGGCGCTCGGGATGGTCATGTTGCTGATCAAGTTTTGCCAGGAGTTCTGGCATCTGGCCGTGACGCTGCTCGGCAGCGAGATCGAAGACGTCATCCTGGGGGTGCTGTCGCTCGTCGACCTCTCGCTGATGGCCAACCTCCTGCTCATGATCATATTCGGCGGGTATCAGAGTTTTGTGTCCCGGCTGAAGCTCGGTGGTCATGAGGACACGCCGGAATGGATCGGCCATGTCGGATTCACCGACATCAAGCTGAAGCTGATGGCGTCGATCGTGGCGATATCGGCGATCGAGGTGCTGCGTGGATTCCTGTCGCTCGACAAGGTCGGGCTGACGACGATCGTCTGGGGGATCGCGGTGCATATGACTTTCGTGTTGTCCGCGGTCCTGCTCGCGGGGATGGACTGGATCGCCGCCAAGACCCGCGCGATCAAGTGAATCGGACAAGCCATGCGCGTCGCGCTCGATGGGACCGTGTCGACGGGCCGCGCAGCCGGCGGCGGCAGGAAGCCGTGCAGACGGCGCCATAGCGGCGAAGGTTTTCCGCCGCCGCGCGCGGCTCCGCCAGCCCCGCGCGGCGGTGCCCGGGCCGATGCCGGTCTTGCGGCGCGAGCGGGCATGCGCCGCCTCGCACCGCGCCGGCGCGGGCCGCGGCGCCACACCCGTGTCTTACGCCCGGCGTAGCCATGGCGCGCCAATCGTCACGACGACTTCCTTTCCAGCAGGTCTCCTATCATCTTGAGAAGTCGATCAAACGCGAGCGGCTTGCGTGCGTAGGCAATCAACGGATTCGGCTGCGGCGGGATATCGTCGCGCGAACTGCAGAGAATGACCGGCACGTCGCGCCATGCCGGCTCGGCCGCCAGCGCGGCGCACACGTCCGCTCCCGACATCTCCGGCATCATGAAGTCGGTCACGACCAGATCCGGCCGTTGCGCCCTGATCGCCTCGAGCGCCGCCGCGCCGTTGGGCGCCGTGAGCACGCGATAGCCGGCCTGCGTCAGGAGCAGGCGCCATACCACGAGCACATCGAATTCGTCGTCTACAAGCAGGATTGTTTTCATCTGTCGCTAGGGTCCGTTCCATGGCGATTCGGGCTCATCGCCCCTTCGCGGGGAATGCGCCGGGCATGGGGAAGAGCGTTGGTCCGTCCGCGATGCTCAGACCTTCCGAGGTGATGGCAAGCTCGCGCACCGATGTATCGTGGGCGCTCTCGCGCTGCTTGACCACCGATAACGTGCGTCGCAACCGGCCGTCGCTGTCGGCGTAGTGCAGCACGATCAGGTTTTCGGCCAGCGCGCAGAGCCGATCGTTCCTGCCATTCGACGGTTCCGGATAGAGCGGCAGCTCCTCGATCACCAGCATGGTGACGCCGGCGTTGCGCAATGCATGGGTGAACGCGTTCAGGAACAGGCCGAAGCGCGCCGGACGCAGCGCGGAATCGCGAAAACCCTCCACGCCGTCGATCACGAGTCGCGTCGCGCCGAGCCGGCGGACCAGCGCGAGCGTGTCGGCGGCCAGCTCGTCCACCTCGAGCTCGACGGCCGGCTGCCACTGGATGGCGAGCCGGCCGTCGGCGAACGCGTCGCGCAGCCGGATGCCCACCTGTTCAGCCTTGCCGATCAGCCGCTGCGGCGATTCGTAGAAGCCGAGGTAGACCACCTTCTCGCCGTGCGCGACGCCGGCCTGCAGGAACTGCAGCGCCAGCAGCGTCTTGCCGACCCCGGACGGCCCCATCACCGTGGTGGTCGAGCCGCGCACGAAGCCGCCACCGAGCAGGTGGTCGAGATTCGGCAGGCCGGTGTCGAGCCGCTCGCGCAGGTCGCGCTCGTCCTCCCGGCTCGCCGAGTGTGCCTCGAGGCGCGGGTACATTGCATGGCCGCCGGAGGTGATCCGGAAGAAGTGGCGGCCCAGCAGGTGGTTGCGCGCGCGCATCTTGTGGACTTCGATCTCGCGCGCGCGGCGCATGCCGTCGGTGTAGCGGTTCAGCTCGATCAGGCCGTCCACCAGCGTGTGCTCGGGATGCGGCTCGTTGCCCGACAGCGGCGCGAGCAGCAGCGTGGTGCAGCCCATCGCGGCCACCAGCGCGTTCAGTTCATGGATGAACTTCGACAGCGACAGCTCGGTCTCGCTGAACTCGCGCGCGCTGCGAAAGCCGTCCACGATCAGCAGGCCGGGCCGGTAGTTCGCGAGGCTCGCCGCGATCAGCTTCAGGAAGCCGTCGAGGCCGTCCTGCATCAGTTCGTGATAACCCGACACGAACATCATCTTCTGCGCGACGGCGGCCGGATCGAAGAAATCGAGCGCGCGCAGATGGCCGAGCAGCTTGTCATGGGACTCGGCGATCAGCGTCATGTAGAGCACGCGGTCGCCCTGGCGCACGCGATGGAAGCCGATCTGGCTCGACAGGATGGTCTTGCCCGCGCCGGCCATCCCCTCGATCAGATAAAGGCCGCCACGCACGAGGCCGCCGCCGAGGATCTCGTCGAAGCCCGGCACGCCCGTCTCCACGTTTTCCAATGGCTCGATGCCGGAGGATGGCAATCCGTCATCGGGCGGCGCGGAACCCGGGCTTCGTTGCGGAGGGCGGTGTCTCGGGTCGTCTAATGTCATGTGCAGTCACCTGTTTGCGCGAGGGCTTCAGGATGCGAACGCCGCTGCGGGCGGCATGCCGTTCGCTCGGATTTCTGTAAGAATTACAGGCCGATGGCATCTTCGGGTCGCGAAGACGCTCCAGACAGCCGGCAAAGACCGGTTCTCCAGTCCTGGTGAAAGTGCGCAAGAAACGGGCCGCGGCCGGCGCGAGGCTGCCGGAAGCGCGTTGTGACCGTGCGGGATCCGGGTCGCGTGCGCTGCCGCTTTCGGGCACGGCAACCCGGCCGTGCGCATTTCCGCCGATCTCGCCAGGGAGCGGCGCGGCGTCGAAGCCGAAATCGGGCGCGTCGATGAGTCGTGTCCGTCCGGTGCGTCGGCCGCCGGCCGGTGTGCTCAGGCAGTTGGCGAAATCCAGGTCAGACTTCGTGCCGAGGGGGCGCAGCGGGCCCGAACCGGCCGAGTTCGAGCGGGAGCCCGCGTTTCATGCCCGACACGACCGTGCCTGCCACCTGCCGAAGCATCGGCCCGAAGCCGCCGTGCAGCGATTCGCGCGGTGCTATGTCGTGGGGGCATGTCCGCGATCTCGCTTGGCGGACTCGAATGCGGCGCGGCAGCCTTCACGCACCGCTCTCGCGCGCCGCAATCCCGCGGTGCCGATCGAGGAACTTTCCGTGGCGCCGTTCGACGCCGCCAAGGTGAGGGCAGATGAGCCGAGGCGCGAGGCCGCGCGGGATCGGGGAAACGACGCTCTCGAGTCGCTGATCGTCGCACCGGCAATCGCACCAGCAATCGCACCAGCAATCGCGCCGGATATCACGCCGGATATCACGCCGGTGGCTGGTCACGAGCGCGGCTTTGCCGATTAGCGGCGCATCGGGATCGAAAAGCGGGCGAGGGATTGAGGCGGCGGCATGGAACGCATCACGGCGACGGCGAACCGCGAGGCCGTACCACCGGCAACGTACCGACGGTCCCGTGTCGAGTGCGGGTCGCGGGCCCATTTCGACGTCGGGCGCGTCGTCATTGCATCGAGCCGACCGGATCGAAACGGCCGATGGACGGCCGGCCACGAGCGCGCGACCTGCCCGAGTTTCGTACCGTTTCGCTACCGTGCGCGTGCCGGCGAGCGTCTTCGCCGCTGCGCGTCGGCTGTCCGACATTGGCCGTGGCGGCCGGCGAACCCGACGCGGGCCAGTGCCCGTCGCGCGCGACACCGGCAACACCGGTGACACCCGTGTCACCGCCGACGGACGATGCCCCGGCCGGCCCGCCCAAGCGAGCTCGGGCACCTGCCGCCGCGTCTCACGTCCACGCCTCACATCCGGGCCTCACATCCGGACCTCACATCCGGATCAACACCGCCCCCGCCACCACCATCACGCAGGCCGCGAGCCGCCGCGCGGTCGGGCGCTCGCGCATCGCGAACCAGCCGATGCCGATCGCGAAGATCGAACTCGTCTCGCGCAGCGCCGACACGGTGGCCACCGGCAGGTGCCGGTAGGCGAGCGTGACGATCGCATAGGCGCCGAGCGCGCAGGTGCCGGCGCCCACCCCGCGCCAGAGCACGGTACGTGAGGCCACCAGCGGCCGCGGGCCGCCGCGCAGCGCGCAGACGAGCGCGAACTGCGGCAGGTTCCAGAGCAGATAGACCCAGCAGATATACGACAGCGAGTTGCCGGCGAGCCGCACGCCGATGCCGTCCACCACCGAGTACGCGGCGATGAACACGCCGGTGAGCACCGCGTAGGGCACGCTCTCGCCGGACAGCCGCAGGCCGCGCCGCAGCGCGAGCGACATGATGCCGAGCGAGACCAGCGCGATGCCGGCGAGGCCCCAGGCCGACGGACGCTCGCCGAGCGCGGGCAGCGCCAGCAGCGCGACCAGCAGCGGTGAACTGCCGCGCGCGATCGGGTAGATCTGACTGAATTCGCCGCTGCGGTAGGCGCGCAGCAGCGCGAGGCAATAGCCGAGTTCGAGCAGCGCCGATGCGGCGATGTAAGGCCATGCGCCGGGCGCCGGTGGGGGCAGCCACAGCGCGCCGGCCGCGCCCGCCACCAGATACGGAATCGCCATGGTGCCGAGCTGGATCACGCGATCCTCGCTGACATGCAGGAACGCGTTCCAGACCGCGTGCAGCAGCGCGGAGAACAGCACGAGGGCGACGAGCAGATGATCCATGGCGTGGGGGCGGCGCACGAGGCGCGCACGATGAGCGGCAAAACAAGACCGGAGGGCCGACGCGCCGCCCGATGCCCGCCGGACGGAAACATGGAACCGGAAATTGGAACCGGAAATGAGGCAACGAGAGGCGAAATGCGGCAAGACGTGGATTATGCCGGCGCCGGGGCGGTTTCGCCAAGCGCCGATTACGGAGGCAGGGCGCGCGGGCGGGCGCGTTCGCGGCGGATTGCCGATAATAGGCGCTTCGCCAACCAGGATCGCCGTCATGAATTCCACTCCGCAATCGAATCCGCCGCGTCTGACCAGCCTCTCGCACGGCGGCGGCTGCGGCTGCAAGATCGCGCCGGGCGTGCTCGCCGAGCTGCTCAAGCGCAACGCGCCGCCCGCGCTGTTCCCCGACCTGCTGGTCGGCACCGAAACTTCCGACGACGCGGCCGTCTACCGGCTCAACGACGAACAGGCGATCGTCGCGACCACCGATTTCTTCATGCCGATCGTCGACGATCCCTACGACTTCGGCCGGATCGCCGCCACCAACGCGCTGTCCGATGTCTACGCGATGGGCGGCAAGCCGATCCTCGCGCTCGCGCTGGTCGGCATGCCGATCAACGTGCTGCCGCACGAGACGATCGCCGCCGTGCTCAAGGGCGGCGAAGCGGTCTGTGCGGAGGCGGGGATTCCCGTGGCGGGCGGCCATTCGATCGACTCGGTCGAGCCGATCTATGGGCTCGCGGCGCTCGGCATCGTCCATCCGTCGCGTGTCAAGCGCAACGCCGGCGCTCGCGCGGGCGACCTGCTGGTGCTCGGCAAGCCGCTTGGCGTCGGCGTGCTGTCGGCGGCGTTGAAGAAAGGCCAGCTCGACGACGCGGGCTATGCCGCGATGATCGCCGCGACCACCCGGCTCAACCGGCCCGGCGCCGAGCTGGCCGCGCTGCCGGGCGTCCACGCGATGACCGACGTGACGGGCTTCGGCCTGCTCGGGCACGGGCTCGAGGTGGCGCGCGGCGCGGGGCTCACGGCGCGCGTGCGCTATGCATCGCTGCCTTGGCTCGCCGGGGTGGAAGCGTTCGCCGCGGGCGGCGTGGTGACGGGCGCCTCGGGGCGCAACTGGGCCGCCTATGGCGCCGACGTGCGGCTCGGCGACGGCCTGCCCGCCACCGCGCAGGCGCTGCTGACCGATCCGCAGACCTCGGGCGGCCTGCTGGTGGCCTGCGCGCCCGACACGGTCGACGCGGTGCTGGCCTGCTTCCACGCGGACGGTTTCGCGCAGGCCGCCGTGATCGGTGAACTGGTGGACGGCCCGGCCCGGATCGAGGTCGCCTGACGGTCTCGCCCGTGGCGGCAGCACCGCCGTGGGCATCGTGAAGTTCGCTCGGGAACCCTGTCGGGGTTCCCGTTTTCACAACGGGGTTTTACTGGAAGGTATACCCCCCTATGGTATATTAACATCCAACATGAGCCACACCGTCAAGGACAAGCAGAAGCTGCTGAACCGGGTTCGCCGGATCAAGGGGCAGCTGGAAGCCGTCGAACGCGCGCTCGAGGAAGAGCATGGCTGCAACGACGTGCTGCAGCGACTGACAAGTTGCCGCGGCGCGATGAACGGACTGCTCGCGGCCGTACTCGAGTCGCATATTCGCGGCCATATGATGGATGCGCCGGTGTCCGAACCCGACGAGGCCGGCGGTAGCGCGACCGAGCAACTGATCGAGGTCGTCCACAGTTATTTCAAGTAAGGAGCGGGGGAAGTGCGATGAACGAACCATTGAGCAGGCAGTCCGGGCCGGCGCGGCACGAGCATGTGTTTCTCGGCGCCGCGCACGCGAGCCGCGAGCGGCGCACCTGGTTCGTGATCGTGCTTTGCGCGCTGACGATGGTGGCCGAGATCGCGGGCGGCTGGCGCTTCGGTTCGCTCGCGCTCGTTGCCGACGGCCTGCACATGTCGACGCATGCCGGCGCGATGCTGATCGCCGCGCTCGCCTACACCTACGCGCGCCGCCACGCGCACGATCCGCGCTTCTCGTTCGGTACCGGCAAGCTCGGCGATCTGGCCGGCTTCACGAGCGCCGTCGCGCTCGCGCTGATCGCGGTGCTGATCGGCTATGAAGCGATCATGCGGCTGGTCGAGCCGGTGCCGATCCGGTTCGGCGAGGCGATTCCGATCGCCGTGTTCGGGCTCGCCGTCAATCTCGGCTGCGCGTGGCTGCTCGGCGGCGTGCATCACGGTCATGACCACCACGGACATCATGGCCATCACGGTCACGCGGCGGATCACCCGCATGCCCATGCCGAGCACGATCATGAGCATGAGCACGCAGACGACGCGGCGCACCACGCGCATCAGGCCGGGCATGCCGACTCGCACGCGGGCCAAGGCAAGGAAGCGTTCCACGCACGCGACCACAATTTCCGCGCCGCGTATCTGCACGTGATCGGCGATGCCGTGGTGTCGGTGCTCGCGATCGCGGGCCTGATCGCCGCGCGCGCGTTCGGCTGGAACTGGATGGATCCGCTGGCCGGCATCGTCGGCGCGCTCGTGATCGCGAACTGGTCGTTCGTGCTGATCCGCGACACCGGCGCGACGCTGCTCGACATGACGCCCGATCCCGCGCTCGCGGCGCGCATCCGCGAGCGAATCGAGGGCGATGGCGACGCCGTGGTCGATCTGCACCTGTGGCGCCTCGGCCCCGGGCATCTGAGCGCCGCGCTGTCGGTCGTGACGGGTAGCGCGCGCCGCGATGCGCGCTTCTACCACCAGCGCCTGGCCGGCGTCGACGGCCTGTCGCATCTGACCGTCGAGGTCACGCCGGCGGCGATGTCGCCGATCGCGTCGGGCAGCTAGCGGAGCAGGGCGGCGGGGCATGTCGCCCGCCGCAAGCCATCGCGTAGCCGTCACCGCCACTCCATCTTCCCGAACCCGCCCCGTCGTATCCGCAGCCACGCCTGCGCGCATCCCGGCGCCCCGGCTTGCGTTTTCGCTATGCTTGTCACCGGACAGCGGCGCGACCTCGCATCATCCATGGCGCGCCGCCGTCCTCGCCGTGCCCTTCCGCGTGGCACGGCGGACTCGCTGCGCGCGGTGCCGGCGGGCCTGGCATCGCGCGCCTGTTCCGCAGTCTCCGTGAGCCGTTCTCACCACTCCATTCAAAAGGAACGACGATGCTGACTCGCTCGCTGTTAACGCTGGCCGTTTTCTCGCTCGCCGCGTGTACCACGCCCCCGTCCGTCGCCCAGGACGCGGCCTCGCAGGACGTCACGGATCATCCCGCCGGCACGCGTGCGCCGAAGGTGATGATCGTCACGATGTTCGGCCCGGAAGGGCAGGCCTGGACCGACCGGCTCGGCCCGTGGACGCAGGTGAAGGTGCCGGGGCTCTCGCCCGATTACCCGAACGTGCAGTGCAACCGCCAGGACGTCTGCGTCGTGACGACGGGCATGGGTTACGCGAACGCGGCCGCCACCCTCATGGCGCTGACGTTCTCGCCGCAATTCGACCTGCGCCGCACCTATTTCCTGATCTCCGGCATCGCCGGCGTCGATCCGGCGCAGGGCACGGTCGGCTCGGCCGCGTGGTCGCACTACCTGGTCGACTTCAGCCTGCAATGGGAACTCGACGCGCGCGAGATCCCGGCCGGGTGGCACACGGGCTATCTCGGCATCAACACGAAGAACCCGAGCCAGAAGCCGCCGCTCGACTACAAGACCGAGGTGTTCGAACTGAACCCGAAGCTGACCGACGCGGCCTACGCGCTGTCGCGCAACGTGGTGCTGGCCGACAACGCGCAGGCGCAGGCGGCGCGCGCGAAGTTCGATACGGCGCCGGCCAACCGTCCGCCGGCGGTGGTGCGCTGCGATACGTCGTCGGGCAATACGTGGTTCTCGGGCACGAAGATCGGCGAACGCGCGCGCGAGTGGACGAAGATCCTGACCGACGGCAAGGGCACCTACTGCATGACCGCGCAGGAGGACAACGCGACCTACGAGGCGCTCACGCGCGCGGCGGCCACGCAGCGCGTCGATCTCTCGCGCGTGGCGCTGCTGCGCACGGGCTCGGACTTCGATCGCCCGTACCCGGGCCAGACCAGTGCCGACAACCTGCTGAACTACGCGGATCAGGGCGGCTTCACGATCGCGACCGAGAATCTCTATCGCGCCGGTAATCCGCTCGTGCAGGACATCGTCACGCACTGGGGCGAGTGGCGCGACGGCGTGCCGGCGCGTTGAACGGCGGCGGTCGGCGTGGCCACCGCCGGCGCGAAACGGATGCCAACGCAGATTGATTCGACGCGCCAGGGCCGGCCATCCGGCCGCCATCGGCATCATGGCCTTCCACGCGCCGCTGATGCTGACCCGCCAGCGGCGCCACCGCTGGTTCATCGCGGTGCCGCGGCGCCGTACTGCCGCCGCGCCGCGCAGCACCGCGTTCATCGTCCGACGACGCGCGCTCGCGCGCGGCTACCTGGTGCATCTCGCGCGGGTGTCGCGCCGGCAGCCGGTGGCGTGGGGCGCGGCGTTGCAACTGGTCATGCAAGCCCGCGCCGGGATTGTGCCGCTCAGGGCGCTGCGCGTGCCCGCCGAGGTGCATGGCTCGGCCGCGCCGCGTCGATGCCGCCGCATTGCTTGGCGACGCACACCGACCTGCCGGCGGGCAGCGTGCCGATCGGGGCCACCCCAAACAGTTCCTGCCGTGGGCGATGAGCGCCAGCGGCAGGCTGCTGGCCCGTTCGACACGGTCGAATCCCTATCCCTGTATCGGATCGATGCTGCCATCCACCCGAAACCCGCCGGGAATGGTCGCAAAGTGCGCTGCGCAGGTGACGCGAAGATGGATCGAGGCGACTACTTTGGATGGCGATTTGTGTCAGGCGGCGCCAGTAAGAGGCTGCTGCGGTTCTCCCCAGTGCCGCTACTATCAATCTCCACCGCCCAGATTGTGCCCAAGCCGACGCAAAGATTGACCGGTGTGCCGGTAAGGTAGGCGTACCGGGCGAGATATCGAACCATGTCCGCTTGTGCTCCCTGCGACTGCGAATTGCCGTTGGCGGGAATGATGAAGCTTTGATTGTCGCTGAATGCCACCTGCGCATTCATGTCCTGCAAGGTCAGGCTTTCCACGTAGGTGGTCGGCGCGGTCTCCGCTATGACCGAACCACTGGCATTCGAGCATATCTTTTTGAGGATGCTGGATGGCGCCGCAACCGTAGGTGCGCCGTAAAGACTGGCGGCAGCCGCGATAACGAAGAGCGCAAGCGATAATGAGCGTTTCATGATGTCGGGTTGAGGTTTTTGCTGGGTGGAAAGGAATCCGTCGGTGCGGCAATGACCAAAATTTGGCTCGTGGCGCTGCAGGAAGGTCACTTTATTCTATAAAAAGCCTTCTCGTCGGTGATTTTGATGTAAACGTTGTCCCGCGTGTCGCTCGAATCGATGATTCGTGCGTCTGAGTCCGCGGTGTATCCGATGGCATAATCGCTTCCATTGTGCCAGCTGTAGATTGAATAATTGGGATTGTCGAGAATGGCTTTTTCGAAAGCCGCGATCGTGGTGACTCCGCTGATCCTGACTCCGCTATTCGATGCCGAGCTTACTCGATACCCTCCCGGCACCCACATTTTTGTGTTGTAGTCTGAGCCAAGAATTTTTATATTGCTGCCGGAGGAGGTTAGCGTCGAGCTGTTGGTGCTGATGAAAATGACGGTGCCGGATTTCAATGCCTTCAGTTCAGGCTTTTTTCCGCTGCCCCACGGATTGTATCGTCGTGGATTATCATATCTGTTTTGTTGTGCATTTTTGGTAAAACTGGTCATTGTCCCGCCAGGGTAGCCAGTGTACGTCTGCATCGGGTTGTAAGCCATACCCACTTGGTCGTTCGTAATCAGGATGCCGTCGATGGCAACAATCGAATAGGGTTCCATCGAGCGGGCCTTGTCGGAGCCCAAATCGAGCTCCATCAGAGTAGACCAGCTTTGGGGATCAAGCTTCCCAATAATTTCGCTCATGAGCCTTGGATTTTCCCCCAGGTTCTCATAAGTTGCCGTCTTGACGACCAGGTGGCGGCCGTCATTCAAATCGACGCTGATGATCGAAACACTATTGTCCGGTAGCGGTGCCTTGTAGCTGGTTCGCGAAAGTCCCCGGCCGGGGATCAGCATGCTCTGCAGCGGATTGGCGGCATTGGGGAGCTCTGCATCGAGCACCCCCGCCGCCGCCAGCACGAGACCAGCCCCAGCCACGGTACCGCCAACGACATTCGACGCGCCTAGCGTTGCGACCCCAGCGACGGCGGCAATCAGCCCAAGCGCATAAAAAACGCGAGTTTTCGCGTCAACGGCACTGCCCGAATCAAATAGCGTGCAATGGTAGATGCTGTTCGTATCGTTGAATATCGTGCTGGTTGCGGAAAAACCTATGTCGACGCCCGCCACTGCGTCGAGGCTGACCCGCGCGAAGCCGCCTGCAGGGCTCCGACTATTGCTTATTTCGAGCATCAGCCGATGCTGTCTGTGGTCGATCTCGGCCTTGAAAATATAATCGCCATCGACGTGGAATTCCATGGTTGTAAGCGGATCGAGTGTCTCTATTTTCTTGATTATTCCTTTTTGATTGGCGAGCGGAGCTGGCAGGCTGGGGTGAATGGGGCGACTCTTCCGTATGATGGTGACGGGGTCGTTGATTTTCGCGAGGTCCGGGAAGAGGATCGTGATCTCCTCTCCGGATTCGCTGTTTGGTGATTCAATTTTTCCTTGAAATATCTGCATGCTGGCCTCTTTTTTGTAAGTGGCGTTTGCGAGTCGGTCCATGATAAGCAGGGTGCCTGATTTTGTTTTTGCGTTTCACTGAGATAGCGAATCAATGTATGTTTCGACGAAATGCTAGTCAAGTTGATTGTGCTGATTATTTCTTGAAAATGAGTGAGGAAGATTTGCCTCTCTCATTTTCGATCGATGCGCAGGCCAGGATGGGTGGCAAAACTGGCAATGGTGATGCTGATTGTTGCTGAATTGGCCATGAAGTGCTGGCGCGCATGCATCATGCACACCAGACGGTAGAGCCTTGCGGGTGGGGCGTTTATCTAGTTGTGGGCGAAGTTCGCTCATTTTGGCTCTGTCAAGGCGGAGTAAGCAATTCACCGCACAGTGCGACTCTTCGGCGTTGCTTCCGTGTTGTATGCTGGAAACTCGTCGTGAACTCGCGCGCCAGTGCCTCGGAGTGTCCATGCGCTGCTCTTTCCATTCGGTTTTACCTTGTCTCGTAGTCGCGGTGGCCCTGGCGGTCACGCCGGTCGACCTGCTCGCCTGCACGCGTGTCGTCTATCTCGGCGACAACGGCGACGTGATCACGGCCCGGTCGATGGACTGGAAGCAGGACGTCGCGACGAATCTCTACATCCTGCCGCGCGGCATCGCGCGCACCGGCGAGGCCGGCCCGAACTCGGTGAAATGGGTGGCGAAGTACGGCAGCGTCGTTGCCACCGGCTACGACGTTTCCACCACCGACGGCATGAACGAAAAAGGCCTCGCGGCCGAATTGCTGTGGCTCGCCGAATCGCAATACCCGGCGTTCGATGCCCACGCGAAGCCGGGGCTCACGCTCGCGGCCTGGGCGCAGTACGTGCTCGACAACTTCGCGACCGTCGCGGAAGCGGTGGACGCCTTGCGCAAGGAACCGTTCACGATCGTGACCGACAACGTGCCCGGCGAGACGCGGCTCGCCACGCTGCATCTGTCGATGTCGGATGCGAGCGGAGACAGCGCGATCATCGAATACATCGGCGGCCGGCAGGTGATCCACCACGGACGCCAATACCAGGTCATGACCAACTCGCCGAGCTTCGACGAACAGCTCGCGCTCAACGCTTACTGGAAGCGCATCGGCGGCACGGTCTGGCTGCCGGGCACGAATCGCGCGGCCGATCGCTTCGCGCGCGCCTCGTTCTACATCAACGCGATTCCGAAGAGTGAGGATCCGGCCATCGCGCTCGCGAGCGTGTTCAGCGTGATCCGCAACGTCTCGGTGCCGTACGGCATCGCCACCGACGACGAGCCCAACATCTCGTCGACGCGCTGGCGCACCGTCGCCGATCACAAGCGCATGCTGTACTTCTTCGAGTCGGCGCTGACGCCGAACACGTTCTGGGTGGATCTGAAGAAGCTGGACTTTGCGGCCGGCGCGCCGGTCGAGCGGCTCGAGCTGGGCCGCGACCAGCGCAATACCTTCAGCGGCGAAGTGTCGGCCGATTTCAAGCCGGCACAGCCGTTCCGCTTCCTGGGGCTCACCGCCGACAAGGCCGATTGATGCGTTCGACGGGTTGATCGGTCAGCGCGTGCCGCGTACACCGCGCCGCGGCCGGTAGCCGTCGCCGATCGCGATGCAATGCGAAGCCCGGCCGGCGAGATGGATTTCGCAACAAACCCGCTGTTTTCTTCGGAGTTCCCGGATGGAGATGCGTGCCTTATCGACGCTGCTGGGTATCGCTGCAGTGACGCTCACGCTGGTTGCCAATGCGCAAGAGGAGCCCTGTCGCAACGATGGATCAGGTCGTGATGCTGCGGTCTGTGCGCACGACGATTTCGTTCGCGCCGACGCGCAGTTGAACGAGGCCTACCAAGCGGCGCTCCGCATGCTGAGTGCCGATAGCGACCGGCCCGGGATGCGGACCGCATTGGTGGCGGCGCAACAGCAATGGATCAAATTCAGGGATGCGGACTGTCAGGTGCAGGACCGCATTTTCAGCGGCGGCTCATTGCGTGATGCGATCGTGTTGTCGTGTTTGAAGAGCGTGACCGAACAACGAACCAAGGAGCTGAAACAGATCTCGCTACCCTAGTTGCGGGGCGTGCCGGCATGCCGGCGCTTAAATGAAAACCGGCCGAAAACCGGCGGCCGCGGCATCAAGACGATGCGGCGGCCGCCGGTTTCGATTTCGGCACGGCGCGCGGTGAGCTGCGCGCTGGCGAGTTGGCGCCGGTTCAGGCGCCGCGCTGCTCGCGCGGTTGCGCGCGGAACGGAATCCACACCGGGACGGTGCGATCCCATTGGTCGAGTTGGGACGGTTTCGGCTCGTTCGGGTTCATGATCGTGACCTCCTTCCGGTGAATGGTTCCGTCAGGGCCGCGCGGGCCCGCCGGTTTCAGTGTTCGGCCGAGGCGAGTTCGCTCGCCGGGCTGCCCGATTCCGATTGCGCCGGGCGTTGCGCGAGTTCGACGCCTTGCGGGTACGAGTTCGTCTTGCGCAGCGCGGCGAGCGAGCCGTCGCGTTGGGCCTGGGCCAGTTCGGCACGCACTTGCGCGCGGGTCAGCGGGCTGGTGTTCCTGGCGTGCGGCAGGTCGCCGTAGGTGCCCGACAGGCCGATGCCACCGTCGGCGAACGCCGACACGGCAGTGGTGGACAAGGCGAGTGCGGCGAGGGTGATGGCGATGCGGTTCATGTTCGACTCCTTTTTCGATTCGGATGCGCAGTCAATTGGTTGCGCGACGGAGTGAAATTTAGGTGCAAGCGCAGCATCAATAAATGGGATGGACGCGAATTGAATTGTCGCCATGCTGGAACAATCAAATTCCGTACTGCGAATAGGGTCAGAGAAAGTCCTTGCCAGTCTTGGTTTTCAGTGAAAACGGCCGAACTCCGTGGTGGGCCGCACGGCAACATTGGTTCAAACGGCGCAATAGTGTGATGCTGCACGAATCATCAATCGTTGCGCGTTTGCTGCGTTGCAAAAATACATCGCATGGCGACGGGGTCGCATCGTAAAACGACTGACGCCGACGGTTCCGTTGGCATGCCACGTCGCCGATGCACGAAGCCGGCTGGCATTCCGTGCGCATTTTGGAGATAGGCGATGGAACCACCATTTACCTTGCTCAGCACGCTCCGTGAGCCGGTTCGGACAGTTCCTTGCTGTGCTGATTTCATCACCGTCGCCGGCAAAAAATCACAAGCCGGACAGGATTTGCCCGACGGATACTTCAGCTCACCGAACCGACTTTCCCGCGGGAGGGGGCGAGCATGACCCGATTCGCGTGTACCGGAGCCGGTGACGTGGATCGAGGCGCAGGCGCCGGCGAATTCCGACCGCCGGGCCGGCACAGCCGGGCGGCCACAGGTTGCGCCGCCCATTTCGTCTGATCCGCCGCAGCCGGACGTCGACCGAACGCAAGCCGGCCGACGCGGTTCCTCTCACGGCAAGCCGCGTGTGGTCGCATCGATCGCGGCCCGGCCGTGGCGCCGTCCACGGTACGTGACCCGGCTCGCCACGAAGTAGCACGGCACGCGGACGACGTCCACCGCGGCAACCCGCCGGCGCCCGCGAGCGCACGGCCAACATGGCAGGAGACACGCCTGATGCAAAACCAGGGCAAATTCCAGAAAAATCTGTCGCTGACGGATCTCACCTTCATCGGCCTCGGCGCGATCTTCGGCTCGGGCTGGCTGTTCGCCGCGAGCCACGTGGCCAGCATCGCCGGCCCGGCCGGCGTGTTCTCGTGGGTGCTCGGCGGCTTCGCGGTGCTGCTGCTTGGCATCATCTATTGCGAACTCGGCGCGGCGCTGCCGCGCGCGGGCGGCGTGGTGCGCTACCCGGTGTTCTCGCACGGCCCGCTGCTCGGCTACCTGATGGGCCTCATCACGCTGATCGCGTTCTCGAGCCTGATCGCGATCGAGGTGGTAGCGGCGCGCCAGTACGCGGCCGCCTGGTTCCCGTCGCTGACCGTGCCGGGCTCGAACGCGCCCACCACGATCGGCTGGCTGCTGCAGTTCGCGCTGCTCTGCCTGTTCTTCCGGCTCAACTATTCGAGCGTGAAGACCTTCGCGCTGGCCAACAACATCATCAGCCTGTTCAAGTTCATCGTGCCGATCTCGGTGATCGTCGTGCTGTTCGTGTTCTTCAAGCCGCACAACCTGCGGGTGGCCGGCTTCGCGCCGTTCGGCATGTCGGGCGTGGAGATGGCGGTGTCGGCGGGCGGCGTGATCTTCGCCTATCTCGGCCTCACGCCGATCATCTCGGTGGCGAGCGAGGTGCGCAACCCGCAGCGCACGATCCCGTTCGCGCTGATCCTTTCGGTGCTGCTGTCCACGCTGATCTACGTGCTGCTGCAGCTGGCGTTCCTCGGCGGCATTCCCACCGATACGCTCGCGCACGGCTGGGGCGGCATCGACCACGCGTTCTCGCTGCCGTACCGCGACATCGCCACGGTGCTCGGCGTCGGCTGGCTGGCCTACATGGTGGTGGCCGACGCGATGATCTCGCCGAGCGGCTGCGGCAACATCTACATGAACGCGACGCCGCGCGTGATCTACGGCTGGGCCAAGACCGGCACGTTCTTCCGCGTGTTCACGCGGATCGACGAGGCCACCGGCATCCCGCGCGCGGGGCTGTGGCTCACGCTCGCGCTGTCGGTGTTCTGGACCCTGCCGTTCCCGTCGTGGGACGTGCTGATCAACGTGGTGTCGGCCGCGCTGGTGCTGAGCTACGCGGTCGCGCCGGTGTCGGTGGCCGCGCTGCGCCGCACCGCGCCGGACCTGCCGCGGCCGTTCCGCGCCAGCGCGCTCGGCGTGCTCGGCCCGGTGTCGTTCATCATCGCGGCGCTGATCGTCTACTGGTCGGGCTGGGGCACGGTGTCCTGGCTGCTCGGCCTGCAGATCGTGCTGTTCTTCGTCTATCTCGCCTGCGGGCGCTTCGTGCCCACCGACCAGCTGAGCCTCGGCGAGCAGGTGCGCTCGTCGGCCTGGCTGATCGCGTTCTATGCGCTGATCATCGGCGCGTCGTACCTGGGCAGCTTCGGCGGCATCGGCGTGCTGACGCATCCGCTCGATACCGTGGTGGTGGCCGTGATCGCGATCGTCATCTACTACTGGGGCGCCGCCACCGGCGTACCCGCCGACAGGCTGCGGCTCGACGACGACGAATGAGCCTGCCCGCCGCGCTGCCGGGCCAGCCGCGACGGCGCTTCCGGCCGTCGCGGCGGTTCTTTTTCGAGCGCGCCGTGCTGCTGGCGCGCCGCCAATCCGCCGCGGCCGCCGCGGCGCGCGAACGAGGCCGACGCATGGCCTGGAGAGAATTGATGAGTATTGCCGACGACGTGACCCTCTCGCTCGACGAGGTCGATACGCTGGCGTGCCGCGTGCTGACGCACCACGGCATGTCCGACGCGAACGCGCGCGCGATCGCCGGCGTGATCGTGCAGGGCCAGCGCGACGAGTGCCATTCGCACGGTCTCTACCGGCTGATCGTCTGCGTGCGTTCGCTGCGCAGCGGCCGCGTCGATCCGCGCGCGGTGCCCACGCTGCGGCGCGTGGCCGGCAGCGTGATCGAGGCCGACGCGCACGGCGGCTACTCGCTGCCGGCGTTCGAACTGGGGCTGCCGGCGCTGGTCGAGGCGGCGCGCGCGCAGGGGCTTGCGGCGCTGACGATCCGCCACTGCTATCACTTCTCGGCGCTCTGGCCCGAGGTGGAGGCGATCGCGGCGCACGGGCTGACGGGCATCGCGATGTGCCCGAGCCACGCCTGGGTGGCGCCGGCGGGCGGCACGCGGCCCGTGTTCGGCACCAATCCGATCGCGTTCGCGTGGCCGCGCCCGGACGGCCAGCCGCCCTACGTGTTCGATTTCGCCACCAGCGCGATCGCGCGCGGCGACATCGAGCTGCACGCGCGGCAGAACCGGCCGATCCCCGACGACTGGGCACTCGACGAGGCGGGGCGGCCGACCACCGATCCGCACGCGGCGCTGCGCGGCGCGATGCGCACGTTCGGCGGCCACAAGGGCTCGGCGCTGTCGACCATGGTGGAGCTGATGGCAGGCGCGCTGATCGGCGACCTGACGAGCGCCGAGTCGCTCGAATACGACGGCGGCGCGGGCGCCTCGCCGTATCACGGCGAACTGCTGCTGGCGTTCGACCCCGAGGTGTTCGCCGGCGACGCGCGCGAGGCCGGCCGCGCGAGCGGCGAGCGCGTGCTGGACGAGATCGCCGCGCAGGGCGCGCGGCTGCCTTCGCAGCGGCGCTTCGCGGCGCGGGCGCGCAGCCGCGAGCATGGCGTGAAGGTGCCGCGCGCGTTGTACGAGGAAATTCTGGCCTTGCTCGATTGAGCGTCGATCGAGCGGAGGCAGGTGCCGCCGAATGCGAGCGGCGCCGGAAAGAATACGGGGCGGCCATGAGGCCGCCCCGGTATGCCGGCGGTGGATTGCCGGCGATGTGGGTCTCGATGTGAATAGCGATCGGGCAGGTGGTCCGGCCGCCCGGCCGATTTGCCTGATCCGCCCGATTTCTACGATCCTTCCGATGCCGCCGGCCACGCCGGCGCCAAGCCCGAATCAGCCGCGCGCCTCCCGGCCGCTTACGCCACCCACTCGCTGATCACCGGCGTATCGAGCACCGGCGCGCTCTCGGCCTGCTCGAACGTGCGCTTGCTGCAGATCGTGTCGAGCGGCGGCCGGCCCGAGCCGTTCAGCAGCGGGCAGCGATCGAACACCTCGGCGATCCAGTCCACGAACACGCGCACCTTCGGCGACAGGTGCCGGCTGTGCGGATAGACCACCGAAATCGGCATCGGCAGCGGCTTGTGGTCCTTCAGCACTTCCTTGAGTACGCCCGAGCGCAGCTGCGGCAGCACCATGAACAGCGGCGGCTGGATCAGGCCGAAGCCCTCGATGCCGCAGGTCACGTAGGCGTCGGCGTCGTTGACCGACACCACGCCTTCCATCTTGACCTCCACCTCGCTGCCCTCGATCAGGAACGCCCAGTCCATGGTGCGCCCGGTGCGGCTCGAAAAATAATTGACGGCGCGGTGGTCGGCCAGGTCGTCGATGCTGCGCGGCTCGCCGTAGCGCGCCAGGTAAGCGGGCGAGGCGGCCGTGATGCCTTCGAACAGGCCGACGCGGCGCGCGACGAGCGACGAATCCTGCAGCGCGCCCACCCGGATCACGCAGTCCACGCCTTCCTGCAGCAGATCGACCGGGCGGTCCGACAGCCCGAGCTGCAGGTCGATGTCGGGGAAGCGCTCGCGGAATTCGTTCAGCGCCGGGATCACCACCAGCCGCCCGAGCGAGCCGGGCATGTCCACCCGCAGCTTGCCGTGCGGCTTGCGATTGTTGATCTGGAAGCTGGCCTCGGTCTCCTCGACCTCGGCCAGGATCCGCACGCAGCGCTCGTAGTAGGCGGCGCCGTCCGGCGTCAGCGACAGCCGCCGCGTGGTCCGGTGCATCAGTCGCACACCGAGGAACGCCTCGAGGTTCTGGATGATCGTCGTCACGGACGCGCGCGGAAGGCTCAGCGTCTCCGCGGCCTTCGTGAAGCTGTTCGTATCGACGACGCGCGTGAATACCTGCATCGCTTGAAGACGGTCCATCGCTGCTTACCTCCGGGTTTGATCGGCTCAATCAGTCGGTCGGACGCCGCTTTTCGCACGCCCGTGCGTCGATTGTTCAAAGCCCCTGAATTGTGTTGCCGGATTATAGGCATTTATCCTCATGTCTGCCGGACCCAGAATGCGCTCCATCTCGCAATGGACGCGCTTACGCGCATCACTCATGGATGCATCGGGTTTTCGCAATCTGCTGAATACCGCCACGGCCGCGCCGGGGCTGGCGGGCACGTCGCTCGCGGTCTCCGACGTCGAAATCGAGGGTCATGCACAGGACATCGTGCTGCGCCTCTATCGCCGGCCGGACAAGACCGGATTGCCAGTAGTGCTTTATTTCCACGGCGGCGGCTTCGTGCGCGGTTCGCTCGCCGACGCCGACTTCGCCGCGCGCTTCCTCGCCGAGCGCGTGCCGGCGCTGGTGGTGTCGGTCGATTATTCGCTGGCGCCGAAACATCCGTTTCCGGCCGCGCCCGAGGACGCCTACCGCGCCGCGCGCTGGGTCGAGGCCCGCGCCCGCGCGTTCGGCGGCAACCCGCGCCGCATCGCGGTGGCCGGCCACGACGCGGGCGGCCAGCTCGCCAACTGCCTCGCCTTCATCGCGCGCGACCGCGGCGACGTGACGATCGTCGCGCAGGCGCTGTTCGGGCCGATGCTCGATCCGAGCATGACGCGGCTCGGCGACGAGCGCCAGCTCGCCTCCGACATCACCATGAAGGAGTGCGCGGCCTGCTATCGCGCCTACCTGCCCCAGCCGGCGCAGCGCATGCACCCCTACGCGGCGCCGCTCGAATCGGCGCGGCTCGCGCGGCTGCCCGCCACGCTGATCGCCACGGCCCAGAACGACGTGCTGCACGTCGAGGCCGAGAAGTACGCCGCGCGCCTGATCGAGGCCGGCGTGCTGACCCAGGTGATCCGCTATCCCGACGTCTCGCATGCCGAGCTGGCCGGCTACGCCCCCGCGCTGCAGGAGGCCGTGCGCTTCCTGACCTGCCGGTTCCAGGCCCACGCCAACGACTGATTCCTACCATTCCAACGCAACCGGAGATCTTCATGTCCATCCTACGTACTCCCCGCTCCCGCATCGCGGTTGCCGCGTTGGCCGTCGTCGTCGCCGTCGGCGGCGGCGCGTTCGGCGTGATCCGCGCCAGCGCGAGCGCCCCGGCGGCCCCGGCCGCGCCGCTGCAGGAAGTGGACGTCGCGACCGTGCTGTCGAAGACGATCACCGACTGGCAGACCTACTCGGGCCGGCTCGAGGCGATCGAGCGCGTCGACGTGCGCCCGCTCGTGTCGGGCACCATCGTGTCGGTCAACTTCAAGGACGGCGCGCTCGTCAAGAAGGGCGACGTGCTGTTCGTGATCGACCCGCGCCCGTACCAGGCCGAGGTCGATCGCACGGCGGCCCAGCTGGCCGCCGCGCAGGCGCGCGACGGCAACGCGCAGACCGACTGGCAGCGCGCGCAGCGCCTGATCGGCGACAACGCGATCGCCAGGCGCGACTACGACGAGAAGCAGAACGCCGCGCGCGAGGCGAGCGCCAACGTGAAGGCCGCGGCCGCCGCGCTGGAAGCCGCGCAGATCAACCTCGGCTACACGCGCATCGTCGCGCCGATCGCGGGCCGCGCCTCGCGCGCCGAGATCACGCTCGGCAACGTGGTGTCGGCCGGCGCCTCGGCCGCGCCGCTGACCACGCTGGTCTCGGTGTCGCCGATCTACGCCTCGTTCGACGCCGACGAGCAGACCTATCTGCGCTACATCGGCGCCGTGCGAGACGGCCACCGCGCGCCGGTGGATCTCGGCCTCGCCAACGAGAGCGGCTACTCGCGCAGCGGCGTGATCGACTCGGTGGACAACCGGCTCGACACCTCGTCGGGCACGATCCGCGTGCGCGCGCGCTTCGACAACGCCGACGGCACGCTGGTGCCGGGCCTCTACGCGCGCATCAAGGTGGACGGCAGCGCACCGCATCCGGCCCTGCTGGTGGACGACGCGGCGATCAACACCGACCAGGACAAGAAGTTCGTGTTCGTGGTGGACGCGCAGGGCAAGGTCGCCTACCGCGAGGTGCAGATCGGCGGGCTGCACGGCAACCAGCGCGTGATCGCGGGCGGCCTGCAGGCGAGCGACCGGGTAGTGGTGAACGGCACGCAGCGCGTGCGTCCGGGCGAACCGGTGAAGGTCCATATGGTGCCGATGACGGGCGGCGACGACGCGGCGGCGGCGCCGGTCGCGGCGGCTTCGCAGCCGGCCGGCAGCGCCGCGTCGTGACGGGGCGCGGTTAGCCCCTGACACTCGCGCACAACCAGAACAGAGTTTTTCATGAACATATCCAAATTCTTCATTGATCGTCCGATCTTTGCAGGAGTCCTATCCGTCCTGATCCTGCTGGGCGGCGTCATCGCGATGTTCATGCTGCCGATTTCCGAGTATCCGGAAGTCGTGCCGCCGTCGGTGATCGTCAAGGCGCAGTACCCGGGCGCGAACCCGAAGGTGATCGCCGAGACGGTGGCCTCGCCGATCGAGGAGCAGATCAACGGCGTCGAGGACATGCTCTACATGCAGTCCCAGGCGAACAGCGACGGCAACGTGACGATCACCGTCACGTTCAAGCTCGGCACCGATCCGGACAAGGCCACGCAGCTCGTGCAGAACCGCGTGAACCAGGCGCTGCCGCGCCTGCCGGAGGACGTGCAGCGGCTCGGCGTGACGACCGTCAAGAGCTCGCCGACGCTGACCATGGTGGTCCACCTGATCTCGCCGGACAACCGCTACGACATGACCTACCTGCGCAACTACGCGCTGATCAACGTGAAGGACCGCCTGTCGCGGATCCAGGGCGTGGGCCAGGTGCAGCTGTGGGGCGCGGGCGACTACGCGATGCGCGTCTGGCTCGATCCGCAGAAGGTGGCCGAGCGCGGCCTGACCGCCGACGACGTGGTCAGGTCGATCCGCGAGCAGAACGTGCAGGTGGCCGCCGGCGTGATCGGCGCGTCGCCGTCGATCCCCGGCACGCCGCTGCAGCTGTCGGTGAACGCGCGCGGGCGCCTGCAGACCGAGGACGAGTTCGGCAACATCGTCGTGAAGACGGCGCCGGACGGCGCGGTCACGCGGCTGCGCGACCTCGGCCGCGTCGATCTGGACGCCTCCGAATACGGCCTGCGCTCGCTGCTCGACAACCAGCCGGCGGTGGCGATGGCGATCAACCAGTCGCCGGGCGCGAACTCGCTGCAGATCTCCGACCAGGTGCGCGCCACCATGGAGGAGCTGAAGCAGGACTTCCCGGCCGGCGTCGAATACCGGATCGTCTACGACCCGACGCAGTTCGTACGGTCGTCGATCAAGGCGGTGGTCCACACGCTGCTGGAGGCGATCGCGCTGGTGGTGATCGTCGTGATCGTGTTCCTGCAGACCTGGCGCGCCTCGATCATTCCGCTGATCGCGGTGCCGGTGTCGATCATCGGTACCTTCTCGCTGCTGCTGATGTTCGGCTATTCGATCAACGCGCTGTCGCTGTTCGGGATGGTGCTGGCGATCGGGATCGTGGTGGATGACGCGATCGTGGTGGTGGAGAACGTCGAGCGCAACATCGAGGCCGGCCTCAGCGCGCGCGAAGCCACCTACAAGGCGATGCGCGAGGTGAGCGGGCCGATCATCGCGATCGCGCTGACGCTGGTGGCCGTGTTCGTGCCGCTCGCGTTCATGTCGGGCCTGACCGGCCAGTTCTACAAGCAGTTCGCGATGACCATCGCGATCTCGACGGTGATCTCGGCGTTCAACTCGCTGACGCTCTCGCCGGCGCTCTCGGCGATCCTGCTGAAGGGCCACGACGAGAAGCCGGACTGGCTCACGCGCGTGATGAACCGCGTGCTCGGCGGCTTTTTCCGCCGCTTCAACGCGGTGTTCCATCGCGGCGCCGAGAGCTACGGGCGCGGCGTGCGCGGCGTGCTGTCGAGAAAGACGCTGATGCTCGGCGTCTACGCGGTGCTGCTCGGCGCGGCGGTGCTGATGGGCCGGATCGTGCCGGGCGGCTTCGTGCCGGCGCAGGACAAGGAATACCTGATCGCGTTCGCGCAGCTGCCCAACGGCGCCTCGCTCGACCGCACCGAGCAGGTGATCCGCCAGATGGGCTCGATCGCGCTGAAGCAGCCGGGCGTGCAGAGCGCGGTGGCGTTCCCGGGCCTGTCGGTGAACGGCTTCACCAACAGCTCGAGCGCCGGCATCGTGTTCGTCACGCTCAAGCCGTTCGACCAGCGCCACGGCAAGGCGCTGTCGGCCGGCGCGATCGCGGGCGCGCTGAACCAGCAGTACGCGGGCATCAAGGATTCGTTCGTCGCCGTGTTCCCGCCGCCGCCGGTGCTCGGGCTCGGCACGCTGGGCGGCTTCAAGATGCAGGTCGAGGATCGCGGCGCGGTGGGCTACGCGCGGCTGGCCGACGCCACGCAGGACTTCATCAAGCGCGCGCAGCAGGCGCCGGAACTGGGCCCGCTGTTCACCAGCTACCAGATCAACGTGCCGCAGCTCAACGTCGACCTGGACCGCGTGAAGGCCAAGCAGCTCGGCGTGAACGTGACCGACGTGTTCGACACGATGCAGGTGTATCTCGGCTCGCTCTACGTGAACGACTTCAACCGCTTCGGACGCGTGTATCAGGTGCGCGTGCAGGCCGACGCGCAGTATCGCCAGAAGCCCGACGACATCGGCCTGCTGAAGACGCGCAACGCCGCCGGCGAGATGGTGCCGCTGTCGTCGCTCGTCACCGTCACGCCGACCTTCGGGCCGGAAATGGTGGTGCGCTACAACGGCTACACGGCGGCCGACGTGAACGGCGGCCCGGCCCCGGGCTACTCGTCGGGCCAGGCACAGGCGGCGGTGGAGCGGATCGCGGCGCAGACCTTCCCGCGCGGCGTGAAGTTCGAATGGACCGACCTGACGTACCAGCAGATCCTGGCCGGCAACGCCGGGCTCGTGATCTTCCCGATCAGCGTGCTGCTGGTGTTCCTGGTGCTCGCGGCGCTGTATGAAAGCCTGACGCTGCCGCTCGCGGTGATCCTGATCGTGCCGATGAGCCTGCTGTCCGCGCTGACCGGCGTGTGGCTCACGCAGGGCGACAACAACATCTTCACGCAGATCGGCCTGATGGTGCTGGTGGGGCTGTCGGCCAAGAACGCGATCCTGATCGTGGAGTTCGCGCGCGAGCTCGAACACGACGGCCGCACGCCGTTCCAGGCCGCCGTCGAGGCGAGCCGACTGCGGCTGCGCCCGATCCTGATGACCTCGATCGCGTTCATCATGGGCGTGGTGCCGCTGGTGGTCTCGACCGGCGCCGGTGCCGAGATGCGTCATGCGATGGGCGTGGCGGTGTTCTTCGGCATGCTCGGCGTGACGCTGTTCGGGCTGATGCTGACGCCGGTGTTCTACGTGGTGCTGCGCACGCTGGCCGGCGGCAAGATCCACGTCGCGCAGAAGGACAATTCGCGGTACGACGTATCGGCCGCGGACGCTTGAGGAATCGATCATGAAAAACGACAAGACCATCCTGCGGCTCGCGAAGCTGGCCGGCCTGAGCACGCTGACGGCCGCGCTGCTCGCGGCCTGCGCGGTCGGGCCCGACTACAAGCGGCCCGAGGCGGCCACGCCCGCCGCGTTCAAGGAAGCGCCGACGCTCGCCGCCGGCGAGCAGGCCGGCACCTGGAAGCCGGCCGAGCCGGCCGACGCCGGGCAGCGCGGCGAATGGTGGAAGGTGTTCGGCGACCCGGCGCTCGACGCGCTCGAACAGCAGGCGCTCGACGCGAACCAGAACCTGAAGGCCGCCGCCGCGCGCGTGCAGGAAGCGCGCGCCGCCACGCGCGCCGCGCGCTCGGCGTGGTTCCCGTCGCTCGACGCGGGCTTCGGGCCGACGCGCGAAGGCGTGTCGTCGGCCTCGCAGTTCCAGCCGCAGGGCTCCGGGCCGATCAACGCCACGCTGTGGCGCGCGCAGGGCACGGTGTCCTACGAGGCCGACCTGTTCGGCAGCGTCAGCCGCAACGTCGAGGCCTCGCGCGCCGACGCCGCGCAGAGCGAGGCGCTGTTCCAGTCGGTGCGGCTCGCGCTGCAGGCCGACGTCGCGCAGAACTACTTCGAACTGCGCCAGCTCGATTCGGACCAAGACCTGTACCGGCGCACGGTGGCGCTGCGCGAGGAATCGCTGAAGCTCACGCAGCGGCGCTTCAGCGAGGGCGACATCGACGATCTCGACGTGTCGCGCGCGAAGAACGAGCTGGCCAGCGCGCAGGCCGACGCGGTCGGCGTCGCGCGCCGCCGCGCGGCTTCCGAGCATGCGCTCGCGATCCTGCTCGGCAAGGCGCCGGCCGATTTCGGCTTCAAGGAGGCGCCGATCGTGCCGGTCACGCTGAAGATCCCGCCGGGCCTGCCGTCGGCGCTGCTGGAGCGGCGCCCCGACGTGGCCGCGGCCGAGCGCGCGATGGCCGCCGCCAACGCGCGGATCGGCCTCGCGAAGTCGGCGTATTTCCCGAAGCTCAACATCTCCGGCGCGTTCGGTTATGAGGCGTCCACGCTCGGCGACCTGTTCATGTGGTCGAGCCGCACGTTCCTGCTCGGGCCGTTCGCCGGTACCGCGCTCACGCTGCCGCTGTTCGACGGCGGCCGGCGCAGCGCCGGCGTGCAGCAGGCGCGCGCGTCCTACGAGGAACAGGTCGCGAACTACCGGCAGCAGGTGCTGGTCGCGTTCCGCGAGGTCGAGGACAACCTCTCCGACCTGCGCCTGCTCGACGACCAGATCCGGGCGCAGGGCGATGCCGTGAGCGCCTCGCAGCGCGCGGCGAAGCTGTCGCGCACGCAGTATCAGGAAGGGCAGATCGCCTATCTCGACGTGATCGACAGCGAGCGCACGGTGCTGCAGTCGCAGCTTCAGGCGAACCAGCTGACGGGCGCGCAGGCGGTCTCGACGGTGAACCTGATCCGCGCGCTCGGCGGTGGCTGGGGGACGCCGCAGGCGGCCGCGGCGCCGGTGGCTGCTTCGTCCGCTGCATCGTCGGCCACGCAGGCGGTGGCGCAGCGCTGAGGCTCGGGGCGCGGCGGCGTGTGTTTCATGCAGGCTGCCGCGTCGCGATGACTGGCGTGGGTGAAGTATCGGAACGGGCCTTCAGAGGCCCGTTTCCATTTGGCGGGCCTGCGCGCGCAGGCCGCCGAAGATCGCCTCGGCGAGGTCGCCGGGGAAGTCGGCCGGCAGCAGCGCCGCGACCTCGTCGATCACGCGCGGCGTCGCGGCCACGAGTTCGCCGATCAGCGCACGCACCGTCTGCTCGCCCAGACCGCAGCGGCGCCCCTGCGCGATCCAGTGGCGCGTGCGGATTTCCTGCCAGCCGTAATGCTTGTGCGTGCCGCGCACGGCCATCGCCATGCGCAGGCGCTGCGGCGCGATCTGCCCGGCGCGGCGCCCCAGGATCGGATGAAACGACAGGACGTCGTAGAGCGGCGTGGCCCGGTAGCGCGCTTCGGGCAGGTGCGCGATGCTGAAATTCTTGCCGTGGCCGTCGGCGGCCGCGAGCAGCCAGAACACGAGTTGTGTCGTGAAGAAGCGGCGCCGGTCGAGCGCCGCGTCGATCGAGCCGGCCAGGATGTCCATGACCGTGTCGATGCCGGGGCCGCCATCGGCTTCGTATTTGTTCAGGCCCGACGTGCCGGTGGCCTGGCACAGATCCTCCTGCGGCAGGCGCACGAGCCAGTTGCCGTCGGCCGAGGGGCGCCGATCGAAACGTTCGACCACGAGCGCCTTTTGATCCCCGAACCGGCCGATGCCGCATGGCGCGACGGGCAGCCCGTAGGCGGCCACCAGCAGCGCGCAGAGCCATTCGTTCTCGACCGAGGTGCGCAGATCGGCGCCGAGGCCGGCCACGAGGCCGAGCGGCAGCTTGAGAATGTGCGTGGTGGGCGTACTGCCTTCGGGGCGCAGCCATTGGCCGTCGTGCCAGAGCAGCGCGGTTTTCTCCTGCGCGCCGGCGATCGACAGGCGCAGGTCATGGCTGGCCGCGTCGCGGCCGGTGCCCGCGACGAGCGGCAGCGCGCGCAGCCATTGCGCGATTGCGGCCTCGTCGAGCGGCGTGCCCGCGATCCGTTTCAGACCGGTGGGGGGCTGGCCTTCCGGCAGCAACTGCAGGGCGCCGACGCAGTCGCGCCCCACCGCCTCGAGCAGCGCGAACGGCGTGGTGTCGCGCGCGGCGTAGCGCTGCGCGAGGCGGCGGCGGATGGCGTCGCTGTCGGGCAGCAGGTTGTCGAAGTAGTTCGCCACGGCGGCGCCCTGGTAGGGCAGGTTGCCGGGGCGGAACGGCAGCGACAGGGACAGCGGGCGGCGCTGCGGATCGTCGAGCCAGCCCGGCGCGTAAGCGAGGCGGTCGACACCCTGGATCCGCTCCCAGTAGCCGACCTCGATGCCGTTCATCCAGAGCGCGAGGCGCGTGGCGTGAGAGGCGCGTGGCATGGGGGTTACCAGTCCTCGCGCGGCGTATCGCTGCCGCGCCGGCCGCCGGCCGCGGGGGCGGCCGGTTCGGCGCCGGTGGCCGACGAAGGCGGCGTGACGTCATGGCCGGCGTGCGGTTCGGCCGCTTCCGGCGCCGCGCCGCTCAGCTTCATTTCGATGCCGAGCACGCGCATCACGCGGAACAGCCGTTCGACGCTCGCGCGGGTCGGATCGGCTTCGAGGCGCGCGTAGGTCTGCTGTGTGACGCCGAGCCGTTCGGCCATGGCGGCCTGCGTGAGCCCCGCCGTCTTGCGGAAGCCTTGCAGCAGGGGACGCAACTGGGCGGGTGTCTTGACGGGATAGTCCACGATGAGGGCGCGCGGCGCGAACGTTGGATCGTGACATCCTACAGCCTGAAGACTGTTGTCACAACATACAGCGTAAAGGCTGTTTTTATAAAATACAGCCTTTACGCTGTTACATCCGTGCCGCCACCCGGCGCTTCAGCGCCCCCTGCCGCCCGGCCGCGCCAAGGCGATCCGGGTGTGCTTGCCGTCTGCGGCGGCAGGCGCCGGATTGAGCGCCGCGACCGCCGACACTTCCTGCGACCAGTACGACGGCAGCCCGTTGTACGGATTCGGCAGCTTCAGCGAGGTGATGTAGACGCCGCCCGCGCCGTTGGCCGCGGCGAGCTGCAGATCGCCGGTCAGCTGCGACGAGGTCGCGTTGTAGACGATATGGATGAAGCGGTTCGCGCCGTAGGCGGCCTGCCAGGCGTCCGGCACGAAGCCGGCGTAGTTGGCCTGCTTGTCCTCGTAGACGACGAAGCGGTCCGCCACCGGCAGGCTCGCGTAGATCTCGGGCAGGTTCGTGCCGGGATTGTTGACCACCTGATAGCCCGGCGAGAGCCCCTTGATGTAGTTGTAGAGCGACTGGTAGTACTGGACGTGGGCGCTCGTGCTGTCGTTGGCCATCTCGTCGATGAAGAAGCCGTCCACCGCGTAGAACGCCAGGTACTTGTTGATGTCGGCCGTCACGTCGGACAGCGAACGGGCGCCATACGAGGTATGGACGTAGGCGATCACCTTGCCGCCCGCCGCGCGCACCTTCGCGATCGCGCTGGTGTAGGCGGGGTCGGCCGCCGTGCCCGGGCCGCTGTCCGGGTTGACGATGGCCGTGAGCGGCACCGAGGCCGCGTTGGCCGCGAGCGTGTTCCAGGCGGTCGCGCCCGAGCCGGATGGATAGAAATACGCGGGCACGACGAGGTCGGTTGCGTGGGCGCTGCCGCTTGCCACCAGCAGCGAGGCCATCAGCGAGCAGGCGGCCGACGCGAAGCGGCGAAACGCGCCGGGCGCCCGGCCGCTGCGCGGCCTCGCGCGCCGATCGATCAGGAGTGCAGGGGAAATGGACGTCGAAGCATATGCGTGAGTCATGGTCGGTCTCGCTTGCTGAACTCGCCGCCGCGGGATGGCACCCGCCGCGTCTGGTAATGGGGTACGTCGCCCCGTCGGTTGCCGCGCCGGATTTGACGATCCCGGTCATTCATGGATAGCAGCTTTCAAACGCAACGGCAAATCGCTGACAGTATGAAAAACCGTGCCGTAGCGTGGCCGCCTCGCTTATCGTTTTCGCCGATTTCCATTTACGCATCGCTTGTTGGACCGGGCCCGGTGTTCGCGTCTATCATCGGCCCGCGGGCCCGCCGCCGGTTTTCCGGCCATCCCGGGCACGGCAATATCGGTGTTTACGACAGCGCGCCGGCGATAGGGAGCCCGATCGACCGGGTTCGCGCGGCGGTGCGCCATCGTTCCGATTCCTCAGACCTCAAACGTCCAGCATCCAACGGCAGGGAGCCTGTTACCCGATGAGTAAACTCCATTCGTCGACCGCCGCGGCGGCCGATCCCGACGCCCCGCGCACCTTCGGCGAGCTGATCGTCGCGCTGCGCGCGAGCGCGGCCGAGCGCGACCGGCGCGGCGGCCATGCCGCGCGCGAGAAGCAGTGGATGGCCGCCGTGGGCCTGCAGACACTGGCGGTGCCGCGCGCGTTCGGCGGCCAGGAGGCCGAATGGCCGATCGTCTATCAGACGATTCGCGCGCTCGCGCGCGTCGACAGCGCGCTCGCGCATCTGGTCGGCTTCCAGGTGCTGCAGATCGTCAGCGTGGAGGTATGGGGCAGCGACGCGCAGCGCGAGCGCTATCTGCGCGGCACGGTCGAGCAGGGCTGGTGGTGGGGCAACGCCGTCAATTCGCTCGACACGCGGCTGGTCGCGCGCCAGGAGGCCGACGGCGGCTACCGGCTCGACGGCATCAAGAGCTTCTGCTCCGGCACGCGCGGCTCGTCGCGCATGACGATCTCGGCACACGATCCGGCCGCCGGCAAGCCGGTGTTCGCGGTGGTGCCGACCGCGCGCGACGGCATCACGGTCCACGACGACTGGGATCCGATCGGCCAGCGCCAGACCGACAGCGGCAGCGTGTCGTTCAATAGCGTGCGCATCGAGCCGGACGAGGTGCTGCATCGCTCGGAGGCGCCGCCCACGCCGCGCGCGACGCTGCGCACGCTGGTCTCGCAACTGGTGCTGACCAACCTGTTCGTCGGGCTGGCCGAGGGGGCGCTCGCCGAGGCGCGCGAGTACGTGGGCACGCGCGGCCGGCCGTGGATCCATTCGGGCGTCGAGCGGGCGCAGGACGATCCGTACACGCTGCAGCGCTTCGGCGAGATGCGGGTGCAGGCGGTGGCGGCCGAGGCGCTCGCCGATCGCGCCGCGCGCGCGCTGCAGGGCGCCTGGGACCGCGGCCAGGCGCTGACGGCCGAGGCGCGCGCCGAGGTCTCGCTGGCCGTGTCGGAGGCGAAGGTGGTGGCGCAGCGGGCCGCGCTGGAGTCGGGCGAGGCGCTGTTCGATGCCTGCGGCGCGCGCGCCACGGCCGCGCCGCTCGCGCTCGACCGCTTCTGGCGCAACGCGCGCACGCACACGCTGCACGATCCGCTCGACTACCGGCTGCGCGACCTCGGCCGCCACGCGCTGACCGGCGAGCTGCCGGAGCCGTCGCTCTATACCTGAGCGGGCGTGCCGGCCGACGGCGCGATGGCTACTTGATGTCGAGCGCCTTGTTGGGGCGGTTCGGGTAGAGCGCCGGATCGCCGCCCCAGCCCGGATAAGTCAATGGCGAGGCTTTGGGATCGGTGACGGACAACACCGAAAGCGATTGCGAAGTGCCGTTCGCCAATGCGTAACCCTTCGGCGCGGCGAACTTGCAGCTGGTTTTCGTCAGTTTCGCGCAGAACGGATCGCTGCCGGTGTGACACGACAATAGGTACAGCGTCACGTTGGCGGTTTTCAGTTTCCCCCCGAAACTCGTGATTTCCGCGTCGGTCATGTCCTTGCCGCTGGTGCCCTCGACCATCAGAAAGCCATTGCTGTCGCCGTGGCTCATGATGGTGAGATAGCCGCCGGAAGCGACCTTGTCGATCTGCTGCCAGAAGAAGGCCGGGTCGCTGGTCAGCGCGACGGCATCGTAACCCTTGTTTCGGAACATTCTCAGCGTATCGGCGTTGGCTGCGTCGTTGCTGTATAGAAATAACTTGTTCGTCATGATGGCCCCGGAAGTCGATATTGAATTTGAATTGACGATCCGGATGGCATTGCCATGCCGGATCGAATCAGACATTAACAAGTTGTCCGGGACAGGGTTTTATTTTTATCTCACCGGCTTCGGTGAACGCGCTTTGAAGCGCGCGCGGAATAATCGCGGTTCGAATCGATCGAGCCGATCATTTTGAATTTGGACGGTATCGCCATCCACTGCCGCCGCCGGCGCCCGCTCAATCCCCCGGCAACCGCGCCATGCGCTGTGCGAACGATTCGAACGCGGACACGTCGTCGGCGCCCGTCAGCAGCGCGGCCGGATCGGCGATCTCGTGCGCGCCCATCGGCACCTGCTGGCAGTCGATCAGGTGCCGCACGCTCGGGTATTTCGACATGCGCGGCCGCTTGTAGCGCAGCCGGAACAGGCGCGGCACCATCCGGCCCGGCTTGCCGAGGTCGCCGATCTGCTGCACCGACGCATCGAACCAGAAACGGATCCAGGCCGCCTGCTTCTCGGTCGGCGGCGCGGCGATGAAATCGGTCAGCACCAGCATCACGTAGGGGATGTCGCGCTGCGCGAGCGTCGGCCACGCCCACAGCTTCAGCACGTCGGCATGCTCGATCGCGCAGGTGAAGCGCGCCACCTGGAACGCGCTCGCGGTCTGCCGGATGGTGTGCAGATGCCGCTGCCACTGCTGGAAGAAGCTCGCGCGCAGCTGCCGCGCGCGCTCGGTCAGCGGCGGCCCGACGCCGACGGCGAGCGGATTGGACACCGCGTCGCTGACCAGCGGGCAGCGCGCGAACGGCCCGGCCGCATGGACGAAGCGGCGCGCCTGGCTGCGATCGCGCAGCTGCACCACGCGCAGCACGCCCGAGCAGAGCGGGCAGCGCGCCAGGCCGCGCAGCAGCGGCAGGTCGAGGCAGAACTCGTCGACGTGGACCAGACGGTCCTCGACGGGGTGCTGCGCGAATTCGAGCAGCGGGCGTTCTTTCATCTCGATGAGCCTCGACGACGGGACGGACGCCGCGCGGGGAACAGCCGGCCGTGCGCGACGCAGGAGACAGCAAGGGATGGTGGAATCAGACACGCCTTGTGTGACAGCACGATGGCGCGGCGCGCGGCGGTGGTGTCGGCGGTTCCGGGGCGGTTTTTCACGCCGCCATCGTGCTGTTCGCGATCGCTGCCTGACGGCTTGCCGCGTTCGATCACGCCGCTTGCCGGTCCGCGGGCCTACCCGATCTCGCGGATCTCGCGCGCGACCTGCTGCAGCCGCTCGAACGCGCGATAGCGCGCCGCGTGCAGCGCCGCGAGGTCGCCGCCGGCGGGTGTATAGCGGCGGCCGATCCGCGACATCGCCCGCATCGCGGCGCGCACGTCGCCGTGCAGGCCGCCGGCCACGCCGCCCAGCATCGCGGCGCCGAGCAGCACCGGCTCCCCGGCTTCGGTGGCGTGCAGCGGCTTGCCGGTGGCGTCGGCGAGCAGCTGGCGCACCAGGTCGAGCCGCCCCGCGCCGCCGCTGATCACGAGCCGCGCCACCGGCGCGCCGGCCGCCGCCTGCGCCTCGATGATCTGGCGCAGCCCGTAGCCGAGGCTGGCGATGCCGGCCACGTAGAGCGCGACGAGGCTCGCGACGCCGGTGTCCATGCCGAGCCCGGCGATCACGGCGCGCGCGTGCGGATCGGCGAACGGCGCGCGGTTGCCGAGGAACTCGGGCACCACGTGCAGGCCGGCGGCCAGCCGCGCGGCGGCCGACACGCCTTCCGAAGCCGAAGCCGCCGCCTCGGCAAGCTCCGCTGCCTCCGCCGCCCGCGCCGCGAGCCACTCCGGCAGCGACTGCCCGGCCTGCGCGGCGGCCTGCTGCGCCTGCGGGGCGGCCGGATGCATCGCGAGCAGCCGCTCGATCGCGGCGCCGGCCAGCGACTGGCCGCCCTCGTTGAGCCATGCGGCGGGCACCATCGCCGAGAAGTACGGCCCCCAGACGCCGGGCACGAACACCGGCTCGCGCGTGGTCGTCATGGTGCAGGACGAGGTGCCGAACACGTAGGCGAGGCAGGCCTCGGGCTCGCCGTCCGCGCCCACCGTGCCGAGGCCGCCCGCATGCGCGTCGATCAGGCCGGCGGCCACCGGCGTCCCCGGTGCGAGGCCGAGTTCGGCCGCGGCCTGCGCGGTGAGCCCGGCGCCGAGCGGCGTGCCGGGCTCCACCACGCGCTCGCCGATCCGCGCGAAGCCTTCGTCGGCCAGCACGCCGAGGCCGATCGCGCGGAAATAGCCGTCGTCCCAGCGCCGCTCGTGCGCGAGATAGGTCCACTTGCAGGTGACGGTGCAGGTCGAGCGCGCGAGGTCGCCGGTGGCGCGCCAGGTCAGGAAGTCGGTCAGGTCGAGGAACTGCCACGCGGCGTCGAACACGGCCCGGCGCTGCTCGCGCAGCCACAGCAGCTTCGGCGTCTGCATCTCCGGCGAGATCCGGCCGCCGACGTAGTCGAGCACCGCGTGGCCGCCCGCATTGATCCGCTCGGCCTGCGCGAGCGCGCGGTGGTCCATCCAGACGATGACGTCGCGCCCGGCCTGCCCGGACCGGCCGACCGGCAGCGGCCGTCCGCCGTCGCCGAGCACCACCAGCGAGCAGGTCGCGTCGAAGCCGATGCCGGCGACCTGCGCGGGCGACAGCGCCGCCTGCGCGAGCGCCGAGCGCACCGCCGCGCAGACGGCGCGCCAGATCTCGCCGCTCGACTGCTCGACGATCGCGCCGGGCTCATGGAACACGCTGATCTCGTGCTGCGCCGAGGCCGCCATGCGGCCGGCCGCGTCGAAGATGCCGGCGCGCGCGCTGCCGGTGCCGACGTCGATGCCGATCACGTAGCGCGTATCGGTGGAGGGCGAAGCCGGGCGTGAAGCGTCCGTCATGTTCCGGGTTCCTGTTCCTGTCGGGCGAGGCATGGCGCACCACGCGAGCCGGCGGTCCGGCGCGACGTCGTTGTGGCGGGGCGGGTGGATGCACGACGCTGCGCGGCGTCGCGCGGCCGGTTGCGGCGTCGCTCATGGTACGCCGACCACGCGTGCCTTGCCGGTTCCGAAGCGGCGAGCAGTCACGAAGCCGGGCCGCCCCGGGCGTACCCCGAGCGGCCCGCATGCGAAGGCAGGCGAGATGCGAGAGCCCGCCGGGTGGCGGGCATGCCGTGTTTACTCGTAGAAGTTCAGCGTCAGCATCGCCGAGCGGCCCGGTGCCCAGGTCGCGTAGATCGGGTAGGCGCTCGCGTAGTACTTCTTGTCGAACAGGTTTTGCACGTTCAGCTGCAGGTCGATCGACTTCGTCACGTGATAGGTGGCCGCCGCGTCGAAGCGGGCATAGCCGGGCGTCCACTTGCGCGCGGTGGCCGACACCGACGCGTAGGTCAGGCTCGACACCGTCGCGCCCGCGCCGATCGTCAGCTTCGGGATCACGTCGTAGCTGGTCCACAGCGTGAAGTTGTGCTTCGGCACCATCAGCATCGGCAGGCCCGAGCCGCCCGGGTTGCCGGCGCCGGCGTTGGTGGTCACGCCGTTCAGGTACGAGTAGCCGCCGAACAGGTGCCACTTGCTCGTGACGTCGCCGGCGAAGCCGAACTCGAAGCCGCGCACGCGCTGCGAGCCGGCGTTGATGGTGTTGCCGAGGCCGTCGGAAACCTGCGTGTTGGTCTTGTCGGTCTGGAACAGCGCGGTGGTCAGCGACAGGCGCTGGTCGAGCACGTCCCACTTCGCGCCCACCTCGATGTTGCGCGCCCGCTCGGGGGAAAGATTCTGGTTCTTCACGCTGATCTGGTCGCTGCCGCCGCCGAGGCCGGCGTTCGCGCCGGGCGGGTTGGCCGAGGTGCCGTAGGAGGTGTAGAGGCTCACGGTCTCGATCGGCTTGAAGACGAGGCCGAACTGGTAGCTGAACAGGTTCGAGGTGTTCGTCAGGTCGGCGGTGCCGGCCTGCTGCGCGCGCACGTCGTAGCGGTCGAAGCGCAGGCCCGCGTTGAAGCGCCAGCGCTCGGAGAGCCGCACCGTGTCGAACAGGTAGGCCGATGCGATGTCGGTGCGCGTGTTGATGGTCGGGCCGGGGAAGCCCTTGTCGCCGTTCAGGATCAGGTTGCCGGTCCACGGGTTGTCCGGGTTCCAGCTGCCGATCGGCGTGCAGTCGAAGGCGACCGTGCAGGGGCCGCCGGTGCGGATGTTGTTGCCCTGCGCATCGGCTACCAGGTAGCCCTCGTAGCGGCTCTGCTCATGGCTGAACTCGATGCCGCCCGTCAGCGTGTGCTCCATGCCGAACAGCGTGGCCTTGCCGGTCAGCTCGGTCTGGTTGGCGATGCTGTTGGTCGCGTACTTGCCGCTCTTGGCCTGCAGGCTGATCATGCCCGGCTCCTTCGAGCTCAGTTGCGGATTGGTGCCGACGTAGTCGAGCGTCGAGCGGCCGAACATCGTGGTGTTGCGCAGCTTCCAGCCGCTGTCGAGACGGTGCTCGACGCGCACTTCGGCCGTGTCGGTCTGGCTGTTGCGGTAGTCGCGCGTGTTGAGTCCGTAGAACAGGCCGCGGTCGGACGGGATCGGCGTGCCGCTCTTGCCGAACGGCACGCTGAAGTCGGGCATGTCCCAGGTGTTCAGGTGGTAGTAGCTGACGGTGACCTGGGTGGGCGTGTTCAGGCCGAACGTGACCGACGGCGCGATCCCCCAGCGCTTGCTGTAGACGTCGGTGCGGCCCGCCTGGTCGGCGTCGTTGCCCATCACGTTCAGGCGCACGGCGGTGGTGTCGTTGAGCTTGCGGTTCACGTCGAGCGTGGCGCGCTTGTAGCTGTCGGTGCCGAAGCCGATGCTGCCGTTCGTGAAGTTGTCGTTCTTCGGCGCCTTCGTGACGATGTCGATGCTGCCGCCCACCGAGCCGCGTCCCGCGTAGACCGAATCGGGTCCCTTGATGACGCTGATCTGCTCGATGTCGAAGGTCTCGCGGTTCTGCACGCCCGAGTCGCGCATGCCGTCCACGAAGATCGAGTTGCGCGATTCGAAGCCGCGGATCACGGGGCGGTCCGCCGACGGGTTCGCGGCGGCGTCGCCGCCGATGAAGGTGATGCCGGGCACGGTGCGCAGCGCGTCGGTGAACGTGGTCACGTTCTTCTCGCGCATCACGGCCTCGGGGATCACCGTGACCGAGCGGGGCGTGTCGAGCAGCGGCGCCGTGAACTTGTAGGACGGCAGCGAGCGCACCTGCATGTCCGACTGCGCGTCCACCGAGATCGTCGGCAGCCTGCCGTTGCGGATTGAAGAGGACTGCGAAGTGTCGTGCGAACGAGAAGCGGCGGCAGGCGAGGCGGCCGATGCCTGATCAGGAGACGTGGCGGAGGGCGCCGTCTGGGCGATCGCGACGAGCGGGGCGAGGAACACGGAGCAGGCGAGCGCGGGCGCGAGCTGGCCGGGCCGGGTAGGGAAGCGTCTGGACATGGGCGAGAGAGCGGTGGTATCGAAAGCGGTATCGCCGAATCGAACGACTGTTCGGCTCGAGTGCCGGCCTTAGTGAGAATGATTCTTGATTGCGTTCTGGATTCTAGTGACGCTGTAATGATTTGTAAACGAATGCTTTCAAAAATTGCATGCGGTATTGATCCACTCGAAACAATCAAGGCGGGATGGCGGGCGGCCGAAGGCGAGAACGCGTGAGGGGTGTCGTTCGCGTGTGTTGCGAAACAGGACGACGGGACCAGGACGATTCGCGGCGGCGCTGCCGCGCGGGCTCAGGGCGTGGACCGACTGCGGCGCCAGTGGCGCGCCGTGGGGGCGGCATGCTGGTGGTGCCGGGCAATCCCGACACGCGGCGCGTGTTCGTCAACCACCTCGTCGACAACGCGATCCGCGACGCGGGTGCGGGCCGTCGGTGGTGGTGGCGGTGGTGGCGGTGGCGGTGGCGGTGGCGGTGGCGGTGGCGGTGGCGGTGGCGGTTAGAGCGCGAGGCGGACACGGTGGTTCGAGCGGTGCTTCGCGCGGGGAAGGTTGCCTTCCACGCTTCCGACAGCGGAGCACGCCGCGCCGCCTCCCAAACGACGCAGGCCGCGGCGACAAGCGCGAATCATCGATTCGCCCCTGCCACCGCGGCCTGCAGTCTTGCCGGCGCACGGCCCCCGCCGCGCCGGCCCTTCATCATTGCGTCAGCGCCCGGGTGCCTTGCGCAGCGTCACGCGCGTGATGTCCTTCACGATCACGAGGTAGCAGAGCACCGTCACCAGCGCGTTGAGCCCGACGAACAGCAGCGCGCCGTTGAACGAGCCGCTCGCGCCCACCAGGTAGCCGATCACGATTGGCGTGACGATCCCGGCCGCGTTGCCGAACATGTTGAAGAGGCTGCCCGACAGGCCGATCGCCTCCTTCGGCGCCGTGTCGGCCACCACCGCCCAGCCGAGCGAGCCGATGCCCTTGCCGAAGAACGACAGCGCCATCAGCGCGATCACGAGCGCGGCGCTGTCCACGTAGTTGCAGCCGATGATCGCCATCGACAGCAGCATGCCGCCGATGATCGGGATCTTGCGCGCGCGCGTCAGCGACACGCCGCGCCTGATCATGCCGTCCGACAGCATGCCGCCCAGCACCCCGCCCAGGAAGCCGCAGATGGCCGGCAGCGAGGCCAGCACGCCGGCCTTCAGGATCGACATGCCACGCGCCTGCACGAGGTAGATCGGGAACCAGGTCAGGAAGAAGTAGGTGAGCACGTTGATGCAGTACTGGCCGAGGTAGACGCCGATCAGCATCCGGTTGCCGAGCAGCTGGCGCACGTAGAACCAGCCCGCGAGCCGCTCGGGCGCGCCGCCGGCCGGCGTCCTGCCGCTCGTCTCGATCACGCCGCCGCCCTGCTCGATGTGCTCGCGCTCGGCCTGGTTCACGCGCGGATGATCGGCCGGGCTGCGCACCACGCGCATCCACAGCAGCGCGAGCGCCATGCCGGCCAGGCCGAGCCACAGATACACCTGGTGCCAGCTGAACGCGTGCGTGAGCCAGGCCATCAGCGGCGTGAACAGCACGGCCGCGAAATACTGCGCCGCGTTGAAGATCGCCGACGCGGTGCCGCGCTCGCTGGTCGGGAACCAGCTCGCCACCACCTTGGCGTTGGCCGGGAACGCCGGCGCCTCGGCGATCCCCACCGCGAAGCGCAGCACGAACAGCGCGGCCACCGCCAGCGTGGCGCTGCCGGCGAAGCCGATCGTGCTCTGCAGCAGCGTGAACAGCGACCAGAGGAAGATGCTGCCCGCGTACACGCGGCGCGCGCCGAAGCGGTCGAGCAGCCAGCCGCTCGGCAGCTGCGCGAGCACGTAGGCCCAGCTGAACGACGAGAAGATGTAGCCCATCTGCACCGCGTCGATGCCGAACTCCTTGCGCATCGAGGTGCCGGTGATCGACAGCGTCGCGCGATCCGCGTAGTTCAGCGTCGTCACGACGAAGATCATCAGCAGGATCCAGTAGCGGACGGCGGTCCGTTTGACCGTGGTGGCCGGATTGGCGGTGCGGGTCGCTTCCATGAGTGTCCTGGCGAGAGCGCGAGAAGAATCTGTTTATTTGTCTGGGTACGATCGATCTGACGCATGACTGATACGTCGTCGTACAACTTGGAAGTGTAGGACCGTGGCCGCGAGGCGCCTAGCAGGGTTTTCCCTCTGCTCTATCCGTCGCAATAATCCCTTTTCACTCAATGAAATGATCGGAATCGATCCCGCTCCGGCCGTGGCGATTCTTCTAGTCAGTCATCGTATCTGTTGGGCTACAATGCGCGACACGAATCTTTTTTCGACTGACGGAGCATAGCGATGCAATTGACAGGTGAGATGCTGATCGGCGCCGAAGCGGTGAAGGGCACGGCCGGCACGGTGCATGCGTTCGACCCGACGCGCGGCGAAACCATTGCCGAGCCGGCTTTCGGCACCGGTAGCGAGGCCGAAGTCGAGCGTGCCTGCGCGCTCGCGCAGCAGGCGTTCGATGCGTACCGCGCCGAGCCGCTCGAGCGCCGCGCGGCGTTCCTGGAGGCGATCGCCGACGAGATCCTCGAACTCGGCGACGCGCTGATCGAGCGCGCGCAGGCCGAGACGGGCCTGCCCGCCGCGCGCCTGCAGGGCGAGCGCGGCCGCACGGTCGGCCAGCTGCGGATGTTCGCGCGCGTGGTGCGCGACGGTTATTTCCTGCGCGCCTCGGTGGATCCGGCGATGCCGGAGCGCACCCCGCTGCCGCGCGCCGACCTGCGCCTGCAGAAGGTGCCGCTCGGCCCGGTGGCCGTGTTCGGCGCCAGCAACTTCCCGCTCGCGTTCTCGGTGGCGGGCGGCGACACGGCCTCCGCGCTGGCGGCCGGCTGCCCGGTGATCGTCAAGGCGCACGAAGCCCACCTCGGCACCTCCGAGCTGGTCGGCCGCGCGATCCAGCGCGCCGTGGCGCGCAGCAACATGCCGGCCGGCGTGTTCTCGCTGCTGATGGGCCCGGGCCGCGTGATCGGCGCCGCGCTCGTCAAGCATCCGGCGATCAAGGCGGTCGGCTTCACCGGCTCGCGCCAGGGCGGCCTCGCGCTCGTCAACCTCGCGAACGCGCGCCCCGAGCCGATTCCCGTCTACGCGGAAATGAGCAGCATCAACCCGTTCGTGATGTTCCCGGCCGCGCTCGCGGCGCGCGGCGAGAAGATCGCGCAGGGCTTCATCGATTCGCTGACGATGGGCGTGGGCCAGTTCTGCACGAACCCGGGCCTCGTGATCGCCGTGGACGGCCCCGAACTCGACGCGTTCTCGCAGGCCGCGTCCGCCGCGCTCGGCGGCAAGCCGGCCGGCACCATGCTCACGCGCGGCATCGCCGACGCGTACCGCACCGGCCGCGCGAAGCTGCAGGAAGCGGCCGGCGTGCGCCAGCTCGGCACCGGCGGCGCGGGCGAGGGCGGCTGCGCGCTGTCGGGCGCGCTGTTCGACGTGGACGCGCAGACCTTCCTGCGCGAGCACGCGCTGCGCGATGAAGTGTTCGGCCCGGCCTCGCTGATCGTGCGCTGCCGCGATTTCGACGAAGTCGCGACCGTGCTCGAATCGCTCGAAGGCCAGCTCACGGCCACGCTACAGATCGACGACGCCGACGTGGAAGCGGCCCGCAAGCTGCTGCCGATCCTCGAACGCAAGGCCGGCCGCCTGCTCGTGAACGGCTTCCCGACCGGCGTCGAGGTGTGTGACGCGATGGTCCACGGCGGCCCGTTCCCGGCCACCTCGAACGCGATGACGACCTCGGTCGGCGCGACCGCGATCGATCGTTTCCTGCGCCCGGTCTGCTACCAGGACTTCCCGGAATCGCTGCTGCCGGAAAGCCTGCGCGAGTCGAATCCGCTCGGCATCGCGCGCCTGCGCAACGGCCGTTCGGAGTAAGCCGGCTGTCACCCGGTTAGGACCGGCGCGGCGACGCTCTCCGAGGCGAGCGTCGCGCCGGTCCGGCTTTTCGCCGGCTTCGATGCGGCGGCGTCGAAGCCGGCGCTTTTTGCGCGCCTCCTGTATTCAGCCTCATGCGTGATGGGCTGTCCGGCGCGGTTGCGCTCAGCATGCCGTCGTCACGACGCGATCCGCCCGACCTCCCCCGATTCTTCCCGTCTTCCTGCATCGATGAATCGCCCGTGACGGCGTTCGATCGAGCCACGACGTATGCCGCATGACGCATGACGCTTGCAAGCCTCATTCGCAGCCCGAAGCATCGCGGCGGAAATCGCGCCCATCCTTGCGCAATGCCGGGCCGCGCGCAGGGCGATGCGCCGCGCGGCGCCGTTCTGTGGCACCCTAGCGCGATGCATACGATTCCGACCACCCGCAGCCTCGCTTGCCGCTGGCGCCGCTCCTGACGGCGCGGCATCGTTTCGTGTGAGTCACGACCCTGTCCGCCGCGGTTTGGCCGACACGGATCTGGACATCCGTTGCCCCGGGCGCCGCGGCGGTTTTCTCCGGAGAGCCTTTCCATGTCCGACCTCCAGGCACCCGCCACCCCGCTGCCCGTCGTGCTGACGGGCGACCGTCCCACCGGCCCGCTGCATCTGGGCCATTACGTCGGCTCGCTGCGCACGCGGCTGCAACTGCAGGACACCCACCAGCAGACCATCCTGATCGCCGACACGCAGGCGATGACCGACAACGCGCATGATCCCGACAAGGTGCGCCGCAACGTGCTCGAGGTCGCGCTCGACTATCTGGCGGTCGGCATCGATCCGGCCAAGAGCACGATCGCCGTGCAGTCGGCGCTGCCCGCGCTGGCCGAGCTGACGCTGCTGTATCTGAACTTCGTGACCGTCTCGCGGCTGGAGCGCAACCCCACCATCAAGGACGAGATCCACGCGCGCGGCTTCGGCCGCGACATCCCGGCCGGCTTCCTCTGCTATCCGGTCGCGCAGGCGGCCGACATCACCGGCTTTCGCGCGCACGTCGTGCCGGTGGGCGAGGATCAGGCGCCGCTGATCGAGCAGACCAACGAAATCGTGCGGCGCCTGAACCGCCAGACCGGGCGCGAGCTGCTGCCCGAGGTCGAGGCGCTGATCCCCACGCTCGGCCGGCTGCCTGGCATCGACGGCACCGCGAAGATGAGCAAGTCGCTCGGCAACGCGATCGCGCTGGCCGCGCCCGAGGACGCGATCCGCGCGGCTGTCCGGCAGATGTATACCGATCCGAACCACCTGCGCGCGTCGGACCCCGGCACCGTCGAGGGCAACGTCGTGTTCACCTATCTCGACGCGTTCGACGAGGACGTGGCCGAGGTCGAGCGCCTGAAGGCCGCCTATCGCGCGGGCGGGCTCGGCGACATGGTGGTCAAGCGGCGGCTGGAAGAGAAGCTGCAGGCGTTCGTCGGGCCGATCCGCGAGCGGCGCGCGCGGCTCGCGGCCGATCCCGGCTACGTGATCGAGGTGCTGGCCGAGGGCACCGAGCGCGCGCGCGCCGTCACGCAGGCCACGCTCGACGAGGTGCGCGCCGCGCTCGGCACGTTCTCGCTCGACACGGTGCGCGAGCTGCACGCGGCCGCACGGCGCGCCGCGGCCGGCGAGCTGGGCGCCTGAAGCAAGGTACCGAGGCGCAGCGTACTGAGGCAGATAGCGGCGGCGCGAGCCGCCGCGTTCCTCAGAACTTGTGGCGCAGCGCGAGCCGCACGGCCACCTGGTTCGACGACGACGACGGCGCGTCGGTGCCGAGCACGAAGCCCGAGTCGAGGATCGAGTGGGTCTTGTCGCCCGTCACCTTCTCATAGGCGCCCTGCAGGTAGATGTCGGTGCGCTTGGTCAGGTTGTAGTCGGCCATCAGCCCGACCGAATGGATCTTCGGGCTCACGTTGCCGGCCGACGAATCGTTCTGCTCGAGCGTCAGCACGTACTGCGCGCCCACGTAGAACGACGGCGTGAGCTGCAGCATGCCGTTGATCTCGAAGTTCTGGAACTTGAGCGCGTTGAGCGTGGTGCCTGGCGCCACGATCGCGCCCGGCGTGCCGAGGTAGATGTTGCCGGTCGGGTTCTTGTAGTTCGAGTTCGAATAGGCGAAGCCGAGCGTGGTGATGCCGAACGTGTAGTTCACGCCGGCGCCGAAGATGCGCATGCGCTCGGCGATGAAGCTCGCGTCGTTCGCGGCGATCGCGCCGGCCGCGGTGCCGCCCGGGTTGTCGGCCTGCAGGAACGCGGCCGCGATCAGCAGGCCGCCGCGCGTGTATTGCGCGCCGACGCTGTAGGTGCGGTTGTTGGCGAAGCCGGTGTCGTTGCTGAACGCGTAGGTGCCGCCGAAGCGCAGGCCGGCGAAGTCCGGGCTCGCGTACTTCACCGAGTTGTTGAGGCGGAACGAGTTGTCGGTGTTGTCGTTGTCGTAGGGATGCGAGAGCAGGTAGCCGGCCCAGTTGCCGTTGGTGGTGGTCTGCGCGAAGTAGTCGACCACCGAGTCGTACTGGCGCCCGAACGTGAGCGTGCCGAGCCGCTTGTCCTGCAGCCCGACGTAGGCCTGCCGGCCGAACATCCGGCCGCCCTCCTGGGCCTTGCCCGAATTCACGTCGAAGCCGTTCTCGAGCTGGAACACCGCGGCCAGGCCGCCGCCCAGATCCTCGCTGCCCTTGAGGCCCCAGCGGCTGCCCTGCGCATAGCCGCTCGCCATCTCGACCACGCCGCCCTTGCCGACGTTGTTGGTGTAGTTGACCCCCTCGTCGATCACGCCGTACAGCGTGACGGTGCTCTGCGCGAACACGGGGGAAGCGGCGGCGAATACCGTGACGGCGGCTGCCGCGATGGTCTTTTTCATTAGATCTCCAAATCTTTCTGTGTGTAATCGAAGCAACGTGGGCCATGGGCCGGACCGGTATCGCGGCCGGTCCGGATGCGGGCGTGGCAAGCGCCGGCAAACGATCGCCCGCCACCGCGCGGGCCGCCTGATGGCGGCCCGCTCGGTCGTCTCCTGCGGCGGGCGGTGAAACGAGTGGTAAGGCGGTTGGTGAAGCGGAGGCGGGGCGGCGTTCAGCCCACGGTGGCGGGAACGCGCCGTACCTGCGAGGCCGGCGCGACGCGCGCGTCCTCGAGGATCAGGTCCGCGCCCTTTTCGGCGACCATCATGGTCGGCGCGTTGATGTTGCCCGAGGTGATGTTCGGGAACACCGAGGCGTCCACCACGCGCAGCGCCTCGACGCCATGCACCTTGAGGCGCGCATCGACCACGGCCGTCGCCGGATCGGGTCCCATCGCGCAGGAGCCGCACAGGTGGTAGATCGAACCCGACTGCTCGCGGAAGTACTGCAGGAATGCCTCGTCGCTCTGCACGGCCGGCCCCGGCGAGATTTCCTCGATCGTCATCGCGCGCAGCGACGGCGCCGTCATCAGCCGGCGGATCAGCCGGCTGCCCTGCACGGCCTCGGCCAGATCCTTGTCGGTGGACAGCGCGTTGATGCGGATCTTCGCGGCGTCCTCGGCGCGCGCCGAGGCCAGCTCGATCGAGCCGCGGCTCGACGGCCGGCACGGGTTGAACGCGATCAGGAACCCCGAGTACGGCTCGGGCTTGATGCTGGCGCGCTCGCTCTTCGGAATGCGGTACGAGAGCGGGTTGAAGTAGAGCTGAAGGTTCGGCACGTCCTGCGCGGCGTCGCCGCGAAAGAAGCCGCCCGCCTGGTTCACGCTCATCGCGAGCGGCCCGCGTTTCCGGAGCAGGTAGCGCAGGCCGATCTTCATCTTGCCGAACAGCGTGCCCATCTCGTCGTTCAGCGTCGGGCGGTTCGCCTTGAAGTAGAAGCTCACGCACAGGTGGTCCTGCAGGTTGCGGCCCACGGCCGGCAGCGCCTGCACGGTGGCGATGCCGTGCCGGGCGAGCCTGACCGGGTCGCCGATGCCCGACAGCTGCAGCAGCTTCGGCGTGTCCACCGCGCCCGCGCAGAGGATCACCTCGCGGCGCGCCGTGACGTGCTGCTCGCGGCCTTCATGCGCGTAGGCGATGCCGGTCGCGCGCTGGCCCTCGAACGTGACGCGGCGCACCAGCGCGCTCGTCAGCATCGTCAGGTTCGGCCGCGCGAGCGCCGGATGCAGGTAGGCGACCGCGCTCGAGCAGCGCTCGCCGTGTTTCGTGTTCAGTTCGTAGATGCCGGCGCCCTCGAACTGCGCGCCATTGAAATCCTGGCTGCGCGGCAGCCCGAGTTCGCCGCAGCCGGCCAGGAACTCATGGACGATCGGGTGGACGTCGTCCGTCATCGGCGTGACGTGGATCGGGCCGCTGCCGCCGTGCCACTGCGGCGCGGACCGGGCGAACGGATGCGTTTCCAGGCGCCGGAAGACCGGCAGCACGTCGTCGTAGGACCAGCCCGGGTTGCCGGCCGCCGCCCAGTCGTCGTAGTCGGCGCGCTGGCCGCGCACGTGGACCATCGCGTTGATCGCGCCCGAGCCGCCCACCACCTTGCCGCGCGGGCAGTAGATCGGGCGGTCGGCCAGCGCCGGCTCGCGCTCGCTGTAGTACATCCAGTTGTACTTGCGGTTGTAGTAGGTCTTGGTGAACCCCACCGGCACCTTGAACCAGAACGAGTCGTCGCGCTGGCCGGCCTCGAGCACCAGCACCGTGTGCTGGCCGTCGGCCGACAGTCTGTCCGCGAGGATCGCACCGGCCGAACCCGAGCCGACGATGATGTAGTCGTATTCCATGTCTTGCTTCCTGCTTCCGTGGCTGCCGCCGTTCTGTCCGGGTGCCCGGGGTCAGCCCTTCGCGGGCGAAAAGTCCTTCACGTCGGCGGGCCGCCCGGCCATCTGCAGATGCAGCCGCTTGCCCGTGTACGGCGTGTGGGCGCGCACCACGTCCATGTCGAGTTCGATGCCGAGGCCCGGCTCGTTCGACGGGATGATGTAGCCGTCCTCCCAGCGGATCGGCGTCTTCACCACCTCGCTGTGGAAGCCGCCCCAGGTCATGATGCTTTCCTGGATCAGGAAGTTCGGCGTGGCCGCCGCGAGCTGGATGCTGGCCGCCGCGCCGACCGGGCCGTTGTAGAGGTGCGGGGCGATCTGCGCGTAATGGACCTCGGCCAGCGTGGCGATCTTCTTCGCCTCGAGCAGGCCGCCCACGCGGCCCACGTTCATCTGCAGGATCGAGGCGCCGCCCGCCTGCAGCAGCTTGTGGAACTCGTACTTGGTGGTGAGCCGCTCGCCGGTGGCGATCGGGATCGAGGTATGGCGCGCGACGCTGGCGATCGCCTCTTCCTGGCCCGGCGGCACCGGTTCCTCGAACCAGAGCGGATCGTATTTTTCGAGCCGCTTGGCGAGCCGGATCGCCGAGGACGGCACCATCTGGCCGTGCGTGCCGAACAGCAGGTCGGCCTGGCTGCCCACCGCCTCGCGCACCTTGCGGCAGAACGTTTCGCAGCGCTCGAGCACGGCCAGCGAGAGCTGGTGGCCCGAGTACGCGGTGTAGGGGCCGGCCGGATCGAACTTGACCGCCGTGAAGCCGAGCCTGACGTTCTCGGCCGCGCATTCTGCAGCGAGGTCGGGATCGTCGTAGTCGTACTCGCCGCGCGCGTTCTTCGGGTAGAGATAGGTGTACGAGCGCAGCCGCTCGTGTACCCTGCCGCCCAGCAGTTCGTACACGGGCTTGCCGGCCGCCTTGCCGATGATGTCCCAGCACGCCATTTCCAGGCCGCTCGCCACGCCCATCATCGTCAGGTCCGGGCGCTGCGTGAAGCCGCTCGAGTAGCAGGCGCGGAAGAAGCGCTCGACGTGATGCGGGTCGTGGTCCAGCAGGTGGCGCTCGAAGACGTCCTCGATCACGGGGATCATCGCGTCGGGATGGAAGGTGGCCGCGTAGATCTCGCCGACGCCTTCGATGCCGTCGTCGGTCCTGAGCTTGACGAACAGCCAGTACATGCCGCCGATGTGCGGTGGCGGCACCGCGACGCTGAACGTTTCGAGTGAGACGATTTTCATCGGGATTTCCTTGAGTCCGGGTTATCCGTTTTGCCGCGCGAGGCGGCGTTTGAGCATGAGCGCGGCGCCGGCGCCGAGCAGCGCCACGGCCGCGATGTAGCCGAAATAGATCTGGTAGCCGGTCGCGCCCGGGAAGTTCTGGGTCGCGTAGCCGTTGATCAGCGGCAGGAACACGTCGGGCGAATAGCCGAGCACCGAGATCAGGCCGATCGCGAGGCCCGAGCAATGCACGGGCACGCGGCAGTCGTCGAGCAGCGACCAGTAGAGGCCGCGCACCGCGTAGGTCAGGATGCCGATGAACAGCACCAGCATCACCAGCAACACTTGCGGGCTGTGGGCCGGCACCACGGCGAGGCCGCCGAGCGAGAGCGCCGCGAGCACCAGCGCGCCGGCCAGCACCGAGATGCGCGAGACGCGGTCACCCAGATAGCCGCCGCCGATGCCGCCCACCGGGCGCATCCAGAGCTTGAGCGTGGTGATGAAGCCGGCCGCCGTGGTGCTGAGACCGAAGCCGCCTTCGTGCAGGTAGGCCGAGAAGCTGTAGGTGGCCCAGAACACCTGATAGCCGCAGAACACGATCGCCGCCACCAGCCACAGCGACGGGTTGGCCGCCAGCGTGCGCAGGTCGGCCAGCAGCGCGCCGCGCCGCGCGGCCGTTCCGGTGGCGGCCGAGGCGCCGCGCGGATCGCGGAGGAAGCCGATCATCACGCCGAGCGCGATGCAGATCACCGCATACATGTGGACCACCAGCTTGAAGCCGCTCGCGTCGCTGGCGCCGCGCGACTGCGTGGTGTAGGCGAAGATCGAGATCGCGACGGTGGCCAGCAGCGCCTCCACCAGCCCGCGTCCGCCGTCGAGCAGGCCGAAGAAGCGGCCCTGCTCGTCGGCGCCGGCGATCATGTTGACGCGCTTGATCACGGCCGCCCAGAACGTCAGGCCGGTCGAGATGCCCCAGCCGCAGAACACCGCCACCAGCAGCGGGAATGACGGCGCGGTGGCGTAGATGAAGCCGAGCAGGCCGGTGGCGACGAGCGAGAAGCCGATCAGGTAGCGCGGCGAGATGCGGTCGGCGAGCCAGCCGCTCGGCAGGTAGCTGACGAGGAACAGCGTGCCGAGCGACGAATAGAGCACGCCGAGCTGCACGTCGTTGATATGGAAGAAGGCCAGCATCGTCGGCTGGTACACCTGCCGCAGATACAGCATCGGGTAGATCGCGCCGGCCGCCGCGACCAGCAGCAGCAATTGCAGGTAACGTTGCGCGCGGCCCTGGCGGGCGGCGGATTCCACGGCGAGCGCCGCGGGTGACGAGGTGGTTTGTGCCGACATGATCAGTTCTCCTGAGGAGAGCGGCCCTGCCGGGCTGCGCGTCTCCGAATATTGTTGTGATGCGTCGTGGTGCTGCGTGCTGCCGTGGTTCGGTGTTGCGTGGTTCGGGGCGGGCGGCGGCGTGCTGTCGGGCATGCCGCCGCCGGAGCGATGCCGGGCCGGCCGATCAGTAATGCATCACGACGAGCCGCGTCTGCGTGAATTCGAGCATGCCGTGCTTGCCGTCGTCGCCGCCGAGGCCCGAGCGCTTCCAGCCCGCGTGATAGCCCTGGTACGGGTCGGCCGGCGTGCGGTTCACGTACAGTTCGCCCGCCTCGATCGCGTTCGCCACGCGCTGCGCGACGCGATGGTTCTCGGTGTAGAGCACCGACGACAGGCCGAACTGATGGTCGTTGGCGAGCGCGATCGCCTCGTCGAGGTCGCGGTAGCGCAGCACCGGCATCACCGGGCCGAAGCTTTCCTCGCGCACGATCTCCATGTCCTGCCGGCAGTTCGACAGCAGCGTGGCCGGGTAGAAGAAGCCCGGGCCGGCCGGCAGCGTGCCACCGGTCTCGAGCGTCGCGCCCTCGGCGACGGCGCGCGCCACCATCGCGTGGACGCGCTTCTGCGCCGCCGCGTTGGCGAGCGGCCCCATCAGCGCGGCGTCGGTACGGCGGTCGCCGATCCGCACCGCGGCCATGCGCTCGCGCAGCAGCGCCACGAAGCGGTCGTGGACGCTCTCATGCACGTAGACGCGTTCGATCGCGGTGCAGAGCTGGCCGCAGTGGGTGGTCTTCGAGGCGACCAGCGCGGCGGCGGCCTGTTCGAGGTCCGCGTCCGGCTCGATGATGGCCGGCGTCTTGCCGCCCAGTTCGAGCGAGGGCTTGGCGATGTGGGTCTTGCAGTATTCGAGCACGGTGCGGCCCGCCGCGACGCTGCCCGTCAGCGTGATCATGCCGACCCCGGGTTGCGTGCAGAGCACGGCCGCCGTGGCGTGATCCATCGCCAGGATGTTGACGAGGCCCGCCGGCAGGCCGGCCGCATCGGCCGCGCGCGCGATCTCGAAGGCCGAGCACGGCGTGTGGTTGCTCGGGCGCACCACCACCGCGTTGCCCGCGATCAGCGCCGGCGCGATCTTGCGCAGCAGCGTGTAGACCGGGTAATTGAACGGGATCAGCGCGGCCACCACGCCGATCGGCTCGCGGTGCAGGAACAGGTTCTCGTTCGGCGCGTCGCTCGGGATGATCTCGCCTTCGATGCGGCGCGCCCACTCGGCGTGATAGCGCGTGATCTCGGCCGCGTAGCGCGCCTCGTTGGTCGCGTCGTCGAGGCTCTTGCCCGATTCGAGCGAGAGCGCCGCGCCGATCAGCGGCGCGCGCTCGACGATCGCGTCGGCGAAGCGGCGCAGCTGCGCCGCGCGTGCCGCGGCCGGCAGCGCGCGCCAGGCGCGCTGCGCGTCGACCGCGGCGGCCACCGCGGCGACCGCGTCGGCTTCCGAGGCCGCGCGCACGCGGCCGATCGTTTCGCCGTTGGCCGGATCGACGACGCTGATGAAGCCGGCTTGCGCCGATTCCACGAATCGTCCGTTGATGTAGTTGTGTTCGTCACGCATCGACAGCATTCCTCCTGGGCCGGGAAGGCAGCGTGGCGCGGCGAGGTCGATGACGCCCGCTGGCACGCTGCCGGGCAGGACTGCATTGTTGTCATGCGCCGGATGCGCGACAAGCGACGATTTTTCTCGTCGAACCTGCGAAAAACTCACGTTACTCGGGGGCGGGCGGAGCGAGGCCGCAGGCTGGGGGCGGTCGCTGTCGATCGGCTGACAGGCCCGCCCGGTCTGGCGATGCTGGGTTCGGGTTTATCCCGAGGCGGGCCGCGTGACGCGGGATAGATATGAGGTAAATGCAGGGCGGGCGGCTCAGCCTTCCCGCAGCGTGCCGGCCGACGACGACGGGCGCAGGTTGTGCGTGGAGAGCCAGACCTCGTGCCGGAGCCATTCGCGGAACTGTCCGATGTGATGCTCGTGCGCCTGCTCGGGGCGCGCCACGAACCAGTAGGACTGCCGGCCATCCACGTGGACGTTCAGCACCTGCATCAGTTGGCCCGCCGCGATCTCGCGCGCGACCATGTGGCGGTCCGCGATCGTGATGCCGAGCCCGTCGATCGCCGCGCGGATCGCGTGGTCGAGCAGGTCGAATTCGTAGCCGCCGCGCGTGTCCACGCCGTCGATGCCGGCCGCCGTGAGCCAGTGCTGCCAGGTCAGGTAGCGCTGGTCGTCGGCCGCCAGCACGTGCAGCAGCGTGAAGCGGTTCAGGTCGATCGGGCCGTCGTGCTGCACGCGCGCGTAGAGCGCCGGCGAGCAGACCGCGATGTGCTGCTCGTGCATCAGCAGCACGTTGTCGAAGCCGTCCCATTCGCCGTCGCCGAAGCGCACCGCGCAGTCGAGCAGCCGCGAGGTGCCGAGGCTGTCGGCGAGCCGCGTGGTCAGGCTCAGTTCGTATTCGGGGTGGGCCTCGCGCAGCCGCGGCAGGCGCGGCATCAGCCAGCGCGCGGCGAAGGTGGGCGGCACGTTCACGCGCAGGCGGTTCTGGTGCTGTTTCTCCTGCAGGCCGCGCACGGTCAGCTCGATCTTGTCGAACGACTGCTGCAGCGCGTGCAGCAGCACGCGGCCGGCCGAGGTCAGCTCGAGCTGGTGATGGCGGCGCGTGAGCAGCGCTTCGCCGAGCTGGCTTTCGAGCTGGCGCACCTGCCGGCTGACCGCGCTCTGGGTGACGTTGAGCAGCGCCGCCGCGCGCGTGAAGCTGCCGGTCCGGCCGGCCAGTTCGAAGGCTTTCAGCGCGTTCAGCGCGGGCATCTTGCGTCTCACGGCGGGGATCGGTGCGGGTGGAGAAGGCGCCCATTGTAGGGGCGGGGCGGCGGGCGGGCGAGAGGGGGGGATGCGGGAGGCCGCGTTTGGCGGGGGCGATGACGCGGCGATCGGGATGAGGAATGTGGATCAGCTTGCCGCGATCAGGGCGGGATGATGCTGTTGCAGCCACGCCGATACGGTGGTCAGGAGGTGTTTCGCCAGGTGCAGCGTGTCGGCCAGCGTCGGCTCGTCCACTGATTCGAAGCCTTCGTACTTGCTGTTGCGCAGGTCGAGCAGCGCGTCGAGTTCGTCATGCGCGCCTTCGCCGATGCCGAGCGAAGCAGCGAGCCCTTCCATGGCGATCCGGTGGTGTCGGCCTGGGCGGTGATGCGATAGCCTTGCGCGGCGAAAACAGCCAGGGCGGAAAACAGGATGGCGTCGTAGGCGGCGTCGAGCCGGGTCGGTCCCGACACGCTCGTGTTGAGCGCGTCCTGGTATTTCTGCACCGCGGCGCGCAACTGGGACTGGATGGTTTGCCGGTTGCGCGTGCGCTCCTGACGAACCAGGCCGGGCTCATCCCGGGACAGGGAAAACGGATCGCGCAACATCGCTGAATTCCCCCTTGATCGGGACGACGGATTGGGACACGACATTGCGGGCGAAACCCTCTCCGTCGGCGAGCTTGCGCTCGAATTCCTTGCGCGAAGTCACGGTCGCATGAATCTCGCGATGGTGCTTGCGCCCCACCGGTTTCAGCCCCGCGTTGATCTTCAGGCTGCTCAGCCGTTCGCCGAGTACCAGCACGTCGACGTCCGAGCGCGCCGATTCCTCCCCGCGCGCGCGCGAGCCGAACAGCACCGCCACTTCGACCTCGGCGGGCAGCGCGGCGGCGATGTCGTCGAGGAGTTCGTCGCTGCGCCGCGCGATCTCGACGAGTCCGGCCAGCAGGGGATCGTCGCCGGCCCGGTAGGCGACGTGCCGGCCTTGCTCGATCCGCGTCGCGAGGCCCACCTCGGTCCATTTCCGCAGCCACCTCGATACGTTGCCGCGATCCGCGCCGGCGATCCGCGCGAGTTCGATCGGAGTGTGGCTGCGCGCCGGGTCCTGATACAGCGCGCGAAGCAGCAGGAAGCGCTGCGTGCCGCCGAACAGTTCGCTGAGCATCGCGTTTTTCATGGCAGGCCTCGATGTGTATTGAACATCATGGATGTGCAAAATACAGCATGAGATCGACGCCATCAAGATGTGCAAAATACATCATGGATGTACATTACACATCGTCACGTTCCACCTGCTCCCAACGCCGCCCCAAAAAAACAAAACCCCCCGCTCCCGAGGGGAGGCGAGGGGTTATCGCAAGCGCTTGCCGCAAGCCGGCCGATCCTCTGACCAGCCCGCAACGCCGTGCTTCGCTTACTGCGCGCCGAGCTTCTTGATCAGCGCGTCGAGTTGCGCCACTTCTTCTTCGTCCAGGTCCGTCAGCGGCGCGCGCACCGGGCCCGCGTCGTGGCCGACCAGCTTCGCGCCGGCCTTCACGATGCTGACCGCGTAACCGGCACGGCGGTTGCGGATCTTCAGGTACGGCAGGAAGAAGTCATCGATCAGCTTGCCGACCGTTGCGTGGTCGTCGGCCGCGATCGCGTGGTAGAAGTCCATCGCCGTCTTCGGGATGAAGTTGAACACGGCCGACGAGTACACCGGCACGCCCAGCGCCTTGTAGGCCGCGGCGTAGACTTCCGCGGTCGGCAGGCCGCCGAGGTACGCGAAGCGCTCGCCCAGGCGGCGGCGGATGGTGACCATCGCCTCGATCTCGCCCACGCCGTCCTTGAAGCCGATCAGGTTCGGGCAGCGCTCGGCCAGACGCTCGAGCATGTCGGCGTTGAGCTTCGAGTTGGCGCGGTTGTAGATGATCACGCCGATGTCGGGCACGGCCTTGCAGACTTCCTCGGCGTGCGCGGCGATGCCTTCCTGCGATGCTTCGGTCAGGTAGTGCGGCATCAGCAGGATGCCGTTGGCGCCCAGGCGCTGGGCTTCCTTCGCGTATTCGATCGCCACGCGCGTGGGGCCGCCGGCGCCGGCCAGGATCGGCACCTTGCCCTTGCAGGTTTCGGTGGCGGTGCGCACCACGTTCGAGTAGTCGTCACGCGTGAGCGAGAAGAATTCGCCCGTGCCGCCGGCCACGAACAGGGCCGAGGCGCCGTAGGGGGCGAGCCATTCGAGGCGTTCGATGTAGGTGCTGGGGCGGAAGTTGCCCTCGGCGTCGAAGTCGGTGACGGGGAAGGACAGCAGCCCTTCCGAAATGATCTGCTTGAGTTCCTGAGGCGTGGTCATGTTGGGTCGTCCTAGGTGCGCCGGGCGCGGGTTCATTCGTTAACCGGATGTGTTGTATGTCATCGTACAACATCATTTTAGGCGGCGCAAGCCTCCCTCCGGCGTTTCCCCGATCGATTTCTGCCTTTCGGCATCAGGGTTTACGCACAATCACGGCGGCGCCGCCTATGTTGTATGATGACTGTTAATTAACGGCTCGTTGCAACGAGGATTTCCCCTGATGTCCCAGTCCCCTCTCTACATCCGCGTCCACCCGGACGACAACGTCGCGATCGTGGTCAACGACGGCGGGCTGCCCGCCGGCTCGCAGTTCGCCGACGGGCTGACGCTCTGCGAAGGCGTCCCGCAAGGGCACAAGGTTGCGCTGGTCGATCTGAAGGAAGGCGATCCGGTGCTGCGCTACCACGTCCTGATCGGCTACGCGGCGAAGGACCTGCCGCGCGGCAGCTGGGTGAACGAGCGCACGCTGCGCATGCCCGAGCCGCCCGGCCTCGACGACCTGCCGCTCGCCACCAAAAAGGCGCCGGAGCAGGCGCCGCTCGAAGGCTACACGTTCGAGGGCTACCGCAACGCGGACGGCACGGTCGGCACGCGCAACATCCTGGCGATCACCACCACCGTGCAGTGCGTATCGGGCGTGGTGGAGTTCGCGGTCGAGCGGATCCGGCGCGAGCTGCTGCCGCGCTACCCGAACGTCGACGGCGTGGTGGGCCTCGAGCACACCTACGGCTGCGGCGTCGCGATCGAGGCGCCCGGCGCCGAGATCCCGATCCGCACGCTGCGCAACATCAGCATGAATCCGAACTTCGGCGGCGAGGTGATGGTGGTGAGCCTCGGCTGCGAGAAGCTGCAGCCCGAGCGGCTGCTGCCGGCCGGCGTGATCCCGGTGGCGGTGGACAAGCCCGACAACGGCGGCGTGGTGTGCCTGCAGGATGCGGCGCACGTCGGCTTCATGTCGATGATCGACTCGATCGTGACGATGGCCGAGCAACATCTGGCGCGCCTGAACCAGCGCCGCCGCGAGACCGTGCCGGCCTCGGAACTGGTGGTGGGCGTGCAGTGCGGCGGCAGCGACGCGTTCTCGGGCCTGACCGCGAACCCGGCGGTGGGCTTCGCGGCCGACCTGCTGGTGCGCGCCGGCGCGACCATCATGTTCTCGGAGGTGACCGAGGTGCGCGACGGCGTGGCCCAGCTCACCTCGCGCGCCGCGAACGAGGACGTCGCGCGCGAGATCATCCGCGAGATGGCCTGGTACGACGCCTATCTGCAGCGCGGCCAGGTGGATCGCAGCGCGAACACCACGCCGGGCAACAAGAAGGGCGGTCTGTCGAACATCGTCGAAAAGGCGATGGGTTCGATCGTGAAGTCGGGCAGCTCGGCGATCTCGGGCGTGGTGAGCCCGGGCGAGAGCGCCAGGGGCAAGAAGGGCCTGCTCTACACGGCCACGCCGGCCAGCGACTTCATCTGCGGCACGCTGCAGCTCGCGGCCGGCATGAACCTGCACATCTTCACGACGGGCCGCGGCACGCCTTACGGCCTCGCCCAGGTGCCCGTGATCAAGGTCGCCACGCGCAGCGACCTGGCGCGCCGCTGGCACGACCTGATGGACGTGGACGCCGGCAGCATCGCCACCGGCGAGAAGACCATCGAGGAGATGGGCTGGCAGATGTTCCGCCTGATGCTCGACGTCGCGAGCGGCCGCAAGACCTGGGCCGAGCAGTGGAAGCTGGCCAACGCGCTGACGCTGTTCAACCCGGCTCCGGTGACCTGACCGGTCGAGGCCGGCGCGGCATGGCCGCGCTCGGGCCGCCGCGTTGGCATGGCTTCACGGCCGTCACGTCTGTTACGCCCGCCGCGCTCCGGCGGGCGTTTTCATTGGCGCGCGCGCAACGCGAGCGGCGTGCCGAGCCGTCTCGCGGCAGCTCACCGGTTCGCGCCGAGTGAGCCGCGCAGCACGTCCATCAGGCGGTAATAGTGCGACTGGATCTCGTCGCCGGGCAGCACGTTCGCGATCGTGAAGCGCTCGGCCCAGCTCGCGTGCCACGCGTAGCTGCCATGCATGGTGCGATCGCCGTTCGGCCCGATCACGAGCGAGCGGATCCGCGCGTCGCGCCCGGCGCCCGAGTGCGTATCGAACAGCGCGAGCATCAGCGCGTGATAGGCGCGGTAGACCTCGTCGTCGAACAGATGCCGATACACATGCAGCGTGCGGTCGAGATCGCGCTTGATGCGGATCACGTCGTCGGGCGAGATGTCCTTCCAGTAGCCGACCCACGTGTAGAAACAGAGCAGCGCGTTCAGTTGCGGGGCGACGACGTCGTAGATCGCGAGCCGCTTCTCGATCAGCTTCTGGTTGGTCCACTGCACGAGTTCGAGCCGCTTGAGCCGGCGGCTGATCAGCCAGCCGAGCGCGGTGACCGACAGCGGCGTCAGGACGCTGATGGCGAGCCGGGCGATTTCGAGGGCGTTCGACGGGGACACGGACATGGACGCGAAGCGCCGGCCAGAGGGGAAGTGAAAGCCTAGCAGGCGCGCATGTCGTGTGGGAGGCGTTAGTCGCGTCCGGGAAATTTCTTTGCGCGGAAGGGGCGCGGCGCGGCGTCGGGCGCCTGCATGAGGGCGGTGACGGCGCGCGGAAGCCGCTGAACGGCACCGCGGACGCGAACGGTGCGGCCCTTGCCGGGCCGCCATCGTTCGTCGTTCGTCGTTCGTCGTTCGAGCGGCCGATCAGCTCGAGAGCGGCGCGATCGGCGTGATGATGCCGTCGTCGTCTGCGGCGGCGGGCGGGGCCGCTGGCGGCGCGACGCGCAGCTGGCCTGCGCCGATCGCCCTGCCGAGCCGCATGCCCGGCTGCTCGATCAGATACCACGAGATCGCGCCGAAGCCGATCGCGAGCGGCACGGCCAGCATCCAGTTGCCCGTCGCACCCATGCTCGGGAATGCGGCATGGACAAGCTGCTGCATGATCCAGCCGCTCAGATAGGTGCCATACGAGAAGTCGCCGGGCAGACGCAGCTTGCGCACGGCGGGCAGCGTGGAGAGCCAGATCGCGCCGAGGAACAGCGTCGCGCAGGCGAAGTAGCGCAGCGCTTCGGTATCGCGGAACAGGTACGTGGCGACGAGCAGCGCGAGCACGACCGGGCCGTTCAGCGCGATGCGGTCCTTCCAGGTGGCGAGCAGCGCGCCGGCCGCGAAATAGATCACGATCAAGGCCGAGGCGAGCGGCAGATGCAGCCGCGGGACCACCTGCGGATAGCGCATCAGCACGGCGATGAACGCGACGCACACCAGCGAGAACAGCACGCGGTTGCGCGCGAGCCCCACCAGGCTGGCGGCCGCGAGCGCGAGGTAGCAGAAGCACTCCACCGGGATGGTCCAGATCGCGCCGTTCACGCCTTTGTCGGGCGCGTTCTCGAATACGCCGGGCAGCACGTAATTGCTGTGCAGCTTCAGGTTCTGCCACACGTAGAGCAGCGTCTCGTGACTGCCCAGATAGGCGTCGACCGGCAGCGTGGTCAGCAGCGGGCCGAGCACGTAGGTGGTGAGCAGGATCACCACGAGCAGCGCCGGGAAGATCCGCGCGATGCGGGCGGCCGCGAAACGGCGCAGGCCCGGGTTGGCCAGCAGGCTGTTGGTGACGACGAGGCCGCTCAGCAGGAAGAAGAACTTGACCGCGAGACCGCCGGAATAGTCGAAACGGAGATGCTCGAGAACGAAGTCGCGGCCGCTGGTGTCCCCGGAGAGCGGGTAGGCATGGCCGACGATCACGACGCTGGCCGCGATCAGACGCAGCAGTTCGAAGTTGTTCTTGTCGCGCTGCAGGATGTCTTTCAGGAGCATGTTGAGCAGGGGCAGCGAATTGGCAAAATTTGCAGGGACTGCGCGGCGAGCAACTTTATTACCGATTCTTTTAAAAAATTACTCCGCCTAGAAGGTGATTGAATTCAATCGGAGTTTTAATTCGGTAATACCCGTATTAATGTGAATTGAGTCAGATGATCCGCAATATTTTCTTTATTAGGGAGCGGCTGGGAATTATTCCCGATTCAAATGCGGTGTAAATCGCGCCCGTGAGCCGTTGCCACGGGCCTTTCCGGCAGGCCGGCCGCTTTGAGCAGGCCGCCAATCGCGCACCGCGCGTAAAGATTTGCTACAACCTTTTGCTTGGAACCCCACTCGGAATCTTCTTATTCTGGCGAATTTGCGAATCGCGGCAGCAGGCAATCGCGATTCGCCCGATCCAGAGGAGAAACATATGACGCGTTCCGTCGATTCCGGCGTGATCTTCATCGCGAGGCTGCTGATGGCGGCCCTGTTCTTGTGGGGCGGCGTGATGAAGCTGTTCGGCTACGGCGAATTCGTCGCTTATCTGAAGCATCTGTACGTGCCGTTTCCGCAGTTCGCCGCGCCGCTGGTGGTCGCCGTCGAGGGGCTCGGCGCGCTGCTGCTGATCGTCGGCTATCGCGTCAAGCCGGTCGCGCTGCTGCTGGCGGCCTATACGATCCTCACCGCCTTGATCGGCCACAACTTCTGGGACGCGACGAACTCCGTCGCGCAGCACGACCTGGTGGTCCACTTCTGGAAGAACGTCGCGATCGCGGGCGGCTTCCTGCTGCTGTTCGTGACGGGCGCCGGCGGCGCGAGCATCGACGCGATGCGGCGCCCGCACGGCTACGGGCTGCTGCGCTGAGCGCAGCCGTGCCGCGGCCGGCTCCCGCGCACGGCGTCGGGCCATGAAAAAGGGCGCCGCGAGGCGCCCTGACCGAACCACGAACTCAACGAAGCGACGGCACCGGAACGGCCGGTGCCTCCTGCCGCTCAGCGTGCGTTGCGCGCGCAAAGCGCGCCGAGCGCGCCGATCACGCAGACCGCGCCGACATAGGCGGTCGGGGCGAACGGGTTCGACTTCATCATCAGCGACACGATCACCGGCGACAGTCCGCCGAAAATCGCATACGCGACGTTGTACGAGAACGAGATCCCCGAGAAGCGGATCACGGCCGGGAAGCTGCGCACCATCGCCGTCGGCACCGCGCCGACGGTGCCCACCAGGAAGCCCGTGACGGCGTAGAGCGGCAGCAGCGTCGAGGGATCGGCGGCCACCTTCGCGTACAGCGTGCAGAAGCAGGCGGCCAGCAGCAGCGAGCCCACCACCAGCACCGCCTTCGCGCCGAAGCGGTCGGCCAGTGCGCCGGCCGTCACGCAGCCGATCGTCAGGCACAGCGTGGCGATGCTGTTGGCGAACAGCGCGGTGGCTGCGGGGATGTGCAGCTGCTTTTGCAGCAGCGTCGGCGTCATCAGGATCACCACCACGATCGCCGCCGACAGCATCCAGGTCAGCACCATCGAGACCAGCACGGCGCGGCCGTGGTCGCGCAGCACGGCCTTCAGCGGAATCTCGGCGGCCAGCGCCTTGCGCGCCTGCAGTTCGGCGAACACCGGCGTCTCGTGCAGCCAGCGGCGCAGGTAGACCGAGAACATGCCGAACACGCCGCCGAGCAGGAACGGGATGCGCCAGGCGTAGGCCGTGATCTCGGGCTGCGAGAAGTGCCCGGTGACGCTGGCGGCCACCAGCGAGCCGAGCAGGATGCCGGCCGTCAGGCCCGCCGTGAGCGTGCCGCAGGCATAGCCGATCCGGCTGCTCGGCACGTGCTCGGACACGAACACCCAGGCGCCCGGCACTTCGCCGCCCACCGCCGCGCCCTGCAGGATGCGGAACAGCAGCAGCAGCACCGGGGCGAGGATGCCGATCGAATCGAAGGTGGGCAGCAGGCCCATCAGCAGCGTCGGGATCGCCATCAGCAGCACGCTCAGCGTGAACATACGCTTGCGCCCGACCAGGTCGCCGAAGTGCGCCATGATGATGCCGCCGAGCGGGCGCGCCAGATAGCCGGCCGCGAAGATGCCGAAGGTCTGCAGCTGGCGCAGCCAGTCGGGAATGTCGTGCGGGAAGAACAGCTGCCCGATCGCCGGCGCGAAGAACACGAAGATGATGAAGTCGTAGAACTCCAGGGCGCCGCCGAGCGCCGCGAGGCCGAGGGTCTTGTAGTCGCTGCGCGTGAGGGCGCGCTCGGCGGCAGCGGGTTGCGCGTGGCTCGTTTCGTATGCTTGCATGGTCTGGACGATCGATATTCGAGTATTGCGGCGGGCGCGGCGCGCGGCGCCGTCAAGCGTCCCGGGCGGCGGGCCGGATCGGCGCGCGACACGGGCCGCGCGGCCGTGGATCAAGGCCACGCGGGGACGACTGTCAGGCAGGTCGCTGGATTCTACAGGATGAAACGCGGCGTTCCGACACAGGGAAAACCGCATGGTCGGCGTGAACCGAATGGTTAATAAACGGGGCTCAGCGCGTTGCGGGACGGGGCGTGCCGGCCGAAAAGCCAATACCGGCGGGCGAAGCGTCTAACAAAATGAAACCGGGAGGGCGGTGGACGGCGGCGGGGCCGTTGCCGGTCGCGCGGCACGCGACGGCAACGGCGGTGAGGCAACGTCAGGAGTCCTTCGGGGGTGTCGGACAGGCGACGTCAGGCGATGACAACTGCGGTGGACGACAACTTCCATGAAGCAGCGACAGGGGTTGACGACTAGGGACGACGAACAACGAACAACGACGGCGGGCACAACTTCAGCAAGACGACTTCAGGGGATCACGTCAGGGAAAAACAGGCCCGCGAGCGGCGGCCCGTGCCGCCCGGGCCATCCGGCCCGCGGCGGCATCTCGCCCGATCTCAGTTCCCGGCGATCGTATCGACGGCCTTGAACGCGCCGTGGTCGACGCGGTAGATCGTGACCGGCGCGTCGCGCAGGTCGCCCTTCGAGTCGTAGGAGATGGTCGGGGCCGACACGCCCTTCACCGACACCTTGCCGACATACGGGCCGTACACCTTCGGGTCGGTCGAGTTCGCGTTCTTCATCGCCGTCAGCAGCGCGATCGTGCCGTCATACGAGTACGGCGAGTAGGTCACCACGTCTTCGTGGAAGCGTGCCTTGTAGCGCGTCTCGAAGCCGGCGAAGCCCGGCATCTTTTCCTTCGGCAGGCCGCCCATGTAGACGATCGCGCCTTCGGCCGCCGTGCCGCCCACCTTCAGGAAGGTCGGCGACTTCGACATCTCGCCCGTCACGAACGCGGCCTTGATGCCGAGCTGGCGCATCTTGCGGATCATCGGCGACGATTGCGCGTCGCCGCCGCCGTAGAACACGGCGTCGGGGTTCATCCCCTTCAGGTTGGTCAGGATCGCCGAGAAGTCGAGCGCCTTGTCGTTGGTGAAGTCTCGCTTGATGATGGTGCCGCCGGCCTTCTGCACGGCGTCGGCGAATTCGTCGGCGATGCCCTGGCCGTAGGCGGTGCGGTCGTCGATGATCGCCACGCGCTTGTAGTGCAGCGTGTTGACGACGTAGTTGCCGACGATGCGCCCGGCCTGCGCGTCGCTCGTCAGCAGCCGGAAGGTGGTCTTGTAGCCGCGCGCCGTGTATTGCGGGGAGGTGGCCATCGAGATCTGCGGCAGCCCCGCGCGCTCGTAGAGGTCCGAGGCCGGGATGCTGGTGCCCGAGTTGAAGTGGCCGATGATCCCGGCGACGTTGCTGTCGATCAGCCGCTGCGCCACGGTCGTGCCGGTGCGCGGGTCGGCCTGGTCGTCCTGCGATTCGAGCACGAACGTGACGGGCTTGCCGCCGATCACGGGCTTGGTCGCGTTGAAATCGTCGATCGCGAGCTGCACGCCCTTCTGCATGTCGGTGCCGTAGTTCGACTGGGTGCCGGTCAGCGGCGCGGCGAAGCCGATCTTGACGGCATCGGCGGCCAGGGCCGGCGTGGCCGCGGCGACGAGGGCGGCGGTTGCGGCAAGCGCGATATGCGAGATCTTCACCTTCACTTTCGATTCCCCTTTGACTGCTGTGGCCGGCACTCGTGCGCCGGCTTGTTGGCGATCGCGTGAGGGCGGCGTGCCGCTGCCCTCCACTGTGCTGAAATCGGCGAATCGCGGAATTGGCGCGGGGCTTGCCGCATGACACGGGCTGGCCGGCCGGAATTGCCGCGAAACGAACGACTCCAGCGCAGTCTAGGTAGCGAAAAAGGTGGAGTCTTGCGTGTAACGTGCGCACAAAATGACGAAATCGGCATATGCGCGGTTTCCCTGACTGTGCTGATTTCGTCATTACGTGCGCGTAATGACGCCAAGACGCGGGGCGCCGCGCGTTCCTACGATAGCGGCATGAAAACACTCGACTTCATCGATTCGCACACGGGCGGTGAGCCTACCCGCCTCGTCGTGTCCGGGGGGCCGGATCTCGGCCGCGGTCCGCTCGCCGAACGGCTCGAACGCCTGCGTCGCGATCACGACGACTGGCGCGCGGCCGTGGTCACCGAGCCGCGCGGCTCCGACGTGATGGTGGGGGCGCTGCTCTGCGAGAGCGACGATCCGACCTGCGCGGCCGGCGTGATCTTCTTCAACAACGTCGGCTATCTCGGCATGTGCGGCCACGGCACGATCGGGCTGGTGGTCTCGCTCGCGCACCTGGGCCGGATCGGGCCGGGCGTGCATCGGATCGAGACGCCGGTGGGCATCGTCGAGGCCACGCTGAACCCGGACGGTTCGGTGTCGGTGCGCAACGTGCCCGCCTATCGCTACCGCCACGACGTGACGGTCGAGGTGCCCGGCCACGGCCCGCTCACGGGCGACATCGCCTGGGGCGGCAACTGGTTCTTCCTGGTGCCCGAGAGCGAGCACCGGCAGCGCGTCGAGCCCGCGCAGCTGAAGGCGCTGACGGCGTTCTCGGGCGCGACGCGCGACGCGCTGATCGCGGCCGGCATCACCGGCGCGCACGGCGCGCTGATCGACCATATCGAGCTGTTCGGGCCGCCGTCGCGGCCGGACCTCGACAGCCGCAGCTTCGTGCTGTGCCCCGGCGACGCCTACGACCGCTCGCCGTGCGGCACCGGCACCAGCGCCAAGGCGGCCTGCCTCGCGGCCGACGGCAAGCTTGCCGAAGGCGAAACCTGGCTGCAGGAGAGCGTGATCGGCAGCGTCTTCGAAGTGCGTTACGCGCGCCACGCGGAACCGGTGGAAGGCGAGCCGGCGATCGTGCCGACCCTCACGGGGCAGGCGCACGTGATGGCCGAGGGCCGGCTCTGCTTCGACGCGCGCGATCCGTTCGCGAACGGGATCCGGCTCGGCTGATGGCACGCGCGGACGTGATCGTGATCGGCGCCGGCATCGTCGGTGCCGCGTGCGCGGCCGAACTGGCCGCGCGCGGCCTCGACGTGGAAGTGATCGACGCGGGCGGGATCGGCGGCGGCACCACCGCGGCGGGCATGGGCCATCTGGTCGTGATGAACGACACGCCGGCCGAACTCGCGCTGTCGCGCCGCTCGCTCGCGCGCTGGCGCTCGCTCGCGCCGCAGCTGCGCGAGCGCGACGCCTACGTGCGCTGCGGCACGCTGTGGGTGGCCGCCGACGACGAGGAGCTGGACGCCGCGCGCGCGATGCGCGACGGCTATGCCGCGGCCGGCGTGTCGGCCGAGGTGATCGACGCGGCCGGGCTGCGCGCGCGCGAGCCGATGCTCGCGACGGGGCTCGCGGGCGGGCTGTTCGTGGACGGTGACGGGATCGTCTATGCGCCGTCGGCGGCCGAATGGCTGCTGACGCAATCGCCCGGCGCCGCGCGGATCCGGCTGCGCCTGCGCAGCACCGTGGTCGCGCTCGACGGCACGACGGTGCGGCTGGCCGATGGCGAGACGCTGGCCGCCGCGCAGGTGGTGGTCGCGAACGGGCTCGCCGCGGCGCAGCTCGTCGACGGCGTCGCGCTGCAGCCGAAGAAGGGCCACCTGCTGATCACCGACCGCTATCCGGGCGCGATCACGCACCAGTTGCTCGAACTCGGCTATATCAAGAGCGCCCACCATGCGCAGGGCACCTCGGTCGCGTTCAACGCGCAGCCGCGCCCCACCGGGCAGATCCTGATCGGCTCGTCGCGCCAGTTCGACAGCACCGATCCGGCCGTCGAGATGCCGGTGCTGGCGCGCATGCTCGCGCGCGCGAAGCAGTACCTGCCGGGTATCGCGGACCTGAACGCGCTGCGCGCCTGGACCGGCTTTCGCGCCGCGACGCCCGACGGGCTGCCGCTGATCGGCCCGATGGCGGAGCGCCCCGGCGTGTGGCTCGCCACCGGCCACGAAGGGCTCGGCGTGACCACCTCGCTGGCGACGGCGGAGCTGATCGCCGCGCAGCTGACGGGCGGCGAGCCGCCGATTCCCCCCGAACCCTACTGGCCGTCCCGGCCGCTTGCCGGAGCCGCCCATGCCTGATCGCGAGACAACCCGCGCCGGCGCCGCCGCGATCGGCGTGATCATCGACGGGCGCGCCTGCCGCGTGCCCGAGGGCGCCACCGTCGCGGCCGCGCTCACGCTCGTCGAAGGCGTGCGCGGCACGCGCACGTCGGTCGGCGGCGAGCCGCGCACGATGCTGTGCGGCATGGGCATCTGCCACGAATGCCGCGTGTCGGTGGACGGCCGCGCCCACGTGCTCGCCTGCCAGACGCCGTGCCGCGAGGGCATGACGATCGACACGACCTGGAACTCCCCATCATGAAGCCGCATTACGACGTGGCGATCGTCGGCGCCGGGCCGGCGGGGCTCGCCGCCGCGCGGGCCGCCGCCGGCGAGGGCGCCCGCGTCGCCGTCCTCGACGACAATCCGCACCCCGGCGGCCAGATCTGGCGCCAGGGGCCGATCTTTCCGGCCGCCGCGCCGCTGGTGGAGGCGCTCGATGCGCTGCGCGCGAGCGGCGTCGACCTCATGTCCGGCACGCGCGTGGTGGCTGCGCTGCCCGAACGCACGCTGCTCGTCGATACCGCCTCGGGCGGCGCGACGCTGCGCTACGGGCGCCTGGTGGCGGCCACCGGCGCGCGCGAGCTGCTGCTGCCGTTCTCGGGCTGGACGCTGCCCGGCGTGACCGGCGCGGGCGGCCTGCAGGCGCTGATCAAGGGCGGCGTGCCGGTGCGCGGCGAGCGGATCGTGATCGCCGGCAGCGGGCCGCTGCTGATCGCCGCCTACGCGACCGCGCGCGAGGCCGGCGCGCGCGTGGTCGCGGTGCTCGAACAGGCGCCGGCGCGTGCCGTGCGCCGCTTCGGGCTGTCGCTGCTGGCCACGCCGTCGAAGCTCTGGCAGGCCGCGAAGCTCACGCGCGGTTTCGCCGGCAGCGAATACCTGACCGGCAGCGTGGTGCGCGCCGCGCACGGCGAGACGCGCGTCGAAGCCGTGCGAATCGAGACGGCCGGCGGCCGCTCGCGCGTGATCGAGTGCGACCGGATTGCCTGCGGCTACGGGCTGCTGCCGAACCTGACGCTGGCGCGCGCGCTCGGCTGCGAGATCCGCGACGGCGCGGTGGTGGTCGACGCGCGGCAGCGCACCTCGCTCGACGCGGTGTACGCGGCCGGCGAAAGCACCGGCATCGGCGGGATGGAACTCGCTCGCGTCGAAGGCGCCATCGCCGGGCTCGCGGCGGCCGGCGTCGCCGCGGATGCCGCGCGCTTCGCGCCGCTGGTGCGTGAGCGCGAGGTCTGGCGCGGTTTCTCGGCGCGCGTCGCGGCGGCGTTCGCGCTCGGCGACGCGGCGCGCGCGCTGCCGCCCGACGACACGCTGCTGTGCCGCTGCGAGGACGTGACGATCGGCGCCGCGCGTGCCCACGCCGACGCGCGCGACGCGAAGCTGCTGACGCGCTGCGGGATGGGCGCCTGCCAGGGCCGCGTCTGCGGCGCGGCGGCCGGCGTGCTGCTTGGCTGGCAGGAGGCCGTGCCGCGTCCGCCGTTCGCGCCGGTGCGGATCGGCACGCTGGCGGCGCTCGCCGACGAGGCGGTCCGGTAAGGCGCTTCACTTTCACGCGTCGACCGCCCGCTCCGATATCAGGCCCGACAGCACGCCCCGACAGCACGCTCCGCTAGAATCGACGCACTCGCCGCCCCCGACTCCGCCATCGCGATGACGCTTCCCGCCGCTTCCTCCACCGCCTCGCCGCTCGCCGACGCGCTGCGCCCGCCGCCCGGCGCGGCCCAGGGGCTCGACGCGATGCTCGCGCACTTCTCGCTGCTCGCGCCGGTGCTCGACGCGCTGCCCGACGTCGCGTTCTTCGTGAAGGACGTCCAGGGCCGCTACGTGCTGGCCAACCGCACGCTCGCGCAGCGCTGCGGCTTCAAGGAGAAGAGCGGGCTGTACGGCAAGACCACCGAAGAGGTGTTCCCGCGCCGCTTCGGGCGCAGCTACCTCGAACAGGACATGGCCGCGATCCACGCCGGCCAGCAACTGACCGACCAGCTCGAACTGCACCTGTATCCGGGCCGGCAGCCGGGCTGGTGCCTGACTACCAAGGAGCCGCTGCGCGAGGCAGACGGCCGCGTGGTGGGACTGGCCGGGATCTCGCGCGACCTGAAGGCCAACGAGGGCTCGCACCCGGCCTACAGCCGGCTCGCCGACGTCGTGCAATACATCCAGGAGCATTACGTGCAGCCGCTGAACCTGAAGCAGCTCGCGGAGATGGCCGGAATGTCGGTCGCGCAGCTCGAACGCTATTTCCACAAGGTGTTTCACCTGACGCCGCGTCAGGTGCTGCTGAAAACGCGGCTCGACGCGGCCACCGCGCTGCTCGTCAAGCACGACAAGGTCACCGACGTCGCCGCGCTGTGCGGCTACACCGACCACAGCGCGTTCTCGCGCCAGTTCAAGGCGACGGTCGGCGTCACGCCGACGGAATACCGGATGACGCTGCAGGCGGAACGCGGCGCTTGAAGCGCGGGCCTTCCGGAGCGGACGGCGAGAGGACGAGCGGAGCGACTCGCGCGGCCGGATTGGGGCGCGATGCGCGTCGGCCAACTGTGATCGGGTGCAACCAAAGAGAGCAACTACAAAGTGCAACCACAAAGTGCAACTAACGGTCAATCCACCCGACACCCGGCGAGCACCCTGTTCCTGATCAGGTAAGAGGAAGAACGGAAAGCCGGTGGGAAGCGAGTCGGGAAAACACGCCGGGCGGCGAGTCAGCGGGGAACGGCGCCGGAGGCGGTGCCGCAAACGGGAACACGCGCCGACGACGGCGCTTCAGCGATAGCCGAGGCCCTTCAGCACGGCCGTGCCGTCGGCCGTCAGCCGGAAGGTCGGCGCGTCGGCATCGCTGCCGATCATTTCGACGAGGCCCGCTTCCTGCAAGGCCGGCAGCTCGGGCTTGGCATTCGCGGCGATCGGCGCGTGCAGCAGGACGAGCAGCGTCGCGATTTCATGATGGCTGAGCAGACGCCGCAGCATCGTCTTCGGACGCGAAAGGGGGCTGGCCGGGCGGCCGGGTGCTTCATTGGCGCTCATTGCAAACCTCCTGTTTGATCTTGAGAACGATTGGTGGCGAAGTGTGACGATCGAGACTTAAACGATTCTTAAAACCGGGCGGGGTGCGGGAATGCCCGAGGGGCGCGGCGTTACGACTTGTAACGGCGGGCGGAGGCGGCAGTCCGGCATGCCGCGACGCGGTGCGGCGTAGGCCGCTGGCGGGCCGGGGAGACCGGCCATGGCACCGCGTTTTTTAGTCCGGGAATTGCTGCGCGCCGACGTGACACGGCACGACGCACGCGCCCCGCCGATGTGAAGGCCAGGCGCCGGCGATCACCGCAGACGCATCCGCCGAGCGTCCCCGGGCCAGCGTCCCCGTCGCTCCCCGATCAGCCCGCCAACGCCGCCCGCCTCACTTCCTGCGCTGCGCCTGCGCGGCCAGCCGCACCGCCGTGTTGGCCGCGCCGTAGCCGTCGTAGCCGCCGCGGCGCTCGACGATCTCGAACGAGAAGCGCTCGTCCACCAGTTCCGTATACGCATGCAGGAATTCGCCGCCGTGTTCGTCGCGGTCGTACAGCAGGTGATGGCGGCGCAGCGTGTCGACGAACGCGTCCGGCAGCGCGTAGCGCGCGGCCAGGTCGTCGTAGTAGTTGCGCGGAATCGCCAGGAACGTCACGCCGTCCGCGACCGCCTCGGCCACTGCCTTGACGATGTCGTCGGTGCGGAACGCGACGTGGTTGAGCCCCGAGCCGTGATAGCGGGCCAGCGATTCGAACACGGCCGTATGGCGGTCCACCGATGCGTTCAGCGCGATCCGCACGCTGCCGTCCGGGCTGCGCACGGCGCGGCTGCGCATCAGCCCGTACGGGTCCGGCACCAGCCAGCTCTTTTCCGCCTCGAAGCCGAACGCGGTGCGCAGATACAGCACCCAGGTGTCGAGCGCGTCGGCCGGCAGCGCGAGGCAGACGTGGTCGATGCCGGTCAGCGGCCCGACCTCGCTCGGCCCGTCCATCTCGGTCAGCACGAAATCCGATTCGTAGAGCGTCGGCGCGTCGGGCCGTTCGTCGACGAAATAGTGCAGGCTGCCGTCCGGCGCCTGCACGCCCGGCACCACGCGCTCGTTCGGCCCGATGCGCCCCGAGAACGGCGCGAAGCCGAAGCTGGCCGCGCGCTCGAACGCGAGCTTCGCGTCGTCCACCTGGAACGCCGAGGCGCACAGCGACAGCCCGTGCCGCTGGAAGAACGCGTCCGCGAACGAATCGGGCTCGGCGTTCAGCACGATCGACGCGGCGCCGTGCTGGTAGAGCGTGACGTGCTTCGAGCGGTGCCGGCCCGCCAGCCGGAAGCGCAGCCGGCCGAGCCAGCCGGCCACCTTCTCCGCCGCTGCCGCGTCCACCGCGAACTCGATGAACTTGAAGCCGACGTGCGCGGGCGCGGCGGGCGGCGCGAACAGCGGCTGGCCGGCCGCCGGCGCGCGGCCCTCGGCGGCGAGCCGGGCGCGCGTGACGTCTTCCAGATGGAGCAGCGAGCGCAGGCCGTCGGCGGCCGTGATCGCGGTCGGCGCGGCGCGAAAGCCGTCGTTGAAGATCTCCAGCGACAGCGGCCCCGTGAAGCCCGATTCGATCACGCGCGCCGTGAAGCGCGCGAGGTCGAAGTCACCCTGGCCCGGGAACGAGCGGTAGTGGCGGCTCCATTCGAGCACGTCCATCGCGAGCTTCGGCGCATCGGCGATCTGCACGAACGCGATCCGCTCGCCCGGGATCGCGGCGATGCCGTCGGGATCGTCGGCGAGCGAGAGCGTGTGGAAGCTGTCGAGCGCGAGGCCCAGGTGCGGGCTGTTCACGGCGTCCACCAGCCGCCACGCGTGGCCGTAGGTCTTCACCACGCGGCCCCAGGCCAGCGCCTCGTAGGCCGCGATCACGCCCGCGCCGCGCGCGGCCTCGGCGAGCGCGCCGAGCTGGTCGGTCAGCAGCGCGTCGTCGGCGAGGGTCTGCGGCGAGACGTTGCTGCAGACCAGGATCCGGTCGGTGCCGAGCGCATGCATCAGGTCGAACTTGCGCCGCGCGCGCTCGAGATTACGCGCGAGCTGCGCGGCATCGACGCCCTCGAAATCGCGGAACGGCTGGAACAGCACGATCTCGAGGCCGAGATCGGCCGCGATCCGCCGCACGTCGGCGGGCGAGCCGTCGAAATAGAGCAGATCGTTTTCGAAGATCTCGACGCCGTCGAAGCCGGCCGCGGCGATCGCGTTGAGTTTTTCGACGAGCGTGCCGGACAGCGACACCGTGGCGATCGAGCGCTTCATGGATGAATCCCTGCGAGGAATCGGGGCGTTGGCGAGCCGGCCACGAACCACCGGGTTAATCCGGCCGCGTTCGCGGATCGCGCAACATCCCGATTTTATTGAGACGTGGAGCCGGATTATACAAACTAACTAGATGGTACAAATAAGCATAAACCCCGAAAGACAAGCGTCGCGCCGAGCGTGCAAACTTGCGCCACGTCAAAAAGTCGTGCGCGATGGTGCGCCATCGTCAGTCGATCCTGTTTCCGGAGTCGTGCGTCATGTCGAAATCGAAGGTCCTGGTGCTCAACGGGCCGAACCTCAACCTGCTGGGCACGCGCCAGCCCCATATCTACGGCGCCGAGACGCTGGCCGACGTCGAGCGCCGCTGCGCAGACGCCGCGGCCGCGCTCGGCCTCGAGATCGAATGCCGCCAGTCGAACGCCGAGCACCAGCTGATCGACTGGCTGCACGAAGCGCGCACGCGCATCGACGGCGTGGTGATCAATCCGGCCGCCTACACGCATACCTCGGTCGCGCTGGCCGACGCGCTGGCGGCGATCGACAAGCCGGTGATCGAGGTCCACATCTCGAACGTCCACCAGCGCGAGGCGTTCCGCCATCATTCGTATGTGTCGGCAGTGGCGCGCGGCGTGATCTGCGGCTGCGGCACGCAAGGCTATGAGTTCGCGCTGCAGCGGCTCGCGGCGCTGCTGAAGGAGACGACGCGATGAGCGGTACGTCGTTCCTGATCGGCCTGATCGGGCAGGGGATCGGCGGCTCGCTGTCGCCGGCCATGCACGAGCGGGAAGGCAGCCTGCAGGGCTTCAACTATGTTTACCGGCGTCTCGATCTCGACGCGCTCGGCCTCACCGTGGACGCACTGCCCGAGTTGCTCGACGCCGCCGAGCGGATGGGCTACGACGGCCTGAACATCACGCATCCGTGCAAGCAGCGCGTGATCGCGCATCTCGACACGCTGTCGGACGACGCGCGCGCGCTCGGCGCCGTCAACACCGTGCGCTTCGCGGGCGGCAAACGCAGCGGCCACAACACCGACTGGTCCGGCTTCGCGAAGTCGTTCCGGCGCGGTCTGGCCGGCGCGCCGATGGAGCGCGTCGTGCAGCTCGGCGCCGGCGGCGCGGGCGCGGCGGTGGCCCACGCGGCGCTGATACTCGGCGCGCAGGCGCTGACGCTGTTCGACGTCGAGCCCGCGCGCGCGTCCGCGCTCGCGGCCGAACTGCAGGCGCGCTTCCCGGCGGCGCGCGTGACGGCGGGCGGCGCGCTCGACGCGGCGATGGCATCGGCCACGGGCCTGATCCACGCCACGCCGACCGGCATGCTCAAGCATCCCGGGCTGCCGCTGCCGGCCGATCTGCTCGCGGCGCGGCCGTGGGTGGCCGACATCGTCTACTTCCCGCTGGAAACCGAACTGGTGCGCGTGGCGCGCGCGGCGGGCTGCCGGACGCTGCCGGGCGGCGGGATGGCCGTGTTCCAGGCCGTCGACGCGTTCGAGATCTTCACCGGCCGCGAGCCCGACGCCGAGCGCATGCTCGCGCACTTCGAGACGCTCGTCGCGCGCTGAGCCCGCCTGCACCGCGACCGCCACCGCCACCGCCGTCATCACAATAACCAGGAGACTACGATGCAGCACTCGCCCCAACCGTCCGCGACCGCCGCCGCCTCCGCGTCGGCGGCCGGCACCGCGCGCCGCTCCTCGGCGCGCTACCGGATCCTCGCGCTGCTCGCGATCGGCACGATGATCAACTATCTCGACCGCACCGTGCTCGGCGTGGCCGCGCCGGCGCTCACCAGGGAACTCGGGATCGGCGCCGCGGTGATGGGCATCATGTTCTCGTCGTTCTCGTGGACCTACGTGCTCGCGCAGGTGCCGGGCGGCCTGTTCCTCGACCGCTTCGGCAGCAAGCTCACCTACTACCTGTCGATGACGCTCTGGTCGCTGTGTACGCTGCTGCAGGGCTTCGTGCATGGCGTCGGCACGCTGCTGGCCTGCCGGCTCGGCCTCGGCTTCAGCGAGGCGCCGTGCTTCCCGACCAACAGCCGCGTGGTGGCCACCTGGTTCCCGCAGAAGGAGCGCGCGATGGCCACCGGCACCTACACCGTGGGCGAATACGTCGGCCTCGCGTTCCTGAGCCCGGTGCTGTTCGCGCTGATGGGCGCGTTCGGCTGGCGCTCGCTGTTCTGGGTGGTGGGCGGCGTCGGCATCCTGTTCGGGCTGGCCTGGCTGAAGTTCTACCGCGAGCCGCGCGATCATCCGGGCGCGAACGCGGCCGAACTCGCCTACATCGCCGAGGGCGGCGGCCTGATCGACGGCGAGGCCGGCGCGGCGAAAGCCACGAGCGAAGCCGGCGCGGCGAAGGTCGCGCCGGCCCGCTTCAGCTGGGCCATGGCCGGCCGGCTGCTGAAGAAGCGCCAGCTCGCCGGCATCTGTCTCGGCCAGTTCGCCGGCAACTCGACGCTGGTGTTCTTCCTGACGTGGTTTCCGACCTATCTCGCCACGGAACGCCACATGGCGTGGCTGAAGATCGGCTTTTTCGCGGTGTTGCCGTTCATCGCGGCCTCGATCGGCGTGATGTTCGGCGGCATTTTCTCCGATTATTTGCTGCGACGCGGCAAATCGGCCAACGTCGCGCGCAAGCTGCCGATCATCGCCGGCCTGCTGCTCACCTCGACCATCGTGCTGGCCAATTACGTGCAGAGCAACGAGGCGGTGATCGCCATCATGTCGGTGGCGTTCTTCGCGCAGGGCATGGCCGCGCTGGGCTGGACGCTGGTCTCCGACATCGCGCCGGAGGGGCTGCTCGGCGTGACGGGCGGGATCTTCAACCTGGCCGCGAACCTGGCCGGCATCATCACGCCGCTCGTGATCGGCCTGATCGTCGCGGCCACCGGCTCGTTCGTCGGCGCGCTGGCCTTCATCGGCGTGATCGCGCTGATCGGCGCGCTGTCCTACATCTTCGTGGTCGGCGACATCAAGCGCATCGTGCTGTAACCGCCTCGCCCGACCGGCAACGCTGGCCCGGCCCGCTTCGCGCGGCGCCGGGCTTTTTCATGCGCGCGTTCAGGCGCCGCCGCGCCGGCCCGGCGGGCACGCCGTCAGCGCACCGCGATACCGAGCCCGCGCAGCGCGCCGTCGATCGCCGCGACGGCGCGGCGGATCTGCTGTGCATCGATCGCGCCGATGCAGCCGACCCGAAACGTCTCGACCTGCGTGAGCTTGCCCGGATACAGCACGAAGCCGGCGTCGCGCACGGCCGCGTAGAACGGCGCGAATGCATAGGCGGGGTCGCGCGGCGCATGGAACGTGACGATCACGGGCGCCTGCACCTCGGCCGCGAGGAACGGCGCGAAGCCGAGCGCGCGCATCCCGTCGAGCAGCGCGGCGCAGTTCGCGGCGTAACGCGCGCCGCGCGCCGGCTGGCCGCCCTGCGCGTGGAACTGCGCGAGCGCCTCGTGCAGCGCCGCCACCACGTGCGTCGGCGGCGTGAAGCGCCATTGCCCGGTGCGCTGCAGGTAGGCCTGCTGGTCGTGCAGGTCGAGCGCGAGCGACGGCGAACGGCCCTCGCATTGCGCCAGCAGCGAACGCCGCACGATCACGAAGCCCATCCCCGGCACGCCTTCCAGGCACTTGCCGCTCGCCGAGACGAGCGCGTCGATGCCGTTCGCGGCCACCTCCACCGGCAGCGCGCCGAACGAACTCATCGCATCGACGATCAGCCGCGCGTCGTGCCGCGCGCAGGTCGCGGCGATCTCCGCGAGCGGATTGAGGATGCCGGCGCTGGTTTCCAGATGGACCAGCGCGACGTGCGTGATGCGCGGCTCGGCGGCGAGCCGCGCCTCGATCGCCGCGGCGCTCGCAGCCTCGTGCTCGGCGAACGGCAGTTCGATGGTCTCGATGCCGAGCCGCTCGAGAATCCGCACGATGCGCGCGCAGTAAGCGCCGTGATTCGGCACCAGCACCACGCCGTCGCGCGGCACCAGCGTGCCGAGCGCGGCCTCGACCGCGAACGTGCCGCTGCCCTGCAGCGGCACGCAGCAATAGGTGTCGTCGCCGCCGGCGATGCGCACCAGATCCGCGCACACGTCCTGCGTCAGGCGATTGAAGGCCGTGTCCCACGAGCCCCAGTCGCGTTGCATGGCGCGGCGCGTGGCCGGCGAGGTGGTCAGCGGGCCGGGCGTCAGGAGAATCGGGTCGTTGTCGGAAATCACGTTGCCTCCGGGGCGGGGGAAGGGCGGCGCGCGGCGGGTGCGCACCGGACACGGCCTATCGTAGTGGCAAAATGTGTCATTTGTTGTAATTAAGTGGTGACGTCATGGAGTTGTCATCGAACGCTGTGATCCTTCGCTTGCCGCCGGCGCGATGGACGCGCCGCGCGGCGTGAAGCCGGGCCGCAGGCAGGCCCCCGAAGACGACAGGCGCCGGCACGAGTCCGGCCCGAGATGTTTCCGCCCTACGGAGAAGCGAGATGACATTCCAGAATTCGTTCGGCACGACGATGCGCAAGCTGGCGCTCGCGGCGTGCGCCGCCGGCCTGCTGCAGGCGCTCGCGATGCCGGCGCACGCGGCCGGCGCGGTCGTGCTGTATACGGCAGACGGCCTCGAGAACCTCTATCGCGACGTGCTGCCCGCGTTCGAGAAGAAGGAAGGCGTGAAGGTGAACATCGTCACGGCCGGCAGCGGCGAGGTGGTGAACCGCGCGAACGTCGAGAAGGGTTCGCCGAAGGCCGACGTGCTCGTCACGCTGCCGCCGTTCATCCAGCAGGCGGGCCAGCTGGGCCTGCTGCAGGCGTACCAGAGCGCCAACTACAAGAACGTGCCGGCGATCGCGAAGGCGGCCGACGGTTCGTGGGCGACCTTCGTCAACAACTACTTCTCGTTCGCGCTGAACCCGGACGTGGTGAAGAACCCGCCGAAGACGTTCGCCGATCTGCTCTCGCCCGACTATGCCGGCAAGATCGCCTACTCGAACCCGGCCACGGCCGGCGACGGGATGGCCGTGATCATCCTGACCTCGACGCTGATGGGCGAGGACGCCGCGTTCGACTACCTGGCGAAGCTCGAGCGCAGCGCGAAGTTCCACACCAAGGGCACCGGCTACCTGAACGTGCTGCTCTCGCGCAACGAGATCAGCGTGGCCAACGGCGACCTGCAGATGGACCTCGACGACGCCGAACACGGCGGCCTGTCGGTCAAGCCGGTGTTCCTCTCGGCGAAGGCCGGCGAGGCGCCCACCACGTTCCAGCTGCCGTATGCGATCGGCCTGATCAAGGGCGGCCCGAACGCCGACGAAGGCAAGAAGCTGATCGACTACCTGATGTCGACCGACGTGCAGGCCAAGGTGCCCGACATGTACGGCATCCCGGGCCGCAGCGACGTGCCGCTGACCGGCAAGAACGGCGAGGCGGTCAAGCGCGCGATCGCGGGCGTGAAGCTGATTCCGGTGGACTGGAACGCCGTGATGGCGAAGAAGGCCGGCTGGACCGAGCGCTGGAAGAAGGACGTGATCGGCAGCTCCGGCAAGGAGACCGAAGTCGTCAAGCCGAAGTGATCGGCCGCGAGGGATGCCTGTGAATATTGCCAGCCTGACTCATCCCGGCGCCCTCGACCCGGCGCGCTCGCACGCGAACCAGCGTGCGGCCGCGCCGGGTGGCGTGCAGATCGAGCACCTGAGCGTGCGCTACGGCGCGCGCACCGTGCTCGACGATCTGTCGCTCACGATCGGCGCCGGCGAACTGCTGACCGTGCTCGGCCGCAGCGGCTGCGGCAAGACCACCCTGCTGCGTTTCATCGCCGGCTTCGTGAAGGCCGACGGCCTGAGCGGCACGCTGACGGTGGCCGGCCGCGACCTGACGCATACCCCGCCGCACAAGCGCAACCTCGGCCTGCTGTTCCAGAACTACGCGCTGTTCCCGCACCTGTCGGTGTTCGAGAACGTCGCGTTCGGGCTGCGCGCGCGCCGCATGGGCTCGAGCGAGATCGCGCGGCGCGTGGCCGACGCGCTCAAGCTCGTGCAGCTCGGCGACGCCGGCCACGTGATGCCGGCCCAGCTTTCCGGCGGCATGCAGCAGCGCGTGGCGCTGGCGCGCGCGCTCGTGATCGAGCCGGACGTGCTGCTGCTCGACGAGCCGCTGTCGGCGCTCGACGCCAACCTGCGCGCCTCGGTGCGCACCGAATTGAAGGCGCTGCACGAGCGGCTGCCGAACCTGACGATCGTCTGCGTCACGCACGACCGCGACGACGCGCTGGTGCTGTCCGATCGCGCGCTGCTGATGCGCGACGGCCACATCGCGCAGATCGGCACGCCGCAGCAGCTCTACGACACGCCGCGCGACGGCTTCGTGGCTCGCTATCTCGGCGCCGCGAACCTGCTGCCGCCGCACGTCGTCTACCCGATCGGCGATCCGCTGCACGACGTGCGCGACCGCGTGGCCTGCGTGCGGCCGGAGCGCTTCACACTGAAGCCGCCCGGCAGCGGCGGCCTGAACGGCACGATCGCGTCGGTCGAATGGCACGGCTCCGAGCTGTCGGTCTCGGTGATGCTCGACGCGGCCGCCGACGCGCCCGTGCTGGTCACCCTGCAGCGCGGCCGCGGCCTGACCCCGGCGCGCGGCGCGCGCGTTTCCCTGCATCGCGAGGCGGATGATGTCGTCCTTATCGAGCCCTGACCTCGACGGCGCAGCCGCCGCCGCGCGCCGCGAGGCGTCGACGGCCGCCCACGCGCGCGAGGCGCGCCGGGCGACGCGCCGTGCGCGGCTGCACCTGCTGGTGCTCGCGCTGGTGGTGCTCGGGCCGCTCGTGCTCTATCCGCTCGCGCGCCTGTTGCTGCTCAGCGTGACGGGCGACCACGGCTTCACGCTGGCCGCCTATCGCACGTTCTTCGGCAACCCCGACACGCGCGGCGTGCTCGGCACGACGCTGTGGGTGCTCTGCGTGAGTGCCGGCAGCGCCTCCGTGCTCGGCGTGCTGCTCGCGGCGCTGCTGTTCTTCCGGCCGTTTCCGGGCGCTTCGCTCGTCACGCGTTTCCTCGAACTCTACGTGGCGTTCCCGTCGTTCCTGGTCGCGTTCACGCTGATCTTCCTGTACGGCTCGCAGGGCTCGATCAGCATCGCGCTGCAGCGGCTGTTCCATCTCGATGCGCCGCCGCTCGATTTCCTGTTCGGCATCGGCGGCGTGATCCTGGCGCAGACCGTGTTCTACACGCCGTTCGTGGTGCGGCCCACGCTCGCCTCGTTCGCCACGCTCGACCTGCGGCTCGTCGAGGCCGCGCGCAGCCTCGGCGCGAACGGCTGGATGCTGGCGCGCCGCGTGATCCTGCCGATCGCGTGGCCTGGCATCGCGGCCGGCACGATCCTCTGCTTCCTGCTCACGCTCAACGAGTTCGGGATCCTGCTGGTGCTCGGCAGCGCGCGGCTCGTCACGCTGCCGGTCGCGATCTACACCAGCGCGTCGGTCGATCTCGACCTGCCGACCGCGGCGGCCGGCGCCGTCGTGATGCTCGCCATGTCGCTGTCGCTGTACGCGCTTTATCGCCGGATCAATCGCCGGGCGATGGGAGGGCGGGATGTCCGCTGATGTACGTCTGAATGGTGGCCCCGCCGGTCCGGCCGGCGCGCCGGTGCCGCGGCAGGCCGCCGGCTGGTCCGACACCGCATTGAAATACGCCGCGCGCGTCGCGCTGGCGCTGGCCGCGTTCGCCTGCTTCTGGCTGTTCGTGCTGCCGGTGGTGGTGGTCGCGCTGTCGAGCGTCGCCACCCACTGGTCCGGCACGATCCTGCCGACCGGCTACAGCCTGCGCTGGTTCTCGCGGTTGGGCGAGCCTGAGTTCGACGCGCTCGCCACCAGCCTCGAGATCGGCTTCGGCGTGGCCGTGATCGGCACCGCGCTCGGGCTGTGGCTCGCGCTCGCACTGGAAGGGCGCGTACAGGGGCGCGCGGGCGCGCTCGTCGACGCGCTCGTGATGCTGCCCAACGGCGTGCCGAGCGTGGTGTTGGGGCTTGCGGTGCTGATCGCCTATCATCAAAAGCCGGTCGACCTTTCGAGTTCGGCCGCGATCGTCGTGCTCGTGCAGCTCGCGCTGATCCTGCCGTTTTGTTATCGATGCGCGGCCGCCGCGCTGCGACCCGAATTGACGGTGCTGCGCGAAGCCGCAGCGAGCCTCGGGGCGCCGCCGTCGATGGTGCTGCGCCGCGTGCTGCTGCCGCAACTCGTGCCGGCGCTGCGCGCGAGCCTCGCGCTCGGCTTCGCGCTGTCGCTCGGCGAGCTCGGCGCGACGATGACGGTGTATCCGCCCGGCTTCGCGACCGTGCCGATCGTCGTGATCGGCGAGGTCGAGCGCGGCTATTACCTGCCGGCCTCGGCGCTCTCGCTGCTGATGCTGGTGGCCTCGCTCGCGGCGCTGATGCTGATCGCCGCGCGGGTGCCGCGGCTGCGGCGCTGATTGGCGGGCTGATTGGCGGGCCGATTGATGGGACGATTGACAGGCTGATTGAGGGTTGATCGACAGACGGGATTGACGGGCTGGATTCGTGGATCGGCCCCGTGGATTCGACTTGCGGCGCGGGCCGTCGGGTCGGATCGCGCGACGGCACCGGCGGCCGCGAGCGCCGAATCGGAGCGATAACAGGAGGAATCATGCTGAACCCGACGAACCAAACGATCGAGATCAATGGTCGCCACTATCGCCTGCCGCCGGCGCGGACCGCCATCGTCTGCCTCAGCGGCGGATCGCCCGACTATCTCGAGGCGGCGGTCGCCGACGGCGTCGCGCCGTTCCTGGCGCGCATGATGCGTGACGGCGCGGCGCTCGGCGCCGACGGCGTGATCCCGTCGCTGACCCACGCGAACCAGCTGTCGATCGTCTGCGGCGCACCGCCCGCGCTGCACGGCATTTGCGGCAACACGATTCACGACGCCGGCGCGCAACAGGGCGATGGCGCCGATATCGCGCTGAACCGGGCCGCCGACCTGCGCGCGGACACCGTGCTCGCCGCGGCGGCGCGCGCCGGGGCGCGGGTCGCGGTCGTCACGGCCCGCGAGAAGCTGCGCCGGCTGCTCGCCACCGGCCTGCGCGGCATCTGCTTCTCGGCCGAGAAGGCCGGGCAGACCTCGCTGGCCGAGAACGGCATCGCCGACGCGCTCGATTTCGTCGGCCTGCCGTCGCCCGACGTCTATGGCGCCGCGCTGTCCGAGTTCGTGCTGGCCGCGGGCGTGCGGCTCGCGAAGACGCGCCGCGTCGATCTGATGTATCTGGCCACGCACGATTACGTGCAGCGCAAGTGGGCGCCCGGCAGCATGCAGGCGAACGCGTTCTATGCGGCGATCGACCGGCACCTCGCCCAGCTCGACGCGCTCGACTGGGTGGTCGCCGTGACGGCCGATCATGGCACGGGCGCGAAGCACGATCCGCGCACCGGCACGCCGAACGTCGTCTATCTGCAGGACGCGCTCGACGGCTGGCTCGATTTCCCGCGCACGCGCGTGGTACTGCCGATCGCGGACCCGCACGTCGCGCATCACGGCGCGCTCGGTTCGTTCGCGACGATCCATCTGCCGGCCGGCCTTGCCGCGGACGACGTGGTCGCGCTGCTGCGCGGCCTCGACGGCATCGCGCTGGCGCTGGCCCGCGACGAAGCGGCCGCCTGCTTCGAGCTGCCGGTGGACCGGATCGGCGACGTCGTGGTGGTCGCGCGCGACGACACCGTGCTCGGCCGGCGCGAACGCGAGCACGACCTGTCGGCGCTGACGGCGCCGCTGCGCTCGCATGGCGGGTTCGGCGAGCAGGCCGTGCCGCTGCTGTTCAACCGGCGCGTGGTGGCGGTCGATCCGGGGCGGCGCTGGCGCAATTTCGACGTGTTCGATCTCGCGCTCAATCATCTGGTGCGCGGCGACGATTTCGCGTTCGAGCGCACGCGGCGCGTATCGGGGCCGGTGATGCATGCGCAGTGAAGGGCGTCGCGCTGGATCGGCGACGGGTTTTTCGATGAGGCGTGCGCGCGGCGGACGCCCGATGCAGGGAGTGGTGACGTGGCATTGACGCTGGAAGACATCCGCACGCTGTTCGAGCAGCGCGGCGACACCGCCTACAGTGGCGAGCCGGTGACGCAACTCGAGCACGCGTTGCAGAGCGCGCAACTGGCCGAGGACGAGGGCGCCGGCGACGCGCTGGTCACGGCGGCGTTGCTGCACGACCTTGGCCATTTGCTGAACGAGCAGGGCGAGACGCCGACCGCGCGCGGGATCGACGATCTGCATCAGTATTACGCGCTGCCGTTTTTGCGCGGCGTGTTTCCCGACGCGGTGCTCGAGCCGATCCGCCTGCACGTGGACGCGAAGCGCTGCCTCTGCGCGATCGAACCCGGCTACGCACAGGCGCTGTCCGAGGATTCGGTGCGCAGCCTGGCGCTGCAGGGCGGTGCCTACGACGAGGACGAGGCACGCACGTTCCTGCTGCGCCCGTATGCGGCCGACGCGGTGCGCCTGCGCCGCTGGGACGACGGCGCGAAGCTGGCCGGCGGCGTCACGCATCCACTCGATCACTTCATGCTAATCGCGTCGCGAGTGGCAGACAATGCGCGTGCGTAGCGCGAGTCTTCATCCGTAGCCACGCGTTCTTCGTTTGATATCAACGGCTTGTCGCCAAGGGCGCCGCGTGAGCGGCGCCCTTGGCCGTTTTTTTCTGCCGATTCTTCACGAAAGGGCTTGCAGGAAGCGGGATCGGTGCTTAGAATCACGCCTCTTTCGCGCTAACGGAAACGCAGCGCGGAAGGGGAAGTCAGGCAGGACGAACGCAGCGCCGAAAGTTGGCCGCTTGTTGGTTCTGTCGAAGGGAAGTGATCAACGAAGGTTGTTGATCGCAGCGAGAAAAAAGTAGTTGACGCGCTGCGAAACGTTGATCATAATCTCGCTTCTCTGCTGCTGAAAACGCAGCGCCGCTGAGAAAGCCGGCAAGTCCGGTCAGCTTGGTGGAAACGCTCTTTAAAAATTAACAGCCGATAAGTGTGGACGCTTGATCGACGCGGTCCTGATCTCCGGATCAGGTCAGCAAAAGTATCAAGAGTCTCACACAAAAGTAAGTCAGGTTCATGAAGCAATTCATAACCTGTCAGCTTTGAGTGAGCGACCGGTTCTTAACCGAACCGAAAACAGTAACAGGTATTGAACTGAAGAGTTTGATCCTGGCTCAGATTGAACGCTGGCGGCATGCCTTACACATGCAAGTCGAACGGCAGCACGGGTGCTTGCACCTGGTGGCGAGTGGCGAACGGGTGAGTAATACATCGGAACATGTCCTGTAGTGGGGGATAGCCCGGCGAAAGCCGGATTAATACCGCATACGATCTACGGATGAAAGCGGGGGATCTTCGGACCTCGCGCTATAGGGTTGGCCGATGGCTGATTAGCTAGTTGGTGGGGTAAAGGCCCACCAAGGCGACGATCAGTAGCTGGTCTGAGAGGACGACCAGCCACACTGGGACTGAGACACGGCCCAGACTCCTACGGGAGGCAGCAGTGGGGAATTTTGGACAATGGGCGAAAGCCTGATCCAGCAATGCCGCGTGTGTGAAGAAGGCCTTCGGGTTGTAAAGCACTTTTGTCCGGAAAGAAATCCTGAGGGCTAATATCCTTCGGGGATGACGGTACCGGAAGAATAAGCACCGGCTAACTACGTGCCAGCAGCCGCGGTAATACGTAGGGTGCAAGCGTTAATCGGAATTACTGGGCGTAAAGCGTGCGCAGGCGGTTTGTTAAGACCGATGTGAAATCCCCGGGCTCAACCTGGGAACTGCATTGGTGACTGGCAAGCTAGAGTATGGCAGAGGGGGGTAGAATTCCACGTGTAGCAGTGAAATGCGTAGAGATGTGGAGGAATACCGATGGCGAAGGCAGCCCCCTGGGCCAATACTGACGCTCATGCACGAAAGCGTGGGGAGCAAACAGGATTAGATACCCTGGTAGTCCACGCCCTAAACGATGTCAACTAGTTGTTGGGGATTCATTTCCTTAGTAACGTAGCTAACGCGTGAAGTTGACCGCCTGGGGAGTACGGTCGCAAGATTAAAACTCAAAGGAATTGACGGGGACCCGCACAAGCGGTGGATGATGTGGATTAATTCGATGCAACGCGAAAAACCTTACCTACCCTTGACATGGTCGGAATCCTGAGGAGACTCGGGAGTGCTCGAAAGAGAACCGATACACAGGTGCTGCATGGCTGTCGTCAGCTCGTGTCGTGAGATGTTGGGTTAAGTCCCGCAACGAGCGCAACCCTTGTCCTTAGTTGCTACGCAAGAGCACTCTAAGGAGACTGCCGGTGACAAACCGGAGGAAGGTGGGGATGACGTCAAGTCCTCATGGCCCTTATGGGTAGGGCTTCACACGTCATACAATGGTCGGAACAGAGGGTCGCCAACCCGCGAGGGGGAGCTAATCCCAGAAAACCGATCGTAGTCCGGATTGCACTCTGCAACTCGAGTGCATGAAGCTGGAATCGCTAGTAATCGCGGATCAGCATGCCGCGGTGAATACGTTCCCGGGTCTTGTACACACCGCCCGTCACACCATGGGAGTGGGTTTTACCAGAAGTGGCTAGTCTAACCGCAAGGAGGACGGTCACCACGGTAGGATTCATGACTGGGGTGAAGTCGTAACAAGGTAGCCGTATCGGAAGGTGCGGCTGGATCACCTCCTTTCTCGAGCTAATACCGCAAACATTGAGCGTTCACGCTTATCGGCTGTTGATCAAGACAGACTCAGGGGTCTGTAGCTCAGTCGGTTAGAGCACCGTCTTGATAAGGCGGGGGTCGTTGGTTCGAATCCAACCAGACCCACCAATTGTCTGGCGGTAGTCCTGAGAAGTCTCTGTACACATGGGGGCATAGCTCAGCTGGGAGAGCACCTGCTTTGCAAGCAGGGGGTCGTCGGTTCGATCCCGTCTGCCTCCACCAATCTTCAATGAGAGGTTTCCTCATTGGCGATTGAGCCAGTCAGAGGATAAGTCACACGTTGCACTTATCGGCTGTCGTTCTTTAACAATCTAGAAGAAGTAGTAATTTGGATAGCGGAAGCGCTTATTTGAGATGGGCGTGGAAACTATCCGGGTTGTGATTGTATCGATGTATCTCAAGATGATTCGAACTTAAATGTTCGGCTCGATTGGAATACGGCACAAATGCGAGAACTCAACCTGTAACGACTGTCCTCTCCCTCGGGAGGCGAGACAGACCCGTTATAGGGTCAAGCGAACAAGTGCATGTGGTGGATGCCTTGGCGATCACAGGCGATGAAGGACGCGGTAGCCTGCGAAAAGCTACGGGGAGCTGGCAAACAAGCTTTGATCCGTAGATGTCCGAATGGGGAAACCCACTCCTTTTGGAGTATCCATAGCTGAATACATAGGCTATGTGAAGCGAACGCGGTGAACTGAAACATCTAAGTAACCGCAGGAAAAGAAATCAACCGAGATTCCCAAAGTAGTGGCGAGCGAAATGGGAAGAGCCTGTACTCTTTATTTGTATTGTTAGCCGAACGCTCTGGAAAGTGCGGCCATAGCAGGTGATAGCCCTGTAGGCGAAAACAGTATGAAAGAACTAAGTGTACGACAAGTAGGGCGGGACACGTGAAATCCTGTCTGAAGATGGGGGGACCATCCTCCAAGGCTAAATACTCGTGATCGACCGATAGTGAACCAGTACCGTGAGGGAAAGGTGAAAAGAACCCCGGGAGGGGAGTGAAATAGATCCTGAAACCGCATGCATACAAACAGTCGGAGCCTCGTAAGGGGTGACGGCGTACCTTTTGTATAATGGGTCAGCGACTTACGTTCAGTAGCAAGCTTAACCGAATAGGGCAGGCGTAGCGAAAGCGAGTCCGAATAGGGCGTTCAGTTGCTGGGCGTAGACCCGAAACCAAGTGATCTATCCATGGCCAGGATGAAGGTGCGGTAACACGTACTGGAGGTCCGAACCCACTAACGTTGAAAAGTTAGGGGATGAGCTGTGGATAGGGGTGAAAGGCTAAACAAACTTGGAAATAGCTGGTTCTCTCCGAAAACTATTTAGGTAGTGCCTCGTGTCTCACCTTCGGGGGTAGAGCACTGTCATGGTTGGGGGGTCTATTGCAGATTACCCCGCCATAGCAAACTCCGAATACCGAAGAGTGCAATCACGGGAGACAGACATCGGGTGCTAACGTCCGGTGTCAAGAGGGAAACAACCCAGACCGCCAGCTAAGGTCCCCAAATATAGCTAAGTGGGAAACGAAGTGGGAAGGCTAAAACAGTCAGGAGGTTGGCTTAGAAGCAGCCACCCTTTAAAGAAAGCGTAATAGCTCACTGATCGAGTCGTCCTGCGCGGAAGATGTAACGGGGCTAAGCTATATACCGAAGCTGCGGATGCGTGCTTGCACGCATGGTAGGAGAGCGTTCCGTAAGCCTGCGAAGGTGCATTGTAAAGTGTGCTGGAGGTATCGGAAGTGCGAATGCTGACATGAGTAGCGATAAAGGGGGTGAAAGGCCCCCTCGCCGTAAGCCCAAGGTTTCCTACGCAACGTTCATCGGCGTAGGGTGAGTCGGCCCCTAAGGCGAGGCAGAAATGCGTAGCTGATGGGAAGCAGGTCAATATTCCTGCACCATTGTTAAATGCGATGGGGGGACGGATCGCGGAAGGTTGTCCGGGTGTTGGAAGTCCCGGTCGCTGCATTGGAGAAGGCGCTTAGGCAAATCCGGGCGCGGAATTCAAGGGTGTGGCGCGAGCTTCTTAGGAAGCGAAGCAATCGGAAGTGGTTCCAAGAAAAGCCTCTAAGCTTCAGTTTAACAGTGACCGTACCGCAAACCGACACAGGTGGGCGAGATGAGTATTCTAAGGCGCTTGAGAGAACTCGGGAGAAGGAACTCGGCAAATTGGTACCGTAACTTCGGGATAAGGTACGCCCCTGTAGCTTGACTGGCCTGCGCCAGAAGGGTGAAGGGGTTGCAATAAACTGGTGGCTGCGACTGTTTAATAAAAACACAGCACTCTGCAAACACGAAAGTGGACGTATAGGGTGTGACGCCTGCCCGGTGCCGGAAGATTAAATGATGGGGTGCAAGCTCTTGATTGAAGTCCCGGTAAACGGCGGCCGTAACTATAACGGTCCTAAGGTAGCGAAATTCCTTGTCGGGTAAGTTCCGACCTGCACGAATGGCGTAACGATGGCCACACTGTCTCCTCCCGAGACTCAGCGAAGTTGAAGTGTTTGTGATGATGCAATCTCCCCGCGGCTAGACGGAAAGACCCCATGAACCTTTACTGTAGCTTTGCATTGGACTTTGAACCGATCTGTGTAGGATAGGTGGGAGGCTATGAAACCGGAACGCTAGTTTCGGTGGAGCCGTCCTTGAAATACCACCCTGGTTTGTTTGAGGTTCTAACCTTGGCCCGTGATCCGGGTCGGGGACAGTGCATGGTAGGCAGTTTGACTGGGGCGGTCTCCTCCCAAAGTGTAACGGAGGAGTACGAAGGTACGCTAGGTACGGTCGGAAATCGTGCTGATAGTGCAATGGCATAAGCGTGCTTAACTGCGAGACCGACAAGTCGAGCAGGTGCGAAAGCAGGTCATAGTGATCCGGTGGTTCTGTATGGAAGGGCCATCGCTCAACGGATAAAAGGTACTCTGGGGATAACAGGCTGATACCGCCCAAGAGTTCATATCGACGGCGGTGTTTGGCACCTCGATGTCGGCTCATCTCATCCTGGGGCTGTAGCCGGTCCCAAGGGTATGGCTGTTCGCCATTTAAAGAGGTACGTGAGCTGGGTTTAAAACGTCGTGAGACAGTTTGGTCCCTATCTGCCGTGGGCGTTGGATATTTGAAGGGGGCTGCTCCTAGTACGAGAGGACCGGAGTGGACGAACCTCTGGTGTACCGGTTGTCACGCCAGTGGCATCGCCGGGTAGCTATGTTCGGAAGAGATAACCGCTGAAAGCATCTAAGCGGGAAACTCGCCTTAAGATGAGATATCCCCGGGGACTTGATCCCCTTGAAGGGTCGTTCGAGACCAGGACGTTGATAGGTCAGGTGTGTAAGCGCAGTAATGCGTTCAGCTAACTGATACTAATTGCCCGTAAGGCTTGATCCTATAACCGGTCTGTTTTGCACCAACATCCTTGGTGCGCAGCGGTTGGATGCTCGACATGTCGTGCCATACAAGCACAACCCAACACTACTTCTTCCAGATTGGTCGTGGCGCTCAACCAGCGACGCGACATCCCTCTTAGCCTGATGACCATAGCGAGTCGGTCCCACCCCTTCCCATCCCGAACAGGACCGTGAAACGACTCTACGCCGATGATAGTGCGGATTGCCCGTGTGAAAGTAGGTAATCGTCAGGCTTCCTCCTTCGAAACCCCCGCTGCCCAGGCAGTGGGGGTTTTGTCTTTTCCAGACGCAAGAACGCATGTACTTAAAAACACATGCCTGTTTATCCTGCCTCAAGTATTTTCCCAATCAATTCGCCCCGTTCTAATCGAGATTCAAGAGTCCCGGTAATTTCCCGATCGAAAGCCCGGTTGAATGCGTCACTCGATTGATCGAATGGTATGCTACGCGTCCCCGATGCGGAGCGAATGGCATGTGTGCTCCAGTCATTTCATCGACCCGGCGGATTCGGTATTCGATCATCCACTGCCGCAATTGCCCGGGACCACCAGCAAGGAATCATGACTGCAACTTCCAGCGATAAGACGACTCAGCCGATTTCCATCGTGAGGATCGAATCCGCGATCAACGCATGGCGTGAAGTTCACATTCACGCGTCGATCGACGATGACTACGCGCTCGACAGCGCGAGCAGTTGTCTCGCTGAAGTGTATGGTTCGATGATTTTCCACGGCGAATCGAGCGTCGAAATTGCGGCGCTGACGGCCGACCAGCGCGACGCGCTGCTCGCCACCGAAGTCTGAGCTGGCCCGCCAGGCAACCGCCTGAACCGTGCCCGACGCGGCAGCCGCCGGATCGAGCGCCGCCCTTCATCCCTCCAATCTCACTGCCGGCAACCGTCGAAAACCGCCTCGGCACGGCGATCGTGCCGCAGTGGCGATAAATCGGAGTACCATCGTCGCCTCAGCCATGCGGCGCCGACGGCCAGCCGGCCGGCGCCGGTTGGCCTGCCGCTTTCGCACCTCTCCGATTCTCTCCGCCCGCTATTCCGTATGACCGACACTCGCGTCGATCGTCGTCCGACGACAGATTTCCTCCCGTATCTCGTGGCCGCGACGTTCTTCATGGAATATCTCGACACGACGGTCATCGCGACCGCGCTGCCGCAGATGGCGAAATCGTTCGGCGTCGGCCCGAACGCGCTGAGCCTCGGCATGACCGCCTACATGCTCGCGCTCGCGGTGTTCATCCCGATCAGCGGCTGGATTGCCGACCGCTTCGGCTCGCGCACCGTGTTCGGTTCGGCGATCGCGATCTTCACGATCGCCTCCGTCCTGTGCGGACTGTCGAGCGGCGTCGGGACCTTCACCGCCGCGCGGCTGCTGCAGGGCGTGGGTGGCGCGATGATGGTGCCGGTCGGCCGGATGATCGTGGTGCGCAGCACCGACAAGGCGAAGCTGATGCGCGCGATCGCGACGATCACCTGGCCCGGCATCGTGGCGCCGGTGGTCGGGCCGCCCGTCGGTGGTTTCATCACGACCTACGCATCGTGGCGCTGGATCTTCCTGCTCAACGTCCCGCTCGGCATCGCCGCGTTCGTCTGCGTGCTGCTGCTGGTGAGGAACGAGCGCGCCGAGCAGGCGCGCCCGCTCGACTGGCTCGGTTTCGTGCTGACGGGCGCGACGCTGACCTGCATGCTGTGCGGCACCGAAGCGGCCGGGCAGCAGGACGCGCATTTCATGGAGGCGCTGGGGCTGATCGCGGCCGCGATCGTGTTCGGCGCCGCGGCGCTCTGGCATGCGCGACGCACGCCGCATCCGCTGCTCGATTTCACGACGCTGAAGGTGCCGACGTTCTCGGTCACGGTGTTGACCGGCTCGATCACGCGCGTGGCGATCAACGCGGTGCCGTACCTGCAGCCGCTGCTGTTCCAGGTCGGCTTCGGCATGTCGCCGTTCCAGTCGGGGCTGCTGCTGCTCGCGAGCGCGACCGGCAACCTCGGGATGAAGGCGCTGACCTCGTGGATCCTCGATCGCTTCGGATTCCGCCGCGTGGCGCTCGTCGACGTGACGATCGCTGGCGTGGCGACGATCGCATGCGGCTGGCTCACCGCCTCGACGCCGCTCGTGATCACCTTGTTCGTGGTGTTCGTCTACGGGCTGTCGCGCTCGATGCAGTTCTCGACGCTGGCGACGCTCGCGTTCGCCGACATCCCGCCGCCGCAGACCAGCGCGGCCAGCACGCTGTCGAGCGCGGCGCAGCAGATGACGATCGGCATGGGCATCGCGTTCGGCGCGATGTCGCTGCGGCTCGCGTCGATGCTGCGCGGCGACACGGCCGGCACGCATTACGTGCTGGCCGACTTCCGCTGGGCGTTTCTCGCGGCCGGCGTGCTGGCCCTGCTGACGCTGCCCGGTTATGCGCGGCTCGCCGCGAATGCCGGCGACCGGCTGCGCGCGAGCGTCTCGAAGGGCTGAGCGGCACCGTCGTTTCGTTGCGCGCGCATCGAACGAAATTCACCAGGCGAGCGCATGGCGGGCGGCGTCGTCAGCGCGTGGCGCCGGTTCGCGCCGATCGCCGTCGCGCCACGCTCACTGCGCGTCGTGAAAGATCACGCCGAGCGTATGCCGATGCCCTGACCGCAACCGGCTCACGCCGTGCCGCAGGTTGACGCGATACACCCCGCGCGTACCCTGCACCGGCCTCGTGTGGACGGCAAAGATCGCCGCATCGCCGCGTTCCAGCGGCACGACTTCCACGCGCGACTGCATGCGCGGCCGCTGCTCGGTCAGCGCGAATTCTCCTCCCGTGAAATCGACGCCGGGCCGTGACAGCAGCACGGCGACCTGCAGCGGAAACACATGCTCGCCGTACAGATCCTGGTGCAGGCAGTTGTAGTCGCCCTCACGGTAGCGAAGGATCAGCGGTGTCGGCCGAAGTTGCCCGGCTTCGTGGCAGCGGCGCACGAACGCGTCGTGATCGGCCGGGTAGCGCGTCTCGATGCCCATCGCGCGGTTCCAGTCGTTCGCGATCGGCGCAAGCGGCGCATACAGTTCGCGGCGCAGCGCGGCGAGCCCGGGCGGCAGCGGATAGGCGTAATAGCGATATTCGCCGCTGCCGAAGCCGTGGCGCGCCATCACGATCCGGCTCCGGTAGCGCGCCTCGTCGTCGTAGGCGGCGATCAGCGCATCGCAGGCGTCGGGATCGAGCAGCCGCTTCACCACCGCCACGCCGTCACGCGTGAGCGCCTCGCAGATGGCCGGCCAGTCGAGCGCGGCCGGCGCGAGCGCGCCGGCGAACGCATCGGCGTCGTCAAGACAGGGGGACGGCGGGATGGACGACGGCGCGGCATCGCGTCGTTCGGGGCTGGGGGACATCGTGGCTCTCCGCATTCGGCATGAGGAGGCCATCGTAACGGCGCCACGCACGCACGCCGCTCCGTTTCTTGCGCGACAACTCCAGGCCGGACCGATGCGGGATCGGCCCGGCCCGCGGCAGGTTCAGAACAGCGCGTGGAATACCCAGTAGAGTCCGCCGGCCAGCACGATCGAGGCCGGCAGCGTCAGCACCCAGGCCAGCACCAGGCTGCGCACGGTCGACCATTGCAGGCCCGAGCCATTGGCGGCCATCGTGCCGGCCACGCCCGACGACAGCACGTGCGTGGTCGAGACCGGCAGCCCGTACATGTCGGCCGCGCCGATCGTGACCATCGCGACGACTTCGGCCGAGGCGCCCTGGCCGTAGGTCAGGTGCTGCTTGCCGATCTTCTCGCCGACGGTGACCACGATCCGTTTCCAGCCCACCATCGTGCCGAGGCCGAGCGCGAGCGCGACGGCGACCTTCACCCAGGTCGGGATGAACTTGGTGGCATGGTCGAGCATCGCGCGATAGTTGTTGATCGCGGCGCGATCGTCGGCGGAGAACGCCGGCTGCTTGGCCTTGTCCATCAGGCGGATCGCTTCCGACTCCAGGTACATGGTGTTGCGCAGGTTGTCGACATCGCCCTGCGGGGTGCTCGCGATCGAGCCGGTGGAGCCGACCGCGGCCGCGAGCGAGTTCGACAGCTGCTGCACGGCGGGCACGGTGTCCGGCGTCATCTGGTGCGTCTGCACGTAGGTTTCGACCACGCGGCGCGAGTTGGCGGGCGCCGCGACGCCGTTGGTGTACTTGCCGAAGGTGGCGGCCGCCTGATGCGCGACGGCGATGAAGGTCTGCGATTCGGCCGGCGTGACGGCCTTGTTCAGCGCGTAGGCGGTGGGAACCGTGCCGATCAGGATCAGCATGATGAGGCCCATGCCCTTCTGCCCGTCGTTCGAGCCGTGCGCGAACGACACGCCGGTGCAGGTCAGGATCAGCAGGCAGCGGATCCAGAACGGCGGCGTCTTGTCCTTCGGCGGCTCCTGATAGAGCTGCGGCACCTTCACGAGCCCCTTGAGCAGAAGCAACAGCAGGCCGGAGAGCACGAAGCCGACGATCGGCGAAAACAGCAGCGACTTGCCGACGCCGAGCGCCTGGCTCCAGTCCACGCCGCTCGTGCCCGACGCGCCGTGCATCAGTTGGTTCATCACGCCGACGCCGATGATCGAGCCGATCAGCGTGTGCGAGCTCGACGACGGCAGGCCGAAGTACCAGGTCGCGAGATTCCAGACGATCGCGGCGATCAGCAGCGCGAACACCATCGCGAAGCCGGCGCCGCTGCCGACCTGCAGGATCAGTTCGACGGGCAGCAGCTGCAGGATGCCGAACGCGACGGCGCCGCTCGAGAGCAGCACGCCCGCGAAGTTCCAGAGCCCGGACCAGACCACGGCCACGTTCGGCGTCAGCGAATGCGTGTAGATCACGGTGGCGACCGCATTGGCCGTATCGTGGAAGCCGTTGACGAACTCGAAACCGAGCGCGATCAGCAGCGCGATGCCGAGCAGCAGGTAGGGGAACACCGAATGCTCGCCGACCGGCGCGAGGTCGGCCATCAGGTGGCTCAGCACATACGCGCCGCCGGCGACGAGTACGACGAGAAAGACCACCAGGCCGAATTGCCGTGAGCGGCCGGTATCTGCGGTGGGTGACGCGGATTGGTTCATGGCGGGCAGGGAAGGGGTGGTGGGGGAGTCAATCGCCCGATCCTAGCGCCGCGACTTAGGCAGTTTGATGACATGACGGCATGCCGCCCGCAATCTTTCCAATCGCTTACGGTGAGCCGCCGGGCGGCCGCGGCGTGCTTCCGGACGACGCGCAGCATGCGTTCCCGCGCGGCGGCATACCGGCGCGTCGTCATGGCCCCGTCGGCGATCCGTCGGCGGCCCGGCGTGCCGCTCCGGCCGGCCGGGACATAGCGCGTCGAACCCGGCTCGCCGCGAGCCCGCTCACTGCGCCACGCGCGTGGCCGGTGCCCCCGCGAAGCGCCGCGCGCAGGCCACGCAGCCGACCACGGCCGCCGTCACGCCGACCATCGCGGGCGGCACCGGCTCGTGCAGCAGCCACGCGGCGAGCAGCAGCCCGAAGAACGGCTGCAGCAGCTGAAGCTGGCCGACGCTGGCAATGCCGCCGAGCGCGAGCCCGCGATACCAGAACACGAAGCCGAGCAGCATGCTGAACAGCGACACGTAGGCGAGGCTCCACCAGGCCGGTGCGCCGATTGCCGCGAGCGAGGCGGGCCGGGCCGCGAGGGCGAGCGGCAGCATCACCGGCAGCGACAGCACCAGCGCCCACGAGATCACCTGCCAGCCGCCGAGCCGGCGTGACAGCCGTGCGCCTTCCGCATAGCCGAGCCCGCAGGCGACGATCGCGGCCAGCATCAGCAGGTCGCCGAGCGGTGACGCGTGCAGGCCGTCGCGCAACGCGAACGCGGCCACCGCCGCGCTGCCGAGCGAGGAGAACAGCCAGAACGCGGCGCGCGGGCGTTCGCCGCCGCGCAGCACGCCGAACGCCGCGGTGGCGAGCGGCAGCAGCCCGACGAACACGATCGCGTGCGCCGACGTGACGTGCCGCAGCGCCAGCGCCGTCAGCAGCGGGAAGCCGACCACCACGCCGAGCGCGACGATCGCGAGCGGTACCAGATCGGCGCGCGCCGGGCGCCGCTCGCGGAACGCGGCCAGCAGCGCGATCGCCAGCAGCCCGGCGATCGCGGCGCGCGCGACCGTCAGGAACACCGGGTCGAAGCCGTGGACGGCGATGCGCGTGGCCGGCAGCGAGCCGCTGAAGATCACGACGCCGAGAAAACCGTTGAGCCAGCCTTGGGTAGAGGTCTGCATGGATGCGTGGGCCGAGGCGAAAAGAGAGGGAAAGGCCGAGCATCGCATGCGGCCATCGGCGGGTTAAGCTACGGAGCAGCACAATTCGAGCAAACTGTACCGAACCAGGAGCCGTACAGATGGCGCTAAACGCTAGCGAGATTCCGGCGCAGGTCGACGGCACGCGCGTCGCGCGCGTGATGGCGGCGCTGCGCGCCCGGATCGCGGGCCGCACGCTCGGGCCGGGTGCGCGCGTGCCGTCGATCCGGGCCATGGCCGAGACCTGCGGCGTGTCGAAATCGACCGTGGTCGATGCCTACGACCGGCTCGTCGCCGACGGCACGCTGGCCGCGCGGCGCGGCTCGGGGTTCTTCGTGGCGGGCCACGCGCCGCCGTTCGCGCTCGCCGAGGTCGGCCCGCGCCTCGACCGCGAACTCGATCCGCTGTGGCTCACGCGCCAGTCGCTAGAAAGCGGCGGCGACGCGCTGAAGCCCGGCTGCGGCTGGCTGCCCGCGTCTTGGCTGCCTGACGACGGCATGCGCCGGGCGCTGCGCGCGGTCGCGCGCGACGTGCAGGCCGAACTGGCCGACTACGGCGCGCCGCGCGGCCTGCCGGCGCTGCGCCAGCAACTGAGCTGGCGGCTCGCGCAGCACGGCATCGACGCGCCACCCGACCAGATCCTGCTGACCGACGGCGGCACGCACGCGCTTGATCTCGTCTGCCGCCTGCTGCTGGAGCCCGGCGACACGGTGGTGGTCGACGATCCCTGCTACTTCAACTTCCAGGCGCTGCTGCGCGCGCATCGCGTGCAGCTGGTGGGCGTGCGCTACACGGCGAACGGGCCGGACCCGGCCGAATTCGCGCGCGTGCTGGCCGAACACCGGCCGCGCCTGTACGTGACGAACTCGGCGATCCACAATCCGACCGGCGCGGTGCTCGCGCCGGCCGTCGCACACCGCGTGCTGACACTGGCCGCCGAGCACGACATGCTGATCGTGGAGGACGACATCTTCGCGGACTTCGAAACCGAACCGGCGCCGCGGCTCGCGGCGTTCGACGGCCTGCAGCGCGTGATCTCGATCGGCAGCTTCTCGAAGACGCTGTCGGCGGCCGTGCGCTGCGGCTACCTTGCGGCGCGGCGCGAGTGGATCGATCCGCTGATCGACCTGAAGCTCGCGACCACCTTCGGCAACGGCGGGCTGAACCCGGCGGTGGTCCACCGGCTGCTGGTGGACGGCAGCTATCGGCGCCATCTCGACGGCCTGCGCGCGCGGCTCGGCGATGCGGTGGGCGAGACGCTGCGGCAGTTGACGGCGGCCGGGCTCGCGGTGCGGATCCGTCCACGCGCGGGGATGTTCCTGTGGGCCGAACTGCCGGCGGGGCTCGACGCGGCCATGGTGGCGCGCCATGCGTTGGACGACGGCGTGGTGCTCGCGCCCGGCAACGTATTCAGCGTCTCGCGCACGGCCACGCGCTACCTGCGATTCAACGCCTCGCAGAGCAACCGGCCGGCTGTCTACGCGGCGCTGCGGCGCGCGATGGAGCGCGCCGCCGGCTGAGCACGGCGGCGCGCGCATCAGGCGCGAGCGGCGAGCTGTGAGCGTGATCCATGCCCGCACCGGCGAAACCACGCCGCAACCTCACCACGAAAAACGCGGAATGCCGGCCATCGCCCGCATTCCGCGTTTTCCATTGGACTCACCCGGCGCGACGCTTGCGGTTCAGCCGTAACCGCGAGCGCAACCGCATGAGGGCGACATCAGCCTCCCGTCGCCGCCGCCCGGGCAGCACCGCGCCTCGCGCGAGCCTGATGCGGATCACGCGGCTCATGCACGCCGCGATCGAGGCGCCCCGCGTCGCTGCGGCGCGCGATCTGCACCACGCAGATCGCCGACAGCACGGCCGCCGCCGTGTACTGCAGCGCGAGCGGCCACCAGTGCGGCGCGCTGCGCTGCGCGATCAGCGTCGCGACCAGCGGCGTGAGGCCGCCCGCCAGCGCGCCGCAGGCCTGGTACGAGATCGAGATTGCCGTATAGCGGATCCGCGCCGCGAAGATGCCGCTGACGAAGCCGGCCACCACCGCGTAGTAACCCGATTCGGCGACGGTCGCGAGACCCACGCCGAGCGTGATCGACAGCGGCGTGCCGGCGTGCACGAGCGGCAGCATCACGAACGGCACGATCGCGGCCCAGGCGGCCGTGGCGAGCAGCACGCGGGTGGTGCCGAAGCGCTGCGCGATCCACGCCGCGCCGAGCTGCACCACGAACTGCAGCACCGCCACGATCGTCATGCAGTGCAGCACCATCGAGCGGTCGAGCGCGAGGAACTGCGTGGCGTAGCTGATCATGAAGATGTTGCTGAAGTAGACGCCGGCGATCCCGTACACGTTCGCGCCGATCGCGAGCAGCAGCAGCGGCCATTGGCGCAGCGCCTCGCGTACCGGGTTGGCGAGCGTGTCGCCGCTGGCCTTCACCTCGGCGAACTCCGGCGATTCGGATACGCTCGCGCGGATCGCGAAGCCCACCACCAGCAGCACCGCGCTGGCGAGGAACGGCAGCCGCCAGCCCCAGCTCATCATGTCTTCCTTCGAGAGCGCGCTGATCGCGCCGAATGCGAGCATCGACAGGATCAGGCCGCTCGCGCTGCCCAGCTGCGCGAACGACGCGAAGAACGTGCGGCGCCCGGCCGGCGCGTGTTCGCCGGCCAGCAGCACGGCGCCGCCCCATTCGCCGCCCACCGCGATGCCCTGCAGCACGCGCATCAGCACCAGCAGCACGGGCGCCCACGCGCCGGCCTGCGCATAGGTGGGCAGCAGGCCGATCGCCACCGTCGCGCAGGCCATCAGCAGCAGCGTGGCGAGCAGCGAGCGCTTGCGGCCGTAGCGGTCGCCGAGATGGCCGAACAGCACGCCGCCGAGCGGCCGCGCGAGAAAGCCGACCGCGAACGAGCCGAACGACGCGAGCAGGCTGACGAGGCGGTTTTCTCCGGGAAAGAACAGCGGGCCGAACACGATCGCCGCGGCGGTCGCGTAGCTGTAGAAGTCGTACCACTCGATGGTGGTGCCGACGAACGACGCGAGCGCGGCCCGCCGGGGTTGCCTGACCGGCATCTTGCTGGACATCGGGATCTCCTCCTGGTTGTTTTGTTCTGGCGCCGCGTCAGTCGCGGTATCGCACGCCGGGCAGCGCGCACAGCAGCTCGTAGGCGAGGTTCGCGCCGAGCAGCGCGGTGGTGCCGAACGGATCGTAGGGCGGCGCGACTTCCACCAGGTCGGCGCCGACGATGTTCAGGCCATAGGTGCCGCGCACGATCTCGAGCGCCTGCGGCACGGTCAGCCCGGCGATCTCGGGCGTGCCGGTGCCGGGCGCGTAGGCCGGGTCGATGCCGTCGATGTCGAAGCTGATGTAGACGGGCGTGTCGCCGATCTGCTCGCGCACCTCGCGCATCAGCGGCGCGAGCGACTGGTTCCAGCACGCCTCGGCCTGCACCACGCGAAAGCCCTGCTGGCGGCACCAGTCGAAATCCTCGGCCGCGTAGCCGGTGCCGCGCAGGCCGATCTGCACGACGCGGTCGGTCACGAGCAGGCCTTCCTCCACCGCGCGGCGGAACGGCGTGCCGTGCGCGATCTTCTCGCCCATCATCGTGTCGTTGACGTCGGCGTGCGCGTCGACGTGGATCAATGCGACCTTGCCGTGTTTGCGGTGGATCGCGCGCAGGATCGGCAGCGCGATGGTGTGGTCGCCGCCGAGCGTGACCGGCTTGCAGCCGTGCGCGAGGATCGCGTCGTAGCCGGCCTCGATGCGCGCGATCGAATCGTGCAGGTTGTACGGGTTGATCGCGATGTCGCCGACGTCGGCGATGCGCAGCGAATCGAACGGCGCCGCGCGCGTGGCCATGTTGTACGGGCGCAGCAGCACCGATTCGGCGCGGATCTGGCGCGGGCCGAAGCGCGCGCCGGTGCGGTTCGAGGTGCCGAGGTCGAACGGCACGCCGACGAAGCAGGCGTCGAGGCCGGCCGCGTCCGGCACGTGGGGCAGGCGCATCATCGTGGCGATGCCGCCGCTGCGCGGCATGTCGTTGCCGCCGAGCGGCTGGAAGTAGCGGGGATCGTTCATGGAGGCGTCTCGATGATTCTCTTTCGTGGGGAACGGTTGCCGTATCATTCGACGCGGCGGGACGCACAGTTGTACGCGTTTTGCCGGACCGGAAAAATGCCAAGGTTTCGACGTCAACATCGATCGAAATCGATGTAATCAACGGGAGTGCAATCAGTGCTGGGGAATCTGTCGACGCTGGATCTGCGCCTGATCCGCGTGTTTCTGGCGGTGGCCGACGCGGGCGGCGTGACGGCCGCGCAGGCGGTGCTCAACGTCGGGCAGTCCACCATCAGCGCGCAACTGTCGTCGCTCGAGACGCGGCTCGGCTACCGGCTCTGCGAGCGCGGCCGCAGCGGCTTTCGCCTCACGCCGAAGGGCGAGCGCTTCCAGGCCATGAGCCGCAAGCTGCTGGTGGCGCTCGACGAATTCGGCAGTGCCGCGCGCCACATGGACCGGCAACTGGTGGGCACGCTCAACATCGGCCTGATCGGGCACACGCCGATCAGCCAGAACGCGCGCATCGCCGAGGCGATCGCCGCGTTCCGCACGCGCGACGAGGCGGTGAAGTTCTCGATCTCGGTGCGCCCGCCCGGCGACCTCGAGGAAAAGCTGCTCGGCGACGAGATCCAGATCGCGGTCGGCTATTTCTGGCATCGCGTGCCGGTGCTCGACTACACGCCGCTGTTTGTCGAGCGGCAGGTGGCCTACTGCGGGCGCGGGCATCCGCTGTTCGAGCGGGCGGGCGGCCTGTCTGCCGCCGACGCGGCCGGCCACGAGTGGGCCTGGCGCACCTATCCGCTACCCGAGGCGCAGCTGTCCACCTCGCCCGACCGCGTGACGGGCACGGCCGACAACATGGAGGCCGTCGCGCTCTTGATCCTGTCGGGCCACCACCTCGGCTACCTGCCCGAGCATTTCGCGGCGCCCTACGTCGCGCAGGGGCTGCTCGCGCCGCTGAACCCGGAGCTGCTGAACTACGACGTGACGTTCCACATGGTCGTGTCGCGCCGCGCGAAGAAGGATCCGATCGTCGCCGCGTTCCTCGAGGATCTCGCCAGCGCGCATCTGCGCGTGCCGGCCGCGCGCTGAGTTTTGGCCGCGCGGCGGCGGCGGCGCGGGCGCGCGCCGTGCTCCGGCTTCGTGTACTTCGCCGGGGGGCGCCCCGTCACGGCATCGGCAGGCCCGCGTCGGCCTTCACCTCGCGCAGCGACAGCACCGACTCCACCGACGTCACGCCGGGCAGCACGCGCAGCGCGTCGCGCACGAAGCTGCCGTAGTCGTCGAGATCGCGCGCGATCACCTGCAGCAGATAGTCGGCCGAGCCCGATACGTTATGGCACGACAGCACGCGCGGCATCGCCAGCACCTCGCGCTCGAAGCGGTCGGCGAGCGTGCGGTCGTGGACGGCGATGCGCAGCAGCACGAACGCCACCACGCCGTAGCCGAGCCGCTTGCGCGACAGCTGCCCGCGATAGCGCTCGACGTAGCCCTCGCTTTCCAGCCGCTTGAGGCGCCGCGCGCACGGCGTTTCGCTCAAGCCCACCGATTCGGCGAGCCGCGCGATCGGGATGCGCCCGTCGCGCTGCACGGCGGCCAGGATCGCGCGGTCGGTCTTGTCGAGATCAAACATGGTTGGCGGATTCCGTTTTTTCGTTACGGAAATATAGAGGATTACCGCTTGGTTCGTATGATCTGGATGGGTAGATAGCTCAAAAGCGCTCCAGCAACTTCGGCAATATGGAGCCTGTCGCGCGCCGTTGCGCGATCCGGTTCCCGCGTCGCCGCTGGGCGTGTTCTCAACCGGTTTCCAGCCCGCTTTCCGCGATGTCGCCACCCGTTTCGAGCCTGTTCGCCGCGCCCGTCCTCATCCTCGTTCCGTCCGTCCACGCCATGATCTCGCCCCATCTGCTCGCCCTCTACATCGCGGCGCTCGCCGCCGTCTACGCGCTGCCCGGCCCCGACATGGCGCTGCTGCTGCAGACCAGCATCAACCGCGGCGTGCGCCCCGGCTTCGCGGCGGCCGGAGGGCTCGCGCTCGCGCGGGCCGTTCACGTCACGCTGTCGGCCTGCGGTGTCGCGGCGCTGCTGCGCAACGCGCCCTGGCTCTACGACGTGGTGCGCTACGGCGGCGCGGCCTATCTCGCCTACGTGGCCTGGCAGGTGTTCCGCTCGCCGCCGTTCGCGGTCGCGGGAGACGCGCTGGCCGCGCGCGCCGGTGTCCCGCTGCGCCGGAACTTCGCCAAGGGCCTGCTCACCAGCCTGCTGAATCCGAAGGCGCTGCTGTTCTGCTCGGTGCTGCTGCCGCAGTTCGTGCGGCCGGCCGAGGGCGCGGTGGGCTGGCAGGTGACCGAACTCGGCGTGCTGCTGCTGGTGACGGGCGCGCTGTTCGATTCCGCCTACGTGATCGGCGCGTCGCGGATCTCGGGCTGGATGCGCGCGCATCCGCTCGCGCAGACGCTGCAGCGCTGGACCTTCGCCGCCGCGCTGTTCGCGTTCGCCTGCCGGCTGTCGATCGACTGACGGTGCGCGGCGGCTCGCGCATCGGGGCGGTGATCGACGCGGCTTCGCGCTTGCCGATTTCCGATCTTCAATTCCGCTCGCCCGGCGGCCGGCCGTTCATCGCCCTCCGGCGCCGGTGATCGAGCGAGCGCGAGCGCGGCCGACCCAAATCGGTGCAAAAAATATTTTGCGTGCGCACCGTGCAACGAATCGATCGTTCCACGTCGTTTTCCCGCCCGATTTCCACCTGACGCGCCGCGTCCCGGCCATCGTTTCCGGCTCGCCGCCGTGACCGCGCGCGCCGGTTTTTCCGGTCGCCGGGATCGCCGCCAACCCGTCGCAACGGTTTGTTGCACATGTTGCGTTCCGCAAGCCGAACCGGCCGCGAACTCGCGCGCGCGATCGCCGCCGCTGTTTTACACTCGTCTGGCCGTTTACTTCAGATCGATCGATCCGGCGCCGTTGAGAGCGACGCCGGCGGCCCGCCATCCAGGCGTCCTGGCCGGCCGGATCGGATTTTCCGTAGTCCGTACACGCGGTAACTTGGAGGGTCATAACATGGCAAGGCATCTTCACGCTGGCAGCGAGCCGAAGGTCGTCACTGAATCCCGATGCGTCGGCGCGTGCGATCCCGCCGAGCGGATTCATGTGACGGTGATGCTGCGACGCGAAGGAGAACAGGCGCTCGACGCGCTCGTCGACCGGCTCGCGAGCGGCGACCCGGCGGCGAAGCCGGTGTCGCGCGAGGATTTCGCCCAGCGCTTCGGCTCGCGCGAGGACGACGTCAAGCACACCGAGGCGTTCGCGCGCCAGCATCACCTGACCGTCGAGCGCGTCGATCCGGTGGAGAGCGTGGTCGTGCTGGCCGGCACCATCGAGCAGTTCGAGAGCGCGTTCGGCGTCAAGCTTCAGCAGTACGAGCACCACGCGGTCGGCACGTTTCGCGCGCGCACCGGCGCGATCGCGCTGCCCGACGAACTGCACGACGCCGTCACCGCGGTGCTCGGCCTCGACACGCGTCCGCAGGCGCATCCGCATTTCCGCTTCCGCCCGCCGTTCCAGCCCGCGCGCGGCACCACCGGCACCACCTACACGCCGCTGCAGCTCGCCTCGGTCTACAACTTCCCGGCCGGCGACGGCGCGGGCCAGTGCATCGCGCTGATCGAACTGGGCGGCGGCTATCGCAAGGCCGACATCAACGGCTACTTCGACCAGCTCGGCCTGCCGCATCCGACGCTCGTCGACATCGGCGTGGCGGGCGGCAGCAACGCGCCGACCGACGATCCGAACGGCCCGGACGGCGAAGTCGCGCTCGACATCGAGGTGGCCGGCGCGATCGTGCCCGGCGCCACCATCGCCGTCTATTTCGCCTCGAACAGCGATTCGGGCTTCATCCAGGCCGTGAACCAGGCGATCCACGACACCAAGAACCATCCGTCGGTGGTGTCGATCAGCTGGGGCGGCCCCGAGGCCGGCTGGACCCAGCAGTCGATCCAGGCCTTCAACAACGTGCTGAAATCGGCCGCCGCGCTCGGCGTGACGATCTGCGCGGCCTCCGGCGACAGCGGTTCCAGCGACGGCCTGCAGGACGGCGCGAACCACGTCGATTTCCCGGCGTCGAGCCCCTACGTGCTCGCCTGCGGCGGCACCACGCTCGACGCGCAGGCCGGGCAGGGCATCCGCAGCGAGGTGGTGTGGAACGACGAGGCGGCCAGCGGCGGCGCGGGCGGCGGCGGCGTGAGCGCCGTGTTCGACGCGCCGTCGTACCAGAAGGGCCTGTCGGCGAAGCTGACGGGCGGCGGCAGCACGCCGCTCACGAAGCGCGGCGTGCCCGACGTGGCCGGCGACGCCTCGCCGACCACCGGCTATCAGATCTCGGTGGCCGGCACCACGGCCGTGCTGGGCGGCACCAGCGCCGTGGCGCCGCTGTGGGCCGCGCTGATCGCGCGCATCAACGCGGCGGCGGGCAGCCCGATCGGCTGGGCCAATCCGAAGCTGTACGCGCAGCCGCAGGCGTTCCACGACATCACGCGCGGCAACAACGGCGCCTACGCGGCGGCCGCCGGCTGGGACGCCTGCACGGGCCTCGGCAGCCCCGACGGCACGAAGATCGAAGCCGCGCTGCAAGGCGCGGCGCAGTAAGCGTCCGGCGCCCGGTCCGCAGCGTACCGGGCCGCATGCCGGCGCGAGGCGGCGCCGGGTGTCCGGCGGCCGGACGCGGGCGGGCGGTGCCGGGCGAGGCCGGCGGCTTCCGGTGGCGCGCGGTGTGTGACCGCCATGTGGTTCGCGGTAGTGCGGATGGCGATGAGCGGTTCTTGGTGGTTCGTGGTGGTTCGTTCAGGCAGATCAGACAAAATCAAAGGAGCGGGACGATGAGCAACGATTCGGGTTCCTCAGCAAGCGGCGGGACGTTCCCGCTGCACCATGGCGCGCACAATTCGCACGGCGTGCCGCCGACCGTCAATCCGGTGGCGCTCGCGCACGGTCGCGACGCGCCGTTCTTCGACCCGGTCGCCTACGGCAACGGCCCCGACGATTCGGTCAGCGACACGACGGAAAGCGCCGCCGTCACGCATCACACCACCACCATCGACGGCAAGCGGATCGCCTACACGGCCACCGCCGGCCATCTCGTGACGGTGGACGCGAGCAGCTCGCAGCCGAACGCGAAGCTGTTCTACGTAGCGTTCACGCAGGACGGGCAGAAGGAGGAGGCGCGCCCCGTCACGTTCTTCTACAACGGCGGGCCGGGCTCGTCGTCGGTGTTCGTGCTGCTCGGCTCGTTCGCGCCGCGCCGGATCCGCACCTCGATGCCGAGCTTCACGCCGCCCGCGCCGTACCAGATGGAGGACAACCCGGACAGCCTGCTCGACAAGAGCGACCTGGTGTTCGTGAATCCGGTGGGCACCGGCTACTCGGCCGCGGTGGCGCCGTTCAAGAACCGCAACTTCTGGGGCGTGGACGAGGATGCCGACTCGCTCAAGCAGTTCATCAAGCGCTACCTGACGAAGAACAACCGCTGGAATTCGCCGAAGTACCTGTACGGCGAGTCCTACGGCACGGCGCGCAGCTGCGTGCTGGCCTACAAGCTGCACGAGGACGGCGTGGACCTGAACGGCATCACGCTGCAGTCGTCGATCCTCGACTACCGGCAGGCCGGCAACCCGGTGGGCGCGCTGCCGACCGCGGCGGCCGACGCCTGGTACCACAAGCGGCTCGGCGTGACGCCGACGCCGACCGATCTCGGCGCGTTCTCCGAGGACGTCGCGCAGTTCGCGCGCACCGACTATCTCGACGCGCTGCGCAAGTTCCCGCAGACCGACGCGGCGGTGGTGCAGAAGCTGTCCGACTACACCGGCATCGACACCACCACGCTGCTGTCGTGGAGCCTCGACGTGGCCAGCTACGACGCGCGCGGCAACTCGGTGTTCCTGACCACGCTGCTGCGTGCGCAAGGGCTCTCGCTCGGCTCGTATGACGGCCGCGTCACGGCGATCTCGAGCGGCATCGCCGGCAACATCGATCCGAACTCGGGCGGCAACGATCCGACCATGACGGCCGTGACGGGCGTCTACACGGCGATGTGGAATTCGTATCTGAACGAGCAGTTGAAATACACCTCGAACTCGGCGTTCACGGACTTGAACGACCAGGCGTTCGCGAACTGGGATTTCAAGCACACGGACCCGACCGGCAAGGAAGTGGGCCTCGACGAGAAGGGCAACGTGATCCTCTACACGGCCGGCGACCTGGCCGCCGTGATGGCGCTCAATCCCGACCTGAAGGTGCTGTCGGCCAACGGCTTCTACGACTTCGTCACGCCGTTCTACCAGACCGTGCTCGACCTGCAGCAGATGCCGCTGGAGGATGCGAACGTGCGCAAGAACCTGTCGGCGCGCTTCTATCCGTCCGGGCACATGGTCTATCTCGACGGCGGCTCGCGCACCGCGCTCAAGCACGACGTCGCGGCGCTCTACGAGCGGACCGTGGCCGATACCGGCGCGGTGATGCGGATTCGCGCGCTGCAGGCGAAGAAGCGGGGCGGCTGAACGAGATAACCGGGAACCCGGCCTTGTGTCTCGCGCCTCTTGTTGGCAGCACCCCGAACGTCGGACATCGATCCGGCGTTCGGGGTGTTTTTCATGGCGAGGCACGCTCGCGCGCGGCCTTCGCCGGACTCAGGGCCGCGTACCGGCCGCGAGAAAGCGGGCTCGCGCGGGCTTGAGAACGAACATCGCCAGCAGCGCGGTGGCGAGGTCGAGCACGATGGCGCAGGTGAAGACCGGGATCCAGCTGCCGGTGTGCTGATGCAGGAGCGCCGCGAGCGGGCCGCCGAACACCGAGCCGATGCCGAACGACAGGTACAGCCAGCCGTAATTCGCGGTGGCGTAACGCGTGCCGAAGGTGTCGGTGAGCGTCGAGGGGAACAGCGAGAAGATTTCGCCCCAACCGAGGAACACCACGCCCGACAGCAGCACGAACAGCACGACGTTGTCACGCGTGAGCAGCCACAGCAGCATCGCCACGCCTTCCAGCGCGAAGGCGAACGTCATCGTTTTCTCGCGGCCGAAGTGGTCGGATACCCAGCCGAACAGCGGCCGCGTGAGGCCATTCGTGAAGCGGTTGATGGTCAGCGCGAGCGGCAGCGCCGCAAGCCCGAACACGAGCACCTTGCCCACGCCGAAATCGGCCGCGAAGCTCGCCATCTGCGAGGTGACCATCAGGCCCGAGGTCGCCATCATCGTCATCATCACGAACATGAGCCAGAACAGCGGCGTGCGCAGCATCTGCGCCGGGCGCCAGTCCGGCACCGACGACGCGTGGCCGGCGGCGCCGGCGCGTGCCGCGTTCGCCGCGGGCACGCGCAGGCCCTGCGAAGCGGCGAAGCCGACCACGGCGAAAATGAGGCCGAACAGGCCGAGCGTGCCGTCGATGCCGCGCGCCGCGAGCGCCGACGAAATGGGAAACGTCGTCACGATCGCGCCCATGCCGTAGCCGGCCGCCGCCACGCCCGCCGCGAAACCGCGGCGATCGGGGAACCAGCGCACCATCAGCCCCACCACGCCCACGTAGACGATGCCGGTGCCGAGGCCGCCCACCCCGCCGTAGGTGAGGTAGAGCATCGGCGCGCTGTTCGCATGCGCGGCGAGTATCCAGCTCAGGCCCGAGAGCAGCGTGCCGATCGAGATCAGCACGCGCGGGCCGAAGCGATCGATCAGCGCGCCCTGGAACGGCGAGCAGAACGCCTGCAACAGCACCAGGATCGAGAACGTCACCTGCAGTTCAGGGAGCGCCACGCCGAGCTTCGCCATCAAGGGCTTGGTCATCAGCGTCCAGACATATTGCGGACTCGAGATCGACATCATGCAGACCAGGCCGAGAATCAGCTGCGTCCAGCGGCGCCGCATCGCGACGCCCATCGGCAGCGCCGACGGGGTGTTCAAGGTATTCATCTACTGTTCTCCGGGATGAGAGGCACCCGCCGCGCGCGCGCCGGCGGGCCATGCGGGTGTTGCGGGCAATTCGATCAATGCGGGCAATTCGGGCAATGCGGGAAAGTCACCAGCTCGCCACCGAGCCGTCGCTGCGCGGGTCGCTGCCGCCTTCGAAGGTGCCGTTCGCGTGATGCACGATCGCGCCGGCATGGCCCATCGCTTCGTCGTAGGCATCGAGCACGTCGACTTCGTGGCCGAGCGCGCGCAATGCCTCGATCGTGCCGGCGGGAAAGCGCGCTTCCAGCTTGAGCGTGTCGTTGCTCGCCCCCCAGGTGCGGCCGAGCAGCCAGCGCGGCGCGGCGATGGCGTCCTGCGGGTTCCAGCCGAACTGCGCGATACGCGAAAACACCGCGCTTTGCGATTGCGGCTGGCCGTCGCCGCCCATGTTTCCGTACACGAGCGTGCGACCGTCGTTGAAGCGGGCCAGGGCGGGATTCAGCGTGTGGAACGGGCGGCGCAGCGGCATCAGGGGATTGCGCGAACGCGGATCGAGCGAAAAGCTGCAGCCGCGGTTCTGCCAGTTGATGCCCGACTGCTCCAGCACCACGCCGCTGCCGAACTCGTGATAGATGCTCTGGATGAAGCTCACCGCCAGGCCGTCGCGATCGATCGCGCCCATCCAGACCGTATCGGCCGGACCGAGGCCGTTGCCCCAGGGCGCGGCCCGCGACCCCTCCACCTTCGCCGCGAGCGCGTCGAGCGCGGCCGGCTCGAGGAAGCTCCGGGCATCGACGTCCATGTAGTCGGGGTCGGTGATGTGCCGGTCGCGCACCGCGAAGGCGAGCTTGGTCGCCTCCACGCAGGCGTGCACGAAATCGGCGCCGACCGGGTCCATGCCGGGCTCGAGCAACCGGTCCAGCACGCCGAGGATCATCAGCGAAACCAGCCCCTGCGTCGGCGGCGGCATGTTGTAGACGGTGCCGAACGAATGCGCGAGCGCGAGCGGCGTGCGCAGGCGTGCCTGGTGGCGTGCGAGGTCGCTCGCCGTGACCAGGCTGCCGAGCGCCTGCAGATCCGCGGCGATGCGGTTGGCGAGGTCGCCTTCGTAGAAGTCGCGCAGGCCCGCGCCGGCGAGCTGTTCGAACGTCGCGGCCAGCTTCGGCTGCCTGAACAGCACGCCGGTTTGCGGCGCTTCACCGGTTTCGGCGTCGAGGAAGGTGCGCGCGAAACCGGGGATCGCGGCCAGCTCGCCGCGTTTCTGCGCGGTGCAGCGCGCCTGGCTGCGCGTCACGGGGATGCCGTGGCGCGCGTAGTGGATCGCGTCTTCGAGCAGGCGCGACAGCGGCAGGCGGCCACCTTGTTCCTGCGACCATCGATGCGCGCACTCCCAGCCCGAGATCGTGCCCGCGACCGTGTTGGCGGCGAGCGGCCCGCGAAACGGAATCGAGGCGAGACCGCGCTCGCGATAGGCATCGATCGACGCGGCTGCCGCGGACGCGCCGCATGCCTCGATGCCGACCGGCTCACGACCGGGCGCCGAGATCAGCCAGAAGCCGTCGCCGCCGATGCTGTTCATGTGGGGATACACGACCGCGATGGTCGCGGCGGCGGCGATCATGGCTTCGACGGCGTTGCCGCCCTCGCGCATCACGGCCATGGCGCTCTGGGAGGCAAGCGCATGGGGCGCGACGGCCATGCCGCGCGTGCCTCGTACTGGGTTCAAATGGGTGGTCGACATCACGCTCCGGGCTACGCTCGATTACTTGTGTACGTACTTGTCGACAAAAGCAAGGAGCGTGCCAATTTGGATCGAAATGACGTGATACCGGGCGGGATCCTTTACAGCGCAGGGGTTGGCGGGGGAGGCGGGGTGCGGAGGAAAAACGGCGGACGCGGGGAGGAAGCGTGGCCGGCGACGTTGCCGTGGTGCATTACATCGCTGACTTGGTGCGAACGCTGTGCAGGCGGTGCAGGGTGAGCTTGCGCACTTCGGCGCGGCTTCCCTGGATGTGCGCTTCCATGCGCGTCAGCGCCAGGGGCAGGTCGGCGGCGCGAATCGCGTCGAGAATCACGCCGTGTTCGTCGTAGGTTTCATCGAGGCAATCGCCATGCACGAGATCGAGCCAGCGCACGACGCGGATGCGCGCCGTGACGCGTTCGAGCGCGGCGGACAGCTCGTCGTTGCCGGTCGCCGCGACGAGCGTGTAGTGAAACGCCTCGTCCAGCTCGGCCACCTTGCGGCCGTCGCGTTCGCGCGCGGCGGGGGGGACTTTCCAGATCGCGTCCAGTTCATCGATCGCGCGGCGTGCCATGTCGTCGGGTGGTGCGGTGCAGAGCTTGCGGATTGCAAACGTCTCGATCAGTTCGCGCATTTCGTAGAGATCGTCGAAGCGCTTGAAGTCGATCGGCACGACTTCCCATCCGCCGCGGACGTAGCCCTGCATCAGGCCGTCGCTTTGCAGGCGCTGCAAGGCTTCGCGCGCGGGAGTGCGTGATACGCCGAAGCGCTTCGCGATGGTGCCTTCGGTGAGTCGTTCCCCGGGCAGCAGGCGCAGTTCGAAAATGTCGTCGCGGAGGTGCTGGTAGACGGCTTCGGCTCGCGAGATGCCGCGGGCGCCGGGGGCCGCGGCGGGCGATGGATCGCGGGAGGCGAAGAGGGCGGCGTGGAGATCATTCATGAGCGGTGAGGATACAAGATTCGCGGGGGGCTAAGAAAATATGTGGGGGGCGGAGCTTCGGCCGATTCGTGTTCGGGGGCTAACTCGAGCGCGGTGTCGTATCTCTCGGTGCCGCGAGGCGCGGGGCGTTCTTTCCAGCCGGACCGGGCAGGCGCCCGCCCGCGATCCGGTTGGCGCGGGGAGCGGCAAATCGTTCGGTATATCTGGCGTCAGGCGTATCGAGTGCCTATCGGTGTCGGTGCGATGGGGCCGATGATTGTCGGCAAACGAAGGGAATGGCGAACGACCGCCGGCGATCCGTCAACGACGGTCACAGTTTCCGGAATCGGTCACTCGGATCGAGGGCAAGACAGGACGCCATCGGGCCTGGGTCATGTGAGATTCAACCCGCCGTCAGAGAGCAGTATCTCGCCGGTCAGATAGTCTGATGCGACCAATAGCGAAACCGCCTGCGCAATATCCTCGGGACTGGCGGCCCGCCGCATGGGCGAACGCTCCTTCCAGAGCTGCTGCGCCTGCGTCCATTCTGCTGTCAGCGGCGTATCGACCAGGCCGGGAGCGACGGCATTGACGCGAATGTCCGGGGCAAGCGAGAGCGCGAGCAGGCGGGTCACATGGTTCAAGGCAGCCTTGGTCGCAGCGTAAGGAATGGAGGCGCCCTTGGGGCGCACGCCGGCATGCGAAGTCACATTGACTACGCATCCTGCTTTCCCCCGCTCTTTCGCTTCACGCAGTGCCGATTCCGCTTCCGCTACCAGGCGAAATGGAGCGACAACATTGACCTCATGCAGTTCCTGCCACACCTCCGGTGTGGCGGCGGCCAGATCTGCATGGGGGATGACTCGGCTGATGCCGGCGTTGTTGACGAGAACATCGAGTCGCCCCCATGCGGCAATCGCTTCGCGAACCAGCCTGGCCCTGTCCAAGTCGTTCGCCAGATCCGCTTGCACGTAGACGGCTGAGCCAAGTTCGCCGGCCAATAGGTGCCCTACCTCCGCCGAACTCCGTGAATGCAGGACGACTGAAAATCCGTCTTTTGACAGACGCCGGGCAATGGCGGCGCCGATGCCCGAAGTGGAACCGGTGACAAGGGCAACAGGAAGCTCGGCTTTCATGGATGCACGACCGTGTAGTGGGTTTTCGGAACGGAAGATCCCGTTTTGATGGCTCTTTGGCTGGACGACCAAGAACCAGACATGACCGCGGCCTTGTTCGTCGGCGTTGCTCGCGCTGATTGTCGGCGATCGAGGCAGCGGTGTCGAAGGCCTCTTTATGGCCGGAAGTCGCCAGTCGGCGCCCGGTGCGGCTCGACCAGCGACTTCCGACCTTTGAGCGGTCCCTCGATCTGCGTTTTGCCGTTGACCGCTTCGAGTTCGACCGCTGCCGGATGCAGTTCGCTCCCGCCATGGCTTGCGACAAGCAGATGGCCGATGCTGATCGACGAGTGCCACGCCACGTGCTTCAGCTTTTAAGCCATGCCTCGCTGATAGTCACTGTGCAGGCGTCTCGCCGCTGCGGAACGGAACAGCTGGTCGAGCCGGGCGCGAGCGGTCATCTGGCGGAAGGAGCCATGAAGCGTCGGATCGCCCGCGTCGTGCATCGTGTCGGTCATCCATGCGCTGAACGCTTGGTACCGCCAGATGTGGGGCAGCACCGTGTTCGAGTAACTCGCCAGCGGAACATCGTCGCCGTCGACCAGTGCGTTGACCAAGGCGCCCGCCAACACGTCCACGTCGAACAGTGCGAGATTCATTCCCTTTGCACCGGTCGGGGGCACCAGATGCGCCGCGTCGCCGGCCAGGAATAACCGACCATACTGCATGGGGGAGTGAACGACCGAGCGCAGCGGAACGAACTCCTTGCTATGCACGACTGCGTTTTCGATCGATTCGTCATGCATACGAAGCCGGATCTCGTCCCAGATGCGCTCGTCGGACCAATCCCCGGCCCGATCCTTCAACTCGCATTGCAGGTAGTAGCGACTGCGATGCGGCCCGCGAGGCAGTTGGGCAACGAAGCCGTGCTTGCTGACACCCATGATCGGATGGTCTTTTAGCGGCGCCTCGACCAGTGCAGCGAGCCACGCGTAGCCATACTCATGGGTGACGGTGGTCAGCACGCCATCGGGGATCGATGCGCGACTGACGCCCCGATCGGCGTCGCAACCCACGATGTAGTCACAAGCAATTTCAATCATCCGGTCGGCATCGGTGTATCCGACCTGCGGACAAACGCCCGGTTCATTGCGGATCGTGACGTCCGCGACATTGAAGCGGACATCTCCGTTCATTTCATCGATGAACACACGCAACAGATTGCTTACCAGCATTTGCTGCGTGCAGAAACGACCTTCGCTCTCGGAATCACCGGTGATTTCGAACACGCGGCTCATGCCGTCGGTCCGATAATCGATCGTCTGCGCAACTGCGCCGGCAAGCAGCCTGTCTGCCAATCCCCAACGCTCGAACATGCGTACATTCCGGGCGTCGACCACACCGGCCCGTTGCCGGGTCTCAACAAACGCGCGGTCGCGCCGCTCCAGCACGATGCTTGCGACGCCCGCCGTACTCAGCAAAGTCGCAAGCGCAAGCCCCGCTACACCCGCACCGATGATGACGACCGGCGTCCTTTCTTTGTTTGCCATACCCTTGATCTCGTTGACGTGATGGCAAACAGAATATAAGTTAAAGCTTATATTCTCTAATCACATTTGGACCGACACCCGGACAGTGGCTCGCAAATCCGATCTTGCCCCGAAGAAGCTACCCAGACAGCGGCGTGCCATCGCCACGGTCCAGGCTCTGGCTGACGCTGCGACTTACATTTTGGCTCGCGAAGGCGCGGGAGGCTTCACTGCCAACAAGGTCGCAGAGAAAGCCGGGGTGAACATCGCGTCGTTCTACCAGTACTTTCCGAATAAGGAGGCGCTGCTTTTTTACGTCGTCAGGCTGACTTGGGAGCGGCAGATGGCTCGGCTGTCTCCTATTCTCGATGGCCCGGCGCGCGATCCTGGAGCAAGGCTCCGGGAGTTCATCCGCGAGTTCTTTCTGATCGAAGCGGCGGAGGTCGAACTTCGTCGGGCGCTGCGGATTGCATCGGTGGATTTGCGAGAAACTGATGAGTTTCAGATGCTCATATCGAAAGGCGCCGATCTGTTTCGGACCTACATTGCGGGTATGGTTGGAGATGCAGGAAGGCCTGATCTCGATTTCATCGTTCGATTCACCGTACTGCTGACGACCAGCTTCGCGGAGAGAACCACCGACGACGGAACAGTCGGCGTCGAACTCATCCAGCAGGCGGACCTGCTGACGGACATGCTCATCATCCAGTTGGGTATCGCCCAGGCGGGAGACGGCTTGACGTCGGGCCGGCCCGCGTCCTTGCCGCGATAGCGAGACGGCTTTGGGATCTGGCAATAGGGCTGCACGTGCGACGGCAACCGTGGTGCGGCCTCGGCCGGCATCTCGCCAGGCGCGATGACGCAAACCGGCGGCAGTGCGGCAGCCAACCACCACCACCGCACCGCCCGCCCAAACACAAAGCACCCCGCCGCGCCTCGCGCGGCGGCTTGGCACTATCAGAACCGGTGCATCATCCCCAGCCGCACCACGGTCTGGTTCACACCCGACGAAGCCCCCGCCGACGCGTCAATGATCTGCGCATCGTCAAAGCTCGTACCCGTATGCGCGCTGACCGCATGCTGATACGCCGTCTGGATATACAGCGACGTGCGCTTGCTGAGGTCGTAGTCGAGCATCAGCGCGAGCTGGTGGTACTTCGGCGTGTAATCGCCTTGCTGTGAATGCAGGTGCGCGATCGTGAACGTGTACGACGCGCCGAGCCAGAACGCCGAGTTGAAGTAGTACTGCGAATTGAGTTCGATGTTGTCGAACTTCCAGGCGTTCCAGGCCGCGCCGTTCGACGGCGTGCTGTTGGCGAGCCAGACGTTGCTGGTCGGGTTGTAGACGTCCACGTGCGAATACGAGGCCGCCACCTGCACCTTCGTGAAGCGGTAGGACACCGCCGCGCCGATGTTCTGCTCCGACGTGCCGTCGAACAGGTCGCCCGCCGTGACCGCGCCGCCCGCCGTCGAGCCCTGGTTGTTCATGCGCAGGTACGAGGCCGCCGCCGTCAGGCCGCCGTTCTGGTAGTTGACCGTGGCGCCCCACAGGCGGTTGTTCGAGAAACCGGTCTGGTTCGAGAAGCCGTACATCGCCTCGACGGTCAGCCCGTTCCAGGTCGGGCTCACGTACTTGACCGAGTTGTTGACGCGGAAATCCCAGTCCTCGTTGTTGTTGTCGAACGGCACGGTGGCGACGTCGCCGGCCCAGTTGCCGGCGGCGGTCAGCGACGCGAAGCCGAGCGAATCGACGGTGATGTCGTACTGGCGGCCCAGCGTGACGGTGCCGTAGCGGTCGCTCGCGAGCCCGACGTAGGCCTGCCGGCCGAATTCGCTGCCGTCCTGGCCGAGCTTGCCGTTGTTGATGTTGAAGCCGTTCTCGAGCAGGAACACGGCGTGGTTGCCGCCGCCCAGGTCCTCGTTGCCCTTCAGGCCCCAGCGGCTGCCCGCCGTGTCGCCGCTCGAGAGCTGGTAGGCGGAGTGGCCGCCGGCGTTGCTCGTGAAGTTCAGGCCTTCGTCGATCAGGCCGTAGAGCGTGACGCTCGATTGCGCGTGCGCGGCGCCGGCGAACAGCGCGGTAACGGCGGCGACGATGCCGAGCGCGGTGTGCTGGAGCGATGTGGTCTTCATGTTTTTCCCTTCCTGAAGGTGATCGTTATGGGGCCGTCACGCGACGGATGACGGAGTGTAGGTAGAGGGAAAAACGTGTCGGGATGGAACCGTGAAATTCAGAGTTCCGGTCTTCGCAAGAGCACGCGGCACGCCCGGTGGCGCGCAATTCGAGAGAAATGGGGAAACGCCCGGCGCGATTGTTGCGTTGTATTTATGTTTCGCGGCCCTTGACGGCCGGATTTTTCTTCGCGGAGGGGCAGGGGGGCGGCTCACAGCGCCGCAAGAACGGGCGGGGCGGCACGCGGGCCGCCCCTCGGGAAGCCGCCCGCGAGCGGGGCGGCGCGTCCTTCAGCGCACCAGCTGGCGCACGCCGAGCGCGATGATCACGCCGCCGCAGACGCGATCGATCCAGGCCTTGCCGCGCCGGTAGGCGCCGGCCACGTCCGGGTGCGAGAGCACCAGCGCGACGCAGCCGTACCACGACGACGACACCACCAGCACCACCGACAGCATCACGCCGAAGGTGGGCCATGCAACGTGCGCGGGCGTGGCCGAGGCGAACACGGCCGCGAAGAACGCGATCGACTTCGGGTTGGCGATGTTGGTGGCCACGCCCTGCACGTAGGCGCGGCGATGGTTGGTATCGGTGGCGCTGGCGGCCAGGGGGTCCACAGCGGGCGCGGCCTTCGCCTTGACGATCAGGCGCGAGCCGAACCAGATCAGGTAGCCGGCGCCGGCCACCTTCACCACCAGCGCGATCCACGGGAACGCGGTGAACACGATGCCGACGCCGAGGATCGCGCAGCTGGCCCAGAACAGGTTGACGGAGACGATCCCGCCCACCAGCGCGAGCGCGGCCGGGCGCGTGGACGAGGCGGCCTTGTGCGCGACGGCGACGAAGTTCGGCCCGGGCGCAACCACGCCGACCACGTACACGGACAACACGGCGACGATCGCGTGCCAGTCGATCAGCATGACGGCGCCCCCTCGAGCCGTGCGGGGCTCATACCACGCCGCCTGGCTGCTGCGGCCAGTCGAACGGCGTGTAGGGCAGCGCGCGCTTGTGGCGCGTCATGTCGTAGAAGCGCAGCACGGTTTCGTAGACGTGATCGTCCACCTGCTTGCCTTCGAGGAAATCGTCGATCTGGTCGTAGGTCACGCCGTAGGCGGTTTCGTCGGGCAGCAGCGGGCGCAGCGCCTCGAGGTCGGCGGTCGGCACCTTCATCACGAGCGCTTCCGCGCCGCCGAGGTGGCGCGCCACGGCGCGCACGCGGCGCTTGGTCAGGCCGGCGAGCGGCAGGATGTCGGCGCCGCCGTCGCCGAACTTGGTGAAGAAGCCCATCACCGATTCGGCCGCGTGATCGGTGCCGATCACGATGCCGCGCCGTGCGCCGGCCACCGCGTACTGCGCGATCATCCGCTCGCGCGCCTTGACGTTGCCGTGGACGAAATCCTGCTGCGCCTCGTCGCGGAATGCCTGACCGGCGGCCGTCACGGCGCCGAGCATCGCGTCGGCGGCGGGCTTGACGTCGATCGTCAGGTTCTCGTCGGCGGCGACGAAGGCGAGCGCGCGCTGCGCGTCTTCCTCGTCGCGCTGTACGCCGTAGGGCAGTCGCACGGCGATGAAGCGCGCGTCGTAGCCGCTCGCGCGCAGCCGCTCGACGGCGAGCTGCGCGAGGCGGCCGGCCGTCGACGAATCGACGCCGCCGCTGATGCCGAGCACGTAGGTGGCCAGGCCGGTCGAGCGCAGATAGTCGGCCAGGAAGGCGACGCGGCGCTCGGCCTCGGCGGCGGCGTCGAAGCTCGGCGCCACCAGCAGTTCGGCGGCGATCGCGCGTTGCCGCGCGGCGTAGTCAGGGCGGGTCATCTCGGGGTAGCTCCGGAACGGATCAGGTCAGATCGCGCATCATAAGCGCAAACGCGCCGCTCAGCGCGCCCGCGCCAGCGTGACCCCGGCCAGCGCCACGGCGAAGCCGGCCAGCTGCAGCGCGCCGAGCGTCTCGCCGAACAGCAGGTAGCCTTGCAGCGCGGCCAGCGGCGGCGCGAGGAACATCAGCGAGGTCGCGCGCGCGGCGCCGCCGCGGCGCAGCAGCCAGACCAGCAGCACGATCGCGCTGCCCGAGAGCATCGCCACGCCCCAGGCGAGCGAGAACCACAGCGTGGGCGAGGCGATCCAGCGCGTCTCGCCGAGCGCGAGCGCGAAGCCGGCCGCCACGGCTGCCGCGCCGGCGTTCTGCACGGCCACGGTGGTGCGCAGGTCGGTCTTCGCGACGGCGGTTTTCTGATAGAGCGAGCCGGCCGTGATCGAGGCGATCGCCAGCAGCGCGACCAGCACCGTGAGCGCCGACAACCCCGACACCCTGGCCGGCGCGGCCAGCTTCGGCGCGAGCACCAGCGCGACGCCGGCCAGGCCGAGCGCCATGCCGGCCCAGCCGCGCGCGGGCAGCCGCTCGCCGAACAGCGGCACCGCCAGCACGGCGGTGGCGAGCGGCTGCAGCGCGCCGAGCAGCGCCATCACGCCGGCCGGCAGGCCCTGCGCGACGGCCCAGTAGCTCGCGCCGAGATAGACGCCCTGCAGCAGCGCGCCCGCCAGCAGATGGCGGCCCCACTCGCGGCCGACGGGCCAGCGCGCGCGCGTGGCGAGCGCGATCGCGCCGAACAGCAGCGCGGTGCCGCCGAAGCGGGCCAGCAGGTAGAGATTGGGATCGGCGTAGGGATGGATCGCGCGGGCGACGACGAAGCCGGTGGACCAGAGCGCGACGAACGCGGCGGCGGCGAGCAAGGCGGGCATGCGGGGCGGGCCGCGACGGCGGCGCAACGGGAAAGCGCGCAGTATCGGGGCAGCGGCGCCGCGCGTCTTGTCAAAACCTGCACTCGCTCGCGCTGGCCCGGTGGCGTGTCGCCGGGGCGAGGCGCCGGCGCCATCGCGGCGGCGTGGGTGAGGAGATGGCGTGGGCCGGCGCCGCCAGCCCATCGCGTCTGGCCGCGTCGGACCGCCCGCCTCAGCCCAGGATGAAGGTTTCGCGCGACGCCACCGCCGCGAAGCGGCCGGCCGCCTCGTCGAGCCGCGCGGCCAGTTGCGCGTGCAACCGGCGCGCCTCGTCGAGCGTCAGGTCGATCCAGTACGGATCGCCGGCGCCGTCGTTGAGGCGGTTGGCGGAAAAGCGGATTTCGAGGGCGGTACTGGCTTCGGACATCGCGGGGCTCCACGGCTGCGGTTGCTGACGAGCCGCGAGTGTAGCAACGGCGCGGCACGCGATTCGCGTCGGCGCGTGCAACAGACCGTTACGCGGCGCGTCGCGGGCAGGCGCGGCGCCTTGCTGAACGCTCACAGTCCTGTCAAGTAGCCGTACTACAATAGGCCGCCCGTGCCTTCGATGCACCCCGGATCGCTTCATGCTCGCAGAACAACGTCACCAGTACATCCTGTCCGAACTCTCCCGCTCGGGCGCCCTGTCGGTCGCCGAACTCGTGCGCACGCTCGGCGTGTCGCGTGAAACCATCCGGCGCGACCTGAACGCGCTGGCCACGCGCGGGCTGGTCGTCACCACCCACGGCGGCGCGCTGGCCGCCGACCGCCGCGAGCCGAGCCTGTCCGAGCGCGAGGCCGCCAACGCCGACGCCAAGCAGTCGATCGGCCGGCGCGCGGCCGACCTGGTGCCCGACGGCGCGTCGGTGCTGCTCGATTCGGGCAGCACGACCCATGCCGTCGCGCTGGCGCTGACCGACCGCCACCGCCTCACGATCTACACCAACGACTGGCGCATCGCGTTCGCGCTCGCGCGCCGCAACGAGAACCGCGTGACGCTGCTGGGCGGCGAGCTGTCCGACGACGAGGACGCCACCTTCGGCCTCGACACGATCCAGCAGCTCGCGCAATACCACGTCGATTTCGCGTTCGTGGGCGCCGGCGGCGTGACGCAGGACGGCGACCTGACCGACTACACGCGGATCGCCGCCGAGGTGCGCAGCCGGATGCTGGCGTCGGCCGCGACCGCGGTGGTGGTGGCCGATCATTCGAAGTTCGGCCGCGTCACGCCGGTGCGCATCAACGGCACCGAGAACACGCGCTACCTCGTCACCGACCGCATGCCCGAGAAGGCGGTGCGCCGCGCCGTGGCCGCGCGCGGGATCGAGCTGATCGTCTGCGAGGCGTGAGCCTCATACGCCGGACGCGGGGCTGACCACGGCTCCGGCAAGCCGTCCTGGCGACCTTGCCACGCGCCTGAACCGGGCGCGCGGCGAGTCCGCAACCGATGGCTGCGGGGCCTCGAGTCGCCATGCGCTTTCATGTCGACGACACGAAAACGTCACATCCGCGTCATCCCGCTGGCAAGCGCGCCGCCGACACTGGACGCTCCACCCGAGCCGAGGAGCGAGCCGATGTCCGTCACCGTGCGCAATTACCTGTCCCCGACCCTGGTCCTGCTGGCGTTCGACTGGCCACCGGCCGCGAGCCGCGACGATTTCCTCGGCTTCGCGATCCGCCGCACGCCGGGCTTCCACAGCGCCGACGGCAAGACGCGCGCGGCCAGCAGCTGGCTGCCGAACCGGCTGACCTTCGACGGCCCGGTGGCCGACACGCAGCGCGACGCGCCCACCGATCAGGCGCCGATCCAGAAGTTCATGTGGTGGGACGCGCGCATCGATCCGCCCGATCGCGGCCAGTCGTTCCGCTACGACGTGTTCCCGGTGGTCGGCCATCCCGACTCGCTGCAGGTACTGGACGCCGAGGCCGGCCATTGCGCGCTGACGCTGCCCGATCACGTGGTGGACGGCGTGGGCACCTGGTTCAACCGCGCGGTGGTCAGCTCGCAGGCGTTCGCGCGGCAGGTGGCGGCGTTCGGCATCGGCGCGCACGACACGCCCACCGCCGCGCAGGCGCTCGCGCTGCGCACCTGGCTCGCCAACGACCTGCAGCAGGTGTTCGACCTGGTGCTCGGGCCGGCCACGCGCGCGGTGTCGGCCGTCTATCACCTGACCGACACGCTGTGGGCGCTGCCGGCCTTCGAGGCGTTCGGCAAGCGGCACGGCGCCGATGCGCTCGCGATCGTCTACGACTCGCACGAGACCAAGCGCACCGGCAAGCCGCCGCTGCCCTCGCCGAACCAGCCGGCCGTGGACGCGCTGCGGGGCCTCGCCACGCTCGCGCCGCGCGACCGCACGCGGATCATGCACGACAAGTTCATCGTCACCGACGACCAGGCCGTCGATCCGCATCCGGCCGTGCTGCTGACGGGCTCGGCGAACTTCACGACCGAGGGCCTCACCGAGCAGGCCAACGTGCTGCACAGTTTCGACTCGGCGATCCTCGCGGGGCTCTACAACGATCGCGCCCGCGCGCTGGCCGCGAACCCGTCGATCGCCGACACCGCGAAGCTCGCGAACGGCTGGTCGGAACCGGCGCAGGTCGGCAGCGCGAGCGTGCGCGTGGCGTTCTCGCCCGAGCCCGGCAAGACCCGCATCGAGATCGACACGATCGTCGCGGCGATCCAGGCGGCCCGGCATTCGGTGGTGTTCTGCCTGTTCATGCCGACCGACCAGGCGCTGCGCGACGCCTGCTTCGCGGCCGGCGACGCGGGGCGCATGATGTTCGGGCTGGTGAACCGGATCAGCGTGAAGAGCGCCGAGCAGGCCGACGCGGACCAGCGCAACGGCAAGCCGATCAACACCACGCAGCTGGCGAACCTCGAGTTGTATCACCGCAGCCGCGACAACCGCGACGTGATCGACGCCGAGTACTTCTCGCCGGCCACCGTGCCGAAGGGCTTCGAACCGGAGCTGCGGCTGTTTCCGGGCGAACCCGCGCCGTCGTATCCGCCCGTCGTGATCCACCACAAGTTCATCGTGATCGACGCGGAAGGCGAGAACCCGATCGTCTATACGGGCTCGGCGAACATGAGCGCGAATTCCGAGCACGACAACGACGAGAACCTGCTCGAGATCCGCGACCGGCGCCTGGCCGGCACCTATCTCGCCGAGTTCCTGCGGCTCTACGAGCACTATCGCGCGCGGGCGCTCGCGATCGAGGCCGCGCGCGGCGGCAAGGTCGATGCCGACGCGCATCCGACGCTCGCGCTGCAGCCCGATTCGCGCTGGACGAAGAAATATTTCGTGGCGGGCAGCCCCGAGGAGAAGGCGCGCATCGCGCTGGCGACGCCGGAGCCGCAGGCCTGAGGAAGCGAGAAGACGCAGAGACGGGAAGGCGGGCGGACGAAGCGCGTGCCGCCCCGGCGCCGTTCAGCGCGCGATGTAGCCGAGCACGCTGTCGGCGATCATGGTCCGGTGGCGCACGCGCAGCCGCGGCGCCGACGGATCGCGGCCGAACGCGGCGCCGAACGTGTAGCGGTTCGACACGCGGTGGAAGCAGAACGAGCTGATCATCAGGTGCAGGTCGAACGCGTCGATGTCGGTGCGGAATTCGCCGGCCTCGGCGCCGCGCACGAGCAGTTCCTCGATCGTCTTGATGATGCTGACGTTGCGGTTCTTGAACGACTTCAGCTGTTCGAGGTATTTCGCACCGTGGATGTTCTCGATCGAGACGAGGCGCACGAAGTCGCGATGCTTGTCGTGGTAGTCGAACGTGAACTCGACGAGGCGGCGCATGCCCTCGGTGGGCGTCAGCTCACCGATGTTCAGTTCGAGTTCGAGCGTGCGGATGTCGCCGTAGACCTTCTCCAGCACCGCTTCGTACAGCCCTTCCTTGCTGTCGAAGTAGTAATAGAGCATCCGCTTGGTGGTGTTGGTGCGCTCGGCGATCGCATCGACGCGCGCGCCCGCGAGGCCCATCGCGGAGAACTCCTGGGTCGCGACCTCCAGGATGTTGCGCTTGGTCTGCTCCGGGTCGTACTTGCGCCGCGACTCGTCGCGGCGGCTGCCTCGGGCCGGCGTCGCGCCGTCGGGCGCATCGGCGTTGCTACCTTGTTTCATGGGGTCGTGTCGGCGGCTGGATCGGCGCATTCTAGCATGCGGGTCCGGGGCTTCCGGGCGCCGCGACGGCGTGTGCCGGCCGCGCCGAAAGCCTGCCGGAAGCCGCGTTGCAAGTCGCGTTGCAGGCCATGCCGAAAGCGGTGCCGGCCCGGCGCGGCGGCAGGCGATCCTCGGGATGCCGAACGTCTTTTTGTTCTGTGCGACGGCGCGCGCCGGTCCCGCCGGTCCCGGGTTCGGCCCGATCGCGCCGGCTCTGGTATCGTCTGCCGACATGCAGCGCCATCCGGGCCGTCCGCGCGGCGTGCCGCGTATCCCGCGGCGCGCGCGGCCGCCCGCGCCGTCCCGCGTTGCGCGCCGGCCGCCCGATCGGCGGCGCCGCGCGGTCCTTCGCGAACCTTCATTCATGGCCGACCCATCATGACTTCCCCGCTGAATTCCACGCCGACTGCCGCGCATTCCGTCTCCTCCCTGCTCGCCGAACTCGGCGTCGATCTGGCCGCCCGGCGCGGCGAGGCGCTCACCGCGCGCTCGCCGCTCGACGGCGCCGTGCTGGCCACGCTCGCCGCCGACAGCGCCGCCGACGCGGCGCGCAAGATCGACGCCGCCCATGCCGCGTTCCTGCGCTGGCGCACGGTGCCCGCGCCGCTGCGCGGCGAACTGGTGCGCGGCTTCGGCAACGTGCTGCGCGAGCACAAGGCCGCGCTTGGCCGCCTCGTCACGCTGGAGGCCGGCAAGATCGCCTCGGAAGGGCTCGGCGAGGTGCAGGAGATGATCGATATCTGCGACTTCGCGGTGGGTCTGTCGCGCCAGCTTTACGGCCTGACCATCGCGTCCGAGCGCCCCGGCCACCGGATGATGGAGACCTGGCATCCGCTCGGCGTCTGCGGCGTGATCTCGGCGTTCAATTTCCCGGTGGCGGTGTGGTCGTGGAACGCGGCGCTCGCGCTGGTGTGCGGCGATCCGGTGGTGTGGAAGCCGTCCGAGAAGACGCCGCTCACGGCGCTGGCCTGCGATGCGCTGCTCGCCAAGGCGATCCGCGCGTTCGACGCGGCCCATCCGGGCGTGGCGCCGGTCGAACTGAACCAGCTGTTGATCGGCGGGCGCGAACTGGGCGAGGCGCTGGCCGCGTCGCCGCGGGTGCCGCTCGTCAGCGCGACGGGCAGCGTGCGGATGGGCGTCGAGGTGGCGAAGGTGCTCGGCACGCGGCTCGCGCGCGGCATCCTCGAGCTGGGCGGCAACAACGGCATGATCGTCGCGCCGAGCGCGGACCTCGACCTGGTGGTGCGCGCCGTCACGTTCGCGGCGGTCGGCACGGCCGGCCAGCGCTGCACCACGCTGCGCCGGCTGATCGTGCAGCGCGGCGTGAGCGCGGCGCTGCTGCCGCGCCTGGAGAAGGCGTTCGCGTCGGTGAAGGTCGGCGATCCGCTCGAAGCCGACACGCTGGTCGGTCCGCTGATCGACCGCGCCGCGTTCGAGGCGATGCAGGCCGCGCTGGCCGACGCGCGCGCGCAGGGCGGCACGGTGACGGGCGGCGAGCGCGTGGAAACCGGCGGCGCGGACGCGTTCTACGTGCGTCCGGCGATCGTGCGGATGCCGGCGCAGACGGCGGTGGTGACGCGCGAAACCTTCGCGCCGATCCTCTACGTGCTCGAATACGACACGCTCGACGACGCGATCGCGGTGCACAACGGCGTGCCGCAGGGGCTCTCGTCGTCGATCTTCACCAACGACCTGCGCGAGGCCGAGCAGTTCATGTCGGCGGCCGGCAGCGACTGCGGGATCGTCAACGTCAACATCGGCACCAGCGGCGCCGAGATCGGCGGCGCGTTCGGCGGCGAGAAGGAGACGGGCGGCGGCCGCGAATCGGGCTCCGATGCCTGGAAGAACTACATGCGCCGCGCCACCAACACCATCAACTACAGCCGCGAGCTGCCGCTCGCGCAGGGCGTGAAGTTCGACGTCTGAGGCACGGCAACGGGCGAGGCATGGGAGGCTCAGGCGGCCGTGGCCGCCTCGTGCGCCGCGTAATCGGTGTAGCCGCGCGCGTCGCCGCCATAGAACGTCGAGCGGTCGTAGCCGCTGAGCGGCACGCCGTGGCGCAGCCGCGCCGGCAAATCCGGGTTCGAGATGAACAGCCGGCCGAACGCGACCAGGTCGGCCGCGCGCGCGGCCACGGCCTGCTGCGCGCCGCGCGCGTCGAAGCCGCCGGCGGCGATCAGCGTGCCGGTGTACCAGCCGCGCACGTCGGCGGTCGAGACCGCGGCGGCGCTGCCGTCGGCATCCTCGTTGCCGCGGATGCGCGGCTCGATCGTGTGCAGATAGGCGAGCCGGTAGCGGTCGAGCCGGCGCACGACGTGGCCGTAGGTGGCGAGCGGATCGCTGTCCGACATGGTGCCGTAGCTGCCGCTCGGCGAGAGCCGCACCCCCACGCGATTCGCGCCCCACTCGGCGACCACCGCGTCGAGCACGTCGAACAGGAAGCGCGCGCGATTCTCGATCGGGCCGCCGTAGAGGTCGGTGCGATGGTTCGAGCCGTCGAGCAGGAACTGGTCGAGCAGGTAGCCGTTGGCCGCATGCAGTTCGACGCCGTCGAAGCCGGCCAGCCGCGCGAGTGCCGCGCCGCGCCGGAACTCGTCGACCACGGCGGGGATCTCGTCGAGCGTGAGCGCGCGCGGCATCACCTGTTCGGCGTCGATCACGTTGCCTTGCGCGTCGAGGATCGCCGCCTGTTCATAGGCGCGGATCGCCGACGGCGCCACCGGCGCGGCGCCGCCGATGTTGGCCGGATGCGCCTGGCGCCCCGCATGCCAGAGCTGCAGGAAGACGCGCCCGCCCTTCGCGTGGACGGCCGCCGTCACGCGCTGCCAGCCGCGCACCTGCGCGTGGCTGAAGATGCCGGGCGCGCCGGCGTAGGCGATGCCGAGCGGCGAGACGGCGGTGGCGTCGCTGATCAGCAGGCCGCCTTCGGTCGCGCGCTGTGCGTAGTACTCGACCATCAGGTCGCCGGGCACGTTGTGCGCGTCGGTGCGCATGCGCGTGAGCGGGGCGAGCACGACGCGGTGTTCGAGCGGATAGGGGCCGACGCGGGTGGGCGTGAAAAGGGCGTTCATGGCGATGGTGTCACGAGTGGGTCAGGGATGCGCCATCATCGGCGCCGGGCCGCCCGCCCGGAAGCCGGCCCCGGGCGATAACTGCCATTCCGCGCGGGAATGGCGGCGGTAGTGCATGGGCATCGTGGCGGCAAGCTCGCGGCGCAACGCGAGTGCGAGACGCCGGCACAAGCGAAACGACATCGCGACGCAAGCCGCGCGAAAACAAAGCGCATCGAAGCGCATCGAAGCCGCTCATAGAAACGCATCGAAGCCACGCATGAAGCCATGAAATCGCGGCCGCGCCCCGCCGCGCCGCAAAAGCGGCGCGGCGGGCGCAGGCCGGCCCGGTACAATGCGCGACGAACCTGCCGCCGTGCCGCGCGACGGCCGGCTTCGTCACGACAGCACACCACGACAAGACCGAGGGAGACAGCCGACATGGCCATCGAAGACCGACTCACGACCGTTGCCGACGCCGCGCCGCCCGATGCCGGCGCGATCGCGGCGCGCCTCGACCGCCTGCCGCCGACCCGCACCGTCTGGAAGCTCGTGGTGCTGCTGAGCCTCGGCTTCTTCTTCGAACTCTACGACCTGCTCTACAGCGGCTACGTGGCGCCCGGCCTCGTGAAGGGCGGCATCCTCAGTTCGACCACGCACGGGCTGTTCGGCACCACCGGCGTGGCGAGCTTCATCGCCGCGCTGTTCGCGGGCCTGTTCATCGGCACGCTCGCCTGCGGGTTCCTCGCCGACCGCTTCGGGCGGCGCGGCGTGTTCACCTGGTCGCTGCTCTGGTACACGGCGGCCAACGTCGTGATGGCGTTCCAGGACACGGCGGGCGGCCTCAACTTCTGGCGCTTCGTGGTGGGCCTCGGGCTCGGCGTCGAGATGGTGACGATCGGCACGTACATCTCGGAGCTGGTGCCCAAGGAGATCCGCGGCCGCGCGTTCGCCTGCGAGCAGGCGGTGGGCTTCTGCGCGGTGCCGGTGGTCGCGTTCCTCGCCTACCTGCTGGTGCCGCGCGCGCCGTTCGGCCTCGACGGCTGGCGCTGGGTGGTGCTGATCGGCGCGCACGGCGCGATCTTCGTCTGGTGGATTCGCCGCACGCTGCCGGAGAGCCCGCGCTGGCTCGCGCAGCAGGGCCGGCTCGACGAGGCGGACCGCGTGATGCGCGCGCTCGAGGCCAGGGTGGCCGCCGAATACGGCCGGCCGCTGCCGCCGCCGGGGCCGGCCGAGCCGGTGGCCGCGCGCGGCCGCTTCGCCGACATGTGGGTGGCGCCGTACCGCAGGCGCACCGTGATGATGACGATCTTCAACGTGTTCCAGACGGTGGGCTTCTACGGCTTCGCGAACTGGGTGCCGACGCTGCTGATCAAGCAGGGCATCACGATCACCACCAGCCTGATGTATTCGAGCGTGATCGCGCTGGCCGCGCCGGTCGGGCCGCTGATCGGCCTCGCGATCGGCGACCGCTTCGAGCGCAAGAGCGTGATCGTGGCGATGGCGGGCGCGGCGATCGTCTGCGGGCTGCTGTTCAGCCGCAGCGGCTCGGCCACGCTGCTGGTGCTGCTCGGCATCGGCCTCACGCTCGCCAACAACATCATGTCGTACAGCTTCCACGCCTATCAGGCCGAGCTGTTCCCCACCGCGATCCGCGCGCGCGCGGTCGGCTTCGTCTATTCATGGAGCCGCTTCTCGGCGATCTTCACGTCGTTCGTGATCGCCTCGGTGCTGAACGGCTTTGGCACGGCGGGCGTGTTCGCGTTCATTTCGGCGGCGATGCTGATCGTGATGGCGTCGATCGGGCTGATGGGGCCGCGCACGCGCGGCATCGCGCTCGAGAAGATCTCGCATTGAGGGCGGCGCGGGCGCCGCCCGCGATGTGTTTACGGTTCCGCTTCGCCAACGACAACGCGCCCGGGGTTGTCCCCCCGGGCGCGTTGTCGTTTACCGCCTGAATTCGTGCCGCCGCGCGGCCGTCACCCGGGCTTCGAGCTGAGGCCCTTGAGCCCCTGGATCACCACCATCAGCGCGCGGCCGTGTTCGTCCGAGCCATCCCAGGCATCGACGATCGCGTCACGCAGGCGCTCGTCGTAGCTGCCGCCGCGCGCACCCGCGGCAGGGGCTTCCATTCCGTAGAAAGTGCATAGCTTGATGAATGGGTCGCTGCGCCTGAGCCGCTGCCCGCCGGACAGCCGAAGGCGCGACACGGTGGGCTGGCTGATGCCACAAAGCCTTGCGATTTCGCTGGACGAGCGCGGGTCTGCCCGCAGCCGGTCGAGCAGGTCCTGAACCGAAAAATTGGCGTTCGGGGCTTCCATGTCATGCATTATAACTATACAGTAGCGATTATTGAAATGCCCCTCGCAAGATCGGGTGGCCGCACCCGAGAGAGTTGATGACACTGAAACACCTGCCCCCGACGTTTTGCTGGACCAGGATCGGCGCCGAGTCCGGCGAGGATCTGTCGACCACCGTGCTGCGCAAGGAGTGGGAGCGGCGGCTCGGCGGCGGGCGGTTCCTGTGGGGCATCGGGCAGTCGCTCGGCAGCAGCGTGCAGGTGGCGGCGCACCGGGCCGGTTCGCTGATGGCGCTGTTCACGCCGCTGGCCGGCCGCGCGCGCGCGATGGAGCCGGGCCCGCGCGGCCTGCTGCTCTGGAACGCCTGGGTGGATGCGCTCGGGCAGGTGCGGCAGCTGCCGCCGTACACGTTCATCACGAGTCGCGCCACGCTGCCCTCGGGGCGGCGGCGCGAGCAGCACCACGCGCTGGTCTGCGCGTCGCCGGCGCCGCTCGGCGTGGGCACGCGCCTGCGCGTCACGCCCGCGAACCTGCGCAGCGCCGGCACCGGCAGGCCGCTCGGCGCGGCCCAGGCGGCGGTGGTGGTCGATTGCGTGGCGCGCGCGGCGGAACCGGGCGCGCGCAGCTATCCGGTGGCGCTCGCCGTCGAGCTCGACGCGCCCTACACGGTGCGGCTCGCGCAGCCGTCGGTGCTGAAGCTGCGCGACCTCGCGCGGATCGGCAAGGCCGCGCGCGAGGGCGATTTCGAAACCTACGTCGAGCTGGTCGAACGCCTGCGCGGGCGCTCGGCCGGCGCACAGTCGCGCGGCTTCACGCGCGACCTGTTCGACTTGCCGGCGGTCGAGCCGGTGGCCGTCTACACGGATTTCGTGAAGCGGCTGCGTGGCCGCCCGCCCGCGGAACACGCGCGCGGTTTCACGCGCGACCTGTTCGAACTTTCCGCGCCCGAGCCGGTGCCGACGCTCGGCACGGCAGGCAACCCGCAAGGCAGCCTGCTGCCGTAGCGTCGGGCGGCGTGCTGGCCGCACGATCGACTCATGGCCCGGCTCGGAGGGCGTTCGCCGTGTCGCCGTGTAATGCGGCGCGGCGGCGAACGCGATTCTTGTCCGCGGGCGTTCCCTTCGTGAACGCCCGCCCCTGGCGTGCCGGGAGGCAGGCCCGAGGAGGAAGGTGCATGGCGAACATCGGTCATTCACGCGAGGCGCTGGCCGCCCAGCGTTTCTTCGAAGCGACGCGCAACGTCGATCGCGCGTTTCGCGCGGTGCGCGGCGACCATGACGAGAGCGTCGATTCCGCCGGGCGCGCGGCCGCGCAATCGCGGCTCGATCACGCGCTCGACGAGCTGGCGCGGGCACAGGAATTGTTCGATACCGCCGTCAGCGTGCGCGGCACCCGGCACTACTGAATCGGGCGCGCGGCGCGGCTGGGTGCGGCGCGCCGTGCGTGACCATCCATGACAATTCCGGCGCGGCAGGTCGGTTAGACTGCGGCCGATGACTCATGCCGTCCGCGCGGCCGGCCTTGGCTCCGGCGGCGCGGCCCTGGTGTTCTCCCGGTTCTTCCTTGCGTGAGCCCACGATGACTGCCCCTGTCGATTTGAACGGCCTGCGTATCGGCATCACCCTCGGCCTGCACGAGCCGAACGAAAGCCTCTGGATCAACGGCATCAAGCAGAACGCGCTGTTCCTCGCGAAGCTGCTGATGAAGTCGCCGCACGCGTACCGCGTGACGCTCGTCAACACCACCGATACGCCGCTCACCGATGCGCTGCCGTGGGACCGCCGCATCTTCGACACGCGCCCGTTCGCCGAGATGAAGGATTCGCTCGACGTGATGATCGAGCTGGGCGGCCAGATCGACGGCGAACAGACGGCCTACCTGAAATCGCGCGGCGTGAAGATCGTCAGCTACTGCTGCGGCTTCGAATATATCCACGCGACGCAGTCGATCCTGTTCGGCCGCAAGCTGTGGGACACGCTGTTCATCAACCGCGGCTACGACGAGATCTGGGCGATTCCGCAGATCGCGCCGTCCTCGCTGCCGTTCCTGCAATCGCTGCGGCGCTGCCCGGGCCGCGTGGTGCCGTTCGTCTGGGATCCGATGTTCCTGACCGAGCGCGCGCGGCCGCTGCGCGAGAACGGCGAGTACCGCCCCAACGGCCAGCCGGCCAAGCGGCTCACCGTGATGGAGCCGAACCACGACGTCGTGAAGTTCTGCCTCTATCCGATGCTGATCATCGACGAAGTGTTCCGCCGCGAGCCCGACGCGATCGCGTTCGCGCACGTGACGAACGCGGAGCACCTCGCGCATCACAGCCGCGAGTTCGTGCTGCTGATGAACTACCTCGAGATCGTGCGCGCCAGCAAGGCGAGCTTCGTCGGCCGCTACGACACGCCGGTGTTCCTGTCGGAATTCACCGACGTGGTGGTCTCGCACCAGTGGGAGAACCCGCTCAATTATTTCTATTTCGACGTCTGCTGGCAGGGCTATCCGCTGGTCCACAACGCGCATCTGGTGCCCGACATCGGCTACTACTACCCCGAGAACGACGTGCAGGCCGGCGCGAACGTGCTGGCGCGCGTGCTGCGCGAACACGATGCCGACTGGGAGCACTACACGAGCCGGCAGCGCGAGCTGCTGCGCCGCTATACGTCGAAGAATCCGGCACTGGTGGCCGACTACGATCTGCTGATCGCGAATCTGGTCAACGGCGCGGGGTGAGGGGCGCCGCGGCGATGCCGCGTCCGTTTCCTTCCTCTGCTCAAGCCCGGGCGTTCGCCCCGCGCCCCGCATCACTGGCCGGCGGCGCGCCGAACAGGCGCTTGTAGTCGCGGCTGAACTGCGACTGGCTTTCATACCCGACCTTCAGCCCGATCGCGCCGGCGCCTTCGCCGTCCGAGATCAGCATGCGGCGCGCCTCGCGCAGGCGGACCTGGGTGCGGTACTGGATCGGCGTCATCGAGGTCAGGTTCTTGAAGTGCCGATGGAACGAGGTCAGGCTCATGCCGGCCAGTTCGGCCAGCGCGTCGATGCTCATCGGTTCGGCGTAGTGCGCCTTGATCCACTCCGTGACGCGGCCGATCTTCGCGATGTGCGAGCTGTTCAGCGCGAATTGCGTCAACGTCGGGCCGACGCTGCCGGTCAGCAGCCGGTAGTAGAGTTCGCGCACGATCAGCGGCGCGACGAAGCCGATGTCGTCAGGCGTGTCGAGCAGCCGGAGCAGCCGCGCGAACGGATCGAGCAGGCCGGCCGTCAGCGGCGCGGCGTCGAGCGCGGCCGGCGAGGCCGTGGCCACCGGTTCGGCCACCACGCGCTGCAGCACCTCGGCAAGCAGCGCGCGGTCCAGGCTCAGCGTCAGCGCCATGTGCGGGCGGCCGTCAGGCGTGGTCTCGATCTGGGTGGTGACGGGGATGTCGACGGTCACCACGAGGAAGTTGTCGGTCGTGACGCGAAACGCCAGATCGCCGAATCCCACTTGTTTGCCGCCCTGCACCACCAGCACCAGGCGCGGATTGTAGAGCGCGTGATTGGGCGGCGCGGCGCTGGCGATCCGGAACAGCGTCAGGCCGTCGATCGCGGTAGGTTGATACGGCGCCGCGCAATGCCGCTCGATCACGTCGCGCATCGCGTCGCGCAGGGCATCGCCGTTCGGGTCGAGAGGGGCAGGCATCGACATCTCCGCTGGACTGAAAAGAGGAATACGGGTGGTGCGCGAGGGCAAAAGGCCGGCCGCCGCTCGCGCCCGCGTAGCCTAGGGCAGGCGGCAGGATCGTGCAATCGAATGGTCGTCTTCACCGGGGCGCGGCCCGAAGAATGGCAGGATCGCGCAAAACTTTGGTGGGATGTTGCTGGCCCGGGTCATCCCGCGACGCAACAATATCGGCAACGCAGCAGCGGCCGCCACGCGGCCCGGGCTGCCGAACCGATTTCTCCCGAGGAGTGACGATGAAGAAAGAGCGAGTCTGGTTTATCACGGGATGTTCGACCGGCTTCGGCCACGAACTGGCGCGGCTGGTGCTGGAGCAGGGCGACCGCGCGGTGCTGACGGCGCGCGACCCGGCCAAGCTGGCGGCGCTCGTGGCGCCGCACGCGGGCCGCGCGCTCGCGCTGCCGCTCGACGTGACCGACGAGGCGATGATCCGCAAGGCGATCGCCGATGCCGAAGCGCATTTCGGCCGCATCGACGTGCTCGTCAACAACGCCGGCTACGGCTATTTCTCGGCGATCGAGGAAGGCGAGGACGAGGAAATCCGCCGCCAGTTCGAGACCAACGTGTTCGGGCTGTTCTCGCTGACGCGCCACGTGCTGCCGGGCATGCGCGCGCGCCGCGAGGGGCACGTGATCAACGTGTCGTCGATCGGCGGGCTGATGGCGTTCGCGGCCACCGGCTATTACCACGCGTCGAAACACGCCGTGGAAGGCTTCTCGGAGTCGCTGGCGGCCGAGGTGAAGCCGCTCGGCATCCACGTGACGATCGTCGAGCCGGGGCGCTTCCGCACCGACTGGGCGGGGCGCTCGGTGATCGAATCGAAGATCGTCATCGACGACTATGCCGAGACGGCCGGCAAGCGCCGCGAGCAGGCGCGCGCCTATTCGGGCACGCAGCCGGGCGATCCGGCGCGCGGCGCGGCGGCGATCATCCGCGTGGTGGAAGCCGATGCGCCGCCGCTGCGCCTGCTGCTCGGCTCCGATGCCTACCAGCTGCTGCAGACCAAGCTCGACTCGCTGCGTGGCGAAGTCGAGCAATGGAAGGCACTGACCTGCAGCACGGATTTCCCGAACGGCTGAACTGGCATCAGGCACGACACCGGAGCATCACGAACGGGCCGGCATGCGATTTGCGCATGCCGGCCCGTGCTTTTTGCCGGCGCTTTCGCTCGTGATTTCTGCCGATAGCCGGCGCGCGGCTTGCTACGCCTTCGGCTCGAACGGCTGCGGCACGCGACCGGCCGATTGGCGGCTCAGCATCCAGCCCGGGTACTCGGGCGCCAGCGCGCTGACCGCGTCGAGCTGCTCGAGATCGTCGGCATCGAGCTTCAGGTTGGCCGCGCCGAGGTTCTGCTCGATCTGCTCGAGCCGCTTGCCGCCGACGATCACCGTCGTCACGAACGGCTTGGCGAGCACGTAGGCGAGCGCGACGGCCGCCACGCTCGCGCCGTGCTTCTCGGCGATCGGCCGCATCGCCGCCACGCAGGCCCAGGCGCGATCCTTGTCGACGGGCGGGAAGTCGAAGGTGGCGCGGCGCCCGCCGGCATCGGTCGAGCCGGGGCCGTACTTGCCCGACAGCAGGCCGCCCGCGAGCGGCGACCACACCATCAGCCCGACCTTTTCCTCCTTCATCATCGGCACGAGTTCGCGTTCGAGGTCGCGCCCGGCGATCGAGTAGTAGGCCTGCACCGTTTCGAAGCGCGCGAAGCCGCGCCGCTCGGCAATGCCGAGCGCCTTCGCGATGCGCCAGGCCTGCCAGTTCGACACGCCGATGTAGCGCACCAGGCCGCGCGAGACCAGATCGTCGAGCGCGCGCAGCGTTTCGTCGATCGGCGTGACCGGGTCGTTCGCATGGACCTGGTAGAGATCGATGTAATCAGTCTGCAGGCGTTGCAGGCTGGCCTCGACCGATGCCAGAATGTGGCCGCGCGACGAACCGCGATCGTTCGGACCGCTGCCCATCGGCGCGAACACCTTGGTGGCGATCACCACGTCGGTGCGCGGCACCGCCAGGTTTTTCAGCGACTGGCCGAGCATCCGCTCCGATTCGCCGAACGAATAGACATTGGCCGTATCGATGAAATTGACGCCGGCCGCCAGGCTGCGCCGCACGATCGTGTCGGCCGTCGGCTGGTCCACGCCCGCGATGTCGCTCCAGATTCCGCCCTGTTCGGCATGGCCGAAGGTCATGGTGCCGAGACAGATCTCGGACACGAAGAGGCCGGTGTCGCCAAGCTGGTTGTAACGCATCGTGATCTCCGTCGGTGGGCCGACGGCGCCGGCCACGAATCGCGTACTATGCGCTGCCGGCGCGGTGCGATAAAGGGCGCGGGTTTGAATGGACTGTTATTTTCCGGCGGCATAATGCGGGCAGGCCGATTGCGAATGCGGCGATCATGGTTTGCCGCCGCTCGCGGTCCGGCGGACGGGCGTATCATCGCCGTGTCGGTGCCGACTGCAGCCAGCAGTTGCAGTCGGGCATGTCGAAACGGCAATTGCCACATCGGCGTGTTTCACGGATCATTGCGCGACGAATGCCGAACCCGCACGGGTTCGAATCGCCGGGCGAAGCAACTTCGCTTGCCGAAGCGCGGCGCCGGAGCGGCAGCTGCAGCGAGCCTCACCGGCTTTCATTGACCGGATACGGGAATCAAGGGTTTATTCCGCTTCTCGAAAGGCATGCGCCGATGGGTATGAGCGCGTGTGCGCGGCCTGCGCCGAATTCCGCGCGGCCATCGCACGCGATCCAACGATCGCCGTCGAGCCTGTACCGCCGCGGGATTTCGCCATTTTCAAACGCGATCCGGTTTCGAATGTCGGGACATCGGCGGTAAGAATCCGTGGCCTGTCCGCCGCGCCAACCCGGTAATGCCAGCCTTGCAGTGGTTTGCGCCAGGCCGATTGTCGAGGCGATCGCCGTTCGAACGCGCGCATTCATCCCGATGATGCGCCGCGAGCGGCGTCGCCCAAATGAACAGAAACCCACGCCGGCCCATGCCGGCAACCAGCGCCGACCCGATCGGCTTCAAGGAAATGTGTTGGTGAAAGGTCTCATGAAGCAAGGGAAACCGAAACTTACCCGTCAGGACGCCGAGCGTCTGTTCGCCGGACTGCCGGCCGCGGGCGGCAGCAGTGCGAGCCGGCCGGTCAATCCGTTCGAAGCCAGCCCGTTCGACATGACGCGTCGCGCCGACGAGAAGACCACGCTGTGGAAGGACAACCTCGTCACGCTGCCGATCGCGTTCGTGGTGCCGGCCGCCTATGCGTCGCTGGCCGTGCTGAGCCGGGCGATCGTGCAGGCCTGGCGCGTGAGGTGGGTGCGGGAGGCCGGCCACGAAATCGTGGCGGAATTCCCCGAGGGATGGAAGGCGGTGCGCCCCGCTACCGGGCCGATCGAGCTGCGCGACCCGTCGAACGTGGTGCGGGCCGTCTACGGCTGGGCCGAGGACGCCGAACTGCGGCTGCTGACGCGCTACCTGGTCGAAACCCAGTCGAACAGCTCGACCGGCATGAGCAGCCTGCTGATCCGCGATCGCGCCAGCGGGCAAATTCTTGAGCGCTCGTCGATCTGGTCGTCGCTGTCGGGCGCCAATCATCCGGACTGGGCGCGGCTTTCCGGCTGGCTCAACGGCCATTTCCCGCAGCATCAGGACCCGTTGCGCTACTGGGAAGACTGCGAGCGGAACCTGAAGGGCGCCGAGGCCTGAGCCGGCGGCGCGCCCGCCCGGGCGGCGGGCGCGGCATGGATTCGTTCCGCATCAAGACAGGGCAGGGATGCATGCGTATGCATCCTCGACATCGGATCGCGCCCGGCTAATCCGATAATCGCCACGCGGCCTTGACGCCGGCTTCGAGCAGGTGCCGCGAGAGCGCCGGGTCGTCCACCGCGCGGGCCAGCACCAGCGAGCCCACCGCCAGCGCCACGGCGGCCAGCGCGGCGTCGTGCCGGCGCGCGACGTCGGCCGTCTCGTCGTTCACCACGGCCTCGTCCACCCCCGCCTTGCCCGCCAGCACCTCGCCCGCCGCGTCGCCCGTCGCGGACTGCGCGCAGTCGATCAGCGAGGCCAGATGCTCGGTGAAGACGCGCCGCACGGCGGCATCGCCGCGGCCGATCTCGACGCCGAGCGTGGCCGCGGCGCAGCCGGTTTCGGGGTGATCGCGGTGCCGCTCGTTGAGGTAGGCGGCCATGAACGCGACCGGCTTCGGCAGCGAGGCGTGCCGGGCCATCCGTTCGCGCAGCCGTTGCGTGGTCTGGTCGAAGCCGATCGCGATCGCCGCGGCGATCAGCGTGTCCTTCGACTTGAAATGCGCGTAGAAGCCGCCGTGCGTGAGGCCCGCCGTTTCCATCAGGCTGGCCACGCCGACCGCGTCGATGCCTTCGCGGCGAAAGCGCGCCGAGGCCACCGCCTCGATGCGGGCGCGCGTTCTTGCCTTGTGCTCCGAATCGTATCGCATCGCCTCTCCGTCTTGCCGAGGCGCGCCGGCCGCGCGATCCGTCACGCGCGCGGTATTCAGCCGGCCAGCGCCTCCGTCAATTGATAGACCTCGTTGCTGAACGCCTGCAGGTCACCCTTGCCGCTATGGCGCGCCAGCTCGCCCTGGGCCGCTTCCCAGTCGGGCAGGCAGACTTCGTAGAGCTTCTCGCCGGTGCGCGTGAGGCTCCACAGCCGCACGCGCTTGTCCTCGCGATCGGGCTGCGAGCGCACCAGCTTGCGCGCGCGCAGCGTGGCGAGCGTGCGGCTGAGCGTGGTCTGGTCGAGCAGCAGGGCATCCGACAGGCCGCGCATCGACACCGCCTCGACCCCGTACAGCGCCATCAGGATCGTGAACTGCGTGATGCGGATGCCGTGAGGCGCGAGCCGGGCGTCGTAGATCGACGTGACCGCGCGCGCGGCCTGTCGAAGGGTGCCGCAATGGCACGGCAGTTTCAGCGGGCCCAGGCTCATGGCTTGCTTTCCTCGTCGGATGGGGGGCGGAATATGTTGAACATATTCTATGACAAGGAAAATCCCAAGAAATCACGGTTTCGAGCCACCTGGTACCGGTCTGGACTGCTTTTTCACGGTGCCTTCGCGGCCTCGCGAGGCGCCGCGGCGAGCGCGGCTGGCTGCGCCTCGGGCGGGCTCCAGCCGCCGCCGAGCGAGCGGAACGTCGCCACCGCCGCGCGCGCGTAGTCGGCATCGAGGCGGGCCTGCTCGCCGCGTGCCTCGAGCCACTGCTGGTTTTCGAGCAATACCTCTACCAGGCTCGCGTCGCCTTGCTCGTAGGCGTCGCGCGCGGCGCGCTGCGCCTGCGCCTCGGCCTGCACCTGGCGCGCGACTTCCGTGCGCTGCGCGCCGATCTGCGCCCAGTCGGTCACCGCGTTCTCGACGTCCTCGGCCGCGCGCAGCACGGTCTGCCGGTACGACGCGAGCATCTCGGCATAGCGTCCCCTGGCCTGTGCCACCTCGGCGTCGACGCGCCCGAAATCGAACAGCCGCCAGCGCAATCCCGACAGCGCGCCGGGCTGGAACGCGGTCGACTTGAACAGCGGCCCGTCGAGCGCCTCGAAGCCGAGGATGCCCGACAGCGACACCTTGGGGTAATACTCGGCCAGCGCCTCGCCGATCCCGGCGTTGCCGGCCGCGAGCCGCCGCTCGGCGGCCACCACGTCGGGGCGGCGGCGCAGCAGCGCCTCGGGCAGGATGTCGGCGGGCAGCCCCGGCACCGCGAAAGGCGCGCCCGGCGCCGCCAGTTCGGCGGAGTAGGTGCCGGGCGCGGCGCCCATCAGGATGTCGAGCCGGTTGGTCTGGCGCGCGCGCTCGGCCACGAGCGGCGGGCGCTGCGCGCGCGTCTTGGCGAGCCGCGCCTCGGCCTCGGCCAGCTCGCGCCGCGTCGCCACGCCGTTGTGGACGCGGTCGCGCACCAGCGAGGCGAGCCGGCCGTCGGCCTCGACCTGCTGGTCGACGATGGCGAGGCGCGCCTGCAGGCCGCGCAGCCGGAAATACGCGTCGGCCGCCTCGGCCGCCACCGACACGCGCGAGCCCGCGTGCAGCGCCTCGGCTGCCTGCGCCTCGGCGCTCGCGGCCTGCGCGCGGCGATGCAGGCCGCCCGCCAGGTCGATCTCCCAGCTCGCGCCGAGCCCGAGTTGCGTATAGCTCTGGTTGCGCTCGTAGCCGGGCAGCGCCGAGCCGATCCGGCCGAGCGGCGATTCGAGCGACTGCCGCTGGCGCGCGGCCGTGCCGCTGACGTCGAGCCGCGGCAGCACCTGCGCGCCGGCATCGGCGGCCGTCGCGCGCGCCTGCGCCACGCGTGCCTCGGCGGCGGCCAGATCGAGGTTCTGCGCGAGCACGCGATCGATCAGCCGCGTGAGCACCGGATCGTCGAAGCCGAGCCACCAGCTGTCGAGCGCGACCGGCGCGCCCGCGGGCTGGGCCTGCACGGTGTGCAGCGCGTCCTGGCTCGCATAGGCGGGCGCGAGCGGCGAGGCGACCGGGTGATAGTCCGGGCCGACCGTGCAGCCGCCCAGCGCGAGCAGGCCGGGCACGGCCAGCAGCGCGGTACACGAACGCGCGGCGCGCAGCGGCCGGCTCGGGGAGAGGGAAAGCTTACGGAACATGGTGGGCGCCTCAGTTGGCTGGCTTCGACGAGTCGGGGGGCGGCGGCGGCACGACCTTGCGCATCAGCGGCACGATCAGCGTGGCGAACATGAAGCCGATCATGATGACGGTCAGCGCGTCGCCGTAGGCCATGGTCTGCGCCTCGCGAAACGCGATGTCGTGCAGCTCGCGCAGCGAGGCGGCGGCGCCCGCCTGCGCGGAGCCGAGCGTCGGACCGAGCTGCGCCTGCAGCGTGCCGAGCATCTTCTGCATCGGCTGGTTGGCGGCGGTGAGCCGCGAGGCGATGTCGGTGAAATGCTCGTTGGTGCGGTTGTTGAGAATCGCGCCGACGATCGCGATGCCGACCGCGCCGCCCAGATTGCGCATCATGTTGAACAGGCCGCTCGCGTACTTGAGCCGTTCCGGCGGCAGGCTGCCGAGCCCGAGCGTGACCGCCGGCGCGATCGCGAACACCTGCGGGAAGCCGCGGATCAGCTGCGGCCAGAGCAGCTGCTGGTTGCCCCAGTCGTGCGTGATGAAGCGGAAGTCCCACATCGACAGCCCGAACATCGCCATGCCGAACATCATCAGCCAGCGCAGGTCGGTCTTGCGCGCGAAGATCACGTAGACCGGCACGCCCACCAGCGCGGCGATGCCGGTGGGCACCATCGCCACGCCGGTCTGCCAGGCGTCGTAGCCGCGCACGTAGCCGAGGAACAGCGGCGTCAGATAGATCGACGAGAACGCGCCCACGCCGGTCAGGAACGACAGGATGCAGCCGATCGTGAAGTTGCGGTTGGCGAGCGCGCGCAGATCGACGATCGGGTTGTCGACGCTCAGGCAGCGCGCGATGAACACGCTGCCGGCGCAGGCCGAGATCACGGCGCAGCGGCGGATCGTCGGATCGTCGAGCCAGTTCCAGCGCGCGCCTTCCTCCAGCACGTATTCGAGCGTGCCGAGGAACACCGCCATCAACGCGATGCCGAGATAGTCGGCGCCCTTGAGCAGCGACAGGTCGGGGCGGTCGATGTCGGCGCTCAGCGACACGCCGAACGCGACCAGCAGGCCCGGCACCAGGTTCACGTAGAACAGCCAGCGCCAGTTCAGGGTGTCGGTGATGAAGCCGCCCACGATCGGCCCGAGCGCCGGCGCGAGCGAGGCGATGGTGCCGATCACGGCGGCCGCGATCACGCGCCGCTTGCCGTCGAAGTAGTGGAACGACGAGGTGAACACGGTGGGCACCATCGACGCGCCGAGCACGCCCTGGATCGCGCGGAACACGATCATGCTCTCGATGTTCCAGGCGAAGCCGCACATCAGGCTGGCGGCCGTGAAGCCGAGCGCCGAGCCGGTGAACAGGCGCCGCGTGGAGAACACGCGGGTGAGCCAGCCCGACATCGGGATCACGGTGATCTCGGCGATCAGGTAGGCGGTCTGCACCCAGCCGATCTGGTCCTGCGCCGCGCTCAGGCCGCCGCCGATCTCCTGCAGCGACGAGGCCACGATCTGGATGTCGAGCAGCGCGATGAACATGCCGACGCACATCACGGCGAACGGCCAGGCGGGCGGATGCGCGGCCGGCGCGGGCGTGCCGGCCGTGGCGTTGACGGGTTCGCTCATTGCGCGGCCCCGTGCGTATCGACCGTCACGGTGGTGGAGAGGCCGGGGCGCAGCACGCCGAGCACGCCGTCGGCCGCGTCGAACGCGATCCGTACCGGCACGCGCTGCACGATGCGCGTGAAGTTGCCGGTGGCGTTCTGCGGCGGGATCACGCTGAACACGGCGCCGGTGGCCGGCGCGAGCAGGTGGACGTGGCCCTGGAAGCACTGCGAGGCGCGCACGTCGGCGCAGATCTTCGCGCTCTGGCCGGCGCGCATCCGCGCGAGCTGGTCCTCCTTGAAGTTGGCGTCGACCCACAGGCCGCTGGCCGCCACCACCGACATCAGCTGGGTGCCCGGCGTGACGTAGCTGCCGACGTGGATCGAGCGATTGCCGACGTAGCCGTCGATCGGCGCGCGCAGCTCGGTGTAGCCGCTGTTCAGCTCGGCCGTGCGCCGCGTCGCGGCGGCCTGCAGGATGGTGGCGTCGGCGCCGGCGACCTCGCTGTCGAGCACCGCTACCTGCTGGCGGGCCTCGCGCAGCTTCGCCGTGGCCGCGTCGAGCTGGGCCTGGGCCTGCTTGAGCGCCGCGCTGGTACGTTCCTCGCTCTGGCGCGTGCCGGCCTCGGTGTTGAGCAGGTTGCGGTAGCGCGTGGCGTCGATCCTCGCGAACGCCAGGGCGGCCGATTTGCCGGCCACTTCGGCGCTGGCCTGGTCGATCAGGGTCTGCTGCAGCGCACGGCGCGCCACCAGCTGCGCGCGCGCGGCCTGCATCGCGATCTCGTTGGCCTTGGCCGCGTCGAGCGCCGCCGCGAAGTCGCCGGGCTGCAGGCGCAGCAGCGGCTGGCCGGCGTGCACGCGCTGGTTGTCCTCCACCAGCAGCTCGGACACGTAGCCGGCCACGTGCGGTGAGATCACGGTGATGTTGCCGCCCACGTAGGCGTCGTCGGTGCTCTCGTAGAAGCGCGCGTGCAGCCACCAGTAGATCGCATAGCCCAGCAACACCACGATCAGAACGATCAGCACCAGCAGCACGGGCTTGCGCTTGCGTTTCGGTTTCGCGTCGGCGGTGGGCGGCAGCGCCGGCGCGCCCGATTGGTTGTCGCTCAAGTTGAGGTTCTCCTTCGCATTGGCATTGAGGGCCGGGGTGGCGTGGTGCGGGTATCGCGGGCGCGACGATCGATGCCGATCGGCACCGCTCGCCGCGATTCATGCCGGTTTCAGATGCTCACCGTCATATGAAATGCGCGCGCTCCGGCACGCCCGAGGCGCGGGCGTGCCGGCCGTCGCGGGCCGGCGCGATCGCGCGCGGCGCCCGACGAAGCGCGGGATGGCGCGGCGGCTCGCGCCGCGCGGCTTACCAGGTCCCGAGCAGCGAATCGACGCCGCGCAGCGCGTTGTTGCGGCGATACGGCAGCGCGTCGAGGTTGGTCAGGTGCAGGTTCGGCAGGCGCGTGTAGACCGTCTCCAGCGCGGCCGCGATCTCCAGCAGCGCGAGCCGCGCGCCGAGGCAGTAGTGCAGGCCGCCGCCGAACGAGAGCGGGCGTACGTTTTCGCGGTCGATGTCGAGCGCGTTCGGGTTCGCGAACTTCTCCGGATCGCGGTTGCCGCCGCCGAGGAACACGCAGATCAGGTCGCCGCGCTGGATCGTCTGGCCTTCGAGTTCGACTTCCTCGAGCGCGACGCGCTGCGCGATCTGCACCGAGCTGTCGTAGCGCAGCGCCTCGGTGACCACCTTCGGCATGATCGAGAGGTCGGCCTTGACGCGCTCGCGCTGCTCGGGATGGTGCTGCAGCGCGATCAGCGTGTTGCCGATCATGTTCTCGGTGGTCTCGTGGCCGGCCACGAACAGGAAGCAGAGGTTGGCGACGATCTCGTCGTCGGTCAGGCGCTGGCCGTCTTCCTCGGCCAGGATCATCTGCGAGATCAGGTCGTCGCCCGGCTCCTTGCGGCGCTCGGCCAGCACCTTGGCGAAGTAGGTCTCGAGTTCGATCGCCGACTTGCGCGATTCCTCGAGCTGCTCGGCGTTGAGCGGCGTGACGTTGAGCGCGCCGGCGGCACGGTCGGCGGCGCGCTTGAACATCGCGCCGTCCGACAGCGGCACGCCGAGGATCGTACACATCGTCTGCATCGGCAGCAGGAACGCGAAGCCGGTGACGAGGTCGCCCTGCGGTTCCTTCACGAGCTTGTCGATGAGCTGGTTCGAGATGGTGTAGGACGCCTCGCGGAACTTCTCGACCTGGCGCGCGTTGAACGACTTCATCAGCAGCGCGCGCAGGTTGGTGTGCTTGGGCGGGTTCAGGCCCGGCAGCATCGAGCGGAAGGTGCGGAACGGCGGCTGGTCGATCACGCCTTCGCCGTAGCGCGCCTTGACGGCCTCGACGATGCCCTTGCCGAAGCGGCGGTCGAGCAGCAGCTTCTCGCCGAACGCGTAGTGCGAGGTCGCGTAGAGCTTCGGTGCGAGCTTGACCAGCTGGCCCTCGGCGCGCATCGCCTCGAACACCGGATACGGATTCTTCAGGAATTCTGGAGTGGCAAGATCGCTGTATTGCATGGTGGGGAGTCCTTGGTTCTAAGTAGATGGCAGCCGGGCTGCCGCGAAACGAAGGTCAGATCGAAACCATTTCGAAGTCGAGCTTCGGCACGTCGCATTCGGGGCAGCGCCAGTCTTCGGGCACGTCTTCCCAGCGCGTGCCGGCGGCGATGCCGGCCTTCGGATCGCCGCTGCGTTCGTCGTAGAGGTAGCCGCAGATCAGGCACATCCAGGTGCGGTATTCGACAGTGAGTTCGGTCATCGTGGGCGTTCTCCGGATCAATGCTCCAGGGCGGCGGCCGCGTCCGCGCCGGCGCCCTCCAGGCTCTGGTGCAGCTGCTTGCGCAGCTTGTGAAGGTCCTTCACGGTCAGCAGCGGCCGCTCCAGCAGCAGCGACAGGTTGTGCAGGATCCGTTCGGCCACGCGGTTTTCCCAGGCGCGGTCGAAGCAGATCTGCGAGTCGAGCCAGCGGCCCAGCCACTCGGGATCGGGCAGGCGGCTCTGCACCGTGTCGTTCGGGAACAGGCCGCGGTTCACGTGCAGGTTGGTCGGATGGATCGCCTTGGCGGCGCGGTTCGCGCTCGCCATCAGCGTGCCGATCTTGGCGAACGCGAGCCGCGCCTCGTCGCCGTGCCGCTCCAGCGCGCGCCGCATGTACTTCAGGTAGGCGGCGGCGTGGCGCGCCTCGTCGCGCGAGATCAGCTCGTAGATCTGCCGGATCACGGGCTCGGTGTGCCAGTGCGCGGCGCAGCGATACCAGTGGTTGAGACGGATCTCGCCGCCGAAGTGCAGCGTCAGCGTTTCGAGCGCCGGCGCCGGATCGAACGGGAAGCGCACCGCGTGCAGCTCGTCCTCGGTCGGAGCGAGTTCGGGCCGGAAGCGCCGCAGGTACTCGATCAGCACCAGCGAGTGCTTCTGCTCCTCGTAGAACCAGATCGACATGAACGCGGAGAAGTCGCTGTCGTCGACGTTGTCGCGCAGGAACATCTCGGTGGCCGGCAGCGCCGCCCATTCCGTGATCGCGTTCATCTTGATCGACAGCGCCTGCTCGTCGGACAGCAGGGAGGCGTCGAAGCGCGACCAGTCCACGTCGTCCTGCATGTCCCAGCGCGCGCGCTCCAGGCTTCGGTACAGTTCGGGATAGAGCATGATGGTCGGCTCCTCAGTGGGTGCCCGGCTGGCCGGGCAGCGGCGCCAGCGCCGTCGGCTCGCCGCCGATCGCGAGGAACTGCGTGGCGCTTTCGATCACGCGCGCGTCCGACAGGATCCGCACGTGGCCGACCTTCTCGACGCGCTCGAAACGCACGTTCGGCAGCGCCGCCGCGATGTTCTCCGATTCGCAGATCGGCACGATCTTGTCGTTCGGCCCGTGCATCACGAAGATCCGCGTCTGCAGCCCGCGGCCCAGCGCGCCGATGTCCCAGTGCTGGGGCGGCACGCCGTTGCGGCGATGCAGTTCGGCGTACATCGCGTCCATCACGTTCGGCGTGAGCTGCAGGAAGTCGCCCGACCAGCGGTCGATCACGGCCGGCAGCGTGCAGGGCGGCGCGAGCATCACGATGCCGTCCACGCTGGTCGGGCCGAGTTCGGCGATCGCGCCGGTCGAGGCGATGCTGCCCAGCGAGTGCGAGACGATGCCATGCACGCCGCCCAGCGATTCGATCGCGCCCTTCACGGCGTTCTTGAAGGCCGTCATGGTGGTGACGGTGCCGGGCGAGACGCCGTGCGCCGGCGCGTCGAACGCCGCCACGCGGAAGCCCGCCTTCTGCAGCTTCGGCACGAACGAGAACATGGTGGCGCTGTCGGCGCCCCAGCCATGCACCAGCAGCACGGTGCGTTCGCCCTTGCCCCACAGATGCCCGTGCTTGACGCCCTCGACGCCGCGGATCTCGAAGCGGTGCGCGCCGAGCGGCGACATGTCCTTCGGCGGCGTCTTGCGGAACGTGCGCGTGTAGCCGAACAGGTCGGTGGCGCGGCGCGCGGCGGCCGCCGGCGAGACCGCGCCGAGCGTGCCGATATAGCCCTTCAGCACGCGCTTGCCGAACGACATCGGCGCGCTCGCGGCGCGGGCCGGCGCGGACGCGGCGGCTGCCGCCGCCGTGCCGTGCGGGAGGGATGACTCGGAGGTATTGGACATCGTCGGTCTCCTGGCAGGGTGGCCGATGGGTTCGTCAGATCGCCGTGTCGGCGCGCGGAGGGGTGGGCGCGGGCGGCGTCGCGACGGCCTCGAACGAGCGGTAGTAGCCATGCACCGGATCGTAGAGATGGCAGGCGCGAATCACCTTCCAGACTTCGCCGAGCGTGAACGGCTTCTGCCGGATCGCGCCGGGATAGGCGCGCTTGAGCGCCTCACGCGCCTTGGGCAGGTTGTAGAACGGGATCACCGGCACCACGTGGTGGGCGGCATGGACCGAGATGTTGTGCGTGAAGAAGTGCAGCCACTTCGGATACTCGTAGTCGGTCGTCATCATCAGCCGGCTGCCGTTCAGGCTCCAGTGCTCGCGCGTGAGGAACGGGATGTCGTCCGAGATGTGATGCATCATCGTGGTGGTGCTGAACCACGCGTGGATGCCGAGCCAGGGGCCGAGGAAGTAGAGCAGGAAGCCCTGCCAGCCGGTGAAGTAGATCAGCGTGGGCAGGTAGACCGCCGCGAACAGCACCGTGATGATCACCGAGCGGCGCACGTCGTTGCGGGCCTCGAGCTTCGGGAACATGCTCGGCTTGAAGCCCGAGTGGCGCTGGTAGTTCACGGTGCCGAGCCAGAACAGCCAGCTGCGCGTGCTGCGATAGACGAACTTCTCCCACAGGCCCATGCGGCGGTATTGCTCCGGCAGCACGGGGCGCCAGTCGGTGTCCATCTCCAGGCTGTTGGTGTTGGCGTGATGCAGGTTGTGCATGTGGCGCCAGCCGTGGAACGGGTAGAGCAGCGGGAACAGCGCGATCTGGCCGAGCGCGAAGTTGAAGCGCCGGCTCCTCGAGAACGAGTTGTGCCCGCAGTCGTGCGCGATGCAGAACAGCCCCCAGCCGCCCAGCCCGGCCAGCAGCCAGAGCGGGATCCAGAGCGACCAGTGCGGCGCGTAATGGACGCCGACCACGGCGCCCACGTAGAGCGCGGTGCTCGCGAAGAAGCCGAGCAGGCCGCGCGCGAGGCGCGGTTCGTAAAGCTCGCGCGGAATCGCGTCGGCCAGCCGTTCGCCCTCGATCGACTTCAGCGACTGGACGTACTCGCGAAAGCCCGGGGTTTGCTGCTGCGGTAGTTGAATCGTTGCCATCGGTTCGCTCCTAGGTGGCGTGGCGCTCAGGCCTTGATCTCGCCGGCGGCGAGTTCGGTGGCGAGGTAGCTCGCCAGGTCGTCGATGTTCTGGTGTTCGAACAGCAGCGCCGGCGACAGGCGCTGTTCGAGCAGCTTTTCGAGGTCGCCGGCCACTTGCAGCGCGACCAGAGAATCGAGCCCGTAGGACTCGAAGGTGCGGGCCGAGTCGATCTGCGCGACCGGCACGTTGAGCTGCCGGGCGAGCCGTTCGACCAGCCATTGGTGGATGCCGGCTTCGGTCAGCGGGGTGGACGAACGTTTTTCTTCCATGAAGCCGATCTTGTTGAACAGGCTCGACATGAACGCCATGATGTGTACTCCCACGTCAGGGTTGAAAGGGTGAAACGAAACGGTGCGGGCCGTGGCGGCGCGGGCGGCGGGGCCGCTCAGGCGTTGCCGGACTCGCGCTTGCGGATGCGCTCGATCACCTCGCGGCTGGGCGAGCGCAGCTCCGAGACGATGCCGAGCCGGCCCAGCAGCGTCAGCATCCAGCCCGACAGGTCGGGCTCCCACCAGTTCACGCCGTGCCGGTACCAGGCCGGAAACGCGTGATGGTTGTTCTGCAGGCCTTCGCCGAAGGTCAGGAAGGCCACGATCCAGTTGTTGGTGCTGTGGTCGCGCGTCTCGAACGGGCGGCTGCCGTAGCGATGGCAGATCGAGCCCACGCACCAGGCGAACTGGTTGGCGATGAACATGCGCGCGAAGCCGCCGAACATCAGCCCGCACAGCGCGCCCATCCAGCTCGCGGTGAGCAGGCCGCCGGCCACCGCGGGGATCAGCAGGCCGAGCAGGACCCAGTAGAAGTAGGTGCGGTTGAAGAACAGCAGCGTGCGGTCCTTCAGGATGTCCTGCGCGAAGTAGCTCCAGCTCGACATCTCGGGCGACATCATCCACGGCATGTGGGCGTGCCACAGCCCGCGCAGGCGTTCGCCGCGGCTGTCGCCGAGCAGGTTCGGCGAATGCGGATCGCCCGGGCGGTCGCTGTAGGTGTGGTGGCGGCGATGCGTGGTGACCCAGAACAGGATCGGGCCCTGTGCCGCCATCGAGCCGCAGATCAGGATCAGCGCGCGGAACAGCGGCGAGGTCTTGAACGCGCGATGGGCGAGGAAGCGGTGATAGCCGATCGAGACGCCCGCCATGTGCAGCACGTACATCACGCCGAACAGCCAGGCGTCGACGCGCGTGGCGTAGCCGGCCCAGGCGAGCCACGCGGCCGCCAGCGTACCGGCGAGCGGGATCGTCATCACGCCGAACGCGGTCCGCGCCTTGATGCGGGCGCCGCGTGCGTCGAGCACGCTGACGCCGCGCACCGGCTGGTCGTCGGGGATGGTCGGTGCGGATGGGAGATCGAGGTGCGTCATGAAGAATTCTCCGGATAGCTTGCGAGGGCGCTCAGGACTGGGTGGCGTCGGCGCGGCCGCGGGCGGGGCGCCGCACGTCCCACACCAGACCGAACACGGCCAGCAGTTCGATCAGCCCGCCCGACAGGTCGAGCTGCCAGAAGCGCTGGCTGGTACGGGCCAGGGCGGGGAACGCGTGATGGTTGTTGTGCCAGCCGCCGCCCACCGCCGGCAGCGCCAGCCAGAACACGTTGCGGCTCTGGTCGCGCGTGGTGTTCGGGCGCGGCCCGAAGCTGTGCGCGAAGGAGTTGATCGCCCAGGTGGCCTGGTCGACCAGGAAGATCCGCAGCAGGCCGCCCCACAGCAGGCCCATCAGCGCCGCGTAGGGCGTGCCGCCGATCAGCCAGCCGGCCAGCGTCGGCAGCGCGAGGCCGAGCCCGATCCAGACGAAATAGAGGCGGTTCAGGCGCACGATCCAGCGATCGCGCAGCAGGTCCGGCGTGAACTGGCTCCAGTTCTGCCGGCGCAGCGTGAACAGCCAGCCGACGTGCGCATGCCAGATGCCGCGCAGGCGCCCGGAGAAATCCTCGCCGTGCAGGCGCGGCGAATGCGGGTCGCCCTCCTGGTCGGTGAAGGCGTGATGCATGCGATGCGTGGCGGCCCAGAACAGGATCGGGCCCTGCGCGGCCATCGAGCCGCAGATCGCGAACAGCGCCGTGACGATCGGGCCGGCCTTGAACGCCTGATGCGAGAAGAAGCGGTGCAGGCCGGCCTCGACGCCGAGCGCCGTGACCAGGTACATGACGGCGAGCAGGCCGATCTCGAGCCGGCCGATGCCGTTGACGATCGCCAGCGTCACGGCCGCGACCGCGCCGACGGCCGGGATGCCGACCGTTAGCCAGGCCAGGCGCCGCTCGGTGGCGCCGGTGCGGTCGGCGGTCGGCGCGGGCCGCGAGGAAGAGGTTTGGGTCTGGATGTCCATGATGTCCTTCGCGGGCTCAGGCGCGTGCGTTGGGGTAGCTTGCCAACGACTGCGCAAGCAGCGCCTGGCGCGTCGCATAGCGCTGGATCTTGCCGCTCGTCGTCAGGGGGATCGCGCCCATCGGCGCGAAGTGGATCAGGTGGGGCGCCGCGCCGAGCTGGCGCGTAACGCGCTCGACGATCGCCTCGCGCAGCAACTGCAGCTCGCTCTCGGCCACCCGCTCGCCGCGCCGGAACTCGGCCACCACGGCGATCCGCTCGCTCTGGCCGTCGTCGATCGAGAACGCGGCCACGCCGTTCGGGCGGATGCGCGCGTCGGTCTCCTCGACCAGCAGTTCGATGTCCTGAGGATAGAGATTGCGGCCCGCGTGGATGATCAGATCCTTGATGCGGCCGGTCACGTAGAGCTCGCCGTCGCGCAGGAAGCCGAGATCGCCGGTGCGCATGTAGCGTTGTGGCGAGCCGGCCAGACGCGCCTGGAACGTCTCCTCGCTGTGCCGAGGCTGGTTCCAGTAGCCGATGCCGATGTTCGGGCCGCCCACCCAGATCTCGCCGATGGCGCCGTCGGGCAGCGCACGGCCGTCGGGGCCGACGATCCTGACGTCGTGGCCGGGCGCCGGCGCACCGCACGAGGCGAGCGTGCGGGCCTGCGGATGATCGGCCGCGATCTCCTGCACCTCGCCGCGGGCCAGCGCCTCCTGATCGACCTCGAGGAAGGCGGGCGGCACGCCGTCCACCTTGCCCGACACGAACACGGTGGCTTCGGCCAGCCCATAGCAGGGGCCGAACGCGTCGGCGCGGAAGCCGCAGGGCGCGAAGCGCTCGGCGAAACGCTCGAAGGTGCGCCGGCGCACCGGCTCGGCGCCGCAGTAGACCGCCTCGACCGAGGACAGGTCGAGCAGCGGCAGCACCTCGTCGCCGATCGAGTTGCAACACAGGTCGAACGCGAAGTTCGGCGCGATGGTGGTGGTGACGCGGTACTGCGAGAGCGCCGCGAGCCAGCGCAGCGGCTGCTGGACGAAGTGCCCCGGCGCCAGGATCACGGTGGGGAAGCCTTCGTAGATCGGCTGCAGGATGCCGCCCATCAGGCCCATGTCGTGGTACGGCGGCAACCAGGTGCAACCGACCCGCTCGCGCCGGCCGCCCATCCAGCGGCTCGCGCCGTGGCAGTTGCTGAGCAGGTTGCCGTGCGTGAGCATCACGCCCTTCGGATCGGAGGTCGAGCCGGACGTGTACTGGAGCAGCGCGAGGGCGCCTTGATCGAGCGCCGGCAGCGCTGCCGGCGCTCCGTCCGATTTGTATGCATATGCATGCATATCGGCTTGAAAAAGCTCGTCGATTTCGGTCCAGGCCTGCTCCGGGAAGCCCTCGGGCAGCAGCGCGAGCACCCGCTCGCGCAGCTTCGAGAAGCGCGCGTTGGTGAGGATCACCTCGGGCTGCGAATCGCGCGCGATCGCGCCGAGGCGGCCCAGCGCGCGCGTGCCGACCGGCGGGAACGAAGGCACCGCCACCGCGCCCGCCATCCAGACTCCGAACAGCGCGGCGATGTAGTCGACGCCGGCCTCGAACAGCATCAGCACGCGCTTGCCGGCCACGTCGACCGACGCGAGATGGCGCGCGATGGCGGTGGCCTGCCGCTGCAGCTCCGCATAGGTCACGGTACGGCTTTCGGTTTCGCCGTCGACCAGATGGATGAAGGCGGTCTGGTCCGGCAGCGTCGTGGCGCGCAGGCGCAGCACGTCGACCAGCGTGTCGACGGCGTGATCGGCCAGCGTCGCGCCCGCGCGGTGGCGCGAATCGGCGGCGAGCGGTCCGGCGGCCGGCGGCTGAGCCGTTTGGCGCTCCGGCGTGGCGAGTTCGGGATCTATCATGGGGTCGGCGTCCTTTCCATGTAACGCTTTGCATCGATTCGTGCCGCGCCAACTAATCACGGCAACGCACTGAACCGCTCCGTGCCACTGAAATCGAATTTCCAAACCAGTAAAACGAATACGGGTACGATTTCCGAATTGCGTAGGATTACGTAGACGGAAATGGAAACCCTCGTTCTTCTTAATGAAACTCCCCGATTTGGCAATCGATTAACAAACCGGTTACCTTGGGAGCTCGTTTCGGCAGGCAAGCCTCGCCCATTCCGGCCGGCATCCGCAGCGCCGACACGGCGATGCAAAGCGCTGGCGATCCGGCGAAGGATCGTCAGCGTCATGAGCCCAGCTTTTTTTCGTCAAGCCACAACAGCAGATCAGACAGGTACAACGGCCGCGTTCAAGCTTCTGCGCGCTATAGTGGGTATCAGGCCGCGCTCCTCGCACGAATGGATGAAGCGGACACGCGTGGTTCGCTGACACCAGCGAGCCGCGTGCCCCGGTTCCCGCTCGGAACGGGTAGTTGAGCGTGTTGCTTAAGTGTTGCGACGCTCGGCTACTTAGTTTGCATGTATATGCATGAATGTTTGATCAATAGAAAAGTATTGTCAAGCGCTTTGCAACCAACTTATCGATATTCCAATATCGAAAAGAAAATCGTCGCGTGCGGCGCGAAATGTTATCGGTAATCACAAAAAAGCACCTGTCATTGTTGTGTATTAATTGGTACATCGGGAATTGAATATCGTCAGTTTTTTGAATTCCGTATGATGATTACATCGAATGATGGGACAGTTTTGACGGTGCCGTTGCGATGGGACGCGTCGCTGGATGGTGGCCGCCGTGACCGGTGCGGCGAGCGTCCGGTGTTCGCTGGCGGCGCGAGCGGAGGCGGCGGGATCCCGCCACGATGCGTGGGGCTGCCGCGCGAGGCGGGCGCCGGCGCGGTAGGAAAGACGCCGGCGCACCCGAGCCGCGACGGGGCGCGGGCGCGTTGGCGGGTGGCCGGCGGCGGGTGTCTCATGACCGGCGCTGCCGGCCCGGTGCCCATGACCGGCGCTGCCGGCCCGGTGCCGCGAGCGCGGCGGGCAATGCCGGTTGGGCGGACCATGGCGAAATGGTTGCGCCCGCACCGGTATTGCTCTCAATAACGCCAGGTCAGGTTGACGCTGCCGTTGAGCGGGGCGCCATAGGTGCCGTAGTTGTATTCCATGGTCGACCAGTACTTCCGGTCGAGCGCGTTGTTCAGCGTCCCGGTGATGCTGAGGTGGCGGTTCACGTCGTATCGGGCCATCAGATCCACGTCGACGTAGGAGCCCTGATGGGCCGCGCCGACGCCTGCCTCGACGTAGCTCGTCGCGCTCTGCCAGCGGATGCTGCTGCCCACCGTCAGCTTGTGATCGAAGACGGGCAGGCGGTAGCTGGTGGACAGGTGCGCGGACTTGCGCGGCACGAACAGCTGGGTCGACTGCCCGCTGCCGTCCTGCACGCGCAGGATGGTCGCGCCGGCGCTGACGTTCCAGTCATGCGTGATCCGTCCGGAGATTTCCGCCTCGATGCCGGTCGAGGTGGCTTCGCCGCCCGAGTAGTAATAGTTGGCGGTGCCCGGATCGAAGCCTGCCTCCGTTGCGATGTTCGACTGGTGGACCCGGTAGACGGTGAGCGCCGTGTTCAGCCGGTTGTCGAAGAACGCGCCCTTGATGCCGGCTTCTTCGCTGCGTCCGCGCGCGGGGCCGAGCAGCTGGCCATTGATGTCGAGCTGCGATTGCGGATTGAAGATCTTGGTGAAGCTGGCGTAGGCCGTGATCTGCCGCGTCAGGTCGTAGGTCAGGCCCACATAGGGCGCCGAGCCGGTCGATTGCTGGTTGTATCCGGTGCCGTCCGAGCTGCCGCTGCTGGCGGCCTGCGTATAGTTGATGCCGAGCAGCAGGTGGGCGCGGTCCGTCAGGCTCCAGCGCGACGACGCGTAGAGCGAACGCCTTACGTCCAGATAGTTGATGTGCGAGGTGGCCGCGCCGAACGACGGCTCCGGATAGCTGCCCGCGAGCAGCGTGGCGTAGCTCACCGGCACGCCGTCGCCGTCGCCTTCCGCGGACGGATTGGTGAACTCGGAACGCGAGAAATTGGCGCCCAGCACGATGTCGTGCGTTCGGCCGAACAGGTCGAGCTTGCCGCTTACGCTGGTATCGAGCACCAGCTGGCGGTTCGACGACACATACGACGACGTGTAGGCGTTCACGCCCGAGCCGTCCGCATTCAGCGATCCGTAGGGATAGAAGAACTTGGCGTTGTTGTAGATGTCGTTGTAGTTGACCGAGGTCTTCCAGGTCCAGCGCCGGCCGAGCTGCTGCGTCAGTTCCGCGAAGGCCCGCTGCTCCTGCGTGTCGAAGTAGGCCCATTTCGGCGCCATGCTGGCGCTCACGTCATAGGCGAGCGGGTTGCCCGCGGCGTCGAGAAATGGCAGCCCGCCCCAGCTGGCGCCCTTCAGACGGTTGATCTCGTAGCTGAAGCCCACCGTGGCCAGCGTGCTCGGCGTGATGTTGACGTCGACCACGCCGTAGACGATGTCCTTGCTCGGCTTCAGGCGGTCGGTGAAGGAATCGCCGTCCTGATGGACCGCGACGAGCCGGCCCGCCACGGTTCCCGATTTGTTCAGTGGTCCTGATATATCCACATCGATCCGCTTGGTGTCCCACGATCCGTAGGACACGTCGCCGGAGGCCTGGAACTGGTAGGTCGGGCGCTTGCGGATGAAATTGACGGTGGCGGACGGGTTGCCGGTCTCGGCGTTCAGGCCGTCGGCGCCGCGCAGCACTTCCACGCGGTCGTACAGGGCCATGTCGATGTCGCCGTATTGCGCGGTGTACTCCAGCGGCATGCCGACGCCGTCGAACTGCAGGTTGGTGATGTGGAATCCGCGCGACGTGAAGTCGGTCGCATAGGAGTCGTAGGGCTCGACGGTCACGCCGGTCACGTGGCGCAGCGCGTCGTTGACGCTGTTGAGCTGGAAGTCGTTCATCTCGGCACGCGTGAGCACCGACACCGATTGCGGCGTTTCCTTCGGCGGCAGCGCGATCTTGCTGGCCGCCGCGGTCGAGTGGATCGTGTAGGAGCCGGTTTTTTCGGTGGGGGGCTGCGGACCGTCGGCGCCGCCCGTGACGTTCACGGCCGGCAGCGCCAGTTCCGGCGCTCCGGCCGGCGCCGCCTGCGCCCGGCGCACGGTCACGGTGCCGTCGCGCGAATCGGCGGCCAGACGGCTTGGGCCGAGCAGGCGCGCGAGCGCCTGGTCGACCGACATCCGGCCGTCGACGGCGGGGGCGGTGCGTCCGGCCACCAGTGCCGGTTCCACCAGGAGCTGCAGCCGGGCCTGGCGTGCCAGCTCGTTCAGGGCGCTGCCCAGCGGCTGGGCCGGAATCGAAAAATCGAGCCGTGGCGCCGGGGCCGAGGCAGGCGGAGTCTGGGCCCGGGCGTCGGTGGCGCCGAGCGACGCGACGGCGAGGGTCACGGCCACCGTCATGACGGCGAGCGGAAGGCGGGGGTGCAGCATGACGACATCTCCAGCAAGTAGCAAGTAAAGGCGATTGCTGAAGAAGACGCATCGGCGCGCCGAAGCCTGACATGTTCTGAAAAAGTTTTTTTGCGGCGGGCCGTCAGGCCGCCGGCACGATCTCGGTCACGTCGCCGCGCTGGCGGATGCGCACCGGCAGCACGCGGGGCAAGGCGCGAACGAAGCTCGCCGCTTGCCTGACGTCGAAGCTGCCGGTCACGTGCATCGCGGCCACCGCCGGATCGTGGATGGCGACGCCCGTCGGCAGGTAGCGTTCGAACTCCTGCAGCGCGCGGGCGAGCGTGGTGTCGTCGAAGCGGACGCGGCCTTCGCGCCAGGCGCCGACATCGGCCGGCGCGATCGAGGCGATCCGTTCGAGCCGGCCGCGATCGTCGGTGGCGACGCTCTGGCCCGCGGTCAGTTCGATGCCGGGCTGCGCCGCCGACGCGACGCGCACGCGCCCTTCTTCCACGTCGACGCGCACGTTGCCCTGCTCGAGGCCCGTGTTCGTGCAGCGGACCGCGAAACGCGTGCCGACCACGGTGACCGTCACGTCGCGCGCGAACACGTGGAACGGCGCCCGCGGGTCCGATTGCACCGCGAACATCGCCTGCCCGCGATGCACCTGCACCTCGCGCCGGCGCGGAAAGAACCGCGCCTGCACGTGCGTGTCGGTGTCGAGCTGCATGGTGCTGGCGTCGGGCAGCGAGACGGTCTGGAACTCGCCGCGGCGCGTGTCGTAGCGCTGCGCGAAGGTCGGCGTGTCGAGCCATGCCTCGTGCAGCCACCGCCAGCCGAGCGCGCCGCCGCCCGCCATCGCCAGCGCCGCTCCGGCCAGCGCGAAGCGCGGCACGAAGGTGCGCCGGCCCGGCCACGGCGCGGCGCGCGGGCCGCCGGCCTTCAGGCGGGCGACGTCATGCGCCGGCAACGCGTCGAGGGTCCGCCATGCCTCGGCGATCCTTGCATAGGCCACGCGGTGCGCGGCGTCCTGCGCGAGCCAGCGTTCGAAGGCGGCGGCATCCCGCTCGCCGGTGTTGTCCTGCTGTCTGACGAACCAGGTCGCGGCCTGTTGTTCGGCTTCGCTGGCGGCCGATGGCGTATCGGGAGGATGAATGCGTCGTCTCATTGTCGTATCGTCTGCGGGCCTGATCCGGAAGACGCATGGCAAGGCAAAAACCTGACATCGTGAAGTCGGGGATCGCGCGAGTCAATCGATGGCCGCTTGCGTTTCGTCGGCTGTTCCTTCCCACGCAGCCAGCTGCCGCCGGCACGCCAGCACGCCGCGGATCACATGCTTTTCGACCATGTTGCGCGAAATGCCCATGCGCGCGGCGATCTCCAGATGGCTCAGGCCTTCGAACCGGTGCAGGACGAAGGCCTCGCGACAGCGCGGCGGCAGCGCTTCGATGGCCGCCACCAGCATGTCGGTGCGTTGCGACGATTCGAATGCGTTTTCGGGCTGGCTGGACGGATCGGCGGGGCGGTCGCAGTCGTCGTCGAGCGGCTGCACGTGCTGGTCGCGCACGCCGGCGCGCCGGAACGAATCGATGACCAGATTGCGGGCGGTGCGATAGAGCAGGCCGCGCGGATCGCTGATCGGTGTGCCGGAGCCACGCAGCGTGAGGACGCGAAGGTAGCTCTCCTGGGCGATGTCCGACGCCGTGTCGATGTCCTTCACGCGTTGCGAAAGGAAGCGCAGGAGTTCGCGGTAGTAACGTTCGACCACTGGAAGAGATTGTGAAGTCCGTACACGATCCAGCGGACGGGCCTGCCAGAAACCGGGATTGTTGAGAATGGGAATGATTATCGTTTTCTTTTTGAGATGAGACAAGCGGAAAGTGCCGCGAGGCGGGATGCGAGGGGAGGGGACCATGGGCCTGACGGCCGCGAGAACGGCTTTGCCTGCCTGCTGCGTGACGAGCCGCCGGGGTGGCGCGGGCAGCCTCGCGCGAGGCCGGAGTGCCGGGCGCGAGGTGCATCGGAGCGCGGCGGGCGGCGGGAGGCTTCGCCGGCCGCCGCGTGTGCCGTCAGTTGCCCGGAATCGTGCCTTGCGCGACGCGCGGCACGTAGCCGGTCAGGTGCCAGCGGCCGTCGCTCTCGAGCCGGAAGCTGACCTTTTCGTAGACGACCTTGCCCGAGGTCTGCGTGGTCGCGTAGTCGACGTTCGCGTAGAGGCCGTCCGGCACGTCCTTCGCGCCGCTGTAGATGATCCGCGTGACGGCGGCCCAGCCACGGCTCTTGATCGCGCCCACGGCTTCGCGCGACATCCGCGTGTCGTCCGCGAAGCGCTTCGGATCGTAGCGCTGCTTGACGAACGGCGCGGCGTCGTTCCACAGGTCCTGATAGCGGCCCGCATCGAGCAGCTGCAGCGCGTAGTCGGCGTCGCGCAGCAGCTCGTCGGCCGAGGTGCCGGAGTTGACGGGCGCCAGCGAGAGCACCGGAGCGGCGGGCGCAGCGGGGGACGGAGCCGGCGTCTGGGCTTGCGCGAGGCTCGCCGCGCCGGCGGCCACGCATGCGGCCGCGCATCGTATCAGGATCGATTTCAAGTGACCTCCTGGCTCGTTCGAAGGGAGTGAGAGGGGCGGCGGGGCCGCGCGTCAGCGATAGGCGGCGGCGAGCGCTTCGGTGTAGGCCGCGACGTTGTCCGGGTTATGGATGTCGACCGAATGCAGCAGGCGGGCGGCATGCCCGCGATAGGCATCGAGGTTCGCGTCGTGCTCGCGAAACGCGCGCAGCAGCTGCCGGCCGCCTTCCTGGCAATCGAAGTCCGGATAGTAGTAGCCGCATTCGCCGAGGTAGGGCGAGTTGTGGACGAGCGGATAGCCGCCGTACAGCAGCTCGTAGTAGAGGTAGTTCTGCGCGTTTTCCCAGGTGTGGGAGACCACCGCGTCGCCGTATTGCGACATGAACTCGTAGATCGCGAAGCGGCCTTCGAAGCTCGCCAGGCTGTGATTGACGATGTCGAGGCTGCGCGCAAAATGCACGAAGGTGGTGTGGTCCTTCAGGTGCAGCGTGTTGCACACGCGCACGAACTCCACGAACGACGGCTGTGCGCGATAGGCCTCTTCGGCCACCAGCATCGGGATGATGCTCGTCTTCACCATGCAGATGTTCGGCTCGAACATCGCGATGCGCCAGCGCGACCGGCCCGGGCGATAGCCGAACGAGCGACCTTCCTCGAGCGCGTCGCGCGCCTTGTCGAACAGCATCGGATGCCAGATGTGCGGGACGATCGTCACCTTCTGGCGCAGCCCCGTTTCGAGGTAGTGGCGGCACGAGTGCTCGAATTCCGGAATCGTCCAGATGCCGTCGTACCGCGCGCCCGAGAACAGGAAGCCCGACGGCTTGTCGAACATCGCGCGCTCGATGTCGATCACGTAGTCGTTGCCCACGCGCATCGTGATCACCTTGCCGCCGCGCTTGCGGAACACCGCGAGCCAGTCGGCGTTGAACAGCGCGCTCATCTCGATCAGCACGTCGCAGCGCGCCATCGCCTCGTCCATCGAGACCAGCGGGACGTTCCATTCGTCCAGCATCATCTGCGGATCGGCCGGCTCGGTGCCGCCGCCGTTCACCATCACCGCCTCGGCCACCAGCGGCGACTGCCGCAGCAGCAGCACCAGCAGCAGGCAGTTCTGGAAGATGCCGTTTTCCCACAGCGACTGGCCGGCGCCGCGCACGTACAGCGAGACGCCCACCACGAGACGCTTGCCGCCGTTCTGGACGTCACGGACGGGGATATCGGACATGCAGGTTCTCCGCTGAAATCGGTCAGGCAAACAGGCGCTCGACGTAGGCGTCGAGGTTCGCCGGATTATCGATCGAGACGCGCCGCAGCATCGCGTCCGCCTTCTCGCGGTAGCCGGCCAGATTCGCGTCGTGTTCGCGCCACGCTTCCAGCAGCACGCGGCCGCCCGTGGCCGAATCGAATTCCGGATAGTAGTAGCCGGCGTCGCCGAGCATCGGCGAGTTGTGGATCAGCGGATAGCCGCCGTAGAGCGCGTCGTAGTAGAGGTAGTTCTGCGGGTTCTCCCACTGGTGCGAGATCACCGCGTCCACGTGCTGCGAGAGGAACGACGGCACTTCCACGCGCGGCTCGAAGGTGGCCTTGTGGTGGCGCACCAGGTCGAGGCTGTTCGCGAAGTGCAGGAAGGTGCGATGGTCCTTCATGTGCATCGTGTTGATCACGTACATATGCTGCACCGAGGCCGGCTCCGCGCGATAGCACTCCTCGGCCACCAGCATCGGGTAATGGCAGCTCTTGACCACCGAGATGTTCGGTTCGAGGATCGCCAGCCGCCAGGCGCCGCGGCCCGGCTGGTAGCCGAAGCGGATGCCTTCGGCGGCGAGCGCCGCGATGCGCCGGTCGATGAAGCGCGGCGACCAGATGTGCGGCATCGAATGGACCGGCACGCGCATCAGCGTGCGCAGCAGCGGCTTGGCCGTCTTGTCGTCCTTCGGCAGCATCCAGACTTCGTCGTAGGGGCCGCCATTGAAGATGTGGCCCGAGGGCTGGTTGAAGATCGGCGTTTCGCAGAGGCCCGCGTAGACGTTGCCGACGAAGCACATGATCAGCTTCTTGCCGAGCGTCTTCATGTAGCGCAGCCAGTCCACCGGCAGCTGCGCGCCCATTTCGATCACCACGTCGAGCTCGTGCGAGACGTCGCGCGGGTTCACCAGCGCGATGTCCAGATCGGAGAAATCGAGGCCGGCGGGGATCTGCTGCGCGTCCCCGCCGTTCAGGAAGAGGATCCGGGCGATGCGTCCGGACCGCTTGAGCATCATCGCGAGGAACGCGATGTTCTGATGGATGCCGTTTTCCCAGATCGCCTGGCCGTCCCTCGCGAACAGCGAGATTCCGACGGTCAGGCGTCTGTCATTGCCATGGGGGGGCGTGGCATGAGAAGTATCGATCACCAGCTGTATCCATATCCGACACCATACGTCTTGTTTTGGCCCGAGACGCCGATGCCCAGTTTCAGAATGCCGTTGGTTGTCACGTGCGCGCTTGCGCCGAACGCCATGCCCGACTGGCCCGCGAACCGCGCGACGCCGACCGCGACGTTGATCGTCTTGCCCGGTTCGACCTGCGGCAGCATCGTCAGCGCGGTGGCCGCGGCGATCCCCTGGCGCGCCATCGTGTCCGTCTGCTGCAGGGCCTGCTGGGTCTGCGTGAGCTGCGTACCCAGCGTGTTGATCTGGCTCTGCTGGCCGGCGAACGATTGTGACATAGAAGTCGAGAGCGCACTCAACTGGTTGACGTTGACCGCGTCCGTGCCTTCCGTGCCCGGCGCCACGTTGGTGACCTGGCGCTGCTGCGCCGAGCTGCCCACCGACACCACGTTCGAGCGTCCGTCGTCGGTCGAACCCTGGCCGAGTGCGACCGAGTTCGAGCCGGCCGTGACCGCCGGTGCCTGGGCGCCCGCCTTCGACATGTCCGCCGCGTAGCCGCCAGAGCTGAGCGACCGCGTGGTGTTGTTGTCGGCCGCCGAAGACAGCGAGGCCACCGCGGTGCTGACCGTGCCGAGACCCGACGACAGCGACGCCACCGAGGTGTTGGTCGACGACAGGCTGGTGGACAGCGAGCCGAGGCCGGAGGAGGTGGAGGTCGACAGCGACGCCACGCTGCTGCTCGTCGTGGAGAGGCCGGTGGACAGCGAGCCGGTGGTCGTCGAAGTCGAGGTGGACAGCGACGCCACGCTGCTGGTGGTGGCCGAGGCGCCGGTGGACAGCGAGCCGACCGCCGTCGAGGTGGACGACGACAGCGAACTCATCGCCGCGGACGTCGAGGTGGACAGCGAGGCCACCGAGCTCGACATCGAGTTTGCCGCGTTGTTGATGCTGGTGGACAGCGAAGCCACCGCCGCGTTGGTCTGGAACAGCTGGCTGCCGTTCACCGCGTCGGTGCTCGTTGCGGAGACGCGGCCCGCCGCGAGGCCCGTCAACTGGCGCTCGAAGCCCGGGCCGCCGATGTTGAACGTGCCGACCGGGTTGTTGCCCGCGAAGCTGCCGAACGTCATGCCGCCGACCGTGGCCGAACTCACCGGCGTGGCCACGGTAGCGACCGAGCCGCCGCCGATCGCCACTGAGTTGTCGATGTTGGCGACCGCGTTCGGGCCGATCGCGACGCTGTCCACGCCGGTGGCGATCGAATCCAGGCCCGCCGAGTTGGTGTGGAAGTACCTGGCGCCGCTCGAATTGATGCTGTCGAGCGCGGCGCCGACATTGTCGACGTTCGCCGTGGTGCCGTTCGCCTTGTATGTCGTGTAGCTCGGCGGCGTGATCGTGCCGGTGGCCGGATCGTAGGTCGCGCCGCCGCCGAGCGCGGCCGCCATGCCGTTGCCGACCTTGCCGGACGAGTTCGCGATCGAGCTGACCGAGGTGGACAGCGAACTGACGCTGGACGACGTGGACGTGGACAACGACGTCAGGTTGCTGTTCGTCGTTACCAGGCCGGTGGAGAGCGAGCCGGTGACGGTGGAAAGCGACGAGATGCTGCTGGTGGTGGTCGACAGGCCCGTGGAGAGCGAGGCGACGTTGCTGTTGGTGGTGGCCAGGCCGGTGGAGAGCGAGCCGACGCTGGTGGAGGTCGAGGACGACAGTGAAGTGACGTTGCTGTTGGTTGTCGAGAGGCCGGTGGACAGCGAACCCGTTGCGGTGGAGAGCGACGAGACGCTGCTGTTGGTGGTGCTGAGGCCGGACGACAACGAGGAAACGTTGCTGTTCGTGGTCGAGAGGCCGGTGGACAGCGAGCCCGTTGCGGTGGAGAGTGACGAGACACTGCTGTTGGTGGTGCTGAGGCCGGAAGACAGCGAGCCGACGTTGCTGTTGGTTGTCGAAAGACCCGTAGACAGCGAGCCAACGCTACTGTTAGTGGTGTTCAATCCGCTCGACAGCGACGTGACACTGCTGTTCGTGGTGGAAAGGCCGGTAGACAGGGAGCCGACACTGGTCGAGGTCGAGGACGACAGTGACGAAACGTTGCTGTTGGCCGTCGAGAGTCCGGTGGAGAGTGAGCCGGTCGCGGTGGAGAGCGACGAGACGCTGCTGTTGGTGGTGCTGAGGCCGGACGACAAGGAGCTGACGTTACTGTTGGTCGTCGAAAGGCCAGTGGACAGTGAGCCGACGCTGCTATTCGTGGTGCTGAGGCCGCTCGACAACGACGAGACGTTGCTGTTGGTGGTCGAAAGACCCGTGGACAACGACCCGACGCTGCTGTTGGTTGTGCTGAGCCCAGACGACAACGACGAGACGTTACTGTTTGTGGTCGAGAGTCCGGTAGACAACGATCCTGTTGCGGTGGAGAGCGACGACACGTTGCTGTTGGTGGTGCTCAGTCCGCTCGACAGCGACGAGACATTGCTGTTGGTCGAAGACAAACCAGTAGATAGTGAGCCAACACTGCTGTTGGTGGTGCTGAGGCCGGTGGACAGCGAGCCGACGTTGCTGTTGGTTGTCGAAAGACCCGTAGACAGCGAGCCAGTCGCGGTAGAGAGCGACGAGACGCTGCTGTTGGTAGTACTGAGGCCGGACGACAGCGAGGTGACGTTGCTATTCGAGGTCGAAAGGCCGGTAGACAGTGATCCAACGCTGGTCGAAGTCGAGGACGACAGCGATGTGACATTGCTGTTGGTCGTGGACAACCCGGTCGATACCGACGACGACAACGAACCGACGCTGCTATTGGTTGTACTGAGGCCAGACGACAGCGACGAGACGTTGCTGTTCGTGGTCGAGAGGCCAGTGGACAACGAGCCCGTTGCGGTGGAGAGCGACGAGACGCTGCTATTGGTTGTGCTGAGGCCGCTCGACAGCGACGCGACGTTGCTATTCGTGGTGGAAAGACCGGTAGACAGCGAGCCGACGCTGGTCGAAGTCGAAGACGACAGCGACGAAACGTTGCTATTCGTCGTCGACAGACCAGACGAGAGGGAGCCGACGCTGCTATTCGTCGTGCTGAGGCCGCTCGACAGCGACGAGACATTGCTGTTGGTGGTGCTGAGTCCGGTGGACAGCGAAGACACGTTGCTGTTTGTCGTGGACAGCCCGGTCGATACCGACGACGACAACGAGCCGACGTTGCTGTCGGTCGTGCTGAGGCCAGACGACAACGACGAGACGTTGCTGTTTGTGGTCGAGAGTCCGGTAGACAGCGAACCCGTTGCGGTGGAGAGCGACGAGACACTGCTATTGGTGGTGCTGAGTCCGCTCGACAGTGACGAGACATTGCTGTTGGTGGTACTCAGTCCGGTGGACAGCGAAGACACGTTGCTGTTCGCCGTTGACAGCCCGGTCGATACCGACGACGACAACGAGCCGACGTTGCTGTCGGTCGTGCTGAGGCCGGACGACAACGACGACACGTTGCTGTTGGTAGTGCTCAAGCCGGACGACAGCGACGTGACACTGCTGTTCGTCGCTGAAAGGCCGGTAGATAGTGAGCCGACGCTGCTGTTGGTAGTGCTGAGGCCGCTCGACAATGATGTGACATTGCTATTTGTTGTCGAGAGACCCGTGGACAACGATCCGACGCTGCTATTCGTGGTGCTGAGGCCAGAGGACAACGACGACACATTGCTATTGGTCGTCGAGAGCCCCGTGGACAGCGAGCCCGTCGCGGTGGAGAGCGACGAGACGTTGCTGTTGGTCGTGCTGAGGCCACTCGACAGTGAGGTGACGTTGCTGTTGGTGGTCGAAAGTCCAGTCGACAACGATCCGACATTGCTATTGGTGATGCTCAGACCGGACGACAACGAGGACACGTTGCTGTTGGTTGTCGACAACCCCGTCGATACCGACGACGACAGCGAACCGACATTGCTATTCGTGGTACTCAGGCCGCTCGACAGCGAAGACACGTTGCTGTTCGTCGTGGACAGACCTGACGAGAGGGAGCCAACACTACTGTTGGTGGTACTCAAGCCGGACGACAGCGAACTGACGTTGCTGTTGGTCGTTGAGAGTCCAGTGGAGAGCGAGCCCGTCGCCGTGGAGAGTGACGAGACGTTGCTGTTTGTCGAAGACAGCCCGGTGGAGAGCGATCCGACGCTGGTCGAAGTCGAGGACGAAAGTGACGAGACGTTGCTGTTCGTCGTGGACAGGCCAGTGGACAACGAACCAACGCTGCTGTTGGTCGTGCTCAGGCCGGACGACAACGAAGTGACATTGCTATTCGTTGTAGACAGCCCGGTAGACAGCGAGCCGACACTGCTGTTGGTGGTGCTCAACCCACTCGACAGCGAAGAAACGTTGCTGTTGGTCGTCGAGAGTCCAGTGGATAGCGAGCCAACATTGCTGTTGGTGGTGCTGAGGCCGCTCGACAGCGAGGTGACGTTGCTGTTCGTGGTCGAAAGTCCAGTCGACAACGAACCGACATTGCTATTGGTGGTGCTCAGACCGGACGACAGCGAGGACACGTTGCTATTGGTTGTAGACAACCCGGTCGATACCGACGACGACAGCGAGCCGACGCTGCTATTCGTGGTGCTGAGGCCAGAGGACAACGACGACACATTGCTATTGGTCGTAGAGAGCCCCGTGGACAGCGAGCCTGTCGCGGTGGAGAGCGACGAGACGTTGCTGTTGGTGCTGCTGAGGCCGCTCGACAGCGAGGTGACGTTGCTGTTTGTGGTCGAAAGTCCAGTCGACAACGATCCGACATTGCTATTCGTGGTACTCAGGCCACTCGATAGCGAAGACACATTGCTGTTCGTCGTGGACAGACCCGACGAGAGGGAGCCAACACTACTGTTGGTGGTACTCAAGCCGGACGACAGCGAACTGACATTGCTGTTTGTCGAAGACAGCCCGGTGGAGAGCGATCCAACGCTGGTCGAAGTCGAGGACGACAGTGACGAGATATTACTGTTCGTCGTCGACAGGCCAGTGGAGACCGACGAAGACAGCGAGCCGACGCTGCTGTTCGTGGTGCTCAACCCACTCGACAGCGAGGAAACATTGCTATTGGTCGTCGAAAGTCCGGTAGATAGCGAGCCAACATTGCTGTTGGTGCTGCTGAGGCCGGATGACAACGACGAGACGTTGCTGTTCGTGGTCGAAAGGCCAGTGGAGAGTGAGCCAGTCGCGGTGGAGAGCGACGAGACGCTGCTGTTGGTGGTGCTAAGGCCACTGGACAGCGAAGTGACATTGCTATTGGTCGTGCTCAAGCCCGACGACAACGAAGTGACATTGCTATTCGTTGTGGACAGCCCGGTAGACAGCGAACCAACGGTGCTGTTCGTCGTGCTCAAGCCGCTCGATAGCGAGGTGACGTTGCTATTCGCCGTCGAGAGACCGGTGGACAACGAACCGACGCTTGTCGAAGTCGAGGACGACAGCGACGAGACATTACTGTTGGTCGTCGACAGTCCGCTTGATACCGACGAGGACAGCGAACTCACATTGCTGTTTGTGGACGATAGGCCCGTCGACAGGGATCCAACGCTGCTATTGGTCGAGCTCAACCCGCTCGACAGAGAGGTAACGGTGCTGTTGGTCGTCGAAAGGCCAGTGGACAGTGAGCCAACGCTGGTCGACGTCGAAGACGACAATGACGAAACATTGCTGTTCGTTGTTGATAGGCCAGTGGAGAGCGAACCAACATTGCTATTGGTAGAACTCAAGCCACTCGACAGTGACGAGACGTTGCTATTGGTCGTCGACAGTCCGGTGGACACTGACGAAGACAGCGAGGTGACATTGCTGTTTGTGGTGCTCAGGCCGGACGACAGCGACGAAACGTTGCTATTGGCCGTGGACAGCCCCGTCGACACGGATGAAGACAGCGAGCCGACGTTACTGTTGGTCGTGCTCAAGCCACTCGACAATGATGTGACGTTGCTGTTCGTCGTCGAGAGCCCGGTGGAGAGTGAACCGACACTGGTCGAAGTCGAGGACGAGAGCGACGAGACATTGCTGTTGGTCGTACCCAGTCCCGACGACAACGATGAGACATTGCTGTTCGTTGTCGAAAGGCCGGTTGACAGTGAGCCAACGCTGGTCGAAGTCGAGGACGAGAGCGACGAGACATTGCTGTTGGTCGTACTCAGTCCCGACGACAACGATGAGACATTGCTGTTCGTTGTCGAAAGGCCGGTCGACAGTGAGCCAACGCTGGCCGAAGTCGAGGACGAGAGCGACGAGACATTGCTATTTGTCGTGCTCAAACCCGACGACAACGACGAGACATTGCTGTTCGCTGTCGAGAGTCCGGTGGACAGCGAGCCGACGTTGCTATTTGTCGTGCTCAATCCCGACGATAAGGACGAGACGTTGCTATTGGTTGTCGACAGACCCGTGGAGAGTGAACCGACGCTGGTCGAAGTCGAAGACGACAGCGACGAGACCGTACTGTTGGTGGAGCTGAGGCCGGTCGATAGCGAGCCGATACCCGTCGAGAGAGAGCCGACACCGGTCGACAGGGAGCCGATGCTCGTCGAGAGCGAACTGATTCCGGTCGATGCCGAGGACGACAGCGAGGTGACGTTGCTATTGGTTGTCGACAGACCAGTGGAGAGCAAGCCGACGCTGGTCGAAGTCGAAGACGACAGCGACGAGACCGTGCTGTTGGTGGAGCTGAGGCCAGTCGACAGCGAACCGACGCTAGTCGACGTGGAGGACGATAGTGATGTGACGTTGCTATTCGTCGTCGAAAGCCCGGTGGACAGCGAGCCGACACTTGTAGATGTTGACGAGGACAACGACGAGATGTTGCTGTTGGTTGTACCCAGTCCCGACGACAGCGAAGAAACATTGCTGTTGGCTGTCGAGAGTCCGGTCGAGAGCGATCCGACGCTGGTCGAGGTCGACGACGACAGTGACGAGACGTTGCTGTTCGTGGTCGAAAGCCCGGTGGACAGTGAGCCGACGCTGGTCGAAGTCGAAGACGACAGCGACGAGACCGTGCTGTTGGTGGAACTGAGGCCTGTCGAAAGCGATCCGATTCCGGTCGACGTGGAGGACGACAGCGAGCTGACGTTGCTGTTTGTCGTCGAGAGGCCAGTGGAGAGCGAACCAACGCTCGTCGAGGTCGAAGATGACAGCGACGAAACATTACTGTTGGTGGTCGACAGTCCAGTCGATACCGATGACGACAACGATGTGACATTGCTATTCGTTGTCGAAATGCCAGTGGACAGCGATCCGACGCTGGTCGAAGTCGAAGACGAGAGCGACGAAACATTGCTATTGGTGGTGCTCAGCCCTGACGACAACGACGAGACGTTGCTGTTTGTCGTCGAAAGGCCGGTGGAAAGCGAGCCAACGCTTGTCGAAGTCGAAGACGAGAGCGACGAGACGTTGCTATTGGTGGTGCTGAGTCCACTCGACAGCGATGTGACGCCAGAGGACAAGGACGAAACAGCGCTGGTTGCTGATGAGAGCCCGGACGACAGTGAAGAAACGTTGCTGTTTGTCGAGGAGAGTCCGGACGACAGCGACGTGACACTACTGTTTGTGGTCGACAGTCCAGTGGACAGAGAGCCGATGCCGGTCGATGTTGACGACGACAGCGAAGCGACGTTGCTGTTCGTGCTGGCCAGGCCGGTGGACAGTGAGCCGACACTCGTCGAGGTTGAGGACGACAGCGATGAAACGTTGCTGTTGGTGGTCGACAGTCCAGTCGATACCGAAGACGACAGCGAGGTAACGTTGCTATTCGTCGTCGATAGCCCGGTGGAGAGGGAGCCAACGCTGGTCGAAGTCGATGACGACAACGACGAAACATTACTGTTTATCGTCGACAAACCGGTCGACACGGAAGACGACAGTGAAGTGACGTTGCTATTCGTGCTCGAGAGGCCGGTGGACAGGGATCCCACGCTGGTCGAAGTCGACGACGACAACGAAGAGACATTGCTATTCGTGGTGCTGAGCCCGCTGGATAGCGACGTGACACCCGATGACAATGACGAAATCGAGCTGGTCGTCGTGGAGAGCCCTGACGACAGCGACGACACGTTGCTGTTGGTCGTCGAAAGGCCGGTGGAGAGCGAGCCGACACTCGTCGAGGTCGACGAAGACAACGACGAAACATTGCTATTCGTCGTGGAAAGGCCAGTGGACAGCGAACCAACACTCGTCGAAGCCGAAGACGATAGCGACGAGACATTGCTGTTGGTGGTGCTGAGTCCACTCGACAACGATGCAGCGCCGGTGGAAAGCGAACCGATACTGGTTGATGTCGATGAGGAAAGCGACGCGACGTTGCTATTCGTCGTGGAAAGCCCGGACGACAACGACGTCACGTTGCTGTTGGTGGTCGACAGCCCCGTGGAGAGTGACCCGACGCTGGTCGAAGTCGAAGACGACAGCGATGAGACATTGCTGTTGGTTGTTGACAAGCCACTGGATATCGACGTCACGCCAGTCGAAAGCGACGAAACGGTGCTGTTGGTTGTCGAGAGCCCGGTGGAGAGCGAGCCCACGCTGGTCGAGGTCGAAGACGACAGCGACGAGACGTTGCTGTTGGTGGTGCTGAGGCCGCTGGAGAGCGACGCGGCGCCAGTCGATAGCGAAGCGACCGAGCTGTTAGTCGTCGACAGTCCGCTGGAGATCGAGGTCACTCCAGTCGAGAGTGACGAGACAGCGCTGTTGGTGGTTGAAAGTCCGGTGGAGAGCGAACCCACGCTGGTCGAAGTCGAGGACGACAGCGAACCGACGTTGCTGTTCGTGGTCGACAGCCCGGACGAAAGCGAAGTCACCGAACTGTTAGTGGTCGACAGCCCGGTGGACAGCGACCCCACGCTAGTCGAAGTCGAAGACGAGAGCGACGAGACGTTGCTGTTGGTCGTGCTGAGGCCGCTGGACAGCGATGCGGCGCCAGTCGACAGCGAGGCGACCGAGCTGTTGGTCGTCGACAATCCGGTGGAGATCGAGGTCGCTCCAGTCGAGAGTGACGAAACAGCGCTGTTGGTGGTCGAAAGTCCGGTGGAAAGCGAACCCACGCTGGTCGAAGTCGAGGACGACAGCGAACCGACGTTGCTGTTCGTGGTCGACAGCCCGGACGAAAGCGAAGTCACCGAACTGTTAGTGGTCGACAGCCCGGTGGACAGCGACCCCACGCTAGTCGAAGTCGAAGACGAGAGCGACGAGACGTTGCTGTTGGTCGTGCTGAGGCCGCTGGACAGCGATGCGGCGCCAGTCGACAGCGAGGCGACTGAGCTGTTGGTCGTCGACAATCCGCTGGAGATCGAGGTCACTCCGGTCGAGAGTGACGAAACAGTGCTGTTGGTCGTCGAGAGTCCGGTGGAGAGCGACCCCACGCTGGTCGAAGTAGAGGATGACAACGAGCCGACGCTGCTGTTGGTAGTCGACAGTCCAGACGAAAGCGAAGTCACCGAACTATTCGTGGTGGACAACCCGGTTGACAGCGAGCCGACACTGGTTGACGTCGAGGAAGACAGCGAACCGACGCTGCTGTTGGTGCTCGACAGCCCGGACGAAAGCGAAGTCACGTTGCTGTTCGCAGTCGACAGGCCGGTGGACAGCGACCCCACGCTGGTCGAAGTCGAGGACGACAGCGACGAGACGTTGCTATTGGTCGTGCTGAGCCCACTGGAGAGCGATGCGGCACCTGTCGACAGCGAGGAAATGGAACTGGTCGTGGTGGAGATGCCGGAAGACAGCGACGCCACGTTGCTGTTCGTCGTCGATAGACCGGTGGACAGCGAACCCACACTGGTCGAGGTCGAGGACGACAGCGAGCCGACGCTGCTGTTCGTGCTCGACAGGCCAGACGAAAGCGAAGTCACGTTGCTGTTCGTAGTCGACAGGCCGGTGGATAGCGACCCCACGCTAGTCGAAGTCGAGGACGACAGCGACGAGACGTTGCTATTGGTCGTGCTGAGCCCACTGGACAGGGATGCGGCACCTGTCGACAGCGAGGAAATGGAACTGGTCGTGGTTGAGATGCCGGAAGACAACGATGCCACGTTGCTGTTCGTCGTGGAGAGTCCGGTGGACAGCGACCCCACGCTAGTCGAGGTCGAAGACGAGAGCGACGAAACGTTGCTGTTGGTCGTGCTGAGCCCACTGGACAGGGATGCGGCACCTGTCGACAGCGAGGAAATGGAACTGGTCGTGGTGGAGATGCCGGAGGACAGCGATGCCACGTTGCTGTTCGTCGTGGAGAGTCCGGTGGACAGCGATCCCACGCTGGTCGAGGTCGATGACGACAGTGACGAGACATTACTGTTGGTCGTCGACAAGCCACTGGAAATCGATGTCACTCCGGTCGAAAGCGACGAAACGGTGCTGTTGGTAGTCGAGAGTCCAGTGGAGAGCGAGCCGACGTTGCTGTTCGTGGTCGACAGCCCAGAAGAAAGCGAGGTTACGGAGCTGTTCGTCGTCGACAACCCGGTCGAAAGCGAACCGACGCTCGTCGACGTTGAAGACGAGAGTGAAGAGACATTGCTGTTGGTCGTACTGAGACCGCTCGACAACGATGCGGCACCTGTCGACAGCGACGAAATGGAGCTGGTCGTCGTGGAGATGCCGGAGGAAAGCGACGCCACATTGCTGTTGGTCGTCGACAAGCCAGTGGAAAGCGAACCGACGCTGGTCGAAGTCGATGACGACAACGACGAGACGTTGCTGTTGGTCGTGCTGAGTCCGCTGGAGAGCGACGCTGCGCCAGTCGACAGCGAGCTTACCGAGCTACTCGTAGTCGAAAGTCCCGTGGACAGCGAACCGACGCTGGTCGAGGTCGATGACGATAGCGACGAGACGTTGCTGTTGGTCGTCGACAAGCCCGTGGACAAGGAACTGACGCTCGTCGAGGCGGAAGACGATAGCGACGAGACATTGCTGTTTGTCGTGGACAGTCCGCTCGAGATCGAGGTTACTCCGGTCGAGAGCGAAGAAACCGTGCTATTGGTGCTCGACAGCCCGGTGGACAACGACCCCACACTCGTCGATGTGGAGGACGACAACGATGCAACGTTGCTGTTTGCCGTGCTGAGCCCGCTGGACAGCGACGTGGCACCCGTCGAAAGCGAAGCCACCGAACTATTGGTCGTGCTCAGCCCGCTCGAAATCGAAGTGACACCAGTCGAGAGCGAAGAAACCGTGCTGTTGGTGCTGGACAGCCCGGTAGACAACGACCCCACACTCGTCGATGTGGAGGACGACAACGAAGCAACGTTGCTGTTTGCCGTGCTGAGCCCGCTGGACAGCGACGTGGCACCCGTCGAAAGCGAAGCCACCGAACTATTGGTCGTACTCAGCCCGCTCGAAATCGAAGTGACACCAGTCGAGAGCGAAGAAACCGTGCTGTTGGTGCTGGACAGCCCGGTAGACAACGACCCCACACTCGTCGATGTGGAGGACGACAACGAAGCAACGTTGCTGTTTGCCGTGCTGAGCCCGCTCGACAACGAAGCAGCCCCCGTGGAAAGCGACCCAACACTGGTAGACGTTGAGGACGACAGCGAAGCCACCGAGCTATTGGTCGTGCTCAGCCCACTCGAAATCGATGTCACCCCGGTCGACAGCGAGGACACCGTACTGCTGGTCGTCGACAGCCCCGTTGACAACGACCCCACACTCGTCGAAGTAGAGGACGACAACGAAGCAACATTGCTGTTGGCCGTGCTGAGCCCGCTCGAAATCGAAGTCACCCCCGTCGACAGCGACGCCACCGAACTATCTGTGGTCGACAGCCCGGTGGAAATCGACGTCACACGGCTGTTCGCGGTCGACAGGCCGCTCGAGGTGACCGTCGACAGGCTCGTGATCGAACTCGTGGTGGTGCTCAGGCCGGTGCTGAGCTGCGAGACCGTCACGGCGTCGGTGGCGGCCGAACCGTCGGCGACGTTGGTGATGCGGCGCAGCGTGGACGCCGAGCCGACCGACACCTCGGAGCCCGGCGCGGCCTGGCCGGTCAGGAAGCCGGCGGTGGTGGGCGCGGCGGCGGCAGTGGTGCTGCCGGCGCCGAGTGCGACGCTGTTGGCGTACTGTGCGCTGGCGTTCGGGCCGACGGCCGTCGCGAACGATGCCGAGGCGGTCGCACCGGCACCGGCCGTCAGCGACGAGGTGGCCGTGGCCACCGAGAAGCGCCCGATCGCGATCGAGGTGGCGCCGGACGCGGTGGCACCGCCGGTGCCCGAACTGTCGCCGCCGCCGATGGCGATGGAACTGCTGCCGCTCGCTCGTGTGTCGTTGCCGATCGCGCTGGAGCCCAGGCCGGTCGCGCCGGAACCGGAACCGAGGGCGACGGCGCTCGAGGCAGTGGCGAACGAATTGTGACCGAACACGGTCGAGTAGATGCCGGTGGCGGTCGCGCCGTTGCCGAGCGCCATCGAGGTGGTGCCGGTGGCCGTCGATCCGTAGCCGAGCGTGATCGAGGCAGCCCCGGTCGAGGTCGAATTCGAACCGATGGCGATCGTGCCGGTACCGGTGGCGATCGTGTTGCTGGGCGTATACACGCCCAGCACGGCCGCGTTGCCGCCGATGGCGATCGCGGAAGTGCTGGTGGTCGCGCCACCGCCGGTCGCGTATTGCGCCTGCACCGCGTTGTTGCCGGCACCCGCCACCAGCACCGCGGTCGTTACCGCCTTGGCCACCGCCGATTTATTCGGCTTGCCCTTCGCTGAATCGATTTCCGACGCGGCCACCCACGCGCCAAGAGCTTCATTCCAGATCGATCGGTAGTTACGATTCATGATGGCGGTTCTCCACGGGGCCGCGCGCATGCCATGAAATCATTGGCGCTTCTTCATGAGGCGCGGGGAAATCGGTCAATGGCGCAGATCTTATTGGAGGCGGCTAATACCTAATGAAAACAACTGCAAACTGGAAGTTCGAAACTGCAAACCATTGTGTTCGATCGCGGTTGGGCAGGGTGTTAAATTTGTTCAACGCTTCTGCCAGGCGCTTGCCGGGCGGCGATCAGGCAACCCTGAAGCGTCTGAAGAAAGCATGCTATGCATTGATATAAAAGGATTTTATCAGTGCTTTACAAATTTGTTACATAAAAGATGGCGTGGTGCCATTTGACAAATCATCGGTTTTGGACGTGATGGTGTGGTTGCCGGGTTTGTAAAAATGATAAATCCGGATACTTGGTATTTTCGAGGGTTATGTAATCGGAAACTATTTTATTATCAATTTAATTAATGTGAACGGTTTGCTGTAAATGAGCAATTGGGGATCGATTGAATTGGAATTTAATGCCCGATCAGATCTTGGATGCGTCGAAATTTCCGGGTAAACCGGGCGCGAAAGGGGCGATATTTTCGGGATGCCTATGAAATTGCCGGGAAAACCCGACACGCATTTCCGGCCGTGTCGTTTCTCTACGACAAGCGGGATTCACGGCTGGCGGAGGCCCCGAGAAGCGCGCCGAATGCCGGCGGCACCGCCGCGGAGGCGCATGAAGGGGGAGACCAGCGATATCCTGCCGCCGCACGCGAGGGGCGAGGCCGCCGACGTGGGTGAGGGGCCCTCGACGTTACGCGCCGGGGCGGTTCGGCGTCGGCAGGCGGTGCATGGCGCCGGGAACCCGGCGCCGGCGTGAAGCGGGCAGCGTGCCAGGCATGCCGTGCCGCTTCGCGGTTGCGGTCACTTCCGGATGAACTTCAGCGCGAGCCGCGCCATGCGCGGCACGAACTTCGGGCGCAGCAGGCGCGGATCGTAGCCGGCCATGCGCCGCTCGTTCTCGGCGAGGCACAGCTCGATCAGGTCGCGCGGTTTCAGCGAGCCGCCCACGGTGGTGGCGGCGTTGGCCGGAAAGTTCGCGTCGCGGGCCACGCCGTCGGGGTCGATGCCGCGCGCGATGCCGATACGGTCGCGAATCAGCGTGATCCAGATGGCGGCGACGCGCAGGAAGAACCACGGCCGCTTCCACCACGGCAGGTTGCGCCAGTACCACGCGTACCAGTTCACGAAGAACAGGATGTGGCGGCCTTCCTCCTGGATCACCGGCTCGAAGGTATCGACGAGCGCCTCGGGGAAGAAGCCGGACTGCTGGGCCGAGCGGAACAGGCCGAACGCGAAGAAGCTATCGATGCACTCGCTGAAGCCGGTCAGCACCCAGGCCCATTCGGGATCGGCGGGCGGCGGGTAGGGCGGCTCGGCGGCCAGCTCGATGCCGTAGGTGGCCACCAGCTTCGACAGCACGACCTTGTGCCGCGCCTCTTCCTCGCCGTCCATGGTCAGCGCGGCACGCAGCAGCGGATCGTCGAGGGTGGCCGCGAAGGTGGCGACGCGGATCGATGCGCGCCCTTCGGTCTGCACCGCGATGTCCCAGATCGGCAGCGAGGTGAGCCGCTTCAGTTCGGCCGCGGACAGCGGCGGCCAGTCGATGACGGCCGGCTTGTACGGGTTGTGGGTGTCGAGCAGCATCCGGCAGAACATCTGCTTGTGGGCTTCCGAGCCCGCGCGGATCGGGCCGGCGCTGTCATGCGCCCAGTTGCGCATGGCGTGATCGGCCGCCTGCTCGTGCTGTAGCGTGTCGGACATGAGAATCGTCTTGCTGTCTGGCCTGAAATCGTGGTCGGCCCATTGTTGCATAGGCAGTCGATTTCGGTATTTTTCGGGCCAGGTCGATCGTTCCCGTCCGGCACGGGTTGCTCAGCTCTGGTCGTCGATCCAGATGCGTCCCCAGCGCGAGGCATAGGCGAGCGCGTGCGCTTCGTCGAAGAAGAAGTCGATCGCGTCGAACGAATAGGCGCGGGGCTTCCCGGCCGTCGTCCTCTCGATCGTCAGGTTCGCGGCGAACAGCCCGTTCGGCTGCCGGGCGGCCGCGGGCGCCATTTCGTAGCCTTTGTAGCGGATCGGACGAATCATGGCGTGTGAAGGAAAACGTGGAGTTCGCAGCGTAAGCGCGCCGGCCGCGCGGCGGAACCAATCTTTCCGGCGAAGCATATGCGCGGCGATCGGCGAATGCATATCGCGGCCGGCATGCGATGCGAACGATGCGGCCGGCGCAATCGAGGCGGTTGTATGCGTTCGGTGCGGAGGGAAGGGGATCGCACGGGTTGGCAAACCGGCAAGGCGGATCGGCGACGGGCGCGAATGGGCGAAAGCAACGAAGCAGCCGGGTGCGAAAACGGCACCCGGCCCGGTGATTCAATGGTTCAGCGGCGGCTCAGTTCGACGCGAATTTCAGCACTGGTGGCGCGAAGTCGCCGCCGGTGGCCACGGCGGTGGCGGCCCGGTGCGAGGCGAACGCGAGCGCGAATTCGGCCGCCTGCGCGCCGACCGTTTCCAGCTGGCCGGCCACCTTGGTGTCGGTGCAGGTATCGGCGGTATCGAAGCGCGTTTCGAGCGTGTTGACGGCGGCGCCGAACGGCGTGGGCCAGCCGCGCAGCGCGTGGACGATCGAGCGCAGCGAGCTCAGCACCGTGCCGGCTGCCTGCCAGCCGTAGGCCGTGACGATGCAGCCGACGGCACGACCGTCGAGGTAGGGGCGCGGGTCGGCACGCAGCTCCTCGAGCGTGTCGAGCGCGTTCTTGACGAGGCCGGACACGCCGCCGTGGTAGCCGGGCGTCGCGATGATCACGGCATCGGCGTCGCGCACGGCCTCGATCAGCTCGATCTGCGCGGCGCTGAGACTGTTCTGTTCCGGCGCGTAGTGCGGCAGCGAATGCAGGAACGGGCCGTCGAACAGCCGGGTACGTGCCCCGGCGGCCTGGGCGCCGCGCAGCGCGAAGTTCAGCGCGCGTTCGGTGGACGAGGCCGCGCGGGTCGTCCCGCCGATACCGACGATGAACGGCCGGCGATGTTGGTCGAATGCAGTCAAGATGCGCTCCCGGGAATGCGGTGCCTGATCTCCAGGCTCGAACTGGCATGGTAACGAGGCCGACGCGGGGCGGGAAACGACTTTTCGTTCTATCGATATGCCCGCCGGCGCGGCAAGCGGCGCCGGGCCGGGGGCGGCAGACCGGCGGCCGCGGGCGCGTCGCACAGCTTGGGCCCGCTCTTCGGCGGCATCGGCAGAGCACGTCGATGGGATCGCGGCGCGTCTTTTCGTTACGGAGCCAGGGTGCCTTCGCGCGTCGTCACCATCCGGATCGATCGGTAATCCTCACAAAACGAGCGGACACGTGCACGCGCAACGATATCGCCGGCATGCCGGCGGCCTGCTCGTGCGGCGGTGCATCGCGCCGCCCGATGCCGGTGCGACCGGGTTGCACCTCGCTTCATGCCCGGCATCGCAACGGCCGCGAACGATCGTGCGCCGAAGGCCCGCATGCACGCATCGGCGAACGGACATGATCTTGTCGAATTACGACTTCGCGTTTTGTGGTTTTCCGTCGCGCGCCGGCGTCGCCTCGCGCGTTGACGCGGCGCATGATCCGACACCGAAAGCCGCGCCGGTCGCCAGCTTTGGCGTGATGCGCCGCCGCAACGGGCGTGGCGGTGGCGGGCGAGCCGCGCCGGTGCTGGCGGAGCAGGACAAATGCCGGTGTCGTATTTGCGCAAGCGTCTGTCGGAATTCGTCGGCCCATGGCAGTTTTTTCTGGCAACCATTGAGGCACGCTCTGATGGTGTGAGCCCCCGCTACACGAGGAGAAGGTTTCGATGGATGCCCCCAAGGTCGTAGTCGAAGGTCTGTGCAAGGTTTTTGGAAACAACCCGAAGCAGGCGCTCGACTTGCTCGCAGCCGGGTCGACGAAGGATGAGATTTTCAAGCGCACCGGCCAGGTGGTCGGCGTACACGACGTGTCGTTCGAGGTGCAGGAAGGCGAGATCTTCGTGCTGATGGGCCTGTCCGGTTCGGGCAAGTCCACGCTGATCCGCCTCGTCAACCGGCTGGTCGAGCCGACCGCCGGCAAGGTGCTGATCGACGGCCGCGACGTGGCCGCCGTGCGCCGCGCGGAGCTGACGGCGCTGCGCCGTACCGACATGAGCATGGTGTTCCAGTCGTTCGCGCTGATGCCGCAGCGCACGGTGCTGTCGAACGCCGCGTTCGGCCTGGAAGTGGCCGGCGTGGGCCGCAAGGACCGCGAGCGCCGCGCGATGGACGTGCTCGAGCAGGTCGGCCTCGCCGCGTTCGCGAAGAAGCTGCCGTCGGAGCTGTCGGGCGGCATGCAGCAGCGCGTCGGCCTGGCCCGCGCGCTGGCCGTGAACCCGTCGCTGATGATCATGGACGAGGCGTTCTCGGCGCTCGATCCGTTGAAGCGCAAGGAGATGCAGAACGTACTGCTGCAGTTGCAGAAGGAGCAGCGCCGCACCATCATGTTCGTCTCGCACGACCTGGAGGAAGCGCTGCGCATCGGCACGCGCATCGCGATCATGGAAGGCGGCCGGCTGGTGCAGGTGGGCACGCCGCAGGACATCATCGCGAACCCGGCCGACGACTACGTGCGCGCGTTCTTCGAAGGCATCGACACGAGCCGCTACCTGACGGCGAGCGACCTGATGCAGACGGGCGCGGTGCCCACCATGTCGCGCCTGGACGCGGCCAACGTCGCGGCCACGCTGAACGGCAGCGCCGAATACGCGTTCGTGCTCGACGAGTCGCGCAAGATCCGCGGCTTCGTCACGCGCGAGGCGATCGGCGCGAGCGCGCCGAGCGTGCGCCACGTCGAATGCATTCCTCACGACGCCACACTCGATCATGTGGTCGAGCGTGTCGTCGCGAGCCCGAATGCGCTGCCCGTCGTCGATGGCGACGGCTGTTACTGCGGCTCCGTCGATCGGGCCGTGCTCCTGAAGGCCATCACGCGTTCGCGAGGTTCCCATGTCTGAACTGATTCCGCTCGGAAGCTGGGTCGACCAGTCGGTCCGTTACCTGCTCGACCACGACGCGAAGACGTTCGACGCGATCGGCCGGGCGATCGAAAGCCTCGCCGCGCTGGTCGAGCACGGCCTGCAGGCGATCCCGATGTGGCTGCTGATGGCGATCTTCATCGGCATCGGGCTGTGGCGCGTGGGCTGGCGCTTCGCGATCTTCACGACGCTGTCGATGCTGCTGATCTTCGCCACCGGCTTCTGGGACCAGACGGTGGTCACGCTGGGCCTGACGCTGTCGTCCACCCTCATCAGCCTCGTGCTCGGCATTCCGCTCGGCGTGTGGGCGGCCAAGAGCAAGTGGGTGTCCACCATCGTGCGGCCGATCCTCGACCTGATGCAGACCATGCCGGCGTTCGTCTACCTGATTCCGGCCGCGATGCTGTTCGGCCTCGGCCGCGTGCCGGGGATCCTCTCCACGGTGATCTTCGCGATGCCGCCGGCGGTGCGCCTGACGAGCCTCGGCATCCGCCACGTCAACCGCGAGATCGTCGAGGCGGGCCAGGCGTTCGGCTGCACGCCGTGGCAGCTGCTCTACAAGGTGCAGTTCCCGAACGCGCTGCCGTCGATCATGCAAGGCGTGAACCAGACCATCATGATGGCGCTGTCGATGGTGATCATCGCCTCGATGGTGGGCGCGGGCGGCCTCGGCAACGACGTGCTGGCCAGCATCCAGCGTCTCGACATCGGCCTCGGCTTCGAGAGCGGGCTGTCGGTGGTGCTGCTCGCGATCATCCTCGACCGCATCACGGAAAGCTTCGGCCGCGCCCCCGGTACCGCGCGCGCGCCGCTGTTCTCGGGCTTCCGGCAGCTGTTCGGCAACAAGGCCGCCGTGCAGGCCTGAGCCTTGAGCCTGCCGGCCCGCCTCGCCTGATCCGTTTCGTTCCTGTTGCCGGTGCCGGCGGCCATGTGCCGCCGGCACCGGCTTCGTGCAACCTGCTCATGTCGGGAGAGCGATCGTGAGTAGCCTCGCAGTCGAGCCCGCGCCTGCCGCCCGAGCGGCGGCCGTGCCGCCGCTCGCGCATTTCGGATTCCTGACGCTGCCGCATTTCTCGATGATCGCGTTCACCAGCGCGGTCGAGGTGCTGCGGATGGCGAACTACGTCGGCCGCGCCCAGCATTACCGCTGGTCGATCCATTCGCTCGATGGCGGCCCCGTGCAGGCGAGCAACGGCATCGCGGTGCGGCCCACCGAGCCGCTCGATCCCGACGGCCCGCTGCCCGACGTGATGATCGTCTGCGGCGGGATCCGGATTCGCGACGTGGTGGACGCGCGCACGCGCGAGGCGCTGGCGGCGCTGGCCGCGCGCGGCGTGCCGCTCGGCGGGATCTGCACCGGTGCCTACGCGCTGATGTCGGCCGGCCTGCTCGACGGCTATCGCTGCACGGTCCACTGGGAGAACCTCTCGGTGCTGCATGCGGAGTTCCCGCAGGTGGCCTTCGCCGACGAGCTGTTCGTGGTCGATCGCGACCGGCTCACCTGCACCGGCGGCACCGCGCCGCTCGACCTGATGCTGAACCTGGTGGGCGCGCGGCTCGGCCAGTCGCTGGCCGCGCAGGTCTCCGAGCAGTTCATCCTCGAACGGATCCGCGGCGCGGGCGATCCGCAGCCGATCCCGGTCGACGCGCGCGTCGGCTTCTCGCGCGCGGAACTGGTCGAGGTGGTGCGGCTGATGGAGGCCAACATCGAGGAACCGCTCTCGCTCGACGAACTCGCGCGCCTCGTGCGGCTCTCGCAGCGGCACCTGCAGCGCATGTTCAAGATCTACCTGAACGTCTCGCCCACCCACTATTACCTGACGCTGAGGCTCAAGCGCGCGCGCGACCTGCTGCGCACCACCGACGCGTCGATCGCGCGCGTGACGGCCGTCTGCGGCTTCCACTCGCCGTGCCATTTCAGCAAGGCCTACCGCGCGCAGTTCGGCCACGCGCCGAGCTACGAGCGCCGCACGCCGGGGCGCTGAAACCCGGGCATCGAGCCGGGCGAGGCAAACCGGCCCGCGGGAAATCAACCGCCGGCGCCGGGCCGCGCCGCTCTGTACCGCACCCTGTCTTGTCTTGTGTATTGAACCCAGCTGAGAGGAGAGAAGAACATGAAACGATTCCTGATCACGGCGGCCTGCGGGCTCGGGATGGCCGTGACGCCGTGGACGGCCGCGCGCGCGGCCGATCCGCAGGCCTGCAAGACGGTGCGCTTCGCCGATGTGGGCTGGAGCGACATCGCGGCCACCACCGGGCTCGCCTCGACGATGCTGGCCGGGCTCGGCTATACGCCGACCAAGACCATCGCCTCGGTGCCGATCACGTTCGCGGGGATCAAGAGCAAGCAGATCGACGTGTTCCTCGGCTACTGGTCGCCGACCATGGACCCGATCATCGCGCCGTTCACCAGGGCCGGCACGATCAAGGTGCTGGCCACGCCGAACCTGACCGGCGCCAAGTACACGCTGGCGGTGCCCGACTACGTCTATCAGGGCGGCCTGAAATCGTTCGCCGACATCCAGAAGTACGCCGACAAGCTTGATGGCAAGATCTACGGCATCGAGCCCGGCAACGACGGCAACGCGCTGATCCGCAAGATGATCGACGGCAACCAGTACGGGCTCGGCAAGTTCAAGCTGGTGGAGTCGAGCGAGGCGGGCATGCTGGTGGAGGTGAACCGCGCGATCCGCAACAAGCAGTGGATCGTGTTCCTCGGCTGGGAACCGCATCCGATGAACGTGCAGTTCAAGATGGACTACCTGACGGGCGGCGACGACGTGTTCGGTCCGAACTTCGGCGAGGCGCGCGTGCTGACGGCCACGCCGCCCGACTACGCGGCGCGCTGCCCGAACGTGGCTAAGTTCGTGTCGAACCTGCAGTTCAGCACCCAGATCGAGAACCACGTGATGGTGCCGATCATGAACAAGGAGGATCCGAACCAGGCCGCGAACGCATGGCTGAAGGCGAATCCGCAGGTGCTCGACAAGTGGCTGGCCGGCGTGACGACGTTCGACGGCAAGCCGGGGCTGCCGGCCGTGAAGCGCTATCTGGGCGTGCAGTGAGCGCGGCCCGGCGCGCGTCCCCCGAGGCGCGCAGGGGCTTGGTCCAGACTCAGACCGGGATCGAGCCGCCGCGCAACCGGATCCCGAGCCGGATCAGCTGAACGATGCCGGCCGACAGCCACTGCAGGCGCAGCGGCAGGTCGCGGCGGCGGATGTCGAGCAGCAGCACGATCCGCACGCTGTCGCTGTCGTTCCAGACCTCGTGTTCGAAGGTGTCGTCCCACAGCAGGAACTGGCCGTCGTGGAGCCGGTAATCGCGGCCGTCCACCTTCAGCACGGCGGCGGGCGTGCCGTCGTCGCGCTTCGGCATCGACAGCACCAGATAGCCGCGCAGCACGCCGCGAAACGGCCCGCGATGCGGCGGGATGTGCTTGCCCGGCGCGAGGAACGACAGCGAGGCCGACAGCACGTCGGGCGAAGCGTCGACGATCTCGGTGATCCGCGGGCAGCGCGCGCGGTTCTTCGCGAAGCGCACGCCGTAGGCTTGCATGATGAACATGCGCCAGTCGCGATTGTCGTTCGCGGAGATGTCGGCCTGCTCGCTCATGATGTCGTGGAAGCGCGGGATGCGCGGCAGGTCGCGCGCCACCTCGAGCGCTTCCGCGCGAATCTCGCGCCATGCGCCGGCAAAGCGCGCCGCGTCGGGGAACGCGGCGCTCTCGAGCACCGCGCCGTTTTCGATGTGGCGGTCGTACAACGAACGAAGCAGATCGGTGGCGTAGTCGTAGACGGCGGACATGATCCTGTAACGTCGGGGCAATCCCGGACATACTGCCCCATTCCGGGCGGACATCGGGTTACGTCAGGTTACGCCCGCTAACGAAAAGGTGACTGGCGCCGGCCGGCCGGCGCCGGCGGTGCGAAGGAATGTCGTATCGGCGCGGGGCGGTTCGTGGACTAGAGTCGGAGGGCGGCGCGCCAGATGCCGCCGGACCACCACGGACGACACTCACCATGGCCAAGAAATTCCCCCTGCATCCCCTGCACCCGGAACGGGTCTGCTGGGGATGCGACAACTATTGCCCCACCAGCGCGATGCGCTGCGGTAACGGTTCCAGCCGCACCCAGCATCCGTGCGAGCTGCTCGGCGACGACTGGTATCGCTACGGCGACTGGGGCATCGAGGATGATGCCGCCACCACCGAGACTGGCGAAGCCGCGGCCACCGACACCGGCGCCAACACCGGGAAGGAGCGGTAGCCGCCGGCAGGAAAAAGATACCGATGCCGCGCACCGGCGCGGTGCGCCTAGCGCTCGTGCAGGCTCCCCTGCATGCTTTCCACGAGCGGGCCGAGCAGATAGTGGGCAACGCTTTGCTTGCCGGTCTTGATTTCGGCTTTCACCGTCATGCCCGGCGTGAGCGAGATCCAGCGATCGTCGATCTGCATGCGGTTCGCCTGCAGCCGCACGCGCACCGTGAACACGAGCCCGAGTTTCCGGTCCTGCACGGCGTCGTTCGACAGATCGACCACGGTGCCTTCGAGCGTGCCGTAGCGCGTGTACGGGAACGCATCGAGCTTGACCGTCGCGTGCTGCCCGATCTTCAGGAAGCCGACATCCTTGTTTTCCACCGTCGCATCGACTTCGAGTGCCTCGTCGGGCACGATTTCCATCAACGCCTGTGCCGTGGTGACGACGCCGCCGAGCGTATGCGTGGCGAGCTGCTGGATCGTGCCGTCGACGGGGGCCGTCAGGCTCAGCAGCGCCTTGCGCGTGCGTGCCTTGGTCTCGTCGTTGCTGCTCTGGGTCAGCTGCTCGGTGGCTTTCTCCAGATCGTCCAGGCGCTCGCGACGGAACTGCGAGATCGTCTGCGCGATATCCGACTGCTGCTCGGTGATGCCGGCGGCCAGTTCGCGCGCGTGGCTGCGCTGCGCGGCCAGTTCGTGTTCCTGGTTGAGCGCGGCCTGCTCCTTGTCGAGGTAGTCGCTCTTCGCCACGTACTTGTCGACGGAAAGCGCCTGGTAGTCGTTCGCCTGGGCGCGTGCGAGCGGCGCCGTCGCGGCGAGCTTGGCGATCTCCTGCCGGGTGCTGTCGAGTTCGGCCTCGCGCTTGGCCAGCTCGGCGCGTGCGGAGGCCAGCTTGTCCTCGTATTCGCGGTAGAGGCCGTCGACCAGATGCTGCGCTTCGGCCTGGCGGCTGGCCGAGGCGCCGTCGATGCCCGACACCACCGGCGCCCGGTCGTCCCGCACGGCGTCGAGCAGGGCCTGCGAGCGCGCGGCGGCGAACGCGGCGTCGAAGCGGGCCGATTTCGCGTTCTCCTCGTCGGCGGCGGCCTGCGTGGTGTCGAGCTTCACGAGCAGGTCGCCGGCCTTCACGCGCTGGCCGTCGCGCACCGCGATTTCCCTGACCACGCCGGTCAGCGCCGGTTGAATCACCTTGACCCGCGCGTTCGGCACGAGCTTGCCGGACGCGGTGGCGACGATGTCGAGCTTCGCGAAACAGGCGATCAGGATCGCGATCACCACGAGCAGCATGATCAGGCGCGCCGTCCAGCGCGGGGCGGGATGCACCGGCGTTTCGACGAGTTCGAGATGGGCCGGCTGAAACGCGAGTTCGTAGTCGAGCTTGGCCGGGCCATCCAGTTGCCGGCGGACATCCCACGCTGCCTGCCAGACGGCGCGGTAGCGACGCGTCAGGTCGAGCAGGGCCTGCAGGCGCATTGACATGAGTTTCATCCGTGTTGCAGCGAGAGCAGATGGGCGTAGTAGCCGCCCGAAGCCTGCAGCGTGTCGTGGGTGCCGTGCTCGATGATGCGCCCCTTGTCCATCGCGAAGATCTGGTCCGCGTGGCGGACGGTGCTGAGCCGGTGCGCGATGATGATCACGGTGCGTCCGGCGCAGATCGCGCGCATGTTGTTCTGGATGACGCGTTCGGTTTCGAAGTCGAGCGCGCTGGTCGCCTCGTCGAAGATCAGGATGCGCGGATTGGTCAGCAATGCGCGCGCGATGGCGATGCGCTGGCGCTGGCCGCCGGACAGGTTGCCGCCGTGTTCCTCGATCTCGGTATCGTAGGCTTGGGGGAGTTCGCAGATGAAATCATGCGCGCCCGCCAGCTTCGCCGCCTGGATCACGGCCGCCATCGGCGCGCCCGGGTCCGAGAGCGCGATGTTTTCACGAACCGAGCGATTGAACAGGTAGTTTTCCTGGAGCACCACGCCGATGTGCCGCCGCAGCCATGCCGGATCAGTCAGCGCGAGATCGATGCCGTCGATCCGGACGGTGCCGTGCTCCGGCACGTAGAGACGCTGCAGCAGCTTGGTGAGCGTGCTCTTGCCCGAACCCGAACGCCCGACGATGCCGATCACCTGGCCGGCGCGGATCTCGAGCGAGAGATCGTCGAGGATCGGCTTGCCGTCTGGGCGATAGCGGAACCGCACCTGCTCGAAGTGGATGTGGCCCGTGAGCGGCGGCATGGCCTGCGTGCTCTGCCTCAGCTCGGTGCGCGTGTTCAGGATGTCACCGAGCCGGCTCATCGAAATGCCGACCTGCTGGAAATCCTGCCAGAGCTGCGCGAGCCGCAGCACGGGCGCCGCCACGCGCTGGGACATCATGTTGAACGCGATCAGTTCGCCGATCGTCAGCCTGCCGTCGATCACGAGCCTGGCGCCCAGCAGCAGCGTGGCGAGCGACACCAGCTTGCCGATGTACTGGATCACCTGCTGGCCGATGTTGCTCAGTTGCGTGACGCGGAAACCCGATGCCACGTAGGCGGCCAGCTGCATTTCCCATTTCTTCGCGAACTGCGGCTCGACCGACATCGCCTTGACGGTTTCCACGCCCGACACGGCCTCGACGAGGAACGACTGATTGTCCGCGCCGCGCGCGAACTTCTCGTTCAGGCGCTGCCGCAGGGCAGGCACGAGCGCGGCCGAGACGCCGGCATACAACGGCAGCGACGCCACCACCACGAGCGTGAGCCAGACGCTGTAGAAGCACATGACGGCGATGAACACGATCGAGAAGAACAGGTCGATGACGGCGGTCAGCGCCTGGCCGGTCAGGAAGTTGCGGATGTTCTCGAGCTCGCGCACGCGCGCGATCGTGGCGCCCACGCGCCGCGTGCCGAAATAGGGCAGCGGCAGCGCGATCAGGTGGCGGAACAATCGTGCGCCGAGCTCGACGTCGATGCGATTGGTGGTGTGCGAGAAGATGAAGTTGCGCAGCGCCGTGAGGATCACCTCGAACGTCGAGCAGACGAACAGCGTCATGCCGACCACGGCGAGCGTGTTGAAGGTGCGGCTGACCAGCACCTTGTCCATGATCACCTGGAACATCAGCGGCGTCACGAGGCCGAACACCTGCAGCACGAGGGAGATCGCGAAGACTTCCAGCAGCAGGCGGCGGTACTTGACGACGGCCGGGATGAACCAGGAGAAGTCGAATTTCGCGAGCGCGCCGGTCAGCGAGGCGCGCGAGGCGAATACGAGCATGCGGCCGGTCGAGCGGCGCGCGACGTCGTCGGCCGACAGCAGCACCGGTTTGGTCGAGCCGGCCTCGAAGGCCAGCAGCGCCTCGCCGTCCTTGCGGGCGGCGATGAAATGCCGGCCGTCCTGATCGAGGCAGAGCGCCGGCAGCGGCGTGCGATCGATGCGCTCGAGGTTGAACGGCACGACGCGCGCCTTCAGGCCGATCGAGCGGGCGGTGAGGATCAGGGCCTCGCTGTCGAACGGCTGGTCGCCGCGGGCCGCGGCGTGGCGAAGCTGGGCGGCATCGGTGGCGATGCCGTGAAATCGCGCGATGACGACGAGGCAGGCGAGGGCCGGGTCGTCCCCGGCGCGCTCGATTTCGGTGTTGTTGTCGGGAGCGTTCACTACGATCTCTTGTTACCTCGGTCTCCCGCCCGGGCGGGCCCCGGGTGGGGCGCCGCCGGATCTGGTCCGACTGGTTGCGTGGGCGTGTCGGCGCCCACGCGGTGCGTGCTTAGTGGGAGGCCGCGATCAGTTGCGTGTGCAGCGAGGTCGTATCGACGGGCGCGCTGATCGAACCGACGCCGTCCGCCGTGCCGCCCGACATCGCCTGGATCAGTGCCGCGGTCTGTGCCGACGCGCCATACAGCGTGCCGATGGCGTGCAGATCCGTTTGATCCAGCGTTTGATTCGAGGACATCAGATCGTAGTTCATGATGTCGTGGGCCGCGCTGGCGACGCTGGTATCGAGGCTCCCACCCGTTGTCGACGTGTCCGAACCCTGGGCCGGGGCGGACGCCGTGTTGATCGACTCGGCGCGGGAGGCGGCCTGAACGCCGGAGGCGCTATTGCCCGCGTCCTCGACGTTGCTGGCGGTCGATTGGCTGGCCGTGGCGTAAATGATCGTGTTGTTGGTCCCGTTGTCGATGACCGTGCTGCCGACGGCGACAGTGATCGTGTTGTTCGAGCCGTAGACGGTGAGCGACGAATCGGCGTCCACGTAGATCGTGTCGGAGGTGCCGGTGAGGCTGTCGTTCTGGCCGGTGATGTTGATGGTACTTCCGGTACCGGAAATGGCGAGCGTGTTGTCGTTGCCGTTGACGCTGGTCACGCTGTTGCTGCCGTTCTCGATCGTGTTGCCCGACCCGTTGACGGTGATCGACGATGCGTCGATACCGCCGATCGCATCGCCGGAGCCGTTGATCACGTCGTTCTGGCCGGCAATGCCGACGGTGCTGCCGGTGCCGGAGAGGGTCAGCGTATCGTTGGCGCCGTAGATGGTGATCGCGCTGCCGTTACCGTCGGCGATCGTGTTGCCCGAACCTTCCACGATGAGCGAAGACGAATCGGCCCCGAAGATCGAGGCATTGGCTGCGGCGATCACATCGTTCTGGCCGTCGACGTGGACGGCGCTGCCGGTGCCGGTGCCCGTGAGGGTCACCTTGTCGTTGCTGCCGGTGATCGTGGTGGTGCTGTTGTCGGCATTGGTGATCGTGTCGTCCGAGCCATTGACGATGATCGACGACCCGTCGATACCGGAGATCGAGTCGCCGGAGCCGTTGACCACGTCGTTCCGGCCGGCGATGCCGACGGAACTGCCGGTGCCGGAGAGGGTCACCTGATCGTTGGTGCCGTAGATAGTGGTCGCGCTGTCGCTGCCGTTGCCGATCATGTTGCCCGAGCCTTCCACGATGAGCGACGACGAATCGACGCCGGAGATCGAGTCGTTGTCTCCAGCAACGACATCGTTCTGGCCGCTGACGTTGGCGGTGTTGCCGGTGCCGGCGAGCGTGAGCGTGTTGTTGTCGCCGGTCACGGTGGTGGTGCTGCCGCCGCCGTTGGCGATTGCGTTGCCCGAACCGGTGACGGTAAGCGTCAGATTCGCGTCGTCCTGAATCGTGCTGGACGAGCCGTTGACGGTGGCGTTCTGGCCGTCGACGTTGACGGTGCCGCCGGTGCCGGCGAGCGTGATCGTGTCGTTGTCGCCGACGACGGTGGTGGTGCTGTTGCTGCCGTTGGCGATCGTGTTCGTCGAGCCGTTGACGGTGATCGACGCGCCGTCGGCGCCCGTGATCGTGTCGGACGAGCCGTTGATGGTGGCGTTCTGGCCGTCGACGTTGACGGTGCCGCCGGTGCCGGCGAGCGCGAGCGTGTTGCCGTCGCCGGTGATGGTGGTGCTGCTGCCGGCGCCGTTGGCGATTGCGTTGCCCGAACCGGTGACGGTGAGCGACAGGTTCGCGTCGTCCTGAATCGTGCTGGACGAGCCGTTGACGGTGGCGTTCTGGCCGTTGACGTTGACGATGCTGCCGGTGCCGCTGAGCGTGAGCGTGTCGTCGTCGCCGACGATGTTGGTGGTGCTGTTGCTGCCGTTGGCGATCGTGTTCGTCGAGCCGTTGACGGTGATCGACGCGCCGTCGGCGCCGGAGATCGAGTCGGACGAGCCGTTGATGGTGTCGTCCTGTCCGCTGACATGGACGGTGCTGCCCGTGCCGCTGAGCGTCAGCGTATTGCCGTTGCCGTTCACGGTGGTGGTGCTGGCATCGCCGTTGGCGATCGTGTCGTTCAAGCCGTTGACGATGATCGACGAATTGGCGGCACCCGTGATCATGTCACCCGACGCGTTGATCCTATCGTTCTGCCCGGACACGTTGACCACGCCGCCCGCGCCGGTCAGCGTGATCGTGTCGCCATTGCCGGATGCATTGACGGTGTCGTCGGCCCCGTCGATCGCGAGATCGTCCTGGCTGCCGACCTGCACGGTGATGCCGCCGCCGTCGACCACGACGCTGGCGTTGTCGTCGAGCTGGACGCTGCCGGTCGCGCCGGCGGCGAACTTGACGGTGTCGAGGTTCGCGCGGTCCGCGCCCTGGCCGTTGCCGCCTACCTCGACGCTGTTGCTGGCGCCGCTCAGGTTGAGGGTGCTGGCGCTGACGGTCGCGCTGATGGCGTCCTGCCCGGCGGCGTCGATCGTCAGGCCGCTGCCGGTGATCGCCACGCGCGAGTCGCTGTCGACGTTGACGGTGCCGTTCGCACCGTCGGTAAAGCTGATCGAATCGAGATCGGCGTCGCTCGCGGCCTGGCCGTTGCCGCCGATCGTCACCTGGCTGGCGGGGCCGCCCTCATCGCCGCTCTCCGAGGCCGCGCCGATGGTGGCGCTGTTGCCGCTTCCCGTCAGCGTCGCGACCACGCCGGCGCCGGCGGCGAGTGTGTTGCCCGACCCTTCGATGTCGACCGATCCGGAGCCGGTCACGTCGGTCACGGCGTTGTCGTCACCCACGACCTCGGCGGACACGGAGCCCTGCGCGAGCTGGATGGCGTCGCCCGACGCATTGGCCTGATTGCCGGAGCCGGCGAACGTGAAGGTGTTGCCGGCCGCCGAGCTGAAGGCGACGTTGTCGTCGCCCGTGATGCTGAGCGCGTTGCCGGTTCCGAAGACCGACGCCGAATTCGACGAGCCATTGAGGGTGGCCGTGGTGTTGCCCTGCGCGATGATCGTCGCGTCGGACACCGTGGCGCTCACGCCGCTGCCGCTGAGGGTCAGCGTCTGGATGACGCCGTCGGACGTTTCCGTGCCGCTGGCACTGCCGACGACGACCCCCGTCGCCGACGTGCTCACGCTTTGATTGAAGACGGCGGTGCCGTTGGCCGTGTCGTTGATGGCGGTGACGGTGGTCTGACCCGTGGCCGAATTCACGTCGGTGACGACCTGCGAGGTGATCGCCGTCTGCGCGCTGCTGGTGTAGTCCGTGACCATCGTGTAGGCATCCGTGTCGCTCTCCCACTTTTGCGTCACGATCTTGCCGCTGGAGGACTGGGTGACGACGTCCGGTTGCGACGAGGTGGTGACGGCGACGTCCGGCAACGCGAGGTCGGAGGTCTGGTCGGAGAGGTTCAGGCCCGTGAACAACTGGGCGGAACCGGTGATGCTCGAGCCGACGTCGTCCGGCAGCAGGCCGGCGCTCCCCAACACCACGGCCACCGAGGCCACGGCCGCGGCCAGTGCCAACGCATCCGAGGTGGCGATGCTCGCGCCGCCGACGGTCACCGTGGTCGCTCCGCTCGCCTGCGCCGCGGCCAGCGAGGTCAGCAGCCCGTCATTCACCAGTGCCGCGACATCACTCTCCAATGCGCCGAGCGTGCTGTTCGACACGACACCGCCTGCCGTCTGCTCGCTCACGGCCTGCCCGATATCGGCGAGCAAGGCGGTGCCCTCTGCCAGATCTCCTGCCTTGCCGAGCACGTTCGAGAGCAACTGGAGCCCGTCCAGCGCGTTTCCCGTCAATTGCACGCCGTTACCCGATGCGGTGACGATGCCCGGATTGGCGACGTCGTCGACGTTCGCGCCGCTGCTCACCGAGGAGAGCCATTGGTTGATCAAGCTCAGGCCGGATTGGGTGACTGCGTTTACTGAAGTCATGAAAGGGTCCTGGGTCAGCGGATGCGCGGGTCGTGGTTCACGGATGCGGTGTGCCGGATCATTTGGCAGGCAGCGGAATCCGGGTGAGTGGTGTCGCGATTGGAGAGACTGGCGGTCTGCCCGGACAGGGCTGTCGTACAGTCAAGTTAATCTAATGCAGGCTTGGAAATGCTTGCTCGTCGAAACATGAATCAATGAAGCATGCCCATTCGGCCGGCAGTCAAGGATTGCGATAAGAAAATCGCCGTGCCGATGCGATGGAGGATTGTTATTCGATGATATGTCGCCGATGTGTCGTCGCTCCTCAGCGAGGTGGGCGCACGGCCCGTGACGAGGCGGAATACGGCGCGTAGACCGAAAGGTAGCGATGCAACGTCGCGCGGATCGGCGACCAGGGCGCCGGACCGGAGGCACTCCGGATTCGTTGTTATTCCCGACTCGATACGCCTGCCGCTTTACCAGCCCCGATTGCCGCATTATTCGCTTGCCTTTGCATGCTGTTGTCGCGCGTCAATTTAACAAAGCGCATTTTCAGTCGCAAGACTTTTTATGCTAAATCGGAGTGATGTCGATCGGTAATGTATTTGAATTTTTATTGAAAGATAAATGAATCAATGCCGCAATGAGGTGGCGAAAACCGGCGGCCGGGCCTGAATCAGGCAACGACATCAATCTTAATCTGCATCAAAACGGCAAGCCCGACCGCGAAACATCATAAAAAAAGATGCATGGGTCACGCATCTTGAAGCGGGCGAGACGCCCCGGTGGTCGGACACGTCGTTCGCCGCCGCTCGCGCCGACCCGCACCCCACGATCGAACAAGGAGAGCAACGTGTTTTGCTACCAATGCGAGCAGACCGACCGGACCGGCGCGCGGCCCGGATGCGCGTCGGCGAAAGGCAACTGCGGCAAGGATGCGACGACGGCCGACCTGCAGGACCTGCTGGTCCATGCGGTGAAGGGCATCGCCCAGTATGGCGCGCTCGCGCGCCGGCTCGGCGAGCCCGATCGCGAGGCCGAGCGCTTCGTGCTGTACGCGATGTTCACGACGCTGACCAATGTGAATTTTCATGCGGCACGCTTCGTCGCCATGCTGCGCGAAGCGGCGCAGATCCGCGATCGCGTGAAGGCCGCCTGCGAAGCGAAGGCGCGTGCAACCGGGCAGGACGTGCCGGCGCTGCCGGGGCCGGCCGCCTGGCAGCCGGCCGACGATCTAACCGGCCTGCTGGCGCAGGCGGCGGCGGTGGGCATCGAGGCCGGCGCGGACGAGGTGGGCGAGGACGTGATCGGCCTGCGCGCGCTGGTGCTGTACGGCCTGAAGGGCGTCTGCGCCTATGCCCACCATGCGCGCGTGCTCGGCTACGAGCGCGACGAAGTGTTCGCGGGCGTGGAGGCAGCGCTGGTGTCGCTCGCGGCCGCACCCACCGACATCACCGCGCTGCTCGGCCAGGCGCTCGAACTCGGCCGCCTGAACCTGATGGTGCTGGAGCTGCTCGACAACGCGAACACCGGCCGCTTCGGCACGCAGCGGCCCACGGCGGTGCGTGTCTCGCCGGTGGCGGGCAAGGCGATCCTCGTGTCCGGCCACGATCTCGGCGATCTGCACGCGCTGCTCGAACAGACGGCCGGCACCGGCATCCAGGTCTACACGCACGGCGAGATGCTGCCGGCCCATGCCTATCCGATGCTGAAGGCGTTCCCGCATCTGGCCGGCAACTACGGCGGCGCGTGGCAGGACCAGCAGAGCGACTTCGCGCATTTCCCGGGGCCGGTGCTGATGACGTCCAACTGCATCATCGAGCCGCTGCCGCAATACCGGCAGCGGATCTTCACGACCGGGCCGGTGGGCTGGCCCGGCGTGCGCCACCTCGAGCATCACGACTTCTCGATGCTGATCCGCGCGGCGCAGGCGCTGCCCGGCTTCCCGGCCACGGCGCCCGAGCAGACCATCACGGTGGGCTTCGGCCGGCACGCGGTGCTCGGCGTGGCCGATCAGGTGCTGGCCGCGATCAAGGCCGGGCAGATCCGCCACTTCTTCCTGATCGGCGGCTGCGACGGCGCCGCGCCCGGCCGCAACTACTTCACCGAGTTCGCGCAGCAGACGCCGGCCGACACGGTCGTGATGACGCTCGGCTGCAACAAGTACCGCTTCAACCGGCACGCGTTCGGCGAGATCGGCGGCATTCCGCGCCTGCTCGACCTCGGCCAGTGCAACGACAGCTACTCGGCGATCCGGATCGCGACCGCGCTGGCCGGCGAACTTGGTTGCGGCGTGAACGAGCTGCCGCTGTCGTTCGTGGTGTCGTGGTTCGAGCAGAAGGCGGTGGCGGTGCTGCTGACGATGCTCGCGCTCGGCCTGCGCAACATCCACCTCGGGCCGTCGCTGCCGGCGTTCCTCACGCCGGGCGCGCTGGCCGTGCTGGTGGAGCAGTTCGGTATCCGGCCGATCGGCGAAGCGGGCGAGGATCTGGCGGCGGCGCTGGCGCACACGGCCGCGTGAGCGGGGCGGCGCGATGAGCTATCGAATCGAGCTGACGACCCGCGACGGCGCGCGCTTCGACTTCAGCTGCGAGCCTGATCAGGACGTGCTCGCGGCCGCGGCCGAGGCCAGCATCACGCTGCCGTCGCAGTGCCGGCGCGGCAGCTGCGGTGCGTGCCAGGCGAATGCCGTCGACGGCGACTACGCGATGCGCGACTACAGCGCCGACGCGCTGCCGGCCGGCCAGCCCGACGCCGTGCTGCTGTGCCGGACCGTACCGCTCGGCGATCTGCGGCTCACGGCACCCTATGACGCGGCCAAGGTGCTGCTTCATCCGGTGCCGGTGCGTGCCGCGACGATCGCGGCGCTCGACGCGATCGCGGCCGACACGCTGCGCGTCGAGCTGCAGGTGGTGCCCGACGACGTGTCCGGTTCGGCCGTGGAATTCGAGCCGGGCCAGTTCGCGGAGCTGGAGGTGCCGGGCAGCGGCCGGCGCCGGCCATACTCGCTCGCCAACACCAGCAACTGGGACGGCCGGCTCGAATTCCTGATCCGGCTGCGTGCGGGCGGCTGGTTCTCGACCTACCTGCGCGAGCGGGCACGGCCGGGCGACGCGCTGACCGTCCACATGCCGATGGGCGGCTTCGGCCTGTTCGCCGAGAGCCTGCGCCCGCGCTGGTTCGTGGCCGGCGGCACCGGCCTCGCGCCGATCCTGTCGATGCTGCGGCGCATGGCCGAGTATCAGGAACTGGCCGATGCACGGCTGTTCTTCGGCGTGAACCACGAGCGCGAGCTGTTCATGCTCGACGAGCTTGAGCGGCTTCGGGCCGAGCTGCCGCAGCTGCGCGTCGAGCTGTGCGTGTGGCGCGCCGGTGAGGCGTGGGCCGGCTTTCGCGGCACGCCGGCCGAGGCCTTGGGCGCGTCGCTCGCGCAGGCCGGCGCGTCGCCCGATCTCTACGTGTGCGGGCCGCCGCCGCTCGTGCAGGCCGTGCGGCAGACCGCGCTCGCGGCCGGCGTGCCCGACGCGCAGTTCGCGAGCGAGCGCTTTGCCGTGTAGGGGCGCGGGTTGGCGTTGCCCTGCGTGATGAAAAAACCTCGCCGCCGGAGGCCCCGGCGGCGAGGTTTTTGTTTTTGCGCGACGAATGCCGACGGAACGCGGGCTCGCTATCAGCCGCGCTCGTCCTCGAGATAGGCACGGATCACGTCGGCGAACGTCGCGTCGCCGACGAGGCCGAGCGACGCGGCGCGCGCCACGTCCCAGCGGCCCGGCCAGCTGCCGACGATCGCCACCACGCGCGGGTCCACCGCATGGCGGATCTTCGCCACCGGCGCATCGCCGGCCACCTCGCGCAGCGCGTCGATCATCTCGCCGACGCTGACCGAGATCCCCGGCAGGTTGACGATGCGGCGGCCGCCGAGTTGTTCGCCGTCGAGTTCGCAGCCGGCCACCAGCGCGTCGATCGCGCGGCGCGGCGAGAGCAGCCAGAGCCGCGTGTCGAGCGGCACCGGGCAGACCGATTCCTCGCCGTTGAGCGGCTCGCGGATGATGCCGCTCGCGAACGACGAGGCCGCCGCGTTGGGCCGCCCCGGCCGCACGCTGATGGTGGGCAGCCGCAGCACGCGGCCATCCACGAAGCCGCGCCGCGCGTAGTCGCAGAGCAGCAGTTCGGCGATCGCCTTCTGCGTGCCATACGACGATTGCGGATTGAGCGCGGTGTCGTCCTGCACGACTTCGGGCAGCGCGCCGCCATAGACGGCCACCGAGCTCGTGAACACCACGCGCGGGCGGTGGCCGCGCGCGCGACACACGTCCAGCAGCGTGCGCGACGCATCGAGGTTGATGCGCATGCCGAGTTCGAAATCGGCCTCGGCCTGGCCGCTGACGATGGCCGCGAGGTGGAAGATCGCGCCGGTGCGCGTGTCGATCGCGCGCTCCAGCACGGCGCGATCGGCGATGTCGCCGACCAGCGTGGTGACGCGCGCGTCGTCGAAGCCGGTGGCCTCGACCACGTCGAGCAGCATCAGTTCGTCGATGCGCTCGGGCGTGCCGTTCGGGCCGGCGAGTTCGCCGCGGGCGAGCAGTTGGGTGGCGAGGCGGCGGCCGAGGAAGCCGGCGCCGCCGGTGATCAGGACTTTCATGGGCGTGTGCGTGGTCCGGTTGAGGGGCGCGCGACGAGGCGCGCAACAAGGTGCGAAGCGAGGCGCGAAGCGTGGGCGCGGCGGCTCACAGGTACGGGCGCAGCCAGCCGAGGCCGTCGGAGGTGCCGGCCTTCGGCCGGTACTCGCAGCCGATCCAGCCGTCGTAGCCGAGCCGGTCGATCAGCGTGAACAGGTACGGGTAGTTCAGTTCGCCGAGGTCCGGCTCGTGCCGCTCGGGCACGCCGGCCACCTGGATGTGGCCGATGCCGGCGAAGTCGCGTTCGAGCTTCTTCGCGAGGTCGCCCTCGACGATCTGGCAGTGATAGCAGTCGAACTGCACGCGCAGGTTCGGCGCGCCCACTTCGCGGCAGATCGCCTGCGCGTCGTCCTGGCGGTTCAGGAAGTAGCCGGGCATGTCGCGCGGGTTGATCGGCTCGATCAGCACCTGCAGCCCGGCACTCTGCGCGGCCTGCGCCGCATAGGCGAGATTGCGCAGATAGGTGTCGCGGTGGCGCGCGCGGTCGGCGTCGGCGGCCACCAGCCCGGCCATCACGTGCAGCTTGTCGTTGCCGATCACGCGCGCGTAGTCGAGCGCGGTGTCCACGGCGCGGCGGAATTCGTCCTCGCGGTCCGGCAGCGCGGCGATGCCGCGTTCGCCGGCCGCCCAGTCGCCGGGCGGCGCGTTGAACAGCGCCTGCACGAGTCCGGCACCGTCGAGCCGCGCCTTCAGCTCGGCGGCCGGGAACTCGTAGGGGAACAGGTACTCGACCGCCCGGAAGCCGTCGCGCGCGGCGGCGGCGAAGCGTTCGAGGAACGGCTGCTCGTTGTACATCATCGAAAGATTCGCGGCGAAGCGTGGCATGGCGGCGGTTCCATCAGAAGGAGGGAGCGGCGCCGCGCGCGGGGCGTGCCCGGCGCGCGGCGGGGAAAGGTCAGCGCAGCGCGGCGCGGCTCATCGGTTCACGAGCCTGGCGGGCGTCAGCCACACGGCGATCGAGCCGATCACGAGCATGCCGGCCAGCAGGTACATGCCGGACGCGGTGCTGTGCGTCGCGTCGCGCAGGTAGCCGATCACGTAGGGGCTCGCGAAGCCGGCCAGGTTGCCGACCGAGTTGATGATGGCGATGCCGGCCGCGGCCGCGCTGCCGGCGAGGAACGCGGTGGGCAGCGACCAGAACAGCGGCGCGCAGGTCAGCACGCCGCCGGCCGCGATCGACAGGAACACGATCGATACGGCGGTGTTGTGCGGGAACAGCGCAGCCACCGCGAAGCCCACGGTGCCCATCGTCGACGGGATGATCAGGTGCCAGCGGCGCTCGCGGCGGCGGTCCGAGCTGTGGCCGAACAGGTTCATCACGACGATCGCCACCGCGAACGGGATCGCCGAGAGCAGCCCGATCACGAAGGTGTCCTGGATGCCGGTCGATTTCACGAGCGTCGGCATCCAGAACGTGAGGCCGTACTGGCCGGTCACGAACGTGAAGTAGATCAGCGACATCCACCACATGCGCGGATCGGCGAACACGGCGCGCAGCGAATGCGTCTCGTGCGATTTCATGTGCGGCTGCGCGTCGATCTCGTCGATCAGCATCTGCTTCTCGCGCTCGTCCAGCCACTTCGCCTGGCGAATGCCGTTGTCGAGGTAGACCAGCGTGGCCACGCCCACCAGCACGGCCGGCACCGCCTCGATCATGAACATCCACTGCCAGCCGTGGAAGCCCGCGCCGCCGTGGAACTGCTGCATGATCCAGCCCGACAGCGGATTGCCGAAGATCCCCGAGACCGGGATCGCCGACATGAACACCGCGATGATCTTCGCGCGCCGGTGGCTGGGGAACCAGTAGGTCAGGTAGAGGATCACGCCGGGGTAGAAGCCCGCCTCGGCGAGGCCGAGCAGGAAGCGCAGCACGTAGAACTGCGTCGGTGTCCTGACGAATACGAACGCGGCCGACAGCAGGCCCCAGGTGATCATGATCCGCGCGATCCAGACCTTCGCGCCGATCTTGTGCATCAGCAGGTTGCTCGGCAGCTCGAACAGGAAATAGCCGACGAAGAAGATGCCCGCACCGAGCCCGAACACCGTTTCGCTGAACGCCAGATCCTGCGACATCTGCAGCTTCGCGAAGCCGACGTTGACGCGGTCCAGGTAGGCCACCACGTAGCAGAGCATCAGGAACGGCACGATGCGCCAGAACACCTTGCGGTAGGTGGCGTCGAGCACGGCCGGATCGGCTTGGGTCGTGGCGGGCGAAGCCGCGGCTTGGTACGGGGTCATCGTAGTCTCCAGCAGGTTGCGCGCGCCGTATGGTGGACGCGTCGTCGGTGAATCAGGGCGGCGCGTCGGCGTGCGGCGCGAGGGTCACGCCGGCGGTGTCGTCGCGCCGGTGGCGCGCCGGACCGGCCGGCCGGGCGTGACGCAGGTAGTGCGGGTGGCGCTTCTCACCAGCGCGCGCCGAAGCTGCGGTGCAGCTCGTCGAGCGCGGGCTCGTCGAGTGGCGCCGGCTTCGGGTTCGTCATGAGCCACAGCCGCGCGGTTTCCTCCAGCTCCTCGAGCACCGCCGAGGCCTGCTCGACCGACGGCGCCCACACCACCGGCCCGAGCCGTTCGAGCAGCACGCCGCGCACGCGGTCGGCCAGCGCGGCCACCTCGGCCGCGACTTCCGGATCGCCGGGGCGCCGGTAGCGGATCAGCGGCACGTGGCCGACCTTCATCACGTAGTACGGCGTGATCGGCGGCAGCACGTCCTCGTCGCGCCAGACGCCCGCGAGCGTCAACGCGACGAGATGCGTCGAGTGCGTGTGGACCACGCCGCGCGATTCGGGATTGCGCGCGTAGATGCCGCGATGCAGCGCGAGCGTCTTCGAGGCCTTGTCGCCGGACACGGTGTTGCCGTCGAGATCGACCTTGGCGATGCGCGCCGGGTCGAGCCGGCCGAGGCAGGCGTCGGTCGGCGTGATCAGCCAGCCGTCGTCGAGCCGCGCGCTGATGTTGCCGGCGGTGCCCACCGCGTGGCCGCGCGCGAACAGGCTCGCGCCCACTTCGCAAATGGTTTCGCGCAGTTGGTGTTCGGTTTTCATGCAAGGTTCTCCAGGCGTGCCAGGGCTTTGGCGAAGAAATCGACGGCGCCGAAATTGCCGGACTTCAGCGCCAGCGCGAACTTGCCGTCGAGCGTGGCGGTGGCGGGCACGCCGGGGTCGATCTGCGCGCCGATCTGCAGCGCGCGCACGCCGAGCGCCTGCACTACCGCGCCCGAGGTTTCGCCGCCCGCCACCACGAAGCGGCGCACGCCGCGCGTGAGCAGCCCGCGCGCGATCTCGGCCAGCGTCAGCTCGACCAGCGCGCCCGCGGCCTCGGCGCCGAGCCGCTGCTGCACCGCCTTGACCTCGTCGGGCGTGGCGGTGGCGTAGATCAGCACCGGCTCGTCCGGATGCGCGTCGAAGAACGCGAGCGCGTCGGCCACCACCGGCTCGCCGTGCGCGATCGCGATCGGATCGAGGCGGAACGCCGGGCGGCTCGCGCGCCACTCGGCCACCTGCGCGTTGGTCGCCTTCGACGCGCTGCCGGCCAGCACCACGGCGCCGCCCGCGACGCGCGGCAGCGCCGCCGCGTCGCCGCGCTCGGGCAGCAGGCCCGCATGGCGGAAGTTGGCCGGCAGGCCGAGCGCGATGCCCGAGCCGCCCGTCACGAGTACGTGATCGGCGCAGGCCTCGCCCACCGCGTGCAGGTCCGCGTCGGACAGCGCGTCGGTGATCGCGTAGCGCACGCCGTCGGCGCGCAGCGCGGCGAACGCCTCGCGCACCGCGCCGGCGCCGCGCGCGATCGTGTCGTAGCGCACCAGGCCGACCTTCGACGGCGTCTGCCGCTGCAGCACGCGCACCAGGTTCGCGTCCTTCATCGGCGTGAGCGGATGGTTCTCCATGCCCGATTCGTCGAGCGGCGCGTCGCCGACGAACAGGTGGCCGCGATAGATCGTGCGACCCGTCTCGGGGAACGCGGGGCAGGCGATCGCGAGCGCATCGTCGGCGCCGAGCGCGCGGGCGAGCGCGTCGGCCACCGGGCCGATGTTGCCGGCGTCGGTCGAATCGAAGGTCGAGCAGTACTTGAAATAGAACTGGCGGCAGCCCTGCTCGCGCAGCCACGCGAGCGCGGCGAGCGACTGGGCGACGGCGTCGGCGGCGGGAATCGTGCGCGACTTCAGCGCGACGATGATCGCATCGGCGTCGAGCCGCGCGCCCGGTTCGGGCACGCCGATGGTCTGCACCGTGCGCATGCCGCTCTTCACGAGCATGTTCGCGAGATCGGTCGCGCCGGTGAAATCGTCGGCGATGCAGCCGAGCAGCGGACGGGCGGGGGACGGGGAATCGGTCATGGCGATGAGGATGAGGAGCGCGGTTCAGCGATTCAGCGGGCCGGCGGCAGCGTGATGCCGGGGAAGGTCTTGATCACGGCGGAATCGTCCTCGCCGCCGTGGCCGGCGCTCGATGCGTTCATGAACATCTGGTGCGCGGTGGCCGACAGCGGCAGCGGGAACTTGCTGCGGCGCGCGGTATCGAGCACGAGGCCCAGGTCCTTGACGAAGATGTCGACGGCGGAGAGCGGCGTGTAGTCGCCGTTCAGGATGTGCGGCACGCGGTTCTCGAACATCCAGGAGTTGCCGGCGCTGTGCGTGATCACCTCGTAGAGCGCGTCGGCGTCCACGCCCTCGCGCAGGCCGAGCGCCATCGCCTCGGCGGCCGCCGCGATATGCACGCCGGCCAGCAGCTGGTTGATGATCTTGACCTTCGAGCCCACGCCGTGTTCGGCGCCGAGCCGGTAGACCTTGCCCGAGATCGCCGCGAGCACGTCCTCGCAGGCCGCGTAGGCGGCGGCCGGCCCCGAGGTCATCATCGTCATCTCGCCCGAGGCCGCGCGCGCGGCGCCGCCGGACGCCGGCGCGTCGAGCATCAGCAGGCCGGCCGCCTCGATGCGCGCGCCGAGCTGCACGGCGAATTCCGGCGCGACCGTGGCGCTCGAGATCACCACCGCGCCGGGCCGCATGGCCGGCACCGCGCCGTGTTCGCCGAACAGCACGGTTTCGGTCTGCGCCGCGTTGACCACCAGCGTGACCACCACCTCGCACCGCGCGCCGAGTTCGGCGGGCGTGGCGCAGCGGATGCCGCCCTCGGCCGCGAATGCGTCGAGCACGCTGTCGCGCACGTCGCATGCATGGACGCGGAACCCGGCGCGCAGCAGCGAGCGTGCGACGCCGAGCCCCATCGCGCCGAGCCCGATGACGCCTACTTGTCGTGACATGTGAATCCTCGTATCGAACGGATGCCCGGGTGGCCGGGCGAATGGATCAGCAAAGGCCCGCCTGCGCGAGACGCCGCGCGGCGTTGACCAGGTGGATGCGGGCCGCGTTGCTGGCGGCCAGCGCGTCGCCGGCGCGGATCGCGTCGGCGATCGCCGCGTGCTCCTCGCGCACCTGGCGCGAGAAATCCTCGCGCGTCGCCTCGTTGCGGCGCGTGACGATCACGCCCGCTTCGAGGTACTGGTTCAGGAAGCTCAGCGTCTTCAGGAAATAGGGGTTGCCGGTGACGGCGGCGATCGTGCGGTGGAACGCGATGTCCTCGGCCACGCCGTCGCGGCCCGCGGCCACGGCCGCGTCGATCTTCGCGAGCGCCTCGTCGATGCGGCGCAGGTCGGCGTCGGTGCGGCATTGCGCGGCCTCGGCGGCCACCTCGGCCTCGATCGCGCGGCGCACCGCGAGCAGATGCACGAGCGAGCCCGCTTCCACGGCCTCCGCGTAGTCGATCCGCAGCGGCCGGATCGCGCCGTGCTGCGAGATGAACACGCCGCTGCCCTGGCGCGGCTCGACCACGCCTTCGTTCTTGAGCCGCGAGATCGCCTCGCGAATCACCGTGCGGCTCACGCCGAACTGCTGCGCCAGCACGGATTCGGTCGGCAGCTTGCCGGTGCCGGCGAAGCTGCCGATCTCGATCTGCTTGAGCAGTTGCTGCGCGACGGTGTCGCTCATCGCGCGCGCCGGGATTTTCTCGAACATAATCGATCAGGTTTGTCAGGTTATGTGGTCATCATACAAATTTTGGAAGATGGGCCGGCATCGGGAATTACCCGGGGAAGACGATGCGTCGCGGGTGCGGGCGGGCAGGCGGGGCACGGGCGCGGAGCGCGCGGCGTGCGGGAGGGGGCGGTCCCGGAGCGGAGGGGGGCGGATTATCCGGCCGGCGGAAGGTGTCCGCCGGCGCATCACGGCATCACGGCATCACGACATCACGACATCACGACATCACGGTCGCTTCGCGTCCGGCGTCGCCCGCGTGTCGAGCGTCAATTGCATGAACGTCAGGTCGAGCCACTGGCCGAACTTCATGCCGACCTGCCGCAGCGTGCCGGTGTTCTCGAAGCCGAGCGTCTCGTGCAGCCGGATCGAGCCGGCGTTGTTGGCCTCGATGCCGGCCACCATCACGTGCTTGCCGATCGCGCGCGCGCGATCGATCAGCGCCGTCATCAGCAGCCGGCCGATGCCGTTGCCGCGCTGGTCGCTACGCACGTAGATCGAGTGCTCGACGGTGGCGCGAAAGCCGTCGAACGGGCGCCAGTCGCCGAACGACGCGTAGCCGAGTACCTGCTGCGCAGCATCCACGGCCACCAGCACCGGGTAGCCGGCGCGGCCGCGATCGGCGAGCCAGGCGGTGCGGTTCGCCGTGTCCACGGCCGTCTCGTTCCAGATCGCCAGCGTGTTCATCACGGCGTCGTTGTAGATTGCCGTGATACCTTCGATATCCTGCTGGCGCGCGTCGCGAATTTCCATCCCAGCCTCCCCGGGCCGTCCATTAAATTGAAACGAGTGTACACGATAGTAGACGACATCGATCAACGCATCGGCGCGAGAATCCGGGCCGAGCGCGAGCGCCGTGGCTGGTCGCTGACGGATCTGGCGCGGCAGTCGGGCGTGTCGCGCGCGATGATCCACAAGATCGAGCGCGGCGAGAGCAGCCCGACCGCCACCTCGCTGGCCAAGCTGGCCGGCGCGTTCAACCTGAGCATGTCGGCGCTGCTGGCGCTGGCCGAGCTGGCTGAAGGGCGCCTGCTGCGCGTCGACGATCAACCCGTCTGGGTCGATCCGCAAAGCGGCTACGTGCGCCGCCACGTCTCGCCGAAATCGGTGTCGCCGCTGACGCTGGTCGAGATCGACCTGCCGCCCGGCGCGGAAATCCCGATGCCGGCCTCGGCCTATCTTCACATGCAGCAGCTGATCTGGGTGCTCGACGGCGAGCTGGTGTTCGTGGAGGGCGGCGAGCAGCAGCGGCTGCGCGCCGGCGACTGTCTCGAGGTCGGGCCGCCGGGCGACTGCGTGTTCCGCAACGACGGGCGGGCGAGCTGCAAGTACGCGGTGATCGTGCTGCGCAAGCCCTAGCCGATCCGTCTCGCCGCGCGCGAGCGGCATGCCGGGGCGGGCTGGCGGCGGTTCGTCGCGCTTGTCTCGTCGAGGTCACGCAAGCGTCCCGCCGAGCGGCGCGCCGGCGGTGGCGGCAGCACGCGGGATCCCTGTAAAAAAGCAAGCCGGCGACAGATTTGCCCCGATGCTGACGAACTCCTTGCAATCGAGTTGGGGTAACATGCGCTACCTTTTTAACCAACCAGTCTGCCGATAACAAAGCGGAACGCGCTTGATGTCTCAGCCGGATAAAGAATCGGTCCATGCCAGTTCGACGCTGTCGAACAAGGTCTTCAACGAACTGCGGCGCGATATTCTGCTCGGAATATACAAGCCCGGGCAGAAGCTGCTGCTGAACGAACTGAAGCAGCGCTACGCGGTGGGCGGCTCGCCGATTCGCGAGGCGCTGCTGCAGCTGGTCTGGAAAAAATACGTGGTCACGGAACCGCAGCGCGGCTTCTGGGTGGCGCCGGTCTCGCTCGACGAACTGCGCGAGGTGCTGATCGTGCGGCGCGGGCTGGCCGAATACGCGGTGCGCCGCTCGCTCGAGCAGGGCGACGAGGCCTGGGAGCTCGAGGTGCTGTCCGCGTACCATCGCCTGAGCCGCATGGACCCGCGCAATCCGGCCACCGATCTCCAGGAGTGGGCCGACCGGCACACCGCCTTCCACATCGCGATCATGAACGGCAGCCGCTCGCCGGTGGTCGTCGACCTGATGGAGTCGCTATACGACCGGCTCGAACGCTACCGGCACATCTGGTTCGATCCGAAGCTGCCGGTCGACATGAAATACAGCGATGAAGGCGAGCACGAGGCGATCCTCCAGGCGGTGCTGGCGCACGACGTGGCCCGCACGCTCGAGCTGCTGACGCAGCACTATTCCCATGTGATGGCGGTGGCCGAGAGCCTCACCGCCGAATCGTTCGAGACGAAGACGGCCGGCGCGGGCCGCGGCTGAGCGGCCTCGTGCCGGCGTGCCCCGTCGGCGCGGCCGCATCATGGTTGCCAGCACAACAAGGCGTACTGCTTCCGGCCGCGCTTGAGCAGCGTATAGCGGCCGAACTTCCGGTCACCCGCATCGAGCGTTCGTTCGATGCCTGTCATCTGCTCCACCCGCTCGCCGTTGACGCCGATCGCGCTGCTGTCGATCAGCGTGCGCGCCTCGCTTTTTGACGCCGCCAGCCCCGTCATGCACAAGGCCTCGGGCAGCGCCAGCCGCGCTGCCTCGCAGGCCGCGTGCGGCAGGCCATCCTGGGCGAGCTGCGCGAAATCCTCCGCCGACAGCGACGCGACATCGTTGCTGAACAGGCTCTGCGTGATCCGTTGCGCGGCGGCGAGCGCGGCGTCGCCGTGGATCAGGCGCGTGACGTGCTCGGCCAGCACCCGCTGGCCCTGCGGCTTGCCATCGCCGACGCGGTCCGCGGCCTCGATCGCGTCGATCTCTTCCAGGTCGAGGAACGTGAAGTAGCGCAGGAAGCGGTAGACGTCGGCGTCGGCCACGCCGAGCCAGAACTGATGGAACCGATACGGCGAGCACTTGGCGGCATCGAGCCACACGGCGTTGCCCTCGCTCTTGCCGAACTTGGTGCCGTCGCTGTTGGTGATCAGCGGCACCGTCAGGCCGAACGCCTGTGCCTGGTTCACGCGCCGCACCAGATCGATGCCGGCCGTGATGTTGCCCCACTGGTCGGAGCCACCGACCTGCAGCACGCAGCCGAAGCGCCGGTTCAGTTCCACGAAGTCATGGCTCTGCAGCAGGCTGTAGGCGAACTCGGTAAACGAAATGCCGACCTCGTCGCGATCGATCCGCTGCTGCACCGATTCCTTCTTGATCATCGCGTTGACGGAAAAGTGCTTGCCGATGTCGCGCAGGAAATCGAGCGCGCTCATTCGGGCGAACCAGTCGTGATTGTTGACGAGGCGTGCGGCGCTGGCGCCGTCGAACGACAGGAACGGCGCGAGCTGGCGGCGGATCTTCTCGACCCAGCCGGCCACCACCTCGCTCGTGTTGAGCTTGCGCTCGTTCGTCTTGAAGCTGGGATCGCCGATCATGCCGGTGGCGCCGCCGACCAGCGCGATCGGCCGGTGGCCATGCATCTGGAAGCGGCGCAGCAGCAGCAGCGGTACCAGATGCCCGACGTGCAGGCTGTCGGCGGTCGGATCGAATCCGCAATACAGCGTGATCGACTCGCGCGCGAGCAGCGCGTCGAGCGCCTCGGGCGAGGCCACCTGCGAGATCAGCCCGCGTGCCTGCATGTCCTTGATCAGTGTTCCGTGCCGCATGTGTGTTTCTCCGCTTGAGGATGGCTGGTGAGCGAGGGGTGTGGGGTGCCGCCGCCGGCCGGCGTCAGAACACCGGCAGGCGGCCCTGCATCACGAGGATCTGGATCACGATGATGCCGAGCCCGGCCGCTGCCACGAGCCGGTGCGCGGCGGCGCCGCCGATCACGCGATACGCGGGCTGGCAGGCGCCAAGCCGGCGGCGGTGCGTGCCGTCCATGCGGCGCAGCTTGATGAGCGCGGTGGCCGGGAACAGCACCGCCAGAATAGTCAGGAATATCGCCGCGGCGCCGAGCGCCATGACGAAACCCTTGGGGAACAGCAACACGAACGCGAATGGCGGCAGGTAGGTGATGCAGGCCGTCTGGATGCGCTCGCGCAGCTGGTCGCCGCGCCGCAGGCTGCCGGCCAGCGCGTCGAACAGGCCCAGCGAGACGCACAGGTAGGACGTGAACAGCGCGATCGACGAAAACGCCGAGAGCAGCGTGGGCACGTGCGGGCTGTTCGCGAGCAGGTGGAACTGGTCGAGGAACATGCCGACCGAGCCGTGGCAGCGCGAGATCGCCGAGAAGCTGGTCGCGCCGAAGCGCGGCAGCGTGCCGAGCGTGTTGAACACCCACAGCAGGTAGACGCCGAGCGGCAGCAGGCTGCCGGTCACGAACACGTTGCGCAGCAGGCGCGGCCGCTGCGCGCCGAGATACTTGACCATGCTCGGCACGCTGCTGTGGAAGCCGAACGCGGTGAGGAACACCGGCAGCGCGGCGAGCACGTATTTCGCGGCGTCGTCGCCGGCGCGCAGGTTGGTGCTCGACACATACGGCTGGATCGTGAGGCTCAGCAGCAGGAAGATCAGGATGTTCAGCGCGAACAGCAGGCGGTTGACGCGATCGACGGCGACGGTGCTGATGCAGACGATCGAGCCGATCAGCACGGTGAACGCGGATGACAGCAGGGTCGGCGAGGCCGAGATGCCGAGATAGTGATGCAGGTTGGAGGCGTAGGTGGAGCCGCCACCGGAAATGTAGGCCGACGACAGCGAATAGAGCAGCAACAGCAGGCTGGCGTTGATCACATACATGCCCTTCGCGCCGAACAGCCGCTCGGCGATCGCGTCGAAGCCGAAGCCGACGGGAAAGGACAGGCAGATCTCCAGCAGCATCAGGCCGGTGTAGCACATCAGCGCCCAGATCAAGAGCAGCGCGATGCTCGCGTATTCGAAACCCATTCCTGCCGACATCAGCGGTAAAGCCAGCATGCCGGCGCCGAGCATGGTGCCGGAGAGCAGCAGGGTGGCGCCCAGTGCCTTGAAGCCGATTGGCATGATGAATCCTTGGGCCGCCTCGCGCCGTGGCGCGGGGTGGAGAAAAGTGAGGCGCGGCGGGCCCGCCCGTCGGGCGGCGCGCCGGGCCGGGGAGCCGCCCCCGGCGCAGTGCCCGGGAGCGGTTGGGGGGACTCGGAACGAACTCGGAACGAAACTCAGGCCGGGTTCAAGGCGGCCTCAGGCCGGGACCAGCGGCGAGTTGAAGAGCGCGTTCTCCTTCTCTTCCATGTCGACGATCTGCCGGAGCTTGGCCGTGAACACCTCGCGCAGTGCGTCCCAGTACGCGTCGAAGTCATCGGGCTTGGCCAGGCAATGCGTCATCACGGCCGCGCGCAGGATGTAGACGCTCTCGACCTCGTCCCACTCGGCGCGGCTGAAGCCGCGTTCCAGCACGTAGTGCAGCGGGGCGTGGCCGTATTCCTCGACGCTCAGCGAAGTGGACGACGTGAGGAAGTCGTTCGCGTAGGTGCGGCCCGACGCATACGAGCAGATCTCGTACATGCGCTTGTTCAGGCGGTTGTGGTCTTCCAGGCTGTCGTTGCCGATTTCCTTGAACGTGAAGTCGACCATGTGGAAGTCGGGATGCATGACCGGGCGCACCTCGAACCGGCGCTCGCCGATCACGAACGGGGGCGCGCTGGCGAGGCGCCGCGCGAGCCAGTCGGCGGCGACGATGCCGCGCGCGATCACGCGGCCGTAGCCGGAGATGTTCAGCGGCACCAGCCGGTGGGCCGCCCAGACCGCCGCGGCCGTGGCGCCGGCCTTCGAGCCTTCCATGATCGAGGCGCCGAGCACGACCTGCGCTTCGGTGTCGGCTTCCTCGGCCACTTCCTCGAACACGTAGGCGGCGTGGTACGAGACCAGGTCGACGATGCGCTTGTCCTTCATGCAGATCGCGCCGGCAGAGTAGGGGACGTAGCCGACCTTGTGCGGATCGACGGTGATCGAATCGGCCTCTTCCATCGCCTTGAAGCCGTCGTACACGGCGCGCTTCGGCCAGACCACGCCGTCCGGCACGATGCCGTCGGCGCGGTAGCGGGCGATCAGCGCGTCGTATTCCATGAACCGGTCCTGCTCGTCGAGGAACATCGAACGCACGTAGCCGCCGTAGGCTGCGTCCACGTGGACGTAGAACGACACGCCGTGCTGCGCCTCGCATTCGGCGCGCAGCTTGATCACTTCGTCGACGCGGTCGATCGAGCCTTCCTCGGTGGTGCCCACCACCGACACCACGGCCAGGATCGGGCTGCCCTGCTCGATCAGCTCGAACACGATTTCACGCAACCTCGCCACGTCGGTCCGGTAGTGCTCGTCCACCGGCAGCGGCACGATCAGGTCCTGGCCGATGCCGAGCACGTCCATCGCCTTCATCCACGAGTAGTGCTTCGATTGCGGCACCAGGATCTTGCCGAGCGTGGCCGGCTTCACGCCCGCGCCACGGCACGACAGCGCGCGTACTTCCTCGAACAGGCCGCGCTTCTTCAGTTCGTCGGTCAGGTCGAGGATCGCGGCGGGGCGCATGTTGAGCAGCTCGCGCTCGCTCAGGCCGGCCACCAGGTCGCGCGCCTTCTCGTGCTGCGCAATGGCGAGCGGCATCGTCTTGAGGTTGCGGGCCACCCACACGCCTTCATAGTTCGCCACGGTGCCGCCGGAGGTGATGTGCCCCCAGGCGCGCTTCGGGTCGTAGCCGAACATCCGGCACAGATCGTTGCCGGCCTCGATCTCCAGCCCGGTGGTGGTGGGCGAGGCCTCGTGCGCGCAGTTGTTCGGGTTGTACATCATCGTCATCACGTAGGCGAGGTTGGAAACCATCAGCGTGTCGGCGTTCATGTGCCCGAGGTAGCGCGGCGAGAACCACGGCACCGAGGTGTTCTTCAGCTTCGACGAGAGCTGGCGCAGGATGCCCTCGGTGCGGTACAGGGTCTGGCGGAAGTCCGGCGCATGCTGTTCGACTGGCGTGACCAGCGCCGGATCTTCCGGATGGAAGTCGGCGCGCCAGTGCATGTGCTCGCTCACGGCGTAGTCCACCATTTCCTTGAAAAACACGTTGTTTTCGGACTTCGGACCCAGGAACAGCGCGTCGACGTTGAGGTTGGATTGTTGTTTGTCAGTCATTTTGGACACCTTGCTAATAAAACGGGATCGGACGAATGCGGTTGCGTGGCGGCTTACTTGCGGTGGCGCGTGGGCACCACCACACGGGCGGGCGCCACGTCCGGCCGGATGGCCGGTGCCGCGAGGCGGCTGCGCCGGCTCTTGCGGCCATACGCATAGACGAGGAATGGAATCACCAGCATCACCAGCAGGCCGATCAGCTGGAATTCCACGTACTGGCTGCGCGCGCCCTGGAACGTGCCCGGCGGGACGAAGCCGAGATAACCGGCCAGCAGCGAGACGGCGAGGCCGAGGCCGGCGCAGATCCACATGCCGGGGTTGCCGCCCGGCACCTTGAAGCTGCGCACCACGTCGGGGCGCTTGTAGCGCAGATGGATGGCCGCCGCGAACATGAACAGATAGGCCACCAGATAGACCAGGCCGGTCAGCCCCATCAACATGAAGTAGAAGTTGTCGACGTTCGGCATCACCGTGATCAGCACACCGACCAGCGTGATGGCGAATGCCTGGATCAGCACCAGCGTCACCGGCACGCCGTGGGCGTTGGACTTCTGCAGGAACGCGGGCAGCGCGCCGGAGTTGGCGGTGGCCTGCAGGCCGCGGACCGGGCCGAGCACCCACGAGTTGACCTGCCCGACCAGACCGAGGCCGACGCAGAGCGCCATCACCGGCGCGAGCCACGGCATGCCCCATTGGCGGAAGTAGAGGTCGAAGGCCTGCATCAGGCCGGCCGTCATCGAGATCTGCTGCTTCGGGATCGCCACGAAGATGGCGGCCGAGCCGATCACGGAGAGCAGCACCATGACGATCGACACGAGGATGATGGCGATCGGATAGTTGCGGCGCGCGTCCTTGATGGACGACACGTTCGAGGCCGAGACCTCCATGCCCATCACGACGAACACGAAGCCGATGAAGAGGCCCATCGTGCCGCTGTCGCTGAAGCTGGGGATCAGGTTGCTCCAGCTCCACGAGACGTCGGTCATGATCGGATGGCCGGCCAGCACGTAGGTAATGCCGCAGCCGATCAGCAGCACGCCGGGCAGGAACACGCCGAGGCTCACGCAGACCGTCGAGACCCAGCCGAGCGTCTTCACGCCGCGCATGTTGACGAGCGTGCAGCCCCACCAGATGCCGAGGATCATCGCCAGCATGTAGAACTTGTTGCTGGCGAGCGCCGGGTCGAACACGTAGGCGAAGGTGGCCGCGATCACCATGATGATCGAGGTCATGCCGAACACCATCTGGATCCATTGCATCCAGACGGCCACGAAGCCGATCCGCTCGCCGAACGCCTCGCGCACCCAGATGAAGATGCCGCCGTCCTGAGGCCACGCGGTCGCGAGTTCGGCCGAGACCAGCGCGGTGGGCACGAGGAACAGCAGTGCGGAGGCCAGCGTCAGGAAAAGCGTCGTCATGCCGGGCTGGGCCGTCATCGGCAGCGTGCGGACGCTGACGACCACGGCGGCCGTGATCATGACGAAGGTGAAAACCCCGATCTTGGCGGGGGGTTTGGTATCTGTCGTCATTACCTTACTCCATCGATTTTTTATGTTTGGACGTAAATTTCAAAAATTTCGAAATTCAGGAAAAGGATAGGCCCCTCAACGATCCGGAGCATGATCTTTGTCAAGTTTTTGAAAGGAATGGCGTCCTGCCGGCGGCGCGCGCGGACGTTCCGAAGCCGCCATGGGCGGTGGAATCGGCGCGGGGCGGGGCGATGCGGCGAGGAGGGCGCACCAGGTGCCAGATGCGCGGTCGATTGACGCAGATCTTCCGTTTGGCCAGCGACGGACGGCTCGGCGAGGCCGCTGGCCCTTGGGGCGCACGGTTGTGGCGCGCCTGACGATCGGTCGAGGCTGACCGTGCCGCGGATGAGCGAGTCGTTCCCCGTTCAGGTTATCGAGATGCGGCAATTCGCCTATTTTTCGGATTCGCCGACCGGGCAGGACGGGCGCGCTCAGGGTCGTCATCTCGCGCAAATTAATCCGCAACAACCTCTTAATTTTCAGCAACGGTGATCTTCCCGCCTGGTCGGCCTACTTGCGTCGGCTCGCTTTTCCGCCCCCTCCGCTGGATGACGCTTCGCCGCGCGTCTTTTGCGACATTGATGCAGGTCAGCTTACAAAACGTCGACAGCGTTACGATATTTCGAAATTTTATATTTCAACGTTTTTCTTAAGAAAAATCGATCGATCGCGATTCCGGAAGGGGGTTTCATGAAAAAGTCCATGCTCGCGCTCGGCGCGGCGCTGCTCGCCGCCTCGGCGCAACCGGCCGTGGCGCAGGGCTCGGTGACGCTGTACGGGCTCGTCGACACCGCCGTGCGCTACCAGACCCATGCCGACGCGAACGGCGGCGGCCTCGTGTCGATGCGTGAAGGCGTGGTGACGCCGAGCCGCTGGGGGCTGAAGGGCGCCGAGGAACTGGGCGGCGGCACCCGCGCGATCTTCCGGCTCGAAAGCCAGTTCAACCTGCCCACCGGCCAGCTGTCCACGCCGGGCCTGCTGTTCCAGCGCAGCGCCTTCGTCGGGCTGTCGAACGACCGCTACGGCACGATCACGCTCGGCCGCCAGCAGACCCCGTTCTTCGACATGATGGGCGGCGGGTACGACCCGCTGACCGTCGCCGACTACTGGCAGGACTGCTGGGTGTTCAACGCGGTCGGCCGGCACCTGTTCACGAACAGCTCGGTGAAGTACGACGGCCGCTTCGGCGCGCTGCACGTGGAGGGCATGGTTGGCTTCGGCGGCGTGCCGGGCCGCGCCGGCGAGGGCAGCATGGTGGGCGTGACGGCGGAGTACGGGTTCGGCGCGCTGTCGACGGACGTCGGCTTCGAGCAGAACGACGTGGCCGGCAAGAAGTTTCAGATCGTCAACGTGAGCGCCATCTATACCTTCACGCCGACGCTGCGCGTGATGGCCGGCTGGCTGCATTCGCAGGACAACACCGGCCTGACCGATTCCGACTCGCTGCAGCCGGGCGCCGCCGCGCTGCCGCGCGTGAGCCCGAACCGCATCGACGACAACGTCTACCTCGGCGCGAAGTGGCAGGCCACCGCGCCGCTCGCGTTCACGCTGGTCGGCTACGGCGGCCACGCGCGCAACGCGGCGCGGCGCGACGGCTCGCTCGGCAGCGGCACCAACTATTCGGCCACGCTGCTCGCCGAGTACGCGCTGTCCCGGCGCACCGAAATCTACGGCTCGGTCGACTTCACCCATGGCAGCGGCAGCTATCGCGCCGACTACCCGGGCCGCAGCAACCAGACAGGCCTCGCCATCGGCCTGCGCAACGTGTTCTGAGCGCGCCATGGATACCTCGCCCTGTTCCCGGCGCCGCGCGCTCATCCTTACCCTCACGCTCGTCGCCATGGCCGCGGCGCTGCTGGCCGGCGCGCAGCCGGCGGCGGCGCAGGGCAGCGTCACGCTGTACGGCTCGGTCGACGCGGGCGTGATCTATTCGACCAATCAGCAAAACCCCGCCGGCGGCGGCCACGGCGTGGAGGTCGGCGGCGGCTACCTGATGCCCTCGCGCTGGGGCCTGATGGGCAGCGAGCCGCTGGGCGGCAACCTGAAGGCCGTGTTCGCGCTGGAAAACCAGTTCCTCACCGGCAACGGCGCGATGCTGCAGGCCGGCTCGCTGTTCGACCGCCAGGCCTGGGTGGGCCTCAGCGACAGCCGTTGGGGCACGCTCGGCTTCGGCCGCCAGTACGATTCGTATTCGGACTTCCTCGGCGTCTATGCCTCGAGCAACAGCTGGTCGACGCCGTATGGCTCGCACTTCGGCGACATCGACAACCTGAACGAGGCGTTCAACATGAACAACGCCGTCAAGTTCACGAGCGCGTCGCTGCGCGGCTTCACGTTCGGCGGCACCTTCGCGTTCGGCGGCCGGGCCGGGCAGTTCGCGGCGGCGCGCGGCTATGCGGTTGCGGCCGCGTACACGCACGGCCCGTTCTCGATCGGCGCCGGCTACATGACGCAGAACGCTCCGCGCAACACGGTGCTGGGCGGCGAGAGCGGCTACTTCGGCGACCTGGCCTGCTCGAATGCCGGCGCGATGTTCTGCCGGCTGCAGGACGCGGCGACCATCAAGGCCGCCGGCATCGGCGCCTCGCTCGCGATGGGCAAGGCCAACGTGGCGATGGTCTACACGCACACGAAGCTGGAGGACAGCGCGTATTTCGCGAGCGCCGCGCGGCCCGACGGCCGGTCGGTGGTGTTCGACAGCGCGGAGCTGAACGCCACCTATGCGCTGTCGAGCGACTGGAGCGTGGGCGCGGCCTACATCTTCAATCGCGCGCAGGTATCGGACGGCGGCACCACGCTGATCCACCAGCTGAACCTCGGCACCACCTACGCGCTGTCGAAACGCACCGCGCTGTACGGCGTGGCGATCGGGCAGGTCTCGGGCGGCGCGGGGCTCGGCTATGACGGCGCGACCGGACGCAGCGTCAACTACGCGCAGATCCCGAACCTGCAGAACAGCGGTTCAAGCCGCCAGCTGGCCGTGATGGGCGGGATTCGCGTGGTGTTCTGAGTAACCGTGTCTCGAGTCAAGCGAGATGAAGCGAATCGTCCCAGGGGGTGTTGGATTTGACCATGGCATTGAGCATGGTCAGGAGCTTGCGCATGCAGGCAACCAGCGCGACCTTGGGCAGTTTCCCTGCGGTTTTGAGGCGTTGGTAGAACGCCTTGATGGCCTGGTTGTGGCGGGCTGCAGTGAGCGTCGCCATGTACAGCACGCGGCGAATTTCAAAGCGCCCGCCCTGTACACGTCGTCGTTCTTGACGGGCATGTCGGGCGCGAGGCGGGCGGCCGGTCGGGGCCGTGGGAAAGGCGAGAAGGGAGGGAGCGGGGAGGGAAACATCACGCCGATGGTGGCGCGAGGTCAGGCAGCGCTGGCCGGGCCGCGTGCTGCGGCGAGTGAATCACCGGCCGCCGGCCGCTCGCACGCGGCGCCGTGCGTGAAAGGCGCCCGTGCGAAAGCGGAAGAGCGCGATGCCCGGCTAACCCGCCGCGCTTTCCGCCAGCTCCACCGCGACCTCGGGCGATTGCCGGCCGCGAGACAAAACCGGCGCCGAGCGCGTGGCCCGGCGAATCACCTGCGGCGGCTGCCCGTAGGCACGCAGGAACGCGCGCCGCATCCGGTCCGGATCGCCGAAGCCGACGTCGCGCGCGATGGTCTCAATCGAATGGCGGCCCGATTCGAGCATCAGGCGGGCGGTTTCGGTCCGGATCTGCTCGATCGCCTTGGCCGGCGTGCTGCCGGTCTCCTCATGGAACGCGCGGCTGAACTGGCGCGGGCTCAGGTTCGCGGCGCTTGCGAGCGCCTCGACCGACAGGCCGGTGTGCAGATGCTGGCGCGCGTAGGCGAGCGCCTTCTGGATCCGGTCCGAGCGTGGCAGGAGGTCGAGCAGCGCCGAATGCTGGGTCTGGCCGCCCGCGCGGCGATGGTAGACCACCAGCTTCTTCGCCACCAGCCGCGCCATGTCGGCGCCGGCATCCTGCTCGACGAAGGCCAGCGCGAGATCGATGCAGGCGGTGGCGCCGGCGGAAGTCCAGATGGCGCCGTCGTTGACGAAGATGCTGTCTTCCTCGACGCGCACCGCCGGGTACTCCTTGCGCAGCCGCGCGGCATGGAACCAGTGAGTGGTCACGCGCTTGCCGTGGACCAGTCCGGCCTGGGCGAGGTAGAACGCGCCGGTGCAGGTCGCGCAGATGCGCCGCGACCGCGTGGCGGCCTGCTTCAGGAACGCGACCAGCGCCGGCGCCGGCGCGGCCGCGTCGTTGTCGCCCACGGCGATCACCGTGTCGAGCACGCTGTCGTCGAACGCGGCGGTATTGACCTCGACGCCCGCCGACGAGGCGACCAGCCCGCCCGTCTCCGACAGCAGCTGCACCTCGTAGCGGCGCTCCGCCAGGCTCAGGTTGGCGAACTCGAATACCGAAACGACGCCGAGGTTGACGAACGAGAACCCGGGATAAAGCGCGACACCGACGCGATGCATCATTGACCTCATGTCCTAAAAAGACGGAAGTGCGACATTTGTGGAGTATGAGTGCACGCTTAATATCGCTCCAGTGCCTGGCAATGACGCCGGCCTCTTACGGAGAGAAAGATGAACCACGCAGCGAAGCTGGGAACGGCACTGATCACGGGCGCATCGTCGGGTATCGGGGCGGTGTATGCCGACCGCCTGGCGCGCCGCGGCTACGATCTCGTGCTGGTGGCACGCAACCAGGCCCGCCTGGACCAACTGGCGAAGCGGCTGGCCGACGACACCGGCCGCGCGGTGCGGACCGTGGCGGCCGATCTGCTCGACGCGGCCGACCTGCGCCGCGTGGAAGCGCTGCTGCGCAGCGAGCCGGACATCAGCCTGCTGGTCAACAACGCGGGCGTAGGCAGTGCCGCGCCGCTGCTGCAGGCGGACGTCGACGCGATGGAAGCAATGATCGACCTGAACGTGACCGCGCTGACGCGGCTGACCTATGCGGCGGCGCCCGCGTTCGCGGCGCGCGGCGCGGGCACCATCATCAACATCTCGTCCGGCGTGGCGGTGGCGCCGGAGTTCCTGAACGGCGTGTACGGCGCGACCAAGGCGTTCGTGCTCGCGCTGAGCCAGTCGCTCAAGCACGAGCTGGCCGACAAGGGCGTGCGGATCCAGGCGGTGCTGCCCGGCGTCACGCGCACCGAGTTCTGGGACGTGGCGGGCACGCCGGTCGACAGCCTCCCGGCGGAAATGGTGATGTCGGTGGACGATCTCGTCGATGCGGCGCTGGCCGGGCTCGATCAGGGCGAATTCGCCACCGTGCCGTCACTGCCCACGCTCGACGGCTGGAACGCGTTCGAGGCCGCGCGCGCGGCGCTGGTGTCGCAACTGTCGCTGAGCCAGCCGGGCACGCGTTACGCGCTGCGCTGAGCGCCGGCAATATGAAACGAAACGGGCGGATTCCCGGTGAGGAATCCGCCCGCTTGGTAGTGTGCCTGTGAAGGGTAAGCGCCGAGTCGCACGCGCGGCGCCCGATCAGGCGGCCGCTTTTTCCTTCTTCGTCGGGAACAGTGCGATCAACTCCGCCGCCACGGTGTCGAGGATCTCGCTCGACAGCGCGGCATCAGGCACCGCGCGCGACAGACCCATCGCGCCGATACAGGCGCTGTAGATCAGCAGCGCCTTGGCGCGCTGGTCGCGAGTGCCTTCGGGCAACTGGCCGGCCAGCAGCGCGAGGCTCGCTTCGAGGCGGTCGGTATAGGCCTGGCGCGTGCTGTCGGTGCTGCGCGCCGTGTCGTTGACGAGCGCGGTCAGCGGGCAGCCCGTCGACGGATCGTCGCGATGCGACTCCGACAGGTAGGCCTCGATGCTCTTCTTCAACGTCGGCTGCGTCGTCAGCACGGAATCGTTCATCTGCTCGCACGCCGCGGCCATCGCTTCGGCGACGAGGTCGTCGCGCGTCGCGAAATGCTTGTAGAAGCCGCCGACCGTCATGCCGGCTTCCTTCATCACGTCGGCCACGCTGATGCCGTCCAGCCCGAGTTCGCGAAAGCGGCGCGCGGCGATGTCCACGATCCGTTGATGCGACTCGGCTTTCTCCGCCTGCGAATATCCCATGATGTCTCTCCCGAGAAACGGATTATCTGGAGTGCAATGATAATCCAGATTCGCGATTCGTGCTTCAGGGTTCGCGCTTCGGCGAGCCGGCCCCGCACCGGGCGCCCCGCAGGGCGGCGCGAGGCCGGGCCGCGCCTTCAGCGCGCCGCGGCGCTGCGGCCCTGCTGGTCCAGTTCGGCGAACTGCGCGTCGGTCAGTTGCACGCCGGCGCCGGCCACGTTCTCGACCAGATGCTCGACGCTTCCGGTGCCCGGGATCGGCAGCATCACCTTCGAACGCTTGAGCAGCCAGGCCAGCGCGATCGCGCCGGTCGCCACGCCGTGTTCGCGCGCGATCGTGTCCACCACCGCGCCCGGCCGCGCGAGTTCGCCGGCCGCGAGCGGATGCCACGGGATGAAGCCGATCTCGTGCCGCTCGCAGAAGTCGAGCACGGCCTCGCTCTTGCGGTCCACCAGGTTGTACTGGTTCTGCACGGTCGCGACCTTGAAGTGCCGTTGCGCGGCCTCGATGTCGTCGATGCCGACCTCGCTCAGGCCGACGTGCCGGATCAGGCCTTCCTTCTGCATCGCGGCGATCGCGTCGAACTGCTCGTCGCGCGGCACCTTCGGATCGACGCGGTGCAGCTGCCACAGATCGAAACGCTCGATGCCGAGCCGCCGCAGGCTCGTCAGCACGCACTGGCGCAGATATTCCGGCCGGCCGAGCGGCACCCAGATGTCGGGGCCGTGCCGCGTCAGGCCGCCCTTGGTCGCGATCAGCATGCCCGGGTACGGGTAGAGCGCTTCCTTGATCAGGTATTCGCTGTCGTAGGGGCCGTAGGAATCGGCGGTGTCGATGAAGTTGATGTCGAAGTCGGGAAGGCGCTTGAGCGTGGAGATCGCGGCGTCGTGATCGTCGGGCGGCCCCCAGATGCCGCGCCCGGTGATGCGCATGGCACCGAAGCCGAGCCGGTTGACGACGGCGTCGCCGCCGATGGCGAACGATCCCGCGGCGGAAGCGGAAGCAAAGCGTGACATCGTGTTTCCTCTCGAATCAAAGCTGCATGGGCGGAGCCGACCGCGCGCGGCCGGCGGGTTTCAGCCGGTGTTCAGGCAATCTGGTGTCGGTCGATGGTGTCGAGCGATTGGCCGGTCAATTCATCGATCCATCATTGGCCGGCGAGATCGACGAACAGATTCTGGATCTCGGAGTATGGCAGGGCCTGGTCGAGTACGTCGGAACGGCCGTCGCGCAGGAAGTCCCGGGCGAGCCCCTGCGCCTTGCCGAGCAGCACCTGCGCGATGCCGCTGCCGGCGCTGAGCCGGCGCACGCCGTGTTTGCCGAGCGTCGCGCCGTCGGCGAGGCCGGGCAGCGCCATCACGTTGAGCGGCAGCCCGATCGCGCCCGTCACGCGTTCGATCTCGGGCAGCGTCTTGAGCGCTGGCAGGAACAGGCCGTCCGCGCCGGCCGACGCATACAGCGTGCCGCGCGCGATCGATTCGTCCACCTGCCGCTCGCGGTCCACCAGATTCGCCAGGAACACGTCGCTGCGCGCGTTGACGAACAGGTCCGCGCCGGCCTTCGCCAGCGCATTGCGGATGGCCTCGATCTTGCCCGCGAGCAGCGAGGCCGGATCGCGGCCGTCCTCGATATTGATGCCGGCAATGCCGAGATCGACCAGTTGCATCACCTGGTCGGCGACCGTCTCCGGATCGTCGGCATAGCCGTGCTCGATGTCGACCGACAGCGGCACCTTCAGCACGCGCACCATGCGGCGCACCTCGTCGCGGACTTCGTCGAACGGCAGCACGCGCCCGTCCGGGTAGCCGAGCGCCCAGGCAAACCCGGCGCTGGTGGTGGCGACAGCCCGCGCGCCCAGCGATTCGACCAGCCGGGCGCTGCCGGCATCCCACGCGTTGGGCAGATGCAGCGGGGTCGTGTTGTCGTGCAGCTTGCGGAAATCATTGGCGATTGACATGGCTTGTCTCGTCTTCGAAAAGTGGATGCAGCATCGGGGCGCGATGGCGCCCTTCGGATTCCGGCCCGTGGTCCGAACTCGCCGGGCCGGCAGCGAACGGGCGTCGCGGGCCGGGCGGCCGATGCGACGCCCCGGGTCGGGTCATTTCGTTGAAGCCACCTGCTGGTCGGTCTTGCCGGCCGGCCGCGGCGCGTTCCAGCCGCCGCCCAGCGCGCGGAAGGTACGCACCGCGGCGCGGGCCGCGTCGGCCTGCGTCGCGTCGAGATCGTCGCGTGCCACCAGCAGCTGGCGGTCCGCGTCGAGCACGTCGGTCAGCGTGATGGAGCCGGCCCGATACGCCTTCTCCGACAGATCGCGAGCCCGCGTCAGCGCGGCGACTTCCTGCCGGAGTTCGCCGCCGCGCAGCTCCGTCTGCGCGAGCGTCACGAACGCATCCTCGACGTCCTCGGTGGCCTTCAGCGCGGCCGCCCGGTACTGCGCGAGCGCTTCCGCGTTCGCCCCGCGCGCCTGCCGGACCTCGGCGTCCACCTTGCCGAAGTCGAACAGCCGCCATTGCAGCGCGCCCGTGCCGACCGGCTGGAACGTTTTCGCGCTGAACAGGTGGCTGCCCGTGATGCTGTCGAAACCGAGCGCGCCGGACAGCGAGATCTTCGGATAGTAGTCCGATATCGCGGCGCCGATCGTCTCGCTGGTCGCCGCCAGATGGCGCTCGGCGGCGATCATGTCAGGGCGCCGGCGCAGCACGTCGAGCGGCTGGTCGCCGGTGCCGATCGCCGGCACGCGCGGAATCACGCCGGCATCGGTGCCCAGCTCCGCCGCGTAGGTGCCGGGCTGCGCGCCCATCAGCACGTCGAGCCGGTTCAGCTGCGCCTCCAGGCCGACGCGCAGCGCGGGCACGCTGGCCCGCGCCTGCCGCAGCAGCGCCTCGGCCTGCGCCACCTCGCGTTCGTCGGCCGCGCCGGCCTGCTTGCGCGCCTGCACCAGCGAGAGCAGATGCGCGTCGGTGTCGATCTGGTCCTGCGCGACGGCGAGCCTTGCCTGCAGGCCGCGGACCTGCAGATAGGCGTCGGCGGCATCGGCGGCGACGGTGACGCGGGTGCCGAGCTGCGCGGCTTCCGCGGCCTGCTCCTCGTCGCGCGCGGCGGCATGCGCGCGCCGCAGCCCGCCGGCGAGATCGATCTCCCAGCTGGCCGTGGCGCCGACCACGTACTCCTTCTGGTCGCGGCTGTAGTTCGGGAACGCGCTGGCCAGCGCGCCGAGCGGGCTGGTGGTGCTCTGGTGCTCGGCCGTGTAGGACGCGCCGGCGTTCGCGGTCGGCAGCAGCTGCGCGCCGGCCGCCTGGGCCGCCGCGCGTGCCTGGCTCACGCGCGCGATCGCGGCCTGCAGGTCGAGGTTCTGGTCGAGCGCGCGCCGCACCACTTTCACCAGCATCGGATCGTCGAAGCCGGTCCACCAGCTGTCGAGTTGCGGGGCCGGCAGCGCGGCCTGCCGCGCGGCGACCGCGCCGGTGTTGTGGAACGGCACCATGGTGGTGGTCGGCGCGACGTAGTCGGGGCCGACCGCGCAGCCGGCCAGCGCCGCGCTCACGATCAGGCCGCCGACGATCGCGCGGGAGGTTCTCGAGATCGAAAGTTTCATTTGGCTTCTCCACTGCCGAGTTGCCGGGACAGGGGCGTCATGTCCCTGAGGCCGAGCTTGCGCACGAATGCATAGAACGCCGGCGTGAAGGCGAGACCGAACACGGTCACCCCCAGCATGCCGAAGAACACCGTGGTGCCGAGCGACTGGCGCATCTCCGAGCCGGCACCGGTGGCCACCGCGAGCGGCGCCACGCCGGCGATGAAGGCGAGCGAGGTCATCAGGATCGGACGCAGGCGCACCTGCGCCGACTGCACGGCGGCCTGCTCGGCGCTCACGCCGTCCTCGTCCTGCCGCTGCTTGGCGAACTCCACGATCAGGATCGCGTTCTTGGCCGCCAGCCCCACCAGCACCACGAAGCCGATCTGCGCGAGGATGTCGATCGGCATGCCGCGCATGCTCAGGCCGAGCGCGGCCGCCAGCAGGCACATCGGCACGATCAACACGATCGCGAGCGGCGTCTTCCAGCTCTCGTACTGGGCCGCGAGCACGAGGAACACGAACAGCGCCGAGGCCGCGAAGATCGTCAGCGGCGAGGTGGTCTGGTTCTTCTGCTGATGCGCGAGGTCGGTCCATTCGTAGGTGATGCCGTTCGGCAGCACCTGGTCGGCGAGCTGCTCCATGCGCTTGATCGCATCGCCCGACGACTGGTCCGGTGCCGCCGCGCCCATGATCTCGGCCGCCGGATAGAGGTTGTAGCGCGGCACGCGATACGGTTCGGTGGTGTCGTGGAAGGTGGCGACCGAGCCGATCGGCACCATCTCGCCGGACGCGTTGCGCACCTTCAGCCGCGCGATGTCCTCGGGCGTGCGGCGGAACGCTTCGTCGCCCTGCACGCGCACCTGGTAGGTGCGGCCCAGATAGTTGAAGTCGTTCACGTACTGCGAGCCGAGGTAGAGCGCCATGGTCGAGAACACGTCGGTGGTGGTGAGCCCGAGCTTTTCGGCCTTGAGGCGATCGACGTCGGCGAACACCGAGGGCGCGCCCGCGTTGTAGAGCGTGAACACGCCGCCGAACGTCTTGTCCTGGTTGGCCGCGGCCACCAGCGCGTTGGCCGCCTTCGCGAGCGCCTGCGGGCCGAGGCCGGCACGGTCCTCGAGCATCAGCTTGAAGCCGCCGGCCGAGCCGAGCCCCTGCACGGGCGGCGGGTTGACCACCACCACCACGCCGTCCTTCACCACCGACAGCCGCTTGCGCAGCGTCACCAGCATCGTCGCGGCGTTGACGCCGGGTACGTGCTTGCCGTACAGCGAGGGCAGGCCGAGGAACACCGTGCCGACGTTCGGCGCGACCGTGCCGGTGGTCACGTCGTAGCCGGTGGCGGGCGAGGTGTGGCCGATGCCCTTGATGCCCGGCGTTTCGAGCACGATGTCGTTGACTTCGCGCACCACCTTGTCGGTGCGTTCGAGGCTCGAGCCCGGCGGCAGGAAGATGATCACCGCCTGGTAGCCGATGTCCTGGTCCGGAATGAAGCCGGAGGGCATCCGCGCCATCTGCAGGCCGGTCGCCACGATCAGCCCCGCGTAGACCAGCAGCATCACCGTGGTCTTGCGCACGAAGCGGCCGGTGATGTGGCCATACCGTGAGGACAACCAATTGAAAAGCGTATTGAAGCGGCCGAAGACGGCGTGATGCAGGCGTCCCGGCAGCGACGCGGGGTTGTGCGCCTTCGGGGCGTGCGGCTTGAGCAGCACCGCGCAGAGGGCCGGGCTCAGCGTCAGCGACACGAAGCACGAGATGATCGTCGAGGCCGCGATGGTGATCGCGAACTGCTTGAAGAACAGCCCGGAGATGCCGGACATCAGCGCGGCGGGGCCGAACACGGCGCACAGCGTCAGGGCGATCGCGATCAACGCCGTCGAGACTTCGTTCATGGTCTGATGGGCCGCCTCGCGCGGCGACATGCCGAGCGCCATGTTGCGCTCGACGTTCTCCACCACCACGATCGCGTCGTCCACCACGATCCCCACCGCCAGCACCAGCCCGAACAGCGAGAGGTTGTTCACCGAGGCGCCGAACAGCGCGAGGATCGAGAACGTGCCGACCAGCGAAATCGGAATCGCCACCACCGGGATGATCGTCGCGCGCCAGTTCTGCAGGAACAGGTACACCACGCCCACCACCAGCAGCACCGCGATCGCGATGGTCTCGATCACCTCGTGGATCGACTGGCTCACGAAGGTGGTCGGGTCGTAGATCCGGATGTAGTCGATGCCGGGCGGGAAGTGCTTCTTCAGCTCGGCCATCTTGGCCCAGACCGACTGCTCGACCTGCACCACGTTCGAGCCGGGCGTGGCCACCACCCACCACGGCGTCGAGACGGCGCGGTCCGCATAGGCCTTCGAGCCGTAATCGACCGAGCCGAGTTCGACGCGACCGATGTCGCGAATCCGCGTGACGCGGCCCTGCGGGTCGGACTTCACGATGATGTTGCCGAACTGCGCGGGCGTGGAGAGCCGGCCGAGCGCCTCGACGTTGATCTGGTAGGCGCCCTTGCTCGACACGGGCGGCTGGTTCAGCACGCCGGCCGACACCTGCGCGTTCTGCGCGCGCAGCGCGTTCAGGATCTCGCTGGCGCTGATGCCATACGAGGCGGCGCGGTCCGGATCGATCCAGATGCGCATCGCGTACTGGCGCTCGCCGAGCATCCAGAACTCGGATACGCCGGGCAGCCGCGCGACCTCATCGCGGATATGCATCATGTAATTGGACATGTACTCGGCGCTGCGCGAGCCGTCCGGCGAATAGACGTGGACGCCGAGCAGCAGCGCCTGGATGGTCTTCTTGACCTGCACGCCCTGCAGCTGCACTTCCTGCGGCAGGCGCGAGAGCGTGTCCTCCACGCGGCTGCGCGTGAGCAGCAGCGCGGCGTTCGGATCGGTGCCGACCTTGAAGATCACCGTGATCGTGAGCTGGCCGTTGCCGGTGGACTGGCTCGTGATGTAGTCCATGTTCTCGACGCCGTTCACCGACTGCTCGATCGGCGTGGCGACGGTGCGCGCGATGGTGTCGGCCGAGGCGCCCGGATACGACGTGACGATCTGGATCGTGGTGGGGACGATGTTCGGGTATTGGGCGACCGGCAACGAGATCATCGTCACGAGGCCGACCAGCACGGCGAAGATGTTCAGCACCGCGGCGAAGCGCGGATGCTCGATGAAGAAATGCGTCAGTTTCATGATTGGGCGCTCCCGTTGGCCTGCGCGGCCGCGCCGGTGGAATCGGACGACGTGGACGAGTCGGACGAATCGGGCGCATAGACGATCGCGCCGTCGTGCGGCGAGACCTTCGCGCCGGGGTGGACGGTCGGGATGCCGTCGATGATCACCTTGTCGGTCGGCGCGAGGCCGGCCTGGATCACACGCAGGCCGCCGCGCAGGTCGCCCACTTCCACTTTCCGCGGCGTGGCCACGCCGTCCTTGTCGATCACGTACACGACGTGATCGGTCTGGTCGGCCAGCACGGCCGCGTCGGGCAGCAGCAGGGCCGGCCGCGGCGCGGACACCGCCAGCCGCACGCGCGCGAAGCCGCCCGGCGTCAGTGCGAGATCGTCGTTCGGAATCGTGGCGCGCGCGTGGATCGTGCCGCTCGAACGGTCGAGCGTGTTGTCGACGAAGTTGAGGATGCCCTGCCGCGAGAAGCCGGCGTCGCCGGTCGGCGAGAGGCTGACGCGGCTCGCCAGCGGGCCGGACTGCTGGCGGCGCGCGAGTTCGATGGTCGCGTAGTCGTTCTCGCTCATGTCGAAGTCGAGATAGATCGGATTGAGCGAGACGATCGTGGCCAGCAGCGTGGTCGGGCTGCTGGCGGCGCGGCTTCCCGAGATCAGGTTGCCCACCGACACGAGATGCGTGCCCATGCGGCCCGTGAACGGCGCGCGGATCGCGCAGCGGTCGAGATCGAACTTCGCGTCGCGAACCTGCGCGTTCGCATCGTCGAGCGCGGCCTGGGCGGCGCGCTGTTCGGCGACGCGCTGGTCGACGTTCTGTGCCGTGCCGGCCTCGGCGCGCTGCAGCTCCTGCGCCCGTGCGAGTTCGCGGTTGGCCAGCGTGAGCCGCGCCTGTGCCGAGGCCAGCTGCGCCGTCGCTTCGCTGAGCTTGATCTGGTAAGGCTCGGGATCGATCTGGAACAGCAGGTCGTCCTTGTGGACCACGTCGCCGTCCTTGAACAGGATTCGCGTGAGCGTGCCGCCCACCTGGGCGCGCAGCTCGACGCGGTTCACGGCCGAGAACTGGCCGAGGAAGCCGAGCCGGCCCTCGATGTCGCGCTGCAGCGGCACGCTGACCGCGACCGGCGGGGGCGGCGGCGCCACCGGAGCCGCGGAGCGCGAGCCATGCACGTAATACACGGTCGCGGCGGCCACGACGAGGGCGGCAAGCGCGACGGCTCTGCCGACGCCCCGCGTGACGCGGGGTCTGGCCGGGCTGACGGGGGCGGCGACTCCCATTCCGGTCGGATCAAGACGGTCATTCATGACGAATCCAGTTAAGTGAGCAGGCTGAGGCGGAGTAGTCGAGACGTCGCCCAGCACTAAGTTAGATGATCAATGTTCACTACCCGATGCGAAGATAATGAGTATAATCCAGAATGTCAAGGCGCCATTTTGAGGTTGCGTGTCCCGGGCCGCGCGAGCGGCCGGTGGCGGGTGGCGCGAACCATGCCGGCCGGGCGTGGCCGGCGCTGGAACGCAGATGAGGAGGGCTATGAGGAAGTCGAAAGCGGAGACGGCGCTCACGCGCAAGCGGATCGTGCAGGCCGCCGCGCAGGCATTCAGGAGCAACGGCATCCAGGCCACCAGCGTGGCGGAGATCATGTCGGCCGCGGGCCTCACGCACGGCGGCTTCTATCGCCATTTCGCGTCGAAGGAGCACCTGGTGGCCGAGGCCTGCGCGGCCGGCATGCAGTCGACGCTGCTCGCGATCGGCGCGCCCGAGGCGGGCGGCGGGCAGGCCGTGGTCGATCACATCGAGAACTATCTATGGGACACGAACCGTGGCGACTGCCTTGTCGAATGTCCGTTGATCGGGATGGGCAGCGAACTCGCACGCGCCGACCTCGGCACCCGGCGCGCGGCCACGCGCGGCTATCTGGAGCTGATCGGCAGCATGGCCGCGCGGGGCATGTCGAGCCAGGGAGCGGCGATCTTCGCGTTCTCGACGATCCTCGGCGCCGTCACGATCTCGCGCATCGTCGATGATCCGAAGCTGGCGAGCCGCATCCTCGACGAGACGAAGCAGCATCTGGCCGGTTCGTGGCCGCCGCACGCGGCGCGGCACGGGGCGGATGCGGAGGCGAGTGTCGATGAGGACGCGGCGTGATGAGATTCGCGTGAAGGGCGGGGGCGTCCCCCGGCTAGTCGAAATGCGGTGCGAGTACGGCCACCGCGTGCTTGTGCGCGATGTACCTGGCTTGTGCGGATTGCACCCAGGCCTCGCAGATCTCTTTACCGGTCTTCTCGTCGGACGAAGTCACGACGTCGAGCAGCGCGCCGTGCGCGCTGCCTTCGCGTATGTTCCAGATCTTCATGTTCATGGCGCTCCGGTGGTGGGTTGGGGGCCGCACGACGTGTGCGGTTCCCGACCGAAAGCATCACCCATATAAAGATGAATTGCATCATCTAAAAATGGATCATAAGAATGGACGGCGAGCCTTCATCGCCCGGCGGGGCTGCTCTATACTCCATGTGACCCATCGCTAACAGGAATCAACGGAGCCGGATTCGATATGGAAAAGAACCCGTCAGCGATGTTTTTCGGCAAGCGCGTTGCGTCGCCGGTCGGCCTGCTCACGCTCGTCGCGAGCGAGGCGGAACTCGTCGCGATTCTCTGGGAGAAGGAGCGCGACGGCCGGGTGCCGCTCGGCACGCTGCACGACGGCGAGGATGTGCCGGTGCTGATGGAGGCGGCGCGTCAGCTGGGCGAGTATTTCGCCGGGCAGCGCAACCGCTTCGACGTGCCGATCCGCTTTCGTGGCACGGCGTTCCAGCAGAAGGTCTGGTGCGCGCTGCTCGAGATCCCGTTCGGCGAGACGCGTACTTACAGCGAGATCGCGAGCCGGATCGGCAGCCCGCGCGCGGTGCGTGCCGTCGGCGCCGCGAACGGCCGCAATCCGATTTCGATCATCGCGCCCTGCCATCGCGTCATCGGCGCGTCGGGCGACCTGACGGGCTTCGCGGGCGGCATCGACGCGAAGAAGACGCTGCTCGCGCTGGAAGGCGCGTCGTGGGGCGCCGCGAAACCGGCGGCGGGCCAGCGTTCTTTGTGGTCGGGCTCGTGAATCGAAGCGCATGAAAAACGGCGCCTTACCGTACCTGATTGCGCAGCGCCTTCGCCGCTGACACCTTGTTGATCAGCCCCGGGATCACCTCGGCCCACTGGCGGGTCTTCAGGCTGCAGTCCGGGTTGATCCACAGGCGCTCGGCCGCCTTCTTCACCAATCCGACGATCTGCTGCCCGGTCGGGATGCTCGACGAGTGGACGTCGTACACGCCCAGGCCGACCTGGTTCGGATCCCGGAAATCGTCGAACGCGTCTGTCCGCGCGTTCGTCGAACTCGCACGCGAATCGGGCCTGCCGCCACCGCGCACGCACCGCTGAGCGCGCGACGGCGCCGGCATCCGCCGCTCGTGCTGCGCGGCTTATGTTCCGACGAATGAAGGCGCGGGCCGCCGGCCCGGCGGGCTCGCGTCACGCTTGCTCATTGAATGATGTCTGTCATATCATGTTGAATGATGGTCGTCATACAAAGGCGGCGCATGGCGTTTCGTTCATGCCTGCCGCTCGTCGTCGGCCAGGGCCTGCCCGCGCGGCGCGCCCGGCCCGCAGGCACCCCCGACAACAGGAGTCAACGATGCAAGACAACAACGCCGCCGCCGACGAGGCCGCGGCAGGGCGCGGCGCACCTCGCAAGCGGCGCCTCATTCCTTTCGTCATCCTGACGATCGTGGCACTCGGCGCGGCGGGCTACGGGCTTTACTGGTGGCTGAGCGGGCGCTTCTACGAATCGACCGACGACGCCTACGTGGGCGGCAACGTCACGGTGATCTCGCCGCGCGTGTCGGGCTACGTGGCGCGCGTGCTGGCGGCGGACAACGCGCTCGTCCACGCCGGGCAGCCGCTCATCGAACTCGATCCGGCCGATTTCACGGCGCGGTTCGACGCGGCGCAGGCCGAGGTGGACGCCGCGAAGGCCGCGCTGGTGCGGCTCGCCGCGCAGCACGAGCTGATCGGAGCGCAGATCGCGCAGGCCCAGGCGCAGGCCGACGTCGACCGCGCCGCGCAGCAGTTCGCCGATCGCGACGCGCAGCGCTACGAGAACCTCGCCGAATCGCATTCGGGCACGCAGCAGGATTCGCAGCGCGCCCGGACCACGCTCGACCAGGCCAGCGCCCGCGTGCGCGCCTCGCAGGCCGCCGTCGTCGCGCAGCAGCGCCAGCTCGCGGTGATCGACGCGCAGAAGGACGAGGCAAACGCCCGCGTCGAGCAGGCCGAGGCGTCGCTGCGCAACGCGAAGCTCGACACCGGCTACACCACGCTCTACGCGCCGGTGGACGGCTACGTCGGCAACCGCTCCGCGCATCCGGGCACGTTCGTCGCGGCCGGCACGCAGTTGATGTCGCTGGTGCCGGCCCGGGGCCTGTGGATCGACGCGAACTTCAAGGAAGACCAGATCCGCCACATGCGCCAGGGGCAGGACGTCGAGATCGAGGCCGACGTCGACAGCGGCCTGACGATCCGCGGCCACGTGGAAAGCCTCGCGCCCGCCACCGGCTCGGTGTTCAGCGTGATCCCGGCGCAGAACGCCACCGGCAACTTCACGAAGATCGTGCAGCGCGTGCCGGTACGCATCGCGCTTGACCCGGCGGTGTCGGCGGTCGGCGCGCTGCGCGCCGGGCTGTCGGTGATCGCCACGGTCGATACGCGTTCGGCCGGCGGCGCGAGGAATGGCACCGGTAGCGGTACCGATAGCGGCACCGGCACCGGCGCGAGCACCGGCGCGGCGGCGCAATGAACGCGGCCGCGAAGGGCGCCGCACCCGCCCATCCGCCGGTCTTGCCGTTCGCGGTGATGTGCGTCGGCATGTTCGTGGCGCTGCTCGACATCCAGGTGGTGGCGGCCTCGCTGCAGGACATCGGCGGCGGGCTGTCGGCCGGGCAGGACCAGATCGGCTGGCTGCAGACCGCCTACCTGATCGCCGAGATCATCACGATCCCGCTGTCGGGCTGGCTCACGCGCGTGTTCTCCACGCGCTGGCTGTTCGTGGCCTCGGCGCTCGGCTTCACGGTGGCCAGCATGCTCTGCGGCCTGGCCTGGAGCATCGGCAGCATGATCGCGTTCCGCGCGCTGCAGGGCATGATCGGCGCGTCGATGATTCCCACCGTGTTCACCTCGTCGTTCCACTATTTCACGGGCCGGCGCCAGCAGATGTCGGCCGCCGTGATCGGCACCATCGCGTCGGTGGCGCCCGCGCTCGGGCCGGTGATCGGCGGCTGGATCACCGACACGATGTCGTGGCGCTGGATCTTCTATATCAACGTGGTGCCGGGCCTGCTGGTCGCGCTCGGCGTGGCGACCATGGTCGACATCGACGAGCCCGACCTCGCGCTGCTCAAGGACGCCGACTATCCCGGCATCGCGCTGCTGGCGGTGTTCCTCGGCCTGCTCGAATACGTGCTCGAGGAAGGCTCGCGCTGGAACTGGTTCGACGACGCCGACATCCGCCACGCGGCCTGGATCTCGGGCATCGCGGGCGTGCTGTTCGTCTGGCGCAGCCTCACGTTCGCGCGGCCGGTGGTCGATCTGCGCGCGTTCGCCAACCGCAACTTCACGGTCGGCTGCATCCTCTCGTTCATCACCGGCATCGGCATCTTCAGCACGATCTATCTGCTGCCGCTGTTCCTCGGCTACGTGCGCGGCTTCTCGGCGCTGCAGACCGGCACGGTGGTCTGCGCCACCGGGCTCGGCGGCTTCCTCGGCGTGCCGGCCTACATGATGCTCGCGCGCCGCTTCGACACGCGCTGGATCATGATGGCCGCGCTCGCGCTGTTCGGGTTGTCGATGCTGAGCTTCGCGCAGATCACGAGCGACTGGGACGGCGACCAGCTGTTCTGGCCGCAGATCGTGCGCGGCTTTCCGCAGGTGCTGGCGGTGGCACCCGCCGTCACGCTCGGGCTCGGCAGCCTGCCGATGGCGCGCGTGAAATACGCGAGCGGCCTCTTCAACATGATGCGCAACCTCGGCGGCGCGGTGGGCATCGCGATCTGCGGGGCGATTCTCAACAACCGCACCAACTTTCATTTCGAGCGGATCGCCAGCACGCTGACGAGCGCCAACGCCTCGGTGCAGACGCTGATCGCCGGCTCGCAGGCGAACTTCGGACAGGCGTTCGGCGACCTGGCCCACGCCGGCACGGCCACGCTGCTGCAGCTGCGCGCGCTGGCCTTCCGCGAGGCATCGACGATGGCCTACGCGGACGCGTTTCTCGCGATCGGCGCCGCGTTCGCGATCGCCGTGGTGCTGGTGCCGCTGTTGCGCAAGGTCGCGCCGCCCCAACGGCCGGGCAGCGACGCAGGACATTGAACAGGACTACCCAGATGATCCGCTTCATTCGCCCCATTCGTGTTGGCCTCGGCCGCCCGCCCGCCACCCGCGCGGCCCGCGTGCCGCGCGGGCTTGCGCCGGCGCTGCTCGCGAGCCTCGCGCTCGCCGGCTGCATGGTCGGCCCCGACTACCAGCGGCCCGAGCTGGCGACGGCCGATCGCTATCACGCGCAGGCCGCGCTCGGCGCCGTCACCGGCGACGGCGCGACCGACCTCGCGCGCTGGTGGACCGGCTTCGACGATCCGGTGCTCTCGCGCATCGTCGCGCGCGTGCTGGCGCAGAACCTCGACCTCGCCGCCGCGCAGGCACGCGTCGCGCAGGCCCGCGCGGCGGCCGGCGAGGCCGATACGGCATGGCTGCCGCAAGGCAGCCTCGACGGCAGCGTCGAGCGCCTGCACCAGTCGCTGGTGAGCCCGTTCGGCAGCGTGGCGAGCGCGTTCCCCGGCTACCAGCGCAACGTCACGGTCGCGCAGCTCGATGCCGGCGCGAGCTGGGAACTCGATCTCGCGGGCGGCCTGCACCGGCGCGCCGAAGCCCTGCGCGACGAGGCCGCCGCGGCCGAGGCGGCGCGGCTCGGCACGCGCGTGTCGATCGTCGCCGAGGCGGCCGACGCGTATTTCCAGCTGCGCAGCGCGCAGGCGGCGCTGGTGCTGCTTAACCAGCAGGTCGAGACCGACGAGGCCGCGCTGCGTGTGGTGGACGACCGGGTCCGCCACGGCGTCGCGCTCGATCGCGAGCATGACGACGCCGATGCGCAACTGGGCCGGGACCGCGCGCTGTTGCCGTCGTTGCGCACGCAACTGGCGCGGCAGCGCAACCGGCTCGACGTGCTGATGGGCGACGCGCCCGGCACCAACGCGGCCGCGATCGACGACACGCCGCCCGACATGACGGTGGCGCCCGGCGTGCCGGCCGGGATCCGCCCGGCCGACCTGCTGCGCCGCCGGCCCGACGTGATCGCGGCCGAGCGGCATCTGGCGGCGTCCACGGCCGGCATCGGCGCGGCGCTCGCGCAGTATTACCCGGATGTCTCGCTGTCGGGCCTGCTCGGCTTCGACCGGATGAGCACGGGCGGCCTGTTCACGGCGAAGGCGTTCGAGCCGGCCGCGCTGGCGGGCATCCACTGGCGGCTGTTCGACTTCGGCCGCGTGGACGCCGAGGTCGCGCAGGCCAGGGGCGCGCGCGCCGAGGCGCTGGCGCAGTACCGGCAGGCGATCCTGCGCGCCAGCGAGGACGTCGAGAACGCGCTCGTCGCGCTCGCCGAGGCCGACGAGAACACGCGGCAATGGCGCGCCGTGGTGGGCGCCGACGGCCGCGCCGAGCAGTCGGCGCAGCGCAGCTACGCGCAGGGCACCGCCGCGCAGGGCGACCTGTTGCGGCGCCGGCGCAGCCTGCTGGAGGCGCGCCGCGCGTGGGTGCTGGCGAGCGGCGATCGCGCGCGCGCGACGGTGGCCGCCTATCGCGCGCTCGGCGGCGGCTGGGCGCCCGACGGCGGGCCGCACGACACCGCTCTCGCGAGCGCGGCGCGGTGAGCGCGGCCCTGCATGGCGCGGGCGGCGCCGGGGCGTGACGTGATATCCGGCCCGCGCCGGGCGATGCGTCGGCCGGCGGCGCTGCATGTTATGTTGTTGGCTTACTTTTCGAGGTGAACGGATGCGATACAGCCCCGAGCACAAACAGGAGAGCCGCAGGCGCGTGCTGGCCGCCGCCGCCCGGGCGATCCGCGAGCAAGGCCCGGAGGGAATCAGCGTGGCGGCGGTGATGGGCGAGGCCGGCCTCACGCACGGCGGCTTCTATGCGCATTTCGCGTCGAAGAACGCGCTGATCGCGGCCAGCATCGACTACATGTTCGACGAGGTGGTGGCGCGCTTCGACAAGCGCATTGAGGGCAAGCCGCCGCGCGAGGCGCTGGCCGCCTATATCGACTACTACCTCTCGCTCGCGCACTGCACCTCGCGCAACGGCGGCTGCCCGATCGCCGCGCTCGGCTCGGACATTCCGCGCCTCGAAGCGGAGGCGCGCGAGGCGTTCGTGCGCGGCATGGAGCGCCAGCACCAGCGCATCGCCGGGCTGCTGGAGCGGATGGGCTGCGAGGATGCCGGCGTGCTGGCGCGCTCGATGCGCTCGGAGCTGTTCGGCGCGCTGATCAGCGCGCGGCTCGCCGACGGCGACCTGCGCGAGTCGATCCTCGAAACCTCGCGGCAGGCGCTGCTGAAGCGCCTTCATCTCGACGCCGATTCGCCGGTGGCCTGAGCGGCGCCGCCGCGCGAGCCGGCCCGCGCGAGCCCGGTGCGGCGGTATCGGATCGCCTTGATGGGCGGCCGCGGCGGGTGCCTACGGCCGGCGGCCATGCATGCTACGATCGCCCGGGTCGCGGCGTGCTGGCGTGCCGACCTCATCCGGGCTCGCTTCAAGCGCGCCATCGGCCGCCGCGGATCTCCTTCCCACCGCCCATCCAGGAGTTCGCGACATGAGGCGCTTCCTTCTCGCAGCAATCGTATTGACCGCCTGCCTTGAACCGATCGCCCACGCGGCCTCCGGACCGGCGGTGGAGGCGCGCCACGGCATGGTGGTGTCGTCGCAGCATCTGGCCTCCGAGATCGGCGTGCAGATCCTCAAGCAGGGCGGCAACGCCGTGGACGCGGCGGTGGCGGTCGGCTACGCGCAGGCCGTCACGAACCCGTGCTGCGGCAACATCGGCGGCGGCGGGTTCATGACGCTGCACCTGGCCGACGGGCGCGACCGCTTCATCGATTTCCGCGAGAAGGCGCCGGCCGGCGCCTCGGCGAACATGTATCTCGACGAGGCCGGCAACCTGCGCAAGGGCGCGAGCCTGTACGGCTATCTGGCCGTCGGCGTGCCGGGCACGGTGGCAGGCATGAACCTGGCCGAGCGCAAGTACGGCAAGCTCACGCTGCGCCAGGTGATGGCGCCCGCGATCAGGCTCGCGCGCGACGGCTACCTCCTCACGCGCGGCGACACCGACATCCTCGACACCACCACCGACCGCTTCCGCGACGATCCCGACGCGGCGCGCGTGTTCCTGCGCAAGGACGGCACGCCGCTGCAGCCCGGCGACCGCCTGGTGCAGAAGGATCTGGCCGCCACGCTCGAGCGCATCGCGCGGCACGGCGACGACGCGTTCTACCACGGCCGGATTCCGCAGGCCGTGGAAGCGGCCTCGAATCGCGGCGGCGGCGTGATCACGGCGGCCGATTTCGCGGCCTACCGGGCCGAGGACACCGAGCCGCTCAAGTGCAGCTATCGCGGCTACACGTTCATTTCGGCGCCGCCGCCGAGTTCGGGCGGCGTCACGCTCTGCGAGACGCTGAACATCCTCGAGGGCTACGACATGCGCGCGCTCGGCTATCACTCGGCCGCGGCGGTCCACTACATGACCGAGGCGATGCGCCATGCCTACCTCGACCGCAACACGCTGCTCGGCGATCCGGCGTTCGTCGCCAACCCGGTCGAGCGGCTGATGAGCAAGTCCTACGCGGACGAGATCCGCAAGACCATCAGCGACGACCGGGCCGCCTCGTCGAAGCAGGTGGTGCCGGGCTTCAGCGTCCACGAGAAGCCGGAGACGACGCATTACTCGATCATCGACGCCGACGGCAACGCGGTGTCCACCACCTACACGGTGAACGGCCGCTTCGGCGCCGTGGTGATCGCGCCGGGCACCGGCTTCTTCCTCAACGACGAGATGGACGACTTCACGACCAAGGTCGGCGCGCAGAACCTGTTCGGCCTCGTGCAGGGCTCGCGCAACGCGATCGCGCCGGGCAAGCGCCCGCTCTCGTCGATGGCGCCGACGGTGGTCACGAAGGACGGCAGGGTGTTCATGGTGATCGGCTCGCCGGGCGGCTCGCGGATCATCACGATCACGCTCGAGACCGCGCTGAACGTGATCGACTACGCGATGCCGCCGCAGGATGCCGTGGACGCGCCGCGCATCCATCACCAGTGGCTGCCCGACGAGGTCTATTACGAAACGCGCGGCCTGTCGCCCGACACGCTCGCGATCCTGCACGGGATGGGCTACAGGATGGTCGAGCAGACGCCGTGGGGCGCCGCCGAGCTGGTGCTGGTCGGACTGCCCGGCACCGAGGTGGCGAGCCGTGCGAGTTCGGGCAACGATTCGTCGGTGTCGGACATCGTGCGGCCCGGCTTCATCTACGGCGCGAACGATCCGCGTCGGCCGGCCGGCGCGGCGGTGGGGTACTGAACCGCTTGCCGTGAACCATGCCGGTGCCGCAACGGCGCCGGGTCCGGGCGGCCGCGTCGATCCATCATGCGCACGGCCCGCGCGCATGATGGGCGGCGCTTCGATCGTCGGATTCCGATGGCGGCCTTGCCGCCTCGTCGTGCGGGGGCGGCACGGGGGCGGGCCTGCCGCCGTACCCACCGGCCCATTTTCTGATTTTTGCTCAATTTTCCTCAGGCGCTGCCGTTAATACGTTTGGCATGGCTATTGGCCGTTGCTTTTCGGGGGGGCGGATCGGTGCCGGTCGGCGTCACGATGGCGCGACGCCCGGCCCGAGGTGACGCCGGATGCTCGCGCATCGCGCATTGCCGCGCTGGCCGGGGCACGCGCGCCGTCGCCGTCTCGTTCAACAGTCAGGAGAATTCGCATGAACATTTCGCCAGCATCCGGCGCTTCGAACCCCGCGCTGGACGTGACGTCGTCCGGGACCGGACGCAACAACCGCGACAGGCAGCAAGGCTCGGACTCGCGCTCCACCACGACCGACGCCTCGGCCGCGGCGGGCGCCGCTCAGGCGTCGCAGGCCGCGGGTGCCACGCAGGCGAACGCGGCGTCGAGCGTATCGGCCACATCGGGCGCCTCGAAGGCGGCGGGCGCGGCAAGCGCGACAGCCGCGGCGGGGAGTGCGAGCGCGACCGGTGCTGCCAGTGCCTCGGGCAGCGCCACGGCTTCGAGCGCTGCCACGGCTTCGAGCAGCAGCTCGGCGGCGAGTGCATCGGGCAGCTCCAGCACCTCCGGCACGTCGCCCACCACCAGCGCGTCGGGCGCAGCGGGGGCCGGCAAGAGCGGCGGTGGCGGTGGTGGCGGTGCATCGGGGCAAAGCTCCAGCTCCAGCACGGCCGATCTGCTCGAGCAGACCATCAAGCGTCTGGAGCAGCAACTGAGTCAGGCGGAGCAGCAACTGGCGCGCGCGCAAACCGATGCGCAGCGCCAGACCGCCACGCAGATGGTGCAGGCGCTGAACAGCTCGCTGCAGGAGGCCATCAGCGAACTCAATCAGGCGAACCAGCAGAGCGGCGCCGGCAGCGTGGGCACCAACGTCGACACCTACGCCTGAGTCGCGAACGCGCGGATCGCATCGACGCCGGCACCGCCGCACCGATCGATCAGTGATGAGGGGCGGCCGCCCGGTTGCCCTGAAGCAGGCGTTGAAGCACGAGGCGCGTGCCCGGCCCGGTGGCCCGCGTCCGGGGCCAGCCACGGCGGCGCGCCAGCGCCGCATTGCGGCATCCGCGACACTGCCCGAGGGGGGGGGCGGCGCGTGCGGCCCGATCGCCGACGCCGGCGGCAACCCGGCGTCGCCTCCTTGCGCGGTATGCGATCGCGCCTGACAGGACGGCTCAATTTTCCTTACAACTTGCCGTTAATGCATCGGGCAGGGTGGTGGTCGGGATGGCTTGCGCGCAGATGCGGCCCACGACCGGCGCGAACGCGCGAAGCATCGGCATGCCGGCGCGCACTCATTCGCCGGCCACCACGACACCCCGGCACCGGTTGCGGGCATGTCCCGACCGTTGCGTCTCGTTCCTGCTCGCCGCTTCGCCTACCGTCAGGAGACATCGCATGAACATTTCGCCAGCCGCCGGCGCGCCGAGTTCCGCGCCGGACGAGACGTCATCGGGCGCCGGCCGCGCCAATCGCGGCAGGCAGCAGCGCGCTGCGCCCGATGCCTCGGGCTGGACAGGCACCGCGCAGGCATCTTCCCAGACCCCCACCGGGGCATCGCAGGCATCGCCGGCGTCGAGTGCCTCGACCGTGGCGAATTCGGCGGCCAGCGCTGATGCGACGAGCGCGGCTGCCGGCACGACGTCGGGCGCGAGCACGGCGGGCGGCGCCGACTCGGGCGGTGCGTCGTCGTCCACGTCGAGCGGTGCCGACACCTTGGCCGCGATGGGCGCATCGATTATCTCGAGCGTGACGGGCGGCAGCGTGTCGGGGCAAAACTCGAGCCCCAGCGCGATGGACCTGCTCGAACAGACCATCAAGCGGCTGGAGCAGCAACTGGCGCAGGCCGAGAAGCAACTGTCGCGGGCAGCGACCGACGAGGAGCGCGCGGCGGCGCTGCAGATAATCGAGACGCTGGTAGGGGCGCTGGTGGAGGCGATCAGCGCCCTCAACCAGATGATGACCAAGTCGAGCAGCTCGGGTAGCGTGGGCGCCAACGTCAACACTTTCGCGTAGGCGCAGGACGCTCGGCCGTCAATTCGCCCGCCGTCAGGCGCATCGGGGCGAGTGAGCCGGGTCTGAAGCCGGCTTGAAGCGGGCGGCCGCTCGGCCGCCTCGTTGAATCGCGCATCGCGGCCTTCCGCGCGGCCCATGGCGCGAGCTCTCGCGCTGCGCGCCTGCCACGCCGGTGGCGCGTCTCGGCGATGGGTATCCGCACGCGTCTCGACGCTTCGCGGCGCGCCACCGCTATCGCCCGTCGCGTTCGCCATCGTGCCGCGCGGCTCGGCCGCCTCACCCCTCCCGCTGCGCCAGCAATTTCTCCGCGACCTCGACGATGTCGCGCATCGCGTGCTGCAGGTGTTCGCGCAGCAGCGCGGCGCCGCGCCGGACGTCGCGCGCGCGGCTCAGCTCGATCATCTCCAGGTGCTCGCGCCGCGTGTGCTCGCGAATCGGCACGTTCACCACCTGGAAGCGGAAGTAGCGCTCGTTGCGATCGTTGAGCCGGCGCAGCGTCTCGATCGCGAGATCGAGCCCCGACGGCGCGTAGAGCGTTTCGTGGAAGCGCCAGTTCAGCTGGCCCCAGCTGGTTTCGGCCGCCGTCTCCATCTGCTCGACGATCTCGGCCGCCGCCGCGAACGTGGCCTCGGTGGAGGCCGGCATCGCGCGGCCGTAGATCCACGGCTCGAGCCGCAGGCGGATCTCGAAGGTCTCGCGCACCTCGTCGGCCGAGATCGCGCAGACGTAGGCGCCCTTGTGCGGAATGATCGTGACGAAGCCCTCGCCCTGCAGGCGCGTGATCGCCTCGCGCACCGGCACGCGGCTCACGCCGAGTTCATCGGCCAGCGCCTCCTGGCGCAGCGGCGCGCCGGGCGCCAGTTCGCCGCGCAGGATCTTGCCGCGAATCGCCTCCAGCGCGAGATCGACGGTGGTGGCGCGCACCAGCTTGCCGGACGGCGAGCGGACGGGGTGGGACCCGGGCGGGTCGGTCAGGTCTTGCATCGTGTTCGTATCGACTGAATCCAGACGTGATCATGCCAGACGCATTCGTGCTTGACACCAAAAAACGCGTACAGCATATTGGATACAATCGACAGTGTTCAATCTTCTGGATAATTCGATGTCGTGAACCGGCCCGCGGCGGCCGGTTCCTTCCCTTCATTCGACGAGGTACGCGGCCATGCGCTGGAGCAGGACATTTACGGTGGTGAACTGCCACGCCGAGGGCGAGGTGGGCAATGTGGTGACGGGCGGCGTGTTCGACGTGCCCGGCGCCAGCATGTTCGAGAAGATGATGTACCTGGAGGAGCAGGCCGACGAGCTGCGCCGGATCGCGATCTTCGAGCCGCGCGGCTCGGCCAACCAGAGCGTGAACTTCATCCTGCCGCCCACCGACCCGCGCGCGCAGATGGGCTACGTGATCGCCGAGTCGACCGAATATCCGGCGATGTCGGGCTCCAACACCATGTGCGTGGCCACCGTGCTGCTCGAGACCGGCATCCTGCCGATGGCCGAGCCGGTCACCAACCTGCTGCTGGAGTCGCCCGCCGGGCTGATCGCGATCCGCTGCGAATGTGCGAACGGCAAGGTCACGCGCGTCGAGTTCACCAACCAGCCCGCGTTCGCCAATCATCTCGACCGCATGATCGAGGTGGCGGGGGTGGGCACGCTGAAGGTGGACGTCGGCTACGGCGGCATGACCTACGTGATCGTCGACGCCGAGGCGCTCGGCTTCGGCATCACGCCCGACGAGGCGCGCGAACTCTGCGAGCTGGGCCAGGTGATCAAGGCCGCGGCGGCCGAGCAGCTGCCGTCGCCGCACCCGCTCAACAAACTGATCAAGGGCATCACGCAGACCGAGTTCGTGATGCCGCTGCGCCGCGAGAACGGCGTGCTGACCTCGCGCAACACCGTGATCGTCTCGCCGGGCCGCTGCGATCGCTCGCCGTGCGGCACCGGCACCTCAGCGCGGCTCGCCGTGATGCATGCCAAGGGGCTGATCGGCGTGGGCGAGACCTTCGTCCACGAGTCGATCATCGGCTCGCTGTTCGAGAGCCGGATCGCCTCGACCACCACGCTCGGCGAGGTTCCCGCCGTGGTGCCGGTGGTGGCCGGGCAGGCCTGGATCAGCGCGATCTCGCAGGTCGGCGTCGATCCGACCGATCGCTTCCAGACCGGCTTCACGCTGTCCGACACCTGGCAGGAGGCGGTCGACGACAAGCTGATCAAGTCGCGCAAGTAGTCGCGAGCGGGCGCACCGTGGTCGCCTCGCGGCCGCGGCGCGGCCGTCGCTCCGCACCATCCGGCCATCCGGCGCAGCGTGCCGCCGTCCCGCCCCGCCCCGCCGCGCGTCGGCAGGCCGGGCCGCCCTGCGCCGCCGCCGTTCCGATCTTCCGTCGTTGAACCAACCCGTAGGACACCACATGAACCATCTGACCAAGCTAGTGGCCGCGTGCAGTCTTTGCGCGGTGTCGGCATTCGCAATGGCCGATACGACCGTGACTCTCGGACTTTCCGGCCCGCTCACGGGGCCGCAGGCCGGCAGCGGCAAGGACAACGAGAACGGCGCGAAGCTCGCGATCGCCGACATCAACCAGCACGGCCTGACCGTGAACGGCCAGACCGTGAAGCTCGCGCTCGATTCGGAGGACGACCAGGGCGATCCGAAGGTCGGCGTGCAGATCGCGCAGAAGCTGGCCGACAGCCCGGCGCTCGCGATCCTCGGGCCGAACAATTCCGGCGTCGCGATCCCGGCCGCGCGGATCTTCCAGAGCGCCGGCGTGGCGGTGCTGCCGGTGGCCTCGAACCCGGCGCTGACGGCGCAGGGCTACGACACGATCTTCCGGATCGGCGCGAGCGACGCGCAGCTCGGCGGCTCGATGGCCGATTTCGCGCACGACGTGCTGAAGGCGAAGAAGGTGGCCGTGATCGACGATCGCACCGCCTACGGCCAGGGCATCGCGCAGGAATTCCTGAACGAGGCGCAGCGGATCGGCCTGAGCGTGGTGGGGCGCGAGTACACGAGTTCGAACGCGGTCGATTTCCGCGCGATCCTGACCAACCTGAAGGCCAAGGCGCCTGACGCGATCTTCTACGGCGGCTACTCGGCGCAGGCCGGCCCGATGCTCAAGCAGATGCACTCGGCCGCGATTACGGCCAAGCTGCTCGGCGGCGACGGCATGTGCTCGGCAGAACTGCCGCAGCTGGCCGGCGACGCCTCGGCCGACGCGTTCTGCGCGCAGGGCGGCTCGGCGCTCGACAAGACCGCGGCGGGCCGCGCGTTCATCCAGCGCTACCAGGCGGCCTATCACGTCGACATGCTGGTCTACGCGGCGAACTTCTACGACGGCGTGATGATGGTGGCGAAGGCGATGCAGGCCACCGGCACCACCACCGATCGCGCCAAGATCCGCGCCTATCTGGCCGGGATCAGCTACGACGGCATCGCCGGGCACTATGCGTTCGACGCGAACGGCAACCTGAAGGGCGCGCCGACGACTGTCTACACGTTCCGCAAGAACGCGTTGACGCCGTACTAGGCGGCACGTCATCCGGGCGACGCGCGGCGTCGCCCGGACGAAATGAATGACATGCCCGACATGGACGACATGCCTGCTCCGGTCGGTCCGTCCCGCGCCGCGGCGGCCGCGAATCCGTCGCGCCGCGGAACCTGGGTGCTGCTCTCGCACGCGATGGATCTCGCCGGGCAACGGCAGGTTGGTGGCATGCGCCGCGTGAAGAGCCGCAGCTGTCTCAGCCTGTCAACCATACTGCGCCGCTCGAAACGCCCTCGCTGGAGGCGCGGACCGCGGCAGCGAGCAAGATTCAAAAAGCCTTCCGTAGCGCGCGTACATTGCAGCGGCAGAAAAGCCTGCTGATGGGGCCATTGGAGGAGGTGCGCAAATACGGCTCGGGTGAGCAAGGCGTCTCGAGTGCGTCCGAAGCCGTGCCGGGAACCTTGAGCCCCTATGCCCAGCTGACCAAGATGAAAGGCCCCGCCGCGATTCAGAACAATTTTTACGATGGCGAAGGTCGGTTGCACTATCAGGTGGATTTCGCGACGCATGGGATGATGCCGTCGGGCCATTGGCACGAACTGTTTGCCAAGGGGGATGCCGGCAGCGGACACTCGGCGACGGGCGGCAACGCTGTCCACTATCCACCCTCGACGGCGCCGGCGCATTTCCACCAGACGGTGGGCAACGTGCCGCTTGCGCAGGAGGTCGCCAACATGAACAAAGACCTCCCGAGCAAGCCGGCGCAGCGTCAGGCCGTGATTGAACAGGCCATCGGCAAGCTGGCCGCATCGCAAGGCGTGGAACCGGCCGTCGTGAAGAAAGATCAAGCCCGGATGCGGGCCGAGGTCAAACGGTCCGGCAGGCATACTTCAACGCGTCGAGTCCGAAGAAATAGCGCGACGGCTGGCACGCAGTGCCGTCTGGGTATCCGGCAGCCCCGTCGCGAGCGGGGCTGTTGTTTGCGCCACGCGCGCGACCGAGCCCGACGAGCTGACTTGTCAGGCCGCCTCGCCGGCGAACCGTGCCGAAGCGGAACCATTGCCGATGAGATTCCGATTCGTGTTGATTCGAAATGAAAATAAAAGACAAGAAAAATATGATTTTCATGTCGGTAATTTAAAATAATTCAGTGAATTTTATCTGAGTTTCGTTTGAATATTCAAGAGTAATCGATCCCATCGCTGATCGTGCGATCGATTGAAGCAGTGTAAATCTGCGCGGCGTTATTCATGCAACAATGGCGCATGTTTTGAAAGCCATGTTCCGTCCGCGGTAAATGTCAGGTCGAATCGGCAAACCGCCGAACGACGCCCATTCTCCGGGCGGTGCGAACCCACCATCCAGACGGGAATGCCACCATGAATGCGAAGACTCCTGCGGGCGATGATCCACGGCAAGATCGGGTGAGTCGTATCCTGGTCTGGATTCTGGTGGTGACTACCGCGCTCTGCTGGGCCGGAATGGTGGTGGCGACGCACGCCACCTATCGGCAGGCAGCACCGCTGCCACAGCAGATCGCCACCTCGAACGGCACGGTAATCATGCGTTATGCCGATATCGTTGCCGGTAAATCCGGTTTTCAAAAATCCGATTTGATGGATTACGGCAGCCTTTACGGAATGGGTGCTTATTTCGGTGAGGATTTCACTGCCAAATATCTGGTGCGGCTGGCCAAGGACGTGCGCAACAATCTGGCGCTTGCGCGTTATGGCGAACCATTCGATCTGATTGCGGCCGACCGGCAGGCGAGCGTGACACGCGCCATGCAGGCGCAACTTCAGGCGATCGACCTGAGCCGGCCGCGGGTCGTGATTGCCGATGACGTGGCCCAGGCGATTCAATCGCTGCGCGAGCAGATCGCCACCGCGTTGCTCAAGGACGATTTCGCTCGCGGCTATACGGGCGCCCGCAGCCTCGATGCGTCCAGCGCGCAGCAAACGGCGGATTTCCTGCTCTACTCTTCGCTGACCACGGTCGCACGGCGCCCAGGCAAGGACTATTCATGGACCGTCAACTGGCCGCCCGAGCCGCTCGTCGGCAATACCCCCACCGCGGCGACGTTCGTATGGACCTGGGTCTCGTTCGTGCTGGTGTTTTTCGCGATCGGCGCGATCCTGGTCGTGTTTCGCCTCTGGATCGAGCCGAAGGCCGGCAACGAAACGTTCGAGTCGACGCTGCGCGGTTTCGATCGGCCGACGCCGAGCCAGCGCGCCTTGTGGAAATACTTTTTCCTGGTGGCTGTCATCCTGCTGGTGCAGATTCTCGCCGGCTCGATCATGGGCCATTACTACACCGACCGCGCCAGCTTCTACGGCATCGCGATCGATCGATGGCTGCCGTTCGCGTTCCTGCGCAGCGTCCACCTCCAGGCGCCGATCGTCTGGATCGGCGTGAGCTGGATCGGCGCCGGCCTGTTTCTGGCGCCGCTGATCGGCAAGCGCGAACCGGCCGGGCAGCGGCGGCTGGTCGATCTGATCTTCTGGGTGCTGGTGGTGATCGTGGCGGGCGCCTTGCTCGGCGATTATCTGGGCGTGATGGGGCTGATCCGGAAGCACTGGTTCTGGTTCGGCAACCAGGGGCTGTCCTACCTCGAACTCGGGCGCTTCTGGCAGATGCTCTTTTTCGTCGGACTGGCGCTCTGGTGCCTGGTATTGCTGCGCGCGTTCTGGCCGACCCTGACGTCGCTGTTCAGACAGGGCGGCGGCTCGTTCTACGGCCTGTTCCGTCTCGAGCACCTGCTGTGGGTCAGCACGCTCAGTGTCACCGTGCTCTACGTGTTCGGCATGATCCCGCTGGCCTCGCCCAATCCCTCGTTTTCGATTACCGACTTCTGGCGCTGGTGGGTCGTGCATCTGTGGGTGGAGCTGGCCTTCGAGCTGTTCACGGTGGCGGTGACCGGCTACTTCCTGATGGCGCTCGGGCTCGTGTCGCGGCAGATGGCCGAGCGCGCGATGTTGTTCGAGTGGATTCTGATTTTCATCGGCGGCGTGCTTGGCACCGGCCATCATATGTACTGGGCGGGCGAGCCCGACCTCTGGATCGGGGTCGGCAGCATGTTTTCGTTCATCGAGGTCCTGCCGCTCTTTCTGCTGGTGCTGGAGGCGATCGAGCAGCAGCGGCGCATCCGGAGCGAAACGGGATTCCCGTATCGGCTCGCCTATCTCTTCATCCTCGGCTCGGCCTTCTGGAATTTCGTGGGGGCCGGCGTGTTCGGCGGCGGCACGCTCAATGCGCCGCTCGTCAATTACTACGAGCACGGCACCTTCCTCACGCTCAATCACGCCCACACGTCGTTGTTCGGGGCCTTCGGCCTGCTGGCGATCGGCCTGCTGTACATGGTCCTGCGCTATCTGCACGGCGACAGGCCGTGGAGCGATCGTTGCGGGCTATGGGCGTTCTGGCTCTACAACATCGGCCTCGTCATGTGGATCACGATGAATTTCTATCCGGTCGGCTGGCCGCAGCTGGAAGCCGTCTACACGCACGGCTATGCGTTCGCGCGCAGCCTCGCGTTCTACGACACCACGCTCTTCTGGCAGTGGATGCGCATGCCCGGAGATATCGTGTTTGCCGCCGGCGCGGTGTTGATGGCCTGGGACTTCGTGGTGAAACTGCTCGATCAGCGTCGGCGGCGCACGACGGATCGCTGCTGACCCGCGGCGCTGCCGCGCGTCGCGCCCGCAATAAACGGGCGTGATCACGCCCGTTCGTTTTTCCGGGCTGGACTGCGCCTTCCGCGCCATCGCGGCCCGAAATCCCCTCATAGTGCGCGGTGCAGACTCGTACCGCAGGCGAGCCGACGCATTATCAGAACGAGGGAGGCGACAATGGTCCACCTTACAGGATTGACCGTCCGGGCACCGGACTCCGGCGAGCCGAGCGCCGAGCGCCCGGCCGAGCCCGCCGTCGGAACTTGGCCGTCGGCGCAGCAGCATCCGGGCGGGCCGCTGGCCGGCCTGTCGGTCCGCACGCCGCGCCGCAAGGCCGAGCGCAGCGCCGAAGATGACCACGCCGCGCAGGCGAAGAGCGGGCCGGCACCGGGCGCGCTCGAACGGTTGCAGTACGCTTTCAAGCCCGGCTTGGACCGGCTCTACGGTCTCGACACCGTGCGCGAGGACGTGCAGGAACACCTCGAGGACCATCTGGCGGCCGACCCGCCCGAAGCGAGCAGCGACGTGACGGTCGATCGCCTCAACAACCGTCTGGGGCTGTCGCTGCCGGATCGGCCGGACCAGCCGGGCCGCTCGCTGCAGGCGTTCCGGCCCGACGCGTCCGCCCATCCGGCCGATCGGGCCTTCCACGCGTTTCTGACGGAACAGGAAGGCGAGCGAGGCAAGCGTTTCGATTTCCGTCTCAAGGACGATCGCATCCGCCGCGCCTGCAAGCTCGCCATCGACTTCGCCGCGCAACAGGGCGGGACGGTGCATTTCCTGCTCGGCGGCATGCAGGCGTCGATGGGCAACATCGTCAACAAGCGCAATTTCAGCCAGCACGGCAACAAGGATTTCACCGCGTCCGAGCTGCGCTATGTCTACCGCAACCGGGACCGCCTGCGCGACAGCGTGCAGTTCTACGACAGCCAACTGCAGCCGACCGATGCGCCATGGGAAAGCGACCCCGAGCTATGGTCGCAATATCGGCCGCATGAAACGAGCCACTCGTGGCCGCGCGCGGTCGGATCGCTGCTGGCGACGCCGCTGCCGCAATCGGCGCTGAATTCGAAGCCGATCACGCCGGCCGGCCACCCTGCCGCGGCGCTGGACTTCAGCGCCTTGTCGACGCAGCTGTCGCGGCTGACGCAGCGCTCGCCGTCGCCTTTGTCGGGGACGGACGACGAAAGCGAAGCCGGTCGCGCCGCGCCGATTCCGACGCTTGAGCCGGCGCGCGCGTATCCGGACGCGCCGCCCGGCCGCAACCTGCGCGACGCATCGCGGCCACGCGGAACGCGTCGAACGCGCGGCGCCGGGCCGGCCCGGCCCGTGAATCGGCTCAGATCAGCGGCGGCCCGTCGTAGGGCGCCTCGGCGGTGGCGGCCGCCGCCGGACCTGCCGGCGCGCCGGCATCGCTGGCGCCCTCGCGGTCCGCGCCCGCCTCGGCGTCCTCGGCCGTCTCGCCCGGCACCGCCGCCGCGGCGCCGCCTTTTTCCCGATACGCGGCCGGCGTCGCGCCGAACTGCTTGCGGAACTCGCGCCCGAGGTGCGAGGCGTCGGCGAAGCCGCAGCTCGACGCGATGTCGGCCACCGTGCGGTCCGAGCTCGTCAGCAGCCAGGCGGCGGTGCGCAGCCGCACCTGCTTGGCATAGGCCTGCGGGCTCTTGCCCGTCTCCGCCTTGAACAGCCGCTCCAGCTGCCGCGCCGACAGATCGAGCTTGCAGGCCAGTTCCTCGAGCGGCAGCGCGCGCCCGACATGCTGCTCCATCAGCAGGATCGCGCGCTTGACCTTCGGATGCGTGGCGGGTTCGAGCCCGGGCGGATGCGGCTGCGGCGCGTTGCCTTTCTGCATCTCGCCCACCAGCAGGATGCGCAGTGCCTTCTGCACGGTCGCGTGATCGAAGTGGCGCAGCAGGATCGCGGCGGCCACGTCGATCGAGGCGCGCCCGCCCGAGCAGGTGATGCGGCGCCGGTCGACCACGAACAGCCGGTCGGCGATCAGCAGCTCCGTATCGACGCCGGGAAAGCGCTCGATGAAATCCCAGTAGTGAAACCAGCTCACGCAGATCCGGTGCGCCTCGAGCACGCCCGCGCGCATCAGCGCGAACACGCCGGTGCAGATCCCCACCACGTTCGCGCCGGCCTGCGCCGCGGCGCGGATGAAGCGCAGCGTCTCGGGGCCGGCCTGCGGCCCCGAATGCAGCAGCCCGCCCACCACCACCACGTAGTCGAACGGCTCGGCTTCGTCGAAGCGCTGCCACGGCGTGATCTGGATCCCGCAGCTCGCGCGCACCGGCGCGAGCGTGTCGCCGATCACGGTCCAGGCGCAGCGCACCGGCTTGCTGTGGTCGCCGTCGTCGGCCGACAGCCGCAGCATGTCGACGAAACCGGAAAACGCGGTGAGCGTGAAATTCGGCAACAGCACGATGCCGAAGCGCAGCCGGGTGGGGGCGGCGTCGGCGGACAGCAGCGAGGCGGGCAGGTCGGGCGTCATTGCAGCATAGTCAGGGAAAACCGGGAGAGCGCCGGACGGCGGCGCCCCACGTACCGAGCGTCGCCGATCGAGCGGGGGCGGACTTGCGTTTTTCCGTCGCCGATCATCGTCAAAACGCTGTTTTCGGGGATGCCGCCGCCCCGGTGGCGGCGGCATCCCACTTCGATGCCGCTTTTGTTCTATCGGCGGATTTTACGCTTTGATGTACTGACGCCCAATGTCCAACCGTTGCGTATCCACCGGAGAAGCAGTCAGATGAACGTCAGCGTTTTCGATCTGTTCAAGATCGGCATCGGTCCGTCGAGCTCGCACACGGTCGGTCCGATGATCGCGGCCTGCCGGTTCGCCTCGCACGTGGAGGACGCCAACCTGCTGGCGTTCGTGCGCCGCGTGCGGGTGGAGCTGTACGGCTCGCTCGGCGCGACGGGCAAGGGCCACGGCACCGACAAGGCGGTGCTGCTGGGGCTGGAGGGCCACCTGCCGGACCTGATCGATCCCGACCTGATCGAGCCGCGCCTGAAGGCGATCCGCGCCGAGAAGACCCTCAACCTGCTCGGCCGGCACACGGTGCGCTTCGAGGAGAAGGAAGACCTGGGGTTCTACCGCCGCATGATGGCCGGCACCGGCATCGTCCACCCGAACGGCATGCGCTTCCAGGCGTTCGACGAGCACGGCCAGCTGCTGGTGGAAAAGGAGTATTACTCGATCGGCGGCGGCTTCGTGGTGAACCGCGACGGCGACCGCGTGAACGGCGTGCGCGCGGCCACCGAGGTGCCGTACCCGTTCCGCACCGGCGACGACCTGCTGCGCGCCTGCCGCGAGAGCGGCCTGTCGATCGCCGAGCTGACGTTCCGCAACGAATGCGCGCTGCGCCCGGCCGAGGAAGTGCGCGCCGGGCTGCTGGCGATCTGGCAGACCATGGCGGCCTGCGTCGAGCGCGGTTGCAAGGTGGAGGGCGAGCTGCCCGGGCCGATGCGCGTCAAGCGCCGCGCGGCCGAACTCTGCAACCGGCTGCGCAGCCGCTCCGAGGAATCGCTGCGCGACCCGCTGTCGATGCTCGACTGGGTCAACCTCTACGCGATGGCCGTCAACGAGGAGAACGCGGCGGGCGGCCGGGTCGTGACGGCGCCCACCAACGGCGCGGCCGGCGTGATTCCGGCGGTGCTGCACTACTACGTGAAATTCGTGCCGGGCTCGAACGAGCAGGGCATCGTCGAGTTCCTGCTGACGGCCGCCGCGATCGGCATCATCTACAAGGAAACCGCCTCGATCTCGGGCGCCGAGGTGGGCTGCCAGGGCGAGGTGGGGGTGGCCTGCTCGATGGCCGCCGCCGCGCTCGCCGCCGTGATGGGCGGCAACGCCGACCAGGTCGAGAACGCCGCCGAGATCGGCATGGAGCACAACCTCGGCATGACCTGTGACCCGGTGGGCGGCCTCGTGCAGATCCCCTGCATCGAGCGCAACGCGATGGGCGCGATCAAGGCGCTGAACGCCTCGCGCATGGCGCTGAAGGGCGACGGCCAGCACTACGTGTCGCTCGACTCGGTGATCAAGACGATGCGCGAGACCGGCGCGGACATGAAGACGAAATACAAGGAAACGTCGCGCGGTGGCCTCGCCGTGAACGTCATCGAATGCTAAACCAAGGTAACTGCAAATGAGCCGCTACTCGATATTCAGCCTGTTCCGCAACGGCCTGTCGTACCACGAGAACTGGGAACGACAGTGGAAGAGCCCCGAGCCGAAGAAGGAGTACGACGTCGTGATCGTCGGCGGCGGCGGGCACGGGCTGGCCACCGCCTACTACCTCGCGAAGGAGCACGGCATCACCAACGTGGCGATCCTCGAGAAGGGCTGGATCGGCGGCGGCAATACCGCGCGCAACACCACCATCGTGCGCTCGAACTACCTGTGGGATGAGTCGGCCGGGCTCTACGAGAAGGCGATGAAGCTCTGGGAAGGGCTCTCGCAGGATCTGAACTACAACGTGATGTTCAGCCAGCGCGGCGTGATGAACCTCGCGCACACGCTGCAGGACGTGCGCGACACGCAGCGTCGCGTCAACGCGAACCGCCTCAACGGGGTGGACGCCGAATTCCTCACGCCGGCGCAGATCAAGGAGATCGAGCCGACCATCAACCTGAACAGCCGCTACCCGGTGCTCGGCGCCTCGATCCAGCGCCGCGGCGGGGTGGCGCGCCACGACGCGGTGGCCTGGGGCTACGCGCGCGGCGCCGACCGCGCCGGCGTGGACATCATCCAGAACTGCCAGGTGATCGGCATCCGCCGCGACGGCAACGCCGTGACCGGCGTGGACACCGTGAAGGGCTTCATCAAGGCCAGGAAGGTGGCGGTGGTGGCGGCCGGCAACACCTCGACGCTGGCCGACATGGCCGGCGTGCGGCTGCCGATCGAGAGCCATCCGCTGCAGGCGCTGGTGTCCGAGCCGATCAAGCCGGTGGTCAACACGGTGGTGATGTCGAACGCCGTGCATGCCTACATCAGCCAGTCCGACAAGGGCGACCTCGTGATCGGCGCCGGCATCGACCAATACACGGGCTTCGGCCAGCGCGGCAGCTTCCAGATCATCGAGGGCACGCTGGAGGCGATCGTCGAGATGTTCCCGGTGTTCTCGCGCGTGCGCATGAACCGCCAGTGGGGCGGCATCGTCGACGTCTCGCCCGACGCCTGCCCGATCATCAGCAAGACCGACGTGAAGGGCCTCTACTTCAACTGCGGCTGGGGCACGGGCGGCTTCAAGGCCACCCCGGGCTCGGGCTGGACCTACGCGCACACCATCGCGCGCGACGAACCGCATCCGCTGAACGCGCCGTTCGCGCTCGACCGCTTCTACAGCGGCCACCTGATCGACGAGCACGGCGCCGCCGCCGTCGCCCACTGACCCACGCCACGAGGAACCACAACATGCTGCTGATCGAATGCCCGTGGTGCGGGCCGCGCGCCGAATCCGAATTCTCGTGCGGCGGGGAAGCCGACATCATGCGTCCGCTCGACACCGACGCGCTCTCCGACCGCGAGTGGGGCGACTACCTGTTCATGCGCAGGAACCCGCGCGGCGTGCATCGCGAGCAATGGCTGCATACGCAGGGCTGCCGCCGCTGGTTCAAGGCCACGCGCGACACGGTGAGCTACGACATCCAGGGCTACGAGACGTTCGGCGTGCCCGCACACGACGCACAAGACGCACACGAGGGCAACACGAAATGAGCCAGAAAGACCGCCTGAGCGCGGGTGGCCGGGTCAACCGCGCGATTCCGCTGACCTTCACGTTCAACGGCCGCACCTATCAGGGCTTCCAGGGCGACACGCTCGCCTCGGCGCTGCTCGCCAACGGCGTGCATTTCGTCGCGCGCAGTTTCAAGTATCACCGCCCGCGCGGCATCGTGACGGCCGACGTGGCCGAGCCGAACGCCGTCGTGCAGCTGGAGACGGGCGCCTACACGGTGCCGAACGCGCGCGCCACCGAGATCGAGCTGTACCAGGGGCTGGTGGCCAGCAGCGTGAACGCCGTGCCGTCGCTCGAGAACGATCGCATGGCGATCAACCAGAAGTTCGCGCGCTTCATGCCGGCCGGTTTCTACTACAAGACCTTCATGTGGCCGCGCAGGTTCTGGCCGAAGTACGAGGAGAAGATCCGCGAGGCGGCGGGCCTCGGCAAGGCGCCCGAGCAGCTCGACGCCGACCGCTACGACAAGCAGTTCGCGCATTGCGACGTGCTGGTGGTGGGCGGCGGGCCGACCGGGCTGGCGGCCGCGCACGCGGCGGCCGTCTCGGGCGCGCGCGTGATCCTGGTGGACGACCAGCGCGAGCTCGGCGGCAGCCTGCTGTCGTGCCGCGCCGAGATCGACGGCCGGCCGGCGCTGCAGTGGGTCGAGAAGATCGAGGCCGAACTCGCACGCCTGCCCGACGTGAGGATCCTCACGCGCAGCACCGCGTTCGGCTATCAGGACCACAACCTCGTCACGGTCGCGCAGCGCCTGACCGAGCACCAGCCGGTGTCGATGCGCAAGGGCTCGCGCGAGCTGCTGTGGAAGGTCCGCGCGAAGCACGTGATCCTCGCCACCGGCGCGCAGGAGCGGCCGATCGTGTTCGGCAACAACGACCTGCCCGGCGTGATGCTGGCGGGCGCGGTGTCCACCTACATCCATCGCTACGGCGTGCTGCCGGGCCGCAACGCCGTGGTGTTCACCAACAACGACCGCGGCTACCAGACCGCACTCGACCTGAAGGCGCACGGCGCGAAGGTGACCGTGGTCGATTCGCGCAAGGGCGCGGACGGCGCGCTGCCGGCCGCCGCGAAGAAGCACGGCGTGGCCGTGATGAGCGGCTCGGTGGTGGCCACCGCCAACGGCCGGCAGCACGTGCAGTCGGTGGAGATCGCGTCCTACGCGAACGGCAGGACCGGCGCCACCACCGCCACGCTCGGCTGCGATCTGCTGGCGATGTCGGGCGGCTTCAGCCCGGTGCTGCACCTGTTCGCGCAGTCGGGCGGCAAGGCGCACTGGCACGACGAGAAGGCCTGTTTCGTGCCGGGCAAGGCGGTGCAGCGCGAGACCAGCGTGGGCGCGGCGGCCGGCGAGTTCTCGCTGGCGCGCGGCCTGCGGCTGGCCGTCGATGCCGGCGTGGAGGCCGCCAGGGCCGCCGGCTTCGGCAGCGCGCAGCGCCCCGTCGCGCCGCAGGCGACCGATCTGGCCGAGGCCGCGCTCGAACCGCTCTGGCTGGTGGGCAGCGGCGAGCAGGTCACGCGCGGGCCGAAGCGCTTCGTCGATTTCCAGAACGACGTCGGCGCGGCCGACATCCTGCTGGCCGCGCGCGAGGGCTTCGAGTCGGTCGAGCACGTCAAGCGCTACACCGCGATGGGCTTCGGCACCGACCAGGGCAAGCTCGGCAACATCAACGGCATGGCGATCCTCGCGCAGGCGCTCGGCAAGACGATTCCCGAGACCGGCACCACCACCTATCGCCCGAACTACACGCCGGTCACGTTCGGCGCGTTCGCGGGCCGCGAGCTGGGCGACTTCCTCGACCCGGTCCGCAAGACCTGCGTCCACGAATGGCACGTCGAGCACGGCGCGCTGTTCGAGGACGTCGGCAACTGGAAGCGCCCCTGGTATTTCCCGAAGCCCGGCGAGGATCTGCACGCGGCCGTGGCGCGCGAATGCCTGGCGGTGCGCAACAGCGTCGGCATCCTCGACGCCTCCACGCTCGGCAAGATCGACATCCAGGGCCCCGACGCGGTCAAGCTGCTGAACTGGGTCTACACGAACCCCTGGAACAAGCTGGAAGTGGGAAAGTGCCGCTACGGCCTGATGCTCGACGAGAACGGCATGGTGTTCGACGACGGCGTGACGGTGCGCCTCGCCGAGCAGCACTACATGATGACCACCACCACCGGCGGCGCGGCGCGCGTGCTGACCTGGCTGGAGCGCTGGCTGCAGACCGAATGGCCCGACCTGAAGGTGCGCCTGTCGTCGGTCACCGACCACTGGGCGACGTTCGCCGTGGTCGGCCCGAACAGCCGCAAGGTGGTGCAGAAGGTCTGCCAGGACATCGACTTCGCGAACGGCGCGTTCCCGTTCATGAGCTATCGCGAGGGCACCGTGGCCGGCGTGAAATCGCGCGTGATGCGGATCAGCTTCTCGGGCGAGCTGGCCTATGAAATCAACGTGCCGGCCAACGCGGGCCGCGCGGTCTGGGAAGCGATCATGGCGGCCGGCGCCGAGTACGACATCACGCCTTACGGCACCGAAACGATGCACGTGCTGCGCGCCGAGAAGGGCTACATCATCGTCGGCCAGGACACCGACGGCTCGGTCACGCCGCACGATCTCGGCATGAGCGGCCTGGTGGCGAAGTCGAAGGACTTCCTCGGCCGGCGTTCGCTGTCGCGCTCGGACACGACGCGCGAGAACCGCAAGCAGTTCGTCGGCCTGCTGACCGAGGACCCGGCGATCGTGCTGGAGGAAGGCGGCCAGATCGTGGCGCCCGACGCGAGCGCGAACGCCGACGGCCTGACGCCGATGATCGGCCACGTCACGTCGAGCTACTACAGCCCGATCCTGAAGCGCTCGATCGCGCTCGCGGTGGTGAAGGGCGGCCTGAACAAGATGGGGCAGCCGGTGGCGATCTCGCTCGCGAACGGCAAGCGCGTGGTCGCGAAGATCACGAGCCCGGTTTTCTACGACACCGAAGGGGTACGTCAGAATGTGGAATGAAACGAGAAATCAGACTTCGGTGGCCGTGCAACCGGCGGGCCTGCGGCTCGAGTCGCCGCTGGTCGGCGCGCAGGACGTGCTGAAGCCGCATCAGGGCCGCGCTTCGCAGAAGTTCCAGCTGCGCGAGCGGCCGTTCCTCGATCTCGTCAACGTGCGCGGCGAGGCGGGCGATCCGGCGTTCGTCGCCGCGTTCGAGCAGGTGGTCGGCTGCCGGCCGCCCGTCAAGCCGAACACGGTGGCGCGCGGCGCTGACTACGACGTGCTGTGGCTCGGCCCCGACGAATGGCTGGTGCGCTCGCACGGCCCGGTGGTGGCCGGCCAGCTCGAAGGCCGGCTCGCGCCGGCGCTGGCCGGGTGCTACGCGGCGGCGGTGGACGTCGGCAGCGGCTACACCGTGCTCGAGATCAGCGGCGAGCGCGTGCGCGACGTGATCTCGCGCGGCTGTCCGCTCGACCTGCATCCGCGCGGCTTCGGCGTGGGCCAGTGCGCGCAGAGCCATTACTTCAAGGCCTCGCTGACGCTGGTGCCCACCGGCGAGCAGCGCTACGAACTGGTGATCCGCCGCAGCTTCGCCGACTACTTCGTGCGCATCATGCTCGACGCCGCGGCGCCGCTCCAGCCATGAAGCCGGTCGACGGTCCGTTCGGCTCGCTCGAACCGCCGCGCGGGCGCGGCTGGAGCGTGTTCATCGACGAGCTGCGGGTGCCGGCGCGGATCGGCATCCATCCGCACGAGCACGAGGCGCCGCAGCCGGTCGTGATCGACGCGCGGCTCGGCTACCGGTGCGAGCCGGCCGAGCACGGCGCGAGCGGCTACATCGACTACGACGGCTATTGCGCGCGCGTGGCGGCGTGGCTCGCGCACAAATCGCACACGCGGCTGCTCGAAACGCTGGTGGTGGAGCTGGCCGCGCTGTCGTTCGACGAATGGCCGGCGCTCGAATCGATCACGCTCGCGCTGCACAAGCCGAAGATCCGGCCCGGGACACGGCGCGTCGGCGTGCAGCTGGACTGGACCCGCGCCGATTACGCGGCGTGGCGCGCGGCCGTGGCGGCGCGCGAACGCGGGCTCGCCACGGCGGCGATGGGCGGGTATGGGGAGATGGCCACGCATTGATGCGTGGCGCATGCCGCGTCGTGTCCGATGCCGGCGGCGTTCAACGATCGAAGGCGGGCGAAGCGCCCGCTCGTGCTCAGTGCGAGAGCAGCGCGCTGCGCTCGCCTTCGAGCGAGATGATGCGCGCGACGATGCCGTGCAGCTGCGCGCGTTGCGCCGGCTGCAGGCCGTCGCTGGCCAGGATCGCCTCGAGGCGCTCGCGCCAGTAGGCGAGCGGCGCCGGTTCGCCGTTGGCGAGGCAGCCGACCAGTTGTTCGAGGGCCGACAGATCGCCGTCGATGGACGTGGAACTCATCACACACACTCCTGATTTGACATCGAACGGCGCTGCGCGGCGAGCGGCGAGCCGGGCCGGAACCGCCGCCCGCCCCGCCGCGAGGCGGGGGCGGGCGGCGCTCCGGACGGGGCGCGCCGCTTACTTCTTCAGCGCGTCCTTCGCGTCGCCGACGCCCTTGCGTGCCTCGCCGGCCGCCTGCTGGAGATCACCCTTGACCTCCTGCTTCGTGTTGCCGGTCGCCTTGCCGACGGCCTCGTTCACCTTGCCCTTCACTTGCTCGGCGGTGCCCTTCACGTGGTCCTTGTTCATGATCTTCCTCCTCTCATAAGTCGTGCTCGTTTCAGACGGATCGAATCCCGCCGTCACGGGAATGAATCGTCTCGCGGCGAACGCGGGCATTGCGCGTAACGAAATGCCTGCGGGCGCAACCAGACGACGCAGTGCGTTGCATGCCACGCGCGGGGCTGCCGCGCGCGGCCGCGAAGTTCAGTTCATGTGGCCGTTGGTGGCTTTCTTCTTCAGCTCGGGCGGCAGGCCCTGCATCAGGTCCGACATGTCGTCGGCGTGTTCCTCTTCCACCGCGAGGATGGTTTCGAACAGGCGGCGCGTGGTCGGATCCTTGTCGCCGAGGTACTGGATCGCGTCGCGATAGCTGTCGATCGCGATCCGCTCCGCGACCAGGTTCTCGACGATCATGTCGACCAGCGACGAGCCTTCCACGTATTCGGCATGGCTGCGTGCCGCGAGCCCGTCCGGCGCGAGGTCGGGGCTGCCGCCGAGCTGGACGATGCGCGCGGCGATCATGTCGGCGTGGCTCTGTTCCTCGTTCGAGTGCGTGAGGAACTCGTCGGCGATCGCCGACGACTGAATGCCCTTGGCCATGTAGTGATGGCGCCGGTAGCGCAGCATGCAGACGATTTCGGTGGCGAGCGCCTCGTTGAGCAACCGCAGGACGGTGTCGCGGTCGGCGCCGTAGCCGGCCGTCACGGCGCCGTCGTCGACGTGCTTGCGGGCGCGTTCGCGCAGGGTCTGGACATCGGTCAGTTTCGTGCTGTGGGTCATCGCAATCCTCTTTATTCGTTCGTCGAAGAAGAATCGGGCCGGCGTCCGGTGCGGCCTCGGCGGCATCGTGTGCCGCCGGGCGCGGCGTCCGGGCGGCGCCCGACGCATTCGCCTCGATGCATTCGTGTCGATCTGGCGCTGGCCGGATGGAACGGGCCGGCGCGCCTTCCCTTCAAGCAGGTCCCGTGCCCGTTCGCGCGGCGGGACGCCGCGAGGCGCGGCACGGCGGCTGGGCGATGCGCCCGGCGGCCATGCGGGGCGGGGCTCGGAGCGGGATCGAGAAACTCGGGGAAAGGCGAGAGGGAACGAAGGCGCGGCGTATGTGCGCCGACGCACGAGAGCCGCGCGCGTGGTCGATATCACCCGCGACGCGAGCGCACTTGTAATTCCTACACGGCGCTTGGGGACATGCGAAACGACCTGCGCTCGCGGGGCAGAGGCGTCGCTCCGGCGTTCAGCGGGGGCCTGCGGCTTTCGCCGGGCGCCGGTCGCGCAGCGACGGCGAGCGCTCGGTCAGCGCGGGCGAGGCGGCGGATGACGTGGTGGATACGGCGGATGAGGTGGCGAGCGCAGCGTCCCGCGCAGGCGGCTGCGCCGCCTCGGCGTTCCGCGCCTGCGCGAACTGCCGGCGCCAGGCCACCGGCGTGGTGCCGCGCGCGGCCTTGAACTGCCGGTTGAAATGCGCGGTGCCCGGAAAGCCCGAGCGCTCGGCGATCACCGATACCGGCAGCGTCGTGTCGGCCAGCAGCCGGCAGGCATGGCCGAGCCGCACGCGCGTGACGTAGCGGCCCACGCTCTCGCCGAGATGTCGCGCGAACTGGCGCGTGAGCGTGCGTTCCGACAGGCCGGCCGCCTTCGCGAGCGCGGCGAGCTGCAGCGGCCTGGCGTACTGCGTGTCGATCAGCGCGAGCACGCGCGCGAGCCGCTCGGGCTCGTGGCCGCCGAGCGTGCCGGCCGCCGCGCCGAACGCGCTCGGCGTGGCGAGCGGCTCGGCCGGCGTGGCGGCCAGCGCATGCAGCACCTCGAGCACCGCGTTCAATCGCTCGCGCGGCGCGTCGGCCAGCAGCGCGTCGAGCCGCTCGCGCATGCGCGTGCCGGCGCCGTCCTCGAAGCGCAGCCCGCAGGCCGCGCGCCGCAGCAGGTCGCGCAGGCCATTGTGTTCGGGGCAGACGTCGGCGAGCCGGTGTAGCCAGGCGCCGTCGAACCAGATCACGATCGCCACCTGCGGGCCGCCCGCCTCGATCGAGCGGTTCGACGCCCAGGTGTGCGGCAGGTTGGGCGGCACCAACACCAGATCGTCGGCGCCGTAGGCGGCCACCGAGTCGCCGATGTAGCGCTTGCCGCGGCTGTTCATCGTCAGCGTCAGTTCGTACTCGGGGTGGTGGTGCCACTCGAACGGGATCCGCAGCAGCCGTCGGTGATAGATCCGCACCGAACAGCCGGCGCCGAAATCGACATGCTCGTAGGCTGCCTTCATGTGGCCGAATCCGCAGGGACAAAGGCCGGATCGTATCACCGACGCAGGGCGCGCCGGCATACGATTTGCAGCACCCCACCACCATCCGGAGACGACATCATGGCCCTGCACATCGACGACTTGCCGGCCGCCATCCGCGCGGCCAAACGCGAACTGCGCGCGGCGCTGCCGAATCATCGCGAGGTGTTCGCCGAGGTCGAGGCGGCGATGCGCGAGACGGCGCGCGAGATCGCCGCGCTGCGCGATCGCGGCGCCGCCGTGATTCCCGAGATCCGCTTCGAGGACATCGCTGCCGGGCGAGTCGAGGCCGGGCTGATCGCGCTCGTGAAGCAGCGCGGTGCCTGCGTGATTCGCGGCGTGTTCGCGCGCGAGCAGGCCGAGCGCTGGGATCGCGAGATCGCTGATTACGTCGCGCGCAACGATCTGGACGCGCGGCTCGCGCACCGCGCCGAGGACAAGTATTTCGGCCAGCTCGCGTCGAGCCGGCCGCAGATCTACGGCGTGTACTGGTCGGCGCCGCAGGTGGCCGCGCGCCAGTCGCCGGCGCTGACGCGGGCGCGCGTGTTCCTGAACCGGCTGTGGCGCGCGACGGGCGAGGGCGGCGAGCGCCACTTCGATCCCGAGCGCGTGCCGGCCTATGCCGACCGCCTGCGCCGGCGCCCGCCCGGCTCGGCCTCGCTGGGGCTGTCCGCGCATTGCGACGGCGGCTCGGTGGAGCGCTGGATCGAGGCGAATTTCCGGCGCGTCTACCGGCACGTGTTCGCCGGCAACTGGCGCGACTACGATCCGTTCGACGCCGCGTGGCGCACCGAGGTGGAGGAGATCGCCTCGCCGGCCGTCTGCTCGATGTTCCGCACTTTCCAGGGCTGGACCGCGCTGACGCCGCAAGGTCCCGGCGACGGCACGCTGCAGCTGGTGCCGATCGCCAACGCGATGGCCTACCTCCTGCTGCGCGCGCTGCAGGACGACGTGGCCGACGACGACCTGTGCGGCGCGATGCCGGGCCGCGCGCTGTCGATCCGGCCCGAGTACCACGCGCCGCTGTTCGACGCGCTGTCGTCGATTCCGCCGATGCAGCCGGGCGACACCGTGTTCTGGCACGGCGACGTGATCCACGCGGTCGAGGACGAGCACCGCGGCGGCGGCTACAGCAACGTGATGTACATCGCGTCGGCGCCGGGCTGCGCGAAGAACGACGCGTACCTGCGGCGGCAGTGGCCGCAGTTCGTCGAGGGTCGCAGCCCGCCCGATTTTCCCGCCGATCACTTCGAGACCGACTTCACCGGCCGCGCGACGGCCGACGACCTGACGCCGGTCGGGCGCGAGCAGATGGGCGCGCCGCTGCCGCGCTGAGCGCGGCCGGCCGGTTCAGGTCAAATCAGATTCACGGCCGGCTCGGGACCCGCTTCAGGGCTCCCCGGCGACGCAGTATTCGGTGAAGCCCGGGCGCGCCGTCAGGCGGCGGTAGTAAGCGGCGACGGCGTCGAGCGCGGGGCGCTCGAACGGCGTGTTGAACCAGCGATGCACCGACAGGCCGATCGCGATGTCGGCGATCGAATACTGCGCGCCGGCCACGAACGCGCCGGTCTCGCGCAGCCGGCCGTCGAGCGTGCGCATCTGGCGCGTCCAGCTCGCGATCGAGGCGGCCACCGCCTGCGGGTCCTGATGCGCGGGCGAGCGCCGGCCGAGGCCCATGAACGCGTAGATCCACGAGCGATTCAGGTCGGTGGCCTGCCAGTCGAGCCACTGGTCGATGCGGGCGCGCTCGCGCGGCGCGGCCGGGTAGAGCGCCTCGCCGCCGTGGCTCGATGCCAGGTAGCGCAGGATCGCGTTCGATTCCCACAGCACGAAGTCGCCGTCGCGGATCACCGGCACCAGGCCGTTCGGATTCAGCGCGAGGAACTCGGGCGTGTCGGTCGAGCGAAAGCCCGCGCCCCAGTCCTCCCGCTCGAACGGCAGCTGCAGCTCGGCGCAGAGCCACAGCACCTTGCGCACGTTGATGGACGGTGTCTTGCCGAGAATCTGCAGCATGGAGCCTCCGCTCGCGATCGATGTCGAGCGGGCAGTGTAAGCGACGGCGCGCGGCGCGGCCAATGGCGAAACGCACGGCACCGGCCGGCCGCCTTGCACCGGCCGCCCCGGCCGCGCCGCGCGCGCGATGGCGCGAGGCCGGCGCGGCCCGCGTGGGTCAGAAGAGCTGGCGCAGGCCGATGCTGACGAGGGTCTGCGAGCGGGTGGCCGCCGAATGGCCGTTCGCCTTGTCGGACGCCGACGCGGTGGCGGCGGTGGGCCGGCCGGACGCGTCGAGCGTCATGCCCGAGGCGTGCTGGTAGGCGCCGAGCAGGTAGACCGTGGTGCGCTTCGAGAGGTCGTAGAACGCGCCGAGCGAGGCGTCGTGGTAGGTCGCGCTTTCGTCGAGGCCGTCCACGTCGCCGCGGCGCATGTAGTTGTAGCCCGCGAACAGCCGCGTGTTGGGCGCCACCTTCCACTGCGTGAAGAGGCCCGCGATGTTGAACGTGGCGTGGCCGTGGTACAGCGAATTGCCGCCCGCGCGGTACTGCACGTTGCTGTAGTTGGCGCCCACCAGCACCGGGCCGAAATCCCAGGTCGCGCCGGTGGCGAGGATCTGCTGCGTCTGCGCGCTCGCGAAGCCCTCGCTGATCGACGAGCCGAAGGTGCCGTCGTCGCTGCTGTCCCAGCGGCCGCTGCCCGGCGCGAGCGGGCCGGCGCGGCCGTTGTCGGCGCGCTCGAAGCCGGCGCCGAGCTTGAGCGGCCCGTTCGCGTAGGCCGCGCCCACGCTCCAGGTGCTGCGCCGCTTCATGCTGCCGGCCTGGTTGCCGAAGCCGTACATCGCGCCGAACGTGAGGCCGTCGTAGTTGGCGCTGGTGTACTTGACCGCGTTGTCGACGCGCACGGTCTGGTCGAGATCGTCGATGTCGCCGGGGTGCGCGGCGTAGCCGCCCGAGAATTTCACCGGCGACACGCCGTTCACGAAATCGTCGAGCGAGGTGTACTGGCGGCCCATCGTCAGCGTGCCGTAGCGTTCGTTGCCGAGCCCGACGAAGGCCTGCCGGCCGAACAGGCGGTTGCCCTGCTGCGAGGTGCCGTTGGCGATCTCGAAGCCGTTCTCGAGCGCGAAGATCGCGCGCCAGCCGCCGCCCAGCATTTCGGTGCCGCGGATGCCCCAGCGGCTGCCGGACAGCGCGCCGCCCGCGAGCGCGAGAGTCGAATGGCCGGCCGCGCCCGGCCCGGTGCCGGTTCGTTCGTTGCTGCGGTAGGTGAGGCCGGCATCGACGATGCCGTAGAGCGTGACCGAGCTTTGTGCCCAGGCGGCGGTGGCGAGTGGGAGCAGCAGCGAGGCTGCGGCGAAGTGTTTTTTCATCGTCTGATCCGAGCGTGGTTGTCGTTGTGGCGTCCGGCCGGGACGCGAGGCGGACCGGTGACGCGTGCGAGTACGGAGACGAGGCCGGCGGCGCGGTCGGATGGTGCCGCGGGCCGGGTCCGGCCGGCGCGCGCGGCGGGTGAGCTGGTGGCGCGCCGGCGTGGGCCGTCTGGCCATCGCCTCCGTGCGCGCATGGTAGGAGCCGGCGCGGCGCGAATTAACGTGAACGATGCGAATAGATTGTTTCGGGCGATGTCCCGGCGCGGGCTCGTGTGGATGCCGCGATCGGCGCGCGCGCCGCCCGGCGGGCACCCGCGCTCGACGGGCGGCACACGCTCTCGAAATGCTTCGAGCCGGCGGCGCGACGAAATACCCCGGCCGTCATGCGGTGACGGCACAACACAAGGTCGGTGCGGTGCCGCATGCGGGCGCGCGATGAGACACCGCGCAGGAGCGCCGCGCGGCGAGTGGCGTGCGAAGTGCCGGGTGCGGCGTGCCGAGCGGTGTGCGGAAGGCGAAGTGGCGCGCGAACCTACACGCGCGAGCGAATCGGCAGGTCGGCCGTGCGCGGCGCCCTGCGCGAGAGCCTTGCACGCACGGGCGTATCCACGTAGCGGTCGAGCAGCGCCACCAGCACGAGCATCGCGACGACGAACACGGCGAGCGCGCCCTTGCCGTAGTGATGGCCCTGCGTGGCCGGCAGGCGCGCGAGCAGCAGGAGCATCGGCACGTGGAGGATATAGAGGCCGTAGGACGTGCGGCCGAGGAAATCGAACGCCGGCAGCAGCGCGGCCGGCGGCTCGAACGAGGTGGCGAGCCGCACGATCAGCGGCACCGCCAGCAGCACTTCCGCGATCACGGCCAGCCCGGTCCAGCGCGCCGGAATCTGCGCGCACAGCAGCAGCGCCGTGACGGCCAGCGCGAGCAGCGACCACGGCGCGCTGGCCGGGCGTCGCGCGCGGTCGCGCAGCCGGAAGAGCAGCACGCCGGCCGCGAACGAGAACGTCACGCGCGCCACCGCGATGACGGTGCCGGACAGGTCCCAGCCGGCGTCGATATTGTGGTGCGTCCAGGCATGCGCGCCGATCACGAGCGCCGCCGGCACCATGCAGCCGAGCAGGACGCGCAGCCCGCCGTTCGCGAGCGCACGCGCATAGGCGAGGTTGGCGAGGATCTCGTAGAACAGCGACCAGGCCGGATTGTTGACCGGATAGAGCGGTGCGGCGCGCGACGGCAGCATCAGCAGCGAGAGCGCGACGAAGGTCGCGGTGGCGGCCGTCGACGGAACCTGATGGCCGTGCGCGCGGGCGAGCGCGATGAAATAGCTCGTCAGGCCCACCGCGGTGGCGATCAGGTACAGCGGGAACAGGCGGATCAGGCGCAGCTTCGCGAATGCCGGGAAGCTCAGGCTGCCCGTGCGCAGCCGCGCTTCATAGGCATTGGCCACCACAAAGCCGCTGATCGCGAAGAACAGGTCCACGGCCAGATAGCTCTGCTGGAAGCGCGGTGACGCAAACACCAGCGGCGTATGGCGAAACACGATCAGGATCGCGGCGACGCCGCGTATCGCATCCAGGTTGGCGTACTTCGACGTCGTCATGTTCGATGGCGAGGGCAGCGGAAAGCGCGCGGTCAGGGCGGCGGCCGGGACGGGCCGGCGCGAGTGGGCGTGATTGTACGGCCTCACGATGCCGCCGCGCGAACGGGGAACGAACGGCGCGGGGCGAATTCGGGTGGACCCACGCGGGTTCGCATCGCGTCCGCGACAACGTGCTGCCGGCGGGATCCGTTTCCCGCCGGGCGCGCGCGGTGGACGCTAGAGTCGCGCGGCCCGACCGTCGATGTCGGACCGGGCCCGGCGCCCGAAGGCAAGCCCCATGCCCGGCGCGCGCGTCCGGGGCACGCGAAAGCGCATGAAACATGGAAAGCGAACAGCCCGACAGCCACCTTGCAGTGGCCTCGAAATTTTTTTGAATTTCTTCTAGACGACTGGTCTATTCGTGCGTATAGTCCGTCCATGGCTAACGCACACCCCTCTCAATCCGGCGACGTCCGCGACAACATCATTGCTGTCGGGCAGCGTCTGATCGGCGCCAAAGGCTTTGCCGGCGTCGGCTTGAACGAGTTGCTGTCGGAAGCCGGCGTGCCGAAGGGATCGTTCTATCACTACTTCGGCTCGAAGGATGCGTTTGGCGTGGCATTGCTCGAAAGCTATTTCGACGATTACCTGGCCGACCTAGACCGCACGCTGTCGCAGCCGGGCCTGAACATGGCCGAACGGCTCATGGACTACTGGCGGGTCTGGCGCGAAACGCAGTCGTTCTACGACTGCCAGGGCAAGTGCCTCGCGGTCAAGCTCGGCGCTGAGGTGGCGGACATGTCGGAAACCATGCGCGCCACGCTGAACCGCGGCACGGCGGGCATCGTCAGCCGCCTGGCGCAGGCGATCGAGGCCGGCGTCGCCGAGGGTTCGCTGTCGATCGAGGGTGAGGCCCGCGAGGTCGCGCAGAGCCTTTACCAGCTGTGGCTCGGCGCCAGCATCATGGTCAAGATCGTTCGCAACGTCCAGCCCTTCGAGATGGCGTTGGGAACCACGCGGCAAATGCTTCACCTGGCGCCCTGACATAGCGGGGCAGCCGGCGCACTTCCTCGGGAAGTGCTTTTTTTGACGTTGTTTATAGACGACTGGTCTACTAATGGCTGGTCACCCACTGACCGATTCATCGATTCACACTGACTCACCCGCTCAACTCAACGGAGAAACGACATGAAAGTCCTGATGGTTCTGACCTCGCACGACGAACTCGGCAACACCGGCCGCAAGACGGGCTTCTGGCTCGAGGAGCTGGCCGCTCCCTTCTATGCGTTCAAGGACGCCGGCGCGGAAATCGTGCTGGCGTCGCCCAAGGGCGGCCAGCCGCCGCTCGACCCGAAGAGCAACGAGCCGGCCAACCAGACCGACATGACGCGCCGCTTCGAACAGGATGCGCAGGCCACCGCGCAGCTGGCCGCCACGGTGCGGCTGGACAGCGTCTCGCAGGCCGACTTCGACACGGTGTTCTATCCCGGCGGCCACGGCCCGCTGTGGGATCTCGCCGAGGACCGGAATTCGATCGCGCTGATCGAGGCGTTCATCGCGGCCGGCAAGCCCGTCGCGCTGGTCTGCCACGCACCGGGCGCGCTGCGCCACGTCCGCACGCCGGCCGGCGCGCCGCTGGTCCAGGGCAGGCAGGTCACCGGCTTCACCAACTCCGAAGAGGCCGCGGTCGGGCTGACCGACGTCGTGCCGTTCCTCGTTGAAGACGAACTGAAGGCCAAGGGCGGCGTGTATTCGAGCACCGGCGACTGGGCGCCTTACGTCGTCACCGACGGCCTGCTGATCACCGGGCAGAACCCGGCCTCGTCGGCGCCGGCCGCCGCCACGCTGATGCAGCACCCGGCGCTCGCCGCGCGCTGACCCATGCCGGCCCGGCCGCCGGCCGGGTCGCCTCCAATCGATAAGGATTCCTCATGAGCGAACCGACCTTGCAACATCCCGCCCTCTTCACGCCGGTCGAACTCGGCGGGCACACGCTGCGCAACCGCATCGTGCTGCCGCCGCTGACGCGCCAGCGCAGCGCGCAGCCCGGCGACGTGCCGACCGAACTCGCCGCGCGCTACTACCGCCAGCGCGCGAGCGCCGGCTTCATGGTCAGCGAAGGCACGCAGATCGAGCCGCGCGGCCAGGGCTATGCATGGACGCCGGGCATCTACAGCGACGCGCAGATCGACGGCTGGCGCCGCGTGACCGACGCGGTCCACGCCGAGGGCGGTGTGATCTTCGCGCAGCTGTGGCACGTGGGCCGCGTCTCGCACACGGCGCTGCAGCCGGGTGGCGCGGCGCCGCTCGCGCCGTCGGCGATTCCGGCCCGGCAGGCCAAGGCGTTCATCGCGACCGGTCCTGGCACCGGCACGCTGGTCGCGCCGTCCGAGCCGCGCGCGCTCACCGTGGCCGAGATCGGCGAACTGGTCGGGCTCTATGCGCAGGCGGCCCGCAACGCGCTGCGGGCCGGCTTCGACGGCGTCGAGATCCATGCGGCCAACGGCTATCTGGTGAACCAGTTCATCTCGGAGCACGCCAACACGCGTGACGACGCCTACGGCGGCACGCTGCACAACCGCCTGCGCTTCCTGCGCGAGATCGTCGAGGCGGTGGCCGCCGAGGTCGGGCCGCAGCGGCTCGGCGTGCGCTTCACGCCGCTCTTCACGAGCACCGATCAGGACCGCGTCTACATCGGCCTGGTCGAAGCGGACCCGCAGCAGACCTATATCGAGGCGATCAAGGTGCTGGAGGCGGCCGGCGCCGCCTATGTGTCGATCGCCGAGGCCGACTGGGACAGCGCGCCGGACCTGCCGGAAGCGTTCCGCCGCGAAGTGCGGCGCAGCTTCAGCGGCCGCATCGTCTACGCGGGACGCTACACGGCCGAACGCGGCGCGCGGCTGGTCGAGGCCGGCCTCGCGGACCTGATCGCGTTCGGCCGTCCGTTCATCGCGAACCCGGACCTGCCCGCGCGCATCGCGAACGGCTGGCCGCTCAACGCGCTGAACCCCGCCACGCTGTATGGCGGCGGCGAGGCCGGCTTCACCGATTACCCGGTGTACGCGCAATCCAGTTTCCAATCGTCGAACGAGGTGGTGTCATGAGCAAGGGAATCGAGAACAAGGTGGTGTTGATCACGGGCGGCAGCACCGGCATCGGCGCCGAGGCGGCGCGCCATCTGGCGGCGCGCGGCGCCCGGGTGGCGGTCGCGGCGCGCCGCCGGGACAGGCTCGACGAGGTGGTGGCCGCCATCGAGGCGGCGGGCGGCGAGGCGAGGGCCTACGCGCTCGACGTCACCGACAAGCATCAGGTGGAGGCGGTGGCCGCGGCGGTGGTGGCCGATTTCGGCCGGCTCGACGTGCTCGTCAACAACGCCGGGCTGATGCCGATCCGGCCGATGGCCGAGGTGAACACCGACGAGTGGGACGCGATGATCGACGTGAACCTGAAGGGCACGCTCTACGGCATCGCCGCCGCGCTGCCGCGCTTCCTGGCGCAGGGCAGCGGCCACGTCATCAACCTGAGTTCGGTGGCCGGCATCAAGGTGTTCGCGCCGGGCGGCACGGTGTACTCCGGCACCAAGTACGCGGTGCGGGCGATCTCCGAGGGCTTGCGGCAGGAGGTGGGCGAGCGGATCCGCGTCACCTCGATCGAGCCCGGCGCGGTGGACAGCGACCTCAAGTTCAGCACCTCCGGCACCGCGCAGGAGACCGTGCTCGAGTTCTACCGGCAGGCGATTCCGGCCGCCTCGGTGGCGCGCGCCATCGCGTTCGCGATCGAGCAGCCCGACGACGTCGACATCAACGAGATCGTGCTGCGCCCGACCAGCCAGACGTTCTGACGGCACCCAGCGCGTCCGGCCGCTTGCCGGCGCGCCGCAATCCGCGCACCGGCCGTTCAACCGTTAGAATCGCGGTTTTAGTCCGGAACACGTCCATGTCCTTTGCCTCGCTTGGCCTGATCGAGCCGTTGCTGCGTAATTTGCGCGATCTCAATTACGCGGAGCCCACGCCGGTGCAGGCCAAGGCGATTCCTGCCGTGCTCGGCGGCAAGGACGTGATGGCCGGCGCGCAGACCGGCACCGGCAAGACCGCCGGCTTCGCGCTGCCGCTGCTGCAGCGGCTGGTGCAGCAGGGCCCCTCGGTGTCGAGCAATCGCGCCCGCGTGCTGGTGCTGGTGCCCACCCGCGAGCTGGCCGAACAGGTGCTGCAAAGCTTCGCCGATTACGGCCGCGGCCTCGAGCTGCGGATGCTGGCCGCCTACGGCGGCGTCAGCATCAATCCGCAGATGATGAAGCTGCGCAAGGGCGTGGACGTGCTGGTGGCCACCCCGGGCCGGCTGCTCGATCTGAACCGGCAGAACGCGGTGCAGTTCGATCAGGTGCGCACGCTGGTGCTGGACGAGGCCGACCGCATGCTGGACCTCGGCTTCGCGCGCGAACTCGATGCCGTGTTCGCCGCCTTGCCCGTGCAGCGCCAGACGCTGCTGTTCTCCGCGACGTTTTCCGACGAGATTCGCGCGATGGCCGCGAAGCTGCTGCGCGAGCCCGTGCAGATCAGCGTCAGCGCGCCCAATGCCGCGGCCAGCCGGGTCCGGCAGTGGGTGGTGACGGTCGACAAACGCAACAAGCCCGAACTCTTCATGCACCTGCTGGCCGAGAACGGCTGGCAGCACGCGCTGGTGTTCGCGAAGACCCGCGTCGGCGTCGATTATCTGGCGGCCCGGCTCGAGGAAGCGGGCCACGCGGTCGATACGATCCACGGCGACAAGCCGCAGCCCGCGCGCCTGCGGGCGCTGGAGCGCTTCAAGCGCGGCGAGGTGCGGATGCTGGTGGCCACCGACGTGGCGGCGCGCGGGCTCGACATCGACGACCTGCCGCTCGTGATCAACGTCGATCTGCCGATCGTGGCGCAGGACTACGTGCATCGGATCGGCCGCACCGGCCGCGCGGGCGCGAGCGGCGTGGCGGTGTCGCTGGTGTGCGCCGACGAGGCGCCGCAACTGGCGGCGATCGAGGCGCTGATCCGGCAAACGCTGCGGCGCGAGGAGGAACCCGGTTTCGAAGCCGAGCACCGCGTGCCGCAAACCAGCACCACCGGCGAACTGATCAAGAAGCCGAAAAAACCCAAGAAGCCGAAGGTGCCGCAAGCGGCGCCGGGTTTCGCACCGGCGGCTGGCGCGAAACCGCGTGCGCAAGGGGCACGAGGAGCGCAGGGCAAGCCCAAGGCGCCGCCGCGTGCGGGCGAGGCCGGTGACGCTACCCATGGCAGCCCGTTCAGTGTGCGCAAGCCGCGCGGCAAGGCCGCCGGCAAACCGCGCACGCCACGCTGAAGCGCGCCCGCCCCGGCTTTTCCCGGCGGGCGATCCGTTGAGTGAGCCGTTGAGTGAGCCGAACGCGGCACCCGGTTCGCCGGCATGCAGCGATGCCGCCCGATCACACCGCCGGCTTGCATGCCGGCGGCCCTTTCCGATGCCGGCCTGCCGAATCCGTCGCGCTACACTACGGCACCGCCATCCGCCACCTCGCGGATGCCTCGCTTTCCTTCCCCGGACATCGCATGTCGAGACGACCTTCTCCTGAACAACGGCGCGAGCTGGGCACGTTCCTGTCCAGCCGCCGCGCGCGCCTGCAGCCCGCCGAGTTCGGCCTGCCCGAGGGCGCGCGGCGCACGCCGGGCCTGCGCCGCGAGGAAGTGGCGGTGCTCGCCGGCGTCAGCGTCAGCTGGTACACCTGGCTCGAACAGGGACGCGACATCCAGCCGTCGGCCGACGCGCTGCGCCGGATCGCCGGCGTGCTGCGGCTCGACGCGGTGGAGTCGGCGCACCTGTTCGCGCTGTCCTCGCGCGAGGTGGCGCCCGCCGTCGCGGACGGCGGCGGCGTCAGCGAGGGGCTCGAACTGCTGGTGCGCTCGATCAACGTGCCGGCCTACGTGCGCAACACGCGGCTCGACATCCTGGCCTGGAACGACGCCATCGCGGACCTGTTCGTCGACTACGGCTCGCTGCAGCCGCACGAGCGCAACACGCTGCGCCTGCTGTTCCTCTACAAGCCGTACCGCAGCCTGATCCTCGACTGGGAGCAGATGACGCGCGGCATGATCTCGGCGTTTCGCGCCGCGCGCGCGCAGGCGCAGGACCAGGCGCCGTTCGACAGCCTGATCGACGAGCTGACGGCGCTGAGCCCCGAGTTTCGCGACTGGTGGCAGGACGTCGACGTGAAGGGCTTCGACGAGGGCGACAAGCGGCTGCGCAACCCGGCGGGCGGCCTGATCGAGTTCACCTACGTGGCGCTCACGCCCACCGGTCGTCCCGACCTCTCGCTCGTGACCTACCTCCCGCGCCACACTGCCGGTGACTCCGACTCATAGGATCACAAGACGCCTTCTTCACCCGGTCCGATGTGCCTAAAGTTGATCCCAGTGCAGCACTTTCCCACTGTTTTCAACCTCAGCGAGGCCAGCATGTCGAACCCGAACACCCCCCTCACGATCGGCGCCACGTCGCGCAATCCCGCCACCGGCGAATTCATCGCCCACTATCCGTTCCAGACCGCCGACGAGGTCGAGCGCATGCTCGATGGCAACGCCGAGGCATACCGGCTCTGGCGCGCCACGCCGATGGCGGTGCGCGTGGCGACCTACCGGCGCCTGGCGGCCGTGCTGCGCGAGCGCGCCGATACGCTCGCGGCGCTGATCACGGCCGAGATGGGCAAGACCCTGGCCGCCGCGCACGCGGAAGTCGAGAAGTGCGCGGCGACGATCGACTGGATCGCCGAACACGGCCCGGCGATCCTCGCCGACGAGCCGGCGCCGGTCGACGGTGACGATCAGGTCCACGTGTCCTACCTGCCGATCGGCTCGATCCTCGCGGTGATGCCGTGGAATTTCCCGCTCTGGCAGGTGATTCGCGCCTCCGGGCCGATCATGCTGTCGGGCAACGGCTTCATCCTCAAGCACGCGGCCAACGTGATGGGCTCGGCCTACGCGCTGCAGGCCGCCTACGAGGCCGCCGGCTTCCCGGCCGGGCTGTTCACCAACCTGAACGCCGACAACGACACGGTGGCGCGCGTGATCGAGGATCCGCGCGTGGCGGCCGTCACGCTGACGGGCAGCATGCGGGCCGGCTCGGCCGTGGCGGCCACCGCCGGCCGCGCGTTGAAGAAGAGCCTGCTGGAACTGGGCGGTGCCGACGCGTTCATCGTGCTGGCCGACGCGAACCTCGAACTGGCCGTCAAGGCCGCCATCGAGGCGCGCTTCCAGAACGCCGGGCAGGTGTGCCTCGCGGCCAAGCGCTTCATCCTCGAACGGCCGATCGCCGAGGCGTTCATCGAGCAGTTCGTCGCCGCCGCGCGCCGCGTCAAGGCCGGCGATCCGCTCGATCCGGCCAGCACGATCGGGCCGATGGCGCGCGCCGACCTGCGCGACGAACTGCATCGCCAGGTGGAGCGCACCATCGAGGCCGGCGCGACGCTGCTGCTCGGCGGCCGGAAGGTGGAAGGCGCCGGCAACTACTACGAGCCGACCGTGCTCGCCGACGTCGCGCCCGGCATGGCCGCGTTCGACGAGGAAACCTTCGGGCCGGTCGCCGCGATCACCGTGGCCGACGATGCCGAGCATGCGATCGAGCTGGCCAACACGAGCGACTACGGCCTCGGCGGCAGCCTCTGGACCAGCGACGTCGCACGTGCCCAGCGCATCGCGCGACGCCTCGAGACGGGCGGCGTGTTCATCAACGGCTTCTCCGCCTCGAACCCGCGCATTCCGGTGGGCGGCGTGAAGAAAAGCGGCTACGGACGCGAGCTGTCGCACTTCGGCCTGCGCGAGTTCACCAATGCCCAGGCCGTGTGGGCCAAGACCGTCGATTGAGCGGTGGCCGCCTCGCTCGCCGTTCTCCATCATCGCATCAGAGAGGAATCCGAATCATGAACACCCGTTCCGACAGCCCCGTCCTGCAGCCGGTCACGCTCGGCCCGCTGCAACTGAAGAATCGCATCGTGATGGCGCCGATGACGCGCAGCCGCGCCGACGATGCCGGCGTGCCGCCCGACTACGCGGCCGACTACTACGCGCAGCGCGCCGGCGCCGGCCTGATCATCACCGAGGCGACCAACATCTCCGCCCAGGCGCGCGGCTACCCGCGCACGCCCGGCATCTGGACCGAGGCGCAGGTCGCGGCATGGCAGCGCGTGACCGAGGCGGTCCACCGCCGCGAGGGCAGGATCTTCCTGCAGCTGTGGCACACCGGGCGCATGTCCCATCCCGACCTGCACGACGGCGCGCTGCCCGTGGCCCCTTCCGCGCTCAAGCCGCAGGGCCAGATTCGGGTCCACGACGGCATGAAGGATTTCGTCACGCCGCGCGCGCTCGACGCCGCCGAGATCCCGGGCATCGTCGAGGACTACCGCCGCGCCGCGCAGAACGCGAAGCGCGCCGGCTTCGACGGCGTGGAGGTGCATTCGGCCAACAACTACCTGCTCGAACAGTTCGTGCGCGACAGCACCAACCGGCGCGACGACGAATACGGCGGCTCGATCGAGAACCGGCTGCGCTTCCCGCTCGCGGTGGTCCGGGCCGTGATCGACGTGTGGGGCAGCGAGCGCGTCGGCATCCGCATCTCGCCCGTCACCACGGCGCCGGGCGAGACGCCGCTCGACAGCGACACGATGGCGACGTTCGGCGCCTATCTCGACGCGCTGTCGAAGCTCGGGCTGCTCTACGTGCATGACATCGAGGGCGTGACGCAGCTGAGCCGCGAGGCGGACGGCGAGGTCAGCTTCGGCGCGCTGCGCCGGCGCTTCGGCGGCGCCTACATCGCGAACAACCAGTACACGCTGGCGCTGGCCGAGCAGACGCTGGCGGCCGGCGACGCGGACCTGTTCAGCATCGGGCGGCCGTTCATCGCCAATCCCGATCTGGTCGAGCGCCTGCGCGTGGGCGCGCCGCTTGCCGAGGCGCCGAAGCAATACTGGTACGGCGGCGATTCGACCGGCTACTCGGACTGGCCCGACCGGCGCGTGTGAGCATCGGGTTGTTGCTGCCGGGCATGCTCAGGGAACGAGATGGAGGCCGGCGGCGCGCCTTTTCGCGGCGCGCGCGCCGAGCCGTGCGATACTCGCCCGGGGTCCGCCGTCGCGGAGCCAGTCACCGGAGGAGCCGCCGTGTTCGCGAGTTATGATCCGACCCATACGGGTTTCGTCGCCGAGATCGACGGCTGCCGCTGTTGCATCGAGGGCATCGCCTCGCCGATCGCCGATCAGATCGACTGGCGCTGGACCATCTCGATCGCGCAACTCGACAACCTCGACGGGATGGATCCCGACAAGTTCGATGTACTCGCAACCGGTGAGACGGTCACGCCGCTGCAGGCGTCCCAGCAGATCGTCGCCTGGCTCGACGCGCATCCGCCCGAGGACGACGAACTGTCCGACGGCGCGGACGCGCCGCCGCCGCACGCGGGCTGAGCCCGCGCCCGCCGTCTTCCCCGGTTCGGCTTGCCGCCACGGCAAGAGGAGCCGGTAGCGCCCGCGCCGCCCGCTACCGCCACGCCTGCGTGAATTCCCCGATCACCCGCGCCAGATGCTGCTGCATCGCCTCGCGCGCGGCCTGCGCGTCGCGCGCCATGATGGCCGAGAAGATGCGCTGGTGCTCGTCCTGCGAGGCCTCGCGCAGCGCCGTGGTGTGGAAGTGTTCCTCGATCTTGCGCCAGAGCGGATCGGCGCGCGAGCTGTCCCACATCGCCGCCACCATGTGATGCAGCACCGCGTTGCCGGTCGCGGCCGCGATGCCGAGATGGAATTCGCGGTCGGCCGCTTCGTTCGCGGCCTTGTCGTCCATGTTCTCGCGCATCGTGCGCAGCGCCGCGAACAGCCGGTCGAGATCGGCGTCCTTGCGCTCGGTGGCCGCGAGCGCGGCGATCTCCGACTCGATCAGCGCCCGCGCGCGCAGCGTCTCGATCGGCCCAGGCCCGCGCGGCAGCTCGAACGGCGTCGCGCGTGCCTCGCGCGCCGCGGCGCCGTGCGTCTCCATCACGTAGATCCCCGAGCCGACCCGCACCTCCACCACGCCGCGCACTTCGAGCGCGATGATCGCCTCGCGCACCTGCGTGCGGCTGACCGCGAAACGCTCGGCCAGCGTGCGCTCCGACGGCAGCCGCGCGCCCGGCCCGACGTCGCCCGACGCGATCAGGTCATAGATCTGCTTTGCCAGCCCGACGTAGGAACGGTCGGCCGCGTCGGCATCGGCGGCGCGGCCGGCGGGCGTGGACGGGGAAAAAACTTCGGCCATGCGGTGTGCTCGTGAAATCGGTCGATCGGTCAATCCGTGGCCGCGCGGCGGAGCCCGGCGGCGGATCGCGAAAATGGTACACCAGTTTGCGGGCGAGCCCCGACGCGTACCGCCGAAACGGGCGGAACGCCGCCTGCCGGGGCCGCGCCGTCCGGTGGACAGGCCTGTCCCAACTGGTAAACCACTATTCCGCCTAACTGGTCGACCAGTGAGAATCTGGTCCAACCAGGTGGGGCCGGGTCGTCCGGCCATTGCGCCGTTGCGAAGTTTTCCGGAAGGAGGGTGGACGGTGAAGATGTCTTTTCGTTGGTATGGCGATACCGATCCGGTGCCGCTGCAATACATCCGGCAGATCCCGGGCGTGACGCAGATCGTCTCGGCCGTCTACGACGAGCCGGTGGGCGAGGTCTGGCCGCTTGCGAAGATCGAGGCGCTGAAGGCGAAGATCGAGGCGGCCGGGCTGCGTTTCGAGGTGGTCGAGTCGGTGCCGGTGCATGAGGACATCAAGCTCGGCAAGCCCACGCGCGACCGGCTGATCGCGAACTACCAGCAGACCCTGCGCCATCTGGCGGCGGCCGGCATCCAGGTGGTCTGCTACAACTTCATGCCGGTGTTCGACTGGACCCGCACCGAGCTCGCGAAGACGCTCGAGGACGGCTCCACCTGCCTCGCGTTCAGCACCGAGGAAGTCGAGCGGATCGATCCGGACCAGGGCATCTCGCTGCCGGGCTGGGATTCGAGCTACCGGCCCGAGGAACTGAAGGCGCTGCTGGCCGAGTATCGCGAGATCGACGAGGCGCGCCTGTGGGCCAACCTCGAATACTTCCTGAAGGCGATCGTGCCGGTGGCGGCCGAGTGCGGGATTCGCATGGCGATCCATCCCGACGATCCGCCGCGCCCGATCTTCGGCCTGCCGCGCATCGTCAAGAACCGCGACGACCTCGCGCGGATCCTGCAGGCCGTCGACCACCCGGCCAACGGCCTGACGCTGTGTTCGGGCTCGCTCGGCGCGGGGCCGCAGAACGACGTCGAGGCGCTGGTGCGCGAGTTCGGCGCGATGGGGCGGATCCATTTCGCGCACATCCGCAACGTCAAGATCACGCCCGAGGGCGACTTCGAGGAAGCGGCGCACCTGTCGAGCTGCGGCTCGCTCGACATCGCCGCGATCGTGAAGGCGTATCACGACACCGGCTTCACCGGCTACGCGCGGCCCGACCACGGCCGGATGATCTGGGGCGAAACCGGCAAGCCCGGCTACGGGCTCTACGACCGCGCGCTCGGCGCGGTCTACCTGAACGGGATCTGGGAAGCGCTCGAGAAGTTCGACTGACCGAAGCGGCGCGGGCGCCGCGCTTCAAGCACCACAAGACCGATAACGACACCACTCGCACCCCGACGTGCGACCGACGACGCTCGCCCATCCCGGGCGGCGCGCGGCAATCCAGCGAAGCGGAGACCTTCGATGCCGAAAATCCGATGGGCGATGATCCTGATGTGCTTCCTCGCCAACGTCATCAACTTCGTCGATCGCGCCAATCTCGCGATCGCCGCGCCGAGCATCCGCGCCGACCTCGGCCTCGACGCCGTGGGCATGGGCCTCGTGCTCAGCGCGTTCTTCTGGACCTACGCGTTCCTGCAGCTGCCGGCCGGCTGGTTCATCGACAAGGTGGGCGTGCGCGTCGCGCTGGCGCTGGCGGTGGGCTGGTGGTCGGTGTTCACGGTCGCCACCGGCGCCGCGCGCGGGCTCGGGCAGCTGGTGGGCATGCGGCTGATGCTCGGCGCCGGCGAGGCCGCCGCGATCCCGTCGTTCGCGAAGGTCGCGTTCAACTGGTTCCCGCGCCGCGAGCGCGGGCTCGCCAGCAGCATCTTCGACAGCGGCTCGCGGGTGGGCTCGGCGCTGTCGCTGCCGCTCGTCGCCTGGCTGATCTCGCTGCTCGGCTGGCGCGGCTCGTTCGCCGTGACGGGCTCGCTCGGCATCGTCTGGGCGCTCGCCTGGTGGTTCATCTATCGCGATCCGGAGCGCTATCGCGCGCTCGCGCCGGCCGCCGTCGAGGCGCTGCTGGCCGAACGCGCGGCGCCGTCGCTGCCGGCCGAGGCTGGGCAGGCCGCGCCGCGCGTGTCGTGGCTCGACCTGTTCCGCTACCGCACCATCTGGGGGATGATGATCGGCCTGTTCTGCCTGAACTTCGCGATCTATTTTTTCATCACCTGGTTCCCGAGCTACCTGCTGCAGTCGCGCGGCTTCTCGCTCGCGTCGCTCGGCACGCTCGGCATGCTGCCCGCGCTGATCGCGATTCCGGGCGGCTGGCTCGGCGGCTACGTGTCCGACGCGCTGTTCCGGCGCGGCTGGAGCGCCACGGCCGCGCGCAAGACCTGCCTCGTGGGCGGCATGCTCGCGTCGTCGTCGATCGCGCTGTCGGCCTACGTCGACAGCATCGGGCTCTGCCTCGCGCTGTTCTCGCTGTCGTATGCGGGGCTGTCGTTCGCCGGCGCGAACGTCTGGACGCTGGTGGGCGAGGTCGCGCCGACGCCCGCCCACGTCGCCTCGATCGGCGGCATCCAGAACTTCGCCGGCAATCTGGCCGGCATCTTCATCACCACGTTCACGGGGCTGATGCTGTCGATCACGCGCGGCTCGTTCGTCGTGCCGCTGGTGGTGGCCGGCGTGCTGTGCGTGGTGGGGGCGCTGTCCTACCTGTTGGTGGTCGGCAAGGTCGAACCGCTGCCGCCGCCGCGTTCGCGCGCGGCCGGCGCGCAGCGCGCCAGCGCGGCCTGATACCAGCTTCATGGTCACGCGGCCCGGGCCTGCCGCTCGCCTCCACTGAACGCCGCCGGTCCGGGCGGCGTTTTTCCTGCTCCTCGCGGACCGTTCGTGCCCGCTGCCTCCTTCCCGCGTTGCCGGCCAATCCGGCTCGGCGCGAACGCTATCCCGCCGCTGTTTCGCTGCAATCCACGTCATGTTGCCAGTCGATCAGTCGTCGAAAAAACGCGCCGAATCGAGAGATTGTCGAAAGTATATTTTCGACGCGCTTTCGGCCATTCCCGGATCGTAAAAATAGAACTATCGCTATTTCACGCGCGGGGTCGGCTTGTTATGTTTTCGCCTGAAAAAATACTTCACATCACGTTGTGACTGATTCTCATGGCAAAGGCCCGACATCACTGGCGTCCGGATTTTTCCCGCATCAACGGGCCCGTCGCGAAGGCGATTGCCGATCAAATCGAAGAAGCCATTGGCGGTGGCATATTCCGGCCGGGCGACAAGTTGCCCACGCAACAGGCCATCGCCGATTCACTGGGTTTCCACCTGAACACGGTGCATGCCGCGTTTCGTGAGCTTGGCCTGCGTGGTCTCACGCAGGGAGCGGGCGGGCGCGGAACGATCGTGCTGAAGGCGCGGCGCTGAGCGGTTTCCCGATCGCGTGTCGCCACCGCGCCGGGGCTTGACGGACCAGGGAGGGTAGCGTTTGAAGAGATAGAGGCATTCAGGCATCGATATTTCGCAGTCCAAATGTATTTTCAATCGAGACGAATATGGAAAATAAACTTCGCCCAATCGGGCCGGGTCTGTACCTTGCCGCCATCCTGTCGTTGACGGCCGCGTCGGCGGCACACGCGATCGTGATCGATCCGGCCACGTTCGAGCAGAACGGCGGCGACCCGTCGAACGTGGCCGGCACCATCCAGGCGGCCAACAGGAAGCTGACCAATCTCAGCAACGAGGCGGCATGGCTCAGCGTCGGCCGGCTCGAACTGACGCGCGCGCCCGGTGGCCGGCCCGGGGCCGCCTGCACCGCGACCTGGATCGGCAACCAGGGCCACTGGGCCTATTTCATGACGGCGGCGCATTGCCTGGACCTGCGCGGCGGCAGCCTCGAGACGCCGGTCTCGGCCCGCTTCACGGACTGGAGCGGCAAGGTGGCCGCGGGCGGCAGCGGCACGGCCTATGTGCCGGACGGCAAGCAGCGGCCCGGCGTGCCGGTGAGGCCGCAGGCGCTGGCCGATACCGCGTCGAGCCAGATGGCGATCGTCAGGCTGCCGCGCCTTGACGACATCAAGGGGCGCTCGCGGCTGGTCCCGATCGAGCCGCCGGTCCTCAACGACGTCGCGGACGAACCGGGCCGCGACACGATCCTGATCGGATACGGCAGGTGGGGCGTCGGTCAGAACCGGACCAGTTTCTCGAATCGGCCGGATCTGGGCGCAGGCCGGCTGTACGGGCGCACCCAGGTCGACACGATATCGCCCGACGGCGGCGGCCTCAGCGCCATCTACCAGCCGTCCGGCCCGTCCTCGCACTGGGCGCAGGCCACCGCCGGCGACGACGGCGCGCCGTGGTGGCAGATCCATGGCACGCGGCCGACCATCGTCGCGGTCACGGACGCGGGGCAGTTCAACCTGTCGGCGGCGGTGCGCGTGTCGAAGTTCGCGGGCTGGATCAAGTCGGTCTATCCGCAGGCGCGCTTCCTGTCGGCGGTCAAGCCGCGAGCCTGCCTCGTCAACGAGCAGTTCGGCACGCAATACTGCCTCTCCGCGGGCGAGGAAAGCTACAACGGCGACCGGAAGTGGCCGGTCCTGTTCTCGGGCTGGGACGTGCGCGTGCAGGCGGACGACGGCGTGGCGGTGCGACTGTCGACGAGCCCGCGGCTGGATGCGGCCGGCATCCGGAAGTCGGCGCAGTTCTTCGGCACGACGGACACCGGCCGGCTCAAGCACGTCAAGGCGAACGACGGCGAGTATCTCGACTTCTCGAAGCCGAACGCGATGCGCGTGACGCCGGACAGCAAGCCGCTCGGCTGCATCGTGAGCCTCGATTCCGCGCAGACGTACTGCCTGCCGGCGGGCGAGCCGGCGGTCCGGCAGCTGCCGGCGTGGATCAAGGGGCAGGCCGTGTTCGTGAAGGCCGATCCCGGCGTGGCCGTGCGGCTGTCCGATCGTCCCGACTTCGCGTACGACCGCGTCGCCACGTTCAGCGGGACCGTCGATCACGACAAGCTGCTGAAGGTGCGCGCCGAAAACGGCGAGGACCTCGACTTCTCGCGGCCGGTGTCGATGGAAGTGATTCAGCACTGAGCTGACGCGCGCTGAAGCGTGAAGATGCCGGGGCGGGACAGGTTCCCGCCCCGGTTTTTTTGTCGGCGCGGCCCGCGAACCGCTCAGGCCGGCGCGCCGCCCGACACCGGTGGCGTCATGACAACGCCGTTCGCGAGCGCGGCATCCGCTGGCGCCGCCGGCGCCCCCTGCGCCGCTCGTGCCGCGTGGCGTTCCAGCGGCAGCCACAGGACGAGGCGCGTTCCTTTCGGCCCGACGATCCAGTCGACCGTGCCGTCGAGCGCCCGTGCCCGGCGCCGCTGGTTGTGCAGGCCGTGCCCGGTTCCGCTGCCGAGCGCCTGCTCGACGTCGAAGCCCTCGCCGTCGTCCTCGATGGTGACCTGCACGCCCGTCTGATCGGCCGCCGTGGCGACGCGTATTTCGCCGGCCCGCGTGTGGGCCAGCACGTTGGCGATGCCCTCCTGCACGATGCGCAGGATATGCAGCGCGCTGGACGGATCCAGCCAGTTCAGCGTGGGCAGCGCCTGCACGTCCCAGCGCAGCGCGATACCCGCTTCCTCCAGCCGCGGTTCCAGCCGGAAACGCAGCGTGGCGAGCAGCATCAGCAGATCGGCCTCGACCGGCTCCATGGAATCGATCGTCAGCTTCAGGTCGTCGAGGCAGCCCTTGAGGATTTGCGACACGCGCGGGGCGCTGGCGGTGCCGTGCTCCACGGAGCGGATCGCGCTGATCAGCGCCGAGCCGAGGCCATCGTGCATGTCCTGCATCAGCCGGCGGCGCTCGTCGCTGATGGTCCTGCGCCGCTCGGCCTCGCGCAGCAGCCGGTGGCTCTCCTCGAGTTCGGCTTCGCGCTCGCGCAGGCGGCGCGCGAGGCTCACGTTCATCTGCTCGATCTCGACGATCGCGAGAACGTAGCGCCGATAGATCAGGAAGCCGAACACGCAGAACGTGACGGCATTCATGTAGGCGCCGAGAAACCAGCCTTCGAGGCTCACGACGTTGTTGTACATCAGCCAGTCCGCCACGCCGAGCAGCGTGCAGATGCCGACGGCGGCGGCCACCAGCCTTGCCTCCCACGAGCGGCGCCAGGCGGCCAGGATGCCCACCAGGCCGACGACCGTGCCCATCACGATCCCGACGGCGTAGATCATCGGAATGATCACGGGGACGTTCGGCAGTACCGGCAGGATCGCCACCGGCGGCAGCGTCAGCACGCCGATCGCCGTGGTCGCCCCCACCACCGCGCGCGTGAGCCAGCGCAGCGGGCGGCCGTGCAGCTGGCACAGGAAGAAATGCACGACCGTGATCAGCCAGAACAGGCCGTTGAGCGTCAGCCACGCGAACCAGTCGTCGGTGATCGGCACGCCGACGTAGTAGTGCAGGTGCGCCACGAACGAGGTCGCCGCCAGGTTGAAGAACAGCAGGTAGCCGGTTTCGTGGCGGCGCCGGAACCAGACGAAGAGGGCGAACACGCCCACCACCAGGAACGCGGCGCTGAGCGTGGCGGGCACTTCGCGCTGCAGCCACTGGCGCAGGTAGTAGCGGCCGCGCAGCGCGTCGATGCCGCCGAGCCACAGCGAGGTCAGCGCCACCTCGTTGGCGGGCGTCTGTTCGAGGCGGATCAGGATCTCGCGTACCGGGGCGCCGTCATGCCGTTCCAGCTCGACCCAGAGCGGCGTGAACAGGCTGTTCCACAACGGCCCCTGGCGCTGCGCGCGGTGGACCAGCCGGCCGTCGACATAGACGGCGACGGTGCCGTCGGTCTTGACGCGGCTGCCGTACAGCGCAAGCGGGCCGGCGGGCAGTGCCGCGCCGGCCACCGGCACGCGGATCCAGGCGATCTTGCCGATCGTGTCGATCGAGTTGGTCGTGCCGCGCTGCGTGCCGGCGGGGTCGGGCTGCCGCAAGGCGCGCGGCAGCGTGACCCGCTGCCATGCGTCGGGCAGCGTGCGGCTGTCAAGCGTCGCGGCGGGCTCGGTCATCCCGTGCGCGGGCGTGACCTGCCACTGCGCCTGCGTGAGATGCTCGCAGGCCTCGCATTGCAGCGGCCCGTCGCCGAACACGTACCACACGCCCGCGCCCGCGAGCAGCGCGAGCGAGACGGCGAACAGCAGGCCGGCCAGCAACGATGCGCGGCGGCGGCTCATGCGGATGCCCTCGCGCGGTTCGCGGTACGCGGCGACCCGCCGGCCGCCGTTTCAATGGTCGCGCAGCAGGCCGAGCGATCTGGCTTCATAGATGGCTTCCGCCTTCGAGGTGACTTCCAGCTTCTCGTAGATGCGCCGCACGAAGCTGCGCACCGTGAAATGGGACAACACCATCAGCTTCGATATTTCCAGTGTCGTGAAGCCCTTGGTGATGAAGTCGAGCACCTCGGTTTCGCGGGCCGACAGCGGCGAGGGTGCAGCCGCTGCCGGCGCGGGCACCGCCTGGAGGACGGAGCGGTTCTGCTGGAACCGCGTCAGGATCTGCCGCGCGATGATCGGGCTGATCGGGCTGCCGCCGCCGGCCAGGCTGCGGATTTCGTCGACCATGCGCGCCGGTGAACTGTCCTTGAGCAGATAGCCGGCGGCGCCCGCCTCGATCGAGCGGATGACGTGGGCCTCGTCGCCGAACTGGGTGGCGACCATGATGTTGCAGCGGGGCCATCGCGCCGCCGTCGCGCCGATCAGATCGATGCCGCTGCCGTCCGGCAGGCCGAGATCGACCAGCAGGACGTCGGCGGGCGGCCCCTGCAACAGCGCGAGCCCGTCGGCCAGCGTACCGGCCACGCCGCGCAGCCGCAGGTCCGGCGCGGCCTGAACGACGCGGCACAGCTCGCCGCGGAATGCGAGATCGTCCTCGACGGCGATCACGTCGATCATGTCGATCGCGCCGGGGCCGGAATCGGGGTGGGTGGATTGCATCGCACGCTATGCAAAGGGAGGTTGGCCGCCGGCTCGACGGCGCGGTCTGGCGATGGAGGCAATTGGGTTTCCGGAAATATACCCGCGTCGACGCGGCGCGCGGTACCGCTTCCGAGGATTATCTTTCGGGATCGTATGCCCGGATGCCGGACCGGCAGGACGGCAAGGTTCGGCCATGCGGATCGGCATGAAACCTGCCGGCCGGGACCGGAGAACGTCTCGCCGGGATGGCAGGATCGGGAGGGCGGCGCCGTTGCCGAACGCGGGCACCGATGTCCGGTGCCGGTGCCGCCCGGAAGACCAGACGCTTACGGCGAGGGCGTCGGCTTCGCCTTGCCTTCGACCTGATCCTTGAGCGCCGTGAAGAACGTGACCGCATGCGCGCGCGCGGTGACCGAGGCCGTGACCGCGCCGACGTCGAGATTGAAGCGGTGCGCGCTGCCCGACACGAGGCTCAGCTGCAGGTCGTTGATCGGCGCGTCCGGCGACGGGTGGATGAAGTCGAGGAGCGGCTCGCTGATTTTGGGCAGTTCCGTGCGCGGCTCGCTCAGCGTCAGCACCTGCTCGAAGGTGGGCGCCGCGGCGATGCGCGTGCTCGGCAGCATGCTGTCGTTCGGGATCGCGAGCCAGTCGCGCAGCGTGGCGAGGATCGAGGTGTGGTCGTAGGGCGTGTCGATGGGCGAGCGGAACACGGTGCCCGGCGCGATGTACGGCGAGACCAGGATGGCCGGCACGCGCACGCCGAAGCGGTCGAAGCGGAAGTTCTCGTCGCCGGGGTCGCTCGCGGCGTCGGGCGACACCGCGTTGGCGGGCGGCAGCACGTGGTCGAAGGTGCCGCCGTGCTCGTCGAACGTGATCAGCAGCAGCGTGTCGTTCCAGGCGGGCGAGCGGCTGACCGCCTTCCAGATCCGGTGCAGGAAATGCTCGCCGGCCTTCACGTCGTGCGGCGGGTGCTGGTCGTTCGGCTCGATCACGAAGCTCGGCTCGATGAACGAGAACCTTGGCAGCGAGCCCGCCGCGCAGGCGTCCTCGAAGGCCGAGAAATGCTGGAAATTCGGCGACAGCGCCTCGTCCCACAGCTGCGGGAACATGGTGCGCGTGAGCGGCGGCACCACCAGCGTGTCGTGGTAGACGGCCCAGCTTTCGCCGACGTCCTGCAGTACGTTGAAGATGGTCCGCACGTCCCACTGGAACGGATCGGGCAGGTCGAGGCCGGTGCTGCCGGGCCTGGCCGTGGTGTTGTTGACGTTGCCGTTCGAGGTGCCGGCCTGGGCGAACGCGCGGTTCGGCCAGGTCTGGCTCGGCACCGAGGCGAACCAGGCGTCGCTGACGGCGTAGGCGCGCGCCAGCGCGAACATCACCGGCAGCTGCTGCTCGCTGTGGCACTGCATGACCTGGGTGCTGTCGTGCGTCGAGGTCGTTTCGTAGTTCAGGACGAAGCCGTGCATCGGCTCCACGATCTCGTCGGTGCTCTGCGGGCCGAGGATCTGCTCGGTGATGTTGATGAACGTCTCGTTCGGATCGGGGTCGGGGACGTAGCGGCTCGCGGCGGACTGCGTGACGAACACCGGCTTGCCGTCGTTGGGCCGGCCCGCTTGCGGCTGGTCCGGCGCGCCGGCCGTGCGCGGCGTTGCCCGGTGCGTCGACGGATTCCACATGTCCGGCTTCACGCCGTTGAATGCGGGCGAACTGCCGGGCGGCAGCACGGTCTGCGGCGCCGCGCCCTCCGGATAGAGCCAGCCGAGCATCGTGTCCAGCGAACGATTCTCGAACATCACGACGACGATGTGCTTCACGTTGGGCAGTATGGTCGACACGATTGCTTCCCCCGTTCAGTGTGGATGTGCGCATCGATGGCGCGTGGGCGTCGGCGTGGCCGCGCGTGGCCGCTATCTTCGCCGAGAAAGCCGGCGGCGGGGCGCGCTTGTTGCAGCGGCTGTCGGGGAAATGTCGGACAGACGGGGCGCGAGTGACGCGGCCGCTTCGCCCGCTTCGGTTGCCCGGCGTGCCTGGGGCGCTGCGTCGGGGGGCGTTGGCCGCCGGCCGCGTCAGTTGCCGCCGCCGCGCCGCCAGGCGCCCGGCGTCACGCCGAGCGTCTTCGTGAACACGCGGCTCAGGTGGCTCTGGTCCGAGAAACCGCAGGCGATCGCGATGTCGGCCAGCGACAGCCGCGTGCTCTCGATCATGCCGCGCGCCTGCGCGGTGCGCTGCTCCAGCAGCCACTGATGCGGCGTGCGGCCGGTGGTGCGGGCGAACGCGCGGATGAAGTAGCTGCGCGACAGGTTGCACTCGCGCGCGATGTCGGCGAGCGACGAGCCGTGGTGGTCGCGCAGCAGCAGCAGTTCCTTCGCGCGCGCTTCGTGCATGGCGCTGAGCCGGCCCTTGAGGCGCGCCTCGCGCGGCAGCAGGCTGCCGTAACGCTGCGCCAGATGCAGGCCGATCGCGAACCCGACCTGCTCGACGAAGCGCGCGCCGAGTTCGCCCGGCGTCTCGATGCCGGCCGCGATCGCGGCGCCGAGGTGGCCGAGCACCGGGTCGGCCTGCTCGGCCGCGCAGAGCAGGCCGTCGATCGCGGGGGCGTCGTGCTCGTCGCCGAGCCGCACCAGAAACCGCGACGATAATTCGAGCAGCAGGAAGTCGAAATTGCCGTAAAGATCGGCGACGTAATTCTCTGAAAAATCGCGAATGTAAATCGAATGCCGATCGAAATGGCAGTCCTCCGCGCGCGTGCCGCGGAAGATCCGGCGGTGATGCCCCGCGCGCAGCGAAATGCCGACCAGGAACCCGCGGTCGCTGGCCGGCAGTGCCACGCGTTCGAGCTGCGGGGCGTCCATGCATTTGCGATGGAACGTGAAATCGCCGCTCTTGCATTGCAGGTTCTTGCGCAGCTTGCTCGACATGCAGCCGAGCGTGTCCCTCGGCGCCGGCGGGACGGCGGCGCTGGCGGTACCGGCATCGGCGACGGTCGACATGGGCGGTTTCCTCCGGAGAAAGGGATGGCACGGGGCGGGGCATGACGGCCGCTCGCGCCGCGGCGTGACGGGCGTGACAGGTACCGCGCGGCGCGCGATGGCGCAATGTCCGGGCATGGCGACCGTCGGCACGCGGCCGCCATGGTGCGTTCGGTTTATACCATCGCGAAAACAGGGCGACAAGCCGGATGAAAGCCAGCCGCTGAACATGATGCAAAATCCGGAAAGCCAGCGATTCGAAAATCGGCATTTCATCAGTCGAAAGGCCTCCGTATCATTCACGGGAATTCAAATATGAATGGCCGAATGCGTCGATGCGGGCGTGGACGCGGGCCGGGTCGCCGGCTTTCGTCGAGGCGTTCGAGGAATCATTCGGCCTGATTCGCGGTTCGTGTCATCGGGATGTCATCGACGCGACAGACACCGCCTGCGCGATGGCAGCCGAAACAGCCAAAACAGCAGAAATAGCAGAAGCAACCGAAGCACCCGTATCACCGGGGCGAACGCGAGGTCGCCTTTTGTTCAAAAGCCGCGCGGAAACCCGCTGGCGCGGGCAGCACGGGCGCGCCGAGCGTATTTTTCTTCAAGACGCGATGTTACGGTTCGCTTACCATCCGCGCACTTCATCCCTCGCCCCCCGCGCGTGCCACGCCCGGGGCGCGTCCATCCCGCGCCGCGGTCCGGCGTCATCTGGAGACGGTCATGGTCCAAATCGGCGCGCTGCACGTCGATTTCGAGCGGCGTGAAGTCAGGCGGCACGGCGAAGGGCTGCGCCTGAGCGCGCGCGCGTTCGACATCCTCGACGTGCTGTTCCGCGCGAACGGCGCGGTGGTGTCGAAGGACGCGCTGCTCGAGGCGGTCTGGCCGAACCAGATCGTCGAGGAAAACCGGCTGCAGGTTCACGTCGCGGCGCTGCGCAAGGCGCTGCGTGCCGACCGCGAGCTGATCCGCACCATCACCGGGCGCGGCTATCGGCTGGCGGTGTCGGCCGGCCCGGCGAATCCGCTGGCGCCGTCGCTGCCCGCCTCGGGCGAACTGCCTGCCGGGGCCGGCCGGCTGATCGGCCGCGACGGCGACCTCGACGACGTGCTGGCGCGGCTCGCGCAGTCGTCCGTCGTCACGCTGGTGGGCGCGGGCGGCATCGGCAAGACGGCGCTCGCGCTGCGCATCGCGCAATGCCTGCGCGATTCGGGTTCGCAGCAGGGCGTGCGCGGCGTGGTGTTCGTCGAGCTGGCGTCGGCCGATTCGCGCGAGGCGGTGCTCGCCACGCTCGCGGTGGCGCTGAACCTGGCCGCCGAGCCGGTCCTGCACGATCCGCTGCAATTGCTCGCGGGCCTCGGCGACGGCACGCTGCTGGTGCTCGACAACGCCGAGCAGGTGATCGGCGTGGTGGCCTGGCTGGCGGAGACGCTGGCGGGCGCGGTGGCCGGCCTGCGCATCCTCGTGACGAGCCGCGAGCCGCTGTCGATCCGCGCCGAGGCCGTGCATCGCGTCGAGCCGCTGGCCGTGCCGCCCGTCGACGCGAGCACGGCCACGCTGACCGACTACGGCGCCGTGGCGCTGTTCGTGCAGCGCGCCCGCGCGATCTCGCCGGGCAGCGCGCCCGACGGCGCGGCGGCCTGCGCCGGCGACGCGGCGAGCCTGCGCCTCGTCGCCGACATCTGCCGCCGCCTCGACGGCCTGCCGCTCGCGATCGAGCTGGCCGCCGCGCGTGTCGCCACGCTCGGCGTGGACGGCGTGGCCGCGCGTCTCGACGATCGCCTCGATCTGCTGAGCGGCGGCCTGCGGCTCGCGCTGCCGCGCCACCAGACGCTGCGCGCGACCTTCGACTGGAGCTACGCGCTGCTCGATCACGACGCGCGCACGCTGTTCCGCCATCTCGCGTTCTTCGCCGGCAGCTTCACGTTCGACGCCGTCTGCGCGGTGGCGACCGAGCCCGGCATGCCGATCGCCACCGCGATCGAGGCGCTGGCCGAGCTGAGCGCGAAATCGCTGATCGCCGTGGAGTTCCACGACGCGATCGCGCTGTACCGGCTCACCGAATCGACGCGCGCCTATGCGATGGAGAAGCTGCGCGACGAGGGCGAGGTGCAGCGCGCCGCGCGCCGACACCTGCGCTACCTGCAGCGCCATATCGACGAATCGCGCGGCGGCGAACGACGCTGCGACGACTCGGGCTGCCACGCGCCCCACGCCGGCGCGTGTCCGGCCAGCCCGGCGCCGCTCGACGCCGCGCGCAGCATCTGGGACTGGGCGTTCTCGGCCGACGGCGATCCGGTGCTCGGCGTGTCGCTGGCGGGCTCGCTGGTCGGCACGCTGCTCGACGCATCGCTGGTCGCCGAATGCCGCGAACGCGCGGCGCGTGCGCTCGCGACGCTCGACGCGCTGCCCAAGGACACCGTCGATCCGGTCTGCGAGATGCGCGTGTGCGCGGCCTACGCGGCGGCGCTGCTGCTCACGGGCGGCGCGGCCGGCGAGGCGGCCTCGCTCTGGCGCCGCGTGCTGGCCCGCGCCGAGGCGCAGGGCAACGAGGCGTTCGCCACGCGCGCGCTGTGGGGCCTCTGGAACGCGGCGATGGCGGTGGGCGACATCCATGCCTCGCTGCGCTACGCGACGCATTTCGAATCGCGCGCGCAGGCCAGCGGCTCGCGCTGGCAGGTGCTGTGCGCCGGCACCACGCTGTCCGCCACGCTGCATTGCTTCGGCGAACACCGGCAGGCGCGCGAGCGGCTCGAACGGCTGCTCGCGGCGCTCGACGCGCTGGGCGAGTCCGAGCGCGCCGAGGGCGAGCTTGCCGTCGATCCGCGCATCTTCGGCACCGGCACGCTGGCGCGCATCGCCTGGCTGCAGGGCGAGACCGCGCTCGCGTGGCGGCTGGCCGAGCGCGCGCTGAACCTCGTGCGCGCCGATCTGCCCGAGCCTTCGCTCTGTCATCTGCTCGCGGTGGTGGTGGTGCCGCTTGCGCTCGCCTGCGGGGAAGTCGAGGCGGCCACGCGCCATCTCGCGCTGCTGCGCTCGCAGGCGGCGCTGAACCGGTTCGACGGCTGGCGCGACTACGGCGAATGCCTGGCCGGCCTGCTCGAACTGAACACGGGCCAGCCGCGCGAAGGGCTCGCGCGGCTGGAGGCGGGCCTCGGCCGGCTCGCGATGCGCGGCATGAAGCGGCTGATGGCGCCGCTGGTGGTGGCCTGCGCCGAGGCGCTCGCGGCGGCCGGCCGGTTCGAGGCGGCGCGCGAGTGGCTCGACCAGACGCAGCGCCACGGCGAGGCCCATGGCGACCAGGGGTTCGCGGCCGAGCTGCTGCGCGCGCGCGGGCTGGTGGAGATCGCACGCGCGCGCCGCCACGGCACGCCGGGCGCGGTGGCGGCGGGGCGGCGGCGCCTGCACGAGGCGCGCGTGCTGGCGCGCGAGCAGGGCGCGCATCTGTTCGAATTGCGCGCGGTGCTCGATCTTGGCGAGTCGCTGCATGATGCGGCCGATTTCGACGGGCAGATGCGCGAGCTGCTGCTGCCGTTCCGCGCGCTGCTCGCGCGCACCGGCATGTCGGTGCGCGTGCCCGAGGCGGCGCGGCTGGCGGCGCTGTTCGAGGTGCTGCATGCGTGTGATGCGCAGGCTGCTGAGCCGGCTTGAGCGGGCTTGGGCGGCCGGTGGTGGCGGTAGGTGGCGGCTCGGTTTTCTCTTCCGGCCACGCACTGTCGGCTGTCCGTGATGCTCCCGCTGGCAATTCATCAGGACATTCCACAAACGAGACCGGCGCCGCCACCAAGCCCGCCACGCTGGCGGCGAACCCCAGGCGTGGAAGCCGGGCAAGCAGGCGGTGCCCAACAAGTCCATCCCGCATCGCGCGACCCGGCTCCGGCCGGGTTTTTTGTGAGTCCACGCGAGTGCCGGGCAGCGGAACGTATCGAAATCGCACGGTAGATGGCCTCGGACGTCGCTCCGCCTCGCCCGCCGGTGGTACGGCGGGCCGCTGCAGAAGGCACGACCCGCCATGCGTAGTGCTATAATTGTGCAAATTTTGTTCATGAAAGGAGCGCCATATCATGATCAATCTCTCGCTCGATCCGGACGCCGACCACGATGCGCTGGCCCCTGGCGTCGTCCCGGCCAGCTTCGAAGCCTTCCTGAATTCCCTCCGTGAGCCCGATACGCTCGCGCCGGTGCTCTCGGCGCGGCGCTATGTGGCCGCGCTGAACATCGATCTGCAGACGCTGGCCGATCAGGCCCACGTTCACCGCAATACGGTTGCGCGCGCGCCGCAGTCGGCCACGGTTCAGCAATTCCTTCGCGAGGCGATGCGGGTCATTCGCGCCGCGACGGACCTGTCAGGCGACCTGCCTCGCGCGCTTTTCTGGTACCGCAACGAGCCGCTGGCCGTGTTCGACTACCAGACAGCCGAAACGCTGGTTTCGGCGGGCCGCGTGGACGACGTGGTGCGCTATGTCGCCTCGCTCCAGGCGGGAGCCGCTGGATGATCACGACCGCGTTGCGGGACGTCATTGCTTACCGGGTGCATGCGCCGATGTGGGCGCATGCACCCACCAGCGGCGCCGGTGCCGCGCTGCACGGCGGCCGCGTGAACCGGATCGGAACGCCGGCGCTGTACCTCGCGCTCGACGTGCTCACCGCGGTGGCCGAATATCGGCAACTCTCATCGCTGCTGCGGCCCGCCACGGTGGTGAGCTACCGCATCACGGCGTACCCCGTGATCGATTTCACGGGCGGCTATCGCGCCGATCGCTGGCCGCCCTTGTGGGAGTCGTTCTTCTGCGACTGGCGCCGCGACTGGTTCAACCTGCGTGTCGAGCCGCCGAGCTGGGTGCTCGGCGACGAGGCGATCGCCGCCGGCGCCAGGAGAATCCTGTTCCGCTCGACCGTGAACCCGGACGGCACGAATCTGGCGCTGTTCAACGACCAGCTGGACGAGCACGACCGCCTCGATGTCTACGATCCGGCCGGCGACCTGCCGCGCAACCAGGCGTCGTGGGCGCCCGACGCGACCTGAGGTCGGCGGCCAGATCGAGGTACCACCCATCCGGCTGCGGCCGGATTTTTTATGGGCGGTGGTGATCCGCACCGCGCCCCCCGCACGCTCATCCCCCACGGATCCACGGCGACAAACGCTCGCCAGCCCCGCCCCCCACCTGAAGCCACCTGAACCCCTAACCCACCCCCGCGCTTCAGAACTTTTCAGGTTTGCCAAAGGACAGGCGTTTTCCTCCCCGATAGGCTGCGTTCGCGTCCTGGACCGGCGCGCATCCGCGCAACGCGCATGGCGCTCCAGCCCGGTGGCGATCCCATCCAAGCACAACGCCAACCGCTCGCCCGGCCGCCCCGCGGCGAGTATCGAAGGAGAAGAGATGACGACCCAGCAAAGCCTCATGACGCGCCGCTCGGCCGCGCGCCGCCGCCTGCTTTCGGCCGGCGCGGGCGTGGCCGGCGCGATGGCGGCGATGTCGAGCCTGCCCGCCGCCGCCGGCACGACCGCGGCGTCCCACCCGCACGCGCACGCCAAGGGCCACCCGGACGGCGGCGGCTACGTGGCGGCCAAGGACGGCACGCCGATCTACTACAAGGACTGGGGCAGCGGCACGCCGGTGGTGTTCTCGCACGGCTGGCCGCTGTCGGCCGACGCCTGGGACGCGCAGATGCTGTTCCTCGTCAACCAGGGCTACCGCGTGATCGCGCACGACCGGCGCGGCCACGGCCGCTCGGGCCAGCCGTCCTCGGGCAACGACATGGACACCTACGCCGACGATCTGGCCGCCGTGCTCGACGCGCTCGACGTGCGTGGCGCGATGCTGGTCGGCCATTCGACGGGCGGCGGCGAGGTGGCGCACTACATCGGCCGCCACGGCGAGGCGCGCGTCGCGAAGGCCGTGCTGATCGGCGCGGTGCCCCCGCAGATGGTGCAGTCGGCCGCCAACCCGCACGGCCTGCCGATGTCGGTGTTCGACGGCATCCGCGCCGGCGTGGCCGCGAACCGTTCGCAGTTCTACCTCGATCTCGCCACGCCGTTCTACGGCTTCAACCGGCCCAACGCGAAGGTCTCGCAGGGGCTCGTGCAGGACTTCTGGCGGCAAGGCATGGCCGGCTCGATCAAAGGCCAGTACGAGTGCATCAAGCAGTTCTCGGAAGTCGACTACACCGAGGACCTGAAGAAGATCAGCGTGCCCACGCTGATCCTGCACGGCGACGATGACCAGATCGTGCCGATCGACGACTCGGCGCGCCTGTCGGCGAAGCTGGTGCGCCAGGCCACGCTGAAGGTCTATGCCGGCGCGCCGCACGGCATGTGCAGCACGCACGTGGACGAGGTCAACGCCGACCTGCTGGCGTTCCTGAAGGGCTGACGAGTCGATCGAGGCGGGCGGTACGCACCGCCTCCGGTCGCCCGACGTTGCGCGAAGCCGCTCGATCCCTCCGGGGCCGGGCGGCTTTTTTTGTAATTCACAACGCCGGTTTGCCCGCGCCGGCGAAGCCGTTCAGCACGCTTCAGGCCAACGTCAGGACTTTCAGGTCGCGCCTCCGTAATCTGCAGGCCAACCGCGAACACCGGGCGGAGCGCGAGATGCCACGCGCCCCGCACCTCGCGGACCGCGAACCGATTCTTCGCCACCCTCAATGGAGCTTCCGATGGCCTACGAACTGCTGACCCCCGACAACTGCGCGCTCGCGCTCATCGACCACCAGCCGCAGATGTTCTTCGGCACGCACTCGCACGAGCGCACCACGGTGCTGCACAACGTGCAGATCCTCGCGAAGGCGGCGCGCCTGTTCAAGGTGCCCACCGTGCTGACGACGATCGCCTCGGAGACCTTCAGCGGCCACCTGCTGAGCGAAGTGCAGTCGGTGTTCCCGGACACCAGGCCGATCGACCGCACCTCGATGAACTCGTGGGAAGACGCGGGCTTTCGCGCGGCGATCCTGGCCACCGGTCGCAAGAAGATCGTGATCGCGGGCCTGTGGACGGAAGTCTGCGTCGCGTTCCCGACCGTGCAGATGCTGGCCGAAGGCTTCGAGATCTACGTGCCGACCGATGCCTGCGGCGACGTCACGGAAGAAGCGCACGAGCGCGCCGTGCAGCGCGTGATCCAGGCCGGCGCGGTGCCCACCACCTCGCTGCAGTTCATGTGCGAACTGCAACGCGACTGGGCGCGCGGCGAGACCTACGACGGCTGCATGGAGATCTTCAAGGCGCACAGCGCCTACGGCATCGGCGTGCGCTACGCCAAGCAGATCCTCGGCGAGCACGCGAGCGAGGCGGGCTGAGCCCACGCGGCACGCGCCTCGCGCGCGTGCCAGATCCGGCCGCGGCGGCGCCCCCGACGGGCGCGCGCCGCGCGGCCACCGAATCCGGCGGCGGCGCGCCCGCCGCACGCGAATTCCATCCAGCCTGAACAGCCTGAAGGAGGGCGACGATGAGCACCCCCGAGCAACCGGCACGCATCGCCGATCTGGTGATCTACAACGGCAAGATCGCCACGCAGGACGAGCGCCGCTCGTTCGTCACCGCGCTGGCCTCGGCCGGCGGCAAGATCGTCGCGACCGGCAGCGACCGCGACGTGATGCAATGGGCCCGCGACGACGCGCGCCGCATCGACCTGAACGGCCGCACCGTGATTCCGGGTCTCAACGATTCGCACCTTCACGTGATTCGCGGCGGCCTGAACTTCAACATGGAGCTGCGCTGGGACGGCGTGCCCTCGCTGCACGACGCGCTCGAGATGCTGCGCGCGCAGGTGGCGCGCACGCCGGCGCCGCAATGGGTGCGCGTGGTGGGCGGCTGGAACGAATTCCAGTTCGTCGAGAAGCGCGGCCCGACGCTCGACGAGATCAACGCGATCGCGCCCGACACGCCGGTGTTCCTCCTGCACCTCTACGACAGCGCGCTGCTCAACGCGGCGGCGCTGCGCGCGGTCGGCTACGACCGCGATACGCCGAATCCGCCGGGCGGCGAGATCCAGCGCGACCGGCGCGGCAACCCCACCGGCATGCTGATCGCGCGGCCGAACGCGGGCCTGCTCTACGCGACGCTCGCCAAGGGGCCGAAGCTCGCGATCGACGACCAGATGAATTCGACGCGGCAGTTCATGCGCGAGCTGAACCGGCTCGGCGTGACGAGCGCGATCGACGCGGGCGGCGGCTACCAGGCCTATCCCGACGACTACGCCGTGATCATGGAACTGGCCAGGCGCGACCAGCTGTCGATCCGGATCGCCTACAACCTGTTCACGCAGAACGCGAAGCGCGAGATCGAGGACTTCGCGAAGTGGGTGAAGGCCACCCACCCCGGCGACGGCGACGATTTCCTCAAGGTCAACGGCGCGGGCGAGATGCTGGTGTTCTCGGCGGCCGACTTCGAGGATTTCCTCGAGCCGCGCCCGGACCTGCCCGACGAGATGGAGAAGGAGCTGGAAGGCGTGGTGCGCCTGCTGGCCGCGAACCGCTGGCCGTTCCGCCTGCACGCGACCTATGACGAATCGATCTCGCGCTTCCTCGACGTGTTCGAGCGCGTCAACGCCGACACGCCGTTCAACGGCCTGCGCTGGTTCTTCGACCACTGCGAGACGATCTCGGAGCGCAACATCGACCGGATCGCGGCGCTCGGCGGCGGCATCGCCGTGCAGCATCGCATGGCCTTCCAGGGCGAGTACTTCATCGCGCGCTACGGCGCCGAGGCGGCCGCGCAGACGCCGCCGGTGCGCAAGATGCTCGAAGCCGGCCTGCCGGTGGGCGCCGGCACCGACGCGACGCGCGTGGCCAGCTACAACCCGTTCGTCTCGCTGTACTGGCTGGTGTCCGGGCGCACCGTGGGCGGCACGCCGATGTACGCGGCACGCGACCGGCTCGAACGGATGGAAGCGCTGCGCCGCTACACGGTGGGCAGCGCCTGGTTCTCGAACGACGAGACGAAGAAGGGCGCGCTCGTGCCGGGCCAGTACGCCGACTTCGCGGTGCTGACCGACGACTTCTTCACGATCGAGGAAGACGCGATCAAGCATCTGGAATCGGTGCTGACGGTGGTGAACGGCCGCGTGGTCTACGCCGACGGCGAGTTTGGCGCCTACGGGCCGCCCGCGCTGCCGGTCAGCCCGAGCTGGTCGCCGGTGGCGGAGTTCGGCGGCTACGCGCGCTATCGCCCCATGACCTCGCTCGAACGCGCCTGCGCGGACGGCTGCGCGAACCTGTGCGGCGTCCACCAGCATGCGCACGGGATGGCCTGGGGCCGCAACGTGCCGGCCGGCGACACGAACGCGTTCTGGGGCGCGCTCGGTTGCAGCTGCTTCGCGTTCTGACGGAGGCGCCGCGATGAAGCCTGACGAGATGCGTGGCGCCCACGCTTCGCCCGCCGTGCCCGCCGGTTCCGTGGCGGCGGGCGGCCTCGATACCACCGCCGCGGCGCTGCTGTTCCTGCGGGTGGCCGCGAGCCTGCTGCTGCTGTTCGTGCATGGCCTGCCGAAGGCGCTGCACGTGAGCGCGCAGCTGGCCGTGATCGAGGATCCGCTGCATCTGGGTGCGCCGCTGACGCTCGGCTTCGCGATCTTCGCCGAGGTGCTGTGCCCGCTGCTGATGATCGCCGGCGTCTTCACGCGGCTCGCGGCCGTGCCGATCCTGGTGATCACGGTGGTCGCGCTGACGCTGGTCCATCCGGACTGGTCGCTCGAACAGGGGCAGTTCGCCTGGATGCTGCTGATCCTGTTCGGCACGGTGGCGATCGGCGGGCCGGGGCGCTACCGCGTCGCGCTGCCATGGGGCGCGCGCGGCGGCCGCTGAAGCCGGACGCACGGCAGGCGCCGCGCACACCATAACGATATTGCGGGGAGAGGGTCATGCGGGCAGCGTTGTCGAGCGTGGGCGGCGAGGTGGCGGGCGTATGCATTCCGACCACGCCGGTGGCCGTCGCCGCGGCCGAAAGCGCGCGCGCGGCGCTGCCGCCGGTGCTGCTCGGCCACGCGTGCCGCGTGTTCGTGTTCGCGGCGCTGCATGCGCGGCGCGCCGGGCTGGCCTGCGAGGCCGGCGCGCTGTTCGTCGGCGCGCTGTACGCGAACATGGGCTTGAGCGCGGCCTACGCGCGCTCGACGGTGCGCTACGAACTCGACAGCGCCGACGCCGCGCGCGCTCTGCTGCGGCTGCACGGCGCGAGCGAGCCGCTGCGCGACGAGGTGTGGCTCGCGATCGCGCTGCACACCACGCCGGGGCTGCCGGCGCGCGTGTCGCCGCTGGCGCGGGTGCTGGCGCAGGCGGTCAGCACCGACCTGACCGGTTCGCACTACTACGCGTATACGCACCGCGAGCGCGCCGGCGTGCTGGCGCGCTACCCGCGCGGCGCGGGGTTCGGCGAGGCGGTGATCGGCGCGTTCGGCCGCGGCCTCGCGCACCGGCCGCGCACCACGGCCGGCACGACCGGAGCCGACGTGCTCGACCGGATCGATCCGGACTACTGCCGCGAGAATTTCTGCGGCCGGATCCTGGGTTCGCCGTGGCGTGACTGAGGCGGCGCAACCCAGGACAGCACAGGACAGGACGGCCGCGGGCCGGGCCGGGCGCATGAGGCGCGCGGCGGGATCGCGGCCAGACCAGGAGAATCGACATGTCGTATCTGATTTCGCTGGGCGCCGGCATCGTGGTCGGGCTGCTCTATTACTTCTCGCGCGTGCAGTCGCCGGCGCCGCCGCTGGTCGCGCTGGCCGGGCTGCTCGGCATCGTGATCGGCGAGCACGCGATTCCGTTCGTGCAGGCGCAATGGGGGCAGCCGGCCCAGCATGCGCGGCGCGCGGAACCCGTGACACCCGCAGCACCGGCCGCCGTGTCCACCCACGAGCGGGTGGCGTCGGCCGACGCGCCGGACCGTGCCGGGCGCCAGCCATGAGCGCGTCCTCCGGCGCGCGCTGGATGCGCATGGCGCTGCGCCACGAGAACGTGCTGCTCGCGTTCGTGGCCGGCTATGTCGATACGCTCGGCTTCGTCGCGCTGTTCGGCCTGTTCGTCGCGCACGTCACCGGCAACTTCATCCTGATCGGCTCGGGCATCGCGGGCGCGGGCGGCGGCGTGCTCGTCAAGCTGCTCGCGTTTCCGGCGTTCGTGGCCGGCATCGTCGGCGCCCGCTTCACGGCCGGCGCGGTGGCGGACCCGGCAACAGGCGGCACGGCCGCCCGGCACGCGGGCGCGCTGTACGGCCTGCAGCTCGCGCTGCTCGCCGCGTTCATGCTGGCGGGGCTGGCCGCCGCGCCGATCGTCAGCATCGATGCGCCGCTCGCGATGGGCTGCGGGCTGCTCGGCGCGGCCGCGATGGGCGTGCAGAACGCGCACGCGAAGCTCGCCACGCGCGGCATCGCGGCCAACACCGTGATGACCGGCAACGTCACGCAGGCCGTGCTCGACGTCTACGAGCTGGTCGCGCCGGGCGGCACGCCCGCGCAGCGCCGCGAGACGCGCGGCCGCCTCGCGCGGATGCTGCCGCCGATCGCCGCGTTCGCGCTCGGCGCCGGCGGCGGCGCGCTGGGCTGGCGCGCCGCGTCGTTCTGGGCGCTCGGTGTGCCGCTCGTGCTGCTGGTCGCGCTCGCGCTGGCCTCGCTGCGCGGCGCGGCGCCGGAAGCGGCGCCCGCCCGATGACACGGCACGCCATGCCGCCAGCCCCGGCCGCCCGCCCGCGCGGCCGGCCGGCGATCCGTTTTTCCTTCCCTTTCTTCAGACAGGAGCCTTACGTGAACTTCCCCGCCTTCCCGCGCCCGGCGCGCGTGCTCGCCGTCGCGCTCGCCGCCGTCGGCCTGATGCTGTCCACCACCTCCTCGTTCGCGGACGAGGCGCGCTACGCGTCGTCGGCCGACCACGCGCCGGTGGTGTCGGTCGGTCCGCAATACGACACCACCCATGTGTACGTCTCGAACGCCGACATCGACGCGTTCGTCGACAGCTTCGTCGCGACCTTCGGCGGCAAGGCCTCGCCGCGCGCCGTGTTCACGGTCACGCCGACGCCGAGCAAGACCGCCTCGCAATACGTGCAGACGCCGGTGGGGATGCTGTCGGTGTTCGCGTTCCAGACGCCGATTCCGCGTCCATTCGGCAGTGAACGCACCGGCTACCTCGTCACCGACATCGACCGCGCCGTGCGGGCCGCGCGCGCGGCCGGCGCCGACGTGCTGGTCGAGCCGTTCGACGACCCGATCGGCAAGGACGCCGTGATCCAGTGGCCGGGCGGCCTGACGATGCAGCTCTACTGGCACACCAAGGCGCCGTCGTATGCGCCGCTCGCGCTGGTGCCGGACAACCGCGTCTACGTGTCGAAGTACGAAGCATCGAACTTCATCAAGCGCTTCGTGCGCTTCTCGCACGGCCGGATCGTGTCGGACGCGCGTCATGCCGACGGCGCCGAACTCGGCAAGCCGGGCGACTCGATCCGCCGCGTGCGCATCGAGTCGGGCTTCGGCAACATGCTGGTGTTCGTGACCGACGGCAAGCTGCCCTATCCCTATGGGCTGGAAACCACCGGCTATCGCGTGACCGATCTCGACGCGACGCTGGCCAAGGCGCGCGCTGCGAACGTCAAGGTGCTGGTCGAGCCGGCGGCGAACGCCGAAGGCCGCACGGCGATGGTCGAGTTCCCGGGCGGCTACGTGGCCGAGCTGCACCAGTTCGACAACGCCGCGGCGAACTGAGCCCATGCGAGCCGAGACGATGCGCGGCATGCCGCGAGCAGGGCGCCGCCGCGCGCGTGCCGCCGCCGGTGGCGCGCGCTGGGGGACGGGGCGCGTCGCGCTCGGCGCGGCGGCGTTCGCGCTGCTGCAGGGCGTGAGCGCCGCCGCCGAAACCGCGCCGGCCGAAGGCTCGGCACCGGCCGCGGCGACTGCAGCGGCGACCACCTCGGCGGCGGCCGCCGCGCCGGCCTGCAAGGCGGCGCGGCCGGTTCCCTCGTTCAACCGCTGGCAGGAGAACTGGGGCGCGCTGGCCGATCCGTGCCTGCCGCGCCGGCCGCTGGACGGCCTCAAGTACCTGCCGCTCGGCAGCGACCCGAGCTGGTATCTGTCGCTCGGTGCGAACCTGCGCGAGCGCTTCGAGTTGAACCACACGCCGCTGTTCGGGCTCGGCACCACGCGGCCCGACAGCTACCTGATCCAGCGCGCGGAGCTGCATCTGGACGCGCATCTCGGCGAGCACGTGCAGGCGTTCGCGCAGGTCGAGGACGCGCGCGCGTTCGGCAAGGACGCGGTATCGCCCGTCGATCGCAATCCGCTCGATCTCGAACAGGCGTTCGTCGCTTACGTCCACGCGCTCGGCCCCGGCACCTTCAAGGCGCGCGTCGGCCGGCAGGAGATGGCGTTCGACTTGCAGCGCTTCATCTCGGTGCGCGACGGCCCGAACGTGCGCCAGGCATTCGACGCGATCTGGGCCGACTATGAGATCGACAAGTGGCGTTTCATCGGCTACGTCACGCGGCCCGTGCAGTATCGCGACGTGGACGATGTCGACGATACCTCGAACCGTCACCTGAAATTCAGCGGCGTGCGCGTGGAGCGCGGCGGCGCGGGCCCCGGCGACCTGTCAGTGTATTGGTCGCGCTACGAGCGCGACGGCGCGCGCTTCGCCGACGCGAGCGGCACCGAGCGGCGCGACGTGTTCGACGCGCGCTATGCGGGCAAGCAGGCGCCGTTCGACTGGGACGTGGAGGCGATGGGGCAGACCGGCCACGTCGGCGGCGCCACGGTGGGCGCCTGGGCGTTCGGCGCGCTGGCCGGCTACACGTTCGCCGCGCTGCCGGGCACGCCGCGCGTGGGCCTGCAGGTGGACGGCGCCTCGGGCGACCGCCACCCCGGCGACGGCCACGTCGGCACCTTCAACCCGCTGTTCCCGAACGGCTACTACTTCACGCTGGCCGGCTACGCGGGCTACAGCAACCTGATCCACGTGAAGCCGTCGGTGACGTTCCATGTCACGCCGACGCTGACGCTGATGACGGCGCTGGGCCTGCAGTGGCGCGCGACCACGGCCGACTCGGTGTACGGGCAGGGCATGGCGGTGGTGCCGGGCACGGCCGGCAACGGCAGCCGCTGGACCGGCATGTACGGGCAGCTGCGCGCCGACTGGATCGTGAACGACAATCTCGCGCTCGCGCTCGAGGCGGTCCATTTCGAGGTCGGCGATTCGCTGCGCGCGCTCGGCGCGCGCAATGGCGACTACCTCGGCGTCGAGGCGAAATTCGGCTGGTGAACGCAGGCATCGACGGGGAGCCACATGGCCAAGCAACAGCAGGGCACGCAACAGCAGCTTGAACTGGTCCGGCTGGCCGCGGCGGTGCGCGCGAACCTGGACGACGCGCGCGTCTGGCGCTGGTACGCCGACCTGATGGAAGAGGACCGCATTGCCTGCACGCGCACGCGCGACGGCTGGCAGCTGACGATCGACGGCCACCATACCGTCGAGGACGCCTCGTTCGATGCCGCCGTGCGCCGCGCGGCCGATATCTGGTGCGACCAGCCGCGCCTGTCCCCGGCGCTCGGCCGGCGCAGCAAGCGCGCGCGGCTCGCCGGCGCGGCGCCGCTGCCGGACTGGCACGCACGCCGCGACTGATGCGGGAGCGGCGGCGCAAGGCGGCGGGATGCGAAGCGCTCACGCCCCCGCGGGCAGCCCCGCATGGAGTTCGCGGATCTCCGGCACGCTGCTGTGGCGATCGAAATGCGGCGCGAGCGCATGCAGCGCGTCGCGCGCGTCGGCCATCGCCTCGGGCGACTGCGGCAGGCGCGCGAGGCCGAGCGCGGCCCGCAGTTCCCACATGCGGGCGCCTTGCGAACGCGCCATGGCGATCGCATCCGAGAAGCAGGCCAGCGCGCGTGCCGTGCCGCGCGCGCGTTCCGGGCTGCCGGCCGGCAGCGCGGCGGCCTGCGCCTGCGCCGCCACGCCGAGCGCGCGCAGCAGCTCGGGCATGAAGTACAGCGCGCCGTGCTTCTCGCACGACGCCTGCGCGTCGTGCAGCCGCGCGAGCGCGTCGTCGACGCGGCCGGCGGCGATCAGCGCCAGCGCGCATTCGACCACGAGCGGCGTGGTCAGGCGCCGGAAGCCGCGCGCCTGCAGCGAGTCGAGCGAGCTTTCGAGCTGCGGCAGGCTCGCGTCGGGCCGGCCTTCGCGGATCGCGAAGATGCCGGCGAGGCAGTCGCCGAACTCGCGCCAGATGGTGAGCCGGTGCAGCGTGGTCTGCGACTTCATGATCGACAGGTAATGCGCGGCGCGCGCGCGATCGCCCGAGATCAGCGCGAGCGGCACCGCCACGACGCCGAGCACGTGCGTGAACCACGGCTCCATGGTTTCGGCCGGGATCAGGCCGAGCGCGAGGCTGGTCAGCCTTGCGGCCTCGTCGGTGTCGCCTTGCAGCCAGTGGATGCGCGCGAGCCCCGAACAGGCGATGGCGCGCGGGTCCACGGCGAAGCGCCGGATCGATTCGGCGTCCTCGGGATGGGCTTCCATGTGGCGCAGCCCCTGCTCCAGCTTCTCGCGCGCGATCTCGTGGTCGCCGCGGCAATGCTCGGCCACGGCCGTCAGCTGGGTCGCGAGCACGTGTTGCGGCACGCTGCCGGTCTCGCGCGCGAAGCGCTCGAAGCGCCGCGAGTAATGCAGCGCCTCGTGGACCTTGCCGGCCGACAGCATGACGTTCCAGAGCCCCCAGAACGTGCGCGCGAGCAGCGCGTCGTTGCCGGTGCGCTCGGCGTGCGCGTGGACCTCGAACCACAGATCCTCGGCGCGCTGGATCGGGCCGGTCAGGTTCGGCAGCACCGCGGCGAGCGCGAGCTTGAGGCGCACCTCGTCGACCGGTGCGATCGATCCGGCCGGCAGCGCCTCGAGCGCGGCCACCGCCTGCGCGGCGCGCCGGCCGCATTCCTCGATCTGCGCGTTCTCCAGCAGCGAGACCACCAGCGTGGCGGACAGCTCGACGCCGAGCAGCGTGTCGCCGTCGGGCGAGAAGGCCCAGTCGACGGCGCCGCGCGCGTCGGCCAGCGCCTGCTGCATGTCGGGTTCGTCGTCCACGCCGGAGAAGCCGGACGCAGCGTCGTCGCCGCGGAACAGCGAGGCGAGGTAGCGCGCGTGGCGCGCGGCCAGCGTCTGCTGCTCGCCGGCCGCGTGCAGCTGTTCCAGCGCATAGGCGCGCGTCGATTCGGACAGGCGGTAGCGCGCCACCGGGCCGTCGAATTCCACGCCGACGAGCGATTTCGCCACCAGTTCGCCTATGCCGTCCACCACGGCGCGTACCGTCAGCTCGCGATCGCAGGCCACGGCGCACATCGCCTCGAGCGAGAACGCGCCGCCGAACGGCGCGAGCCGCCGGAACAGCGCGCGGCTCTCGGCATCGAGCAGCGCGAAGCTCCAGTCGAACGCGGCGCGCAGCGTCTGGTGGCGCGGCAGCGCGGTGCGAAAGCCGCCCGACAGCAGCGAGAGCCGATCGGACAGCCGCTGGTGGACGCCGTCGACGCCGAAGCTGACGACGCGCGCGGCGGCCAGCTCGATCGCGAGCGGAATGCCGTCGAGGCGCCGGCAGATCTCGCCGATCAGCCGCAGTTCGGCCGTGCCGCCGCCGTTGCCGCCGCCGTTGCCGTGAAGGCCGCCGCGCATCGCCTGCACGCGCGCGAGGAACAGCTGCACGGCGGAGCGCCGCAGGATGGCGGTGTCGTCGGCGTCGCGCTCCGGCACGTCGAGCGGTTCGACCGCGAACACCGCCTCGGCGGCGATCCGCAGCGGCTCGCGGCTCGTCACGAGGATGCGCAGCGCCGGCACGGCGGCGAGCAGGCATTCGACCACCCGCGCGACCTCGACGACCATGTGTTCGGCGTTGTCGAGCAGCAGCAGCCGCGGCGCGCCGGCCGGCGCCGGCGGCGGGCCGCCCGCCGACGCGGGATGCGGCAGCCGCAGGCCGAGCCCGCCCTCGACGGCCGCGACGATCTCGGCCGCGCCCTGCATCGAGGCCAGCTCGACCAGATGGACGCTGCCGGGCGTCTCGGCCTCGATCGCGTTCGCCACGGCCACCGAGAGCGTGGTCTTGCCGATGCCGCCGGCGCCGGTCAGCGTGAGCGCGCGCGTCTGGTCGAGCGCCGCGCGCACGGCCGCGACGGCGTGCGCGCGGCCGATCACGTCCGGATGGCGCGGCAGGCGCGCGGCATGGCTGGCACCGCCGGCCGGCGCGGCGCGATGGGCCGTGGCGCGCGGCGGCTCGGCGGCCGCGCGGCGGACCAGCCGGTAGCCGCGCCCGGGCACGGTCATGATGCAGTTGCGTTCCTCGCCGAGCGCGCGACGCAGCGCCGACAGATGCACCTGCAGCGTGTTTTCCTCGACGAACGTGTCGGGCCAGATCGCGTCCAGCAGCGCGTCCTTCGTGACCAGCCGGCCGTCGGCCGCGACCAGCATTTCGAGGATGGCGAACGCGCGCGCGCCCAGCCGGACCGAGGCGCCGTTCTCCAGCAGCTCGCGGCCGGCGAGATCGATCTCGAAGCGGCCCAGCGGAAAGGATTTCGGGGTGGCGTCCGGCGTTGACGACATGCTCTGGATTCGGAAGGGCGGGGTGGTGGAGGCGCGGCGAGAGACGCCGCGCGGACGAATGACGCGCGGGTATTTTAGCCGTTGTCGTTTAGCTGCTGGGGTTTCGCCGTTTTAGTGGCGACGGCGTAGTGCGGTGCGTGGCTCCCGGTGGCGTTGCATCGAAGGGGAGCCACGAGGTTCGTGCGTTCCAGAGCAGGAGACCCCGGTGGTCGTGAGCCGACGCTATGCCGAGGTGGACTTCGCCGCGCCGAAGCGCTTGCGCCCGGGTGTGCCGAGCAGCGCTGCCGGCACCACCGGCAGCGGCTGCCAGAGCGCCACGCGCACGGGCGAATCGGTGGCGGTGTCCGAGCCGCGGCATTGCAGCGTCACGGTCCAGCAGCCGGTGGCGGGCCAGTAGGTGGCGACGTCGACGAACGGCGGCTCGTCGCCGAGCAGGCGCGGGTCGTCGATCACGGCCAGCACCGCGACGCTGGCATGGCCGTTGGGCGCGGGCGGCTCCTGCGGCGAGCGCCATGCCGAGCGGCGGGCCGCGATGCCGCGCGGCGAGCCTGGCAGCGAGGCCGGCGCCGTCATGATGCGCGGCCCTCGGTAACCGGCGCGCCCGGCGCGTCGGGTGGCTCCGTCTGCCGCCAGAATTGATGGGCGCGCGCGCGCACCGATTTCGCCTCGAGCATCAGCGTGCCGTCGATCCGGCGGCTCGCGACGTGGCCGTGGTCGGCCCAGCCGCACACCACGTCGACGGCGATCGCCGTCTCGAACGCGGCGCGCTCGGCCGTCATCCAGTCGCCGCTGAGGATCTCGTGCGGCACCGCGGCCGGCGCGGCGACGGCGGCGCCGAGACCGCGTTCGAACGGCCTCGCGCGGCTGGCGCAGGCGGCTTCCTTCGGCAGGCCGGACAGCGCGGCCGGGCGGCTGTCGGCGCGCGCCGGCCGGCCCGCGTCGGGCCGCGGGCGACATGGCGCTTCGGTGGCTTCGCGCGCGAGCGGACGCGCCTCGGCCGCCTGCCGGGCGCTTTGCGCGAGCATCGGCAGGACATGAAGGTCGTGCAAATCACGCATGTCGTCGTGTCGATCGTACCGGGCCATCGGGCCGGGCGGTTCGCCGCCCAGGCGATGCCACGCGAAGGCGGTTTCGAGGTCGCGCAGGCACGCGTGCGAAAACGCGATGTCGCGGCCGAAGCGCCGCGCCGCCGCCTGTTCGCGCTCGCGCAGCTGCGCCTCGACGGCGACATAGGCCTGGGTCCAGCCGTTCCAGGCCGCGCGCGCCTCCGGCTGCACGTAGCAGCCGGCGCCGTCGCGCGCGAACGACAGCGCGGTGTCCTGCTCTCGCGCCCACCGTGTCATCGCGGCTTCGAACAGGCCACGCGACACATTTCTCAGCGCATCAGTCATCGGCATACCCTTGCTCGATTTGGCGACGAAGTCACGAGGCGGCGGTCTGCCTCGCAAGCCCGCTCGCCGCGCGCCGCGTCGCCGGTGCGCCGTTCGTGTCCGAACCGGCCGGTCGTGCGCGGGGGCGGCGAGATCCATCCCTAGCCGAATGATATCGATGCAACGCAGCAACGAGGTAGAGGCATTTTCTAATGCGTGAATCAGTTTTTCTTGTCCAGCGCAGGATGCACCGCAATGGCGCGCGATGAGACGGGCCATGAGCGTGGGCCGCTTCGCGGTTGCAAGTTTTTCTAACACTGCGGCAGAATTTCGCGCTTGCCCGGCCGTGCGCGTTGACCAATGATGGCCGCCGGTCACGAGGCGCCGCCCGGCACGCCGGCGGCACGATGAACAGCATGGACGCTTCGGATCGAACCGCCGCGTTTCGATCATTTATTTTTCCGATATGAGCATGAGCGTTGCGCCTTGCATTGCGTTCGTGCAAGCCATACCTGTTGCGGAGTCGCCGACATGAGCGCGCCGAAACCGCTGTTCCCGCTGCCGGACCTGCCGCTCGGCGAGCCCTACGGCTTCGCCGCGCGGCTCGGGCTGGTCGGCCTCGCGACCGATACCGCGATCGAACGCGACTTCCACCGGATGGTGCCGGGCGACGGCGTGGGTGTGTTCTCGACGCGGGTCTGCCTCGACATGCCGGATGACGAACCCGGCTTTGCCGCGCTGAGCCATGAGATTGCGCCCGCGATGCGCAGGCTGGTGCCCGGTGACCCTGCCAGACGCGCTTGATCTCCGGTTGCAAAAGCTCATCGCGTTTCGCGCGGGCGCAGCGTTTGGATGGATCGCGAAGTTGTGCCGCATGGCGTCGGTAGCCCGACGGGGCAATCCGCAAGACCTTGCAGATCGGCTCGACCCCGAAGGTGTCGCGATGCTGATCAATGAAGGCCTTCAGGACTTGAAACGGCGGTCGAGCTCCGCCTGGGCGAAAAACGCGCTCGCCAGCTTGAGAATTTCGTTGGTCCGGCGCAGTTCTTTGACCTCCCGTTCCAGCGCCTTGATACGTTCACGCTCGGCCGTGCTCACGCCATCGCGCTCGCCACGGTCGACCTCCTCGCGTTTGACCCAATCCAGCAGCGTTTGCGGCGTGCAGCCGATCATCGGTGCAATCGATTCGACTGCCGCCCACATCGACGGGTGTTCGCTACGCTGCTCGCGTACCAGGCGCACTGCGCGCTCCCGGACTTCCGGGGAAAACTTACTTGGCTTCTTGTTCATCGCTCCATTCTCTCAAGAGTTGGAGCCTCCACCAAATCCGGTGTGGTTCAATATTCGCTGGACCAATAGCCGAAGTGGATCGGTAACTGCCGATTCCGGCGTGGACAAGCGTAGGTCGTGGCGTAGCTTTGTGCGCCCGGCCCTTTTAGATAGCGCTGGTACTGCTGCATCATTGGAATGAAGGGTACAGGTACTGCGGTGGGTTCCAGGGCATCGATGCCGAGGCCGTCTGTCGACTCTGACCAGCCACACGTATGAAGTAACCTGTGGCCAAAAAAATACACACGGCTACACAAAAATTTGCCATCGTATGTCTCGTGTGTATAATTACACACGAGACATACGGAGGAGCTATGAACTCATCTAAGCTGATCCGGATGCTCGAGGAGGATGGTTGGTTTCAGGTGCGTGTGACCGGAAGTCATCATCACTTCAAACACCCCAAGAAGCTTGGACTTGTGACGGTACCGCACCCGAAGAAGGACTTGCCGATTGGGACAGCTCGAAGCATCCTAAAAACCGCCGGTCTGAAGTGATCGGCGGTTTTTTCCCAGGGATTGGGGTGCGGTGAGTTCATAAAAAACAATAGCATTGTTAGTGGGGATGCAAAGATGAAATTTTTAAAAGTGGTTTTTATATAATACTTAATAATTTTTTAAAACGCGAAGCATCGAAGTAAGGAGTGGCGTATGGAATTTCCCATCGCAGTTCACAAGGACGATGGGAGTACCTACGGCGTGATTGTTCCGGATATTCCGGGGGTTCACTCGTGGGGTGATACCATCGACGAAGCAATCAAGAACACGCGAGAGGCAATTGTCGGGCATATCAACACGTTGGTCGAGCTTGGCGAGCCGGTGAAGCTCAAGTGTTCTACGGTAGAGGGTCTGGCTGCGGAGCCGGACTATGCTGGTGCAGTGTGGGCGTTCGTCAGTGTTGATCCGTCTCAGTTTGATACGAAACCGGAACGGATTAACGTTAGCCTGCCGCGGTTTGTTTTGAGTCGTATTGACGAATATGTGAGTGCGCGGCATGAAACAAGGAGTGGTTTCCTGGCCCGTGCGGCGCTTGAAGCACTTAGTGCTGAAGAGCGTTAACTCAACGCTACGCATCAGCTATAAACTTGGCCCGCTTATGCGGGCCATTTTTTTGTGCAGCTAGGGGCGATTCGGACTACGGTGTTGGGCTCCTCGACACTCGCGTTGATCTGAAGCTGGAGCGACTGAGCGTAGGTTTAGGCGTAGGTTTTTAATTTCGTTCCTGTTGGTAAAGGCAAAATCATTGCTGCATCGGCCCTGATGCATCGACCTAGCAGCACCGCACCCACGCAACCCACCTTTCCACCACCAAGAAGACCCGCCCCGCGCACCTACCCGCGCGCGCCCCCACGCCCCCGCCCCGGCTTGTCCGCACGAATCGCGTCGAGCGCGCGCGCCGCGATCCGCGCGGTCTCCATCAGCACTGGCGCCGGTATCGCGTCGCGCGCCTGCACCGACAGTCCCTGCACCACGCCCGCCACGTAATGCGCCCACGCGGCGCAGTCGGTATCGGCGCGCACCTGCCCGCTGTCGACGCCGCGCGCGAGCCGCTCGGCCACCTGCCGCGTCGCCTCGGCCCGCAGCGCCCGGCCGAAGCGCACGAGCGGCTCGTCCGCCGTGCCGGCCGGGGCCATCGTGATCATGCAGCCCGGCGTCGCCGGGTTTTGCGAGAACGTGATCGCCGCGTCGTGCAGCAGCCGCGCGACGGCGTCCAGCGCATCGGCCTCGGCTTCGAGCGCGCGCGTGCCGAAGCCGCCGGCGGTGTTCCGGTAGCGCTCGATCGCCTCGCGGTACAGCGCGTCCTTCGACGTGAACGCCGCATAGAGGCTTTGCGCCGAAATGCCCATGGCCTGCGTCAGCAGTGGGATCGAGGCGCCCTCGTAGCCCGCCGCCCAGAACACTTCCATCGCGCGCGCCAGCGCGTCGTCCCGGTCGAAGGCGAGGGGGCGGCCGCGCTTTCTGCCATTTATCACATCGGTCATTGTTGAAATTAGTCCGGGGCTGATGAATAATGGAATGCCCATTGTGATATATATCCCAGGAGATTGCACGTGCCCATCCTCGACCGATCCGCTTCCACTCCGTCGCTTCGGGACCTGTTTCGCCCCGAGGCGGTTTCCGCCGACACGAAGGCCGTGAACGAACGGCTGGCGCGCACGCTGGCGGCGCGCTCGCTGCCGGACGAGCTCGCGAAGCTGCGGGAAGCCTATGCCGACGGCACGTTCGGGCTGCCGGTGATGCCGCGCTCGCCGCGCGCGCAGGCGCTCGCGATTCCGGGGCCGGCCGGCGCGATCGCGGCGCGCGTGCTGGTGCCGGAGGTGGTGCGCGGCGTCTATCTGCACCTCCACGGCGGCGGCTGGATGCTGGGCGCCAACGACCTGCTCGACGCGCAGCTCGAACTGATCGGCCGCGAGGCGGGGCTGGTGGCGGTGGCGATCGACTACCGGCTGGCGCCGGAGCATGTGTTTCCGGCTGCGATCGACGATGGCGTCGCGGCCGCGCGCTGGTTGATCGAGCATGCGCGGGCCCGCTTCGGCGCCACCTGGCTCGCGATCGGCGGGGAGTCGGCCGGCGCGCATCTGGCGGCGTCGACGCTGCTCCGGCTGCGCGACGCGGGCCAGGGCGGCGCGTTCAGCGCGGCCAACCTGATGTTCGGCGTCTACGACCTGTCGCTGAGCCCGAGCCTGCGCCGCGCCGAGGGCACGCCGTTCATCGATCGCGCCGGTGTCGAGGCGATGGTGCGGACGTTCCGCGGCGACGCCGCGCCGACCGATCCCGCGCTCTCGCCGTTGTACGCCGATCTCGCCGGCCTGCCGCCGGCCCTGTTCTCGGTGGGAACGATCGATCCGCTCGTCGACGATACGTTGTTCATGCACATGCGCTGGCAGGCCGCCGGCGGCGAGTCGGCACTCGCCGTCTATCCGGGCGGCGTCCACGGCTTCAATTCGCTCGGCGGCGAACTGGCGGACGAGGCGAATGCGCAGGTCGCGCGCTTCCTGCGTGCGGCCCGCGATGCCGCGCCGGATGCTTGACGAATGCGTGAGGATTGCGCGGCGGGCGGCGCCGAATCCGAGCGATTCGCCCGCCGCCAGCCGCGCGCGCGCATTCCGTGATTGAGATGGTCCGTTGAAAACGCAAGATGGAAACCCGGATACTGGCGCGCCGCCATTGATTCATATCAATAGGTAACGTATGACCTGGCCGGTACCGCGAACCGTCGGTTCATTTTGAAATGACGAATGGCGCTGATTCGGGTTTTTACCGATTCAGTCCCGCCGCCGCGCCCGGTCGGATGGCGCTTTCCCTTTCCCACCGCGGCTCCGGCCCATGGCCCGTGCCGCGCGTCTCATATTTTTATCGGCGTTTGTACCGAGAGTGAATAAAGTCTGATTTTTTTCGGCCGTAATAAACACCGTGCGCCGGAACTTGGAGACGGCGAGCCGGATATCAGAACATATACGTCCAAATAATGAGAATCGTGCGGAACAGGCGCCTGGGTTTCGCTCGAACCATCGATCAAATCACATGTTAAAAAATCTTTCGATTCGTCATTGTGTGAACGCGATCATCGGCCTGTTCAGCTTCGCGCTGATCGCCGGTGCCCTGCTCGGCGTGCTGTCGTTGAACTCGGCGAATCACGATCTCAAGCAGATGTACACGGTCGACACGCCGGCCGTGGCGAATCTCGAAGGCAGCTCGGGCCAGCTGCTGCGCCTGCGTCTGTCGCTGGCCACCTACGATTCGCTGACGAACATCGGCGACACCGACGGCGCGCAGGCCGCGTTCAAGCGCGCCGACCAGTACATCAAGCTGTCGAACGAGCGCTTCTCGGCGTATCTCGCGCAGGTCGGCGACGATGCCGCCGCGCGCGAGCTGATCGACGACATGCAGAAGAAGCGCGACGACTTCCTGCACCAGGGGATCGAGCCGGCGATGGCCGCGCTCAAGGCGGGCGACAAGGCCGCGTTCGGCGAGATCCAGGGGCACAAGCTCTCGCCGCTCTATTCGGCCTATGAAAAGGCGATGCTGGCGCTGGAGAACCATCAGGTGGGCCTCGGCGAGGCGCGCTACGAGGCGGCGCAGCACCAGTTCTCGATGGTGATCGTGGCGGTGGCGGTGGGCCTCGTGCTGGCGCTGTCGCTCGCGCTGTTCGGGCGGATCTGGCTCGTCAACGCGATCGTGAAGCCGGTGGATGCCGCCGTCGACAGCTTCGGCCGCATCGCCAACGGCGACCTCACCGGCAAGGTCGAGGTGCGCAGCCGCAACGAGATGGGCAAGCTCAGCGAGGCGCTGCTGAAGATGCAGGAGTCGCTGATCTCGACGGTGGGCGTGGTGCGCGCCAGCACCGAATCGATCAACGTTGGCGTGGGCGAGATCGCCACCGGCAACACCAACCTGTCGCAACGCACGGAAGGGCAGGCGGCCTCGCTGGAGGAAACCGCGGCCAGCATCGAGGAGCTGACCTCCACGGTCAAGCAGACCGCCGACAACGTGCGCCAGGCCAGCACGCTCGCCAACGGCGCCTCGGACCTCGCGGACCAGGGCGGCCAGCTCGCGCGCGACGTGGGCGGCACCATGCAGGACATCGTCAACAACGCGCGCCGGATCGGCGACATCGTCGGCGTGATCGAGGGCATCGCGTTCCAGACCAACATCCTCGCGCTGAACGCGGCGGTGGAAGCGGCGCGCGCCGGCGAGCAGGGCCGCGGCTTCGCGGTGGTGGCCAGCGAGGTGCGTTCGCTCGCGCAGCGCAGCGCGACGGCGGCCAAGGAGATCAAGGGGGTGATCATGGAGTCGACGCAGCGCGTGGAGACGGGCGCCGAACTCGTCGAGCGCTCGGGCTCGACCATGAACGAGATCGTCACCGCGATCGGCCGCGTGAGCGGGATCATGAACGAGATCGCCGTGGCCTCGAACGAGCAGAGCAACGGCATCGACCAGATCAACATCGCGATCGCGCAGATGGACGAAGTCACGCAGCAGAACGCGGCGCTGGTCGAGGAAGCGGCGGCGGCCGCCGCCTCGCTGGTGGATCAGGCGCGGCGCCTCAGCGACGCGGTGGCGGTGTTCCGCATCGAACACCCGGGCCGCGCGACGTTCGGCGTCCAGCCGGGCGGCGCATCGGCGCCGGTCGCGCGGCTGGGTGCGCTGCAGCCCGCGTACTGAGCCGAGCGCGCCGGCGGCGCTCGTCCATCAAACGGTCGGCCTCGCCGCCGGCCTCGTACACCGCCAACCTCGGCAAGGCCGCGCACGCCGCGCCGGCCGAGGCGTCCGGGACCTCGGTCCAGCCGCTCGGGAAGCCGGCCGCGCGCGGGCGCGTCGATCCACCGATGCTCGCGCGCACCGAATGCCGGAGCAACGGGGCGGGCAGGGGCCATCGCATCGCCATTGCATCGCCGTGCCGCCCCGGCGTGACGCGCCTCAGGTCTGCAGATACACGACCTGCGTGTGCGTGTACTCGTACACGCCATGCTTGCCGTCCGCGCCGCCGATGCCGCTCTTGCGCACGCCGGCATGGAAGCCCTGCATCGCCTCGAAGTTATCGCGATTGACGTAGGTCTCGCCGAACGACAGCCCGCGGATCGCCGCCATCGCGCTGTTCAGGCTCTTCGTGTAGACCGACGAGGTGAGCCCGTATTCGCAGTCGTTGGCGAGCGCAATCGCGTGGTCGAGATCGTCGACGATCTGGATCGGCAGCACCGGCCCGAAAATCTCCTCGCGCATGATCGCCATGTCCTCGCGGCAGCCGGCGATCACGGTCGGCTCGTAGTGGAAGCCGCGGCCGAGGTCGGCCGGCTTGCCGCCCGTCACCACCGTGCCGCCCTGCTCGACGGCCGTCTTCACCTTCGCGGCCACCTTGTCGAGGCCGAGCTGGTTGATGAGCGGCCCCATCTCCACATTCGCGTCGGCCACCGGGTCGCCGTAGCGCGTGGCGCGCATCGCCGCGCTGATCTTCTCGATGAACGCCTCGGCGATCGGCCGCTCCACGTAGACGCGCTCGGCGCAGTTGCAGACCTGCCCCGTGTTGATCACGCGCGAGTTGCGGATCGCCGTGACGGCGAGGTCGAGATCGGCGTCGGCCAGCACGATCGCGGGCGCCTTGCCGCCCAGTTCGAGGTTGAGCTTGGTCAGGTTCGGCGCGGCGGCGGCCATGATGCGCTGGCCGGTGGCCACGCTGCCGGTGAAGCTGATCATGTCCACCCCGGCGTGCGCGCTGAGCTTCGCGCCCACGTCGCCGCGCCCGGCCACCACGTTGAACACGCCGCGCGGCAGCGCTGTTTTCGCGACGATCTTCGCGAACTCGAAGCAGTTGTTCGGCGTTTCCTCGCTCGGCTTGATCACGATGGTGTTGCCGGTCACGAGCGCGGGCGCCATCTTGCGCGCGATCAGGAAGAACGGGAAGTTCCACGGCAGGATGCCGGCCACCACGCCCATCGGCTTGCGGAACAGCAGCATGGTTTCGTTGGCGCGGTCGCTCGGGATGATCTCGCCTTCGATGCGGCGCGCCCACTCGGCCATGTAGTCGAGATAGTCGGCGGTGAAGTTGACCTCGACCTCGGCGAGGCCGCGGATCTTGCCGCCCTCGTTGACGATCACGTCGGCGAGCCGTGCCACGTCGGCGCGCAGCGCGTCGGCGATCTGGTGCAGGAACTTCGCGCGCTCCACCGGCGTGGTGCGCGCCCAGCCGGCCTGTGCGCGGCGCGCGGCCTCGATCGCGCGGCCGAGGTCGGCCTCGCTCGCCACCGGCGCGTGCGAGAGCAGCGCGCCGGTGGCCGGGTTGCGGACTTCGAAGTGCTCGGACGAGCTGGTGAATTCACCGTCGATGTACTGCTGGTATTGCGTCGGAGTGCTGGACATGGTCGTCTCCTGGGCCGGGTTCGGCGAGAGGGGGCTGCGAATCAGTGGCGTGACAGCATGGCGAGAATACGGGCGAACGGTTGCGCGGGCGCGGGCCGGCTCAATAGCCGGGCGATGAGGCGGACGATGCGTCATCGGCGCCGGCCGGCGAGGGCGCGCGAAAACGCGCGAGCGCGCCGTCGAGCGCGTCGCGCAGCAGCACGATGTCGATCGCCACGGCCACGAAGCTCGCGCCCCACTCGAGGTAGCGGCGCGCCGCGTCCTCGGCCGGCGCGAGGATGCCGGCGGCCTTGCCGGCCGCGCGCGAGACCTCGATGATGTGGCGGATCGCCTGCTGCACGGTGGGGTGGCCGGCATCGTCGGGATGGCCGAGCGCGATCGACAGGTCGGCCGGCCCGATGAAGAGGCCATGGACGCCCGCGGTCGCGGCGATCGCCTCGACGTTCTCGAGCCCGGCGCGCGATTCGATCTGCACGGTCAGGCACAGCGCCTCGTCGGCGCGCGCCAGGTAGTCGCCCACGCGGCCCCAGCGCGTGGCGCGCGTGAGCGCGCCGCCGATGCCGCGAATCCCGTGCGGCGGGTAGCGCATCGCGCGCACCAGCGCGGCGGCCTGCTCGGCCGTCTCCACCATCGGCACCATCAGCGTGGTGGCGCCCACGTCGAGCAGCTGCTTGATCAGCGCCGGATCGTGGTTGACGGTGCGCACCACGGCGCGCGTGCGGTACGGCGCGACCGCCTGCAGCTGCTGCAGCACGGTGGCCACCGAGTTCGGCGCGTGTTCGCCGTCGATCAGCATCCAGTCGTAGCCGGTCTGCGCGATGATCTCGGTCGCATAGCTGCTCGCGAAGCTGTTCCAGGTGCCGAGCTGCGGCGTGTGCCCGGCGAGCGCGCGTTTGAACGGGTTGTCCAGCGGGTTCATCGATTCGTCTCCGAAAAAGGCAGGGCGCCACGCGTGGGGCGTGGCGCGGCAAGGCATGATGCGGCGCGGCGTGGCAGACGCACCGCGCGGCGGCGGCCGGCCCGAGCAGGTTTCGCGCCCGCCGGCACGTGCGGGCAGGCGCGCAATGCTCAGTGCGTGTACGGCCGTTCGAGCTGGCAGTCCGGGTTGAGCCGCACGCCGAAGCCGGGCTTGTCGAGCGCCGACGCGCGCATCCGCCCGCGCTCCGGCACCGGCTCGTCGAGCAGCTGCGGATGGAACATCGGCACGACCTGGTCGGCCTGCGGCGCCATCATCAGGAACTCGGCGAACGGGCTATTGTGGCGCGTGATCACGAAGTGGTAACTGTAGACCGACGAGCCGTGCGGTACCACCAGCGCGCCGTGCGCGTCGGCCAGCGCCGAGATCTTCTGCAGTTCGGTCACGCCGCCGCACCAGCCCACGTCCGGCTGCAGCACGTCGCAGCAGCCCATCTCGAGCAGCAGGCGAAAGCCCCAGCGCGTGGCCTCGTGCTCGCCGGTGTTGACCAGCATGCCGGGCGGCACGGCCTTGCGCAGCGCGGCGTAGCCCCAGTAGTCGTCGGGCGGCAGCGCTTCCTCGATCCACTTGAGGCCGTATTCCTTCGCGGCATGCGCGAGCCGCGTGGCGTAGTTGAGGTCGAGGCTCATCCAGCAGTCCCACATCAGCCAGAAGTCGGGGCCGACGCGCTCGCGCATCGCCGCGAGTTCCTCGAGGTTCTTGCGAAAGCCCTCGTCGCCCTCGGCCGGGCCATGGTGCAACGGCATCTTGCCGCCGACGAAGCCCATTTCCTTGGCCAGATCGGGCCGCGCGCCGGTGGCGTAGAACCGCAGTTCGTCGCGCACGGCGCCGCCGAGCAGCTGGTGCACGGGCTCGTCGCGGACCTTGCCGAGCAGGTCCCACAACGCCAGGTCGACGCCCGAGATCGCGTTGATCACGAGCCCCTTGCGGCCGTAGTAGAGCGTGCCGAAATACATCTGGTCCCAGATCTTCTCGAGATCGGTGACCTTGGCACCTTCCACGAAGCGCGCCAGATGCTTCTCGACGATGAACGCGGCGGGCTCGCCGCCGGTGGTCACCGCGAAGCCGACGCTGCCGTCGCTGGCCTCCACCTCCACCACCAGCGTGCCGAGCACGTTGATGCCGAAGCTGCGGCGGCTCGCGCGGTACTCGGGGTAGCGCGCCATCGGCGTGGCGATGTGGTCGTCGATCCAGTGGCCGTCGCCCTGGTCGTGGTAATCCGCGCCGCCGCCGCGAAGCGTGTAGGCACGGATCTGCTTGATGATGGGCACCGACATGATGGCGTTCTCCATGAAGGGGGAAGGGGGAAACGAAGCGAACGGATTGAACGGATTGAACGAAGCGCGGCGCTCACGAGTAGCGCGGCTGCGCGCGGCGCCCGCCGCGCGGTTCGCGCCGGCCGCGCGCGATCAGCAGCGCGGCCACCAGGGTCGTGGCCGCGAGCGTGTAGAGCCCGGCCGACGAGGAATGGAACGCGACCTCGGCCGCGTGCTTCAGGTTCGGCGCGACGAAGCCGCCGAGCGCGCCGAACGAGTTGATCAGGCCGAAGCCGGCCGCCGCCGCGCTGCCGCGCAGCGTCGCGGCGGGCAGCACCCAGAACACCGGCTGCACGGCGATGAAGCCGGCCGCCGCGAAGCAGAGCGCGATGAGCGAGAGCGCCGGATACGCGCTCGCCACCGAGGCGGCGATGCCGGCCGCGCTGACGGCCAGCGTGACGGCCGCGATCGCGCGATGGCGGCCATGGCGGTCGGCCCAGGCCGGCACCAGCCACGCCGCGACGATCGCGGCGAGCCACGGCAGCGCGGCCACCAGCCCCACCGCGAAGCCGATCTGCCGGCCCATCAGCTGCGCGACCTGCGAGGGCAGGTAGAACACCACGCCGTACACGCTCATCTGGATCAGCAGGTACACGGCGCTCAGGTACCACACCTGGCGGTCGGCCAGCGCGCCGCGAATCGAGGCGGGGCCGTGGGCGGCGCGCGCCTGGTCCTCGGCGGCCAGCGCGGCGGCCAGCGCCTCGCGCTGCGCGGCGCCGAGCCAGCGCGCGTCGCGCGGCCGGTCGTCGAGCACGAACCAGGCGGCCACGCCCACCGCGCTCGCCAGCCCGCCCTCGACGAGGAACAGCCACTGCCAGCCGCGCAGGCCGCCCAGCCCGTGCAGGTCGAGCAGCAGCCCCGACAGCGGCGAGCCCACCACGAACGCGATCGGCGCGCCGAAGTAGAACAGGCCGAGCGCCTTGCCGCGCGCGCGCTGCGGAAACCAGTAGGTGAGGTAGAGGATCACGCCGGGGAAGAAGCCCGCCTCGGCGATGCCGAGCAGCAGGCGCAGCAGGTAGAACGAGGTCTTGCCGTGGACCAGCGCGGTGCAGGCCGAGACGAAGCCCCAGCTCACCATGATCCGGCACATCCAGCGCCGCGCGCCCACGCGTTCGAGCATCAGGTTGCTCGGCACTTCCACCAGCGCGTAGCCGACGAAGAAGATCCCGGCGCCGAACGCATAGGCCGCGTCGGACAGGCCCGTGTCGAGCTGGAACTGCGTCTTCGCGAAGCCGACGTTGGCGCGATCGAGGAACGCCATCACGTACATCAGCAGCAGGAACGGCAGCAGGCGGCGCGTCACGCGCGCCATCGCCTCGCCGAGCGGGGTTGCCGGGTCGTCCATCCATCGTCTCCATCGTTGTGTGCGCGGCGGCGTGGTGCGAAGCGGGCGAGCGCCACGCCGCGAACGGCTAGCAGCACTGTAATCACCCCGGCGATGCGTGACCAATACCAAAATCGATGCATGCGATACGTTTTCCGGATCGAAGCGCGGGCGATCCGGAATGCAGATCGCGCCATGCCGTTTCCGGATTGTTCGGCTGCGCACGCTGCGCCTATATTGGGCGCGGATGCCGGCGGCCCGCGCCGCGGGGCGCGCCGGCGCATCGCCGGTGCATCGCCGGTGCATGACAGGAACCAGGAGGCTCAGGTGCTGCTAGAGGACAAGGTGGTGATCGTCACGGGCGGCTCGCGCGGCATCGGCCGCGCGATCGCCGTGGCCAGCGCGCGCGAGGGCGCCCACGTCGTGATCAACTACTGGGGCGACAACGATGCGTCCTACGGCCGGGGCTCGGCCGTCGACGAGGTGATCGCCCAGGTCGAGCGCGCCGGGCGGCGCGCGATCGCGGTGGAGGGCAACGTGGCCCAGCCGGGCACCGGCGCCGAGCTGGTGCGGCGCGCGGTGGGCGCGTTCGGCCGCGTGGACGTGCTGGCCAGCAACGCCGGCATCTGCCCGTTCCATGCGTTTCTCGACATGCCGCCGGCGGTGCTGGAACGCACCGTCGGCGTGAACCTGAACGGCGCGTTCTACGTGACGCAGGCGGTGGCGCGGCAGATGCGCGAGCAGGGCACGGGCGGCGCGATCGTGGCGACCAGCTCGATCAGCGCGCTGGTGGGCGGCGGCATGCAGACCCACTACACGCCGACCAAGGCCGGCGTGCATTCGCTGATGCAGTCATGCGCGATTGCGCTCGGGCCTTACGGCATCCGCTGCAACTCGGTGATGCCGGGCACCATCGCCACCGACCTGAACGCCGACGATCTGGCCGATCCCGACAAGCGCGCCTACATGGAAAAGCGGATTCCGCTCGGCCGGCTCGGCGCGCCCGACGAGGTCGCCGACTGCGTGGTGTTCCTCGCCTCGGACCGCGCGCGCTACGTGACGGGCGCGGCGCTGCTGGTGGACGGCGGCCTGTTCGTCAACCTGCAATGAGCGTGGTGGCGGAGTCGGGACCGATGGCGCCATCGGAAGCGGCGTCCACGGCCGGATCGGAGAAGCGCCGCAGCAGGCCGATGAAGTACTCGGCGGCCTCGGAAAGCGGCTCGTCGCGGCGCGTGAGGATGCCGTAGCCGGGCAGCCGCTTGCCGACCTCGATCGGCAGCGCCACCAGCAGCTTTGCCTTCACGTGGTCGCGCACCACCGATTCGGGCAGCATCGCGATCGCGTCGAAGGTCTCGACCAGCTGCAGCGTGGCGAAGATCGAGCCGCATTCGGTCAGGTTGGCCGGCGTGGCGAGCCGCGCGCGTGCGAATTCGCTCTCCAGCAGCACGCGCGCCGGGCTCGACACCGGCTGCGCCACCCATGGCCACGGCGCGAGTTCGTCGAGCGTGACGCGTTCGCGCGCGGCCAGCGGATGCTGCGCGCGCGCCACCAGCACGAGCGTTTCGGCCGCGATCGGCTCGAAGCTGAAATCGTTGTGCTGCAGTGCGTTGGTGAGGCGCCCGAGCGCGAGATCGACTTCGCGGCGGTACAGCAATTGCACGATCTGGTCGCTGGTCTCGCCGAGGATGCGCACCGACAGCAGCGGGCGCACCGTCTTCAGCGAGGCCACCGCCAGCGCCAGCACGTCGGGCGCGGCGCCCATGATCGCGCCGACCGTCAGGTGCCCGTGGCCGCCGCGCCGCTTCACGTCGAGATCCTCGGCGAAGCGCATGAGGTCGGACAGCGCGCGCCGCGCATAGGCGAGCACCGACTGGCCGAGCGCGGTGGGCGCCATACCCTTCGCATTCCTTTCGAACAGGCGGAAGCCGAACGCGTCCTCGATGTCGCCGAGCATGCGGCTCGCGCTCGGCTGCGCGACGTTGATCTCGCTCGCGGCCTGATGCACGTTGCGGCAGTCGTCGAGCGCGACGAGCAGCGCGAGGTGCTTGAGCTTCAACCGGTTGACGAGCGACGACGCCGTGGTGGGCAGGGTCATGGGCGGGTGATTCGTTTTCTGGATCGCCCAATGATGATAACGGATTGGTTGGCTATCGGGAGCCGTTTATAGTCGCTGCATCTCGTCGTGCGGGCCGCGACGACACACATACCGAGAACGACGGAGACAGGATCATGGAGACGATCGCTTTCCGGATGCGGCTCAATCCGGGCCGGCGCGACGACTACGAGCGCCGCCATCGCGAGATCTGGCCGGAACTGGTCGCGACGCTGCGCGCGGCCGGCATCCGCGACTACTGGATCTTCCTCGACGAGGCCACCCATCATCTGTTCGCGGTGCTCGAGCGCGAGCCGGACCACCGCATGGCGCAGCTCGCCAGCGACGCGGTGATGCGCAAATGGTGGGATCACATGGCCGACCTGATGCCGACCGGCGCCGACGGCGCGCCCGAGCAGGTGCCGCTCGCGCCGATGTTCCACCTGCCCTGAGCCGGAGGCCGACGATGCGAGTGGTCGATCCGCACCTCCATTTCTGGCGCCCCGGCACCGGTGATTACCCGTGGCTCGCGAAGCCCGGCACCTCGTTCGTCGGCGACGCGCGCGAACTCGCGCACGATTACCTGCCGGCCGACCTGCAGCGCGATGCCGGCGACATCGAGATCGCGAAGGTGGTCCACGTCGAGGCCAATTTCGATCCCGCGCGGCCGGTGGACGAGACGCGCTGGCTGCAGTCGCTGGCGCAGTCGGCGCCGGGCTGGCCGCATGCGATCGTCGCGGCGGCCGACCTGTCGGCGCCCGACGTGGAGGCGACGCTCGCCGCGCACGCCGGCTTCGCGAACGTGCGCGGCATCCGCCAGATCCTCAACGTCCACGCCGATCCGCATTACGACTACGTGGGCCGCCACTATCTGCGCGATCCCGCCTGGCTGCGGCAGTTCCCGCTGCTCGCGCGCTACGGGCTGTCGTTCGACCTGCAGCTGTATCCGTCGCAGATGCCCGAGGCGGCACGGCTCGCGCGCGCGCACCCCGAGGTCGCGATCGTGCTGAACCATGCCGGCATGTTCGTCGACCGCGACGCGCCGGCCGGCTACCGCGCCTGGCGCGAGGGCTTGCGCGAGCTGGCCGCGTGCCCGAACGTGGCGGTCAAGATCAGCGGCCTCGCGATGTTCGACCATGCGTGGACCGTCGAGAGCCTGCGGCCCTACGTACACGAGACGATCGACACGTTCGGCGTGGCGCGTTCGATGTTCGCGTCGAACTTCCCGGTGGACCGGCTGTTCGGCGGCTACGGCGAATTGTGGCGCGCCTATGCGCGCATCGTCGGCGGCGTGAGCGAGGACGAGCGCCGGCAGCTGTTCGCCGGCAACGCGGAACGGTTCTACCGGATCTAGCGGCGCGCCCGATGCGCGGCGCGCCGGGCCGACGGCGCGGCCCCGATTCCGACAACTGGAAGGAGACGATCTTGGCGATACCTGAACAGGCGGCTGCGGAGGCGGCCGCGCCGCGCCTCGAATTGCGCGGCGCGAGCAAGTCGTTCGGCGCGGTGCGCGCGCTGATCGGCGGCGAACTCGTGCTGCGCGCGGGCGAGGTCCACGCGCTGCTCGGCGAGAACGGCGCCGGCAAGTCGACGCTCGTGAAGATCCTGGCCGGCGTCCACGCGCCCGACACCGGCCTGCTGTGCGTGGACGGCCGCGAGCGCCGCTTCGCCACGCCGTCCGACGCGCGCGCGGCCGGCATCGCGGTGATCTACCAGGAGCCGACGCTGTTCTTCGACCTGTCGATCGCCGAGAACATCTACATGGGCCGCCAGCCGCTCGACCGGCTCGGCCGCATCGACTACGACGCGATGTTCGCGAGCGTCGCCGCGCTGCTCGGCTCGCTCGGCGTGAAGCTGAACCCGCGCCAGCCGGTGCGCGGGCTCTCGATCGCCGACCAGCAGGTGATCGAGATCGCCAAGGCGCTGTCGCTGGAGGCCAACGTGCTGGTCATGGACGAGCCCACCGCCGCGCTGTCGCGGCCCGAGGTGGAGCGGCTGTTCGCGATCGTGCGCACGCTGGCCGGACGCGGCGCGGCGGTGCTGTTCATCACGCACCGGCTCGAGGAGGTGTTCGCGCTGACGCGCCACGTCACGATCATGCGCGACGGCGCGAAGGTGTTCGATGCGCCCACCGCCACGCTCGACACCGCCACCATCGTCGCCACCATGGTGGGGCGTGATCTCGAGACCTTCTATCCGAAGGCCGAGGTCGAGCGCGGCGCGGTGCGGCTCGCGGTGCGCGGCCTCACGCGCACCGGCGTGTTCAAGGACGTCGGCTTCGAGGTCCACGCGGGCGAGATCGTCGCGCTGGCCGGGCTGGTGGGCGCCGGGCGCAGCGAGGTGGCGCGCGCGATCTTCGGCATCGATCCGCTCGACGCGGGCGAGATCGTGGTGTCCGGCAGGCGGCTCGCGCCGGGCCGCCCCGGCGCCGCGGTGCGCGCCGGGCTCGCGATGGTGCCCGAGGACCGCCGCGAGCAGGGCCTCGCGCTCGAGCTGAGCATCGCGCGCAACGCCTCGATGACGGTGCTGGGGCGCCTCGCGCGCTTCGGGCTCGTGTCGGCTGCGCGCGAGCTGGCGCTGGCCGGCGAATGGGGCGCGCGGCTGCGGCTCAAGGCGGGCGACCTGCGCGCGCCGGTCGGCACGCTGTCGGGCGGCAACCAGCAGAAGGTGGTGCTCGGCAAGTGGCTCGCCACCGGCCCCGACGTGTTGATCATCGACGAGCCGACGCGCGGCATCGACGTGGGCGCGAAGGCCGAGGTGTACGGCGCGCTCGCCGGACTCGTCAGGCAGGGCATGGCGGTGCTGATGATCTCGAGCGAGCTGCCCGAGGTGCTCGGCATGGCCGACCGCGTGCTGGTGATGCACGAAGGGCGGATTCGCGCCGACATCGCGCGCGCCGAGGCCACCGAGGAACGCATCATGCATGCCGCGCTCGGCGGCCACGACGTCTCGATGGAGCGTGCCGCATGACCACCGGAACCCCCGTGATGAATCCTGCCGACGACACCCGCAAGCCGCACGCGGGCGCGGCCGCGCTCGCCGCGCTCGCGAAGAGCCGCGAGACGACGCTCGCCGTGGTGCTGCTGCTGCTGATCGGCGGCACCGCGCTCGCGCGCCCGCAGTTCCTGAACCTGCAGAACCTGCGCGACGTGCTGCTGAACGTGTCGATCGTGAGCCTGCTCACGGCCGGCATGACGATCGTGATGCTGATGCGCCACATCGACCTGTCGATCGGCTCGGTGGTGGGGCTCGGCGCCTACGGCGTGGGCAGCCTCTACGTGGCGTTCCCGCAGCTGCCGGTGCCGCTCGCGCTGGCCGCCGGGCTCGCGATCGGGCTCGGCGCCGGCTGCGTGAACGGGCTGCTGGTGGCCTACGGGCGCGTGCCCTCGCTGGTCGCCACGCTGGCGATGCTCTACATCCTGCGCGGCGCCGACTACGCCTGGGTCCACGGCGGGCAGATCACCGCCTCCAGCCTGCCCGACGCCTATTCGCGGCTCGCCACCGGTTCGCTCGCCGGCGTGCCGGTGCTGGTGCTGATCACGGCGGTGCTGCTGGCCGGCCTGTCGGTCTACCTGAAGCGCTACCGCGCCGGCCGCGAGCACTACGCGATCGGCTCGAACCCGGAGGCCGCGCGGCTCGCCGGGATCCGCGTCGACCGCCGCGTGCTGGCCGGCTTCCTGATCTCCGGCGCGCTCGCGGGGCTGGCCGGCGCGCTGTGGCTGGCGCGCTTCGGCACCGCCGACGCGAGCACCGGCAAGGGCATCGAGCTGCAGGTGGTGGCCGCGGCCGTGGTGGGCAGCGTGGCCATCAACGGCGGCGTGGGCACCATCCTCGGCGCCACGCTCGGCGCGCTGGTGCTCGGCGTGATCAGCATCGCGCTGGCGGTGCTGCACGTCTCGCCGTTCTGGGAACAGGCGATCCAGGGCGCGCTGATCGTCGCCGCGGTGGCGGCCGACACGCTGCTGGCCCGCTCGATCGCCAAACGCATGATGAGGAAACGCGACCATGGCTGACGCGAAATCGACCCCGGCGCGGCGCGCGTTCGCCCCGGGCTGGGAAGGGTTGCTGGTGCTGATCCTGATCGCCTCGCTGGTACTCGGGCGGCTGCTCTCGCCGGTGTTCCTCGACACGGCGAACCTTGCCAACATGCTGCTCGACATCGGCGAGATCTCGCTGATGGCGCTGACCATGACGCTGATCATCGTGACGGGCGAGATCGACCTGTCGGTGGCGTCGATCCTCGGCGCGTCGAGCGCGCTGATGGGCGTGCTCTGGCATCTCGGCTTGCCGATGCCGCTCGTGATCGCGCTGGTGCTGGCGGCCGGCACGCTCGCGGGGCTGTTCAACGGCTGGGTGATCGTGCGGCTGCAGCTGCCGTCGCTGGCCGTGACGATCGGCACGCTCGCGCTGTTTCGCGGCCTCGCCTACGTGCTGCTCGGCGACCAGGCGATCGCCGATTTCCCGCCCGGCTACACGGCGTTCGGGATGGACACCGTGGCGGGCAGCTTCCTGCCGCAGCCGTTCGTGATCGTGATCGTGGCGGCCGTGCTCTGCACCGTGCTGCTGCAGGCCAGCGCGTTCGGGCGCGCGCTCTACGCGATCGGCTCGAACCCGGCCGCCGCCACGTTCTCGGGCATCGCCGTGGCGCGCATCAAGCTGCGCCTGTTCGTGATGTCGGGCTTCATGAGCGCGCTGGCCGGGGTGGTCTACACGCTGCGCTTCACCAGCGCGCGCGGCGACAACGGCGAGGGCTTCGAGCTGGCCGTGATCGCGGCCGTGCTGTTCGGCGGCGTGAGCATCTTCGGCGGGCGCGGCTCGCTGTACGGCGTGCTGCTGTCGCTGTTGATCGTCGGCGTGCTGAAGAACGCGCTGACGCTGGTGGACGTGTCGAGCGAGGCGCTCACGATCGTCACCGGCGTGCTGCTGCTGTCGTCGGTGCTGATCCCGAACCTCGCCTCGCTGTGGCACGCGCGCCGGCTGCGGCGCCGCGCGATGGCGCGCTGAACGCGACGCACGCAGGCACCGCGACGCCTCACCCGCATCCACGCATCCACGCATATCAACACGGCCGGGCCCACGCCCCGGCCCACAACCTGGAGACGCAGCATGCATCGACCCTTACGCAGGACCGCGACGGCGGCGGTGTTCGTCACGCTGGCCGGGCTGGCCTCGTCGTTCGCCGTGGTCGGCACGGCGCACGCGGCCGGCCTCAAGCCCGATCTCAAGATCGCGTTCGTGCCCAAGCAGATCAACAACCCCTACGAGGTGATCGCCGACGAAGGCGGGATGGCCGCGATCAAGGAGCTGAACGGGCAGGGCAAGGTGGTCGGCCCGTCCGACGCGGGCGCGTCCTCGCAGGTGCAGTACGTGAACACGCTCACCACCCAGCGGCAGAATGCGATCGTGATCGCCGCCAACGATCCGAACGCGCTGGTGCCGTACCTGAAGCGCGCGATGGCGCAGGGCGTGAAGGTCGTCACGTTCGATTCGGACACGGCGCCCGAGGGCCGCCAGATCTTCGTCAACCAGGCCAACGCCGAGAGCATCGGGCGCGGCCAGATCCAGCTGCTCGCGAAGCTGACGGGCGGCGAGGGCGAGTTCGCGATCCTCTCGGCCACGCCGAACGCGACCAACCAGAACACCTGGATCCGCTGGATGCAGGAGGAACTGAAGAAGCCCGAGTACGCGAAGCTCAAGCTCGTGAAGATCGCCTACGGCAACGACGACGACCAGAAATCGTTCGTCGAGACGCAGGGCCTGCTGCAGGCGTATCCGAACCTGAAGGCGATCGTCGCGCCGACCTCGGTGGGGATCGTGGCCGCCGCGCGCTACATCTCGACCTCGTCGAGCAAGGGCAAGGTGGCGGTGACGGGGCTCGGCACGCCGAACCAGATGCGCGCGTTCGTGAAGAACGGCACCGTCAAGGCGTTCCAGCTGTGGGATCCGGGCCAGCTCGGCTACCTGGCCGCCTATGCCGCCGCCAACCTGGCCTCGGGCACCATCACCGGCAAGGAAGGCGAATCGTTCGAGGCCGGCAAGCTCGGCCGCCGCACCATCGGCAAGAGCGGCGAGGTGATCCTCGGGCCGCCCACCACGTTCGATGCGTCGAACATCGACCAGTTCAACTTCTGAACCCGGTCCGCGCCCGGCGCGCAGGTGAAGCGGCGGGCATGAGGCGCAGGGCCGTCAGGCCTCGGGGCGGCTCAGGAAGCCCTCGACCGCGGCCGCGAACGCCGCGGGCGCCTCGAGCATCATCAGGTGACCGCAGTCCGCGAGCGCTTCGCGGCCCGCGCACAGCTCGACGGCCCAGCCCGGCAGATGCCAGTTGCCATGCGAACGCTCGCCCGACAGCAGGTACACCGGGTGGCGCTGGAACACCTGCCTGAGCTTGCGCGCGTAGCCGGCGTTACCGGTCACCGCGATCACCGACTGCCCCATCGCGCGCAGCGTCGAGGCCGGCTGGTGGTCGAGCCAGCGCGCGGCCGTGTCGACCATCGCCGGCGTCGCGTCGCGGATCACGCCGCGCAGCCAGCCGGCCGGATCGGCGCGCAGCGACGCGAGCCGCGCGTCGGCCTCGTCCGGCGTCAGGTGCGCCACCGGCGCGGACCAGAACGCGTCGTCGAGCGTGAAGTTGCCTTCCACGTTGACGATCCGGCGCACGCGGTCGGGGTAGGCATGCGCGAACAGCATCGCGATCGCGCCGCCGGTCGAGTGGCCGACCAGGTCCACGGTGGGCGCGTCGGTGCGCGCGGCGATGAACGCGCGGATGTGCTCGACCTGCTCGGGCAGCGAGATGGCCTCGAACGGCACGTGCCGGTAGGCGCCGTAGCCGAGCAGGTCCGGCGCGGCGTGCAGCGGCTCGGGGGTGTCGAAGGCGATCGCATCGAGGCTGCCGATGAAGCCCTGGACGAGGATGACGGGGGGCCGGTGGCTCATGCGGATCGTCTCGCGGGTGAATGAGGGTGGAGGGACGCGGCGTGCTCGGCGCCGAGTGCGTCGCGCAGTTCTTCGCGCAGTTCGTCGAGTTCGAGGCAATGCGTGCGGTCGTGGTCGAGCAGCTCGCGCACGAGTTCCTCCAGGCTGACGCGCCGGATTCCGTCGTGCAGCCCGCAGCGCTCGAGCTGCGCGGCGCCGAGCCGCCGCAGCGCCAGGCACAGGCGCCGCCGCGCTTGACGGAACGCCTCGAAGGCCTCGCCCGGGTTCTGCTCGAGGTAGCGGCGCGCCTGCGCGACGGCGAGGCCGTCGACCGCGGCGATCACGGGCAGCCGCTCGCGCCGGATCGCCTCGATCCGCTGCGCGGACACCGCATCGAAATCGCGCAGATGGCAGACGTGCTCGACGAACGAGAAGCCGGTGCCGTCGGGGCGGCATGCCCACTGCGCGCGCGGGATGCGCGCCGCGTGTTCGGCGAGCCGGCCCGGCATCGCGGCCAGTTCCTCGACCACGCGCGGAAACGGCAGCACCACCGGGCGCGCGCTGAACACGGCGCCGTAGCTGAACAGCCGGCCGCCCACGCGCCCGCGCGCCTGTACCAGTTCGTGGCCGTGGCGGCGCATGACGTCGGCCACCATCGCGCCGCAGAACTGGCGGGCGGTCGTATCGGTTTCGATCTCGGGATATTTCCCGGCGATTTCGTCGGCCACCGCCGCGATCGCGGCCATGCCGACGCGCGACAGCGCCGCGTATTCCGGGTAGCGCTCGGGAAGGTCGATCAGGGCTTCGAGTTGCTTTCCGATCGGCGTGGCGCGGAAGCGGTCAAAGCGGGAGTGCATGGATCGGGACGCATTTCCTTAACGTCGCACGACGATACGTTAGCGCGGCGCGGGCGGTCAAGGCGTCGGGCGGGCTCGCGGTTTTTTGTTATGAAATTAACGATCCGGCATGCGCGGGAATGGCGATAATCGCGCGCCGGCGTCGTGATTCCGCGCCGTTTCGCGAATCAATGGCGCGGCGCCGGGTGGACAGCGCCGCCGGCGCGGCGGTATGCTCGGCGGCACCGCGCCGGGCGTCGCGCGGGGTCTTCGTCGCGGCGCGTGGGTTCGCGATGCCGCTGTTCATGTCGACCGCATTCGCAGGTATGCCGCAATGATCGTCACCGATCTGGTCTGTCAGGAGATCCGGGAGCACATCGCCTCCCATCGGCCCGAGCGCGGCGGCGCGCTCTACGGGCCGCGCCATTACCCGATGGTCACCCATTTCGAATACGACTTCGACGCGCGGACCAGCGCCGTCAGCTACGTGCCGTCGGACCGGCTGATCGCCAACGTGGCGGTGGTCGAGCGCGAGGCCGGGCTGCAGTTCAAGGGCATCGTCCATTCCCATCCGCGCGGCCTCGTGCGGCCCTCGGCCGGCGACGAGCGGACCGTGCTGAGCTTCTTCGCGAAGAACCCGCAGTTCGCGGCGATCGCGCTGCCGATCGTCCAGCCGCTGCCGCGCTCGCGGGCGCCGCAATCGGAGCCGGTGCCGTCGCCCGATCTGGATCCGGGCGCGGCGCCGTCGTTCCTCCACTGGTATCGCGCCGAACGCGGCGCCGCCGCCGCGCGTCCCGGCGACGTCCGGCGCGACGCCGTGACGATCGTCGAGGAGCCGCTGCACGTGCTGCCGATCCTCGCGCACGTCGAGCGGCTGCTCGCCGGCCTCGCGCGCGGCGGCCTCGCGCTCACCTGCAACCGCAAGCTGCAGCATCTGGAGATCGCCGGCTCGCAGCTGGTCGGGCTCGTCTGCAGCGGGCCGGCGCAGCGCGAGTTCATGTATTTCGTCGGGCTCGGCTATCCGGTCGTCGCGCCGCTGGTGCTTTACCAGCACGAGGGCGCCACCCGCAGTCTCGCGATCGAATGGGATGGCATTACCGATGCCGAGGCGTCCGTTGAACGAATAGCGGCGCTCCTGTACGCTGCGATGGGTGGTCCGGACGCCAGCGGCCCGGCGCCACGCTCCGAGCCGCCGCGCGCCGCGCCGGCCCAGCCGTCACATGCCACCTGAGGGAGTTCGAAATGGGAACCGATCTGAACGCACTGCGCGCCACGGTGCTCGCGAATCAGACCCGCACCGAATCGCTGCCGATCAATCCCGCCGCCCAGGTGGTGGTGGATCGCGACGGCAAGGTCATCATGCCGGTCGATGCGCGCACCGCCGAGCGCACCACCATCGTGCCGTCGGAAGTGTTCGCCTGAGGGCGGCGCCCGGAGCCAGCCCATGTCGACACGCTACGAACAGGACCGCGCGGACGTCGCCCGGTTTCTTCCGACCAATACCGTCTACCACCGGATCGGCGAGCAGGACGTCTGGACCTTCACGAAGGATACCGAGCTGCAGGTGGTGTTCACGATCTCGCTGTATTTCTGCGCGGACGAGGACATTCCCGGCTATTGCGCGCAGCTCGTCTCGCCGACCATCGAGAAGGCGTGGCAGAACATCCACGTCGGCCATATCTTTCCGGACGGCGTGATCTGCCTCGGCGGCGCCTCCATGCGCACGCGCCGCACGTTGCGCGAGGCGTTCGCGAAGAGCTGCCTGTGGGCCGAGGGCATGGCCGTGATGATCCGCTCGCGCGAGGTCGGCCAGCCCTCGGAATTCCCGTTCTCCGCGAACAACGAGGAAGGCGAGGCCTACGCCGGCGACGCGGTGCTGAAGCCGACCGGCGGCCGGCGTGGCTGAACCGCTGCCGCCGCGGCGCGACCCGAGCTGGTTCGACCGCCTGGCCGGCGTGGTGCCCGGCGGCATCGCCGGCAAGCGCGTGGCGATCGTCGGCTGCGGCTCGGTGGGCTCGTTCGTGGCCGACGAACTGGCGCGCGCCGGCGTCGGCCATTTCCTGCTGATCGATCCCGACCATGTCGAGTGGCGCAACCTCACGCGCACCGTATACGGTCACGCCGACGTCGGTGCGCCGAAGGTCGAGGCGCTGGCCCGGCATCTGCGCGGCATCTTTCCCGACATCGCCGTGCAGGGCTGCGCGAGCGAGGTGCAGGCGCTGCGCCCGCGGCTGCGCGAGTTGCTGGGCGGCGTCGATCTGGTGGTCTCGGCGCTCGACGATCCGACCGCGACCGGCATCGTCGATCGCTTCTGCTACGCGCTGCTGAAGCCCGCCGTGTTCGTCGGCCTCTACCGCGGCGCGGGCGGCGGCGAGGTGATCGCCGTGGACCCGGCGCATACGCCGTGCATGGGCTGCGCCACCGGCGGCGTGCGCGAGACGCTCGGCGACGTGGTGGCGGGCGCGCCGGTGCAGCGCGAGCGCGACTACGGCACCAACAAGCTGAAGCCGCAGGTCGCGCTCGGCTCCGACATCCACTTCGTCTGCAATGCCGCCGTGAAGATCGCGCTGTCGATGCTGTGCGGCGGGGATGACGACGGCGGCGAGGGCGGCGGCATCGGACGCTTCATGCGCGGCAAGCTGCGCGAGGGCGTGCATTACCTGATGCTGGCCATGGAGCCCGATTACTACCTGTTTCCGCACACGCACGCCGACGCCATCGGCCAGTACGCGTTCCAGTCGCTCTGGCTGCAGACCACGCGGCGCGCCGACTGCCCCCGCTGCGGCGAGCCCGGGTTTCGCCAGCCGCCGTTCTGAGCGCGGCATGGTTTCGACCCGGCGACACTGAATGGCGATCGACCTCGAAACGCTCCGAAAAACCGTCGGCGACGACGCGTCCGCGCGCGCCGGGGACGCCGAACGCGCCGGCGCGCGATGGTTCGCGGCGCGGCTGAACGGCCGGACCTGGCGCGCGCTGCTGACCACCTTGCTGGTGCTGGCCGCATTGATCGTGATCGGCGCCGCGGCGTGGTTTCTCGCGCATCGGCCGCTGCACTTGCCCTCGTTCGGCGGTGTCGAAGTCCGGCGGTTCGTGGCATCGCTGCGGCCGGCGCCGCGGCAGGCAGCCAGTCCGGCTTCGGTCGCGCCGGCGCCTCGGGTTCGGTCGAATCACGTGGACGCCGCCCGCCAGCCTTCGTCGATCGAGGCGGTGGCGCGCGACGCGGACCCCGCCATCGCCCGCGTGCTCGCGCTGGCCCGCACCGGCGATCAGGCCGCGATCGCCGAGGCAGCGCGGCAGGCGGGGCGTTCGGTCGATTTCTCGCGATATCGCTGGCAGCGCGACCGCAAGGCGGCGCGCGCGCTGAACCAGGACGCGATCGCCGCGTTCAACGGGCGCGGCGACGCGCAGGCCGCCTACGAGATCCAGCGCAAGGCGCTGGAAGCCGATCCGCTGGACGGCGAGGTGGCCGGCAACCTCGCGCTCTACGCCTACCGGACCGGACGCTTCGGCGAGGCGCGCCTCTACGCGCTGTACGCGCTGGCCGTGCCGCGCGCCGACGGCAAGAGCGGGCGCACGGCCGACTGGACCACGCTGGCCGCGATCGAGGCGGCGAACGGCGACGCGGCCGGCGCGCGCGAAGCGATGTACGTGACGCTGGCGCTGGCTTCGGACGTGCGGCTGCGCTGCGTGGCGGCGGTGCAGGCGACCGCGAGGACTTACGGCAGCCGCCTGCGCGACGCGACCGAGGCGATGCTCGCGCGCGTGCGCGAGCGCTCGCTGTCGGACGCGCCGGAGTGCGGATTGCCGGTGCGGTGGTAGCGGGGGCGGATCTCGTGCGGATATCGCCGGCATGAGGCGTCGTTTCGCGAGCGTTCGCGGCATGGTGAAAGCGTGAATGGATTTCGCGGAACGCTTCGCCTTCCATGGAAGCCGCAGCGGCGCCAAACCGGTGCCGACGCGCCGCGTCGAGCCCGCGCCCGGATCCGACCCGACGGCGCGGCCCGCCCCTCTCGTCCTGGAGCACTCCCATGACCAGCAAGACCACGATCTGCCTCTGGTACGACGGCACCGCGCTCGAGGCCGCCACGTTCTACGCCGTGACGTTCCCCGACAGCGCCGTGGGCGCCGTGCATCGCGCCCCCGGCGATTACCCCGCCGGCAAGCAGGGCGACGTGCTGACGGTCGAGTTCACGGTGACGGGCATCGCCTGCCTGGGCTTGAACGGCGGCCCGGCGATCCGGCATAACCAGGCGTTCTCGTTTCAGGTGGCGACCGACGATCAGGCCGAAACGGACCGCCTGTGGGACGCGATCGTCGGCAATGGCGGCGAGGCCAGCGTGTGCGGCTGGTGCCGGGACCAGTGGGGCGTGTCGTGGCAGATCACGCCGCGCGTGCTGACGGCCGCGGTCACCGATCCCGATCGCGCGGCGGCCAAACGCGCTTTCGAGGCCATGATGACGATGGGCAGGATCGACATCGCCGCGATCGAGGCCGCGCGGCGCGGATGACGCCGCGCGAAGGGCGCCGCCCGGACGTCATTTGGCCTGGCCGCCGGCCGCCCGCCACACCACCGCGTTGTCCACCGCGTAGAGCTTGAACGTCACGCCGCTCTTCCGGCATTCGTCCTGAAACTTCGAGAATTCCGTCGAACTCGAAAACGTGCCGAATTTGCCGTCGCTGGTGAACACGAACGCGCGCGGCGCGGCCAGCAGCAGGAACTGCCTGTAGGCCAGCGCGACCGGTTCCTTTTGCGCGGCCGGCACCGGCAGCGCGTTGGCGTCGGCGAGCGCGGCGAAGCCGCTGCCCACCACGTTGCCGTCGCCGGAGAAGCGCACGCCGGCCGCCTTCATCTCGTTCTGCCAGGCGGCGATCTCGTGCGCGTAGCGCTCGGGCAGCTGGGCGACCCATTCGGCCGGATAGGAAAACGCGAAATTCTCGGTGGCCGTCGCCACCGAGCGCACCACGCCCACCAGCCGCCCCTGTTCGTCGAACAGGCCGCCGCCGCTGGAGCCGCTGGTGACGGGCGTGGACGACTGGATGATCGGCACCTGGCTCTCGGGCTCCTGCCGCAGCGACGAGATCAGCCCGTCGGTCAGCGACAGTTCGAGCCCGCGCGGACTCGAGATCACGTACACGCGCTGGCCCACCTTCAGCGTGCTGATCGGCGCGACCTGCACCGGCGCCGTGTCGAAGCGGCCGGCCACGCGCAGCAGGCACATGTCGCGGCGGTTGTCGGGATCGCGCAGCACCTCGTCCACCTTCAACGTGGCGTTGCCGTTGGTCAGCGCGACGTCGACCGACTTCTCGACCACGTGGCAGGCGGTGATGAAGCGGCCCGGCGCGATCAGCACCGCGCTGCCGATCATGAACTGGTTGCCCTGCGGCTGCGCGGCCCTGACCGTCCAGACCTTCGGCGAGACGGCCGCGAACACCTGCTCGGCCGAGGTCCCGCCGCCCTGCGCGAACGCGTTCGCGCCGATCCCGAGCAGCAGCCATAGTGCGGGGCGCAGCAGCGAGGCGCGGCGTTTCCGGTCGATGTTCAATGGACTCTCCCTGCGTTCGGATCGTTGAGCGGCACGGATGGCGGCGTGTAAGGACAGGACAGGCGCCGATCCAGATTATAGGGATGTGAGCGCAGGCTCGACATGAGCGGCCGGATATGAACGCGGCCGGATGCCGAAGCCGGCATCCGGCCGCCACGCCGACGAACCTTGGCGGGACCGAGGGACGCGGTGCGTCAGCGCCAGTCCAGCGCGCCGCCCGATTGATAGTCGGTCACGCGCGTTTCGAAGAAGTTCTTCTCCTTGCGCAGGTTGGCCTGTTCGTCGAGCCAGGGCAGCGCGTTGGTCGCGCCGGGGAACGGCGCCGGCATCGATAGCTGGGTGGCGCGGCGATTGGCGATGAAGCGGAACTGCTCGCAATGCAGGTCCGCCGAATAGCCGAGGATCGGATCGCGCAGGATGTATTGCGCGTAGGCGCGCTCGGCGGCCTCGGCTTCCTCCCAGATCTCCTGCACGGCGCGCGGGTCGAGGCTCAGGTTCTCTTCCTCGAGCAGTTGCCGGATCACGCGAATGCCGAAGCCGCAGTGCAGCACCTCGTCGCGCATGATGTACTGGAACTGCTGGGCGGTGGCCTTCATCAGGCCGCGGCGCTGCAGCGCGAACACGGGCGAGAAGCCGTTGTAGAACCAGGTGCCCTCGAACACGGCCGCGAAGAACAGGTAGGCGAGCGCGAACTCGTGCAGCGTGTCGCGGTTGCGCAGGTCCAGGCCCGGCTCCAGCATCCGGTTCAGGCGCCGGTTCGACAGCGCGATCTTCGCGTGGATCTGCGGCACGACGCGGTAGCGGTTGTAGATCTCCTGCTGGTCGAGGCCGAGGACTTCGATGCAGTGCTGGTAGGTCCAGGTGTGCAGCGCTTCTTCATAGACCTGCCGGGCCTGGTAGATCTGCAGCTCGGGCGCCGTCATCTTCTCCATCACGGCCAGCCCGATGTTGCGCATGGCGAGGATGTCGGAGGTGGTCAGGTAGGCGAGCACGTTCTCGAATACGTGTTTTTCGGCCGGGCTCAGGCGATGGTGGAAATCGTGGACGTCGTCGCTCATCGAGATCTCGAGCGGCGTCCAGTGGTTCTTGTTGGCCGAGAGGAAGCACTCCCATGCCCAGACGTAGCGGAACGGCGCGAGCTGGTTGATGTCGCCGGAGCCGTTGACGACGCGTTTGTCTTCCGCGCGGACAGGTTTCTGTGATGTCATTTCTTCGCATGCCAGAATGAATGCGGCTCCGCGCTCCGGCGCGTCGATCGGTTGCGCCGCGCGGGCCGCCGCCGGCCGCCTCGCGGCAGCCGGGGATTTCAGGGAAATTTTCACTATCAGACAGGCGCCGCTTCACCATCAATCGTAATAGTTCGAGTGATATGACGGGGGTCAAGGCCACCGGGAAATAGTTCGGCGGGAGATGCGATTGCCGCGCCGGCACGGGCCGCGCCGTCATGGCGGAGGCGCCGCGGGGGTCGTGACGCGGCGCTGATGGCGGAAGAAATTCCACATCATGCGGCTCGCGTCGGGGCCGCGGTCGGCGTGGAACGGCTCGCGCGGATCGCCGCCGCTCCAGGCGTGGCCGAGCCCGCGCACGATGCCCACCCGCACCACCAGCCGGCCCGCCTTCAGGTGGTCGAGGTAGTCGACGTCGTCGCGCCGGTAGGCGCGTTGCTCGCCGGCACACACCGCGCCTTGCGCGTCGAGCAGGCGGTTGAGCCGCGCGAATTCGGTGCCGAGCTGCGTGGCGTTGCGGCTGGCGACCACCGCGTCGAGTTCGCCGTGAACCACCAGCGCCGGCATGCCGGGGTGGGTGGCCACGTCGACCGCCGCCTCGATCAGGCGCAGCGGGTCCTCGCGGCTGCCGTCGCGCATCACGCGCATGGCGCTCATCGTCGATTGCGCGGCGCCGAACACCGGCCCGGAGTGCAGGCCCACCGCGGCGAACAGCGCCGGATGATGGACCGCGAGCACGGCCGCGAGGCCGGCGCCCGCCGACATGCCGGCCAGGTGGACGCGTTCGTGGTCGAAGCCGTGTTCGCGGATCATCGCCGCGACCAGCGACGCGACGGCGGGCGCCTCGGAGTGCGCGGCCGGCTGGTGCCAGTGCCAGCAGCGGTGCGCCTGCGCCGTCTTCGCCTGCTCGGGCAGCAGCACCGCGAAGCCGGCGCGCTCGGCGAGCCGGCAGATGCGCGTGCCGGCCGCGAACGATTCCGCGGTCTGCCGGCAGCCGTGCAGCATCACGACGAGCGGCAGGCCCGCCGGCGACGGCGCCGAGGCCGGCAGGTACAGCGCGTAGGCAAGATGGTTGACGAGCTGGCCGGCCAGCGGCGGCGCGGAATGGAACGAACGGGTCCAGCGGCCCGGCGCGCGCGCCGGCGGCGCGTGGCGCGGGCCGGGCGCGGTGGTGCGGGGCGCGCGGGACTTCGGGGCGGGCCTGGCGGGCTTGGGCGTGAGCTTCGGCTTCGGCTTGCGCGCGGCGCGCGGCGGCTTCGGCCGGACTTTCGCGAGCCTGGCGAGCAGATCGAGACCGCTGAGCCAGACGCTGGCTTTTTTCCTGGGCATGGGTAGGCGGGGCGAAGGGGGGCGGCTGCCGGCATCGCGCGGCCGCGAGGCGGCGGCCCGGCGCGGCCCGGCGCGGTGCCGGATCGACAGTCTTCGCATGCTAACGCCGAAGCGGATCGCAGGCAGGGCGCGGGAATGTGGCGGTTGGTGTGATCGGGGCGGGGTGGCGGCGTCGTCCGGCTCGCGCCCGTTCGCGCGGTCGGGGGGGCGTGGGACGGCAAGGCCGCGGATGCGGCAATGACATCCGATGTCATTGCCGCGCGCCGCGGCGGACTCCATACTGCGAACCGCTTGCCGCTTGCCGCTTGCCGCTTGCCGCTTGCCGCTTGCCGCTTGCCGCTTGCCGCTTGCCGGCGGGTGTCTGCGTTGGTCGGCCCGGCGAGGGAGATCGGCATCCGGCGGGTACGCGTCTTGCCGGGGCACCGGACGGCGTCGGGTGGCGTTCGGGCGGCGGGTTCGCAACGGCGCGAAAGGGCCGTGCGCGGCCGCTTCAGCCAGACATCGCCGACATCGCCGGATCGCACCGTCACCATAGGGAAAACCGATGAACGCCACGAGTTCCAGCCGGAAGGCGCCGCCAAGCGACCTCGGTGATCTGCTGCGCTACTGGCGCGATCTGCGCGGCGTGAGCCAGCTCGACCTGTCGCTCGAAGCCGGCATCTCGCAGCGCCAGATCAGCTTCATCGAGAGCGGGCGCAGCGTGCCGGGTCGCGACACGCTGCTGACGCTCGCGCAGACGCTCGACGTGCCGCTGCGCGAGCGCAACGCGCTGCTGCTCGCGGCCGGCTACGCGCCCGTGTATTCGGACGCGCCGTGGAACGCGGCCGAGATGGATGGCGTGACGCGCGCGCTCGAACGCGTCGTGCGCCAGCACGAGCCGTTCCCGGCGATCGTGATGGATCGCCACTGGAACGTGCTGATGACGAACCCGGCGGCCCCGCGTTTCTTCAACTGCTTCATCGACATGGCGGCACGCGCCGGGCCGCGCAACATGCTGCACCTGATGTTCGATCCGGACGGCATGCGCCCGTTCCTGGCCGATTGGGAAAGCGTGGCGAGCAGCCTGCTGCAGCGCCTGTATCGCGAATCGGTGGGGCAGATGATCGACGCGGGGACGCGGCGGCTGCTCGGCGAACTGCTCGCCTATCCCGACGTGCCGGGCGGCTGGAAGACGCATCACGAACGCGCGCCGGCCGAGGCGCTGCCGATGGTGCCGCTCGGGTTCATTCGCGACGGCGTGGTGCTGCGCTATTTCTCGATGGTGACGACGGTCGGGGCGCCGCGTAACGTGGCGGCGCAGGAGCTGCGTCTCGAATGCCTGTTTCCGGTGGACGACGAAACCGAGGCGCGGCATCGGGCGTTGCTGGCCGGGGCGGCGCAGCAGGTTTAAGCCGTGGAGCCATGAGGCTGGCTGGCCGGTGCAGGTCGCGGGCAGTGCGGTTCGAGGGCGGACTCGGGGTCGATCGCGTCGAGCCCTGGCCACGACGGCATCTGGCAGGCGCGGCTTCCGGATCGCCTCGATGACGGCGGTGCCGGGGCCAACAGCGCCGGCACGGCGGCTGCTCGTGGCGTGTGCCGGGCCGGCATGACACGCCGAGGCATGTGCCGCTATGGTCGCGTGCGTGCTTCCGCCTGTTCCTTCCGCGCATACCGGGATTCGGGAGGCATGGCTCCCGATCGCGTCGGTGATGGCGCCACCAGGATCAACAGCATGGCGACCACTCGCGGCTTACCCCGCCCGGCACGACACACCGAAGCCGCCGCCCCTACGTCTGCGTGCGCTCCTCCGCCTGCTCCTCGCGCGCATACTGCGTAGGCGGCCGGCCCACATGCCGCGCGAACGCCACGCTGAACGTACTCGCCGAGCTATACCCCACCTTCCGCGCGATTTCCGCGATCCGCCCGTCGTTGCGCCGCAGCAGGTCCTTCGCGAGCGCCATGCGCCAGGCCAGCAGGTATTCCATCGGCGCCACGCCCACCGCGCGATTGAAGCGCTCGAAGAAGGTCGAGCGCGACAGCGCCGCCTCGCGGGCCAGCTCGGCCACGGTCCAGCCGTGCGTCGGCCGCTCGTGCATGCCGCGGATCGCGGCGGCGAGCCGGCCGTCGGCCAGGCCGCGCACCAGCCCCGGCGACGCCTCGGTGCCCGCCGTCGAGCGCAGCGCCTCGATCAGCAGCACCTCCATCAGCCGCGACAGCACCACCTCGCGTGCCGGCCGCTGTTCGAGCGATTCCTCGCGCACGAATTGCACGAGCGTGGCCAGACGCTGCTCGCCGCGCACGTGGACGATCTGCGGCAGCAGCGAGACGAGCAGCGCCGCGTCGGGCGAGCCGAAGCTGCAATGGCCCACCATCAGGCGCGTGTCGATCGGCCGGTCCGCCGGGCCGAGCCGGAATTCGCCGCCGCCGAGCGGCGTCGGCGCGCGCGTGTCGGCACCCGGCGGCGGCGCGTCGAGGCTCGACATCGCCACGCCGTAGGCGGCCGGGATCAGCACGAAATCGCCCGAGTGCAGCTCGATCGGCGCGTGCGCGTCGATCGTGAGCCGGCAGCCGCCTTCCAGGATCACGCAATAGAACGGCTGGCCCGCGTCCGAGCGGTTGACGCGCCACGGGCTCGCGCCATGAACCAGCTTGGAGTACCGGGCACCCGGCTGTAGCAGCGTGACGACTTCCGCCAAGGGATCGATCATTGCCGGACTCTTGCAAATGAAATTCGGATTGTTGATTGTAGCGAGTACGACTGTGGCGATCTATCGTAGTGATACCCCATCACCGCCACAGGAGTTCTCATGCAAACCGTGCTGATTACCGGCTGTTCGTCCGGCTTCGGCCTCGAGATCGCGCGCCATTTCCTCGCGCGCGACTGGCGCGTGGTCGCCACCATGCGCACACCGCAGGCCGACCTGCTGCCGGCGTCGGAGCGGCTGCGGGTGCTGCCGCTCGACGTCACCGATCCGCACAGCATCGAGCAGGCCGTCGCCGCGGCCGGCCCGATCGACGTACTGGTCAACAACGCCGGCTTCGGCGCGGCGGCGCCGGCCGAACTGGTACCGCTCGACACGGCGCGCGCGCTGTTCGAGACCAATACGCTCGGCACGCTCGCGGTCGCGCAGGCCGTGCTGCCGCAGTTTCGCCAGCGTCGGGCCGGCGTGATCGTTAACGTCACGTCGAGCGTCACGCTGAAGGCCTTGCCGCTGATCGGCGCCTATCGCGCCAGCAAGGCGGCCGTCAACGCGCTGACCGAATCGATGGCGCTCGAACTCGAACCGTTCGGCGTGCGGGTGCGGCTGGTGCTGCCGGGCCGCGCGCCCGACACGCGTTTCGGCGACAACGCGCGCGCCCACATGCACGGCTTCGACCACGAAGCTTATGCCGATCTCGTGAAGGCCGTGTTCGCGCGGCTGACCGACGCCTCCGCGCCGATCACGCACGCCGGCGACGTGGCCGACGCGGTGTGGCGCGCGGCGACCGACCCCGATGCGCCGCTGCGGATCCCGGCCGGCGCCGACGCCGAGGCGTGGGCCGCCGAGGCGCGCTGACCGGCCCGGGCCGGTGCATGGCGGTCGCTTCCGGTCACCTTCAGTCGATTCCGGTCGATTGATCTGATCGATACGCGCCGGCCTGCAACTACCCATTGCCATCCACGGCGGCCGCCCGCGATCCGTCGCCATTCCCGTTCATCCGTTTCAATCCGTTTCACGCCGCGCGACGGCGTGCGCCGCATCCCGTGCAAGGGAGGCGCTCGCCATCGCGCCACACGACAAGGAAACCACCATGCAGGATCAACCCATCGCCCTCGTCACCGGTGCCAATCAGGGCATCGGCCTCCAGATCGCCAAGGATCTCGTCACGCACGGCTATACGGTGCTGGTCGGTTCGCGCAACGCCGGCCGCGGCGAGGCCGCGGCCCGCGAGGTCGGGCCGAACGCGCGGGCGCTGCAGCTCGACGTGACCGACGCGGCCTCGATCGCCGCCGCGGCGGCGCGCGTGCGCGACGAATTCGGCCGCCTCGACCTGCTCGTCAACAACGCCGCGATCTCGCACACCGGCCGGCTGCCCAGCCAGGGCCTCGAGGAACACGCGCGCAAGACGCGCCCGAGCAACGTCCCGCTCGACGAAATGCGCGCGGTGTGGGACACCAACGTGTTCGGCGTGCTGGCCGTCTATCAGGCGATGCTGCCGCTGCTGCGGCGCTCGCCCGTCTCGCGCATCGTCAACGTGTCGAGCGGCGTCGGCTCGCTCGCCACCAACCTCGATCCGGCTTTCCCGTATCGCGGTATCTTCGGCCCGGTCTACCCGGCCTCGAAGACGGCGCTCAACGCGCTGACGGTGGCGATGGCGATCGAGCTGGAGCCGGAGGGCATTCCGGTCAATGCCATCTCGCCCGGCTTCACGAAGACCAACCTCAACGGCTATGCCGGCGTCGATACCGTCGAGCAGGGTGCGCGCGAGGCGGTGCGCGTCGCGCTGCTGGGCCGGGACGGTCCGACCGGGAAGTTCACGCGCTGGGAGAACGAGACGATTCCGTGGTGAGCGCGGCACATCACGAGGCATGATGCGCCGCGGCGGCTGTCATCGCGGAGCGGGGGGTTGCCGTTATGCAGGAGCATGGCGCGCGTGGCCGCTCGGGCGGGCCGCGGCGCCACGCGGCCGATCCACGACCTGAAGGAGCCCTGCCTTGTCTCGTCTGCCTCGCTGGTTATCGCTTGCCTGGGCGCTGTCCGCGCTGCCGGCCGTTACGCTGGCGGCCGCCGCGTCCGCGCCGCCGGCGTCGGTGCCGGTCGCGGGCCACGAACGCGACCTCGTCGCGACGCCGGTGCCGACGGTCCAGCCCGGCCGGCTGACGATCGCGTCGCGGGCCGGCCCGTTCGTGCTGCCGATCGCCGTGTCGCGCGACTGGACGCGCCGCCAGGCAGGCGTGACGCGCGCGGTGGTGGTGATTCCCGGCTGGCCGCGCCGCGACCTGCGCTCGGGCGAGCATGCCGCGATGCTGGCGGGCGCCGCGGCGCGCGGCACGCTGCTCGTCACGCCGCAGTTCCTGACCGGGACCGACGTGGCCGCGCACCATCTGTCCGCCACGACGCTGCGCTGGAGCGCCAACGGCTGGCCGCAGGGAGCGCCTTCACTCGACGCGGCCGGCCTCGGCTCGTTCGAGGTCGTCGACCAGATCTTCCGGCGCCTCGCGGATCGCAGCGTGTTCCCGAACCTGCGCACCATCGTGCTGGCCGGCCATTCGGCGGGCGGCCAGTTCGTGCAGCGCTACGTGGCGATCGGCCAGGGCGAGGCGGTGCTCGGCGGCGCACCGATCCACGTTCGCTATGTGGTCGCGAACCCGGCCAGCTATCTGTACCTGAGCGACGAGCGTCCCGATGCCGAGGGCAGCTTCCGGCCGTTCGACGCGGCCTCGTGCCCCGACTTCGACCACTGGATCTACGGGCTGCGAACCGGGATGCCGTCCTATCCGGCGCGGCCCGCTACACCGGCGGCGATCCGTGCGCGCTACCTGCAACGCGACGTGACCTATCTGCTGGGCACGGCCGACAACGATCCGCACGCGGACGGGCAGGATCTCTCCTGCGCGGCCGAGGCGCAGGGGGCGACGCGCTACGCGCGCGGCAAGGCGTTTTATGCCTATCTCCATCTGCTCGACCCGCACACGGCACAGCGCCTGATCGAAGTGCCCGGCGTCGGACATTCGAGCTACCGCATCTACGCCGCGCCGTGCGGGATGAGCGCGCTGTTCGACCGGCCCGGCTGCGGGCCCGGCGGCTGAGCGGCGGCTGAGCGGCGCAACGCGCCGACCGCTTCGGCGGCGTGCGACGCGAGGTCGGGCGGTGTTCGGCGTGGCCGCCGCCCGACCTCGTCCGCCAGGCGATCGGGAGCGGAAGGCGCGGGGCGATACCTCGACCTTGCGCATCCGGTCCCGCCACCCATCGGCGCGATCCACCTCGCCTCAACGCGCCGGCGTACCCCAGCGCCGGATCGCGGCCGCGATATCGGCGCGCGTGTTCAGCACGTGTCCGGCGACGGCGCAATCGGCGGCAGTGGGCGGGTAATTGCCGAGCCCGCCGCCCATTTCGTACACCTCCCATCCGTCGGGCCGTTGCCGCAAGGCGAGCAGATAAAGGTCGCTCGCCTCGTCGGTGCGCTCGATGCGTCCGTCGCCGTCGCGCACGACGGCGCAGAAGAACGCCGCGTCGCCGTCCCGGAACAGATCGAGCACCTCGAAGCGTCCGTCGACGTGCTGCGTGCGGTGCGCCGCCGCGAGAATCCGCGCGCGTTCGGGATCGGCGCGGTCGAGATCGCGCGCCTGCGCGGCGCCGTGCAGGGCCGCGGCGGCGAACGCGATACGAAGTGCGAGGGAAAGGAGACGGGTCATGGTCGAAGCTCGAACTCGGAAAGTCCCGGCGCCGGGCGGGGCGGGTGGCCTGGCACGCTACGCGGGTTTTTGCCACGGAGCAAGAAGCAAGTGGCGCCGGCCCGGCACGCGGGTAGCCAGAAGCGTTGTCCGTCCAGCGCGCTGTCTCCCGTCTCATCCATCCCGGTTTTTTATATGCTGCCAGCGCTTGACTTCCATTTAGAGGGTAACTACCATCCAAATTAGATTGCAGTCACCCTCTAAAAATCGTCACGGAGCGAACCATGAGGAAGTCGAAGGCGGAAGCCGCTGAAACGCGGCGCCGGATCGTCGAGGTCGCGGCGCGCGAATTCCGGCTCAACGGCATCCAGGCCACCGGGCTCAACGACGTGATGTCGAGCGCCGGCCTCACGCAGGGCGGTTTCTATCGCCACTTCGAATCCAAGGATCAACTGGTCGCGGAAGCCTGTTCGGCCGCGATGGCGGAAGTCGTCGAAGGGCTCGAGGCCATTGCCGCTTCCGCTGCTGCGGGCGCCGATCGCCAGGACGCGTTCACGGCGATGGTCGACGCCTACGTCTCGGTCGCGCACCGCGACACGCCCACCGGCGGCTGCCCGCTCGCCGCGATGGGCAGCGAACTGGCCCACGCGGGCGGCAAGACGCGCGCGGCCGCGGCGCGCGGCTTCGACGAACTGGTCGGCGCGCTGGCCGCGCGTCTCGCGCAGCGCCCGGACGGCGCGCCGCCGCCCGCCGCCGCGCGCGCCGACGCCCGGTTCGCGCTGGCCGCCATGATCGGCGCCGTCACGATGTCTCGAATCCTCGGCGATGCCGATGCCTCGGCAACGCTGTTGGACGATGTCAAACACCACCTCGGCGCGATCTAGCCGATTTCCTTCGAATGGAGTTCACCATGCAAGCACACCGATACCTGATCACCGGCGCCACCGGCAAGACCGGCGTCCATACGGTTCGACACCTGCTCGACGGCGGCCATGCGGTTCGCGCGTTCGTGCATCGCGAGGACGCGCGCAGCGAGGCGCTGCGCGAGGCCGGCGCCGAAATCTTCGTCGGCGACCTGCTCGAACACGACGACGTGATTCGCGCGATGCAGGGCGTGACGGGCGCCTATCTGTGCTACCCGGTGCTGCCCGGCTACATCCAGGCGAGCGCCTACTTCGCCGATGCGGCGCGCCGTGCCGGCGTGGAGGTGGTGGTGGAGATGTCGCAAATCTCCGCGCGCGAGGATTCGCAGAGCCATGCCGCGCGCGACCACTGGGTTGCCGAGCGCGTGTTCGACTGGTCGGGCATCCCGGTCGTCCATATTCGCCCGACGTTCTTCTCGGAGTGGATGGTGTTCCCGTGGGTGCGCGATACGATCGTGAAGGATGGCGAGATCACGCTGCCGTATGGCGACGGGCGCCACGCGCCGATCGCGGCCGAGGACCAGGCGCGGATGATCGCCGCCTTGCTGACGCAGCGCGCCGGTCACATCGGCAAGACCTACACGCTGTGCGGGCCGGTCGAGCTGAGCCAGGCGCAGATCGCCGCCGAGATCGGCGAGGTGCTGGGCCGCGAGATCCGCTATCGTCCGTCGACGATCGAGCAGTATCGCGCGCACCTGGAGTCCTACGGGCTGCCCGAGTTTCTGATCCAGCATTTTCTGGCGATCGCGATCGATTATCGCAACGGCATTTTCTCCGGCGCGGATACCGTCATCGCCGGGATCACCGGGCAGGCACCGCAGACCGTCGGCGATTTCATCGAGGCCAATCGCGAAGCGTTCGCGGCTTGATTTTCGGCTGGACGTTCAGGAATGCGAAACATGGAGCATGCAAGCCGGCACACACCGTCTTGCATGAGCGCACGCGGCTGCGGACTTGGCCGCGTGCCGCGTGCCGGCGGCTTGCCCACGCCGCCGGCGCCGGTGGCTTCGGCGTGCGCCTATGCCTCGTACTTCGCCTGTTCCAGATCCGAGATCAGCGTCGGGCCGCTCGGCCGCCAGCCGAGCCGGGCCTGCGTCAGCGCGCTGGAGGCGGGCATGTCGAGGCCGACGAACATCGCCATCCAGCCGAAATGCGCGGCGGCTTCGGCCGGCGAGATCGAGACGGCCGGCAGCTTCAGGCCGCGCCCGAGCGCCTCGGCGATTTCGCGGCTGCTCACGCCTTCCTCGCCCACCGCGTGATAGCGCGCGCCGCGCTCGCCGGCTTCCAGCGCGAGCCGATAGAGCCGCACCGCATCCGACAGATGGCCGGCCGGCCAGCGGTTGCGGCCCTCGCCCACGTAGGCCACCTTGCCTTTCTCGCGCGCGATGGTGACGAGCGGCGTGATGAGGCCCTGCCGCCGCGGGTCGTGGACCTGCGGCAGCCGCACCACCGACAGGTTGATGCCGGCCTCCAGCAGCGCGTGGCCCGCCTGCTCGGACGCGATGCGCGGGTTTGGATGCGAGTCGTTGAACACGTCCTCGCTGGCCAGCGTGCCCGGCTCGCCGCTGCCCATGCCGGTGCCCGAGGTGATCACCAGCGGCCGGTCGGAGCCGGCCAGCGCCGCGCCGAGTGCCGCGATCGCGCGCTTGTCCTTCTCGCAGTTCTCGGCGAAGCGCGAGAAATCGTGATCGAAGGCCGTATGGATCACGCCGTCGGCCTGCTCGGCGCCGCGCCGCAGGCTCTCCGGGTCCTCCAGCGTGCCGCGATACACCTCCGCGCCGGCCTCGGCGAGGGCCTGGGCGCCCGCATCCGAGCGCGTCATGCCAAGCACCTGATGGCCGGCCGCGATCAGTTCGGGAACGAGGGCCGAGCCGATGAAACCGGTCGCGCCCGTCAGAAAAATACGCATGTGAAGTCTCTCCTGGGTCGTCACGCGCTCACTATCCGACGATTCGTTATCCCGTTAAAGTAGTGAGTTCATCATGGTAAAGCGACTAACAGGATTCCCATGTCGACTCATCCCGCTACCTCGCTCGGCGAGTTCCTGAAGAGCCGCCGCATCCGGCTCGACCCGGCCAGTTTCGGTTTCAGCGGCCGCCGGCGCACGCCGGGGCTGCGCCGCGAGGAGGTCGCGCAGCGCGCCAATATCAGTCCCACCTGGTACACCTGGCTCGAGCAGGGGCGCGGCGGCGCGCCGTCGGCCGAGGTGCTGGAGCGAATTTGCGGCGCGCTGCTGCTGACCGACGCCGAGCGCGAGCACCTGTTCATGCTCGGGCTCGGGCGGCCGCCCGAGGTGCGCTACAAGCTGGTGGCCGGCGTCAGCCCGAGGCTGCAGCGCCTGCTCGATTCGCTCGATGCGAGCCCCGCGATCGTCAAGACGCCGACCTGGGACGTGGTGGCCTGGAACCGCGCCGCGGCCGTCGTGCTGACCGACTACGACACGCTGCCGCGCGACCAGCGCAACATCCTGCGCTTCCTGTTCCGCCATCCGGCCGTGCGCGCCAAGCAGCACGACTGGAATGCCGTGGCGCGCTTCGTGGTGGGGGCGTTTCGCGCCGACGTGGCGCGCGCGGGGCTGGCCTCCGAGGCGGCTGCGCTGGTGGACGAGCTGTGCGGCGCGAGCGCGGAGTTCGCCGCGCTGTGGCGCGACAACGACGTGCTGAACCATGGCGAAGGCGACGGCGTGAAACGCCTCGAGCATCCGAAGCTCGGCTCGATCGCGCTTGAATACTCGGCGTTTTCCGTCGATGGCCGGCCGGATCTCGGCATGATCGTCTATACGCCGATCGACGAGGAGACGGCCGGGCGGATTCGGGCGCTGGCCGCGCAGGGGTGAAGGCGGCGAGCGAATCGACCGGATGCGGGTGATGAACTTCGGGGATGAATGGCGCGTTTGCGCGTTCGCGTGAATCGATTATCTTGGAAGCCTGTTTGGAATGACAGGTTTTAATTTCAGATAAAAAACGATACGACTCTGATTGTGCCGAATCGCATGCTGTTGCCATTGCCAATGTCTTTAAACGGTGGGTTGGCCGATTGACCTGATCGTCATGTGCCGGTGCCGTTTTTATCGCTTGTGTCGGCGTATCCAGGGCGGCGTGGCGAGAGCGTGAGCCGTCGAATGCGAGTGAGTCCGCCAAGGCGAGATCGGAGAATTCCAAATGATCAAATATTCGGAAATAGCTATCGGAGATATTCGATATCAATTTAATTTTGATTTAAGCTAACATTCTTTCATTTCAATTAATCTCTAAAATAATCGTCTTTAAGATTGGTTCCCGGCGATTGCCGACATCGAGGCGATCGTAGCGGTGTTTCGCATTGGTCGAGCATCGGCGTCGCCTGTCAGCCTGTCCTGTCGCACGAACTGATTTTCGGGCCACTGCGCATTTGCACGGCAATCCGGTTTCAGTTCTCCGTCTTGACGAGACGGGACATCGAACCATTCACGAGAGAAGGCGAAATCATGCAGCGTAAAAGAGAGGGGCGGGTTTGGCGGGCCGGGGCGGTGGCCGCGATGACGGCATTCGTGGCGCTCGGGCTGGCCGCGTGCGGCGGCGGTGACGACGACACGCCGGCGCCGGCGCCGGCCGCTGGCGGTGGTGGTGGTGGGAAGACACCGGCGGACACGGGCATCACGGTGGACGGTACGTCGAAAACGGTGGCTGCCGACAATAAGGGCAATGTTTCCGTGATGGCGCCGCCGATGCCCAACAATAAATACGGGGAAATCTCCGAAACCGGACTCTCGATGGCAACGCTGGCTGCTTCGGCCTTGACCGAGGCAGCGCCGGGCGCCTACACCGGCTTCGATGCGGATCACGGGTTCAAGTTGACGAAGGGGGCGGTGACCGATCTGGCCGGCAACGGCCAATACGCGATTGGCCGCTGGACTGACGGCACCGATTCGTCGGGGGCGACCTACACCAGGAACCAGGGGCGGATGTGGGCGATCGGAACACCGCTGCATGTAACGCTGACTCCCGATACGCCCCTCGACTGCCAGCTCGAAGCGGCGACGCGCCCCGTCGATATCAACGGCAACACGGCCCCCGGCAAGCTCGATACGGCAACGGTCAAGGCGCAGGTGACCGAAGCGACACCGGGTGACCTGAAACTCGCTGTCGATATCAATCTCGGCTATTCGATCGGTCAGGACACCCAGCAGTCGTTCAAGATCCATGCCGACAATTTGAACGGGGTGGGCTATATGTCGAACCGCGCCGATAGCTACACGGTAGTGACGCGCCTGGTCGGTACGGACAAGAATGCGCCCTACTGGCTGCTGTCGTACACCTTCAATGCGCCAACCACCGGTGCGATCAGTGGCGTGGCCGCGCTGGCTTGCACGATGCCGGCGGTGCAAACGCCTGACAAGAGCGACACGGCCGATAAGTCCGATAAAGCGGACACAGCCGATGCGGCCGCATCGGCGTGACGCTTGAGCCGGATCGACCGCTGCGCCGGATATAGCGCGAGCGCGTGACACCCGGCCGCCCTCCGGGGCCATGCCTCGGACGGCGGAGACTTCCGTTATCGCTGCTGGTTCGGCCAAAGGGGCACATGCGTGGGGCCGCTCGCAGCAATCTGCCGGCCCCACGAAGGACTACGAAGGAGATCATTCAAAGGAAACCATTCTCAGCGCGGTCCACGCTCCTCCCACTCACGGCAACAACACCGCCCGCCCGCGAATCCTGCCTTCCCGCAAGCGCTGATAGACTTCGGCCGCCTGCGCCAGCGGGAATGTCTCCACCTCCGCGCGGATCTTCCCCGACGTCGCCAGCGCGATCACTTCGATCAACTCCGTGCGCGTGCCCCAATACGGGATGCGGACCTCGCAGCCATAGGGCGGACGGTTGGCGCGATAGTGCAGCGTCCCGCCGCCCAGGCCCACGATCTCGATCCGGCTCGCGCGGCCCACCACGTCGGCGCACAGATCGACCGTGGCCTGTACGCCGACGAAGTCGAACGCAACCGCGGCACCGCGCGTGCCCACCAGCTCGCGAATCTCCTCCACCGCGCGGGTGCTGTCGCGCGTGTTGACCGTATGCGCGATGCCCATGCTTCGCGCGTGTTCGAGCCGCAGATCATCGATGTCGCAGCCGATGATCGTGGCGGATGTCAGCGCGCGCAGGATCTGCACGGCCATGTGCCCGAGCCCGCCGATACCGACCACCACCGCGCAGGCATCGGGCGTCAGCAGCGGCAGCGCCTTCCGGATCGCGTGGTAGGGCGTGAGCGCGGCGTCGCTGAGCGGCGCGGCCTGCACCGGATCGAGCTTGCCGAGCGGCACGAGCAGGCGCGCGGACGGCACGATCATGTATTCGGCCATGCCGCCGTCCGAGCCGAGCCCGCCGCCGAAGGTCGGAATCTCGGCGTGATGTTCGCAATAGTTCTCGGCCGAGGTCTGGCAGGTGCGGCAGCGCCCGCAGCCCCACGGCCCGTAGACCGCCACCGCGTCGCCTTCCTGCCAGCCCGTGACGCCCGCGCCCAGCGCGGCGATCCATCCCGCGTTCTCGTGTCCGAGCGTGAACTGGCCCGGGCCGATCGCGCCGAGCATGCCGATGCCGTGATCGAGCACGTGCAGATCGGAGTGGCACACGCCCGCGCCCGCGATTTTCACCAGCACCTGGCCGGGGCCGGGCGTCGGCGTGGGAACCTCGATGATCTCGGGCGCCTGGCCCGCCGCGATATACCTGACTGCCTTCATCTCGACCTCCTGTCGGAAGAGGAACAACCGTCGTGGAAGCGGCACGCGAATCGGGCCCGTGTCAGGCCGACGGCGGAATCAGGTGCGATTGGCGTCCGACATCGATCAGTAGGACGAAGCGTCCCGATGCGGATCGATACGGATTCGAACCTGTGCCGCGCGGTGTGCCGTTGTCGTGTTGCGTCCGGCTGGCCGGCCGTCGCCGGACGCGAAGGATCTGGCCTGCCTGGCCGGCCCGGTTCGAATCTAGGCGAATTCACGGCGATGAAATTTGATGTGAAGTCATCCCGGCGCGAATAAACGCTTGCGCACCGGTATTGCCGCACGGGCAAATCGGCGCAGGCGGGCGGACACACGGCCGGTATCGTCATCACGCCGCAAGCGCGCGGCCGTCGTATCCCTCGAGCGGGAGCGGGCGCGCAGGGTCTCGCGCGATGCGGCGGGGCAGCCATGAACACGTTCATGACGATCTCCCGCGCCGGCGGCGGCACCGGATGGTACGATCATAAATGCCATCTTTAGGGACATTTACGCCATGCGCATCGCCGTACTCGCACTCGACGGACTGTTCGACACGGGGCTCACCGTCACCCTCGACGCCCTCGGCGCCGCCAACAAGCTCGCGGCTCGCGCGATGGGCCGCGCGCCCGATTTCGAGGTGTCGATCGTCGGCATGCGCAAGCGCGTGAAATCCTCGCACGGGCTGCTGATCCCGGTGCAGCCGGTGGCCGCTACGCCGCGGCCGGACTGGGTGATCGTGCCGGCGCTGAACACGACTTCGCCGGATGAACTGCTGGCCTCGCTCGACCGCGCCGACCTGCGCGAGGCCAGGGCGCAGCTGATCCGCTGGCACGAGGCGGGCGCGAAGATCGGCGCCTCGTGCATCGGCACGTTCCTGCTCGCGGAAACGGGCCTGCTCGACGGCCGCCAGGTCACCACCAACTGGCCGCTCGCGCCGCTGTTCCGGCAGCGCTATCCGAACATCCGGCTCGACGAGTCGCGCATGCTGATTCCGTCCGACATCGGCGTGACGGCCGGCTCGGCGATGGGACATCTCGATCTCGCGCTGTGGCTGATCCGCACGGTGAGCCCGGAGCTGTCGTCGCTGGTGTCGCGCTACCTGCTCGCCGACATCCGCACGCTGCAGGCGCCCTACATCATCCCGAATCATCTGGCGCAGGCCGATCCGCTGATCCAGCGCTTCGAGCAATGGGCGCGTGGGCAGCTCAAGTCGGGGTTCTCGCTGCACGACGCGGCGAAGGCGCTCGCCACCAGCACGCGCTCGCTGCAGCGCCGCTGCCGCGAGGTGCTCGGCAAGTCGCCGCTGGCCTATTTCCAGGATCTGCGCGTCGAGCGTGCGCAATCGCTGCTGCACGGCAGCGGGCTCGATCTCGAGGCGATCGCGGCCGAGGTCGGCTATGAGGATGGCGCGACGCTGCGCACGCTGTTGCGGCAGCGACTGGGCAAGGGCGTTCGCGACTTGCGCGCCGAATTGCGTTGAGCGGCGGATGGCCTGGCAGGAGGGAGGAAAGCGCTGGCGTTATCGCGTTGGACGCGATAAAGGCGCGGACCGACGCATTGCCGTGAGGAGGACCGCGTTCCAGGACAGGACAGGGCAGGGGCAAGGCCGGCGGCGCCACGCGATCCGATCCGGCCGGTGAAACCATGGCGATCGAGCGAAGCCCGCCGAGCGTCGCGCCCTGGAAACGCGCGGTGAAAAGCGCCGACGCGCGGCGCTATCGGCCAGCCCTTTCCCACACCGTGACACCGGCCGGATCGATCGCGATCCGGCAAGTCACGGGCGCATCCGCCAGCGCTGCATCGATCGCGACATCGAACGCCTGCCCGCCGATTTCGATGCGCGCGCAACGTTCGCCGTCGCGCAGGTCGATCGACTCGATCCGCGCTTCGAACGGCCCGTCGGCATCGAGCCGGATCGCGCGCGGCGCGACGCGCCACATCACGGCGCGCCCCGCGTCGGGCAAGCCGGCCGAGGCGGCCGCATCGAGCATGATCTCGCCGCCGATCTCGACGCGCGCGCCGTTGCCCGTACCGTCCCGCATCACGCCTTCGCCCACGTTGCGCAGCCCGAGCAGTTCGGCCACGCGCCGGCTCGCCGGCCGCGCGAACACCTCGGCGACGGGGCCGGCCTGCAGCGTTTCGCCCTGGTCGATCACGAGCACGTCGTCGGCGAGCTGCGCGGCCTCGTCGGGATCGTGCGTGACGATCACTGTCACGGCGCCGATCTCGCGCTGCAGCGCGCGCAGCGAGCGCCGCAACTGCCGCCGGCGCGGCGTGTCGAGCGCCGAGAACGGCTCGTCGAACAGCAGCAGATGGCTATGCCGCGTCAGCGCGCGCGCGAGCGCGACGCGCTGGCGCTGGCCGAGCGACAGCTGGCGCGGCAGCCGCTGCGTCAGCGCGCCGAGCCCCAGATGCTCGACCCAGTAGCGCGCGGCGGCCGGATCGGCGTCGACCGGAAACGCGAGCTGCGCGGCCACCGTCATATGCGGGAACAGGCCGTAGTCCTGCGGCATGTAGCCGATCTGGCGCCGCTCGGGCGGCAGCGCGCCGAGGGCGGTGTCGCCGAGCGTGACCGCGTTGCCGTCGTCGCCCGGTTCGAGTCCGGCGATCAGGCGCAGCGCGAGCGACTTGCCCGAGCCCGACGGCCCGACGATCGCGAGCCGGCGCGAGGCCGGCGCCCAGTCCACCGCGAGCCGGAACGCGCCGAGCTGCCGGCGCAGCCGGATCACGAGGCGCGACTCGGGCGCGAGCGCGTCGGGCGCCGCGCCGGTGGGCGCGAGCGGCGGCTCGTCGCCGCCGGCGGCGGGCGGCGGCCCGGCGTCGTCGCGCGCGCCGAGCCGCACGATCGACAGCGCCGCGCAGGCCACCGCGATCGCGAGCGTCGGCAGCAGCAGCGGCATCATCGCCGGCAGCCCCTGGCCGCCGAACACGACGTAGGTATAGACGGGCAGGGAATAGGGGTGATACGCGACCATCACGGTCGCGCCGAATTCGCCGAACGCGCGTAGCCAGGCCAGCGCGAGCCCGGCGCGGATCGAGGGCCACGCGGCCGGCAGCGCGACGCGGAAGAAGCGGCTGCCGGCGCGGTGGCCGAGCGTGGCGGCGACGTCCTCGAACACCGGATCGATCGCCGCGAACGCGGAGCGCGCGGCGATGATCAGGAACGGCGCGGCCACGAAGGTTTCGGCCAGCACGATGCCGGCGAACGAATCGGTCAGCGCGCCGCCGGTGAGCCGGCCGACGGGGCTGTAGGGGCCGAGCAGGAACAGCAGCAGCACGCCGCTGGTGAGCGGCGGCAGCGCGAGCGGCAGCTGCACGATGAAGCCGAGCGGCGCGGCAAGGCGCGAGCCCGAACGCGCCAGCCAGTAGCCGAGCGGCACGCCGCCCAGCAGCGTGACGAGCGCGGCCAGCGTCGCGCTGCCGGCCGAGACGCCGACCGCCGACCAGGTCTGCGCCCAGTCGACGCTGGCCCAGTCGGCCTGGCCGATCTGCGGCAGGCTCGCGATGAACGGCGCGCACAGGTAGGCGGCCAGCAGCAGCGCGAGCAGCCGCAGCGGCCCGGCGACGCGTCGCGCCATTACTGCGCGGCGTCGATGACGGCTTGCAGCGACGGCGGCAGCGCCTGCGCGTTGCCGGAGACCTTCGGCGTGACCACGTCCACGCCGTGTTCCTTCAGCAGCTCACGCCCCTTCGCGCTGAGCAGGAAGTTCGCGAAGCGCGCCGCGCCGTCCCGGTTCGGCGCGTCCGACAGGATCGCCAGCGTGTAGCTCGCCTTGGCCTGCAGTTCGGGCGCGGGCGCCACGGCCGGGATCTTCAGGTCCGAGGTCTCGGTCGAGTAGAAGAAGCCGGCGTCGAGCTGGCCCGACTGCAGGCGGCCCACCAGCGTTTCCTCCGGCAGCACCTGTTCCGGGTTCTCCGGCGTGCCGAGCGTCTTCTGCACCAGATCGGGCTGGTGATAGAAGCTGGCCGCCTTGGTCATCATCTCCACCGTGAACGCGCCCTTCGGGTCGAGCTTCGGATCGGTGCGGCCGATCCGGATGCCCGGCTCCTGCAGCACCTGGTCCCAGCGCTTCGTCTTGAATTCCTTCGCGAAGCGGCTCTTCGGGTTGTAGCCGATCATCAGCGGCGATTCGGCGAAATTGACGTACCACGTCACGAAATTGCCGTTCGGCTCGCCCATCAGGCTGGTGTTGACCTTCGGGCTCGCGCTGACGAACACGTCGCCGCGGCGCAGCTTGCCCTTGATCTCGTTGGCGATCTTGTTCGAACCCGCGGCGTAGCCGCGGAAGTGCAGACCGGTCTCCTTCTCGAACGCCGGGCCGACGCTGCGCTCCATCAGGTTGACGAGCGAGCCGGCGTACAGCACGTTCACTGTGTCGTTGTCGGCGGCTTGCGCGGTGGCGCCGAAAGCGCTCGCGACGACCGCGGCGGTGACCAGCAGCTTGCGAAACATGGTGTTCTCCGTACCGTTGTGAAGGTCGGTATATTACGGTGGTCCGGCGCGATTCGGGAGATTGCATGCGGTCGCGCGGGCCATCCGTTGCGTTTACACTGGCGCCGTAGCTGCGCCGGCCGCGTCGGCCGGCGGCAACCGGACAGGAGATTGAGCATGCGCACGAGTGCCCGTAATCATTTCGTCGGACGGATCGCCGACGTCAAGCCCGGCGCGGTCAACGACGAGGTGACGCTGCGCGCGGCGGACGGCCTCGAGATCGTGGCGATCGTCACGCACGGCAGCGCCGAGGCGCTCGGGCTCGCGGCCGGCGTCGAGGCGTTCGCGCTCGTCAAGGCGTCGTCGGTGCTGGTGATGGTGGAGGTGGACGCCAGCCGCGTATCGGCGCGCAACTGCGTGGCCGGCACGGTGTCGGCGCTGACGAAGGGTGCCGTCAACGCCGAGGTCGCGATCACGGCGGCGGGCGGCGCGCAGGTGGTGGCGATCATCACCAACGACAGCGCCGACCGGCTCGGGCTCGCCGTCGGCCAGCCGGCCACGGCGATCTTCAAGGCCTCGAGCGTGATCATCGGCGTCGACGGCTGAGGCGCGCGATGACCACGCCCGGACTCGCCGCTCCCATCGAGCAAGCACCTGCCGCGCCCGTCGCCGGCGTGGTCCACGTGGGCGGCGACGTGCTGCGCCCGGCCACGCTGTCGCTCGCGCAGCTGGCCGAACTGCCGTCGGTGGTCTGCGAGCCGTTCGCGTTGCGCTGCTTCACGAGCGGGCGCTACATTCGCGACGTCGAGCGCTATCGCGGCGTGCGGCTGACCGAGCTGTTCACGCGCGCCGGGCTGCACGATCCGGCCAGCGGCGATTTCAAGCGCACCGTCTTTCTCGCGATCGGCCACGACGGCTACGCCGTCACGTTCTCGTGGCACGAACTGTTCAACACCGCGATCGGCGAGCAGGCGATCGTCGCCTTCGAATGCGGCGGCCAGCCGTTGACCGCCGAGGGCGGCGGCCCCTTGTTGTTCTCGGGCGCGGATCTCTCGCCGGCGCCGCGCCACGTGAAGCGGCTCGCCTCGCTCGTGGCGCGCGTGATCGTCCCCTGACGGCGCGCGCGGGCACACCGCCATGGCGGATTTCGACGATGCCGCGCTGTTCGCGGTGCTGATCGACGCACGGGCGTCGCGCGGTGAACTGGCCTGGCTCGGGCTGTCGCGCGAGGCGCTCGGCGGTTTGGTGGCACGGCATCGGCTTGTTGCCGCGGCGCGGGTGGCGGATTCACCGGATGGGTTCGGCGGCGCTTCGGCGCTGCCCGCCGCCGCGCCGGTATTGCCGGCCGCGCACGCGGCGTTCGTCGTCGCGCTGCGCGAGCGACTGATGGGCGACGCGAATCCCGCCGTCGACGCCGACGACGCGCGCTGTCTCGCCACGATCATCGCGCACGCCTGCCTGCGTCCCGATCACCTGTGGCGCGATCTCGGGCTGTCGGGGCGCGACGCCGTGTCGGCGATGCTGACGCGGTATTTCCCGGCGCTCGTCGCGCGCAATACCGCGAACCTGCGCTGGAAGAAGTTTCTCGCGCGCGACCTCGCGCTGGCACGCGGCGACGAGCCGGCGCCCGCGCCCGGTTGCCCCGGCTGCGAGGATTACCGGCGGTGTTTTCCAGGCGACGGCGGCCGGCCGGCGTGAGCCGTGCGACACGGTAGCCCGGCGCGCGAGCGCCTGTCTGGCCGCCAGGGCGTTCGTGTATGCTTGCGCGCATGACCAAGCCCGCCGCCTCTTCGTCCGACACCACCGCGTCGCCGCCCGCGCCCGTCGGCGCACCCCAAGTCCATTTCCGCATGCGCATCCGCCGCGGCGACACCGTCGCGCTCGGCCCCGGCAAGGTCACGCTGCTCGAAGCCGTGCATGAGCATGGATCGATCTCGGCGGCCGCGCGCCATCTCGGCATGTCGTACCGGCGCGCGTGGCTGCTCATCGACGAATTGAACCGCTCGCTGCGCTCGCCGGCCACGCATTCGGAGCAGGGTGGCGCGAGCGGCGGCGGCTGCACGCTGACGCCCGTCGGTGAAGCGATCGTCGCGCTCTATCGCGAGATCGAGGACGAGGCGCAACGCCATTGCGCGAAGCAGATCGCCGCGCTGACAGAGATGATGCAGCCTTGAGTCGGGTTGGCCGGGCTTGCCGGCCGCTGCGGGAGGCGCGGTGTTTCGCGCGAGGATTGCCAAGGTTCATCCGTGGCCGGGTTCAAGCGGCTGAGTTCCTGTATCTCCCCTCGACTCACCAAACCATCGCTGACACGCCGATGCCTTCGCGGCATCGCGCTCCCGTTTCAAGTCACTCGATAATCGATTAATTCAGATGAATTGAATTAATCGGTTTTGGCGCTGGCCTGCGGGGTTGAGTCGATTGTGTGAAGCGGCTGTGAAGAATGTGTGGCGGCCCCAGTGGTGTGCCAAGTCGGGACTTTGAAAAATTGTAAATTCCATGCGTGCCGCGCGATCTGCTATTTACGGTAGAAAGGTTTGTAATTAACATCTTCTCCGTTCGAGTGGGTTAATTAAAGGATTTGAATATTAATCACACGAATGAAGGTGAGGATCGCCTGTTTCTGGGCCCGACTGTGAAGTGTGTTTTTAAAAACCGACGTCATGCGCGGAGCAGGTTGGCTGGTGAGTTTCTGATAGGGGACTTGGTAAAACAAGTAGATCTCCGCTTGCTACGACCCATCAATGAGAGACCATAAATGAAAATCAAGCTTCGCAAATCGATCGTCACAGCGCCTGTGCTGATTGCCGCCAGTCTTCTGTCCGGCTGCATGATCCAGTTGGCTCCCAGCTACGACCAATCCACTGTTGGCCAGCTCAACGAGGTCAACGCCAATGCCCTGGCGCTCTTTGCTGCACTGGAGCAGGGCGTGCGAGCCGATGAGCATCAAAAGTACGATGCGCAGTTTTCCCAGATCATCGGTAGCTATCGATCTTTGCGTATGCAGGCAAGTACACGGCCGATTCCTGCTGCCGGTCAGGCCATCGTCGAGAAAATCAAGAGCGTCAATGGGGTGGAAGGGCTGATTAGTGAAATTTGCAAAAAAGCCTCGGATTGCGTGTATGCGACACCAAAGATAATCGACACCATCGTTGATGCGCTGGTGAACGTGCAAGCCACGGTCAAAAGCGAAGGTTATGCGCCGGCACCGGCAACGGGAACATGTGCGTCCGGTAAGGTTACTGGTGTGAAGCCGACAGAGAATGCTGGCGTGCTGCCGGAAGAGTGTGCGTATCAACATGCGGTGTCGCTCGCACTCATCGCTGAATCGAGCTTGAAGCGATAAGTAGATAACCTCAACTACTAGCTACGGAGTAAGTGATGAACATTTCTACCGATATTCTCTCTGCCCTCTCGCAGGCACTGGGTGACGGCTTCGCGAAGATGAAGGATCAGTGTGCGACCGAGGCCGATTACCTTGGAAGCCAATCGATGATGATCGCGAATGGTGTGTCGAACGGGACTATTTCGCAAAGCCGCAGGGACTGGCTCTTGAAAAACCTGCAGGACGATGCGGAGAACTTTTGCCGGGTGCTCTGCATGCAGACACTGCTCACCATCGAGGCGGCATGGAATGCGGTGGTGAAAATCGTCTGGAACGCGATCAATTCGGTCCTGGGCGCGAGCGGCTTGGGCGCGCTGGCGATCCCGACGGCCCCGACCGCATAAGGGCACTTGGTATCGAAGCGAGGGGGAGCAGATGGCCCCCTCGTTGCCGGCCCACGATCGCCGGCCGCCCCACGCGCTCACCCCAGCCCGATCCCCGACGCACGCCGCGCCGCGTTCGCCTCGGCGGCGATCGCATCGACCACGCCGGCCGCGCTCGCGGCCTTGAGCCGCCGCAGCGGCACCGCTCGCACCTCGCATGCCGCCGCAAGCCTCGCGGCCGCCTCGCGATCGACGCGGTCGGCGGCGAACACGACGAGATCCGCACCGGCCACGAGCCGCTCCCAGCGCTCGTCGCTCATGTTTGCGCCGTCGTGGAGCGCGACCGATCCACCCGCCGAGCCGACCAGCCGTTCGAGCGCCGCATTCGATCCCGCCCGCCCGCCGACATACACGATCCGCCTGCCGCGCATCGCGCGCAGCGACGGCCGCGCGAAATCGAGCCCGCCCGGCGTGGCCGCGAACGCCTGCTCGAGCACCGCCGCCTCGCGCTTGGCCGCGTTCAGCGCATGCAGCGCGTCGTCGAGCTGCTCGCGCAGCATCCGCACACGGGCCTGCTCGACGTCGAGCCGTTCCTCGGCGGCGGCGGCGCGGCCGGCCAGCAGCACCGCGGCCGCGTCGCGCTCGGCCAGCGCGTGCCGCAGCCGGGCCGGTTCGTCGGAGGGGGGAAGAGGGGCGGCGGGCATCATGGCGGGCTCAGAGCAGCGATCCGGCGACCACGGCAATCTCGCGATCGAGATCAAGATGGAGATCGAGGTCCGCGGTGCGGCCCGGACTGCGGCGGGCGGCCCGGCGGGGCGGTTCGGCGCGGGGGCCATCGTCGGCCTGCTTCGGCGGGCGGGCGGGGCCCGGCGCGTCGAGTGCGCGGCTCTCCAGCACGTGCTCGACGCAGATCCCGATCAGCTCGGCGTCGAGCCGCTCCAGCGACAGCGCCGCCTCGCGCAGCGCGGCCGGGCCGGCCACCGGGGGCGGCGCGAAGATCACGTCGCGAAACGTCTCCGCGCGCGCGACGCGGTCGATCAGCCGGCGCAGATCTGGCAGGCGGCGAAAGCGCGCGCGCTCGGCGCCGGCCGCCAGTGCGGCGAGCAGCATGTCGAAGCGCCGCGTGTCGATCGAAGCGGGCGACACGGACACGGCGGCGTTGCCGGTGGCCGCGCCGTCCGCGAACAGCGCGACGAAGCGCACGAGGCTGCCGCGCAGCCGCGCGAACGCGTCCACCACGTCGACGATCAGCGTCGCCCGCTCGGTGTCCTCGCGGCGCCGCACCGGCACGATGCGCGCGGATAGCTCGCCGTGCCGGACCGCGTCGTCCGTCCATGGGGTTGACTTGTTCATACGCCTGTTGGCCCGCCGGCACGGTGGCACGGGGCCGCCGCGTCGGCATCGCCATCCTGTCAGTCGGGTTGCCGGACAATTATCGTAATATACCGTAGAACATAACGAGGTAGAAATATCCCGAGCGTAAAATTCCGGCACACGACCGACGACAGCGAGTGGAACGATGGAAGATCGTAGAGAAGCGGTGGGCGAACATTTTTCGATGGACGCCATGCGGCATGCACGCGAGATGACGTGGCGCGCGGTGGAGGCGATGCGCGGCGAGGTGCGGGCGGGCATGCGCGAATCGGAGGCGAACGCGCGCTGCAAGACGCTGCTGGGCGAAATGGGCATGGACCGGCTCTGGCATCCGGTGCTGATCCGCTTCGGCGAGAACACGCTGAAGACCTTCGCCGAGCGCGCGGAAACCGATCCCGTGCTGGCCGACGACGACATCTTCTTCGTCGACCTCGGCGTGGTGTGGGGGCGCCATGAAGGCGACGCGGGCGCGACCTTCGTAGTCGGCGGCGACGCGGCGATGCAGGCCTGCGCGCAGGCCGCGAAAACCATCTACGACGAGGTGGCCGGACACTGGCGTACCACCGGCTGCGGCGGCATCGCGCTTTATCGCTACGCGGCCGAGCGCGCCGAGGCGCATGGCTGGCGCCTCAACGTCGAGATGAAGGGCCACCGCGTCAGCGATTTCCCGCACGCGATCTACAAGGCCGGCAAGCTCGCCGATTTCGACGGCGTGCCGGCCGGCGGCCTGTGGGTGCTGGAGATCCAGATCGCGCATCCGACGCGGCCGTTCGGCGCGTTCTACGAGGATCTGCTGATCTGAAGGCAAGCCCGGCTGCCGGGACCCGGCGTGCATCGCTGACGGTAGGGCGCGCAGGACGGAGCGGGGCGCGGTGGCTCCCGCGCCGCCAGCTTCCCGCCAGCCACGCGTCAGTTTCCGCTTGCTAGACTGGAACGCTTCGCCAGACGCTTTTCCGCCACGATGAAACCGACCCTGCTGGTGCTGATCCTGTTGCGAGACGACGCGCGCGAGGCGCTCGCCGCACACTTCCAACTCGTCTATGCCCCTGACGAGGCCGCGCGTACCCGGGCCATCGAGATGCATGGCGCGAGCGTGCGCGCCGTGCTGACCAACGGCACGATCGGGCTTTCCGATGCCGAACTGGCGGCCCTGCCGCGCGTGGAATTCATTCATGCGCTCGGCGCGGGCTACGAGAACCTGCCGCTCGCCGCCGCGCGCGCACGCGGCATCGCGCTCGCGCACGGCGTCGGCGCGAACGACGAGTGCGTCGCCGATCATGCGTTCGCACTGCTGCTCGCGACGGTGCGCGGCGTGGTCCGGCTCGATGCCGCCTGCCGCGCCGGGGTCTGGCGCGACGCGCTGCCGATGCCGCCGAACTTCTCGGGCAAGCGGCTCGGCATCGTCGGGCTCGGCCGGATCGGCGCGAAGATCGCACGCCGCGCGGCCGGCTTCGACCTCGAAATCGGCTATCACAGCCGTCATCCGCGCGACGGCGCGGCGTGCCGCTATTTCGGCACGCTGATCGACCTCGCGCGCTGGGCCGACTATCTCGTGGTCGCGACACCGGGCGGCGCCGGCACGCATCACCTGATCGACGCCGCGGTGCTCGACGCGCTCGGCGCCGCCGGGTTCGTCGTCAACGTCTCGCGCGGCAGCGTCGTCGATACGGCGGCGCTCGCGGCCGCGCTGCGCGACGGGCGCATCGCCGGCGCCGGCCTCGACGTCTACGAGGGCGAGCCGGCCCCGCCCGCCGAGCTGATCGGCCTCGATCAGGTCGTGCTGACGCCGCATCTGGCCGGCACCTCGCCGGAGGCGCGCGACCGCACCGTCACGCTGTTCATCGAGAACGCCACGCGGCACTTTGCGGGTGAGCCGCTGGTTACGCCGCTCGACGCCTGAGCGGGTGGCGATTCGGCTCCGGCGTGGATCGCGCGCGGTGTCCGCGATGGGTTCCTCGCCTGAAGCGTGCGATCGCATCGCGATGCCGTGCGTCAAGCATGCCACGCGGCACTTTGGCGATCGGTCGCTCGTCACGCTGCTGACGTCTGATTGGCCGGTGGCCCGGAGGCGGTGTTCGGCTTCGGCGTGAACCCTCATGCCTTGTCTGCGGTGATGGGCAGGCGGCACGCTCGTGCGGCGCTTCCCGCAACTGGCATTGGGCGATCGCTCTTGTCATCCCGAACTCGGCCGCCCGTTCCTGGCCTCCCGCTTCCGGCTTTCTCGCCCGATCGTCCCGCCTCGGCCTTCCCGCCCCGCGCCGCAATACGAAGCACCGTCGCCGCGAGCGAAGCATCCACGCCCGCTCCCATGGCCAAGCGCCGCCGCGCATCCGCTCGGTGAAACTCCCGATTGATCCGGCACACCCAGCATCGACGCCCCAATCCAGCCGCTGACCCGCGCCAGCCGGCCCCGCCCGCGCATCGCGATGCAATTTCGCCACTACCCTGCATCGTGCTTACGATTTGCTTGGGAACGGCGCGGCCGCGCAGTAAACTTGCGCCCCGGTACCCTCGGCGGGACGCCGTCCGAAGCCACCGCGGCGCGATCCGTGCCCGGACGGTCGGCCGGCTCCCGCAGCACCCGCGTTTCAATCGATAACACTCACCCGCACCATGCGCGGCCCTGTCGTGCCCGCCGGCACGTTGGCAGGCCACCGCTCGCAGGAGACGACCTTGCTCAAGAAAATCACCGCCGTCGCAGCCCTGGCTGCCTTCGGCTCCATCGCGCATGCCCAGAGCAGCGTGACGCTTTACGGCCTGATCGACACCGGCCTCAGCTACGTCAACCACGCCGCCGCCGGCACCGGCTCGGCCAAGCGCTTCAAGTACGACGACGGCGTCGCGCAGGGCACGCGCTGGGGCCTGCGCGGCTCGGAAGACCTGGGCGCCGGCCTGAAGGCGATCTTCGTGCTCGAGAACGGCTTCAACACCGGCACCGGCGCGCTCAACCAGGGCGGCGCGATGTTCGGCCGCCAGGCGTTCGTGGGCCTCACGCAGAACGGCGTCGGCTCGCTGACGTTCGGCCGCCAGTACACGTTCTCGACCGACGTGCTCGGCAACCAGTACTCGGCCGGCACCAACACGCTGGCCGGCAACTACGGGTATCACATCAACGATTTCGACCAGCTCGTGAACAGCCGCATCAACAACGCGGTGAAGTTCTCGTCGGCGAACTTCTCGGGCGTGACGTTCGGCGCGCTGTACGGCTTCTCGAACCAGGCGGGCGCGTTCGCCGGCTCGGCGCCGGTTGCGGGCACGCCGGGCCAGCCCGGCTCGTCGCGCGCCTACAGCTTCGGCCTGAACTACGCGCTCGGCGCGTTCTCGATCGGCGCGGCCTATACCGACATCACGTATCCGGCCGCCGAAGTGCCGGCGTTCCCGACCTCGCTCGCCAACGTGGCGGCGGGCGGCACCAACGGCGGCAAGGACCTGCGCACGTTCGGCATCGGCACGCGCTACCAGCTCGCGAACGCCGCGCTGTTCGCGCTCTACACGAACACGCGCATCGAGGCGCTGAACGGCGCGACCACGGCGCTCGACGCGGTGGACGTGGGTGGCCGCTACAACTTCACGCCGGCCTTGGCGGGCGGCCTCGCCTACACCTACACGCGCATGCACGACGCGTTCGCGGGCCACTGGAACCAGCTCGACGCGAGCCTCGACTACGCGCTCTCCAAGCGCACCGACGTCTACCTGCTGGCGATCTACCAGAAGGCGTCGGGCCGCAACGGCACGCAGGACGTGCAGGCGCAGATCGGCTCGAGCACGGCGTTCTTCGGCCCGTCGGGCACCGGCGCGACGAACCAGGTGGCCGCGCGCGTGGGCATCCGCCACAAGTTCTGATCGACCGGGGGCGGTCTCGCCCCGCCGCAGCCGTGCCGTTCGCGGCCGGCTGCGCCAACGGCGCATCGGTGTCCCGCAGGGGAGGCCGATGCGCCGTTTTGCATTGGGGCGGCCTGCCGCGGTGTCGTCTTGTTTTGGACGAAATATATCGATTTGGAAAAAATGTACAATGACGAGCAGCCCCGCATGCTGCGCCGTCCGGACCGCGTCGGCGTGACGGGGTTCCGAAACCGCCTCCCGACAACGGAACGACGATGAGAAACGATGCCGAACTGGTGCTGCTCGACAAGAACGTGGTGGACGCGCTGCTGAGCCCGGACGACGTGCTGGACGCCGTGGCCGCGGCGTTCGACCTGCACCGGCGCGGCGAGGGCCGCGTGTTTCCGGTGATCCGCGAGCCGCTGGCCACGGGCGGCGTGTTCGGCATCAAGGCCGGCGACGTGCAGAACGAGGCGCTGCTCGGCTTCAAGGCGGCCGGCTTCTGGCCCGCGAATCGCGGCCTCGGCGGCGAGCCGCATCAGGCCACCGTGATGCTGGTCGATCCGGCCACCGGGCGCCCGCGCTGCGTGATCGACGGCAACGCGATCACCACCCTGCGCACCGGCGCCGCCGGCGGGCTCGGCCTGCGCGCGCTGGCGCGGCCGGACAGCCGGCGCCTCGCGCTGTTCGGCAGCGGCGTGCAGGCGCGCGTGCAGCTGGACTTCGCGCTGCGCATGCTGCCCTCGCTCGACACGGTGCGATACCTGACGGCCGGCGGCGCGCCCGATCCGGCCTTCGAGGCGCGGTTCCGCGAACGCTGCGCGATCTCGCACGCGCGCGACGCCGACGCGGCGGTGGCCGCCAGCGACGTCGTGATCACGGCGACGCCGGGCGGCGGCGCGCTGTTCGAGGCCGGCGCGGTGCGGCCGGGCACGCACGTCAATGCGGTCGGCGCCGATACGAAGGGCAAGCGCGAACTGCCGGCGGGGCTGCTCGAACGCGTGCGGCTGGTGGTCGACGATCGCGCGCAGGCGCGCCAGATCGGCGAGGCGCAGTGGGCACCGCAACGCGACTGCGTCGAACTCGGCGAACTGCTGGCCGCGCCGGAGCGCATCGCGCGCGGGCGCGACGAGATCACCGTGTTCGACATGACGGGCCTCGCGCTGCAGGACCTGACGGTGGCGCGCATGCTGTTCGAGCGCGCCGAGGCGGCGCGGCTCGGCACGCGCGTGGCGTGGCCGTGGTGAGGTAGGCGGATCGGCGCGGCCGCTGGTACTGACGCAGCGGGGCGGCGGATGATTCGAGCCGCGTGTCGGCAGATCCGCTACGGCAATGCGATCTACGTAGCGCGTCACGTCGCGATGCCGCCGCGATCGGGCAGCGGCAGTCGCGATAGCCGCGCCGGCGGACTCAGGCAAAGCCGGACCAGCCGGTGGCCTGCGCCTCAACGACCGCGAGGCGCGCTCACCAACCGTAGAACCGCGGCCAGGTCTCGACCTCGCCATCCGCCGCGACGGCCTGATACTCGGGATGCTGCGCGCCCGTCGCGCAGGCATGGTTCGGCAGGATCCGCAGCCGCGTGCCGATCGGGAAGCGCGTCGCGATCGCGTGATCGGGTTCGCCGCGGCGCTGCAGGATGCCGTGTTCCTGGTTCGCGCCGCCGAGCAGATAGTCGCCGAGTACCGTGCCGTCCTCGGCGCACACGAGCCCGTAGCCGAAGTCGTGCGGCTGCCGCTGCGTGCCGCGGTCGCGGCTCATCGCCATCCAGCCGGCGTCCACGATCGCCCAGCCCTTTTCCTCCTGATGGCCGATCACGGTGGTCAGCACGCTGAGCGCGATCTCGTCGGTCGTGCAGACGCCGACGTTGTGCATCACCAGATCGAACAGCACGTACACGCCGGCGCGCACCTCGGTCACGCCGTCGAGCCGTTCGGCGGCAAGCGCGGTCGGCGTCGAGCCGATGCTGACCACCGGACACGGCAGCCCCGCCGCGCGCAGCCGTTCGGCCGCCCGCACGGCGCCCGCGCGCTCCTGCTCGGCGATCCGCACCAGCTCGTCGTGGCGGTGATAGTCGTAGCTCGATCCCGCGTGCGCGAGCACGCCGCCGAGCGTCATGCCGCCCTCGGCCAGCGCGCGGCCGATCGTGACGAGCCGCGCGTCCTCGGGCGCGACGCCCGAGCGGTGGCCGTCGACGTCGATCTCGATCCACACCTCGAAGTTCATGCCGTGCTCACGGCCGAACGCCGCGATCGCCTCGGCCGCGGCGAGGCTGTCGGCCGTGAGCTTCAGGTTGCAGCCGCGCTGCCGCAGCGCGAGCGCCTGCGGCAGCTTGCCGGCCACCATGCCGACCGCGTAGACGATGTCGTCGATGCCGCGCGCGAAGAACTGCTCGGCCTCCTTCAGCGTCGAGACGGTGATGCCGCGCGCGCCGGCCGCGAGCTGCGCGCGCACCACGGGTTCGCATTTGGTGGTCTTCACGTGCGGGCGGAATGCCACGCCGAGCGCATCGAGCCGCCGCTGCATGCGCTCGATGTTGCGCATCATGCGCGGAACGTCGATCAGGGCCGACGGGGTGGGCAGGGTGTCGAGCGGCATCGTGGCGGTGTCCTTCGGGAAAATGAGCGGCGCCGGGCGGGGACCGGAAGCGGCGAAGCGCCGGCCGCGAACATCGCGCGTCCGGCACCTCGGGCTTGTCCCCCGAGTGCGCCGTCCGGCCGGTTTGACAAATTGTATCGCTCTGGACACAATGTCTCAATCCCGGTCCGAGCCGCCAAGCCCCTGCGTTTCCTGGTTCTCGCGCGCCGCGCCGCCCCGTCCAACCGATCCGTCCCAGTGAGCCCACGATGAGCCAGCCGAATCCTCCGACCTACGACGACGTCGCCGCCGCCGCCGAGCGCCTCGCCGGCCACGCCCACCGCACGCCCGTGCTGACATCGCGCACGGTCGACGAGGCGCTGGGCGCGCAGGTGTTCTTCAAGTGCGAGAACTTCCAGCGCATGGGCGCGTTCAAGTTCCGCGGCGCGTTCAACGCGCTCTCGCAGTTCAGCGCGGCGCAGCGCAAGGCCGGCGTGGTGGCGTTCTCGTCGGGCAACCACGCGCAGGCGATTGCGCTGTCGGCGAAGCTGCTCGGCATGCCGGCCACGATCGTGATGCCGCACGACGCGCCGGCCGCGAAGGTCGCGGCCACGCGCGGCTATGGCGGCCAGGTGGTGATCTACGACCGCTACACCGAGGACCGCGAGCAGATCGGCCGCGAGCTGGCCGAACAGCAGGGCCTCACGCTGATCCCGCCATATGACCATCCGCACGTGATCGCGGGGCAGGGCACCGCGGCGGCCGAACTGTTCAACGAGGTCGGCCCGCTCGACGTGATGTTCGCGCCGCTCGGCGGCGGCGGGCTGCTGTCGGGCACCGCGCTCGCCACGCGCGCGCTGTCGCCGTCCGCCGAACTCTACGGCGTCGAGCCCGAGGCCGGCAACGACGGCCAGCAGTCGTTCGCGTCGGGTTCGATCGTCCACATCGACACGCCGAAGACGATCGCCGACGGCGCGCAGACGCAGCATCTGGGCCAGCTGACGTTCCCGATCATCCGCCGCGACGTCAACGCGATCCTGACCGCGAGCGACGCCGAACTGGTCGACTGCATGCGCTTCTTCGCCTCGCGCATGAAGATGCTGGTCGAGCCCACCGGCTGCCTCGGCTTCGCGGCGGCGCGCCAGATGAAGGCGCAGCTGAAGGGGCGCCGTGTGGGCGTGCTGGTGAGCGGCGGCAACATCGATCTCGAGAAGTTCTGCGAGCTGGTGTCGGCCGCCGGCTGAGCGATCGGCGCGACGGTCACGGATTGAAAAACGCGCGCCGCGTCATGCGGCGCGCGTTTTTTCATGGTTGCGCGCGCATCGATCACCGGAATGAAAGACAGCGCGATGCATCTCACGGCGTCCAGTGATAGACGACGATGCTCGAGCCGTTGTAGTTGTCCTTGGTCACCACGTACTCGCCGTCCGAGCGCAGGTACGCGCGCAGGCCGAACATCGAATCGACGTCGTTGCCCACGTCCACGGTGCCCGGGTTGCTGTTGATCAGCGTCGTCACGAGGCCGCCGGTGGAGAGGTCGTAGACGTCGATGTTCGGCACCGTGTGGACGTAGCCGACGAACAGATAGCGGCCCGCCACCGCGATCGATTTCGGGTTCGGGCTCGGCAGGTCGATGACCGGGCCCGGCGTGCGATTGCCGGCCTTCCAGCCGTGATAGATCTCGATGTGGCCGTTCATCGCCGTCCAGTCCCAGTAGCCGGCGATGCCCTGCGCCAGCACCATGGTGTCGGTCGAGGCCTGGTACACCACGCGCGCGCGCGGCTGCACCGAGGCCGGCACCGGCATCGCCGTGCCGCTGCCCCACGACGGCGTGCCGGTCGCGTCGAAGCCCGCGAACGGCCAGTGCGTGACCTGGCTGGAGCCGTCGAGCCCGGCCCATACATCGCCGTTCTCGTCGATGCAGAAGCCGCCCGTGACGATCGCCGAGGTGCCGAACAGCTTGCCCGGCAGCGAGCCGTCGGGGATCGCGATGTAGCCGCTCGCGGCCGGGTTGAAGTGATAGAAGTTGTAGATGTCGGGGTTCTGGCCGGTGGCCACCAGGATCCGGTTGCCGCCCACGCTGGTCAGCTGGCCGAAGTGCTGGCCGCGCTGGTAGTCGGTCATCGACAGGCGCGGGTCGTTCGGATAGGTGAACGGATCGACAGTGTTGGCCACGAAGGTGCCGCCCGCGCTGCCCGAGTAGAGGTTCATGCCGCTGTAGTAGAGCGCGGCGTCGGTGACCGGGTCGGGCGCGGCCACCGCCTCGAAGTTCAGCGCCTGCAGCTTCCAGACCAGGTTGCCGTTGCCGTCGTAGGCCTGCAGGTCGGTCGCGCCGTTGCGGCCGAGATCCCAGCCGCCGCCCCACGGATTGTTCAGCACGTAGAGCAGGCCCGCCGTGTCGCGGCCGATGCCGACCACGCGCGTGAAGCGCTTGTCGCCCACCTGCCCCTTGGTGCCGGTGGTGGTGTCGAGGTAGCCGCCCTGCACGCCGAAGGTGCCGGCGAGCGTCGGCGTGCCGTTCAGCGAATAGCGCTTGATGTTCATGTCCGGGCCTTCGTCGCCCACCAGCAGCTGGCCGGTCGGCGCGTCGAAGTAGAGCGCCGACGGATGCGCGCCGCTGGCCATCCGGATCGTGTTCAGCAGCGCGCCGGCCGCGCTGTATTCGAGGATCGTGCCGGCGGCCTGCTGCGCGACCCACAGGTTGCCGGACGCGTCGAGCGCGAGCGCGCCGGGGCCGGCCACCGTGATGTCGCGCTGCCAGACGCCGTCGGTGGTGAACACGCGCACGCGGTTGCTGAAGAAGTCGCTCGCGTAGAGCAGCGTGCCGGCCGTGGCGAGGCCGGTGATCACGTCGGCCTTGCTGATATCGTTCCAGACGCTGACGTTGATCGACAGGTCGCGCAGCCCGGTCGCGCGGTTGTAGCGGCCCACCGTGCCGCTCAGGTTCTTGCCCTGCAGCGGCGTGAAGATCGAGGTGGCGTTGCCGGTGATCGCGCCGCCCTGGAATTCCGCGTGCGTGCCGATCGAGCCGAGCGTCCGGCCGTTCTGGTAGACGCCCACGGCGCCGGCGTTCTCGTCCCAGAACGACGCCGTGTAGATCACGCCCTCCGGCGCCACCCACATCGAGCGCGCGTCGTTGCCGACGTGCGAGGCGATCGTGCCGTAGGTGTTCGCGATCCAGTCGGTCGTGTATTGCGCGTGGCCGGCCGGCGCGAAGGCGGCGAGGCACGCGGCGGCGAGGGCGGCGCGCAGGCGTTGCTGGAACATGGCGATGATCTCCGGACGAGAGGACGGGAAAACGCGGCGCGTGCCGCGCGCGACGAACGTCGTGCGCGGCATCGGAGGCCCGGGCCGGGGCCAGATGCGCCGCGTTACGTCAGACAGATATCACAGAGAAATCGGAAAAAAATTCCGCGACGCCTGCTTTGCGACGCCGGGCGCGGGATTGGCGTCGGGGCGTGGGTGGCGGCGTCGGATCGGCCCGCGAATGTCATGCGGGCGTGACGGATTTGTCACCGCGCTGTCGCAAACGGCGGGCGGGACGGGGTGGGGTTGGGGCGGGAAAAGAGCCGGACGTGGCGCGCCAGGGTGGTGCGCGAGTCGTGCGTTGCGATGCAGGGGGCGGTTTCAGTGCCGGTGCGTGTGATGTGTGTGGCCGGAGGCGGTCGGGTGTCGCCATGTTGGCGGCGCTTGCGACGCGCGACCCGGGCCGGCGGCGCGCGCCACCGGCACCGACCTCGCTATGTCAGGCGTCGCCGAGCGGCAGGATCTCGATCCAGTTCGAGCCGTTGCCGCCCGCCACGCGCGCCACCCGTGTCAGCGCGCCGGTGCCCGCATCGACGCGGTACAGCGAGATGAACGGCGAAAGCTCGCCGCTCGCGGCCAGCAGCGTGCCGTCGGGCGAAAGGCGGATGCCGCGCGGCTGCTTTTCGGTTTCGATGCAGCTCGCGTAGTGCAGCGCGCGGTTCTCGCCGACGCGGAACGTGATGATGCGGCTCGCGGTGCGCTCGGTCGCGTGGACGAAGCGGCCGTCCGGCGACACCTGCAGGTCGGCGGCCCAGACGCAGGGCGCCGTCGGCGCGGGCGGACGCGGCGCGCCGTGCGGCAGGTGCGCGATGCTCGGCGCGAGGTCGGACACGGTCGCCTCGCCGAGTTCGCCCGTCACCGGATCGCGCGCGATCGCCAGCACCGTGCCGTGGAATTCGCCGATCGCGTAGAGCGTCGCGCCGTCCGGCGCGAGGCGCAGGTGGCGCGGGCCGAAGCCGGCCGGCGTCGCGACTTCGCCGCGCGCGATCAGCGCCGCCTCGTCGCCGGCGCGCGCGATGCCGTAGAAGAAGATCCGGTCGAGGCCGAGCGAGGCCGCGTAGGCGTAGCGGTCGTCGTCGGAGACGATGATCGAGTGCGCGTTCTGGATCCGGTCGATGAACTGCAGCGGCGTGCCGTCGCCGTTCTCGAGCCGCTTCGCGTCGAACACGAACAGGCGGTTGCCGCCGTAGGACGCGCCGAACAGCAGGCGCGCGGCGTGATCGACCGACAGATAGGCGAGGCTCGCGTCGATCGGCGTCGAGAAGCGCTGCGTCAGCGCGCCTTGTTCGCCGATGTCGTAGCCGACGATGGTCGGCTGCGTGCCGCGCGTGGCCACGTAGAGGCGCTTGCCGTCATAAGTGGGCGCCTGCGGCATCACCACGCTGCCGGCCGGCGTGCGGGCGAACGGCTCGAGCCGGCCTTGCGCGGCGTCGAGATGGTAGACGGAAAGGTCGCCGTCCTCGGAGTTCGAGACGTAGACGACGTGGGAGGCAGACAGCGGAGTGGTCATCGGGATCGCGGATCGGTTCGTGAGGCGGGGGCGTGCCATCGGCCGGAGTGCCGCGGCGTCGCCGGAACGGGCATCGGGCGCGGCGGATGGCGGCGCGGGCCGGATAAGTGTTACGTCATCATATAACTTCGAGAAAGCCGGGCGCAATCGCAAAGGGACGGAAGTCGGTGTAAACGCGGAGCGTTGGCGTGCGATTTAGGCCGGAGTGGAAAGGCGGGCAGCAGGGAGGGACGACAACTTCGAGGACGAAAGCCTGCCGGGGCGGCTTCGAGCGGCGGAATCCGGTGGGCGGCGAGCGGCAGCAGCGCAAGGACGCTCGCGGCAGCCGCACCCGCATGCCGCTGCGAGCCGGAAAGTTTCAGATCGACCGCCGGGCCGCCGCATCCGATCGCTTCACATCACACCCGGAACCGCGCCGCCGGCAAGCGCGATCCCCGCGGCACTCAGTCGGCCGCCCCCGTCGCCAAGCGTCGCCCGGTGGCCTCGCCCTCGTCGCCCGTCAGTTCCTCCAGCGCGCGCCCCTTCGTCTCGATCCCGAGCCACGCCACCGCCAGCGCCGCGACCACGAACGACAGCGCGCCGAGCGTGAACACGCCGCCCTGCCCGAACCGCGGCAGCACGAGGCCCACCGCGTAGGGGCCGATCAGCGAGCCGACCCGGCCGATCGCCGAGGCGAACCCGGAGCCGGTCGCGCGCGCGCCGGTGCCGTACAGCTCGGGCGTGTAGGTATAGAGCGCGGCCCACATGCCGAACAGGAAGAACTGCATCGCGAGCCCGGTGCCGATCAGGAGCGCCACGCTCTGGCCGTGCAGCGCGGTCTGCCCGTAGACGTAGGCCATCGCGCCGCCGCCGACCAGCGAGGCGATGGTGGTGGGCTTGCGGCCCCAGCGCTCGATCAGCCAGGCCGCGCAGAGGAAGCCCGGCACGCCGCCCAGCGAGATCAGCACGGTGTAGAGCACCGACTGCGTGACCGCGAAGCCGGCCTGCTGCAGCAGCGCGCCGAGCCACGAGGTGAGGCCGTAGAAGCCGAGCAGCGCGAAGAACCAGAGCAGCCAGACCATCGTCGTGCGGCGCCGGTACGGGCCGCTCCAGATCTCGCGCAGCGCGCCGCGGCCGCGCGTGACGGCCGGCTCGGCGAGCCGCGACGGCGCCGGCAGCGAGGCGAGGCCGGCCGAGCGCATCACCTTCGCCTCGATCCGGTCGAGCACGCGCGCGGCCTCGTCGCGACGGCCGTGGTGTTCGAGCCAGCGCGGCGATTCGGGCACGACGCGGCGCACCACCAGCACGAACACGGCGGGGATCGCCAGCAGCGCGAACACGGCGCGCCAGCCGAGCGGCGGCAGCACGAAGTACGACACCACGCCGGCGCAGATGAAGCCGAGCGGCCAGAAGCCGTCGATCAGCGCGATCAGCCGGCCGCGATTGGCGGCGGGCACGAACTCGGACAGCAGCGTCTGCGCGATCGGGAATTCCATGCCCATGCCGAGGCCGAGCAGCACGCGCCAGAAGATCAGCGCCTCGACGCTCTGCGCGGTCGAGCACAGATAGGACGCGGCGCCCCACAGCACCATGCTCCACTGGAACACCGGCCGGCGGCCGAAGCGGTCGGCCAGCAGCCCCGCCAGCGCCGCGCCCGCCACCATGCCGAAGAAGCTCGCGCTGGCCACGAGGCCGGCCATCGCCGTCGATAGTCCGAACTCCTTACGGATCGAGCCGAGCACGAAGGTCATCGTGCCGAGATCGACCGAATCGAAAAAGAACGCGATCGCGATGACCGCGCAGATCAGCGCGTGGTAGCGGGAAAACGGCAGGCGTTCGAGGCGCGCGGCGGCGCTCGCGGGTGCGGCGGAGGCGGAAGGGGCGGCGGACACGGCGTTCTCTGGCAGGGCCGGCCTCGGGGTGAGGCGGTATCCGGTCAGTAGATGTGACCATTAATCGACACAATAGAACGAATTCGGCATCAGGCTGGAACAGTCGCGTCATCGGCGGGCCGGGGCGCGGATGGGGACCGGCGCCGCGCTGGCCCCCGGTGATTCCTTCAGGTCTTCACTTCTTGAGCCGGTAGCCGGTGCGGAAGATCCACGCCACCACGAACAGCAGCGCGATCAGGAACAGCGCCGTCATCGCGAGGCTGATGCCGATATGCACGTCGGCGAGCCCGAAGAACGCCCAGCGGAAGCCGCTGACGAGATAGACGATCGGATTGAACAGCGTGACCACGCGCCAGAACGGCGGCAGCATGTCGACCGAATAGAAGCTGCCGCCGAGGAACGTGAGCGGCGTGACGATCAGCAGCGGCACCAGCGAGAGCTTCTCGAAGCTGTCGGCCCAGATGCCGATCACGAAGCCGAACAGGCTGAAGGTGATCGCGGTGAGCAGCAGGAACAGCACCATCCAGACCGGATGCAGGATATGCATCGGCACGAACAGGCTGGCCGTGATGAGGATGATGAAGCCGAGCAGCACCGACTTGGTGGCCGCCGCGCCCACGTAGGCGAGCACGATCTCCCAGTACGACACCGGCGCCGCGAGGATCTCGTAGATGGTGCCGGTGAAGCGCGGGAAGTAGATGCCGAACGAGGCGTTCGAGATGCTTTGCGACAGCAGCGACAGCATCACGAGGCCCGGCACGATGAACGAGCCGTAGCTGATGCCGTTCACGGCGCTGATGCGCGAGCCGATCGCCGAGCCGAACACGACGAAGTAGAGCGAGGTGGAGATCACCGGCGCGATGATGCTCTGGGTCAGGGTGCGCCAGGTGCGGGCCATTTCCGCGCGGTAGATCGCGCGAACTGCGTGCAGGTTGAACATGCGGTGTCCTGTCTCGGGTCAGGCGGAAGCGGCGCTCGTCGGGGCGGGGCGGCCGCCGTCGATGAGGCTCACGAAGATTTCCTCGAGCGAACTCTGCGAGGTCTGCAGGTCGCGGAAGCGGATGCCGTTCTCGGCCAGCGCGCCGAGCAGCGCGGCGATCGCCTGCTCGCGCTCGGCATCGTAGGTGTAGACGAGTTCGGCGCCGTCCTTGGCCAGTTCGAGCCGGAACCCGGCCAGCGCGTCGGGGATCGCCGCGAGCGGCATGTCGAGCTGCAGCGTGAGCTGCTTGCGGCCGAGCTTGCGCATCAGCTCGGTCTTCTCTTCCACCAGCACGATCCGGCCGCCGTTGATGATGCCGATCCGGTCGGCCATCTCCTCGGCCTCCTCGATGTAGTGCGTGGTCAGCACGATCGTCACGCCGCTCGTGCGCAGCTGGTCGACGAGCTTCCACATGTCGCGGCGCAGTTCCACGTCCACGCCGGCGGTCGGCTCGTCGAGGAACAGGATGCGCGGCTCGTGCGAGAGCGCCTTGGCGATCAGCACGCGGCGCTTCATGCCGCCCGACAGCGTCATCAGCTTGTTGTCGCGCTTGTCCCAGAGCGAGAGGTCCTTCAGCACCTTCTCGATGTGGGCGGGATCCGGCGCCTTGCCGAACAGGCCGCGGGTGAACGAGACGGTGGCCCAGACCGATTCGAACGAATCGGTGGTCAGCTCCTGCGGGACCAGGCCGATCATCCCGCGCGCGGCGCGAAAGCCGCCGTGGATGTCGTGGCCGCCCACCGTCACGGTGCCCTCGGTGGGCGTGACGATGCCGCAGATGGTGCTGATCAGCGTGGTCTTGCCGGCGCCGTTCGGGCCGAGCAGCGCGAAGATCTCGCCGGGGCGGATCGACAGGTTCACGTCGTCGAGCGACTTGAAGCCCGACGCGTAGGTTTTCGACAGATGGGAAACGGTGAGTATCGGTTCTGGGGTCACGGGTCGGGAGGTCGGTGGCGGCGGCGCGGTGGCGGGAACACGGCGGGACGGCCCGCGAGGCACCCCGATGCCGGCCGGTTTCGGGAACGCTATGGTAGCAATCGCGCTATCGATATGCGTGAAACAGGATAGCGATGCGGCCAGCGGCCGTCAGGCGCGCGGGACGCGGGGCGATCCGGGCGCGGCAGGATGGGCTGCCGGCGAACAATTCTGGCGAATTCGTATGATTTGTTCGTGAAATGGCGCGAATCGCCGCCGCCGGCCCCGGCTGTGCGTGGCTCGCGCGCGCCTCAGGCCGCGCTGCCGCCGAAAAACGCCGGGAACAGCTGGCTCGGCAGCTGCAGCTTGCCGTTCACGCATTCCACCGCGGCCAGGAAGTTCGACAGCTTCAGCGGCTTGACGATGTGCGCGTCGGCGCCCAGTTCGAAGCAGCGGTTCAGGTCGTGCTCGCTCGTCGAGCCCGTCAGCATGATCACGGGCAGGCTGTCGAGCGCAGGCTCGGCGCGGATCGCCGCGAGCACCGCGAAGCCGTCCAGCTTCGGCAGGCCCTGGTCGAGCAGCACGAAGTCGGGGTTGCCCGGCGCGCGTTCGGACCACGCGCCGCGGCGCAGCAGGTAGTCGAGCGCGGCCTCGCCGTCGCCGACCGTGACGAGCGGGTTGTGCATGCCGATCGACCACAGCGCCGTCTCGGTCAGTTCGGCGTCCAGCGGTGAATCTTCGACCAGCAAGATGTTTCCAGCAGCTTTGTTCATTTCGACAATTCCGATCCAGGGCGATTGATCGCGGTGAAGCTTGATGACGCCCCGGTGGTTCGACTCGTGGCGTGACTGTTGGGCGAGACCTGCCAAGCTGGCTTCTCCAAATCGTTGAGGCCGGCTGCCGGGCGGGTGCGCCGGGCCGGGTTCGACGCGGTCGGTCCGGGGCGCGGCGAGGTTCGTCTCGCGCGCCGGACCGACGACGTCGGCGGCGCTGTTATAAGCAGGCTTCGTGCCATGTGGGGCCGCATGCCGGGAGTGGGCGGCCGGCGTTCGTGCGGTGGGGCTCGCGGGCGCCCGCGGCGCGGCGGCCATGGCCGGCCGGCTCGTCCATTTTTGTAGATTTTTCAGGGCGGCCGGTGCCGGCCTGTAAAACCGGCTGGCAAAGGCGAGGGAGCCGCGTATTGCCGCGAGCCGGCGACGCGAAACGACATCGATGAATGCCGCCGTGCCCGCGGACCGGGAACAACTCGATGAAGAAGCGCAACGGCTTCCAGCACACGGTGCGGCGTCGGGCGGGCCGCACCGCGGCGACGATCAGGCGGTCTGCGCCTCCCGCACCGGCTTGCCCGCGCGCGCCGGCGCCCCGTTCGCGACGAAGTACTTCGCCATCGATCGTGCGAGCGGCCGGCGCCCGCGAATCCGGTCGGCGATCTTCTCGGCGATCATGATGGTCGGCGCGTTGAGGTTGCCGGTCGTGATGATCGGCATGATCGACGCGTCCACCACGCGCAGGCCGTCCAGGCCGTGGACGCGCCCCTCGTTGTCGACCACCGCCATCGCGTCGTAGCCCATCTTGTTCGAGCACGACGGATGGAACGCCGTCTCGGCGCGCTGGCGCACGAACGCGTCGAGCTGCGCGTCCGACTTCAGCTCGGCGCCGGGGTTCAACTCCTGGCCGCGGAAGCGGTCGAGCGCGGGCTGGCGCATGATCTCGCGCGTGGCGCGGATCGCGTCGCGGAACTCGCGCCAGTCGAGCGGCTCGGCCATGTAGTTGAACAGGATGCTCGGATGCGCGTTCGGATCGCGCGAGGTCAGCTTCACGCGGCCGCGGCTCGGCGAGCGCATCGAGCCGACGTGGGCCTGGAAGCCGTGCATCTCGATCGCGTTCGAGCCGTTGTAGTTGATCGCCACCGGCAGGAAGTGATACTGGATGTTCGGCCAGCGATCCTCGTCGCGCGTGCGGATGAAGCCGCCCGCCTCGAAATGGTTGCTCGCGCCGAGCCCGGTGCCGTTCAGCATCCATTCGAGGCCGATCTTCGGCTGGTTCCACCACTTCAGCGCCGGATACAGCGACACGGGCTCCTTGCAGGCGTACTGGATATACATCTCCAGATGGTCCTGCAGGTTCTGGCCCACGCCGGGCAGCTCGTGGACGACGGCGATGTCGAGCTCGCGCAGCCACTGGCCGGGCCCGACGCCCGAGCGCTGCAGCAGCTGCGGCGAGGCGATCGCGCCGCTGCACACCAGCACCTCGCGGCGCGCGTGCGCCGTCACGGGCTGGCCGCGGCGCAGGTAGGCCACGCCGGTGGCGCGCTTGCCCGAAAACAGCACGCGGTCGGCCACGGCGTGCGTGACGATCTCGAGGTTCGGCCGCTCGCGCGCCTGGTCGAGGTAGCCGCGCGCGGTCGAGGCGCGCCGCCCGCGCGGCGTGACGGTGCGGTCCATCGGGCCGAAGCCTTCCTGCTGGTAGCCGTTCAGGTCGTCGGTGCGCGGGTAGCCGGCCTGCACGCCGGCTTCCACCATCGCCTCGAACAGCGGGTTCACGCCGGGCTTGCTGGTGGTGACCGACACCGGTCCGTCGCCGCCGTGGTAGTCGTTGGCGCCGGCGTCGCGCGTCTCGGCACGGCGGAAGTAGGGCAGGCAGTCGAGATAGGTCCAGTCCTCGAGCCCCGCGTGGCTCGCCCAGTTGTCGTAGTCGAGCGCGTTGCCGCGGATGTAGCACATGCCGTTGATCAGCGACGAGCCGCCGAGCCCCTTGCCGCGCCCGCATTCCATGCGGCGGTTGTCCATGTGCGGCTCGGGATCGGTCTCGTAGGCCCAGTTGTAGCGGCGCCCCTGCAGCGGGTAGGCGAGCGCGGCCGGCATCTGGGTGCGGAAGTCGAAGCGGTAGTCGGGGCCGCCCGCCTCGAGCAGCAGCACGGTCACGTCGGCGTCCTCGGTCAGCCGCGCGGCGAGCACGTTGCCGGCCGAGCCGGCGCCGCAGATGATGTAGTCGTATTCGTGCGTGGTCGTCATCGCCTTGCCTCCTGTCGTCGTGACTTCAGAACACCGGGTGGTAGCGGCCGAGTTCGACCTGCACCGACTTGATGCGCGTGTAGTGCTCGAGCGTGGTGATGCCGTTCTCGCGGCCGACGCCCGACTGCTTGTAGCCGCCCACCGGCATCTCGGCCGGCGATTCGCCCCAGGTATTGATCCAGCAGATGCCGGCCTCGAGCCGGTGGATCACGCGGTGCGCGCGCGACAGGTTCTCGGTGACCACGCCGGCCGCGAGCCCGAAGGCGGTGTCGTTGGCGCGCGCGATCACTTCGTCCTCGCCGGCGAAATCGAGGATGCTCATCACCGGCCCGAAGATCTCCTCGCGCACGATGCGCATCTCGTCGCGGCAGTCGGCGAACACGGTCGGCGCCACGTACTGGCCTTGCGCGAAATGGCCGTCCAAAAGCCGCGTGCCGCCCGCCAGCAGCTTCGCGCCCTCGGCCTTGCCGCTCTCGATGAAGCCGAGCACCTTGTCGAGCTGCGCGGCGCTGGCGAGCGGGCCGAAGTTGGTGGCCGGATCGGCCGGGCTGCCCACGCGGATCCGCGCCACGCGTTCGAGCACGCGCGCGACGAACGCGTCCTTCACTGCGCGCTCCACGAACACGCGCGTGCCGTTGGTGCAGACCTGGCCCGAGCTGAAGAAGTTGGCGGTCACGGCGATGTCGGCGGCGCGGTCGAGATCGGCGTCGGCGAACACGATCAACGGCGACTTGCCGCCCAGCTCCATCGTCACTTCCTTCAGCGACGACGCGCCCGCCAGCGACATCACCTTCTTGCCGGTCTCCACGCCGCCCGTGAACGACACCTTGGCGATGCCGGGATGGCCGGCCAGCAGCGCGCCCACCACGCCGTTGCCCTGCACCACGTTGAACACGCCGGCCGGCACGCCGGCCTCGGTGTAGATCTCGGCGAGCTTCAGCGCGGTGAGCGGCGTGACCTCGCTCGGCTTGAAGATCATCGCGTTGCCGGCCGCGAGCGCGGGCGCGCTCTTCCAGCAGGCGATCTGGATCGGATAGTTCCAGGCGCCGATCCCGGCGCACACGCCAAGCGGCTCGCGCCGCGTGTAGACGAACGAGTCCTCGCGCAACGGGATCTGCAGCCCCTCGATCGCGGTGGCGAGCCCCGCGTAATACTCGATCACGTCGGCGCCGGTGACGATGTCCACCGCACGCGTCTCGGCGATCGGCTTGCCGGTGTCGCGCGTCTCGAGCGCGGCGAGTTCGTCGTTGCGCTCGCGCAGCAGTTCGACGGCGCGGCGCAGGATGCGCGAGCGCTGCATCGCCGTCAGCGCGGCCCACTCGCGCTGGCCCTCGCGCGCCGACGCGACGGCGCGATCGACGTCGGCCGCGGCGGCCTGCTGGATCACGGCGAGGGGCTCGCCGGTGGCGGGGTCGAGGCTGTCGAAGCTGGCGCCGCTCGTCGCGTCGACGTAGCCGCCGCCGATGTAAAGCCGTTGCAGACCGTAAACCGTCATGAAGTCCTCCTGATCAATCAATCGGTGGCGCCGCCAGCCGCGCCGGGCGCGAGCTGCAGGTCGATGTATTCGTTGGCGAGCTGCTGCGCGGTGCGCGTGTCGATCGGCGCGCCGGCCAGCGCGCCGCGCAGCCAGAGCCCGTCGATCAGCGCGGCGAGGCCGAGCGCCGCGTGCCGGGCGCGCTCGCGCGGCAGCACACGCGCGAACTCGGCGCACAGGTTCGAGTGCAGCCGCCGCGTGTTCACGCGCTGCAGCCGGCCGAGCGCCGGCGCATGCATGCTCTGCGACCAGAACGCGAGCCAGGTCTTCATCACGGGCGTGCTGACCTGCGTGTCGTCGAAGTTCGCGGCCACGATCGCGCGCAGCCGGGCGCGCGGCTCGTTGCGCGCGGCGGCGCGGCGGCGCGTGGTGGCCGCCCACAGGTCGCGCAGCACGTGGCGCATGGTGGCTTCGAGCAGGCCGTCCTTGTCGCCGAAGTAGTGGCTCACGATGCCGGTCGAGATGTTCGCGCGCTGCGCGACCGACGCGAGCGTCGTGCCGGGCAGGCCGGTTTCGTCGATGGCGCGCAGCGTCGCGTCGATCAGCTGCGCGCGACGCACTTCGCGCATTCCGAGTTTGGGCATGGCACCGGGGCGGGGGGCGGGAAAGCGGGCAGGTTAGCGGTTTTTTATTGAACGTTCAATCAATAAAAAACCGCGCGACGGCCGGCGGCGGGGTGGCTCCGGACGGCGCCGGCCGCCGCGCGCCACCGCCGACGATCGGGCGGCGCGGATGGTGAAATTCTTACCGGGCGATCGACCAGAAATCCGGTCGGCATTACCCGTGGTTGCTCCATCAATCAAAATCGGTGAAGTTTGTAAAACAGTGAATTATGTTTAAGGTCTTTAAAGCTCCACATTTTTTCCGTTTTGAATACGCTATGAATGAAGGAAGCGCAACGCGCTGGTGCGGCGGTGCCCCGCTCGGGAACGCGGCCGCGCTGGCGTCGCGCGCCGCGGCACCAGCGTGGGGCATTGCGCTGCCGTCATGCAACATGTGCCGAGATCGTTGATGGAAAAGGAATTTCGCTGATGAATCCGGGCAGCCATGCTGCGCCTGATAGAACTGACAGGGCGGCCGGCGCGGCATAGCACAGAATGCATGGCGCCGGTGTGAAGCCGGCTTTTCAATAAGCATTTCCAGGACAATTTTTAAAGATTCGTGAAAAGGCAAGCTGAATTTTTGCTGTTGAAATTAAATCGAATTGGTTGAGTTTCCGCGATACCGCGTATTAGTATTCATACCCATGCGCAAGCGCGCCGTGATGTGTCAGGCAGTGCGGGTGCAAGCGTGAAATCGGAAATAACGACAAGCGTCGGAAGTCATTTTTACGAGGCGCCGGGGGCCATGAGGTGGGTGTACGGAGCGCGTTGCGTCTCGTACCCATGGCGGCCGCATCCGTCGGCAGACGGGCACGGATTCCGGCACAGGGAATAGCCGCCACGGGGGCGTCGGCTCGTGGGCAGGCTATGGGGAGCGCTTCGCGCGAGCGAGCGTGTATCGCATTGATTGCCGGGTTATTGCCGGAGTACGCCATGCCTATCGAAAAACAGGTCGTCCCGCTGCCGAATGGCTTGCAGGTCTACGTCGAGCATCACGTCTACGATCCGTCGTTCGAGACGGTCATCCTGGTCAACGGTGCGCTCGCGACCACCGCCTCGTTCGGCCAGACCGTGCGCTACCTCGGCGAGCGGCTCAATTCCCTCTGCTTCGACCTGCCCTACGCGGGCCAGTCGCGCCAGCACAATCCCGGCAAGTTCGTGCTGACCAAGGACGACGAAGTCGACGTCCTGCTGCACCTGACCGAGCACTTCCGGCCCAGCTACCTGCTGTCGGTGTCGTGGGGCGGGGTGGCGTCGCTGTTCGCGCTCTCGCGCGGCTGCACGAGCATCCGCCGCGCGGTGGTGGCCTCGTTCTCGCCGTTCCTCAACGACGCGATGGTCGACTACGTCACGCGCGCCCGCGACCACATCGCGGCGGGCGAGAACCTGCATGCCGCGCAGCTGCTCAACGACACCGTGGGCCGCTATCTGCCGCGCATCATGAAGCTCTACAACTACCGCTACCTGACCAAGCTGCCGCGCGACGAGCAGGACCAGGTGGCCTTCCACGTGAACCAGATCCTCGAGATGAAGCCAGAGGCCTATCTCGACCAGTTCACGCAGATCCAGTGCGGCGTGAAGTTCATCAACGGCGAACTCGACGAATACACCACCCCGGCCGACGTGCGCCGGCTCGGCAGCTACGTGCGGCGCGCCGAGTTCGAGACGATCGGCAAGGCCGGCCACTTCCTCGACCTCGAAGGGCGCCAGCAGCAGGAGAACGTGCGCGCGGCGATCCTCGGCTACTTCTGCGACGAGGCGCGCAGCGCGTCCTCGTCGGACGGCTCGTTCGATTCGCTGTCGCCGATGCCGCTGCTGTCCTAGCCGTGTTGTCGTAGCCGCGCCGTCGTAGCCATTTGCGCGGCGGCGCGCCGGGCCGCGGGCACGAGGTGCGGCCCCGGCAGCCCACTCTTAATGACGGGGCGCGCGTCGCGCCTGCCGCGCGTGCCGCGTGCATCGCATGCGCGGGGCGCGGCGCCCATTCCTTTCGAGCCCATCAGAGGCGGTATCGATGTCGAAGATGATCATCACGGCGATCGGGTCGGCGGGCGACGTGTACCCGCTGCTCGGTGTCGGCCGCGCGCTCGCGGCCCGCGGGCACCAGGTGGTGTTCTGCACGCATCCGCAGTTCGAGGCGAGCGCACTGCGCTGCGGCTTCGCGTTCGTGCCGATCGGCACGGCGCACGAGTACGCGCAGGCGATGGCGAACCCGGCGCTGTGGCATCCGCGCACCTCGTTCCGCACGCTCTGGAGCGTGATCGCGCCATCGCTGCGCCCGCATTTCGAGCGGCTCTCGGCGCTGGTGGATGGCGACACGGTGCTGATCGGCACGCTCTGGGCGTTCTCCGCGCGACTGTTGCAGGAGCGCCACGGCACGCCCTACGTATCGGTGCAGGTGTCGCCCTCCACGCTGCTCTCGGCGCATGCGCCGCCCACCCACAAGCGCCTGACCGTGCCGCGCCGGCTGCCGCTCGCGCTGAAGGCGGGGCTCATCACGCTGATCGAGCGCGGCGTGCTCGACAAGGTCTGCGGGCCGGCGCTGAACGCGCTGCGCGCGGAACTGGGGCTTGCCCCGGCGCGGCGCATCCTCGGCCGCTGGCTGCATTCCACCGACGGCGTGCTGTGCCTGTTCCCCGACTGGTTCGCGGCGCCGCAGCCCGACTGGCCGGCCAACCATCGGCAGACCGGCTTCCCGCTGTTCAACGACGTCGACGAGCCGGTGTCGGACCCGGGGCTCGAGGCGTTCCTCGCGGCGGGCGAGCCGCCGGTGGTGTTCACGGCCGGCTCGACGCGCGTGGACGGCGCCGGCTTCGCGCGCGCGACCGCCGAGGCGATGCAGGCGACCGGCACGCGCGGCATCCTGATCACGCCCGACGCCGCGCCGCTCGATGCGAGCGAGCCACATGCGCCACGCCAGGCCCACGCGATGCCGCGCCTGCTGACGCGCCGCTACCTGCCGCTGCGCCGGCTGCTGCCGCGCTGCCGCGCGCTGGTGCATCACGGCGGCATCGGCACGGCCTCGCTCGCCTACGAGGCCGGCATCGCGCAGGTGGTGATGCCGTCGGCGCACGACCAGTTCGACAACGCGCAGCGCGTGGCCGACAGCGGCTGCGGCGTGCGCCTGGATGCGCCGGTGGAGAGCGCGGCGCTGGCCGCGGCGCTCGGCTACGTGCTCGGCGACGAGGGCATCGCGGTGCGCTGCGCGCAGATCGCCGCCGCCGTGGCGGCCGCGCCCGACGGCTGCGAGGAGGCCGCGCGCTTCATCGAGCGCTTCGTCCCGGCATCGGCTACGCCAGCCACACCGGCCGGACGGCTCGCGCCGGGCGGCATCGACGGCGAGCCGGGGCCGCTTGGCCGCCGCGCCGCCGACGGCCCCGGTCTCGCGGCACCGGAGGCGTCGGGCGCATGAGTGCCTCCCAGCTGGCCGACGCGACGCTGCCCGAAGCGCTGCCTGATGCCACCGGCGCCACCGGCGCCATCGGCGGCGTGAGCGCGGCCGTGCCGCCGCCCGATGCCTCGCGTGAGGGCGGGGGCAAGGGCGAACCCGCGCCGCCCGCCGACGCCTCACCGCCGATGCGCGGCGCGCGGCTCGCGCTGCTGACGTTCGCGCTGTCGCTCGCCACCTTCATCGAGGTGCTCGATTCGACCGTGACCAACGTCGCGGTGCCGTCGATCTCGGGCAGCCTCGGCGTGTCGAACAGCCAGGGCACCTGGGTGATCAGCTCGTACTCGGTGGCGGCCGCGATCGCGGTGCCGCTCACCGGCTGGCTCGCGCGCCGCGTCGGCGAGCGGCGCCTGTTCGTCACCTCGATCGTGCTGTTCACGCTGACCTCGCTGCTGTGCGGGCTGGCCGGCGACCTGCGCGTGCTGGTGGCGTGCCGCGCGCTGCAGGGCCTGTTCTCGGGGCCGATGGTGCCGCTCTCGCAGACCATCCTGATGCGCGCGTTCCCGTCCGAGCGGCGCACGCTCGCGCTGGCACTGTGGGCGATGACGGTGCTGCTCGCGCCGATCCTCGGGCCGGTGGCGGGCGGCTGGATCGTCGACAACTATTCGTGGCCGTGGATCTTCCTCGTCAACCTGCCGATCGGGCTGTTCTCGTTCACGGTCTGCGTGACGCTGCTGAAGCCGTCGCGCGAGGGCGGCCACGCCGGCCCGATCGACGTGGTGGGGATCGTGCTGCTGGTGATCGGCGTGGGCGCGCTGCAGGCCATGCTCGACCTCGGCCACGACCGCGGCTGGTTCGATTCCACGCTGATCCGCACGCTGGCGATCACGGCCGGCCTCGCGATCGTCTCGCTGCTGATCTGGGAGCGCGGCGAGGCGCATCCGGTGGTGGACCTGAGCCTGTTCCGCGACCGCACGTTCTCGTTCTGCGTGCTGATCATCTCGCTCGGCATGATGGCGTTCTCGGTGGTGGGCGTGGTGTTCCCGCTCTGGCTGCAGACCGTGATGGGCTACAACGCGTTCCATTCCGGGCTCGCCGCCGCGCCGCTCGGCATCCTCGCGTTCGTGTTCTCGATCCTGGTGGGGCTCTATTCGAGCCGCTTCGACGCGCGCGTGCTGGCCACCTTCGGCTTCCTCGTGTTCGCCGGCGTGCAATGGAACAACGCCCACTTCACGCTGACCATGACGTTCACGCAGATCATCACGCCGGGGCTGATCCAGGGCATGGGGCTGCCGTGCTTCTTCATCCCGCTCACGGCGGCCACGCTGTCGCGGATTCCCGACGACAAGCTCGCCGCGGCCTCCAGCCTGTCGAACTTCCTGCGCACGCTGTCGGCCGCGTTCGGCACCGCGATGAGCGTGACGCTATGGCAGAACCGCGCCACCTATCACTACGACGTGGTCTCGCAGGCGGTGACGAAGTCGGACGGCAACACGCAGCGCTACGTCGACGCGCTGCACGCGATGGGCATGACCGGCACGCGCGAGCTGGCCTCGCTCAGCAACGTGGTGCAGAAGCAGGCCTACATGATGGCCACCGGCGACATGTATTTCATGGCCAGCATGACCTGCCTGACGCTGGCCTGCCTGATGTGGCTGACGCGGCCGAAGCGCGGCGCGGCCATGACGATCGGACATTGAGACGGGAGGCCGCGACGTGATCCGCCGAATCTTCCCGACACGCACGCCCGCCGCCGCGCGGGCCAACCCTGGTGGCACGGCATGCGGAGCAAGACGATGAGGCTCGGGGCATTGATCATCCTCTATCACGCGCGCGACGAGCAGCTCGCGCGGATCGGCGAGGTGGCGCGCGCCTGCGACGCGCTGGTGCTGGTCGACAACACGCCGGCCCCTGACCCGCTCGCGCGCGAGGCGGCGCGGCACGCCGGCGTCGAGCTGATCCATCACGGCAATCGCGGCGGCATCGCGGGTGCCTACAACGCGGGGCTGGCCGCGCTGTTCGCGCGCGGCGTCGACGCGGTCGCGCTGTTCGACCAGGATTCGACGGTGCCCGAGCCGTTCTTTCCGACCATGCGCGCGCTCTGCGGGCGCTTCGGCGCGCAGCCGTTCCTGGCCGGCCCGCGCATCTTCGACGAGAACGATCGGCGCTACCTGCCCGAACTGACCAGCAACGGCGTGACGGTGCGGCGGCTGTCGATCACGCCCGATGCGCCGGCGCTGCGCTGCGCGTTCCTGATCTCGTCGGGCAGCGTGATCTCGCGCGAGGCGTTCGCCTGCCTCGGCCGCTTCGACGAGACGCTGTTCATCGATCACGTCGACACCGAATACTGCTTCCGCGCGCTCGCGCGCGGCGTGCCCGTGTACGTGGTGCCGTCGCTGGTGCTGGCGCACCGGATCGGCTCGAAGCGGCGCCACCGGATCGGGCCGTTCGAGATCTCGGCGATGCACCACCCGTGGTATCGCCGCTACTACAGCGCGCGCAACGCCGTGCAGCTCGGCATGCAGTACGGCCTGCGCTTCCCGGTGGCGCTCGTGCCGAACCTGCTCACGCTGTGGCAGATCGTGCAGATCGTGCTGTGCGAGGACGACAAGCGTGCCAAGCTCAAGGGCATCGCGTTCGGCGTGGTCGACGGCCTGTTCGGCCGGCTCGGCCCGCTCGACGAGGCGCGCCCGGGCTGGGCCGCGCGCGTCCAGCCGAAGCGGGTACGCCACGGATGAGCCGACCGATTCGTATGGCGCGGCCGGCGCGCGCGGCCCTGGCGGGCGGCATGCTCGCGGCCGGCATCCTCGTGAGCGGCATGCTGTTGGGCGGCTGCGTGCCGGCCGGCTTCCACACCACGGTGGCGCCGCACGTGCCCGCCGCGAACGCGCTGGCGGGCGTGACCGGCGCGCAGGCCGCGGGCGGCGCGTGGCCCGCGCCCGACTGGGTGCGCCAGCTCGGCGACGCGCAGCTCGACGCGCTGGTGGCCGAGGCCTACGAGAACAATCCGACGCTGCAGGCGGCCAGGGCGCGCATCGCGATCGCGCAGGCGCAGCTGCAGCAGTACTCGGCGATGACGGGCCTGGTCGGCACGGCCGGCGCCTCGGTCACCAAGGCGCGCGTGCCGCGCAGCGACGGCGTGGCCAACGTCAATGCCGGCGGCTTCAACGTGCCGGTCGAGCTGTTCGGCGATCCGGGCATCTCGTCGTCGTCGCTGTACGCCGGGCTCAACTACCAGCTCGACCTGTGGGGCGCCAACGCCGCCGCCACGCGCGGCTTCCTGTCGAACCGCGACGCCGCGCGCGTCGACGCCGAGCAGGCGCGCCTCACGCTGGCGGTCTCGCTCGTCACGCTCTACTGCGAACTCGACCAGGTCTATGCGCAGCGCGAGCTGCTGGAGCAGAAGCGCACGGCCAGCGAGCAGATCGACGCGGTGCTGCGCGAGCGCGCAGCGCGCGGCATCGACAACGCCTACGACGCCAGCGACGCCGCCATCAAGCGCAGCCGGCTGCTGGCCCAGATCGCCTCGGCCGGCGAGCAGATCCGGCTGATCGAGGTGCAGATCGGCGTGATGACGGGCAAGGGCCCCGAGCGCGGGCTCGCGCTCGCGCGCCCGCATCCGGGCGAACTGGTGGACGCGCCGCTGCCGGCGCAGCTGCCCGTCGAGCTGCTGGGCCGGCGCCCCGACATCGTCGCCGCGCGGCTGCGCGTGCAGGCCGCGTTCGCCTCGGTGGACGGCGCGCGCGCCGATTTCTATCCGAACCTGAACCTCTCCGCGATCGGCGGGCTGTTCGCGCTGACGCCGGCCGGGCTGCTGCGCGGCAAGTCGTTCGGCGGCTCGATCGGGCCGGCCGTGTCGCTGCCGATCTTCGAGCGCGGCCGGCTGAAGGCGAAGCTGGCCGGCGACGTGGCCAACGCCGACCTGACCATCGCGCTCTACAACCAGACCGTGGACGAGGCGCTCGGCCAGGTCGCGCGCCAGTTGACGCAACTGCGCACCATGGATACCTTGCTTGCCGGGCAGCAGCAGGCGGTGGACGCGGCGCAGCGCATCGTCGACATCGCCGAGGAGCGCCACCGGCGCGGCTTCGGCATGGAGAAGGACGTCAACAACGCGCGCCTGACGCTGGCCGACGAGCGCACCCGCATGATCGACCTGCTCGCGCGGCGCCGCGCGCTGCGCATCGGGCTGATCGACGCGCTCGGCGGCGGCTTCGATGCGAGCAAGCTGCCGGGGCCGGCCATCGCCCATTCCGGATTCGTTTTTCCCGCCCACGACCGACTGACCGATTCGCACTTCGACTGAGCGCATGCACGACGACAACAACGAGGCGCCGCGCCACGGCGCGAGCGCCACGCCCGAGGCTGGCCGGCTTCAGGCGAAGCGCGCCGCGCGCCGCCGCCATTTCGCGCTGTTCTTCGGCGTGGTCGCGGTGGCCGCGATCGCGGCGGCCACCGACTGGTACCTGAGCGGCCGCTACCACGAGGAGACCGACGACGCCTACGTGGCCGGCAACATCGTGCAGGTGGCCGCGCAGGTGCCGGGCACCGTGATCGACGTGCTGGTCAGCGACACGCAGCGCGTGCGCGCGGGCCAGACGCTCGCGCGCCTCGACGACGCCGAGGCCTCGGTGGCGCTCGCGCAGGCCCGCGCGCAGCTCGCGCAGGCAGTGCGCCAGGCCGCCAACTCGCGCGTCTCGAACGCGATGTATGCCGATGCCGTCAGCGCGCGCGAGGCCGATCTCGAGGTGGCGCGGCGCGCCTACGCGGCACGCGCCAACGCCAGCGTCGAGGTGGTCTCGCCCGAGGAACTGGCGCGCGCGCGCGCGCAGATGGTCGGCGCGCAGGCGCAGCTGGCCGCGGCGCGCGCGCAGCTCGAATCGGCGCGCGTGCTCGGCAGCCGGCTCGCGGTGGAGGACAATCCCGCCGTGGTGCAGGCCGCCGCGCAGTTCAAGCTCGCCTGGCGCAACCTGAAGCGCACCACGATCGTCGCGCCGGTGGCGGGCACGGTGGCGCAGCGCTCGGTGCAGGTGGGCGCGCAGGTCGGCCCCGGCGTGCCGCTGCTGTCGCTGATCCAGCTGAACGCGCTGTGGATCGAGGCGAACTTCAAGGAAGCGCAGATCCGCAACATGCGCGCCGGCCAGCCGGTCAGCGTCGTGTCGGACATCTACGGCGCGAAGGTGGTCTATCACGGCCACGTCGAGGGCTTCTCGGCCGGCACCGGCAGCGCGTTCTCGATGCTGCCGTCGCAGAACGCGGCCGGCAACTGGATCAAGGTGGTGCAGCGCGTGCCGGTGGTGGTGTCGATCGACGCGGCCGATCTGGCCGCGCATCCGCTGCGCATCGGGCTGTCGATGCGCGTGGTGGTGGACACGCACCAGCGCGGCGGCCACCTGCTCGACAACGAGCAGCCGCTGCCGGGGCAGAGCACGCGCGTCCACGACGACGTGGTGGCCGAGGCCGACGCGGCGGCCGCCGCGGTGATCCGCGCGAATCAGTAGGCGCAGTAGACGCAGCAGGCGCGCGCGAATCGGCGCGCGCGGCCGTATCCGGCGCGTCGCGCGAACGCGCCGGCATCTCCCTCCGTCCGGCCCGCCGGATTTTCTCCGTTCGATTCGGTTTTCGTCCGGCCTGCGCCGCGTCGAAGCGCTTGCCATTGCGCAGTGCGGCAAAATCGAATCGCGCGGCGGCGTTGCAGTTAATCATTCGTCGCGATTCGATATTTCGATTCGATAAACGTATTTTGGTGTAACTACATAAATCCGAATTAAATTCAAACGATTTTAAATTTATGGATTACCTATCAATATGGACAGGTGTATTTCCTGTCGAAAATACTATGCTTGCTTCCGGTGTGCCGCGCCGTCGCCCGTGCCGCCCGCCACGCCGAAACGGCTCGTGCGGTCGGCCGGAGAGGGTGCCGTGCATGCCCGCCGCGCCCGCTTGATCTCACTCATTACAGTTGCCTTGTGATTAAGGCGGGAATATCCGGCGTGCCGTGTTTAGCAATGCCGATTGAGATGTTTATGCGGTAAATCCGGCGATATCAAAATCATGACGCCGCATCGCCTTGCGAAATTACCTGCAGTTCGGGAACTCGATTCGATAATCAAGGAAGAATTTCCCCTTAATCTCAGGAGCTCACTTTGAAAACCAAGATTATAAAAGGCCTGGCCGCCGCGCTTTCCGGTGCCGTCATGACGCTGTGCGCCGCCGGCCATGCGCTGGCCGCCGGCGCGGCCCAGGAGGCGGTGCCCGCCGTCACCGCCGCCGCCGCGGCGCTGCCGGCCAACTTCGTGTTCAGCCCGTACAAGGACATCACGATCAGCCTGAACTGGAACACCAACGTCATCTCGACGGCCGTGACCGGTTCGCTGCAGCCGCTGCTGAACGTGCTGCCGGCCAAGGACAAGACGGTGACCTGGGCGTTCGCCACCGGCGAATGCGGCAGCGAGAGCTGGTCGGGCCTGACCGCCGCGCAGGTCGCGAGCGCGAACGTCCAGAACTGGGTGAACGCGGGCCGCAGCTACATCATCTCGACGGGCGGCGCGGCCGGCTCGTTCACCTGCGGCTCGGACGCGAACTTCACGAAGTTCATCAACACCTACAACTCGGCGAACCTGAAGGGCATCGATTTCGACATCGAGGCTGGCCAGAGCCAGACCGACATCAACAACCTCGTGCTGCGCGTGAAGGCGGCGCAGGCCAGCTTCCCGAACCTGCGCTTCAGCTTCACGATCGCGACGCTGGGCGGCAACGCGGCCCAGAGCCTCGGCTCGACGGGCGTGTCGGTGATGAACGCGATCCAGGCCGCCGGCCTCAAGAACTACATCATCAACCTGATGGTGATGGACTACGGCAGCGCGATCGCGAGCAACTGCACGGTGGTGAACGGCGCCTGCGAGATGGGCCAGTCGGCCGTGGCCGCGGCCAACAGCCTGCACAACTACTGGGGCGTGCCGTACAGCCAGATCGAGCTGACCCCGATGATCGGCGGCAACGACACGCAGGGCGAGACGTTCACGCTGGCCGACGTCAACGTCGTCACCTCGTTCGCGCAGCAGAACGGGCTGGCCGGCGTGCATTTCTGGTCGTTCGATCGCGACAACGATTGCACGCAGAGCTATGCCTCGCCGACCTGCAACAGCTACGGCCAGGCCGGCACGCTCGGCTTCACGAACCGCTTCATCTCGGCGCTCGGTCTCTGAGCGGCGCGCCGATCCGGACGGCGGGGGCCGTCCGGATCGCGCTGCGGATCAAAATGAAACGCGCCGCGTCCCTTGCCGGGCGCGGCGCGTTTTTCATCGGGCCTGGGTCGTGGCGGGGATCGCCCGGCTCAGATGCCCGCTCGCGCGAGCCACCCTTCGAGCGCCGGATCCTCGAAATCGCGGATCGTCTCGTGCGCGCCGGCCTCGCGCAGCCGCGCGTCGTCGAGCGCGGTGCGCATGCCGAAGGTGTGGATACCGGCCGCGCTGGCCGAGCGCACGCCCGAGGCCGAATCCTCGAACGCCACCGCGCGCGCCGCGTCGCCGCCGAGCACCTCGAGCGCGGTGAGGTAGGGCAGCGGATGCGGCTTGCCGTGCGCGAGTTCGCCGCCGATCACGAGCGTCTCGAAGCGCGTAGCGAGCCCGAGCGCCTCGAGCATCATCCGCGCGTTCTCGCGCGGCGCGTTGGTGACCACGGCGCTGCGCGCGCCGGCGCGCTCGATGCGGCGCAGCAGCGCCTCGGTGCCGGCCGTCGGCGCGAGGCGCGCGCCGAGCTGATCGCGAAACCGCTGCTCCTTCTCGGCCGCCAGCGCCGTGAACTCGGCGGCCGGCATGCCGGGGAACAGGCCGCCGAAGATCATGTCGTCGGGAAAGCCCATCACGTGGGTCTTGTAGTAATCGAGATCGATCGTGCGCTGCCAGCGCGCGAGCAGCGTGTTGTAGGCGTTCAGGTGCAGGGCGTCGGTGTCGACGAGCGTGCCGTCGAGGTCGAACAGGAACGTGATGTCGCTCACTTCGTGGACACTCCTTCAGGGGCGGGGAACCGAGGGTGCCCGATCTTACCCCGCGCGGCGCGGCGGGAGCGCGGGCCGTCGCGCCGCCGGCTCGCAACGAAATGACGATGCTGCCGGGCACCGCCCATGTCGGCGGCAGTCAACCGCGTGTCGGGTTTTGGACATCCGGCGCCCCGCCTCGCGGACTACCCTCTGAGGGCTCGCTGCCCGACCCGCGCGCGGCCGCGCCGGGCGACGCGCAGCACTAAGCCAGACAGACAGGAGACGAAGCGATGAGCAGCAATCGAGGAGTCGTGTATCAGGGGCCGGGCAAGGTCGAGGTGCAGAAGATCGACTATCCGCGGATGGTCGACCCGAGTGGGCGCAAGATCGGCCACGGCGTGATCCTGAAGGTGGTCAGCACCAACATCTGCGGCTCCGACCAGCACATGGTGCGCGGCCGCACCACGGCGCCGGTCGGCCTCGTGCTCGGCCACGAGATCACCGGCGAGGTGATCGAACTCGGCGGCGACGTCGAGACGCTGCGGATCGGCGACATCGTCACGGTACCGTTCAACGTGGCCTGCGGGCGCTGCCCGATGTGCCGCGAGCAGAGCACCGGCGTGTGCCTGAACGTGAACCCGGCGCGCGCCGGCGGCGCCTACGGCTACGTGGACATGGGCGGCTGGATCGGCGGCCAGGCCGAGTACGTGCTGGTGCCGTATGCCGACTTCAACCTGATCAAGTTCCCGGACCGCGACCAGGCGATGGCCAAGATCCGCGACCTGACCTGCCTGTCCGACATCCTGCCCACCGGCTATCACGGCGCCGTCACGGCCGGCGTGAAGCCGGGCTCGACCGTCTACGTCGCGGGCGCCGGCCCGGTGGGGATGGCCGCGGCCGCCTCGGCGCGGCTGCTCGGCGCGGCGGTGACGATCGTCGGCGACATGAACGCGGAGCGCCTCGCGCACGCGCGCAAGGTCGGCTTCGAGACGGTGGACCTCTCGCAGGACACGCCGCTCGGCGAGCAGATCGCGCGCATCGTCGGGCGCCCCGAGATCGACTGCGCCGTCGATTGCGTCGGCTTCGAAGCGCACGGCCACGGCTCGTCGGGCCACGCCGAGGAGGCGCCCGCCACGGTGCTGAACTCGCTGATGGAAATCACGCGCCCGGCCGGCGCGATCGGCATCCCGGGCCTCTACGTGACCGACGATCCGGGCGCGAAGGACGCCGCCGCGCAGCACGGCAGCCTCAGCATCCGCTTCGGCCTGGGCTGGGCCAAGTCGCATACGTTCCATACCGGCCAGACGCCGGTGCTGAAGTACAACCGCAACCTGATGCAGGCGATCCTGTTCGACCGGCTGCCGATCGCCGAGATCGTCAACGTCACGGTGATCTCGCTCGATCAGGCGCCGGAGGGCTACCGCAAGTTCGATGGCGGCGCGCCGCGCAAGTTCGTGATCGATCCGCACGGGTTGATCGCGGCCTGAGCGTCGGAGCGTGATTCGGGGTGGCCTGAGCTGGCCGCCCTGCGCAGACGGCCCGCGCCTGTGCGCGGGCCGTCGTCATGTTGTTGCGGACGCAACCAGCCCGATCATTCGGTGACGAGGTCGGGCGGCTTCAGGCTACCCGCTCCGCCAGTTCCCCCTCCGCCAGCGCCGCCGCGGCCGCGGCCACCGGCGTGTGCCAGTCGCCGAGCACCGGCTGGCGGAACAGCCGCATGCTGGGATACCACGGCGTGAAATCGACGTGGTTGAGCCAGCGGCTGTCGCCCGCCTGCGAGAGCAGCAGCCAGACCGGCCGGCCCAGCGCCGCGGCCAGATGCGCGGCGCCGGTATCGATCGAGACCAGCAGGTCGAGCTGGCCGAGCACCGCGGCCGTGTCGGCGAAGCGGTGCAGCGCCGGCGCCAGATCGACGATGCCGTGCGCCGCGATCGCGGCGCGCTCGGCCTCGCGTCGCGCCTCGCCGGCGTCGCCCACCTGCAGCGAGTAGAAGCGGCAGCCCGGCTGCGCGAGGAGCGGCGCGAGCGCGCCCAGCGCGAGCGAACGGTACGGCTCGTGGCGCACGCCCGACTGGCTGCGCCAGACCAGCCCGATGCGCGTGAGTCCCGGCGCGTCGAGCGCGGCGCGCACGGCGTCGGGCAGCGCCGAGGGCGGCGGCGTGTCGAGGTAGGGCGTGTCGAAGCGCGGCTGGTAGGGGCTCGTCTGGTAGCGCGCGAACAGGTTGAACAGCCAGGTCACGCAATCGCACTGGTCGGCCAGCGCGCCCACCTGCGGGCCGCTCTCGCGCACGAAGCCGTCCTCGCGCAGCACGCCGCGCGCGAGTTCGCCGACCTGCACGTCCACCGAGGCCGCGCCTTCCTCGCGCAGGCAGGCGAGGTAGCGCGAATGCATGAACAGGTCGCCGGCGCCGCCTTCCATCATCACCAGCACGCGCTTGCCGGCCACCGGATCGTGATGGCCGAGGAACTTGCGCTCGGCCCAGTCGAAGCTGCCGCCGTGGCCCGGGTAGAGCGTCTCGACCACGCGCGCGCGATACGGCGCGTCGCGCAGCTCGCGGAACAGCCGGTGCGCGTCGCGATAGCGGCCCTGGCCGTAGCGCGCGATGGTCTGCTCGAAGCGGACCACGTAGCGGTTCGGGTCGTCGGCGAGGCCGGCCTCGGCGCGCGCGAGCAGCGCCTCGGCCTCGGCGAAGCGGCCCAGATAATTCATCTCGATGCCGGCCAGCGCCAGCGCGAGCGGCGTGCTCGCGCTGGCGGCGCAGCGCGTGACCTGCGCGGACGCGGCGGCGGCATGGCCGGCCTCGCGCAGGCCGCGCGCGAGCGCGAAGCCCGTGTCGTCGTTCGGGGTGGTCAGGTAGGCGAGATAGGCGCTCGCCAGCGCGGCGTCGTCTGACACGTGCGGTCGTCCTTGGGCGCCGTGCCGCGCGCCCGCGTCCGGCCGCGGCGGAGCGTCAGGCGTGCAGCGCGAGCACCGGTTGCGATGCGCCGATCGGCAGCATCGGTTGCGCGAGCGGTGCGACCTGCTTGCGACGTTCGCGGGTCGGCGCGGTGCCGAACGCGTCGCGGTAGCTCTTGCTGAAGTGGCAGGCCGACTGGAAACCGCATGCCATTGTAATGTGCATGATCGACATGTCGGTCTGCAGCAGCAGCTCGCGCGCGCGGCGCAGCCGCAGCGTCAGGTAGTAATGGGTCGGCGTCATGCCGAGGTGCTCGCGGAACAGCCGCTGCAGCTGGCGTTGCGACATGTTCGCGAGCCGCGCCAGTTCCTCGCGCGAGAGCGGCTCCTCGATGTTGTTCTCCATCAGCGCGATCACCTCGAACAGCGACTTGTTCGCGGAGCCGAGCCGCGCCACCAGCGGCATGCGTTGCTGGGCGCTGGTGTCGCGCACGTGTTCGACGATGAACTGCTCGGCGATCTGCGTGACGCGCGCCGTGCCGATGCGCGGCGCGATCAGGTTCAGCATCATGTCGAGCGGCGCGACGCCGCCGGTGCAGGTCACGCGATCGCGGTCGATCACGAACAGCTCCTTCAGGAAGCGCGTGTCGGGGAACTCCTCCTTCAGCGCCGACATGTTCTCCCAGTGGATCGCGCAGGCGTAGCCGGCCAGCAGGCCGGCCTTGGCGAGCGCATAGGTGCCGGTGCAGAGGCTGCCGAGCGCGACGCCGGCGCGCGCGAAGCGGCGCAGCGTGGACAGATGATCGGCGGTGGTGGCGCGCTGCACGTCCACGCCGCCGCAGACGAACACCATGTCGGGCGCGCCGATGCTGTCGGCCGGCACCGTGTCGACGCTCAGGCCGTTGCTCGCGCTCACCGGTCCGCCGCCCGGCGTCACGATCGACCAGCGATAGAGCGGCTGGCCGCTCAGGTAGTTGGCCATCCTCAGCACTTCGATCGCGTTCGTGAACGCGATCATCGTGAAATTGGGCAGAGGAACGAACGCGAAGTGGGACAACGACGCGGTACGGTCGGGTGACATGGGGAGCGTTCCTTGGATCGGGACTCTGTGCGGCCGGGGAACACGGCGCGACTATTGTGGAATCCCGCGCAACAAGCATGCCATACGGCTAAACCCTGATCGCGCCGTGCTTCGGGCCTCGCGCGCCATGCTGCGGCGCACCGTGGCGGGGCCGGCCTGCACCGCCGCGCGCGCGGGCGGCACCGCGCCGGTGCCGGTCGCGTCGTGGTTGTGTATCGACGGCGCATCGGTGGCGCCGCGACGTGGCCTCGAACACGCGCCGGTTGCACCGCCCGCGTTGCGCCGCGAGCGCCGCCACGACGCGCGTGGCGGACTTGTACAAAACGGACGCGCATGTCGGAAAAGGCAAAGAAAGCGTCTGAATTCATCAATCGGCGAAAAATCCGAACGACAAGAATAGAGCCGTCGGCAAAGCCGCCGTGAAACTCGCCCCGAAGCCTTGCAGGGCGGGCGTCTCGCGGCCACGGCGCCTGCCGGTTCGAACCGGGTCGTCCCACCCCACGCGACATTCTGGAGAAACACATGAGCACGCTGCATCAGGACAGCATCATCATCGATGGCCTGAACATTTCGAAATTCGATCGGTCGGTCTTCGAGGACATGCACAAGGGTGGCGTGACGGCCGCGAACTGCACGGTGTCGGTGTGGGACAGCTTCATCAAGACGGTCGACAACATCGGCACGATGAAGCAGCAGATCCGCGAGAACAGCGAACTGCTCACGCTGGTGCGCACCACCGACGACATCGCCCGCGCCAAGCGCGAAGGCAGGACCGGTGTGATCCTCGGCTTCCAGAACGCGCATGCGTTCGAGGACAACCTGTCCTACATCGAGGCGTTCGCCGACATGGGCGTGCGCGTGGTGCAGCTCTGCTACAACACCCAGAACCTGGTCGGCACCGGCTGCTACGAGCGCGACGGCGGCCTGTCGGATTTCGGCCGCGAGGTGATCACCGAGATGAACCGCGTCGGCATCATGGTCGACCTCTCGCACGTGGGCGGCAACACCTCGTCCGAGGCGATCGCGTTCTCGAAGAAGCCGGTCACCTATTCGCACTGCCTGCCCTCGGGCCTCAAGGAGCACCCGCGCAACAAGAGCGACGCGCAGCTGCGCGAGATCGCGGACGCGGGCGGCTTCGTCGGCGTGACGATGTTCGCGCCGTTCCTCAAGCGCGGCATCGACGCGACCATCGACGACTACATCGAGGCGATCGACTACGTGGTGAACCTGATCGGCGAGGACACGGTGGGCATCGGTACCGACTTCACGCAGGGCTACAGCACCGAGTTCTTCGACATGCTCACGCACGACAAGGGCCGCTACCGCCGCCTGACCAACTTCGGCAAGGTGGTGAACCCGGAAGGCATCCGCACCATCGGCGAGTTCCCGAACCTGACCGCCGCGATGGAACGCGCCGGCTGGAAGGCGTCGCGCATCCGCAAGATCATGGGCGAGAACTGGGTGCGCGTGTTCAAGGACGTCTGGGGCGCCTGAGCCGCCCGGCACCCGCGGCCGCCCGCCGGCCCGCTCCCTTCATGTCATCCGGTCCGCGCCACACGCCCCCGAAGCGGCGGCGCGCGGGCCGGGTCGCGCCCGGCAACCGGCGCAACCCGTCATTCCCTGGAGTCAACGATGCAACCGCAACTGCCGATCGACGTCGATCCGAACACCGGCGTCTGGACCACCGACGCGCTGCCGATGCTGTACGTGCCGCGCCACTTCTTCACCAACAACCACGTGGCCGTGGAGGAAGCGCTGGGCCGGCAAGCCTATGCGGAGATCCTCTACAAGGCCGGCTACAAGTCCGCCTACCACTGGTGCGACAAGGAAGCGGCGCAGCACGGCATCAGCGGCATGGCGGTGTTCGAGCATTACCTGAACCGCCTCTCGCAGCGCGGCTGGGGCCTGTTCAGCCTCATCGAGGCCGACCCGAAGCGCGCCCATGCGCGCATCGAGCTGCGCCACTCGTCGTTCGTGCTGCAGCAGCCGGACCAGCTCGGCAAGCTCTGCTACATGTTTGCGGGCTGGTTCGCCGGCGCGATGGACTGGGTCAACGACACCACGCCGGAAGGCCAGGGCGCGCCGCGCGCGTTCTCCACCGAGGCGCAGTGCGCCGGCGAGCATCACGGCCATCACGGCCACTGCGTGTTCGACGTGTCGCCGCTCGCGGCCTGATTCCCCAATACCCCACACGACAAGAACACGCCAGAGGTCGCCCGCGATGCGTTATCCGAACCTGTTCAAGCCCTTGACGCTCAACCAGCTCACGCTGCGCAACCGCATCGTCAGCACCGCGCACGCGGAGGTCTATGCGGAGCCGGGCGGCCTGCCGGGCGACCGGTACATCCGCTATTACGAAGAGAAGGCCAGGGGCGGCGTGGGCCTGGCCGTCTGCGGCGGCTCGAGCCCGGTGTCGATCGACAGCCCGCAGGGCTGGTGGAAGTCGGTGAACCTGTCGACCGACAGGATCGTCGATCCGCTTTCGCGGCTCGCCGAGGCGATGCACCGGCACGGCGCGAAGATCATGATCCAGGCCACCCACATGGGTCGCCGCTCGGCATTCCACGGCGAGCACTGGCCGCACCTGATGACGCCCTCGGGCGTGCGCGAGCCGGTGCATCGCGGCAACGCGAAGATCATCGAGGTCGAGGAGATCCGCCGCATCATCGGCGACTTCGCGGCCGCAGCGAAGCGCGTGAAGGACGCCGGCATGGACGGCATCGAGATCTCGGCCGCGCACCAGCACCTGATCGACCAGTTCTGGAGCCCGCGCACCAACTTCCGCACCGACGAGTGGGGCGGCAGCCTGGAGAACCGCCTGCGCTTCGGCGTGGAAGTGCTGAAGGCGGTGCGCGAGGCGGTGGGGCCCGATTTCTGCGTCGGCCTGCGCATGTGCGGCGACGAATTCCACGAGGACGGCCTCGACCACGAGCAGCTGAAGGAGATCGCGCAGGCGATGTCCGAGTCGGGCCTGATCGATTACCTCGGCGTGATCGGCTCGGGCGCCGACACCCACAACACGCTCGCCAACTGCATGCCGCCGATGGCGCTGCCGCCCGAGCCGTTCGTGCATCTCGCGGCCGGCATCAAGTCGGTGGTGAAGATCCCGGTGATGCACGCGCAGAGCATCCGCGACGCCGGCCAGGCCGAGCGGCTGCTCGCCAGCGGCATGGTGGACCTGGTCGGCATGACGCGCGCGCAGATCGCCGATCCGCACATGGTGATCAAGATCCGCGACGGCCGCGAGGACGAGATCAAGCAGTGCGTGGGCGCGAACTACTGCATCGACCGCCAGTACAACGGCCTCGACGTGCTCTGCGTGCAGAACGCGGCCACCTCGCGCGAGGCGACCATGCCGCACGTGATCGAGAAGTCGCGCGGGCCGAAGCGCAAGGTGGTGGTGGTGGGCGCGGGCCCCGCCGGGCTCGAAGCCGCGCGCGTGGCGAAACTGCGCGGCCACGACGTGGTGCTGTTCGAGAAGCACACCGAAGTGGGCGGCCAGATCATGATCGCGGCCAAGGCGCCGCAGCGCGAGCAGATGGCCGGCATCGTGCGCTGGTTCGACATGGAGACGAAGCGGCTCGGCGTGGACCGCCGGCTCGGCGTGGCCGCCGACGAGAAGCTGATCCTGGCCGAGAAGCCCGACATCGTGGTGCTGGCCACCGGCGGCGCCGCCTTCACGGGCCAGGTACCCGCATGGGGCGTGGCCGAGGGCCTCGCGGTCAGCGCGTGGGACATCCTCACCGGCCGCGTCGAGCCGAAGCAGAACGTGCTGATCTACGACGGCGTGAGCACACACGCCGGCGCGGGCGTGGCCGATTTCATCTCGAGCCGCGGCTCGCAGGTGGAGATCGTCACGCCCGACGTGAAGGTGGCCGACGACTGCGGCGGCACCACGTTCCCGATCTTCTATCGCCGGCTCTACGCGCAGGGCGTGATCCACACGCCGAACTACTGGCTCGATCGCGTCTATGAAGAGGACGGCAAGACCATCGCCGTGCTGCGCAACGAGTACACCGAGGAGCAGGAGGAGCGCGCGGTCGACCAGGTGGTGATCGAGAACGGCTCGACGCCGAACGACGAACTGTACTGGAAGCTCAAGCCCGAATCGGTCAACCGCGGGCAGGTGGACGTCCACAAGCTGTTCGCCGCCGAGCCGCAGCCGAGCCTGTCCGAAGCACTCGGCAACGGCCGCTTCCTGCTGTTCCGCGTCGGCGACTGCATCTCGATGCACAACATCCACGGCGCGATCTACGACGCGCTGCGCCTCGTGAAGGATTTCTGACCATGAATCCGGCTTTCCTGATTACCGCGCTGCTGTGGCTGTCGGTGGCGGGGCTCGCGTTCGCGGTCGCGAAGCGCTCGGCCTACTGGCGCGGCGGGCGCGCCACGGCGCCGGGCGCGTTCGGCATCGGCCACCTGTTCACGATCCCGAAGCGCTATTTCGTCGACCTGCACCACGTGGTGGCGCGCGATCCGTACATCGCCAAGACCCACGTGGCCACCGCCGGCGGCGCGATCGCCGCGCTCGCGCTGGTGTTCGTCAACTACGGCCTCGCGGTCTACTCGCCGTGGCTCGACCGGCTGATCTTCCTCGCCGCGCTGGCGATGCTGGTGGGCGCGGTGTTCGTCTGGCGCCGCCGCGCGGCGCGCGACGTGCCGGCACGGCTGTCGCGCGGGCCGTGGAATACGCTGCCCTGGCTGCTCGGCTCGTTCGCGCTCGGCCTCGTGCTGTTCGCGCTGGTGCCGGCCGGCGCGATGTCGGGCGCGTTCGCGGTGCTCTGCGCGCTGCTGATCGCCGTCGGCGCGTTCGCGATGACGTTCGGCGCCGCCCGGGGCGGCCCGATGAAGCACGCCATCGCCGGCCTGCTGCATCTGGCGTTCCATCCGCGCCAGGAGCGCTTCGCGGCGAGCCGCGAGAGCTATACCGGCAACGGCACGGCGGTGCCGCCCACCGCGCTGAAGCTGCCCGACATCGAGCAGCGCGAGTACGGTGCGGGCAAGCCGGTGGAGTTCCGCTGGAACCAGCTGCTGAGCTTCGACGCCTGCGTGCAGTGCGGCAAGTGCGAGACCGCCTGCCCCGCGTTCGCCTCGGGCCAGCCGCTGAACCCGAAGAAGCTGATCCAGGATCTCGTGACCGGCATGGCGGGCGGCACCGATGCCGGCTACGCGGGCAGCCCGACGCCGGGCATCGCCGTGGGCCGCCATGGCGGCCAGCCGGACGGCCCGATCGTCTCGGGTCTGATCGAGGCCGACACGCTGTGGTCCTGCACCACCTGCCGCGCCTGCGTGCAGGAGTGCCCGATGCTGATCGAGCACGTGGACGCGATCGTCGACATGCGCCGCAACCAGACGCTGGTCCACGGCACGGTGCCGGGCAAGGGCGCCGAAGTGATCGCGAACCTGCGCGAGACCGGCACGATGGGCGGCTTCGACACCGCCGCGCGCTACGACTGGTCGGTCGATCTCGAGGCGCCGGTGGCGCAGCCGGGCCGCCCCGTGGACGTGCTGATCGTGGCCGGCGAGGGTGCCTTCGACATGCGCTACCAGCGCACGCTGCGCGCGTTCGTGAAGGTGCTGAACAAGGCCGGCGTGGACTACGCCGTGCTCGGCCGCGTCGAGACCGACACCGGCGACACCGCGCGCCGGCTCGGCGACGAAGCCACCTTCCAGCAGATGGCGAAACGCCTGATCGCCACGCTCGACGCGCTGTCGTTCAAGCAGATCGTGACGGCCGACCCGCACGTGATGCACAGCCTGCGCAACGAGTACCGCGCGCTCGGCGCGCGCTACACGGTCAAGCATCACACGGCGTTCGTCGCCGAGCTGGCCGAGGCCGGCCGGATCGCGCCGAAGGCGAGCGAGGCGCTGCGCGAGAAGAAGATCACCTACCACGATCCCTGCTACCTCGGCCGCTACAACGGCGAGACCGAGGCGCCGCGCAAGCTGCTGAAGACGATCGGCATCCAGGTGGTGGAGATGGAGCGCAACGGCATGCGCGGACGCTGCTGCGGCGGCGGGGGCGGCGCGCCGCTCACCGACATCCCCGGCAAGCAGCGGATTCCCGACATCCGCATCGCCGACGCGCGCGCGATCGGCGCCGAGATCGTCGCGGTGGGCTGCCCGAACTGCACCGCGATGCTCGAAGGCGTGGTGGGACCGCGCCCCGACGTGCTCGACGTCGCCGAACTCGTCGCCGCCTCGCTGGAGTGATTCGATGAACACGATCAAACGACTCGATCCGCGCCGGCCGTTCGTGGTCACGGCGGCCGGACTCAAGCGCATCACGCTCGGCGAGACGGCCGTGGCGGGCGCCAGCCTCGCGCTCTGGACCGGCCATGCGCACGGCAGGGACGCGGCGAAACCGCGGCGCACGCTCGACGCGGCCGGCCAGGTGCTGCTGGTGGTGGCGCATCCCGAACGCGGCGCGCTCGACGACCACGCGCGGCAGGCCGTGGCCGCCGCGGCGCTGATCGCCGACGCGCACACCGCCGTCGCGCTGCTCGCGTTCGGCGAGCTGAAGGACGATCCGGCCGCGCTCGGCATCGACCGGCTCATCGAGCTGCCCGGCTTCGAGCGCCGCGCGTTCGCGCCCGACGACGAACTGCACGCGCTGCTCGGCTGCGCCGCCGCGCTTTCGCCGCGCCATGTGTTCGTGCCCGACAACGCCACCGGCGACGGCGATCTCGGCCGCCGCTACGCCGCCGCGCTCGGCGCGAGCGTGGCCGCCAACGTGGTCGAGATCGACGCGAAACACGTTGGTGTGTACGCCGACGCGAAGCGCCGGTTCGCCACGCGCGCGCTGCCCGACGTGGTGCTGCTCGCGCCGAACACGGTGGAGCCGAAGCTGCCGTTCGTCGGCGCCGGCGAACGGCTCGATCCGTCGTTCGCGCTCGGCGGCGACGTGCGGGCGGGCACCGCCGGCACGGCCGGCACAGTGAATCGGGCCGCCGGCGGCCGCTACCGCGATCTCGGCCTGGAGGAAATCGACGCGGCGCAGGTCGCGCTCGAGGAGGCCGACTTCATCGTCTCGGCCGGCAACGGCGTGACCGACATCGGCGCGTTCGAGCAGCTGGCCGGCGTGTTCGGCGCCGCGATCGGCGCGAGCCGCGTGGCGGTGGACAACGGCCACTTCACGCGCGACAAGCAGGTGGGCGCCACCGGCAAGACCGTCGAGGCCAGCGTCTACATCGCGTTCGGCATCTCGGGCGCGGTCCAGCATCTGCAGGGCATCAAGGACTGCCGGCACGTGATCGCCGTGAACCTCGACGCGAGCGCGCCGATCGCCAAACGCGCGAACCTGACCGTGGTGGGCGACGCGCAGGCGACCATCGCCGCGCTGATCGAACAAGTCAACGCCGCGCGCGCGGCCCGCGGCCGTGCCGACGCGCCCGGCGCGTCCGGCGCGCGGCATCTGGAAGGAGTGGCCGCATGAACAGCTCCCGCAAGCCGTCGCGCATCGCCGTGCTGGTGTCGGTCGGCCGGCATCCCGTGAGCGGCGCGCCGCGCTACAGCCGCAACGACGCGGCCGCGCTCGAGATCGGCCGCGCGCTGGCCGCCGAACACGGCGCGCGGCTGGAAGTGCTGCACGCGGGCGACCCCGCGAATCCGGCACTGGCCGACTATCTCGCGCTCGGCGCGAGCCAGCTGGAGGTGCTCGAATGCCGGCCCGGCGACGACGCGATCGACCCGCTCGCCGAGCGGCTGGCCGGCTGCGATCTGGTGCTGACCGGCACGCGCGCCGAAGGCGCGTTCGACACCGGCATGCTGCCGTACCAGATCGCGGCGCGGCTCGATTTCGGGCTGGCCGGCACGGCCGTGGACGTCGCGCTGCGCGACGGTTGCGCCGAGATCCGGCAGTTCCTGCCCAAGGGCCTGCGCCGCAAGGTGGCCGTGACGCTGCCGGCGGTGGTGGCCGTGCATCCGCTGGCCGGCGTCGAGCCTCGCTACGCCTACGCGCGGCTGCGCGAGGGCCGCATCGAGGCGCGCCCGGCGGCGGTCTCGCCGTCGGCCGACTTCGAGGCCTGGCGCAGCGCGCCCGCCGAGCGCAAGCCCGTCAAACTGGTGGCCGCCGAGAAGCGCTCGGGGCATGCGCGGATGCTGTCCGCGACCACCACCGAGAGCCGCGGCGGCAACGTCGTAATTGAGGGGAGTTCGGTCGAAAAAGCACAAGTGATCCTGGCGTATTTGCGCGAGCATCAACTGATCGATTACTGATATCCGGCCCGTGCCGGTCGGCAGGAAACAAGGATAGAGTCCGGAGCAAACGATGAATCAAACGGCAGACATTCGTGCGCTGGTGGCGCGCCGCCAAGCGGGTTACAGCCTGGAAGCCCCGTTCTATCTGAGCGAGGAGATCTTCCAGCTCGACATGGACGCGATCTTCCGCAGGCACTGGATCCAGGTCGCGATCGAGCCGGACGTGCCGGAGCCGGGCGACTACGTGACGGTCGAGCTCGGCAGCGACTCGATCCTGATCGTGCGCGACGACGACATGGCGATCCGCGCGTTCCACAACGTGTGCCGCCACCGCGGCGCGCGCCTCTGCAACGAGGACAAGGGCTCGGTCGGCAACATCGTCTGCCCGTACCACAGCTGGACCTACAACCTGAGCGGCGCGCTGATGTTCGCCGAGCACATGGGCGAGAAGTTCGACCGCTGCAAGCACAGCCTGAAGCCGGTGCATCTGCAGAACCTGGGCGGCCTGCTGTTCGTCTGCCTCGCCGACGAGCCGCCCGCCGATTTCGCCACGCTGCGCGCCGCGATGGAGCCGTACCTGCTGCCGCACGACCTGCCGAACACGAAGATCGCCGCGCAGATCGACATCATCGAGGAAGGCAACTGGAAGCTGACGATGGAGAACAACCGCGAGTGCTATCACTGCGTCGCGAACCATCCGGAGCTGACCATCTCGCTGTACGAATACGGCTTCGGCTACCAGCCGTCGCCGGCCACCGCCGAGGGCATGGCCGCGTTCGAACGCACCTGCGTGGAGCGCGAGCAGCAATGGGGCGAGATGGGGCTGCCGTCGGTGGAGGTCGAGCGCCTGCTCGACATCACCGGCTTTCGCACCCAGCGCCTGCCGCTCGACCGCAGCGGCGAATCGCAGACGCTCGACGCGAAGGTCGCCTCGAGGAAGCTGCTCGGCGAATTTGAGCGCGCCGACCTCGGCGGCCTGTCGTTCTGGACCCAGCCGAACTCGTGGCACCACTTCATGAGCGACCACATCGTGACGTTCTCGGTGATCCCGCTGTCGGCCGGCAAGACGCTGGTGCGCACCAAGTGGCTGGTCCACAAGGACGCGAAGGAAGGCATCGACTACGACGTGAAGAACCTGACGGCCGTCTGGAACGCCACCAACGACCAGGATCGCGCGCTGGTGGAATTCTCGCAGCGCGGCGCGGCCAGCAGCGCCTACGAGCCGGGCCCGTATTCGCCGTACACGGAAGGGCTGGTCGAGAAGTTCTCGGCCTGGTACATCGGCCGCATGGCCGCCTATCTGGGCGCCTGACGCGACGCGGAGCGAGACATGATGCGAGATGCCGCCCATTTCGAACCGGTGGACAGCCGCGTGACGCAGCCCGACTTCTGGCGCGCGCTGCCCGAGCGCTGGACCAGCGACGTCGAGGAAACGCTGACCTGCTGCCATGTGCGGCAGGAGACACACGACGTGAAGAGCTTCTTCTTCCGCTCGCCCGCCGGCCGCGCGTTCGCGTTCGAGCCGGGCCAGTTCGTCACGCTCGAACTCGAGATCGACGGCGAGACGATCAACCGCTGCTACACGATCTCGTCATCGCCGGCGCGCCCGCACACGCTGTCGATCACGGTCAAGCGCGTGCCGGGCGGGCGCGTGTCCAACTGGCTGCACGACAACCTGCAGGCGGGCGCGGCGGTGCGCGTGCTCGGCCCGGCCGGCGAGTTCACCTGCGCGCGCCATCCGGCCCGCAAGTACCTGTTCCTGTCGGCCGGCTCGGGCGTCACGCCGCTGATGTCGATGAGCCGCGCGCACCACGATCTGGCCGAGGATCGCGACATCGTGTTCGTCCACAGCGCGCGCACGCCCGACGACATCATCTTCGCGCGCGAGCTGGACCTGATCGCCGCGAACCAGGCCAACTTCCGCACCGCGTTCGTCTGCGAGCGGATCGGCGCGCGCACCAACTGGCACGGCGTGACGGGCTACCTGTCGCTGCCGCTGCTGAAGCTGATCGCGCCGGACTTCATGGAGCGCGAGGTGTTCACCTGCGGGCCGGCGCCGTACATGAAGGCGGTGCGCGAGCTGCTGGACGAGGCCGGCTTCGAGCGCAAGCAGTATCACGAGGAAAGCTTCTCGTTCGAGACGCTGCTCGACGAGGCCGCGCCCGAGGTGGTCGAGACGCTGGTCGAGGAAGGCGTGCCGGTGCCCGACACCACGCACTACACCGTCTCGTTCGCGAAGAGCCACCGCGAGATCAGCTGCGGCGCCGACCAGCACGTGCTCGACGCGGCGCGCCAGGCCGGCGTGCGGCTGCCCTCGTCGTGCTCGCAGGGCATGTGCGGCACCTGCAAGGTCAAGCTCGTGTCGGGGCAGGTGGAGATGAAGCACAACGGCGGCATCCGCCAGCGCGAGATCGACAACGGCATGGTGCTGCTGTGCTGCAGCAAGCCGCTGTCGGACCTGGTGGTCGACAAGTGAAACAATCCGTGCCGGCGCGTCGTTTATGAGCAAGGACGTGTCGGAAAACGACGATACCGGGGAATTGTGGCTGTGGAACCTAGAGAGACCCCAAATGAGACATGCCTCGGCATGCCCACGACCACCCCAAGGAGATCGACCATGAAGTTCATCGGAAAGCTGGCCTGGTGCGGCGCGTTCGCCGCGCTGCTGACGGTCTGTGCCCCCGCTTCCGCCGACACCAAGCCGACGCTGAAGATCGGCTACGTGGAAGGCTGGGACGACAGCGTCGCGACCACCAACGTCGCCGCGCAGATCATCGAGAAGAAGTTCGGCTATTCGGTGCAGCTGGTGCCGGTGGCCGCGGGCGTGATGTGGCAGGGCGTGGCGCGCGGCGATCTCGACGCGACGCTGTCGGCCTGGCTGCCCGTCACGCACGGCGCGTACTGGGATCAGTTCAAGACCAAGGTGGTCGACCTCGGCGCGAACTACCCGGGCGCGAAGATCGGCCTGATCGTGCCGACCTACGTGAAGGCCAAGAGCATCGCCGACCTCGAAGGCGAGAAGGCCGACTTCGCCGGGCGCATCGTCGGGATCGACGCGGGCGCGGGCGTGATGCGCAAGACCGACGACGCGATCAAGGCCTACGGCCTCAGCTACACGCTGCTGGCCAGTTCGGGCAGCGCGATGACGGCCGAGCTGTCGCGCGCCGAGAACGCGAAGAAGCCGATCATCGTGACCGGCTGGGTGCCGCACTGGATGTTCGCGAAGTGGGACCTGCGCTTCCTCGACGACCCGAAGAAGATTTACGGCGAGGCCGAGCACGTGGACAGCGTCGCGAACCCGGCGCTGGAAACCAAGGCCAAGCCGGTGGTGGCGTTCCTGAAGAAGTTCCAGTGGAAGCCGGGCGAGCTCGATTCGGTGATGCTCGCGATCCAGGGCGGCGCGAAGCCGGACGTGGCCGCGGGGCAGTGGATCGCGGCCCATGGCGACCGCGTGAAGGCCTGGACCGACGGCGCGCAGTAAGCCGCGAAGCCGGTACGACTGCGCTGTTGATGAGGAAAACGAAGTAAAGAATGCCCGTCCGGTCGTTGGTCGGACGGGCTTCTTTTTTTCTGAAAATCCGCGCTTTTGACGGGTATTTTGTGAAAGCGTTGTTACACTACGACCCTTGTGCGGATACCTGCCGGGAGGTTCTGGATGAGTGAAGCCGGACTGCGCGCGCGCAGCACCCGCGAGGTCGATACGACCATCTCACATGAAGAAGAAGGCCGCACGCTGCACCGCGGCCTCAGCTGGAAGGATGCCTTCTGGGTGACGAGCGGCGTGCCGGCCGGCGTGCTGTTCACGATCGGCGGCGTGTGCGCCACCATCGGCCAGCCGGCGTGGGCTGTCTGGATCGGCGCGATCACGATGGGCCTGATCCAGAGCGCGACTTATGCGGAAATCTCGGGGCTGTTTCCGCATAAGTCGGGCGGCGCGTCGGTGTACGGCGCGATCGGCTGGGTACGCTACGGCAAGCTGATCGCACCGGTGTCGGTCTGGTGCAACTGGCTCGCCTGGTCGCCGATGCTCGCGCTCGGCTGCGGGCTCGCCGCGAGCTACGCGCTGACCTCGCTGTTCCCCGCCGACGCAGCGATCCAGCACTGGCAGTGGACCCTCGCCAATCTCGGCTTCATCAAGCCCGGCCTCACGCTGCGCATCAACGCGACCTTCGTGATCGCGGCCGCGCTGCTGCTGATCACGTTCCGGCTGCAGCACAGCGGCGCCTCGAAGGCGGCCCGCACGCAGCGCATCCTCGGCATCGCCTCGCTCACGCCGCTCTTGATCGTCGGCATCGTGCCGTTCGTCACGGGCGACGTGCCGATGTCCCACTTGCTGCCACTGCTGCCGCTCGGCCACGACGCGCACGGCCACCTCACCGCCGAACGCTTCGGCGCCTGGAACGGGCAGGGCGTGGTGATGGCGCTCGGCGCGATGTTCATGGCCGGCTGGGCCTCCTACGGCTTCGAGACGGCGGTCTGCTACACGCGCGAATTCCGCGACCCGCGCCGCGACACGGCCCGCGCGATCTTCTGGTCCGGCGCGCTGTGCCTGGTGGTGATGACACTCGTGCCGATGGCGTTCCAGGGCGCGCTCGGCACCGGCGCGATGCTCGACCCGAAGATCGGCGACGGCACCGGCGTGGCCGCCGCGATGGCGCGCATGGTGGGCGGCGGCGCCTGGGTGGCCAACGCGCTCGTCGTGATGCTGATGCTGTCGATCCTGCTGATCGTGATGACCTCGATGATGGGTTCGTCGCGCACGCTCTATCAGGCCTCGGTGGACGGCTGGCTGCCGAAGTACCTCTCGCACGTCAACGAACACGGCTCGCCGACGCGCGCGATGTGGACCGACCTCGGCTTCAACCTCGTGCTGCTGATGATGTCGGACTACATGACGGTGCTGTCGATCTCGAACGTCTGCTACATGATCTTCGTGTTCCTGAACCTGCAGTCGGGCTGGATCCACCGCATGGATCGCGGCGGCTGGGAGCGGCCGTTCCGCTGCCCGACCTGGCTGCTGGTGGCGGGCTCGGTGTGCGGCTACCTGAACCTCGTCTATGTCGGGGCGGGCGCGAACCTGCAGGGCGACGGCACGCTGCGCAACGGGCTGATCGCGATGCTGCTGATCGTGCCGGTGTTCGTCTACCGCCACTACTGGCAGGATCGCGGCCGGTTCCCGAAGCCGATGCAGCGCGACATGGCGCTGGCCGTGCCGCGCCGGCACCGGCTCTACGACGCGGCGCCGTATGCGGCGCTGCTCGCGGCGGCGCTGACGATCGCGGTCTCGTATCACCTGGCCTGGGGTTGAGCCGGCGCCCGCCACGTCGACGTTGGGTCAGGCCAGCGCGTGCCGCGTGGTTAGCACCTCGTCGATCAGGCCGTAGCGCTTCGCATCCTCGGCCGACATGAAGTGGTCGCGGTCGGTGTCGCGCTCGATCTGCGCGATGCTTTGCCCGGTGCAGTCGGCCATCACGGCGTTGAGCCGCTCGCGCAGGTACAGCACCTCGCGCGCCTGGATGCCGATGTCGGCGGCCGTGCCCTGGCTGCCGCCCGAGGGCTGGTGGATCATGATCCGCGCGTTCGGCAGCGCGTAGCGCTTGCCCTTGCGGCCGGCGGCCAGCAGCGAGGTGCCCATGCTGGCGGCCAGGCCGGTGCAGAGCGTCGAGACGGCCGGCTTGATGAACTGCATGGTGTCGTAGATCGCGAGCCCGTCGTAGACCGAGCCGCCCGGCGAATTGATGTAGAGCGAGATGTCCTTGTCGGGGTTCTCCGATTCGAGGAACAGCAGCTGGGCGACCACGAGGCTCGCCGATTGTTCGTTGACGGGGCCGACCAGGAACACGATCCGCTCGCGCAGCAGCCGGGAATAGATGTCGTAGGCGCGTTCGCCGCGCCCCGATTGTTCGATGACGGTCGGCACGAGCCCGAGACTCGACGACCACGGTTGAAGCGAAAGCGGCATGGCGCATCCTTTGGCGAAAAAAATGACGAGGGGAGCGCACGATCGCCCGGGTTGGCGGCGGCGTCGCGCTCCGTGCCCATGACGGGCCGGCGCGCGCGCGCGTGACGAAAATTTTTTTCGCGCGGCCTGTCACGCCGGGCGGCCCTCGTCCGTCATACGCGCAACCCCCGGCGTTCTGGCAGACTACGAGCGCTGGCCCACCCCGGATGGAGCACCTCGCATGACCGACTCTCGGCCCGATTTTCAGCCTGACCCGCGTACAGGCGCGTTCCCCGATTTCTTCGTTCTCCAGCGTCGGCGCCTGCTGTCGATCGCTTACCGGATGCTCGGCAGCCACGCGGAGGCCGAGGACGTCGTGCAGGACGCGTGGCTGCGCTGGCAGGCCGGCGCCACGGCCGCGCTGCGCGAGCCGGCGGCGTGGCTGACCACGGTGGTCACGCGGCTGTCGATCGACCGGCTGCGGGCGCTGCGCACCGAACGCGATGCGCGGCGGGACGGCTGGCTGCCCGAGCCGTGGCTCGCGCCGGTCGCGCCGTCCGTCGAGGATCTCGTGCTGGACGGCGCCCAGCTGTCCTATGGCCTGATGCTGCTGCTCGAACGGCTCTCGCCCGACGAGCGCGCGGCGTTCCTGCTGCGCGAGGCGTTCGACTGCGATTACGCCGCGATCGGCGCCGCGCTCGAACGCTCCGAGGCGCACTGCCGGCAGCTCGTGCATCGCGCGCGCGGCAGGCTGGCCCGCGCCGGGCAGGCGATGCAGCCGGCCGATCTGGCGCGGCGGCGGCAGGAGGTCGAGCGGCTGCGCGCCGCGATCGAGGCACAGGATCAGGCGGCCGTGCTCGACGCGCTGGCCGGCATGCGGCGCGTGGGCGACACGAGCGAGCCGGTACGCGCGAGCGCGCGCGGCGAACCGGTGGCGCTGGGCGCCGACGCCGGTTTCGCCTGGATGGTGGACGGCGAGGTCACGGCGCTGTGGGTGCCGTGCCTCGATGCGGATGGCCGCCCGACGCTGCGCGTCGTCACGCAGGCCGCCGCGCTGGCGGCCGCGAACCGGGCCGTCGGGCGCCGGGCAGTGGCCGCGCTGCTGGCCCGCCTGTTCCGCGGCGCCGCGCTCGCGAGTCCGGCCACCTACAGCTGACGCGGCGCCTGATGCTTGTCGTTTAAAAAAAGAGACCCGCTCGCATCGCTGCGCGCGGGCCTTCAAGGTCAGAGACGAGGAAATCCCATGCATCGCGTGCCGGCGGCCAGCCCGCGATGTGAGAAAGCGAGAGCCCTTACTGCCCGAACACCACGGTGCGATCGCCGTTCAGGAACACGCGGCGCTCGATGAACGCCTTCACGGCGCGCGCGAGCGTGATCGATTCGACGTCGCGGCCCACCGTCAGCAGCTGCTCGGGCCGGTACGCGTGATCGACGCGCTCCACCACCTGCTCGATGATCGGGCCTTCGTCGAGATCGTCGGTCACGAAATGCGCGGTGGCGCCGATCAGCTTCACGCCGCGCGCGTGTGCCTGATGGTAGGGCTTCGCACCCTTGAAGCCGGGCAGGAACGAGTGGTGGATGTTGATCGCGCGGTTGGCGAGCCGCGCGCTCGTGCCGGGCGACAGCACCTGCATGTAGCGCGCGAGGACCACCAGCTCGGCGCCGCTCGATTCGAACAGGTCGAGCCACTGCGCTTCCTGCTGCGCCTTGGTCTCGGGCGTGATCGGGAAATGGCGGAACGGCAGCCCGTGCTGGGCCGCGAGCGGTTCGAGATCGGCGTGGTTCGAGGCGATCGCGACGATGTCCATCTTCAGCTCGCCCATCTTCCAGCGGAACAGCAGGTCCGCGAGGCAGTGCTCGAGCTTCGAGACGAGGATCATCACCTTCGGACGCGCGCCGGCGTCGTGGATCGCCCACTGCATGTCGAAGCGCGCCGCGATCGGCGCGAACTCGGCGCGCAGCGCGTCGATGTCGGGCGCATCGCCCTCGGCGGACGGATGGAACGCGCAGCGCACGAAGAAGCGCCCGCTCAGGTCGTCGTCGAACACGGTCAGTTCGTCGACGTAGCACTGGTGGCGGTCGAGCACGCCGACCACGGCGGCCACCTGGCCGGCGGCGCTCGGGCACGACAGCGTCAGCAGGAATCGGGAGTTGCGTTCGGAGCCGGACATGCTTTCCTCGGATCACGGCGGCGCGGCGCGCCGCACGCGGCCGCACCGAAGCGGCCGGTGCCCAGTAGACCAGCTGTGCCCCCCGGTGGATAGAATCGAAACGCCGAGATGCTGGTATCTGTGCGCCAGACCCGGAAACGGCGTCGATAAATGTAGACCCGGACATCGGCCCCGGCGAACGCCGTCGACGAAATCAGACCGCCGAAACCCGCTCTCCGTTCAGGCCGCGAGCGGCGCGCGGCAGGTGTCGAACAGCCAGCGGCGAAAGCGGCCGACGGCGGGCGCCTCGGGGCGCGAGGGCGGGCGCACCACGAAGTAGCCGCGCTCGGTGAGCACGGTGGCGTTGACGCAGCGCACCAGCTGCCCGGAGGCCACCAGCTCGTCGACGAGCGGCGCCCAGCCCAGCGCGATGCCCTGGTTCATCAACGCCGCGTGGACCACCAGCGCGTAGCTGTTGAAGGTGAGCCCGTGCGGCTCGGGCGGCGCGATCAGGCCGTGCGCGCCGAACCAGCCGTGCCAGGCCAGCCAGCGCTCGGGCCGGGTGGCCTGCACGTGCAGCAGCGGCAGCGCAAGCAGGTCGGCCGGCCCGGCGATGCCCGGGTGCGCCGCGAGGAAGGCCGGCGAGCAGACCGGCGTGACCGCTTCCTCGAACAGCCGCGTGGAGGTGCAGGACGGCCAGTCGCCGTCGCCGAACAGGATCGCGATGTCGGCCGGGTCGCGCAGCAGGTCGGCCTGCTGGGCCGTGACGACGCGCACGTCCACGTCGGGCATTTCCTGCTTCAGCTGCGCGAGGCGCGGCATCAGCCAGTAGGTGGCGAAGCCGACGTCGGTGACGAGCGTGAGCGCGCCGCGCGCGCGGCGCTCGCGGATGTCGGCCGTGGCGCAGCGCAGCGTGTCGAGGCTCCGGCGCACCGCCTCGAAGAGCCGCGCGCCGTCCTCGGTCAGCGTCACGCCGCGATGGCCGCGCTCGAACAGCGGCGCGCCGAGCGCTTCCTCCAGCTGCACCACGCGCTGGCTGACGGCCGGCTGCGTCGAGCCCAGCTCGCGCGCGGCGGCCGTGAAGCTCGCGTGGCGCGCCGCCGATTCGAATGCGGAGAGCGCCTGCATCGGCGGCAAGCGGTCGGGTCTGTCCATAAGCACCTCTGATGGCTCATAAGCAATCGACGTCTTCCCCGCGCCATTGCGGCCGGCGACAGTGACGGCAGCCGCGACGCGCCCCGGAGGGCCAGCCCGGGTTCCCCGGCGTTGCCGCGATCCCGTCGATTCTAATTCAGTCAATTCGCGATGCTTAACACGAAGCCGAATATCCTTATCTTGATGGCGGATCAACTGACGCCGTTCGCGCTCGCCGCCTATGGCCACCGCGGCGCGATCACGCCCACCATCGACCGCCTCGCCACCGGCGGTGTGGTGTTCGAGTCCGCGTACTGCGCGAGCCCGCTGTGCGCGCCGTCGCGCTTTTCGTTCATGGCCGGCAAGCTGCCGGCCGCGATCGGCGCCTACGACAACGCCGCCGAGCTGCCCGCGCAGACGCTGACCTTCGCGCACTATCTGCGCGCCGCCGGCTATCGCACGGCGCTGGCCGGCAAGATGCATTTCTGCGGACCGGACCAGTTGCACGGTTTCGAGGAGCGGCTGACCACCGACATCTATCCGGCCGATTTCGGCTGGGTGCCGGACTGGACCAGACCGGCCGAGCGGCCGAGCTGGTATCACAACATGGGCTCGGTACTCGACGCCGGCCCGTGCGTGCGCACCAACCAGCTCGATTTCGACGACGAGGTGACGTTCGCCACGCGCCAGAAGCTCTATGATCTCGCGCGCGAGAAGGCGGCCGGCCACGACACGCGGCCGTTCTGCCTCGTGATGTCGCTCACGCATCCGCACGATCCGTATGCGATCACGCGCGAGTACTGGGATCGCTATCGCGACGAGGACATCCCGATGCCGGCCGTCACGCTCGGCCTCGACGAGAGCGATCCGCATTCGCGGCGGCTGCGCGCCGTCAGCGAGACCGACCGCACGCCGCTGAGCGAGGCGCAGGTACGGGCCGCGCGGCGCGCCTACTACGGCTCGACCTCGTATGCGGACGCGCAGTTCGGCGCCGTGATGAACGCGCTGGAGGCCTGCGGGTTCGCCGACGACACGATCGTGATCGTCACCGCCGACCACGGCGACATGCTCGGCGAGCGCGGGCTCTGGTACAAGATGACGTTCTTCGAGGGCGGCTGCCGCGTGCCGCTGATCGTCCACGCGCCGGGGCGCTTCGCGGCCTCGCGGGTGGCCGCCTCGGTCTCTCACGTGGACCTGCTGCCCACGCTGGTCGAGTTCGCCACCGGCGGCACGCCCGACGAATGGCCGGACCCGGTCGACGGTCGCAGCCTGGTGCCGCATCTGAGCGGCACCGGCGGCCACGACGAAGCGCTCGGCGAGTATCTGGCCGAAGGCGCGATCGCGCCGATCGTGATGATCCGGCGCGGCGACTGGAAATTCATCCATTCGCCTGCCGACCCGGACCAGCTGTTCAACCTGCGCGACGACCCGCGCGAACTCGTCAACCTGGCCGCCGATCCGGCGCTCGGCGCGCGGGTTGCCGAGTTTCGCGCCGAGGTGGCCCGGCGCTGGCGGCTCGACGCGATCCATGCCGACGTGCTCGCGAGCCAGCGGCGGCGGCGCTTCCATTTCGCGGCCACCACGCAGGGCCGCATCGCCTCGTGGGACTGGCAGCCGTTGCAGGACGCGAGCCAGCGCTACATGCGCAACCATCTCGAACTCGACGCGCTCGAAGCGATGGCGCGCTACCCGCGCCCGCAGTGAATCCGGCCTTCTCCCCACCACAGGAATCCTCGATGAAACGACTCTTCCGAACCGCACGGCCGGCGCATCGCGAGCGCCGCGGCATGGTTTCCGCCGCTTTCGCATCGGCCGCGATGGCCGTCATGGCTGTATCGACCACGATGGCCGTGACGCTGACCGCGCCGGCCGCGTTCGCCGCCGAGCCGGCCGCCTGCACCGAGGTGCGGATGGCCGCGCCGGGCTGGACCGACATCGACGCGACCAACGCGATGACCGGCGTCGTGCTCGACGCGCTCGGCTACCGGCAGCACGTCTCGAACCTGTCGGTGCCGATCACGTTCCAGGGGCTCAGGAAAGGGCAGATCGACGTGTTTCTCGGCAACTGGATGCCGGCGCAGGGGCCGCTCGTGAAGCCGTTCGTCGACGACAAATCGGTCGAGGTGCTGCACGCGAACCTGAGCCACGCCAAGTTCACGCTGGCGGTGCCCGACTACGTGGCCGCCGCCGGCGTGCATTCGTTTGCCGATCTCGGCAAGTACGCGGACCGCTTCGAAGGCCGCATCTACGGCATCGAGCCCGGCGCGCCGGCCAACCAGAACATCCGGCGCATGATCGCCGACAAGGCGCTCGGCAACGGCAGCTGGACGCTGGTGGAATCGAGCGAGACCGGCATGCTCACGCAGGTCGAGCGCGCCGAGCGCGACCACAAGTGGATCGTGTTCCTGGCCTGGGAGCCGCACCTGATGAACACGAAGTTCCACCCGGTCTACCTGTCGGGCGGTGACGCGTGGTTCGGCCCGGACTACGGCGGCGCGACCGTCAACACCGTCGCGCGCAGCGGCTATGCGAGCCAGTGCCCGAACCTCGGGCGGCTGTTCCGGCAGGTCACGTTCAGCGTCGATCTGGAGAACGCGATGATCGCCTCGATGCTTCTCGACAAGCAGTCCCCCGCCGACGCCGCGAAACGCGCGCTGCACGACCACCCGGAGCTGCTGACCGGCTGGCTCGACGGCGTGACCACCACCAGCGGCGCGCCCGCGCTGCCGGCCGCGAAGGCCGCGCTCGGTCTGCACTGAGCGCCGCGTCGCTACGGATTGCAGAACGACGCGTGCCGCCGGCGCGGCGGCATGGGTGAGGCTGCCGGTGTTTTCCAGAGCAGTCGCACACAGACCATTTGACGTCGTTCGCAGACGGGTGGGCCATAAATTGGGTTTGTATTTTTGCTCGACGGGTGCCGATCGTGAGCCGGATCGAAACGGCCCTGCCGGCGGTACCCGTTTCATGCAAGGCGTCGGGCTCGCGCGTCGCGTGGGTCATTCTTCCAACAACGATGCAGGTTTGGGGTTGCCACGATGAAAAAGAAAATCAGGCTCGCCGCGGCGGGCGCCGCCGCGCTGACGATGGCCGGCGCGGCGCCGGCCGCCCACGCGCAAAGCAGCGTGACGCTGTACGGCATCATCGATGCCGGTATCACCTACGCGAGCAATTCAGGCGGCGCGCACGTCTTCAAGTTCGACGACGGCGTGTCCTACGGCAACCGGATCGGCTTCAAGGGCACCGAGGATCTCGGCGGCGGCCTGAAGGCCGTGTTCGCGCTCGAGACGGGTTTCCGGCTCGGCAACGGGCAGCTCGGTTTCGGCGGCGCGCTGTTCGGCCGCCAGGCTTATGTCGGACTGCAGAACGATTGGGGCACGCTGTCGTTCGGCGACCAGCTCGACATGACCGACGAGATGGTCTACCTGACCAACGTGTCGGCCTGGGCGAGCGGCTACGCGATCCACCAGGGCGACTTCGACCGCTTCAACGGCGACCGCCTGCCGAACTCGGTGAAGTTCCTCTCGAACACGTTCGGAGGCTTCAAGTTCGGCGGCATGTACTCGTTCGGCAACGTGGCCGGCAACTTCCATCGCAACAGCGCCTACAGCCTCGGCGCGAGCTACGCGCACGGCGATTTCTCGGCCGGCGCCGCCTACACGCAGCTGAACAACCCGAGCGGCATCTACGCGTTCGATCCCTACGCGATGATCGGCACCAGGACCTTCCTCGGCCAGCCCACCGTCAGCGTCGATCCGGCCACCGGCGCGCGCACCGACCTGTTCGCGAGCACGCCGATGGCCATCGACAAGCAGGGCACGTTCGGCACCGGCGCGAGCTACGCGATCGGCAAGGTCACGCTGATCGGCAACTTCACCTACACCACCATCAAGGGCTTCGGGCAGTCCTCGCACATGCAGGTCTACGAAGGCGGCGCGACCTACCAGTTCACGCCGGCGCTGAGCCTGGTGGGCGGCTACCAGCACACGCGCTTCGAGGGCCATCACTGGAACCAGGGCTCGGCCGGCCTGCACTACCTGCTGTCCAAGCGCACCGACATCTATCTCTCGGGCGATTACCTGCGCGCCTCGAACGGCGTGGACGCCGTGATCGGCTACAGCTTCACGCCGTCCACCACGCCGACCCAGGCGGACGTGCGGATCGGCATGCGGCATTCGTTCTGATTCACGGGCAGGCGGGGCGAGGCGCAGCGCGCTTCGTCCTGCTCGACGGCATGCGGTTCGCAGCGGCGGGCCGGGGTGGCGCGATGCGTGCCGCCCGGCCCGTCCTGTTTTTTCGACGGACTGCCGTCGCGCGCCGTCCCGCGACCGCTCGCTTCAGCGCACCGCGTGGCGGTCGTTGCGCGGGCTCGCGCCGAAGCGCACGCGGTAGCTGCGCGAGAAATGCGACGGCGATTCGAAGCCGCAGGCCACGCAGATCGCGGTGATCGTCATGTCGGTCTGCTGCAGCAGCTCGCGCGCGCGGTCGAGCCGCAGGTTCATGTAGAAGCGCGTGGGCGTGTCGTCGAGCGTCGCGCTGAACAGGCGTTCGAGCTGGCGCCGCGTGATGCCCACGTCCTGCGCGAGCGCGTAGGACGACAGCGGCGTTTCCGTATGGCGCTCCATCGCGCCGATCACCTGGATCAGCTTGCGGTTGTGGACGCCATAGCGCGCGGCGATCTCGAGCCGCTGGCGGTCCGAGTGCTGGCGGATGCGGCCCACCACGAACTGCTCGGAGATGCTCGCCGCCAGGTCCGCGCCGTGACGCCGGCCGATCAGGTCCAGCATCATGTCGATCGAGGCCGTGCCGCCCGCGCAGGTGATGCGCCGCTCGCCCGTTTCGAACAGCTCCTGCGTGGCGGTGAGGCGCGGATAGCGCTCGCGGAACGCGGCCAGCGCCTCCCAGTGCAGCGTCAGCGTATGGCCCGGATCGAACAGGCCCGCCTCGGCCAGCACGAAGCTGCCGGTGTCGATCGCGCCGATCGTGGCGCCGCCGTGATGCTGGCGGCGCAGCCAGTCGCCGAGCGTGCGCGTGTAGCAGGCGAGCGGCTCGAAGCCGGCGATCACGAACACCGTGCCGGTCGGCCCGACCTCGCCGAACGCGGCGTCGGCGTTCAGCGCGACGCCGTTGCTGGCCGTCACCGGCGCGCCGTCGATGCTGAGCAGCTGCCAGCGATAGAGTTCGGGGCGGAAGCGGTTGGCCACGCGCAGCGGCTCGATCGCCGACATGCAGCCGAGCGCGGAGAAGCCGGGGAGCAGCAGGAAGTGGAAGGTTTCCGGCATGAGCGGGCGAATCGGTGGGGGTGGGGCGCGCTCGATTATAGAGGCTGGCTGCCGTGGCGACGGCGGTGCCGATGCGCAAGCAGAGCGGGACGGCAGCAGGGCCGTGCGTGCCGCGTGATGCCGGCCCCGCATATGCCGGCCCCGCACGTGTCAGTCCCGCACGTGTCAGTTCCGATGCGTCGGCCCCGTATGCGTCGGGGCCGATTCTACCCGGGCGTCAGACGCCTTCGACCACGCGGAAGTCGCGGTCCGCGCCGTTGTCGAGCACCCTCAGCGCTTCCTGATAGGCCGGGCTCTGGCGCGCGGCGAGCGCCGCCTCGAGGCTGTCGAACTCGATGATGACGGCGCGCTCGCGCAGGCCGTTCTCGAACACTTCGGCCGGCGTGTTGCGGACCAGGTAGCGGCCGCCCGCTTCGGCCACGGCCGGCGCGGCCAGCTTGGCGTAGGCCGCCATCTTGTCGGCGTCGGAGATATTGCGGTAGATGCTGAGCCAGTATGCTTTTGCCATGGTGTTCGTCTCGCAAGTTGAAAGGTAAGGGGAACGCGTGGTCGTCGCGGCGTTCCGCCATGGCGATGTTACGGGAAATCGGGGCGCGGGCACCGGGCGCGGGTATCGGGCACGCCATTTCGATGCGATTTCCACGTCGATTTCCACGTCGATTTCCACGTCGATTTCCACGTCGATCCCGACGCCATGCCCACGCCGCAGCGGGACAACCACACGGCGCCCGCGATCTTGCCCGGATCGCCGTCCCGCCTGCCGCGGCGCCGAACCTCATGGTTTCCCCCCAAGGTCGCTGACAGTCAATAAAACGTCGCGGCCGGTCGCCTCGCGGCGAATATGGCCCGTTATTTTGCTTGTACGGTGCAGGCCACGCCATCCCTCCTCACAAGCGCCTGCCCGGAACCGCCGAACAGGGAGCCACCATGAAGTCGTGCAAGACCCTAGCGCTGGTCGCGGCGCTGGCCGCGGCCGCCGCGCTGCCGTCGCCGTCGTTTGCCCAGGATGCCGCCGCGTGCCGCGCGGTGCGGTTCGCCGATATCGGCTGGACCGACATCACGTCCACCACGGCGCTCGCGTCGATGCTGTTCGACGCGCTCGGCTACCAGCCCACCACGACCATCGCCTCGGTGCCGATTTCGTTCGCGGGCCTGAAGTCGAAGCAGATCGACGTCTCGCTCGGCTACTGGTGGCCGGTGCAGCAGAAGCAGATCCAGCCGTTCCTCGATTCGAAGTCGATCACGGTGCTCGAGCCGCCGAACCTGTCCGGCGCGAAGGCCACGCTCGCGGTGCCGGCCTATGCCTATCAGGGCGGGCTCAAGAGCTTCGACGACATCGCCAAGCATCGCGCCGAACTCGACGGCAGGATCTACGGGATCGAGGCGGGCAGCAGCGCGAACGCGACGATCCAGAAGATGATCGACACCAACCAGTACGGCCTGGCCGGCTTCAAGCTCGTCGAGTCGAGCGAGGCGGGCATGCTGGTGACGGTGGAGCGCGCCGTGCGCGAGAAGAAATGGGTGGTGTTCCTCGGCTGGGAGCCGCACCCGATAAACATCCAGCTGCAGATGAACTACCTGTCGGGCGGCGACGCGTCGTTCGGCCCGAACTACGGCGAGGCGCGCGTCTACACGCTGACCGCGAACGGCTTCGCCGCGCGCTGCCCGAACGCGGGCCGGCTGGTGTCGAACCTGCGCTTCACGACCGACATGGAAAACCAGCTGATGCTTGCCGTGGTGAACAAGACGCGGCCCGCCGAGGCGGCGAAGGACTACATCCGCAAGCATCCGCAGGTGCTCGACGGCTGGCTGGCCGGCGTGAAGAGCTATGACGGCAGGGATGGCCTCGCCACCGTGAAGGCCTCGCTCGGCCTGTGACGCGGGCTGGCGCTCCCCGCATCGACCCATTGAATCTTCGAACCATCGAACGGACGCCGCGGCGTCCAGGCAATCCACGAGGCGAACACCATGAACCATGAAGTGATAGTGACCTGCGCGGTGACGGGCGCCGGCGACACGGTCGGCCGGCATCCGGCGATTCCGGTCACGCCGAAGCAGATCGCCGAGGCGGCGATCGAAGCCGCGAAGGCCGGCGCGACGGTCGCGCACTGCCACGTGCGCGATCCGCGCACCGGGCGCGGCAGCCGCGATCCGAACCTGTACCGCGAGGTGGTGGACCGGATCCGCTCGGCCGAGGTCGACGTGATCATCAACCTGACGGCCGGCATGGGCGGCGATCTCGAGATCGGCGCGGGCGAGGCGCCGATGCAGTTCGGGCAGGGTACCGACCTGGTGGGCGGCCTCACGCGGCTGGTCCACGTGGAGGAACTGCTGCCCGAGATCTGCACGCTCGATTGCGGCACGCTCAACTTTGGCGACGGCGACACGATCTACGTCTCGACGCCGGCACAGTTGCGTGCCGGCGCGAAGCGCATCCAGCAGCTCGGCGTGAAGCCGGAACTCGAGATCTTCGACACCGGGCATCTGTGGTTTGCCTCGCAGATGCTGAAGGAAGGGCTGCTCGACGCGCCGCCGCTGTTCCAGCTCTGCCTCGGCATTCCGTGGGGCGCGCCCGCCGACACCGGCACCATGAAGGCGATGGTCGACAACATGCCGCCCGGCGCGCACTGGGCCGGCTTCGGCATCGGCCGCATGCAGATGCCGATGGTGGCGCAGGCGATGCTGCTCGGCGGCCACGTGCGCGTGGGCCTGGAGGACAACCTCTGGCTCGATCGCGGCGTGCCGGCCTCGAACGGCTCGCTGGTGCAGCGCGCGCGCGAGATCGTCGAGCGGCTCGGCGGCCGCGTGCTGACGCCGGCCGAGGGCCGCGTGAAGCTGGGCCTGCCGCCGCGCGGCGAGCGTGCGCTCGAACGGCGCGCGATCGCCGACTATGCATGAGGTTCACCATCATCATCAGGATAACGAAGGACAGGCCATGACTTTGATTACCGACATCAAGACCTTCGCCGCGATCGGCACCGGCGTGATCGGCAGCGGCTGGGTGGCGCGCGCGCTCGCGAACGGGCTCGACGTGGTGGTGTGGGACCCGGCCGCGGGCGCCGAGCCGCAGCTGCGCGCCAACGTGGCGAACGCATGGCCCGCGCTCGAGCGCGTGGGCCTGAAGCCCGGCGCCTCGCCCGAGCGGCTGCGCTTCGTGGCGACCATCGAGGCCTGCGTGGCCGACGCCGACTTCATCCAGGAGAGCGCGCCCGAGCGCGAGGCGCTCAAGCTCGAACTGCACGAACAGATCAGCCGCGCCGCGAAGCCCGGCGCGATCATCGCGTCGTCCACCTCGGGCCTGCTGCCCACCGATTTCTACGCGCGCGCGACGCATCCCGGGCGCTGCGTGGTCGGCCATCCGTTCAATCCGGTCTATCTGCTGCCGCTCGTCGAGGTGCTCGGCGGCGAACGCACCTCGTCCGAGGCGGTGGACGCGGCGATCGCGATCTACGCCGCGCTCGGCATGCGGCCGCTGAGGGTGCGCAAGGAAGTGCCGGGCTTCATCGCCGACCGCCTGCTGGAAGCGCTATGGCGCGAGGCGCTGCATCTGGTCAACGAGGGCGTGGCCACCACCGGCGAGATCGACGACGCGATCCGCTTCGGCGCCGGCATCCGCTGGTCGTTCATGGGCACGTTCCTGACCTACACGCTCGCGGGCGGCGAGGCCGGCATGCGCCATTTCATGAAGCAGTTCGGGCCGGCGCTGGAGCTGCCTTGGACCAGGCTGGTCGCGCCGACGCTGACCGACGCGCTGATCGACCGCGTGGTGGACGGCACCGCCGAGCAGCAGGGCGAGCGCAGCATCAAGGCGCTCGAACGCTATCGCGACGACTGCATCACCGAGGTGATCGCCGCGATCACGCGCGTGAAGGCGCGCCACGGCATGCGCTACGAGGACTGACGATGGCCACCGGCACCTGCGACACGCCCGGCAACCCGGGTCCCGGCCTGACGATCCATCGCGACGTCGTGCGCGCCGAATGGGTCGACTACAACGGGCACCTGCGCGACGCGTTCTATCTGCTGATCTTCAGCTTCGCGACCGATGCGCTGATCGAGCGGATCGGCCTGGACGAGGCGGCGCGGCTCGCGCGGCGGCGCTCCGTCTACACGCTGGAGGCACACGTGAACTACCTGCACGAGATCCGGCTCGGCACGGCGGTGCGCGTCGACGCGAGGGTGCTGGCGGTGGATGCGAAGCGCGTGCATCTGTATCTGGAGATGTTCGCGGACGGCATCGACGGCGCCGTCGCCGCGAGCGAGCAGATGCTGATGCACGTCGACACGAGCGTGTCGCGTGGCGCGCCGTTCGATGCCGACGTGGCCGCGCGTCTGGCCGATCTGGTCGACGCGCAGCGGGATGCGCCGGCGCCCGCCCATGCGGGCCGCGTGATCGGCTTGCCGCCGCCGCGCACGGCGCGCTGAGCGCGCGATGGCGCTCGAGGCGCAGATCGCCGGCTTCGTGGCGCGCGTGGCCGCCGAGGGCGGCGACGGGGGCGACCCGCGCGCGCTGTCGATCGCGGCGCTGCGCGACGGCTACGAGCGCTTCGCCGCGCGCTGGGCGCCGCCCGAGCTGCCGGCGGGCGTGGCCAGCGAGGACGCCGCGTTCGTCGCGCCGGCCGGCCACCGCATCGCGCTGCGCCGCTATCGGCTCGCGCGGGCCGGCGCCGCGCCGCGCGGCACGGTGCTGTTCCTGCACGGCGGCGGTTTCGCGCTCGGCTCGCTCGCGAGCCATGCCTCGATCGCGGCGCGGCTCGCGGCCGATACGGGCCTCGACGTGATCGCCGTCGATTACCGGCTGGCCCCCGAACATCGCGCGCCGGCCGCGCACGACGACGCGCGCGACGTGACGCGCGCCGCGCTCGACGGCACGCTGCCGTTCGGCTCCATTGCGCTGCCGCTCGCGCTGGCCGGCGACAGCGCCGGCGGCACGCTGGCCGCGAGTACCGCGGCCGCGTTCGGCACGCGGCTCGCGGCCGTCGCGCTCGTCTATCCGATGCTCGGCCTCGAACCGCAGGCGCCGGCGGCCGTGACCGAGGCGCGGGCGCCGATGCTGACGCTCGACGAGGTGCGCGCCTACCGCCACCTCTATTGGGGCGATCGCGACGACGCGGCGCCGCCGCCCGGCACGGTGCCGCTGGCCGCCGCGCGGTTCGACGGCCTGCCGCCGCTGCTGGCCGTGGGCGCCGAGCACGATCCGCTGCGCGACGACGCGCGCGTCTACGTCGAACGGATCCGCGCCGCCGGCGGCGACGCGCGCTTCCTGCTGGCGGCGGGCCTCGTGCATGGCTGCTGGCGCGCGCTCGACGTCAGCCCCGGCGCCGCGCGCCTGCATGCCGAGGTGTGCCGGTTCCTGCGCGGGCGGCTGGCGCGATGACGACGGCGGCGAATCGGCGCCGGCGGTTCGTCGAACGTCGTCGGGCGAGGTTTTCCGCCGCGCTCGCGGCGCCGCGTTGCGAGCGCGGCGGGCGTATCGATCCGCCGCCGGTTATTGCGTCAGCAGGAGATCGATGTTTTCCGCGTCGGTCGAGAGCGTGGCAGCGCCGGTGATGTCGATGGTGCTGGCTGCCGTGCCCGTTTGCGTGTAGGTTGCGTTGACGGTTTCGTCACCCGATGCCAGGGCGATGGTACCTCGGGTCGGCTCCGATAAATTGACGGGCGCCGGGGTCGACACCGTCAAATACAGCTGGCTTGCACCATTATTGAAAGTCACATTGAGCGGCCCGGCGTATTCTATTTGCTGGCCATTGGTCGAATCGAGACTGGAAGTAATCGCCAATCCGGGCGTGGCAAGGGAAATCACGTTGCCGGACGACGAGGTGTTGGTATAGGTCAGATTTTTAAGCGTGGCAGTACCACCGCTCTGCGTCTGCGTATCGATGTTTTCATCAAGCGACAGCGTGCCATTCAATTTTCCGGTCGTGCCGCGCGCGGTCGTGAATGTCAATTGATTTGCCGTGGCATCCAGATTGAGATGGTACGGCTGAGTGGTGCTTAAATCGTAGGTGCCGGTGAGCGAATTGACGACCAGCAGGATGCTGCCGGACAAATAAGTTGTCGTGGTCGTGCCGGTCGTGAACTGGCAGTTATCGAACGATGCCAGCACCGTATCTCCGGCCGACAGCGATTGCGACTTGTCGGTATCGGTAATGGTCACGGTTTCCGAGCCGCTTGCACATGAGTAAGTCGACGACCTCGACCCCTGCGCCAGCAAGCTCGGGCTTCCCAGCGCGGTGACGAACGTCGAGTATTGCGCGAGCGCGTCCTGTGTCAGTGCGTCCACGGCTGCGTAGGCGGTCCTGACGTTGGCGAAATTATTTGTCGAATCGGCCAGTTTGACGTTGGACGTCGGGGTCGTCGACGGCGGGGTATCGTTACTGCCGCCGGTTCCGGTGCTTGAAGAACTGGTCCCGGTTCCGGTGCCGGCGGTTGCCGCGCTGCCGTCGTCTCCACCCCCACATGCGCTCAACCAAGCCAGACAGGAAAACGCCCCGACGCTGGCCCAGGCTTTCATTGCTTTCATTCCCCTCTCCAATTGACACCTGACGTGGTTAATCATTTTCATATTCGTTGCGGGTTATATCTTGGCGATCGTCGATTGTCTATAGATTTAGCTGCCGAATTGGAGTCCCGGCAATTGCGACCGGCTTGCCTGGCGGCTGGCGGCCATTTTTTCCGACTGCCGGCCATCGCTTCGGCACAACCGTTCGCCCCGCATTGCAGGCGCAAGGCGAATCGCGTCGAGCCGGCGATTAATCAAAGCCGAGCCGGGATCCGCGTGACGCTTCGCATTCAATCATGTGAGTGGAATTGAATATATGAAAAGGCGATGTCGACAGCGGGCTTGTTCGCGAATCGAGGTGATTGATTTTTTAAAGGCGCCTGACGGAACTGGCGACGCCGTTCGCAAACCGTGGCGTTGCCGCGGGACTCGGCGAAACCGGAGGCGGCGATTGCGGTGGCATTCACGGAAGCTCGGCATGCCCGTCGATCAGGACACTGATGTTTCGATACCGAAAACCTGCCCCGGGTCAGGCGGGCGCGCCATCCGGGCTCACGCGAGCCGTGTTCATTCCGGGCGCGCGCCGTCATCCGCCCGATCCGTCGCAGACTTCGCCATACCCGCCCGGGCATGCCGAACAACGGTGACGCGCGCGGGGCAAACGCGCCCCGGGCTCCTGTCGTATCCTGACCGGCGCGCACCCGCGAGTGGCGGCGGCCGGTCAGGCCGCTCCGGCCGGATCCGGCGCACGCCTGAACACGGTCGACTCCATGAAGCTTCCCTCTCCGTCAAGCCTCGCCGCTCTGCTCAGACAGCCCGTCGCCGCGCTGTTTTCCGTGCCGCGCTCGCGGTTTTCCCTGCTCGCGTCGCCCGCCGCGAAACGACGTTTCCCGTTCGCGGTGCGCGCCGGCCTGTGCTGCGCCATTCCCGTGATGGCCGGCTATTTCGCCGGCGATATCAAGGCGGGGTTGCTTGCCACCATCGGCTCCTTCAGCGCGCTGTATGGCAGTGACCGGCCTTACCGCAATCGCGCGGCGCATCTCGCCGTCATTGCCGTCGCGCTCGCGGCGGTGGTGGCGCTCGGCATCTGGGTGGCGCCCCACAAGCCTGTCGCGGTCGTGACCGTCGCGCTGATCGCGGCGCTCGCCACCCTGGTCTGCGATTCGCTGCGCATCGGGCCGCCCGGCGCATACATGTTCGCGCTGGCCTGCGCGAGCGGCACCGGCATGGCGGCGAGCGGGGCCGATCCGTGGCGCAGCGGCGGGTACGTGCTGTGCGGCGGCATCGTCTCCTGGCTGGCGCACATGATCGGCGCGCTGCTCGAGCGGCGCGGCCCCGAGCGTGCCGTGACCGCCGCGGCGGCCGACGCGGTCGCCGCGTTCGCCGAAGCCATCGGCACGCCGGGCGCCGACGCGGCGCGCCATCGCGCCGCGAGCGCGCTCGACGACGCCTGGTCGTCGCTGATGATCCGGCAGCCCGCGCGCGCCCGGGTCGATCCCGTGCTCGAGGCGCTGCGGTGTCAGGACCGCCGGCTTCACTCGATGTTTTCCCGACTGCTGGCCGCGACGGGCGCGCAGGATCGGCATGCCGCGCAGCGCCGGCAACTGGCGCGTGAAGCACGCGAACTCGGCGCGCAGGCGCGTCATGCGCGTCGGCCGTCGGTGCCCGCCGTCGCCGCGCCGCCCCCGCCGCGCCCCCAGCGCGTGGTCGCGCCGCTGCGGCAAGATCTCGTGCCCGGGTCCGATTCGCTGCTGCTCGCGGCGCGCGTGGGCGTGGCGACGCTGATCGCGGGCGGCATCGGCCTGGCGCTCGGACTCGATCGCGCCTATTGGGGCATGGCGGCCACGGTCGTCGTGCTCAATCAGGCGCAAGGCTGGTCCGGTACCTTCCGGCGTGCCTGTCATCGCGTGTCCGGCACGCTCGCCGGGCTGATCGTCGCGTGGGGGGTACTGGCCGCGCATCCGCAAGGTTTGTGGATCGCGCTGACCGTGGGCCTGCTGCAGTTCGTCATCGAGATCTGGGTGGTGCAGCAGTATGCGATCGCAGCGGTCTTCATCACCGCGAACGCGCTGACGATCGCGGCAGGCGGCGCCGGTTTTCCGGCCGTCACACCGCTGTTCACGGCGCGCGCGCTCGACACGGTGATCGGCTGCGCGGTCGCGCTGGCGGTGTTTTTTTTCACGGGGCGGCGCTTGGCACGCCGTCCGCTTCGCGGCGAACTGGTGCGCACACTGTGCGCCGCGCAACGCGTGCTACGCGGCCTCGCGGATCGTCAGGTCGCGACGCCCGACGCGTTCGCCGCGCGCCGCGAGCTGGAACATCGCGCGATCGTCCTGCAACAGGTGCTCGAAGCCGAGCCACCCGCGCCGCGGCGCGACCCGCCGCTCGCGCGCCGACTGGCGGCGACGGTCGCCGCAACCCAGGAACTGGTTTATCGCCTGCTGGATGTGTGCCGGGAGCGGGAGGCCGCGCCCCATGCGGACACGCTGCCCGCGACGGCTTCCGAAGACTGCCTGCTCGCGCAGGCATGGCTTGACGCCGTGATGACCGAGGTGGAGAGCCGCGCGCCGCAACGCTGGCCCGACCACTTTCCCGGCCTGTTCGGCGAACAGATCGCGGCGCTCGCCGACGCGCTCCGTTCCGCGCCTCAGTCGGCCTCGGCGCGCCGGTCGTAGGTTTCGCGCGCGCGCTCCACTTCGGGCAGGTGTTCGACCGTCCAGGCATAGAGCGCCTGGAACGGCTTGTCGAGCGTGCGGCCGAGCCGCGTGAGTTCATACTCGACCGAGATCGGCGACGCGGTGATCACGCGCCGCGCGAGGATGCCGTTGCGTTCGAGCCGGCGCAGGCTCTGCGTCAGCGCCTTCTGCGTGATGCCTTCGAGCCGCCGCTTGATCGCGTTGAAGCGCAGCGGCCCGTCGTGCAGCGCCGCGATGATCAGCACCGACCACTTGTCGGCGATCTGGTCCAGCAGGAGCCGGCTCGGACAATCGGCGGCGGACAGCACGTCCTCGGAAGGGCGACATGACTTCATGGTGGTTTCCTTGATGCTACCTGGTTGCTTCGTGGTGCCTGATTGACATCAAGTATAAAAGATATACCATCGGTTCGCCCCAAAAACGAAGAGGATTGCGCCGATGATGTCGTCTCATACCGACGTGCTGTTCCAGCCGTTCCAACTGAAGCAACTGAGCCTGAAAAACCGGATCGTGATGGCGCCGATGACGCGCTCGTTCTCGCCGGAAGGCATTCCCGGCGAGGATGTGGCCAGCTATTACGCGCGCCGCGCGCAGGCCGGCGTCGGCCTGATCATTTCCGAGGGCACGGCGATCGATCGTCCGGCCTCGCGCAACGATCCCGGCATTCCGTTCTTCCATGGCGACGGCGCGCTGCAGGGCTGGCAGCGCGTGATCGACGGCGTCCACGCGGCGGGCGGCCGGATGGCGCCGCAGCTCTGGCACGTCGGCTCGGTGAAGAGCTTCCTGACCGAGTGGACGCCGGGCGACGGCATCGAGAGCCCGTCGGGTCTCGCCGCTCCGGGCACGCCGCGCGGCAAAACGATGAGCGACGCCGACATCGCCGACGCCATCGCCGCGTTCGGCAAGGCCGCGGCCGATGCGAAGCGGCTCGGCTTCGACACCGTGGAGATCCACGGCGCGCACGGCTATCTGCTCGACCAGTTCTTCTGGAGCGGCACCAACACGCGCACCGATGCGTTCGGCGGCGCGTCGATCCGCGAGCGCTCGCGCTTCGCGGTGGAAGTGGTGAAGGCCGTGCGCGCGGCGGTGGGCGCCAATACGCCGGTGATCCTGCGGCTCAGCCAGTGGAAGCAGCAGGATTACGCGGCGCGGCTCGCCACCACGCCCGACGAGATAACGGCATGGCTCGCGCCGCTCGTCGAGGCGGGCGCGGACGTGCTGCATTGCTCGCAGCGGCGCTTCTGGGAAGCCGAGTTCCCCGAGATCGACGGCGAGCACGGCCTCAATTTCGCGGGCTGGGCGAAGAAGCTCACGGGCGCGGCCACCATCAGCGTGGGCTCGGTGGGCCTGTCGGGCGACGTGCTCAGCACCTTCAACGGCGAACGCTCGGCGCCCGCGAGCCTCGCGAACCTGGTCGAGCGCATGGAGCGCGACGAGTTCGACCTGATCGCGGTGGGCCGCGCGATCCTCAGCGACGCGCTGTGGGTCGAGAAGATCCGTTCCGGCGACACGGCCGGCCTGCGCGACTTCGATCCGGCCACGCTGAAGCAGCTGGCCTGACGCGGCCTCCCTGCCGAATCGCACCCGGGCCGCGCGGGCAGGCGGCCCCGGGGGCGCTCATTCGCATGGAAATCCGAATAATCGAGTCCGATATCGCCAATTGGCGTGAATGCATCCGGTATTGAATATCACAATGAAGTTCATGCACCGGCGTGGCAATGCCGATTACGAATTGTCCGAAGCGTCGTTATCGGCAAGCCAATAAAAAACGGCGCGACCTCGTAAGAGGCCGCGCCGTTTTTTTGCAATCCCGCGGCTTGATTCATATCCACGGGATTAGCGCGTTGCGTGAAACACTGCGTTGCAACGCGCGCTATTTATTTGCCTGTTTCGATCGTGACATCCGCTATTCCGGTTTGCGCCTGGATCGAAAAAAGGCCCGGGCGCCAGGCGCCCGGGCTAAGCCGTCCCTGACGGGGCGGCGGAGGTTTGGGGCCTGCAAACGGCGCGTGAGCCCGCGAGGGCTCACCGCCTGACGACGCTGCCGCTGGGGCAGCCTCGCCGATCAATGACCGTAGTAGATCGAATCGTGGGCGACCGGTGCCGGGGCGCCCGGGCTGCCCGAACGGACCGTCGGGGCTGCCTGCGGACCGTAGCCGCTGGTGTCACGGCCGGCCACGCGGGCTTCGGCTGCCTGGATGTCATCCGGATAGTACGGGCTGGCGACGCCCGGGTGGTAGCCGGCCTTCTCGAGCTGGACCAGTTCCGCGCGAACCTGGGCGCGGGTCACCGGCTGGTTCGTTTGCGCGAACGCGGCGAACGAAGCGGTCAGGGCGGTTGCGGCAACGACTGCGGTAATGAGCGACTTCATGGTGACCTCCGTATCTTGTCTGGTTTGTCGCTGCGACTCTTTGTCGTCAGCGGTTGATCTGAATCGTAGTCGCCCGATGACCTAGGGTAAATACTAGTTTTGATCATAGATCGTTGCTTAAATCGATAAAATCGCGGCGCAGCAATGATCGGAAGAATGCGCTTTGTGCAACACTGAGATTCGAAACGCGGGAGGAGCGGAAACACTGGATGCGGTGCGCCAGTGGCATGGCGCCGCTTGAGCGGGGGAGTCGAAGGAAGCGGACGGGTTGGGAGATCCGCGCGGAGCGCACGCGACGGCGCGGCCGTGATGGCTAACGATGGGTCAGGGAAGCGCGTCCGGCAGTCCGATGCCGGGACCGCCCATGGCACGCCCCGGCAGGCACGAGCGGCCGTGTGCAAGGCGTTCGCGGCGGCACCGCCGCGCTCGCGCGAGGGCGCCGCGTGCAACGAAAAACGCCGCGAATCCTCGCGGCGTCGTCACGGGGCCTACTTGCCGCCCTGCAGGCCGAGCACCTGTGCCGCGGAGATCATCGCGCTGGCGTTGGCCGGGGCCGGGCGCTCGGCGGGGCGGAACACTTCCTCGCCGCGCTGGATCACCTGGCGCGACAGCGCGCAGGTGCCGGTGCGTTGCGCGAAGCGCCGGCGCCAGCGTTGCTCGCCGTAGTGGCAGCGGCCGGGTTCGACCCAGCGGACGACGAGCAACGTGTCGGAGCGCTCGAGGATTTCGACGTGAACATCGTCGGAGTCGAGCGCAGGCATTGATTTGGAGGACTTCATTTGCCGTTTCCCAAAGCTCGTGCGGTATCGGCCTAGGCAGTATTTGCAACTGCGTTTTGTCGATTCCGTAGCGGTTTCCAATAAGAATCTGGGGCTAAATGTAAGCGCCCACGGCAAGAAAAAACATCCTGTCTGGATCGAATTACATTTTGTCGATTCAGAAACAATCGAGGCGTTTCGCGCGGCCGCGCAAAGAAAAAACCCCGGAGGGGATCCGGGGTTGAAAAGGAGCGAGCCGCACGGCAGACGCCTTACTCGCATAGGCATCTGGGGTGAGGACCGTGTTTGAAGTCGCTCGCCCTTGGAGACGGTCGGTGCCGGTCCTGCCTCGCGCGGCCGACGGGCGGGAGCGGATTCGGTCGATTCCGCCCGCCTGCCTCGGCCGCCTGGCGAGGTCATGCACCTGTCCGGCTTGCAGCGCGCCGTGACGGATACGCTCGTCATGGCCGGCAGCTGCAAGGCGGCCTGCGGGCGGCGGACCTGAGGCCCGTTTCGCACCGCCGGCCGAACTGCTCCGGACAGGCGTCATGATGCAATGCGCAAGCCGATGGGAGCGTGACGCGCAGATGGCAATTTTGTCAGGAAGCGGTGGGGCGGTGCCGGCGTGGATCGGCAGGCGTGTCTGTTTGCCCGTTGTTTTCCGCGGCGCGCGGTGCCGGGAGACGGGCGCCGGTTCCGCCGTGAATCGCACCAGGCGGAATCGAAAGATAGGAAAGCTGAGGAGCGTGTTGCCGGTCGCGCCGATGTCGGCACGGCCGGCAAGCGTCACGAGGGCGATACGCTCAGCATTCGAAGCGGCGCGCGTCGAACGGTGCGAGATCGATGTCGGGAGGTTCGCCGCAGATCGCCTGTGCGAGCAGCCGCCCCGTGATCGGGCCGAGCGTCAGGCCGTGGTGATTGTGGCCGAATGCGAACCACATGCCCGGGTGCCGCGGCGCGGCGCCGAGCACCGGGCGCATGTCGGGCGTGCAGGGCCGCATGCCGAACCACGGCGCCGGGTCGAGCCGCTCGCCCAGGCCGAAGGTGGGCCGCGCGATGCGCTCGGCGCGCGCGAGCTGGATGCCGGTGGGCGGCAGCGAGCGCGCGGCGAGTTCGACGCCGGTGGTCAGCCGCAGGCCGCGCTGCATCGGTGCGATCGCGTAGCCTTCCTCGATGTCGATGACGGGTGCCGAGAGGCCCGGCTTGTCCGGAGGCGGCGCGTAGTGCATGTGATAGCCGCGCTTGTCGCGCAGCGGAATGCGGTAGCCGAAGCGGGCAAACACGGCGTCGGACCACGGGCCGAGTGCAATCACGACGTCGCGCGCGCTCGCCTCGCCGTGGTCGGTCCGCACGCGCCAGCCGCTGTTGCCGCCGCTGTCCCGGGCGGCGCCGATCGGGGCGAGCGTGGTCGCGTCGCCGGTCAGCAGCGTGCCGCCCAGTTGCGTACACAACGATGCATAGGCGCCGACCAGCGCGCCCGGGTTCGACACCGCCTTCGGATCGAGCCAGTGGATGCCGCCCGCGAAGCCGTCGCGCAGCGAGGGCTGCTGCGCGCGCAGCGCGGCGGCGTCGAGCGCCGTGTAGCGCAGGCCGTGCGAGCGGGCCAGCGCGGCCGCCTGCGCTGCGCCCCGCTCGAACGCGCGCGGCGAGCGGAACGCCTCGATCCAGCCGCTCGCCTGCACCAGGGCGGCCGCTTCGGCGCTGCGTGCCGTCAGTGCGTCGTGCTCGATCACGCTGCGCTCGATCAGCGGACGCATGTCGCGTGCGGCCGCGGCGTGGCGCGCCGGCGCCGATTCGTGCCAAAAGCGCAGCAGCCACGGCGCGAACGACGGCAGCGAGGGCGGATGCCAGTACAGCGCGGTGGCCTGGTTCGCCGCGTAGCGCAGCAGCGCGCCGGGGCTGCGCGGGAACGCGTAGGGCATCACCGACGAACGCTCGATCAGCCCCGCGTTGCCGAAACTCGTGCCGAGGCCGGGCGCCTGGCGATCGACGAGCGCGACGCGCCGGCCGCGATCCTGGAGATGCACTGCAACGCTGACGCCGACGATGCCGGCGCCGAGGACGATGACGTCGAAATCCATGGGCGTGAGCGAGGCGAAGAGGGAGTGGAAAGGGGATTCTCGCCGATTCGCGCGCCGGACAAAAGGATGATGGCCCGGATTGGGTCGCCCGTGGCGTTCGATGGAAGGCGGCGGGCGAATGCGTCACGCTCGCGGATCCCGGCATGGGCGGCGTACCGTTGTCCATCGTGTGATGCGATGATGCGGTGGCAGCCGACGCGACAACGATGTCGCCATGCCATCCCAACCGACCACGGAGTGCCGGAACTTGGACACGATCGCTTCGATCCTGAACGCCGACCTCGCTCGCTTCCGGCAATACATTCCGGCCAATGCGGCATTCCCCGGCAACATCGGCGTGTTCCGATTCGTTCCCGACGAGACGACCAGCTTCGCGCAGCCGCCGGATGCGCCGTATTCGTTTGGCGCCGACGTATTCGGCGAGCGCGTGTTCGGCGCGAGCTTCATGATCTACGACGCGATCCGGGAGGGGGTGCGGGATGATTTCGCCGAGGGCTGCACCATCGTCACGAACGCGGTCACCGGCACCGACGACGATGACAATCCGCTCGGCTACGTCATTTACGAGCACGAGATCAAGCCGGTCGAGGGGGAGAGCGCGTCGCTGGTCGACGAATATTATCCGGCGGCCACGGCACGGAGAATCTATGACTCCGAGTACCTGCTCGCGAACTACGTGCAGCGTGAAATCGACCGGCGCCATCTCTCTTCCGGCGTCTGGCACCTGCTGACGGAACTGCCGCCCTGCAAATCGTGCGTCGGCGTGCTCGATGGATTTCTCAACGGCAATGGCGGCGTTTATCTGAGGGTCTATCACCTCAAGCCGGGGAATCAGTCGACGGGTAATTTCGCGCCGCTCGCCGCCACGAATCGGGCGACGCTGCAACTGATCTGAGTGGCGGGTCGATGGCGCGCACGCCCGGCCCGGCCTGATTTTCGGACCGGGCGGCCCGCTACCGCGAGAACGCCTCCATCCCCTCGTACTCGATCACGAGATCCGATTCCGCCACCGCCACGCAAGGCAGGATCCACCCCTCGCGCTTCTCCTGCGCGCTGACTCCGGGCCATTCGATCCGATACCGCACGCTGCCCTCGCGCAGCCGGCACAGGCAGGTGCGACAGGTGCCGTTGCGGCACGAGCGAGGCAGCGACACGCCCTCGAAGCCGGCGGCCTCGAGCAGCGACAGCGAATCGGGCGCGTCGAAGCTCGCGCCGAGCGGCTCGACGCGGACGCGGTAGGTGCGTTCGGATGCTTCTGCGGTCATCGGCGGGCGGGGCAACGGATGGTGCCGGGCAGGGCGGCGGGACCGCCAGCATACCCGAAGCGCCTGCTGTCCTCGGGGCTCAGGCCTCGCCGCGTCGCCGCCGCAGGTGCCGGTAGACGGTGTTGCGCGCGAGCCCGAGCTCGCGCGCGGCGGCCGACACGTTGCCGTGATGGCGAGCGAGCGTGCTGTCGATCAGCGAGGCCTGGTGCGCGTCGAGCGTGGTGGCGGCGGGTGACGTGGAGGCGGGCGATGTGGAAGCGGCGGCATGCGGCGTGGCGCCGGTTTCGCCGGCGCGTCCACCGGGGCAATCGAGCCAGAAGTCGTCAGGCAAATGCTCGATGCCGATCTCGGGCGCGTCGTCGGCCAGCATGCCGGCGGTGCGCAGCACGTTCGCCATCTGGCGCAGATTGCCGGGCCAGCGGCAGCGCGCGAACGCCTCGTGGACGGCGTCGGACACGCGCGTCGGCAGCGTCTCGCCGCGCGCGAGCCGGGCCAGCATGCGCCGCACCAGCTCGGGCTGGTCGCTGCGCTGCGCGAGCGCCGGCAGCGTGACGGCGAGCCCGTTGATGCGATAGTAGAGATCCTCGCGAAACGTCTGTTCGGCGATCATCGCGCGCAGGTCGCGGTGCGTGGCGCACACCACCCGGATGTCCACCGGCAATGCCCGGCCGCCGCCGAGCGGTACCACGGCGCGCTCCTGCAGCACCCGCATCAGCCGCACCTGCTGCGCGAGCGGCATGTCGCCGATCTCGTCGAGGAACAGCGTGCCGCCGTCGGCCTGCACGATCCGGCCCGGGTTGCCGCGCCGCCGCGCGCCCGTGAACGCGCCGTCCTCGTAGCCGAACAGTTCGGCCTCGATCAGCGAATCGGGCAGCGCGGCGCAGTTGACGGCCACGAACGGCCCGTCGCGGCGCGGCGAGGCATGATGCAGTGCCCGCGCGAGCCACTCCTTGCCGGTGCCGGTCTCGCCGAGGATCAGCACCGGCAGATCGCGTCCGCGAATCTTGCCGACTCGCTGCAGGACCGCGGCCAGCCGCGCGTCGCCGGTGTCGAGCGTGGCGAACGTGATCGTCTCGGGGTTGGCGTCGCCGGCATCGGGCGGGGTGGGCGCGGTGTCGGCCGGGCGTGCCGCCGGCGCGGCCGGCCGCGCGGCGCCACCGGTGCGGGGCGCGTCGGCACGGGGGGAGTCCGCACGAGGCGAGTCGGCATACTCGCAGCGCGCGAACACGCGCACGCCGGTGGCGAGCGTGAGCGGCAGCGTCGTGCCGGCGTCGCGCGCGGCGTGGTCGGCGAGCCGCGCGAACGGCACGCCGAACAGCGCGTTGCAGCCTTGATCCTGCAGCGCGTCGAGCGTCGCGCCGAACTGGAACTGCGCGCTGCGGTTCGCGGCCAGCAGCGTGCCGTCGGACTGGAACGCCACGAGCCCGCCGAACAGCGAATCGACGAACTCGGCGTGCGTGTGGAAACGCACCCGCAGGGCGGCGTCGCAGGCGTTCGCGAACAGGTGGTTCTCGATCAGTTGCGCCGACATCCTGACGAGCGCGAGCGTGTGCGGGCCGAAGCCGCGCGGGTCGCCGCTCACGTCGAGCGCGCCGAGCAGGCGGCCGAACGGGTCGGCGATCGGCACGCACGAACACGACAGCACATGGTTCGCGCGCAGGAAATGCTCGTCGCCATGCACGGTGACTGCCTGGTTCGCGACCAGCGCGGTGCCGATCGCATTGGTGCCGCGCGCGCCCTCGGCCCACGACGCACCGGGGCGCAGCGCCACGCGGTTCGCCTTCTCGACGAAATCGGCGTCGCCGATGCTGTGCAGGATCATGCCGTCGTGATCGGTCAGGAGTACCAGACTCTGGGTATCGGCGATCTGCGCGTGCAGCGCTTCCATCACGGGCCGCGCGTGCGTGTAGAGCGAGCGGCTGCCGTCGATCAGCTCGCGCATCGCGCGCGGCGAGAGCGGTGCGTAATCGGGGCGGTCGGAGGCGCGCAGGCCGCCCGATGCCGAACGCGCATGGGCCTGCGCGAGCAGGTCGAGACGGTTGTCGGCGGCGGGCAGCACGGTGGATTGCGGCATGTCTGTCTCCAGGGGAGCCGTGGGCGGCACTCCGATTGTGGCTCGGCGCGGGAGCGCCCGCGTCGGCACGCGTCATGATACAAGCGCGCGGCGCCGCGCGCGACCGCAATTCCGCGAGGGAGCGCATCGGCCAAAGTCATCGCGCGTGGGCCGTGCGCGTGGGCCGTGTTCTGGCAGCGCCGGCCGTGGCCCGTGGGTCCGCGGCGTCGCCCGCGCGTCGCCCATGCCGGTATTCGCGGCTTCGGGCAACGCGTCTTGCGCATCGCAACATGCCGGCGTTGCGCATGGCGGCGCACGGCGCGCGAGCCGCCATTTCATGGGGGCTTGCAGAAAACCCGACGCTTGCACGGCACCTCCGGCGGCGCGCCGGTTCATTTTTTTTCGCGCCTTGCGTGCGTGGCGAAAGCGTCTACAGTGAAGACAACCGGTGCCGCCGGCCGCGCGATCATGCCCGCGCGCGCCGCCCGCCGGCCGTCCCGCGCACACCGGGCCGACAAGGCCGCGAGCGGTGTGCGCGGCCGTTTGCATTCTCGTCACGGCAAAGGCGGCACCCATGCAGATCCACTTCCCGAACGAAGCTCCCGCCTATTCGGGGCGCGAACTGACGCTGGCCTTCACGGCGCTGGTCGATGGCGAACGGGTGCAGTGCCAGATCACGGCCGAGGCGCTCGAAGCGCATTTCGGCGCGGCCTCGCCGCGCTTCGAGGACATGGTGGGCGCGTTCTCGACACACCGGCCGCGCATCGAGGCCGCCGCCCGGCGGCTGCTCGCCGACACGCGGGCGCGCTGCGTGACGCTGCGCAGCGGCTACGTGAGGTTCTACGAGGCGAATCTGGATTGACGGCGCTGGCCCGGCCGGCACGGGCGGCCTGCTTCAGGGCCTGCTTCGCGGCTTACTTCGCGCGCGAACGCGAGATCGCCGCGCGCCGGTCGCCCGGGTCCGCGTCGGAGGCGGCGGGCGTGTCGGGTATGTTCAGCACGGCGGGCCGCAAGTCCTTGTCGAACTCCTCGGCGCGCAGCCGGATCTTCTGCGCATAGGCCCGCGAGCCGCCGTAGCGGCGCATGGCGGTGTCGAGGTCGCCGTTGGCGGCCTGCATGTAGCCGTAGAGGATCGCGGAGCCGGCGTTGATGTTGGCGGTGGGCTCGGTCAGATCCTTCACGTTGCGCAGCAGCCCGCGATGCACGGACGGCACGACCTGCATGAGCCCGGTGGCGCCGTTCGCGCCCTTCGCCTTCTCGCGAAAGCGCGATTCGATCGAGATGATCGCGAGCAGCACGGCGGGCGGCAGCGAATACTTCGCGGCGGCCAGCGAGACGGCGTCGGAGATCTGCTCGGCCTTCTGCTTCGCGACGCCGAACTTGCGGATCAGGTAAGTGGATACCGGCCCCCTGGCCGGCGCGCCGGCCTGCGCGAGCGGCGCGGAGGCGATGGCATCCGATGCAGTGGCCGATGCCGCGACGGCAGGCACGGGCGCGGCGGCATCGGCCAGCGCCGCGAACGCAGCGGGCGCCGCGCAGGCGCAGACGAGCAGGAGAACGATCGAACAGGGGACGCGCCGCATGGGTCTCGGGAAACGCAACCGGGGCGCATAGTATAGCCACCCCGGGGCCGGCACGGACGACGAACGCGGCACCGGCACGGCGCGGTCCGGACCGGCGGCGCGGCTCAGTCGGCGCCCAGATAGAAGTAGCGGAACAGGAACACGATCGCGATGATCCAGACCACCGCCTTCACTTCCTTCAGGCGGCCCGTCAGCAGCTTGAGCCCGGCATAGGCGATGAAGCCGAACGCCACGCCGTTGGCGATCGAATAGGTGAACGGCATCAGCAGCGCGGTCAGCGCGGCGGGCACGGCCTCGGTGGCGTCGTCCCACGGCACGTCCACCATGTCGCGCAGCATCAGGCACGACACGTAGAGCAGTGCCGGCGCGGTGGCATAGGCGGGCACCACGCCGGCCAGCGGCGCGATGAACAGGCAGGCGAGGAACAGCACGGCCACGGTCACCGCGGTCATGCCGGTGCGGCCGCCCGCCTGCACGCCCGAGGCGCTTTCGATGTAGGCGGTGGTCGACGAGGTGCCGAGCACCGAGCCCGCCACGATCGCGGTGCTGTCGGCCAGCAGCGCGCGGTTCAGGCGATGCATCTTGCCGTCCACCAGCAGGCCCGCGCGGTTGGCCACGCCCATCAGCGTGCCGGTGGCGTCGAACAGCTCGACCAGGAAGAACACCAGGATCACGTTGATCACGCCGGTGGCGAGCGCGGCATGGATGTCGAGCTGGAACAGCGTGGGCGAGATCGACGGCGGCGCGGAGACGATGCCGTGGAACTGGTTGCCGCCGAAGAAGAACGACAGCACGGTCACCGCCACGATGCCGATCAGGATCGCGCCGCGCACGCGCAGCGCGTCGAGCGTGACGATCGTGAAGAAGCCGATGATGGCGAGGATCGTGGTGGGCGCGTGCAGGTTGCCGAGCGTGACGAGCGTGGCCGGGCTGCCGACGATCACGCCGGCCGTCTTCAGCGAGATGATGCCGAGGAACAGGCCGATGCCGGCCGTGATCGCCACGCGCAGCGTCTTCGGGATGCCGTTGATGATCGCCTCGCGCACGCGGAACAGCGTGACCACCAGGAACAGGCAGCCCGAGATGAACACGGCGCCGAGCGCGGCCTGCCAGGTGAAGCCCATGCCCTTGACCACCGCGTAGGCGAAGTAGGCGTTCAGGCCCATGCCGGGCGCGCAGGCCACCGGGTAGTTCGCGTAGAGGCCCATGATCAGCGAGGCGAGCGCCGCCACCAGGCAGGTCGCGACGAACACGGATTCCTTCGGCATGCCCGCGTCGCCGAGGATCGCCGGGTTCACGAAGATGATGTAGGCCATCGTCAGGAACGTGGTGACGCCCGCGAGCAACTCCGTGCGCAGGTCGGTGCCGGCCTCGGCGAAGCCGAAATACCGTTTGATCGAGTCCATGAAGGGCATTCTCCGGTCGTTGGTCGTGGTGCGCGACGTCGTTCGTGTGTGGTGCGTGGCCACCGGCTTCGGGTACGGCCTCGGATCCGAAGCAGGGCGGTGGCGCGGCTGGATTGCGCGGCTGGATTGTAAACGCAGCGCGATCGCACGCCTATCGGTTGCGCTGCCCCGCGTCGCGCCCGCCGCCGCGTTCGCTTGATGCGGCGCAGGCCGGCGCCGCCCGGCACGCTGCTACCGGCGCGCCGTCCGAACCGCTACGATAGCGCCGCGGGCCGGTGTTGCGCGTGGCCTGCCAGCCGAGCCGGCATCCAACTACCATCCAACTACGATAAGTCGCCAAAAAAGCCACGAGATCATGCCGAGCCAACCCGAACCGTGCGCCGCGCCGCTGTCCGCGATATCAATATCAATCCGCCGTTCGATTCGGCGCTCGTTGCGCATGCATCGATCGCGCGCGGCCGGCGCGAGGCGCGCCGCATGACGCCGCTCGCGCCCTGGATGCCGGTCGCGTTCGCGGAGGCCGGCGTCGCGCGCGGCGGCCCGGGCCACGGCAATCCGCGCATCGTCGAATACCACGGCGCAGCCGGTCTGGCCGGCTACGACGACACGGTCGCGTGGTGTTCGTCGTTCGTCAACTGGTGTCTGGCGCGGGCCGGGTTCAGCGGCACCGGCTCGGCGCTGGCGCGCTCGTGGCTCGACTGGGGCCGGCCGCTCGACGTGCCGGTGCATGGCTGCATCGTCGTGCTGACGCGCGGCGCGCCGGACGGCTGGCAAGGCCATGTCGGCTTCTATCTGCGCCATGAGGGCGAGGCCATCGTGCTGTTCGGCGGCAATCAGCTCGACACGGTGCGCGAGCTGGCCTACGACGCCTCGCAGCTGCTCGGCTACCGCTGGCCGGCCCCGCAGGCGGTGCGTCCGGGCTCGTGAACGCCGGGCCGCGAGCATCGCGTGAAGCTTGCACCGCGCTTGTGCAACGCAGCGGCGGCGCGCCTGGCATGCTTCCTGCCACCTCTTAGATGTCGGTGCCGCATCCAGCAGCCCCGCCCAAGCTCGTACAGCGCCGCCCCACGGGGCTTTGCAGGCAGGACGGCGAGCGGTTCGCCGAACCGGCGCCCGGAAAAAATCGGGTTCCGGATGTAAAAGATTGCAAGGTGCTATCGCCGAAACGAGGTCGGGACTCTAGGATGGAACCGTGGGTCGAACCATTCGATGGCCCGGGCACGACACAGCGCGCAGCTTGCAGAACCGTAAGTCGCCGGACCCGCGCGGTCCGGCATCGCATTCCGATTCATCGGTCGATACGGAGGTCAGCATGTTGAACTGGATCAGTCGTTGGGCAATGCGGCAAGCCCCCACTCCCGAGAAAACCGCCGGCTCGATGCTCGTCACGGCCCGCATGGAGCTGTTCGCCGCCGAGCAGCGCGTGATCGACGCGAAGCTGCAGTCCGATTACTGGCGCACGCGCGTCTCGTTCCTGGAAGAAGTGCAGAAGCAGGGCATCGAGCCGTGGGTGGCCGCGACGTCCGTGGTGCCGGCGGCGCCCGCCGCCGCGCCGTCCTCGCGCGGCCAGAACGGCCCGCGTCTCGCGACCAGCACCTGAGCGTCGCCTCCGCGATGCGCCTGCCGCGGCGCCCGTCCGATCGCGGACGTGCCGCGCCGGCAGGTGCCGCTTAGCGCTTACCGAGGTTCCAACCGCCCAAGCCGCGCGCGTCCTGCCGTGCGCTTTCCTCGCGTGCTCAGCCGCGTCCCGCCGCCGTCTCCCGCTCGCGCCACGCGGCCGGGCTCAGTCCGCTCCAGCCGCGAAACGCGCGGTAGAACGCGCTCGGTTCCGCGAAGCCGGCGGCCGTCGCCACGTCGGCCACGGTCAGCGCCGGATCGGCCAGCGCCTCGCAGGCGATCTCGTAGCGCAACGCATCCTTGATGTCCTGATACGACGCCCCCTCGTGGCGCAGCTTGCGCCGCAGCGTCGCCTCGGCCACGTGCAGCCGCGCGGCCAGCCCGGCCGCGTCGGGCCAGTCACCGGGCGGCAGTGCGCGCAGCATCGCGCGCACGCGGCTCGCCAGCGAATCGGGATTGCGGTACTTGACGATGAAGTTGCCCGGCGCGTTGCGCAGGAACGTCTTCAGCGAGGCGGGCGTCTGCACCACCGGCAGCGTCGCGAAGGCCGGATCGAAATCGACGTGCGAGTGGGCCTCGCCGAAGCGCAGGTCGTCGCAGAAGATCTGCCGATAGTCGCGCGGGACGTCGGGCGCGGCGCTGCGCAGGCACGCGCTCAGCACCGGGATGCGGCGCCCGGTCAGCCAGCAGGTGAGCCCGTAGACGAGGATGAAATAGGTGGCGTAGGTAAACGCGGGCGGCGCGGCGGCGGGCTCGCGATGCACGAAGCGCAGGCGCACGCGCGTGGCGTCGGCGTCGAGTTCGGCGTGCAGGTCGTCGAGCACGCCGCGCATCACGCCGATCGCGCGCGCCAGTGCGCCGAGCCCGGTGCGCGAGCCGAGCGCCGCCTGGCTCATCGCGACGAACGTGCCGCTGCGCATCGGGTGCGAATCCTGGCCGAAGAACTCGTCGTCGAGCGTGCGTGCGATCGCATTCCAGAGCGCGCCGTACTGGCGCGCGCTCACGTGCGCGTCGGGCGCCGCGAGCCCTGGCGCCGCGATGCCGGCCTGCGCGAGCAGCCGGTCGCGATCGGCGCCGCGCCGGTGCGCCAGCGCGAGGCTCGTCTCGACGAGGCGGGCGGAAACGGTTCCCTTGTCGGTGGCTTTCATGCGGGGCTCGGCGTGGCGGTGCGCGATCGCGGACGCGAGCGCGGTATGGCAAAAACGATCATTGTAATTGAGTGCGGCGAGCATCGATACGGCGCGCGCGCTTGCCTACACTGACGGGATCGCAGCACCGCGCACCCGCGCCACGAACGATCAGGCCGCGCCGCCCCACGATGGCGGCGCCGGGCCGCCGACAGGAGACACGCCCGCCATGGATGCGCTCTATACCGAAGACCAGCGAATGATCCGCGATACGGTCCGGGATTTTTCCACCGAAGTGCTGGCGCCGAACGCGGCGCAATGGGACCAGGACGGCGCGCTGCCCGACAGCGTGGTCGCGCAGCTCGGCGAACTCGGGCTGCTCGGCATGGTGGTGCCGTCCGAGTGGGAAGGCTCCTATACCGACTACATCGCCTATGCGCTCGCGGTGGAGGAAATCGCGGCCGGCTGCGCCTCGTGCGCGACGCTGATGAGCGTGCAGAACTCGGTCTGCTGCGGCCCGATCCTCAGCTACGGCACCGACGCGCAGCGCGATCGCTGGCTGCGCGGGCTGGCCTCGGGCCGCATGATCGGTTCGTTCTGCCTGACCGAGCCGCAGGCCGGCTCGGAGGCCAACAACCTGCGCACGCGCGCGGTGCTGAAGGACGGCCGCTGGGTGCTCGACGGCAGCAAGCAGTTCATCTCGAACGCGTCGCGCGCCGCGGTGGCGATCGTTTTTGCCATGACCGATCCCGAGCAGGGCAAGCGCGGCCTGTCGGCCTTCATCGTGCCCACCGACACGCCGGGCTTCCAGGTCGGCAAGCCCGAGAAGAAGCTCGGCATCCGCGCCTCGGACACCTGCCCGATCACGCTCGAACACTGCGAGATCCCCGAGGAGAACCTGCTCGGCGCGCGCGGCGAGGGCCTCAAGATCGCGCTGTCGAACCTCGAGGGCGGGCGCATCGGCATCGCCGCGCAGGCGGTGGGCATCGCGCGCGCGGCGTTCGACAAGGCGCGCCGCTACGCGGCCGAGCGCACCCAGTTCGGCAAGCCGATCGCCGAGCATCAGGCGATCGCCGAGAAGCTCGCCGACATGGCCACCGAGCTGAACGCGGCGCGCCTGCTCGTGCACCACGCCGCGCGGCTGCGCACGGCGGGCCTGCCGTGCCTGTCGGAAGCCTCGCAGGCCAAGCTGTTCGCCTCCGAGATGTCGGAGAGGGTCTGCACCGCCGCGATCCAGATCCACGGCGGCTACGGCTACCTGGCCGACTACGAGGTGGAGCGTCATTACCGCGACGCGCGCATCACGCAGATCTACGAAGGCACGAGCGAAGTGCAGCGCATGGTGATCGCGCGGCAGCTGCTGGCATGAGGTGCCGCGGCGCCGCGCGCGGCCGCCCGGCGTTATGATCACCCCCACACGACGCACGATCACACGCTGCGCGAGATGGAAGGAGACGAGACGATGACGGCGCAGGCTTTCCTCGATGCCCGCGATTTCCTGCTGCGGCACCGCACCGACTACGACACGGCGTACCGCGAGTTTCGCTGGCCGCAGCTGGACACGTTCAACTGGGCACTCGACCATTTCGACGTGATGGCGCGCGGCAACGCGAGCCCCGCGCTGTGGATCGTCGACGCCGTCACCGGCGAGGGCGAACCGGTGTCGTTCGCGCGCATGTCGGAGCAGTCCTCGCGGATCGCGAACCACCTGCGCGTGCTTGGCGTGGGCCGCGGCGACCGCATCCTGCTGATGCTGCCGAACCGCGTCGAGCTGTGGGAGACCATGCTCGCCGCGATGAAGCTCGGCGCCGTGGTGCTGCCGGCCACCACGCAGCTGTCGGCCGAAGACATCCGCGATCGCGTGATGGTCGGCGAGGCGCGCTTCGCCGTGGTCGACGCGGCCGAGGCCGAGAAGTTCGACCAGGCCGGCGTCGATCTCGCGCGGCTGATCGTGGGCGGCGAGCGTGCCGGCTGGCTGCGCTACGAGGACGGCTACGCGGCCGACGCCGCATTCACGCCCGACGCGCCCACCCACGTCCACGACACGCTGCTGCTCTACTTCACGTCAGGCACCACCTCGAAGCCGAAGCTGGTCGAGCACACGCACTTCACCTACCCGGTCGGCAGCCTCTCGACGATGTACTGGATCGGGCTGCAGCCCGGCGACATCCACTGGAACATCAGCTCGCCGGGCTGGGCCAAGCACGCCTGGAGCTGCTTGTTCGCGCCCTGGAACGCCGGCGCCTGCGTGTTCGCGTTCAACTACTCGCGCTTCGATCCGCAGCAGGCGCTCGAGGCGCTGGTGCGCTACGGCGTGACCACGCTGTGCGCGCCGCCCACGGTCTGGCGCATGCTGGTGCAGCAGCCGCTCGCGTCCTACGCGGTCAAGCTGCGCGAGATCATCGGCGCGGGCGAGCCGCTCAATCCCGAGATCATCGAGCGCGTGCGGCGCGCCTGGGGCGTCACGATCCGCGACGGCTACGGCCAGACCGAAACCACCTGCCTGATCGGCAACTCGCCGGGCCAGCCGGTGGTGGCCGGTTCGATGGGGCGGCCGATGCCGGGCTACCGGATCGCGCTGCTCGATCCCGACGGCGCGCCGGTGGCGGAGGGCGAGATCGCGCTGCCGCTCGACGACGAGCGCCCCGGCGGGCTGATGACGCGCTACGCGAACCACGCCGACGCCACCGCCTGGGCGATGCGCGACGGCCACTACCGCACCTCCGACATCGCGCTGCGCCGCGACGATGGCTACTACCTCTACATCGGCCGCGCCGACGACGTGTTCAAGTCGTCCGACTATCGGCTGAGTCCGTTCGAACTCGAGAGCGTGCTGATCGAGCACGAGGCGATCGCCGAGGCGGCCGTGGTGCCGAGTCCCGATCCGCTGCGGCTCGCGGTGCCGAAGACCTTCATCACGCTGCGCGCCGGCTTCGAGCCGGGCGAGGCGCTCGCGCGCGACATCTTCCGCTTCTCGCGCGAGAAGCTCGCGCCGTACAAGCGGATCCGCCGCCTGCAGTTCGCGGAGCTGCCGAAGACCATCTCGGGAAAGATCCGCCGCGTGGAGCTGCGGCGCCGCGAGATCGAGCGCGACGCCGATCCGGCCGCGCGCATGCCCGACGAGTACTGGGAAGAGGATTTCCCGAGCCAGTCGTAATCGATTGCCGCGCGCCGCGGCGCGCGGTTCCGAGTCACCGGCCGGCCGCGCGCGACGCGGCGGCCTTCAAGGAGAGCCGAACCATGAATGCAACGCCGCTGCCCCGAGCCGCGCAAGCCGTGCCGACCGTCCCGCTGCTGATCGACGGCGAATTCGTCGAGTCGAGCACGAGCGAGTGGCGCGACATCGTCAATCCCGCCACGCAGGAGGTGCTCGCGCGCGTGCCGTTCGCCACCGTCGACGAGGTCGACGCGGCCGCCCGCGCCGCGCACGCGGCGTTCGCGAAGTGGAAGACCACCCCGATCGGCGCGCGCATGCGCATCATGCTCAAGTACCAGGAGCTGATCCGCGCGAACCAGACCCGCATCGCGGCCGTGCTGACCGCCGAACAGGGCAAGACGCTGCCCGACGCCGAGGGCGACATCTTCCGCGGGCTCGAAGTGGTCGAGCATGCCTGCTCGATCGGCACGCTCCAGCTCGGCGAGTTCGCCGAGAACGTGGCCGGCAGCGTCGACACCTACACGCTGCGCCAGCCGCTCGGCGTGTGCGCCGGCATCACGCCGTTCAACTTCCCCGCCATGATCCCGCTCTGGATGTTCCCGATGGCGCTGGTCTGCGGCAACACCTTCGTGCTGAAGCCGTCCGAGCAGGATCCGCTCTCCACCATGGAACTGGTCAAGCTCGCGATCGAGGCCGGCGTGCCGAAGGGCGTGCTCAACGTGGTCCACGGCGGCAAGCAGGTGGTGGACGCGATCTGCACGCATCCGCTCGTCAAGGCGATCTCGTTCGTCGGCTCGACCGCCGTGGGCACCCACGTGTACCGGCTCGGCAGCGAGCACGGCAAGCGCGTGCAGTCGATGATGGGTGCGAAGAACCACGCGGTGGTGCTGCCCGACGCGAACCGCGAGCAGACCCTCAACGCGCTGGCCGGCGCCGGCTTCGGCGCGGCCGGCCAGCGCTGCATGGCCACCTCGGCGGTGGTGCTGGTGGGCGCCGCGCGCGAGTGGCTGCCGGATCTCGTCGCCAAGGCCAGGACGCTGAAGGTGAACGCGGGCGTGGAGGCCGGCACCGACGTCGGCCCGCTGGTCTCGAAGGCCGCCAGGGCGCGCGTGCTGTCGCTGATCGAGGAAGGCATCGCGGCCGGCGCGACGCTCGCGCTGGACGGCCGCGACGTGACGGTGGCGGGCTACGAGCACGGCAACTTCGTCGGCCCGACCATCTTCAGCGACGTCACCACCGACATGTCGATCTACACGCAGGAGATCTTCGGGCCGGTGCTGGTGGTGCTGACGGCGGCCACGCTCGACGAGGCGATCGCGCTCGTCAACGCGAACCCGTTCGGCAACGGCGTGGGGCTGTTCACGCAGAGCGGCGCGGCGGCGCGCAAGTTCCAGAGCGAGATCGACATCGGCCAGGTCGGCATCAACATCCCGATCCCGGTGCCGGTGCCGTACTTCAGCTTCACCGGCTCGCGCGGCTCGAAGCTCGGCGACCTCGGCCCCTACGGCAAGCAGGTGGTGCAGTTCTACACCCAGACCAAGACCGTGACGGCGCGCTGGTTCGACGACGACGCGACGGCCGGCGCGGTCAACACCACGATCCGGCTCGGCTGACGGCGCGCGCCGCTAGCCTCACGACCAACCAACCCGGAGACGCACGATGAAGATCGGATTTATCGGCCTCGGCCACATGGGGGCGCCGATGGCGCTGAACCTCGTGAAGGCCGGCCACGAGGTACATGCGTTCGACCTGAACGCCGACGCGCTGCGGCTGGTGGCCGACGGCGGCGCCACGCTGGCGCACACGGCGCGCGAGGCGGCCGCCGATGCCGCGTTCGTGATCACCATGCTGCCGGCGGCGGCCCACGTGCGTGCCGCGCTGACGGCCGCCGACGGCGTGCTGGCCGGCCTCGCGCCCGGCGCGACGGTGATCGATTCGAGCACCATCGATCCGGCCAGCGCGCAGGCGTTCGGCGAGCTGGTGCGCGCGCGCGGCGGCGCGTTCGTGGACGCGCCGGTGTCGGGCGGCACGGGCGGCGCGGCGGCCGGCACGCTGACCTTCATGGTGGGCGGCCCCGCGGCCGATTTCGAGCGGGTCGGCCCGGTGCTGCGCGCGATGGGCAAGAACCTCGTGCATTGCGGCGCGGTGGGGATGGGGCAGGTCGCGAAGATCTGCAACAACCTCGTGCTCGGCGTCTCGATGGCGGGCGTGGCCGAATCGATGGCGCTCGGCGCCGCGCTCGGCATCGACCCGAAGGTGCTCGGCGGCATCCTCAGCACCTCCACCGGGCGCTGCTGGAGCGCCGACACCTACAACCCCTACCCGGGCGTGATCGAGACCGCGCCGGCCTCGCGTGGCTACACCGGCGGCTTCGGCACCGACCTGATGCTGAAGGACCTGGGCCTGGCCGGCGACGCCGCGAAACAGGCGCGCCAGCCCGTCTATCTCGGCGCGCTCGCGCAGCAGCTCTACCAGACGCTGAGCAGCCGCGGCGACGGCAAGCTCGACTTTTCGGCGGTGATCCGCCTCTACCAGCAACCTGTGAACGAGACCCCGCGATGATCGAACTGAGCGAACACGACGACGGCGCGATCGCGCTCGTCACCCTGTCCCGGCCGCCCGCCAATGCGTTCAGCGCCGACGGCCTCGCCGCGCTCGAACGCACCGTGGCGCAGCTCGACGCCGCGCCGCGCGTGCGTGCGCTGGTGGTGACCGGCGCCGGCCCGAAATTCTTCAGCGGCGGCGCCGATCTCGACACCTTCGCGAGCGGCGACCGCGCCGTGGCGCGCGAGATGGCGGCCCGCTTCGGCGCCGCATTCGCGAAGCTGCGCGCCGCGCGCTGCGTGACGATCGCCGCGATCAACGGCTATGCGATGGGCGGCGGGCTCGAATGCGCGCTGGCCTGCGACATGCGGATCGCCGAGCAGCACGCGCAGATGGCGCTGCCCGAGCCGTCGATCGGCCTGCTGCCGTGCGGGCTCGGCACCCAGACGCTGCCGGCGCTGGTCGGCGAGGGCTGGGCCAAGCGCATCGTGCTGGCCGGCGAGCGCGTGAACGCCGAGACCGCGCTGCGGATCGGCCTCGTCGAGGACGTGGTGGAGACGGGCGGCGCGCGCGACGCGGCGCTCGCGCTGGCGCGCCGCGTGGCCGGGCTCGCGCCGCACGCGGTGGCGTCAAGCAAGCGGCTGATCGGGCTGGCGCGCAACGGCGTGCCGTTCGACGCGGCGGTGGCGATCGAGCGCGAGCGCTTCGTCGACCTGTTCGAGACCGGCGAGCCGCGCGAGGGCGTGGCCGCGTTCTTCGGCAAGCGGCGCCCGGACTGGAGCGCCGGCGGCCAGGGAGAGACGCGATGAGCACGCTGCCGAGGGCGTCGGCCGACGCCGGCGCGCCGCCGTCGAACCCGGGCGCGGGCCAGGCCGCCGCGCAGGCCGAGGCGCCGTCCGGACCCGACGTGACGATGCGCGTGGTCAACCGCGTCGCCGTGATCACGCTCGATCGTCCGGCCGCGCTGAACGCGCTCTCGCACGCGATGGTGCGCGAGCTGGCGGTGCTGGTGGAGCGCTGCCGCGGCGACGACGAGATCGTCGCCGTGGTGCTGCGCGGCGCCGGCGGCAAGGGCTTCTGCGCGGGCGGCGACGTGCGCGCGCTCTATCACGGCGCGAAGGCCGGCTCGCGCGACTGGCTCGGCTTCTTCGTCGACGAGTACCGGCTCGACTACGCGCTGCACACGTTCGCCAAGCCGCTCGTCGCGCTGATGGACGGCATCACGATGGGCGGCGGCATGGGGCTCGCGCAGGGCGCCGCGCTGCGCGTGGCGACCGAGCGCAGCAAGATCGCGATGCCCGAGACGCGCATCGGCTTCGTGCCCGACGTGGGCGCCACCCATTTCCTGTCGGCGCTGCCGATCGAGCTCGCGCTCTACATCGGGCTGACCGGCGTCACGCTGTCGGGCGCCGACGCGCTGGTCGCGCGGCTCGCCGACCTGTGCGTGCCGGCCTCGTGGCTCGACACCTTCGAGCAGCGGCTCGAGCGCATCGACTGGGCGGCGGGCGACGTCTCGAGCGCACTGCGCGCGGTGTTCGAGCCGCCCTGCAACATCGTCCCGCACGCGGTGCTGGACGGCCAGCTGCCGTGGATCGTGCGCCACTTCGACCGGCGCTCGGGGATCGAGCGCATCGTCGCCACGCTGCGCCACGACCTGGACCGCGAGGACATCAGCCGCGAATACCGGCAATGGCTGCAGGCCACGCTCGACGCGCTGCTCGGCCACTCGCCGACGATGCTGGTGGTCACGCGCGACGCGCTGCTGCGCGGCCGGCAGATGACGCTCGCGGAGTCGTTCCGGATGGAACTGGCGATCGGCACGCGCGCGATCGAGGACGGCGATTTCGTCGAGGGCGTGCGCGCGCACCTGGTCGACAAGGATCGCCGGCCGCGCTGGGCGCCCGCCTCGCTCGCCGAGGTGCGCAGCGAACGCGTGCGGCACTTCCTGTCCTCGCCGTGGAAGCTCGACGCGCATCCGCTCGCCGATCTGGGGCAGGACTGACGCGGCGCCGGAGCCGGGTAATACCACGACTTTCGTATCGGCCGGGCCGGTTTTTCGTAAACCGGCCGCCGAACGAAACGTCGTGCGCAAACGCGAACGGTATCGACGCAGAGCGCAAGATTTTTTCGGCATTACCACGGCGAACGCTAGACTTTCCGCCGGCGCATGCGAGCGGTGACGAGTCAAACCACGCGGGAATGCATCGTGCAACCCGTTTTAATCAGGATGCACCGGTTCGGATCAATTGGTAGCACTCGCATTGTCACCGCCCCATTCATGGCGGAGATCGCGCGATCGATGCCGGTCCTGCCGGAGCCGGGAGGGCGCAACCCGGTTATACCCCCGATTTCCCCTTTCCATTCCTCGCGTAATTCGCTACCCCGAAACGCCGTTTGACCGGGCGTTTGCCGTTAGCCGATTCGCTCGCGTCGTGATTGCCGGTATTTGATGCCGGCAATTCACGACCGCGAAAACTCGACGTTCAGACTTCTGTAAAGTTTCGTTTTGTTTCAGTACGCGGATCATTTGCTGTCACGCGTGGTGCATAACGGTATGATTCAAACAGGATTCTTTTCATCGCAACGTCGGTGTCATCGAAAATCCAGTACATTCGCAATGCCGGAGTCCTGATACCAGCGGGCTCGGTACAGGTCGAGCCGCCCCGGTCCCGGTGGACGGACGGCATGGCCTGGATGGTTGCCGGCGTGTAGCGTGCAGCCCGGGGCGGAACCACCAAGCGAAACGGGCTTCGGGTTTCGCGCCGACGGTTCGTGTGCCGCGGTTGTGGCGGCGGAGCGAGGCTGGCTACCCTTTTTCTTGGCCGGAGGTTTTGAGAGGAACCACCGGAAGGAGCGCCGGACCGGCCGCCGAGACGAGCGGCCGGGCGGCCTCCCGGCGCGTCTCGTGAGAGCGGGGCGCCCGACAGGGACGTGATGGGCCGGTGCGATCCGGCCCGGCGCGTCCCGCATCGATTGCCGCGTGGGTCCGGACCGTTTGCCGTGCGGTCCGGCCGATCGGCGCGGCAGGCAGCAGCAGTACCCGGCGCCGGACGCAAGCCGTGGAGATCGTGGCCACGATCGCCGCGGCCGGTGCCGGGCACCGGCGTGAAACGGTTTTTGCCGCGGGTGGGCGATGACCGGCTGTTTCTCGCATGGGCTCAACAACAACACATTCCGAGGAAAACGACGTGGTCGAGATATTTGGCAAGCTTGGAAAAATCATATCCAGCACCGGTACTGAGCGCTTTACCTCGGATCTGCACGCATTGCTCGTCGGATCCGTGAACGTAGAGTCGACCAGAATCACCGCCTGGTCCGTCAACGAGGTGAAGGGCGAGATCGTCGGCGTCCATCTGCTGGGCGCGTTCGCGTCCCACGATCAGGACATCCGCCCCAATCAGACGCCGCGTCCGGCCGTCCTGAAGGACGAGCTCTACCGCGGCATGGCCGAGGATCCGCTGTCGAAGCGCATCCTGGCCGCGTCCGACACGCAACTGATCCACATGAACACGTCGCGCCCCGCCGAGGGTGCGTTCGACGCGATCCAGCCGAGCCGCCTCGGCTTCCAGTGTCATCTGGTGTCGCGCAAGGCGAACCGCCGCTACGTGATCTCGCTGTACCGGCCCGACCAGGCCTACGACTTCACGCTGCAGGAGATGACGTTCCTGAAGAGCTGCGCGGAGATGCTGATGCCGCTGGTCGAGATGCATGCCTCGCACCGCCGCTACGCGATGCCGGGCCGTCCGGCCGCGTCGGTGGACAGCGCGGGCGATTCGACCACGCGTCACGAATCGCTGCGCCGCGAGTTCGAGCGCCGGCTGACGAGCGCCTCCGTGGTGCTGTCCGAGCGCGAGATCGAGGTGTGCGTCGGCCTGCTGACCGGCAGCACGTTCCGCGAGATGGCGGACGCGCTCGGCGTCAAGCACAGCACGATCGAGACGTATATCAAGCGCGCGGCGGCCAAGCTCGGCTTCAAGGGGCGTCACGGCCTCGTGAAATGGGTGCTCGACGAATCGTGAGCGCGGCGAGCGATGGCGGTGATCGAGCGGCGTGACGCGGTGTGCCCCGCAGTCGGGCTGCGCGGGTTGGCGATTCCGTCTGGCGGTCCCTGCCTCGGCCGTTCACGCCGCTGCTGCCCGTGCGTACTCACGACACGACACGACACGACGCGTCGTCGCCAGCCCCGATCACGCCCGGTTCGATCGCTCGCGACCGGGCGCGCAACATCCCGCGTTGTCAGGAATCAGGAACAGGAACAGGATCAGGAGAGCAGGGCCATGGATCAGCAGGACATGCCGGAGGTGAGCTTCCGCGAGGCGCGCGACATCGTCGCCATGCTCTGGCATCGCGCGACCCCGGCGGGCCTGGCGCATCGCGGCGGCGTGGTGCGAACCGAAGCCGTGACGGCGCACGACGTGGCCGCGCCGTGTGCCGCGATTTCCGCCACGCTTCCCGCCACATTTTCCGCCACGCGGCCTGTCACACGGGAAGCATCGGGCAGCGAGGAACTGGCCGGCGTGCTCGACGCGTCGGCCTGACGCCGGCCGGCCCGCCCTCCGGCGGGAAGATTGCGTCGTGACGATTGCAGGTCTGGCGTGGGACGATAGCGGCATGAGCGCGATGGCGCGCGACCGGCCCCGGCCGGCGCGCCGCCGCGCGTTCGCGACGCCCCGATCCCCACTCGCGCGTTCCCCGGCCCGCAGTCGCGCGGGCCGCGCGCACCGCCAACGGAAATCATCATGCTCCTGCACCTGTCCACCTGGGCCGAAATCGAGGGCTACCTGAAGCGCCGCCGCATCGTGGTCGTGCCGATCGGCTCGAACGAGCAGCACGGCCCCACCGGCCTGCTCGGCACCGACTGGCTCTGCCCCGAGATCATCGCGCACGAGGCGCAGCAATCGGCCGACATGCTGGTGGCGCCCACCTTCAACATCGGCATGGCGCAACACCACCTCGGCTTTCCCGGCACCATCTCGCTGCGCCCGAGCACCTTCATCGCCGCGATCGGCGACTGGGTCCACTCGCTGGCCGGGCACGGCTTCGAGAAGATCCTGTTCCTGAACGGGCACGGCGGCAACGTCGCCTCGATCGAGGCCGCGTTCTCGGAGATCTACGCGCAGGCCAGCTTCGCGCGGCGCCGCTGCGGCTTCGCGCTGAAGCTGCGCAACTGGTGGGACCTGGACGGCGTGACCGATCTCGCGCAGCGGCAGTTTCCGAGCGGCCATGGCGTCCACGCCACGCCGTCGGAGATCGCGATCACGCAATGGGCGCTGCCGCACGCGATCAAGCAGGCCGACTACGCGCCCGAGATCGCGCCGATGGGGCCGATCCGCGAGGCGCTCGAGTTTCGCGCGCGCTTCCCCGACGGCCGGATGGGTTCGAATCCGAAGCTGGCTTCGCCGGAGAAGGGCGGCGAGCTGGTGCGGCAGGCCGTGAAGGGGCTGGTGGCCGAGGTCGAGGCGTTCGCGGCCGAGGTCGTGCCGGACTGAGCGGCGGCAGGCGGGCCGCTCCGGTTGCTGTCCCGCTGGCTGTCCCGCTGGTTGCCGTGGCTTCTGCCTCGTGATGCTTCAGGCCGCGTCGTGCAGCGCTTCGCGCGTGCAGCCGAGCCGCACGCCGAGCCGCTCCACTTCATGCGCGCGCCGCGGCGCGAATTGCCCGCACTGCTGGCGCACCCAGGCGCGAAACGCACCGACCGACGGCGCGCCGTCGGTACGGCGCACCATCCAGTAGCGCGCGGGCGAGCGCACGGCCACCGGCACGATCGGCACCAGCCGGCCGTCGCACAGCTCGTCGAGCAGCATCGACACGCGGCCGATCGCGACGCCCTGATGATTGAGCGCGGCGTTGAACGCCATGCTGCCGAGGTTGAAGCGCGGCCCGTCGATGCGCGGCAGCCACTCGGGCTTGACCGCTTCCAGCCAGGCCCGCCACTCGGCCGAATCCGACGCGCCGGTCCACGCGGCCGCGTCGTGCAGGAACGCCACCTTGCGGTCGAGCTTGCCCGCCGCCAGCTGCGGATGCCGTTCCAGATAGGCGGGCGTCGCCACCGGCAGCAGCCATTCGTCGAGCAGCGCGTCGGTGTTGTCGACCTCGTCGAGCGCGTCGGCCGAATAGCGGATCGCCACGTCCACGCCGGTGGTGTCGTGATCGGGCAGGCCGAGCGCCGTGAATTCGGCCTTCAGCTGCACCGGGTTGCGCGAATACTGCAGATGGAAATCGGACAGGCGCGGCACCAGCCAGTGCATCGCGAACGACGGGCAGCAGCCGACGCGCACCGGATCGTCGGCGCTCGCGATCCGCGTCAGCGTGGTTTCGATCTCGTCGAAGCCGCGTCGCACGCCTTCGAGCAGCATGGTTCCCTCGCGCGTCAGCGACAGGCGCCGGTGCTCGCGCACGAACAGCGCGTAGCCGAGCCGGTTTTCCAGCTGGCGGATCTGCTGGCTGACGGCGCTCTGCGTGAGGCTCAGCACGTCGGCCGCGCGCGTGAAGCTCAGCAGCTGGCCGGCGCTGGCGAAGCAGCGCAGCGCGCCGAGCAGCGAGGAGTCGAGGATCTTTTGCATCAGTGTGGCTAAGGGTGGGATAAGCCGGCACCGCACTCGGCGGGCACCGCGAACCGACGGAAATACGCGGGAATTGGCGCGATTCTAGCAAACCGGTGCCGAGCTCCGGCTCATTGCGGCGTGCACGGGAATTAGCCTTGCTAAGTCTGCGCGCCCGGCGGGCCACCACGCTCGCGCGCGTTTCGGCCGCCCCCGGCCGGCCGTCGTCCGTCGCGCAATCCATTCACGCTTGCGGCATTGCCGGATTCCACGCCGCATGATTGATCGTTAATCGAATATTCCTCGAATATTTCACGGTATTTAATCGAATCTGGTGAACGTCATGGTCATCGGCTATAGTCGAGCGCGGCGCCGGAACTGAGCCGCGCCGCGCCCGGGGAAAGCGCGCGGCCGGCATGCATGGCCGTGCGCCGCGATCAGCGGGCGTGCCGGTTCGGGCAGGAAAATCGAATGAAAATGGTGCCCCGCGATATCGATCGTCATTGCCGAGACCGCGGTAAAAAACCAAGAGGAACCCCTATGTTGGAACGTCTTCAATTCGGTTGTGCCTGTTGCAGCCCGCATCTGCTGCCGGCCTACCGCCACGATCACCGCCAATGGCAGGCCGCGCTCGAGGGCGCCGCGTCGCGACCGGGTGTGCGGGGGCCGTCGCAGTCCGTGATCTTCCATGGCGGCAACATCCATCCGGACCCCGAGCATCCCGAGCAGTGCGTCGAGGCGCTCGGCATCGCGAACGGCCAGGTGATCGAGAGCGGCGATCTGGCGGACGTGCGCCGTGCGATGGCCGAATACGCGCCGGTCGAGCGACCGCTCGCGGCCGACGAGACGCTGCTGCCGGGCATGATCGATCCGCATGCGCATCTGGTGTCGAGCGCGCTGATGACGACCTGGACCGACCTGTCGCCGTTCGTCGAGCAGAAGCTGAACACGCGGTACGACCGGCAGGTGATCGCGACGCGGCTGCAGGATGCCGTCGCGGAGGCGCGCGCGGCGACGCCGCCGCGCAAGTGGGTGACGGGCTACGGCGTCGATCCGTCGTTGATGACGGTCTGGGAAGACATCGACGCCGGCTTCCTCGACGACGTCAGCACCGAAGTCATGATCTTCCTGCTCAACGCGTCCGGCCACATCAGCTATGCCAACACACCCGCGCTGAAGGCGGCCGGCCTTGACGGCAGCCATCCGGACGGCGTGCTGACCGAGCAGCAGTCGGCGGCGGTGCTGGCCGCCATGCCGCCCGTCACCTCGCAGCAGATCTTCGCGGGCCTCGCGATCGTGTTCCAGCAGGCCAACCAGCGCGGCATCACCACGCTGTTCGACGCGAGCGTCGGGCTGATCGCGGGGCCGGACGAAGTCACCATCATGAAGGGGCTGGCGAAGACGCCGTCGATGACGGTGCGGGTGGGCGGCGCGCTGTACGGCAACGGCAACGACCTGATGACCTGGCTGCGGGGCTACAAGCCCGAGCTGCAGAGCGACGCGAACTCGCTGTTCACGCTGCGCGCGATCAAGCTGATCGCCGACGGCTCGAACCAGGGGCTGACCGGCTTCCAGAGCCGCCCGTACCTGTGCTGCGACGAGCACAAGGTGCCCGGCGTCGGTGCCTATGGCCTGTTCAACTTCGATCCGGTGCGCAAGCTGGCCGACGTGATGGCGATGGTGGCCGATGCCGGCTGGCCGATCCTCACGCATGCCAACGGCGACGAAGGCATCACCAACGTGCTGGCGGCCTACCAGACCGCGCTCAGCACGGTGCCGCCCCCGCCGCCGCCGAAGCAGCCGTACCCGAGCGCGCCGGCCTGGGCCGAGCAGCGGCATCGCATCGAGCATGCCTCGCTGCTGCACGACGACGCGATCGGCCTGATGCGGCGCATGGCGATCTCGCCGAGCTTCCTGATCGGCCACGTCGGCTACTGGGGCGCCGCGTTCAAGAACACGATCCTCGGCGCCGAACGCGCGCAGCTGCTCGACCGCTGCGCCTCGGCGCTGAAGGCGGGCCTGAAGATCAGCCTGCACAGCGACCACTTCGTGACGCCGCTCGGCCAGCTGCGCAGCATGGAGCAGTCGATCGGACGCGTGATGGAAGCGCTCGAGGATGTGCCCGACCTGAGCGAGGCCGACAAGGTGCTCAACCCGCGCGAGCGCCTCGACGTCTACCAGGCGCTGCGCGCCGTGACCATCGACGCGGCCTGGCAGTGCCATCTCGATCACCAGATCGGTTCGCTGCTGCCGGGCAAGCAGGCCGACCTCGTGATCCTGGCGAAGAACCCGCTGCAATGGACGGCGCCGAACGCTGCCGGCATGCGCGACATCGACGTGCTCGAAACCTGGGTGAACGGCAGCAAGGTGTACGCGGCCGGGCAGTAAAAGCGCCCCGCGCCGGCCGGCCGCTACCCGACGGCGCCGGCCGGCGCGCGCCGATGCGGCATACTGGCGGCCGTTTCATGGCAACGACGGATCGACAGCAGGATGACAACCGAACCCAACGCACGCGTGCTGACCGACGGCGACTATCGCGCCGTCTGTCGTGAGCGCACGCAGCATGCCGCGACGGCGCACGGATACGGTGCGGTGTTTCCCGAGGCACGGATGGTGGTCAAGGACGGCTGGGCCACCTTCAGCCGCGACGGCGAGGTGCGGTGGGACTGCAGCGCCCGCTACGCGGCCGCGCACTTCGAGATCGGGCCGGCCGAGCCCGATCCGGCCGACGCGACCTGACGCGTGTGCGGGTGCCGGTTCGACAACGTCGAACCGATCCGCTTTCCCTTCGCTTCCATCGATGCCGGCCGCGCGATTCTGAGCGCGTCGCCGTGCCAATCCGTGCCCGTGCGATTCAGAAGCCGCGCGTATGACTGGCCGCGCGCCATGAAAAAGCGGCGCGTCACACGCTGTCCAAATCGTGGAAACTGAATTCGCCGGCCTTGCGGCGTCGCGTGTTCCGGTATTGACGTAACGAAATCGGCAAGCGGAACGATTCGATGGATTCGCGAAAAAAACGCCCTGGACGTTACGCACTGCGAATGAATCGGATCAACGAAATGAAACGCCGGCCGCTGCCTGCCGGCATCGGTCCCGCCGTGCAGGCGGGGCCGTGACGTCACGCATGCGGCGGCCGGCGTCATCGCATGCGGGCGGTGCATGCTGCTGCCCGCGGCTCGTCTCCCCTCTCAGGAAACCATCATGACATCGACACTGATCAACGGTCTGGTAGCCGGTCTTGCCGGCGTGGCGTTCGCGGCATCGGCCGTGGCCGCGCCGGCAGGACTCGTCTACAGCCCGTACTTCTACTCGGGCGATTTCGGCGGCACGCAGCTCAACACCACCGTGACGGGCAGCTCGAAGACGCTGCTGAGCGTGATGCCGGCCAGGCTGCAGGCGGTGACCTGGGCGTTCGCGACCGGCAACTGCGGCAGCGAGGACTGGAGCGGCGTGTCGGCCGCGTCGTTCGCGAAGGCGAACGTGCAGAGCTTCGTGACCGCGGGCAAGCAGTACATCGTGTCCACCGGCGGCGCGGGCGCGAGCTTCCTCTGCACGTCCGACGCGAATTTCCAGAAGTTCATCCAGACGTACTACAGCGCGAACCTGATCGGCATCGACTTCGACATCGAGAACGGCCAGACGCAAAGCGACATCAACAACCTGGTGGCGCGCGTGGCGAACGCGCAGGCCGCCTATCCGAACCTGCGCTACAGCTTCACGATCGCGACGGAGGGCGGCAACCCGAGCCAGAACCTCGGCGACATCGGCGTGAAGGTGATGACGGCGATCCGGAACTACGGGCTGAAGAACTACACGATCAACCTGATGACGATGGACTTCGCCGATTCGGGCGGCGAGGACGCGTCGCTCTGCACGTTGAACAGCAGCGGCACGTGCGACATGGGCAAGTCGACCATCGCCGCGGCCGAGAGTCTGCACAACTACTGGAAGGTGCCGTATAGCCAGATCGAGGTGACGCCGATGATCGGCGGCAACGACAGCATCGACGAGACGTTCACGCTGGCCGATGCCGTCACGGTGTCGAACTACGCGGTGTCGAAGCAGCTCGGCGGCGTGCATTTCTGGGCGTTCTCGCGCGACCGCGACTGCGCGCCGGCCACCTCCGACAACGACTCGTCCGACACCTGCAACAACTACGGCAAGGCCGGCACGCTCGGCTACACGAATCAGTTCCTCAACTCGCTGGGGTTCTGACGGAACGTGTCGGCTGGCGGGCTGGCCGGCGCGCTCAGGACACGTTCGACAGCACCACGCCGCGGCTCGACAGCAGCATCGCCGAGTCGCGGAACACGTAGAGGTAGAGGTCGTCGTCGAGCGACTCGTTGTCGGGGATCACGATGTCGTAGTCGATCCGCGCGGGCTCGGGCGGGATCGTGTCCTCGAAGCGCACGGAAAACGCGTTGGCGCCCACCGCGAACGTGCCGGACGGGTCCGGCTCGCGCGAACGCAGCACGGTGACGATGTCGGGCGCGCCCGTCGCGGCGTTCATCGGGCGTGCGGGCGCGCCGACCCGCGTGTCGTTGACGTAGTAGGTCGCGGCCGAGGCGCTGATGTTGGCGATATGGAATTTGCCCGTCATTCGATTCCCCGCTTGCCTATGGATGCCATCGCTGTTGCCTGGCCCCGCACCTCGCGACGCGATGGCCGCGGGCGCGTGGCCCGTTGCTGCGCGCCGTCCGGCCCGGCATGCCGGTTCCGGTTCGCACGGGGCCGCCGGCCGCCGTGCCTGTCACGCGTGCTGTTGCGCCGGCCACGATGACCCGCGCGATGGGATGGGGCGGGGGGCCGGCACAAGGCGTGACGCCGCCGCGAGATTCCGGTGGGAACGTCGCGGCACGGCATGGAGGGAAACCCCGGATCGGCCTTGGCGCTTGTCGATTTTCCGTCGTGGAAAATCCGTTTGCCGGGATCATAGGTTAAACGCCTCGCGACGACAATCCCGATTCAGAAAATTTTGCCATCGGGAAATCCGGCGCGAATGGCGCGCCGATTACCGTGGCATGACAGTGGCGTGAAGCGGCGTGCGTGGCGGTGCGCGGCGGGTGCCCGCCGAGGCATGCGGGGCGGGCCGCGAGCGCGGAAATCAATAGGCTCGAATGAATCGCGGTGGATCAATCGCCGGTGTGCCGAGGCGAGTGCGGTCGATCATCGTCCGGTGTCGCGAAGCCGAATGAAATGGCGCCGCGGCGGGTGGTTTTTGTTATGAAAATGTCATCATGCGGCGTTGAATCAAAATGCCGGGCTTCATGAAAGCGCGGTGAAATATGTCGGCGTTCGCTAACCGGAGCGAAGCGCGCCTGAGCACGCTTCGCCGGTGCTGGGATATTGGCTGAATCGCTCCCGCTCAAGCGCGCCACGAAGCCGCGCGCCCGGCGTCCTTGCGGTAGCGTTCGCGCGCCGCGCGCACCACCTCCTCGCCGATTTCGCCTTGCTGCGCCAACGCATGCAGCGCGGCCAACACGATCGAGCCGCGATCGACCTCGAAGAACTCGCGCAGCGCGCGGCGCGTGTCGCTGCGCCCGAAGCCGTCGGTGCCGAGCGTCACGTAGGGCGCCGGCACGTAGCCGCGGATCAGCTCCGGCAGCGCGCGCGCATAATCGGTGGCCGCGATCACGGGCCCGCGCGCGCCGCGCAGCGCGGCGCTGACGGCCGGCTCGCGCGCCTCGCCGCCGAGCCGTGCCGCGCGCTCGGCCTCGATCGCGTCGCGCTGCAGCTCGGTGAAGCTCGTCACGCTCCAGACCTGTGCCTCGATGCCCCAGTCGTCGCGCAGCAGCTCGGCGGCGGCCAGCACCTCGGTCATGATCGCGCCGGCGCCGAGCAGTTGCACGCGCGCCGTGTCGCGGCGGCCCGGATCGAGCGAATAGAGGCCGCGCAGGATGCCCTCGCGCGCGCCCTCGGGCAGCGACGGCTGCGCGTAGTTCTCGTTGGTGACGGTCAGGTAATAGAACACGTCGCGCTGCTGCTCGGCCATCTCGCGCATGCCGTGCTCGACGATCACGGCCGCCTCGCAGGCGAACGCCGGATCCCAGGCGCGGCAGTTCGGGATCATCGCGGCGGCCAGGTGGCTCGTGCCGTCCTGGTGCTGCAGCCCCTCGCCGCCGAGCGTGGTCTTGCCCGAGGTCGCGCCGATCAGGAAGCCGCGCGCGCGCTGGTCGGCGGCGGCCCAGATCAGGTCGCCCACGCGCTGGAAGCCGAACATCGAGTAGTAGATGTAGAACGGCAGCATCGGCAGGTCATGCACGCTGTAGGCGGTGGCCGCGGCGATCCACGACGAGATCGCGCCGGCCTCCGAGATGCCTTCCTCGAGGATCTGCCCGGTGGTGGACTCGCGGTAGTAGAGCATCGAGCCGAGATCCTCGGGCTCGTAGCGCTGGCCGAGCGGCGAGTAGATGCCGACCTGCCGGAACAGGTTCGCCATGCCGAAGGTGCGGGCCTCGTCGGCCACCACCGGCACCACGCGCTCGCCGAAGCCGGGCGCCTTCAGCAGCCCGCCCAGCATGCGCACCAGCGCGGTGGTGGTCGACATGTCCTTGCCGTCGGCCTCCAGCGCGAACTGCCCCCACGCGCTGACGGGCGGCACCGTCAGCGCGCGGCTCGCCTCGCGGCGGCGGCGCGGCAGGTAGCCGCCCAGCGCCTGCCGCCGCGCGTGCAGGTAGCGCATCTCGGGGCTGGCGTCGGCGGGGCGGTAGAACGTCACCTCGGCCACCTCGTCGTCCGAGAGCGGCAGCGCGAAGCGGTCGCGGAACGCCTTCAGGTCGTCGAGGCCGAGCTTCTTCTGCTGGTGCGTGGTCATGCGGCCCTGGCCGATTGCGCCCATGCCGTAGCCCTTCATGGTCTTGGCCAGGATCACGGTGGGCTGGCCGCGATGCGCGAGCGCCTGCGCGTAGGCCGCGTGCAGCTTGCGCGCGTCGTGGCCGCCGCGGCGCAGCCGGTCGATGTCGTCGTTGCTCAGGTGCGCGGCCAGTGCCGCCAGCTGCGGGTTGCGGCTGAAGAAGTGCTCGCGGTTGTAGGCGCCGTCGTTGGCCGAGAAGGTCTGGAACTGGCCGTCCACGGTATCGGCGAACGCGCGCAGCAGCGCGCCGTCGCGATCGCGCGCGAACAGGGCGTCCCAGTCCGAGCCCCACAGCACCTTGATCACGTTCCAGCCGGCGCCGGCGAACAGCGTCTCGAGTTCGTCGATCACGCGGCCGTTGCCGCGCACCGGGCCGTCGAGCCGCTGCAGGTTGCAGTTGATCACGAACACCAGGTTGTCGAGCTGCTCGCGCGCGGCCAGCGAGAGCGCGCCGATCGCCTCGGGTTCGTCCATCTCGCCGTCGCCGAAGAAGCCCCAGACGGTGCGCCCGGCCGTGTCCAGCAGCTGGCGGTGCGCGAGGTAGCGCATGAAGCGCGCCTGGTAGATCGCGTTGATCGGCCCGATCCCCATCGAGCCGGTGGGGAACTGCCAGAAGTCCGGCATCAGCCACGGATGCGGATACGAGCAGAGGCCCGGGCCGTCGATCTCGCGGCGGAAGTGATCGAGCTGCGATTCGTTCAGGAATCCTTCCAGATAGGCGCGCGCGTAGACGCCCGGCGCCGAGTGCGGCTGGAAATAGACGAGATCGGCGTCGTGCCCGGCGCCGGCCGCGCGGAAGAAATGGTTGAAGCCCACCTCGAACAGGTCGGCGGCCGACGCGTAGCTGGCGATGTGGCCGCCCAGCTCGCCGTAGGCGCGGTTGGCGCGCACCACCATCGCCAGCGCGTTCCAGCGCAGCGCCGCGGCGAGCCGCGCCTCGATCTCGAGGTCGCCGGGGTAGGGCGGCTGCGTGTCGAGTGCGATCGTGTTCGCGTAGGGCGTGGCGCGTCCGCGCCGGGCCGCGAGCCCCTGCGTGGCGGCGTGGCTGGCGAGCCGTTCGAGCAGGTAGCGCGCGCGCTCGGGGCCGGCATGCTCGACCACGCCGTCGAGCGCGGCGAGCCATTCGCCGGTTTCCGCGGGATCGTCGTCGATCGGATTGAGGGGCTGGGCAAGTATCGACGGGACGCCGTTCGACAGGTCGGTCATGATCCGGTTCCGGAAAAGGGGGAGCGGGGGCGCCGCGATCGTAGGCGCGGCGGTCCGACAAGCGTACTGGCGCGGTTCCGGAACGTGTGTCTGTTTTGTATTGCGTTGCGACGGCGATTCAGTATAAATATTCCGGTAATCGCGCCATTTCCGGAATTGTTACATTCATGCCCGCCGACCCGACCCGCCTCGACCGCACCGACATCGCGATCCTGAACCAGCTCCAGCAGAACGCGCGCATCACCAATGCCGAACTCGCGCGCGCCGTGAACCTGTCGCCCACGCCGTGCTTCAACCGCGTCAAGGCGCTCGAGAAGCTCGGGCTGATCCGGCGGCAGGTCACGCTGCTCGATCCCGAGCCGCTCGGCCTGAAGATCAACGTGTTCATCCAGGTCAGCCTGGAGAAGCAGCAGGAGGACGCGCTGCGCCGCTTCGAGGCGGCCATCGACAAGCGGCCCGAGGTGATGGAGTGCTACCTGATGTCGGGCGACGCCGACTACCTGCTGCGCGTGCTGGTGCCGAGCATGCACGGGCTGGAACGCTTCATCGTCGATCAGCTGACGACGATCCCGGGCGTGTCGAACATCCGCTCGAGCTTCGCGTTGAAACAGGTGCGCTATCGCACGGCGCTGCCGCTGCCGGCCGGCGGGCTGACGCTGAGCCGCGAGGAAGAGGACGCGCGCGACGGCGAGTGAGCGCGCGCCGGCATGGCCGGCCGACCCGGTTGGGTGTCGCAGTAATTGCGCTAATGCTGCGGGTAGAAATGCTCGTTTGCCGGCGCCGGGCCGCGCGCCCAGAATGTGTCGCCATGACCGGAGCCGGCGCACCGTTCGCGCCGGCGGCACTGAGGAAGGAGAAGCACCGATGTCGACGATGGAACTCCATGGCGTTCGTTTTCCGCGCTTCGCGCTGCTCGACGCGATCCCGCCGATCCAGCGGCTCGCGCGGCTGGAGGCGGCGCTCGGCGAGCGCGCCAACGGCGTGCGGCTGCATGTGAAGCGCGACGATCACTTCGCGCTCGGCGGCGGCGGCAACAAGCTGCGCAAGCTCGAACTGCACCTCGGCCAGGCGCTCGCGGACGGCGCCGACACGGTGATCACGGTGGGCGGCCTGCAATCGAATCACGCGCGGCTCACGGCCGCCGCGGCGGCGCTGGCCGGCCTGCGCTGCGAACTGGTGCTGTCGCGCGCGGTGCCGCGCAGCGACGACGACTACGAACATAACGGCAACCTGCTGCTCGATGCGCTGTTCGGCGCCACGGTGCGGATCGCGCCGGACGGCACGCCGGCGATCGACGCCGCGCAGGCGCGCGCCGACGAGCTGCGCGCGGCCGGCCGCAAGGTGCGAGTGATCCCGACCGGCGGCTCGACGGGGCTCGGCTCGCTCGGCTACGCGGCCTGCGCGGCCGAGATCGTCGAGCAGGAGCGGGCGCTCGGCATCGAGTTCTCCGGCATCGTCTGTCCTAATGGCAGCGGCGGCACCCAGGCCGGACTGGTGGCGGGCCTGCACGCGCTGGGCCGGCGGCCCGAGCGCGTGCTCGCGCACGGCGTGCTGGCGCCGGCGCCGGCCGCGGCGGCGGTCACGGTGGAACTGGTCGAGGCGGCCTGCGCGTTGCTGGAACTGGCGCCGCCGCCCGCCGGCGCGGTTCGCGTGGACGGCGCGCAGCGCGGCGAAGGCTACGGCGTGCCGACCGACGGCATGCTGGCCGCCGTGCGGCTGATGGCGCGCACGCAGGGGCTGCTGCTCGATCCGGTTTATGGCGGCAAGGCGTTCGCGGGGCTGCTGGCCGACGTGGAGGCGGGCAAGTACCGCCCCGGCGACGATGTGCTGTTCCTGATGACGGGCGGCCAGCCGGGGCTTTACGCCTATCGCACGGCGTTCGAGGCCGGGGGCGGCGCGGCCTGAGCCGCGCGTCGGCCGATCCGATCCGGGCCGCTCCCGGCTCGCGTTTCCCGACGCATTCCGCCCGGCACGCGGACCTCGCGCGCCATCGCACGGCCGCGTACCCGCCATGTCCGCGCCGGGCCCCGCGTGAGCGGTGAGCCGCCGCCGGCCCGATCGGCCTGTCCCGAACGCTGCTGTCCGATTCCGTTGGCCCCGTGATTCGCGATCTCCGCCTCACGCGGCCCTTGATCGTTACGGATTCCTCATGATGGATCCGGCCTGCGCGCCGGATCGTCTCGCGCGCCTCGCCGATGTGGCCGCCCGTGCGACGCGCGGACACGGTGCCCTTGCACCGCCGCTTCCCACCCGCATCTGCCTTCGCATTTGCACTCGTTCCGGTTCGTTTCCCGTATGTTCCTGCGCAAGCCCGACTCCTCCCATCTCCCTCCCTCCGACCCCACCGGCCGGCCCGAGCCCTCCGGCGGCAAGCGCCCGCCACGCCGTCGCGGCGTCCGGCGCGTGCTCGGCACGATCGCGATCGGCCTCGTCTGCGCCGGCCTCGTCGCGGGCGGCGCCACGGCGGCCTATATCGCGTTCGTCGTCTACCCGGCGCTGCCGCCCGTGACCGCGCTCGGCGATTACCAGCCGGCCGAACCGCTGCGCATCTACTCGTCGGATGGCCACCAGCTCGCCGAATACGGCATCGAGCGGCGCATCCCGCTCGACGCCGACGCGATCCCCACGCGCATGAAGCAGGCGCTGCTGGCGGCCGAGGACGCCGGCTTCTACCAGCATCGCGGCATCGACGTGGGCGGCCTGCTGCGCGCCGTGCTGGTCGATGCCGTGCGCGGCGGCAAGGCCCAGGGCGGCAGCACCATCACGATGCAGCTCGCGCGCAACTTCTTCCTGTCGCGCCACAAGACCTTCACGCGCAAGCTCGTCGAGGTGCTGCTCGCGATCAAGATCGAACGCAGCTTGCCGAAGGACCGGATCCTGCAGCTCTACATGAACCAGATCTATCTCGGCGAGCGCTCGTATGGCTTCGGCGCGGCGGCGCGCACCTACTACGGCCGCGATCTCGATGCGCTGACGCTCGGCCAGGCCGCGATGCTGGCCGGGCTGCCGAAGGCGCCGTCCGCGTTCAACCCGGTCAGCGATCCGGCGCGCGCGCTGGCGCGCCAGCGCTACGTGCTCGCGCGCATGCGCGAGGTCGGCTTCATCACGCCGGAGCAGTATCGCGCCGCGCTGGACGAGCCAGCCTACGCGCGGCCCGCCGCGCGACGCGACTCGGTACCGGCCGGCTCGGTCAGCGAACTGGTGCGGCAGATGATGGTCGAGCGCTACGGCGAGGCCGCCTACGAGAGCGGCTTCAAGGTCACCACCACGGTGGCGCTCGACGATCAGGCCGCCGCGTTCGAGGCGGTGCGCCACGGCGTGCTGGCCTACCCGCGCCGGCATGCCTACGCGGGACCGGAGGCCACGGTGGCGCTGCCGGTGCCGGCGGCGGGGCGGCTTTCGGACGCCGTGATCGAGGCCATACGGCAGCGGCCCGAGGTGGCGGGGCTGCCGTGCGCGGTGGTGGTGGCGAGCAGTGCCGCGCGCGTGGACGCGCGGCTCGCCGACGGCACGCACGTCGTGCTCGCGGGGCACGGCCTCGACCGGTTGCGCGCCGCGGGCCGTCGCGCGCCGGTGCGGCTGGCGCCGGGCGCGATCGTGCGCGTCACGCGCGCCGATGGCGGCCACTGGGCGCTCGCCGAACTGCCCGCGGTGCAGGCCGCGCTGGTCGCGATCGCGCCCGACGACGGCGCGATCCGCGCGCTGGTGGGCGGCAACGGCATGACGGCGACCCAGCTGAACCGCGTGACGCAGGCGTGGCGCCAGCCCGGTTCGAGCTTCAAGCCGTTCCTCTATTCGGCGGCGCTGGCGCGCGGCTTCGGCCCGACCACCGTGGTCGACGACCTGCCCGTCGAAATTCCCGCCAGCTATCCCGGCGGCCCGGTCTGGCGCCCGCACGAGGACGGCGTGCCGCTCGGCCCGATCACGTTGCGCGAGGGCGTGGCGCGCTCGAAGAACTTCGTCGCGATCCGCACGCTGCGCGCGATCGATCCCGCCTATGCGAAGCGCTTCATCGTCGGCGCGTTCGGCCTGCGCGAGGACCTGATCGTGCCGAACCTGCCGATGGCGCTCGGCGCGGGCGCGGTCACGCCGCTGCAGATGGCGGTGGCCTATGCGGTGTTCGCGAACGGCGGCTTTCGCGTGCAGCCGTACCTGATCGCCCGCATCGAGGACGGCGCGGGCCGCGTGCTGTTCGAGGCCGCGCCGGCCCGCGCGGGCGCCGGCGCGCCGCGCGTGATCGATGCCGCCAACAGCTACCTGATGACGGACATGCTGCGTGCCGCCGCCGCGCACGGCACCGGCGCGGCCACCAACGTGCTGAAGCGGCACGACCTGGCCGGCAAGACGGGCACCACCAACCGCTATCGCGACGGCTGGTTCGCCGGCTATCAGCGCGAGCTGGCCACCGTGGTCTGGATGGGTTTCGATACGCCGGCCTCGATGGGCGCGCGCGAGTATGGTTCGCGCAATGCGCTGCCGGTCTGGATCGAGTTCATGCGGCATGCGCTCGCCAACGTGCCGGAGCAGCCGGACGCGGTGCCCGACGAGATCGCGTTCGTGGGCGGCGAGCCCTACGACCTGCATTTCATGCCCGGCGAGGGCTTCGTGGCGGCGCTCGACGCGCAGGGGCGCATGCCGTCAGTCACGCCGCGCGCGGCGCTGCCCGAAACGGCGCAGCCGGAGATGGGGGCGAGTGGGGCCGCGGCAATGCCGGGCGTGGTGTCGTCCGACGAGAAGGCGCGGATTCTGCGCTATTTCTCGGGGCCGGACGATGCGGATGCCGACGGCATCTGAACGCCGGCTGCCCCGCGGCTGACGAACGGCGAAGGGGGAGAGTCGAAACGATTCGCGCGGCGGCATGGGAAGCGCCGCCGCGCGTGGCGGGATCGTGCCGGCCGGCCTCAGGCGCGGCCGGCGCGCCTCACGGCACGAGCCACAGCGCCACCGCGTAGATCACCAGCGACACCGCGAACGTGACGGCCGTGTAGCCCATCACGCGCTGGATGCGGATGCCCGCGATCGCGACGATCGGCACGGCCCAGAACGGCTGCAGCATGTTGGAGACGTTCTCGGCCATCGCCACGCCCATCGCGGTGCGCGGCACCGAGGCGTGCAGGCTCAGCGCGGCGGGCAGCACGAACGGTCCCTGCACGGCCCAGTGGCCGCCCGCGCTCGGCACCAGCAGCGTGATGATCAGCGAGCTGAGGTAGCTCCAGAGCGGCAGCGAGGCCGGCGTGGCGATCGTCACGAAGGTCTTGGCGATCATCGAGGCCAGGCCGGTGCCCTTCATCATGCCCATGATGCCGCCGTACACCGGGTATTGCAGCAGCATCGAGCCGGTCTGGCGCGCGGCGCGGCGGATCGCGTTGGCATAGGCGATCGGCGTGCGCTGCAGCGCGAGGCCGATCAGCAGGAAGATCAGGATGGTGGTGTTGATGTCGAGGTCGAAGCGGTGCGCGCGCCACTCCATCACCAGATAGCCGACGCCGAACACGAGCAGCAGCAGCGTGCCGAGCATCGAGTTTTCCAGGCGCGTGGCGAAGGTGGGCGTGGTACCGACGCGCGCGTGCGGGTCGTCGCTCGCGCCGCCGGCTTCGCTTTCGGCCGCCTCGCTGAACGCGACCACGTCCTCGGTGCGCGGATGCATGCGGATGAAGATCGCCGTCATCACCACCACCACCAGCACGGTGGGGATGAACACGAACGGCGCGAACACCGTCGCGCCGAGCGGCACCACCTGGCCGGTGGCCTTCTCGACGAGGTTCAGCGCGTTGCCGTGCGAGGCCTGCGAGAGCGCGATCGAGCTGGACAGGCCGCTGTTGCAGACCGACCACGCCGAGTAGCTGCCGGCCACCAGCCAGGCGAAATCGACCTTCACGCGCCGCGCGATTTCACGCGAGAGCAGCGCGCCGACGATCAGGCCGAGGCCCCAGTTCAGCCAGGCCGCGATGCCGACCACCGGGAACACCAGCAGCGCGGCGCGCGTCGGCGTCTGTGCATGGGCGGCCAGCGCGCGCAGGCCGCGCTGGATCACCGGCGCCTCGGCGATCGCGTAGCCGGTGGCGAGGATCAGGATCATCTGCAGCGCAAAGCCGAGGATGCCGAAGGTGCCCGTGTACCAGGAGTCGAGCAGCGTGGGGAGGTTGCCCTGCGGGCCGAGCGCGAGCGCTAGCACCGCGACCAGGGCCGTCAGGCCGATCGACAGCACGAACGGGTCGGGCATGACGCGCTCGAATAGGTAGACGAGGGCGGCGACGACACCGCGCCGGTCGTTGGCGTGGGCGATGGGGTTGTCTCTTTTCATGCTGTGGTTCAGTTGCTCAGCGTGTGTCTGCTGGCTGGCCGGGGCGGCGGATCGGCGTGCGGATGAGCCCGGGCGCGAGCGGCCGGGCGGCCGCCGGAAGGCGATCGGGATCAGGGTGCGGCGCTCCTCCACGTACACGAGGCGATTGCCACGGCACAGCGGGTTCATATCGCGCCTTCCCTGCATCCGGGATCGAACGCGAGAGGAAGGCGGCCAGCCCTATTGTTATTCGAATGTTCGTAATGAGAACATCGTTTCGTTTAACGAACGCCAAATAGTCGCCGCGCGGCAGGGCGATGTCAAGTTGCTTGCGCGGCTATCGCACGCGATTCGCAGCGGTTCGCTTCAATTGAAAGTAATCTGAATGGTATTGATTGAATAATGAAATATTCGAACGGGCAGCCGGTTGGCTTGATGGATCCGGCAGCAAAGAAGGCCATGCGTCTGCATGGCCTTGGACGACGGGTGCCGCCGGTGTCGAAACGTCTGATTGGATATTTCAGGCAAACACGGCGCTCAGCGTGGCGATGATCGCCGTCCGGCTGCCGCCCGCCAGCGGCACCGTCACCGTAGTGCCGCTGAAGCCCGCCACGCTTTGTCCGGCGGGCGCCGCCTGCACGAACGGATCGCGGCGGGTCGCGCCGGCCATGCTGCCGAACGGGCCGTAGGTGGCGCCGCTCTTGCCGGTCAGCGTGAGTTGCAGGACGCATTGCCAGCCGTACCACACGCCCGTGTAGCCGGACACGGACACGATCGGATCGTCGAGCGGGATCTGGATGGTTTGTCCGCTTCCGCCGTTCCCCCCATGTTGCAGCAAGGTGAACGTGCCGGTTTTCGCGTCCGGCGCGGTCCCGAAGTTGTAGGGGCCGGTGCCGGTGTTGGCGGCCTGGATCGCGTCGAGGACGTTACCCGAGCGGATCGTCAGTTGCGTCAGCTGCGGATTGCCCGCTGCGCGGATGATCGGCGTGTCGTCGAAGCTGTTGCCGGTGGGCGGATTGCCGAGCTGGCCCAGAATCATGAACTGCGCCTGCTCGAACTGGAAATTGCCCGAGTTGAGGCGCCACATGAAGATGTCCTGATAATCGTATTGCGTACCGTTGAAGGAAAAGCCTTCCGACACCGCGCTCCAGACCTGTTGCGCGCTGCTATTGGGCGCCGAATTGCCCGGCTCGAATTGCGCGCCGTAACCGATCAGGGCCGGCGGGACCTTGGCCTCGAGGAAGCTCTCCAGCGATGTGCCGTCATAGAACTGGGGCGAGACGAAATCGAACAGGCCATCGAGCGTGGCGTAATCGATTTTTCCCCAGGACCACGCCGGCGTGAACGACAGGTAATACTTGACCGGTTGTTGATCGAATACCGCGCGAATCGTGGAAAACAGGATCTGGAATTGCGCCGGCGTCATGTCGTCGGATACATCACCTTCCCAGTCGACGTCCAGCCCATTCATCCCGTTGTCTTTGAGATAGGCGACCAGGTTGTTTGCAAAATCGGTGGCCTGGGTTTGCGCGTCGCCGCCTGCCGAGAAAATCGACGCCAGGGTGTGGGCGCCGGAGTACACCATGGTGGCCAGGAACTTGATGCCGGGATTGACCTGACGCCCGTCGCGCAGCACGAAATTCAGATAATCCTGATTGGACAGGCTCTGCGACGGCGATACGGGATGGGATTTGTCGCCGATCTGGATCGTGGAGCCCTGCGCGGCGGGGACCACCTTGAAAAAAGCGATGCCGAGAAAGCTGGCGCTGTCGTAGACCCGCGAACTGATCAGCGATTGATAGCAGCTGGCGGGGCTGTTGTAGTTGGTGTCGGGCGGTTCGTCCTCGTCCAGGAAAATCCACGCATTGATGCCATTTTCAAGGTTGGCCATTTTCTTTCCTCGGTGGTTGCGGTTGGGCGGTGGCACGCGATGCTGCAACGACTGGGGAAGGCCACCATGCAGCTCTCCTGAATGCGCAAATACTTCCTTGTTCGCGTGGCCGAATCAAGGAGAATTTTCCGGCTTGGGTAAATGGGAGAGTTTTTGGAAGTTTTTTATTTTGTTTGAAAGATCATCTTGATTCGATAATCGATCGCGGAATTTTTATCTGTTGATCGTCGCGTGGCATCCACATGCCGGCGAGGCGCGAGCGCGCCTCGCCGTACCTCCCCTTCACGGCATGCCGACCAGCGCCGCCACCGGCAGTTCGGCGAGCAGTTCGGCCACGCGCAGCCGCCCGTTCGTCGCCGTCGCACGGCGCTCCGCGCCGAGCCGCTCGTGCCATTGGGCTGGCGCGTCGTCGGGCAGCACGATCGCGGTATCGCCCCAGAAGCCCGCGTCGATGCGCGGGCCGGCGCCGTCGGTGGCGAGCCGGCCGTGCGCGAGCCGGCTGCCGACCACCAGCACGGCGGTGCGCGTATCGCGCCGCAGCAGCGCGATCGCGTGGTCGCGCGCCGCGCCTTCCACCGTGAGCGGCAGGTAGGCGCCGTGCGTGAAGATCCCCGCGTATTCGGCGCGCAGCGCCAGCATCCGCGTGACCAGCGCGCGCTTGACGAGGCCGTCGGGCCAGGTCCGCAGATAGCCGGCCAGCGGGCCGCCGACGGGCGTGGCGCGGCGCTCGGCGAAGTCCACCTCGCGCCGGTTGTCGGGATCGACGAGGCTGAAGTCCCACAGGTCGGTGCCCTGGTACAGATCGGGCACGCCGGGCGAGGCGATGCGCAGCGTCGCCTGCAGCAGCGAATTGACCACGCCGGCCGGCGCGATGTGCGCGACGAACGCATGCAGCGCATGGGCGAAATCGTCCTCGCCGCGCGGCGTGAGCAGCTCGCGCACGAACGCCTCGCAGGCCGCTTCGTAGCCTTCGTCGGGCGCGAGCCAGCTGGTCTCGCGCTTCGCCTCGCGCAGCGCCTTGGTCTGCCACTGCACGACGCGATCGGCCAGCGCGGCGAGGCCCTCGGCGTCGTCGGGCGCGAGCGTGGGCGGCCAGCAGCCCACCAGCGTCTGGTACAGCATCGCCTCCACCGCGCGGCCCGGCGCCGGCGGCGCGCCCTCGGCCGGCGCGCGGCGCTGCGCGTCGTGACGCGCGGCCCAGGCGTCGACGGCCGCGCGCCACGGCACCGGCGCCTCGCTCAGCACCGCGAGCCGCGCGCGCACGTCCTCGCCGCGCTTGTGGTCGTGGGTGGCCGTGGCGAGCAGCGTGTGGGGCGTGCGTGCCGCGCGTTCGAGATTGCGCAGGTGGAACGCGTCGGGCGAGAGCGCGAACTGCCCGGCGTCGGCGCCGACTTCGTTGCGCGACAGCAGGCGCCCGTAGCGATAGCAGGCGGTGTCCTCCACGCCCTTCGCCGCGAGCGGCGAGCTGAGCCGCGCGAACGCGATGCGCGCCTGGCGGGCCAGCGCCGGATCCACGTCCGCCGCCGGTTCGGCGTCCGGGGCTGCCCCCGATTCCGCACCCGATCCGCCGCGCGCGAGTTCGGGCCAGCCGAGCCAGCCGAGCACGCGGTCGAGCGCCTCGTGATCGGTGCGCGGCAGCGCGCGACGCGCGGCCTGGCTGGCGGCCTCGATGAACGGACGCTCGGCGGCGCGCTCGCCGTCCACGGGATAGAGCCGGTAGACGGGCAGCTGCGCGGCCAGTTCGGCCACCACGCGGCGCAGCGGGTTGCGCGCGAAGTCGCGCGTGCGCGGGTCGGCGCGCGCGATCGCGTGCAGCGCGTCGGTCACGCGCTCGACCTCCACGGCAAGCTGCCGCGCGGCCGCCTCGCGCTTGCCGGCCAGCGCCTCGTCGGTGAACGTCGCGGTGCTGCCCGACAGCTCGGCCCAGTGCTGCGCGAGCGGCTCGGCGCCGGCCGGATCGTGCAGCAGCGCGCCCACGTCGTTCATGAAGTCGTAGCCGGTGGTGCCGTCGGTGAGCCAGTCGGCGGGCAGCGCCTCGCCGGTCGCGAGGATCTTCTCCACCACCAGGTACGGCGCCGGGTCGCGCAGCGCGGCGAGCCGCGCGTGCAGCTTGCGGCAGTAGCCGCGCGGATCGGCCAGGCCGTCGACGTGATCGATCCGCACGCCGTCCACCAGCCCCGCGTCGACGAGCCGGAACAGCAGCGCGTGGACGTCGTCGAACACCGCGTCGTCCTCCACGCGGATGCCGGCCAGCGTGTCGATATCGAAGAAGCGGCGCCAGTTGATCTCGTCGGGCGCGGTGCGCCACCAGGCGAGCCGATAGGCCTGGCGCTCCAGCAGCGCGTGCAGCCGCGCGCGGCCGGCGTCGCTGTCGCTCGCGTAGTGGCGCAGCGCGCCGTCGAGCGCGGTCGCGCCGTGGGCGGCAACGTAGTCGCGCAGCGCCTCGAACGCGAGGTCGATGCGCGGGGTGCCGGGCGCCGCCTCGACCAGCGGCGCGAAGCGCGCGGCCAGCGTGTCGAGGCCGGGCTGTTTCGCGGCGCGCAGGATGTCGGGATAGGCGGCGAGCGCGACGGGCAGCGTGCGCCCCGAGCAGGCGATCACGAAGCGGCCGGCGGCGGCGTCGCAGCCGAGCACGATCTCGCCGGCCGCGAGCGCCTCGCCATACGGGCGGCCGAGGCAGGGCAGCAGCACGCGGTCGCGCAGCAGCGGGTCGGCGGGGCGCCAGTCGATGTCGAAGTGGCGCGCGTAGCGGCTGCGCGGCCCCCATTCGAGCACGTCGTTCCACCAGCCGTTCGACGAGCCGGCCACGCCCATGTGGTTCGGCACGAAATCGACGAGCGTGCCGATGCCGTGCCGGCGCAGCGCGCCGACCAGCCGCACGAGGCCGTGCTCGCCGCCGAGCGCCTCGCTCACGCGGCCGTAGTCGACGGTGTCGTAGCCGTGCATCGAGCCCGGCTCGGCCTGCGTGATCGGCGACAGATAGAGATGGCTGATGCCGAGCTGCGCGTACAGATCGACGTGGGCCGCCGCGTCGTCGAACGTGAAGCCGGCGTGCAGCTGCAGCCGCAGCGTGGCGCGCGGCGTGCTCATGGCGCCTCCGTGCCGGTGCGCCGCGCCAGCGCGACGGCGGCGAGCGTGGCGCCGGCGGCGTCGTCGAGCAGGTCGGCGGTCTCGCGCGGCATGCGGCGGCGCCAGTTCGGATGGCCGACCGGCGGCCCGGGCAGGTTCGGCTGCGCGGGCAGCGCCAGCAGATCCTCGAGCGGCACCAGCGCGAGCGCCGAGGCGCTGCGCGCGACGAACGCGAGCGCGGCGGCTACCGGCGGCGCGTCGGGCGCGGGCGGCGTGGACGAGGCCGGCGGCGGCACCACCCGCGCATCGACGAGCGCGCGCCAGAGCGCGGCGCGGTCGGCGTCGCGCTCGGCCAGGTCGGGCGGCAGCGATGGGGGCGCGGCGGTGGGCGCGTGGTCAAGGGGCGATGGATTCATGTCGCGGGATAGAGGATGAGTTGAAGGTGTGGAGGCGGCCGGCTGATCGCTGCTGCCGGCCGGCATCGCGGTTTCGGCATCGCGCGCGAGCGGTGCCGCTGCCTGCGGCTGGGCCGACGCTGCCGCGGAGGGCGCGGGACCGGACGAAGGCGGCCAGGTGACGGGCGGATCGGCGGGCGAGCGTGAGGGGGCGAACGCATCGAACGCGTCGTGCCGGTCGGGCGGCATGGACGGCGTCGCGACATCGGTCGCCGGCGCTGCCTCACTCGATGCGTCCGCAACCTTGTCGCCGCCCTCGCGTCCAGTTTCGGGCGCCGCCACATGCCGCCGCCAGGCCAGATCGACGCCGCGCCACCAGCCCGCCAGCGTCGGCAGATCGTGCGTGGACGGCATCGCCACCGCGTCGCGGTCCCAGCGCTCGGGCCGGCGAAATGCGCCATCGGCGTCGCGCTCGAACCAGAGCACGCGCATCCCGGCGATGCCGCGCGCCGCGAGCCGCTCGCGCAGCCCGTCGGGCACGGTGCCGAGATCCTCGCCGATCGCGATCGCGCGATGCCGCGACGATTCGAGCGCGACCAGCCGCAGCAGGTCGTCGAGCGGATAGCGCAGGTAGGCGCCGTCGCGCGCGGAGGTGCCGTCGCGCACGATCCAGAGCCGCGCGAAGCCGAGGATGTGGTCGATGCGCACGCCGCCGGCATGCGCGAACGCGGCGCGCAGCAGCGCGATGAACGGCGCGAAGCCGCTCGCGCGCAGCGCGGACGGGGTCCAGGTGGTGACGCCCCAGGCCTGGCCGTCGGCGTTGAACAGGTCGGGCGGCGCGCCGATCGAGGCGTTGCCCAGCATCAGGCCGGGCGCGGCCCACGCGTCGCTGCCGTCGGGTGCGCAGCCCACGGCGAGATCGGCGATGGTGCCGATCGACATGCCGGCGCCGCGCGCGGCCCGGCGCGCGCCGTCGAGCCCGCGCGCGGCGAGCCATTGCGCGAACGAGAAGAACGCCACGTCGTCGGCGTGCGCGGCCGCGAACGCGCGCACCCCGGGCGCGTCGGGGCCGCCGCGCAGCGCCTCGGGCCAGCGCCGCCAGTCGGGCTCGCGGCGGTCGGCCAGCGCCTGCGCGTGCAGCGCGTCGAAGCAGGCATGCGCGTGCAGCGCGGCGCCGCCGTCGGCGACGAAGCGCGCGAACGCGTCGGCATCGGGCGACGGATGCGCGCGCCAGCGCTCGAACAGCGCGCGCAGCACGCGCAGCTTGGTGTGGACCGCCAGCGGCCAGTCCACCAGCGGCGCGGCGGCGAGCCGGGCGGCGGTGTCGGCCAGCCCGGTTTCGGCAAGCACGGCGGCGGTGGCCCGCGGGCCGGCCACGTCGTCGGGATCGATATAGGCGAGGTTGTGCCAGCGGCGCGAGGAAGGCGAATACGGGCTGTCGCGCTCGGGCTGGGCCGGGAACGTGGCATGGGTCGGGCTGATCGCGAGCGCGTCGGCGCCGAGCCGCGCGGCGCTGCCGGCCAGGGCCGCGAGCGCGGTGGTGTCGCCGATCCCGAAGTCGCCGGCGCGGCGCAGCCCGTAGAGCTGCGCGGCGAGCCCCCACGGCCGCTGGCGGCCCGCCACGAACGCCGCGTCGCCGACGGTCCAGCCGCGCGCGGGCGCCACCGCCACCGTCACGCTGGCCGCGTCGGTTTCCACCAGGTGATAGCCGGGCGCGTCGATCGCGGGCAGCCGCGCGCCGCCGCCGGCCGGATCGGCCGCCAGCCGGCCCGTGACGCGGGCGCCGTCCTCGAGCGTGAGCGTGTAGCCGCCGCCGGCCCGGCCGGCCGCCGCGGGCCACGGCACGGCCTCGCCGGCCGTGGCCGTCACCAGCGGCGGCGGCGCGGCCGGCGTCGTCAGCGCGGCCAGGCTCCATTCGCGATCGGCCAGCGTGGCGGCGGGCAGGCCGAGCGCGTCGAGCAGCACCGCGAGCGCATCGTCGCCGACCCGCCGCGGCTGGTCGGCCGCGTCGGTCCATTCGGGCTCGAGCCCGGCCGCGCGGGCCAGCGCGGCGAGCGAGGCGTCGGGTCCGGTGCTCATCGTCCACGCCCCTCGGCCGGCGCGCCGGCCGGCGCGTCGAGCCAGACGAGGCAGGCGTGCGGGCCGAGCCGCCCGTCGGCGAGCGCGTCGCGCACGCGCGGCGGCGTCTCGAACACGATCTTGCCGGGCGGCGGCTCGGCCAGCGCGATCGGCGTGTCGTCGAGGTTCAGCGCGATCGCGAGCCGCGCGCCGTTGCCGAGCCGCCAGCGCGCGATCAGGGCACGAGGCTCGGCGCCCGCGCGCGGCGCACGGCCGGTGCCGGCGGCTTCGTCGTCGTTGCCGTCCGCGTGATCGCGTTCGATCGCCTCGGCGAGCGTCGCGGCCGCCGCGCGTTCGGCCGGCTGCTCCGGGTCGTCCGGCAGCAGGCGCGAGTGGTCGGGCGCGATGCCGGGGTCGCCGTGGCGCGGATCGTCGTGGGCCGGGGCGTTGCTGCCCGCGTCCGCGCCGCCGTCCAGCAGGCTCACGCCCTCCGAGCGCGTGCCCGGCAGATGCGGCACGACAAAGCCGTTGCGCACCGCCAGCGCGCCGCGATAGAACGCGCGCCAGCTGCGTGCATCGTCGCTCTCGCGGTCGGCATCCACCGCTTCGAGCGACGAGCGCGCGAAGGTGGCCGGGTCGTTCGGGTCGGGAATCAGATGACGCCGCTCGGGATTCTCGAACGCCGGGAACGCGGCGAACTCGCGGCGCCGGCCCTCGCGCACGGCGTCGGCCAGCTCGCCTTCGTAATCGGTGAAGAACTGGAACGGCTGCGTCGAGCCGGTTTCCTCGCCCATGAACAGCAGCGGCACCGAGGGCGCGAGCAGCAGCACGGCGGTGGCCGCGCGCAGCGCCTCGTCGTTGACGATCGCGCGCAGCCGCTCGCCGAACGCGCGATTGCCGATCTGGTCGTGGTTCTGCAGGAACGCCACGAACGCGGTGGGCGGCAGGTGCGCGCTGGGCTCGCCGCGCGGGCGGCCGTCGTGCAGCGGCGAGGGCTCGCCCTGGTACGCGAAGCCCTCGGCGAGGGTGCGTGCGAAGCGCTGCAGCGGCGCGTCGGCGTAGGCGCGGTAATAGCCGTCGCGCTCGCCCGTCAGCAGCACGTGCGCGCTGTTGTGGAAATCGTCGTTCCACTGCGCGTCGAAGCCCACGTCGGCGAGCAGGTGCGCGCTGTTGCGCTCGTTTTCGAGCACCAGATGGACGTGCCGCTCGCTGCCCGCGTAGGCGCGCACGCGCGCGGCCAGCTCGCCGAGCCAGCGGTCGTCGTCGATCGCATGGGCGGCGTCGATGCGCAGCCCGTCGATGCGGTATTCCTCGAGCCAGTAGAGCGCGTTGTCGATGAAGAAGCGCCCGACCTCGTCGCGCTGGAAGTCGATCGCCGGCCCCCAGCCGGTGGTCTTGCCCTCGCGGAAGAACGGCGGCGCGTAGCGCGCGAGCCAGTTGCCGTCGGGGCCGAAGTGGTTGTAGACCACGTCGACGAACACCTGCAGCCCCAGCTCGTGCGCGGCGTCCACCAGCGCCTTCAGTTCCTCGGGCCGCCCGTAGGACGACGACGGCGCGAACGGCAGCACGCCGTCGTAGCCCCAGTTGCGCGTGCCGGGGCACTCGGCCAGCGGCATCAGCTCGATCGCGGTCACGCCGAGCGCGGCGAGGTCGCCGAGCCGCTGCGTCACGCCGCGATAGCCGCCGAGCGCGCCCACGTGCAGTTCGTAGAGCACGGTCTCGTGCCAGGGCCGGCCGCGCCAGTCGTCCTGGCGCCAGCGATAGGCGCCGGGGTCGACCACCTGGCTCGGGCCGTGGACGCCCTCGGGCTGGAAGCGCGAGGCCGGATCGGGCACGGCCTCGCCGCCGTCGAGCCGGTAGCGGTAGCGCGTGTCGGGGCCGAACGGCACGGTGGCGTCGAACCAGCCGCCGTCGCGCGCCGTCATGGCCACGCTGGCGCGGCGTTCGCCGTCGTCGAGCTCCACGCTCACCGCCTGGCAGGCGGGCGCCCAGAGCCGGAAGTGGGTGCGGTGCGGATCGATGCAACTGGCGCCGAACGAGGTCGGATACGCGTGGCGGCCGGCGGGAAAGGTCAGGGAATCGGTCATCGCGATGTTCTCGGATGCGGGCCGGTGTCGGGTTCAGGACACCGGCGTGGGTTCGTCATGGGCCGGCACCGCGCCGGCGGTCGGCTCGGGCTCGGGTTCCGTGCCGGGCGCGGGCACGGCTCGCGGTTCGGTGCCGCCGTCGTCCGCGCCGTCCGGGTTGTCGTTCCGGTTGTCGTCCGGGTTGCCGCTGGAAGCGCCGTGCGGATCGTCGTCGCCCTCGTCCTCGTGGCGCGCGTCGTCGGCCGCGTCGGCACGCGTGGGGTCGAGGCTCGCGGTCTGCCCGGCGGGCAGCCGCGCGGCCGCGATCACGGCCGCGTGCGCGGCCAGCTCGATGCCCTCGGCCGGCAGCGCTTGCGGCTCGAGGTCGGGCCGCGCGCTGTCGGCCAGCACGCGGAACTCGAGTGGCGGCGCGGGCGGCACGAACACGAGCGGCTGCGCCGAGCCGTTCAGCATCAGCAGCAGCACTTCGGTCTCGCCGTCGCGATCGGGGCCGACGCGGCGCATCGTCAGCGCGCGCAGTTCGCGGTTCTGCCAGGCGGGGATCGAGATCGCCCCGCCGCGTTCGTCGAACCAGTCGATCTCGCGCAGCCCCGGCGCCGCCTCGCGGTCGCCCGACGGGTAGCCCGGCCCCGACAGCAGCGGGTGTTCGCGGCGCAGCGCGGCAAGCCGCGCGACGAAGCCGGTCAGCTGGCGCCCGGCGTCGCCGGCGGCGGCCTCCCAGTCGAACCACGCCAGTTCGGTGTCCTGGCAGTAGGCGTTGTTGTTGCCCTGCTGGCTGCGGCCGAACTCGTCGCCGCCGAGCAGCATCGGCGTGCCGAGCGCCGCGTAGAGCGTGGTCAGCATCGAGCGCGCCACGCGCTCGCGCACCTCGCGGATGCCGGCGTCGTCGGTCGGGCCTTCCACGCCCCAGTTCGCGCTGCAGTTGTCGTCGCGGCCGTCGCGGTTCTCCTCGCCGTTGGCTTCGTTGCGCTTCGACGAGTACGAGACGAGATCGGCCAGCGTGAAGCCGTCGTGGGCCGAGACGAAGTTCACCGAGGCCCACGGCTTGCGCCGGTGGTGGTTGAACAGGTCGGCCGAGCCGGCCAGCCGCGCGGCCAGCTCGGGCCGCATGCCGGCGTCGCCGCGCCAGAAGCGGCGCACCGTGTCGCGGAACTTGTCGTTCCATTCGCCGAAGCCGGCCGGGTGGTTGCCGAGCTGGTAGCCGCCGGGGCCGAGGTCCCACGGCTCGGAGATCAGCTTGCGGGTGGCCAGCACCGGGTCCTGGCACAGCGCGTCGAAGAAGCCCGAGCCGCGGTCGTAGCCGTGCGGCTCGCGGCCGAGCGTGACGCCGAGGTCGAAGCGGAAACCGTCGATGTTGAACGCGGTACACCAGTAGCGCAGCGAGTCCATCACCATCTGCAGCACGCGCGGATGCGAGAGGTTCAGCGTGTTGCCGCAGCCGGTCTCGTCGATGTGGTAGCGCGGGTCGTTCGGCTGCAGGCGGTAGTAGCTGGCGTTGTCGAGGCCGCGCCACGACAGTGTCGGGCCGAGCTGGTTGCCCTCGCAGGTGTGGTTGTAGACCACGTCGAGCAGCACCTCGATGCCGGCCGCGTGCAGTTGGCGGATCGCGATGCGCATCTCGTCGAGCCGGCGCGTGGCCAGATACGACGGCTGCGGCGCGAAATACGCCAGCGTGTCGTAGCCCCAGTAGTTGCGCAGCCCGCGATTGACGAGCTCGCGGCTGTCGAGGAACGCCTGCACCGGCAGCAGCTCGACGGTGGTGACGCCGAGCTTGAGCAGATGGTCGATGAATTCGGGCGAGGCCAGCGCGGCGAAGGTGCCGCGCTCCGGCGTGCGCAACCCGTCGCGGCGCATCGAGACGCCGCGCACGTGGGTCTCGTAGATCACGGTGTCCTGCCACGGCACCTCGGGGCGGCGGTCGCCGTGCCAGTCGAACGATTCGTCCACCACCACGCACTTGGGCATGGCCGGCGCCGAATCGCGGCGGTCGATCGACAGGTCCGCGCGGTTCGAGTGGAGCCGGTAGCCGAACAGCGCGTCGGACCAGCGGAACTGGCCGATCAGCTTGCGCGCGTAGGGATCGAGCAGCAGCTTCGAGGAATTGAAGCGGTGGCCATGCTGCGGCTGGTAGGGGCCGTCGGCGCGAAACGCGTAAACGGTGCCGGGATGCGCGCCCGGCAGGTAGCCATGCCAGATCTCGTCGGTGCATTCAGGCAGGTCGAGCCGGGCGATCTCCTTGCGTCCGGTCGGCTCGAACAGGCACAGCTGCAGGCGGGTGGCGTGCGCGGAAAACACCGCGAAATTGATGCCGAGGCCGTTCCAGCTCGCACCGAGCGGGTACGGCCTGCCCGGCTCGAGCCGGTCGGCGGTCGCAGCACGCATGATGATGTTCTCCTCGTTGTCGCGTGTTGTTTCGGATGACGATGTTTCAGGCGCGGGACGCCGCCGGCGCGGTTCAGTCCGGACGCAGCCAGACGGTGGCGAGCGGCGGCAGGCGCAGCGAGGCCGACCAGCGCTGGCCATGCAGCGGCGCTTCCTCCGCGAACACGGCGCCGTCGTTGCCGCGGTTGGTGCCGCCGTAGGCCGCGCTGTCGGTGTTCAGCAGCTCGGTCCAGCGGCCGGCGGCGGGCAGCCCGATGCGATAGCCGTCGCGCGGCACCGGCGTGAAGTTGCAGACGGCCACCAGCAGGCGGCCGGCGCCGTCGCGGCGGATGAACGCGTAGACGCTGTTGGCGGCGTCGTCGCCGATCAGCCAGCCGAAGCCCTCGGGGCTCGCGTCGAGCCGGTGCAGCGCGGGCTCGGCCGCCAGCTGCCGGTTCAGGTCGCGCACCAGGCGCTGCACGCCGCGATGCGCGGGCGAGTCGAGCAGCTCCCAGGGCGGTTGCGCGTCGTGCGCGAACTCGCCGGGCTGGGCGAACTCGCCGCCCATGAACAGCAGCTTCTTGCCCGGGTGCGCCCACATGAACGCGTAGTAGGCGCGCAGCGTCGCGAAGCGCTGCCACGGGTCGCCCGGAACCTTCGCGACCAGCGAGCCCTTGCCGTGGACCACCTCGTCGTGCGAGAGCGGCAGCACGAAGCGCTCCGAGAACGCGTAGACGAGGCCGAACGTCATGCGGTCGTGGTGATAGCGGCGATGCACGGGGTCCTCGTGCAGATAGGACAGCGTGTCGTGCATCCAGCCCATGTTCCACTTGAAGTCGAAGCCGAGGCCGCCGTCGGCGACGGGCGCCGTCACGCCGGGCCAGGCGGTCGATTCCTCGGCGATGGTCAGCACCCCGGGCGGCGCGCCGGCGCCGTGCAGCGTGTCGTTGAGCGTGCGCAGGAACGCGATCGATTCGAGGTTCTCGCGCCCGCCGTAGCGGTTCGGAATCCACTCGCCCGAGGCGCGCGAGTAATCGCGATAGAGCATCGAGGCCACCGCGTCCACGCGCAGCCCGTCCACGTGAAGGTCGCGCACCCAGGCCAGCGCCGAGGCGATCAGGAACGCGCTCACCTCGTGGCGGCCGACGTTGAACACCAGCGTGTTCCAGTCGGGATGGAAGCCCTCGCGCGGATCGGCATGCTCGTAGAGCGCGGTGCCGTCGAACTGTGCGAGGCCGTGCTGGTCGGTCGGGAAGTGAGCGGGCACCCAGTCGACGATCACGCCGAGCCCGGCCGCGTGCGCGCGATCGACGAAGCGCGCGAAGCCCTCGGTCGGCCCGAAGCGCGCCGACGGCGCGAACGGCGAGAGCGGCTGGTAGCCCCACGAGCCGCCGAACGGATACTCGGCCACCGGCATCAGCTCGACGTGCGTGAAGCCCATGCCGGCCGCGTAGGGGATCAGCCGGTCGGCGAGTTCGTCCCAGCTCGGCGTGCGCCCGGGCGGATCGCCGAGCCGCTGCCACGATTCGGCATGCACCTCGTAGACCGACATCGGCGCGTTGGCCGCCTGGGTCTCGGCGCGGCGCGCGAGCCAGGCGCCGTCCTGCCAGGCGAAGCGTTCGCGCGCGGCGTGGTCGGCCACCACCGAGGCGGTCAGCGGCGGCGCCTCGGTGGCGCGGGCGCACGGGTCGGCCTTCAGCGGCAGCACGCGGCCGTCGCGCGTGCGCAGCTCGTACTTGTAGCGCGCGCCCGCATGCACGGCCGGGATGAACAGCTCCCAGACGCCCCACGGGCGGCGCAGCCGCATCGGGTTGCGCCGGCCGTCCCAGGCGTTGAAGTCGCCCACCACCGACACGCGCGCGGCGGCCGGCGCCCAGACCGCGAAGATCACGCCGGCCACGCCGTCGATCTCGGCGAGTCGCGCGCCGAGGCAGTCGAGTACGGCGAACGGATCGCCGTTGGCGAAACGCGCGAGCGCCGCGTCGTCGAGCAGCGGCCCGAACGCATAGATGTCCTCGATCTCCTGGGTGGCGGTCATCCAGTCGATCGCGAGCCGGTACGGCTCATCGGCCTCGATCTCGCCGGCGAAGCAGCCGGCCGGCGCCACGCGCTCGAGTTCGCCGAGCACGCGGCCGCCGTCGCGCGCGACCACCTGCACGGCGTGCGCGCCGGGAAACAGCGCGCGCACCACCGTGCGCTCGCCGTCGCGATGCCGGCCCAGGCATGCGAACGGGTCCGGGTGCCGCGCGTCGAGCAGGGCGGCGATGTCGTCCGGGGCGAAGAGCGTATCGCTCATTGTTTTTTCTCCGGTGCAGCAGGGTGATCGGGTGAATGAGGGGGCTCGGCGAGCGGGCGGCCGAGCAGCTGCGCGGCCAGCGCCGCGAGCCCGACCACCGGCACGCGCAGCCAGTCCGGGCGGTTCGCGGCTTCGTAGCCGAGCTCGTAGGCGGCCTTCTCGATCAGGAACAGCATCAGCAGCCGTTCGGCGTGCTCGGGCGCCACGAACGGCTCGGCGGCGGCTTCGCAGGCGTCGCGGTAGTTGGCGAGGAAGCGGTCGGCGGCGGCCTGCCCGAAGCGGTCGAACAGCGTGCGCTTGAGGTCGGCCGTCGGCGCGGGCGCCTTCTCGATCGCGAACTGCGCGGCCGCGCTCGCGTACGACAGCGAGCGCAGCAGCCCGGCCACGTCGCGCAGCGGATGCGACTTGGCGCGGCGCGCCTCGAGCGGCCGGGCCGGCTCGCCCTCGAAATCGATCAGCATCGCGTCGCCGTTGACTTCCAGTACCTGGCCGAGGTGGAAGTCGCCGTGAATCCGCATGCAGGTGGCGGTGAGCTCGCGCGGCACCAGCGTGCCGACGGCCTGCGCGATCGCCTCGCGCGAGGCGAGCAGCGCGGCCGCGGCCTCGCGCGCGTCGGCGTCGAGTTCGTCCAGGCGCGGCGCGAGCAGGGCCGCGGCGCGCTCGAACATGGCCAGCGCGTCGGCGGTCCAGCCTTCGACGTGCGCGGGCGTGGCGGGTTCGGGCGCGAACGCCGGATCGTCGCTCGGCGCGGCCAGCACCACGTGCAGCTCGCCGAGCCGGGTGCCGATCGCACCGGCGAACGCGGCGTAGGTGTCGAGCTCGACGGCCGCCTGCGCCGATTCGCCGGCGTCGGGCGTGGCCGCCGCCGCGAGCGCGAGATCGCTCACCGCGCGCTTGAGGAAATCGAGCGAGCGCGCCCAGGCGTCGCCCTGGTTGTCGACGAAGTTCTGCACGATCGCGACCGTGTGCGGCGTGCCGTCGGCGGCCACGCGGCGCACCTCGCCGACCAGCGCCGGCGCGTTGCGGTAGCCGGCGCGCGTGAGATGGCGGCTGACCTCGGCCTCGGGATGGATGCCGGGCGCCACGCGCCGCACCAGCTTCAGCACCAGCGCCTCGCCGATCACGAGCGAGCTGTTGCTCTGCTCGGCGGCCAGCCAGCGCACCTCGGGCGCATCGCCGAGCGCGTATTGCGCCAGCGCCGGTTCCGGCTCCGGCGTGAACACCAGCGTGCCGCCGTCCGCGAGCGGCACGTCGCGCGGGTCCGCGAGCCGGCGCAGCACGCCGTGCGCGAAGCACGGCAGCGCGAACGCATCGGTCAGGTAGCCGACCGTCGGGCCGCGCCGCACGCGCGCGAGCGCGAGCCGCATGAACAGCGGATGCGAGGTCTCGTCGCCCCAGGCGGCCGCGAGCGGCACCGCGTAGCGATCCTCGCGGCCGTCGACGGTGGCCACCAGCTCGGCGTACTGGAACGCCTCGCCCGGGATCGGCGTCACGCAGTCGAGGCGCACCGCTTCGAGCGAGCGGTCCTTCGAGGCGAACCAGCGGCGCCGCGTGAGCCACGACGGCAGCACTTCCGCCTCGAGCGTGGCGACCAGCTCGGCGGCCGGATGCGTATCGCCGCGCCGCATCACGAGCGTGGTGTACTCGGGCAGCGGCTCCGCGTGCGGGCGGTGCCAGCCCGGCTCGCTGCCGGTGGCCGACAGCTGGAACCACAGGAAGCCGTAGGGCGGGAAGGTCAGCAGGTAGGGCAGCTCGCCGATCGCCGGGAACGGCGAGTCGGAGGTCATCTCCACCGGCACGCGGCCGGCGAACTCGGACAGGTCCAGTTCGACCGCCTGCGAGGCGCGCGACAGGTTCGCCACGCACAGCACCGGCGTGGCGTCGGGCAGCTCGCGCAGGTAGGCGAGGATCTTGCGGTTCTCGGGGCGCAGGAAGCGCAGCGTGCCGCGCCCGAACACCTGGGTGGCGCGGCGCGTGGCGAGGATCCGGCGCATCCAGTTCAGCAGCGAATGCGGGTCGCGCGACTGCGCCTCGACGTTCACCGCGTCGTAGCCGTACAGCGCGCCCATCACGGGCGGCAGCACCAGCTGTTCGGGGTCGGCGCGCGAGAAGCCGCCGTTGCGGTCGGCCGACCACTGCATCGGCGTGCGCACGCCGTCGCGGTCGCCGAGGTGGATGTTGTCGCCCATCCCGAGTTCGTCGCCGTAGTAGACCACCGGCGTGCCCGGCATCGACAGCAGCAGCGAGTTGATCAGCTCGATGCGGCGCCGGTCGCGTTCCATCAGCGGCGCGAGGCGGCGGCGGATGCCGAGGTTCAGGCGCGCGCGGCGGTCGCTCGCGTAGGTCTGCCAGAGCAGGTCGCGCTCGGAATCGGTGACCATCTCCAGCGTCAGCTCGTCGTGGTTGCGCAGGAAGATCGCCCACTGGTTGCTCGGCGCGAGTTCCGGCGTCTGCCGCATGATGTCGATGATCGGGAAGCGGTCCTCGCTCGCGATCGACATGTAGATGCGCGGCATCAGCGGGAAGTGGAACGCCATGTGGCATTCGTCCTCGTCGCCGAAGTATTCCTGCACGTCTTCCGGCCACTGGTTCGCCTCGGCCAGCAGCATCCGGTTCGGATACTCGGCGTCGATCGCCGCGCGGATCGTCTTCAGGATCGCGTGCGTCTCGGGCAGGTTCTCGTTGCTGGTGCCCTCGCGCTCGACCAGGTACGGCACCGCGTCGAGCCGCAGCCCGTCGATGCCGAGATCGAGCCAGAAGCGCATCACCTGCAGCACCTCGCGCACCACCGCCGGGTTGTCGAAGTTCAGGTCCGGCTGGTGCGAATAGAAGCGGTGCCAGTAGTACTGGCCCGCCACCGGGTCGTGGGTCCAGTTCGACGGCTCGCTGTCCACGAAGATGATGCGCGTGCCGGAGAACTTCGTGTCGCTGTCCGACCAGACGTAGTAGTCGCGATGCACCGAGCCGGGCTTGGCGCGGCGCGCGCGCTGGAACCACGGATGCTGGTCCGAGGTGTGGTTGATCACCAGCTCGGTGATCACGCGGATGCCGCGCGCGTGCGCCTCGCGGATGAAGCGGCGCACGTCGGCGAGCGTGCCGTAGTCGGGGTGGACGTTGCGGTAGTCGGCGATGTCGTAGCCGTCGTCGCGGCGCGGCGACGGATAGAACGGCAGCAGCCACAGCGCGTCCACGCCGAGCGAGGCGATGTAGTCGAGCTTCGAGATCAGGCCCGGGAAGTCGCCGATGCCGTCGCCGTTCGAATCGAAGAACGACTTCACGTGCAACTGGTAGATGATCGCGTCCTTGTACCAGAGCGGATCGGCGGGCGCGGCGCCCGGATCGACGGTGCGCGAGGCGGCGGCGCGGCGCGTGGTGCGCCGCGGGTTGCCGGCGGCCGGCTGGAACGGGGCATGCGGTAGCTGGTCGAGCGGCAGCTGGTCGAGCGGTTCTTCGCGGATCATCGCGGGTCTCCCGAGCCGGACGCGGCCGGCTGCGTGGCGTGAGCGGGCAGATGCGGCGCGTCGGGCGCGATGCGCCAGATCGCGAACGGCAGCGCATGCGGGTCGAGGTTCACGTACTGGCGCGTGCCGTGCCACTGACCGGTGTGGCCGGTGGCGAGGTCGGTCACGCGCAGCGCCGCGCCCTCGGGGACGGCCCAGCCCGCGTAGAGCGCCGCGTCGAGCATGAAATCGGTGGCCTGCGGCGCCCACGGGTCGAGGCTCACGGCCGCCACGATCACGCTGTCGAAGTTCGGCGTGGCCTTGCGGAACACCAGCACCGAATCGTTCGGCGAATCGAGGAACGTGATGCCGAGATGCGTCTGCAGGGCCGGGTGGGTGCGCCGCACGCGGTTCAGCAGCGCGATCTCGCCGGCCAGGTTGCCGGGCCGGCGCCAGTCGCGCGCGCGCAGCTCGTATTTCTCGGCGTCGCGGTACTCCTCGCCGGCCTCGTCGAGCGGCGCCGATTCGCCGATCTCGAAGCCGCTGTACATGCCCCACACGCCCGACAGCAGCGCCGCCAGCGCCGCACGGATCACGAACTGCGAGCGCGGCGCGTTGTGCAGGTAGCGCGGGTTGATGTCGGGCGTGTTGACGAAGAAGTTCGGCCGGAAGAACTCGCGCGGCGCGCCGTCGGCCAGCTCCTGCAGATAGGCGCGCAGCTCGTGCTTGGACTCGCGCCAGGTGAAGTAGGTGTACGACTGCGAGAAGCCGACCTTGGCGAGCCGGTACATCATCGCCGGGCGCGTGAACGCTTCCGACAGGAACACCACGTCCGGGTGGCGCGCGCGGATGTCGTCGATCAGCCAGGCCCAGAACGGCAGCGGCTTGGTGTGAGGGTTGTCGACGCGGAACAGCTTCACGCCCGCCTCGATCCAGTGCAGCACCACGTCGCGCAGCGCGAGCCACAGGTCCGGCATCGCGTCGGCCGCGTAGAAGTCGGGATTGACGATGTCCTGGTAGCGCTTCGGCGGGTTCTCAGCGAACCGCAGCGAGCCGTCCGGGCGCCAGGCGAACCAGCCCGGATGCTGCGCGAGCCACGGGTGATCGGGCGAGCACTGCACCGCGAAGTCGAGCGCGATCTCGATGCCGTGCGCGTGTGCCGCGGCCACCAGCGCGCGGAACGAGGCGAGCGTGCCGAGACTCGGGTGGACGTCCGCGTGGCCGCCGATCGGCGAGCCGATCGCGTAGGGGCTGCCGACGTCCTCCGGCCCCGCGCGCAGGCTGTTGTTGCGGCCCTTGCGCGCCGTCAGGCCGATCGGGTGGATCGGCGGGAAATAAAGCACGTCGAAGCCCATCTCGCGCACCCGCGGCAGATGGCGGACGACGTCCTCGAAGGTGCCGTGGCGCTGCGGATCGTCCGACGCCGAGCGCGGGAACATTTCGTACCAGCTGCCGAAGCGCGCCGCGCGGCGCTCGACGTCGATCGGATAGACGGTCGGGTCCTGCGTCTGCGCGCTGCGCCGGCCGAGCGCCGCGTAGGCCGCCGCCGCCGGCGGCGCCAGCACCAGCGCGAGCCGCCGCTCCGCGTCCGCCGAATCGAACTCGGCCGCGAGGCGGCGCAGGTCGGCCACCGAATCGTCGTCGTGGGTGCCCTTCGCCGCGTCGAGCGCATCGGCCAGCAGCGCGCGCGCTTCCTGCAGCTCCAGCGCCACGTCCTGGCCGGCCTTGTGCTTCTTGCCGATATCGTCGACCAGCGAGCCCCAGTCGTCGCGCCAGGCCACCACGCGGAACAGGTGGCGGCCGATCCGGTCGAGCGGGATCGCGGCCTGCCAGCGATCGTTGCCGAGCGGCGCGAGCGGCACCTCGTGCCAGTCCGCTTCGTCGGCCGCGCGCCAGGCCACCACCGCGCCGAGCCGCGCATGGCCGTCCGCGATCAGCGTCGCGCTGACCACCGCGCGCTCGCCCACCACGCGCTTGGCCGCGAAACGGCCGCCGTCCACCGCCGGCTCCACGCGCTCGATCGCGATGCGGTCGGCCGCCAGCGCCGCCGTGAGCGCGTTCGCGCCCGGCTTGCCGCGGCGGCGTGCGCTGCCGTTGGCGGCGGTGTCGTCGGGCGTGTCCTTGCCGGCCTTGCCCTTCGCGTCCTTGCTGTCCCTGGCGTCTTTCGTGTCCTTGGCGTCCTTGCCTGGTTTGACCGGCTTCGCGCGCGAGGCGCGCAGCAGCGTCAGGCCGCCCGGCGGCAGTTCGAACGCGTCGAGCGGCGCGGCCTTCGCGCGGCGCGCGGCCGCGAGCGGCGCGAAGCGCGTGAACGCGCCCGGCACGCCGGCCAGGCAGGCGCCCGGATCGACGCGCGCCGCGTGGTCGAGATCGGGGTTCAGCGCGATCAGCAGTGCGTCGTCGGCCTGTTCGAGCGAGGCGTCGCTGCCGCGCAGCAGCACCGTGGCCGCCGCGTCGGCGCCGCTCAACACCGCCAGCTCGCCGCGCGAGGCGAACACCGGCGAGGCGTGGCGCCGGCGGTTCGCCTCGGCCAGCGCGTCCGAGAGGTCGAACGGCGCGGCCTCGAACGCGTCGCGGAACGCGCCCGGCTGCGCATGCGGCGTCATCAGCGGGATCGCCACGCCGCGCTCGAAGCCCATCGGCACCAGCCAGCCCGTGCCGAGCGCCGCCGCGGCTTCCAGCGCGCGCCGGTAGCCGCGCTCCTGCGCCTCGCGCGTCGCGCCGCGCAGATCATGGGCGAGGCGCGGGCCTTCGAACGCGTCCGGGTAGGCGATCGGCGAGCCCACCCGGCGCAGCAGCGCGTGTTCGTCGACCAGCCAGGGCGCGCGGCCGTCCCACCAGCGCAGCGACGAGAACACGCCGTCGAAGCCGGCGCCCTCGAACGCCGCCAGCGTGTCGCGCGCATGGCCCGGGATGCCGGCCAGCCAGCGCACGTCCTGCAGCTCGCCGTGGCGCGAGGCGAGCCACGTGCGCCACCATTCGGCCGGCAGGCGCTGCGGGGCGTCCACCAGGAAGCCCGCGATGCCGGCCGCCGAGAGCGTCGCGAAGCGGCCGTGCCACCAGCCCGACAGCGCGTCCGCCACGTCCGGGTGGGTGAGGTCGGCATAGGCCACCGTCTGCTCGAACCCCGCCGTGCGCGGATCGATGCGCGCGTCGTCGTGATGGCGCTCCACGTACCAGTCGGGCGAGGCGCGCCGCAGCGGATGCTCGACCGCGATCCGGTCCAGCGTCACGTCGAGCATCAGCTTCAGGTCGAATTCACGCGCCTGTTCGACCAGGTGGGCGAGTGCGTCGGCCGTGTCGAGTTGGGTGGCCAGCGCTTCGGTGGGGCGATCGTGATCGGCCACCACGCGCGGATGGCCGCCGCGGCCTGCCGTGTTGAACGCGCCGATCACCACGTGATCGAAGCCGCCTGCAGCGATGCGCTCGAACCAGGCGGGCCACGCGTCGAGCGCGCCGACGAAGCGGGCGTCGCAGAAGTAGAGATGCGGGGAGAAAGGGGAATCCATTTAACCGTCCATAAGGCGGATGGGGCGGCCTTGGCCGCTGACGGCGATGGGTAATGCAATGTACGTGCCTGCTGTTTTTGCGTAATGGGGACAGGGGGCGCGTGGTGCCGCGTGGGTGTGGGGAGGCCGGCGTGTTGCGCCGCGATGCAAAGTCGGCGCGGCGATGTAGTTTTTACAGCAGTGAGGGCGACGGCGGGGCGAGGCGGGCGCTTTCGGGAATCGGGCGTGAATTGGTTACAACTCTTGCGGGTTGCTGTGGATGTGGTTACGAAATCCTTTCCATTGCCTGGCTACACTCGCATCGTCTTTTGTTCACATCCTGTCCTGACCATCAAAGAAGAGCGTTGACCATGACCAACTTACTGACCCGACTCGTTGCGGTGGCGGCCCTCGGCGCCGCGCTTTCCACGCCGGCGCTGGCACGCGGCGATCTCAACAATGCCCTGGGCGGCGCGCTCGGTGGCGTGGCCGGCGCGGCGCTTGGGGGCGCGGTGGGCGGCAGCACCGGCGCGGTGATTGGTGGTGCGGTGGGTGGTGGCGCGGGCGGGGCGGTGACGTCGAGCCGGCGTGAGCGGACCGGGGCGGTGATTGGTGGTGCGTTGGGTGGCGGGGCGGGGACGGCTGCGGGGAACGCGATGGGCGGGCGGTCGGGTGGGCTGATCGGGGCTGCCTTGGGTGGTGGGGCGGGAGCGGCGTTGGGGGGAAATGTGTCGAGATCGAATTCGTATCAGGAGGATGATCGGCGCGGGCGGTATGGGCATGGGCGGCATTATCGTGGGGGGCGGCGGTGGGATTGAGGGGCGTGAGGCAGCCCCTCGCGGCTGCGATTCGGCTCCGAGCTTCCTGCTGAGACGGCGGCGGGGGCGTGCGTCGCCGCATCGAGGACCGTCACGTCGTCATCGGCTTGATGTGTGCGCTGAATTTCTCGTGTTGAACTGCGGATGAAAAGAAGCCTCCGCATTCATGTTTCTTCTCACACGGCGCGCATGCGTCGATATACTCGTTTTTCCAGTCCGAGATCGACTTCCGGTAAGCCCGTCCGACATCGTCGTTTACCAGACACAGCTGGTGGTTGTAGACCGAGACATGCATTCCGTATGCTTCGAAAATACGAACGGCTCGGCTCAGCACGTCTCGATAATCCGACTGATCGATCCAGAGTTCGTCCAGATTCGCTCGCGTGAAACCGGTGATCTCCAGGCCCATCAACGCGATGTGATCGACGAACAGCAAATTCCTCACGATATACGTGGCAAGCTGCTCGAGCCTCGGCACGCTCAATGCATGCAACACGATGCGAATCTCAACTTTCTGCCGCGCCTCCTTGAGATTCAGGATGCCTCGCACCGTTTCGTCGAAAGCTCCCGCTGACTGCACGATATAGTCGTGCAGTGACGGATCGTCCGAGTACAGCGGAATGCCGATCGTGACATCGGGATGATCCACCGCTGCGTAACGTTTGGCGAATGCGCGATCCGCGAACCGCCGGCCATTCGAGAGAATATGAATTTTCGTCTGCGGCAGGAGCGTTTTCGTCAAACGCAGCGTATCGAGAAATCGATCCCCGAAAAGGGTCGGCTCGCCCCCCGTGAAGCCGAGAACTTCCGTCGATCGCGGCATCAACCGGATCAAAGCCTTCGCCTCGTCGTCGAGCCAACTATCGTCGATGTTCTTGGGGGGTTGCGAACACATCAAACAGTAGTGCTGGCATTGCTCGGTAACGAGGATCGTATTGTGTGGGCTATTGCGACGATACAGCACGCGGATGTCACCGTTTCCGGCATTGAGTCGCACGATATCGCCGTCATCAAGATAGTCGAATTCGTCGGGCAGGATCGTCAGCGGCGCATCGAGCATGCCGGGCGATACGATGTGGGCGTCGCGTCTCAACACGAAGTAATGGCCGTAGCGCATCGGCTCCGCCGCACCGCGCAGCAAATATGCGCTTGTGCGGCGAACTGCGTCGGGAACTGGGCGCGAACCCGAGACGATCGGCAAGAGCGCGCCCGGTCGCGCCGTGGCTTGTGCCACACGCGGCATGGTCGTGCTCTCGTCGACCGGCGTGATCGAAATGACCTTCCCGCCCAGTTTCAGCATCGCGCCACCCAGCTCTGAAAAATTTTCTTGGCATCGGCATCGGACTCCATCATTGAAATGAGCCGACGAAATATCGCCATGTTTCGCCGACAGAAGTCCGAGGCAGGCTTGCGTCCGAGCACGTCGCCGTGAACCGCGTGCGCATAAACCGGATCGGCACCGCAAAACGGTTCGAAGGCGCATTCGGAGCACATCGGGGCCGACAGGGTGAACGAATCTTCAAGCGCGGTGAGCAACTGCTCGGAAAGGAATATTTCCTTGTAGTCGTGTTCCAGTACGTTACCGAGCTTGAACGTCATGTCGCCCATTTCGGCCAGCATCCGAGCTTCGTTCGACGCGAAGACGCCACCGTCGTAGTTGAACACGACGGCGGCGATGCCGGCGCCGGCCGGATTCATCAAGTCAACATAACCTGGATCATTCGACGTCAGCATTTTCTGCAGGACCAGCGCCGCGTAGTGTTCCCGGAACGGCGTGCCCGCACGATTCAACTCGAGGATGTAGTCGAGCCCTTCAAAATAGAAATCCAGCCAGCGCGCCAGATCGTAACCGGCGATCGTTTTCGTCTTGATGGCGAAACCGTAAGGGGACAGCGGCCGCAAGAAGATTCCATCAAAGCCGTGGGTGACATATTCGTCGATGATTTCGCGCACGCGCGGCAGGCTATGCTGCGTCGTCGTCATCAGTGCCGACACTCGATCGAAACCGACTTTTTCTCGAGCACGTTGCAGCCCGTCGATGTAGCGCTGGTAACTGTCCCTGCCTGGCCGCGGGCGGTTGCGGTTATGCAGATCGGCCGGTCCGTCGAGCGAGGTCGACAGCAATATCCGGTGGTCGTTGCAGTATTCGAGAATCTCGTCGGTTGCCAGCGAAAGCGTCGTCGCGATCACGATCTCGAGCTCGCGCGATTCCGATGCGGCACGCGCTTGTGCTTTCTCTACGACGTAGCGAACCAGATCGAAATTCAACAGAGGTTCGCCGCCCTGGAATTCGAGCTTGAGCGCCCGGGACGGCGAGCGAAACATCAGGTCCAGCGACCGGTCTGCGATTTCACGCGTCATATCGTATGCCGACCGGTCTTCCGACTGCCTCGACACCTGACAGTAAGGGCAGCTGTGGTCACAGCGGAGCGTGGCAACGAAGATGTGCAGATTCGTGAAATTCGGAAGTCGCTGATAGCGTGTCCGCGTTTTCAGCGCCAGCAACTCGCGCGGGGAGCGATCGCCCGCAACTTCGACGAAGTGTTTTGCCCGGAGATCGCGGAAAAGCGGCTCGTCCGGCTGCAAATCATGGTTGACCAGTCTCTCCAGATTTGGCCGATCAACGACGATATATTCGCCGACCATATTGGTGACTACATAGTGTTCATCGTTTAATTTTCCGAAATTGAACGGCAACAGCCTATACGCGCCGTGCGCCGCGTAAGCGGACGGCGGGAGGAACTTGCTCACGCCCCACTCCTACGTCAGCCCAGTCTTTGAAAAAGCATGGGCAAGTATGAGATGTCTGATCGACTCGGTTTCCGCTGCAATCTTCAGACGAAGATTTTGATCCAGTACTTCTTTCTGAAAATCGCGAACCACATCATCAGGCGCGGCAACACCGGAATCGATGGTTGCCGCGCAAATCACATAGGTATCGGTCACCTGCAGATTCACGGCCATGCGATCGGCGAAGCGGTATGCCGCTTTCTGTACCGCGTCTGCTGAATAGACCTGCCTGTCGAAGCGGATTTCGCAGCTGCTTCCAGCCGTGCTCATGACGACGAGGATCGATGTGAATAGTGCGAGCTATGGGAAGAGTGAGACGAATGCGAGCTGTGATACGCCATCAGTTGGCCATGCTCGGTGCGCTTCAGCACGAAGCCGTAGGCATCGTCACCGGCTCGCACGGTCAATTGCTGCGGTTCCAGAGCGGCAATCGCGTTGGTTGCCGTATCGTTCACGGCCGGCGGAGCCGGAGTGACGTTTTCGAGAGGCGCGATGGCCGCGCCGGCATGTTGAGTTGCCATGGCGGCAGCCAACGTGCTAACTGGTACGAGGAATTTTGCTTTCATGGTCTCTTGGTCTGATCGTTTGTGGGTATCGAAAGCCGCGTCGTTTTCCTGATCGAGATTGCAGCGACAGGCTACTCCAGTCGAATGGCATTTGAAAGTACCTCGTGTAAATATCCCTCGCCGATGCCGGTCTCTTGCGGTCGGTATGGAGGAATAGCTACGCATTCATATTGCGGCGGCCAGAAGAGAATTATTTTTTCGATAATCCGGATGTCAGATTGTGTTTGCTTGCGATTTTAAGAGGTATTTGGAATTTTGCGTGCGTAGCGATGGCTTGCGCTATAGACGAGATCGAAATCGCCGTCGAACCGTGCATATTCGTTACTGGCCGAAGGCCGAAGATCCATGTTCGTATGACCGCATACGGACGCGTTCATCGGGCATCTCGTCCGGCTACGACGGCGTGCCGGTAACGGGCCGGGCTGCCGCCGATCGTGACCACGACGCTGTCCGCGACGTTCGCCTGCGCGCCACCGACGGTGGACGCGGGCCTTGTCGTCTGCGCAGCCCGCGACACGCCACTTATTGCACCGGCACCGGGCTCTGCCGGACGTAGGCCTGCGAGACCTCGAAGTAATAAGGCGGCTGGGCGTGACCGTTGGCATCGACGGTGCTCAGCTCGTCGTAGCGCGACGCACCGTTCTCGAGCAGCGCCTGCTTCGTCAGGCGCAGATGGCGCGAGGCCAGCCACGTGTATTCCTCGTCGTCCGACACCACGTGGATCGCCGTCGCGGTGCTCAGGCCGTCGCCGCTGTGTGCGATGTCCTGCGTGATGCCGAACAGGAACAGCCGCATCTCGGCCTGCTCGCTCAGGTGGCCGGTCTTGCCGAGCAGGTAACTGTAGACGGAGATCACGTTGAAGTTCGGGATCTGCCGGATCGGGCGTATTTTTTCGATCGCCTGCATCGTCGCCAGCGCGCCGTCGAAGTCGCCTTGCTGCGCGAGTTTCATGGCCTGCGCTTCGGTGTCGTGGCACAGCTGCATCAGCACCGGGTAATCGAAGCTGCGATCGGCCAGGAACTGGAGGCGCTGCTCGTGGGCTTGCCGTAGCGCCTTCGCGTACGGGTTGTCGGCGCCGGCATCGATCGGCAGCGGATCGAAGGTCGAGCGCTGGCGCATGGTGGCCGCCATCACGCGCGGATCGACCAGGAAGTAGGCCGAGGTCGTGCCGTCGGCGCCCGGCGTCGAGTACGACACCTTCTGCAGTTCGTTGCCGCGGCTCTGCTGCGCCTCGACGGCCTTGACCGTGCCGCGGCGCAGGCGCACCCATTCGCCGATTTCGCGGACCATCACCACGCGCACCGGATCGTCGGGCGTGGTACCGCCGCCCGAACGGTTCTTCAGGATCTCGGCTAGCGCCTGGGCGCGATCGTGACAGGCGTTGCCGAGATCGATCTTCAGCAGCTTCTGGTAGAGGCCGCCGCACAGCGTCTGCACGTCGATGTCGGGGAATTGATCGAGCGGCGCGTATTTTTTCAGTTGCTCCAGCCGACCGATCGCACCGGCGGCGTTGCCGACGCGATCGAGCGCCACGGCGTCCGCGATCGCGGCTTGCACGTCGCGCGCCAACTGCTGCGGATCGACCTGCGCGCCGTCGCCGAAATGCTGTCGCTGAGCCTGAAGCGCGTCGATCGTGGCGGGGTTGATGTCGGGGGGGGCGACGGCCCACGCCTGCTGATTGCCGGCCGACAGAAAGAGCAGCAGGCAGGCAAGCCATTTTGTTTTACGCATACATTTCCCGTGAAGAGGTCGGCTTTGTTCTCGTGCGTGATGCGTCGTGCGACGACGCAGCGGCTGCCCCGTGCCTCGTCCGTTGGCGGCCGGCGAGCAGCTTGCCATGACAGGCTTTCATTTGCATTCGGCGCATGCATCGACACGCGGCAACCAACCGGCCGTGATGCCTTCACGAGCGCGCTCGCCATCAGGTCCATCACCGCGTTCGCGACCACGTTCGAGACGCCATCCGCCATCGCGGGGCCGATCGGCAAGCGGTCGCCTCTACCATCGTTTTCGTCAATGATCGACGCGACCGATTCGCGGTTGATGTCGAGAGTGACGGGCGAATCAGCAGACGAATGCGGCCATTGCGCGTTCGCCGTGCGATTTCGCCTCAGGCAGGCCCGGAGTCGAAGCGAGTCCCGTATGATGTCGGCCGAATTAAGCACCCAGACCTTCTCGTCGCCCGAACCTGCGGGACTCCTATCCATGGTCAATGTCAGTCAATCCGTACCCGCGGCGCATCTGATCCGCCCCGACGGCCCGCCGCGCATGTCCGACGTCGCGAAGCTCGCGGGCGTATCGAAGATGACGGTGTCGCGCGTGCTCGCCGGCCATACCGTGGTGGCGGCCGAGACGCGCGAGCGCGTGCTGCGCGCGATCGAGGCGCTCGGCTACGTCGCCGACGCGGCAGCCGGCACGCTCTCGTCGGGGCGCTCGGATTTCGTCGCGGTGCTGGTGCCGTCGCTGTCGAGTTCGAACTTCTCGGACACGGTGCGCGGGCTGTCGGCGGCGCTCGAGCCGAAAGGGCTGCAACTGCTGATCGGCGACACCGATTACGACATCGAGCGCGAGGAGCGCCTCGTGCGTTCGCTGCTGCGCTACCAGCCGCGCAGCGTCGCGCTGACGGGCGCGTTCCACACCGAGGCCACCACCGCGCTGCTGCGGCGCGCGGGCGTGCCGATCGTCGAGATGTGGGACCTGCCTGCCGATCCGATCGACGCGGCGGTGGGCTTCTCGAACCAGCGCGCGGCGCGCGAGATGCTGGTCTATCTGCATGCGCGCGGCTATCGCCGGATCGGCTTCATCGGCGGCGCGAGCAACGCCGACCGCCGCGGCGCCGAGCGGCTCAAGGGCTACCGGCTCGGCATGCGCGCGCTGGGCCTCGGCGAGCCGCGCGTGGTGCAGCTCGGGCAGTCGCCGGCCACCATGATCCACGGCGGCCCGGCGCTCGACCAGCTGCTCGAACGCTGGCCCGACACCGACGCGGTGATGGCGGTCAGCGACATGTCCGCGTTCGGCGCGATCATGCAGTGCCACCGGCGCGGGATGCGCGTGCCCGAGGACATCGCGGTGGCCGGCTTCGGCGATTTCGAGGTGGCCGAATGCTCGCATCCGAGCATCACCACGGTGACGGTCGATGCACACGGCATCGGCTTGATGACGGGCGAGGTGCTGTGCGCGGCGATGGCGGGCGGCACCGCGGCGAGCGCCGCCACGCGTCATTTCAAGATCCGCTATTCGGTGGTGCCGCGCGAAAGCGCGTGAACGCGGCGGGCATCGGCCGCCGCCGGGGCCCCCGAACCATTTGCAAACACTCGCGAACCCGCTTCAGGCGTGCTACCATCTGCGTCGAGGTTACCGGTAACCAAATGAGCCGATCCGACCAGGTCGATCCTGCTGGAATCGACCCGACGGCGCCGGAACACATATCGAGAGGAGACGGTCGCGGCAGGGCGCCGGCGCGGCACCGCGACGTCGGGAACGACCAGGACACGGAGAAGGCAAGATGACGCAAAACACCACGCGGCGGCTGCGCAGCCAGGAGTGGTTCGACGATCCGGCGCACGCCGACATGACGGCGCTGTACGTCGAGCGTTTCATGAACTACGGGCTGACGCGCGAGGAAATCCAGTCGGGCCGCCCGATCATCGGCATCGCGCAGACGGGCAGCGACCTCGCGCCCTGCAACCGCCACCACATCGCGCTGGCCGAGCGCACCAAGGCCGGCATCCGCGACGCGGGCGGCATCCCGATGGAATTCCCCGTGCATCCGCTCGCCGAGCAGAGCCGCCGGCCCACCGCCGCGCTCGACCGCAACCTCGCCTATCTCGGTCTCGTGGAAGTGCTGCACGGCTTCCCGCTCGACGGCGTGGTGCTGACCACCGGCTGCGACAAGACCACCCCGGCCTGCCTGATGGCGGCCGCCACCGTGGACATGCCGGCCATCGTGCTGTCCGGCGGCCCGATGCTCGACGGCTGGCACCAGGGCAAGCGGGTCGGCTCGGGCACCGTGATCTGGCATGCGCGCAACCTGCTCGCGGCCGGCGAGATCGACTACGAAGGCTTCATGGAGCTGACCACGGCCTCTTCGCCGTCGATCGGCCACTGCAACACGATGGGCACCGCGCTGTCGATGAACAGCCTCGCCGAGGCGCTCGGCATGTCGCTGCCGGGCTGCGCGAGCATTCCGGCCGCCTACCGCGAGCGCGGCCAGATGGCCTACGCCACCGGCAAGCGGATCGTCGATCTCGTGCGCGAGGACGTGCGGCCGTCGCAGATCATGACCAAGCCGGCCTTCGAGAACGCGATCGTGATCGCCTCGGCGCTCGGCGCGTCCACCAACTGCCCGCCGCACCTGATCGCGATCGCGCGCCACGTCGGCGTGGAGCTGTCGCTCGACGACTGGCAGCGGGTGGGCGAAGCGGTGCCGCTGATCGTCAACTGCATGCCGGCCGGCGACTATCTCGGCGAGAGCTTCCACCGCGCGGGCGGCGTGCCGGCCGTGTTCCACGAGCTGTCGAAAGCAGGCCTCGTGCATCGCGACTGCCGCACCGTGTCGGGCGACACGATCGGCCGGATCGCCGACCGCTCGGCCACCTCGGACCGCGACGTGATCCGCACCACCGACACGCCGCTCAAGCACGGCGCCGGCTTCATGGTGCTGTCGGGCAACTTCTTCGACAGCGCGATCATGAAGATGTCGGTGGTGGGCGAGGCGTTCCGCCAGACCTACCTGAGCGAGCCGGGCAGCGAGAACGCGTTCGAGGCGCGCGCGATCGTGTTCGACGGCCCCGAGGACTATCACGCGCGCATCAACGATCCGTCGCTCGAGATCGACCAGCACTGCATCCTGGTGATTCGCGGCACCGGCACGGTCGGCTATCCCGGCAGCGGCGAGGTGGTGAACATGGCGCCGCCGGCCGCGCTCGTGCGCGACGGCATCACCTCGCTGCCGACGCTCGGCGACGGCCGCCAGAGCGGTACCTCGGCGAGCCCGTCGATCCTCAACATGTCGCCCGAGGCGGCGGTGGGCGGCGGCCTCGCGCTGCTGCGCACCGGCGACCGGATCCGCGTGGACCTGAACGCGCGCAAGGTGGACGTGCTGGTGGACGAGGCCGAACTCGCGCGTCGCCGCGAGACCGCCGGGTTCTCGGTGCCGCCTTCGCAGACGCCCTGGCAGGAGCTGTATCGGCAGACGGTCGGCCAGCTCTCGACGGGCGGCTGCCTGGAGCCGGCCACGCTGTATCTGAAGGTGATCGAGACGCGCGGCAACCCGCGGCATTCGCACTGAGCACGCGGCCGGTGGTGCGTGCCGTCGCGAGGGACGCGGCGGCGCGTGCGGCCGGTGCGTGGCGAGTCGGGAAGGACGAGAAGGGAAGGGCGAGAAGGGCGGCAGGATGGCGCCCGGCGTCATGAGTCGTGAACGGCGTGCCGCCGGGCATGATCGGCGGCGGCCTTGCCCGCCACCGCCCGCGCGTGACTTGCGTGACTCGGGTTACTTGAACTGTCCCGCGAGCCGCTGCTCGGCATGCTGCATGTGCAGCCCCATCGCCAGGCTGATGCGGCGCACGTCGCGCTCGTTGAGCGCGGCGTAGATCTCCTCGTGTTCCTCCATCGATTCGGCCCACCACGGCGCGCTGAGGAAGTGCTGTTCGAGCGTCATGTAGAGCGGCGTCGTGCGATGGATCCAGAGCTGGTCGAGCAGCACCACGTAGGCGCTGTTGCCCGACGCCTCGGCCAGGCTCAGATGGAACTGCCGGTCGTATTCGTTCAGTTGCGGATCGCCCACCTTGCTGCCGCGCAGCTTGTCGAGCCAGCCGAGCACGGTCTCGATCTGCGCGTCGGACGCATGCCGCACCGCCTGCACGGCGATCTCGGGCTCCAGGTAGGCGCGCGCGCGGATCACGTCGAACGGCGACACCGCGTGCATGCGCGCCGCGGCTGCCGAGGCGGCCGGCTGCGGTGCCGGAGCGGCAGCCGCCACCGCCGCGTTCGCGCCGCGCTGCCGGACGAAGATGCCCGAGCCGCTGCGCACTTCCACCGTGCCCTCGATCTCGAGCGCGATCAGCGCCTCGCGCAGCGACGAGCGGCTCACGCCGAGCCGCGCGCTGAGATCGCGTTCGGCCGGCAGCCGTTCGCCGACGATGAATTCTCCCGCCTCGATCAGTTCGGTGATCTGCGCGGCGATCTGGCTGTAGAGCCGTTTCGTTTCGATCGGCTGGAAGGGCATGGCGGGATTCGTCGGAGGGTTCGGGTGGTCGGGTGGACCGGCTTGCGGGGCGCCGCGGGTGGGCGTGGGCGCACATTATAGGGCAGGCGCCCGGCGGCGAACCCGCGATGCGGGCCGCCGCCGGGCACGGGCGTGCGTGCCGCCTGGATCGGCGCGGGCGCGCTTACAGCTTGAACGGCACGACCGTCTGCTGCTGCTCGCCGAGCCCTTCGATGCCGAGCCGGATCACGTCGCCGTCGCGCAGGAACTGCGGCGGGTTCATGGCCATGCCGACGCCGGGCGGCGTGCCGGTGGTGATCACGTCGCCGGGCATCAGCGTCATGAACTGGCTCAGGTGGCTGACGATCTCGGCCACGTCGAAGATCATCGTCTTCGTCGAGCCGTCCTGCACGCGCTTGCCGTTCACCTCGAGCCACATCGCCAGGTTCTGCGCGTCGGGCACTTCATCGCGCGTGACGAGCCACGGGCCGATCGGGCCGAACGTATCGCAGCCCTTGCCCTTGTCCCATTGCGGCGTGCGTTCGAGCTGGAAGTGGCGCTCGCTGACGTCGTTGATCGTGCAGTAGCCGGCCACGTGCTCGAGCGCCTGGTCGCGCTCGACGTAGCGCGTGACGCGCCCGATCACCACGCCCAGCTCCACTTCCCAGTCGGTCTTCTCGGAGCCGCGCGGCAGCATCACCGGATCGTTCGGCCCCTGGATGCACGAGATCGCCTTGGTGAACACCACCGGCTCCTTCGGCACCGGCATGCCGGTCTCGGCCGCGTGGTCGGAGTAGTTGAGGCCGATCGCGAGGAACTTGCCGATGCCGTTGATCGGGCAGCCGTAGCGCGGCGAGCCTTCCACGAGCGGCAGCGAGTTGACGTCGAGCGCGCGCAGCTTCGCGAGCGTGGCGGCATCGAGCGTGGCCGGCGTGATGTCGGCGATCACGCCGCTCAGGTCGCGCAGCTTGCCGTCCTGGTCGACGAGGGCCGGCTTTTCGTGGCCGGGCTGGCCATAACGGGCGAGTTTCATTGAGTCTGCTCCTGGTGAATCCGGGTGAAAACGAAGGGCGAGGTCAGATGGTCATGCCGCCATCGACCGAGTAGGTCTGGCCGGTGACGAACGCGGCGTCGTCGCTGGCGAGGAACGTGACGATCGGCGCGATTTCCTCGGCGCGCGCGATGCGGCCCATCGGCTGGCGCGCGACGAAGGCCTTGCGGGCCGCCTCCGGATCGTCGTAGGCGTTGATGCGCTGCTGCAGCGAGGGCGTATCGACGGTGCCCGGCGAGATCGCGTTGCAGCGGATGCCCTGCAGCACGTAGTCGGCGGCCACCGCCTTGGTGAGGCCGATCACGGCCGCCTTCGAGGCGCCGTACACGAAGCGGTTCGGCAGGCCGCGGATGCTGCTCGCCACGCTGGCCATGTTGACGATGCTGCCGCCGCCGTGCTTGAGCATGGCCGGCAGCGCGGCGCGGATGGTCCAGAACATCGAGCGCACGTTCAGGTCGAACGCGAACGACCAGTCCTCGTCGGTGGCTTCGAGGATCGTGCCGTTGTGGACGAAGCCGGCGCAGTTGAACAGCACGTCCACGCGCGGCAGCGTGGCGAAGAACGCGTCGATCGCCGCGCGGTTCATCACGTCGAGCGGGGCGGTGCGCACGTTGGCGACGCCGTCGAACGCGCTGAGCAGTTCGGGCTTCACGTCGGTCGCCCAGACCTGCGCGCCGTCGCGGGCCAGCGCATGCACCGCCGCCTGCCCGATGCCGGCGCCTGCCGCCGTGACCACGGCTACCTTGCCTTCCAGTCTCATCGTGTCTCCTGTTTCGTGTCCGGTTGCGGTTCGACCTGAAATTGGCCGGACCAGTGGGCCAGCTGCGATCTTAGCGGGGAACGGGAGAGGAGGCAACGCAGGGTGGGGTGGGGTTTGTGCCTAGACGGGGGCGGCTTTGGGCGTTGGCGGCCATATCGGCCGAGGTTAGTGTGATTTTGCGGGATTTGCAGGCAGGATGGGCGGGCGCGGAGCCACTCGGATGCCAGGCATGCAGGGTGATCGAGGGAAAGTCAGATCATTAAGATATATTTTTTTGGTCTGACTGCATGGCGGGCAATCGGTTTGTCGAGATGTCCGACCGCGCGGCAGCCGGACACCGCGCGTCAGAGCGACTTCCTGGCGCCGAGGCCCAGGAACGTGAACGGCGGCGCGGCCCGGAACTCGCCCGACACTTCCCCGCTGAAGGTATTGCGCTGGTCGCGACCGAGGTCCAGGCGCCTGACGGGCGCGCCGGCGGCGAAGTCGAGCTTCTTCAGGTCGACCCAGAACGTGTTCGGCGTCAGGGCCGACTCGAAGAAGTAGAGCCGGCGCTTGTGGTCGGCCACGGTGCGCCAGCGCGTCGACGAGATGTTCGGCTCGTTCTCGGTGCTGATCCCATACGGCACGGACACGTTGCGGATCACGCTGAAGACGCTGGCCAGCGCGATCGTCGGATCCTCGCTCTTCGGGATCGCGTTGACGTAGAACGCGGCGCGCGCGAAGCGGTCGGCCGCGCGATTGGTGCCCGGCAGCCAGGCCGTGCCGCCGATCCGCTGCCAGTAGGCGTTCAGCGCGAGCTGTTCGTCGAAGGTGGGCGAGTTCGTCATGACCTGGTACTGGCGGCCGTGGTGGATCACCTGCCTGCCGTCGATGTACTCGATGATGGCGCTGTCGCCGCTGGCATCCGACATCGACAGGTGCAGCGTGGCCAGCCGCTGTTCGCCGGGAACGCTGTCGGTGACGACGGTGAACGGCTCCTTGCCAAGCGCGTCCACGGCCTCGGCCACGGTCGCGAAGTTGTCGAGCACGTACTGCGCCCAGGCGGCGATGGTGAGCCCCGGCTTCGAGCGCGGGTCGAACGTCGGGTACTGCGATTCGACGAGCCAGAGCAGCTCGGCGGCGAGACCCTTTTCGTTCATGCCGTCGGTGGTGGCGACGTCGTAGGCGGTGGCCACCACGCTGCCGTACTTGGCGACCCATGTCAGCGAGTTCGGGCCGGCCTCGCCGTTGCGGGCGATGCCGCGCGGCAGGACGTAGAGATTGGTGGCGATGTCCTGTTTCCAGTCCATCGAGCGCGCCGTGATGACGTCGTCGTTGGCGCCCAGATAGACCACGCGCGTGCAGGCAAGCGCGGCGATCGGCATCGCGGCCAGCGCCGCCGCGGCGACGAGACAGGGCAAAACACTGCGAAGCGGGTGGCGCGTGGCATCTCCTGTTCTGTTCCTGGTGAAGCGTGTGAGGGCGGTTCGCACGCGTTCACGCGTCAGCCTTCGAAAGGCCGCCCGCCAGTATATTTCGCGCGAAACGGCGCCATGTGACGAATCTTCAAATCGATCCGCGGCATCGTGAACGCCGCCGCGAACGCCGCGCCTACAGCGCCGCCGGCAAGCGCTTCAAGGCCGCCTTCAGGATTTTGGCCAGCGCCTCGGGCTTGCCCAGCCGGCTCGTCGGGCCGGCCACCGAGATCGCGCCGCGCACCTGTCCCGCGTTGATCACCGGCACCGCCACGCAGGTCAGGCCGTCGATCAGTTCCTCGGCATCGAGTGCGTAGCCCTGCTTGCGGATCCGCGCCAGTTCCGCCTGCAGCCGCGCCGGGTCGACGATCGTGCGCGCCGTGTAGCGTTCGAGTCCGGCGTCGCAGACGCGCGCCAGCAGCGTCGCCTCGGCGGAAGCCAGCAGCATCTTGCCCGCGCCGGTCGCATGCAGCGGCCCGCGCCAGCCGTGCTCGGAGAACATGCGGATCGGATGCGGGGAGTCGACCTTCGCGAGATAGACGACGCGATCGCCGTCGAGCACGGCGAAGTGCGCCGTCTCGCCGGTCTCGCTCACCAGCTGATGCAGGAGCGGCGCGATCCGCTCGGCCAGCGCCGCCTCGGCGCCGGCACCGACGCCCTGAAACAGCCCCGCCAGCCGGAAGCTGAGCCGATAGGTCTTGTCGTCCTGAATGATCCACTCGCGTTGCGCGAGCGTCTTGAGCAGCCGGTAGACGGTCGCGCGCGGCAGCTCGAGCGACTGCGCCAGCTGGCTGACGCCGAGCGCCTGCTCCGAGCCGGCCAGCAACTCGACCAGGCGAATCGCGTGCTCGACGCTATTGACTGTCGCGATTTCCCCCATCACCTCTCTCCCGACGCTTGAACCAAGACGAACACGCGCCGCTTGCCCGGCATCGGGCAAGCTCGTATCATGTTCTTTATTGATACTAGCATGTTCACTATAGATACACAATGAATGCGCAAGGAGGCGACAATGAATGACTCGAACATCGCGGCACCGTGGATCGCGGCGGTGGTGCAGGGAACGCCGGTGCCCTTCGACCTGCGCCGGACGCTGGAAAAGGTCGACGACCTGGTGGCCACGGCCGTCGCTCGCGACGCGAGGCTGGTGGTGTTTCCGGAGGCGTTCGTGAGCGGCTATCCGAAGGGGCACGCGTTCGGCTCGTATGTCGGCGGACGCAGCGACGAAGGGCGGGACGCCTATCGCGAGTACTGGGAGGCGGCGATCGACGTGCCGGGGCCATGCGTGGACGAACTGGCCGCGATCGCCGCGCGCCACGGCGTGCATCTGGTGATCGGCGTGATCGAGCGCGAGGCGGGCACGCTCTATTGCTGCGTGCTGTTCTTCGGCCCGAACGGGGCCTACCTCGGCAAGCACCGCAAGCTGATGCCGACCGGCGCCGAACGTCTCGTCTGGGGCTATGGCGACGGCTCGACCATGCCGGTGTTCGACACCGCGCTGGGCAAGCTCGGCGCCGTGATCTGCTGGGAGAACTACATGCCGATGATGCGCACCGCGATGTATGCCAAGGGCATCCAGCTCTACTGCGCGCCCACGGCCGATTCCCGGCCGACGTGGGTCGCCTCGATGCAGCACGTTGCCGTGGAAGGCCGCTGCTACGTGCTCGCGAGCAACCAGTTCCTGCGGCGCGGCGATTTCCCCGAGGCCTACCCGAGCGTGCTCGGTGACGACCGTGAAGCGGTAGTGCAGGCGGGCGGAAGCTGCATCATCGACCCGTTCGGACGCATCCTGGCCGGCCCCGCGTTCGGCGAGGAAACCGTGCTGACGGCGGCCGTCGACCTGCGGGACATCGCGCGCGGCAAATTCGATTTCGACGTGACGGGCCATTACAGCCGCCCGGACATCTTCCGCCTGACGGTCGACGAGCGTCGCCAGGTGCCGGTGACGGTGATGTCCGCCGCGCGCGGGCCGGAAGCGGTTCAGGAGGCGCGCTCATGATCACGCAGGACGACATCCGCCTCGCCGCGCAGCGTATCGCGCCGTACCTTCGCACCACGCCCGTGATCCGGCTCGAAGCCGGCCGCCATGAGGTGCCCGGCGACACGTTCCTGAAGCTCGAATCGCTGCAGGTCACGGGTTCGTTCAAGCCGCGCGGCGCGTTCAACCGGCTGCTCGGCCAGCCGCTGCCGCCCGCGGGCGTGATCGCGGCGTCGGGCGGGAACCACGGCATCGCGGTGGCCTACGCGGCGCAGAAGCTCGGCGTGCGGGCCGAGATCCATGTGCCGAGCCTCGCGACCGCGCTCAAGCGCCGGATGCTGACCGATCTCGGCGCGCGGGTCGTGGTGTCCGGCGATACCTATGTCGAGGCGCTCGCGGCCAGCGAGGCGCGGGCCGCCGAAGCGGGCGCGCTGAACGTTCACGCGTTCGACCATCCCGCCACGCTGGCGGGGCAGGGCACGCTCGCGTTCGAACTCGAGGCGCAGCTGCCGGACCTCGACACGGTGCTGGTGGCGGTCGGCGGCGGCGGGTTCATCGGCGGCATCGCGGCGTGGTTCGCCGGACGCGTCAAGGTGGTGGCGGTCGAGCCCGAGCGCTGTCCGACGCTCCATCGCGCGTTGCGGGCGGGCGAGCCGGTCGACGTCGAGACGGGCGGCATCGCCGCCGATTCGCTCGGCTGCCGGCGCGTGGGCGGCGTGCCGTTCGCGGTGCTGCATCCGGCCGTGAGCGACGCGGTGCTGGTGACGGACGAGCAGATCCGCGAGGCGCAGCGCGGCCTGTGGGACACGCTCAGGATCGTCGCCGAGCCCGGCGGCGCGACCGCGTTCGCGGCCCTGGCGTCGGGCGCCTACCTGCGTTCGCCCGGCGAGCGGATCGCCGTGATCATCTGCGGCGGCAACGCCGATCCGGCCTCGTTCGCATGAGGCGCAGCAGGGCCGGAGTCGGCATGCGTCGGCGCCCGCCCTGAAGCAGGCGGGCGGGCGCCGCGCGCCTAGATATGCAGGAACGCCGCGATCGACACGCCCACGCCCGCCAGCCCCGCGAAGCCGACCAGCACGAACAGCCGCCGGCTGCCCGTCAGCGAGGTGATCGCCGCCAGCGAGATCGCCGCGCTGATCAGCGCGAGCGCCTGCCCGAACAGGTGCTGCGGGTGTTCCTTGCTCTCCGACTGGTGGTTCGCTTCCTCCACCTGCCGCTCGAGGTCCTTCGCCTTGTCCGAGATGTCCTTCTTGCGCGCGTTGTACTTGTCGATCTGCTCGCGGAAGTGCGCCTGCTTTTCCGGGCCGGCCAGCTCGGCCGCGACTTCCATCATGTGGCCTTTGTTCGACTGCGCCTGATAGAGGTTCCATTGGTCGCTGGCCTTGCTCTGCAGCAGCACGGCGTCGTTCTTGTACATCAGCGCCTGCGTCTGCAGCACGCCTTCCTCGTAGTGGAGCAGGCTGGCCAGCGCGGCGAGGATCGCGGTGAATACCGCGACCCAGCGCGAGAGCGGGTCGCCCGAGCGGGCGGCGTGTTCGACGGCGTGATCGTGGGGAGCGTGTTCGTGGGACATCGTGGGTGTCGGTGCTTCGTGTAAGCGATGAAAGCCTCGCGCGGCAGGCGCGAGCGGGTGGGGAGGAACGGGGAATTATGGCAGGCTCGTGTGTCGTCCCGCCACTCGCCAATAGCGGGAATCGCGGCCCGCATGGCCCGGCCGCCGCCGCGAAGGCAAGCGCAGGTTCCGGACGGTGGGGCGCACACGTTTGCCGTTACACTGGTGCCTGTCAGTCAGGGAACAGCGAGCGAGGAGAAAGCGATGTCTCAAGTATGCATGCGGATGCCGTCTCCGGTCGGCGAACTGACGCTGGTGGCGCGCGGCAGCAAGCTCGTCGCGATCCTCTGGGACAACGACCGGCCGACGCGCGTGAAGGTCGGCGCGATGCGCGACGACGACACGAATCCCACGCTCGTCGAGACGGCGCGCCAGCTGCGCGAATACTTCGCCGGCGAGCGCACCGTGTTCGAGATCGACCTCGAATTCCACGGCACCGAATTCCAGAAGCGCGTCTGGCATGCGCTGCTGACGATCCCGTTCGGCGAGACGCGCAGCTATCGCGACATCGCCGTGCAGATCGGCAACCATCGCGCCACGCGCGCGGTGGGCGCCGCCAACGGCCGCAATCCGCTGTCGATCGTCGCGCCGTGCCATCGCGTGATCGGCACCTCGGGCGACCTGACCGGCTTCGCCGGCGGCAAGGACCGCAAGGCCGCGCTGCTCGCGCTCGAAGCGAGTTCGCGGCAGCCGGCGCTGTTCTGAACGGCGGCGCGCCGGCCGCGAGGCGCGATTTCCTCTTCGTTTTTCTTCCCCGCTGCCTTCCTCATCTCACTCATACCAACAGAGAGAACCTCGATGCTTCCATCGAATTTCCGGAGCGCGCGGCCGACGCGCGCCGGCGCGGCTCGCGTGCTCGGTGTGCTGACGTTGCTGGCCGCGGCGCTGGCGAGCCGCCCCGCCAGTGCCGACACGCGCACGCTCTGCACGATCGTCGCCGACGCCACGCCGGGCCGCGCGGGCAGCGTGCTCACCGAACGCGGTGACGGCTGCGCGACGCGCGTGACCTCGGCCTCGACGTTCAAGATCGCGCTGAGCCTGATGGGTTTCGACGCCGGCGTGCTGGCCGACGAACACGCGCCCACGCTGCCGTTTCGCGCCGGCTACCCCGACTGGGGCGGCGACGCGTGGCGCCAGCCCACCGATCCGGCGCGCTGGATCCGCTATTCGGTGTTCTGGTATTCGCAGCAGATCACGCAGCGGCTCGGCCAGGCGCGCTTCGCGCGGTACACGAAGCGCTTCGGCTACGGCAACGCGGACGTGTCGCCCGGCCCCGGCGAATTCGCCGGCATGAAGGGCGCCTGGAACACCGGATCGCTGCGCATTGCGCCGCGCGAACAGATCACGTTCCTGCGCGCGATCGTGAACCGCACGCTGCCGGTGAGCGCGCACGCGTTCGAGATGACCGACCGGATCACGCTGATCGACACGCAGCCCGACGGCTGGATCGTGCACGGCAAGACCGGCACCGGCTCGCCGGGCAGCGACGGCCGCTTCGATCGCGCACATGCGTATGGGTGGTTCGTCGGCTGGGCGTCGCGCGGCGGCCGCAGCGTCGTGTTCGCGAACCTGATCCAGGACGACGCGCCGCACGACGTGAACGCCGGCCTGCGTTCGCGCGAAGCGCTGCTGGCTGAACTGCCCGCGCTGGCGGTGGCCGGAGCCCCCGCGCATTGAACGCCGGAAACGACGCGGCCGGAACGCGTCGATCGACACGCCCCGGCCGTGATTGCCGGATCGATGCTACATGGCCCTACACGCCGCGCGCCTCAGACGCCGTTCTTCGCGTACAGCACCGGCGTGTTGAGGTACAGCTTCGGATAGCCGGCCTTCAGCGCGGCCACCTTCGGCAGGTCGTTGATCACGATGTACGGGTATTCGGGGTGCCGCACCAGGAAATCCTGGTGATAGCCCTCGGCCGGATAGAAGCTCTTGTCGGCCTCGATCTTCGTGACGATCGGCGAGGAGAACACGTGGGCGTCGGTCAGCTGCGTGATGTAGGCGCCCGCGATCGCCTTCTGCTGCGCGTCGACGGGGAAGATCGCCGAGCGGTACTGCGTGCCGGTGTCGGGGCCCTGGCGGTTCAGTTCGGTCGGATCGTGCGCGACCGAGAAGAAGATCTGCAGCAGCCGGCCATAGGTGATCTGGGTCGGATCGTAGACCACGCGCACCGATTCCGCGTGGCCGGTGTCGCCCTCGCTGACGGTCTCGTACTGCGCCGTCGAGGCCGCGCCGCCCGCGTAGCCGGCGGCCACCTGCCTGACGCCGGCCACGTGCTCGAACACGCCCTGCACGCCCCAGAAGCAGCCGCCCGAGAACACGGCCGTCTCGGTGTGCGAGGCGCCGGGTTTTTCGTCGAGGGTGGGCGCGGGCAGCGGCTTGGCCGCCTCGGCGAGCGCGGCCGGCTGCCAGCCGAGCAGCACCGCGGCGACCGTGCCGAGCGCGGCGGCGCCGCCGGCCAGGCGCGTGATCAGGCGGGCCCGCGAGCCGCGGCGGCGGGGGGAGGTGGCAACGTCGTGTCGGATCGGGTTCATGGTGTGGGTTCCTTGCGCAAGTCGGATATCGGGTGGTGCGGTGTTCAACCGAACGTGAATGCGAACGCCTGCACGCCGGGGTCGAGGAATTCGATCGAGAACGTGTGATCGGCGATCGGGCCGCTCTGCCGGATCAGTTGATAGAGACGCTGGCCAATCACGGTGCCGGTGCCGTCGGCGCTCACGTCGGCGCCGTGCGAGGCGCCCGGCGCGGTGCCGTCCACCGTCACGCGGAACCGCACCGGCGCGCCGTTCCTGCCCGGGCCGAGCACCAGATGCAGGTCGCGCGCATGGAAGCGGTAGACGATCCGGCCGCCCGGCTTGGCGAGCGTGGCCTGCTCGTCGCCCACCTTCCAGCTGCCGGCCAGGCCCCAGTCGTCGAGGCCCGGTTGCGCGGGCGCCGCGTAGTCGTGCTCGCTGTCGTGCAGCTCGCCGCCCGGCGACGCGAAGTGCTCGGCGCGCGCGTAGCCTACGTAGGTTTCCGGCGAGCGCATGTCGGCGTTGTCCGCGGCGGCCTGGGCGCCGCTCGCCGCCGGGCCGTCGATGCCGACCGGCACCTGCGCCGCGTCGGGATGGCCGGCCTCGACGAGCAGCTGCTGGATCGCGCGTTCCGATTGCACATAGTCGCCCTCGCCGAAGTGGTGGTAGCGGACCCGGCCCTGCGCGTCGACGAAGTAGTGCGCTGGCCAGTATTCGTTGTTGAACGCGCGCCAGATCGAGTAGCCGTTGTCGATCGCCACCGGGTAGGTGACGCCGAGGTCACGGGTGGCCTTCTTCACGTTGCCGATGTCGCGTTCGAACGCGAATTCGGGCGCGTGGACGCCGATCACCACCAGGCCGTCGTTCCTGTACTTGCGCGCCCAGGCCTTCACGTAGGGCAGCGTGCGCAGGCAATTGATGCACGAGTAGGTCCAGAAGTCGATCAGCACCACCTTGCCGCGCAGCGAGGCGTTGGTGAGCGGCGGCGAATTGAGCCACTCGGTTGCGCCCGACAGCGGCGGCAGCGTGCCTTCCACGGGCAGCGCCGGGGCCGACACGCGCAGCATCGACGCGTCGTGGCGCGCGGCGCTGGTGGCCGCGGACATCATCGCGTTCGCGGCGGGGGCGTCGCTGTCGTGCTGCGCGCCGTCGGCGGCGGCGCGCATGGCGTCGCCCGAGGCCATCATCGAGGGGCCATTGCCGGCGGCTGCGTTGGTGCCCACGCCGTTGGCGGCGGCGCGCATGGCGTCGCCCGCGGCCATCATCGAGGGGCCATTGCCGGCGGCTGCGTCGTTGCCTGCGCCGTTGGCGGCGGCGCGCATCGCATCGCCCGCCGCCATCATCGCCGGACCATCGCCGGCCGCCGCGCTGGTTGCCGTCATGGCCGGGCCGTTCGCATCGGCCACGGCACTGCCCGCGGCGCCATGCATGGCGTTGCCGCGCGGCGCGAAGCGATCGACGAGCGATTGCTCGAGGCCGCCCGTGGCGATCGTCGAGACCTGCGTGAGCACGCCGGTGTCGAGGCCGAGCGCGATCGCGCCCACGCCGGCCAGCATCGCCGCGCCGAGCCCGCGGCGAATCCATTCGCCGGCGCCGAGCGAGCGCTTCATCGCCGCGAACAGCTTGCCGCCCACCAGCAGCGCGGCGGCCAGCGAGGTGGCCGCGCCGGCCGCGTAGGCCACCAGCAGCAGCGTGGTGCCCACGCTCGCGCCGCGCAGCGCGGCGCCGGTCAGCACGAGGCCGAGGATCGGGCCCGCGCACGGCGCCCACAGCAGGCCGGTGGCCACGCCGAGCAGCAGCGATGCGCCGATGCTGCTGCGGCCCTCGCCGTCGGCCGTCGAGGCCACGCCGGTCAGCCGGTTGCCGAGCGCCACCAGCGGGCGCGTCATGTGTTCGGCGAGGCTCGGGAACAGCAGCGTCAGGCCGAACACGCCGACCATCGCGATCGCGAGCCAGCGGCCGGCCTGATTGGCCTGCGCGATCCAGCCGCCGCCGACGGCGGCCAGTGTCGCCACGGCCGCGAACGTCACGGCCATGCCGGCCAGCAGCGGCAGGCCGTTGCGCACGAACGGGCGGTCCGCGCGGGCGAACACGAACGGCAGCACCGGCAGGATGCACGGGCTCACGATGGTGAGCACGCCGCCGAGATAAGCGAGGATCACGAGCAACATGGCGAAGTCCTTGTAGGAATTCCTGTAGGAAGACGGTGGGGCGGGTTCAGGCCGACGACGGGCGGAACGTCATCGCCGTGCCGTTCATGCAGTAGCGCAGCCCGGTCGGTTTCGGGCCGTCGTCGAAGACGTGGCCGAGATGGCCCGCGCAGCGGCGGCAGTGGACCTCGTCGCGGACCATGCCGAACGAGGTGTCGGTCGAGGTCACCACGGCGTGGTCGAGCGGCGCCCAGAAGCTCGGCCAGCCGGTGTGGCTGTCGAACTTGGTGGCCGACGAGAACAGCGGCAGCGCGCAGCCGGCGCAGGCGAAGGTGCCCGAGCGGTGTTCGTCGTTGAGCGGGTTGCTGTACGGGCGCTCGGTTCCCGCTTCGCGCAGGACCGTGTACTGTGCCGGCGTGAGGCGCTTGCGCCATTCGGCGTCGCTGAGCGTGAGTTCGGCCGGAGCGGCGGGCTTGGGCGGTTGTTGCGCGAACACGCCGTTGCGCGTGAGCGCGGCGACGGCGCCGGCGATCGCGGCGCCGGTGAGCAGGAAACGTCGGCGGCTGGTCATGGTGGACTCCTGTCGGACGGTGGGTGACTTGCCGCACAGCGTAAGGACCCCACGGTCGCGAAGTCCTCACGGAAAGTTAAAGTTTTCGTGATAACTCGGCGGCGAGCGGCCGGGCGACGGCGGTGCAACCGGCGCGAGGCACGGGCGCAACCGATGCCGCGCCGCCGCAAGCTCGCGCCGGAGCCACGTCGGGGCGACATGGGGCCACGCTGGCGCCAACCTGGAGCCACGCTGGAGCCACGCAGAAACCCCGCCGAAACATCACGAAATCGTGACGACTCGCCGCCGCGAATGCCCGACAATCGGGCCATGCCGAACGGTGCCGGCGCAGGCCGGCCCCGACCCTTCACTTCCCTTCACGCGTATGGATCCACTGAAACGCATCCTGATCGTCGAAGACGATGCCGACATCGCGAACGTGCTCGCGCTGCACCTGCGCGACGAGCGCTACGAGGTCGTCCACTGCGCGAACGGCGACGACGGCCTGCGGCGCCTGGAGCAGGGCAACTGGGACGCGCTGATCCTCGACCTGATGCTGCCCGGCGTGGACGGCCTCGAGATCTGCCGCCGCGCGCGGGCGATGGAGCGCTACACGCCGATCATCATCATCAGCGCGCGCTCGAGCGAGGTTCACCGGATCCTCGGCCTTGAACTCGGCGCCGACGATTATCTCGCCAAGCCGTTCTCGATGCTGGAGCTGGTGGCGCGCGTGAAGGCGCTGCTGCGGCGCGTCGAGGCGCTCTCGCGCGACACGCGCGCCGAGGCCGGGCGCGTGGACGTGGGCGGCCTGACGCTCGATCCGCTCACGCGCGAGGCGGCCGTGGACGGCGCCGCGATCGACCTGACGCCGCGCGAATTCGACCTGCTCTATCACTTCGCGCGCCATCCCGGCAAGGCGTTCTCGCGCACCGATCTGCTCAACGCCGTGTGGGGCTACCAGCACGAGGGCTACGAGCACACCGTGAACACCCACATCAACCGGCTGCGCGCCAAGATCGAGGCCGATCCAGCCCAGCCGGCGCGGATCCTGACCGTCTGGGGCCGCGGCTACAAGCTGGTCGCGCCGGGGCCGGCCGCCGACGCGGGCAGTCACGCATGATGCGCCGCCTGAGTCTCACCCAGCGCCTGTCGCTGGTGTTCTCGGTGCTGCTGCTGGCCTGCTGCGGCGCCTCGGCGTGGCTGCAGATCCGCTCCAGCGACATGCACGAGAAGGAGGTGGTGCAGCGGCTGTCGCGCGACCTGGCCGGCCACATCGCGCAGAGCACCATGCTGATGGACGACGACGGCCTGCGCCAGGACGCGGTGCGCCAGCTGTTCGGCCAGCTGATGGGCGTGAATCCGAGCGTCGAGGTCTACCTGCTCGACAACGAAGGGCGCATCCGCGGCGACGACGCGCCGCCGGGCCGGGTGCGCCGCGATCGCGTCGATCTCGCGCCGGTCAAGCGCTTCCTCGCCGGCCAGCCGCTGCCGATCCTCGGCGACGATCCGCGCAGCCTAGACGCGCGCAAGGTGTTCAGTGCCGCGCCGCTGCAGCTGCCGGGCCACGCGCCGTCGGGCTACATCTACGTGGTGCTGCTCGGCGAGGCGCACGACGAGCTGGCCGCGCGCGTGGCGGCCAGCACGGTGCTGCGCACCACGCTCTGGTCGATCGCGCTGGTGGCGCTGCTCGGGCTGCTGGCCGGCCTGACCGCGTTCGCGCTGATCACGCGGCCGCTGCGCCGCTTCTCCGACGCGATGCGCCGCTTCGATGCGAACGGCGAACCCGACGCGCAGCCGGCGCTGCCGCATTGGTCGGCGGCCGGCGCGCGCGACGAGATCGCCGTGCTCGAAACCACCTTCGAGCAGATGGCCGCGCGCATCGGCGAGCAGTGGCGCGCGCTCAAGCATCAGGACCGCCAGCGCCGCGAGCTGATCGCGAACCTCTCGCACGACCTGCGCACGCCGCTGACCTCGCTGCACGGCTACCTGGAGACGCTCGCGCTGAAGGGCGCCACGCTCACGCCGGACGAGCGCGAGCGCTACCTGTCGATCGCGCTCGCGCAGAGCGGCAAGGTGGGGCGGCTCGCGCGCGCGCTGTTCGAGCTGGCCCGGCTCGAATCGGGGCTGGTGCAGCCGGCGCTCGAGGACGGCTCGCTCGTCGATCTGGTGCAGGACGTGCTGGCCAAGTTCGAGCTGACGGCCAAGGCGCGCGAGGTCACGCTCGACGCGCGGATCGAGCCGCGCCTGCCGAACGTGCATGCCGATTTCGGCATGATCGAGCGCGTGCTGACCAATCTGCTCGACAATGCGCTGCGCCACGCGCCGGAAGGCGGCCATGTGGCGGTGGAGCTGGCCGCGCACGACGGCGCGGTCGGCGTGACGGTGCGCGACACCGGGCCCGGCGTGCCGGCGGCGCTGCGCGAGCGGCTGTTCCGGCGCTCGGTGGGGGCGTCGGTGAGCAGCTCGGACGGCGCGCCGGGCGCGGGCGAGGCGCATCGCGGCGGGCTCGGTTTGTTGCTCGTGCAACGGATGCTGCAGCTGCACGACAGCGAGGCGCGGCTGGTCGACGATCCGCGCGGCGGGGCCGTGTTCACGTTCGCGCTGCGGGCGGTGGGCGCGGCCGCGCGCTAGCGATGGCGCCGGCGGCCGCCGGCATCTCAACCTGGAAAACGGAACGAACACGAGCGTGGAGCAAGACAACCCGGGGCTGATTCTCGATCGGCATGGCGTGCCGCGCTGCTACTGGCAGCCGGACATGCCCGACTATCACGACGCCGAATGGGGCGTGCCGGTGGACGACGAACGGCGGCTGTTCGAGAAGATCTGCCTGGAAGGCTTCCAGTCCGGCATGGCCTGGATCACGATCCTGCGCAAGCGCGAGAACTTCCGCGCGGCGTTCGACGATTTCGATTTCCGGCGCATCGCCGAATACGGCGAGCCCGACATCGAGCGCCTGATGGCCGATGCCGGCATCGTGCGCAATCGCGCCAAGATCCGCTCGGTGATCAACAACGCGCGCCGCGCGATCGAGGCGGTGGAGGCGTTCGGTTCGCTGGGCGGCTGGCTCTGGCAATACGAGCCGAAGCCGGGCGCGCGGCCCGCCTCGATCGATCTCGACTACTGGAAGGGCAACCCGACCTCGCCCGAATCGCATGCGCTGTCGGCGGCGATGAAGCGGCGCGGCTGGACCTTCGTCGGGCCGACCAACATCCATGCGCTGATGCAGGCGGTCGGCATGATCAACGATCACCTGACGGGCTGCGCCTGCCGCGAGACGGTGGAACTCGCGCGCCGGCGCTTCCGGCGGCCGGCCTGCCGCTGAGCTGGTTGGCCTGGATGCTGGAAGCTGCTTCGGTCAGCTGGCCGCCTCGCGCAGCTCGGCGAGCGAGTGCCGCTGGCGACCACCGGCGTCGAAGTTCTCCGGCGCGAGCCAGCGGTCGAAGGCCTGCTTCACGCGCGGCCATTCGCTGTCGATGATCGAATACCAGGCGGTGTCGCGCGAGCGGCCCTTGTAGACGATCGCCTGCCGGAAGATCCCTTCGAAGCTGAAGCCGAGCCGCTCGGCGGCGCGCCGCGACGGCGCGTTCAGGCTGTCGCATTTCCATTCGTAGCGGCGATAGCCGAGCGTGTCGAACGCATAGGCCATCAGCAGATACTGCGCCTCGGTGGACAGCGGCGTGCGCTTCAGGTCCGGCGAGAACGTCACGCTGCCCACCTCGATCACGCCGTGCGCGGGATCCTGCCGCATCAGCGCGAGCGTGCCGACCGCGCGGCCGGTGGCGCGGTCGATCACGGCGTAATGGCGCGGATCGGTGCTGCGCGCGGCGCTCTCGGCAAAGCTGCGATAGGCCTCGACGCTCGCGAACTGGCCGACGAACAGGTAGGTCCAGTCGCGGCCGTCCGGCGCGCCGAGGTAGGCGGCGGCCAGATCGTCGGCATGGCGCGCCGCGTCGAGCGGTTCGAGCCGGCAGCAGCGGCCTTCGAGCGTGACGGCGGCGGGCAGCGCGCGTGCGGTCCAGCCTTCGACGGCCGGGCCGATCGGCTGGCCGTGTTCGTTGGTGCGGGTGGACATCGTTTCCTCGGCGAGTAACAAAAAGATGCGCTCACTGTAGTGGCGTCGTGGCTCCAGGGGAAGAACCACTCGCGGCGGGAACGATGGTGCCACGCACGCGCGGCGGGTGGCCTGCGGGCGCGGCGGCCCGTCGGTCATCAGGCCATCAGGCCGGGTCCGGCCCGGTCAGGCCGCTTCGGCGAGGATCTGCCGGATCGCGCGCTCGAACGCCTCGGCGGGCTGGCCGCCCGTCACCAGATAGCGCTCGTTGAAGATGATCGACGGCACCGAGCTGATGCCGAGCGCCTGCGATTCGCGCTCGGCCGCGCGCACCTCGTCGGCGTAGGCGCCGCTCGCCAGCACCTCGCGCGCGCGTTCGGCGTCGAGCCCGACGGCCTGCGCGGCGGCGGCCAGCACCTCCGGATCGTCGGTGCGCTTGCCTTCGCCGTGGTAGGCGCGCAGCAGTTCGAGCTTGAGCGGCAGCTGCTTGCCTTCGAGGCCGGCCCAGTGCAGCAGGCGATGCGCGTCGAAGGTGTTGTAGATCGCGTCGCGCTTGCCGAACGTGAAGCCCACGCTCGCGCCGCGCTCGCGGATCATGGCCTGCGATTCGGCGATCTGCTCGGGCGTGCGGCCGTATTTCTTGCCGATGTGTTCGACGATCGATTCGCCCTCCGGCCCCATGTTCGGATTCAGTTCGAACGGATGCACGCGGATCTGCACGTCGGCCTCGTCGCCCACGCGCTCGAGCGCGATCAGCAGCGAGGACAGGCCGACCGCGCACCACGGGCACGCGATGTCGGACACGAAATCGATGGTCAACGGTTGAGACATGATCAAAATCATGGCGGAATGCGAGAGGCGGACAGGGTAGCGCGAATCGCGCGAGCCTGCTGGCGGCGGCCTGGGCGCGGCCATGCCGTGCTGGCCGCCCACTATCTGGGCCGCGCCGCCCGCGTTTTGCGTTTCGCGGCGCGACCGTGTATCAGAGCGGAACGGCGGCCGCCGCAGCGACGCGGCGGCCGGCCACGAACCGTCACCCCCGACCGACAACCGATGACCGATACGACCGTTTCCTCCGATCCGACCCGACCCGCCGGCGCGCCGGCCGCCACGCTGCTGGTCGATGCCCGCCACGTGCTCGGCGAATGCGCGACCTGGTGCGGGCTCGCCCAGGCGTTCTACTGGACCGACATCGAGGGCGCGCGGCTCTGGCGCCACCGCCCCGGCGCGACGCCCGAGACCGAAAGCTGGCCGATGCCCGAGCGGCTCGGCTGTTTCGCGCTGACCGACGAGCGCGACGTGCTGGTGGTCGGGCTCGCGTCGCATCTGGCGCTGTTCGACCTGCGCGACGGCCGCTTCGAGCGCATCGTCGAGGTCGAGCCGGACCAGCGCTCGCGCCTGAACGACGGGCGCTGCGATCGCGCCGGCAATCTGGTGTTCGGCATGAAGGACGAAAACGATCCGCTGCAGGCCGCAACGGGCTTCTACCGGCTCAATGCCGACCGTTCGCTCGAACGGCTCGCGCTGCCGCCCGCGGCGATCGCCAACAGCATCGCGTTCTCGCCCGACGGCACGCGCATGTACTTCTGCGACACGCTCACGCGACAGATCATGGTGTGCGATTACCGCGCCGACGGCCCGGTCGCGAACGTGCGGCCGTTCGTGGCGCTGACCGACGCGACGGGTGGCCCGGACGGCTCGACCGTCGATGCCGACGGCGGCCTCTGGAACGCGCAGTGGGGCGGCGCGCGCGTGGTGCGCTACGACGCGAACGGCGTGGAGACGGACCGCATCGCGATCCCCACCGCGCAGCCGAGCTGCCCGTCGTTCGGCCCCGCGCCCGAGCGCGCCGGCGAGCCGGCCGACGGCACCGAGGGCTGGCGCACGCTCTACGTGACGAGTGCGCGCGAGGGCCTCGACGGTGACGCGCTCGCCGCCGATCCGCACGCGGGCGGCGTGTTCGTCGCGGCCACGGCCTATCGCGGGCTGCCGGAAGCGCGCTTTCCGCTGCGTGGCGCGCGCTGAGCCAGGCGCGGCCGGTGACCTGACAGGCGGACACGAGCCGCGCCCGCGCCGGTTCTCCGCCTCCGCGATCTACGTTTGTCGCCGCGCCGCTGCGAGCCGCTGGCGCAGCAGCGGCAGCGCCACGTCGGTCCAGAACGCCGGCGAAACCATGCCGCTCGACATCCCGCCATGCGCGAACGCCGGCACGTGAACGGGCTCCTGCCGCGACAGCGGCTGCCCGGTCAGTTCGGCATAGACCGAGGCGATGGATGCCTCGAGCGCATCGTCCGATGCCGGCAGCGGCGTGCCGGCCAGCCGCGCGCGCAGCGCTTCCCACAGATACGGATCGCCACGCAGCCCCCATTGCGCGGGCGGCGGCGCGAACAGCGCGGCGAGATCGCCATGCGTGGTTGCGTGCGCAACCAGATCCTCGCGCGTATCGACGTCGCGCAGCACGCCGGGATCATCGACCTCGATGCGCGCGACCGGATGCGCGCCGAGCAGCGCGCGCGCGCCGGCATCGCCGTCGAGCGCGGCGAGCGCCTCGCCATGCACGGCGGCGAAGCCGACCGGATGGCCACGCCGGCCGCCGTGATGCGGGGCCGCGATGCTGGCTTGGCCGGACGTGATGGCCTGCGCCACGGCACGGATCGCGGCCGGGTCGATCCACGGCATGTCGCCGAGCGCGACCAGCCAGCCGCCCGCGTCGCGCGAGGCGCGCACGGCGGCGGCCAGGCTCGCGCCCATGCCCTGTTTCGCCTCCTCGGCCACCAGCACGCGGCAGCCCGCTTCGGTCAGATACGCCGCGAGCCGATCGGCGCCGGGCCGCACCACGGCGTGAACTTCCGGCGTCACGGCGAGCAGGCGCCGCGCGGCGGCCACCGCCACCGGCGTGCCGTCGGGCAGCGCGGCGAGCAGCTTGCTGTCGCGGCCGCTCGGATCGAAGCGGGTACCGAGGCCGGCGGCGAGCAGCACGCCGACGAGCGCGGGGGAACGGGCGGGATCGGACATCGGAGGCATCGGGAGCGGAAGGTGAGGGCGATTGTGCGATCGGCCGAGGCGAATCGCAAGCGAGGCAGCGGAGCGGGACGAGCAATGCAGGAGCGAGCGATGGACCCCGCGTCGGCTCAACCGCCGTCGGCCTCGCCGCGCGCATAGCGCGCGAGGAACAGGTCCGCCGCCGATTCCGCGAGCCGCGTGCGCGCCTCGCCGTCCACGGCCGGCTGCCCCATCGCCACCTGCGGCCAGAACGCGAACGATTTCACGAGCCCCTGCAACTGCTGCGCGGCGAACGGCGGATCGTCGGTGGCGAGGCGCCCGGCGGCGGCGGCCTCGCGAATCCACACGGTCAGGTCTTCCTCGCGCTCGCCAAGCCGCGCCACCATCTCCCTCGCCCGTTCGGGCGAATGCATCGCGGCCGCGATCGCGATCCGCACCAGCGCCAGGAACGTCTCGTCGCTGAGCAGCCGCAGCTTGCGCAGCAGCAGCTCGATCAACTGGCCGCGCAGCGGCGCGTCGGGCCGGTAGGCGGGCGCGTCGCCGGCGCGCGTCGAATCCCACAGCCGCTGCAGGATCGCCGCGAACAGCGCCTCCTTGCTCGGGAAGTGGTTGTAGACGGTCCGCTTCGACACCTGCGCGCTGGCCGCGATGCGGTCCATGCTGGTCGCGTCGTAGCCGGCCGACAGGAATTCGTCGATCGCCGCGCCGACGATCGCCGCGCGTTTCCGGTCGGTCAGCCGGGTGGGGGGAGCGTGGGAGTCCATTGGCGAATTTTACACCGCGCAGTTTACTTTTCTCGAAAACAAACTACACTAGCAAGTCTACTTTTTTGTATCGGACCGACTCGATGACCTCCCCGACCCGCTGGTTCAGCCGCATGCTCGGCACGGCCGCCGCGCGACGCTCGCAGGCGTGGGCGGCGGCGTCGCCGCAGCACGACGGCGAGCGCTTCCGCAACGTGCGGCCGCGCCCGGCGGAAGGGGCCGGCAAGATGCTGTCGATCGCCTGGAACGTGCTCGTCAACAAGCCGGGCGGCACGGCGCCGGCCGCCGCGCTGCCGGTGGACGCGCTGACGCGCGCCGAACTCGAGGCCGCGCCCGATCGCAGCCTGTTCCGGCTCGGCCACTCCACCATGCTGCTGAAGCTGCGCGGCCGCTTCTGGCTGACCGATCCGGTGTTCGCCGAGCGCGCCTCGCCGTTCCGGCGCTTCGGCCCGAAGCGCTTCCATGCGCCGCCGATCGCGCTGGCGGACCTGCCGCCGCTGGCCGGCGTGATCCTCTCGCACGATCACTACGATCACCTCGACCGCGAGACGGTGCTCGCGCTCGCGGCCACCACCGATGTGTTCCTGACGCCGCTCGGCGTCGGCGAGCGGCTGATCGAATGGGGCATCGACGCGGCGAAGGTGCGCCAGTTCGACTGGTGGCAGGGCACCGAACTCGACGGCATCGCGTTCACGGCCACGCCCGCGCAGCATTTCTCGGGGCGCAGCCTGTTCGACGGCGATCGCACGCTGTGGGCGTCGTGGACCATCGTCGACGGCGACCTGCGCGTGTTCTTCAGCGGCGACACCGGCTATTTCGACGGCTTCCGCGAGATCGGCGAGCGCCTCGGCCCGTTCGACGTGACGCTGCTGGAGACGGGGGCCTACGACGCGCAATGGCCCTACGTCCACATGCAGCCCGAGCAGACCGTACAGGCCCACGTGGACCTGCGTGGCCGCTGGCTCGTGCCGGTCCACAACGGCACGTTCGATCTGGCGATGCACCGCTGGCAGGAGCCGTTCGAGCGCGTGTTCGGGCTCACCGCCGCGCGCGGAATTCCGCTCGCCACGCCGCGCATGGGCGAGCGGCTCGATCTGCAGGCGCCGCATCGCGGCGAGCGCTGGTGGCGCGCCGTGGCCGATGCGCCGGTGAAGCCCGCGCGCCAGCGCGGCTGGCGCTGCGGCCGCGAGGATGCGTCGGGGGCCTGAGGCTGTCGCCTTGCTTCGATTGGTTGAGCCGGGCGGGGCAATCCGGTTGGCGTGAACGCGCGGTGACGCGTATCAGTAGGGCATGCCTGACCGCTCCCGCTTCGCTCGCATTTGATCGGGACTCCGGATCTTTTCGCCAGCCCACGCTCGCTACCGTTCTTCCCGCCGATACCGTTTCCGGTACTCGGCCGGCGTGACCCCGACATGCTTGGCGAACGCGCGGCGCAGTACGTCGGCATTCGCGAAGCCGCATTTGGCGGCCACCTGCTTGGGCGTGTCGCCGGCCGTCTCGATCAACTCGCGTGCCGCGTTCACGCGCGCCAGCTCGACCCAGGCGGCCGGCGTGACGCCGACCTCGGCATGGAACAGCCGCGCGAAATGGCGCGGGCTCAGCCCGGTGCGTTCGGCCAGATTCGTCACGCTGTGATCGAGCCCCGGCTGCGCGGCCACCCAGCGCTGCACGTCCTGCAGCACCGAGCGCCCGGCCGGCTGCGTCTGGCCGTTGCGGCTGAACTGCAGCTGCCCGCCCGGGCGCTTGAAGAACATCACGAGCTGGCTCGCCACGCGTTTCGCGATCTCGCGGCCAAGATCCTCCTCCACCAGCGCGAGCGCCAGATCGAGCCCGGCCGTCACGCCGGCCGCGGTGCGCAGCCGGCCGTCGCGCACGTAGAGCGCGTCGGCCTCGATCGTCGCGCTCGGGCAGCGCTCGGCCAGCGCCGCCACCGAGGCCCAGTGCGTGGTCGCTCGCCGCCCGTCCAGCAGCCCCGCGTCGGCCAGCACCAGCGCGCCGGTGCAGACCGAGCCGAAGCGCCGGCACTGCCGCACCGCCTCGCGCAGCCAGGCCGGCACCGCGGCCGGCACGCCCGCGCCGCCGGCCTGGCCCGCGGCGGCGATGCCGGGCGCGCCCGCGACGAGCAGCGTATGCAGCTCGGGCAGCGCCTGCCCGACCACGCCCACCACCCCGTCCGGCACGAGCCGCACCCCCGACGAACTGACGATGTAGCCCGGCTCACAGGCGAGCACGAGCAGCCGGTACGCCTCGCGGCCGGCCTCGAGGTTCGCCTGCGCGAACACGTCGAGCGGCCCGCTCACGTCGAGCAGCTGCACGCCCGGCACGGCCAGGATCGCGATGGTTCTGACGCTCGTCCGGCTCATGGACATCCCCTTGTCAAACCGCTTGCCAATGCGCTGGCCGGCGCGGTTCGCGCGCGGTCCGGACGCCCTGTCCGAATGGTACGCGATTTGGCAGGAATTGGCGCATCACATCGATTGATGCCAGTCCCGGCGAGCGCGAGAATGAATCCCGAAGTCCTTACCAGGAGAAGATCATGAGTGTCGACATGGGTGGCATCGTCGTCCCCGACAGCCGTCTCGCGCGGGAAATCACCGAATTCGTGCGGGATACCGAAAGCCCGCTGCTGTTTCATCATTCGAGCCGCGTGTTCTATTTCGGCGCGATGGCCGGCCGCAAGCGCGGCCTGACGTTCGATCCCGAGCTGCTCTACGCGGGCGCGATGTTCCATGACGTCGGGCTGATGCCGTCGCACAGCAGCGCGCACGAGCGCTTCGAGGTGGACGGCGCGAACGCGGCGCGCGAGTTCCTGCGCCAGCGCGGCATCGCGCAGCACGACATCGACCTGGTGTGGACCGCGATCGCGCTGCACACCACGCCGGGCATTCCGCAGCACATGCATCCGGTGATCGCGCTGGTGACGGCCGGCGTGGAGATGGACGTGCTCGGCCTGACCTATCACGAGTACGACGACCACGAGCGCGAGGCCGTCACGCACGCGCATCCGCGCCCCGAGCACTTCAAGGAAGACATCATCCAGGCGTTCTACGACGGCATCCGCCACAAGCCCGACACCACGTTCGGCAACGTGAAGGCCGACGTGATCGCCGACAAGGAGCCGCATTTCCATGCCGGCAATTTCTGCTCGGTGATTCGCTGCTCGGCCTGGAAGGGCTGAGCGCGGCGCGCGTGTTCAGTGATGTCCGGCCCAGCGCAGCTGGCGGCTGCGGGTGGCGAGGTTGATGCGGTCGGAGACGAGTCCGGCGAGCAGCCGCAGCGTGTCGCGCTGCGGCTGCTCGAGGCGCCGCGGCTTCAGGTCGAGCACGCACAGCGCGCCGAGCGCGTAACCCTCGTAGTCGCGCAGCGTGGCGCCGGCGTAGAAGCGCAGGCCGGGGGCGCCCGCCACCAGCGGGTTGGCCGCGAAGCGTGGGTCCGCGGCGGCGTCCTCCACCACCAGCGGCTCCGGCTGCAGGATCGTGTGATTGCAGAACGCCCAGGCGCGCGGCGTCCCGGCCGGTAGCGGCAGCCCGTGGCGCGCCTTGAACCATTGCCGGTCGCGCGTGAGCAGCGTGATCAGCGCGAGCGGCGTGTCGAACAGCCGGGCGGCCAGCGCGGTGACGGTGTCGAACGCCTCGTGCGCGGGCGTGTCCGCGAGCTGGCTGCGCGCCACGGCGTGCAGCCGCGCGGCCTCGTCGTGCGGTAGCGGGTGGTCGGGCGGCGTGGCCCCGACGTCGTCGGTTGCGGCGGCAGCCGATGCCGCGTCCGGCGCCACCGCCGCGCGCAGTGCGTCCGGCTCGACGTCGGGCGCGAGTACCTTCACGCGGTTCGCCTCGCCCAGATCGATGCGCAACGGGCCGGCGCCAATCTCGGTGATCACCACGATCCGCGTCCGGGCGAGCGCGTCCGCGGCCAGCAGGCGGCGCAGCAGCGCGATGCGTTCCCAGTCGCCGCGCGCCAGTTCGATCACGATCGCCGCCGGCAACCGGTGGCCGGCCTCGATCAGCCCCGAGAGCGGGTCGTCCACGCTCGTCACGCGCAGCCCGGGCAGCGTGTCGAGCGCGGCCTCGGCGCGGCGCGCCAGCGCCGGGCCGGCGATCACGAGAACCGGCGCGGCCACGGGCGGCGCGCGCAGCGCCATGCGCTCGCGCAGTTCGATCACGCGGCTGCGCCGCACGCGCCGGTGGCCGCCGGGCGTCTTCCAGGATTCGATGACGTTCTGCTCGATCCACGTCTGCACGGTGCGGATCGAAACGCCCAGCAGATGGGCGGCCTCTCGGGTGGTGAGTATCGGATCACTCATTCGTGTTGTTGTGGTTGCCGGTCTGGCGGCGACGATACGCGCCGCCGCGCCATCCTGCAACGGCGCTTCATAAATATGAAAAAAACGACGGCGCGGGTCTCGGCGTGAGGCCGGCCGGGCGCCGCGACAGGTGGCGCGATACGCTGTTCCGGCCTGCTTCCTGGTTGAATCGCTGGCCAATGCACGTAATTTTTTCCGGTGTCGTCCATAAAAATGGAAAAAATTAAAGTTCGATGAGGGCGGCGCCGTAATCGCGCCTGAACGGGCAGCGCGAATTCCCCAACGAACGCGCCGCCCGCGACCGCCGCTTGATTGGCCATACCGGGCCGCCAGATGAGGAGATTTTCCCGTGAGCAGCATGCATCACACTGTTCGTTTCAAGATTGTGGCGGCGATGGCCGTCTGCGTGCTGATCATCGCCGCCGTCGGCCTGTTCGGCGCCCTGACCATCTCGCGGCTCGATCGTATGGTCGGTGACGAATACACCACCACCGTGAAGCCGATCCGCAGCCTCGGCGACGTGCGTGCCGGCGCGATCGACGTGCGCCTGCAGATCAGCCGCATCCAGCTGCAGCGTGATGCCGACAAGAACCGCCAGGCGATCGAATCGATCCGGAAAACGGTCAATCGCATTGCCAAGGTCTGGCCGCAGTACTACCCGGCCGCGGTGTCGTCCGATCGCGAACGCGCGGTGGCCGACAAGATCGACGCGGCGATGCCGCAGTTCCGCCAGCTCGCGGCGCAGGCTGCCACGATGTTCGAGGCCGGCAACTACGACGGCGCGGCGCCGCTCGCGGACCAGCTCAACCAGGTCGCGAGCGACATGATCGGCCAGGTCAAGAGCGACATCGAGATCAACGACGAGCAGGCCGGGGAGTTCACCTCGGCGGCCGCCTCCAGCGTGCGCACCGCGCTCGTGATCGCGATCTGCCTGGTGGTGGCCGGCGTGCTGGTGGCGGTGTTCGCGTCGCTTTACCTGCTGCGTGCGATCACACGTCCGCTCGCGAGCGCGATCGCGGTGGCCAACACGATCGCCGAAGGCCGCCTCGAGGCGCCCATCGACAACCGCTACCGCGGTGAATTCGGCGAACTGATGCATTCGCTCGCGCAGATGGACGGGCAGCTCGCGCAAACGGTGCGCCGCATCCAGACCAGCGCGTCGTCGGTGTCGCACGCCTCGAAGGAAATCGCGACCGGCAACCTCGACCTGTCGTCGCGCACCGAGGAGCAGGCGGCCTCGCTGGAGGAAACGGCTTCCAGCATGACCGAGCTGACCGAGACGGTGAAGCAGAACGCCGACAACGCGCGTCAGGCCAACGGCCTCGCCAACAACGCGACCAGCCTCGCCGAGGACAACAGCCACGCGATGCGCGAGATGGTCGACACGATCCTGCAGATCAGCGGCAGCTCGGGCAAGATCTCCGAGATCACCGGCACGATCGAGGGCATCGCGTTCCAGACCAACATCCTCGCGCTGAACGCGGCGGTGGAAGCGGCGCGCGCCGGCGAGCAGGGCCGCGGCTTCGCGGTGGTGGCGAGCGAAGTGCGCACGCTTGCCCAGCGTTCGGCCTCGGCGGCGAAGGAGATCAAGGAGCTGATCGCGTCGTCGGTCACGCTGATCGAAGGCGGCGCCGGTCAGGCGAACCACGTCAGCGAGAAGATGGGCCACGTGCGCGAGGCGATCCGCCGCGTCGCCGACATCGTCGCCGAGATCTCGGCGGCGTCCGACGAGCAGGCGCGCGGCATCGAGCAGATCAACCAGGCCGTCACGCAGATGGATGCGGTCACGCAGCAGAACGCGGCGCTCGTCGAGGAGGCGGCTGCGGCGGCGCAGTCGCTCGACGAACAGTCGGCGGCGCTCGGCGACGCGGTGTCGGTATTCCGCCTGACGGGCGGCAGCACGCACGCGGGGTACGCGACGGGAGCAGCCTCGCGCTCGTTTGTGCTGGCCGCCGTGTGATCGCCGGCTGACGATCGGCATCGGGAAACGCCGGGCTTCGCGCCCGGCGTTTCCGTTTGGCGGGGTGCGAGGCAAGGGGGCGGTGGTGCGCGATGGGCGGCTGACGTCGGTGCCGGCGAGCCGGCTTTCGCGTGGTGTCAGATGGTGTCAGGCGGTGCCAGGTGTTGTCACATGGCGCCGGGCATCGCCGCGCGTGGCGGATCGACGGCTCAGGCGTTCGATGCCGCCCGTGCCTGCGCCGGGCGGCCGATGTAGGCGTGGCGGCCGGCCCTCGCCATCTCATCCGCAGGTGCGACCGGCCCGGCCCTCAGCGCCGCCGCGCGAGCTTCAGGCGCGCCGTCTCGTGTTCGGCCGCAGGCAGCGTGTCCTCGTAGACGAACTCGCCGCCGACCAGCGCGGCCACTGCCGCGCCGTCGCGATAGAGCACGCGATTGCCGGCCAGCGCCGGCACCTTGCGGCCCGGCAGCAGCGTGCCGGCCAGGTTCAGCGGATCGGCGCCGCTGACCACGGTCCATTGTCCGTCGGCCGGCTGCCGGCGCACCTCGCGCAGCACCGGGATCGCCTCGGGCAGCGCGAACTGCTCGCCCGCGAGCCCCGCCACGAACCGTCCGCCGCGAATCTCGCCGCGCGCCTCCAGCCGCTGGTACACGCGCAGCAGCTCGCGCCACGACGGCAGCCACGCGGCCTCGCGTTCGAGCAGCCGCCAGAACACCACGCCGTAGCGGCGCAGCAGCGTCCAGGCGATGTGTTCGAGCGCCTCGCGCGGCGCCGCGGCCGAACCGGTCGAAGGCGGCGGTGTGACCGCGCGATCGTCGCCGCCGTCGATGCCGCCGCCGTCCGCCGCGAACGCGCCGGCCTGCGCATCGTCAGCCGCAGCCGTCATCCGCACCGGCCGCCGCACCAGCGCCCAGCGCCCGGCGTCGTCCATGCCGCCGATCAGCGCGCCGCCGCGGCGCGTGCGCGGCGAGTAGTAGGCGCTGCGCTTGACGGCGGGCCGCAGCAGCGCGCGCAGCCCGGCGAAGCTGTCGGCGTTCACGCGGCCCGCCGCGACGAGTTCGCCGAGCGCCTGCTCGAGTTCGACGGGCAGCAGGCGCGCGTCGTCGACGAGTTCGTCGAAGAACATCGCGCCGTGCGCGGCCAGCGCGTCGTGGACCTTTTGCGCGCGCGCCGACAGCGCCGGCTGCGCGCGCTCGTCGTGCAGCGCCTGCCAGGCGCCGACGTTGCGGCGCGGCAGCAGCACGATCGGCGTGGTCTTCACGGGGCCGCCCGAGGTTTTCGCGGCGGCGGTGGCGGTACGCGGGCCGTTCGCGCCACCGGTGCCACCCGCGTCCTTGTCGGCCAGCTGCGCGAGCAGGCGGTCGCCCGATGCCGAGGCCGCCGCGCGCGTGGCCGCCTGCGTGCCCGCTGCCCGGGCCGGCGACGGCGGCGCGATGCGGGTCCAGACGACGCGGCCCGAACGGCACAGCTCGTCGATGCCGCCCGTCGCGTAGTCGGCCACACGTGCCGGCAGCAGGTCGTCTTCCCACGCGCCGGCGGCGGCCTCGAAGCCTTCGAGCTGTTCGATCACGGCGGCCAGCGCCTCGCGGCCCATGCCGCGCGTGTCGGCGCTCACGTGCTGCCAGTGGAACAGGAAGCGCATGAAATCGGCGCGCTCCACGGGCTCGATCTCGCGGCGCAGGCGCTTGACCGTATAGCGATGAATCCGCGCGAGCAGATGGCGCTCGCACCATTCCTCGGCGAGGGTGCCCGGCGTGAAGCGTCCGCGCATCACGTAGCCCTCGCTTTCGAGCGCGATCAACGCGGCCTCGACGGCGGCATCCGGCAGCCCGAGCGGCGCGGCGATCGCGGCGACCGGCAGCGGCCCGAAGCCGGTCAGCCGCGCGCGGATCACGTCGATCAGCGCGGCCTCGGCCGTCCATGACGGTTCGGCGCGCTTCGGCGCGGCGAGCGCCGGTTCGAGGCGCGCCTCCGGATGCAGCGCGCGCAGGCAGGCCGCGCGTTCGGCGCCGAGCCACAGCGCGCGGCCGTCGGCGAGCCGCAGCGCGGCCACGCGCCTGCCGGCCGCCAGCTTCGTCAGCGCCGCGAGCCAGCCGTCGTGCCGGCGCGCTTCCTCGTCGGATACGCAGGCCAGGCTCACCAGCGCGTCATGGACTTCGTCGGCGTCGCGCACGGCCGGCCACGCTTCCTCGCGCACGGCGGCGATCGCGTCGGCATCGAGCGCGCCGAGATCGTCGGCCGATTCGGGATCGGTCCAGCGGCGCGCGAGCACGGCCTGGGTACGGCGCTCCTCGAGCGGCGCGTCGTCGAGGAACGCATAGGGCTTGGCGTTGAGGATCTCGGCGGCGAGCGGCGAGGGCGCCGGCAGGTCGCGCGCGATCAGCTCGATCTCGCCGGCCTCGATGCGCGCGAGCAGCGCGAGCCAGCCCTCGGTGTCGAGCGCTTCGTGCAGGCAGTCGTCGAGCGTCTGGTCGACGAGCGGATGGCTTGGCACCTCGCGCTCGCCGACGAGGTTCTCGGCGCAGGCCACCTGATCGGGGAACACCGTCGCGAGCAGGTCCTCGCTCTTCATGCGCTGCAGTTGCGGCGCGGTGCGTCGGCCACCCGTATAGCGCGGCAGCGCGAGCGAGGTGGTGGCGTTCCAGCGCCAGCGCACGCCGAACAGCGGCGCGTCGAGCAGCGCCTGCACCAGCACGTGCTCGGCCGTGGCGGTGCGCAGGTAGCGCCAGACGTCGGACAGCACGAAGCTGTGCGCGAGCGACAGCGAGAGGATGATCGCGTCGTCGGTGGCGGCCGCCTGCAGCTCGAAGTTGAACGCGCGGCAGAAGCGCTTGCGTAGCGCGAGCCCCCAGGCGCGGTTGACGCGGTTGCCGAACGGCGAGTGGATCACCAGCTGGGTGCCGCCCGATTCGTCGAAGAAGCGCTCCATCACGAGCGTGTGCTGGGTCGGCAGCGCGCCGAGCGCGGAACGCGCGCGCGCAAGGTACTCGACGATCTGGCGCGCGGCTTCCGGCGCCAGGCCGAGCGTGCCGGTGAGCCAGGCGAGCGCGGGGGCGAGGCGGCTTGGGGCGAGGTCGCGTGGGGTGTCGGAGAGGGCGTTGGTGTCGGCCAGGGCCGGGGCCTGGCTTGGTGCCGTTGCGCGGCTCGTGCGGCTTGCGTTTGCGGCCTGCGTCGCCGGCGCGGCCTTCCCGCGTTTGCCGGCATTCGCTGGCTGGGCCGAGGCCGGCGCGCCGATGGCCTTGTCGGCGCCAGCGGCGTTTGCCGGATCGGCCGCCGATGCCGCGCCGCCGTCACCAGCCGCGTCGCGTGCCACGTCCGTCGACGTTGTTGGATTCGCCTTCACACCCGCCTTCATCCCCGCACGCGCCGCATCGATCGCGCGCGACGCCGCCGGCCCCGCCGCGTCGAGTTCGCCCTGTTCGAGCAGCGCGTCGATCTGCGCGCGCAACCGCGCCACGCCGACCGACAGCTCGTCGCTGCGCCCCGGCGCCTCGCCGAGCCAGAACGGGATGTTCGGCGCCTGCCCGCGCGCATCCTCCACGCGCACGCGGCCCGTCTCCACGCGCAGGATCCGGTACGACTGGTTGCCGAGCTGGAACACGTCGCCGGCCAGGCTCTCCACCGCGAAATCCTCGTTGACGGTGCCGATCTGCGTCCCCTGCGGTTCGAGCAGCACCGAGTAGTCGGCGCTGTCGGGGATCGTGCCGCCCGAGGTCACGGCGGTCAGCCGCGCGCCGCGTTTGGCACGCACGGTGCCGGTGCTGCTGTCGCGATGCAGGTAGGCGCGGCGCGCGCCGCGCCGGTTCGAGAAGCCGTCGGCCAGCATCGCCAGCACCTCGTCGAAGCGCTCGCGCGACAGGTCCGCATAGGGCGCGGCGTGCGTGAAGCGCCGCCAGAGTTCGGTCTCGTCCCATTCGGCGCAGACCACCTCGGCCACGATCTGTTGCGCGAGCACGTCGAGCGGCGCGCGCGGCACGCGCAGCCGGTCGAGTTCGCCGCGCGCCACGCAGTCGAGCAGCGCCGCGCACTCCACCAGCTCGTCGCGCGACAGCGGGAACAGGCGCCCCTTCGGCGTGCCGCCGACATGGTGGCCCGAGCGCCCGACGCGCTGCAGGAACGGCGCGATGCCGCGCGGCGAGCCGATCTGGCAGACCAGCTCGACGTCGCCGATGTCGATGCCGAGTTCGAGCGAGGCGGTGGCGACGAGCAGCTTCAGCTTGCCGTGCTTGAGGCGCTGCTCGGCGTCGAAGCGGTATTCCTTGGCGAGGCTGCCGTGATGCGCGGCGATCACGTCGTGGCCGAGCCGCTCGCCGAGATGGCGCGCGAGCCGCTCGGCCATGCGCCGCGTGTTGACGAACACGAGCGTCGTGCGATGCCCGGCCGCCAGCTCGGCGATGCGGTCGTAGACACGTTCCCAGACGTCGTTGGCCATCACCGGCTCGAGCGGCACGGGCGGCAGTTCGAGCGCGAGATCGCGCTCGCGCGCGTGACCGACGTCGACGATCGCGCAGTCGGCGGGCGAGGCCGCCGTGGTCGATGGCGTGGGTTCAGTCGTGGCGACCGGATCGGCACCCGCCGCGCGTTTGCGTTGGCGTGGACGTTTGCCCGCTGCCGGGGATTCACCGGATGCATCGGCGCGCGCGGCGTCGGGTGCGAGCGCGTTCGTCGAGGCGTTCGCGTCGCCGCTGGCGGCGTCGTCCACCGCATCCTTGCCGCCCACCAGGAATCGCGCGACCAGCCTGATCGGCCGCTGCGTCGCCGACAGCCCGATGCGCGGCAGCGGCCGGCCCGCCAGCGCGTCGAGCCGTTCGAGCGTCAGCGACAGATGGCTGCCGCGCTTGTTGCCGGCCAGCGCGTGGATCTCGTCGACGATCGCGGTGCGCACCGTCGAGAGCATGCGCCGCCCCGATTCCGACGACAGCAGCACGTACAGCGACTCGGGCGTGGTCACGAGGATATGCGGCGCGCGCTTGCGCAGCGCGCTGCGTTCGGCCTGCGTGGTGTCGCCGGTGCGCACGGCGGTGCGGATCTCGGGCACCGGCAGGCCGCGCCGCGCGAGTTCGTGCGCGATGCCGGCCAGCGGCGCGTCCAGATTCACGCGGATGTCGTTCGACAGCGCCTTGAGCGGCGACACGTACACCACCAGCGTCTCGTCGGGCAGCATGCCGTCGTGGGCGAGCGCGTCGCGCACCAGATCGTCGATCGCGCAAAGGAATGCCGTGAGCGTCTTGCCCGAGCCGGTGGGCGCGGCCACCAGCGTCGAGCGGCCGGCCTTGATCAGCGGCCAGGCGCGCGCCTGCGCGTCGGTGGGCGCGCTGAACGTTCGCGAGAACCAGCCGGCGACGGCCGGATGGAACGCGGCGAGCGGCGCGGCGGCCGGGAGGGCGGCGGTGGCGTCCATCGAAATGGCAACGGGTACGGGCGACGGATCGGACAAGGGGATGAGCGTGGCGCGCGATGAAGGTTGGCGTCCAGTGTGCCAGACCCGCGAGGCGTTTGCCGGGGGCCGGATCGGGACGATTCGGGACAGATCGCGAGCGGTCCGGATACGAGGCGGGCCGCCCGCGGGCACCTTCACGAGATGGGGACGGGCGCGCCGATCGCAATCGCGGCCACGCCGAATGGCCGGCTGGCTCGACGCCGGTTTGCTGCGCCGCACGCATCGCACGAAATCACGCAACCACGCCGGGCATTGTCCGCGCCGCCCACGCCCGGCGCGGTGTCCGGGCCGCCCGCTCAGCGCCCCGGTTCGTAGAACAGCGCGAACAGCTCCGACTGCGAACTGACGCCGAGCTTCGCGTAGATATGTTTCTTGTGCGCGCGCACGGTCTCGAACGAGATCGTCAGCCGCTCGGCGATCGCGCGCGTCGAGAATCCGCTCAGGCCGAGCCGCACCACTTCCACCTCGCGCGCGGTCAGCGGCGCGTGCCCGCGCTGCTGCACGACGCGATCGAAATGCTCGACGTAGCCGGCCTCGTCGCGCGCGGCCACCGCGGCGGCGGCATCGACGGCCTCCACCGGGCCGGCCGCGGCGCCTTGCGCGCTGCCGCCGGTAAAGGTTTCGTAAGGCAGGCGCTGGCGCATCAGCGCGATCACCCACGGCGTCACCAGCGCGAAGGTGGCGAGATCGCGCTCGCCGTAGCGGCGCGTCGCGCCGAGCGAGAAGATCAGCGTGTGGCCGGCGTCGATCGCATGATTGAACTGCACCTCGTCGCCGATGATGTTGCGCTTGAAATAGCGCTGGTAATAATCGGTCATCCTGAAGTTGTCGGGCGCGACCGATTCGAGCGTGACGAGCCCCGAGGCGGGCCGCTCGCAGGCGGCGATGTAGAACGGGTCGAGCTGGTAGAGCGCGCCGAGGTAGCTCTGGAACATCTGGTCGACGGTGCCGTCCGGCGTCGGCGATTCGGCGCACACGAGCGGCGCGCGATCGCGCGCGAACAGCAGCCCGACCCAGTTGTCGAACGGCGCGAAGCGCTGCAGCACGCGGGCGAGGCGGGTCCAGAAATCGGCGCTGTCGATCGCGTCGATCAGCGTCGCGACGTGATGGTGGAACGCGAGATCCTGCCAGTCGAGTTCCATGTGTCCTCCGATCGTGGTAACCCAGGTGGGGAATTCCTGGACAAAAATAACGTCCCGATAATAGCGCCACGCCGCGGCCCGAGCGGCCGGCGAAATGCGAGCGCGAGTCTATCGGCCCGCCATACTGGAGGCAAGCAATGCAAATCGAACTCGCCCAGATTCCGGTCGTGGACGGCAACGTCGCACCGAACCTGGCCCGCGTGACCGAGGTGATCCGCGCGCGGCGCGCCGGCACCGACCTGATCGTCTTCCCCGAGACCACGCTGACGGGCTTCCCGACGCGCGAGAACGTGCGCGACGTGGCCGAGGCCATCGACGGCCCGTCGATCGCCGCGGTGCGCGAGGCCGCCCGCGCGGCCGGCGTGGGCGTGGCGGTGGGCTTCGCGGAGCGCGACGGCGAGCGCTGCTTCAACACCACGCTGCTGATCGACGCGCGCGGCGAGATCGCGCTGCGCTACCGGAAGACCCACCTCTGGGCGTCCGACGTCGGCGTGTTCGAACCCGGCGATCGCTACGCCGTCTGCGAATTCAACGGCCTGACGGTGGGCCTCCTGATCTGCTACGACATCGAGTTCCCGGAGACGGCGCGCGCCATCGCCTCGCTCGGCGCCGACCTGTTGATCGTGACCAACGGCAACATGGACCCGTTCGGCCCCGTGCATCGTCGCGCGATCGTCGCGCGCGCGATGGAGAACCAGATGTTCGCGGCGCTCGTGAACCGGATCGGCGACGGCGACGACAACCTGAGCTTCCCCGGCGAGTCGGCGCTGATCGGTCCGTCGGGCGACGTGCTGGCCGAGCTGCGCGGCGAGGACGCGGTGCTTGGCGTGACGCTCGATCCGGCGCTGCTCGCCGCGAGCCGCGAGCACTACAGCTATCTGCACGATGCGCGCGTGGGCCTCGTGCTCGAGGACGACCCGCAGGACGCCGCGGCGGCGCCGGCCGCGCCGTTCGACGGACGCGGCCGCGTGATCCGCGCGCGCTGAGCGGCGCGCGCCCGCCCCGGCGTGCTCATCGCGGAGCACCGCCGGGCGCGCCGGCGCAAGTGATCCGCCGCGGGTATTGCATCGTTTCGCTTTTTGTTTTCCACGGTTCGTCGCAGTTCGTCGTAGTTTGCTTTTCGCAGTCCGTTTTCGTCGTACCCACCCTGATCCTCCATGCCGCCGCCGCGGCGACCCAGCGTGCCGACTTGGCTGCGCCGTCACGCGGCGCGGCACCGTGCAACCTGGTGTTTTGCGTTCGGACGCGCCTCGCGCGTTCACAGGAGACCCGACCATGACTCAATCCTCCCCGTCGCGGCCCGCGGCCGGACACGCGCCGCACCTGAAGCGCGCGCTCGGCCTGCCGTCCGTGCTGCTGTTCGGCCTCGCCTACATGGCCCCGCTGATCGTCTACGGCACCTACGGCGTGCTGGCCGGCGCGAGCCGGGACACGGCCGCGCTCGCCTACCTGCTCGCGCTGATCGCGATCGTGTTCACCGCGCTCAGCTACGGCAAGCTCGCGCGGCTGTTCCCGGTGGCGGGCTCGGCCTACACCTACACGCGCAAGACCTTCAACGCGCACCTGGGTTTCCTGATCGGCTGGGCCACGCTGCTCGATTATTTCTTCCTGCCGATGGTGATCTGGCTGATCGGCGCGGCCTATCTGGGCGCGGCGTTCCCGTCGATTCCGGCGTGGCTCTGGATCGTCGCGTTCATCGTGCTGACCAGCGCGCTGAACATCCTCGGCATCGAGCTCGCGAACCGCTTCAACATCGTGCTGATGCTGGTACAGCTCGTGATCGTCGCGCTGTTCGTGGTGCTGTGCTGCCACTACGCGCTGGCCGCGGCGGGGCCGGGCGGGCTGGCCGCCGCGCAGCCGTTCTTCAACGCCAGGGTGCCGCTGTCGGCCACCATGGCCGGCGCCGCGATCGCCGCGTATTCGTATCTCGGCTTCGACGCCGTCTCGACGCTGACCGAGGAAACCGTCAACCCCGAGAAGACGATTCCGCGCGCGATCGTGCTGATCGCGCTGATCGGCGGCGCGATCTTCGTGATCGCGGCCTACACGCTGCAGCTCGCGCATCCGGGCGCCGTGTTCAAGGATCCCGATTCGGCCGCGTTCGAAATCGCGAAGAAGGTGGGCGGCGACCTGTTCGTGTCGGTGTTCCTCGCCGGGCTGATCCTCGCGCAGTTCGCCTCCGGGATCTCGGCGCAGGCCAGCGTCGGCCGGCTGCTCTACGCGATGGGCCGCGACGAGGTGCTGCCGCGCCGGATCTTCGGCTACATCCACCCGCGCTTCCAGACGCCGGCGCTCAACATCGCGCTCGCCGGCGTGGTCGGGCTGATCGCGCTGAAGCTCGACGTGGCCACCTCCACTTCGTTCATCAACTTCGGCGCGTTCCTCGCGTTCACGGCCGTCAATCTCTGCGTGATGCGCCAGTACCTGACCACGCCGCCGGCGCAGCGACGCTTCGGGCCGATCGGCGGGCTGCTGTTCCCGGCGCTCGGCGCGATCGCCGACGTCTGGCTGCTGGTGAGCCTCGAGAAATCGGCGCTCGTGCTCGGCGCGATCTGGTTCGTGCTCGGGCTCGTCTATCTCGGCTGGCTGACGCGCGGCTTCCGGCAGGCGCCGCCTGAAATCGCGGTCTGAGGCGCTGGCGGCGCGTCCCGGCGAAAGCCGCCGCGTCGCGCCGCTCACGCCGCTCGCGCCGGGCCGCCGCCGCCTCGATTATTGACGCGCTGCAAGCCGTTTTCCGCCGCTTTACAATCGACGCTCGCGTGATGCGCGGCCGGCCCGCACGAGGCCGGCCGGTTCGTATGACAAGGAGACGCAAGTGGTGGATCTGCAGACGCTCGGCACGTTCGTCGTGATCATGGTGGGGCTGTTCCTGGTGCCGGGGCCGGCGGTGCTGCTGGTGCTGTCGCGCACCGCGCAGGGCGGGCGCCGCGCCGGCGTGATGACGAGCATCGGCGTGGCGATCGGCGATTTCCTGCATACCATCGCGGCGGCGGCCGGCCTCTCGGCGCTGCTGATGACCTCGGCGCTGGCCTTCAACGCGGTCAAGTACGTGGGCGCCGCGTATCTGTTCTATCTCGGCTGGCGCGCCTGGCGCGAGCCGGCCGGCGACGCGCGGCTGCCCGAGCTGGCCGGCGTCACGCCGATGCGCGCCTGCCTGCAGGCAGTGGTCACCGAGCTGCTGAATCCGAAGACGGCGCTGTTCTTCATCGCGTTCCTGCCGCAGTTCGTGCATCCGGAACGCGGTCAGGCGTTCCTGCAATGCCTTGAACTCGGCCTCGTGTTCGCGGTGGGCGGCGCGCTCTATACCGTGCTGCTGGTCATGGCGCTGCGGCCGCTGCGCCATCTGCTCGGCCGGCTGCCGGCGCTGCGCCGCCTGCAGGGCAAGCTGATCGGCACGCTGCTGATCGGGCTCGGGCTCAAGGTCGCCGCGCAGAGCCGCTAGGCGGCCGGCGGGCCGCTCGAAGGCCCGCATACGGCCGGCGCCGTTCCCTGCGGGCGCGCCGGCCGCTGTCGCATCACGTTGTCCGCACCGTCTGCCGCCCCGGCGCCGGTCACACCATCCTCAGCCATCTCAGCCAGTGTTCGAGCAGCGCATCGCGCTGCCACGCGGCCTGCGCGACCCATAACGCCCCCACCCACGCGAGCGTGACCACGATCAGGTCGCAGCGCCCGCTCTTCCACCAGTTCAGCGAATGCCGCTGCAGGATCCACGGCACGCCGAGCGGATTCGGCCAGTCGGCGAGCAGGTGCATGAGGCCGCCGCAGGCGAAGCCGAACAGCGGCGGCGCCCACGGATGCAGCGCGCGCAGCGAGCGGTCCGCGAACCACAGCAGCGCGAGCCAGCCGAGCCCCCAGTGCGTCGCGGTGCGATGCTTGATCCAGAGGCGTCGCCGGCGCGTCCACCATGCCACCTCGAGCCAGTCCGGCGCGGTGCCGCCCGCCACCCCGCCAACGAACGCGGCCAGGCTGCCGGCATGCCACGGCCCGGCGGCACCCGCCTGCCAGACCAGCGCGGCGGCGATCAGGCCGGCGGCCCAGCCGGTCGCACGATGAGCGTTGTGTGATGCCATGCGGAACGAGGGCGGCGAAGGTTGCGCTGCAAAAATCAGGGGCGCCATCTTCTCAGATCGGCACGCGCCGCGATACGTCCGGCAGCGAATATTTCGCTGTTGTCCGCATCGGCCGATAACGCCGCCGAACCGCCGCGAGCCTTGCCACATGCACCGAAAGTTGCAGTGCATCATGCACCGCGTTGTTTTGTTTTCGCGTGCCGGATCATGCTATAAGCGCAAATCGGCCTTGCTTCAGCCCACCAATGACACTTCATGAGGGATGCGCAATGATCGTCACGCTTCATGCCACGCTTCATCGTTTCAGGATTTCCGCCGCCGCGGCCTGCTTCGGCGCTGCTGCCGCCGGTTTCGTGCCCGCCGCGCCCGCGCTCGCCAAGACTTCGTTGCATGCGCAACTAACAGCGTCAGCCGTGGCGGTTGCCGATCAATACAGCGCCGATGCGGCCCAGGCCATCTTCAAGGAAGGCGGCAACGCGGTGGACGCCGCGGTCGCGATCGCCTTCACGCTGGCCGTCACCTATCCCGAGGCCGGCAACATCGGCGGCGGCGGGTTCATGACGCTGTTCGTCGGCGGCAAACCCTACTTCCTCGACTATCGCGAGCGCGCGCCGCTCGCGGCCACCCGCGACATGTACCTCGACAAGGACGGCAACGTGATCCAGGGCATGAGCCTATATGGGCCGCGCGCGGTGGGCGTGCCGGGCACCGTGGCCGGCATGTGGGAAGCACAGAAGCGCTTCGGCAGGCTGAGCTGGCGGCAGGTGCTGGCGCCCGCGATCCACTACGCGAAGGACGGCTTCGTGGTGGACGAGCAGCTCGCGCAGCGCCGCGACGACGCGTCGAAGGAGTTCGGCGGCAAGACCAACTTCGACCGCTTCTTCGGCGCGATGAAGGCCGGCCAGACGTTCCGCCAGCCCGATCTGGCCGCCGTGCTGCAACGGATCTCGGCGCAGGGCGCGAAGGGCTTCTACGAAGGCCCGACCGCCGCGAAGATCGCCGCCGCGATGCAGCCCGGCGACGGCCTGATCACCACCGAGGATCTCGCGCAGTACCGCGCCGTCTGGCGCCAGCCCGTGGAAGCCGGCTGGAACGGCTATCGCGTGATCACGGCGCCGCCGCCCAGCTCGGGCGGCGTGGGCCTCGTGCAGCTGCTGAAGATGAAGGCCGACCGCGCGGCCGACTTCAAGGGCGTGCCGCTGAACTCGGCGCAGTACGTCCATCTGGTCGCCGAGATCGAGAAGCGCGTGTTCGCCGATCGCGCGCAGTATCTGGGCGACCCCGACTTCTACAAGGTGCCGGTGGCGCAGCTGATCGACGATGCCTATCTCGCCAAACGCGCGGCCGAGGTGAACCCCGACGCGCCGTCCGATACGAAGAGCGTGCAACCGGGGCTCGGCACCAGCATGCCGGAGAAGGCCGAGACCACGCACTTCTCGGTGGTCGACAAGTGGGGCAACGCGGTGTCGAACACCTACACCATCAACGGCTATTTCGGCTCGGGCGTGGTGGCCGAGGGCACCGGCATCGTGCTCAACGACGAGATGGACGACTTCTCCGCGAAGCCCGGCGTGGCGAACATGTTCGGCGTGGTGGGTAGCGACGCGAACGCGATCGGGCCGAAGAAGCGCCCGCTCTCGTCGATGTCGCCGACGATCCTGACCAAGGACGGCAAGGTCGCGCTCGTGATCGGCACGCCGGGCGGCTCGCGCATCTTCACCTCGATCTTCCAGGTGATCACCAATGTCTACGATTTCGACCTGCCGCTGAAGGAGGCCGTCGGCGCGTTCCGCTTCCACCACCAGCTGCTGCCGCCGAACACGATCTTCTGGGAGCCGTACCACCCGATCACGGGCGAGCTCGCGCAGCAGATCGAGGCGAAGGGCTACACGCTGAAGGGGCAGGACTTCAGCGGCGACATCCAGGTGATCCGCGTGGACGGCAGCACGCCCGAGGCGGCGGCCGACCCGCGCGGGCGCGGCGTCACGCGCGTGATTCGCTGAGCGGTGCCGGCGCGGCGCTGGCCGCCGCGTTGGCCTGCACCGGCGCCTCGCGCAACGTCGCCGGCCGCTCGGCGCGCAGGCGCTCCAGCGTGGCCTGCGCGCGCCGCAGCTCGGTCACGAGCGGCGACGAAGCCGGCGTGATCGGCATCCGCACCTCGGCCGTGATGCCGTGCGTGAATGACAGCATCGCCTTGATCGCGGCCGGATTCGGCGCCGAGAACAGCAGCCGCAGCACCGGCAGCATCGCGTCGAAGCGCGACTGCGCCTCGGTCACGCGGCCGGCTTCGTGAAGCTGCTGCACCTCGACGAACAGGTCGGCGCAGACGTGCGCGCTCGCCAGCACGCCGCCCGCGCCGCCCGCCGCGAGACAGCGGGCGAACGCGTCGTCGGTGCCGCACAGCACCTCGAGCGGGGCGGCGCGCAGGGCCTCGAAGTGCGCCGGCACGCATTCCTTGATGCCGACCAGGTTCGGATGACAGGCGAGTTGCGCGACGGTGGCCGGCTCGATCGTCACGCCGCAGCGATGCGGCACGTCGTAGAGCATCACGGGGCGCCGCGTGCGCGCCGCGATCTGCCCGAAATGCCAGAGCAGGCCGGCCTGGCTCGGACAGAGGTAGGCCGGCGGCGGCACGAGATAGCCGGCCACGTCCTGCAGCTCCAGTCGGTCGATCGCGTCGACGAAATCGCGCGTGCCGATCCCGCCGACGCCGACGAACACGGGCAGCCGGCCGGCCGCGACGCCGGTGATGGCCTTCAGCGCGGCCGCGCGTTCCGCGTCGTCGAGCAGCGCGGCCTCGGCCGTGGTGCCGAGCGCGACGAAGCCGGCGATGCCGGTGTCGAGATACGAGGCCGTCAGCGCTTCGAGCGCGGCGAGGTCGAGCCGGCCGTCGCGAAACGGCGTGACGAGCGGGATCCAGATGCCTTTGAGCATGTCAGTGCCTCCCGGCGTGGCGGACGGCGGAGCCGCGCGGGCGCGGACGGGACGGTGGGGGAAGAACGGCGGACGGCGCGGCGGCCTGACGGTGGTTCATGCGATGGACGTTGACCCGGACGGGTAGCGAGGATGTCGTCCAGCGTAGCGGGGCACGCGTCAAAACCGCGTAAAAAGCGGGGCGGCTCGCGTAAAGATGGGACGAGGGGCAGGCCGCCAAACGGTGTTCGGCGCGCGGCTCGACCGCCTTCGGAAACAGCGGCCGACGCCCGCTCAGGCCGCCCAGCCGTTCGCGATGCCCCGTTCGATCACGTCGAGGAACACGCGCTTCAGCGCGCTGCCGTCGTCGACCCAGATCAGCCCGAGCGGCGCGCGATACGACGGTAGCGCGAGCGGTCGCGCGACCACGTTCGGCGGCACGGCCGCGGCCGCCTCGGCCGGGATCAGGCCGATGCCGAGGCCGGCCGCGACGAGCGCGAGCATGGTGGTGTATTCGCCGAGTTCGCGCGCGATGTCGAGCGTGACCTCGCGCGCGCCGAGCGCCACCAGCAGCGCGTCGAAGAAGCCGGGCGCGTAGCGGCGCGCGAGCACGAACGCGGGCTGGCCGCGCAGTTGCGCCGGCTCGATGTGCGCCAGCTGCGCGAACGCGTGCGAGGCCGGCACGGCCACCACGAACGATTCCTCCATCACCACGCGCGAGGCCAGCCCGCTGGCGGCGAGCGGCAGCCGCGCGATGCCGAAGTCGAGCGTGCCGCCGTGCAGCGCGGCGATCTGGTCCGGCGTCGGCATGTCCTTCAGTTCGAGCGCGATGCGCGGGTAGCGCGCATGCATGGTGCGGATCAGCGTCGGCAGCAGCTTCGGCAGTACCGACGAGACGAAGCCGAGCCGCAGCGTGCCGATCTCGCCCTGCGCCGACAGCCGCGCCACCTGCGCGGCGCGCGCAGCCTGTTCGAGCGTCGCGCGCGCCTCGGGCAGGAACAGGTGGCCCGCGTCGGTCAGCGCCACCTTGTGACGGTCGCGATCGAACAGACGCACGCCGAGATCGGTTTCGAGCGCCTTGATCTGCATGCTCAACGCGGGCTGCACGATGCAGAGGCGCTCGGCCGCTCGGCCGAAATGCAGTTCTTCGGCGAGCGCGACGAAGGCGCCGAGATGTTTCAGTTCCATCCGTTCACGACCGCGTGAGAAACAGGGTGCCGGAATTTTACGCCGGCCTCGGCGCGCCGGCACCGGGCGGGTGGGGAAGGGGAGTCTTGACGACGCGGGCAGCGGGGCGCGTCGGCTGGTGTGCGATCTTGCGGGTTCGACGCTCGCGGGCCGCTGCACGGATCGCGCGGCGACGCGGCACGATGAGGCGCGCCGGTCACGCGAGGGCAACGCTCAGGATTGCATCCAGTTCTGCCCGTCGTGCCGGTCGATCAGGTCTTCCGCGTAGCGCAGCGAGGCACGGCGCGCGGCACCGGCGCTGGGGAACGGCGACGTCTCGCTGAGCTTGAACGTGTTGCTGAAGGTGAGCGTCGTGTCGGCGTCGCGCAGGCAGATCTTCACGGCGGCGTCGAAGCCGTTGTCGTTGTAACGGCCGGCGTTTTCCTGCGCACCGGAATGCGGAAAGATCAATGGGTAGATCTCGAAGCCGCGGTACAGATGCATGCTCATGTCTGGCTCCTGACGGTGAGGCGACGGTAAGGCGATGAACGCGATATCCCACGTGCAGGCGCGGCACGCGCTTGCTGCGTGGGTGCGGAAGGTCGATCGGGAGGGATGCCTGAATGCTGCGATCGATGCGGCTTGCAGTCAGGATGACGGAATGATCGAGACCTGACGATCCAAATGATGATACGCCGATTGCCGTCATCTCCCGCGATTTAAATTGCTCGACGACGCGGTTTTCGCTTGATTCGGCTCACGCGCGATGCGGCTCGCACATGCAACGCGCGCGTTGCCTCGCGGCGAACCGCAGCGGCAAGCTCGCGGCGGCGGCGCGGCTCCGTCACGACGATTCACGACCGCATTCGCGCGGTGTGCCGAACGGTTTTTGGCCCGATTTTCCAGCGCGATTTCCGGCCTGATTTTCAACCTGATCCGGACCCGTGCGTAGGACCCATGCGTAGCACCCGACGCACCGAAACAACTTGACCAAATCGACAACAGCGCGTAAGGTCTGCGGCTGAAGTCTTCAAGAAGCGCGATTGCTGCTCATCACTGACCGCGGACCGCGGTATTCGTTGTCCTCTCCCTCCTTGATCTTTCGCACCCTGCTGAGCGGGCGCGGAGCTTCGTTCGTCATTCACTCAAAGGAGCATCATGGATACCGGTATCGTCAAGTGGTTCAACGACAGCAAGGGTTTTGGTTTCATCTCGCCGGACAACGGCAAGGATGACCTGTTCGCCCATTTTTCCGAAATTCGCGGCGACGGCTTCCGTTCGCTGGCCGAAGGCCAGCGCGTGAGCTTCGAGACGAAGGTCGGCCAGAAGGGCCTGCAAGCGGCCAACATCACGCCGCTCTGAGCCGCGTCGAGCCGCTCTGAAATCGCATCGCGCGGCAAGCGCGCGATGCCTTGGCGATGCCGCCACCTGGCATCGCTTTCAAACGGTGGCGCCGCAGTGGGCGCCCCGGCAGCATCCCGCCGGCATGATTGCGCCGGCCGGCAAGCGTTGAAGATCACGATCGATCGGCACCCGGTGCCGCATGTCGCGCCGGGTTTCGCGCCTCGCGCGGCATTGGCGTTTGCACGCCGTGCCGCCCTCATTCAGTCAACGGAGAGATCAATTTGGCGAAGGAAGAACTGCTGGAACTGGACGGCGTCGTCGAGGAAGTGTTGCCCGACAGCCGCTATCGCGTGACGCTCGAAAACGGCGTCGTGGTGGGCGCCTACGCGTCCGGAAGATTGCGCAAGAACCATATCCGGATTCTTGCCGGCGATCGCGTCCGGCTCGAACTTTCGCCCTACGATCTGACCAAAGGCCGGATCAACTATCGTCACAAGGACGAACGTGCCGGAGCGAGCGCGCCGCGCGCGCGTACCTTCCGGCGCTGAGTCGCGCATCGTTCCACGCGCGGCACGGCATGTGCCTCGCGGCTTCACCGACAACGACGACGATACGGCGCGCCGCCCGCGGCGCGACCGACGGTGAAGCCGCCGAAGCGGCCCCTGAAACGGGTGGGCCGTTTCGATCAAACTCGACGCTGACGCAGCGCGAGTCGACACGGATTCGTGTCGTATTCTTGAATCGTGGCAAGGCGACGTGAGCGTCGCGCCCCGAACCTCGAGGTTGCCGTAGCGAGCCCGCGCATGCGATGCCGGCTCGCGTGCTTTCACCCCGATTCGCTCGCCGATTTGCACGTCGATTCGTTTCGATGGCTCGCTTGCCGGCGAGCGCCGGCTTTTCGCTTGCCCATCCCGTTTTTTGCCCGGACTCGTCCGGGCGACACCGGCCCAGGCCGGATTTTCCCCGCCCGCCGCGCAGGATTGCCGGCGGTGCGAGCCCATAACGGCAGGATTCCTGACGATCAACCGGCCATGCCGGACCGTGTCATTACCGATCCATGCTCATGACAATTTCAATTCATCATGCAACAAGCCAACATCAAACAATATCGCGGATACGCGGTTGCCCCCTCGGTCCACCGTCTGCCTGACGGCTGCTTTTCCTCCAACCTGACGCTCACGCGCGTCGATCCGCGCGGCGGGCCGATGTGCTACGAGTTCTACTCGCTCGACTATTTCGGTAGCGAAGAAGCCGCGCTGCGCCATTCGAGCCGCTACGCGCGCCACTGGATCGACGCGCGGGGCTGAACCCCGGTCCGCTTCCGCTTCTTTCGCCTCGTCCTGCCGCCGGCGTGCAATGCCATCGGGCTCGCGAGTCGTGGCGGGTGGCTGGCGTGGTTTGCGATCACGATCGCGTGCGCCTGCACTCAGGCCGGCCGCATCCCCTTTCCTGATGCACCTGACGGCCGGCACGGCTCGATGCCGTGGGTCTGCCATCGGCTGTGTGTCACGACGCCATCACGGACCATCACGCACCGTCGCGCGCGATCCAGCGCACGGTCACGATCAGTTGGTCCGACCTTCTCGATCGATTTCGGCCAGCAGCCAGTCCATCAGTTCGTCAAGTACGGGGCGCCAGTCTCCCGTTTCGCGCTGGCGCAGCACGACCGCCTCCGGCAGCCAGCGCGTACCGCGTCCGCCGTTGCCCCAGCGCCAGTCTCCCGACGCGTTGACGGCCACGCAGGTGCGTGCGCCGAGCAGTGCGGCCAGGTTTGCGACGACCGAATCGACGGCGATCACCGCGTCGAGTTCGCGGATGCAGGCGGCCGTGTCGCCGAAGTCGGCGATGTCGGGCGCGTAGCGGCGCATGCCGTGCGGCAGGCCGCCGGCGAGCGCCTCGGCATCGGGATGGTGGAGGCTCACGAACTGCACGCGCGCGGCCAGTACCGGATTCGCCACCCACTGCTCGACGTCCGCGCGCGGCAGGCTGCGCCGCGCGGCCCAGCAGCGTGTCTCGGCGCCGAGTTCGGGCCGGTGGCGCTGCGAGCAGTCGTAAAACAATCCCACCAGCTTGCGGCCCGGCGCGGCGGCGCGCATCCGGCGCGCCCACAGCGCCGCGGCCCGTGCGCGCTCGGGCGGTACGCGCAGATAGGGCTCGAAACGCGCGCGCGGGGTCGTGCGCGCCGCATCGAGCAGCGGCAGGTGCAGGAGCGTGGCGTGCCGGTCCGGCGCGAACACCGCGATCTCGCGGCGCAGCGAGTCCGGCAGCGGCTCGTCGGTCGTCAGTGGGCGCGGCGCATCCACCACGCGGCAGTCGGGCAGCGACGCGCGCACCAGCGACAGCAGCGGCGTATCGCAGGTGATCATGAGCCGCGCGCCCGCATGCAGCCAGTCGCGCGCGCAGGCGAGCATCAGCAACTGGTCGCCGAAGCCGAGCTGATGCGTGACCAGCACGCGCCGGCCGGCCGGGTCGCCGCCGCTCCACGGCGCGATGCCGGCGGGGCGGTAGCCGCCGCTCGAGGCCGGGTCCTCGGCGCGCCGCAGCCAGCCCCGGAAGCCGGCCGGCTCGCCGAGCCGGAGCCGCGCCTCGCCGAGCCGGTGCGCGGCCAGCGCGGCGGTGGCGGGGTCGCGTTCGACGGTCGCCCGGAACAGCGCCGCGTCGAGCTGGCGGATCGCGCCGTCTAGGTCGCCGGCCATCGCCAGTTCGTGGCCGAGCCGCGCATCGAGTCGCCCGCGCTGCGATGCAAGCGCCGCGTGACGGCGCAGCGTGTCGGCGGCCTCGCGGTGGCGGCCCGCCAGCGACAGGGCGCGGACGCGCATCTCGATGAACTCGACGGCGTCCGGATCGATCGCGAGCGCGCGCTCGGCCCACGGCAGCAACTCGTCCTCGCGGCGCTGCACGATCAGTTGCCGGCAGATCTCGCGCAGGAACGGCGGAATCCCGCCGTCGTGCGCGGGGCGGGCGAGCGGGACGCCGAACCAGGGATGGGGCGGGAGCGTCGAAGTCGGGCGCATGGGGCGTGGGCTCGGGCAGCGTGTTGTTCCGGATGCCGGCCCGGACCGCGACCGACGGCGAACGGCCGGCGCCATGCATGACGCGGGGCCAGCGCGCATGGCAGCATCGGCTAACGGCTAACGGCTAACGGCTAACGGCTGACGGCTGACGGCTGACGGCTGACGGCTAACGAGCGAACGGCGAACGGCGAACGGCGAACGGCGAACGGCGAACGGCGAACGGCGAACGGCGAACGGCGGGCATGCTGCGATGCAAGGCGTCGCGGCAAACCGCCCGAGCGTCCGGCCGGGCCGAGGCGCCGGCCGCGCAACCCTCCCAGTGTAGGAAATCGGCGCGCGAATGGGGAGTCATCAACGGAGAGCCGGCACCGGCGCGTCGCCACCCGGGCCGCCACCGGCCGCTGGCAGTGCCCGCTCCGTGCTTCCCGGCCCCGGCCGGCGCCCGCATCGCCGTGCCCCGGCCCGATTCCGGAATTAATGCATCTGACACGCACGGCTGCGATAATCGGCGCACGAACGAATCTGACGTTTCATGGAGGTGAACGATGACCGACCCCCGAATCGAAGGCGACGCCGCCGAATTGCAAGCTCAGGAGCGCCAGCGCCGCCTGGAGGAAGATCTCGTCGATGCCTATGACGAAGAACTCGAAATGGAACTCGACGACCGCCGCTTCGACGATCCGGACGCGATCTTCACGGCCGAGCGTCGCGAGGCGCGCAAGCAGTATTTCCGCGAACTGTTCCGCCTGCAGGGCGAACTCGTCAAGCTGCAGGACTGGGTGGTCGCCACCGGCCACCGGATGGTGGTGATCTTCGAAGGCCGCGACGCGGCCGGCAAGGGCGGCGCGATCAAGCGCATCACGCAGCGCCTGAACCCGCGCGTATGCCGGGTGGCCGCGCTGCCGGCGCCGAACAACCGCGAACGCACGCAGTGGTACTTCCAGCGCTACGCCGCGCACCTGCCGGCCGGCGGCGAGATGGTGCTGTTCGATCGCAGCTGGTACAACCGCGCCGGCGTGGAGCGCGTGATGAACTTCTGCACCGACGCCGAATACGAGGAGTTCTTCCGCTCGGTGCCCGAGTTCGAGAAGATGCTCGTGCGCAGCGGCATCCAGATCGTCAAGTACTGGTTCTCGATTACCGACGAAGAGCAGGAAACGCGCTTCCAGAGCCGCATCGAGGATCCGCTCAAGCAGTGGAAGCTGAGCCCGATGGACCTCGAGAGCCGCCGCCGCTGGGAAGCCTACACGATCGCCAAGGAGGAGATGCTGGCCCGCACGCATATCCCCGAGGCGCCGTGGTGGGTGGTGCAGGCCGTCGACAAGAAGCGCGCGCGCCTGAACTGCATCGACCATCTGCTGAGCCTCGTACCGTATCACGAGGTCGAGCGCGAGCCGGTGCAACTGCCCGAGCGCGTCCACCACGCCGATTATCTGCGCCGCCCGGTTCCGGAAACGATGATCGTTCCCGAGCGCTATTGAGCGGCCCGGACCCGACGGGGATTGACAAAGCACGCCGCATCACGGATGCTCTCGCACATGAACCGTCACGCCTTCCCGATCGCGCAGATTATTCGCACCATTCATCAAATGGTGGGTTAGCGCGCGCAGGAAGCCGACACGAAACCCGCCCCCGAGGCGGGTTTTTCATATCCGTCTCCGGGCATGAATCCCAAGCCAGGAGCGTCCGATGTCATCGCCGTCCCCCCGCAGTCCGGAATCCGCCACACCGTCACCCGCGCGCTTGTCCGCGCCCGGCATCGACGATTACCTGAAGAAGATCCTCACCGCGCGCGTCTACGACGTGGCGGTCGAAACCGCGCTCGAACCGGCGCGCAACCTGTCCGCGCGCGTGCGCAACCGCGTCTGGCTCAAGCGCGAGGACAATCAACCGGTGTTCTCGTTCAAGCTGCGCGGCGCCTACAACCGCATGGCCCACCTGAGCGCCGATGCGCTCGCGCGCGGCGTGATCACCGCCTCGGCCGGCAACCACGCGCAGGGCGTCGCGTTCTCGGCCGCGCGCCTCGGCGTGAAGGCCGTGATCGTGGTGCCCGTCACCACCCCGCAGGTCAAGGTCGACGCGGTGCGCACGCACGGCGGGCCGACCGTCGAGGTGATCCAGGCCGGCGAATCGTTCAGCGACGCCTACGCCCACGCGCTCGAGGTGCAGCGCCAGCGCGAGCTGACCTTCGTCCACCCGTTCGACGATCCCGACGTGATCGCGGGCCAGGGCACGGTCGCGATGGAAGTGCTGCGCCAGCACCAGGGGCCGATCCACGCGATCTTCGTGCCGATCGGCGGCGGCGGCCTGGCGGCCGGCGTGGCCGCCTACGTCAAGGCGGTGCGCCCCGAGATCCGTGTGATCGGCGTGCAGACCGAGGATTCCTGCGCGATGGCGCAGTCGATCCGCGCCGGCGAGCGCGTGACGCTGGCCGAGGTCGGGTTGTTCTCGGACGGCACGGCGGTGAAGCAGGTCGGCGAGGAAACCTTCCGGCTCTGCCGCGAGCTGCTCGACGACGTGATCACGGTGGACACCGACGCGCTGTGCGCGGCGATCAAGGACGTGTTCCAGGACACGCGCAGCGTGCTGGAGCCGGCCGGCGCGCTGGCCGTGGCGGGCGCGAAGCGCTACGCGGCGCAAGTCGGCATCGAGGGCGAGACGCTGGTGGCGATCACCTCGGGCGCCAACATGAACTTCGACCGGATGCGCTTCGTGGCCGAGCGCGCCGAGGTGGGCGAGGCGCGCGAGGCGGTGTTCGCGGTGACGATCCCCGAGGAGCGCGGCAGCTTCCGGCGCTTCTGCGAGCTGGTGGGCGAGCGCAACGTGACCGAGTTCAACTACCGGATCGCCGACGAGCGCGCCGCGCAGATCTTCGTGGGCGTGCAGATCCGCCGCCGCGGGGAATCGGCCGAGATCGCGGCGAACTTCGCCGCGCACGGCTTCGAGGCGGCCGACCTGACCGGCGACGAACTGTCGAAGGATCACATTCGCTACATGGTGGGCGGGCGCTCGCCGCTCTCGCGCGACGAGCGGCTGTTCCGCTTCACGTTCCCGGAGCGTCCGGGCGCGCTGATGAAGTTCCTGTCGGCGATGGCGCCGAACTGGAACATCAGCCTGTTCCATTACCGCAACCAGGGCGCGGACCACAGCTCGATCCTGGTCGGGCTGCAGGTGCCGGGCGCCGATCACGCGGCGTTCGACCGGTTCCTCGCCGCGCTCGGCTACCCGTATCACGAAGAGACCGCGAACCCGGCCTACCGGCTGTTCCTGGCGTAATTCCCGGCGCCGGGCCGCAACGGCCCGGCCGGGTTGGCCGCCGGCAAGCCCGCCGCGCTCACTCGAAGGCCGGAAAGCCCGCGCGCCCCTGCGTGGCGTCGAACAGCGTCTCGCGCGCGGCGGCCACCTCGGTCACCGGCAACCGCAGAACGAGCCGCACGGTCATGCCGTAGGCGCTGTCCACCAGTTCGGCGCCGCCCTGTTCGATCCAGCGTCGCACGCGCGCCTCGTCGGGATAGCCGATCTCGATCGCGAGCCGCGCCAGCGCGATGCGCTCGATGCGCTGCGCGCCGAGCAGCGCACCGGCGATCGCGTCGGTGTAGGCACGCACGAGGCCGCCCGCGCCGAGCTTCACGCCGCCGTAATAGCGGATCACGGCGCCCAGCACGCCGTCCAGATCGTGATGGCGCAGCACCTCGAGGATCGGGCGGCCGGCCGTGCCGGACGGCTCGCCGTCGTCGGACATGCCCGACTGGCCGCCCGCGAGCAGCGCCCAGCAGACGTGCGTGGCGGCGGGATGCGTGTCCCGCAGGCGTTGCAGCTCGGCCATCGCGGCATCGCGATCGGCCACCGGGATCGCGTGGGCGATGAACCGGCTCTTGCGGATCTCGATCTCCTGCGTGCAGGTTTGCGCGAGGGTGTAGGTCATGGTCGGGCGGCGATGCGGCTTCTCGGGTTCGGCGGTGCGTTCGCGGAGCGCGGCACCGGCGGCGTGCGGTGCGGCACGAGACGGGGCGAGCCCGGACGTCGCGAGCGAAAACCCGACATTCTACGGCCACGCGCACCCGGGCGGCCCGCCGGCCCCGGCATGCATGGACGGCGGCGACTCAGGCCGTGCCGCCGTCCCGCGCCTGATAACGGGCCGCCCAGGCCGGCGGCGCATGCCGGTACAGCAGATGCAGGCCCTCGTCCAGCGAGCGCAGCTGCAGCCCGTGCCGCCCGGCCAGCATCGCGAGCGCGCGCGCCGAGAACAGCGAGAGATGGCCGTTGCGCGGCATGCAGTACCACCACGCGTCGATGCCGGCTTCCAGCACCGCGTCGGTGACGAGCAGGGTGGTGAACAGGATCGCGCCGTCGGCGTCGAGCAGCTGCAGCAGCGTCTGGAGCAGCGCGTGCGGATCGGGATGATGCTCGAACACCTCGAACGCGAGCACGACGCGGCTGGCGCCGGCGGGCGGCGCAGCGGCCGTGCCCGCCGCGTCTTGCGCATGGACATACGGATCGAACGACGTGACGCCGGTGAAGCCGCGCGCGCGCAGCTCGCGTTCGAGCAGGCCGAGGCCCGCGCCGAAGTCGAGCAGCGGCGCGTGGGCCAGCTCGGGGAACTGCCGCGCGATCAGCTCGGCGTTCCCCAGCGCGCGCTGGCCGGCGTAGTCGGGATCCTGGCGTGCGTAGTCGGCGTTGTAGATGTGGGCGGCGAAATCCTCGCGGCTCCAGTCGTCGAAACAGCGCGTGAACACGAAGCGGCAGCGGATGCAGCAGTGGTAGTAGACCGGTACCCCCGCATACGGATCGATCTTGCGGCCGGCCAGGCGGTCGGCGCCGCCGACCGAAAAATCGACCACGCCGCAGAGCCGGCTCACGGCACCGCAGCACTTGCAGGCGGTCTCGGGTTCGGCGATACGCAGACGCTGTAACGGCATGAGAGGGCTCGTGGATCGACGCGATGCCGCCATGATGCCAAGTTTCGGACGGCCGCGCCGGCCCGCGTGGCCAGCATCGGTGCCGGGCGGTGAAAGCCGCGCGCAAGGCGCCCGGCACGCCGCGCCGGGCGGGCATTCCCGGATGGACAGCGCGGCCGCCCGGGCGCGGTGCCGCCGTCGGGCTCACATCGATCGATGTCGATGTCAACATCGACACGTTGGTATGGGTCGTGCATTTTTGACTCACTACGATCGGCCTCAATCCATCGACACACGAGCAGGGAGCCTTTCGATGAATCCGACCGAGCAGCAGGTGATGGCCGCCGCCGACGCGTTGATCGACGCGTTTGGCCGCCACGACCGCACGGCCTACTTCGCCGCGTTCGCGCCGGAGGCGACCTTCGTGTTCCATCACGTCGACGTGCCGCTGGCTTCGCGCGACGCCTACGAGCGCCGCTGGCGCGAATGGGAGCGCGACGACGGCTTCGCCGTCCACGCCTGCGAGTCGCGCGAGCGCGCCGTGCAGCTGGTGGGCGACGACGCGGCGATCTTCACGCACGCGGTGCGTACCACCCTGCGCACACAGGCGGGCGAGGCGTGCCTCGACGAGCGCGAGACGATCGTGTTCGCGCGACGCGGCGAGCGCTGGCTCGCGATCCACGAACATCTCTCGCCGCTGCCGGACACCGGCGGCGGCGCGTAAGCCAGAACAAAAAGCCGGACCGGAAAGCCGCGAGCGCCCGGCGCGAAGCGTCACATGAATCAGGACAACTTAACAAGGACTCCACATGGAACATCCCGGCACGGCCGACCTGAGCGGCGCCGCGGCGCCCGCGCAGGCGCGCTTCACCACGATCGAGACGCGCTCGATCGACTATGTGCCCGACAGCGAGCGGCACGGCAGGGTCATCGACCAGGGGCCGTTCTGGTTCCTCGGCAATTTCCAGTTCTTCACCATCGCGATCGGCTTCGTCGGCCCGGGCATGGGGCTCTCGCTCGGCTACACGATCCTGTCGGGCATCCTCGGCATCCTGTTCGGCACGCTGTTCATGGCGTTCCATGCCTCGCAGGGCGCCCACCTCGGGCTGCCGCAGATGATCCAGTCGCGCGCGCAGTTCGGCTATCGCGGCGTGGTGGTGGTGTTGCTCGCCACCGCGTTCACGTTCGTCGCGTTCAACGTGGTGGACGTGGTGCTGATGGCGAGCGGGCTGCATGCGATCTTCGGCTGGTCGCCCACCGCGATCACGCTCGTCACGGCGCTGCTCGCGCTGCTGCTCGCCGTGTACGGCCACGACTGGCTGCACCGCGCGTTCAAGTGGATGCTCTACGCGAGCCTGCCGCTCTATCTGGTGCTGTCGGCCGCGATCCTCTTCGGCGGCGTGGCGCCGAAGGTGGTCCACGCGGGCAGCTTCAGCCTCGTCGCGTTCGCCTCGCAGTTCGCGGCCAGCGCCAGCTACAACATCACCTACGCCCCCTACGTGTCCGACTACTCGCGCTACCTGCCGCGCCGCACGCGGCCGCGCGCGATCATCGGCGCGGTGTTCGTGGGCGCCTCGTCGTCGGCGATCTGGCTGATCGCGCTCGGCGCCTGGCTGGCCTCGCGGCTCGGCGCGTCGGATGGCTTGATCGCGCTGAACGCGGCCGGCAACGCGATCTTCCACGGCTTCGGCGCGCTGATCTCGATCGTCTCGATCGGCGCAATGGTCGCCACCATGGGGCTCAACAACTACAGCGCGATGCTGACGCTGATCACCGGCTTCGATTCGTTCCGCCCGGTCAGGCCCACGCGCGCGATCCGCATCGTGACGATCGTACTGGTGAGCGCCGCGTGGGTCGTGATCTCGATGCTGCTGACCGGCAACGCGATCGACATCCTGTTCGCGGCGCTGACGATGATGCTCTACCTGCTCGCGCCATGGACCGCCGTGAATCTGGTCGACTACTTCTTCGTGCGGCGCGGCCGCTATGCGATCACGCACCTGTTCTCGGCCGACGGCATCTACGGCGCCTGGGGCCTGCGCGGGCTCGCCTCGTATGCGATCGGCCTGCTCGCCTCGGTGCCGTTCTTCGTGCTGCCGGGCGTCTATACGGGCGCGCTCGCGGCACGCCTGGGCGGCGTGGACGTGGCCTGGGCGGTCGGGCTCGCGGTGGCGACGCTGGCCTACCTGCTGCCGTGGCGCGGCGTGACGGCGCGTGACGAAGCGGCCGCGATCGACGAGAGCGACTACACGCTGGGACTGCGCTGAAGCTGGGCGAGGTGGCGGCGAGGCATCGTCAATACGTCATCGATGCGATGCATTCCGCCATCGCCGTTGACCGGCCGTGGGTCGCTCCTGAGAATCGATTCGGATGAGCCTCGAACACGCGTTGCCGGCGCGATCAGCACGGATTCGTTGACGAAGCACAGCACCGCGGGCGTCTCGTCGCGCGCGGCGGTGGAACCTCGCGAGGCCGGTGCAGTCGGTGAGGACGGGGCGAGGCAGCCCCATGACGATAACGATGATCCGATTCATCGAAACAGGGAGAAACACGATATGCGGAAGAGGGTGGCGGTGGCGATCGCCTGCCTGGTCGCGTCGTATGGCGCGCAGGCGCAGAGCAGCGTGACGCTGTTCGGCGTGCTCGACGAGGGCATCAACTACACCAATAACGCCGGCGGTCATGCCGCCTGGCAGCAGACCAGCGTCGATCTCGCGACGAGCCGCTGGGGTATCAAGGGCAACGAGGATCTCGGCGGCGGCCTGCATGCGATCTTCGATCTCGAAAGCGGCTTCCAGCTCGACAACGGCCGCATCTACTACGGCGACCGCCTGTTCGGCTATCAGTCCTACGCAGGGCTGCAGTCGGAACGCTTCGGCACGCTCACGTTCGGGCGCCAGTTCGATACGGTGGCCGACGTGCTCGCGCCGCTGACCGCGAACGGCAACTGGGCCGGCTACCTGTTCTCGCATCCGTTCGACAACGACAACACCGACGCCTCGTTCCACGTCGACAACGCCGTGAAGTTCACGAGCGCGAGCGTCGCCGGGCTGACGGCCACCGCGCTCTACGGCTTCAGCAACCAGGCCGGCGGCTTCGCGCAGAACCGCGCGATCGGCGTCGGGCTCGGCTACAGCTACGACACGCTGACGCTCGGCGCCGTCTACGAGGATCTCGGCGCGCCCGGCACCACCACGGGCGGCAGCGTCGCGACGGGCGACATGGTGTTCGCCGCCGCGAACCAGAAGATCTATGGCATCGGCGCGAACTACGGCATCGGGCCGGCCACGCTCGGGCTCGTCTACACGCACGTGATGGTGCGGCGGCCCACCGAGTCGCTGTACGCGGGCGCGCTCGGCGTGCCGGTCGCGGCGCTGCGCTTCGATAACCTCGAAGCCAACGCGAAGGTGCAGGTGCGGCCGGACCTGTTCGTCGGCGCGATGTACACGTACTCGCGCGCGCATCTCGACACGGCGGCCGGCGCCTCGCTGCACTGGAACCAGATCGGGCTGATGGCGCAGTACGCGCTGTCGAAGCGCACCGGCCTCTATTCGCAGGTCGCCTATCAGATGGCGAGTGGCGGCGGTACCGGCACGCCGCTCGAGAACGCGTTCGTGCTCGGCTCGGCCGGCGCGTCGTCGAACGGGCATCAGGTCGTCGCGCGCGTCGGCGTCACGCATTCGTTCTGAGCGGCGGCCGGCGCGTCAGAAGCGGTAGTCGAGCAGCAGCTCGACGCGGCGGTCGCTGCCGAGCAGATACTGCGTCTCGTCGTAGTAGGCGCTCTCCACGTAATGGCGGTTGAACACGTTGTAGGCACGCGCCGTGATCGTGGTGTCCTTGCGCGGCTTCCAGGCGAGCGCCAGATCGACGGTGGTGTAGGACGCCATCGACAGCTGGTTCGCGGTGTCGGCGTAGCGCTTGCCCACGTAGCGCAGCCCGCCGATGCCGGTCCATTGCGAGGCGAAGTGCCAGCTCACCCACAGGTTCGCGAGCCGCTGCGGCACCGAGGCCGGCACGTTGCCGTCGCGCGAGACGAGCCCGCCGCCGCTCGCCTCGGTGAAATCGTCGTACTTCGCGCGCAGCGCGGCCACGTTCGCGTCGATGCGCCAGTCGCGCGCGAGCTGCGCGCCGAAGCTCGCCTCGATGCCGCGTGACGACTGCTGGCCGATCTGGATCGACTGGTTCGGGTTCTGCGGATCGGCGGCCACCAGGTTGTCCTTGACGATCCGGTAGGCGGCGAGCGTCCACTCGGCGCGGCCGCCGATCAGCGACTGCTTGAAGCCGACCTCGATCTGGCGGCCGGTGGCGAGGCGGAAGTTCGCGCTCGACGAATTGAGCATCAGCAGCGAACTGACCGGGTCGGCCGCCACCGAATACTGGCCGTAGACGGTGAAGGCCGGCGTGATGTCGTAGACGGTGCCGAGGCGCCAGCCGGTGTTCGCGTAGACGCGCGTGAAGCCGCCGCCGTTGACGAGATCGTCGCGGTTCACGCTGGCGTGGTCGTAGCGCAGGCCGCCCACCACCGACCAGCGCTTCGTGAGCGCGAGGCGATCCTCGGCGAACAGCGCGTACTGGTTGGCCTGCGAGTCGTACCTCGGCCGCGTGCCGGCCGCGTTGATGAAGCTGCCCGGGTCGAACGCATACGGATCGACCATCGAGCTGCCGGAGTACGGTGAATTGTTGTCGTGGCGGAACGTGGTGTGATTGAACTCGAAGCCGGCCGAGAACGTGTTGCGGTGGCCCAGCACGAGGCTGTCGAGGGTGGCCGTCGTCACGTCGCCGAACTGCTGCTGGTCGTGCAGGATCTCGGTGTAGCCGCTGCGCGCGATCCGGCCGGTGGCCGGCACGAACGCGTAATCCTCGGCGTCCTTCCAGTGGCGGTTGCTCTTCATCCGGTAGAACGTGCTGGTCACGCTCAGCTGATCGCTCGGCTGCCAGCTCGCGGCCAGCGTGGCCCAGCTGTCGCGAAACGAGATCAGGCTGTCGCCGACGTTGTAGTTCTTCTTGAACAGCGCGGGATCGAGCACGCCGTTTTCGAGCGGCACGCCGAAATAGCGCATCGGATGCTGGAAGCCCTCGGCATACGAGGCGGTGATCGACAGGTCGGGCGTCACGTCGTAGCGCAGCGCGCCCGACATCGACAGGTTGCGCGAATTGCCCGCGTCGACCCAGTTCGCCGAGCGGTTGCCGCTCACGTCGAATCGATAGGACAGCTTGTCGTTGATCGCGCCGCCGCTGCCGAACGCGGCGCGCGCGGTGCGCTCGGTGCCGATGCCGAGCTGCAGCTCGTTCTCGATCGGCCCGCGCGTGGGCTTCTTCGGCACGACGTTCACCACGCCGCCGATCGCGCCTTCGCCGTAGATCACGGAGGCGGGGCCGCGCAGCACGTCGATGTGATCGACGGACCAGGTATCGAACGGATAGGTCACGCCGATCGCGCCGTAGGGGCGCACGCCGTCGAACAGCTGCGTGACCGATGAGGCGCCCACGAAGCCGCGTGCCGACAGTTCCGAATCGCCGTTGCCCGGATGCGGCGAGGCGGCGATGCCGGTGGCGCGGCTGACGGCGTCGACGATCGACGCGTCGCCGCGTTCGGCGAGCGTGGCGCGGTCGATCTGCTCGACGCTGGCCGGGGTTTCGAGCGGCGTGAGGCCGAGATGGCTGCCGGTGTCCTGCGGGCGCTCCAGCACGCCGGGGCGCGCGGCCTTGACCTGGATGGCGGGCAGCGCGAGGTCGGACGCGGTGGCGCTGGTCTGGGCGTGGGCAGGGTTTGACAGCGCGCCGAGCGCGGCGGCGAGGGCGGAAAACGAGCGAGGCGTCATGGCGGGAGCGGTGAGGCGAATCGAAAGCGAAACGAGGAAGCACGCATGCCTGCTGAGGGCTGCGTGGTATTGGATGGCGTGCGGCCCGGTTCGCATGCGCTTTGCTTGTGCGCCGAACGCGCCGCGCATCGCATCGCCGTGAACGGGCGAGGCGAGCAGGGCGGCCGTGGCGAGTGACGGGGCCGACGAAAGCCGACGCGGATCGACGAATTGAAGCGGCGACGCGCAACGGCGGCGCCGGATCACGCGGGATCAGGCGACGGCAAGGCGCGGCAAACGAAGCGCGTCAGGCGGAAGCGAAGCGGGGAGGGGCACGCGCGCCGGGGCGCGCATGAGGCAGTTGCTGGCGTGGGCGCACCACGCGCGGCGTTGCGCGGCGCGTGACGACCGTGATGCGCGCCCACAGCAGACACGCGAGCACGGCGAACGGGATCGCGACGGCGAACGCGGCGCTGAACGGGCACAGCTCGCCGCCCTGCATCGCATCGGCATGATGCGGATCGGCGCTGCTGAAGGCGCTGGCATGGCCGGGCGTGGCCGCAAGCGCCTGCTCGAGCGCGTCGGCGGCCTGCGCGGCGGCGGCGTCCGTCGGCGCGAGCGGGCCGTGTCCGGTGCAGATCACGAGGCCGGGCCAGCCGCCGTCCGCGCTCGTGTCGAGCATCAGACCGGTCGGGAAGATCAGGCGGAACGCGAGCACGCAGAGAATCAGCGCCGACAGCAACGGGTGATTCGTGCGCCGCGCCAGCAGATGGCGGAGTCGGCTCATGGCGGCGGTATTGTAGCCGCATTGCCTTGGTCGTCCGCTCCGCGACGGGATGCCGCACCACGTCGAAAGCCACGCGCCGCGCCGGTTTTCGAGGCGGTGCGTGACGATGCGGGAACCCGCGATGCGAGGCGGCGCGGGCGCCGCCCGCCATCGCACCCCACGGCCCGGCCGCCCTGATCCCGGCGATTCGGCGATAGCGCTTCACGGTCGCCGCCGCAGGGAGTTACAATCGCGCCGCCATGAACGCACTTCGCCATTTCCTGTTGCGGAACGGCGTCGCGACACGACTGTTGTGGGGCCTGATACTGGCCGTGCTGCTGTCCCGCGCGCTGATCTCCGGAGCCGTGATGCTCGACCCGGATTCGCCGGGCGCGGGCGGCGTGGTGCTGTGCTCGGGGCACGGCCCGCTCGTGATCGGCGCGACGCTCTCCGCCCGCTTCGACGCGCAGTCGCCGATCACGCCGGCCAACGACGCGATGGCGCTCGCGAGCCTGCTCTCGCATCATGGCCACGATGCTTCACCGGGCGGCTCGACCTCGTCCGGATCGAGCGGTGATCTGTGCCCGTTCGGCGCGGCGCTGTTCGTTGCACTGGGCACGAGCCTGCTGCTCGTCGTGCTGTTCCCCGTCGCCGCCGCGCGGCGCGCCTGGGCGCGTGCCGCCGTGTGCGTGGCCGCGCGTTCCCCGTCCGGCGTTCGTCCTCCCTCCCGCGCGCCTCCCCGCTTCGCCTGACCGAGCCGTTGCCGCCGCGCGCCTGATGCCGCGCGCGTTCGTCATCCCGTTTCCCGAAGCCGAACCATGAACCCTGTCGACCGCTCGCGGCCCGCGAGCGACGCCGGCATGCGCATTGATCGCGCATGCCGGCCGCGCCTCGCGTCGCCGTCCCCATCGTCGCTGTCGGTTTCGCCGTCGCCGGCCGCGCGCCGCCTGGTTGCGCCGTCGATCGCAAGGAGCTGAGCCATGTCCACCACCCTCGAGCGCGCGAGCGCGGCCGTGCGTTCCCCGCAGGCCGGCTATCGCACGCTATGGCGCTGGCATTTCTATGCCGGCCTGTTCGTGATGCCGTTCCTGATCGTGCTTGCGATCACCGGCACGCTGTACTGTTTCCAGCCGCAGATCGAGCCGCTGCTCTATCCGCATCGCCTGATCGTGACGCCGCGCGCCACGCCCGCGCTCGACGCCGATACGCTGCTGGCCCGCGCCGGCGCATCGCTGCCGGGCGGCGCCATGCCGGTCTCGGCCGAGATCCGCCGCGCGCCGGACCGCAGCGCCGAGTTCGTGTTCCGCCTGCCCGGCGGGCGGCGCGAGAGCGTCTACGTCGATCCCTACGACGGCGCCGTGCTCGGTACGCTCGGCGTCGACGACCGCTTCATGCAGATCGACCGGATGCTGCATCGCAGGCTGCTGCTCGGCAAGCCGGGCGAGCTGCTGATGGAACTGGTGGCGTGCTGGACGCTGGTGATGATCGGCACCGGCGTGGCGCTCTGGTGGCCGCGCGAGCCGGACCGCGCGCGGCGGCTCTGGTGGCCCGACCCGCGGTTGCGCGGCCGGGCACTCTGGAAGAGCGTGCATGGCTCGCTCGGCATCTGGCTCGCGGCGGGCGCGCTCGCGTTCGTGCTGAGCGGGCTGCCGTGGACGGGCTCGTGGGGGCAGGGCTTCAAGGCGTTCGCGACGCGCGTGAAGCTGGGCTCGCCGCCCGGCGCGTGGGGGGACGCGTCGCTGCGCTCGACGCGCCCCGGCGCGGCGCCGGCCGCATCGAACGCCAACCCGGACGCCAGATCGGCCGCGATGCATCACGCCGCCGGCACCGACGATTCGATGCCGGGCATGGTGATGGACGACCTGCCGGTGAGGCTCACGCCCTGGGCCGTCGGCCAGGTGCCGGTGCCCGAATCGGCCGCGGCGGCGCCGGGCGCGCGGCCGCTTACGCTCGACCAGGCGATCGCGGCGATGGCCGCGCTCGGCGTGACGAGCGGCTACACGCTGGTGCTGCCGACGAGTCCGGACGGCGTCTACACGGCCTCGTACTTTCCCGCCGATCCGAAGGCGGAGCGCACGCTCTCGCTCGACCAGTACAGCGGCGCGGTGCTGCGCGACATCCGCTACGCCGATTACGGCGCGATCGCGCAGGCCGTCTCGTATGGCACGGCGCTGCACATGGGCCGCTATTTCGGGCTCGCGAACCAGCTGATCTGCACGGCGATATCGCTCGGCCTCGCGGCGATGGCGCTGACCGGCTTCGTGATGTGGTGGAAGCGGCGCCCGGCGCTGTCGCTCGGCGCGCCGCCGCGCGAACGCCGGCCGCCGCCGATGCGCGCCTGGATCGCCGGGCTCGTGCTGCTCGGCCTCGTGTTCCCGATGATGGGCGCGAGCCTCGTCGCCGTCTGGCTCGTCGACCGGCTGCTGTTCGGCCGGGACGCGCGCGCGATGGCCTGACGCCAAGCCCGCCGGCGCCGTTCGATCGGCGCGCCGGCGGGAACGCGGAGCGCCGGGGGGCGCACCGCCAGCCGATCGACCGGCCGCCCGGTGCGTGCGTAATGCGCGCGCCGGGGCGATCCCGACCGCCGGCGCGGCACGCCGGCTGGCCTTGCGTCGTTCCATTGCGCTGCGAAATCCGGTTCGCAGTCCTACGCGAGTGACACAGGCCGGCCGCCGCGCCCGCGGTCCGACCACCGATGAATTCCCATAACGACATGATCCGTATTTCCCGACTCGCGGCCGCCCTGTCCGGCGTGCTGTCCGCCCTTGCCGCGTCCGGCGCGGCCGCGCAGGCCAACACCGCCGGCGGCGCGGCCGAACCGGCGCCAGCCACGCCGCTGCCCTCGATCGCCGTCACCGCCCGCCCGATCGCCTCGCCCACCTCGCTGCCGAGCGCGGAGCTGAGGCGCCGGATCGACCAGACGGTCGGCTCGGTCGGCTTCGTCGATGCGTCGAGCTACGCGAACACCTATGCGTTCACGCTGCGCGACGTGCTGCAGAACGCGCCGGGCGTGTTCGTCGAGAACCGCTACGGCCAGGAACTGCGGCTGTCGATCCGCGGTTCGGGCATCGCGCGCGGCTATCACGCGCGCGGCCTCGACATCCTGCAGGACGGCATCCCGACCAACCTGGCCGACGGCAGCGGCGACTATTACCAGATCGATCCGCTCGCGCTGCAGGCCACCGAGATCTACAAGGGCGGCAACGGCCTGCAATACGGCGCGTCCACGCTCGGTGGCGCGATCAACTTCGTCACGCCGACGGCCTACACGGCCGAGGCGCCGAACCTCGTGCGCGTGGAGGGCGGCAGCGACGGCACGCTGCGTACCAGCGCGCAGCTCTCGCGCGTGATCGGGCCGCTCGATTTCCTCGCCACCTTCAGCGTGAACCATGCCGACGGCTGGCGCGACCACGAGCGCGGCCAGTACGAGCAGTTCAACGCGAACGTCGGCTACCGCTTCAGCCCGAGCGTGGAGACGCGCTTCTACGTCGGCGCCTACGTGGTGGACCAGCAGTTGCCCGGCTCGCTGTCGCTGTCCGACGCGCTGCACAATCCCACCGCGGCGGCGCCGAGCGCGCTGTCGGGTGACCAGGCGCGCAACTCGCGCACCGAGCGCATCGCGAACCGCACCACGGTCGAGCTGGACGGCGGCAGCGAGCTGCAGTTCGACACCTGGGCGATCCACAAGAGCCTCTATCACCCGATCTTCCAGGTGATCGACCAGGACGGCTGGACCTACGGCTTCGCGCCGCGCTTCACCACCCACCCGACGCTGGCCGGGATGCGCGACGACCTGATCGTGGGCGCGCGCTTCTTCGGCGGGCGCACCGAGGCGAACCAGTTCGTCAACGTGAACGGCGAGCGCGGCGCGCAGACGCTCGACTCGCGGCAGACCGCGTTCAACTACGAGGCCTACGTCGAGAACCGGCTGTTCTTCCTGCCGACCGTCGCGCTGATGACGGGCGTGAAGGTGCTGCACTCGGTGCGCGAATACATCGACTACGGCGGCCTGCCGGGCGATGCCGCGTACAAGTCCACGCGCGCCTCGTACAGCGGCCTGAACCCGAAGCTCGGCCTGCTCTGGCAGCCCGAGCGCGAGATCCAGGCGTTCGTCGACATCACGCGCAGCCAGGACGTGCCCGACTTCACGGATCTCTCGCAGACCTTCGCCGGCACCACGCGCTTCACGCCGCTCGCGGCGCAGCACGCCTGGACGCTCGAACTCGGCACGCGCGGCCGGCGCGATCGCGTCAGCTGGGACCTGACCGCCTACCGTTCGCTGGTGCGCGACCAGCTGCTGCAATACACGACCGATCCCGATATCCCGGCCGCGACCTTCAACGCCAACAAGACGGTGCTGCAGGGCATCGAGGCCGGCGCGTCGATCGACGTCTGGCGCGACGTGACGCGCCGCGGCGCGGGCGATCGCATCACGCTGTCGGGTGTCTGGAACCTCAGCGATTTCCGCTTCAAGGACGATCCGCAATACGGCTCGAACCGCATCGCCGGCGTGCCGCTCAATGTCCTGCGCGGCGTGCTGAGCTACGCGCGGCCGAACGGCTTCCACGTCTCGGCCAGCGTCGACTGGGTGCCGTCGGGCGCCTGGGCCGACGACGCGAACACGCTGCGCGTGCCCGGCTACACGGTGTTCGGCATGCAGGCCGGGATGGATTTCCGCAACGGCCTGTCGGTTTACGTCGATCTGCGCAATCTCGCGAACAAGCGCTACGTGTCGGACATCAGCACGGTGGCGAACGCGCAGACCGCGTCGAGCACCGCGATCTTCTATCCGGGCGCGGGGCGCAGCGTGTTCGCGGGGATGCGTTACGCGTTCTGAGGGCACGCGTGGTGGCAACGACGTGATGGCGGTGATGCGGCGCAGCGTTGCCGCCGCGAATATTGGCCCGCTAGAATCGTCGCCTGCCGCCTTTTACAACACGGGAGCCTTGCCGATGTCTTCACCCACGCAGTTCTGGATGGTCGAGGGCGCGCCGACGCCGGTCGGCCCGTTCTCTCACGCGACCGAGCGCGACGGCTGGATCTTCGTGACCGGCCAGATGCCGACGCAGCCCGACGACGACGGCGCGCCGCTGCCCGACGGCATCGTCGCGCAGACGCGGCGCGTGATGGACAACCTGATCCTAGTGCTGGAAGGCATGGGGCTCGGCCTCGAGCACGTGATGTCGGCGCGCATCTTCCTGACCGAGTTCAAGCGCGACTACGCGGCGATGAACGAGACCTACGCGTCGTATTTCCCGAACGGCCGGCTGCCGGCCCGCACCTGCGTGGGCGTGACGGGGCTCGCGCGCGACGCGATCGTCGAGATCGATTTCATCGCGAAGCGGCCCTGACGCGAGCCCGGCCGGATCAGGAACGGGAATCAAAAGCGGGAATCAAAAACGGCGACGCCGGCTGTCTGGCCGGCGTCGCCGTTTCATGTCGGACCCGGCCGGCGCATCACGCGCCGGCCGCGCCGTCGCTCACTGCGCGGTGAACGTGTAGGTACCCTGGGTGCGATGGCCGTCGGTGGCGACGGCGACCCAGTTGACGGTATAGACGCCCGGCTTCAGCGCGGCGAGCGCGACGCTCATGCGCTTGTGCGCGTCGCCGCTCACGCTCGACTTGCCTTGCGTGACGGGCTGGCCGCCCGCGTCGGTCACCTTGATCGAGCTGAACGCGGGCTCGAGCCCTTCGTCGAAATCGATCGCGACGGCCGCCGTGGAGACCGGCGCGGTGGCGCCGGCCTCGGGCGTGCGATGGATCGGATGCGCGTGCGCGAACGCGAGCGGCGCGACGGCCGCGAGCAGCAGGGCGATGGCGCCGCGTGCCGCGATCTGGCGAAGCTTCATGGAAGGCTCCCGGATGGAATGATGAATGGTGGCCGCGACGAGGCGCGACCGCTTACTTCGACATCGCCTTCGGGCTTTCCAGCATGCACGGCGAGGTCAGCTTCTCGCCGTCGCTGAACGTGAAGGTCAGCGGGATCGTGGTGCCCACCTTCAGTGCCTGCTTCGGCTCTTCCAGCATCACGTGGTAGCCGCCCGGCGCGAACGACAGCGTGCCGTTGGCCGGCACCGTCGCCTTGTCCACCATCACCATCTTCGACATGCTGCCGTTGCTCTGCGTCTGGTGCAGCATGGCCATGCCGAACGCGTCGGTGGCCACGTCGGTCAGGTCGACGGGCTTCGCGCCCGAGTTCGCGATCTCGAAGAAGCCGCCCGACGGGATGCCGGCCGGCATCGCGCGGATCCGGCAATGCGAGACGGTCAGGGCGCCGGGCGCGGCGAACGCGGTGGCGCAGGCGGCGACGAGCGGCGCGGCGGCGAGCAGACGGAATGCGAGTTTCATGTTGGACTCCTGATGGGATGCGAAGGAAGGGTGGCGCGGCGGGCGGCTCACGCGTCGTTCTTGAGCAGCAGTGGCAGATCGTGAACCCACGGCGCGGTGCCCTGGCCGTCGCGCGCGAACAGGCGCAGCTTGCCGCTCGAATCGAACACGATGCTGGCGGCGGTGTGGTTCATCGAGTAGTTGTCGGCGCTGGAGCCGGCCACCTGCTCGTAGGTGATGCGGAAGTCGCTGGTCACCTGTTTCAGCTGCGCGTCGCTGGCGGGCCGCAGCGCGCGGAACGACGGATCGAAGGCGCTCACGTACTGCGCGAGCACCGTGTTCGTGTCGCGCTTCGGATCGACGCTGACGAACAGCACCTGCACGCGCTTCGCGACGTCGGGGCCGAGCTGGTTCAGCGCCTGCGCCAGTTCGGCGAGCGTGGTCGGGCAGACGTCGGGGCAATGCGTGTAGCCGAACAGCAGCACCACGGCCTTGCCGCGATAGTCGGCCAGCGTGCGGGTCCTGCCGTCGGTGTCGGGCAGCGAGAAGTCGTGGCCGAACTGCGTGTTGCCGGTGATGTCGAGATTGGTAAACGACGGCTCGCTCTGCTTGCAGCCGGACAGCAGCGACACGCCGGCGAGCGCGCAGGCGATCGCGAGGGTGGCCGCGCGCCGCGAGGCGCGGAACGCGGGAAGGGCGGATCGGGTGGACATGGTGAAGGTCGCCACGAAAACGGGAACATCGAGGAAGACATCGATCGCGCGCCGGGTGGGCGCGGCGGCCGGCACGGGCGAGCCCGTGCGGCCGTCATGCGGTGCCGTTCGGGCGCCGCGCGATCGAACGCGAAACGGGAATCAGGCCGACGGCGGTGGCGCGCGCGCGGATGCGGCGAGCGTCGTGAACGAGCGCGGCGCCGACGCGGGCAGCGGGCGTGCCGCGCGCCGCGCCAGCGGGTGCAGCGGCAGGGCGGCCGGCGCGGGCACCGGCGGGGCGTAGGAGTGGGCGGCGAGCAGGTCGCAGTAGCCGCAGGCGGACAGGGCATTGCCGGCCGGGACGGGGTGGCCCGGATGCTGCGCCGCGGTACAGATCGTCGCGTCGGGCTGGCGCGCGACGGCCGCCTCGGCCATCTGGCTCGCGAGCGGCATCAGCACCAGCAGCCAGACGGCCAGCAGGCCGAGCCAGGCAGTCAGGCGGCGACGGGAATCGGTTGGGGGCAGCATCGCGCGATGGTAAACCAGTTGCGCGCGGCCTGCGTCATCGGCGTGATATCGATCACGACGTGATGGGCTTTCGCGGGGAAATGTGAGGCGATTTGTCGCGTTTGATGTCGCCCGGCGCGGCCGGTATCGGTACCCGGACGGGGCGAGGGAACAGCGAGAAGGGAGTCGGGTGGCGGGACCGCGGGGTGCGGCCCCGCGAGGGACCGGGTGGAACGCTCCGGAACGCGTCGTGCGGTGCCGCGCCGCTCAGGCGCCGGCGCCGAGGTCGCGGATCGCCGGCGTCTGCACCGGAATCCGGCCCGCCGCGGCCAGCAGCGAGCGGCCCGAGTCGGTCAGGGCCGGCCGTTCGACGCCGTCGTCGTGCGCTTCGACGCGAACCAGGCGGTATTCGAGCAGCGTGCCGAGTTCGGCGCGGTCGGGATCGATCGCATCGGGCGCGCCGTGGATCAGCATCAGGGTGGCAAGTTCATGAGGGCTCAGCATGGTCGACTCCGAAGGCAAGGCTGCCGCGTGAAACGCGGGACATCGGAAATACCGTATCGACGTGACGCGACGATGACGACGCGCACGAAAGCTCGGCGATGAACCGGCACGCCGCCGCGAGGGCCGGCGTGCCGCATGGGTCATGCAGCGATGGACCGGCTCGCGAGGCCGCTCGTTCCCACGATTTTGTTACGTTCGATCACGCCGTCCAGATCGCGTAATACGGCCCCTGACGCGTGCGGCTGCGCAGCAACGGCGCGCGCGTTGGCCCGCGCGTCCGGGCGCCTCCGGGCGGACCCGGATGCCGCGCACGCAGCATCGTGCGCCGGTTACGACGGCTGGACGAAGCGCTGCAGCTCGACCGTCTGCGGCCGTTCGAAGATCTGCTCGGGCGGCCCGCTTTCCCAGATGCGCCCCTGGTGCATGAACACCACCTGGTCGCTGACGGCACGCGCGAAGCGCATTTCGTGCGTGACCATGATCAGCGTCGTCTCCTCGCGCGCGAGCGCCTCCACCACGCCGAGCACCTCGCCGACCAGTTCCGGATCGAGCGCGGAAGTGATCTCGTCGCAGAGCAGCACGTCCGGCTTCATCGCCAGCGCGCGTGCGATCGCGACGCGCTGCTGCTGGCCGCCCGAGAGCTGGTCCGGATAGGCATCGAACTTGTCGCCGAGGCCGACGCGCTCGAGCATCAGCTCGGCGATGGCGCGCGCCTGATGCCGGTTGGCCCGCTTGACCACGGTCTGCGCGAGCATCACGTTGCGGCCCGCGCTCAGGTGCGGGAACAGGTTGTACTGCTGGAACACCATGCCGACCTTGAGCCGCAGCGCACGCAGGTCGCCGTGGCGCGCGTCGACGGTGGTGCCGTCGATCGAGATCGAGCCGGCGTCGATGCTTTCCAGGCCGTTGAGCGCGCGCAGGAACGTGCTCTTGCCCGAGCCGCTGCGGCCGATGATGGTCACCACCTGACCGCGTTCGACGCTGAAGTCGATGCCTTTCAGCACATGGTTCGAGCCGAAGTTCTTTTCGAGGCCCCGGGTTTCAACGAGCGGCATGCCATTTCCTTTGCAGCGAGCGCGCCCAGCGGGTCAGCGGATAGCAGAGCGCGAAATAGATGAGGGCGACGAGGCCGTAGACGAGGAACGGCCGGAACGTGGCGTTCGAGATCATGGTGCCGGCCTTGGTCAGCTCGGTGAAGCCGATGATCGAGACCAGCGCGGTGTCCTTGATCGCCTGCACGCCGAAGCCGACCGTCGGCCCGATGGCGATGCGCGCGGCCTGCGGCAGGATCACGTGGCGCAGCTGCTCGAGATAGCTCATCGCGAGGCTCGCCGACGCTTCCCACTGGCCGCGCGGCACCGCCTCGACGCAGCCGCGCCAGATCTCGGCCAGATAGGCGCTGGTGAAGAACGTGAGGCCGAGCGTGGCGGCGATCCAGGGCGGCACGTCGAGGCCGACGAGCGGCAGCCCGAAGAACACCACGAACAGCTGCATCAGCAGCGGCGTGCCCTGGAACACCTCGATGTAGAGCTTCACGAGGCCGCGCAGCGCGACGTTGCTCGAGACGCGCAGCGCCAGCAGCACCAGCGCGAGCGCGCCGCCGAGCACGAACGAGACGAGCGAGAGCACCACCGTCCAGCGCGCGGCGAGCAGCAGGTTCGTGAGGATCTGTCCGAACGTGAATTCGATCATCGCGCGCCCCCCGCGCCGCGCGCGAACAGCCGGCGGCCCGCCGTGTTGAGCGCCGCGCGCAGCAGCAGCGCCATCGCGAGATAGGCGAGCGTGATCACGAAGTACGTCTCGAACGCACGGAAGTTGCGCGACTGGATATAGCCGGCCGCGTAGGTCAGGTCGGCCACCGAGATCTGCGAGACCACGGCCGAGCCGAGCATGGTGATGACGATCTGGCTGACGAGCGCCGGGAACACCTTGGCGAGCGCCTGCGGCAGCACCACGTGGCGCCACGCCTGGGCGCGCGACATCGCGAGCGCGGCGGCCGCCTCGTGATGGCCGCGCGGCACCGCGGCCACCCCGGCGCGCACGATCTCGACCGAGTAGGCGCCGAGGTTCAGCGTCATCGCGAGGATCGCGGCCGTGACTTCGCCGATGTGGATGCCGAGCGCGGGCAGGCCGAAGAACACGAAGAACAGCTGCACCAGGAACGGCGTGTTGCGGATCGCCTCGACGTAGGCGCCGGTGAGGCCGCGCAGCGGCGCGAGGCGCGGCGCGTGCGTGTCGTGCGCGGCCGCGCCGAGGATGCCGAGGCCGAGGCCGAGCACGGTGGACACGGCCGTCAGCGCGAGCGTGGTGGCGGCGCCGCTCGCGAACAGGCCGGTGTACTCGGCGAGATCGCCGAACTGGAGCTGGTAGGTCATCTCGAATGCGGGGAGAGGGGCGGTGCGGGGGGCGGGCGCCGTGGCTGCCGGCGGGCGCGCATCAGTCGGGCGCGGTCATAAGTGCGCCGCGAGCGGCCTCGCGGGCCGCCTGCGAGCGCGTGACCGCGCGCGGCGTCACAGGCCGGCCGGCAGCGGCTGGCCGAGCCACTTCTTCGAGATCGCGTCGAGCGCGCCGTTCTGCTTCGCCTGCGTAATCGCCGCGTTGACCTTCGCCAGCAGGCGCGGCTCGTTCTTGTTCAGGCCCACGAAGCAGGGCGAGTTCTTGATCACGAACTTCGTCTCCGGGCGGCGCGGCGGGTTCTTCGCGAGGATCGCGGCCGCCACGATGTTGCCGGCCGCGATCAGCTGCACCTGGCCGGACAGGAACGCCTGGATCGTCGCGTTGTTGTCCTCGAAGCGCTTGATGGTGGCGTTCGGCGCCATCTGCGAGAGCGCGATCTCCTCGAGCGCGCCGCGCGTGGCGCCCACGGTCTTGCCCGTCAGGTCGGCCGGGCCGCTCACCTTGATGTCGGCCGGGCCGAACACGCCCTGGAAGTACGGGCCGTAGGCGACCGAGAAATCGATCACCTTCTCGCGGTCGGGCGTCTTGCCGAGCGACGAGATCACCAGGTCGACCTTGTTGGTGGTCAGGTAGGGAATCCGGTTCGCGCTGTTCACCGGCACCAGCTGCAGCTTCGCGCCGAGCGCCCTGGCGAGCAGCCCGGCCGCGTCGATGTCGTAGCCCTGCGGCTGCATGTCGGCGCCCACCGAGCCGAACGGCGGATAGTCCTCCGGCACCGCGACGCGCAGCACGCCGCTCTTCGTGATCGTGTCGAGCGCGTCGGCGTGCGCGGCGGGGACGCCGGCCAGCAGCAGGGCCGGGGCGGCGAGCAGCGCGGCGAGCCAGGCGCGGCGGGAGGAAGTGCGGTTCGGTCGGAAATCCATCGCGGGGTGTTCTTTGGTGGTCGGTCTGGGTGTCGGGCGGCGTGCGTCGTGGCGCGCCACGAATCTACATTTAGCAAGAGCCGGGCCATGTGCCGACTGGCCGGTCTGGCCACCGCGGCGGCCATCGGACTGGGGAGAGGCGACGCGATGCACCGTTTTCGCGCGCGGGCGCTGCGTCGTTCGGGTGCATTGGCACGGGAATGCGTCTGGAGCGGGCGTGACGCGGGTGTGTGGACGCGGTTCGGACGGATTGCCGGGCGCTCGGTGGCGTCGACGGGACGCTCGGTGGCTTTGTTCATACTGGTAAGACCAGTAGTGTGAAGAAAGCCGGCTTCGCGGCGGCGCGCGCGGCGGCCGGGGCGGGTTGGCCGCGCTCGCGAGCCGTTGCGACGGTCACCGGGGCGCGGACCGGGTGCGCCCGTGGCCCGATCACGCGCGGTCGATGGGCGAGGCGGCGGATGCGGCTGGGTTCGGGCATGCCGCGCGGCGAGCCGCAAGGATCCGTGGCAGGACGCACGGCCAGGGAGCGCGCGGCGGCGCGTACGCACGAGACCGTGGCCCGTGCGAAGATCGACACCGGATCGCTCGACCTGGCCATGCGCACCGCGATTCGACGCACATGGCCGGAGCGGCAGTGCTCACGGCGCAACGCCGGCCCGTCTCCGCGCCGGCCACGACAGGGATCGACACGATGCGGGCATTCGAAGCACGAAGCCGGACGGCGCGGCGGCTCGCCGGCCTCGCCCTGGCGGCGGGCGTGGCGCTCGCCGCCGTTCCGGCCGCCCATGCGGCGGCGGGCGCCGGCGCGGTCACGCTGCGCGCGGACGGCACCTCGGCCACCACCACGCTCACGCTGCGCGACGCCGGCCTCGACCCGGGCGGCAAGCGGCGCTTCGCCTACGAACTGCGCGTTGCGCGCGGCGCTTGCCACGCGAGCCTGGCCGGCGTCGTGCATGTCGCGGCGCGGGCCGATGCGGCGGGTGACGATTCCGCGTTCCTGCGCGACGGCACCGGCGTGGACACGCGGCGCTTCCACGACACCGCCGAAGGTCGCGACGTGACGCTGACGATCGAGGTCGGGTCGGCCCGGCCGCGATACGCGGGCGTGGAGATCGCGCGGGCACCGGCCGGCTGTGTGGACTGGCAGCGTCTCGACGGCGATTTCCATGCGCGATAGACGGCCGTGATGGGCGGCGCGGGTAGGGGCTTCGTTTCGCGGCGGGCGGTTTTTCTGCACGGGAAGACCGCGCCGGGGCTCGTTCCGCAGCCGGCCAGGGCGTTCGGCCGGTGCTATATGGCGCCGATTCGCTTTGCCGGCAGGGCCTGCACGCCGCTCCATTCCCGCCAGCCTTCCACCTAATCTCGCGCCTCCGCCCACCATTCCGTTTCGATTTCGCAACAATCCGTTGCGGCGCGCTGACGCAAATTGGAACCGGTTCCATTTATAATGCACGCGCCAATTACGATGTCGGGGCGATATCGGGACCGTCTATTTTCAAGATAAGCGGCGCCGGCGGCCCGCCCGTCGCTCCCGCCGCTCGCCGTCAGACGGCCAAAACGGAGCAGGGCGCCGCCACCGCGTTTTCGCCCATCGTTCCCAACCACGAACGGATCAGCATGCCTCCTTCCTCCGACCCGCCGGGCTCGCGGCGCCGTTTCCTGCGGACCTCGATCGCGCTCGTTCCGGCCGCCTCGCTGGCCGGCTGCGATCTTGGCAAGCCCGCCGCGACGGCGCAGGCCGACGCCAAGGCTCTGGCCCCGGTGCCCGCCGAAGCCTATCGGCCGCGCTTCTTCGACGCGGCCGAATGGGCCTTCGTCCACGCCGCCTGCGACCGGCTGATCCCGGCCGATGCCGAAGGCCCCGGCGCGCTGGAGGCGGGCGTGCCCGAATTCATCGACCGCCAGATGGACACGCCCTATGCGCACGGCGCGCACTGGTACATGCAGGGGCCGTTCCAGAGCGGGCCGGCCGAACTCGGCTACCAGCTGAAGCTGGTGCCGCGCGATCTCTACCGGCTCGGCATCGCGGCCGTGAACCGCTACAGCGCGACCGCGCACGGCAAGCCGTTCGCCGAACTCGACGCGGCCATGCGTGACGCCATGCTCGGCGCGCTGGAGGGCGGCCGCGTCGAACTCGGCGAGGTGCCGGCCCAGGCGTTCTTCGGCCAGTTGCTGCAAAACACGCGCGAGGGCTACTTCTGCGATCCCGTGCATGGCGGCAATCGCGGCATGGCCGCCTGGAAGATGATCGGGTTCCCGGGCGCGCGGGCCGACTTCATGGATTTCGTCAATCAGGACGGCAAGCCCTATCCCTACGGGCCGGTGTCGATCAACGGGGAGCGCAGCTGATGGCCGGGAAGAAACCGCATGTGGACGCCGTGGTGGTGGGCTTCGGCTGGACCGGCGCGATCCTCGCGAAGGAACTGACCGAGGCGGGGCTCTCGGTGGTCGCGCTCGAACGCGGCGAGTACCGCGACACCTATCCCGACGGCGCCTATCCGAACACGCTCGACGAGCTGACCTACAACATCCGCAAGAAGCTGTTCCTCGATCTCTCGAAGACCACGGTGTCGATCCGCCATGCGCCCGGCGACACGGCGCTGCCGTACCGCCAGCTGGCGGCGTTCCTGCCCGGCGAGGGCGTGGGCGGCGCGGGGCTGCACTGGTCGGGCGTGCATTTCCGGATCATGCCGGAGGAGCTGCGGCTGCGCAGCCACTACGAGGAGCGCTACGGCCGGAAGTTCATTCCCGAGGGCATGACGATCCAGGACTACGGCGTCAGCTACGACGAGCTCGAACCGCACTTCGACTTCGCCGAGAAGGTGTTCGGCACCTCGGGGCAGGCCTATCGCGTGGGCGGCAGGGTGGTGGGCGACGGCAACGTGTTCGAGGCCAACCGCAGCGATCATTTTCCGTTGCCCGCGCAACTGAATCCGTATTCGTCGCAACGCTTCCACGACGCCGCGAAGTCGCTCGGCCTGCATCCGTACCGGATGCCGTCGGCCAATACCTCGGGGCCCTACACGAACCCGTATGGCGTGCAGATGGGGCCGTGCAACTTCTGCGGCTACTGCAGCGGCTACGCCTGCTACATGTATTCGAAGGCCTCGCCGAACCTGAACATCCTGCCCGCGCTGAAGCAGGTGCCGCATTTCGAGCTGCGCTCGAAATGCCACGTGCTGCGCGTCGAGCTGGACGACACGCGCAAGCGCGCCACCGGCGTGACCTATGTCGATCCGGCGGGCCGCGAGGTGTTCCAGCCGGCCGACCTCGTGATCGTCTCGGCGTTCCAGTATCACAACGTCCACCTGCTGCTGCTGTCGGGCATCGGCAAGCCCTACGATCCGGTGTCGGGCGAGGGCGTGGTGGGCCGTAACTTCGCCTACCAGAACCTCTCGACCATCAAGGCGTTCTTCGACGAGGACACCTGGACCAACCCGTTCATCGGCGCGGGCGGCAATGGCGTGGCCGTCGACGATTTCAACGCCGACAACTTCGACCACGGCCCGCTCGGCTTCGTCGGCGGCTCGCCGCTGTGGGTCAACCAGGCGGGCGTGAAGCCGATCAGCGGGATCGCGACGCCGGCCGGCACGCCGGCCTGGGGCTCGGCGTGGAAGAAGGCCGTCAAGCAGAACTACGCGCACACCGTGTCGATGGACGCGCACGGTTCGAACATGTCATATCGCGACGTGTTCCTCGATCTCGATCCGACCTATCGCGACGCCTACGGGCAGCCGCTCCTGCGCATGACGTTCGACTGGAAGGACAACGACATCCGCATGGCGCGCTACGTGACGGCGCAGATGCGCAGGATCGCCGAAGCGATGGGACCGAAGGCGATCAGCGTGGCGACGCGCGAATTCGGCAAGCATTTCGACGCGCGCCAGTACCAGACCACGCACCTTGCCGGCGGCGCCGTGATGGGCACCGATCCGCGCACCAGCGTGCTGAACCGCTACCTGCAGAGCTGGGACGTCCACAACGTGTTCGTGATGGGCGCCTCGGCGTTCCCGCAGGGCACCGGCTACAACCCGACCGGGCTCGTCGCCGCGCTCGCGTACTGGTCCGCGCGCGCGATCCGCACGCAGTATCTGAAGAACCCCGGCCCGCTGATGAGCGTATGACGTCGCATCTGTTTTCGATCTCGACGGCGGCGCGCGGTGCGTCCGCCTGGATGGCCGCGGCCGTGCTGCTGGGCGCGATGGCCGGCGTGCCGGGGATGGCGATGGCGCAAGGGGCGGCCGGCGGCGCGGCCTCGCGCCCGGCCGCGCCGGCCCCGGCTTCGGCTGCGCTGCCGGCGCTCGACGCAATGGCGGCGTCGTCGGCCACCGCCGTCACCCGCACGCATGCGGCGGCGCTCGCGGCCGCCGCTGCCGTGACGAGCCTGCCGGGCCACGACGGCACGGCGGCCGACCGGCTCGCGCGCGGCGAATATCTGGCGCGCGCCGGCGACTGCATCGCCTGCCACACGGCGCCGGGCGGCAAGCCGTTCGCGGGCGGCCTGAAGTTCGACACGCCGATCGGCGCGATCTACTCGACCAACATCACGCCCGACGCGAAGACCGGCATCGGCGGCTGGACGCTGGCCGATTTCGATCGCGCGCTGCGCAGCGGCGTGCGCAGGAACGGCGACACGCTCTATCCGGCGATGCCGTATCCGTCCTACGCGCGCCTGAGCGACGACGACGTGCGCGCCATGTACGCGTATTTCACGCGCGGCGTGGCGCCCGTCGAGCAGGCCAACCGGCCGGTGGACATCGTCTGGCCGCTGTCGATGCGCTGGCCGCTCGGCCTCTGGCGCAAGCTGTTCGCGCCGGCGCCCGCGCCGTTCGATCCCGGCCACTACGCCGATCCGGTGCTCGCGCGCGGCGCGTACCTGGTGCAGGGGCTCGGCCACTGCGGCGCCTGCCATACGCCGCGCGCGCCGACCATGCAGGAGCGCGCGCTGACCGACGCGGACGGCCCGGCGTTCCTCGCCGGCGGCGCGGCGATCGACGGCTGGGTGCCCACCAGCCTGCGCGGCGAGCCGCGCACGGGGCTCGGTACGTGGTCCGAGGCGCAGCTCGTGCAGTTCCTGAAGACGGGCCGCAACGCACGCACGGCCGCGTTCGGCGGGATGACCGACGTGGTCGATCACAGCATGCAGTATCTCGACGACGCCGACCTCGCCGCGATTGCGCGCTACCTGAAGGCGTTGCCGCCGCGCGCGGCCGACGAGACGCCCTATGCCTATGACGACGCGGCGGCGCATGCCCTGCGCGGCGGCTTGCGCGACGGCAAGCGGCGGCCCGGCGCGGCCGTCTACGTCGACAACTGCATGGCCTGCCATCGCAGCGACGGGCGCGGCTACACGCGCGTGTTCCCGGCGCTGGGCGGCAACCCGGTGGTGCAGGGCGCCGATCCGACCTCGCTGATCCACGTGGTGCTGGAAGGCGCGGCGCTGCACGGCACGCAGGCGGCGCCGTCCACGTTCACGATGCCGCCGTTCGGCTGGCGGCTGTCGGACCAGGAGATCGCCGACGTGGCCAGCTTCGTGCGCACGAGCTGGGGCAACACGGGCTCGCCGGTGACGGCCGCGCAGGTCGCGAAGCTGCGCCGCGCCTATCCCGGCACGCGGCCCGACGCGCCGCCGGGCGCGAGCTACGCGAGGCCGGCGGCACACTGAGGGCCGCCGTTGTGTCATGGGACGAAGCCGCGTGAGCCGCAATGGCCACGCGGCTTTGTCGTCATGAAGGGAGCGGGCGCGAGCCGGCGCGTCCCGCCGGTCTCAGGCCACTTCGTCGTAGGTATGCTCGAACGCCTGCCGGTAGATCTCGAGCGCGCTCGGCTCGTCGATCTCGCAGGGGTTGTTGATCAGCAGCCGCTCCTGCTTCATCGCGTCGGCCGCGAGGCCGCCCAGATCGGCCACGCCGATCCCCACGGCCTGCAGGTTCGACGGCAGCCCCGCGTCGCGCGCGAGCCGCACCAGATGCGCGATGAACGCCTCGGCCTGCTCGTCGAACGAGCCCACCGGTTCGAGCCCGATGATCTGGCCCAGCTCGGCGTAGGCCTGCGCGGCGGCGGGCACGCGCGCGTTGAAGCGCAGCACGTGCGGCAGCACCAGCGCGTTCGACAGTCCGTGCGGTACATGGAACACACCGCCGATCGGATAGGCGAGCGCGTGGACGCCGGCCACCGGTGCGTTCGCGAACGCCTGCCCGGCCAGCATCGCGCCGAGCAGCATGGCCGAACGCGCCGCGAGATCGCCGCCGTCGCGACAGGCCGGCAGCAGGTTCGCGCTCAGCAGCTGCAGCGCCTTGCCGGCGAGGTGGTCGGACAGTGGATTCTTGAGCCGCTTGCTGGTGTAGGCCTCGATCGCGTGGACCATCGCGTCGACGCCGGTGGCGGCCGTCGCGGCGGGCGGCAGCCCGACCGTCAGTTCGGGATCGAGGTAGGCGGCGTCGGCATGGAGCTGCGGCGCCACCACGCCGCTCTTGGTGGTCCTGCCGGTGGTCACGATCGCAATCGGCGTGACCTCGGAGCCGGTGCCGGCCGTGGTGGGGATCTGCACCAGCGGCAGGCGCGTGCCCTGCACGCGGTTGACGCCGTACATCTGCTCGAGCGGCTGCTCGCTCGTGCAGAGCACGGCCACCAGCTTCGCGACATCCATCGACGAGCCGCCGCCGAGCCCGATCACGAGATCGGCGCCGAATTCGCGCGCGCGGCGCGCGGTGTCGCGCACCACGTCGTCGGGCGGATCGGCCACCACGTCGTCGATCACCAGCACCTCCCAGCCCGCCGCGTCGAGGCTCGCGAGCGCCGGGGCCAGCGTGCCGCCGCGATGAAGGAACGCGTCGGTGACGACGCAGGCGCGGCGGCCCGCATGGCGCTCGCGCAGCGCCTGGCCGAGACGTTTGGCGACGCCCGCTTCGAGTACGACGTGCGGGACGGTCTGAAACGAAAACGCTTGCATGGTGTCTCCCCCGGCAGGTTTCGTGAGGCGGGGCGGGCGTGGCCCCCGCCGGCGTCAGGCCATGATACCGGCGGCCCGGCGATCGCGCAGGTCCGGCGCACCGTGTCGGATGCGAACCAGGTGACCCGGCGACGGCAAGCCCGATCGTGAATCCGGCAGCGAATCACACCGCGCTTTCGGTCTCACTGTGAAAATTACCGATCACCGATATCGTAATTAATTCGGCGGAAATTTTTTCCCGATATATTACCGAATTAATCTGAAGCGGAAATCGATTGCGTGCCTTGCGTTTACGCGCGCGGGCGCAGCGTTTATAGTCGCCGTCGGCTGACTCGGCGGCGATGGCAAGGCAATGCCGGCTGGCCATCATCGATAAAGGAAAATCACGATGACCGAATCCAGAAATACCCGATCAGCGCAACATTATCCGCGCCCGGCGCCCATGCAGGGCTGGGTGGCAATCGATCCCTCGGTGGTGCCGCCCGCGTCGCAGAAGGCGCTGCGCGATGCGATCGCACTCGAGAAGCAGCCGGCCACCGATTACAGCGACCTGTTGTGGATCATGGCCCAGCAGTCGAGCGGCGTGGTCAACGCGCATCGTCCGGACTCGACCGCGCGCGGCCTGTTTCAACTGCTGCGTGCGCAATACGGATTGAATCCGAACGGCGAGAAATCATTCGGCATTGCGGTGGAGGAAGCGCAGGGCGGCTTGCGCTACATTTACGGCCGCTACCATTCGGCGTACCAGGCCAGGAAGTTCTGGGAAAGAAACCGCTGGTATTGAACGCGATGATTTCCTTGCGCTTCACGGTCGTGTCGATCGTGCTGGCGGCCGGATTCGGTGGCGCGGCGGGCCCGGCGCGGGCCGCGAGACCGGTGCCGGAATTCGACAACTTTCCGGTGGCGCAGGCCTGGCACGGCAAGGTGGCGCCCACCGTGCTGCAGTCGGAGCAGGATCATCGGTTCGCGGAGCGCCTGCGCGAGCTGAGCGGCAAGAAGCCGAACTTCGCCGGGCACTACGCGCTCAGTTCGTGGGGCTGCGGCGCGGCCTGCACGATGGCGGTGGCCGTCGACGTGAAGACGGGCGACACCGTCTGGCTGCCGTTCACGGTCTGCTGCTGGGACGCGGACGTGCGCGAGCCGGTGGCGTACCGGCATGACAGCAAGCTCGTGATCGTGCGCGGCAGCCGCGACGAAACCGGCAACGGCATCTACTATTACTTGTTCGACCAGCACCGCTTCACGCTGCTGCGCGGCGAGGAGCAGCCGGTGAAGAAATCGGGCAACTGAACGCGGCGCGGGCGGGCCGGGCTGGACCGTCCGCCGGCGGCGCCGATGATTCCCGGGTTGATTTTCCGGCATTCGTTCATACTTACCGCCGACGTCCCGCATCACACCGAAGGCGACCCGCCATGACGAAACCTGAATTCAGCGACACCGCCAGCGCACGGCCGGACCTGCTGTGCTATCTGGTTGCGATTGCCGCCGCCTCGTATGCGCTGACCGAGGAATGGCGCGTCGACCACGTGGTCGAATGCTGCCGCCGCTGGCTCGACAAGCAGCGCGTGACGATGGAGTGGCTCGACCGCGTGCGGATCGGCCAGCTCGCGCTGAAGATCGCGCGGCGCGACCTGCTGGGCGCCGGCATCGCCGTGCGCCTGTCGAGCGTGGCCGCGCTGTTTACGAGCGAGATGGAATTGAACGAGGCGTCCACGATGGTGCAGCGGATGATGGCGCTGTGTCAGGAAGCGCTCTGAGTGCCGCCGCTGCTTCTCGTTGATTCCTCCTGCCGTTTCTCGTCGATCCCCGCCCAAGCTTCCCGCCGATCCCGCCCCGAACCACACGGCACCGTCGTCGCGAATTCCCGCCAGTCACCTCCACTGCACCGTGCCGGCCGAACGCTTTTCGTTCGCCACGATGGTACAGGTTGCTTGCTTTGAAATCAGTCGCTTGGCGGATCGCGGCGCGATCTTTTCGCGTGGACGCCCGAGCGCGCCGCGCGCCTCGCTACCATCGGCGGGCGAGGCGCTTCGCGCGGCGGCGCGCCGTTCCACGACCGGTTTCCGTTTCCACGTCCGACATGACTTATCGACTTCACTACTCGCCCGGCGCCTGTTCGCTGGCCGTTCACATCGTGCTCGAGGAGATCGGCGCGCCCTACACGCTGGCGCCGGCCGTGATCGCGCAGGGCGCCACCCAATCGCCGGCGTTCCTCGCCGTGAATCCGAAAGGCCGGGTGCCCGCGCTGCATGTCGAGGGCGAGGCGAGCGTGCTGACCGAATTGCCCGCGATCATGGCCTATCTGGTGCGGCGCCATCCCGAGGCCGGCCTCGCGCCAGCCGAGCCGATCGGCGAGGCGCGCTGCCACGAATGGCTGTCGTGGCTCGCGGGCTGGGTCCACGGCATGGGCTGGACCGAACTCTGGCGCCCGCATCGCTTCATCGGCGAGCCCGAGCAGTACGACGCGATCATGCGCAACGGCCGGCGCATCATCGACGAATCGGCGCGCGCGATCGACACGAAGCTGGCGGCCGGCAGCGGCTACGCGGTGGGTGATCGCTTCAGCGTCGCCGATCCGTATCTGCTCGCGATTCATCGTTGGGGCGTGCGGATCGGCATCGACATGGCCGGGCTTTATCCGGCCTCGCATGCTCACGCGCTGCGGCTTGGCGAGCGCCCGGCCGTGCAGCGCGCGCTCGATCAGGAAGGGCTGACGCTGATGGGCGTGAAGCCGCCGCCGGGCTGAGCGGCGCGGCGGGCGGCCTGACGTGGGCGGGCGAGTCGATGCCGGGTCGGCGGCCGTGAGCCGGCATGGCATGTGCGAAGCGATACGGCGTGCGCCGGTGCAACGCTTCGGGGATGGCCGCCGACGAGCACGACCCGAAGCGGCCCGGCCCTGGTACACCGCCGGGCCGCCGTGGCCCGGCGCCGGCCGATCTCCCCGATCGGCCTGCCCATGCCCCGATCACGCCGCCGCGAGCGGCGCGAGCGCCTCGCGCAGGCGCGGCGCGGCGAAGTCGAGGAAGCGCCGCAGCTTCAGCGGCATCTGCCCGCGCGAGGCATGCATCAGATGGACCGGGAACGGTTCGAGTTCGTAGGGCGCGAGCACGATCTCCAGCGTGCCGGCGCCGAGCGCGTCCCACGCCTGGTAATGCAGCAGGCGCGTGAGCCCGGTGCCGCGCACCGCCGCCTCGATCGCCGCCTCGGCCGAGGTGACGAGGCGCGGCACGATCGGCACCTCGAAGCCGCTGCCCTTGAGCGGATCGCGAAACCGCCAGGCCGCCGTCGAGGCCGGCCCCTCCGGCGAGATGCACGGCATGCGCCGCAGTTCGTCGGGCGCGCGCGGCACGCCGTGCCGCGCCAGCAGCGCGGGGCTCGCGCAGACCACGCCGCGCACCGCGCCCACGCGCGTGGCGATCATCGCGCTGTCGGGCAGGCGAGCGATGCGGATCGCCATGTCGATCTGGTCGTCGAGCAGGTTGACGTTCCAGTCCCCGAGCACGAGCCGGATGTTGATCTCGGGAAACTGCGCGAGGAAATCGGACACGATCGGCAGCACGTGCAGCCGCCCGAACAGCAGCGGGGCGGTGATCACGAGGTCGCCGCGCGGGGCGACGAATTCCCCGGCCACCTGGCGCTCGGCGTCCTCCACCTGCTCGACGATGCGTCTTGCCGCCGCCGCGTAGGTCTCGCCGGCATCGGTCAGCGCGAGCCGGCGCGTGGTGCGCGTGAGCAGCCGCGCGCCGAGATGCGTCTCCAGTTCGGCGATCTTGCGGCTGACCGTCTGCACCGGCAGGCGCAGCTCGCGCGCGGCGGCCGAGAAGCTGCCGCGCTCGATCGCCAGCAGAAACATCGTCATGCCTTCGATACGGTCCATCGCATCTTCCCGGAATCCATGAAGGTGGTTCGCAAAGCAGACGGATTATATTCCGCTCGGTGAAAGTGCATAGTCTCGCCACGGGCCGGGCCCGTGCCGCGAAACGGATCGCGGCGCGGCGCGCCAGCCTTGCGCGCCGGGCGTCGGAACCGCCGCGCGCCGGTATCGAGGACTCCGACAGCGCAAAGGAACGACGATGGCTGAAATCTACGATCACCTGGGCAATCCCGTCACGCACGGCCGCGCCTGGGTCAACGGCATCCGCATGCACTACGTGACGGCGGGGCGGGGCGAGCCGCTGCTGCTGCTGCACGGCACGCCCAAGAACCATTACTACTGGTACAAGCTGATCCCGCTGCTCACGCCGCATTTCACGGTGGTGGCGCCCGACCTGCGCGGCTTCGGCCACACCGACAAGCCGCCCGCCGAGGAAGGCTACGACAGCCTGACGAGCGCGCGGGACCTGACCGAACTGATGGCGCAGCTGGGCCACGACACCTATCACGTCCACGGCGAGGACCGCGGCGCCGAATACGGCTACGTGCTGGCCGCCCGCCATCCCGAGCGCGTCCGTACTCTTTCGTTCTGCGAAATGCTGCTGTCGGGCCACGGCTTCGAGGACTGGACCCACTTCACGCCGGAACACGTGGCGGCGCGCTCGCGCGGCGAGGGGATCTGGATCTGGCATCCGCCGTTCTTCTGGCTGCCGCACATCCCGGAGATGCTGATCGCCGGGCGCGAGCGCGAGTTCTGGGAATACTGGATCAAGGCCGAGACCTACAACCCGTACAGCATCGCCGAGGAAGCGATCGACGAGTGGATCAGCTGCCTGAAGGCGCCGGGCGGCCTGCGCGGCTGCCTCGAAAGTTACCGGGCGGGACTGAAGAATGCGCGCATCAACCAGGAACTGACGAAGACGAAGCTGACGCTGCCGGTGCTGACCATCAGCGCGACCGAGTTCTTCGGCCCGCTGATCGCCGAACACATGCGCCAGTTCGCCGAGAACGTCGAGCGCAGCGAGGTGTTCGATCGCTGCGGGCACAGCCTCGCGCTGGAGGCCGAGCACCGGCTCGCCGACACGCTGCGCGAGTTCATGCTAGAACGGCACGAGCACGCGTGAGCGCGCGCCCGGGCTCGCGATGAAGTCCGCGCGCGGTCCCGGCAATCTGGCGTTTTCCTTCCGGAGTGGACTTGAAATCATCCAATGTTTCCGGCGTGCCGTCGCACGCCGGCCTGTCGCTGTTCGCGCTCGCGATCGGCGCGTTCGGCATCGGCACCACCGAGTTCGCCCCGATGGGGCTGCTGCCCGTGATCGCGAGCGGCCTGCACGTGACGATTCCGGCCGCCGGCTTGCTGGTGAGCGCGTATGCGATCGGCGTGATGGCCGGCGCACCGCTGATCACGGCCGCGCTCTCGCATTGGCCGCGGCGCCTCGCGCTGATCGTGCTGATGGGCATCTTCACGCTCGGCAACCTGATGTCGGCACTGGCGCCCGGCTATGAGGCGCTGCTGGTCGCGCGGGTGGTCACGAGCCTCGCCCACGGCGCGTTCTTCGGCCTCGGCGCGGTGGTGGCCGCGGGCCTGGTGCCGCCGCGGCGCAGCGCGAGCGCCGTGGCCACGGTGTTCGCGGGGCTGACGGTGGCGAACTTGTTCGGCGTGCCGGCCGCGGCGTGGCTCGGCGCGCTGTCCGGCTGGCGGCCGCCGTTCGCCGCCACCGCCGTGCTGGGCCTGGTCGCGATGCTGGCGCTGCCGGCCGGCGGCGCGCAGGCGCGGCCCGACCTGCGCCGCGAGCTGGTGGTGCTGGCGCGCCCGGCCGTGCTGGTCGCGCTCGCCACCACGGTGCTCGGCGCGGCCGCCACCTTCACGCTCTACACCTACGTCGCGCCCGTGCTCGAGACGCTGGCGGGGGCCTCGCCCGCCTTCGTGACGGCGATGCTGGTGCTGACCGGCGCCGGCTTCTGCCTCGGCAACGCGGCGGGCGGCCGGCTCGCCGACCGTTCGCTCGACGGCTGCCTGGCCGCCGCGCTCGGCTTGCTGGTCGCGATGATGCTGGCGTTTCCGTGGCTTGCCACCACCCATGGCGGCGCGGCGCTGGCCGTGTTCGTGTGGGGCGTCGCGGTGTTCGCGATGGTCTCGCCGCTGCAGACGCGCGTGATGCAGGCGGCCGCCGATGCGCCGGGGCTCGCCTCGTCGATGAACATCGGCGCGTTCAACGTCGGCAACGCGCTCGGCGCCGTGGCCGGCGGCGCGGTGATCGCGGGCGGCTTCGGCTACGCGGCGGTGCCGCGCGCCGGCGCGCTGATCGGCGTCGCGGGTCTCGCGCTCGTGATCGCGCAGATCGCGCTGCGTCGCCGCCGTGGCGCGCGCCTCGCGCGCGGCGGCTCGGCGGCATCGTGAGCCTGAGCCGATAGCGGTGCGCGCGCCGGCTTTCATGACGGCGCGCCCGCGCGTGCTTCCTCGCGCCGCCGGATGCGCCCTCCGCGCGAAGCGGCTCAGGCTTCCCCGGGCGCCGCGTCAGGCGTGCTCGCTTCCCACAGCACCTCGAACAGCCCGCTCTGGAACGCCGTCATTTCGGCGCTCTGGATCGACAGCGCGTAGTGCTCCGCCTTCGACGAGATGAACGCGACCGTGTCGTCGTAGAGATAGGTCGTGATGCCGGTGTCGAACGATTCGGGCGCGAAGCGCAGCGTGCGCCGCTCGCGCCGCGAGCTGCGCCAGAGGTCGCGCGCGTCGGCCGGCCCGCAGCGGATGATGCGCAGCGACACGCCCGACTTCACGCGCCTGGCCACCACGCTCGCGATGGTCTCGTAGCCGGGCATGCGGAACAGCTCGCTGTTCGACATGATCGCGCGCAGCTCGCGCGAGCGGCAGTCGAGCATGTCCTCCAGCACGGTCTTGATGCCCTCCAGGCCGGTGAAGAAGCGCACCGTCGGCTTGCCGCCGGCCGCGTTGTGCAGCGCGCGCAGCTGCGGCAGCATCTCGTGAACCATTTGCCGCTGCGCCTCGGCGCGCCGCAGCAGCATGATCGGATCCTGCGGGATCACGTGACTGCGCGCGCCTTTGCGCACGGTGGCCACGAGCCCCGCGGCGAGCAGGCGGTCCAGCACTTCGTAGGCGTTGGTGCGGCCGATGCCGGCCTTCTGCGCGATCGCGGCCACGGTCGCCTCGCCGAGTTCGAGCGAGGCCAGATAGAAGTCGGCCTTGTGGCCGTCGATGCCGGCCGCGCGCAGCATGTCCACCAGATTCATGCGGTTCTCCTGAACGGCGCCTGATGCGTCGATGATGGGATCGAGTCGGGAAGCGCCGTCACCGGCGCCGCGCCTTGACCTGTCCGCCGGCGCGGCCGCGTGCCCGCGTGGCGCCGCGCGCGCCCGGCGCGGCCACCACGCGCGCGCCTTCGTATTGCAGCTCGCGCGTGGTGCCGACGATGAAGTTGCGCAGCCATGCGTTCTGCGCGTCCTCGTTGCGCGAGGCCTTCCAGATCATGAACACGCGAAACGCCGGCACGCTGATCGGCACCGGGCTCACGGTGAGCCGCGCGATGCGCGCGTAGGCATGCGCCGCGAAGCTCGGCAGCGTCGCGATCGCGTCGCTGTAGACGAGCGCCGCGAGCGCGCCCGAGAAATGCGTGAACGAGGCCGACACCTTGCGCGGGATCCCTTCGTTGTCGAGCAGGTCGTCCACGAAGCCGCGTCGCCCGTCATACGACACGCGCACGTGCGGATGCGAGAGGTATTCGTCGCGCGTGATCGGGCTCTTCAGGTTGAGCCGCGCGCCGTCGTAGAGGCACGAGTACGACGACGAGAACAGGATCTGCGACGAGTAGTGCGAGCTGAACGCCTTCGGCTCGGAGCAGAGCGCGAGATCCATCTCCGGGTCGGCCAGCGCCGTCTTCCAGAGCGAGCTGTTCGACTGATGGAACGCGAAGCCCACCGACAGCCCGCGCGCCTGCGCCTCGTTGACGAGCAGCGGCGACACGCAGCTCTCGATGTCGTCGGACAGCGCGATGTTGAACACGCGCCCCGAGGTCTCGGCGGCGAACTGCGTGTTGCCGTCGAGCATGGTCGCGATCGCGGCCAGCGCCTCGGTGACCTTCGGCGCGAGTTCGAGCGCGCGCCGCGTCGGCACCATGCCGCCCGCGCCGCGCACGAACAGCTCGTCGTCGAAGTGCTCGCGCAGCCGCTTCAACGACGAACTCACGGCGCCCTGCGTGAGATTCAGGATCTCGGCGGTGCGCGTCACGCTGCGCTCGCCCATCACGCACTGGAACACCACGAGCAGGTTCAGGTCCATCCGGCTGATATTAGCCACATTGATGATGGTCATTTTTATCAATCGTTTGATTAAATTCAGGCCTCATTTTTACACTGAGCCCGTCACGTTTCGCAACCGCGCGTGCCTCAACTCTCACTCGGGCAATCGTATGAACATCGCTACCGCCACGCACGACGAAGCGTCCCCGGCCACCGGCATCGACCTGCGCAAGCGCTCGCTCGCGGTCGGCATCGGCAACTTCATGGAATGGTTCGACTTCGCGATCTACGGCTACTTCGCCAGCATCATCGGCCGGACCTTCTTCCCGTCGGCGGCGCCCGGCATCTCGCTGCTGTCGGCGCTGGCCGTGTTCGCGGTGGGCTTTCTCGCGCGCCCGGTCGGCGCGCTCGTGCTCGGCCCGATCGGCGACCGGCTCGGGCGCCGCGCGGTGCTGATCGTGACGGTGTTCGGGATGGGCGTGTCGACCACGCTGATCGGCCTGCTGCCCGGCTACGCCACGCTCGGCCTCGCCGCGCCGGCGCTGCTGGTGGCGCTGCGCTTCCTGCAGGGGATGATGGTGGGCGGCGAGTGGTCGAGCGCCGGCATCTACATCGTCGAGAGCGCGCCGCGCCACCGCCGCGCGCTGGCCGCGAGCGTGATCACCGGCACGGCGGGCGCGGCGTTCCTGATCGGCACCTGCCTCGCCGCGGTGCTGTCGATGCTGCTGTCGGAAGCGGACCTCGCGGCGTGGGGCTGGCGGCTGCCGTTCGTCGCCTCGATCTTCATGACGATGGTGGCGCTCTACATCCGCCGCCGGCTCGGCGACACGCCGGTCTACGAAGCGGTGCGCCGCAAGCGCGCCGGCGGCGGCGTCGAGGCGGTGCCGCGCGGCGAGCGCATGCGCGCGATGGTGACCACCTTCGCGTTCTCGGCGCTGTTCGGCGTGTCGCTCTACTACTTCATCACCTACGCGAACAACCATCTGACGCAGACGGTAGGCCTGACCAAGACGGCCTCGCTCTGGCTCTGCAGCCTCGCGCTGGTGCTCTACACGCTGTTCCAGCCACTGGTGGGGCGCCTGAGCGATCGCGTCGGCCGCCGCCCGCTGGTGCTGGCCTCCGCGCTCGGCCTCGCGCTGCTCGCCTATCCGGTGTTCCTGCTGCTCAACACCGGCAACGAACTGCTGATCCTGCTCGGCCTCGTGGTGCTGGCCGCGCTGGTGGCGGTCACGGCCGTGATGGACGTGGTGCTGCTGGTGGAAGTGTTCCCGGCCTCGATCCGTTCGAGCAGCGCCGCGATCGGCCACAACCTCGCGCTCGCGGTGCTGGCCGGCCCCGGCCCGTTCATTGCGGCCGCGCTGATCCGCTGGACCCGCGATCCGAACCTTCCCGCCTGGTATCTGGCGGGCATCTCGCTGATCTGCTTCGTCATCCTGTTCTTCACGCTGCCGGAGACGAAGGAACGGGACATCACGAACGGCTGACGCCGCGTGCCGGTCCCATCACCTCAACCGCTCATTACCCATTTCCTGGAGTCGCCATGTTCAAAGCTGCCGTGGTACAGGCCGCGTCCGTGCCGTTCGAACCGATGCAGGCCGCCGAGAAGGCCGCCGTGCTGATCCGCGAGGCCGCGCGCGAGGGCGCAGCGCTGGCCGTGTTCCCCGAGGCGTTTCTCGGCGGTTATCCGAAGGGGGCCTCGTTCGGCACGCTGGTCGGCAAGCGCACCGACGGCGGGCGCGCCCACTTCCAGCACTACTTCAACGGCGCCGTGACGCTCGACGGCCCGGAGCTGGCGCTGCTCGCCGAGGTGTCGAGCGAGACCGGCGTCCACGTCGTGATCGGCGTGATCGAGCGGCTGGGCCGCACGCTCTACTGCACGGCGGTGACGCTCTCGCCCGGCAAGGGCGTGGCGGGCCACCACCGCAAGCTGATGCCGACCGGCCAGGAACGCATCATCTGGGGCTTCGGCGACGGCTCGACGATCGCGCCGGTGGACACGCCGCTCGGGCGCGTGGGCTCGGTGATCTGCTGGGAGAACTACATGCCCGCGCTGCGTCAGGCGATGTTCGCGCAGGGCACCGAGATCTACTGCGCGCCGACCGCCGACGATCGCGCCACCTGGGCGCCGTCGATGATCCACATCGCGCTGGAAGGCCGCGTCCACGTGCTGAGCGCGTGCCAGGCGATCCGCCTCGACGCGTATCCGGCGTTCTTCCGCGACGACTTCCATCTGGAGGCGGGCGAGGCCGACTACATCATGCACGGCGGCAGCATGATCGTCGATCCGCTCGGCAAGGTGCTGGCCGGCCCGGTGTTCGACACCGAGACGATCCTCTACGCCGACATCGACACGGCGGTGGGCCACGCGAGCAACCTCGACTTCGACGTGGTCGGCCATTACTCGAGGCCCGACATCTTCCACCTCGGCGTCAATACGGCGCCGATGCCGCCGGTCACGCTATCGGCGGATTGAGCGGCGGATTGAGCGGCGCACGCCGGTGCGTTCGGGGCGGCCATGGCTTCGTCATGAGGGTATGGAAAATGGCTCGTGTCGCATCCGCTCGCGTCGTCACGCCTTCGCGACCCGATCGACCGAGGCCGGACGACACGATCGGCGCGGCCGTCATATAGTTGTCGTCCTGGCCTGCCGGCTTTCCCCGTTTGTTCATGACTTTGAAAGGAACCCAAGCGATGTCAGAGAGCGCATTGACCTGCGGTATCGATCATCTCGGCCTGACCGTGCGCGACCTGTCCGAGACCCGCGCGTTCTTCGAAACCTGTCTGGGCTGGAAGCTGCTCGGCGAGCGGCCCGAATATCCGGCCGCGTTCGTGTCGGACGGCCACGTCACGCTCACGCTCTGGCAGGTGAAGGACCCCGAAGTGGTGGAGTTCGACCGCAAGCGCAACATCGGCCTGCATCATCTGGCGCTGCGCGTGGCCAGCGAGGCGGCGCTGAACACGCTGTACGAGCGCGTGGCCGCATGGCCCGGCGTGCGCGTCGAGTTCGCGCCCGAGCAACTGGGCAAGGGCACCAAGCGCCACACGATGATCTACGAGCCGGGCGGCATCCGCCTCGAGTTCGATTACGACACGGCCGCCAAGGCTGGTTGAACAACGCCGGCTGAACAACGCCGGCTGAGCACGCCGGCCGGACGCGCTCAGGCCAGCGTCTCGTCCGAGCCGGAACGTTCGCGCACGAGCTGCGCGAACGCGTCGGCCTCGAGCGGCTGGCCGAGCAGGAAGCCCTGCATCTCGTCGCAGCGCAGCGTCTCCAGCTTGTCGCGCTGCGTGACGGTTTCCACGCCCTCGGCCACCACGTCCATGTCGAGCGAATGCGCGAGCGCGATGATCGCCGAGACGATCGCCGCGCCTTCCTGGCCGTGGCGGTCGAGCCCGCTCGTGAAGAAGCGGTCGATCTTCAGCTGCTTGACGCGGAAGCGCTGCAGGTAGGCGAGGCTCGAATAGCCGGTGCCGAAATCGTCGATCGCGATCTCGAAGCCGCTCTGCTGGAAATCGCGGATCGCGACGATGGTGCGCTCGGCGTCCTGCATCGCCATCGTCTCGGTGATCTCGAAGATGATCTGCTGCGGCGCGACCTGTTCCTGCCGGACGATCTCGAGCATCGCCGCGGCCAGTTCCGGCTGCGCGAGCTGGCGCGTGGAGAGGTTGACGGCCACCTTCAGCGGCGGCAGCCCGGCCTGCATCCATTCGCGAATGTGCCGGCAGGTTTCGCGCACCACCCAGTAGCCGATCGCCACGATCTGCCCCGAGCGTTCGGCGATCGGGATGAAGTCGAGCGGCGCGAGCGCGCCGAGCTTCGGGTGGCGCAGCCGGATCAGCGCCTCGGCGCCGGTCAGCGCGCGCGTGTCGCTGCGGAACTTGGGCTGGAAGTGCAGCGAGAAATAGCCGTTGGCGAGCGCCTCGTGCAGCGCCTGCTGGATCTGCAGCGTGCGCAGCGCGGCGTCGTTCATGCCCACTTCGAAGAAGCGGTAGGTGCCGCGCCCGCCGCGCTTGGCCTCGTACATCGCCGCGTCGGCGTGCTTGAGCAGCGTGTCGACGGTCTCGCCGTCGCGCGGATAGAGCGCGATGCCGATGCTCGGCGTGACCTGCAGCGGCTCGTCCACGCTCCAGGCGCCGTCGCGGGTGCGCTCCAGCACCGTCTCGGCGATCACGCGCGCCTCGGGCGCCGAGTCGATCCGCTCGGCCAGCACCACGAACTCGTCGCCGCCGAGCCGCGCCACCGTGTCGAACGAACGCACGCAGCCGCGCAGCCGCTGCGAGAACGTGACGAGCACCTGGTCGCCGATCGAGTGGCCGAGCGAATCATTGATCGCCTTGAAGCCGTCGAGATCCATGAACAGCACGGCGAAGCCGGTGTTGCGGCGCCGCGAGTCGTCGATCGCCTCGACGATGCGGTTGGTCAGCGTGCTGCGGTTGGGCAGCCCCGTCAGCGTGTCGAGCGTGGCGAGCCGCACGATCTCGCCGTTCAGGTTGGTCACCGCGTGGGCGAGCCGGCTGTTGCGCGCGTCGATGCGCGAGAGCAGCAGCGTGACGATCAGGATCACGAACGTGAACAGCGCGACGGTGGTGGCGAGCCACGCCGAATTGATGCCGGATGCCGCGCCGCAGATGCTGCCCGGCAGGAACATCGCCGCGGCCATGCCCGCGTAGTGCATGCCGCTGATGCCGGCGGCCATCACCAGCGCCGCGCCCGCGCGGGCGCGCACCACCGCGTGCCGGCTCTCGCTGCGCAGCCGCCGCGCGATCGCGAGCGCCGCCATCGAGGCCCCGATCGCGATCACGATCGACGCCGCGAACCAGCCCGGCCGGTAGTCGATGCCGGGCGCCATGCGCATCGCCGCCATCCCGGTGTAGTGCATGCCGGCCACGCCGAGCCCCATCAGCGTGCCGCTTGCCGCCAGATGGACGAAGCTGGCGCGCCGGCGCGTGGTGACGAACAGCGCCAGATACGACACCACGATGGCGAGCGCGAGCGAGTAGCCGGTCTCGACGAGGTCGTAGCCGAGCGGGATCGGCAGCGTGAACGCGAGCATCGCGATGAAGTGCATCGACCAGATGCCGGTGCCCATCGCGACGGCGCCGCCGGCGAGCCACGTGTGGCGCTGCGGCGAACGGCCGAGCAGCGCGATGCGGCCGGTCAGGTCGAGCGCGGTGTAGGACGCGAGCGTCGCCACCACGAACGACACCACCACCAGGAAGAAATTGTACGAGCCGTGCATGTCGAAAAATCGGGAGCAGGGGCGTGCGCGGGTTGGCGGCACGCGGCCGCCCCATCCGCAACGAAACACGAGGGGCGATTCGAAATAAACGGGGCGGGAACGACGACCGGGGCGCGTGGCCCCGGGGGTTTCGCATCATAGCGCCGACCGGCGTCAATGCGGTGTCAATCGGGTCGCGATCGGCCATCGTGGGGCGCCGATACGACAGTCTCGTCACGGATTGCCGGACGGCAATTGTTGCGGTTCCCGGCAATTTTCACGATAGAATTGCCGCCGCCAAGCTCGGAAGCGGGTGGAAATCCCGCGCGGTCGCGCCACTGTGACCGGTTTCGCCGTCGTTCGACGGCCGCGCCGGAAGTCAGACCTGGGTTCGGCATCCTCATTCGCCAGACGGGGCGCGAAACCCCAGGAGATCTCCGCGTGACTGATTCCGTCCGATTCCGGGACGCCGGCCGCTTGTGCGCGCGCCGTGCCGTCGCCTGCCTTGCCTCAATTGCCTCGCTTGCCTCGATCACGCTGCGCGCTTGCCGCGCCGGGGTCGAGCGCGTCGCTTGTGGTCCTGCGAGTTCGATCGTGCCGTTTTCGCGTCCTGCCGGGTCCGGCGTTTCCGCCTGATCCGGGCGCGTCGGCGCGCGGGCCGCTGCCGATGGCGGCGCCGCTCGCGCGCGGGCGCCTTGCCCGCGGGCCGGGCGGCTGTCGGCTCGAGGTTGATTCGATGTTGGCGCGAGGCGTGGCCCGGGCCGTTGCCCGACCAGCCGTCCGAGCCGCCGTGTCGCCGCTCGCGCCGGTTGCGCCGGTTGCGCCGGCCGAGCCGGCCGTGACGGCTGCCGCCCGCGATACGCCATCCGCTTTCGCCACACGCATTCGACCCACGACATGACACACCGCTCGAACCCCCTTCGCCCGCGCGCCGCGCGTCCCACGCGTCGCCGCGCCTGCGCGGGCATGGTCGCCGTCGCCTCGCTGCTCGGCGCGCCGCGCGTCGTGCTGGCCGCCGCCGCCGCGTCGCCCGATTCCACCGCCGCCGCCAACGCCGCCGCACAGCCCGCCACGGCCGCCGCGCCGGCAGCGGGCGCGGGCGGCACGGCCACCGCGCTGCCGGCCATCGCGGTCGGCGCCACGCGTGCAAACGGCGCGGCCGGCGCCGCCGACCTGAGCGCGCCGGTGGCCACCGGCAGCCGGCTCGGGCTGTCGAGCCTCGACACGCCGGCCAGCGTCGAGACGCTCGACGGCGAGCGCGTGCGCGAACGCGGCGACACCACCGTCACGCAGGCCGTCACGCGCGCGGCCGGCTTCGCGGCCGCCGCGGCGCCCGGCAACGGCGGCACGGCGGTATCGGTGCGCGGCTTCAGCGGCCCCGAGTCGGTCACCACGCTCTACGACGGCACGCGCATGCTGGTGGGCGCCGGCACCGTGACGTTCCCGGCCGACACCTGGTCGGTCGAGCGCATCGAGGTGCTGCGCGGACCGGCCTCGGTGCTGTACGGCGAGGGCGGGCTGGGCGGCGTGATCAACGTGGTGCCGAAGGCGCCGCAGCGCGAGCGCTCGACCACGCTGCTGGTGGGCGCCGGCAGCCATGGCGAGAAGCGCGTCGCGCTCGACACCACCGGCGCGCTCGGGCCGATGCTGTCGTATCGCTTCTACGTGAACGACGACCGCCAGAACGGCTGGGTGCCGCGCGGCGAGTCGCATATGACCTCGGTGGGCGGCGCGCTGAAGCTCGACGTGAACCCGTCGCTGTCGTTCACGCTCGACTACGATTTCGCGCGCCAGAAGCCGATGACCTACTTCGGCGTGCCGGTCGCGGACGGCGTGCTCGACACCGCGCTCGCGCGGCAGAACTACAACGTCGGCAACGCGTCGATCGCCTATTACGACCGCTGGGCGCGCCTGAACACGACCTGGCGCGCGACGCCCGGCATCACGGTGCGCAACCAGCTCTACGCGATGCTGACCGACCGCCACTGGCACGACTCGGAAAGCTACGCGCTGCAGGGCGACGGCAGCGTGCTGCGCAGCGACTACATCGAGATCCTGCATCACGAGCGGCAGGTGGGCGACCGGCTCGACACGACCTTCGACGGCCATCTGCTGGGCCGCCAGAACCGGCTCGTGGTGGGCGCCGAGTTCAACGACGTGACCTTCGTCGACACCAGCAACTCGCCGTTCGACGGCCAGTCGGTGGTACCCGCGTTCGGCTTCGATCCGGGCGTGTTCTCGAGCCCCGATCCGACCGTGCCGGTGTTCCGCACGCATACGCACCAGGCCGGCGTGTTCGCCGAGGACCGCATCGAGCTGAGCAGCCGGCTGTCGTGGATCTCGGGCCTGCGCTACGACTACCTCGACTATCACCGCGATACCTTCGCGACGCCGACGGCCGGCGCCGCGTCGTTCGACAGGACCTTCGCGCACACCAGCTGGCGCACCGGCCTGGTGTTCTCGCTGACGCCCGACATCTCGCTGTACGGCCAGACCACTACCGGCACCGACGGCGTCGGCTCGCTGATCACGCTGTCGAAGTCGAGCAGCGCGTTCACGCTGTCCACCGGCGACCAGTGGGAGGCGGGCATCAAGCAGGCGTTCGCCGGCGGGCGCGGTGCGTGGACGCTCGCGTTCTACCAGATCGTCAAGCGCAACCTGCTCACCACCGATCCGCAGCATCCGGACCAGACCATCCAGGTCGGCCGGCAATCCTCGCGCGGTGTCGAGTGGACCGGCGCGCTGCGGCTCGGCGGCGGCTGGTCGATCGACGCCAACGCGGCGTTGCTGCGCGCGCGCTACGATGCGTTCGACGAGTCGGTGGGCGGCGTGAGCGTCTCGCGCAACGGCAACGTGCCGATCAACATTCCGCAGCAGACCGCGAACCTGTGGGTGGACTGGGCATTCGCGCCGGGCTGGCGCGCGGGCGCCGGGCTGCGCTACGTGGGCTCGACCTATGGCGACACCGCCAACACGGTGCGGATCCCGTCGTATACGCTGGTCGATGCGTCGGCCTCGTGGCGCGCCTCGAAGCACCTGACGCTGTCGCTGTACCTGCACAACCTGACCAACCGCCTCTACGCGGAAACCAGCCAGAACGACGGCGGCGAGTGGCTGCTCGGCGCGCCGCGCTCGGGCGGCGTGACCGCCACCATCACGTTCTGATCCATCACATCTTGCGATGAGCCGCCTGCAGATCACCGAACTCGACTGGCGCCCCGCCGGGCGCCGCGCCCGCGCGCTGCTGCGGCGCGTGACGCTGGACGCGCGGCCGGGCGAGCTGGTCGGCCTGATCGGGCCGAACGGCAGCGGCAAGACCAGCCTGCTGCGCTGCGCGTTTCGCTACGAGCGCCCGCACGGCGGCACGATCGGTGTCGGCGACGATGACGTCTGGCGGCTCTCGCCGCGGCTTGCCGCGCGGCGCGTGGCGGTGGTGCTGCAGGACCCGCCCGACGAGTTCGGCCTGACCGTCGAGCAGATGGTGGCGATGGGGCATACGCCGCACAAGCGGATGCTCGACGGCGACACCGCCGAGGACCTCGCGCGCGTGGCGCGGGCGCTGGCCGAAGTCGGCCTCGCCGGGCTCGGCGAGCGGCCGTTCGCGACGCTCTCGGGCGGCGAGCGGCAGCGCGCGCTGCTGGCGCGCGCGCTGGTGCAGCGGCCCGAGGTGCTGATGCTCGACGAGCCCACCAACCATCTCGACCCGCGCCATCAGCTCGCGTTGCTCGCGTTGGTCCGGCGCCTGCGCATCACCACGCTCGCGACGATCCACGACCTGAATCTCGCCGCCGCGTTCTGCGCGCGGCTGTTCGTGCTGGCCGACGGCGAGATCGTGGCGAGCGGCACGCCGCACGAGGTGCTGACCGCGCCGCTGCTGAAATCCGTTTATGGCGTGGAGGCGATCGTCGACCGGCATCCAGTCGGCGGCTATCCGCGCGTCACGCTGCTCGTCGATGAGGACACCTGAGCGCATGAAGCCACGCATTCCGCCGCGAATCCTGTCCGGCCTGCCCGGACTTTCGATGATCATGAGCCTGGCCATGCCCATGCCCGCTTTGGCGGCCGGCCATTACCCGGTCACCATCCACAGCTGCAACCGCAGCGTCAGGTTCGATCGCGCGCCGGCGCACGCGGTCAGCAACGACGTGAACCTGACCGGGATGATGCTCGCGCTCGGCCTGCGCGAGCGGATGGCCGGCTACACCGGCATCGGCGGCTGGAAGACCGCCACGCCCGCGTTGCGCGCGCAACTGGCCGGGCTGCCCGAGCTGGCGCGCCAGTATCCGGCGCTCGAGACGCTGGTGGCGGCCGGCGCCGATCTCTACGTGGCCGGCTGGAACTACGGCATGCGCGTGGGCGGCCCCGTCACGCCGGAGTCGCTGGCGCGCTTCGGCATCGCGTCCTACGAGCTGACGGAGTCGTGCTCGCACGTGATGCCGCGCCCGGCCGCGTCGTTCGACGACGTCTACGCCGACCTGCGCAACCTCGGCGCGATCTTCGACGTGGCGCCGCGCGCCGAACAGCGGATCGCCGCGATGCGCACGCACCTCGACGCGGTGGCGCGCGCGCTCGGGCCGCGCGTCGCGCCGGTGCGGACCTTCGTCTACGACAGCGGCGGCGACAAGCCGTTTACGGCCGGCCGGCTCGCGATGCCGACCGCGCTGATCCGCGCGGCGGGCGGCGTCAACGTGATGGACGACCTGGCCGAGAGCTGGGCCGCGGTGGGCTGGGAGAGTGTGGTGGCGCGCAATCCGCAGGCGATCGTGATCGTCGATTACGGCGCCGAGACGGCCGAGCAGAAGATCCGCTATCTGACCGGCAACCCGGCGCTGGCCACGATCGACGCGATCCGCGCGCGGCGCTTCGTGGTGATCCCCTACGACGAGGCCACGCCCGGCGTACGCAACGCCGAGGCGGTCGAGGCCATCGCGCGCGCGCTGCATCCGGACGCGTTCGCGACGCGGCCGGACGGGGCGCGATAGATGCGGCGCGCCGACGGCGAGTGGAACGCGGGGACGCGCGGCGTGCAGCGCGTGCGGCCCTGGCGTGCCGTGGTGATCGGCCTGCTGCTGCTGGTCGGGTCGATGCTCGTCGCGACCGGCCTCGGCCCGGTGGCGATCGCGCCGGGCACCGTGGCGCGCGTGCTGGCCGCGCATCTGGCCGGCCATGCGGCGGCCGGCGTCGCGCCCGGGCTCGATACGATCGTCTGGCTGATCCGCCTGCCGCGCGTGCTGCTCGGCGCGCTGGTGGGCGCGGCGCTGGCGATGGTCGGCGTCGCGCTGCAGGCGGCCACCGGCAACCGGATGGTCGATCCGCACCTGCTCGGCGTCAGCGCGGGCGCCTCGCTCGGCGCGGTGGCCGCCACCGTCTGGTTCGGCGCCGCGTTCGGCTGGCTCACGCTGTCGGGCTTCGCGTTCGGCGGCGCGCTCGGCGCCACCGCGCTCGTGATCGCGCTCGGCGCGCGCGCCGGGCGGCTCGATTCATCGCGGCTGCTGCTGTCGGGCGTGGCCGTCTCGTTCGCGCTGATGGCGCTCGCGAACCTGCTGATCTATCTCGGCGATCCGCGCGCGGCCCAGTCGGTGCTGTTCTGGATGCTGGGCGGCCTCGGGCTCGCGCGCTGGAGCCTGCTCGGCGCGCCGGCGGCCTGCCTCGTCGCGGGCGGCCTGCTGCTGATCGGCCGGCGCCGCGAGCTGAACGCGCTGACGAGCGGCGACGCGGCCGCGGCGGCGCTCGGCGTGGACGTGTCGGCGCGGCGCCGCGAGCTGTTCGTGGTCGGCTCGCTGCTGACGGCCGCCTGCGTCGCCGTGAGCGGCGCGATCGGCTTCGTCGGCCTGGTCGTGCCGCATGTGTGCCGGCGCCTGTCCGGCGCCGAGCACGGCCGGCTGCTGCCGCTCGCGGCGCTCGGCGGCGCGCTCGCGCTAGTCTGGGCCGACGTGCTCGCGCGCACGCTGATCGCGCCCGACGATCTGCCGATCGGCGTGATCACCGCGCTGATCGGCGGGGCGCTGCTGGTGGGGCTGGTGCGGCGAGGCTAGGGCGGGGGCCGCACGAGAACCGCGCGTGCGATCCCCTCGCTTCAATCCGGCGAGGCACTTTTTTACCGATCCGGATTCGATGAATTTCCACCGGTTTATCGGGCGTCAATTGCGTGAATCACGGCCATTCATCGTAATGCCATGATGTCGTGCGCACTGCCCGGATCAATGCGCATCCGGGATCAATTGACATCGATTCCAGATGCGAGCCAAACGCATTTTCCCTGATTACCGGTCCGGCATTAACCGTTACCGCATTGCCACGCCACCGACCATGCATGCCCGCGCGCGATCCCCGCGAACGGCATGCGGCCACTCACGGTTGCACGCCGGAGCCTTGCACGCAGGGCTTTTCTGTTCCCCACCTCGCGTTGCGTTCCGTTCGCCGGCCGGTGGCGGCGACGCAATCGTTTGCCTGTCCGAATGGCTGGAAATCCCGAACGATTCGCTTTTTTTTGAATGGCCGATTCGATCGCGCATCCATTGCGCCACGAAATGTCCGAAGCGGCGCATACATTGCAAGCCATGTTAAAGATTCATGGAAAGGAGCCGATATCGGATGGGGACGCGTTGTCCGTCGATCGCGCATCGACCGGGTTCGCGCGCCTCGCTGTTGCCGTTTCTCCCGGCCCGGGGACTCGCCGGGGAGCGGCCGTTCTTTGCAAGTGGAAATCAATGAAGAAAGCACCTGTACGGGAAACCAGAACGTACCGCCGCGCCGGCGCGCCCGCCGCCGGGGACGCGTTCGAGATCCTCGTGATGGCCACGGTCAGCGCGGGCAAATCGTCGGTCATCAACGCGCTGATCGGGCAGGAACTGCTGCACGCGGCCAACGAGGCCACCACCGCCTGCATCACGCGCGTCGAGCATCGCCGTGACCACAAGTCGTTCACGGGCGTCTGCTACCGCGGCTCGGGCACGGTGCTGGCCCCGCGCCGCGAGGCCACGCCGGAACTGCTCCGGCAGTGGAACGCCGACAGCCGCGTCGAGCGCATCGCGCTGACCGGCCGCTTCCAGGGCGTGCCGCGCCTCGCGTCGGGCCTGGTGCTCTACGACACGCCGGGGCCGAACAACAGCCAGGACGACCGGCACGCGCAGGTGGCGCGCAAGGCGCTGCGCTCGATTCCGTATGACGCGCTGTTCTACGTGCTCAACGCCGGCCAGCTCGGCACCACCGACGATCGCGCCTGCCTCGACCTGCTGCGCGGCGAGGCGCGCGCGAGCCAGCCGTATTTCCTGCTCAACAAGATCGATCTGCTCGACGCCGAGAAGGGCGAGGATCTCGCCACCCACGTCGGCAACGCGCGCCGCTATCTGGCCGGCGCCGGCTTCGACGACGCGATCGTGATTCCCACCGTGGCCGACGCGGCGCTCTACGCGCGCAAGGCGCTGAACGGCCATGCGCTCACCCGCGTGCAGCGCGGGCGCCTGCGAAACGCGCTGGACGCGTTCGAGGTCGGCAAGCGCGACGTGGCCGAGGCCGCGATCGTGCCGGACCCGGTCCGCGCCACCATTTCCGGCGAACTCGATCGCCACGAACGCGACGCCACCGTGCCGCCGGGCGATGCCCGCTCGGCCGAACGCCACGCGCTCGAACAACTGGTCGCCCGCAGCGGGATTCGTACCGCCGAGGCGCTCATCCAACACCGACGCAGCCTGCTTGGACAATAAATGAACCGCATCGATATCATTCACAATCCGTTCACGGTCGACACGCAATTCCGCCTGAACGGCGAGGAACCCGCGCCGGGCTGCAAGCTGCTCGGCTACAAGGAATCGCGCCTGCAGACCTGGGTCGAGAAGCTGTTCGACGAACTCGCGCAGCTCTTCAACGGCGACGAGCGCTACGAGATCGTCTTCACCGGCGTGGAATCGGACTACCTCGACATCGAGGAAGCGGCGCAGGCCGCGATCGCGCGCGGCGCCGAGGTGACGCTGAAGTGGCACGAGACCGCTTCGAGCGAGAGCCGCCTCGCGGCGATCCGCCAGCTCCGGCAGGACGCGCAGGCGCATGTCGATTTCAAGCGCTTCATCGAGCGCGACGCCGCGAGCCGCTCGTTCGAGGAAGCCTTCGACAAGAACTTCGACGTCTACGTGGTGGCGACCATGTCGTCGGGGAAATCGACGCTGATCAACGCGATGCTCGGGCGCGACCTGCTGCCTTCGGGCAACGAGGCCACCACGGCCTCGATCGCGACCATCACCGACAACGAATCGATCGGCACGCGCTTCGCCGCCGCGCGTCTCGACAAGCAGGAGCGCGAGCTGGAGCGCGTCGACGACGCCGTGCTGACCGACATCCAGCGCTGGAACGGTGAAGCGGACACCTATCGCATCGACATCGAAGGCGACATCAAGGGGATTCGCGAGCGCGCCGACGTGCGCCTCAAGCTGACCGACACGCCCGGGCCGAACAACAGCCAGGACGAGGACCATCAGCGCACCACGATGAGCTACATCCAGGATTCGAAGCGCAATCCGCTGATCCTCTACGTGCTCAACGCCCAGCAGATCGGCATCAACGACGACCGGCACCTGCTGCGCCTGGTGGCCGAGGCGATGGCCAAGGGCGGCAAGCAGAGCAAGGACCGCTTCATCTTCGTGATCAACAAGATGGACGTGTTCGATCCCGAGCGCGAGCACATCCCCGGCGTGCTGAGGCGCGTCACCGACTACCTGAACAAGAACGGCATCGCGGCGCCGCTGATCTACCCGGTGTCGGCCAACCTGACGCGCGTGATGCGCATGCCGGCCGACCAGCAGACGCGCGTGGACCGCAACTTCTTCAAGGAGAAGGCGGAGATCTTCGAGGAAGAGCCGTCGATGGACCTGTTGCAGTACATGCCGATCACCTCGCGCGTGCGCCGCAACCTGGAGCAGAAGCAGCTCTCGCCGTTGATGCTCAGGAGCGGGCTGCCGGCCGTGGAGTCGGTGATCGACGAGTACATCGACAAGTACAACTTCCCGCACCGCGTGAAGCGCGCCTACGACGCGATGATGCATGCGATCGTGAGCGGGCTGAACGAGGCCGAGGTCAACCGCCAGCTCGATCTCGACGAGACCATGCTGCGCACGATCGAGCAGCAGATCGTGGTGCTCAAGGCGAACCAGGAAAAGGGCTTCGAGGTCAACGAGTTCCGCGAGCGGATGATCCGCGAGGGGCTGCGCATGCCGGCCGAGATCGAGAAGAAGCTGCAGGCGCAGGAAAATCGCCCGCGCACCATGTTGCGCGAGATGGCCGAGATCTTGAGAGGCGAGGTGACCGTCGCGACCGCCGAATCGAAGATCGAGCTGGCCGAGAAGAGCTTGCGCGCCGAGTTCAACGCGCTGATCAACGCCTATGAAAACGAGTTCGAGCATTGCCAGGGCTGGATCTCGCGCAGGCTGCAGGAGGAATACCAGAGCCGCATCACGGCGCTGTTCGCCGACTGCGGCGCGCTGAACCTGCCGGTGTTCGACAGCTTCCTCAAGCAGGCGGTGGACATGTCGGTCGATCTGGCGATCCGCGGCGATGAGATCCGCGAGCGCCGCGTGGTGGTCGGCACCGAGGAGGTCAGCGACAGTCGCTGGTACAACCCGTTCTCGTGGGGCAAGAAAAAATACGTGGACGTGGTGCGCTGGGAGAAGCAGGTCAAGCTCGAGGACTTCTGGGGTGAACGCCAGACGATCGTCGACGCGGCGTTCGATGAACTGGTGGAGCGGGCCAGGGGTGAGATCGACGCGATGAAGAGCAAGCTGACGAACCAGTTCGTCGACTTCGTCGGGCTGGAGTTCGACGCGCGCTTCAAGACCATGCTGGCCGAGCTGCAGGAAAAGCTCGCCGAGCGCGAGACGCGCGAGGCAGCGGTTGCCGAGGCGCGCGCGCTGCAGGCCACCATCGCCGGCTTCAAGACGCGGCTCGACGAGACGCTCGCCGTCTGACCGGAGCCCGCCATGACGAACGATGACAAGCTGATTGCCGCGGCCCGCAAGGAAGTGCTTGCGGCCTTCCAGGACGCGGCGCTCGACGCCGGCGCGCTGCGCGCGCTGGTGGAGGGCCTGCGCGCCAAGGTCGAGATGCTGCAGGCGTATCACGAGGACGAGACCTGCGAGCCGGTCGAGACCGAGCGCCTGCGCTGGAGCGGCGCCTATTTCGATCGCCAGAAGTTTTTTGCCGAACGCAATTTCTCGATCGAACGGCTGCTGCATCTGATCGAGGTTCGCGATCATCTCCGGACGCAGGGCGTCCGGGGCTTTGCCGCGGTTCGCCCCGCCGCCCCTCCCAAGGCCGACATGAACTCCCATCCCCGCAATCCCGCCGCCGCGAACGACGCGTCCACCTACCAGCCGTCCGAGAACCTGCGCAAGTTCGTGGAGAGCGGCGATCTGCGCACCATCCGCGCGGCGCTGCGCTTCGAGCTGAACGACAACCGCCTGAGCCGCGCGCATCTGCTCGCTGTGCTCGACTGGGTCCGCGCGCGTGTCGAGGGCGTGTGCGTGCCGTATGAGGAGAAGGAGTTCGCGAATGCGCTCGATGCCGATCGCAGCCACTGGACGGCCGACTACTACGATGCGCAGACCGTCTACCTGAAAACGAACTTTTCGGCCGAGCGCTACGCGCATCTGGTGGACGTGCGTATCGACCTGCGCGAGCGCGGCGTGGCCGGCTTCGTGCCGACCGACAACGCGGTGGGGCAGGTCCACGAGGGCGGCAAGCCGGCCGGGTCCGGCACGCGCGAGCGCACGGCCGCGGGTGTGCCGGCGCAGGCGCCACGCGCGCCGCGCGCCGGCGTGCCGCCGGAATCGGGCCGCAGCAGCCCTTCGCTGTTCAAGCTGGCCCTGCTGGTGGGCGGCGCGCTGGCCGCCGCGTTGATCCTGCTGACTCTCGTGAAATAAGCGCATGAATTCCCGAACCCTGGCACCTTCCGTGCGCGAAGCCGAGGAGATCCGCGGCCATGCGCTGCAGTCGCTCGACGCCGCGCGGATCCTGATCAACCGCAGCTACCTGTCCGAGCTGCCGCAATACCGCGTCGAGGCGTTCGCGCAGAGCGGCGTGGCGCTGAACCGCGCGAGCGACGTGCGGATCTTCCGCGTCGAGCGGCTCGTGCAGAGCAACAAGCAGTCGGTGCTGGAAAGCACCACGGCGTCCTACACGGCACTCGGCGCGGCCGGCTACGCGGTGTTCCTGTTCCTGCGCTCGAACGGCAGCGAAACCGAGCTGTTCATCGGCACGCGCGGCGCGCCGGGGCGGATGCTCGGGCAGAACGCCGGCGAGTTGCTGCGCGAGACGTTTCGCGGCCACTTCGCCGGCAGCTCGCTGCTGCCGCTCGGCGCGCGCCAGGTGGATGCGCTGCTCGACGGCATGCAGGCCGAAGGCGAGAGCAGCACGGCGAGCGTGACGGCCGTGACCGGCGTGCCGGCGCTGTCCACCGACAACCGCGAGCACTTCATGCAGGGGCTCGAACGCTTCATCGACGCGGCCGAGAACCGCGTCTACCAGGCGCTGATCCTGGCTGAGCCGCTGACCTCGGGCAACCTCGACCTGATCCGCTCCGGCTACGAGCAGGTGGCCACGCAGCTCTCGCCGCTGCTCAAGCAGCACGTCACGTTCGGCCAGCAGGACAGCGACAGCGTGGGCTTCAGCATCAGCCAGGGCCTGAGCGAGTCGCTCGGCGAAAGCCTCGCGCTGACCGAGACGCGCAGCACCGCCGACACCACCGGCACTTCGACGAGCGACTCGCGCGGCAGCTCGACGGGCACCAGCACGCAGAGCACCAAGGGCAAGCTGGCGTCGTTCCTCGGCCCCGTGCTGGGTGGCGTCGGCGCGCTTGCGGGCGGCCCGGCCGGCGCGATGATCGGCGCGCAGATCGGCAGCTCGGTGGCCGCGCTGTTCAACGAGCAGCACAGCGAAGGCACCAGCCACTCGGTGTCCGAGAGCCGCAACGAGAGTCATACCGTCAGCACCGGCGAATCAGTCTCGCAGACGCGCTCGCGCACCGACACCAGCAGTGTCACCGATACGCGTTCGCAGAATCGCACCGTCGGCGCGAGCCGCCAGATCGCGATCGAATCGACCGACAAGACCATCGGCCAGCTGATCGCGCGCATCGATCACCATCTCGCGCGCATCGACGAGGCGAAGACCTACGGCGGCTGGAACTCGGCCGCCTACTTCATCGGCGACAGCGTGGCCAGCTCCGAGTCGCTCGCCAGCGTGTTCCTCGGCCTGATTCGCGGCAGCAAGTCGAGCCACGAGGATTTCGCGCTGACCACCTGGCGCACCGGCCGCAAGCAGGCGGTGGTGGACTGGCTGAGCGCGCTGAGCCATCCGCGCCTGCATCCGGATTTCGCTCAACGCATTCCGGTGGCGCACCTCACGCCGGCCACGCTGGTGTCCGGCAAGGAAATGGCGATCCAGCTCGGCCTGCCGCGCCGCTCCACCTCGACGGTGGCGGTGGTCGAGACGCAGACCTTCGGGCGCCGCGTGCAGCGCCTGGACGGCACCATCGACAAGGCCGCGCCGGGCCGCACGCTGACGCTCGGCAACGTGCGCCATCTGTGGGAAAACCTGTCGCAGACCATCGAACTGAACCTCGACCAGCTGTCCAGCCATGTGTTCGTCAGCGGCTCGACGGGCGCCGGCAAGAGCAACACGCTCTATGCGATCCTCGATCAGCTGCGCGCCGCGCGCGTGCCGTTCCTCGTCATCGAGCCTGCCAAGGGCGAGTACAAGCACGTGTTCGGCCAGGCAGACGACGTGACCGTGCTGGGCACGCATCCGGTCCACTCGGCGCTGCTGCGGATCAATCCGTTCCGCTTCCCCGAAGCGATCCACGTACTCGAACACGTCGACCGTCTGGTGGAGATCTTCAACGTCTGCTGGCCGATGTACGCGGCTATGCCGGCGGTGCTGAAGGACGCGATCCTGCACGCCTATACGCAGTGCGGCTGGGATCTGTCGGCGTCCACCAACCGCCATCATCATTCATTGTTCCCGACCTTCGCCGACCTGCTCGAAGCGCTCGAACAGGTGCTGGCCGATTCGGCCTGGTCGCAGGAGCTGAAGGGCAACTATCTCGGCTCGCTCGCCACGCGGATCCGCTCGCTGACCAACGGCCTGAACGGGCATCTGTTCTCCGCCGACGAGATCGACAGCGCGGTGCTGTTCGACAGCAACGTGATCGTCGACCTGAGCCGGATCGGCTCGGCGGAGACCAAGGCGCTGATCATGGGCGTGCTGGTGATGCGCCTGAACGAGCACCGCATGGCCGGCGGCGGCATGAACCATCCGCTGCGCCACGTCACCGTGCTGGAGGAAGCGCACAACATCCTGCGGCGCGCCTCGGGCGAGGGCGCCGAAGGCGGCAATCTGGTCGGCAAGTCGGTGGAGATGCTGGTGAACGGCATCGCCGAGATGCGGACCTACGGCGAGGGCTTCATCATCGTCGACCAGTCGCCGCATGCCGTGGACATCGCCGCGATCCGCAACACCAACACCAAGATCATCCTGCGCCTGCCGGAGGAAACCGACCGGCGCCTGATCGGCAAGTCGATCGCACTGCGCGACGAGCAGCTCGACGAGATCGCGCGGCTGCCGCGCGGCGTGGCGATCGTCTACCAGAACGACTGGCTCGAACCGGTGCAGTGCCAGGTGACGCGCTTCGCCGGCCACGAGACGCCGTACCGGTATCGCGGCGAGGGCGAGGCGGCGGTGACGGCACCGGCGTTCAACCGCGAGGTGCTCAAGCTGCTGCTGGCCGGGCGCGTGCGCACGCCGGTGGCCGCCGACCTCGCGCTGATCGAGGCCGGGCTCGCGCGCCTGCCGCTGCTCGCGCGCTGCAAGATCCCGCTTTATCAGGCGCTCGCGCAGGCGCGCGCCGGCACGCCGCTCGCGCTGCGGCGGCAGGAGGCGTTCGGGCAACTCGCCGCGCTCGTCGTGGACCTGTTCGGCTGCCGCCGCCAGGTGCTGGACACGGCGCGCGAAGTCACCGATTTCGCGATGCTTGGCGAGCGGCTCGCGCGCCTGATCGACACGCACGCGGGCGGCCTGCAGGCCGATCTCGCGCTGTCGACGCAGCATTGCCTGATGAAGGACTACAGCGTTCAGAAGGAAAGCCACCGCGACGTCTACGCGGCATGGCGCACCCACGCACAACAGGAGGCTCGCCTTGAATCTTGAATCGTTTGGCGGCGCGGGCGCGGAACTGCGCACGCCGCTGGAACTGCTGACCGCCGAGACCACGGAGAAATGGCGGCACCTGTCCGGCAATCTCGAGGAACTCGACAAGCCGCTGTTCGTGACGCAGGAAAGCCGCCACGAGCTGCCGCCCGTCAGCGACGCGACGCTCGGTGAAATGAAGCAGAAGGACTACCCGGACAGCGTGATCGAGGCGATCGGCAGCGATGCCGAGGCGAACCTGTACCTCGAGGCGAATCTGGAGCCGGGGCAGGTGAGCGGCAAGGATGCGCTGCTTCGCACCGACATCGACTACGATCAGCAGGACTTGTTCGGCAGCACCAACCTCCAGCGCATGGAGAAGGGGCTCGCGCCGCTCGACCGGCATGGTCAGCCGATCGAGCTGCATCATATCGGGCAACGGCAGGATTCGCCGCTCGCCGAACTGACGCGCGGCGAACACCGTGGCGAAGGCAACGACAACGTGCTGCACAACAAGCTGAAGGAGTCGGAAATCGACAGGGACGACTTCGGCAAGGAACGCAGGGATCACTGGAAGGCGCGAGCCGAACAGATCAAGAGCCAGGCCTGAGATCAGGCCGGACCAGGAGAGATGTGATGCAGAAACTTGAGCAACTCGTCGAACGCACCGGCGCGCAGACGCGCCCCGCCGACGCCGCCGCGATCGAGCAGGCCGAACGGCAGCTCGGCTTCGCGCTGTCGGACGAATACCGCGCCTATCTGTCGACGTTCGGCGTGATCGTCCACGAGGCGAGCGAGGTCTACGGCCTCGGCGTGCCCGACGACTATTACCTGAACGTGGTGAACGCCTGGCGCGACCTGAGCCGCGATCCGGCCTATCCGGCGCGGGCGGTGCCGCTGCTGGAGATCGGCGACGGCCATTACTGGCTCTACGACAACGCGGCGCAAGCCGTGCTGCACTGGGCCACGCCGAACGGCGGCGTGGTCGAGACGCTCGCCGGGCACCTGGAGCCGTTCCTCGTCGAGCAGGTGTTCGGCGACGAGGCGGCCTGAGGGCGTGTGAGGTGGCTTGAGCGGGTGCTGTCGCGCCTCGCTCAGTCCCGGGCGCGGGCGTCGCGATGTGGCGCGACCGAGATCTCGGCATGCACGCGATCGACGTCGAGCAGCGCGTCCCAGTCGAAGTTCAGGTGGCGGTGCAGGTCGGTGAAGAGCGCGCAGCCTTGCATGTCCGCGAGCGGCGGCGCGAGCGGCGCGCTCTCGCGGTGGCCGGCGTCGTGTGTCTCGAACGCGAGCAGCCGGCCCGAGTGGTCGTCATAGGCTTCGACCTTGACGACGACGTCGGCCGGGGCGCGCGTGCAGGCCGCGATGCGCTCGCGCAGCCGGTGTTCGGTTTCGGCGAGGCGATCGTTCAGCAGACGCAGCCGGGCGAGTTCCCGGATCGTCATGTGTTCGGGATGGCGGTGAGGCAGGGCGACGGTCGGCATGGCTGGCGAGTGGGCGGTGGCGATACCGGTATGGTGTCGGCCGCTTGGGACAAAACGCGCCCGGGCCGGGCGACGTGGCGAACCGGCGGGACGAAACGCGGTGGCGTAGCTTCGCGACACGGTTTGTCCCAAGCACGCCGCATAGTGGCGTCGAACCTGCGATGCGCGAAGTCCGATGCGACCGTCGCGCCAACCCTGCCAAGGACCGACCACCATGATGAACAACAACTCGCCGCTCGAACACCTCGCCGCCTTTGCGCTGACCTTCGCGGTCGGCGTCCTGACGAACGTCGCGCTGCGCCTCTACGTCGAGAAGGTGAAGCGCGACGCGGTACGCGCCGCCGCGCGCGCGAGCTGAGGCGCGACGCGCGTCCTCAAGAATGCTTCGGGGCCTGCCGATAGCAACGGCAGTTCTTTTTTTGGAATCTGGTTGACCTTCATGTCGGATCTGGATCGAGACATCATGCGCGTGTTGCCCGACGCGGCGACGCAGGGCGATTACCTCAGCACCCCCGAGATTCATCGACGGCTCGCGCAGGACGCGCTCGAGGTGCCGTCGATCCGCACCATCAACCGGCGGCTCTCGAAGCTCGAGCAGAACGGGCTGGTGGAGGTGCTGCCGCGCGGCACGGCGCTGGTCTGGCGCAAGTGCGCCGGCGCGAGCGGGATGGCGGCGCGGGCCGGGGCGATGATGACGTTCGACGAGGCGCTCGCGCTGCAGACGCTGCGCCAGTTCTCGTCGCGCCAGATTCCCGAACTGGTGGCCGACGCGCTCTCGCCGATGTTCAGCGTGGCCGAGGCGCGCCTGCAGCGCGCCAACGACGAACGCGAACGCCGCTACTCGCGCTGGATCAGCAAGGTCGCCGTGGAGAGCGGCGCCTTCGCGCTGCAGTATCCGGCCATCGACCGCGAGCTGTTCGCGATCGTCTCGCGCGCGCTGTTCGAGGAGCGCAAGCTCGACATCGTCTATCACCCGCGCCACCGCGCCGCCGACGACCGCGCCCGCACGATCCTGCCGCTCGGGCTCGTGGAGGTGGGCGGCCTCGTGTATCTGGTCGGCGGCACACCGGGCAAGCAGGACCCGACAATGTACCGGATGGACCGCCTGCGCGAGGCGCGCGCGCTCGCCGAAACCTTCGCCTATCCGTCCACGTTCTCGCTCGACACCTACGTGAAGCAGCAGCGCAGCTTCGATTTCATGGTGGAGGCCGAGATCGCGCTCGAACTGAAGTTCCTGCACGGCGCCGGCGAGCATCTGCTCGAAGCGCCGATGGCGACCGACCAGGCCGCCTCGCGCGACGGCGATGCGCTGCTCGTGCGCGGCACCGTGCTGCTGAGCCAGCGCCTGCGCTGGTGGCTGCGCGCGTTCGGGCCGAACGTCGAGGTGATCGGGCCGGCGTCGCTGCGGACCGAGCTGGCGGACGAGGCGCGGCGGCTGGCGCGGATGTACGGGGCGTGAAGCGCCGGCGCGCGCACCGCTGACCTCGGCAGGCGACAGACCAAGGCTCGCGTCACGGCTTCGCGACGCATTGCTTCGCATCGGCGCGCACGCGCCTTGGCCGATATCGCGCCGAACCGGACATGTTTTGTCCCGACGTCGCGCGATCATCGTGTTCGATCACAGGAGAGAGGCCCATGACATCGAACACGAAAATCATCATCGCCGTTTCCGCGCGGGCGCTGTTCGATTTCGAGGCGGAGAACCTCGTGTTTCGCGAGGACGATCCGGCCGCGTATCGCGCGTTCCAAGCCGCGCGGCTCGACGTTCCCGCGAACCCCGGCGTCGCGTTCCCGCTGGTGCGCAAGCTGCTCGCCTTCAACGGCACCGGTGAGCACGACGTCGAGCTGGCGATCCTGTCGCGCAACGATCCCGTCACCGGCCTGCGCGTGTTCGCGTCGGCGCGCCATCACCAGCTGGCGATCAGCCGCGCCATCTTCACCAGCGGCGCGCCTCCGCATCGTTACCTCGCGCCGCTCGAAGCGAACCTGTTCCTGTCGGCGCATGCGCGCGACGTCCGCGAGGCGATGGCGGCCGGCTTTCCCGCCGCGTGCGTCTACCCGGTCCCGGGGCTGCCGGCGGGGCGCGGTGACGACGAACTGCGCATCGCGTTCGACGGCGATTCGGTGCTGTTCAGCGACGAGGCCGAGCGCGTGTTCCGCCAGTGGCAGCTGAGCGAATTCAACGACCACGAGGCGCGCCACGCGCACCTGCCGCTGCCGGCCGGGCCGCTCAAGCCGTTCCTGTCGGCGCTCTGCGCGCTGCGCGGTCGTGCCCGACCCGGCATCCGCGTGCGCACGGCGCTGGTCACGGCGCGCAGCGCGCCCGCGCACGAACGCGCGATCCGCACGCTGATGGCCTGGAACGTGGCCGTGGACGAGGCGATGTTTCTGGGCGGCAAGGACAAGACGCGTTTCCTCGCCGAGTTCATGCCCGACATCTTCTTCGACGATCATCCGCGCAACTGCGAATCGGCCGCGCGATGCGTGGCCACCGGGCACGTGCCGTATGGCATCAACAACGAGCCGCGCGCGGCGCTGCACTGAACGGCGGCCCGCGATGCACCCACAACTCGAAACCGCGCTGGTGGCCGCCTGTCCGAACGTCTATCGGCTGCTGCAGCCGCGCTGCTCCGGTGGCAGCCGCTTCGAATGCGACGACGGCTGGTATCGCCTGATCGACGCGCTGTCGCGCCGGCTCGAATCGCAGGCGCGCGGTTCGGCGCTGCGCGCGATCGAGGTGCGCGAGCGGCTCGGCAGCCTGCGGTTCCGCGTGCGCGGCGACGTGACCGACACCGTGGACCGCTGGCTCGCCGCGGCAGGGCGCGCCAGCCAGCGCACCTGCGAGCGACGCGGCCGCGCGGCCACGCTGCGCGGGCACCCCGACGGCCGCGTGCGCACGCTGTGCCCGGCCTGCGCGACGGCGGAGCGTTACGTATTGGCATGACGGCGGCGCCGTCGATCGCCACACCCCACCTACAATGTCGGCACCGGCGCCGCGGCGATTACCGTCGCCCGGCGTCCGACCGTTTCCTCAACCGGAGAAGGGATGATGTCATCCGTATCGCATGGCCGGCCGCCGCGGCTCTACGTGTTTTCGGGCGCGGGCCTGTCCGCCGAGAGCGGGATTCCCACGTTCCGCACCGGCGACGGGATCTGGTCCAGCGCCAACATCGACAAGGTCTGCAATTTCCTCACCTGGCGCCGCAACCGCGAGGCCGTGTTCGCGTTCTACAACGCGCGGATCGCCGAGAAGCGCGACGCCGTTCCGAACGACGCGCACCGCATGCTGGCCGCCTGGCAGGACGCCTGGGGCACCGGGCGCGTGCGGCTCGTCACGCAGAACATCGACGACCTGCTGGAGCGCGCCGGCGCGCGGCACGTCGTGCATCTGCACGGCGACGTGCATTCGCTGCTCTGCACCGCCTGCGATTGCCGCTTCCCGAACGACGGCGAGCATTACCGGATCGACACCGCCTGCCCGGCCTGCGGGGAAGTCGAGGGGGTCAAGCCGGGCGTGGTGTTCTTCAACGAGGCCGCGCCCGAGTACGTGACGCTGCAGCGGATGCAGCTCGAGATGACGGAGCGAGACCTGTTCGTGGCGATCGGCACCGCGTTCCAGGTGGTCGGGCCCGAGAGCCTGCTGCCGCGCGAGCGGCGCCTCGGCCACGCGCGCAATTTCCTGGTCGATCCCGAGCCGAGCCGCCCCGAATGCTTCGGCACCGTCGAGGCGGTGTCGGCCAGCGTCGGGCTGCGGAATTTGCAGGCGCGCATCGAGGCGTTGATGGACGGGTGATGGGCGGCCGATGTGCGGGCGAGGCCGCGCCGGCCCGCGCGGCCGCGCATTTTTTCCTTGTCGTGCGCGCCGCTCCCGGCGAGTTTCCCTTATCCTGAAACCTTTCTGATTGTTTACATTGGATTGGGGGGCGGATGCCGCATGACGTCAGTCTGATTGCCTTGCTCGCGGCCGGCTTCGGGCTCGCGATGATCTTCGGTTACCTCGCGTCGCTGCTGAAGATGCCGCCGCTGGTCGGCTACCTGCTGGCCGGCATCGTGATCGGCCCGGGCACGCCGGGCTTCGTCGGCGATCTCGCGCTCGCGCAGCAGCTGGCCGAGATCGGCGTGATGCTGCTGATGTTCGGCGTGGGCCTGCATTTCTCGCTCGGCGATCTGCTCGCGGTGCGCAAGATCGCGCTGCCCGGCGCGGTCGTGCAGATCGCCGTGGCCACCGTGCTCGGCGGCGCGCTCGCGCTGGCCTGGGGCTGGAGCCTCGGCGCGGCGCTGGTGTTCGGGCTCGCGCTGTCGGTGGCCAGCACCGTGGTGCTGCTGCGCGCGCTGGAAGGGCGCGGGCTCGTCGAGTCGGTGAACGGGCGCATCGCGGTGGGCTGGCTCGTCGTCGAGGATCTCGTGATGGTGCTGGTGCTGGTGTTGCTGCCGCCGCTCGCTGGGCTGCTCGGCGGCGCGCCGGACGGCCTGGCCGGCGCCGGCGGCACGCACGCGGCGGCGCCGGGCGATGGCCTGTGGGCCGCGCTCGGGCTCACGTTCCTGAAGGTGGCCGCGTTCATTGCGCTGATGCTGGTGGTGGGCAAGCGCGTGTTCCCGCGGATTCTCTGGCTGGTCGCGCGCACCGGCTCGCGCGAGCTGTTCACGCTCTGCATGATCGCGGCGGCGGTGGGCGTCGCGTTCGGCGCCGCGAAGCTGTTCGACGTGTCGTTCGCGCTCGGCGCGTTCTTCGCCGGGATGATGATGCGCGAGTCCGAGTTCAGCCGGCGCGCCGCCGACGAGACGCTGCCGCTGCGCGACGCGTTCTCGGTGCTGTTCTTCATCTCGGTCGGCATGCTGTTCGATCCGGCGATCCTCGTCGAGCAGCCGCTGCACGTGCTGGAAGTGGCGCTGGTGGTGGTGATCGGCAAGACGCTCGCGGCCGTGGCGCTGGTGCTGGCGTTCCGCTATCCGCTCAACACCGCGCTGACGGTCGGCGCCGGGCTTGCGCAGATCGGCGAGTTCTCGTTCATCCTGGCCGGGCTCGGGCGCTCGCTCGGGCTGCTGTCGGCCGACGGGCAGAGCCTGATCCTGGCCGTCGCGCTGATCTCGATCTCCACCAACACGCTGCTGTTCGCGGCGATCGAGCCGGCGCTGGTGTGGATTCGCCGCCATTCCGCGTTCGCGCGGCGGCTCGAGGCGCGCGACGATCCGCTCGCCGCCCTGCCGATGTCCACGCCGCAGACGCACCTGACCGGGCAGGTGGTGATCGTCGGCTACGGCCGCGTGGGCGCGCGCATCGCGCAGGCGCTGGACGAGCGCGGCATCGCCTGCGTGGTGGTGGAGCAGAACCGCGAGACGGTGGAGAAGCTGCGCGCCGACGGCGCCGCCGCCGTGTCCGGCGACGCGATCGAGCCGGTGGTGCTGGTGCAGGCGCACATCGCGCGCGCCGGGATGCTGGTGGTGACGCTGCCCGACACGTTCGACGTGCGGCAGATCGTTGAGATCGCGCGGACCCTGAATCCGGCGATCGAGATCGCGCTCTGCACCAACAGCGGCGACGAGGCCGCGCTGCTGACGAGCGAGGGCGTGGGCACCGTGTTCATCAGCGAGACGGAACTCGCGCGCGGCATGACCGAGCACGTGCTGGCGCGGATGGGCGCCGCGCGGCCGCAGGCGGCGGCCTCGCCATCGCATTCGCATTGACGGCGCGGCCGGCCGCGCCCGGGCGGGGCCGCCAGCCGTGCCCGGCGTCGCGCCGGCCTTCGCGGCACCGGATTCCCGGTCTTTCAAAATCATGACGACGACCGCGTCGTCCCCACGGGACTGGCCTCGTGCCCGCGCATCGCCGTTCAACTCTTATATAAGATATAAGATGTTTGATGTTTCGCCACAATGCGATTAGAATCGTGGCCGAAGCAGCACCCGCAGCCGTTCCGGCGTGCCTGACGCACCATCCCCTGAAACGCATACCAGCAGGTTCCCCATGCTTGAAAACTTTCGTGCTCACGTGGCCGCCCGCGCCGCGCTTGGTATCCCGCCCCTGCCGCTGACGGCCCAGCAGACCGCCGAGCTGGTGGAACTGCTGGCGCATCCGCCCGCCGGCGAAGAGCAGACGCTGATCGACCTGATCACGCATCGCGTGCCCGCCGGCGTCGACGAAGCCGCGCGCGTGAAGGCCGGCTTCCTGGCCGCCGTGGCCAAGGGCGAGACCGCCTGCGCGCTGATCTCGCGCGAGCGCGCGACCGAGCTGCTCGGCACCATGCTGGGCGGCTACAACATCCAGCCGCTGATCGAGCTGCTGTCCGACGAGGCCGTGGCCGCCGTGGCCGCCGACGCGCTGAAGAAGACGCTGCTGATGTTCGACCAGTTCCATGACGTCAAGGAACTGGCCGACCAGGGCAACACGCACGCCAAGGCCGTGCTGCAGAGCTGGGCCGACGCCGAATGGTTCACGAGCCGCCCGGAAGTGCCGCAGAGCCTGACCATCACCGTCTTCAAGGTGACCGGCGAAACCAACACCGACGATCTCTCGCCGGCGCCGGACGCCACCACGCGCCCCGACATCCCGATGCACGCGCTGGCGATGCTGAAGAACGCGCGCCCCGGCATCACGCCGGAAGAAGACGGCAAGCGCGGCCCGGTGAAGTTCATCGAATCGCTGAAGGAAAAGGGCCATCTGGTCGCCTATGTGGGCGACGTGGTCGGCACCGGCTCCTCGCGCAAGTCGGCCACCAACTCGGTGCTGTGGTTCACCGGCGAGGACATCCCGTTCGTGCCGAACAAGCGCTTCGGCGGCGTGTGCCTGGGCAGCAAGATCGCCCCGATCTTCTACAACACGATGGAAGATGCCGGCGCGCTGCCGATCGAACTCGACGTGTCGCAGATGGAAATGGGCGACGTGGTCGAGCTGCGCCCCTATGAAGGCCGCGCGCTGAAGGACGGCGCCGTGATCGCCGAATTCCAGGTCAAGTCCGACGTGCTGTTCGACGAAGTGCGCGCCGGCGGCCGGATTCCGCTGATCATCGGGCGCGGCCTGACCGCCAAGGCGCGCGAGGCGCTGGGCCTGGCCCCGTCGACGCTGTTCCGCCTGCCGCACCAGCCGGCCGACAGCGGCCGCGGTTTCTCGCTCGCGCAGAAGATGGTCGGCCGCGCCTGCGGCCTGCCGGAAGGCCAGGGCGTGCGCCCGGGCACCTACTGCGAGCCGAAGATGACCTCGGTCGGTTCGCAGGACACCACCGGACCGATGACGCGCGACGAGCTGAAGGATCTGGCCTGCCTCGGCTTCTCGGCCGACCTCGTGATGCAGTCGTTCTGCCACACGGCCGCCTATCCGAAGCCGGTGGACGTGAAGACGCACCAGACGCTGCCGAACTTCATCAGCACGCGCGGCGGCATCGCGCTGCGCCCCGGCGACGGCGTGATCCACTCCTGGCTGAACCGCATGCTGCTGCCCGACACCGTCGGCACCGGCGGCGATTCGCACACGCGCTTCCCGATCGGCATCAGCTTCCCGGCCGGTTCGGGCCTGGTCGCGTTCGCGGCCGCCACCGGCACGATGCCGCTCGACATGCCGGAATCGGTGCTGGTGCGCTTCAAGGGCAAGATGCAGCCGGGCGTCACGCTGCGTGACCTCGTCAACGCGATTCCGCTCTACGCGATCAAGCAGGGCATGCTGACGGTGGCCAAGCAGGGCAAGAAGAACATCTTCTCGGGCCGCATCCTCGAGATCGAAGGGCTGCCGGACCTGAAGGTCGAGCAGGCGTTCGAGCTGTCGGACGCGTCCGCCGAGCGTTCGGCCGCCGGCTGCACGGTGCATCTGAACAAGGCTCCGATCATCGAGTACCTCAACAGCAACGTCACGCTGCTGAAGTGGATGATCGCGCAGGGCTACCAGGATCCGCGCAGCCTGCAGCGCCGCATCGCGGCGATGGAGCAGTGGCTGGCCGACCCGCAGCTGCTGTCGCCGGATGCCGATGCCGATTACGCCGCCGTGATCGAGATCGACCTGGCCGACATCCACGAGCCGATCGTGGCCTGCCCGAACGATCCGGACGACGTGAAGACGCTGTCGGACGTGGCCGGCGCCAAGATCGACGAAGTGTTCATCGGCTCGTGCATGACCAACATCGGTCACTTCCGCGCCGCGTCGAAGCTGCTCGAAGGCAAGCGTGACATCCCCGTCAAGCTGTGGGTCGCGCCGCCGACCAAGATGGACCAGAAGCAGCTGACCGAGGAAGGCCACTACGGCGTGTTCGGCACGGCCGGCGCGCGCACCGAAATGCCGGGCTGCTCGCTGTGCATGGGCAACCAGGCGCAGGTGCGTGAAGGCGCGACGGTGATGTCGACCTCGACGCGCAACTTCCCGAACCGTCTGGGCAAGAACACCAACGTGTACCTCGGCTCGGCGGAACTGGCGGCAATCTGCTCGCGTCTGGGCAGGATCCCGACCAAGGAAGAGTACATGGCCGACATGGGCGTGCTGACCGCGAACGGCGACAAGATCTACCAGTACATGAACTTCGACCAGATCGAGGACTTCAAGGAAGTGGCGGATACGGTGCAGATGTAAATGCAGGGGCTGGCCGCGATGCGTCGCGGCCAGCCCGGTATCGAAAAAAACGCCGTGGGCCGGATGCCCGCGGCGTTTTTCTTTTTGAATCCGGACGAATCGGCGTTGGGCCTGGATGGATGTCATGCGACGCGCGATTCAGTCGCTTTCAGTGCTGAAAGCGGGCCGGCGCCTGGAAAACCGGCTCGTCATGAAAACAGAACGGCGCGGATCGTCAAATCCGCGCCTTTTCGCGGGGGCGCCCGTTCACCTTCAGTGGCGATACAGTTCCGCGAGGTAGGCATCGGACGCACGCGGCACCGGCATCGGCTGCGCGGCCAGACGGTAGACGGCCGGCTGGGCGCGATGGTGCGGCAGGAAGCGGGTCCGTGCCGACACCCTCACGGCATGGTCCCGCGCGCGATTCGGCGCGACGGACGGTGGCAGGTTCGCCGACGCCCAGACCGGCGTGGCCGATTGCTCGACCGGCGTCGCGATCGTGTCGGGTTCGGTGCCACGCAGCGCGAGCGCCGCGTCGCTGGCCTCGCTCAGGCAATCCCATCGTCCCGCCAGCGCGCAGTCGTGCGCCTGCCTGATCAGCACGTCGGACGGCTCGTCGGCCTTCAACCAGTTCGGCGAGAGGCGCACGGCGCCGACGATCGTGTCACCGTGAGGCGTCGTGGTCGCGCTGGACTTCGCGTGCCAGAAGCGGAGGGTGGGGTGGCCGTCCAGGCCTGCTGCCAGTGCGATCAGATAAAACACGAGGCTCAGCGCGACGGTCCAGCCGATTCGTGGTGCGCCGACGGTCGAGCCGTACTTGGATTCCGGTGTGCTCATGGTTGTCGCTGGAAGGTGAGAGGTCCGTAATGCGGACGGAGTGGGCGAGGCCGTTTCGCGGCCTGTTCCATGAACGGGCCACGTCGTGCGCGGCCCGGAAAAACCGGCAGGGCCGCCATGCCTACCATTTGATCTGCGCGTTCAGATTGCCGGTCTGGACGATCTCGAACTTCATGTCACCGTGTGCCGTGCCCTCGACGCGATATTCGCCGTCGGGCACCGAGAACAGGCAGTGCGGTCCGGCCGCGACGAACTCCATCAACACGCGGCCGTGGCGCCGCACCTTGACTGCCACATCGGACGGCGGCGAAGCGGCGTTGGCGGAAACGAAGCTGACGCCCAGGTTGAACGGATGCCGCGGATCGGGCGAAGTCATCTGCGTATCGATGCCGGCATTTCCGCAGACGTAATAGAGCATCGGGCGCGGTGCCTGGGCGGTCGGTGCCGCCGGAGAGGGAGCCGGCGCGGGCGGCGCCGCGACCGCGGTGGGGGCCGATGCGCCCTGCGACACGGGGTTCGTGATCTGCGCGTCGGCGTTTGCGACGAAGGCGGCCAGCGCGGCGCCCAATGCGGTTGCGACACTGAGCTTGTCCCAACGCATCGAGCCATTCCGCGTATTTAAAGTCACCATCGTTTTCATCCCCTCTGGATAAAGTGCAATCAGCATACGGACCAGTAGAGTGAAATGCAAATTCCTTATCCATTTCAGTCGAAATTTCTAATCCCGTGCTGCTGCAAGGAAGATTGACCGATTAAGCTGCGATTCGGTGCATGGCGGCTCGTTTTGTAACGAGAGTAACGAGATGAAACGTCGCGACACTGCCGGGAATGCCGGCGTTTAGAATGCATAGGTGCCTCGGTGAGGGGCATGTCTCTGCATGGATGGCTTTAAATGATTTTTAAATAAGCTGAGAAATTAATTTGTAATGATTCGCTGCCGGCTGTCGTGGATCTGCAGGGTCATCGAAGGCTTGAAGCCAGGCTGGGCAAGGTTCTGACGTTGTTCGGGCCGAGCCGGCGGGCGGATGGCATGCCGTGCGGGTTCGGCTTTCCAGATATTGGCTTGATTGCGCCGATCGCAATTCGTTTGAATCGGCGCCGGGCTCTATTTGTCTTTTAAAAGCGTGAGGTGACAGTTCGATGAATATCTTGTCACGAGGTTTAATCGTGACGTTAATCACGACGACTCCTGAACGCGGAAATTCGTGAAAGCGACTGTCGTGATGATCGTTCAATGTTGAGCGATGCGATTTGATTATTTTCGAGGATATATTGAATCCCGACTGATTATTGATTGAATGGCGTGAATGGCCGATTCGGATCGGCCGGGAAAAGACGCCGCGGCGTACCCGTTTTTCTTCGATGGACGCTCACCAGGGGATTCGCATCGATGGTTCGACTCAAGCGTTTGTGCGTGCCGCCGCACCGGTGGCCGCTGGGTGCCTGTGCGCCCGCAACGGTGGTACCGATGGTGCTGCTGTCGGCGTATGCGGCGCTCGAAAGCGGCGAGGCCAGCGCGCAATCGGCGCCGCCCGGCAAACCGGTGATTTACATGGTCTCGCCCACCGATGACCCGGCGAGTCCGGTGCCGGTCGGCCAGCCGGTATCGGGCGGCGCCGGCGCGCGGGGTAGCGCGCCGGCCGTCGTCTATGCCGTGCCGGCGCCGTCCGATGCCGTGCCGGCCGAAGCGAACGCCGCACCGGGCAGCCTGGGCCCCGCGCCGGTGCGGCACGCGGCGGCGAGCCCGTCCGGCGGGCCGGCCAACCCGCCGTCCGCGGCGACCGACGCCGCATCGGCGCAAGCCGCCGCGGCCCATCTGCTCGATCCGTCCGAGAATGCCGCCTCGCCCGACGCGGACCTGCGCAAGCAGGTGCTGTTGCTGGCGACGGGCGGCGGCGCGGTGCGCGCGCTGGAGGAAGCGAAGGCCCGGCCCGACGTGTTCTCGCCGATCGACATTGCGCGCATCGAGGAACTCAGCATCCGCCAGGAAGTCCGCGGCGGCCGCGCCAAGGTGCGGGAAATGACCGGCCCCGACCGCTTCGATGCGCTCGACCGCGCGATCGGCGAGGCCGACGCCTTCGATCGGCGCCTGCCGGACACGCCCGACTACGCGTCGATTCGCGCCTCGCTGGCGGGCGACCGGACGGTCGCCTGCGCCTCGCGCGGCCGCATGAAGGAGGCCGTGGCCATGTTCGAGACGATTCCGCCTGGGGCCGACATCTCGGTCGACGCGCTCGCGGCGGTCGGCGACGCCTATTCCTATCTGCAGCAGCCCGACCAGGCGGAGCACGCCTATCGCCGCGCCATCGAGCAGGAAAGCGCCGCGACGCCCGACGCCGCCACGCTCGGCTACCAGTACGGCGCGCACACGCGCTTGATCGATCTGCGCGAGGGGCTGTTCTACGCGCTGACCGACCAGAACCACTACGACCAAGCGCGGCAGGTGCTGGAGGACATGCGGCGCGCGCTGCCGTCCACCGCCCGGATGAAGCCGTGGGATCCCGCCAACGACGATTACCTGCGCTACTACCGGCTGCTCGCGCAATACCGGATCTACATCGGGCAGACGAAGGCCGGCATGGCGGGCCTGCGCAGCCTCGAGGATCAGGTGCCGTTCAGCGCGGAAGTGCGCAACGCCCAGGCCGACGCGATGCTCGGCGATTCGCAGACGCGCCGCGCGCGCGACCGCTATGCCTCGACGCTGACCGATCACCCGGACGACGTCGAGACGCTGGCCGGGCTCGGCCGCGCGCAGCTGGCGCTGGGCGACTACGCGGCCGCGCACCGTACCTACGATACGTTCGGCAGCACCTTCCCCGAGAATGGCGCCGTGCGCGGCTTCGAGCGCGACTACGCCGCCTATCGCGCGCCGGTGCTGTCGGTCGAGGTGAATGGCGAGCACGGCAACTCGGCCCTGGCCGACAACGAGTTCAGCGTCGAGACGATGCTGTATTCGCCGCCGATCATGGACAACTGGCGCGTGTTCCAGCACACCTTCGTCGGCCATGCGAACACCGACGTCGGCAACCTGACGCGCACCCGCACCGGTGTCGGCGGCGACTATCGCAACGGCCCGCTGACGATCACCGGCGAGGCGACGCGCTCGCTCGGCGGCGACGGCCGCATGGGCGGCAACGGCGAGATCAGCTACGCGTTCAACGACTATCTGTCGGCGAGCGCGTCGGTGGACAGCGACTCCAACGCGTTGCCGTGGAAGGCCTACCTCGATCATCTGTGGGGCAAGACCGCCCAGTTCAGCCTCAATTACACCGACACCGATCGTCGCTCCGCGTCGCTTTCATACTCGGCCTCGCGCTACAGCGATTCGAACTTCAACCAGGAAATCGCCCTGAGCGGCACGCAGCGCGTGTTCTCGGCGGCCAACCAGTTCGTCAACCTGTCGATGAATCTCAGCACCGGCAGCAACACGATTCGAAACGCGGATTACTACGCACCGGGACGCGACTACACCGCCGAGCTGGTCGCGATGCACCAGTGGTCGCTCTGGCGCAGCGGCGACAAGGGCCTGCAGCAGCGGATCTATCTGACGGCGGGCGCGTACAACGAGCGCGGCTTCGGGACCAGCCCGGAGCTTGGCGCGCGCATCGAGCACGTCTGGAGCTTCAGCCACAACATTGCCCTGACCTACGGTATCGGTTTCCTCAGCCACGCTTACGACGGATCGCGAGAGCTGTCGGAGACGGCCTACGGCTCCCTCACCGTGCCTTTCTGATCGCCTTTCGAACGGAGAACGACGATGCCATCCCGACGACGGTTCATCTGCGGCTGCCTGGGCGCGATGGCCGGCTGCACGCTGTTTCCCTCGCTCGCGCCCGCGCGATTGATCGACATCCTGCCGCCCGCCGACGCCGCCGACGGCGTGACGTTCCGCGCGCTCTGCTTCCACGACGTGCGCGACAACCTGCAAGCGGAATTCAACACCAACGACGTGGAGGATCCGTACGCGGTCGATACCGGTACGCTGACCTCGATCTTCTCGTGGCTGGAGGTGAACGACTATCATCCGGTCACGTTCAGCGCGATGCTGGCCGCGCGCAACGGCGGCAAGCCGCTGCCGCCGCGCTCGGTGCTGCTGACCTTCGACGACGGCTTCCGCAGCCATCACGAGAAAGTCCTGCCGCTGCTCAAGCAGTTCAACTATCCGGCGGTGATGGCGATCGTCACGTCGTGGATCGACACGCCTGCCGATACCGGCGTGCGTCTCTCGGACAGCCTCGTCGTGCCGCGCGACACCTTCATGTCGTGGGAGCAGGTGAAGGACGTGGCGGACTCGGGTCTGGTCGAGATCGCTTGCCACACGCATGACCTGCACCGCGGCGCGATCGCCAATCCGCAGGGCAACGAGCTGCCGGCCGCCACCTCGCATCTGTATCTGAAGGACCAGCAGCGCTACGAGACCGACGCCGAATTCGAGACGCGCGTGCGCGAGGATCTGAGCCGCTGCATCCGGCAGGTCAAGGCGCGCACCGGTTTCTCGATCCGCTCGATGGTGTGGCCGTATGGCGCCCAGAATCAGACCGTGCGCGAGGTCTCGACGAGCCTCGGCATGCATACGCAGTTCACGCTGGAGTCCGGTTCGAACACACGCGACGTGCCGCTCGACCGGCTGCGCCGGATTCTCGCCACGTATGACATCGACGTGGGCGGGCTGGAGCGCTCGATGCGCGAGCCGGCCGAGAATCGTGGCCGCGTCAATCCTGTGGAGCGGGCGGTGGTGGTGTCGCTCGACGACGTCTACGATCCGTCGCCCGATCGGCAGGAGAAGAAGCTCGGCGACCTGATCGAGCGCATCTACCGGCTGCGCCCGAGTTCGGTCTACCTGCAGGCGTTCTCGGATCCGTCGCGCTCCGGGCTCGCCCAGGCCGTGTACTTTCCGAACCGGCACCTGCCGATGCGCTCCGATCTGTTCAGCCGCGCCGCGTGGCAGCTGAGTACGCGCGCGCGGGTGTCCGTCTATGCGTGGCTGCCGGTGCTGTCGTTCGCGGTGCCGGGCAAGCTGAGCGGGCGCGTCGAGTTCGTCACCAGCGCCGCCGGCGGCGCGCTGCCGCCGGGCGCGTCGGGCGTGCGCCGGCTGAGCCCGTTCGATCCGCTGGCACGCGCGTTCGTGCGCGACATGTACGAGGATCTCGGCCGCTATTCGGCGTTCTCCGGCGTGCTGTTCGGCGAGGACGCCATGCTCGGCGACGACGAGGACGCGGGACGCCACGCGAGCGATGCCTACGCGCGCTGGAACCTGCCGCGCGACCTCGCGCAGATCCGCGCCAATCCGCAACTGGCCCAGCGCTGGGGCGATCTGAAGACGCGCCACCTGATCGACTTCACCAAGGAGTTGCAGAAGATCGTGATCGACAGCCAGAGCAGCGGCGAGGTGCTGACCGTGCGCACCATCTTCCCCGACGCCGTGATCGATCCGCAGGCGGGGCGGCGCTACGCGCAGGACTACACGGCGTTTCTCGGCGCCTACGACTTCGTCGGGCTGCTCGCGCTGCCGTCGCGGCAGGGCATCACCTCGGTGGACGGCTGGCTCGGCAAGCTCGGCGAGACCGTGAAGGCGGCGCCGGACGGCCCGCGCCGCACGGTGTTCATGCTGGAGGCCATCGACTCGCGCACCTCGGCGCGCGTGCCGGCCGATCGCCTCGCCGCGCAAATGCATTATCTGCGTCAGACCGGACTCGTGAGCTACGGCTATTACCCCGACGATTTCGCGCACGACAAGCCCGAGGCGATCGCGATGCGCGACGTGATGTCGATGCGCGCGAATCTCGATCCGGGTTCGATCAACGCGCTGCTCAGCAGCGCCAAGGCCCCGGGAGCGCGATGATCCCTATCCTGATCAACCGGCTGCAGGACTTCATCTTCTTCTATCCGTTCTTCATGTCGTATCTCTGGATGATCGGCGGAACGGTGCATTTCTTCGTGCTCGAGCAGGGGCGCGAGCGTTCGCCGGGCGCGCTGGTCCGGGCGGGCATGCCGAAGGTGGCGGTGATCGTGCCGTGCTACAACGAGGAGGCGAACGCGCGGCGCGTGCTGAGCCATCTGGCGACGCTCGACTATCCGAACTACGAGATCATCGCCGTCAACGACGGCAGCCGCGACCGCACCGGCGAGGTGCTCAACGAACTCGCCGCCGAGATCCGGAACCTGACCGTCGTGCATCACGCCAGGAACGAGGGCAAGGCGATCGGGCTGACCACCGCGACCGTGGTGACCGATGCCCCGTTCCTGATGTGCATCGACGGCGATTCGCTGCTCGACAAGGACGCGATCAGCTGGATGCTCGAGCACTTCATCGCCGACCCGAGCGTGGGCGCGGTGACCGGCAATCCGCGCATCCGCACCCGCACCTCGCTGCTCGGGCGCATGCAGGTGGGCGAGTTCTCGTCGATCATCGGGCTCATCAAGCGCACCCAGCAGGTGTACGGACGCATCTTCACGGTGTCCGGCGTGAGCACGATGTTCCGCAAGAGCGCGCTGGCCGACGTCGGCTTCTGGAGTGCCGACATGCTGACCGAGGACATCGACATCAGCTGGAAGCTGCAGTGCCGCGACTGGCGCGTCGCCTACGAGCCGCACGCGGTCAGCTGGATCCTGATGCCCGAGACGCTCAAGGGCCTCTACAAGCAGCGGCTGCGCTGGGCCAAGGGCGGCATCCAGGTGCTGCTCAAGTACGCGCCGCGTCTGCTGCGGCGCTCGCAGCTGATGATGTGGCCGATCTTCATCGAGTACCTGCTCGGCATCTGCTGGGCCTACTCGATGTCGCTGGTGCTGCTGCTGGCGCTCGTCAACGCGCTCGTCCCGTTGCCGCCCGACTGGCACGTCTCGCTGGTCCCGAGATGGCACGGCATGCTGCTGGTGGCGACCTGCGTGCTGCAGATCTTCGTCGGCTGCCTGATCGACAGGCGTTACGACGAGAAGCTGCTGCTGTATCTGATGGACGCCGTCTGGTATCCGATTGCGTTCTGGCTCATCAACATGATCACCACCGTCGTGGCCCTGCCCACGATCGTCCTCGGACGGCGTGGCAAGCGCGCGGTGTGGACCAGCCCTGATCGAGGTATTCAACATGAATAATTCCCCCGTCATCGACCTCTCGCTGCGCGACCCGCGGCTCGTCATCGCCGATCAGGGCAAGCTGCGCGGCAGCCTGCTGGTGTTGTGGTTCCGTCTGGTGCGGCCGGCCTGCGTCGGCTCCATGTGGGCGGCCATCACGCTCTACGCGTTCCGCTATCTGCTGCCGTTCGATCAGGGCGACCTGTCGTGGCCGGAGCTGATTTCGTACGTGGCCGCGATCGCGACCATGGGCGCGGTGCTGACGACGTGGATGATCGTCGCGCACGTGGCCCACCCGTTCACCTCGAAGTCGCGCATGCAGCGTCTGCTGCGACGCAAGGCGGGGATCACGGTCGAGCCCGAGCCGTTCGCCGAGACCGCCTCGCGCGACTGGGACGCCGACGCGCGCGTGCTGGTGGCCTCCCACGATTCGCGCGGCATGATCGCGGCGTTGCGTGCGCAGCCCGTCGCCGTGACGGCCGACGGCGACGAGGAGGATCGCGTGGTGTTCCCCGCCAGCGCCTACCAGGCGCGCGTGGCATACCGCATGGGCACGTCGGTGCCGCGTGGGCCGCGCCGTTGAGATGCCGGTTCCTGACGCGGGGGTGGCGATGAACGGTCGGCTCGTGCGGGCCCGCAGGCGGGAACGTCGGCACGGGCCGGTCGCGCGCGCCTGCCTGGGCGCGGCGCTCGTGCTGATGGCGCTGGCGCGGCCGGCTTCCGCCATCGACGCCCATCGCGCGCCGGCCGGCGCGGTGGTGGCCGTGCCGGCGCCCGGTTTCGGCGACGAGCGGCGCTTCATGCACGGCATCGCGGCGGTGGACGCGGGCGCGGGCCGCGACTGGGTATTCTTCAGCAGCTCCGGCCTGCCGCCGCGCGGCGCCAACGCGGACGGCAGCTGGCCGCACGACGTCTACGTGGGCCAGTGGTCGCCGGGCAGCCGGCAACTGCGCGATGTGCATGTCTTCATCCGCCGTCCCGAGGCGCAGGAGCCGGTGTCGGTCGCGCGCAACACCGACGGCAACCTGTTCGTCACCTTCGAGGACGGCTGGAACGCGCCGCGCGTGGTGAGCCAGCGCTTCGGCGTCTATCGCGCCGATCTCTCGCCGCTCGTGCCCTATCCGAACGACGTCGAGTCGGGCGGCCATTCGGGCCACGTGGCCGCCGTCGGCAGCCGCTTCGTGGTGTTCTATTCGCAGGGCTGGGTGCAGGGCGGCGGCGTCGACAATCTCGGCAGCGGCGACGGCGTGTTCGCGAAGATCTACGACGGCGCCGGCAAGGCGCTGCGGCGCGTCACGGTGATGGCGCACGGGCGCGAATGGTGGCCGATGATCGCCGGCTCGCCGACGCGCGCGCTGCTGGTCTGGCAGAAATACATTCCGGGCGACACCATCGCCCGCCTGCGCTACGCGGTGCTCGATCCGCGGACCGGCGAGTTCGCGAGCGCGCCGGGCTCGCTCGACGATCTGCTCGTGCAGTACTACACCTACGCGGTCGCATGGGTGCCGGCGGTGGGTCGCTTCGTGCTGGAGGCGACGCTGGCCGACGGCCGCACCTCGATCATGCTGATCGACGAGACGGGGCGCGTGACGGCGCGGCTCGCCTGCCTGCCGGCCTCGGTGCGCGAGGCGAGCATCGGCGTCGACGGCGCGACCGCCTACGTGCCCACCCGCGACGGCCGCCTGATGGCGCTCGCGCTGGGCGGCGCTACGATCCGCCTGCGCGGGCTCTCCCGTGCGCCGTTCGCCTGGGGCAACACGGGGGCGGTCGGCATCGCGGGCGGGCCGGATTCGATGCATTTCGTGTCGCTTTCGCCGGTCGGCCTGCGGGAAGCGGATTTCGACGCGCGCGCGGAAGCGGCGCCCGTCGCCTCGGATCAGTGCGGTCCCTGAGACGCGTTCTCGCGGTCAGGCGGGAAGGATGGGGAGTGGAGGAGTCGAACGGAGATGTCGCGCTCGAATCGCGGCGCGGGCCGGATTCGAGCGCGACGCCGCATGCGTCCTGACGTGCGGCTGCCGTTGCGCGCCCGCGCGAGGCGGGCGCGAGATGGGCACGTTGGGGGGCTCGGCGAGCCGTCACGCGCGCGGTGTCACGCGCCGACAGCCACGCTCAACGATGCGCCGCCAGCAAGGTCGTCTGGCTCGCCGTGGCGCCGGCATAGTAGCTCGATCCGAGCTTGGCGCGGCTGGCGTCGGCGTTGACGCCGAACTGCGAAAGGCTCCAGCGCCGGCCGTTCGTCACGTCGCCCAGATAGAGCTGGTAGCCGCCTGCGGTGGTCGACGAGAAGAACAGATAGTTGGTGCCGCTCACGGGCGCCGGGTCCGAGTTGTTGCTGATGCAGTCGTTGAGCGCCAGCTGGCTGGCGGTCGCGCCCGGCTCGGCGGCCTTCGCGTAGATCTGGTCGAGCTGGCTGTTGCTCTTCCAGCGCACGTAGAACACCATGCCGTCCGCGCGCACGATCGGATAGTAGGCCTGCATGCCGGCGGGATGCGCGAAGGCCGTGGTCACGCCGGTGGTGATGGCGTGCTTCATCACCTTCATGTTCGCGCCGGTGCCGCTCGCGTAGTAGACGGCGCTCGCGTCCGGCGCCAGGAACGGCATCGAGTATTCGCCGCCGGCCGGCACGTTGGTGAGGCTCGTGACCGAGGTGAAGACCGGGCCGGTGCTGGTGTACGACAGCGTGGCCAGCTTGACGTCGCCGTTCTGCTTGAACACCAGCCCCTTGCCGTCCGCGCTGAACTTCGGATCCTCGTTGCGGGTGGCGCCGGTGCTGTTGGTCATGTTGACCGGCGCGCCGTTGCCGCCGAGCGCATACATGAAGAGGTTCCAGGCGTTGTTCGAGATCCCCATGAACGTCAGCCACTTGCCGTCGGGACTGAACGCCGCGTTCATCGGATCCGTGATGCCCCAGGCGGGCTGGCTCAGGCGCGTGAGCGTGTGGGCGGAGAAGTCGTAGAGGTAGATCTGGCTCGTGCCGTCTCCGTAGTTGACGTAGCTGTGATAGACGAGCTTGCCGGTGAGCGTGGCGGGGAACGAAGCGCTGGATTGCGCACGTGGATTGCTGACGCAACCGGCTTCGGCGAGGCCGCTGCCGAGCAGGTTGAGCGCTACCCCGGTCGCGATGCTGGCGACCAGGCAGATGAATTTCATGATTCGTTATCCTGATGGATGGAGTCGAATACGCCGCCGCGCTCTCGACGCGGGCCGGCATTTCCTCGACGCCGGGTCGAAGTCGGGATGGTCCGGGCACGGGCGCAGGCGGCCTCGGCGAACGCTGGTTAGCCGCGCCTTGGAGCGAGAAAGGGTGGGGCGTGCCGCGTGCTGGCGGCATGCCGTTCCTTTGCTCACGACAATCTATCGACAAGTCTATGAAAGACAGCGCCCGGCCAATGCGGCGAGTAGCGGGCGAATCCGATGGCATTTCGCCCGTTTGGTATGACGTATCGGTAGCATTTGCCGATGCGCATGACGACCTTGGCCGCCGCGGCGTCGCGTTGGCGCGATGTCGTGCGCCGCGCGCGCGGCGGGTCGCGCCGGCCGCCGCGTTTCGACGGACCGGCGCGGGGCGTTAGAATGACGACCTTTTTGGGGAGAGGCCTATGAGCTGGTTCATCTACGAAGTGCCCGGGTACCACGAGGACGGGGCGCGCATCGAACCGTTCCAGGATTTGCGCGACCGCGTGCTCGAGGACAGCGGGCGGCCCATGGCGGAGGAACTGGACAGCATCCGCGAGAACGCCGCGACGACGGCGAACACGCCCGCGCATCCGCTGCAGGGCGTCGAGAATCCGCACGTGTTCCCGATTCCCTACGCCGACTCCATGATCCTGGTCGGTTTCATCTTCGATCTGAAGCGCGAGGGGCGGCAGCTGGTGGTGTCGCCGGTGGAGATGCCCTGGTTGAAGGACGCCTGAGCGGCGGGAGCGCGAATCGCATGCAGACGCCCGACCTCGAACGCCTGGTCACGCTGGAGATGCCGTTCGGCAAGTACAAGGGCCGGCTCATCGCCGATCTGCCCGGGCATTACCTGAACTGGATGGCGCGGGAGGGATTCCCGCGCGGCGAGATCGGGCGGCTGCTCGCGCTGATGCACGAGCTGGACCATAACGGCCTGAAGGATCTGCTGGAGCCGCTGCGCAAGCGGGGGGTGAGGGCCGGGATGGAAGCTGGCCAAAAACCAGTCAAAAACAAGCCAGCCGCCGGTGGCACCAGCCCCTACGCCCCCGGAATCAAAACCGACAGAATCAGGTCGATTTCCTTCTCCGTCACCGTCGCGCCTTCGAGCGTCGAATAACCGATGAACGCCCAATACGACCAACGGCCCAGCGTCGCGGCCTCGGCCTTGTTGCGTCCGGCGCCGCGCAGCAGCGTGGTCAGGTAAGCGGTGCGCTGCTCGTCGACGCGCAACTGCACGTCACGGGTCGGCGGATGCGTCAGCGCCCACGAGCGGATCGCGCGATCGAGCGCGAGATCCGACGCGGCGGCCCCCTTCAGCCAGTGACGCAGCTTGGTCCGCGCATCGCCGCCGAGCTGTTCCACGCAGTCGATCGCGTCCTGGGTGTGGCTGCGTTCCCAATACTGCGCGAGTTCGCCGAGGTAGGCGTCGAGGCCGGCGAAGTGCCAGTAGAAGCTGCCCTTGGTGACGTTGAGCCGCCTGGCGACGGACATTACGCGCAGTCCGTCGGCGCCGTCCTCGGCGAGTGCTTGCAGGCCGGCGCGCAGCCAGTCCTCGCGGTTTTTTCGATCATCCATCGGGCCACCATACCGAAAGGTATTGACATTGGCAATCGCGAATGCGACTCTCCATACCACTCGGTATGGAGAGTTCTCTGACCGGCACCGCCCATCCCCGGCGGCTTCTCGTGGATTCCAGGCCCACTACCATCATGCTCAGACCCATAACAACCGATATCTGGCATCTCCAGCATCCGTTCGTGGCGAGCGGCCTGCGCGTGTCCTCGCGCATGACCGTGGTTCGCCTTCAGGATGCATCGCTGTGGCTGCATTCTCCCGTACCGTTGTCGGCCGAGGTCGTCGCGCAGCTTCGCACGCTGGGCGAGGTGCGCTACATCGTGGCGCCGAGCAAGGCCCACCATCTGTTCGTGGCGGATTGTCTGAAGCTTTTTCCCGAGGCCATGCTGTTCGGCGCGCCGGGGCTGGCGGCCAAGCGGCCGGACCTGCCAAACCTGCGTGAGCTGACGCGCAGCGTCGAGCCGGCCTGGGCGGCCGATTTCGAACAGGTCTTCTTCGACGGCATCCCGTTCGGCAACGAGACGGTCTGGTTTCACAAGGCATCGAGTACGCTGATCGTGACCGACCTGTGCCAGTGCTGGCGGGACGAGGCACCATTCGCGACGCGGGCCTTCGCGGCGCTGACCGGCGTGCGCGGGCGGCTCGCGGTGCCGCGCACGATCCGGATGCTGGTCAAGGACCGTCAGGCGGCCGGCGCGAGCGCGGCGCGCATCCTCGCGTTGCCGTTCACGCGGGTCGTCATGGCCCACGATTCGATCGTCGAGGTGGACGCGCATCGCTTGGTCGAGCAGGCGTTCCGGGTGTTTGCGCCGCGCTGATTAGGTAGCGGGTGCGTTGGCGCGGCGCACGCGTGCAACGCACTGAACGTGGCAGGCCGAACGGCGCCTGCATGAACCGGCGCCCGCGAATGAATCGTCAGGAGCGCGCCGCGCCTCCGGCGTCGGCCTGCGTATCGGCCATCACGCGCGGCCGTGCCTCCTTCGCGCCCGGCGCATGCACGACGGCGCGCGCGGACGGCTTCGCCACCGCCCCGGCCGAAGCCGGTTTCACCGCATCAGGCTTGACCGGCGCGTCGGGCGGCACCGCCAGCAGCTGCAGCGTTCCCCCCATCACCGACGAGAACACCGGCCCCGCCACGGTCCCGCCGTAATAGCCGCGCCCGCCCGGCTCGTCGATCATCACGGCGACGATCACGCGCGGGTCGCTCATCGGCGCCATGCCGGCGAACAGGGCGCGGTACTTGCCCTTCGCATAGGTGCCGCCTTCCTGCTTGCGCGCGGTGCCGGTCTTGCCGCCGATCCGGTAGCCGTCCACGCGCGCCGCGCGCCCGGTGCCGCCTTCGCTGACGGCCATCTCCAGCATCGAGCGGATCGCGGCGGCGGTTTCTGGCCGCGTCACGCGATGGCCCTGGCGGCCGGCGTCGTTGCCGTCGCGCAGCAGCGAGACGGGATGGATCGTGCCGTCGCCGGCATAGGCGGTGTACATCTGCGCGATCTGCAGCAGCGACATCGACAGCCCGTAGCCGTAGGCCATGGTGGCCTGCTCGATCGGCCGCCAGCGCTGGTAGGGCCGCAGCCGCCCCGAGGCGACGCCGGGAAACGTCAGCTCCGGCGCGTGGCCGATGCCGTATTCCTGATACTTGTCCCAGATCGTCTGCGCGGGCAGGTTCAGCGCCAGCTTCGCGAGCGCGACGTTGCTCGACTTCTGCAGCGCCTGCGCGACCGTCACCACGCCGTGGTTCGAGGTGTCGTGGATCACGGCCGGCCCGATCTTCCAGGTGCCGGGCGAGGTGTTGACGAGCGTCTGCGGCCCGACCTTGCCCGTGTCGATCGACAGCGCCACGACCAGCGGCTTGACGGTCGAGCCGGGCTCGAACGTGTCGATCACGGCGCGGTTGCGCAGCTGCGCGCCGGTCAGGCGGCTGCGGTCGTTCGGATCGAAGGTGGGGTAGTTGGCGAGCGCGAGGATATCGCCCGAGCGCGCCTCGAGCACCACCACGCTGCCGGCCTTCGCATGGTTGGCCAGCACGGCGGCCTTCAGCTGCGCATAGGCGAGCTGCTGCACGCGGCGGTCGATCGTCAGCTCGACGGTGGCGCCGTGCCGCGCGGGCACGAGCGGGCGCGTATCGGAGATGATCCGGCCGAGCCGGTCGCGGATCACCTCGCGCTGCCCGGCGGTGCCGAGCAGCTGGTCGTTGGCGGCCAGCTCGACGCCTTCCTGGCCGCGGTCCTCGATATTGGTGAAGCCCACCACGTGCGCGGCCGATTCGCCTTCCGGATAGAAGCGCTTCGAATCGGCGATCTGCGTGATGCCTTCGAGGTCGAGCTTGCCGATCTTCGCGGCGGTGTCGGGATCGATCTGCCGCTTCAGCAGCACGAAGCTCTTGTCGGCCGTCAGGCGTCGCGCGAGTTCGGCGTGCGGCATGTCGAGCAGCTTCGCGAGCGGCCCGTAGGCGGCCGCATCGACCTGCTTCGGGTTGGCCCAGATCTCGTAGGTGGCGAGGCTCACGGCCAGCATCGCGCCGTTGCGATCGACGATGCGCCCGCGCATCGCGTCCAGCTCGATGGTGCGCTGATAGCGTTTCTCACCCTGGCCGAGATAGAAGTCCTGATTGGCGACCTGCACCCAGAACGCGCGTGCGATCAGCGCGGCGAACGCGAGAAACATGACGATCACGACGAACTTCGAACGCCACATCGGCAGGCTCGACCCGAGCATCGGGCTGCGCGCGACGGCGACGTAAGGATCGGCGGATTTCGGCTTGTTTCGTTGCGGCATGAAGGCGAGCGGAAGGGAGGTGGGGGTATTTGAAAGGAATATAAGGTGATTTGTAATGAATGTCGATGCGAATCTGGAGCGGGCTTGCGGCGGCGCACGACGGCTTGCGATGCGGCCGGGGCCGTGCGTGGCGGCGTGCCGACGGGCGGTGTGCCTCGCATCGTCAGGGATGCGAACGATCACCGGTGCGGGGCAGGCCGGCCGCGCGCGCAACCGGCGGCTTTGCCGCTGCGGCTCGCGGAAAGCCGGTGGATCTAGACCGGGTCCTTGTCCGGCGGCGCGTCGCGCGGCAACTGCGGGCTGTCGCGATGGCCGGGCGGATGGCCGGGCGGCGCGGGCTCGCCGGTGTCGGGGGCCGGATCGCGAGTCGGATCGGCGGGCAGGTCCGGAATCGGCGTGGTGTGATCGGTCATGGCGTGGGCACGGTGCGGGAAAGCGAAGGGCCGCCGCGCGGAGCGGCGGAGGGCGCGGACGAGGACTTCCGCGCTTCCGTTATAGGCAATCGCGGCAAGGCCTGCCCATACCCGTTTCGCCGCAAGGAGCGCCCACCGGCGGCGGCACGCCCGGCCGCGCCGTTCAGTCGATCCCGTGGAACACCGCGTCCTCGGGGCCGAGGTAGGCGGGCGACCGCCACGTCGCGTCGCGCATCGAGTGCTGCACGAGGTGATCGACGCCGAGCAGCACGGCGAACACCGCCATGCGCACCGGAATGCCGTTGTCGGTCTGGCGGAAGATCGCGAGCCGCGGATCGTGGTTCAGGTCGGTGGCGAGATCGTTGGCGCCGGGCCGGCTGTCGCGCGGCAGCGGGTGCATGATCAGCGTGTCGCGCTGGCAGACGGTGTCGACCAGCGCCTGGTTGATCTGGAAATCGGGCGTGTAGCCCTCGAACGATTCGTCGGCGAAGCGCTCCTTCTGGATCCGCGTGGCGTAGACCACGTCCGCGCCGGCCAGCCCGCGCGCCAGATCGGTGGTCTCCTCGATCACGTGGCCGTTCTTCGCGATCTGCTCGACGATGTAGCGCGGCATCTCCAGCGAGGCCGGCGCGACCAGCGTGAAGCGGATGCCGCGATAGAGCGCCAGCAGCTTGGCGAGCGAGTGGACGGTCCGGCCGTACTTGAGGTCGCCCACGAACGCGATGTGCGAGCCGTCGACGATCTTGCCGAGCCGCGAGAACTCGCGCTGGATCGTGTAGAGATCGAGCAGCGCCTGGCTCGGATGCTCGCCGGGGCCGTCGCCGCCGTTGATCACCGGCAGGTTGGTCGCGCGCGCGAACTCGGCCACCGAGCCCTGCTCGGGGTGGCGGATCACCAGCGCATCGACGTAGCCGGCCATCACGCGGCTGGTGTCGTGGATCGATTCGCCCTTGGCCATCGACGAGAACGTGAAGCCGGTGGTGTCGCAGACCGAGCCGCCGAGCCGGCAGAACGCGGCGCCGAACGACACGCGCGTGCGCGTGCTGGCCTCGAAGAACAGGTTGCCGAGCACGGCGCCCTCCAGCACGCGCGAGATCTTGCGGCGGCGCGCGATCGGCTGCATCAGGTCGGCCACGCGGAACAGCGCTTCCACCGAATCGCGCGAGAACTGGTCGACGGACAGCAGCTGCGGGCGGCCCTCGAACAGGATCTGGCTCGCGAGCGATGAAGTATCTACGCTTTGCGTATACTTTGTCTCGTCCGAGGCACGCGTGACGATTTCCGTCACGTAGCGCTCGACGATCTCGGGCATCGAGCGCGATTCCTGCGAGTCGTCGGGCAACAGCCAGGTGTCGAGTGCCCGGCGGCTCACACCGATACGGTTCGCGAACGCTTCGCGGGTCATGTTGAGGCGACGCATCGCGTCGCGCAGGAAGGCTTGCTGGGGAGCGGTCATCGCGGGCTCGATATCAAAATATACGCGATGCGTATAATAGTCGGTCGCGAGCCGAAGTCAAGCCGCCGCAGCCCCTGGCAGGTGATGTACCTTCTCCGCCACGCACTACAATCAGTTACTGGCGGCCTCGTGGCGCGTTTGTATAATCGGGACCGGTCCCCGCTCCAGCGGGGGCGCAGGCCGTTCGACAAGGTACGATGCGCTCGTTTCGTGCGGGCAAATTTCCAAGGAGAATCACGATGACTCGTTCGATTGCCGCAGTTCTGCTGGTTTTGACCGCCGCGCTCGCAGGCTGCAACACGATCGCCGGTGCCGGCCAGGATATTTCGAGCGGCGGCAACGCCATCTCGAACACGGCTGAAAAGGCCAAGTAAGCGCGCGGCGCCGGCTCGACCGGCGCGCATCGCGACCCTCGACGGGCTGCCTGATGTCTCAGGCAGCCCGTTTTCGTTGGTGCGGCGGGGGATGGGAGAAGTGGGCCGCTCAGGCCGGGCGCCGCGCCTCGGTTTCCTGATACTGCGCCCGCAGCGCGCGCGCGAGCAGCGTGTCCACTTCACGCGGCGGCCCGCCGCGCGTGAGGATCGCCACCGGCGGCAGCGTCCAGTCGAGCGAATACGGCACGATCGCCACGCCGGCGATATGCACGAGTTCCTCGGCGATGTCGGCCGGCACGATCGACACGGCGTTCTCGTTCGAGGCGAGGATCTCGCCGATCAGCCGCGACGAGTAGCTCTCGACGATCGGCACCGGCGGCGACGCGCCGGCGCGCAGGAACAGGTCGGAGATCTGCTCGCGGATCGGCGTGTGCGGCGCGCCGAGTATCCAGTCGAGCTCGACGAGCTTCTGCCAGTTCAGCGCGCTGCGGGCGAGCCGCGCGGCGAGGCGCCGGCTCGCGATCAGCCGCGGCCGCTGCTGGTGGACCACCTCGAAGCGCAGGTCGGCCAGATCGACGGTGGCGGTGGCGCGCGCGATCACCACGTCGAGCTGGTGCTCGCGCAACTGCGCGATCAGCGTCTCGCTGGTGCTTTCGTGGATCGTCATGGTGAGCCGCTGCGGCACGTCGGCCTGGGTCCGGCGGATCGCGGCGGCCAGCGTCTTGCCCGAGATGAACGGGATCACGCCGATGTGGATGCGCGTGGCGTGGCCGGCCACCACCGCCTCGATGTCGCGCGTGAGGTGCTCGAGGTCGTGCAGCATCGCCTGCGCGCGCGCCAGCACCACCTTGCCGAGCGCGGTCGGCGTCATGCCGCGCGGCGTGCGGTCGAACAGCGGGCCGCCGAACATGCCTTCGAGTTCGGCCAGCGCGTTCGTGACGGCCGGCTGGCTGCTCGCCATCTGCTCGGCCACGCGCGTGAGCGAGCCGTGCTGGCGGATCTGCAGCAGCAGGATCAGGTGGCGAATCTTCAGGCGGGTGCTGAGGCGCCGGATCACTTCGTCCGTATCGAAAGCCACTGTGGCGGGATCCCGGGTCATCATGAAAAGGTGATGCGCCCATACTAATTCAAAATGGCGCGCCTTTAGCGGCTGCCTAGAATCGCTTCCTCAGATCGCCGCCGGGACAGGCCCGGCGCAGCCAACCCGAGGGAGACGATGAACAAGACCGACCGCCAGGCCGCCCTGGAATACCACCAGTACCCCACGCCGGGGAAGATTTCCGTGACCGCCAGCAAGCCGCTCGTCACGCAGCGCGACCTCGCGCTCGCGTACACGCCGGGCGTGGCGGTGGCCTGCGAGGAGATCGTCGAGGACCCGGCCAACGCGTTCAACTACACGAGCCGAGGCAACCTGGTGGGCGTCATCACCAACGGCACGGCCGTGCTCGGGCTCGGCAACATCGGCGCGCTGGCCTCGAAGCCGGTGATGGAAGGCAAGGCGGTGCTGTTCAAGAAGTTCGCCGGCATCGACGTGTTCGACATCGAGATCACCGAGACCGACCCGGACAAGCTGGTCGACATCATCGCGAGCCTGGAGGCCACCTTCGGCGGCATCAACCTGGAAGACATCAAGGCGCCCGAGTGCTTCACGGTCGAGCGCAAGCTGCGCGAGCGCATGAAGATCCCGGTCTTCCACGACGACCAGCACGGCACCGCGATCACCGTCAGCGCCGCGTTCATCAACGGGCTGAAGGTGGTCGGCAAGGACATCAAGCAGGTGAAGGTGGTGACCTCGGGCGCCGGCGCGGCCGCGCTCGCCTGCCTCGACCTGATGGTCGACCTCGGCCTGCCGATCGAGAACATCTGGGCGACCGACATCGACGGCGTGGTCTACCAGGGCCGCACCACGCTGATGGACCCGGACAAGGCGCGCTTCGCGCAGGACACCCCGGCGCGCACGCTCGACGACGTGATCGAGGGCGCCGACGTGTTCCTCGGCCTGTCGGCGGGCGGCGTGCTGAAGGCGCCGATGCTGGCGAAGATGGCGAAGAACCCGCTGATCCTCGCGCTCGCGAACCCGACGCCGGAAATCTTCCCCGAGATCGCGCACGCCACGCGCGACGACGTGGTGATCGCCACCGGCCGTTCGGATTTCCCGAACCAGGTCAACAACGTGCTGTGCTTCCCGTACATCTTCCGCGGCGCGCTCGACGTGGGCGCCACCACCATCACGCGGCGCATGGAGATCGCGGCGGTCCACGCGATCGCGGGCCTCGCCGAGGAAGAGCCGAACGATTCGGTGGCCGCCGCCTACGGCGCCTACGACCTGTCGTTCGGGCCGCAGTACCTGATCCCGAAGCCGTTCGATTCGCGGCTGCTGCTGCGCATCGCGCCGGCGGTGGCGAAGGCGGCCATCGAGGAAGGCGTGGCCACGCGTCCGATCGACGATTTCGCCGCCTACGCCGACCAACTGCAGCAGTTCGTCTACCACTCGGGCGCGTTCATGAAGCCGCTGTTCTCGGCGGCCAAGCAGTTCGTGCGCGACGGCGCGAAGACGCGCATCGTGTTCGCCGAGGGCGAGGAGGAGCGCGTGCTGCGCGCGGTGCAGGTGATCGTCGACGAGAAGCTGGCGCGGCCGATCCTGATCGGCCGGCCCGAGGTGCTGCTCGCACGGATCGAGAAGTTCGGGCTGCGGCTGAAGCTCGGCGAGGACGTCGAGGTGACCAACCCCGAGTACGACGAGCGCTTCCATCAGTACTGGACGACCTATTGGGAGTTGCGCTGCCGCGACGGCATCACCAAGGAGATGGCGCGCGTGGAAATGCGCCGGCGCCTGACGCTGATCGGCGCGATGATGGTGCGGCTCGGCGATGCGGACGGCATGATCTGCGGCACGGTGGGCGCCTATCACGACCACCTGCGCTTCGTCGACGAGACGATCGGCAAGGCGCGCGGCGCGCGCACCTACGGCGCGATGAACATCCTGCTGCTCGACAAGCGCACCGTCGCGCTGGTCGACACGCACATCAACGACAACCCGAACGCCGACCAGATCGCCGAATTCACGATCGCGGCGGCCTCGCAGATGGCGTGGCTGAACCTCTCGCCGAAGGTCGCGCTGCTGTCGCGCTCGAACTTCGGCTCGGGCAGCTCGGCCTCGGGCGCGAAGATGCGCGAAGTGCTGGAGCTCGTGAAGGAGCGCGCGCCGGACCTCGAGATCGAGGGTGAGATGCACGGCGACTGCGCGCTCGACGAGACGCTGCGCCAGCGCTTCCTGCCGCATTCGCGGCTCAAGGGCGCGGCCAACCTGCTGGTGTGCCCGAACGTCGACGCCGGCAACATCGCCTACAACCTGCTGAAGACGAGCGCGGGCAGCAACGTGGCGGTGGGGCCGTTCCTGCTCGGCGTGAACGCGCCCGTCAACATCATGACGGCCAGCTCGACGGTGCGCCGCATCATCAACATGACCGCGCTGACGGTGCTGCAGGCCAATCGCGACTGATCATGACGGATTGATCCGCCGGCCGCTGTCTGGCCGCGTGTAATTCACGACGCCCTCCCGGCTTGCCGCGAGGGCGTCTTCATTGGCGAGGCCGCCATGCCCTCAGCCGAGCGGCAGCGCCGCCGCGCCGCGCCGGAACCGCTCGACGAGGAAGTCGATGAACGCACGCGCGCGCGCCGACTGGTTGCGCTTGTCCGCGTAATAGACGAACAGGTCGGCCGACGGCTGCACGTACTCGGGCAGCACCACGCGCAGCCGGCCGCTCTCCAGGTACTTGGCGAGATCCCATTCCGAGCGCAGCAGGATGCCGTGGCCGTCCAGCGCCCAGCCGAGCACGATGTCGCCGTCGTTGCTCGACAGCATCCCGGTCACCTTGATGCTCTCCGCGTGGCCGTCGCGCATCAGCTTCCAGACGCCGTGCGCATCGTCGTTCTGGCGATGCAGGATGCAGTGGTGCGCGGCCAGGTCGGTCAACGCGAGCGGCGTGCCGTGCCGCTCCAGATAGCGCGGCGAGGCGCACAGGAAGCGCCGGTTCGACATCACGCGCCGCGCGTTCAGGCGCCGGTCCGGCAGCTCGCCGAAGCGCACCGCCAGATCCACGCCGCTGTCCACGAGGTCGATCGGCCGGTCGGTCAGGTCGAGCTGCACCTCCACGTGCGGATGGCGCCGCGCGAACTCGGAGACGAGCGGTGCGATGGTGGTGCGGCCGAAGCCGAGCGTGGCGTTCACGCGCAGCAGCCCGCGCGGCGCCGAGCGGCTCGATGCCACCGCTTCCTCCATCTCGCGCACGTCGGCGAGGATCCGCGTCGCGTAGTGCAGGTAGGTTTCGCCCTCGGCGGTCAGGCTGATGCTGCGCGTGGTGCGGTTCACGAGCCGCACGCCGAGCCGCGCCTCCAGCTGCATCAGCCGCTTGGTGGCCGCGGGCGGCGTCAGGTTCATGTCGCGCGCGGCCGCCGACAGGTTGCCGTGGCGCGCGAGCAGCACGAAGAATTCGAGTTGGGAGGCGAGTTCGGTTTTCACTCAAAGTGAATAAAGAAGTGAGTTTCAGTGAATCATAAGGCCTGGGTCCGCGCCTAACCTAGCGTCTCGTGCAGCCGCCGGCCGTCGGCGGGCCAGAACTTCGGACCCCTCCATGAGAATCGTTGAAATCCGCGAACAGACCCTCCCGATCAGCTCCCCGATCCGCAACGCGTACATCGACTTCAGCAAGATGACGCTGAGCCTCGTCGCGGTGATCACGGACGTGATCCGCGACGGCAAGCCCGTCGTCGGCTACGGCTTCAATTCGAACGGACGCTACGGCCAGGGCATGCTGATGCGCGAGCGCTTCATCCCGCGCGTGATGGAGGCCGATCCGGCCTCGCTCGTCGACGACAGCGGCGAGAATCTCGACGCGCACCGCATCTGGGCCACCCTGTTCCAGAACGAGAAGCCGGGCGGCCATGGCGAGCGCTCGGTGGCGATCGGCACGATCGACATGGCGGTGTGGGACGCGGTCGCGAAGATCGCCGGCAAGCCGCTGTTCCAGCTGCTGGCCGAGCGCTACGGCACGGGCACGCCGGACCGCAAGGTGTTCGTCTACGCGGCGGGCGGCTACTACTACCCGGGCCAGGACCACGGCAAGCTCAAGGACGAGATGCGCAGCTATCTCGACCGCGGCTACACGGTGGTCAAGAAGAAGATCGGCGGCGCGTCGCTCGACGAGGACCTGCGCCGCATCGACTCGATCCTGAGCGTACTCGGCGACGGCCAGCGCCTGGCCGTGGACGCGAACGGCCGCTTCGATCTGGACACCGCGATCCAGTACGCGAAGGCGCTCTCGAAATACGACCTGTTCTGGTACGAGGAAGCGGGCGACCCGCTCGACTACGAACTGCAGGCCACGCTGCGCAACTACTACGACAAGCCGATGGCGACCGGCGAGAACCTGTTCTCGATGCAGGACGCGCGCAACCTGATCCGCCACGGCGGCATGCGCGCCGACCGCGACTGGCTGCAGTTCGACTGCGCGCTCAGCTACGGGCTGGTCGAATACCTGCGCACGCTCGACATGCTGCACCAGCACGGCTGGTCGCGTTCGCGCTGCATCCCGCACGGCGGCCACCAGATGTCGCTGAACATCGCGGCGGGGCTCGGACTCGGCGGCAACGAATCGTATCCGGACCTGTTCCAGCCGTTCGGCGGCTTCCCCGACGGCGTGAAGGTCGAGAACGGCTACATCACGATGCCGGACCTGCCGGGCATCGGCTTCGAGGGCAAGTCGGACCTGTATCGGGTGATGCGGGAACTGTCGTCGAACTGAGCTTGAACCGGGCGGATCGGGTCGGCCGGGCGCGGTGGTGTCGATGATGCCGCCGCCAAGGTCCGGCGGATGATCCGACTGATGGTCCGACCGCGGCCCGGCCGCGTGAGCGCTTGAGGGGGCTCATGCGGCCGGGCCGTTTCTCATTCGGCGGAAGGCAGCCACGCGCCGTGAAAGCCGGCCGGAATCCGCACCGGCAGATGGACCGTGGCCAGCGGCGCGGCGTCGATCGCGGCGGCGTCGAGCACGATCACGTCGCTCGTATCGGTGGCCGCGCGCCAGACGCAGGCCAGCACCCAGCCATCCTCCTCGTCGTCTGCGGCGGCGCCGGGACGCGGCACGAACACCGGCTCGCTGTTCTGGTCGCCGGGCGCGATCGCGTGGCGCACGATCTCGCCGCGGCGCACGTCGACGCGGACGATGCCGCGCATCTCGTCGAGGCGCGGCTGCTCGGCCGCATGGAAGAAGCGATAGGCGCGGCCGGTGCGCCGTTCGTCGATGCGCGGCAGCTCCAGCGCGGCATCGAGCAGCGGCGCTTCCTGCACCGCGCCGCGCGCCAGATCGAACGTATAGCGCCACGGCTGGCCGGGCGGGTTCGCGTCGAAGCCGTTGCCATCCGGCGCGAGCCGCAGGAACCACGGATAGCGGATCGCATCGAGCACGATCCGCGACGGCCCCGCGCCGGTGCCGTCGTCCACGTCGTAGGCGTTGATCACGTGCTGGATGAAGCACGGTGCCACCTCGAACCAGCGCACCGCGCCGCCATGGCGCGGCAGCACGCCGATGCGTGCCGGCCGGCCGTCGTCCCAGCGCAGCGGCATGCGATGGCCGCGCGCGAGCATCGCGAAGTCGTAGACCACGTTCAGGTCCAGCAGCAGGCTGTGCGTCGCGGTGATCGCGAGGTCGTGCATCATCGCGGCGCGCGGCAGCTCGATCTCGAGGTCCACGCGCGTCGCGCCGTCCGGCGCGGCCACCCGATACCGCAGGTACGGCGCGGCCCAATGCGCGCGAAAGCCGATCAGCTCGTCGCTGAGCGGGTCGCGCTTCGGATGCGCGGTCATGCCGTCGGCGAACGCGGGGTGGCGGTCGGCGGGCCCGATCGTCTCCAGCGCCGGCGAGATCGCGAGCGGCATGCCGCCTTCGGCCAGCGCGAGCGTCGTGCCGGCGTGGCGGATCACGTTGACGTTCGGATTCGTGTCGGGCATCGCGTCGACGAGCGCCGGCGCGTGATGCTCGGCCCAGCGCCGCGTGCGCAGCCAGCGGTTGCGGTAGGCGGTGGCGCGGCCGTCGGCGAAATCGATCGCATGCAGCATCGCGGCCTCGGGCCACCACGACAGCAGGTCGTGGCCCGCGAAGCGGCCGGTGAGCGGGTTCGGCCCGTTGCGCACGAGCTGGCCGCGCAGTTCGCGCGGGATCGTGCCGGTGACGCGCAGCGTGGTGTGGCCGGTTTCGGCGGCGACGGGGGCGAGGGCGCCGGCGTTCAGGTCGATGGGGAGCATGGTGGGAAGCGGGGGAGTCGAGGCAAGTTGTAATTTATACCCGGGTATAAATAGGTGGTCAATAATATCCGGATAAAAATATGAGACGCCGTGGGAGGCTTGCTGGCAACGGCGTGGCGTGTTCTCGGGCGTGAGGCCGGTGCCTGCCATTCGCGCGTCGGCGCGTCGGCGCGCCGGGCCGCCGACGCGTCGCGCGAAGCGATGGCCCGCGCGTCGGCCATCGCCCGTGAGGCGGCGCGCCCGCGAACCGCCGATCGATCGCGTCGATATGCGCTCTTTGCGACACGAAACCGCTTCGATATCGTCAGGACGCCGAATCTTGTCGCACCGGCCCGGCTCACGCCGTCCGCCTGCCTCGCTGTCCCTCTCCTGCGGTTCCATCCATCGGGAACGACCATGTCAAATCTGCCGGATCCGTCTTCATCCCCGCATCGCCCAGCGACGCACGAGCCGCCGCCACCACCGCCGCCGGGCGCCTGGCGCATCATGCGCCCGGTGCGCGGCCAGATCCGTTTCGCGATGGCGCTGTCGTCGCTTGCCGCCCTGCTCGGCGTGGGCTTCCTGTTGTCGCTGGCCTGGGCCATCCGGCGCGTCGGCGAGGCGCCCCGGGCCTGGCCGCTCGACGCCGTGCTGGTCGCCTGCCTGTGCCTGGCCGGCGCCTATTTCGCGCGGCTCGCCAGCTTCGGCCAGTCGCATCGCGCGGCGTTCCGGCTCGAAACCATCCTGCGCCGCGAGCTGGTCGATCACGTGGCCCGCGTCTCGCTCGGCACGGTGCAGCAGACGGGCGCCACCGCGCTCGCCAAGGTCGTCCATGACGACGTGAAGGCGCTGCACGTGTTCGTGGCCGACAGCACGCCGTTCTACGCACGCGCGTTCGTCGCGCCGGTCGCGATGCTGGCCGCGCTGGCCTGGCTCGACTGGCGTCTCGCGCTCTGCGTGGTCGCGATGATCGTGGCGGGCGGCGGCGTGCTGTCGTTCGCGATGCGCAGTTCGGTCGAGATCGGGCGCGCCTACCACGCGGCGCGCGAGCGCGTGAGCGCGGCCGTCGTCGAGTTCGTGCAGGCGATGCCGGTGGTGCGGACCTTCGATATCGGCTACGCGACGTTCGGCCGTTATCAGCAGGCACTCGATGCCTATCTGGAAGTGCTGACGGGCTGGTACCGCCGCGCCGGCGCCGCCGCGCGGCTGTCGTCGGCGCTGCTCAATCCGCTGCCGGGGCTGTTCGTGCTGGCGGGGTTCGGCGCCGTGCTGTGCCTGCGCGGGTCGCTCGACTTCGCGACCTGGATCGGCGCGCTGCTGATCGGGGCCGGCGTGGCCGAGGCGGTGCTGCCGATGATGGCGCTCCATCACATGGTCGAGAAGGCGAAGCTGAGCGTGGCGTGGATCGGGCAGATCATGGCGCTGCCGGCCATGAGCCAGCCCGCCGACGGCCGCGTGCCGCGCGACGCGAGCGTGACCTTCGAGCACGTCCGGTTCGGCTACGGTCATGGCGCGCCGGCGCTGCGCGACGTGAGCTTCCACGCCGCGCCCGGCACCACCACGGCGCTGGTCGGCTCGTCCGGCGCGGGCAAGACCACGGTCGCGCAGCTGATCCCGCGCTTTCGCGACGTCGACGCCGGGCGCGTGCTGATCGGCGGCGTGGACGTGCGCGACATCAGCACCGACACGCTGATGGCGCAGGTCGCGTTCGTGTTTCAGGACAGCTTCCTGCTCGCCGACACGATCGCGGCCAACATCCGGCTCGGCTCGCCCGACGCGACGCTGGACGAGGTGGTGGCCGCCGCGCGCGCCGCGCAGGCCCACGACTTCATCGCCGGGCTGCCGGACGGCTATGACACGCCGGCCGGCGAGCGCGGCGTGTTCCTGTCGGGCGGCCAGCAGCAGCGCATCGCGATCGCGCGCGCGATCCTGCAGCGCCGGCCGATCCTCGTGCTCGACGAGGCGACGGCGTTCTCGGACCCCGAGACCGAGGCCGAACTGATCGAGGCACTGTCGCGGCTGATGCGCGGCAAGACCGTGATCATCGTCGCGCACCGGCTGGCCACGATCCGCCATGCCAACCAGATCCTCGTGTTCGACGGCGGGGAGCTGGTCGAACACGGGCGGCACGGCCGGCTGATGGCGCTGGGCGGCGTCTATGCGCGACTGTGGCGCTGCCACGAGCGCGCGCATCGCTGGAGGCTGCGCGGCGAAACAGAACCTGAGGAGTCCGAGGAAACCGGGGAGCCGGCGGACCGGAGCCGACAGGAGGCCGGCGATGAGTGACGTCCGCATCGAAGCGAAGCGTCCGGCCGCGTGGCGCGCCGCCTACCGCCGCCTGCTGGAGGCCGCCGGCGACCACGCCGGCGCGCTGAACCGCAGCCTGATCGGGCTCGCCGTGGCCGCGTTCACGCAGGGGCTCGGCTTCGCCTGCCTGTTCCCGCTGTTCGAGGCCGTCGCCGGCCGGCGCCCGGCGGCGACGGTGTTCGGCTGGCTGGCCGCGCTGGGCGCACTGACGCTCGTCACGGCCATGCTGCGCTGGCGTGCCCAGGGCTTCGAATTCAACGGCCGGCTCGCGCGCGCCACGCACGCGCTGCGCGTGAAGCTCGGCGAACGCCTGCGCCGCATGCCGCTCGAGACGCTGCAGGATTCGCGCTCGGGCGAGCTGAACGCGCTGCTGCTCGGCAGCGTCGACGAGAACCTCAACTACACGATCGCGCTCGCCAACCTGATCCTGGTGGCGAGCGTGACGCCTTGCGTGGTCGCGCTCGCCGCGCTGCTGATCGACTGGCGGATCGGCCTGATGCTGCTGATCATGTTTCCGCTGATCGGCTTGAGTTACCGGTGGCGCCGGCCGGCGCTCGCGCGCGGCGCGCGGACCCTGGCCGACGCGGACCGGCGCCTCGATGCCGACGTGGTCGAGTTCATGCAGGGCCTGCCGGCGCTGCGCGCCGCGCGCGTCGACCTGGCCCGCGCGAGCCGGCTCGACGAAGGGTTCCGGCGCGTCCACGACGTCCAGCTGGCGGCGCTGCGCCGCGAGGCCAGCCCCGGCCTCGCGATCGCGAGCCTCGTCGAACTCGGGCTGCAGCTGGTGGTGGCCGCGGGCCTGACGTGGGTCGTGAACGGCACGCTCGAGCTTGCCGTGGTGGCCGCCGTGATGGTGACCGTCGCGCGTTTTTCCGAGCCGATGGCGACGCTGGTCAGCTACGCGAAACTGCTCGAGCTGATCGCGGCGGCGCTGGCGCGGATCGCGGCGCTGTCGGCGATCGAGCCGCTGCCGCTGCGCGGCGCGCCGCGCGTGCCGACGCGCTTCGACCTCGCTTTCGAGGGCGTGGGATTTCGCTACGCGCGCGGGCAGGCCGACGCGCTCGCCGATTTCGACATGGCGCTGCCGATGCACGGCATGACGGCGCTGGTCGGGCCGTCCGGCTCCGGCAAGAGCACCGTGATGCGCCTGCTGTTGCGTCATGCCGATCCGCAGCGCGGCGCGATCCGGATCGGCGGCGTGGACCTGCGCGAGATTCCGGAGGCCGCGCGGAACGCGCTGATCTCGGTGGTGTTCCAGGACGTCTACCTGTTCGACGACACGGTGCTGGCCAACATCCGGATGGCGCGCCCCGACGCGAGCGACGCCGACGTGCTGGCGGTCGCGCGCGCGGCGCGCTGCGAGGACTTCGTGGCGCGGCTGCCGCAGGGCTGGCAGACCCGGCTCGGCGAGATCGGCGGGCGCCTGTCGGGTGGCGAGCGGCAGCGCATCTCGATCGCGCGGGCGCTGCTGAAGGACGCGCCGATCGTCTGTCTCGACGAACCGACCTCCGCGCTCGACGTGGAAAGCGAGCTGGCGGTCCAGCAGGCGATCGACGTGCTGGTGCGCGACCGCACCGTGATCGTGATCACGCACCGGCTGTCGACGATCGTCGGCGCCGACCGGATTCTCGTCATCGATGGCGGGCGGCTCGTGCAGCAGGGTCGGCACGAGGAACTGCTGAGGACCGAGGGGCGTTATCGCGCGATGTGGATGGCGCAGCGGCACGCGTCGGCGTATCCGTCGCGGCTCGGCGCGGGGGCGGTGTAGGGCGGGGGATGGGCGGAAAGCCGGCGACGCGGGGGCGCGCCGAAACGACATGGCCATGCCGGCATCGGCATGGCCATGCGCCCACCGCATGCGTGAAGCCTCACGTGCGGCAGGCGTGCTACTGCGTCAGGCGATGTTTTCGAGCGACGGGTAGTCGGTATAGCCGGTCGCGCCATCCGCGTAGAACGTCGACGGCACCGGCGCGTTCAGCACCGCGTCGAGTTCGAAGCGGCGCGGCAGGTCCGGGTTCGCGATGAACAGCTTGCCCCAGGCCACCGCGTCGGCCTCGCCGGCGGCGACCACGGCCTTGCCGGTGTCGAGCGTGAAGCTGTCGTTGGCGATCACGGGGCCGCCGAACTCGGCCTTCAGGCGCGGTGCGAGGCGGTCGTCGCTGAGCGGCTCGCGCACGCAGAGGAACGCGACCTTGCGGCGGCCCAGTTCGCGCGCGACGTAACCGAAGGTCGCGGCCGGGTCCGAATCGCTGATCGTATGCGCGGTGCCGCGCGGCGACAGGTGGACGCCCACGCGCTGCGCGCCCCACACCTCGATCGCGGCGTCGGTGGCTTCGAGCAGGAAGCGCGCGCGGTTCTCGATCGAGCCGCCGTAGGCGTCGGTGCGGTGGTTGGTACCGTCCTGCAGGAACTGGTCGGGCAGGTAGCCGTTCGCGCCGTGGACTTCCACGCCGTCGAAGCCGGCCAGCTTCGCGTTCTCGGCGCCCTTGCGATAGGCGGCGATGATGCCGGGGATTTCGTCGAGTTCGAGCGCGCGCGGCGTGACGAACGGGCGTTCCGGACGCAGCAGGCTCACATGGCCGCCCGCGGCGATCGCGCTCGGCGCCACCGGCAGGTCGCCGTTCAGGAACACCGGGTCCGAGATCCGGCCGACGTGCCACAGCTGCATGAAGATCCGGCCGCCCGCGTCGTGGACCGCCTTCGTCACGAGCTTCCAGCCCTCGACCTGCTCGTCCGACCAGATGCCGGGCGTGTTCGCGTAGCCGACGCCCTGCGGCGTGACGGCCGTGGCTTCGGTGAGGATCAGGCCGGCGGAGGCGCGCTCCGCGTAGTAATGCGCCATCAGCGCGTTCGGCACGCGGCCTTCGCTGGCGCGGGCACGCGTGAGCGGCGCCATCACGACGCGGTTGCGCAGCGTCAGATCGCCGATGACGAGCGGATCGAACAGGGTAGGCATGAAGGATTCCTTATCTATCGAAAATGAGGATGCCGGACGAACCGTTCCGCGGACGCGGTCCTGGCTCGGCAACGCCGTTACAGGTTGGTTTGCAACTGATCGAGAAACGCCCGGATCACCGTTTCGTTGCGCCGGAAAAACACCCACTGGCCGAACCGCGAGGATTGCACCAGCCCCGCGCGCTGCAGCGTCGCGAGGTGGGCCGACACGGTCGATTGCGACAGGCCGCAGCGCGCGTCGATCTGGCCCGCGCACACGCCTTCCTGCAGCGACATGTGGACCTGCTCCGGAAAATGCCGGTGGGGCTCCTTGAGCCAGAGCAGGATGTCGCGGCGGACCGGATTGGCGAGCGCCTTGTGAATCGCGTCGATGTCGAGCGTCATGGATGAAAGTCGGTGGAGCAACGGGCTCCGCGTGTATCGTCGTCGAACGAATCATATATCGGGATATCGCGATATATGAAAATAACCACGGCGGGTGGCGGGTTATCGGTGGTTCGTGGGTGAGGAGCGGCGGGCGTTTCACGCGGCGAAGCGGGGCGCCACGGGCGTGCCCGCGCGGCTGCTGTTTCGTGCCGATGCAAAGGAGCGGCGGCGGCGCCGTATCGGCAAGATCGCCGTGCCTCGCGGAGCGGTTCAGCCCCGGTTCGTCGTCGTATGCGTGTCTCGGGCGATGTTCGCGCTTATTGAACCGGACCGCAGCCCGGCTTCAGTCGCGCGACGGTGGATGCCGACGCGCGGTCAAGCACGTTATCCGACGCTGCGTGCCTCGTCGCACCAATGCCGCCACGCCTCGCGATACGCGGCCTCGATATGCACCGCGAAGCGCGGGCCATTCATCAGCGGCGAGGCCGCGAGCCGCTCGCGCAGGCTCGCCCGCATCGCGCCGAGCCGCGGCAGGTCGCGCGCCAGCTCGACGGCGATCTCGACGAAGCGCGCGTCGCTGTCGGCCACCACCTCGCCCAGCCCCAGGTTCGTCGACTGGCTCAGGCCGGCGCGTCCCACCACCGTGTCGCCGATCCGCGTGACGACCGGTACGCCCATCCAGTACGAATCGAGGCTCGTGGTGTGGCCGTTGTACGGGATCGTGTCGAGCCCGATATCGATCCGGTGATAGGTCTGCAGATAGTCGGCGCGCGGCCGGAACGGCGTGAACGCGACCCGTTCGGCCGCGATGCCGTGCCGCGCCAGCTTGTCGAGCAGGCGCGCGCGGGCCGAGCCCTCGGGTGCCATCAGGATCAGCCGGGCGTCCTGCCGCGCGCGCATCACGGCACCCCATAGCTGGAACGAGGCGTCGCCGAGCTTGCACGGATTGTTCAGGCAGCCGAAGGTCGGATAGCCGTTGGCGAGGGCGGGCAGCGCGTTGACGGCCGGCGTATCCGCCAGCGGGTCGTAGCACCAGAACGAATCGGGCAGGCGGATCGAGCGCTCGGTGTACCAGGCATCGGCGCCGGCCGGATCGAGCCACGGGTCGGTCAGCCGGTAGTCGATCGCGTCGATGCCGGTGGTGCCCGGATAGGCCAGCCACGCGATCTGCACCGGCGCCGGGCGCCGCGCGAACAGCAGCGGCCGGCTGTCGGCCATGTGCATGCTCAGGTCGATCAGGATGTCGATCCGGTCGTCGCGAATCGTGCCGGCGAGCTGTTCGTCGTCGAGCCGGCTCACGTCGCGCCAGACGTCGGCATGCGCGGCGAGGCGCCGGGTCAGGTCGTCGGGCCGCGCGACGCTCGCGTAGCAGAAGATCTCGAAGTTTCCGTGATCGTGATGCGCGAGCAGCGGCAGCGTGAACAGCGTCTGGCAGTGGTTGCGGAAGTCCGGCGACACGTAGCCGATGCGCAGCCGCCGCGACGGCGTCGCGTCGTTCGGATGCGGCTGGCGCGCGCCGCGCAGCGGCGCTTCATGCCGTGCCGACCAGCGGCGGCATTCCTCGAGGATCGGCCCGGGCTGGTCGGCCTGGAACGACAGTGCATAGACCAGGTTGCCGTGCGCGAGGACGTTGTCGGGATCGCCGGCGAGCGCGCGGCGATAGCTGTCGATGCCCTCGTCCAGGCGCCCCTGGTCCTTCAGCACGTTGCCGAGATTGTTGTGCGTGACGGCATGGTGCGGATCGACCGCGAGCGCGCGGCGCAGATGCGCCTCGGCCTCGTCCATCGCGCCGAGCGTGCGCAGCACCACGGCGAGGTTGTTGAGCGCGGCGAGAAAATCGGGCCGCAGCGCGATCGCGGCGCGAAACGCGTCGGCCGCCTCGTGCAGCTGCCCCGATTCGCGATGGACGATGCCGAGATTGTTGCAGGCGTCGGCATGCGCGGGCGCCTGTTCGATCGCGCGCCGGTAGTGGAGCAGCGCCTCGGGCCGCCGGCCGAGCGCATGCAGCGCGTTGGCCAGGTTGTAGTCGGCTTCGGGGAAGGCCGGGTCCAGTTCCAGGGCGCGCGCGAGCCGCGCCGCGCTGCCCGCGAAGTCGCCGCCGCGATGCAGCGCGACGCCGAGGTTCGCTAGGCCGCATGGCCAGTCGGGGGCGGCCTGTACCGCGGCTTCGAGCAGCGCCACGGCCTCGCCGGTCCGGCCGGCCGCCAGCACCAGCGTGGCGAGGTTCGTCAGCGCGTTGGCGTCGCCCGGATGCAGCGCGACGGCCTGCCGGTAGACGGCTTCGGCGGCGGGCGCGTCGCCCTGCTGGCGGTGGCAGTTGCCGAGATTGTTGAGGGCGTCGGCGTGCGCCGGATCGATGGCCAGCAGCGCGGCGTAGACCTCGACGGCGGCGGCGGTCTCCGCCACGGCCTGCAAGGTCGTGGCCAGCGCGAACAGCGCATCGACCGAGCGGGCGTCGAGCGCCAGCGCCCGCTGATAGGCGTCGATCGCCTCGGCGAAGCATTGCGCGGCGGTGAACACGTGCCCGCGCGCGAGGTGGTAGCGGAGGTTGTCGGGCGCACGGGCCAGCGCGCGGTCGAGCCAGCCGAGCGCCGCCTCGTGGGCACCGCATTGCAGGTTCAGCACGCCGAGGCGAAACATCACGTTCGCCTCGTCCACGGCGCCTGCCAGCGCGCGTTCGTACAGCTCGCGCGCTTCGCCGAGCCGGCCCGCGCCATGGTGCTCCATCGCGAGTGCCAGCATCTGGTTGCTTTCCATCGTTTGCTTGCCGGAGAAACTGTTGTGTCGACGACGCCGTCCCGACGCGGTCTGCCGGGCGGCGCGCCATCCCGATCGGGCGATCCGGGGAACGCAAGCCGCGGCCACGTCGAGACGGGCGGATTCCGGTGGACCATAGCAAGTCGGATCCCGGCGTTGTTTACCGGCATTAATACGTGGTCATATCGCGCGTGGCCTGGTGCTGCGGCATGCGGACCATGTGCGGCGCGGTATTGGCGCGTGATGGCGGCTGGTCGGCCGGTGTCCGGTGGCGTGAAAGCGTTGTCGAGGCCGTGGCGGCCGCCGATCCAGGGTTGTCGACGACACGGCGGTCTGCCTGGAAAATGGCGGCCCGTCGGCTACGGCGTGCCGACGAAGCTTTCCGATGGCAGGAAATGCGCGGTAACCCGTAAGTAACATGCGGCCCGGATGAATGGTGGGCGCCGTGGCCGGGCGGCTGGATGCAAGGTGGTTCCGGGGGAAAGAAAGGGGCCGCTTCGACAGCGCGGCTCGGCGTCGGTTCCAACACGCTATATATATAGTGTGTTGCGCGGCCGGCATCGATCCTCGACCGAGGCACCGGCCGCAGCCTTGGCCCGGCCGTGCAGCGCGGCGGGGCTGTCCTGGCTGATTGTCGTCACCTCATCGCCACCCGCCCGGCACGAGGACCCAGCCCGGGCCTTCCCGCCGCCACGCGCCGGGCACCCAGCGCCGGCCCGGACGCGCGAGTACCCAACGCCCCGGCACCCACACGTATCGGCCGCCGCGCCAGTCCCAGTAGCCGTCGGCCCAGACATAGCGGCGTCCACGCGGCGGCGGCGGGCGGCGGTCATGACGCCGTGGCGGCGGCGCGCGGTTCGGCCGCTCGCCTACCGGCGGCGGTGGTGGCGGCGGCCGGCCCGCTGGCGAGGGAGGCGGCCCCGGCGGCGCGGGCTGCGCGTTCGTGGAGAAGGGCAGGCCACCGGCGCAGGCGGCGCCGGCCATGGCAATGGCTCGAAGGAAATCGCGACGATGCATCGAGAGACTCCGGAAGGATCGGGTTCGCCGCCCGACAGGGCAAGCCTCGCTACGTTAGCGCGGCGCTACGCGAGAAGCATGACAGCCGTTGTAACGAACGTGACGTTGGATGGTCGTCCGCCATCGATGGATGGGGTGTGCGCGCGCGAAAACGTTTTCTCGCGGCGTCGGTGCCGGAAATGCACCAAATTGGGGATGAAAAAGGTATTTATTACCGGATCGGCATTCCTTGCCGGCTGTCTGATGTTGTTTCTTTGCAACCGTCAAGACGGTGACATAAAGGAATGCCTGCCGCGAGCGTGCCAAAAAAGTGCCGTCAAGCGTCCAAAAAAACAAGTCAAAACAAAGGCTTAACGAAGACTACCATTTCCATTATTTCTGGTTTCGGAAAAAGTTATTTCTTTATTCGCGCGTGGCGACCCTAGGGTCCACCCCTAAACTCACGATTCCCAGAACGGCCAACCATCCGGGCGCGCCACGAGAGAAGTGAGGTGGCGCTTCCGGGCGGTTGCAGACCGTTTATGAAACAAGGTCGCAAGGCCTGCCTCTTTTTAAATGAAGGGAGCTCCACGAATGAAAAAGACTCTGATCGTTGCAGCCGCTGCAGCATCGTTCGCAACCGTCGCCCACGCGCAAAGCAGCGTCACGCTGTACGGCGTGCTCGACGCGGGCATCACGTACCAAAGCAACGTTGCCGGCAAGTCGCGCTGGTCGGAAGGCACGGGCATCGACCAAAGCCTGTTCGGTCTGCGTGGTTCGGAAGACCTCGGCGGTGGCCTGAAGGCAATCTTCACGTTGGAAAGCGGCTTCAACCTCGGTAACGGCCGCTTCCAGAACGACGGCGGCATGTTCAACCGTCAAGCGTTCGTCGGTCTGTCGAGCCAATACGGCACTGTCACGCTGGGTCGTCAGTACGATTCCGTGCAGGACTATCTGGCTCCGCTGACGGCAACCGGCTCGTGGGGCGGCACGTACTTCGCCCACGTCGGTAACCTCGACAACCTGAGCACGAACGGCGGCTACGCCACGAACAACTCGATCAAGTTCACGAGCGCGAACTACGCCGGCCTGCAATTCGGCGGCACGTATGCGTTCTCGAACAACACGAACTTCGGCAACAACCGTGCTTACAGCGGCGGCGTGTCGTACCAGTTCCAGGGCCTGAAGCTGGCGGGTGCCTACTCGCAGCTGAACAACCCGGCAGCGACCAACAACACGGGTGGCGCGGTTGACACCAACGCGTTCGGCAACCAAGGCCGTGTCCGCACCTACGGCGCAGCCGCAGGCTATGCATTCGGCCCGGCACAGGTCGGCGCGGCATGGACGCAAGCGCGTCTGGACGACACCGTCACCGGCGGCAACGTTCGCATCGACAACTACGAAGTCAACGGCAAGTACAACCTGACGCCGGCTCTGGGTCTGGGCGTTGCCTACACGTACTCGAACGGCCGTCTCGGCACGAACGACGTGCATTGGAACCAGGTTGGCCTGCAAGCCGACTACTCGCTGTCGAAGCGCACCGACGTCTACGCTCAAGCCGTGTACCAGCGTGCAAGCGGCACGACGGCGTCGATCTACAACGGCGACGCGTTCGCGACGAACGGTTCGTCGGGCATCAACCAGACGACGGCAACGGTCGGCCTGCGTCACCGCTTCTAAGCGTGACGGCTGCCTCCTGGGCAGTCAGCAAAAAGGCGCCTTCGGGCGCCTTTTTTCGTTGATGTCCGCATCGGTGCTGCGAGAGGCGGTGCCGGGAAGACGGCGACGCGATTTCTCGCGAGTGCGTTCGAACGGCGCGGTGCGGGGGTGGCGGCGATTGCCGGCAGTATCGGCGTCTTGATCAAGGGGCGGCGGTAGGCATGGCATGCCGGGGAAGCGACGGCTCCTCAGGCCGCCGCCGCGCCGTGCAACGGCACGAGCGATCGGTCAGCCATTTGTCAGTATTGTTACTCGTATGAAGAAACTGAGGCGAGGCAGGCTGGATTCATGCCCTCATCGTTGCTGTCCATGCAACGGTGTATGTTCAAACTAAGGGTTTTCCCTGTGACAATCCGAGCCTAGACTTCAGTCATTCGCTTCAGACAGACATCGATGCCTGAGGTGGACAAAACCAAAACATCTCGGAGGTAACATCATGAAATCGCTCGTTTATGCTGCTGTCGTCGCTTCGATCCTTGCCGCTCCGGTCGCGTCGTTCGCTCAATCGAACTCGCAGCCGCTGACGCGCGCGGACGTCCGCGCGGATCTGGTTCAACTCGAACAGCATGGCTACGACCCGGTGGCCAGCGACGCGCGGTACCCGAACGACATCCAGGCCGCGGAAGCGCGCGTGCAGCAGTCGCAGCAGACGCTGACGCACGCCGACACCAGCGGCTACGGCGTGCAGCCGGTGGCCGGTTCGCAATCGGGCCGCCGCGCGGTGGCCGCGCCGAACCCGATCGACAGTGTCTATTTCGGCCACTAAGTCGATCATCAAGCGACAGGCCGCCAGCGGTTCGCGAACCGGCGAAGCGGCCCCGAGCCAGCATGACGACGTGGCGAGGCGCCGCCTCGTCACGAATTCGACAGATCAGGTCTGAGGCCCGGGCGAGAACCGCCGGGCGAGTACCACCTCACAGGACCTCCGTCGCCGCACAACGGCGGCTTTGCCCGGACGCGATGCGTTTGGGCATTTTTTGCGCCGGTGCGGCGCACGACGGAGTCGCGACAGCTTGCCTGGGTCGCTTGCCTGACGGGGCAGGACGGCGGGCTCGGCCTATTCGGCGCCCGAGTCGATCGGCGTGCCGTGGATGTAGTGTTCGAGCTGGCTGATCATGTACTGCTGATCGGCGATCACGCTCTTCACCAGGTCACCGATCGAGATCACGCCCAGCAGCTTGCCGCCGTCGAGCACGGGCAGGTGGCGCACGCGGTGCTCGGTCATCAGCGCCATGCACTGGTCGCTGGTCTGCGAGGGTTCGACGTAGCGCACCTTCACGGTCATGATTTCCTCGATGCGCGTCGCCTTCGACGAGCGCTCGAGCAGCACGACCTTGCGCGCGTAGTCGCGCTCCGTGACGATGCCGACGATGTCGTTGCCTTGCGTCACGACGAGCGCGCCGACGCTCTTGATGGCCATCAGTTTCAGCGCGTCGTAGACGGATTCGTCCTTGCCGATCGTGTACACCGTTCGGCCGGCCTCGGGCTTTGATTTGAGAATATTCGCGACGGTTGTGCTCATACGATCTCCGGAAACCGGGCGCCAGACGGGCCCGAGGGAACCAGTATAGAGACGTTCGCGCACCACGGAAGCGGTGCAGAACGCATAACGTAGATTAGCGGTAAACTCCGCCTGCGCGCCACTCCGAACATTCCTTAACTCCGAATTCCCGATGTTTTCCATGTCTTCGCATCCCGTATCACCCCCGGCCGACGAGCATCCGGCCGACGAGCCCGTGACGCTCGTCGCGTCGGCATCGCTGCCGACGCGTTATGGCGTGTTCATGTCTCATGCATTTCGTGTCGACGGCAGCCAGGCCGAACATCTGGCACTCGTGGTGGGCGACGTTGCCGGTCAACAGCCGGTGCTGACGCGGCTGCATTCGGAGTGTCTGACGGGCGACGTGTTCGGCTCGTATCGCTGCGATTGCGGCGAACAACTCGACCTTGCACTGCGCAATATCGTTGCCGAAGGGCGCGGCGTCCTGCTGTACCTGCGCGGCCACGAAGGGCGCGGCATCGGCCTGAGCAACAAGATTCGCGCCTACGCGCTGCAGGAGCAGGGGCGCGATACGGTCGAGGCGAACCGCGATCTCGGCCTGCCCGACGACGCGCGCGAATACGATTCGGCCGCGGCGATCCTGCGGATTCTCGGCGTCACCTCGGTGCGGCTGATGAGCAATAACCCGAAGAAATTCGACACGCTGGTCGCGCACGGCATTCCCGTTTGCGAGCGCGTGGCGCTGCCGGTGCCGATGCGCGACGAGAACGAGCGATATATCCGGACCAAGCAGGTCAAGTTCGGCCATTACTTCGACGAAAACGAGTGATGAATGCAAGGGCCTCTTCGGAGGCCCTTGTCGTATCTGCGGGACGAATCTGCATGGCCCGGCGGGCGGCGTACTGAGCCTCAGGCCGGCAACGAAAACACGGAAATCGCCGCGGCAAGCTGGTTGGTCTGCGTTTTCAGGATGTCGGCCGACGCGCTGGCCTGCTCGACCAGCGCCGCGTTCTGTTGCGTCGTCTGATCCATGTCGGCCACGGCGATGTTCACCTGCTCGATGCCCGAGCTTTGTTCGATCGACGCCGTGCTGATCTCGCCCATGATGGCGGTGACGCGGCGCACCGCATGCACGATCTCCCGCATCGTGTCGCCCGCGCGGCCGACGTGCTGCGAGCCGCCTTCTATTTTCTGGGCCGATTCCTCGATCAGGTTCTTGATTTCTCGCGCGGCGGCCGCGCAGCGTTGCGCGAGGCTGCGGACCTCGCCGGCCACCACCGCGAAGCCCCGGCCGCCTTCACCGGCGCGGGCGGCTTCGACCGCCGCGTTCAGCGCGAGGATGTTGGTCTGGAACGCGATGCCCTCGATCACGCCGATGATGTCGCCGATCTGGTCCGACGACTGGGAAATGCCGCGCATCGTCTCGACCACCTGATCGACCACTTCACCGCCGCGCGCCGCCGTTTCCGACGCGTCGAGCGCCAGCTTGCTGGCCTGCTTCGCGTTGTCGGCGTTCTGCTTCACGGTCGCGGTGATCTGTTCCATGCTCGACGCCGTTTCGCCGAGCGCGGTGGCCTGCTGCTCGGTCCGGCGCGACAGATCGGCATTGCCGGCGGCAATCTCGTTGGATACCGAGGCAATCAGCGTGGCGCCGCTGCGAATCTGCATGATGGAATGCGCGAGCCGTTGCTGCATGCGCTGCATGGCGGCAAGCAGGCTGGTCTGATCGCCTTGGTGCGTGATCACCGACACATCGAGATCGCCGTCGGCGATGCGCGAGGCGATCTGCGCGGCATAGGCCGGTTCGCCCCCCAGCTCGCGCAGGATGCTGCGGGCGACCGCGCCGACGATCAGCGTCACGCCGAAACACAGAATCAGCGTGGCGCCGACGAAGCGCGCCAGGGTTGCATAAAACGCGGTGTCGATATCGTCGATGAAAACCCCGGTGATGATCGTCAAATCCCACGGCTTGAACAGGCGCACGAAATTGATTTTCGGCGCCATCTTGTTGGTCACCGGTTTCAGGAACTGCAGGTCGACGAAACCTTCCCCCTGTTTTTCGGCCAGATCCGCACCGTCCTGAAACACGTGGCGGCCTTGCGGATCGGTGAAGCCGCTCATGTCCTTGCCCTCGAGTTCGGGCCGCAAACCGTGCATGACCACTTTCGCGTGGGCATCGGTAACGACGAGATAGCCGCCGGAACCGTTGTAGCGCATGGCGCGCAGATCCGCCATGGCATTGCGCTGTGCGTCGTCAAGCGACATCGTGCCCGCCGCCGCCAGACCGTTATATCGATCGAGGATGGTGTACGCGATGCTCACGACACTTTGAAGTTCCGTCTGACGATCGGCAATCATGGTGTCGCGCGTCTTGAACGCGCCCCACAAGCCGATTGCCATGAGCCCGATGCACATCGCGGCAATCGCGAGCCAAAGGCGCGCCTTCAATCGAAAACGTTCCATTACCCTGTCTCCTCCTCTTTATCGTTCGATAAAACGTAACGATGCTGCGGTGCGCGCAGTCATTCACTTGGTATTTAACGGCATCGGTGGAAGTAAATTGAATCGATTGTAAATCGTTTGATCGCGTGGGGAGCGTTGTGTGGCTTGGGGGGGCGTTGGGAATGGCGTCGTGCGCGTGGTTATATTATCTGGTTACTTAATATCGATCGTCATTTGATTGGATGGTCGTCGCGATCAAAATGACGGGGATCTTCCTTTGGCGGCACTAGGGAAGTGATTAATGATTTTGAATAACGATTCCGACGTTTCGCGCCACCGGCGCGATCTGGACATGGGTCGCTCGGTCAAAATCATGCGGGCGTCCATATAAGAATGAAAGATGACTCCGTTTTTCTCATTCCGAATCTCAATTCGAGGGTTGTCCCTATTCGGGGACTTCCAATTGGCTCGAGGTTCGCAAGTGCCCGCTTTCCGCGCGTCGCACCGTCGAGGACTGGTTCGCGCCGTCGGAAGCAGTCGATCACGTCCCCCTCCAGCAAATCAAGCAAACGGATACGGTCCTTCAAACCGCCCCACATAACTCAAATGGCAAATCGAAGGCTTCCCGTGAGCCCAGTAATGCAGCAAAAACGCCGGCGGCTCGAGATACGAAGCCGGCTCCGCATCGGGCAGCGTACGCAGCGCGATCTGCGTAACGGTACTGGGACACGTCACCACCGGCACATTACCCACGCGCGTCTGCATCGAGCGATGCACATGCCCGGCGACCACGCGCTCGACGTGCGAATGCGCCGCCAGCGTCGCCGCAAACCGATCGATGTCACGCAGCCCATAAATGTCCAGATACGGAATCCCCGTATCGAACGGCGGATGATGCATGGCCACCAGGGTCGGCCGGTCGCGACAATCCCGCAGCTGCGCATCGAGCCAGTCGAGCGCATGCGAATCCAGCTCGCCGTGATGCCATCCCGGCACCGACGTATCGAGCGCGACGATCCGCACCGCGCCGACATCAATCGTGTAATGCAGCGGCCCCTGCGCCGGCAGATATGCGTGATCGGCAAACGCGCTGCGCAGGTTGTCGCGATGGTCGTGGTTGCCGGGCATGACGGCGAACGGGATCGCCAGCGGCGCGAGCAGGCGCCGCAGCATGGCGTATTCCTCCGGCTTGCCTTCATCGGTCAGATCGCCCGTCACGAGCACCAGGTCGGGGCGCGGCACGAGCGCGTTGAGGCTCGCGATCGCCCGTTCCAGCATGGTGTTCGAATCGACGGTGTCCTGATACAGCACGCCCTCGGGCCGGACATGAACATCGGAGATTTGCGCAATGATCGTCATTTGCGGGTTCCGTGACGGACAGGACAGGTAAGCGGGTTCAAACGCGACGCGCGCCGAATCGATCGAGCCATGCGGGCAGATCGGCGATGCTGTCCAGCACGCTGTCGATCGACCCGGCATGCTGCTCGAGCCACTCGGGACGATGCTTGCCGGTCCTGACGTGCAGCGCGTGGGCGCCGATCGCGCGCGCGCCGGCCATGTCGGTGGCGATGTCGTCGCCGATCACGACGGCGTGCTGCGCGCCGGCGCCGAGTTCGCGCAACGCGGCCTCGAAGAACACGGGCGACGGCTTGCCGGTCACGACGGCCTGCGTGCCGGCGGCGGCCTCCAGCCCGACCACGAACGCACCGCAATCGAGCCGCTCGCCTTCCACGTCGAACCAGAACAGGTTCTTCTGCAGCGCGATCAGCGAGGCGCCGCCGCGCAGCATGCGGAACGCCCGGTTCAGCGTCGCGTAGTCGAACGCGTCGCCGATGTCGCCGATCACGACGAAGTCGGGCTGCACGTCGTCGATGGCGACCGCGTCGAACGCGGCCCGCGCGCTGTCGGGAACGATCAGGTGGCAGCGCTTGCCGGGCTGGGCCAGCAGGTGGCCGACGCAGGCGGTGGTGGCGGTCAGGATCTCGCCGGCGTCGACCTCGATGCCGGCCTCGCCCAGTTGCGCGGCCAGCTCGCGCGGCGTCTTCGCGGTGATGTTGGTGAGCAGGCGGATGCCGAGCCCGGCATCGCGCGCGGCTCGCAAGGCGGCGGCCGCGCCGGGAAGCGCCGCGCCGCGATGCAGCAGCGTGCCGTCGATGTCACAGAGGAGCGTATCAATCATTGCCGGTATTCCTTTGATGTCTTGGCTATGTGGAGCGAAGCGGCGTCTGTCAGGGGCTCGGCATGCCGTCCCGGCAGACGAGGGGAACGATGTCGGGCAGGTTCAGCGCGGGCTGGTCGGGAAGGCCGACCGGCTCGCCGCCGGCATCGACGAGGATGCCCTGCAGCCACGGATCGCGCGACCAGACGGCGTGGTCGCCGCCCTTGCGGCTCGGCTGCACGAATGGCGTCGCGCGTGCGAAGCGCAGCCGCGTGCCGGCGGGCGCCTGCCAGTAGCATCGCATCAACCAGCCCTCGATGCCGGGCAGCTCGCCGGACGCGGCTGCCGGTCCTTCGAGACGATGCCAGCCGTCGCGCATCGATTCGGGCAGCGCGGCGCCCCACGCCTCGATCAGCGTCTCGGGATCGAAGCCGCATGCCGCGAGGCGGCCCGGATGCAGCATCACGAGGCCGTTCTCGGCGGGGTGGAACAGCGCGGCGGAGCGCGCGAGGTCGGGCCGGCCGGCGTCGTCGTAAATCAGCACGCCGGCCTGTTCGAACCAGGCGTTCGGGAACAGGTCGTGATGGATGGGCACCATGCCGTGATCGGAATGCGCGATGCAGCGCAGCGGCTCGGGCGAGGCGGCGAGGCAGGCGTCGATCAGTTCGTCGATCCAGCCGAGCGCGACGTCGAACAGGGCCTCGCCGAGCGGCGCCCACGGCTGGTCGGGCCGGCACGGCGCCAGGTACTTGAGCAGATGGTGCGAGAGCAGATCGATGGCGGGATCGTAGCCGATCACGCAATCGGCATCGGCGGCGCGCACGGCCGCGACGACGTCGGCCGCGAAGCTGTCATGCACGACGCGCATCAGCGCGACGAGCGCGTGCTCGGCCGCGCCGGTGCCGCCTTCGTCGAGGCGCCGCCCAAGCCGCCCGCTGCCGTAGAGGCGCCCCGGGTCGCCAGTGGCGAACGCGGCGCCGCCGTGCATCGCGCGCGATCCCGCCGGCGCGCCCTGCACGTCGACGGCGCGGTAGCCGAAGCTGATCAGGGTGGGCTCGCCGTCGATCCGCATCGCATGCAGTGCAATGGCCCGGAACGCGTTGCCATGCGGCACGTGCGCGCCGAGCGGCAGCGCGAGGCCACGGTCCATCGCCAGATGGCGCGGCGGCGCGGCCGAGCGCGGATCGTGCAGCGTGATGCCGTCGTCACCGGCCTCGACGCGCAGGTCGATGTCGAGCGCGGGAATCGACAGGCGCCCGCCGTCGCGCACGGTGTCGGGCGCGACCGAGAAGCTGCCGCCGTACACGTCGGTGCGGCCCACCAGCGACGCGCCCAGCCGTTCCGGCTGCACGAACGGCACGGCGCACAGCCGGAAGCGCGTCGAGCCGGCGGCCCAACGGTCCCAGACCATCGGGATCTCGCGCGGCCACGCGGTGAATCCGTCCGCGACGGCGAGCGGATCGACGGGCGTGGGCGCCGGCAGCAGGTAGCCGGTCAGGCCATGCCGGGCGACGTCGGTGCCGCTGAAGATCGAGAACAGCGAAGGCGGCGTCTGGCAGTTCGGCGAGAGCGGCTGCAGCGGTATCGCGCGCCCGCCGAGCAGGCAGCGCGTCAGGGTCGAGCCGGGGCGCCGCGCGGCCAGCATCCGGACCAGCCGCCACGACAGCCCGTCGATCAGCAGCCACACGAGCCGTGAGCGCGACGTGCTCATGCGGCGGCCCGCGCGGCGGTATCGAGCAGGCAGCCGGCGAGCGCGTCGACGTGGCCGCGCAGCACCTCGAGCGTGCCGTTGTTGGGCACCACGTAGTCGGCGCGGATCCGGCTCATCTGCTGGTCGAGCGGGCTGTTCTCGACGATCGACAGGTCGTGGCGGCCGTGCAGCCGCATCGCGCGCAGCGCCGGCGAGGTGGCGATCTTGACGATCGCGAACCCCTGCTGGCGCAGATAGGGCCAGTCGGTGGCGTCGTCGCGCAGGTCGTCGTTGATGACGATGTCGGCCTCGCAGCGATCGAGGCGCCGCGCGAAGTTCTTCACGAGGCTCTGCCCGTCGATGCGGCGCAGCTCGGTGGCGATCTGCTCGAGCAGGCGCTGGTCCTGGGCGCCGTCGTGGACGTCACGGCACGCGGCGTCGTAGAACGCGCGTTGCAGTGCGTACAGCGGCGTGGCGAGCTTCAGTATCTCGACGCGCCTGCCGGCCGCCTCGAACGCCTGCCGGAGCAGGGCGGCGGTCGTGCTCTTGCCCGAGCCGCTCGGCGCGACGAGCGCGATGCGAAGGCCTGACTGGATCGACATCGTGGATCTCCCGGGCTAGCTGAGGACGGACAGGCGCGGCAGGCCGAGACGCGACTCCCAGCGCACGCCGGCGATCGCTTCGGCGAGCGCGGCGGGGATCGTGTCGCTGAAGTCCACGCTCGCCACGGCGGCGGGCAGGCCGTGCCAGGTCGAGGTGATGAAGCGGTGCGGCCATTCGAACAGGCCCGGGGCACGCAGCGCGGCCGCGATCGGGGCCGGCCCGAGCGCGTCGATCCGGAACGGCCCGGGCGCGCTCACCTCGGGCAGGCAGACCGACGCGAGCCAGCCGGTGCCGGCGTCGCTCGCCGCGAGCGCCCGGCGCATCGCCTCGGGCGGGCAGAGGCGCTTGTCGGTATCGGCGACGGCCGGATCGGCGGCGACGGCGGCGAGCCCCAGTTGCTCGGCCAGCTCGGGATGCGAGCGCAGCGTGCCGACCCCGACGTGCGGATAGTCGGGCCAGCCGCGCGCGCGCACGCGGCCGTCCACGACGTCGAGCAGCAGCTTGTCGCCCGAGAAGTAGAGATACTCGCCGGAGGCTACGAGGTCGAGCATGGTGGTGGTCTTGCCGGCGCCCTTCACGCCGCCGATGGCGATGATCTCGCCCGCGCGCGTGGCCACCGCGGAGGCATGCATGATGGCCGTGCCCTTCCATTGCTCGACGAGCAGGCCGTAGTAGCGCACGAGTTCGATCAGGTGGATGAACGCGTTCGCGGCGCCGTAGAAATCGACCTGGCGGCGCGCCGGCTCGATCCGGTAGCCGACGCGCAGCTCGGGATCCCAGGCGAGCAGGACGCCATCCTCGCGCGCGAGGAGCACGCGCAGCGTGAAGCCGGGCGCGGTGGTCTCGCGGATGATGGCGGGCGTGGTGCAGCGCGCGATCCAGGCCGCCTCGAAGGCATCGGGCGCGTGCAGCGCGAGCCGCAGGTCGATCTCGGGCACGGCTTCGCCGTGCGAGGCGGGCTCGCTGAAGTAGGGCGAGAGGAATTGCGTGAGTCGCGTCACCAGCGCCGGGTCGGCGTGGTGCGGCGAGAGTTCGAGCGTATAGCGTTGATTGGACAGCAGCACGGTTCGCATGGGTGGCCTCACGGGATGGATCGGTCGGCGCCGGCGGCCTGCAGGAACGCAAGCATCGGCCGGGCCGGTTCGGCAACGAGATGCCGGGAATGCAGGAAGCGATGCACGATCGCGGAGAGTTCGGCGAGTTCGTCGGCGATCGTGGCGGGATCGGCTTCGCCGCGCGTCTTCTGGAAGCGCAGGCTGCCGCGCGAGGTGTGCGCGGGGGCCGAGGGGTCGGCCTCGTTCGCGTGACTCGCGACACAGGTCTCGAACACGACGCTGAAGATATGCCCGCTGCGCGTCGATTCGCATTCGGTCGAGAACGCGACGCGGCGGTAGCCGCCGATCGCCTGCAGCGGCCGGTCCACGACGCTCGCGAGCGACTCCGCGAACGGCGCCTCGATGCGCGCCTCGACGCGGCTCGCGGGCTGCCGCGCATCGGGCGCGGCGCGAAACACCTGGGCGAGCGACAGCTCGAATTCCTCCTTGCGCTTGCGGCTCCAGTGCTCGACCCAGACCTCGCCGGCCGGGATCTCGCGGCACGCGGTGACGTCGTGGTCGAGCAGGCGGAACTCGTCGCCGCTCTGCGCGACGAACGGCGCGGCGCGGCCCGAATCGAGCGTGCCGTACCAGGCCTCGCCGAGCGCGCGTGGCGCGTCGAGGTTCGCGAATTCGAAGCGCTCCTCGAAGACGGTGTCGCTGAAGGCGTAGCGGCATTCCCAGTTGTTGACGGCAAGCCGGTTCGCGCGGAAGGCCCGCAGCAGCGCGTCGGGAAGCGCACCGCGGCCGGCCGGCTGCGCGATCGCGTGGGGCGGGCGCACGAAGGTGGCGCGATGCGTGTCGAGGCGCGTGAGCAGATGGGTGATCTCGACTTGCGTGTCCGACAGCACGGCGATCGCGAGCGGGATGCGCTGGCCGTGCAGGTTGCTGCAATCGAGGCTCGCCTCGTGGGGCGCGGCGGCTTCTATTTCGCCCGCGTTGCCGTCGCCGCGCCAGCGCGCCACCACGCGCCGCGCGCCGCGCAGGTCGGCGACCGAGGTGGCCGCGCCGTGCATCAGGCTGCCGGGCTCGATCGCGAGCAGCGGCGGGTCATCGCCGTCGAACGGCGTGTCGTGGCGAAACTTCCAGCTGCCCAGCAGGATGACTGGGGTGGCGGTCATGGACGGCATGTCGAGGCTCCGGGGGCGGTCACGCGGCGAGCGCGCTCACTTCGCGCGCGAAGTCGAGTTTCGAATAGAGGTCGTGCCGGAAGCCCGGCTCGTGGCGCGCGAGGAATTGCTCGACCACGCCGGAGATCCGTTCGAAGTCGCGCTCGATCTCGCGCAGCGGCTTGAAGGTCCGGCTGCGGCAATACTCGACCTCGATCTGGGCGAAGCCGGCGCGCCCGTCGAGGCTCAGGCAGACGTCGAAATACACGCCGAAGCCATTGCCGGTGGCGAGCGATTCGAGGTTCACGTCGATCCGGGTCCGGCGGAACGGCTGCAGACGCCGCACCGTGGCCGGCGTCATGGCGCGCGCGTGCTCGCCGATCGACGCGAACGCGATCGCCTGGTTGGTGATGAAGTCCTCGCGGCGCAGTTCGGCGTTCTCGACGAACCATTTGCGCTTGACCGCCATCAGGCCGTCGGCCTGCGGAATGAACGCGATATAGCCCGCTTCGGCGGGGTCGCCGATCACGTCGAAGATGTGCGATTCGTAGTCCATGGTCTGGAAATCGCGATCGATCTCGAGCACCAGATCGTCGAGGCGGCCTTCGCCGACGGCGGCATGGAACGCCGTCGCCAGGCGCCACATGTCGGGGATGCGCCGCGAGGTGAACTTGCGTTCGAGCTCCATCTCCGGATGCCAGCGCGTGTACCAGCAGTCGTCGCCGAGCAGCGCGCGTACCGCCGCGGCAGCCTCGCCGGCACATTGCGCGGCGGCGCTCGCCTGCGCCCAGACGAGCGGGTCGAACGGCGGCAGGTCGAGCAGGTGCAGGAACAGCGCGCCGGCCTCGCCCTCGTGGAGGTAGCGGTACACGCCGACCTGCGCGTCGCGCCGGATCAGTGCGAATTCCACGCACGGCAGCGCGCCGGCCAGCGCCGGATCCAGCTCGCCGAGCCGCGTGCGCGAGGCGTGCGTGCGGCGCCGCTGGGCCGCGTTGAAGATCTGGAAGTCGAAGCCGGCGGGGTGATGTGCCACCTCGCGGCGGTTCGCGGTCGTGAGGCTCAGCAGCTGCAGCGTGCCGCTCGGGATGAACAGGCCGTTGTCGCCGTGCCGCGCGAGCGGCGCGGCCAGTTCGGCGATCGCGACGAGCGCGGACGGCGCGGTGGAAACGGGCGCGTTCGCGTCGAACAGCAGCAGGCTGAGATCGGCGGGCGTGGTCATGGCGATCGGTTCCGCTCAGGCGGCCTGCGCGGCGGCGAAGGTCACGCGCGCGCCGGACAGGCCAAGGTGGTAGAGGCGGGCCGATTCGACGGCCGGCACGCCGTGCTCGCGCAGCAGGATCGACAGGTGGCACAGCATCGAGGCCTGCTCGAACACGAAGCCGCGCGCATGCGGGATCAGCGCGGCCAGCGCCGCGTAGGGCCGCGGCGACACGACGATCGCCTGCCCGTCATGCTCGCGCAGGTCGGCCTCGAGCCGGGCCAGCGCCGGGCCGAGCGATTCGGCGCTGGGGATCGCGTTGATGGACACCGTGGCCGACACGCTGACGTCCTCCAGATGGCTGTCGGTGCCGACCACCACCGGCAGGCCGTCGGCGAAACCGGGGGAGATGATGCGCAACTCGTCGTCCTCGTCAAGGACGGCGAGCGTGGCGAGCGGCGAGAAGTCGATCAGGTGCAGGCCTCGTTGCGTGCGCACCCATTCGAGCTGGATCGGACCGAACCGGTCGACCGCCTCGTGGGTGATGGCGAACAGGCGCGGCGCGTCGTCGACGCCGGGCGTCGCGCCGCCCGATAGCGTGGCGGTGGAGGTGGTGGCGATGCCGCGATTGATCGCGAGCAGCCCGTCGGCGGACCACTCGCAGACCACCGAGCCGTCCTCGCAGGCCTGGGTGATCAGGCCGCTGTCGCCGGCCACGAATTCGCGCACCACGAAGTTGCTGGCCGCTTCGCCGAGCAGTTCGTCGAGCCGGCCCGGCAGGGCCTCGCGCGGCAGGATCTGCTGGCGCACGGCGTCGGAGAAGTCGAGCACGACCGTGGGCAGCGTGAACTGCGCGAGCCAGGCGTCGCGCGCTTCGCGCGCGCTGGCGAAGCCGGCGCGGTTGGCGCGGACCAGCATCGCGTTGCCGGCCGGCACGCCGTGCTGCGCGGCGAAATCCGCGAGCGGCTTGCGCTTGGAGCGGAAGTACTGGGCGAACGCGGGCAGCGGGCGGAAGGCGGTCAGCGCGTCGTCGTCGGAGGCATAGAGCGGCACCCATTCGAAGCATGGCCCCGCGTCGCCGGCGCCGGCCACGGTGGTGATCGGGCGCGCCTGCAGCAGCCACAGGCGTTCGCCATCGGCGGCCCATTCGATGTCGGCCGGCATGCCGATCGCGTCGGCCGCCGCGCGAGCGAGCGCGGCCACCTCCAGCAGCAGCGGATGGTGCGCCTCGAGGCCGGCCGCGTGGAGCTGGCCGTCCTCGGTGAGCCGGGCGGCGCGGCCCTTTTCGGCGCCGGACACCATCGCGTCGCCGAGCGATTCGACCAGCTCGATCCAGGTCTCCGGCTTCCCGGTCACGGGGTCGGCGCTGAACGCGACGCCGGCCACGCGCGCCTCGACCATGCGCTGCAGGATCACGGTCATGCCGATCCGCATGCCGGCGTTGCCGGCGCGCACGCGCTCGACGATCGCCGCGCGCGAGACGCCCGAGCGCCAGACCTCGAGGATCGCGGCCTTCAGCGCGTCGAGGCCCCGCACGTCGAGCCGGGTCGAGAAGATGCCGGCGAAGCTGTGGTGCGCGCCGTCCTCCACGCTGGCCGAGGAACGCACGGCGAGCCGCGTGTCGCTCGCGAGCCCGGCCTCGTCGAGGCGCCGGCGCAGGTGGTGGTCGGCGTGCTCGTTCCATTCGAGTTCGGCGAGCGCCTCGATGCGCGCGATGTGCTGGTCGAGGAAGGCCGCCGCGGTCACCTGCACGGTGCGCAGCAGCTCGGCGATGGCGGCCGCGCGCTCGTCGTAGTCGCGCCAGAGCATCCGGAAATCGGCGTCGGACAGCGCGGTCAGGGTGGGCACCGGCAGGTGCCGGCCGAGCGCGTTCAGGGTGTCGTATTTGCTGGTCATGAGGCTGGCAGGATCGGGTGAAGGGGCGCCGGCGCGGCTCAGGCCGGCAGGCCGGTGGCGGCGTGCGCGGCGTGGGCCGCCTCGTCGGGCTCGAGCTCGGGCGCCGCGGCTGGCGGGACCGGCGAGGCCGACGCGGCCTGCCGGTAATCGAGGAAGATCCGCGACGCGAACGCCTCGGTCGCGCCCTGGTACTTGCCCGTGTAGAGCTTGATCTCGCCCTGCACGCGCCAGAACATCATCTGTCCGATGTTCATGCCGGCGTAGACGCGGATCCGGTTCAACGCGAACAGCTGGATGGTCCAGCGCCCGACGAAGCCGATGTCGCCGAGCGGCGCCGACAGGTTGATGAACATGCCGAGCCGCGCGATCGACGAGCGCGCCGCGTAGGTCGGCACGAAGCGCGTGCTGCCCATGGTCTCGACGGTCGCGGCCAGGTACAGCTTGCGCGGCTCCAGCTCGTAGCCCTGCGGGCCGATCACGATCTCTCGCGTCGGGGCCTCCTCGCGCACGTCGATCACGCCGTCCTCGTACACCTTCATCCGTTCGTGCAGGCGGAAGTTGTAGCTGTTGGGGTTCACGTTGTCCGGCAGGAACGGATGGATGACGATGTCGCCCGCCTGCACGCGCTGTTCGATCTCGGTACCGGTCAATATCATTTGTGATCCTGAATGATTTTCGATGCAACGACGTTATCGGAACCCCGATAACGCCCCGTGTAGGGCGTGGACACGCCCAGGTTGGACCAGAAGCACACCTTCGCGACCTTGGTGCCGGCATAGACGCGCACCGGCTGGGTGACGACGATTTCGAGCGTCCAGCAGATCACCGCGCCGGTATGGCCGAGCGGGGCGCTGGTTTGAATGAACATGCCGCACAGCGCGGTCGAGAGGTTGGCGTACAGCTCGCTGGCGAAATCGACGCCGCCGATCCGCTCGGCGGTGGCGCCGAGATAGAAGCTGTTCGGCTGCAGCACGAAGCCCTCGTCGGGGATCGTGTGCTCGATCACGTCGAGCGGACCGTGCGGATCGATGCGCGAATCGCGGTATTCGAGCAGGGTGGGGCCGAGATGGCAGCCATACGAATTGACTTCGAGATGGCGCGCATCGAACGGCTCGATCACCAGGCTTCCGGTGTCGAGCATGCGATGGATTTCGGGGCCGGTCAGGATCATGGCGGACGCGCTCCGTGTCAGGGAAAACGGCGGACGACGGACGGCGACGGGTACAGCTCCGCCAGCATCGATGCCCGGCCCAGCAGGTAGCCGTGCGTGCGGCGCGCGGCGGCGGAGTCGGGGAACTGCGCCGCCAGCCGCGTTTGCAGCGCGCGCAGCCGGTAGCTCGGCACCTGCGGGAACAGATGGTGTTCCCAGTGGCAGTTGATGCTGCACGGCGCGAACAGCATTCGTTCGAGCAGCCCCGGCGCGACGCTGCGCGCATCGTTCTGCACCGGCCGCGCGGCGAGCCCGGCATGCTCCGACAGGCTGCGGATGCGCAGGATCGGCGGCAGGAAGAACACCATCGGCGCGAGCCAGTACAGCACGATGCCGAGCCACGCATGCGCGAGCGTGGCGAGGCCGGCCACCACCACCGCGAACGCGATGAAGGCGCGCCGCTCGATCCGGCTGGTCCGGTCGTGCCGGCCGAACAGGCCGAACACGCCGAAGCTGTCCATGCTGCGCAGCGACTGGAGCGTGGACAGGCCCGTCACGTCGCGCAGCAGCGCGCGCCACAGATGCGCGCGGCTGGGCGGCGCGAACGCGTCGGCGTAGTCGGGATCGTCGGGCGTGTTCAGATGGCGGTGATGGGCCAGGTGATGCGCGCGGTAACGCGAGGTGCTGATGGTGAGCGGAAACGTCAGCAGCAGGCTCGCGATGAGGTCGTTGCGGCGCTTGTCGCGGCTCAGCAGGTAGTGCGAGGCGTCGTGCATCAGCACCAGCAGCGCGTGCTGGCGCGTGGCGATGACGATCAGCGCGAGCACCGTGACGGGGATCGAGCCGGCCCGCTCGGCGATCGCGATCGCGGCGCCGGTGACGATCCACTGCCAGGCGATCTGCCGCGCGCAGTGCAGCGGCGCGAGCGCCTTCAGGTCGGCGGCGAGATGCGCGCCGGCGGCCGCGAGCGTGCCGCGTCGCGCGGGGCGGGCAGCGGCGGCGGTGGCGTCCGGCGAGGACGCCGGGTGCGACTGGTTCATCGAGGGTTCTCCCATGGAATGCATGGCGGCCGTGCTCAGGCCACGCCGGCGGCGAGCTGGCGTTTCAGGCCGGCCTGCGCGTCGGACGCGTGCGCGAGCCAGTAATCGACGGCGAGCGGCAGGAACCGTTCGCCGTCCGGCGCGGCGCAGGTGGTGTTCAGCGGCGCGCGCACCGTCTCGCTCTCCGCGTAGACGCCGTAGATCTGCAGCAGCCGCTCGAAGTAGCGGAAGTCGCCCGTCGAAATGCCCTCGGGGCGCCAGGTCGAGAGCGAACGCTTGAGGAATGCCCACTGCCGCATGCGCAGGATCGGCACCGGCGCGAGCGCGGGCAGGCCGGCGGCGTGGCGCGCAACGTCGAGGCGCGACTCGATGAGCCGGACGATCCGCTCGTAGGAGAGCCGCGCGTCGCCGGCCGCCGCGACCACGTCCGCCGGCGCCGCGCCGGCCGCGCAGCGCAGCGTCAGCTGCACGAGCTCGCTCGCCACCCAGTCGATCGGCACGATATCCATCAGGCCGTCGCGATTGCCGACCAGGAACGGCGGCGCCAGCGAGGCGATGAAGCGGATCAGCGGATACAGGCCGTGGAAGCGGCCGATCGCGCCGTCGACGCTGTCGCCGACCACGAGGCTGCAGCTGAACAGCGAGATCGGCATGGTCGCCGCGAAGCGCTCGCGCAGCGCCCGCTCGCCGGCCGCCTTGCTTTCCTCGTAGCCGTTGCGATAGACCCAGTCGTGCAGGCGCGTGAACGCGGTCGAGACGTAGACGAAGTGGGGCTCGCGCGCGACGCGCTCGACGAAGCCGGCGAAGCGCAGCGTGCCTTCCACGTTCATCTCGCGCATCTCGTCGAAGGACTTGTGCCAGGCGACGTCCGCCGCGAGATGGACCGCCACCGCGCGCCCGACCGGCGCCAGCGAATCGGCGGCCTCGCGCATCGAGGCCGCGTCGAGCAGGTCGCCCTGCACGAAGCACACCGCGCCGCGCCGTGCCGGCGGCCAGGCGGCCTCGCAGGCGCGCGCCGCGGCCTCGGAGCGGACCAGCACGATTGCGCGGCCGTCGGGATGCGCGTGCAGCCAGTCGCCCACGAAGCGTTGGCCGAGCGCGCCGCTCGCGCCCGTCACGATCAGCGTCTCCATCTCAGCGCTGCGCATCGAGGGCCGCCGCGTGCCGGGCGTGGAGGCGATCGCGGATGCCGGCCAGCATCTGCTGGCTGTTGGCGCGGATCGCGCGCTCGCCGATCGGATGCAGCACGTCGGCCAGCGACGGGATGCCGATATCGAACGTCACGCTCAGGTCCACGTGCAGGCCGTCGTCGCGCTCGACCAGCACCCATTCGCCGTACCAGGTCTCGAGGTCGCCGTCGGTCTGGTGGAATTCGATCCGCTCGTGCTCGACCAGCCGGTCGGCCTCGGTCCAGGTCAGTTCGCTGCCGTTGAGCAGCACGCGCCAGGTGCTGTGCATCTCGCTGCCGGCCGCGGGCGGCACCTGGACCTCGAGCACGTCCGGCATGAAGTCGGGATAGCGCGCGAAATCGGCGAGGATCGGCCACACGTCGGCGCGCTCGAAGCGGCCGAGGAACACGCTGTTGAGAACTTGGGGCATGGGTCGCTCCGTCAGGAATGGGTCAGGCGAACGGCGGCCTCGACGGCATCGCAGAAGCGCTGCAGGCCGGCCACCAGTTCGTCGGGGGCGGTGAGCGCGCTCGGATACACGCGCAGCACGTTGGTCGCGCTCAGGCAGAACGCGATCAGCACGTCGCGGTGGGCCGCCTCGATCAGCGTCTGCGCGACCGGGCGGCTGGAGTCGAACTCGACGCCGAGCATCAGCCCGCGGCCGCGGATCTCGACGACGGCGGGGCAACCGGCCAGCCGCTTGCGCAGGATCCCGAGCGCGAGCGCGCCGAGCTGTTCGACGCGAGCCAGGAACGCCGCGTCGGCGACCACCGACAGCACGGCCTGGACCACGGCGCCGGCCAGCGCGCTGCCCGCATACGACGAGGCATGCACGACCGGGTCGCGGGCCGGCGCGCCGAACCGGCTGGTGTCGTAGACGGCCGCGGCCACCGGGTACAGGCCGCCGCCGAGCGTCTTGCCGAACACCACGATGTCGGCCGGCGAGCCGCAGCACAGCACGCCGGCGCGGCCGAGGCCCGACTGGATCTCGTCGTGGATCACGAGCGTGTCGTGGCGGCGGCACAGCGCCGCCAGCGCATCGAGGAAGCCGGCATCCACCGGGCGGATGCCGCCTTCGCCCTGCACCGGCTCGCAGATCGCGGCGGCGATGTCGCCGTTCGCGAGCGCGGCCTCGGCGGCGTCGAGATCGCCCGCGTCGACGAACACGGCGTCCTCGCCATGCATCAGCGCGTCGTGGCCGCGATAGCCGTAGCTGATCGCGAGCGCGCCGGCGGTGCGGCCGTGATAGGCATGGGTGAGGGCGAGGATCCTGCGCCGGCCGGTCTGCATGCGCGCGAGCTTCAGCGCGGCCTCGATCGCCTCCGAGCCGCTGTTCGCGAACAGCACGCCGTTGCCGGGGCGGCCCACGCCGGCCACCAGTGCCTCGCCGGCGCGGATCGCCTGCTCGTTGGCGAGGATGCGGCTCGACAGGCCGATCCGGCCGAGCTGCGCGCCGAGCGCCTCGACCACGACCGGGTGGCGATGGCCGAGCAGATGCAGCCCGAACGAACCGAAATCGAGCCAGCGGCGCCCGGTGTCGTCGGTGATCCAGGCGCCGTCGGCCGAGTGCTCGGCCGCGGTCAGGCCGGCCATGCGCAGCATCAGCCCCTGCTCGCGGCCGAACAGCGCGCCGTAGCGCTCGGTGAACGAGGTCTTGCGCGCGAGCGCGGCGGCGCGCGGGAGATCGGCGGGGCCGTTCATAGCGACCTCATCAGCGGGGCGAGGAACGAGGCGTCCTGGCCGGTGAGCCGGCACAGCTTGTCCCAGGCGCGCAGCGTGCGCAGCACCTGGCCTTGCGTACCCGGCAGCAGCGGGTTGAACAGTTCGCCCGGGAACGCGGCGAGTGCGGCCCGCAGCGTGTCGATCAGTGCCGCCGCGCCGTGGCCATCGTGCTCGTCATGCACCTCGTCTGCCGCGCCGCCGCCGAGCCGGCGCACGGCCTCGGCGCCGGGCAGCATCGCGACGTCGGAGAGGCCGTATTCGGCGCACAGCGCGAACGCGTGCAGTTCGTCCGGCGCGATGGCGCCGGACAGGCGGTAGTCGATGTCGAGCAGCAGCTCGGCGATCTTGATGCGCAGCACGTCGACGACGTCGGGCGTGTCGGCGGCGCCTTCCAGGTCCTCGATGTAGGCCTGCAGCTCGGTCATCAGCAGCCAGGCGACCGAGGCGAGCGTTTCGGCAAGGGGCGCGCCGGGGCGGAGCTGGCCGGCGGCCAGCTTCGGAAACCAGCGGATCGGCGGGGAGGCGGGGGGCATGGCAGTCATGGCGATCCACTCAGGAAAGGGAGTCCGTCAGCGAAAAACCGATCACGCCGGCGCGCGCGCCCGCCAGCAGATGTCGGGCCAGCTCGGGCGACACCGCGGCCAGATCGCGGGCCTGCGCCGTCAGCGATGCGGGCGTCTCGAAGCCGGGCAGCAGGGCGGCGCGGCCGTCCTGCCGCAGCACCACGTGGCTGCCGGGGAGGAACGGCGCGCGCTCCGGCTGGCGCAGTGTCGGGCGCAGCGTGGCGTAGGCTTCGTCGAAGCCGAAATCGGCGTCGGCAAGCTCGACCAGCGCGACGAGCCGCGCCGCGTCGGCTTCGCCGAGGCCGGCCGTGCAGGCCGGCAGCATGTCGCGCCACAGCGTGTCGATGGCCTCGATGGCGGCGGTGTCGTCGTCGGCCAGCAGCGAGCCGGCCGCGCGGCGCCAGCGTAGCCGCGTCCACTTCTTGTTCGATACGGTCCAGCCGCGCCGGGACAGCATGGCGTTCATCAGATGCAGCAGTGCGTTGGCGGCGTAGGCGCCGGCGCCGCGCGTCTCGCCGCAGCGCAGCGCGAGCAGCGCGAAGCCGGCGGACTGGCGGAACGCATCGAAGGCGGCCACCGCCCACATGCCGCCGAGCGCCGTGTGCGAGCCGAGGTACGGCACGCCGCGATCGGTCGCCACGCCGCTCACGATCCGCTCCAGATACTTGCGCGATACGGCCTGCGTGGCGTCCCAGCGCCGGTAGGCCAGCAAGGTGTCGAGCGGGCCGGCGGCGCGGCAGTCGGCGAGCGCGCGCATCGCGGTCTCGACGTCGCCGGTCGCGAATGCCACGGTTTCGAGGTGCTGGCCGTCGTGATAGATCTGCGAGGCCATCGCGCCGCGATCGTCGTCGGCTGCGGTAATGCAGATCAGGTCGATGTCGCTGGCGGCATTGGCCACGCCATGCACCGGCGAACTGGTGACCAGCGTGCATTTCACGTCGTCGTATTGGAGTTTCGCGACGGATTCCAATGAAGCGAATGACAGATTTCGAGAGTCGAGAAATGCCTCGGCATTCCCGGAATGAAAAGCGCAATAGTCCATGACCTGAATCTCGTCGAGTCAATAGATTAACCGCGGCCACACGCGAAAACGCGGGCCGGATTACTGAATGCCAATGCGAACGAATGCGCGGAAGCGATGCGCTATTCGGTCGAGGCGAGTGTCGGGGGAGGGTGGTGCGCAGTGAGGAACGGCCGGAATGCGCCGGGACAACGGCAAAAATTATTTTTGCTCATTTTCGATCTCTCAAGGTTCAGCCGGTGCGATGGATCGTGTCAGGCATCGTCCGTCGCAATCGAAATCATTGAGAGCAAAGCGTGTGCCAGGAAAGGGCCGGGAGCCTTGCGCGCCGGACCGGAAGCTGCCGCATGGCAGCGAGGGGTGGCCGCCGATGCGGGCCGCGCATTGCCACAAATTGTTAAATATTCATGTAGTTAGGATAACTTCTTGCTTGTTTTGAGGATCACTTCGAGACGTCGTGTGGGACATCAATCATTCACTTGGGTTCGCTAATTACCAAGCCTGACGAACAGTAATGAACTGAAACATGGCACCAAGCGTGTGCGGTATTGCACGCTTTATTGGCAGTCAATCCATTTTTGCACCCAACTTGGGATTCCATCATGTGTACAAGAATTCCATATTGGATTTGATTCAATGGTGGTTTCATGGAATCGGGAAAATGGCATGAAGCTTGCTGTTGAAAACATTCCAATTCCAATTCCTGGGGCCAGCGCGATGAATCTCGGCAAATACTTCAGCACGGATGCTCCCGATACGTTCTATACGATCGATCGGGACTGGATCACCCGCAACGCCCGGCTCTTCGGCGAGCAGTTCGCCGGCCGGGTCCTCTACGCGGTCAAGGCGAACCCGCTGCCGGAGGTGCTCGACGCGCTCGCGCGCGGCGGCGTCACGCACTTCGACGTCGCGTCGCTCGAGGAAGTCTCGCAGGTCGCGCGCGCCGTACCCGGCGCGACGCAATACCTGATGAATCCCGTCAAGTCGCGCCATGCGATCGACGTGGCCTACCGCAACCACGGCGTGCGCGCGTTCGTGGTGGACAGCGAGACCGAGCTGCGCAAGGTGCGCGACGTGCTGCCGTCGTCCGACGCCGACATCATGATGTACGTCCGCTACGCGCCGTCCGAATCGGGAGCGGTGTTCGACCTGCGCGGGAAGTACGGCGCGGCCGTGGGCGACGCGGCGGCGCTGGTCGAGACGATCGGCGCCTCGACGCGCTGGGGCGTCGGGCTGTCGTTCCATGTCGGCTCGCAGGCCGTCGAATCGGCGCCGTATCTGACGGCGCTGCAGGACGCCGAGCGCATCGCCGACGGCGTGGGCGCGCGCGTGCGCAGCCTCGACGTCGGCGGCGGTTTCCCCGGCGTCTACCTGAACAGCCGCAGCGATACGGCGGCGCTGCTCGCGTCGATCAACGCGCGGATCGAGGCGTCGCCGGCATTGCGCCAGCTCGACCTGATCTGCGAGGCGGGGCGCGGCCTCGTGTATGGCGGCATGTCCCTGTTCGCGCGCGTGCTGCTGCGGCGCGACGCGGACGTGTTCTGCGGCGCCGGCATCTTCGGTGGATTGTTGTCCGCGCAACAATGGCTGCAGTTCCCGCTGCGCGTGTGGCGCCATGGCGAACCGTATGAGGGCGGCGAACAGGGCACGTTCCAGCTGTTCGGCCCGACTTGCGACAGCATGGACCGGCTCGCGTTTCCGTACTCGCTGCCGGCCGACATCAACGAGGGCGACTGGCTGGAGTTCCAGTCGGTCGGGGCGTATTCGGTGTCGCTGCGGGCGCGGTTCAACGGCTTCTATGCCGACGAGATCGTCGACGTGAGCCGCTGAGCCTTCACCCGCCAACCGAACGGAGTCCTGTCATGTCCGCGTATTTCGTCCTGGTGCTCGGCATCGTCGCCGAGGCCACGGCCACCCTGGCGCTCAAGGAGAGCGATGGTTTCGCCAAGCCCTGGCCGCTCGTGCTGGTGGTGCTCGGCTACGGGGTGGCGATCACCTGCCTCGCCAACGCGCAAAAGGGCCTGCCCATGTCGCTGATCTCGTCGGCGTGGTCGGGCCTCGGCATCACGCTGGTGACGATCGTCGCCGCGTTCCGGTATCAGCAGATGCCGAACCTCGCCTCGGTCGGCGGGATCGCCATGATCATCGTGGGGATCACGATCGTGAACCTGTTCGGCACCGTGCGCGGTCATTGAACGGGATGCGCTCCGCCCTCGGTATCGTGCCGGGGGCGGGGAGCCCGGCACGCGCGCCGGGCCGCGATCGGCTCAGACCGCAATCATCTCGCGCACGCCGTGCTGCTCCATTTCGCTGCCGGCACCGCCCGCCACGATCTCGCCACGGCTCATCACCCAGTAATGATCGGCGATCGAGCGTGCGAAATCGTAGTACTGCTCCACCAGCAGCACCGTCATCCCGGTCTCGTCAACGAGCTGCCGCAGCGTGCGGCCGATGTCCTGGATGATCGACGGCTGGATGCCCTCGGTCGGCTCGTCGAGGATCAGCAGCTGCGGCTCGCTCATCAGCGCGCGGCCGATCGCGAGTTGCTGCTGCTGGCCGCCCGACAGGTCGCCGCCGCGCCGCGCGCGCATGTCCTTCAGCACCGGAAACAGCTGGTAGATCCGCTCCGGCACCTTCGACGGCGCCTTGCGGCTGGCCGCGCCCACCAGCAGGTTCTCTTCCACGGTCAGGCGCGGAAAGATATCGCGGCCCTGCGGCACGTAGGCGAGGCCGGCCGCCACGCGCGCATGCGGGGCGAGCGCGTCGAGCGTGCGGCCTTGCCAGGCAATGGTGCCGCGCTTGGCGGCCACCACGCCCATCAGGCAGCGCAGCAGCGTGGTCTTGCCCACGCCGTTGCGCCCGAGCAGCACGGTCAGCTTGCCGGCCTCGGCGCTCAGGTTCACGTCGCGCAGGATGTGGCTGCCGCCGTAGTACTGGTTCAGCGATTCGATCTTCAGCATGGCGCGTCTCAGCGTCCGAGGTACGACTCGATCACGGCCTCGTCGCGCTTGACTTGCTCGAGCGTGCCCTGCGCGAGCACCGCGCCCTCGGCCATCACGGTCACGCGCCCGGTCTCGCCGGCCAGCGCCGCGACGAACTCCATGTCGTGCTCCACCACCATCATCGAGCAGGTGCCGCGCAGCGTGTTGAGCAGCTGCGCGAGTTCCATCGTCTCGTGATCGGTCATGCCGGCGGCCGGCTCGTCGAGCAGCAGCAGCGCGGGCTGCTGCATCAGCAGCATGCCGATCTCGAGCCGCTGCTTCTGGCCGTGCGAGAGTTCGCCGGCGAGCCGATAGGCGCTGTCCTCGAGCTTGATCAGTTCGAGCGTGGCCTCGATGCGGGCCTGCGCCGCGCGATCGAGCCGCGCGCGCAGCGAGGCGAGCCAGCCCTTGTCGGCCTTCATCGCCAGTTCGAGGTTTTCCCACACCGGGTGCGCCTCGAACACGGTCGGCTTCTGGAACTTGCGGCCGATGCCGATGCGCGCGATCTCGGGCTCGTTCATCCGCGCGAGATCGATGGTCTGGCCGAGGAACACCTTGCCCGAGTCGGGTTTGGTCTTGCCGGTGATCACGTCCATCATGGTGGTCTTGCCGGCGCCGTTCGGGCCGATCACGCAGCGCAGCTCGCCCGCGTCGATCGCCAGCGACAGCTTCCTGAGCGCGCGAAAGCCGTCGAAGCTGACCTCGATGTCTTCCAGATAGAGGATCGTGCCGTGCGAGGTGTCGATCGTGCCCGGCTCGACCACGCGCCCCATCGAGGCCACGCCGCTCACGGTCAGCGTCATCCTGCGTTGCCACGTTATGGCTCATCGGCGCGCTCCGCGTTTCAGAAGGGACTCGACCAGCCCGACGATGCCGCGCGGCATCAGGAGCGGCACCAGCACGAAGATCAGGCCGAGGAAGAACAGCCAGTATTCGGCGAAGTAGGCGGTGAAGAAGCTCTTGGCGCCGTTCACGGCGAACGCGCCGAGGATCGGCCCGATCAGCGTGCCGCGCCCGCCCACGGCCACCCAGATCGCCATCTCGATCGAGTTGCCCGGCGACATCTCGCCGGGATTGATGATGCCGACCTGCGGCACGTAGAGCGCGCCGGCGATGCCGCACAGCACGGCCGACACGGTCCACACGAACAGCTTGTAGGCGAGCGGGCTGTAGCCGAGGAACATCAGGCGCGTTTCGCCGTCGCGCACGGCGGTGACCACGCGGCCGAGCTTCGAGGTGACGATCGCGCGCGCGGCCACGAACGCGAGCACCAGCGTGGCGAACGTCAGCAGCAGCAACACCGTGCGCGTGCCGGGCGTGGTGATGCCGAAGCCGGCGAGGCGCTTGAAGTCGGTGAAGCCGTTATTGCCGCCGAAGCCGGTCTCGTTGCGGTAGAACAGCAGCATCGCGGCGAACGTCATGGCCTGCGTGATGATCGACAGGTACACGCCCTTCACGCGCGAGCGGAACGTGAAGAAGCCGAACACCCAGGCGACCACGGCGGGCACGAGCACCACCAGCGCGAGCGCGACGATCAGATGATCGGAGCCGCTCCAGTACCACGGCAGCTGCTTCCAGTTCAGGAACACCATGAAGTCGGGCAGGTTGCTGCCGTACACGCCGTCGTGGCCGATCTCGCGCATCAGGTACATGCCGATCGCGTAGCCGCCGAGCGCGAAGAACAGGCCGTGGCCGAGGCTCAGAATCCCGCAGTAGCCCCACACGAGATCGAGCGCGAGCGCGCCGATCGCGTAGCACATGAACTTGCCGGCGATCGTCATCGCGTAGGCCGAGAGGTGGAACGCGCTCGACTCGGGCGCGACGAGCGCCGCGAGCGGCACGCCGATGCCGATCGCGAGGCACAGCGCGACGAGCGCGAGCCAGGCGCGGCGCGAGAGCAGCGCCGCGCGCGGCGGCAGGCCGAGCGCGAAGCCGGGCGCGCCGGCGGGCGAGGGCGTGGGCACCGTGGCCGGCGCAAGGGAGGAAGAGGTGATCGAAGTCATCAGGTCAAGCCTCCGCGCTGCGGCCCTTCAGGGCGAACATGCCCTGCGGGCGTTTCTGGATGAACAGCACGATCATCACGAGCACGACGATCTTGGCCAGCACGGCGCCCCAGAACGGTTCGATCGCCTTGCTGACCAGGCCGAGGCCGAAGCCGCCCACCACCGTGCCGGCGATCTGGCCGACCCCGCCGAGCACCACCGCCATGAACGAATCGATGATGTAGTTCTGGCCGAGGTCGGGGCCGACATTGCCGATCTGCGAGAGCGCGCAGCCGCCCAGGCCGGCGATGCCGGCGCCGAACGCGAACGCGTAGGAATCGACGCGCGCGGTCTTCACGCCGACGCAGGCCGCCATCCGGCGGTTCTGCGTAACGGCGCGCACGAACAGGCCGAGCCGCGTCTTCGTCAATACGCCCCAGGCGACGGCCACCACGGCGAGCGAGAACGCCAGGATCACGATCCGGTTGTACGGCAGGATCAGGTTCTGCATCACCGTCACGCCGCCGCTCATCCAGGCGGGGTTGGCCACCTGCACGTTCTGCGCGCCGAAGATCATGCGGGTGGCCTGGATCAGGATCAGGCTCACGCCGAAGGTGGCGAGCAGCGTCTCGAGCGGGCGGCCATAGAGGTGCCGGAGCACCGTGCGTTCGAGCACGATGCCGATGAGGGCCGCGGCCGCGAACGAGGCCGGCACGGCCACCAGCGGATACCAGTCGAAGGCGCCGGGCGCGTAGCGCTGGAACAGCGTCTGCACCACGTAGGTGGCGTAGGCGCCGATCATCAGGAATTCGCCGTGCGCCATGTTGATCACGCCGATCAGGCCATAGGTGATGGCCAGGCCCAGCGCGGCGAGCAGCAGCACGCTGCCGAGCGAGAGCCCCGCGAACAGCGTGCTGGCGATCTCGCCGCGCTCCTGCAGCGCATGCAGCGCGTCGAGCCCCTGCTGGGCCGCGTCGCGCACGCGTGCATCGGGTTCGGCATAGGCGCCGTTGGCCTGCTTGGCCACCAGCGGGCGCAACTGCTCGATCATGTCGAGGTCGTGGCGCGCGGCCACCAGCTGCACCGCTTCGAGGCGTTTGGCGGGATCGGCGTCGTGCAGCGCGGCGATGGCCCACAGCGCGTCGAGCCGGCGCTTGAGCGTCGAGTCGGTTTCCTTGGCGCGGGCGCGGTCGATCAGCGGCTTGTCGGAGGCGTCGGGATTCTTCAGCAGCGCGTCGACGGCAGCCGTGCGCGTGGCGAGGTCGGGCGAGGCGAGGTCGAGGCCGGACAGCGCGTTGGCGACCTTGCTGCGCAGCAGGTTGTTGAGCGTGACGGGCTGGGCGTCGCCGGGCGGCACCACGGCGCCCGAGAGCGCGTCGCGGGTGCTGCCGTCGTCGGCCTGCAGCAGGAGCTTGCCGCTGTCGGTGGCGAGCGCGGCGCCGTCGGCCAGCGCGTGCAGCAGCGCGACCGAGGGCGCGTCGCCGGCCGCGGCGAGGTGGTCGATCGCGGCGAGTTTCGCGTCGAAGTCGTCGCCGGCCAGCGCGGCCGTGTCGGCGGCCTCGAGCGCGAAGGCGGCGGGGCTGCCGAGGGCGCATGCCGCGCAAACCAGCAGCATGCGCGTGAAGGAGCGCAGAGTCATGGGAGGGATCCGTCGAGCGAGGACATCGCGGGACCGGCGGCGTGCGGAGGCATGCAGCGCGGCCCCGGGACAGTGCGTTCGCGAGCGCTTTACGCGAGCGCGGCGGCGCGGCGGCGGCGCAGGAAGTCGCCGATCGAGCTGACCACGTCGGGCTTGCCGGCGTTACCGGGGATGTACGGGCTCCACGGTTGCGCGCGGATCGTGGTCTTGGTGCGCCAGACCACGTTGAACTGGCCGTCGGCGCGGATCTCGCCGATCATCACCGGCTTGTGCAGGTGGTGGTTGCCGTCCATCTCCAGCACGAAGCCCGACGGTGCGTTGAACTTCTGGCCGACCATCGCCGTGCGCACCTTGTCGACGTCGACGCTTTTGGCCTTCTCGACGGCCTGCTTCCACATGTGGATACCGACATAGGTGGCCTCCATCGGGTCGTTGGTGACGCGCTTGGCGCCGCCGGGCAGGTTGTTCTTCTTCACCCAGTCCGCGAACATCGCCTTGAACGTCGTATTTTCCGGGTTGCGCAGCGACATGAAGTAGTTCCAGGCGGCGAGGTTGCCGACCAGCGGCTTGGTGTCGATGCCGCGCAGCTCCTCCTCGCCGACCGAGAACGCCACCACCGGCACGTCGGTGGCCTTGAGGCCCTGGTTGCCGAGTTCCTTGTAGAACGGCACGTTGGAGTCGCCGTTGATGGTGGAGATCACGCAGGTCTTGCCGCCCTGGGAGAAGGTGCGGATGTTCGAGACGATGGTCTGGTAGTCGCTGTGGCCGAACGGGGTGTAGACCTCCTGGATGTCGGCGTCCTGCACGCCCTTGGACTTCAGGAACGCGCGCAGGATCTTGTTGGTGGTGCGCGGGTAGACGTAGTCGGTGCCGAGCAGGAAGAAGCGCTTGGCGGCGCCGCCCTCGGCGCTCATCAGGTACTCGGTGGCGGGGATCGCCTGCTGGTTCGGCGCGGCGCCCGTGTAGAACACGTTGCGCGACATCTCCTCGCCTTCGTACTGGACGGGATAGAACAGCAGGCCGTTCAGTTCCTCGAACACGGGCAGCACGGACTTGCGCGAGACCGAGGTCCAGCAGCCGAACACGACGGCGACCTTGTCCTGGGTGAGGAGGCCGCGGGCCTTCTCGGCGAACAGCGGCCAGTTCGAGGCGGGATCGACCACCACCGGCTGGAGCTGGCGCCCCATCACGCCGCCGGCTTGGTTGATCTGCGCGATCGTCATCAGCGCGGTGTCCTTCAGCGAGGTCTCGGAGATCGCCATCGTGCCCGACAGCGAATGCAGGATGCCGACCTTGATCGGACCTTTGTCGCTGCTCTCGGCAAATGCCGACGGCACCTTGGCCGCCATCCCCGCCATCCCGACTGCCGATGCGACCTTCAAGAACTCGCGCTTCTTCATGGATTGTCCCTCGTGGTGGAAAGTTGTATCTGGTCTTGGATACAAGACGTGATGCAAGAAGCAGCTTTCGTGCCACGAAGGAAGATTCGAGCGCGGGCGCGGAAATAAAAAAATAAACGGGTCCGCCGGGACCCGTTGCGATGCCGCTTCGGTGCGCGCTCACTTCAAAATGGTGCGGCGCGCCCGTTTGCGGTGAGCGTCACGCTTCCTCTCGCGCGTTGTAGCGCTCGCGCGCCGTCTGCATCATGTAGAGCGTGATGCGCTTCACTTCCGCCTGGCTCTCGGCGATGTGCGAGCGGATCATCTTCTGCGCCGCGGCGCTGCTGCCGGCCGTGATCGCGTCGAGGATCGCCGCGTGTTCCTGGTAGGTGGCGGCGATCCGCGGCGCCTTGGTGAAATCGAGCCGGCGGATGATGCGGATGCGTTCGGTGACGTCGGCATGCATGCGCGACAGCTCGTGGTTGCCGACCGCGGCGACGATGCCGGCATGGAAGCCTTCGTCGAACGCGGCGACCTTCACGCCGTCCTGCTCGCGCTTGCGCGCCGACACGCACCAGATCGCCCGCAGCGGATCGAGCTGGCTCACCAGCCCTTCGTCGACGATGCGCGCGATCGCGTTGGTCTCCATCATCACGCGGATTTCGTAGAGGTCTTCGAAGTACTTGAAATCGAACGCGCGAACCTGCCAGCCGCTCTTGAAGTAGACGTCGACGTAGCCCTCGCGCTGCAGCCAGAACAGCGCCTGGCGAACCGGCGTGCGGCTCACCTGCATGCGCGACGCGATATCGCCTTCGCTGAACTTGTCGCCGGGCAGCAGGCGAAAGTCGAAGATGTCGGCCTTCAGCTGCGTGTAGATCTGCACGGCCAGATTGTTCGCGTGCTTGACCGGTCCGTCCGGTGCGCGGTTGTCCACCATGTCTGGTTCCTGGGCGATTGCAGAAGGGAAAGTTTACTCGAGCGATACCAGCGGGGCACCCGCGTGGACCATCATACCCGGCCGGCAGTGGAAGTCCTTGATCGTCCCGTCGCGCGGCGCGACGATCGGGAATTCCATCTTCATCGCCTCCAGGATCATCAAGGTGTCGCCGGCCGATACCGTGTCGCCGGGCGCGGCCGTCAGCTTCCAGACGTTGCCGCTGATGTCGGCCTGAATCGCGTCGAGATTGGCATCGGCGTTGGCATCGGTGTCGGCCCCGGCGTCATGGCCGCGGTCGCGAGCGGCGGCGGCCGGTGCGTCATCGGCGGCGTCGGTGCCGTCGGCGCTGCGCGCCCAGCGGGCGACCTCGGCGTCGAACGCCTGCCGCTGCGCCGCGCGAAACGTCCGCAACTCCGGCTCGATGCGCTGCAGGAACGCGTTGTACGCGCCGAGATCGAAGACGTCCTCCTCGATGCGCACCGGCTCGCGGCCCTCGCGGAAATCGGCGCGCAGCGCGTCGAGTTCGCGCTCGGTGACGGGATAAAAACGGATCTGGTCGAAGAAGCGCAGCAGCCACGGCTTGCCGTCGACGAACATGCGGTTCTTCGGGAACCTGTTCCAGATCGGCAGCGTGCGCCCCACGAGCTGGTAGCCGCCCGGCGAATCCATGCCGTAGACGCACATGTAGACGCCGCCGATGCCGACCGTGCCCTCGGCGGTATAGGTGCGCGCCGGATTGTATTTCGAGGTCAGCAGGCGGTCGCGCGGATCGACCGGCACGGCGCACGGCGCGCCCAGGTAGACGTCGCCGAGGCCGAGCACCATGTAGCTGGCGCGATAGAGGCTGTCGCGCAGCGCCTCGGCCGAGTCGAGGCCGTTGATGCGCTGGATGAAGCCGGTGTTGCTGGGCAGCCAGGGCGCCGTATCGCGTACCGATTGCCGGTAGCGCGCCACCGCGTCGAGCGTGGCCGAATCCTCGTAGGCCATCGGCAGATGAACGATGCGGCTTCGCACCCGCATCGTACTGACGTCGCGCAGCGTTGCGTCGGTCCGCGCCAGGATCGCCACGAGGTCGTGCTGGGCCAGCACGCGGCTGTCGTAGCGCACCTGCAGCGAGCGCACGCCCGGCGCGAGTTCGTGAATGCCGGCCGACGCCTCGGCCCGCAGCGCCTCCATCAGCGCATGCACGCGGAACCGCAGGTTCAGGTCGAGCACGTTCTCGCCGTACTCGACGAGCACGTACTTGTCGCCGGCCTGGCGGAACACGGTCTTGGGCCGTTCGGCGTCGGCCGCGGCCTCGAACAGGATCGGCGAGCCGCGCGCGACGGCTGGCGCGATCGCCGGCGCAATCGCTGGTTCGTCACCACCGCTGCGTACGATCGCATCCTGATGCTGCTCGAGCGCGAGCGCCTCGTCGAACGACATCTCGCGGAAACGGATCCGGTCGCCGGGCTTCGCCTGGCCCACCTTCCACAGCTCCGCCTTGGCGATCGTGACCGGGCAGACGAAGCCGCCGAGGCTCGGGCCGTCGCGCGTGAGGATCACCGGCATGTCGCCCGTGAAATTGATGCTGCCGATCGCGTATTCGCAATCGTGGATGTTCGACGGATGCAGGCCCGCCTCGCCGCCGTCCGAGCGGGTCCAGCGTGGCTTCGGCCCGTTCAGCCGGATGCCGAGCCGGTTCGAGTTGTAATGCACCTCCCACTCGCTGGCGAAGAACGTGTCGATCGATTCGGCGGTGAGGAAGTCGGGCGCGCCGTGCGGGCCGTGCAGCACGCCGATCTCCCAGCTGCCGCCGTAGGTGGGGACGTGTTCGGCCGGCAGCGCGCGGGGCGCATGAATCGCGGCGAGATCGGCCGTGGCGGGCAGGCCGGGATCGGCGATCGGCAGCACGTCCGTGGGGCGCAGCGTGCGGCCCGCGTGGCCGCCGAACTGCCCGAGCGCGAAGGTGGCGCGGCTGCCCAGATAGACCGGCACGTCGAAGCCGTGGCGAACCGCGAGATAGGTGCGGCAGCCACTGATCGCCTTGCCGATCCGCAGCAACTGGCCCGCGCGCACCGTGACGGGCGTCCAGAACGCGACCGGCAGCCCGTCGAGCGTGGCCGGGGTCGGCGCGCCGGTCAGCGCGATGAGCGTGTCGCCGTGGAATTTCAGCGTGGGCCCGAGTACGGTGGTTTCGATGCCGGCCGCATGCTCGGGGTTGCCGACGATGCGGTTGGCGAGCCGGAACGCCCAGTCGTCCATCGGCCCCGACGGCGGCACGCCGACGTCCCAGTAGCCGGTGCGGCCCGGATAGTCCTGGATCGTCGTATAGGTGCCGGCCTCGATGACCTCGACCGCGGCGGGGCGGTAGTCGAACGCGTCCAGATGGCGCGTCGACACCTCGCCCGCGCGGAAGCCGTCGCTGGCGACGATCCTGCGCAGATAGTCGAGATTGGTGGCGATGCCCGACAGGCGCGTGGCGTCGAGCGCGCGCGCCATCGCGGCGATCGCCGCGGCGCGGTCCTCGCCGTGCACGATCAGCTTGGCGAGCATCGGGTCGTAGTGGGCGCCGACCTCGGTGCCGGTCTCGACCCAGCCGTCCACCCGCACGTCGTCCGGAAACGAGACCTCGGTGAGCGTGCCCGGGCTCGGCGCGAAGTTGCGCAGCGGGCTTTCCGCGTAGAGCCGCACCTCGATCGAGGCGCCTCGCGGCGTGACGGCGCGATCGAGCGCGGGCGGCTCGCCCGCCGCGGTGCGGACCATCCATTCGACCAGATCGATGCCGGTCACGCTCTCGGTGATCGCGTGTTCGACCTGCAGGCGCGCGTTGACCTCGAGGAAGTAGAACGCCTGCCGCGCGGCGTCGTAGATGAACTCGACCGTGCCGGCCGAGCGGTAGGCCACCGAGCGGCCCAGGTTTTCGGCCGCGGCCAGCAAGGCCTCGCGCACGCGCGCGGGCAGGTTCGGGGCCGGGGTTTCCTCGACCACCTTCTGATTGCGCCGCTGCAGCGAGCAGTCGCGTTCGCCGAGCGCCACCACCTTGCCGCGGCCGTCGCCGAAGATCTGCACCTCGATGTGTCGCGCGTGATCGACGAAGCGCTCCACGAACACGCCGCCGTTCGCGAAGAACGCCTGCCCGAGCCGCTGCACCGAGTCGAACGCGGCGAGCAGCTCCGCTTCGTCGTTGCAGCGGGTCAGGCCGATGCCGCCGCCGCCCGCCGTGCTTTTCAACATCACCGGGTAGCCGATGGCCGCCGCGGCCTCGCGAGCGCCGCGCGCGTCGGCCAGCAGCCCGGAGCCGGGCGTGAGCGGCACGCCCGCCAGCGCGGCCAGCTCGCGGGCCGCGTGCTTCAGGCCGAACTGTTCGATCTGGCGCGGCGTCGGGCCGATGAACGCGATGCCCTCGGCCTCGCAGCGCGCCGCGAAGCCGGCATGCTCGGACAGGAAACCGTAGCCGGGGATGATGGCCTGCGCGCCCGTGTGCTTCGCCGCGGCGAGGATCGATTCGATGCGCAGATAGCTTTCGGCGGCCGTGTTGCCGCCCAGCGGGACCGCCACGTCGGCCGCGCTCACGTGCAGGCTGTTGCGGTCCGCGTCGGAATGGACGGCGACGGAGCGGATGCCCATGCGCTTCAGCGTGCGTGCGATCCGGCAGGCGATTTCGCCGCGATTGGCGATCAGGACGGTATCGAACATGATGCGTCGGCCTCAGAAACGTGATGCGGCTGGCGCGCCGGACTGGCTGGCGAGATAGCTGGCCCAGCCGCCGAACTCGGTGATGTCGCGCGCATCGGCGAGCGCGTGCGGCTCGCAGATGAAGCCCTTCACCTGGCGCCCGTCCGCGAGCGTCAGCGTGCCGATGCCGAGCGGCGTGGGAATCCCGGCGACGAAGCTGCCGAAGCCGGCGATCGACAGATCCCAGAGTTCGACCTGGATCGACGCGCCGCCGCGCGAGCGCGCGAGGCCCGGCTTCGGCGGCGTGGTGCCGGCGAGCGCGTAGAGGCGATAGTCGGGCGAGGTGGCGGTGGCCTCGACGAAGCGCGCGTGGCGCGAGGTCAGCTCGTGGTTGAGCGGCATCCCGCGCAGGTGCGCGCCCACCACCGCGACGCGCACCATGCCGGTGTCCGGCGCGGCGGCGGGGTGGGTGGGCGCGGTGGCCGCGACGATCGGCAGGCCGGTGGCGCCCCGCGCCAGGCCGGTGTCCTGGTGCCACGCCTGCGCGAAGCCGGCCAGCGCGCGCTCGCGCCACGCGTCGCCGATCAGCGTGATGCCGGACGGCAGGCCGTCCTCGCGCAGGTTGGCCGGCACCGAGATCGCGCTCAGGTCGAGCAGGTTGACGAAGTTCGTGTACTTGCCGAGATTGCTGTTGAGCCGGACCGGATCGGCGAGCAGGTCCGCGATCCGGTAATGGGTCGGGGCGGTGGGCACCACCAGCGCGTCGCACCGCGCCAGCATCGCATTGGCTTCGCGCTTCAGGTCGGCGAGCCGGTAGATGCCGTCGAACGCGTCGGCGGCGGAGAAGTCGCGCGCCTTGAAGATGATGTCGCGCACGACTGCGTGGATCTGCGCCTCGTGGTCCTTCGCGAACCCGCGGATCGCCGCGTAGCGTTCGGCGATCCACGGGCCGTGATAGAGCAGCGCCGTGACGCGGTCGAACACCGAGAAATCGAGCGGCACGCAGCTCGCGCCGCGCGCCTGCAGCTGCGCGATGGCCGCGTGGAAGGCGCGTTCGGCCAGCGCGTCGCCGAAGAATTCCGGCTCGGCGGGAATCCCGAAGCGCGGCGCGGCCGGCAGCTGCCACGCGTGCGCGTCGGCCGGCGCCGTGCGCGACAGGCCGTCGTGGACGTCGGGCGCCGCGGTGAGGTCGTACACGCGCAGCGCGTCGTCCACCGTGGTGGCGAACACCGACACGCAATCGAGCGTGCGGCAGGCCGGGACCACGCCGACGTTGCTGAGCGCGCCGCGCGTCGGCTTGAGGCCGACGATGTTGTTGAGCCCGGCCGGCACGCGGCCGGAGCCGGCCGTATCGGTGCCGAGCGAAAACGGCACGAGGCCGCGCGCCACCACCGTGGCGGAGCCCGAACTCGATCCTCCCGAAATGTATTGCGGATCGAACGCGTTGGGCGGGATGCCGTAGGGCGAGCGCACGCCGACCAGGCCGGCCGCGAACTGATCGAGATTGGTCTTGCCGATCGCGATCGCGCCGGCCGCCACCAGCCGCTCGACCACCGTGGCGTGCGCGCCGGGCCGGTAGGCGAATGCCGGGCAGCCCGCCGTGGTCTCGAAGCCGACGACGTCGATGTTGTCCTTGGCGGCGAACGGCACGCCATACAGCGGCAGGCGGCCGATGTCGCCGCCCGCGTCGGCGAGCAGGCCGTCGAGCCGCTGAAGCTGCTGCGCCAGCACCTCCGGTGCCGCGCGCGAGATCCAGGCCGCGTCGTCGTCGCGCAGCGTGGCCAGCAGATCGCCGAGCAGCTCGGCGGGCCGGGCGCCATCGCGGTAAGCGGCGAGCCAATCCGAAATCGTCCAGCCACGCATCTCGTATTCCCTCTTGTGTACAAGTTATGAGAGAGCAATCAAGACTCGTGCCATGCGCGGGGTGTCGGGCGACGGCCTTGCCGGCTGAGGCAAAGCGGCGGCAAGGCACGAACGGGGGCGCCGCCGATGCACGCCGTTGGCGCGGCACGCCGACCGGGATTGGTGCGGATGGTTCGGGTTGGTGCGCGGGGTGGCGCTTCGTGGGCCGGATGGTTGGTCGTCGAGGTTCGACGGAGCCGGCGCCGGGCTCCGGATGAGTCACGCGGGCATGGCGCTTCGCGGGCGGCGGCCGGCAGGGAGGCGGGTCGCGTCAGCCGGTCGATGGAATGAAGAACGCCCGGTATCCCGCCGCTCAAACCGCCCGCAGCGCCCACAGCGCGTCGAGCACATGCTGCGTCGCCAGCTCGGCCGCGCCGGTGCGATGCGCGATGCCGAGTTCGCGCCACAGCGCCGGGCGCAGCTGGCGCATCGCGATGCGCGCGTCCGGCGGCGGCGCGCCGGCCTCGTGCGGCAGCAGCGTCGCCCCGTAGCCGGCCGCCACCAGGCTCTTGATCGCATCGTTGAAGTTCAGTTCGATGCGCGGCGCCGGCTGGTGGCCGCCGGCCGCGAACCATTCGGCGGTCTGCCGCGACAGGCGCGTGGTGGCGTCGTTGAGGATCAGCGGCTGCGCGGCGAGCCAGGCCGGGCTCACGCTGGGCGGCACGCTCCAGTCGGCCGGCAGGAACGCCACCACCGGATCGCGTCGCCACGGCGCGATCGTCAGCCCGGCCACGGCGGCTTGCGGCAGCGCCACCAGCCCGATGTCGAGCGCGCCGTGCGTGAGCCGCTCGAGCGTGTCGCGCGAGGTCAGTACCGCGATCTGCACGTCGATGTCGGGATGGTCGCGGCGCAGCCGCGCGAGCACCTGCGGCAGCAAATGCGCGAACGCGCCGGTGGACGCGCCCAGCCGCACCCGTCCGGCCAGCCCCTGCACCTGCCGCTCCACGTCGTCGAGCGTGGCCTCGACGTCGGCGAGCAGCCGCCGCGCGCGCTCGATCAGCACCTCGCCGATCGCCGACGGCCGCACGTTGCCGCGCGTGCGAGACAGCAGCGGCGCGCCGATCCGCGCCTCCAGTTCCGAGACATGCAGGCTGACGGTGGGCGGCGCCAGATGCAGCGATTGTGCGGCGGCGGCGAACGATCCGAGATCGGCGATCGCGATTAGCGTGCGCAGGCGATCAAGACTGATTTCGCGCATCGAAGAATTTTTTCGTTCAGAAAAAATGAAGCTCATGTTGATGAAATTCAACTTTTATAAGTTTAGCGTGCGGGCGATGATCGCGCATCCCGTCGATCGGACGGCGGGCCCTTTCTCGGAGCGTGACGAACATGAGCCAACCCATCGTATTCATTGACGGCGATCAGGGCACGACCGGCCTGCAGATCCACGAACGGCTGCGCGGCCGGACCGATCTGCGGCTCGCGACGCTGGCCGCGGACGAGCGCAAGGACCCCGCGCGGCGCGCGGAGGCGATCAACGCCTGCGACGTCGCGATCCTCTGCCTGCCCGACGCGGCCGCGCGCGAGGCGGTCGGCTTCATCCGCCATCCCGCGGTGCGCGTGATCGACGCCAGTTCGGCGCACCGCACCGATCCGGCCTGGGTCTACGGCTTTCCGGAAATGACGGAGGGGCAGCCGGCGCGGATCGCCGGCGCGCGCCGCGTGACCAATCCGGGCTGCTACCCGACCGGCGCGATCGGGCTGTTGCGCCCGCTGACCGAACACGGGTTGCTGCCGGCCGACTATCCGGTTGCGATCCACGCGGTGTCCGGCTATTCGGGCGGCGGCCGCGCGGCGGTGGAGGCCCACGAGGCGCCCGACGGCACGGCGCCGGCGTTTCGCCTCTACGGGCTTGGCCTCGCGCACAAGCATCCGCCCGAGATCCGCGCGCATGCCGGGCTCGCGCACCGGCCGCTGTTCGTACCGGCCTACGGCGCGTATCGGCAGGGCATCGTGCTGAGCGTGCCGCTCGAGACGCGGCTGCTGCCGGCCGGCGTCGACGGCGCGCGGCTGCATGCGTGCCTCGCGCATCACTACGAGGGGGCGCGTCATGCGCGCGTGCTGCCGCTCGCGGCGAGCCGCGAGATCGCGCAGCTGGACCCGCAGGCGCTGAACGGCACCAACGACATCGAGTTCGGCGTGTTCGTCAACGACGAATACGGCCAGGTGCTGCTGACCGCCGTGTTCGACAATCTCGGCAAGGGCGCATCGGGCGCGGCCGTGCAGAATCTCGACCTGATGCTGCCGGCACTGCGCTGACCACGCGACGGGCGCGGCGGCTGGTCATCCCGGCGCCGCTCGTGCAACCTCAGGCCGCCTCGGGTTGCGACGCGCAGAGCGCCGGGTCGAGGTCGAGCGCGGCCAGCGTCTGCGCGTCGATGTCGATCCAGCACGCCACCACCATGCGCCCGTCGATCGACACCGGTGCCCCGGCCCGGTGGGCATGCACGCCGATCCGGCGGAACAGCCGCTCGATGCTGCAGAACGTGACGCCGATCAGCTGGCGCGCCCCGCGCCGTGCCGCGCACTCCACCGCCGCGGCCAGCATCGGCCGGACCGACCAGGCCAGGCTGCTCGCCTCGGCACCTTCCTCGGGCGTCGCCGCGAAGCGCGACAGCTCCCACACGTCGGTCGAACGCGGGGCCGGATTGTCTTCGGCCAGCAGGTGCGGGAACACTTCCTGCAGCAGATAGGGGCGGGTGGTCGGCAGCAGCCGCGCGCATCCGCAAATTTCCCCGCTCGCGTCGCGTCCCAATACGTAGACCGTATCGTCGCGATCGTACTGATCGCGCTCAAATTTTTCGTCTTCCGACGGCAGCTTCCAGCCGAGCTGCTCGACGAACACGCGGTAACGATAGGAGCCCAGATCGGCGGCGATGTGGGAGGGAAGGCGGCCTGCCTCGTGAACGGAAGTCTGCATGGTGTCCTCGTGGTAATTCCGTTTGGAATGGGCGCATTACAACGTGCGCCCCGAGGACAGGTAACTGTTATTCCTGACAGGGATTCGGTCCCGATTCCTGGCAACCTTGACAGGGCAAAAATGGCACGCAAAGGTTTGCGCGACCGCTGTGGTTCAATTACGAGATTGCAATCCCGGGCCGGTTGAACCGACAATGCCGAAGACATGGTCTGCTTAAACGCCGCCGCCGTTTAATGAGCCAGGGCCGGATCGAGGGCGGGGCCCGCCGCGCAGTCAGTGCGACCAGCGCTTGTCGGCCACCATCGGTTGCGGCGGTGGGCCGCTCGCCAGCGCCCGGGTCACCGCGATCGCCCAGTCGAGCGTGGCGAGCCGGCAGGCGAGCGCACTGGCGGTGGCATGCATGCCGATGTCGGTGCCGAAGCGGTCGACGCCCATCAGGTTGCTGCGCACGTCGTCCCAGGCGATCCGGAAGCAGCCCGAGTCGGGTTCGAGATACCAGTCCCAGCCGACCGTCAGGTGGGCGAATCCGGGCGAGGCCGGGCGCTGCCATTCGGTGAAGCCGGCGATGTCGGGAACGAGGCCGTCGCCGCGCAATTCGTCGGCGAGTCCGGGGTCGAGCCCCGAGGCGATATGCACGAGTTCGAGCCCTGCGAACGCGTGCAGGGGCAGGCGCACGTACCCGTCCGGGGACGGCGAGCAGTAAGGATGAAGCAGGGGCGGAGTCATGCGCCGGAATGTATCAAGCCCGTGTGCCTGATGTAACCTAGCAAGAATGACAGCGTGGGAGCTGTTGGAGAGATGATGGAACTACGCTGGCAGGATGCCTACCACCAGTTCAACGCGGCGGAAAACGAGCAGCAGCTCTTTCAGCAGATTTCCGCGTACTCGAAGCGGCTCGGCTTCGAGTACTGCTGCTATGGAATCCGCGTGCCGCAGCCGGGATCGCAGCCCGTGGTCGAGATCTTCGACACCTATCCGCCGGGCTGGATGGCGCACTATCAGGCGCGCAACTACATCGAGATCGATCCGACCGTGCGCGACGGCGCCGCGAGCCCCAACATGATCATCTGGCCCGACGTCGATACGGCGGAGGAACCGTCGCTATGGCGTGACGCGCGCGACTTCGGCATGTCGGTGGGCGTCGCGCAGTCGAGCTGGGCCGCGCGCGGCGTGTTCGGACTGCTGACCATCGCGCGGCGTTCGGACCGCCTGACGCCGGCCGAGATCAACAGCCTGACGCTGCAGGCCAACTGGCTCGCCAATCTCTCGCATTCGCTGATGGGCAAGTTCCTCGTGCCGAAGCTGTCGCCGGCCGCGAGCATCACGCTGACCAAACGCGAACGCGAGGTGCTGAGCTGGACCAGCGAAGGCCGCACGGCCAGCGAGATCGGCGACCAGCTCAACATCTCCGAGCGCACCGTGACGTTCCACATCAACAACATCCTCGCCAAGCTCGGCGCGACCAACAAGGTGCAGGCGGTCGTGAAGGCGATCGGCATGGGGCTGATCCAGACGCCGTAGGCAGCCCGGTTCGATCCGGTTATCCAGTTGAAGGACGACGCGCGCCGGCGCGGGCTTCGCGGCCCGGCCGGCGCGTTCCTCATGGGCGCTCATTCCATCAGCGGCTCGGCTTCCTTCGCCGTCCAGCTCACGCTGGAGATGCTCTTCTCCATGCTCATCCGGCTCGCGATCTGCTCGAGCTTCGGCTGGTCCTTCGGATGCAGCTTCAGCGTGGCCGTGACCTTGATGCGCTCGGGCGGCGCGTCGCCCTCGACGTCCTCGCTCGTCAGGCTCTGGAACGACAGCGGCTTCGCGTACATCGAGTTCGACAGCAGCGTGCGCACGTGGACTTCCTCCGAGGCGAGGCAGATCACGGTGATCTGGTATTCGCGCACCAGGTCGGCGTTCGACACGGGCGTGGCGTTGATCGCGTGGCTCAGCGAGCGCAGCAGCGTGTTGACGAGCAGCACGACCGCGGTGCCGGCCAGCGCCGGCAGGTAGTGGCCGCTGCCCGACAGCACGCCGACGGCCGCCGAGCACCAGAGCGTGGCCGCCGTGTTGATGCCCTGGATCGCGCCTTTCTCGCGCATGATCACGCCGCCGCCGAGGAAGCCGACGCCCGACACCACGTAGGCGGCGATCTGCGTGACGCCGGTCACGCCGTTGCCGGTCAGCACGCCGAGCGTGACGAACAGGCACGCGCCGCAGGTGACGAGCGTGATGGTGCGCAGGCCGGCGGTGCGCTGGCGCATCTGGCGCTCGATGCCGATCGCGACGCCGCAGCAGAACGCGGTCAGGAGGCGGAGAAGGAATTCGACGGTCATGGGTTGTGGGATGCCTGGCAAGGGGCGCCGCGTGGCGCGCGATCGGGCCGCGTAGCCGGTGCGCGCGCGGCGCGCGATCCGCTACGATAGCGCGTACCCGGCAACCGGAATATGAAAATGCGGAGGGCGCATGCCGCGTGAACGAACGCGGTGGCCGGCGCGGCGCGCGAGCGGCGCGGGCCGGCCCCGGGAGGCGGCGGACGTTCAGGCGGAGCGCTGCGCGAGCCTGTCGCGACAACTGTCCACGGAGAAGCCTTTCGGGAAATGGATCGCCGCGATTCTAGCAGGCCCGGCGGCGGGGTGGCGCGTGCCGCCGACCTGCCGCCGCCGCGCCGGTTGCGATGGCGCAGCGGCCTCGCCAAATGGCTGCGCCGACGCGGGCGGGTTGCCCGGGTGCGGAGGCTTCAGGAGCCGGGCCGTGGGCCGGTGCCCGGATGGGAGACGCACGCGCCGATCGCCAGGCGCGCCTGCAACAGGTCGCGCTTCACGCGCTCCACCGGCACGCCGAGAATTTCCGCGGCTTCCGCATACGAGAAACCTTCGAGCGTGACCAGCATGAACGCGAGCCTCGGCGGCCCCACCAGGCAGGTGACGGCATCGACCACCTCCGCATGCTTCGGCGCGTCGGCGCGCGACGCGGCAGGGGCGGACGGCGCGGGTGCCCGGCCGCGCGCTTGAGGCTGGCCGCGTGCCTGGTCGAGCCAGACGCGGCAGACCACCGAGAAGAACCAGCCCGGCAGCGAGGTGCGCGGCCCGAGCCGGGCCGGCGCCGCGAATACGCGCGGGCAGGCGAGGCGCAGCAGGGCCTCGGCATCGCCGGGATTGCCGGCCACCCTCAGCGAAAAAATCCACAGCCGCGGCAGCAGATCCCGCAATGCATGTGAAATGTGTTCACGGCTCATGAGTCGTTCCGGTGTCGTTTCCGGGGCCGGGCGAGCAACCGGCGAGACACGACACTTGGGATACCTATGTATTCGGGGATGACGATCCGGTCGGCGTATCCGGCCGGGGTGAGGCATCAGGGGTGGCCTGAGGTGGAGAGCGCGTGCCCGGTTCGGGCGGAGGGAGACGGGCGTGCCGGCGCGGTGGTTCGGCCGGCGGCGGAGGCAACCGTGCGCGTGGGTCTCACGCGCTGCCTCGCGAAAACAGCTGATGGACATTGTGTCCAAGCGCAGACTGGCTGTCAACGACGAAGCCGGGCTCCCCGGAATGCCCGCCGGTCGGCGAAACCAGGCCGCCGCCCGCGGTTGAACCATGCGGCCGCCGGAGCGGATCGACAGGCGTGCCGCCGCTGCCCGGCGGCGTTGCCGTTTGCGGCCGTGGGCCGTGGAGCCTCGCTGGCGGGCGTGCATGGCGGTCGTCGGCGGCGGGACGCTCGCGAGCGTCCACCGCACGGCCGTGGCCCGCGAGGCTTCGGGCCGGCGCACGCCGCTTCGTATCGAATCGGACCACGCCGATCCCCCGGGCGTCCCCGCGCGACCTCGCCCGCGCGCGCCGCAATGACGGCACAATACGCCATCGCTCACGGCACGAACCCCGCATCCGCATCGGAATCGAACTGCCCCATGCTGCTCAAAACCCTCCTGCGGCGTCTCGATCTGACCACGCTGCAACTGTTCCTCGCGGTCCACGAGGAAGGCACGCTCACGCGCGCGGCCGAACGCGAGGCGATCGCGGTCTCGGCGGCCAGCAAGCGCCTGCTCGAACTGGAGCAGGTGGTGGGCGCGGCGCTGTTCCAGCGCAATGCTCGTGGCATGACGCTGACGCCGGCCGGCGAAACGCTGCTGCATCACGCGCGCCGCGTGATGCGCGACATCGAGAACATCGGCGCCGAGCTGGCCGGCTACGCGAGCGGCGTGCGCGGCTACGTGCGGATGTCGTCGAACCTGTCGGGCATCGTCGAGTTCCTGCCCGAGGACTTGCGCGCGTTCCAGGCCGAGCACGAGCGCGTCAAGCTCGATCTCGAGGAGCGGCCGAGCGGCGGCGTGATCGAGGCGGTGGACGACAGCCTGGTCGAGATCGGCATCTGTTCCGAGGATGCCGACGCGCGCGACCTGCACGTCGAGCACTATCGCCACGACACGCTCGTGATCGTCGCGCGCCACGATCATCCGCTCGCCGCGCATGCGCGGCTGCCGTTCGCGGCCACGCTCGACAGCGACCACGTCGGGCTGCACGTGTCGAGCTCGATCAACATGCGCACCCATCTGGCCGCACGCCAGGCCGGGCGGCCGCTGCGGCTGCGGATCCACGTGCCGGGCTTCGACGCCGTGTGCCGGATGGTGCAGGCCGGGATGGGCGTGGGCGTGCTGCCGAGGAAGGTCTACGCGCTGATGGGACGCCCGCTCGGCCTCGCCGCGATCGCGCTCGACGACGACTGGGCGCGGCGCCGCCTCGTGCTGGTGGTGCGCGACGTGGCCTCGCTGTCGCCGGTCGGGCAGCTGCTGTTCGAGCATCTGCGCACGATCGAGGCGCGCGAGGCCGCGGCGGCGGGCACGGCGGCCGATGATGCGCCGCGGTAATTCGATTCGGTAGACGATTCAACCGACGGCGCGCACCGCGCCGCTCTCTCATGCCCGCCGAGCCTTCGCGGTTCGCGAACGCTCGTTGGCGAAATGCGGTTGGACGTTCGCCGGGCGGCAACCCTACGCTGTGCTCCATCAATGAATCAATCCGGAGACAGCAACATGAGTGGCCCGCTTCAAGGGATCCGCGTGATCGAGATCGGCACGCTGATCGCCGCGCCGTTCGCCGCGCGCCTGATGGCCGAATTCGGCGCCGAGGTCATCAAGATCGAGGCGCCCGAGACGGGCGATCCGCTGCGCAAATGGCGCAAGCTGCACGAGGGCACCTCGCTCTGGTGGTATCTGCAGTCGCGCAACAAGAAATCCGTCTGCGTGAACCTGAAGTCGGCCGAGGGCGCCGACGTGGTGCGCCGCCTCGCGGCCGAAGCCGACGTGGTGATCGAGAACCTGCGCCCCGGCGCGCTGGAGAAGCTCGGCCTCGGCTGGGACGTGCTGCACGCGCTGAATCCGAAACTGACGATGGTGCGGATATCCGGCTACGGCCAGAGCGGGCCGTATCGCGATCGCCCCGGCTTCGGCGCGATCGGCGAGGCGATGGGCGGGATTCGCTACACCACCGGCGAGATCGACGGCGCGCCGGCCCGCGTGGGCGTGAGCCTCGGCGATTCGCTGGCCTCGCTGCACGGCGTGATCGGCGCGCTGATGTCGCTGCTGCGCGTGAAGACCGGGCAGGGCGAGGGGCAGGTGGTGGACGTCTCGCTGGTCGAGAGCGTGTTCAACCTGATGGAAAGCCTGGTGCCCGAATACGACCTGCTCGGCCACGTGCGCGAGCGCAGCGGCGGCGCGCTGCCGGGCATCGCGCCGTCCAACACCTACCGCACCGAGGACGGCGCGTTCGTGGTGATCGCCGGCAACAGCGATCCGATCTTCCGCCGGCTCATGCAGGTGATCGGCCGCCCCGAGCTGGCCGACGATCCGGCGCTCGCGCACAACGACGGCCGCGTGAAGCAGACCGCGATGCTCGACGCGGCGATCGGCGCCTGGACCTCGCATCACGTGATCGACGACGTGCTGGCCGCGCTGGAGCAGGCCGAGGTGCCGTCGGGCCGCATCTACTCGGTGGCCGACATCGTCGCCGATCCGCACTACCGCGCGCGCGAGATGCTGATCCCGGCCACGCTGCCGGGCGGCACCCCGGTGACCATGCCGGGCATCGTGCCGAAGCTGTCCGACACGCCGGGCGGCGTGCAGTGGCAGGGGCCGGCGCTCGGCGAACATACCGCCAGCGTGCTGGCCGGCCTCGGCTACGGCGACGACGAGATCGCGCGGCTGCGCGCGCAGGGAGCGATCCAGTGAGCCACTTTCTCGACACGCCCGGCGGCGCGCCCGCCGACACGCTGGTGGTGCAGGAAGTCGCGCCGCGCGACGGCCTGCAGATCGAGCCGAAATGGGTGGAGACCGCCGACAAGATCGCGTTGATCGACGCGCTTTCGACGCTCGGCTTCACGCGCATCGAGGCCGGCTCGTTCGTCTCGCCGAAGGCGATCCCGGCGCTGCGCGACGGCGATGCCGTGTTCCGCGGCATCCGCCGCGCCCCCGGCGTGACCTACGTGGCGCTGATCCCGAACGCGAAGGGGGCGGAACTCGCGCTGGCCGCGCAGGCCGACGAACTGAACCTCGTGATGTCGGCGAGCCAGACGCACAACCGCGCCAACATGCGGATGAGCTGCGAGCGCTCGCTGGCCGGCTTCGGCGACATCGTCGGCCTCGTGCGCGGCGAGCGCGTGTCGCTGAACGCGACCGTGGCGACCGCGTTCGGCTGCCCGTTCGAAGGCCGCATCGACGAGGCGCGCGTGCTTGATATCGTGGGCGCCTATCGCGAACTCGGCATCGGCGGCGTCACGCTCGCCGACACCACCGGCATGGCGAATCCGCGCCAGGTCGCGCGGCTCGTCGCGCGTGTGCTCGAACTCGTGCCGGCCGCGGCGCTGACGCTGCATTTCCACGACACGCGCGGGCTCGGCCTCGCCAACGTGCTGGCCGCCTACGAGGCCGGCGCGCGCCGCTTCGACGCCTCGCTCGGCGGCCTCGGCGGCTGTCCGTTCGCGCCCGGCGCGTCGGGCAACATCTGCACCGAGGATCTCGTCAATCTCTGCGACGAGGTGGGAATTCCGAACACGATCGACCTCGCGGGCCTGCTGCCGCTGTCGCGCACGCTGCCGGCGCTGGTCGGGCACGAGGTGCCGGGGCAGGTCGCGAAGGCGGGACGCAACGCGGACCTGCACGCGGCGCCGGACTACGTCGCCGGGATCGCCTGAGGCATCGCGCGGCGGACCGGGTACGGACAGCGGCGGAAATCGGCAGGACGAACCGGCAGCACCGACGGCGGCGCGGGCAGCAGCGATAGCGGCACTTGACGCGGCAAGCCACGCAACACCCGACGCCACACCCAACGCGGACCCCGGATCGTGGATCCGGGCAACATCCCTTCATCAATTCGACCGGGCGGCATGGGCCAGCCCGGCATGGAGACAAACCATGGCAATTTCCAGTGCAGTCGCGCCGGAGCGCGAGCTGGGCGGCGAGACCGGCATCCAGGTGATCCGCAAGGTGGCGTGGCGGCTGATGCCGCTGATCATGATCTGCTACCTGTTCGCGTTCTTCGACCGCATCAACATCAGCTTCGCGAAGTTCCAGCTGCAGGGCGACCTCGGCCTGTCCGACACGGCCTACGGGCTCGGCGCGAGCCTGTTCGTGATCGGCTACGTGCTGTTCGAGGTGCCGAGCAACCTGTTCCTGTACCGCGTGGGCGCGCGGCGCTGGATCGCGCGGATCATGATCTCGTGGGGCATCGCCACCGCCGCGATGATGTTCGTCCACACCGAATGGCAGTTCTACGGGCTGCGCTTCGTGATCGGCGCGATGGAGGCCGGCTTCGCGCCGGGCGTGCTCTATTACCTGACGCTGTGGTTCCCGCCGAGCCATCGCGGCCGCATCACCTCGCTGCTGTTCCTCGCCTCGGCGTTCTCGGGGCTGGTGGGGGCGCCGGCCGCGGGCCTCGTGCTGGGCCACCTGAACGGCACGCTCGGCATGCCGGGCTGGCACTGGCTGTTCCTGCTCGGCGGGCTGCCCTGCATCGTGCTCGGGCTGCTGGTGCTGATGCTGCTGAAGGACCGCATCGACGACGCGTCGTGGCTCTCGTCCGGCGAGAAGGCCTGGCTCGGCGCGCAGATCGCGCAGCAGGGCCGCCATCCGGCCGGCGGCCATTCGCTGCTCGGCGCGCTGAAGACGCCCGGCTTCCTGATGCTCGGCCTCGTCTACTTCCTGATCCAGATCGCCTCGTACGGGCTCAACTTCTGGGCGCCGCACCTGATCCGCACGGCCGGCACGCACAACCCCACCCTGATCGGCCTGCTGACCTCGGTGCCGTACATCGCCGGCGCGCTCGCGATGGTGGTGGTGGGGCGCCTGTCGGACCGCAGCGGCGAGCGCCGCAAGTACGTGTTCGCGCTGCTGATGATGGCCACGCTCGGCTTCTTCGCGGCCGGCTTCTTCGACCGGCAGACCACGCTGCTCGTGATCGCGCTCGCGGTGATGGGCGCGGGCGTGGTGGCGTCGATCCCGGCGTTCTGGGCGCTGCCGCCGAAGCTCGTGACGGGTGCCGGCGCGGCGGGCGGGATCGCCGTGATCAACACGCTCGGGCAACTGGGCGGGATCGTCAGCCCGGTGATGGTCGGCCGCGTGCGCGACCTGACCGGCTCGACCACGCCGGCGCTCTACATGATCGGCGTGCTGAGCCTGATCTGCGCCGGGCTCGTCTGGTTCGCGCTGCCGCCGTCGCTGCGCGAGCGCGAGGGGCACGGCGAGCGGTGAGCGGGAGCGGGCCGGCGGCGCGCCTCCGGCTTCGCGTGTGGCCCGTCGCCAGCCACCCTGCATGCGACTTCATTTCGGGACGAAACTCCGGGTCGCGGCAACGGAGAACATGCCTCGATCCCATTCCGCCTTGATTTTTTCGAGGAAGGGACTGTCGATCCGGTGGGATTCCATTTTCAGCACCTCTTCCATCGCGCTGGCAATTCGATCCACCACCTCCTCGGGCTTGGCGACACCACATGAAGTGCGCCCGAATTCCAAAAGCGTCTTCCGGTTCGGGTAGGCCAGCGCTTTGTTGAGCTTGAGTGCCGGTGCACGGTCAGCCAGGATCCGCCCGGATTGCGGATCCTGGTGCGGGTAGACGCTCGTCGTCACCACGTCATAGAGCGGCGCCAGTTCAGGCGTGCGTGCGCTACCGGGGTAATCGTAGAGGATTCCGAAATTCTTCAGGTGCGCATCGCCGTTGCGCACCATCATCGACAGGGTAATGTACTCAAAATATCGGGCAAGGCTCTCGGTCCGGTTCTCGCCGCACTGGATGCCGATCATCACCGCGATATGTTCGTAAGAGCCCATGTATTTTTGATCCGCGCTTCTCCTGAAGAGCACCGCCATGTCCTCGAAGCCGAGCGAGCGCTGTTCGGCGCCCTCTAGATCGAAGCGACGCATGACGAACAGGGACCCGTCGTCGGAGAGCCAGAAGTCCGGCACGCGAATCTCTGCCTTGCGCGCCGCGCTCATGCACAGAAACTCATTCTGCGAAAGGAATTCATAGTCTTCACCCGCGGCCTTCACGATGAGGTCCGGGGTAACCGACGTTGTTTTCTCGACAATGGGAGAGCGGAGGCGCGCTCCTGCGTCCGTCCTGGATCCCTGCGTGGCCGCACCGATCGAGGCCGAATCGGCGTCGGGAATCATGACTTTGGGCTGAAACCCCGAGATCCCCGAGGCGAGATACTGGTTCACGAGATAGTCGAAGAGTTCTCCGCTCGCGCCCGAGGACAGGAGCGTATCGAGTCCGATCTCGGCATCTACCCTTTCCCGAGCTTTTCCCGGCTCCCGATATCTCAGTCGACCAATCTGGTTTCCCCCCGTAATCGAGAGCAGTCGCATATCGTCGAGCGCCGCGTACTTGCCGAACCTCTCCCTGAGCTTGTCCAGGAGGTAGCCTTCCGGCTTGTTCATCGCGAATACCGGCATGAGGACGCTTTCCGCATAGCTCTCTGCCCGCAGCGGCATGATCAGCGAAACCTCCCGGTCACGCTCATGAGCGGTGTAGTTGAAGACGAAATTCGACTCCTTGACGAGGCTGCCGGACAGTCCCTGCGGGGTCATTACCTCCAGCTGCCTGATCCTTCCATTACTCATCGAACAGCCCCTCGACATCGTCGTAGTTGATTTGAGCGGTGTCGATGCGAAGTCCCATGTTCAGGGCAGCCAGCGCACGCATGATGGCGTGAAGGCCGACGTTCTCGCCCTTCTCGATCTGGAGAATCGTCTGCCGCGTCACGCCTGCCTTCTCGGCAAGCCCGGCCTGCGTCAGCTTCCTCTGTGCCCGCTCACGCCGAAAGCTTTCGCCAAATTGGGCAGGAATCACCGCGGTCGGAATGTACAACATGTCTAACTTTTCCTGAATCTTTGGGATGTTTGTTAATTTTACTATACATACCAAAGTCGTGAATATCAAACATCTCGCATGCGAGTGCGAGAAATGTTTGAAATATTCAACTTTCGATCCAATCGCCTGGGAGGGCGATGGCAGTGTGCCTGCGCGCGGAAGGCATCTATGGCGAGACTGCCTGGATCTGCGGCCGATACAAGTCGTCGGCGGTCGTGATCCTGAGTGGCGTCCGGTCGCTCATGCAATCCGCATGAGGCTGTCGGAGCCTGGGTGCGCCTGCCTGCCGGACGCATGATTCGAGTCGAACGGCATGCCTTGCCGATCGGCATCGGCGAGCGATCGGCGAGCCGGCTCGACATGGCTCGCGGCCGATGCGATACCGATGAGCGCCCGACCTGTGCAAGGGCCGCGCTTTGCGGCCGGCGTCGCCGGCTGGCAGGCCACGCGGATCGTGATCGCGTCGGCGTCAGGGGCCGCCCATCATGGTCGGCTGCGCCGCCGGCCCGACGCTGATGATCGCCGCGCCCCCGGCCACCATGCGCGTTACGCGCCGGCCGGCCCCGCCACGAGCCGCACGCGCGTGATCTCCGACGGCGCGCCGAAGCGTTTCGGCGGCCCCCAGTAGCCGGTGCCGCGGCTCGTATAGACCCACAGCCCGTGCAGGCGCTTGAGCCCGGCCACGAACGGCTGCTGCAGCGGCACGAAGAAATTCCACGGGAAGAACTGGCCGCCGTGCGTGTGGCCCGAGAGCTGCAGCGTGAAGCCGGCCTCGGCGGCGGCGTTCGCGCTGCGCGGCTGGTGCGCGAGCAGCACGCGCAGCGGCACGTCGGGCGGCGCGCCGGCCAGCGCCGCGCGCGGGTCGCTGCGGTGCGCGGGATCGAAGCCGCCGGCCGAGTAATCGGTCACGCCGGCCAGCACGAGGCGGGCGCCGTCGTGCGCGAGCGTGCGGTGCTCGTTCATCAGCACGGTCAGGCCGAGGCGGCGGAATTCGGCGACCCAGGCGTCGGCGCCCGAGTAGTACTCGTGGTTGCCGGTCACCATGAACGCGCCGTGCCGCGCGCGCAGGCCGCCGAGCGGCGCGGCGTGGCCCGCGAGCCGCGCCACGCTGCCGTCCACCACGTCGCCCGTCACGGCGACCAGGTCCGGATCGAGCCGGTTCACCGCGTCGACGATCGCCTCCACGTAGCCGCGCTTGATGGTCGGGCCGACATGCACGTCGCTGATCTGCACGATCGTGAAGCCGTCGAGCGCGGCGGGCAGGCCGTCGATCGGCACGTTCACGTCCACCACGCGCGCGAGCCGCCGCGCGTTGACGAAGCCGATCGCGCTGGCCGCGAACGCGAGCAGCGGCACCGCGACGGCGCTCGCCGAGCGCCAGGTGGCGAGCGGGATGGCGTGCGGCGCGAGCGCATCGATGATCAGCAGCACCACGAGCAGCACGTCGCGCGCGAGCGTGAGCACCAGCAGCGACGAGAAGAAGCCCATTTCCAGCAGGCCGACCCAGGCCACGCGGTCGCCGAGCGGCTGCCGCTCGAAGGTGCGCGAGAGCATGCCGAGCGGGATCACGAGGCAGGACGCGACGAGCCACAGCACGGCGACGACGCGCACGGCGGGCGAGGTGAATTCGGGAATCAGGCGCAGGCCGACGTAGACGTGGAACAGCACGCCGAACGTGATCAGCCGCAGCAGGAAGGCGGAAATGCGTCGCATGGTTGGGGCAGCGGAAGTGAAACGGGTAAGGGGGCGGCACCGGCGCGGCGGCGTCGCGACGACAGGGGCCGGGCTGGGTGCGGTGGCGCCGGCGGAGCGTGGATGGTGCCGCGAGCGCAGTCCGGAGCAGCGTTCGCACCGCGCCGCGAGGCGCGAAACGGCGGCCGCGACGACAGCCGCCGCCCGGCCCGGCAACGGCAACCACGCCGGCGTTCGGCGGCGGCATGCCGAGTGGCTCGCGCGGCGCGCGAGGCCCGGCCGGTGCCGTCGGCGACGTGACGCGCAGCGTCGCCGCGAGGGTAGTGGAGGACGGCACCCGACGAACCCGACGCGAGCGCCGCGGCATCCCGGCCAGCGCGAATCTTCGCACTGGCCGCGTCCGTGGTCGACAATACCCGCCTCACCGGCACCACTTCATCGCCTTTTGCCGGCCACCGCACGATACCGAGCACGCCTTCGCGCCGCCTACTCGATGCGGGCGGCTTCGTCGAACGCAAAGCGCGGGCTGCGTGGGAACAGGCCCGTCTCGTCGCCGTAGCCGAGGTTGACGAGGAAGTTCGCCTTGATCTGCGTGCCGGCGAAGAACTCGGCCTCCACCTTGGCCGCGTCGAAACCCGACATCGGGCCGGCGTCGAGGCCGAGCGCGCGTGCGGCGAGGATCAGGTAAGCGCCTTGCAGCGAGCCGTTGCGGAACGCGGTCGTCTCGATCAGCGCGTCGTTGCCGGCGAACCAGCTGCGCGCGTCGGCGTGCGGGAACAGCTTCGGCAGGTGGTCGTGGAACGCCAGGTCCATGCCGATGATCACGGTGACGGGCGCGCTCATGGTCTTCTCGAGGTTGCCCTCGGCGAGCGCCGGCTTGAGCCGCGCCTTCGCCTCGGGCGACTTCACGAACACGAAGCGCGCGGGGCTCGCGTTCGCCGAGGTCGGTCCCCAGAGGGTCAGCTCGACGAGCTGGCGCAGCAGCGCGTCGTCCACCGGCTTCGGTTGCCAGGCGTTGTGGGTGCGGGCGGTGCGGAACAGTTGGTCGAGGGCGGAATCGGAAAGCATCATCGGCGTATCGGGTCTCGGAGGTCGCGGGGATCCCGGGCCGGCAGGCGGCCCGGGTTGCGGGAAAACAGGATGGGGTGCGCGTCGCGGGCCCGGCGGCCTTGCGGCGGCGGCACCATCCCGCGATGATAGCCGGATGTGAAGATTCCTTCCGATCATGGACGATTTGTTCGACTCCCGGCCCACGCCCGAACTCGACTGGTATCCCGACTGGCTGCCGCCCGCCGACGCCGATGCGCTGCTCGCGCGCGTCCTCGCGGAAGTCGCCTGGCGGCAGGACGCGATCCGCACGCCGCGCGGCACGATCCCGCTGCCGCGCCTGACGGCCTGGCAGGGCGAGCCCGATGCCGTCTACGTCTATTCGGGCATCCGCAACGAGCCGGCGCCGTGGTCAGCCGCGGTGGCCGAGCTGCGCGAGCGCGCGCAGGCGACCTGCCGCGCGCGCTTCAACAGCGTGCTGCTGAACCGCTACCGCACGGGCGCCGACGGCATGGGCTGGCACACCGACGACGAACCCGAACTGGGCGCCGCGCCGGTGATCGCCTCGATCAGCCTCGGCGCGACGCGCGTGTTCGATCTGCGGCACGAGGCGACGCGCGTCGTGCAGGCCTACCGGCTCACGCACGGCAGCCTGCTCGTGATGCGCGGCGCGACGCAGCGCGACTGGGTTCACCGCGTGGCGAAGGCGCCGGCCGTGCAGGGCGAGCGCGTCAACCTGACGTTTCGCCTCGTGACGCCGCGCGGCAAGCCATGACCGGCCAGCTCCGCGCGGCCGCCGGCTCCCGCCGCGCCGGTGCCGGTGCCGGTGCCGGTGCCGGTGGCGCGCCCATGCTCCGGACGCGCCACCTGACGAACTTGACGAACCTGACGCCGCCGTCATCGAATCGTCAGCCGGCCGACCCGCGCGGGCCGGTATCGTCGCGCGGACGGGTCGGCCAGCCGGCCCGGGCGCGCCCGGATCGAACGCGCGAGAATGCACCCACGCCGCCGCGCACGGCGCATGCCGGACCCGCGCGGTTTTCCATCGCATCACGACGAGGATTTCATGAAGACACGGATCAGCATCGCCCTGGCCGCCGCGGCCCTGACGATCGGACTGACGAGCCAGGCGGCCGAGCCGCCGCCGCCCACCCTGACCGGCGCGCAGATGCTGCGCGTGCAGGCCGCCCCGGCGATCGTCGAGGGCGCGAGCGGGGCGCAGGTCAAGTCCACGCTCTATGTGTTCATGGACCCGAACTGCATCTACTGCCACCTGATGTGGAAGGCGCTGCGGCCCTACGAGGCGGCCGGCCTGCAGGTCCACTGGATTCCGCTCGCGTTCCTGAAGCCCGATTCGGCCGGCAAGGCCGCCGCGCTGCTGAAGGCGCCCGACGGCGGCGCGGCGCTGCTCAACACGCTCGAGACGAAGTATTCGGAGAAGGACGAATCGGGCGGCATCCCGCCGCTGATGGTGGTGCCGGCCGACGCGAAGGCGAAGCTCGACGCGAACGCGGCGATGTTCAAGGATCTCGGCTTCGACGGCACGCCCACCGTGGTGTTCCGCACCCAGGACGGCAAGTGGCTCGGGCTCAACGGCCTGCCGCGCCTGAGCACGCTGCCCGGCATCCTGAACATGGCCGGGCAGCCGGTCACCGATCCGGAACTGCAGCGCTACCGCTGAGTGCGGCGGCCTTGACGAACGCGGGCGCGTGATGCGAGGAATCGTCTTCAGCGGGTCGCGGTCGTCAGGGTGAGGTTGGTTTTGCTTTTGCCGGAGTGGCTTCGGATGTCGACGGCCGGCTTGGTCGGTTTCGCCGTTACGGCCGTTGCGGCCGCTGCGGCGTCGAGCGTGCCGGCACGGCCGATTCAACCGGCGCGGCATCGCGCGCATCAGTGCGGTGGCCGATGCCTTCCTTCTTGCGGATCCATCCGGCGCGCGGCTTTGACCGGCGCGCCGGGCTTTCCCTCTTTGCATCCCGCCAAGGCTGCGCATGGCCGGCCCGCGCGTTCAGCGCACCATCGTCACCGGCAGCTTCGTCAGGCGCATCAGCCGGTCGTTCAGGCCGAGGCCGAGCAGGCGCGCGAGCCCGTGCAGCGGATCGCGGCGCGGTGCCGTGACGACGATCTCGTCGCAGTCGTGTTCGAGCGCGCAGGCCGCGATCACGTCGGCGGTCGCGCCGAACTTCATCGTGATCGAATGCCTCACGCCCGCGTCGCGCAGGATCATGATCGCCGCTGCCAGATCGTGCTCGGCGGCGGCGTGGCCGATCTCGTCGAGTTCTCGATGGGTGTGGAACGCGTCGGCGCGCGAGCCGCCGAGCGGCGGCTGCACGTTGACGAGTACGACTTCGGAGGCGCAGCGCTCGCGATAGAGGAAGGCGGCGTGGCGCACGGCCTCCAGCGCGCGGGGCGAGTGACCGACGGGGACGAGCAGTTTCAGCATGGCGGCATGGCCTGTGGAATGCGATGCCGGCAGCGTATGCGGAGTGCGGTCTCCGTCTCGTAAAGACTGCGGCGCCCGGCATTAAAATCGCATCAAAAATCGCCGGTGCTCTACGCTGTGAAACGCGTAAAAGAAATCAAAAAAATATAAATTTATGCGCATAAACGGCGCGGCCCGGTGGTGAGCCGCCGCATTGCAACGTCCAGGCTTGATCGGTCCGCATCGTATGATCCAGCGCGAATCGCAATGAATTACGCAAAAGAATTCATGAGTTGACGGCAATTCAGCGCATTTTTGCACGATCGCCGTTTCTATAATGGCCAATGCGCCGTCGCGGCCGGCCTCGGCCCGACTCTCCGGCCGGCGCCCGCCCGCGTGGCGGCACGCTTTCGCACCAGCGGCGCCCGCGTCATTCGCGTCATTCGCGTCATTCGGCTCGGGTGCCGGCCTCATCCGTTCCTGGAGTTCCGCATGAGCGTCAACGATTCCTCGTCTTCGTCCCCCTCCCAGACCGCCGCGCCCCTCGATCCGATCGTCGCGATGCCCGCCCACGCGCTGTCGGCCGCGATTCGCGGCAAGGCCGTGTCGTGCGTCGAGACGATGCGCGCCTACCTCGACCGGATCGAGCAGGTGAACGGCCGCGTGAATGCGATCGTTGCGCTGCGCGAGCGCGCCGTGCTGCTCGACGAGGCTGCGCAAAAGGACGCGGCGCTCGCGCGCGGCGAATGGCACGGCTGGCTGCACGGCATCCCGCAGGCGCCCAAGGATCTCGCGATGACGAAGGACATCGTCACCACCATGGGCTCGCCGATCTTCCGCGATTTCCATCCCGCCGAGGACACGCTCAGCGTCGCGCGGATGCGCGCGGCCGGCGCGATCTTCGTCGGCAAGACCAACACGCCCGAATTCGGGCTCGGCTCGCATACGTTCAACGCGGTGTACGGCGCGACGCGCAACCCCTACGACCTGACGAAGAGCGCCGGCGGCAGCAGCGGCGGCGCGGCCGCGGCGCTGGCCGCGCGCATGCTGCCGGTGGCCGACGGCAGCGATTTCGGCGGTTCGCTGCGCAATCCGGCCGCGTTCTGCAACGTGTTCGGCTTCCGGCCGTCGGCCGGGCGCGTGCCGCGCTGGCCGTCGCTGGACGTGTTCTACCAGCAGTTCGGCGTGGAAGGGCCGATGGGGCGCACGGTCGTCGACGTCGCGCAGCTGCTCGCGATCCAGTCCGGGCACGATCCGCGCGATCCGCTTTCATTCGCCGACGATCCGGCCCGCTTCACGCAGTCGCTCGACGCGGACCCGCGCGGCAAGCGCATCGCGTGGGTCGGCGACTGGCGCGGCCATCTCGCCATCGAGCCCGGCGTGCTCGCGCTCGGCGAGCGGGCGCTCGACACGCTGCGCACGCTCGGCTGCAACGTCGATGCGGCCTTGCCCGACTTCGAGCCGGCGCGGATCTGGCGCATCTGGCTCGCGCATCGCCACCTGATGTCGGGCGGCAGCCTGCTCGCGCACTATCGCGACCCGGCCCGGCGCGCGCTGCTCAAGCCCGAGGCCGTGTTCGAGGTGGAAGGGCTGCTGGCGATGACGGCCGATCAGGTGTACGAAGCGAGCGCCGCGCGCACCGCGTGGTATCAGGCCGTGCTGGCGATGTTCGAGCGCTGCGATTTCGTCGCCGCGCCCACGGCGCAGGTGTTTCCGTTCGACGTCGAGGCGCGCTGGCCGGCCTCGATCGCGGGCCGCGAGATGGATACCTACCACCGCTGGATGGAGACGGTCACGCCGTGGACGCTGGCCGGCTGCCCGGTGATCAACGTGCCCGCCGGCTTCAACGAGGCGGGGCTGCCGACCGGCATCCAGCTGATCGGCCGGCCGCGCGACGATTTCGGCGTGCTGCAGCTCGCGCATGCCTATCAGCAGGCGCGCGACTGGGTGGCCGAGCGGCCGCCCGTGATCGCGGGCTGAGTCGGCACGGCACGGCACGGCACGGCACGGCACGGCACGGCACGGCACGGCACGGCACGGCACGGCACGGCACGGCACGGC